>NZ_CP095845.1:0-3300000 GCF_025727575.1 Sphingopyxis sp. GC21 | reverse complement strand
GCGTAAGTTGTCTGTCCTTATTGGATTGGCAGGCTTCGAAGCAGATCCAGGAAATAGCCCCACCGTATAGACCGTACCCTAAACCGACACAGGTGGGATGGTAGAGTATACCAAGGCGCTTGAGAGAAGTCTCCTGAAGGAACTCGGCAAATTGCCTCCGTACCTTCGGAAGAAGGAGGCCCCACATTTGGGCAACCATTTGTGGGGGGCACAGGCCAGGGGGTAGCGACTGTTTAGCAAAAACACAGCACTCTGCTAAGTCGGCTTCAAGACGACGTATAGGGTGTGACGCCTGCCCGGTGCCTGAAGGTTAAGTGGAGGGGTGCAAGCTCCGAAACGAAGCCCAGGTAAACGGCGGCCGTAACTATAACGGTCCTAAGGTAGCGAAATTCCTTGTCGGGTAAGTTCCGACCTGCACGAATGGCGTAACGACTTCCCCACTGTCTCCAGGAGATGCTCAGCGAAATTGAATTCTCCGTGAAGATGCGGAGTACCCGCGGTTAGACGGAAAGACCCCGTGCACCTTTACTGCAGCTTCAGAGTGGCATTAGGAAAGAACTGTGTAGCATAGGTGGGAGGCTTTGAAGCGTTGGCGCCAGCTGACGTGGAGCCATAGGTGAAATACCACCCTGTTGTTTTCTGATGTCTAACCTCGATCCATGAAACTGGATCAGGGACCCTCTGTGGCGGGTAGTTTGACTGGGGCGGTCGCCTCCTAAAGAGTAACGGAGGCGCGCGATGGTAGGCTCAGGACGGTTGGAAACCGTCTGCGAGAGTGCAATGGCATAAGCCTGCCTGACTGCGAGACTGACGAGTCGAGCAGAGACGAAAGTCGGTCATAGTGATCCGGTGGTCCCGAGTGGAAGGGCCATCGCTCAACGGATAAAAGGTACGCCGGGGATAACAGGCTGATGATTCCCAAGAGCTCATATCGACGGAATCGTTTGGCACCTCGATGTCGGCTCATCACATCCTGGGGCTGGAGCAGGTCCCAAGGGTTTGGCTGTTCGCCAATTAAAGTGGTACGTGAGCTGGGTTCAGAACGTCGTGAGACAGTTTGGTCCCTATCTGCCGTGGGCGTCGAAATTTGAGAGGAGTTGACCCTAGTACGAGAGGACCGGGTTGAACATACCTCTGGTGTACCTGTCGTGGCGCCAGCCGCGCAGCAGGGTAGCTATGTATGGACGGGATAACCGCTGAAAGCATCTAAGCGGGAAGCCTCCCTCAAGATAAGATTTCTTAGAGCCGTGGAAGACCACCACGTTGATAGATCGGATGTAGAAGTGCGGTAACGCATGGAGCTAACCGATACTAATTGCTCTATTCGCGCTTGAAGAGTCCCACCATCAACGACAATCCTGTCAGGATTGTCCGCGATAAGTGGATGATTGATCAGACAGTATTGCACGGACATCGATTGAAACCCTTTTTGACCTACGCCGGCTTCATTGCTTGGTGACCATGGCGTCAGTGACCCACCCGATCCCATCTCGAACTCGGCCGTGAAACCTGACAGCGCCGATGGTACTTTGGCTTAAGCCACGGAAGAGTAGGACGTCGCCAGGCATTGCAGCCGGCGTAAGGTCGAAAAGAAACCCATTCACAAAGTTAGAGGCCGGCAGCGATGCCGGCCTTTTGCTGTTTTTGCGGCCCCAAATGGCGCCGCGCTCTGGTTGACGCGGGATGGAGCAGCCCGGTAGCTCGTCAGGCTCATAACCTGAAGGTCGTAGGTTCAAATCCTACTCCCGCAACCAGTAACCCCTTTGATTTCCATGATAAAGTTCCCCTCGGGGGAAATCTGGAAGCACGCCTCTGCATCATCGGTTAGCACACCCTACGCAGACGGATTTAATTTCATTACAATCCGGAAGCACCACGCCGAGGCGGCGCGAGAAGCGGCCAACGACCGCCGGTCAGCGGCCGAGGTAAGCAAACCTGTCAGGTGCGTGCTGCAGCAAGAATCTGCGAATCCGCTCGCGCTCCTCCGGCGCGCATCGAGCCATCAGGGCACGAAGTTCACCATCAATCGCCTCACTAGGAGCGCCGAGTTCTTCTGCTTTTTCGTACCAGCTGTGACCAGCGGCTAGATTACCGGCCTCCATATGCAGCGCGCCCAAGAGCGTGCATGGTCGGTAGCTGCTTCGTTCCAGCGCATGCGCTTCGAATGCAAGCGCCATCGCCTCTTCGTGCCGCGCCAGATCTCGCATCGCTCCACCGCGCGTGGTTGTGAGCGCTGATCGCAGTTTCGATTCCAGATTTGGCCTTTTCAACGCAGCCGCGGTCAGATCTAGCGATCGCCTCGGTTCTCCTGCCTTCCGCCAGTGGCCGCTGGCATTCACCGCCGTCCAAGGGTCTTGGCTTCGTTCCCATTCTTCGGTGAAGGCTTTCGCTTCGGCAGTGTGCCATGCGTGACTGACCGCATCGGTCCAGCAATAATCGGCCTCGGTTCTCAGCCATGCTACGTCGCTCGGTGAGAGCCGCCGCCCGGCAGCAAGCTCCGAAAGCAGCCTCATGATGCGACGGTACTGATCGGCATCAACATTTCCGATTCCGAAACGATTCCGGAGCTCTTTGGACTCGCGCCGCCGACGAAATACAGGGTCATTTTCGCGCTCGGCAAAATATTGTTTAACTGTCGCGGCTCTGCTTTCCGCAGCCTGCGCAAGGGCCACTGCGTCGTCTGCCGCCTTTTGCTCGGCACGTTCGATCCGCTCTCTACGCTCGGCCTCGGCTTGCTCCGAAAACTCTGACCAATCCCGCTGGCTGATCACGCAAGCGCGAATAGCTTCCAGGCCCCTTTCTGCAAGAAACTGTAGCGTTGCTGCCGAGGGTGACTCGCCGGCTTCGATCTTGCAGAGAATCCCATTAAGCCGTGCGCCAACTTGCCGCGCACCTGGAAGGTCGTCGACCAGATACCGAGCGGCCAAACCGAGATTAGTATTTTGATCGATCATGCTTAAGGCCGGAGTGTGATGGTGCCGACTAACGCCACGGCTATCGAGGCCCAATATGCCTCTATGTCGTTGTGAATATCTTAATCTCAGGCTCGTCGTCGCCCACGAGCTCCGCCAAATTCCGACTGGATTCCAGAGCATCGATCGCTGCCTGGCGGTCAGCTCCGTGGAAGCTTCGGAACAATTTTCACAGCCGTTGCGCCACGGCTTCGCGGCCGACCGGCCTCGAAAAAGACAGAGGATCCAAGAGCGTCACTCAGGTCAGCGAGGCGCGTGCAGATGACGCCGACCGAAGGCCCTGTGGCAAGCTGCGGGCTACCCTTCACCCGCCGCCCCCCGTAGTCGACACCTTCGGCATCGAGTTGAACGGGGATAATCTCTGCACGGGCTACGCCGCCATCAATGACGTCAAGTTCGGCAATCACCGACTGCCACGCTTCCGGGCCATAGGCGCCGTGAGGCTTTTCGGATTGGAAGATAAAGGACGAGAGGCCGTGGAAGAGCGGCGCCCCACGGTAATATTCGATGCCCTGCAATTCAGGCACGCCGTGGGCAACGAATGTGACGGCGCCGGCATCGATCGCTCGGCGGGCGAGGTCGCGCTGCGAAGCCGGCGTATCGGACTTGCGCGGCTCCCAATAATGGCTGTGCAGATAGGCAATCACTGTCGCCCCGCTGGCTGCGGCAATGCGGATGGCGGCTAGATAACGTTCGACGTCGCTTCCGACCAGCGCTCCGTCTGCTCCGCGGCGCAGCTCGTTGACGCCCGGCCTTGTGTCGGTGGCAGCCGCACCATCGCGGATTGCACCCGCCGCCGCCGCGACAAGCGCCACCCGGGCGCGCGCCTGCAACAAGCCGGGAGCGCTCGCTGCAGCGAGGTTGCGGCCGCTTCCGGCATAGACGAGATTTCGGGTCTCCAGCGCGTCAATGGTCGACAATATCCCGCCGCTGCCCAGGTCCCAGGCGTGATTGTTCGACGTTGCGACGATATTGACCCCGATTTTCAGGAGGCAATCGATAACCGTAGGATCGGCGACGTGCAGCACCTCGCTATCGGCAGGCCGCGTCGATTCCCCTGCGAGTGGGCCGGCAATTACCGTTTCAAGATCGGTGAAAACGGCGTCGCGCCCTTTGAACAGGTGCCCGAACGCCTCGAGCTCGCTCCAGCCAAGCTTGCGCAGGTCGGTTTTGATAAGTGATTGGCCGAGCAGGCTGATCCGCAGAGGCCGCTTCCCGGCTCCGGCCAGAACCGGCAGAAGGACGACGGAAACGCCAGCGCCGATGAGGTGTCTGCGGGTAGGCGTGAGCCGGTAGGCTGATGACATGAGTACCGTTCCTCCGCTTCACTCCATACCAAGCGTGCGCAAAGCAGGGCAATGTCATGCACTTTCGGTATGAGCGCATTTGCGACCGTCATAATATTTTTTGGGGGAACAGTTGGCCCTAAGCCAGTGACCGAATCGCAATTTGGGGGGACAATATGACCATCGCATCCGCTCGTTTCATCCGGCGCCGACAGGCCGCGAGGTTTGCTGCCATCGCCGGCATCAGCCTCGCCGCGCTTGCATGGCCTGCGCTCGCTCATGCTCAAGACGCAGAGGATGAGGCGGCAACAGATGCAGCTGGCAGCGGCGAGATCATTGTCACCGGGTCGCGCATCGGGCGCAAGGATGCAGACTCGGTCGGTCCTATTCTGACATTGACGTCGGAAGACATCACCAAGTCGGGAAGTTCGTCGATCGGTGACCTGCTGCAAAAGCTGCCGTCGGCAGGTGTCAGCCTTAATTCCAACGGCACGCAGGGAACCTCCTACGGCGCCAGTTCGATCAACCTGCGCTATCTGGGCGGCGCCGAGGGCAGCGGCAACCGGGTCCTCGTGCTCGTTGACGGGCACCGCTGGGTCGATGGCGTCGGCCAGCGTGGCTTCCGTGACTTCGTCGATCTCAACACGCTGCCGCAGGGTATGATCGACGGTATTGAAATCCTGAAGGACGGTGCGTCCGCCATTTACGGCGCCGACGCAATCGCGGGGGTGGTAAATATCAAGACCGTCCAACCGTTCGACGGGCTGCGAGGATCGGTTCGCGCGGGCGTGACCAGCCACGGCGACGGCGCCGAACTCGGGGGCAAATTGACCGTCGGCAAGACATGGGACCGTGCCTCGGTCATCCTGTCGGGCAGCTATTTTCGGTCGCGCCCCATCCGTACCGACGCACGCGAGCTGACCACGCAGACGCTGGTGCCGGCCACTTCGGTTGGCACCAATCCCAACGGTCTGTTCATCCTGCCGGGCCTGTCGAACAACGCCTATTTCGGCACCGCGACCGGCTTTGCCAATTCTTCAAACCCGATCATCCTCAATAGCGGCGCGACGATCGGCGCCGGGGCGCTCGCCGACAATGCGTTTCATGTCGGCGCGCTGCCAGGCGATTATTACAACACGCAGGCGCAGGGCATCTATTCGGCGGGTCCCTCGGAACGTTACGGCTTTTACGGCCGCTTCGACTATGAGCTTTCGGACAATGTTTCGATCAAACTGGAAGGCGTTTACAACCGCCGCAAGTCGAACCAGCTCTTCTCGCCAGTCCTGCTCGATATCGGCGGCTCATCGGGAACCGTGCGCGGATTTTCGATCCCGAACAATCAGGCCTTCAATCCGTTTGGCACCGCTAACGGGGTACCGGCTGCCAACGCCATCGGCTTCGCTGCGAACAGCGCCTGGCGCATTCGCAAGGTCATGACCGACGTCGGCAACCGCAACAATCTGCAGGACGTTGAAACGATCCGGGTGTCGGCAGGTCTCGACGGCAGTTTCATGATCGGCGACGGCGAATGGCGCTGGGACGTCTTCGGATCCTATTCGAAAAATGCCATCCACACGACCGCCGAGAACGGAATCAACTACGACAATCTGTTCTTGGGCCTCGGCTCGCCCGCGACCTGCGCAGCGAATGCCGGCTGCGTGCCGATCAACCTGTTCGCACCGATGACGGACGCACAGGCGGCCTATATCCGCTTCACGACGCGCGAATATAACCGCACCGAGCTCTACAATGCCGCATTCAACGTGACGGGCAATGTGTTCGACCTGCCCGCCGGACCGGTGGCGCTAGCGGTGGGGTACGAATATCGTCAGAACCGCGGCTTCGATGCGCCCGATCCGGTGGTCAACGCACCCTCGCTCTACCTCGCCTCCCAATATGCGAAGACGACCGGGCAAACCCGGACCGCGACCGTTGGCAGCTACGACCTCCATGAAGCCTATGCCGAACTCAATGTTCCGGTTTTCCGCAACCAGCCATTTGCCGAGAGCCTCGAGCTCAGCCTCGCCGGGCGCTATTCGGATTACTCGACGGTCGGCAACAAGGTTACCTTGAAGGCAGGCGTCGGCTACCGTCCTATCGAGGACATATTGTTCCGCGGCACTTACTCGCAGGGCTTTCGCGCGCCTTCGATCCTCGAACTATATCAGGGTGCCCGCCAGACAAGCTTCCAGGGGACAGACCCGTGCAACGGCGGCGCATCTGCGAACCCCGGCCTGCCAGGCTGCGCCGGCGTGCCGACCGGATATAACCAGGCCAATTACAACCTCAATGGCCTGATCCCGGGCGTCATCAGCGGCAACCCCGGCCTCAAGCCGGAAACAGCCGACACGTTCAGCGCAGGCATCGCTATCTCGCCGCGCGCGGTGCGCGGCCTGTCGCTGACCGTCGATTACTACAAGATCAAGATCAAGGACGCGATCGCCTCGCAGTCGGCGACCCAGATCCTTCAGCTTTGCGCCGTTCGCGGTGGAATATTCTGCGACCTCGTCAGCCGCGACAGCGGGACCGGCGCGATCCTCGAACTGCTGCAGGGCGCCCAGAACCTCAACTCGATCACCACCGATGGGGTCGACGCCACGCTGCGCTATGATTTCAGCACCAGCATCGGCCGCATCTCGGCGGTCGTCGATGCGTCCTATCTCCATTCGTTCAAGACCACCGCGCCCAACCCCGCGGGAGGCGACCCCATCGTCGACGAGCGCGCCGGCCGCGGCGATGCTCCGCGATCAACTTATCCGCACTGGAAGGGGCAGGCGTCGCTCGGCTGGACCGGCGACACGGTGGATGCGACCTTGCGCGCGCGCTACATTGGCCCGACGAGCGATGTGGTCAACGCGGTCAAGGACGACCGGACCCGGTCGATCATCTACACCGACGTCGAACTCGGCTTCAACATCGGCGACGATACGGCGCGCTTCGCGATCGGCGTGAACAATCTGTTCGACAAGGCGCCGCCTGCTTCTTACGCCAATGCGCCCATCAACTACGACATCTACACCTATGACGCGCGTGGCCGCTTCCTCTACGCCAGCTTCTCGGTGAAGATGTAAACCGATGCGCCGCGCCGGAACCGGCGCGGCCATCACGGAATCAGCGATGCGGGGCGGTTCGACGATGTCAGGCAAGACGCAAAAGTGGCTCGACCGGGTCGAGCGCTGGGGCAATGCCCTGCCCGACCCGGTCTTCATCTTCCTTGGTCTGATCGCGCTGCTGGTCGCCGTATCGGCGGCTGCGGCAAGCTGGGGCTGGAGCGCGGTCAATCCGGTGAATGGCGAAATACTGGTCACCAAAAGTCTGCTTTCGGCGGAAAATATCGGCAAGCTGCTGACCGCCATGCCCGACACCATGGCCAGCTTTCCTCCCTTGGGGCTGATCCTTGTCGTCATGCTGGGGGCCGCCGTCGCCGAGCGATCGGGACTGTTCACCGCCCTGATGACGCGCGCGATGCGCGGCGTGCCAAGCCGCTTTCTCAGCCCGGCGATTTTTCTGATCGGCCTGTTGTCGCATCAGGCCGCCGATGCCGCCTATGTCGTATTGATTCCGCTATCGGCGATCATCTTTGCCGCCGCCGGGCGGCATCCGCTGGCGGGCATTGCGATCGCCTATGCCGGGATATCGGGCGCTTTCGCCGCCAACCTGGTGCCAGGTCAGTTTGACGTTCTGATGCTCGGGATCACGAAAACGGCGACCGCGCTGCTCGTCCCCGATCATATGCTCAACCCGCTCGGCAATTGGTATTTCACCGCCGCGCTCGGATTGCTGCTCGTGCCGATCACCTGGTTCGTCAACGACCGGATCGTCGAGCCCCGGCTCGGTGTGTGGCGCGATCCGCCGCCCGAGGGTGAGATCGACGATCATGCCGATCCCGTGTTGCAGCGCCGCGGCCTGCGCCGCGCGGGCTTCGCTGCTTTCGCGGTGATTGCCCTATTCGCAGCCTTCCTCTTCTGGCCCGGCTATACGCCGCTGGTCGATGCAGGGGCATTGGGGCCGGCCCGGTTCGAACCATTTTACGCCTCGCTCGTGGCAGGCTTCATGCTGCTCTTCCTCGTCAGCGGCTGGGCTTACGGCGCCGCGGTCGGCACCGTCACCTCGCACCGCGACGTGGTCAAGATGATGACCGACGGCCTTGCGACCATGACTCCGTTTCTCGTCATCGCATTCTTCGCCGCGCATTTCATCGCGATGTTCGCCTGGTCGAACCTTGGTCCGGTGCTCGCGATCAACGGCGCCGACTGGCTGCGCGCCCAGCATCTTGCGACCCCGGTGATGCTGATTCTACTGCTGCTAATGTCGTCGATTTTCGATCTCGTCATCGGTTCGGCCTCGGCGAAATGGAGCGCGATGGCGCCGATTGTCGTCCCGATGCTGATGCTGCTCGGCGTCTCGCCGGAAATGACCACGGCCGCCTACCGGATGGGCGATTCGATCTTCAACATCGTGACACCCGTTGCATCGAACTTCGTCCTCGTCCTCGTCCTTGCACAGCGCTGGCGCCGCGATTTCGGGGTCGGGTCGCTAATCGCGCTGATGCTGCCCTTCTCGATGGCAATTGGACTGACCGGACTTTGCCTTGTCGGATTCTGGACCGGGCTCGAACTGCCGGTCGGCCCCGGTGCACCGGCAACCTATATGATGCCTGCGCGGTGACCGCGGCCATGACCGCCCAGGTGATCGCCAACGTCATGGTGCCGATGCGCGATGGCGTGCATCTCGCGACCGACATCTATCTACCCGCAGGCGCCAAAGACAAGGCCGTGCCGGTGCTGCTCGAACGCACGCCCTATGACAAGTCTGGCACGAACCACGCCGATTTCTCGGTCGCCGATCCGGTGCCGCGGTCGAAGCCCGTGATTGCCGCCGATTTCGCAGCGCACGGATACGCCTTCGTGTTGCAGGATTGCCGCGGGCGCTATGGCTCGCAGGGCGTGTTCCGCAAATATATGTCGGAGGCGGAGGACGGCGCCGACACGATCGCCTGGATCATGCAGCAGCCGTGGTGCAACGGCCGGATCGGCACGCTCGGCCTGTCCTATGGCGCGCATGTGCAGGCCGCACTCGCGACGCTCGATCCGCCGGGCCTCGCGGCGATGTTCCTCGATTCGGGCGGATTTTCGAGCGCCTACCACAGCGGCATCCGACAAGGGGGCGCCTATGAACTCAAGCAACTGACCTGGGCGCTCAAGCATGCGCTGCTTGCGCCGGAAACGCTGGCTGATCCCGCGCGGCGCGCGGCGCTCGAGGCATCCGACATTCGCGAATGGATCGGCGTCGAGAAATGGCGCCCCGGCCACTCGCCGATCGCGGCGGCGCCGGAATATGAGGATTTCGTCCTCGAACAATGGGACGAGGATCGTTTCACCGACTTCTGGAAACAGCGGGGCCTTTATGCGCGCGGCTGGTACGAGGACTTCGCCGACGTGCCCATGGTGCACATGTCGAGTTGGTATGATCCTTACGCGCTGACCGCTGTGGAGAATTTCGTCGCTCTGTCGAAGCTCAAGCGCGGCCCCGTAAAGTTGATTCTCGGGCCGTGGACGCATGGGAAGCGCTCGCTTACCTATTCGGGGGATGCCGACTTTGGGCCGCAGTCGACCCTCGACCATCTGTTTGGTGATTATGGCGCGCTGCGAAAGGCGTGGTTCGACCGTCATATGAAGGCTAGCGCTATCGACCCGCTGCCCGAACCGGTTTACTTCTTCATAATGGGCGGCGGCACCGGCCGGCGCCTCCCGAGCGGGCGGCTCGACCATGGGGGACGTTGGAGCACCGCCGCTTCCTGGCCGCTGCCGACGATGCGCCTGACGCCATTCTATTTGCATCCCGACGCCGCGCTGCGCGAAGCGGCACCAGCCGGTTCCCACACGTCGAGCTTCATTCACGACCCCTATCATCCGGTGCCGACAATCGGCGGCGCGATCGCATCGGGAGCCCCGGTGATGGAAGCAGGGGGATTCGACCAACGCGAAGGACCCGATTTCTTCGGCGCGCGCGAACCCTGGTCCCCGCTTGCCGATCGGACGGATGTGCTGGTGTTTGAAACCGATCCGCTGGGTAGCGACGTCGAACTGACCGGTCAGGCGGTTGCCGAACTCTTCGTAAGCTCGACAGCCCTCGATACCGACGTCATGATCAAAATTGTTGATGTTTATCCGGTGAGCGCCGACTATCCGGAGGGCTATGCGCTCAATATCGCGCATGGCCTGTTGAGAATGCGCTTCCGAGACTCCTTTGAAGTGCCAGAAGTGATGGAGCCCGGAAAGGTTTATCGCGTGCTGATCGCCTCGTTCCCGATGAGCAATTGTTTCGCGGTCGGGCATCGCATCCGTATCGAGATCGCGGGGAGCAATTTTCCCCATTTCGACATCAACCCGGGCACCGACTGGCGCGTCGAAGGACTTGCCCCCATCGTGGCAGTTAATAGCGTCCATGTGGGCGGCGACTGTGCCTCGCGCATACTGCTGCCTGTCGTCGTAGCCGGTACCGATTGACGATGCGAAAGCCGCTCGCACCCGCCGGCGTCGAGCCCGACAAGGATGTCAGCTTCCGCGCGCTGCGCGTTTTTGCCGAGATAATGCGCACCGGATCGGCGACCGCCGCTGGCAAGCAATTGTCCCTGTCCCAGCCCGCGGTCAGCCGCCTGATAGCGCAGCTTGAAGCCCAGGTTGGCTTCGATCTCTTCTATCGCGATCGCGGTAAGCTGGTACCGACCGCCGATGGCACCAAGCTGATCCAGGAAGTCGAGCTTTCGCTCTCAAGCCTCGACCGATTCAACAGTCTGGTGCGTGACATTGCGGGCTATTCGGCGGGTACCGTCCGGATTGTCGCGCCGCCGAGCTTTGCCGAAGGCGTGCTGCCCGACATCGTCTCCCGCTTTCGGGAGCGCTTTCCGGGCGTCGAGTTCAGCATCGATTCGCGCAGCGTCGAAACCGCGCGGACGATGATCGCGATGCGTTATGTTGATTGCGGTTTCGTCAAGCTGCCGACCGACGAAAGCGATCTAGCGATCGAGCAGATAGTTTCGAGCGGATCGGTTTGCGTGATGCGCGGCGATCATCCGCTTGCCGGACGCGGCGAAATCACGCCGTCCGACATCGGCCGGCATCCTTTAATTCTGCTCGGCGCGGGGCGCCACTGGCGCACGCAGGTCGATGCCGCGTTCGCCGCCTTTGGCCTCCGCCCTACAGTGGCGATCGAAACGCACACGCACGGTTCAGCCTGCGCGCTTGCCGCACGCGGGAACGGGATGGCGATACTGAACGAATTGCTCGTTAAGCCCTATCTTCACCATCCGCTGGTCGCCCGACCCTTTGATCCGCCAATCGAGCATGAATATGCCTTTGCCGTGTCGAACGTGTCGCGGCCTTCGCGGCTGACGCTGGAATTTCAGAAGGAGGTGCGGGCCTATTTTGCGGCAAGGATGTTGTGAGTGGCACTCTTGGCCTGAGACGGCGGCGGGTACGCGGGGCATGGAGGCGCTTGTTCTTTCGCTCCAGCGCATGGGCTTCGAATGCAATCGCCATCGCCTCTTCGTGCCGCGCCAGATCGCGAATCGCTCCACCGCGCGTGGTTGTGAGCGCCGATCGAAGTGTCGATTCCAGGTCAGACCTGTTCAGCGCGGCCGCGGTCAGATCTAGCGCTCGCCTCAGTTCTCAGCCAACCTAGATCGCTGGGTGAGAGCCGCCGCCCGGCAGCACGGTGCGGTCGTCTCGCGGGGCCTATTGCAGCGCAAACGGGTCGGCAGATATTTCCGTCGCAGCCGGGGGGACCTTAGCGAACCGCAGCGAACCGCTTCCGTCTAGCTTGGGGAACTGCGACCGCGTTCGACGGACCGCAAAGCGACTATGCAGACTTCGAACAGAATCTTTAATGATGTTCATACTGTTTGAGCGCAGTCGCGCGATCATAGGGGGTCAATTCGTCGATGCGATGCTGTTCTATTTTCTCCAGCCAGTTGGGGTCGGCGAGGAGGACGCGACCGAGCGCGACGAGGTCGAATTCACCGCGTTCGAACATCGCAACCAGATCTTTCAAACGCCCCAGCATCGGCGAGGAAATCCCTTCGACGAAATCCTGCATCAGGTCGCGGTCCATGCCGATCGACCCCACGGTGATTGTCTGTCGTCAGAACATTTGGCGCAGATCGCGGCGTTGATTAGCGGAGCGCGGGCCTCGTCCTGGGGTTGATATTAAGCGGCGAGCTTGCGGTGCTGCAAGCGTCGGTGTTCGATGGTCTTCCGTTTGATCCTTTCGCGCTGTTGGATGATGGCGTCTGCCCTGCCGAAGTAGGTGTCGGCGGGCGTCACATTGCCGAGGCTTTCGTGATATCGGCGGTGATTATAGTGGTCGATGAAGGCCTCGATCCGGGTCTCCAGATCGCCGGGCAGGAAGTAATTTTCCAGCAGGATCCGGTTCTTGAGGGTCTGGCGCCAGCGCTCGATCTTGCCTTGGGTCTGGGGATGCATCGGGGCGCCGCGGACATGGCTCATACCGTTGGCACCGATCCATTGGGCCAGCTCCTCGGCGATGTAGCTCGTGCCCATAGCACATTGGGAAGCAGCCTTTCGAAGGGCCGCGATGCCTTGATGGAGACAAGGGCGCGTAGCGCCCGCCGGCTTCATCAAGGCAGTCATGACCTGCCAGCAGGTCTCTAAAGAGAAGTTGTCGACACAACCCTTTGGAGGCTGACCGATCATGACCAAGCTGTATTCTACGCCACCCGACGCCGTCCTGGTAGCCATCGATATGTCGAAGCACCGCCAGGAGGTTCTCCTCGAACGACCGGAGGGCGGCCGCCGACGCCGTATGACCGTCATGGCAACGAAGGCGGACTATGACCGGCTGGCGGACGATCTGACGACCATCGGTAGGCCCGTGATCGTCGGCTTTGAAGCAACCGGCAACTATCACCGCACGTTGGCGCATCGATTGCTGTCCGCCGGGTGCGAACTGCGCCTGATTTCGTCGGTCGCCTTGGCCCGGACACGCGAAGCGCTGCACAATGGCTGGGACAAGAATGATTCCAAGGACGCGCAAGTCATCCTGCACATGCTGAAGATCGGCGCGACCCAGCGCTATGTCGATCCGCTGGCGGCAGGGATCAACGATCTGCAGGAGATGTCGAAGACGCATGAAGCCATATCGAAGGCGAAGACCCAGACCTGGCATCGGATTCTCACGCATTATCTGCCACTGTATTTTCCGGAGATCGAGCGTTTCGCCGGCAACAGCCGGTCCGACTGGTTCCTGGCGTTGATCGAACGCTTCCCGACGCCGGGCAGCATCACCTCGATCGGACGCGAGGCGTTCACCGAACAGGCCTGGCCGCTGATCGGTCGCAAGGTCTCCAAGGCCCGGGTGGTCAACGATATTTACGAGACCGCCTGTGCATCGATCGCGCTGCCGATCGACGAAGATTCCACGGCGGTCGCCATGTTCCGCATGGTCATCGCCCAGGCACGCACCCTGATTCAGCAGCGTAACGAGATCGAGCGGATCGCCGATGACGCGCTGGCGACGAACAGCGATTATCAGCTCCTGCGCATGATCCCCGGTATCGGTCCGATCAACGCCCTGACGATCCTGGCCGAGGCCGGCGATCTGCGCCGGTTCAGCCACCATCGCCAGTTCCTCAAGTTCTGCGGCCTCGACCTCGCTACCTGTCTGTCGTCAGAACATTTGGCGCAGATCGCGGCGTTGATTAGCGGAGCGCGGGCCTCGTCCTGGGGTTGATATTAAGCGGCGAGCTTGCGGTGCTGCAAGCGTCGGTGTTCGATGGTCTTCCGTTTGATCCTTTCGCGCTGTTGGATGATGGCGTCTGCCCTGCCGAAGTAGGTGTCGGCGGGCGTCACATTGCCGAGGCTTTCGTGATATCGGCGGTGATTATAGTGGTCGATGAAGGCCTCGATCCGGGTCTCCAGATCGCCGGGCAGGAAGTAATTTTCCAGCAGGATCCGGTTCTTGAGGGTCTGGTGCCAGCGCTCGATCTTGCCTTGGGTCTGGGGATGCATCGGGGCGCCGCGGACATGGCTCATACCGTTGGCACCGATCCATTGGGCCAGCTCCTCGGCGATGTAGCTCGGACCATTATCGCTGAGCAGCCTGGGCTTTTGCACGACCCTGGCTGACGAACAGCCCGAGGCTTCAAGCGCCAGTTCCAGCGTGTCGGTGACGTCCCCGGCGCGCATGGTGGTGCAAAGCTTCCAGGCGATGACATAGCGGGAGAAGTCGTCGAGCACGGTCGACAGATACACCCAGCCCCAACCGATGATTTTGAAGTAGGTGAAGTCGGTCTGCCACATCTCGTTCGGCCGCGTCGTCTTGGTGTGGAACGCATCGGCCGCCTTGATCACGATGAAGGCCGGGCTGGTGATCAGGTCATGGGCTTTCAGAAGCCGGTAAACCGTCGATTCCGACACGAAGTAGCGCTTCTCGTCGGTAAAGCGCACAGCCAACTCGCGGGGCGATAGCTCGGACTCGTCCAGCGCCATCTCGACGATCTGCTGCTGGATATCGTTGCCGATGCGATTCCACACCCGGCTCGGCGCCGATGGCCGATCCTCTAGCGCCTCCGGCCCGCCTTCGAGGTAGCGGTCATACCATCGATAGAAGGTCCGGCGGGGGATGCCGAGCTGGTCCAGCGTCCGCTTGGCGGGCAGATGCGACTGCTCGACGATCCTGATGATCTCGAGCTTCTCAGATGCGGGATACCTCATTCTTCGTCGCCCCCATCCGCGATCATGCTTTTTTTGAGCAGACGGTTTTCCAGCGTCAGGTCGGCCACGCATTCCTTCAGGGCACGGGTTTCGCGGCGCAGATCGTGCACCTCGCCGGTGGTCGCAGCTCGGGCGGTATCGCCGGCCAGACGACGCTTGCCCGCTTCCATAAACTCCTTCGACCAGGTGTAATACAGGCTCTGGGCGATGCCTTCCTTGCGGCACAGCTCGGCGATGCTGTCTTCGCCGCGCAGCCCCTCCAGCACGATCCTGATTTTGTCCTCTGCAGAGAAGTGCCGGCGCGTCGCACGCCGTATGTCCTTCACCACCCGCTCAGCTGGGGCCTTCGGCGCCGATTTTTTCAAGGAGGATTTGGGCTTCATCTTCGTTCCTTCGTCACTACGACGAAGCCCAAATCCTCCTTAAATCACAACCTCAAATCTGTGCCATTGGCGCTGACGGCGGACAGTTCGCCAGCCAATTGCCTGCCGCACGCGGATCGCCAATATAATAGGGTTGTGGGCCATAATGGATTTTGCGGCCATCCGGGCGCGTCTCCGTGAGGTCGAGCTCGCGGCCAAAGCCTTCGCTCGCGAGCACGCCGCCATGCGGACCGCTGACCAGGCCGATCGACGGGAAACCCGGTTCCTGCTCCGCGGGATGGCTTGATCCTGTTGCAAAGCTCCAAATGAAGGTCCCGGTGCCACCCGAACGCTCCGCATCGCCTTGCTCCAATTGGTAGCGGGGGCCCTCGCGCGTCCACTGCACATTCGCACCATAGTAGAAAGCGAGACGATCTTGAGCTGGCCGCGATGCCACCAGCCACTCTTCGCCCGCGGCCGATCTCAGTCGCAATTCCACTGTTGCCTTTACCGGCGCGCGCCGCCGGTAGCGCTGTGCGACGACCGCAGCGTCGATCGACATGGCGAGCGGTTCGGGACGCGGCCTGAGCGTCGCATACCAAAGCCATCGTCCGTCAGGAGACCAGTCGTGATATAATATGCCGATCCGGCGCGGTGCGCCGCTTCGTACGGCGAAGAGCCCGCCTTCCGTCTGCCCGACGGTAACGACGGCCTCTCGCTTGAGCAGCAGCGTGAGCGTCCCGCGCGCGTCCAGCTTATAGAGTTGAAGCCCATCTCCGCGATCGATCAGGAGGCTCCAGCCTCGGCCATCCGGCAGACGTCTGAGCTGTTCGGCGCTTGGCGCCCGCAAAATTTCGCGGGACCTGTGCGAGTCGAGATCGTACAGATGAAGGATCGAGACGCTTTTATCGGTTTCGATATCCGCTCGCCGCTCGAGATAGGCGAGCGACCTGCCATCGCTCGCCAATCTCAGATCGAAATCGGTCGGTACGATCGCGATATTCTCGATCGTCCATCGACGGCCTTCCGTGGCTTCGATCGGACTGCCAGTGCCGAGGATCGCCACGAAGGCAAGCGCCGACGCACGCGCCTTACCAGTCATGTCGGACCGTCACGCTCAAAAAGCGTCCAATAGCCGACCCGTTGGTTGTGTCGAACGGCGTGTCGAACGGCGACGTCGTGAAAATCGGCGCGGGCTTGCTGTTGAACAGATTCTGCGCGCTCAACGCGATTTCCGTCCCCTTGGCCAGCTTTATGCGGCCGGTGAGATCGATCGTCGTCGATCCCTTTATCTGGATAAAAGCCGGACGGCGGTTGTCGGTGACGGCGCCGCTGTGGTTGAGGAAGGCGGAGAGCGAAAAGTTATTACCGCTCAGCGTCAGCCCGCCGCGTGCCCGGAAATGCGCCGGATGGAAGATTGTCCCGGCAAGGTCGGTTACCGGCAGGCCAGTGAGAAGCTGCTGGCTGCTATCGAGCCAAGTAGCACCGGCATTCAGACTTAGCTGACGGTTGCTGCCCAGCGCGGCGTCGTATCGCACGGCCACATCGACCCCACGATATTTTTGCCGTGCGACATTGCGGTCGCGCGCATCGAGGAAGGCCACAACGCGCGCGGGATCGTAGGGCGCGCCCGTTATGTTCTGGAGCCCGCCATCGGCGCCATCGAAGATGGTGTCCAGCAGTGCCGGTGCCGGATTGCGAGTCACGAGATCGGCATAGATGGGGTTGTCGAGAACCCCGGCACCCGAAGCCAGCGGCGGCGCGACCCGATCCTTGTAGTCGATCCGGAAATAGCTCGCGGTTAGCGCGAGCCCCGACAGTGGCCGCACGGTTGCGCTGAAAGTCCAGTTTTCCGATCGCTCGGGCCCGAGCCGATCATTTGCGCCAAGCGCGTAAGCAATGGTTGAACCGGCAGGAAAGCCTTGGCCGAAGCCGCCAACCGGGACGAGCAGTGCCGAATAGCCCGAGTATTGCTGATAGAGCGTCGGGAGTTTGAAGGATCTGCCCCACGACACCCCGAGCCGGAGCTGCTTTATCGGATCATAGACGAAACCAAGCTTCGGAGTGACGATGTCTCCGGAGTCGGAATAATCCTCGTAGCGCAGCGCCGCGGTGATCGAAGCGCGGTAGGCGAGCGCGATATGCTGGTCGGGACTCGTCAGAGGAAGCAGCAACTCGCCATAGGCGAAGTGATTGCGGCGCGAGCGGGCAAAGCTGCGCGTGCCGATCTTCGATGAGAAGCGATTGATCCGATAGCCTCCACCCAGCGCAAGGCGCGCGGCGCCCGCGGGGAGGTCGAATAGCCGACCCTCGAGCCCGGCCTCAACGGCGATGTTCCGGTTCAAGAAATGTCGTGCGGTCGCGCTGCTCGGCGCACCGCCGCTGTAATTCTGACTGAGGCCGTCGGTCGTGTCGGTTCCGAAAAATGCTCCGACATTGAGTTTCCAACTCCCCGACAGGTCAGCGGACAGGGTTGGGGCGAAACCGAATGTCTCAAACTCGGTGCGCGCTTCGAGCCCCGCGTTGCGGAGTGGCTGGGCCACTGTGAAGCCCGTGGCCGATTTCATTCTTCCGCGCTTGTAGATGAGGTCGGCTGCCAAGGTCACACCGCCTCCGAGCGACTGGTGCCCGCTCAAGAGAAGCGCGTGCCTGCTCAAGTCGGGATATAGCGTGGAATGGGGATTATTCGCGCCGGCATAGCTGCGATCCTTCGCCCGGATCGCGGTACCGCGCGAATAATCATAAGCCGCGATGATGCCGCCCTCCGACCAGGCCGAGCCGCCAAGAAGATTATATTGCTGCTGGAAATTGCCGCCGTCGGTCGAAGCCCCGAGCCGCACGCTGGTCGACACGCCATCATAGTCTCGCTTGAGCAGAATATTGACCACCCCGGCCACCGCGTCGGCGCCATATATCGCGGATGCGCCATCCGCCATGATCTCGACGCGATCTACAGCGGCGATCGGAATGGCGCTGACGTCAATGACCGAGTTTACGCTGCTATAGGCAAAGCGCTTGCCGTTGATCAGCGTCAGCGTGGCATTGGGACCGATCCCGCGCAGGTTGAAGGTCGATGCGCCATTGGCGTTGACATTCTCATTGGCCGCGCCCTGCGTATTGCCGATCCCCGGATTCTGCCCACCGCCGAAATTCTGAGGCAAGCTGCGCGCAACCTCTCCGAGATCGGCATGCCCGGCATTGCGGATATCCTCGGCGCTGATGTCGATCACTGGCGCTGCGGCGGGCGCGCCGGCGATGCGCGAACCGGTGACGACAATCGCAGCGGGCTCGCTCGTGGGGGCTGCCGGCGCTCCGGCGGAGCTCAGGATGATCACCGACCCCTCCTCGAAGCGGGCGGTGAGGCCGCTGCCGGCGAGAAGCGCCTCGATCGCTTCGCGAAGCGTCAGTTCGCCGCGCAGGGCAGGCGCCGTCTTCCCCGCGATGCTAGGCGCGCTCACATAAAGCTCGATATCGGCGAGCAGAGCGACGCGGCGCAGCGCATCGCCGAGGTCCTGCGCCGGTAGATCATAGGACTGGCGTGGCGCCTGCATCGCCTGCGCGGCTTGCGGCGACAGGCAGGCGGCGGTCCCGGCAAGCAGGACGCCCAGCGAACGGATTCTGATCGACATTTTCACTCCCCCAAAGGCTCGGCCGTGCATCAGGCAGGCGGTCAGTGGGGTGCGTTGACGGAAGAAGCCGAGCGACCTTAGCCGCGCGATGAAAAAATTATCGGCGGCTGAGGTGGATGGCGTCCGCCTGGCTGTCGACCGCTAGGTCGAGCAGCATTGCGATCCGTTCGGCAAACGCCTCGGTCTCACTGATGTGGAAGCGGCCCGACACCTCGCGTGCGGCTATCGCGCTATCGTCGATGACGATGGGGACCGCCGCATAGCGATTGGCCTCGGCGACGAGCGCGCCGAGCCTGATCGACCGATAGTCCGCCCAGCCCGCGGGCCAGCCGGCCGGAATGACCGTCGCCGGCGCCGCGACAGGCGCGAGCCGCTTGCCCGGCCCATAGGCAAGCGCGCTTCCCGCCTCGACTCGCTTCGCCTCTCCGCTATCCCCATCCGCGCGCACCTCGGCCGCGCCGCGGCGCAGCGATGCGACGACGGTCCCCTCCGCGTCGAGACTGAGATCGATCTCGGCATCATTGGCTATCGCCCCGCCGCGCCCCGCCTCGATCTTCAGCGGGACATCGCCCCGCACGACCGAAAGCCGCACCCGTCCCCTGACCAGACGAACGCTGCGTGCGTCCTTCGCGAAGGCGACGTCGAGCCGGCTGTCGGTGTCGAGCGTCGCGCTCGAGCCGTCGGCGAGCTGAAAGGTCCGGATCTCGCCGCGCTGCGTCTCGATGGGTTCGGCGGCGAACGCCCTCGCTGCGCCGCCAGGCTGGCCGGGAAGCGGGGCGCCTGCGGCTCCGATCGCGATGATCAGGAGCGCGAGCGCGGTGGCGGCAGCGCCCCATGCGAACCAGCCGCGAACCCGGCCGCGCCGCGCCTCGGCATGCGCCGTTCCGTGGCGCGGTGACGTCTTGAGGATCGCGAGCGCGGCCATGCGCTTCTCGGCGCGCCGATAGGCTTCACGATGCTCGGCCGATGCCTGCAGCCACGCATCGAACTCGTCGCGGAGTGCATCTCCATCACCGCCGCGCAGTTTAACGAGCCAGGCCCGTGCGACCTCATCGACCGTGTAATCATGGCCGCCGGGTCCGCTCATTGTTCGCCGTCCACCACCTTTGCGATCAGACCGAGTGCTTTCATCATATGATATTCAACCGTCGCGATGCTGATGCCGAGCTGCTCATGTATCTCGCGATAGGAGAACTCGTCCACCCGGTGCATGAGAAAGACACGGCGTGTCTTCGGCGGCATGGCGTCAACCGCTTGCTCATAAAGTCGCAGCAGATCAGCGGCTTCGAGATTCCATTCCTGGGTCGCCGGAGTTGCCGCATCGCTTTCTTCGCGCAGCGAAAAGAGGGCCGTGGGCGCAGACTTGCGGCGGCGCGCCCGGTCGATCAAGAGGTTCTGGGCAATGCGGCGCAGAAAACCGCCCGGGTTGGCGAGCCGGTCGCGCTGCGCGCTTCCTGCGGCGCGCGCAAAAACTTCCTGTACAAGATCGGGCGCTTCCTCTGCTCCCGCCTTGCGGCGCAGGAAATAAAAGAGCGACGCGCGGTGAGTACGGTACGCCGTCTCCAGATCTTGCCCGGATACGCATTGCTGTTCGGTCGGCACCGGACGATCGTCGGGATGCGCGTGGCACGCTGACGACACCGAAAAGGGATGGCGCGACGGGGCGCGGTCGCCGCAGGTACAGGAGGGCACGGCACAAAATCCCGCAGGCACGAGCGGCGCCATCCCGCCGCGGCCGGATGCCCGTCTCTCCATGCTGCGCCGCCGTTCGGTCGCGGGTGCGATCCAGGTCCGGTTCGGCCGCCGGTCCGGTCAGGGACTGGCGCATTTAATGCCTGGCGAAAGATTCCGCGCAGGAGCTGCCAGCGATGCTTCCGCGCCCCTGAATCATGTCAAGTGCGAGGGGCGCTGACAAGCAAAAGTGTCGGATGCGGTCTCGCGCATCAAGCCTGGCCGCCCTGGTGAGCGCCAAGCATCCGTGCAAAGCGCGCCGCCTCGTGCGCCCGTCTCTCATGATAGCCAAGCAGCAAATTTCGGACCGCGGCCTGCGGTTCGGCATCGGCGACTGCGGTCTCGATCCGGCGGTACTCGCTCTCTACGTCGCCGAGGATTGCCGCATCGAAGTGCCGTGAGAACTGCAGCCGGTCGCCGATCGCCGCTATGCTCGCGACGATCTCGCCGTTCGAAGTTCGTTCGGCGATGGCGAGGAACAGATCGGCGATCCGGTCGGGATAGGGCTGGTCGGCAGACACCGGCGCTGCGGCCGCATTCGGTGCCGCCGCAATCGCGGCGAGCAGGAGCACCTGATGCAGTTCGAGAAGGTCGCGAAATTCGGTCTCGGTGAGGCGATGCACATGAAAACCCTCACCCGGTCGGAAGTCGACCATGCGTTCGCCATCCAGCCGGAAGAGGCTGTCGCGCACCGGAGTCAGACTGACGCCAAGTTCATCGGCGACGCGCGCGGCTTCGATCCTCGCGCCGGCCGGCCACACACCCGTCATCAGGCGCCGTTTGACCGCCTCATAGGTCGGCTCGAACACATGCGCGGGGCTCATTGGGCGTTCCTCTGGCCGGCGGCAAAATCGGCGACGGCATCGGCCTGGTCGGGACGAAGCGCATCGACGGCGCCGACTGGACCAGGCGGATCGCCTTGCAGGAGGATGGAAGGGCACTGCCCCTCATAATTGCCAAGGTTGGGGCGGTGCTGCGCATAGCCCGCTAGCGCCGCGAGCCCGGGCGGAAAATCTCTTGCGACGTGAGGTGGGTAAGCCAGCCACAGATTTTCATAGGGCTTCAGCCATCCTAAACTGTAGCTCACGAGCACGCCGCGCCGGACGTTCTCGCTGATGTTCGCGCCAGCGCCATGCGCGGTCGATCCCAGAAAGCAGATCGCCGCCCCGGGTTCGCATTCGGCATATATGGGAGGGCCGGTATCCTCTTTGGCCATACCGCTGACGCCATGGCTTCCCGGATAGATTTCGGTCGCGCCATTGTCCCTGGTGAAGGGCGTCAGGGGCCAGAGGACATTGACCAGATATTCCTGGCTGCCGTCTGCCCCGCGCCACATGTCCTGATCGCGATGCGGAAACTGCCGCACTTCACCGGGGTGGATCTCGATCGCCTGCGTGAGGTTGAGCTGGATGCGTTCGCATCCCGTTCCAAGGATCACCTCGACGGCGGGCAGAACGAGAGGGTCGAGCACCAGATCGGCCATGTGCCGCGAGCGCCGCAACAGGCTGCCGAACCGCTTCGTTCGCCGTCCGTAGAAGTCGCCCTGGCAAAAGGGCGTTTCGGCAAAGACCGGCTCGAGATCCTTCGCGAGGGCGTGCACAGGCGCGGGCGCGGCCCCATGCAGGATGCAATATCCGTCGCGGCGGAGCTCGCTGACGAGGCGCCCAAGGGCGGCGTGGTTGATAGCCCTTCTCATGGTGCGAGCTCCCCGCTTTCGAGTCTGAGCCCGAGCGGCGCCCATGTTCCCGTCCGCTGCAGCCCGGGAAGCGTGTCCTCATCGATCCGGATGCCGAACGCGAGGATCGGGCATGCCCCGTCGGGCCGCGCAGGGCCGAACGCGCGGCAGGACCAGCCGAAGCTGCTGATCTTCGCGAACCAGCGCGTGTCGGCGATCCCGACATATTCGCGGATGCCGCTGTGAAGGGCATGGTCCGCAAGGGCGCTGACGAGCTGATTGCGCGCGTCGAGACGCTCTGCCGCCGTTTGCGCCGGGTCGAGGCAGAAGCGGCTGACCTCCCAGATGCTCTCGTCAGAGGGCGCGCCGTCCGGACAGAGGTGCGGGTAGATGTTGCCGAGAAGATGCGGCGATGTCGTGGGCAGCAATCGCGCCGATGCACGGTGACGCAGATCGTCGGGATCGAGAAGGATAAGATATCGGGCCTGCGGATTATCGAACTGGTCGAGCTCGAAGCGGTCGTCAAGGGCAGGAAGATCCCATTTTAACCGGTCGATGAACACGTGTTTGCGGGCGGCGAACATGGCGCGCAGCGCCGCGTCGCCGGGCGCAGTTGGCGCCCGCGGGGATTGATCGGTCATGAAATGTCCTTTGTTGCTGGAAGCTCATTTCAGACCACCAATCCCGCGGGGCGGCTATTCCCATTTATGGGCAAGCCTTTTGCGATTGGACCGCCGGATCAGTCGGGGCGCCACCAGTCGTAGATGTCGGAGAAGCCAATCAGACCGTCGAACAATGCACAAAGGATCAGCATCGAGCGGCAATGGACCGAATAGCGATCGCGCGCCATCTTGAGGTGGCGCACCACCGTCTCCTCGCTGATCCCGAGAATGTCTGCGATCTCGCCCGCGGTCTTGCCGCGCGCCGACCAGAGCACGCATTCGCGCTGCCGCTCGGTGAGGATGGAACGTCCTCTCAGAGGCGCCGCGCCGACGAGCTCGCGCGCCTTCGCGATCGCGACGGCACCGATGATCTCTGCGACATGGAGCATATGGCCGGGCGTGTCGGCGCGCGGCTTCACGGCAAAAGAGCAGGATCCGCTCGCCTCGCCGGGCAGATGACGCGGAACGGTGAATCCGTCGCCGACGCCGCTCTCTCGCGCGACGCTGAGAAATTGCCGATCGCCGCGCGACAGCGGAATAAAATGGTCGACATTGCGCCATTCGAAGCCGGTGAGCGATCGCTCGCCGGCGCGCCGGATCGGGTCGGTTGAGCGGAGGTCGAGGCCGATATAAATCCGCGCCCAGGCCTCGGGATAATTATGGACAAGGATTGACGCGTTATCGCCGCCGCGTCGTTCGAAGGCGAGTGCGAAATGGTCAAAACCCATACGGTCTGCGGCTTTCGCGAGCGCCGAAAAAAGATGGTCTTCATGCCCGGCGCCTGAAATTTCCCGGGCGAGTTCCTCTGTCAAATAAAACTGCTTCACGTCGATAATCGGCCGCTGGCGCGTTCCCGACCCGGCTGCCCGCGATCCGCTCCCTGGGGTCGAGCGCCGCCGGTTCCTCTCCGGGACGCGCGAGATTGGGACAAGTCACCGACGGGTCCTGATATCGCGCGCCGGACGGCAGTCTTCGCTGCCTCGGCGCGGCGATCTATCGGTTCCAACGGTCTAACGTCCCGAGAAGTGACGTAAAGCCTGTGCAAGTAGAAGATGGGACCATTTTGACATGTCATTGGCCTGACGGCCATGCGATGCGATGTCCCCGCTGCGCGAGCTATGCAGTCAGTCGCCGGTGAGCGACCGAACCGCGCCGATAATTCCAGCGATGAAGGAGCCCGCCACGATCACCGCGGCGAGCCAGAACTCGATAGCAACGGCGCGACGCTTCCACCTGGGTTTATCGGTCATCGGAACCGCATCACGGAAAGAGGTTTGGCGCCTCAGCCGGCGGGGCCTTGCGGCTGAACCATGGCACGTCGGTCCGCTCGACGGCGAGGCGGTCTGCGGGAAATTTGGCGACCAGCGCCATCGCCTCTTCGGCAGGCGCCTGGAGCCAGGCTTCATGATCTTCGGGGTGCAGAATCACGGGCATGCGGTCGTGAATATGAAACAATTCCTCGGTCGCATCGACCATCACGCCCGTATAGCAATCGCCCCATTCATCGCTCGGACGCCAGAGACCCGCCCAGGCGGCGAGCGGCTGGTCGGTGACGCTGATCCACGTCCGCGTCATGCGTCCTTTCTCGCCTTCGGCTTCGGCGAAGGAGGTGAAGGGAATGAGGCAGCGATGCGCCGGGTTGGTAAACCAGGGACGCCAGAAGGACATCAGCTTGTCGTCGCGGGCATTGTTGACGGGTTTCGGCTTGCTCGTGGGCTTCATATGCTTGAGCCGCACCGGAAAGCCCCAGGTCATCGCCTGCAGGACGCGCTCGCCGCCGTCCTGGCGGACCACGAAACCCTGACCGCCGGGATAGACGTCGCCTGGCGAGACATTGGTGGCCTGCGGCCGGCGCGCCCTGAAATAGGATGCCACTTCGTCAACCGAGCTGTTCAGCGTCACCAGATTGCACATTGACGGCTCCAGGTCAGGGACGGCTCACGGTCAGGCTGCCCCCAGCAGAGCCCCGAAGCTCTGCTGGATCGGCGGCGCGATTCTGAAGCTATTCTTGGGGAAGCGGCGCAACATGTCCAGCGGCGGTCGCGCGCGCTCGAGCCAGTCGAAAAGATCCTCGGGGTGAACCACCGCCACATGGCGGTCCTTATAAGGTGCGAGATCGTCGTAGGCAGCGACGGTGAGCGCCGCGAAACTGCCCGGCCATTCGCGGTTCTCCGGTCGCCAGACCGCCGCGATGCCCATCAACGGTTCGCCGATCAGGCTGGCCGAATAGATTGTCTTGCCCTGCTTCACCAATCCGAAGGCATCGGCAAGCAGCAGACAGGGCCGATCGATGATCGCAGTCTCGGACTTGAGCAGCGGAATCTGGATGACATCGGGATCGCGCGAAGGCAAACCCCAGTGGAGCTCCTTCTCGCGCTCGCGCACACCGTCCCAGATCATCACGCGATGCGACCTGCCGATGCCGATGAGGGCGTCGTCGCCTTCTATATCCATCGGTCTGCCTTTCGCTGGCTAGGCGCGGAAACGGCTCAGCGCGCGCTTCCATTCGCGCTCGTCGGGCATCGGCAGCCGAATGTCGTCCTTGCCAGGCTCGACCAGGTCGAGCCGGACCGGGCGTATACGCTTGCCCGTTCGCGCCTTGCAGCGCGCGCACCAGAATTTCTCGCGGGCGCGCCTAAGATCATCGTCCCACATCTTGCGCTGGAACAGCCACCAGAGGCCATAGGGATCGAAGCTTGCGCCATGCCCGCAGCGGCAAACGGGCCTGACCGCCTGATACCAGGCCGCCGCTTCGAATAAATGTGTGGCGCGCCGCTGCCCGTCTTTGGTCCAGCCGCCCACGTCACAGCGACAGCCCGAGCTGGTCGATATGCGCGGGCTCGCCATTCTCGCCCAAGCTTTCTGCGATCGCGCGCGCCAGCTCGAATGCTGCCTCGACGCGGACATGGCGGGTGGGTGCGGTAAGGCCCACGCGCGCCCAGCCGGGCGCAGTGAGCAGTGTTTCGGCGACTCGGGCGGTATCGATTCTGTCCATGCATCAATGAGAACATAGGAAGAACATTTTGGCAAGTCCGCGTGCATGTCCGCCATGCCGACATGGTCTTCCGCCACGGCGCGGCCCCGACCGGCGCGCCGCCGCCTGCTGAGCCGACGCGCGCAAAATCCCGCAGGGGCATTCCGCCCCGACCGGACCGCGATCGCAAAGCCGCGCCCTTCAAGCCAACGAGTGGCTGATCGACGCCATGCCCACCGGGCTCATCGTCTTCTCCGGCACCGGCATCCGGGACAATCTCGTCGACAAGGCACGGGCGTTCGGCATCCCTGTCTGGGATTTTCGTATCCGGGATCCGGCATCAGGTGTCGATCTGGACATGACCGCGCTTGCCATCGGGCAAGCATGTGCCCACAGAAGAAAGGAGCGATGCGGAACGATCTCGACCATCTCCCGGCCAACAAGCAGCGCGAGCTCGAGCGCGTGAAGGCGATCATCTTCGAAGAATTCGAGGATGCATTGGCGCTCGGCACGATGAGCTGGAAGAAGAAGGGGCGGATCGACAAGATCATCCTCTACGGCAGCTATGCGCGCGGCGGCTGGGTCGACGAACCGCACACGGCGAAAGGCTATCGCTCGGACTTCGACCTGCTCATCATCGTCAGCGACAAGCGGCTCATCGACAAGGTCGATGTCTGGTCGAAGCTTGACGACCGGCTGACCCGGGAACTTCTGATCGACCGGACCCTCAAGACACCGGTGAATTTCATCGTTCATACGCTGCAGGAGGTGAACGACGGGCTCGCGCACGGGCGCTATTTCTTCATGGACGTCGCGCGCGACGGGATTGCGCTTTACGAGGCCGACGACAAGGCCTTGCATCAGCCGAAGCCGAAGACGCCTGACCAGGCGTTGGCGATGGCGAAGGAATATTTCGAGGAGTGGTTTCCTCAGGCAAACGCTTTCTTCAAAATGCATGAGGCAGGACGCGCCGAAGGTGTCTTCAAGCAGGCATCATTCGTTCTTCATCAAGCGGCGGAGAGCCTTTATCATTGCGTTCTGTTGGTGTGCACTTTCTATTCGCCCCACGTTCACAATCTCGGCTTTCTGCGGACGCAGGCCGAGCGGCTCGATATGCGTCTCGTCGACGCGTGGCCGCGTGAGCTGAAGGCCGATCGCGCTCGCTTCGAGAAGCTCAAGGAAGCCTATGTGAAGGCCCGCTACTCGAAACATTATCGGATCAGCGAAGCGGACCTGCTGTGGCTTGCGGCACGTGTCGAGGAACTCGGCCGGGCTGTTCATGAAATCTGTTCGGAGCGCATTGCCGAGCTTGAGGCAAACTGTCGCGCGGCGGGATAATCTCTCCCCGATCAATCTCGTACCCGAGTTGGTTGCGCCGAAAACAATGTGTTGCCTGATGGCACCACGCTGCAAGATTCCGTTACGGAAGCCTGAATCCGCTGGCGTTTGATTTCGGCTCGACTATTGCGCGTTCCGCGACCCAAATGGAGGGCTCCTCCATTCTCCTGCGGCGACTCCTTTGGGGTCGCCGCTTTTGCAGGGGAGCTTTGCGCCCGCATCTCGCCCTTTCCACGGCGAATTTTCGTAGCGAATGCCGCCATTCAGTTCGCAAGCGGTCCCGTGGCTCGGATGTCAGAACGTTGAATGCGGCATAGGAGCGGTGAGAATCGTCCCGCGCGAGAGCGCGAGCGACCGGGGCTACGTACGATTGCGCACCGCGACACGCTCGATATCGAGCCGCAGCCTCGAAAAGCCCTGACCCGTTCGCAGCATAGGCAGCAAAGGGCAAAGGCCTGAAAGCAAACCAAATCGGTTGAACGCCCGTACAGCATCGATGGGATCGCGGATCCAGTCCCGTCGCCACCCGAATCCACTAATTGCAACAGCTTGCAACTAGGTCTGGTCGGCCAAATCGCGGCAGTCAGGAGACCGACCGGACGGCGCGTGAGAGACGTAGCTCGCTGGTCGCATCTGTCCTTCCAGCCTCGAGGTACGACTCATGATCTCCACAGCCAATCCGGTGCTGCGTCACCGCGCGCTCTTGCTCGGTAGCAGCGCGGTGCTCGCCCTGGTTCTGGTGCAGCCCGCCGCAGCCCAATGCGTCGTCGCGCCCAACAACATTATCAGCTGTTCGGGCGACAATGATGCCCAGCAGACGCTAAACAACGGTGGTTCGTTGACGGTGACCACCGAGCCGGGCTTCAGCATCGACAGTCCGGACAATGGACTGGTGATGTCGGGCACGGGGTCGCTGATCTATAATGATAGCAACGCATCGACCATCATCGGTCGGGGCTATGACGGAATCGCCGTCGGCAACGGCGGGGGGGCGTCGCGGATCGAAATCCGGACCGCTGGCGACGTTACCGGCGGGGGCCGCGCCGGGATCATTACCAACAATCTGGGAACCGGCGGGGTGCTCGTT
Organism: Sphingopyxis sp. GC21; assembly: GCF_025727575.1. Taxonomy (NCBI): domain Bacteria; kingdom Pseudomonadati; phylum Pseudomonadota; class Alphaproteobacteria; order Sphingomonadales; family Sphingopyxidaceae; genus Sphingopyxis; species Sphingopyxis sp. GC21. Next base: position 3,271,551 of record NZ_CP095845.1, on the reverse strand, counting down.
GAGGCGACCGGCACGGTCACGGGCGCTTTGACCGGCATCACGATCGTCGCGCTTGCCGGCAGCGGCGGCGATGCCGAGGTGATCTCGAACAATGCCGCGGGCGGTTCGTCGGGCATCGGGGTTGAAAACCGCGGCGGCACCGGTGCGATCCGCATCACCTCGACCGGAACCGTCCAGGCGACCGGGAGCGAAGGCTTCGCGATTCTCGGCCTCCATAGCGTCCAAGGCGCCGGCGGCGATCTCGTGATCGTCGCGAACGATATTTCGGGGGCGGGCGGCGGCATCAACGTAAGCAATGCCGGTGGCGCCTCGACGAACATCACCGTCAATGGCACGCTCAATGTCGCAAGCCGCCAGGGCATCAGCGTCGGCAATGGCGCGGCGGCAAACGACATCGTCGTCACCGTGCGCGGTAGCCTTACCTCGGGCGCCACGGGGATCGCGATCAGCAATCAGGGGCGGGGGCAGACTATCGTCACCGCCGAGCAGCAGATACGCAGTAATAATGTGCGCCCGCAAGAGGCTGCGACGAGCGGCAATGGCATGAACATCACCACCGGCGGAAGTGCGGGCGATATCATCGCCGGAGTGGCCGGCGTCGAAGGCCGCGCCGGCATAGTGATCCGCAATCTGGGGCAGGGAGCGCTGACCCTGAGCGCATCGGGCCTCGTCGAAGGCCGCGAAGGCCGCGGCGTCGAGATCGTCGGAGGGCCTGCGAGTGGTGCGATCGACGTCGATCTGGCCGATGCGACCGGGAGCGACGGCGTCGTCATCACCGCCATTGGCGAGGCTGCAGGCATCGATTTTACTTCGAACGGAACGCTCACGGGCACTGCCGGGGATGGCGGCTTTTTCCAGAGCGCGGGCGCGATGCGTATCGACGCGCTGGGCAGCAGCGGGGCGCGGCACGGGCTTGCGATGATTCATGGCGGACCAGGCGAGGCACTGCTCGTCTCGCGCGGAACCGCAACCGGCGGGGAGAATGGCATTGCCGCCGAGACGCTGGGCGGATCCGCGGGCACGATGTCGCTTGACGTCAACGACGTGTCGGGCGGTGAATTCGGCGTGTCGATCCTCACCCGCGAGGCGGGCGGGGCGACGTTGATCACCCGCGGGCTGATCAACGGCGGCATTGCCGCGATCAATTCGGTTGCAGACAATGGCGGAGCGTTTTCGCTCACCAATCTCGGCACGATCCGCAATGCGTCGTCCGCATCCGCCGATCTGGCGATCCAGGCCGCAGGCGGGGCGGTTGATATTCTCAACAACGGCAGCCTGCTGGGCACAATCCGGCTCGACGGAGGCGTTGTTGCGCCCGACCCGGAGCCCGAAAAGCCGCAGCGCGAGCTTCGCGTCGGCGCGCGCAGCGCCTTCATCATCGCCGAGGTCGCCGATGTCGAGGCAAGCCATCGCCTGACCAATGCCGGGACTTGGAACAGCATCGGCGGGGGCAGCGTCTTCGGCGGCGCAAGCGATGTGCTCGTCAACGCCGCGGGCGGCCGGTTGATCGGCGGCGTATCGGCTGCGACGGCGGAGACGACCGATTATTCCGGGCTCGAGACGCTGATCAATCGCGGCACGATCACGATGGTCGATGGCGGCGTCGGCGATGTCGTGCGAACGAGCGGCGATGCGGATTTTATCGCCGGATCGGTGCTCGCGGTCGACGTCGGTGGTGGGGGAGCGGATCGGTTCGTCGCCGATGGTGCAACGCTGATCGAAGCCGGGGCGACGCTGCAGGTCACCAGTCCGCAGGCGCTCGTGATCGGCACGCGATACACGATCCTTGAATCGGCAGGGGGCGTCACGGGGAATTTCGCGCTCGATAATGCCCGCACTTCAGCCTTTCTTGGCTTTCGTCAGGGTAGCACGCCGACCACGATCTTCGTCGAGTTGGCGCGCCTGCGTGCCTTTGCCGCAGCCGGGCTGAGCCCCAACCAGGTGGCGGTGGGAGGCGCGCTCGACGGACAGGCCGCAAGCGACCCTCTGGCCGCCGCAGCGCTGCTGCTGCCGACCGATGCCGCAGCGCGCGCGGCCTTCGATGGCCTGTCGGGGGAAATCCACCCGGCAGTCCGCACAGCGATGGCCGAAGATTTGCGGTTGCCGCGTAATGCCGTGCTCGAACGGCTCCGCTCGCCGCAGGGCGGCGCGGTTTGGGGCCAGTTCTTTGGCAATTGGGGCGAAAATGACGGGGCGGGCGGCACCGCCGACCTTGACCGCAACACGATCGGAGGGCTGCTCGGGGTCGATTTCGGCGTCGGCGACACGGTCGTGCTTGGCGCCGCAGGCGCCTATCTCGAAACCGACCAGACCCTTGCCGAGCGCGCCAGCGACGCGAAACTCAAGAGCGTGCACATTCTGGGTTATGCAGGCGGCAGCTTTGGCAATCTGTCCCTGAAGGCTGGCGTCGGATATGCAAGCTATGATGTGAGCACCAGGCGCTTCACTGCATTTCCGGCGATCGGACAGACGCTGACCGGCACTTACAAGGGCTCGGTATTCCACGGCTTTGCCGAAGCGGGTTATCGCATCGGACTAGGTGAGGGGCATGTCGAACCATTCGGGCAGCTTGTGGCTGTCCGGGCGAGGACCGGGAACTTTGCCGAAAGCGGTGGCAGCGCGGCCTTGGCGGGCGCCAGGACCAGTGAAAATTCGCTCGGCTCGACGCTTGGTGCGCGATTCGAGACGGCGCCTGCCGGCGCCTTGTCGGTCGCCGGCATGGCGGGTTGGCAGCACGGCTTCGGCTCGCTCGAACCGGTAACTTCGCTCCGCTTTGCGGCGGGGCCGGCTTTTTCCATTCGGGCTGCAGGATTGTCGCGCAATGCCGGCGTCGCGGCGGTCGAAGCGCGACTACGGCCAAGCGAGCGCATCCTCGTGAGCGTCGGCTATGACGGCGTGATTGGGTCGGCGGGACAGGATCACAGCATCAAGGCTGGGGTGCGGATCTCCTTCTGACTCCGGCCCGGTCCCCGTCTGGCGGCGGGGGCCGGGATTGGATTGCGCGGCCTGCTGCAGTGCGGCATAGCCAAATGGCCGTGTTTCCAGTCGAATCCATCTATGATGCCGCCGCTGACGAACGGCTTTTTCCCGATCTGCTACGGCATATCGTCGCGCATTTCGGTGCCCAGTCGGGATTTCTTGCCTGGATGGGCGGCGCCAGCGGTTCGGGGTTCCAGGCCGAATATGGCAACGATCCCGCTTATCTTCAGGGCTATGTCGAAACCTATGCGCCGCTCGACATTCTGCGTCCTGCGCTGATGGACGTGCCCGAGGGCGAACCGCGCCCCGCATATGCTCTGCTGCAGTCGGCAGCGATCAGGCAAAGCCGTTTCTACCGCGAATATCTCGCGCCGCAGCGGATCGTCGACAATCTCGCCACCAACCTGATCAAGCGCGAGGGCATGTTTGCGACGATCGCGCTTTTGCGAACGGGTGATGCGCCCCGATTTTCGGACGATGATGTCGCAGCGATGCGGACGCTGGTGCCGCACCTGCGCCGGGCGGTCTATCTGTCGAGCCACCGGATCGGGCAGGCCGACCTCCTCTCCGCCTATCGCCAATCGGCCGAGGGTGCGCGCGATGGACTTGTTCTGCTTGGCGACGACGGCCGCATTCTCGATCTTGGCCCTGAGATCGAACGGCTGACCGGCTTCGCCTCGATCGAGGCCGCGGGGCGTTCCGCCTTCGGGCGCGCGCTCGCGCGCGCCGCGCAAGACGGCAAACCCGTGCTGCACATGTTTCGCTTCGGCGGGCGGCCGCTGCGGTTGCTGCTCGCCTCGCGTCCCTTGTCGCGCAACCGCTATGGCGATGTGAGCGGAGGGCCCGGCGCGTCCTATGCGGTGAGCGTCACCGAGGTCGACCGTCGTTGGGGCCTGGCTTATGACGCCATTGCCGCGTCGCACGACCTCACCCCGGGCGAAACCCGGGTCCTGCAGGATGTGCTGACGCATGGCGAAATGATCGGTACCGCGGACCGCCTCGGAATTGCGCGCGCCACCGCGCGCAGCCACCTGCACCGCATCTATGCCAAGACCGGAACCTCGGGCTTTCCCGATCTTTGCCTGTTTGCCCATCGCTTCATCATAAGCCCCGCGTAGCGCCTAAACAGATGGTGGATGCGGCCCGCGTCGCGATACCATAGGTGCGTCGCTATCCTTGGCGTCCGCCAGCGCAAAAGGGGGTAGGTGCGCGTGTTTCCGCTCGACATTGATCTGAGCCGGCAATGAACCCCGGCGGCAGGTCCCTGCCCGACCGCGTCGACGGTTGGAAATCGATCGGCGCCCATTTCGGGCGCGACCGGACGACGGCGATACGGTGGGCGCGCGAGCGTGACCTTCCCGTCCACCGTCTTCCTGGGGGCAAAACGGCGACGGTCTATGCGCTGCGCCACGAGCTCGATGCCTGGGCCGCGAGTTTGCGCGACCCAAAACCTGCGGATCAGGTGTCGTCCGCCGCTCTCGTCCGGCCCGCGCGGCTGCGGACGGGGGCGGCGGCTTTCGCCGCGCTGCTGCTCCTGCCCGCAGGCACTGGCATCTGGTGGGCTCTCGATCGGCCGGCGCCTGTAGCCGCGGCAAGTCTGCCCACCGACCCTGCGGCCGCGCGCGACTTTCTGGCGGGCCGCGATCTCGTCGCCGAGCGCGACGGCAACTCGATCGAGCGGGCCATCACCTTGCTGCGCGGCGTGATCCGCGATGACCCGGGCTTCGGACCGGGCTTTGCCGCACTGTCTGAAGCGCTGATCCTGTCGCGCGAATTCGGTCGCCGCAGCGACATGCAGGCCTTTCCCGAAGCGCGCACCGCCGCGCGCCGCGCCCTTCGCCTCAGTCCCTTGCTTGCCTCTTCCCACCGCGTGAACGGCTTCATTGCCTATTGGTGGGACGGTGATTTTGCCGCCGCCCAACACCATTTTGACCGGGCGATTGCTCTCGCGCCGGACGATGCAAACAGCCGATTCTGGTTCGGCAACATATTGGCAGACCATGGCGACAGCCGCGAGGCGCTTTTGCAGCTCAATCGCGCGCGTGCTTTGCTGCCCGGCTCGATCGCGATCCAGACCGATCTTGCCTGGGCCGAATGGTCGGCCGGACATCGGGAGGCGGCGGTCGCGGCGTTGACCGATCTCGAGCGGCGCCACCCCGATTTTGCCGTTATCCACGATTGCCTCAGCATTATTCGACTGGCCGACGGTGACTATGCCGGCTTTGTCGCTGCGCAGTTGGAGTTCGTTCGGCTTCGGGGCAATACCCGCCTCGCGCGGCGACTCGATGCAGTTGCTGTCGCCCTTGCAGAAGGCCCTGCCGCGGCGCACCAGGTTCTGATTACGCAGGCCCGAGCCGACCTAGCGAACGGTGACCTCAAGACGCGCGCTTGGCCAGCCTTTCTTCTGTCGGTCGCCGATGACCGCAGCGCACTGGTCGATATGCTGCGCGATGCGATCCACGGGCGCGAACGATGGGGCGACGCAGGCCTTGCCCGGTCGATTGCTCGCAAATGGCAGGGGGACGCTGAAATTGAAAATGCGCTGATAAGGGTGATGCCGATCCGCTGAGGCGGCTCTCGCGTGCCAAGGGTTCGCCAGGTGGCGAGCCAGTTCCGGTCGAAATCGCGTGCTGGCTGCCGTTCAGAACTGTCGTCTTGCGCGCTGCTTTCAGCCTTGGTGCCCTTGTTGGGAGATGAAGCCCTCCGATCGCCGCAAAAAGGACATGGGAAGCGGATATTGGGCAGGCGAGTTGTCAAAATGCGAGCAGCGGCGACTATGTATGTTCAACGCGCCCCAATTATTCGACAGTTCTCATACCAGTTCGCGTCGCAAGGCGCTGGATTAAGGCAATGGCCGTCAATTCGCCTTCAATGCGGACGGCTTCCCGCTCCTCACAAGGGTGCCACGTGACGCGGATTTGGGCAGGCCTTCGTAAACCAACCTGAAGCCGACATTCGAGGCGCCAAGCCCCGGGTCGCGACCCTGACGGCTTTCCGGTCGATAGCGTTGGCAATAGTTGGCCGCACACAAATAGCTGCCGCCCTTCATGACCCGGCTGATCCTTTCGGGGTTGAGCGGGTCATAGGCGTCGTTCTCGCTTGGTCCGCTTGGATTGTCACGGTCGGCCGGATCGTGACCGGAGCGGTACAGATCCGAGGTCACTTCCCAGACATTGCCAACCATGTCGTAGAGTCCGAAAGCATTGGGCGCAAAGCAGCCGACCGGCGCGATGCCCTTGAAGCCGTCCTTCGCCTCGTTGACGACCGGGAACACGCCCTGCCATGTGTTGGCGCGCGCCGGATCGGGCTGCGCGACATATTTCGGCGCGCCCGCGCTGGCGGCATATTCCCACTCGGCCTCGGTTGGCAGACGCCCGGCGCGCCACTTGGCATAGGCCTGCATGTCGTCCCACGCGAGATGCACCACCGGTTCGTCCAGCACCGCGTCAGGGCCGTGCGGGCCATAGGGCTTTTTCCAGTTTGCGCCTGGAACGTAAGCCCACCAATCGGCATAATTGCGCGACGGGCGTGCGGGCGGGGTGAACACGGCTGATCCCGGTTCGAGCATGTAGGCTGGAATTTGCTCCAGCGGCACACCGAACTGCGCTGGATCGACACGCTTTTCGGCCACCGAAACATGCCCGGTCGCCTTCACGAAGGCTGCGAATTGGCGGTTGGTGACTTCATGCGGGTCGATCCAGAAACCATCGACGCGGGTTTCGCGCGGCGCCCCCTCCTCGGCATAGACCGCATTGCTCCCCATCAAAAAGCTGCCGCCCTTGATTTCCACTGGCTGCGAGGGCGGTGTCCTGCACGAGGTGCTGGCGGCAAAGTCGGTCGCCGATTGTGGAAGTGCGCTTTGCTCGGGCGCTCCACCGCATGCGGCCGCAAGCAAACAGAATCCCAGCGGCCAGCTCACCTTCCTTGTCCGGTCGTGCATTCCGGCCTTCCTCTCCCACCAATCGCTTGAACAGCGCTCTTTACACCAAATGATTTTGTTATTCATGAGCGCCGTTTTGGGATTCCGCAAGATGGATGGGGAACCGAAATCATAGAAATACATAAAACATTTTTCTTTACATGCCTGCCTTCCGCGTTATCGTCACCATGACAAACATAAGCTTCTCCAGCCACCGCATGCCGACCACGCCATGTTTGCCGGCCGTGTCGCTCGGGTAAGGCGAAGGAGAGATGATGGGGGATGGCGGATGGGGGGCAATGGTGCACAGGGCATGGATACAGGCGCGAATGGCGATGCGGGGGGCACGCCCAGCACCCAATTCGCCTTTGCCACTGTAACCACGCTGTTCTTTGCCTGGGGTTTCATTACCTCGCTCATCGACCCGCTTGTCGCGGCGGTAAAAGGAATTTTCAGCCTCTCGGACTTTGAGGCGCAATTGAGCGCCTCGGCGTTCTTCATCGCTTATGGCGTGATGAGTTTGCCGGCCGCGGCACTGCTGGCACGCCGCAAGTCGGTGGCGACGGTCCTGATCGCGCTGGCCACGATGATCGCCGGCTGCATGCTGATGCTGCTTGCCGCCAACCTTGCGATCTATGGCCTGGTACTGTTGGGCCTGTTCATTCTTGCGAGCGGGATCACCATCCTCCAGGTCGCCGCCAACCCGCTCGCCGCGGTATTGGGGCGGCCCGATCGCAGCCACTTCAGGCTCACACTTAGCCAGGCCTTCAATAGCCTCGGCACCTTCATCGGCCCCTATCTGGGGGCACTGCTGTTCCTCAAGGGCGTAGAGATCAAGGAGGGCGAGGCGCTCGACGGCGCGGTTCGCGAAGCTGCGCTGACCGGGATCGACGCGGCCTTCCTCTGGATTGCGATGCTGATCGGGCTGCTCGCTGCATTTATCTGGTTCGCGCGCGGGCTCGTCACGCAGGCCGTGCGCGCACCGGCCCAGCCAGAGGCGCAGCGCTCGGTCTTCGCGATCCTCGGCGAAGTGGCCTCGTCGCGCTGGGCGCTGCTCGGCGGAGCGGCGATCTTTCTCTATGTCGGTGCGGAAGTGGCGATCGGCACACAGATGGCACTGTTCCTGAGCAGCGAGGGCGTGCTCGGCATTCCGCTCGAACAGGCGGGCAAGATGGTAAGCCTTTACTGGGGCGGCGCGATGGTCGGGCGGCTGGTCGGATCGGTACTGTTGACGCGTGTTCCGGCCAGTGTGCTGCTGGCGGCGTTCGCGGCGATGGCCTGCGCCATCTGTCTATTCGTCGCCGAAGCGGGTGGGTCGGCGGCGGCTTATGCGGCGCTGTGCATCGGCCTGTTCAACTCGATCATGTTTCCGGTGATCTTCACGCTAACCCTCGAACGATCGAGCGCCAGCAAGGAGGCGACCTCCGGATTTCTCTGCTTCTCCATTGTCGGCGGCGCTGTTGTACCACTTCTGGTCGGGCTGGTTTCGGGGGCGACGAGCTATGCCACCGCATTCGTCGTTCCGGCGGCCTGCTACGCCCTGCTGCTCGGCTTTGGCCTTGCCGCGCGCCGCGCGGTGGTGCTTGAAGCCGGCGACGCGGTTCCGGCCACGGGTCACTGAGGGGCATAGACCTATGGCGATGCGTCAACTTCAGGGACAGGCGGTTGAGAAGGTCTGGGGGCAGCGCGCAATCCCTGCGATCTATAGCGACGCAGCTGGAAGGGACGAACCGGTCGGCGAGATCTGGTTCGCTGACGATGATGGCGCGAGGCTCATGGTGAAACGCCTCTTTACCTCGGAACGGCTCTCGATTCAGGTCCATCCCAACGACGAACAAGCCCGCGCGAACGGCCATGTCTGCGGGAAAGAGGAAGCGTGGTATATCCTTTCCGCTGAAGCGGGCGCGACTATCGGGGCGGGCTTTGCGCGCAAACTTTCGGACGAGGAACTTCGCGCAGCCGCGATCGACGGCAGCATTGAGGAACTGATGGTGTGGCACTCCGTCCAGCCCGGGGACTTCTTCTACGTTCCCGCCGGCACGGTTCACGCGATTGGCGCAGGTCTTTCGGTGCTCGAGATCCAGCAGAACGTCGATCTAACCTACCGCCTCTATGACTACGGCCGCGCCCGCCCCTTGCAGTTGGACGAGAGCATTGCAGCGGCCGTCCCCGAACCCTTCGTTCACCGCCCCGCGCGTGCGCTCGGACCGGGGCGCGAGGAGCTGATCGCAGCCCCGAAATTCGCGATCGAGCGGCTTGCAGGGCCATATGATCATCATATCGCAGCGAATCCGTCCAACCCGGTCTGGCTTATGCCAATCGCATCCGGCTGCACGGTCGGAAAAACCGATCTGGCACCGGGAACCGTGTGGTTGACGGACAGCCCAGTCGATATTGCCGTCGCGAATGGCGGTGAAATGCTTGCCGCGCGGGCGAGCGGCGGCCGGTCCGGCGATCACAGGGCAGAAGGTGAGGATTGACATGACACGTGCGCACACGCTTGGCAGGACAGCCGTTGCAGGAATTTTGGGCGTGATCATCGTCCTTGTCGCCGCCACCCTGCCCCATCCCGCCGATGCGCAAGCCGAAGCGCCGCGTCGGCAGCCCAACATAATCTTCATCCTGAACGATGATCAGCGCTACGACGCAATGGGCTTTCTCGACCCCGCGCTCAACACGCCGAACATGGACCGGATCGCGCGCGAGGGGGTCTATTTCCCCAACGCCTTCGTCACCACCGCACTGTGCAGCCCTAGCCGTGCCTCGATCCTCACCGGCCAATATATGCACAACCATGGAATCGCGGACAACAACATCAAGTTCCGTCCCGGCACCTTCTTCTTCCCAATGGCGCTGCAGGCCGCAGGTTATCGCACCGCCTTTATCGGCAAGTGGCACATGGGCGGGCACAGCGACGATCCGCAGCCCGGTTTTGACCGCTGGATCAGCTTCAAGGGCCAGGGCGACTATCTCCCCGACAATGGCAAGGGCGTGCGCCACACGCTCAACATCGACGGACAGCAGGTCGAGCGGAAGGGCTATATTACCGACGAGCTCAACGCCTATGCGCTCGACTGGCTGAAGCATCAAAACGGCCAGCAGCCCTTCTTCCTCTATCTCAGCCACAAGGCAGTGCATGCCGATTTCATTCCTGCCAAGCGGCACGAAGGCACGGTGAGCCGCGATGCGATCCGATTGCCCGACAGCATGGCCGACACGCCCGAGAACTACGAGGGCAAGCCGCGCTGGACCAAGGACCAACGCAATTCTTGGCATGGCGTGGAATTCCCCTATCACTCGACGCTCGATGTGGTGGATTTCAAGTTGCGTTACAACGAGACGCTGAGCGCGGTCGACGAAGGCATCGGCGAGATCCTCGCCACCTTGCAGAAGCAAGGCATGCTCGACAACACCATCGTCGTGATGATGGGCGACAACGGCTTCCTGTTCGGCGAGCACGGCATGATCGACAAGCGTAGTGCCTACGAGGAATCGATGCGGGTGCCGCTCATCGCGTTCGGCGGCGGAATGCCGAAGGGGCGCGTGGTGAACCAGATGGTCGCCAATATTGACCTTGCGCCGACCTTCCTAGCGCTGGCTGGTGTAACGGTGCCGGAAGGTGTGCGGTTCGACGGGATGAGCTATGCCGACCTGCTGATGGGCCGCCCGCTAGCCAGACCGTGGCGGACCGTGCTCAACTACGAATACTACTGGGAATATAACTACCCGCAGACCCCCACTACCTTTGCGCTGCGCGGAGATCGCTACAAGTATATCCAGTATCATGGCATCTGGGACACCGAAGAACTCTACGACCTCCAGGTGGACCCCAAGGAGATGCATAATCTCATCGCCGATCCCAAGCTGCGCCCGGTGGTGAAAAAGATGCGCGCTGAACTCTTTGCGGGCCTCGACCCGCGGCAGGGCCGATCGAGCGTGACGTTCACTGAACGGCTTGATGAAGGATCGGTGCTGCGCAATCGCAATGGATCTGGCCCAGGCGAGTTCCCCGACCGTTGGCTGCGCGACGGCACCGAGGGCGATCTGAAGAACGGCGTGAAGGCCGAAGGCGGGAAGCCTGCATCCCACTGACGATGGAGGCGCCTTAAAAAGTGCAAGAAATTGCACTCCCGCGAACTTACGATTAAGCCCGCCCATCACAAGGCTGAGGCCGGACCTGGAGAAATCGCGCAGATGTCGAAAACTGAACGCAAGCCTTCGGGCGTCGGTTTTTCTGCGCGCGACAGGGTCAATCTTCTAAGCAATGGGCTGTCCGGCACCAATCTGGAGCGCGGGAGCTCGCACAACCTGCGCGTGACGCTGCAGGCAATCCGCCTAAATGCACCGGTGACGAAGGTCGAATTGGCCGAGATCACCGGGCTGACTCCGCCCTCGATCACCAATATCACGCGCAAGCTGTTCGCTGACGGATTGATTATCGAGGCAGGTCGCCGACGCGGCGAGCGAGGGCAGCCCGCGCTGAAGCTCGCCATCAATCCGGACGGGGCCTTCTCGATCGGCGTTAATATTGACCGCGACCACATGACGATGGTGGCACTTGATTTTCTGGGCGAACTGCGGCTGCGGATCGTTGAGGACATCGAGTTTCCGATGCCCGATCAGGTACGCGACTTTGTGCGGCGCAATCTTGAGGCGATTCGCCAATCGGGTGACATCAACATGGAACGGATCGCCGGCATCGGTGTGGCCATGCCTGATGATTTCGGCGCGGTCGATCTCCCGAACCGGCCGAGCGAGTTCGGCATCTGGGAAACCGTCGACCTGAAGCATCTGCTCGGCGAACACGGGTTTGAGGTCATCATAGAGAATGATGCGACCGCCGCCGCGATCGGCGAACTCCAGTTCGGTCACGGTCGGGTTGCGCAGACCTTCTTTTACCTTCTGGTGAATGCCGGGCTCGGCGGCGGCCTCGTGATTGACGGGCATTCCGTCATCGGCTCGTCGGGCCGCAGCGGCGAGATCGGGTTCCTGCCGATAAGCCGAGTGCGGCGCAATCCGATTGTGCTGCAGGATGTTGTTTCGCTGTCGGGTCTATTCAGCCATCTCGCGCAAGAGGGTTTTTCCAATCCCGGCCCGCTCGACAAGCTCGAGCCGGACGCGATCGAAGCGGCTGGACATTGGGTGCAAAAGGCGGCCGATCTGCTGGCGGAGCCGCTCATGGTGATCAACACTGTGATCGATCCGGATGCCATCTTCATCGGCGGCCGTCTGCCGGCGGATCTTGTCAACTTGCTGTGCGACAGGTTGGCGCTCAACTTCCGACATCGCGGCGCTTCGCTGCCGGTGCGCGCCCCGATCCGGCGGGCAGAGCTGGCCGAGGATGCCGCCGCGATCGGTGCGGCTATCCTGCCCTTCACCAACCGCTTCCTGCCAAATCGCGCAGCTATGATGAAGATCGACGCCTAGGCATTGGCTTCAGCGTGCAGCGCCGTCCGATCCAGGATTGCGGCTGCAAGCGCAACCGGGCCGAGCGGACCTGCCAGGGCACCGAGCCCCGGGGGTGCGACATAGTCTTCGCTCTTGTCGAGTTCCGGCGAGCTGACATAGCCGTTGAGGCTGGTTTCAAGCTCGCGCCGGATGATGGGAAAAAGCTGGGGCTGCGCGGTAATCACCCCGCCTCCCAGAAGAATTCGGCGAGGCGTCGCAGTCAGGACAAGATTGTGCAGCATCTGTGCGATCGCATGACCGACAAGGTGCCATATCGGATCATTCTGTGCGATGAGCCCGGCGCGCATGCCTGAACGCTTCACGATAGCTGGACCAGCCGCCAGCCCTTCCACACAGTCGCCATGATAGGGGCAGGATCCCGGCCAGCTGTCTCCCTGCACTCTCGGAATGCGCATGTGCCCCAATTCTGCATGGCCAAAGCCGCAGATCGGCTGGCCACCCACGACAAGGCCCACGCCGACGCCCGTGCCGACGGTCACATAGGCGAAGTCATCGAGCCCCGCCGCCGCACCCCAGCGCATTTCCGCAAGGGCAGCGCCATTAACGTCGGTATCGAGCGCAAAGGGTACGTCAAACCCCTCCCTCAGCGCCTGCGCGATGTCGATCCCGCTCCAACCCGCCTTCGGCGTTTGCCCGATATGGCCCCAATTCGACGAAGCTTGATCCACTTCAACCGGCCCGAACGAGGCAATCCCCAAAGCGGCGATATCGCGCCGCGCATCGAACCAATTGCGCAGGATCGCCTTGATCTGCGGTAGGGTCACGCGGGGCGCGGCTGTTTCGACACGCTCCTGCGCAAGTATTTCGCCATCCGCCGTGGCGAGAACGCAAACGCATTTCGTCCCCCCCAGTTCGACGCCAGCCAGAACGGAATTAGCCATCACCTTCCCCATGTTTCACCCGGCGTCACGGCGCCACCTGCACTTCACCTGCCACGACATTCCAGCCGCGCATTCTGATCGAAACGGGAGCGGGCGCCGTCTTGGGCGACCGAATCGTGATCATGCGCCTCTCGCCCGGCAACAGCGACACGTAATTATCGCTCCAGTAAGCTGGCAGCACGCGCGCGCCCGCGGCATCGAGAAGCGACAGCTTGGCCATCAAGGCAGGCTGGCCGCTCGCGTTGGTGAGCGTCACCGCGACTTCGTGCTCGTCCGCATTGGCGACCGCTTGCGCGGCTACCTCGAGGCTGACGGGCGTCATCCGGTCCATCGTACGATAATCGGCCGGCTCGCGCGCCAGCCAGTAGAGATTTTCGCTCAGCAGACGGCCATCGTGATCGAACAGTTCGAGCTTGCTCAGCACCACCGGCGCCCGCGCGAACAGCGCATCGGGCAGGGCTTCGCCCGCATCGGTGACGCCATAGGCGGCGGCGGCGACGACAGCGGAACGTTCGTCCAGAAGCGTCCCATCGAGCGCAAAGTTGCGCACCCTCACATGCCCCCCGGCGATCGGCGCACCGAGGCTGTTGACGACCGTGACACGGCGATCGGGTAGGTTGACCTGCACGTGCACCGGCTCCGACCCCTTCTTCGCCCCGAAGAAGGCGGCGTGGGTGTCGTAATCGTGGCTGTATATTTGCCAGGTCGTGCTCGGCCAGGCGGGATGGGTCATCCATAAAAGCCGCCCGGTGTTGCGGGTGAAGAGTCCCGCGTTGAATCCCTCAAAGATCGCACGATAGGCTTCGTAATTGAGCATCTGCGCCTTGGTCTCGAAATCGGCGAGATCCTTCGGCGCGCCAAGACGGGTCTGCATTGCCTTCGTGAAGCTGGCGACATCGCCCGCCTTGCCCTGGTGCCAGTCGTGATAGGCCCAGGCATCGCTGATCGGCCACTGATCCTCTGGCGGCATCATGGTCTTGAAGGTTTCGAGCGTCGGAAACGAAGGCGTGCCGACTTCGGTCGAGAAGCCCCGGCCGATGCGGGTGAAATAGGCCTCGGGGGGCTGATAGTTCCACGGGCCACTGTTCGCCATGATGACGTCGCGCGAATTGGGCAGGTAGGCGCGGGTTCCGTCGAGGGTGCGCACGAGCTGTTCGAGGCCCACGTTAAGCACCGGCGGCGGCACGCCCTCGTTGCGGCCGATCCACAGCGCAATCGAAGGGTGGTGTTGGAAACGGCTGACGGTGTCCGCAACATTGGCGAGGAACAGTGCACTGTCGCCGGGCTCGGCATTGTGATCCTGCGTCGACATCCAGAAGTCGTTGAGCACCAACAGGCCGTATTCGTCGGCAAGGTCGTAGAATACGCTCTCGGTGTTCTGGCCCATCCAGTTGCGGATGGTGTTGACGTTGGCGTCGCGGTGGAGCCGGAAGAAGGGCTCCATCCGCTCGCGCGAGACGCGCTTCATCCAGTCGTCCATGCCCCAGTTGCCGCCGCGCACAGCAATCGGCACGCCGTTGACGCGAATCAGCAGGTGCGGAGCAAGCGATGTATTGGCGACAGTCGCCAGCGCGGGCGATCCGTCGACATCGCTGGCGAGCGAGACCGCCCAACCGTTCTCGACCTTGCGGATTCCGTCATGCGCGACATCGAGCAGCTGTTCGCCCATGCTGCGAGCGGGAGCAACAGCCACGCGCCGCAACTTTTCTGCCTGATCGACCGCGGAGAGTTCATAGCTGATCTCGCGAATGCCAAAGCGGATGGCCCGAGTATCGCTGACAGCGCCGCCGACGCGCGCGGTCAGCGCTAGGGTGTGCAGGGCGGGTTCGCCATAACCGTTTGGCCACCAGAGCCTCGGGCTGCGGATGCGCAGTTCGGCGAACTGCTCGGGCGCGAAACGCAGGCTCGTGGCTGAATTGGGGGCCAGCGTTGCGCTCTGGCGTAGCGTGACGTCGCCAAAGCGCGCCTCGAGGGCAATTTCGCGCTCCATGCCGCTGTCATTGATTACCGGAACGGAGATTGTCAGCTCAGCGAGCGAATTGTCGGGTTTGGGCAACAGGGTGCGGACATGGGGATCGCCGATGCGCACGTCGCCCGTCGCTCGCAGGAGGACATCCTGCCACACACCGGTATTGCGATCACGCACGGTCGGGATCCAGTCCCAGCCCTCGCTGGCGCCAAAGGTCGGACCGTCGATCATCATCTCGCCGCCGTTCTGGCCGGGCCCGGCGGTGAGCGACTCCTCGTGCGGCAAGCCGGGATGCGGCGGCGGTGAAACCCGCACGGCGACCGCGATGCGCTCACCGGCGCGAAAACGTGCGGGCAGGACGAAACGCCCGCGGGTGAACGCGCCCTCAATCGCGCCTAACCGCTCACCGTTGACCCATATCTCGGCCGCATAGTTGATGCCCAGAAACTCCAGCGCCTGAACATCTCGCGCACCGCTCTCGGGCCGCGCAAATTCGGCGCGCAGCCAATAGTCCTGCCTGCCGAGGCTTTCGGGGATCTGCAGATTGTTGAGGCCGAACGCGGGATCCGGATAGACCCCGGTAGCAACATAGGTCGCAAGGATCGTGCCCGGCACGGTGGCGGGCAGCCAGCCGCCGGCATCGAAACCGGGCCGTGAAATGGCCGCCGGCGCGGCGCTCACCTCGGGCGCAGGGGCGAGCCGCCACGCGCCGACAACCCAGCGCCCCTCGCTTTGAGGCGAAAGTGCAAGGGGTGAATCGAGTCGCGCGGGTGCGGCCTCCGGCACGCTCGCCGCGCGGCTGACCGGCAGGGTCGCGGGATCCTGCGGCGCAGTCATGCCGGTCGTCTGCTTGACTTGGAGAGGCCAGGTCGGGCTGCCGTTCTCGAACTGGATCAGCGTCTCGTCGGGCTTGCTCCAGGCAATCCGCTTCAACAGGGCGGGAGTGCCTCGCCAAATCAGCAGGTTGGCGATTGCGCCATGGAACACCGGCTTTGCCTCGCGGCGCGGTGCCATCACCAGCGCGACCGCAGGTGCAGACAGTCGGCTGCGCAGCACGACCGGCCGCTCCGTGCCGACCTGCAGCGTCAAGCCGCTGCCGTTCGCAGCCAGCGTTACAAGCACCCATTCGTTTGGCTTTGCCGCGGCGCGCGACACGCCACGCGCCTCGCCGCTTGCCGCGAAAACTCGCCCGCCCACCAGGCCGACTTCCGCAACATCGGACCCGGCTTCATCGATCAGCGCCATGACGATGCGCGGATCACTCTCACGCTCATGCGCGTCGGCACGCACCCACGCCTTGATGGTCCAGGCTGCCTGTGGAGCGATCGGCGAGACCAAAGTTTTGCGGATCGCATTGCCCGCCGCCGGAAACACCGCATTTACCGGCCCGACCAGCACGGTGTCGTCGGGCGCCTGAGCGTGAAGTCCTGCACAAGGCGCCACGAGCGCGCAATATGCGAGCAGAACCGCGAGCGCCCTGAGCAGCCAGATCATCGAACTCTCCCCAGATTGATTCGCCAAGCGATCAAGATTACAAAAGATATTTTTCTTATATATGTTGGATGGGGTCAAGTGCAGATCGGCATCCTCACGCGATAAGGCCAAAAATAGAGGAAACTCAGCCCGAACCCCGGCGCGAGCGTGCGCTTGAGGCGGGTCCAGCGCGCCAAGGAACCGCAATCTTAAATGAAACAATTTTCTTTACTAAACCGGAGAATCGCGTTTAGATTACGTTGCTGAAGGAAGCTAGGCGGCATCGCGGCGCAAAGGGTCGAGTGATCCTGGGTTATCGCAACGACGCGCGAAGCTTGGGGGACTTCGATAAAAACAAATGTCGAGAGAGCCGGAGATCGGCTGGGAGGGTGATGACATGAAGCAGCATCTTATCGCGTCTGGTTCCAGACTGGCCTTGATCGCCAGTGTCCTGAACATGGCATGCGCAACAGCATCGGCGCAGGACATCAAGC
This sequence comes from Sphingopyxis sp. GC21, assembly GCF_025727575.1. Lineage (NCBI taxonomy): Bacteria > Pseudomonadati > Pseudomonadota > Alphaproteobacteria > Sphingomonadales > Sphingopyxidaceae > Sphingopyxis > Sphingopyxis sp. GC21. Next base: position 3,254,367 of record NZ_CP095845.1, on the reverse strand, counting down.
CAACAGGCGCCGCTGATCAACCGGTGAGCGTCGAGCAGGCCAAGGATCCGGAAAACGACATTGTCGTCGTCGGTGTGCGTCAGTCAATCGAAAGTGCCATCGACGACAAGCGCGATGCGAGCGAGATCAAGGACGTCATAAACGCCGAAGACATCGGTCAACTGGCGAATGACAACATCGCCGAAGCGCTCCAGCGCATTACGGGGGTACAGGTCAACCGGGGCAATGACGGCGAGGGCAAGCAGGTCCAGGTCCGAGGTCTTTCCGAAAATAATGTCACCATCAACGGTGCCACGGCGTCAGGCACGGGAGACGTCGATCTAAGCAACGGCAACGACCGCAGCGTCAATTTCCAAGACCTTCCCGCCGAACTTTTTGCCGGGGTCGAGATTCTCAAGGCACTTACCGCCGACCAGATCGAAGGCTCGCTGGGCGGGACGATCAATCTTCAGACACGCGCGCCGCTCAACGGCAAGCGCGATTTGATCGTCAATCTTTCGGGCACAGCTAAATTCGCCGAAGTAGGCGACCTCAGCCGTCAGGACGGCAATCTCTTCGTGCAGAAGAAGTTCAGGGACACACCGCTTGGTGATTTCGGCGTTATTCTCAACTTCGGTTACAAGGAAATTGCGAGCTACGCCTATGTCTATGGCGGAAATGAGGTAATCGATGCGCCCGGCATCTGGACGCGCAAGACCGGCGATGTCGATCCGCCCGCCAGCGTCGGCGCCAATCAGTCTGCGGCCAATTACAACTTCTTTCAGCTCACCAATATTCCCAATGCTGTCGGGGGCGGCAACCGACCCAACCCTTATCGTTATGCCTTTGACGATCCCAATGGCGACGGCTTGAGCAATGCCAGCGACGTCTATTACATCCCGGGCGCCTTTGGCGTCTCCGAACGCGTGCGCGACGATACCCGAAAATCGTTCAACGGCACGTTGCAATGGAAGCCGGCGTCGAACCTCGACATCCGCTTCGATGCCGTGCTGACTGATATCAACGAGAGCCTGACGGGCGCAAACATGAACATCGTCTCGAACATCCCCCGTTCGGGAATTCTGGTCGGCGGCCCCGCCGCCACTTATGAACAGCTGGGCACCTCGGCGGGCTTTGGCGACGTCTATGTGCTGACCGGCGGGCGCCTGGCGTCCTTCACCACCCGCGTGGGGGCGGCGCCCTCGATCAACGAGGTTTCGCGCAAGTCGCAGCAATTCTCGGCTGAGGCGACCTGGGATGCGACCCCTAACCTCAGTTTCTTCGTGAAAGGCGCCACCTCGCGCGGCAAGGCAAGAACGCTCGATTTCGGGCAGCTCAGCGCGAGCATTGAACAGCAAGGGGGCGCCAACCCGGTCTTCAACGCCCAGGACTTCTACAACATCGTCGACTTTCAGCTCGGCGACAACAAGATCCCGAACGTAACCTTCTATGAAAACCCCTTCCCGTCTACGGCCTATGGGGTGAATTCGGTGGTGCCGGAAGATCAACTGGTCGTGCTCAACCCTGGCGATCTAAGCTATAACCGTTATCGCTACCGGCAATTCCAGCGCAACGCGGCCGATACCGAGAACACCGATGATTCAGTTCGCTTTGATGCGACCTGGGAAACCGACACCGATTTCTTCAATTCTTTCCAGGCAGGTTTCCGCTGGTCGGAACGCAGCTTTGAGCGGGCGCGCTACGAAAACGCGAACGAAGGCGGAAACATCGCGGCAATAGCGGGACAGGGCGTGCGCGATCCCGTACGGGCGGTCAACGTGTGGGCGGTGCCGCTCAATCCGGCCAACACCACCAACCCCGGCGCAGCGGCGACGTCCACCTTCCTCAGCAGCTGCCTTACTACAGCAGGCAATCCGGACATACTGAAGCGCTATGGTGGCAATCTGCCGATGACCTTCGGCTCTACAGCCGGGTGTGATGTTGCGAGCATCGCGCAGTACTTCAATCTGTTCGACATCCGCGCGGTCGATCCGGTTGCGGGCTCGGGATATTACGAGGTCGAGGACGAACGCTTCCGCGTCACCGAGGCAACGATGGCCGGATATCTGCGGGCGAACTTCAGCACCGATTTCGGCAATGTGCGGATGTTCGGCAATGTCGGCCTGCGTTATGTGGAAACGAAAACATCCTCATCGGGCTACCTGCTCAATCCGGGCACGCCGGTAAGCTATAGCATGGTGACCTTTCGCAATCGCTATGACGACTGGCTGCCCTCGGCCAACGTCAACTTTGGGCTATCCAAGCAGCTAGTCGCTCGCCTCGCCTATTCTCGCACGCTGGGTCGCCCAGCGCTGACGCAGATTTCGCCGGGGCTGGAACTGACTCGCTCCGACGTCGATCCGAATTTCGCGGGCTTCGGTGTGGCCGGCAATCCGTTCCTCGATCCGATCCACTCCGACAATTTTGATGCTTCACTGGAGTGGTATTACGGCAAGGGCAGCTACCTGTCGGTCGCGGCCTTCATGAAGAATATCGACACCACGATCTTCCGCGATCCGGTGCCCACGCCGCGCGACATCAACGGCGAGACTTTTTCGGTCACCACCTTCGGCAATTTCGGCGGGACCAAACTCAAGGGCATCGAGGTGGGCGCGGCGCACGCTTTCACATATCTGCCCGGACCGCTGCGCTTCCTGGGGGTGACGGGCAACTTCACCTATATCGACGAAAGCAGCGACCTTCGCGATCAGGAAGGCGATCCGATCAGTCGTCGGGGGCTGTCGAAATACACCTTCAACGCCGGTGCTTATTACGACGACAAGAGGTTCAATCTGCGCGTCGCCTATAATTGGCGCTCCGCGTTCACACGCCGCGAGATCGTGCAACTGGGCTTCGCCCGTCCGGAGGCGTTGCCAGAGATCGAGGCGGCGCGCGGCCAGCTCGATCTGGCGGCACGCTTCAACATCAACCGCAACCTGCGCTTTACGATTGACGCAACGAACCTCACAAACACGGGCACCTTCCGTTATCTGAAGTACGAACAGCTGGTGAACTATGTCTCGCTGGCCGGGCGGCGCTTCAACTTTGGCGTGCAGGTAAACTTCTGATGCAGAGGCCGCGCGTCATGCCCGTATGGCGCACGGCCGCTCTCCGGCTAGGGGCGGCGGGGGCGCTTGCGATCAGCGCAGGCGCCCCCGCGAGCGCGCAGGAAGGCGCCAGCTGCGCCGCAGATCCCGAGGCCGCGGCGCGCAGCTACAATTATATCCTCGGCACGCAGGCGATCGGCGGGTCCTATCAGTTTGGCAAGGGCAACCGTCTCATCGAGCAGGCCGAGAATGTGCGGGACATGGGCTCCAATCTGCTCAAGATCTCACTCGCGCAGGGCGCTGCGCCGAACTACGGCTCAGCCGACGCTGCACGCAAGGCCAAGGCAACGCTCGAATATGTCGAGGCGGCGCCCGCTTTGCAGCAGGCGCTGGATATGGACTTCACCTATTATCAGGCGTGGGTTCATTCCTTCACCGGGGCCAATTGGCGCGATGGGGTCGATATGATCGAGGCGCGGCAATATTACGACGAGATGTACGCCCTGACTGCGTGGCTGCTTAAACGCTATTCGGGTACCGGCAAGGTCTTCCTGCTTGGCAACTGGGAGGGCGACTGGATGCTCCTCGGCCGCCAGGACCGCGAAGCCGACCCCTCGCCGACGGCGGTCGCAGGAATGATCGCATGGATGAAGATCCGCCAGCTCGCTGTTGACAATGCAAGGGCTGCGGTCGCGCACAAGGATGTCGCTGTCTACCACTATATCGAGGTGAACCTTGTCAGGAAGGCGATGGCCGGTCGCATCAGCATGGCCCTTTCGGTGCTACCCGAGGTCAATCCGGACCTGGTGTCCTATTCGGCTTACGAGGCGATCAAGCAATCGCCCCAGCCCGACCTCATATCGATCCGCGAGCCGCTCGAGCAGACCCTTGCCTGGCTCGAAAGCCAGCTGCCCCCCAAGGACGGCGTGCCGTTCAGGCGCCGCGTATTCATCGGTGAATACGGCTATCATGCCGAAAAGTCCAAGCCGCAGACGGTTAAGCAGCAATATGTGAAGAGCCGCTTCGTCATGCAGAGCGCCGTCGCTCTCGACCTGCCGTTTGCGCTGATCTGGCAAATGTACAACAACGAATATGCCGAGAATGGTACGTCGAAGGAGATGTCTCTTATCGACGAGAGCGGGCGCAAACGCGCACTCTATGCGCTGCATCAGACATACTTGGGCGAGATGAAGTCCTTCGTTGCGCTGTCCTGCCGGGACACAGGCAATGTCCCAAGCCCCGCTGCCTTCCGGATGCGGGCGCTGGAGGTGCTCAAGGCATCGGGCTTCGAGAAGATGGACGCGCTCGCGAGATCCGCAGCACGATGAGGGTGCTAGTCGGTCGGCGCCGATAGATAGCCCAGCTTACCGAGAAAGGCGTCCATCGCCGCCAGTGTCTCGGCATAGTAACGCGGCGAGCGGCTGCGGGCGAAGAAGGCATGCGGCTGGCCTTCGTATAGCGCGAGCCGGCATTCCGCGCCTGCTGCCCGCACTTTTTCGCAATAGGCCTCGCCGGTGGCGACCGGGATCAGCGCATCGTGCGTGCCGAGCATGATGAGCGTAGCAGGATGGCCGGGCTGCACATTATGGAGCGGCGAGAACGCCTGCCAGTAACCGGACACGCGATCATTCCCGTAGCCATCGGGGCTGTTGTCGATCACCGGATTAAATAACACCAACGCCGAAGGACGATAGGACACACGCGGATCGTCGGCCGGATCCTCGAACCCCGAGCTGGTTGCGAGCGCTGCGGCGAGCTGGCCGCCCGCCGAACCGCCCCCCGCAGCAATGCGCACGGGATCGATGCCGAGCGCCGCGGCATGGCCGCGAAGATAGCGCATTGCGGAAATCGCATCGGACAGCGCGGCGCGCGGATCGGTGCCGTCCGCCCCACCGAGGCGATAGTCGGCGGAGACGGCCACCATGCCCTCACCGGCCAGATGGCGCGCCTGATCGTAGAACCGCAGCGCATCGCCTTCCACCCAGCCGCCACCGTGAAAAAGGATGATCGCGGGCCGCGGGCCGGCGAACTTCGCTGCATCGGGGGTAAACACATGGAGATAAAGCGTACGGCGTGCCGTCTTTTTGTAACCGACCAGGCGCGGTGAGATCTCATCCGACCCTGGCGCTACCGTTGCGGCGGGCTCGGCCTGCGCATGGGGGAATGCACAGCACAGCAGCGCTAGCAAAGTCGTCAGCCAGCGGGCGTAACGCTTCGACGACATCATCACCCTTGCCTCCTGCGGTGGAAATCCACCTCCAAATCTATGCGGGTTTGCCGAAAGTCTGACAAGGGGGCGGCTGGCCAGAGAGATTCATCCTAACATGCTGGTATAAATATCTTTTCGAAGATGCCTGTCTTCAACGCCGCGCCATGGGGATCACCTGCTCCCACTGCCGACGCCAACTCAACGCGATAGCAGGATATTTCCGGCCCCAATGTCCTTCCTCGAAGGCCTCCAGCGCCGCTAGGCCCGCATCGGCACTTTCCGCGCGGTAGACGCTGCGCAGGGACTGGGCGATTGCCTTGCGGTCCTTCCAGGACGCGAAGCTCATGCTGTTTCTGATCAGGCGCACGATGCAGGTCTGAACGACCGTTTCCGGGAACACTGCGTTGATCGCATCCGGGAAGCCCTTCAGACCATCGACGACGGCGATCAGGATATCGGCGACGCCCCGATTCTTGAGCTCGTTCATGACGCGCATCCAGAACTTCGCGCCTTCGGTTTGTTAGATCCAGATACCCAGGATTTCCTTGGTGCCGTCGGGCAAAATGCCGAGCGCGATGTACACCGCCTTATTGCGAACGAAGCCCTCGTCGCGGATCTTGACCCGGATCGCGTCGAAGAACACGAGCGGATAGCAGGCATCGAGCGGTCGCCCCTGCCATTCCGTCACCGTCTCCAGCACAGCGTCCGTCACCGTCGAGATCAGGTCCGGCGACACATCGATGCCGCAAAGCTCCTCGAGGTGCCCGCGGATCTCGCGCACCGTCATGCCGCGCGCGTACATCGAGATGATTTTCGTATCGAAGTCAGGAAAGCGTCGCAGATATTTGCCGATCAGCTTCGGATCGAAGGTGCCCGACCGATCGCGTGGAATATCCAGCGTCACCCTCGAAGAGCCGGTCAGCATCGTCTTCTTCGAGCTGCCGTTGCGGCGATTATCGCCGCCGGCCTCCGCTTCATATCCCAAGTGATCGTCCAACTCGGCAGCGAGCATCCGCTCCGAAAGCGCCTTCTTCAACTCGTCAATCAGCCCGTCCCGGGCGAACAACTCCTCAGGATCACGACCCGCCAGAAGCTGATCCAGTAATTCCTTGTCGATTGCCATATCGATGGTCCTTTCTTTTCCATCTATATGGCCCCGCGCACAAAATTACTGACAGGCCCCATCACTCAAACGGGTTGCCTTCACTTTTTGCACATCCGGCTCTTACTCCAGTCCAAACCCCGGTTGGCGCGGACAACGCCGCGCATTGTCTCGCGCTCTTCCCCGGAAAGTAGAGGGATGGTTACCCCGGCTGCGACGGCATCGCCGAACACTTCGCCAAGCTCGCGATCCAACTCGGCGTCGCTGACCGGGGGGCCCCAGCAAGCATAATGGCCCTGGCATGCGACGTCGCACGTCCGGCTTACCGGCTTGCGGGCATATTCTTCACAGGTACAGGCGCACCCCGTGCCCGCCGAGGCTGCTTCGAATTCGGCTTCGCTGATGCAAGCGCGAGCGGGTGGAGGGCCAAGGACGGGGAGAGGTCCGGGCGTATCCGCTCGAGGTGAGTTTCCGCTGTCGTCACGGGTGGTGGTCGCGGTGGGGCGTTCGCGCAACGGCGGCGGCGCGGGCAAGCGATGCAGTGTTACATCGCCGTCGTAATCCGGCTGTTGCCCGGCCAGGCCGCCCGCCACCGTCAGCGATATACTGGCGGCAGCTAGCGTCAATACTGCGGCGATTTTGCGCTTCATTCCAGATTTCCCAGTGCGAAAGTGGAAGGGCGACCGGCTGCAATCCATCGACAGACAGCCATTGCGAGAATGGCAGGTTCGAGAGCTCTCATGCTTTGCGCGATCTGCGCGGATAATTGTGGATCTCCTTCACCCGCTCCGGCAGCGGTAGCGCGGATGAAGGCATCAAGATCGGCGTCGCTGACCATCGTTCCTTGACACTGGGCTACGGTTCCGGCTCCGCTCCCGGCCCGGCTGCCGGCGAACCTGTTGCCTGCTGCCGGATCGATTTCGTCGTCGGCAGGGGTGTCTGATCGCTCCTCCAGCGGCATAGCCATCATGGCGGCCATGTCCTGAACGATCAGCTGTTGAAATTCGGACCGTGCGGGATCAACCTGATATCGTCCCCCCGGGCCGACGGGGAAGACGCCAGGTGTAGAGAAAGACACCTGGACCGTCCCGGCGGCGACGATCGGCTCGCGACAGGCGGCTTCATCGTCGGCATTCGGTTCGTAGAGCGTTGCCGAAACCGAACCCATCAACAAGCCAGGCTGATTCACGCTTATCTCGACCGTTGCGTTGGTTTGATAGGATAGCACGTCTACGCAGCCATTGCCGATCGGTCGGGTCTGTCTGGCGGTCAGCGAGGTCAAAGCGGCGGAATTTTCACCGGGCTGCCGGTCGAGCGGTTCGACCTCGACGCGCGCCGGAAAGCGGCCGACCACCCCCTCTTCTGGGCGCTTCATGGCGATCGCGATAGTCGCGCCGTTCAAGTTGCCGCCCATAGCCCTCGCCTGAAGCGCGCCGGCCCTTGCCTCGAACTGCTGGCCTTGCTGATATAGCTCGCCCAGCGTTTTTACGGCGTAATTGCCAAGCCCGCCCTGCGGATATTGCATGGCGATGCCCGCCGATAATATCTCGCCAGCGCGGGCAATTTCGCTCGCGTCACCCGAAACGATCGACAGCGCCACGATATCTCCGCAGGCAAGGACCGCCGCTTGCCGGGCATCGCAGCTCTCATCAGGAGTTGGGTCGACAAGCAGCGGATCGGCCTGCTGGATCTCCGGCGTTCCCTTGAGTTTCGGCAAGGGCTTCTTGCGTTTCTTTCCTCCAGCGCCATCGACGCTGTGGGTTCCTGCTAATGTACTGGCCGCCACGGGCCGGACAAAATTGAGCAGCACGTCGTGGGTCTTTTGCCGATCCGGATCGGACGGCGCATTGATCAGGAGCACCGTTTGCCATCCGCGCAGACCATTTGGATCTTCGGGTCGCAGCGGCGCAAAACCGGCATTCCAGACCAGCGCGCAATTCGTCCCGCTCGCTCCCGCTTTCGCCTTGAAGGACTTCGGCTGGGCAAGCAGCTGCCCGCGCGTGCCGAGTTCAAGGTCGTCGCAAACGCCGTTGCCGGATGCCGCTACGCTGAACGGTGCGGGGGGAGCCGCGGCGTTGGTTCCGGTGGCGTTCTCGATGGGCATTTTGACGCGCATGCATTGCGCTGCATAGGGGTGGACCGTCACCCTCAGCGACGCAGCAGTCGCTTGGGTGAGGTCGATATTCTTGCACGAGCGCGTCCAAAGCAATGCGTCGAAATAGGGTGCAGCAAGCTTGTCGGTGCGGTTTTTGACGACGATGTCGGGTAGGTCGGCCAATTCGGTGACCATCTCCGAAAAGACCTGCCGCAAACCGCCGCGCCAGATGGGAACCGTCGTCCCGCGCCTGGAGTAAGTTGCCGCCTTGAGCCCGGAATCGGTCCATTTCAGCCAAGCGTGCGAATTTGTCGGATCGGACGGCCCAGGCCGATCGAGCATCTTTTTGTAAGCAAGAAGTCCCGCAGGTCGGCCGCGCATGACATGGCGCCAAAATGAACCCGTCTGATAGCCGGCATAATCGAGATATCCGTCCGAATGGAGATTTCCGTCCTCATCGCGGAGAAGCTCTCTGAAATATTCGGGATGATCGATCGGATACAGGCCTGTATCGCGATTGATATCCAGCGGGACATCATAACGGCGAAGTCCAAGAAAAAAGGAGAAATTGGCGTTTTTCAGCCCCTTGGTCTTCAGCGCGATGGCCTTGCGGCTGAAGCCCGGTTCGCGTTCCAGCAAGCCGTAGCCAATGCCGTTGGCCTGCCCTTCGACCAGCCAGAACGGCGCCCCGCCTGCTTTCGTGCCCGGTGATTTTTCATATTGCCGCAAATGTATGAGCTCGTGCGAAATCAGCAGTTCGGCGTTCCAGGCAGAAATGGCGTCGGCGAACATCCTGAAGCTGAACTGCCCGCTCTTGCACCAATTTTCTGCCCCCTTTGCCGCTCCGCCTCCGCACAAGTCATATTTTGCTGTCAGGGGAATCTGGAAAGGCCCCTTGTAGGGCAGGTTGTCGCCCGCGCTGGCGGCCGCCGGATTGGCCTTGGCGCGCTTTATGTAGAATGCGTTGATCTTGCCGTTCTGGCGGGTGTCGATGTGCGGGGGGCTTCCGAACTTATCGCGATGGAGGTCGAAAATTCCGCGTGCCTTGGCCATGACCTCGGGGGGAACGGCGATCTCCTTGTCGGTCGTAAGATCGACGCCGAAGACTTCAAGCTCGGCAGGCGGAGCCTTGCTGTCCTGCGCGGCGGCAAGACTGCTCAACGCGGTCGAGCCGGCCATGGCGATCCAAAAGGCGTGCATGGTTGATCGGCTCGAAAACATCAGGCGTCTCCTGCTGCGCTGCAAGGCAACAGCGATAGGGTGGCTGGGCGGCAAGGAGGCCGCGCCGGAAAGGGGAGGCTGAGCACAATTCCGAAGTCCGCAATCACCGGGTATCGGGCGCGGCGAAGTAAGAAAAATCGAACCCGAAGTCGGCCTTGCTGTTCATCGCCTGGCCATGCCGCGCCCGCGGGCCGGAGCCATGGCGGAGGATTACGATCAGAGGATCTTCGGCGTCGGCCGATAGCGGAATCGCAAAGACAAGATCCTTTTGCAGTACGCGGCCCGATACGGTGCCGCCAGCACCGATCCATTCGCACGGCTCGGCCGCCGGATCCTCGCAAATGCCGCGCCCCGCAACCCAGCTGATCGTTGCGACCGGCGCGCCCATCGAGTGGATCACCTGGATCCGCAGCATGTCCGCCCCGCCGCGGGTATGAATGCGCGGGTCGTCGCGATCGAGCTTGAAATTGCCATGCCACGCGCCGACCGCTTCGCGGCCGACCTCTTCCTCCGCGACGGCGGCCAGCGGCGTGAAAAGGAGCGCGAGCCCTGCCGTAAGCGACACAGCGTTTTTCGCGCGGCACCCCGGAACGGCCGCCGCCTCAGGCGAGCGGAACGACATAATTCATCTGCACGGTTGCTTCCGCAGGGGATTGTTCGATCACCACGACCGTAAGCGACCGGCCGTCGGCCGTCGTCCCGTCGATCACCGTCTCGTTACGGTCACGCACGACGCGCTTTTTTGGCCCGGCGACTTCGAAGCCAAGTCTCTTCATCGACGCCATATGAAAGCCGACGACGTCTGCGGGCGCAGCCGCCACCGTATAAAGCAGCGTTCCCGACTTGCGCTTCTCGTTGCTGCCGAAGAAGGAGGTGCCGTATCGCCCGCCTTCATAGGTTTCGACGAAATCGGGCAGATTGTCTCGCGGGATCGGGTTGCCCTTGGCGGCGGATTTGACGATTTCGGTGATGCCCGATGCTGCCACCTCCGTCGGGCCGCCGCCGGTCTTCGCTGCCGGCGCTTCGCCGCCGCATCCGCCGAGCAACAAGGGCAGAGCGGCAATAGCAAGATGAGGTTTCATCATTCTGTCCTCTCGATCAATCAGGATATCACGCGTGAATGGACGAGGTTCAGCGTCGCGGTGCCCGCGTCATCGGTCAGCACCGTGACCATAAGCGTCCGCGCCTTGTCTTCGCTTTCGCCCATCAGCTGCACCATCTTGTCCGCTGTGTTTTCCAGACCGATCTTCAGGCCGTGCCGGGCCATCGAGGCGCGGTAGAAGGCGATCAGGGCAGCCGGCGTCTCCGCGGTTTCCAGGGTCAGCGTCCCGCCGGCCTTGTCGCCATCGTTCATCCGCATATTCGTGGTCACTCGCGCGCGCTTTGGCAGCTCGACGAAATCGGGCAGATCGTCGGTAGCAATGCCGAGGGCGCCCGGCCCGTTGGCGACCGGTACCGAATTGTCGGCCGCCGCATCGGCGGGTGCCGCGGAGCCGTTCTCGCTCCCCTTTTGCGCTTCGCTGCATCCCGCGACGGCGATGGCTGCGATCAGGATAACAAGGTCTTTTCTCATTTCGGGTCTCCTGCCAGTCCGCTGGGGCCTACCATCCGAACGTCATGCCGATACGGCCCCCGGTCGATCCCTTGACGGTGGACCCGGCGACCCCGCCCGAGACCCACACCCGCTCGCTGATCCGGCCAACAGCGACGCCCGAAAATCCCTGCTCGCCGCGGAAGGTGGACAGGTTGAACGACAAGGCGACCGTCATGTCGGACGGTATGACGGTGCCGCCCATTGCCATCGCCGCAGCAATCCCGCCGTTGGCGCTGCGTTCGATCCGTTCCAGGCCCGCACCGAATTGCGCCAGCCGTGCGTCGAAAGCGCTGACCTGGCTGGAGAGAGCGCTAACCTGCCCGGGCAGCGCGTTGAGCCGGTCAAGGTCGAAACTCGTCGTGCCCAGATTGCCTGCGCCGTCGGCGGTCACGAGGCGCAGCGCGCCCTGCTGCGCCGCGCGGCTGGCGTCCGAATTGATCCCGGCGAGGGTATAGCTGCTGGCAGCGGAGCCGATCGCCACCTGATCGTCACGGACCGATTGCGCACCGTTGCCGATCGCGACCCCGTTGGCGCCCAGCGCACTCGCGCTATTGCCCAGCGCAATCGCATTGTCCGCGGCTGCGTTGGCACGCAGCCCCGCGGCGATCGCTGACACGCCATTGGCGGTGCTGGTGTCGCCGAACGCGATCGCAGCGTTGCCCGTTGCAACATTGTCCTTGCCGATCGCTATTGCGCCTTGCCCGGTCGCGATATTCGGATCGCCGATCGCGACCGCCCCGTCGCCGCTCGCCTGATTGCCAAGGCCGATAGCGACCGCGGCGCCATCTTTTGCCGTCGCACCGGTGCCGATCGCCACGGCGTCATCGCTCGTTGCCATGGCGCCGCTCCCGAGCGCGAGGGCATTGTCGCCTTGGGCCTGCGATGGAATGGCGCCGAACAATTGAGTCACGCTGGCCTCGACCCCGTCGAGGCGGGTGGCATTCGACGCCGCGAGGGCCTCCACGCCGGTCAGGCGGCCGTCCTGCTCATCATTGCGTGCGATCGCCTGGTCGGCGCGATCAAGGGCGGTCGCCGCGTCGCCGGCAGCGGAGGCGGTTTGCGTTTCAAGCGCCTCGATGCGGCCGTCCTGAACGAGATTGGCCTCCTCGACGGCATCGATCCGCTCACCCTGAGCGGCAACAGACGCCACCGCTGTCGCCGAAGCGGCGAGCGCGGCGTCGGCCTTGCCCTCGGCTGCCGCTGCCGCTGTCAGTGCGGCACTGGCATCGCCCTGCGCGCCCGAAGCGGCGGCAAGCGCCGCGCTCGCATCGCTTGACGCCTGACTCGCCGCCGACAGCGCGGAATTGGCAATCGCCCCGACGGCATCGAGCTGGCCAAGATTGACGGCGTCGGTCGCAGCGGTGCCTGCGGCGAGCTGAGTGATCTGCCGCATATTGCCTGCGGCGCCGACCGATACCGTATTGTCGCGGTCCGCGATCGATCCATGGCCGAGGGCGACGCTATTGGCACCGCTCGCCACGGCATTGCCGCCCAGCGCGGTGGAATTGAGCCCCGAGGCATTGCTGCGCCCACCGAATGCTACCGAGAAATCGCCGAGCGCCAGACTTTGGGATCCCGCCGCCGTCGAGAAATTGCCGCCCGCATAGCTGCCGGCGCCGGCCGCGGTGGAATCGTCGCCGAAGGCTTGGGCATAGCCGCCGGTCGCAGTCGCGTTGTCACCTTGGGCAGACGCATTTGCGCCGACGGCAACACTGGTGGCGCCGCTAGCGCTCGCGCTGATCCCCAGCGCGCTCGAGCTTTGGCCATCGGCCTGCGCCCCACTCCCGACAGCGGTTGCCGTCGCGGCCGCGCGGCTGGCTTGACCCAGCGCGGTCGCGAAATCGCCTTCGGCCAGTGCCATATTGCCGAAAGCACTGCTTTTAAGGCCGGCAGCGCGGGCGCCGGCACCGGTCGCGGTGGCGCCATCCTGCTCCGCCGCGGCATAGCCTCCCAAGGCAATCGCTCCGTCGCCGCGAGCCGTGCCGCCGAGAGTAATTGCAAGCTCCCCGTCGGCGATCACCTCGGCGCCGATCGCAATCGCCCCGAAATTGGTGGCGCCTGCCTGGAAGCCGATCGCCACGCTGCTTTCGCCTTCGGCGCGTGTCTGGGCTCCATTGGCGACGGCGCGTTCACCGCTGGCATTGGCGAAGGCGCCGGTGGCGGTCGCATTCGTGTTCGTCGCCTTAGAGAGCACGCCGATGCTGGTCGCGTTCATGCCGGAGCTGGTTGCGTAGGAACCGATGGCGCTGCTGTTGTCGCCGCTGGCCAAGGCGCCGGTGCCATTCGCCGTAGCAAAATTGCCCGCCTGCGCATCGGCCCCGATTGCAACGCCATAATCGCCGGCAACATAGGCGCCATAGCCATCGACCAGCCCGTCGAAGTCGAGGTCTCGCTGCGGTCCAAAGCCATTCGCATCCGGGCCGTCGCCGCCGATGGCAATGCTGCCCAGGCCGGATGCGAAAGCCGCGTCACCAACCGCAATCGACCGGTTTCCGGAGGCATCGCTGTAGAAGCCGTTCGCGACCGATCGCGTGCCGGTGGCGCGCGCCTGCGAACCGGCTGCGAGACTGCCGAACTGCGATGCTTCGGACGCATTGCCTACCGCCGTACTGCCAATTCCGGCTGCCGCGGCGTCGGACCCCAGCGCAACCGCATCGTCTCCTGCGGAGCTGTCCGATCCCACCGCGAGCGCCGAGGCACCCGCCGCCGAACTGAAGGCGCCGATTGCGGTTGCACGGTTTCCGTCGGCATCCGCATCGGTACCGATCGCGATGGCGTCGTCGCCACCGGTCGTTGCGCCGCGCTCGCCCAGATTGTCGGTGACGCTGCTCCCCATCGCAATGCTGCGGGCGCCGTTTGCATAGGCATAGGTGCCGACGGCGATCGCCTTATCCTGGACGGCGACGCTCCCCGAACCCACGGCGGTGGAGGAGGTGCCGGCGGCGCGCGAAGTCGCACCGACCGCGACGGCATGGTCGCTCGCGGCATCGGCGCCAAAGCCGACCGCGAGCGAATTGAAGCCCGACGCCGAAGCGACATGCCCGATTGCCGAGGATTGAATTCCGGTTGCGCTCGACCGGGTGCCCAATGCCGTTGTGTTTCCGGCCGTCGCCGCGGCGCCAACGCCGCAGGCCAGCCTGTCGTCGCTGTTGCCATCATCGGCTACGGCGCCGCCGTCATCGTCGACCGCCAGCTCGATGGTCCCATTTTCATTTCGGTCGAGCAGACATGTTTCGGCGTTTGCGATCTGCGGCGCGGCGAACAGCGAACCACATAGCAGCGCGGCGGCCAGCGCCCGAAGACTGCTACCGCCCATTGTGCCGGAAAGCGTGCCGGAGGGGCAGGGCACTTCTGAAGCGTTCTTGGTCATAATATTCTCCTGGCGCACGGCCTCGCGCACACCGGGCGTGGTGCGGCGGTCGATCCGCGGGAATAATGGGACGTGTCAGCTGTCCGACGGCCACGAAGGGTCGGGCTCATCGGTCGGAGGCGGGACCGTGTCGATGCAGGTCTGCACAGCGGATGCATGCTCGGGCTCGACGGTCAGCGAATAAATGCGGACCTCGCCCTTTGCCTTGTCCTTCATTTCATTGAAGGCCTTGAACCCCATGCCCTTGTTGAACGACAGGATCGCCAGCTTCTTGGCCCAGCCGGTATAGATCGCCTCGTCGGGTTTGGGCAGGTTGCCGGTGTCGCCAGCCATCGCCATGTGCTGGAAATAGGCGCTGCTGGTCAAAGCCCAGCAGCGCAGGGCGGTGTCGAGCTCGCTGCCGTTACCCGCGAGCGCTTTGGCATCGCCCTCGCCCGGCGTTTCTCCATCCCTTTGGCCGCAGGCGGACAGCAGCAGCAAAGCGCTCGCCAGAGTTGCAAAATGTTTCGGTGCAAATTTCATGATCGCCTCCGCGAGAATATTGTCTCGATTGCGTCGAGATCAGAAAAGCCGGTCGAGAATGCCGCGCGCGGCTTTGCGGGCCGCCTCTTTGGCTTTGGCGTCGGCCTCGTCTTCTGCTGCGCGGGCGGCACCGTCGATGATGCGGCCGACCGGGTTTGCGCCCGGCTTCGCGGGTGAGGCGGGCCGGGACGCATCGGCCGTCGCCTGTGCGGACGCGGCGTTCGGGGCGGCGGCTATCGCCTGGCGGCGAAGGAACGTGCCCGTCCAGGTGTCGTAGCTATGCTCATAGGCGTCGGGGACGATCTCGCACCCGGTGCGCAACCCGGTAAAGGATTTGCGGTCGGCGCTGAACGTCAGGACGAAGCGGCCATAGACATGGGTTCCGTTGCGTTCGGTATCGCAATAAACCTGAAGCCCCGCGTTATAGGCGGTTTCGTACCAATAGCCGGTCAGCGTATTCCCGGAAAACTCGCCATCCAGAGTGCCGCTGGTGATCCCATAGGTGCCCGTGCGGTAGATGGCGTCGAGTTCTTCTTCGCTCTGCGTCGCGGTATAGGTTCCGGTGACGGTGCCCTCCAAAGTGTCCAGGACCAGTTCGGGCTTTATCTTGTCGAAGCCGACGGTCGCATAGACATGCGCCTCGGGCGCGGCCGTCTGTGCCGAACCGGGCGCGGCGCCGAGTCCGGCTCCCGCCATCAGCATCGAAGCCGTCGCCGCGATTTTCGTAACCAGTCGCATCCGTAAATCTCCTCATCCTGCGCCGGCCAATCCTTGCGAGCCGGTGCCATTCGGAGGTGAAAACAGGATCGGCGCCGCGAACCGGACATCGGAATGCGAAAAAAATGCTCTTGCGTCGCTCGGTTAGTCTGGGATGCTAATGCAAGATCGGGCGGCGGGGGCATTGTGTGACAATTGAATGGAGCAGGCTGTCGGCGTTGATCGACCGCACGCAGGACCTGTCCGAAGAAGAGCGCGAAGCCGAACTGGCCGCTGCCGACCCGATACTCGCGGCCGAAGCCCGGAAATTCCTGGCCCGCATGGAGGCCGCTGCAGATTTTCTGGAGCCGGCCAGCGCACCTTATTCCGCGGACCGTCCGATCGACCCGGGTCCGCAGGTCGGCGACCGCTACGGCGCATGGCGCATCGAGGGGCTGATCGGCAGCGGCGGTATGGGCTCGGTCTACGCGGTCGGCCGCGCCGACGGGGGGTTCGAGCAGGCCGGAGCGTTGAAGTTGATCCGGCGCGGCCCCGGGGTTGATGCCGAACGACTGGCCGCCGAGCGGCAAGTGCTTGCGGCGCTCGACCATCCGCATATTGCGCGCATTCTTGACGGCGGCGTGGACGATGCGGGCAATCCCTGGATGGTGATGGAGCGCATCGATGGTCCGCCCTGCAACATCTGGTGCGATACCAATCAGGCGGACCTCGCGCGCCGGATCGCGCTCGTAATCGATGCAATCGGCGCGGTAGCGCGTGCGCACCAGGCGCTTATCCTGCACCGCGACCTCAAGCCGTCGAACGTGCTGGTCGACAGCGGCGGGCGCGCCCGTGTGATCGATTTCGGGGTCGCCAAGCAGATGGCGTTGCCAACTCAGACACAAAATCCGCTGCCGGTTTCGGCGCCCTATGCGGCCCCCGAACTGCTGACCGGCGCTCCGGTCGGTCCGCCGTGCGACGTCTATGGCGCGGCGGCGTTGCTCTATGAGCTGGTGACGCGCAAGCCGCCCATCGAACTTGATGGCTTGCCCTTCGTGCTCGGCGTCGGGCGCATCCTCGATAACGCACCCAAGCCGCTGACGGCGCACCGCGGCGTCGATATTCTGGCGGCTGCGCCGGACCCAATGGTCGCCGATCTGAACGCCGTGCTGGCGAAAGCGCTGCGCAAGGAACCGGCGGATCGGTACGCGACGCTCGAGGCGTTCGCGGCCGATCTTCAGCGCGTGATAGACCGCGCGCCCGTGACGGCGCGGCGCGGCGAGCGCGGCTATGCGGTGCGCCGCCGCCTGTGGCAGTGGCGCTGGCCGATCGCCGCGGGCGTCGCCATCGCGCTGAGCCTCGTCGGCGGATTGGCGGCGACCCTGTGGCAAGCGCGCGAAGCCTATGCCGCCCGCGACGCGGCGCTGGCCGAGGAAGAGCGATCGCAGGCTGTTCGCGAATCGCTCTATGTCATGTTGTCCGAAAGCGCCGACGTCGCTGGCGACGATGCCGACCGCCGCGATATACTCGAACAGTCGACCCGCCGGATCGTGGAGCGCTTCGCCCGCTCGCCCGCCGATCAGGCGCCGGTGCTGCACGCGCTGGGCGAGCTTTATTTCTACCTCGGCGATTACCGCGGGGCGATCACGGCGTTGCGGCCGGTGGTGACCGCCGGCGGTACGAACGGAATCGATCCCGAGACGCTTGCGCTTTCGCGTTACGATCTGGCGCAGTCGCTTGTCCGCACCGGCGAAATCGAAGAGGCGCGGCCCCTGTTGGCGCAAGCGCAGCAATATTGGTCCAGCGCTCCCGACAAATGGCGCCACCGGCTCATCGACAGCCGGCTGCTCGAGGCGCAAATCATGCGCGGCGCCGATCCGGCGGCGGCGGCGGCGCTTCTCCAAAAAGCAACGGATGATCATGTCGCGATGCTGGGAACCGGCAATCGGCTGGCGGGCGTGTTCCAGAACAATCTGGGCGTCGCCTTGCAGGCGAGCGGCGATCTGCCAGGCGCACGGAGGGCGCTGCAACAAGCGCGGCTCATCTGGGCGCAGACGGGTCTGACAGATACGCCCGATGCCTTGAACACCGCGAACAATCTTGCGGCCATCGAGGTTTTGTTGGGGCACCCCGACAAGGCCGCGCCCATTTTTGCAGAAGCCGTTCGCCTGCGCGAAAAGCTGTTCGGCGCGTCGGGCGGGACCGCTGCCTTGCTCAGCAATTATGGCAAGGTGCTCTTGCAACTTGGCGACGCCCGGAAGGCGCTTTCGCTGCTGGAGCGCGCCGAGCCGATGGCCGAACGCTTCGCCGGCGCGGGATCGATCCTGCATGTGTCGGCACTGGCGGGGCTATCCGAAGCCCATATCGCGCTGGCGGGCAAGGACGAAGCCTTGGCCGTCGCCCGGAAATCGGTGGCGGCGGCTGGCAGCGCGCCTACGCCGCCGCGCGCCATCGCCCATATTGCGCTTGGCCGGGCGTTGGCTGCCAGCGGAGACAAGCCGGGCGCGCGGGCCGCACTTGGCACGGCCGAGCCGATCGTCGAAGCGATGGGCGCCGCGGCGGCCCGCCTGAAACAGGGGATCGCCGATATCAAGCTGCTTTACCGCCTGTAGCTGCGGGCGGACGCGACCGAATAATCGCGCGGCGATGTCCGCTTTCTCTCTCCATTGCTGTTTTTCCTTCTGAGGCCCGCGTCCATGCGGCCGATGCCAAGGGAAGGAGAGATCATGGCAGTGACACGCAGGAATTTCATCGCCGGGACCGCCGTGCTCGTCGCCGGCGCGACGAAAGCCACCGTGGCCTTTGCCAAGGGCGGCGGGACGGTCGAGCTCGAAGTGGTCGGCGCGCGCCGCCTCGCCGGCATGTCGGGTGAAAAATTGCGCGCGGCGCTCGTGAAATCTGTTCGATTGCAATCGCGGCTCGCGCAGCCTGTTAAAATGCAGTTTCTCGCCGCGCGCCTCGTCGATGGCGAGATCGCGGACCTGTTCGCGTCGGACGGCTTCGAGCTCGCTTCCGGCGCGCAAGCCTTTCCGGGTGATATGCTGTTCCCGGGCGATATGCTGTTCCCAGGCGACATGCTTTTCCCCGGCGATATGCTGTTTCCAGGTGACATGCTTTTCCCAGGCGACATGTTGCTGCCATCTGGCGAACCGCGCGCGGCACGTGGGCTGCTTGGCCGCGTTGCGAAGGACACATTGCTGCGCGGCGGCGCCGGGAATGGCATTGTCTTCTTCGTGCTCGCCGAAAGTCGCGCTGTGTCGAGCCGAGGGCTCGGTGTACCGACCCGGCGCGGCTGAGCGATGCGCGCGGCGCTGGTGATGGGCGACGGCCCGGCGGGGCTGTTGGCAGCCATCGGCTTGCAGCGTGCGGGCTGGATGGCCAAAATCGCGCCCGGCCGCCGGGGCGCTCGTACGCATCACGGTCACGTTCATCAGATCAGCTTCGCGACGATGGCGAAGATCGAGGCGGTTGCCGGGCAAGAGGTGGCTGGATGGTCCGCCGCCGATTTGCTCCGCATCGATGGCGCGGCATTGCCTTCCATGATGAAGGCCCCGATCATTGATCCCGCCGCGCTGGTCGGCGCGCTGTCGCGGCGGGCGACGGAGCTCGGTGCAAAATTGGTCGGACCGCGCATGGCGATCCCCGTTGAAGACAGATCCTTCGACCTGCTGGTCGACGCCAGCGGCAGCGGCGTTCTCGCCAGCCGTACCGCGGGGCTCGACGTCGCCATCGACGAAAGCGACGCGATCGACGAGTGCTGGACGTGGCGCGGGACGGCTGGCAGCGGCAGAGATTGCTGGACGATCGCCGCCCGCGATGTGGCGGACGCGACAAGCCTCTGGCTGACGCGCGCCGTGGACGGGCGCTGCATGATGACCGTCCGATGTGCGGACTACGACGAAAACCCCGTCTCGCCTTTCCGCCTCCTCGACAGCGTGATGCTGGCGGCCGGCCACGACTGGGGCCGTCGCATGGGCAAGATCAGATTCGACGCCGACCCGGTGCGCCACAGGGCACCCTTCGCTCGGCGCGTAGAGGTCACGCGGTCGGCGGGCGGACCGCCGCTGCTGCGTATCGGCGATGGCCTGATCCAGACCGCCCCGCGCTTCGGACAGGGGTTCGCCCAGATCGTCGAGCAGATTGAGCTTTTGCGTTCCGCCTTGGCCAGCGGTTCCTCACCGGCGAGCGCTGTCTCCACCATCGAAGCCAGCGCCGACCGGCGCTGGCTCGCGGCGATGATCGGCGCTGCTAGCGAGCCATTGCTCGCCGCCTGAGCCCGATGCGTTCCTCGGCGCCCGTGTGACCCAACGCATAGATATGAAAAGAATAATCCGCATAATGGCGCCATGCTTACCGATTCATCCGATTCGCTCGTGGCAACGCTCTATCCTCAGCTCAAACGGCTCGCGCGCGACATGCATTGGCGTTACAGCGCCGGAGAAACGCTGCGTTCCACCGCGCTGGTCAATGAAAGCTTTCTCAAGCTGAGAAGCGCTGGCGGCTTCGCCGACGAGAAGCATTTCCTGCGCACGGCGGCGCGCGCCATGCGCCAGATTCTGATCAATCATGCCCATGCCCGCCTTGCCGCAAAGCGCGGGGGCGGAACGCATATCGCTGCGTTCGAGGATGAACTGCCGGACATCTACTGGGAAAGCGACGAACGGCTGCTGGCGCTGAACGATGCGCTCGACCGTCTGTCACAAACGGCCCCGCGGCTTGCCGAGATCGTCGAATATCGCTTCTTCGGCGGTTACTCAGAGCAGGAAATCGGCAACCTGCTCGACATTACCGAACGCACGGTGCGCCGCGACTGGGCAAAGGCCAAAGCCCTGATGCAGATCGAGTTGGAACAAGGCGACGCTGTGGACTGATAGGCCTGAGAACCGCCGCCCAATTGGGACGGGCCTGCGATTGTCGTGCCCGGCGCATCCATGATCGGTGCTGAATGCTCTTGGCAGATCGGACGCCGATGTCCACTTCTCCTGTTCCCCTGGCTGAAGGCCGCCAGACCGAAACCGGCCAAGTTAAGAAGTTTACCTGCAAGTTGAGGTTCGTCATAAGCTCCAGCGCGTTATGACAATCCACGAGCATATCCCCACCTTGAAGACAGCACGTCTCGATCTGCGAGGCCCCAGAAGCGAGGATTTCCCGGTCTATCGTGATTTCTTTGCAGATGCCGCGGCATCGCAGTTCTACGGGGGGCCGATGGAAGCGGACCGCGCTTGGCGCGTGCTTGCAACGGATTTGGGCCATTGGTCACTGCGTGGATATGGCCGGTGGTCGGTTGTAGAGCGCGCGAGCGGATTGATGATTGGCGGGTGCGGACTTTGGTGGCCTGAAGGCTATCCGAGATCGGAGCTGACGTGGTGGATTGTTCCATCGGCCCGCCGAAATGGCTATGCGCTGGAGGCTTCACGTGCAGCCATTGCATTTGGATATGATAGGCTGGGTTGGGACCTGGTTGAGACCCACATGAATGATGATAACGTGGCGGCGCGAGCGCTTGTCCAAAAACTTGGTGGCACAAAAATCTTGCGCGAAAAGTTTCCCGACGAACTGGAACGAGACATTTTTGGTCTACCGCGTCCCCATTGAGGACAATTCCGGGCTACTGCTCCCAGTCGATTGCGAAGAGGCGGATTTCCAATGCGCGGACCGGGACGATCAGCGAGCCATCACGGGCCACCGCAAAGGGGGAGGCGCGGCTAAGGTCGGCAGCGCTCCCGATCGCTTCATCTCGGCCGCTCGGTAAGTGGTGACGTCGCAACGTGCCGAAGGGAAGCGCGGTCGGCCGTGCAGCATAGTAGAGATAGTCGCCGTCGATCGCCCAATTGCGCCAGTCGGAGGGCGCGAAGTCTTTAACGAGCAGCCGTTCCCCGGCGGTGGTCGCCGGGAGCGCCGGGGGTAAAGCATGGCTCCAGATGCCGGCGCGGCCGGGATATAGATAAAAAAGCGTGTGGCCATCGGGCGACAAGCGAAAGTCGCCTGGTCCGGGAGGGGTGACAGGAACCGCCGCTTGCGGCCTCGGGTCGGCGGCAAATGTTATGGGCAGGCGCCAAATGCGCGACTGTCCGCCGCGCCGCGACGAAAAAAAGATCGACCGGCTATCGCTCGCCCATTGCGGCCCCGAATCCTCGCTTGCATCCGCTGTGAGACGGCGCAGCTGGCTGCCATCGGCATTGACGAGATAGAGATCGCTCATTCCGTCCCGCATCGCTGCGAAGGCAATCCATTGCCCGTCCGGAGACCAGACTGGATCGCTGAGCTGCCAGCCATCGCCGTGCGTTAGCTGGCGGGCTGGCGCATCGGACCGGTCGGCGGACCAGAGCTGATCCTCGCCCGAGCGCCGCGAAACGAACAGGATTTGTCCCTGCGGGCCGATGCTCGGAAAACGGTCGCTGGGGCCAGTCGAAGCCCGGATGGACTGTAGCCGCCCATCGACCAGCCGCATCAACCTGTTGGAGTCGAGCGCCGTTTCGACGACGGCACGGTTGGCGTCGCGTGCTTGCGAAACGCGTCGATAGTCGAGAAGCCCCGACGAAATGCGCTGCGGCTGGCCCCCACGCGCGGCTATCCACCACAGGCCGGCATCGCCGCCACGGGTCGATGCGTAGAAGAGGCCATCGCCGCTACGGTCCCAGGCAAGGCCGCTTACGGTCCCGCTGTCTTGTGTCAGACGCCGCCCCTTGTCTCCGCGCGCATCGAGAGTGAAGACGTCGGCCCTGTTCGCGCCGAATTGCCGGGCGAAGGCAATCCGGCCACTCGAAGAAATCTGCGGAAAGTCGTCACCGAATGATCCGGCTGGAGGCTCTGAAAGCGAACGCGTCGCTCCGCTTTCAATGTCCATAAGGTAAAGGCGGAGAGGATCGTCGCTGTTGGCCGCATCGGTGAACAGCAGGTGACGTGGATCAGCCCATGCAAGCGCCGCAGTGCCGGCGGTAAGGCATCGACCGATCGCGCGCTCCGTTGCAGCTGCAACGGTCATGACATGGATCGTGCAGGGCTTGCGTCCACCGTCCACCGTTCGTGTGAAGGCGATTTCGGTTCCTGCGGGTGACCAGGCGGCATTGTCGTCAACCTCGGGCGCGTCGGTCAGGCGTCTCGCCTGCGCCGAGCCGAGCGACAGCATATAGAGATCGACATTGTCGGAAGACCGTGGGCGGGCGGTGACGATGACCCGGGTACCATCGTTTGACAGCGCTGGCCGACCCGAAACGACAAGCTCGGTTTCAATCGGCGAAAGGCGCGCCACGCGCGGCGCCTTCGGTCGATCGATGGCGTACCAGCCTGCCGCCCCTAGCGCGCCGATGACCAAGAGCGAGGCAATCCAGGGCCAACGCCGCTTGCGGGCGAGGGGTTGCGCCGGGCGAGCCATTTCTGAGCCAGGCTGGACCGGTGGCGGCGCCCGGCCGGCGGAGTCGAGGACCGGCTTGCTCTCGGCCTGCGGCGTTCCGCCGGTGCGGCGGCGCCCGGCAATATCTTCGAACAGCGCGGTGGTTTCCGCTTCCGGCTCGACGCCGAGGTCGCCTGCCAACCGGCTTCGAAAGTCCTGATAATGCGCGATCGCTGCAGCAGCCCGCCGCTGTCGCCGATGCCCATCCATGATCGCCCGGTGCGCCTTTTCGTCATAAGGATCGAGCGTGACGAGCCGCAGCGCCGTCGCCAAGGTCGATGCGTCGGCCGGCTGCCTTGCGTCCTGCAGATCGAGCAGGCGGCGCAGCGCCCAAATGGCGATGTTGCGCAGCCGCTGACGCTCGATCGCGACCCATTCGTCAAAAGCGGGTGCATTACGCAAGGCGAGATCGCTCAGAAAATCGCCGGTGTAGAGCGTGCAGGCTGCGTCGAGCAGCGCCGGGTCGTCGCCAGCACTTGCCACGGCAGCTTCGAAAATGGCGCTGTCAGCGCTCCAGTTTTGCCCAAGACGGATGCTGTCGACGTCGGCGGAGATCGGCGTTTCGGCATCGAAGCCGTCCAACTGTTTGCGGAGCGTCCAGAGAACCTTGCGGACATGGAGCCGGCCCTGCTCGGCATCGGCATCCTCCCACAGCAATGCGGCAAGCCGTGCGCGTGCCGCGGCGCGCTCCGGACTGCACGCCAGATAGGCGAGCAGCGCGAAACTCTTGCGCGTGGGAAGGCTGATGGGAGTCCCGTCCGGCGCGCGCAATTCGTTGCGCCCCAGGAGGGACAAAGTCCAATTCCCCATGGGACGGCACCACTCCGGAAATTTCTTGTTGTTTTGTCGAAGTAACACAGTCGTTCGTCGGATTCCACGGCAATTCCACGCGCCGGGAACGGCTGCGGCACGCCGATCTGGAACTGGCGATCCGTCGGTCCCGGCGGACGACACGAGATCGAGGAGCAAAAGAGGCATGCCGATGCAAAACCGGCGCGAACTGATGAAAATGGCAGCGGCCATGGGCGCCACCCTGGCCTGGCCTGCGCCTGTGCGTGCGGCGGACGCAGGGGTCGAGGACCGCAGCGCCTTTCCGCAAGGCGTCGCGTCGGGCGATCCGACCTGCGACAGCATATTGCTGTGGACGCGCCGCCCGCCGACCGCGGGACGCAAGGCATCGCGTTTAACGGTAGAAGTCGCGGAGACATCCGATTTCGACAATATTCTGGTATCGGGGACTCGTTCGATCGACGCCGACGGCGACTGGACGTGCCGGATACTGGTCACCGGCCTGCACTGCGATCGCACCTACTGGTACCGCTTTCGCGATGAGCATGGGCGCTTGAGCCGAACCGGTCGAACCTTTACCGCGCCGAGTCCCGACGCCGAGCGCGAGGCGCGCTTTGCCTTCGTCAGCTGCCAGAATGTCAACATGGGCTATGCGACGGCCTTCCGGCGCATGATTGCCGAGGACTGCGCGAGGCCTGCGCACGAGCAGCTGCGTTTCGTCCTCCATCTCGGCGACTTCATCTACGAAATGCTCTTCTATCCTGAGGATTTACCCGGCGGGATGCTGCAGGGCCGGCCGATGAGAGGCCATGTCCGGGTGCCCGAGGGTGAAAAAATCGGTGTCTATCATGTTCCGCGCGGAGTCGACGACTATCGCGCGATATACCGCGCCTATCTGGAGGACCCAGACATTCAGGATGCGCGGGCGCGTTGGCCGTTCATTTGCGTGTGGGACAACCATGAGTTTTCGAACCGCGGCTGGCAAAGCGTCGCCGTCTATGATCGCGCCCGGGCTGCGCAGCGGCTACGCGTTGCGGCAAACCAGGCCTGGTTTGAATATGTGCCGGCACGCGTGTCGCAGCCCGGCGAGGCCGACCCGATGCGCTTTCGGGCGCCCGCCGTTGCAGACGTACCGCTTGCAGAACCCATTCGCGATAGCGCCGCTAGGGAGCCGAATAATCAGCGCGCCATTCACAGCTTGCGGATATATCGCGACTTGCGCTGGGGCGCGCTGCTCCATCTGCTGCTCACCGACACGCGGTCCTTCCGGACGCAGCCGGTCTATGAAGCCGATTTCGCCGCTCCTTTCCGCCGCGGGATGCCTCCCTATTTCGCCCCGCAGAAGGTGGTCGAGATTCTTGACGCCGGGAAGAGTTTCGCGGGCGGGAATCCGCCCGCCGAGATTGTTTACGGCGGCATCGCGATCGCGAATCCCGCTGCCGGGATGGAAGCGGGCACCATGCTGGGCGAAGAGCAGAAGCGCTGGTTTCTCGATCGCCTTCGCGGATCGACCGCGCGATGGAAATTCTGGGGTAACTCGGTCGCGATGACCGACATTCGCGCCGACCTGGGCAATTTGCCGGCATCTCTGGCGACATCGGCCAAGCTCGACGGCTTCGCCATTACCAACACCCACGACTGGGGCGGCTATCCGACCGAACGCGCAGAGATATTAGGCGCGGCGCGAGCGGCGGGGGTGAGCAATTTCGTGTCGCTGGCGGGCGATCGACATGCCTTTTGCGCAGGGACGGTCTCGGCGTCGCTGTGCCCCGGAAAATTTGCGCCCGTCGCCGCCGAATTTGTCGTGGGATCGATCGGAACGCCCACGCTCGCCGAAGCCGCGGCGCATGCGGTTCCCGATGATCACCCGCTGCGCCCGCTCTATCTGCAAGGCGACGATGCTGCACCCGCGATTAATATGACCGTCACGCACGGCGTTGCCGCCAGCCTGCAGCTTGCCGAGGATGGCGATCGGAGCGCGGCGCTGGCGCTGCGAAATCCCGACGTGGCGCCGCATCTCGCCTTTGCCGATATGGCCGGACACGGATTTGCCACTGTTCGGGTCACCGCATCTGCGATCGACGTCGAATTCATCTGCGTCCCGGCGCCGATTACCGATGCCGACCCGGATCCCCTCTATCGCGTGACGCATCGGGTGGCCGCCTGGGCGCCGGGCGAGCGGCCCGGGGTCGGGCGTCTGGATGCAGACGGTCCCGCGCTTGCGGCACGCTTTCTCGATCTTGACCCGACAGGCCGCGAATAATCGACCTCCAACTGACAGGAATGAAGATGATGACGAAAATCGAACTGCGGCCGCTTCGAGCGGCCCTGATGCTCTGCGCGGCCATCCCCGGTGCCGTGCAGCCTGCCGCCGCGGATACGGCCTCGCCAAGCGAGCCCGCCGCGGCGGCAGATGCGGAACTTGACGCGCTGATGCTCGAAGTGTTCCGCACGACGGTCAAGGAGCAGCCGCAATCGATGACGCTGCTTGGGCTGGACAGCGGCAAAAACAGCTGGGCGAGGTCGGCGCTCGACGATCTATCGGCTGAGGCGCGGGCCGCCTCGCGTCTGCGCAGCGCGGCATTGCTTACGCGTCTGAATGCCGTCGACCGTAGGGCGCTCTCGCCGCGTCAGAGGCGCAATTATGACGCCGTCATCTTTCAGCTTCGCGTTGCGGGCGAGGGCGAGCAGCGGTTCGATTATGGTGCCGCCGCTTATCCTGCGCCCTATAGCGTCTCGCAGCTCGACGGTGCCTATCGCGACATACCTGACCTTCTCTCCGAGCAGCACCCGCTCGAGACCGAAGCCGATGCCGAGGCCTATCTTGCGCGCCTTGGTGCCTTTGCCACATCACTTGATCAGCAGAGCGCGCAGGTGCGCCGCGAAGCCGCGGAGGGCGCTGCGCCTCCGGACTTCATACTTGCGCGCACGCTTGAGCAGCTGGGCGCACTGCGAGCGGCTGATCCGGCGGCTTCGATCCTCGTGACGGCCTTCGCCAAGCGATTGGCTGCCGCCAATCTCGATGCGGCGCATGTCGGCCGTGCGGTCGAGATCGTGCAGACTTCAGTAACGCCTGCTCTCGATCGTCAGATCGCACTTATTCGGTCGCTGCAACCTGCCGCGACGCACGATGCCGGTGTCTGGCGCTTGCCCGACGGGGACGCCTATTATGACTTCGCGCTCCGCTATTTTACGACCACTGACCTGTCGGCCGAGGAAATTCATCGGATAGGTCTGCGGCAGGTTGCCGAAATTAGCTCGGAAATCGATCGGATTCTCCAATCGCAGGGTATGACGGAAGGCAGCGTCGGCGCGCGGCTGGCAAGGCTTCAGCGCCAGCCTGACCAAATCTATCCCAACGATGCGGCGGGACGGGCGCAGCTGCTCGACGATCTCAATCAGCACGCAGCTGCCATGCGAACGCAATTACCCCGCTATTTCGGCGTTCTGGCAAAGGCCCCGCTCGAAATTCGCCGTGTTCCGGAAGCGATCGAGGCGGGCGCGCCGGGCGGCTATTATTATCCGCCGGCACTCGATGGCTCGCGCGGCGGCATCTATTATATTAATTTGCGCGATACGGCCGAATGGCCACGCTGGCGTCTGCCCACGCTCAGCGTGCATGAAGGCGTTCCGGGCCATCACTGGCAGCTATCAATTGCCGCTGAAACGCCGAAGATGCCGCCGCTGCGCCAGATCATGAGCTATTCGGCCTATTCGGAGGGCTGGGGGCTTTATGCCGAGCAACTCGCCGACGAGATGGGAGCCTATCGCGACGATCCGCTCGGACGTGTCGGCTATTTGCAGAGCCAGCTATTCCGGGCGGCACGGCTCGTTGTCGATACCGGTATCCACCGGATGCGTTGGTCGCGCGAGAAGGCGATACGATATTTCATGGATACGCTGGGCGAGGCCGAGAGCAAAGCGACAACCGAGGTCGAACGCTATGCGGTTCATCCCGGCCAAGCGACTAGCTACAAGGTCGGGCATAACCGGCTAGTCGAGCTTCGATCGAAGGCCGAGCGCGCGCTCGGCGAACGTTTCGACCTCAAGGCCTTCCACGACACCATATTGCTCGCCGGTGCGATGCCGCTGGCGGCGCTGGAAACCGTTGTCGACGAATGGATCGCCGATTGCCTTCATGGAAAGAGCGCATGAAGCGGTCGATGACTCTCTTCGCCGCGTTGTGCCTCGCTCTCTGCTCCACGCTGCCGGCATGCGCATCTCAAGTAGCAAATGCACCGTCCGACATTTTCGAGGCCGTTCGCAAGCTGCGCTATCCCACCGCCATTTACGTGTTGCGCGACGATGGTGACAGCGTAGCGGCGACAGGCATGGCCGACGCCGATGCAGGCCGTCCGCTTGGGGTCGACACCCCTTTGCGGATCGCATCCAACACCAAGACGTTCACCGCAGCCACCGTCCTGCGGCTTTGGGAGCAGGGACGAATTGACCTCGACGCGCCGATTGTCGAGCTGATAGCGCCCGAATTCGACAGGCTTCTGCGTTCCGACGGCTACGATCCCGGGCGGATCACCGTTCGACACTTGCTCAGTCATAGCGCAGGGCTTTCCGACCACGGCAGCGATCCGCGCTTTGCCAAGCGCTTTCTTGCCGATCCGGCGCGGGTGTGGAAACCCATCGAACTCGTCGCGTTGATGACTGAATATGCCGACCCCCAAAGCGAGCCCGGCACCGAATTTCGCTATTCCGACGACGGCTATATCTTGCTTGGCCATATCATCGAGCGCATAACCGGACAAACGCTTGCAGCGGCGGTACGCGAGCAACTCGCTCTCAATCGCCTCGGGCTTACCGATAGCTGGTGGGAAATCATGGAAGAACCGCCGGTGGGCACTCGTCCGCGCGCGCGACAATGGCTTGGCGATCATGACGTAACGGACGTCAACGCGTCTATCGACCTTTACGGCGGCGGCGGACTGCTCATGTCCGCGCGCGACATGGCGCGTTTTTTCAAGGCGCTTTTCGAAGGCAGGGTGTTCGCGCGATCAGAAACCTTGCAAGAGATGCTGCGTCCGGGACAACACAAAGGCAGCGATCAGTACCGGTTGGGGATATTTGTCGGCCATATCGGAGGGCGCGATGTCTATTGGCACAGCGGCTTTTGGGGAACCTACGCTCTCTATGACCCGGCGACGAGAACCGCTGCTGCGGGTGTGACGACGAACCAAGAGGGGTACGGCGACTTGGTGTCCATCGTGCGCGCGAAAGTGCCCATGCGGTGATTCTGCGCGAAGATGCCGCTGCGCTGATCGGCTAGGTCGTGTTGACAAAAGACTTCAGCCATAGGCGCGAGGCGGCGAGGTTGAGGAAGCTCTCGAACGAGAGAAGTGTCTTGTCGTATCGGGTGGCGATCCGTCGTTGCTGTTTGAGCTTGCCGAACATTCGCTCGACGCGGTTGCGGTCCCGGTAGCGTCGATAGTCGGGATGCTCTGGCACCTTGCGGTTCGAGCGGGGCGGGATGATCGGCAGGATGCCCCGGACGAGCAGGCTGTCGCGGAAGCGATTACCATCATAGCCCTTGTCCGCGAGCAGCGCCTTGGGTGTGGCGACGGGGATCGCCATCAGCGGTTCGGCGGCCGTGTAATCAGAGGCCTCGCCGCCGGTCAGGATGAAGCCGACAGGCAGTCCTTGATTGTCGCAGCGGGCGTGGATCTTGCTCGTAAAGCCGCCGCGTGATCGACCAAGAGCGTTCGCACAAGCCCCCCTTTTCCGCCCGCTGCCGAGACGTGGCCGCGAACGCTGGTGCTGTCGATCATGTGTTGCCAGTCGTCGGTTAGACCCAATTCGACCAGCGTTTGCAGCAAGGCATCCCAGACACCCTGTTCGGCCCAGCGGCGGAAGCGCACATAGACCGAGTTCCATTTGCCGTACCGCTCGTGCATGTCGCGCCAGGGGCAGCCGACCCGCAGCACGTGAAGCATTCCATTGAGGAAGAGCCGGTTATCGCCCGCGGGCCGCGCCCAACGGCCGCGCTCAGGCGGCAGCAGTGGCCCGATCAGTTCCCACTCCGCATCCGACAAATCCCCGCGACCCATGACTGCTCCTCAAAAAGCAGTCTTGAATCAGAAGGAGGCGGGCTTGGGAATCCCTTTTGTCAACACGGCCTAGTATTCCGACCATCCGAACCTGACTATTCGTTGTACCCGTCAGATGCTCGCGAAGGTCAGCTGTCTCAAGCTGACGCCCGGAAGCCGCATGTCTGGAATCGGCCATTGATGCTCTCTGATAAGCTTTCGAATTGCTAATTCATGGTGAACTCTTGCCGGGCAGCGCCGCTTTCGGCGCGGGCCCGGCTTCCGGATTGCGGATGATCCAGCCGCGACCCTCGCGCAAGTCGAGCGTGATGATCCAGTCGTGCAAAAAGGGCATGCCCAGATTGCCGTCCATGATCATGTCGGGTGTGAACATATGCTGTGACTCGATTTCGACGCCATCGGCCACCTTGAAATGCCCCGATTGAGGTCCCTCTGCGTCAGCCTGCAAGCCGAATAGCGAGGCGTTGTGCTTCGCCACCAGCACGGTGCCCCCATTGCCCGAGTCGAGTTCCATCCAGACGGGGCCGCGCGGCGTAGGCACTTCCGCCATCACGGCGAGCGCGGTGCCCTCCACCTCGCGCTTCAAGCGGATCGGGAAGGGATGCATCCAGTGTATGCGTTCAGCAAGGCTCGCCGGAGATTCCACGATGATCTCGCCTTCGCCAAGGTTCAAGGTAATGGCCCGCCCTTCAAACATGTTGAGCGCGGCGATTCCTTCCAGTTCGGCGTCGGCAGGATTGAGCTTCCCGAGATTGATCGCGCCGAGAAGCGGCGGCCTGAAAGCGCGACCGGCGATGACGATATCCATGGCATTGCAGCGGGGACCATCGCCCCGTTGCCCAAACATCCGAAAGCCTGTCACGCGGCCCCTCAGCTCGCACTTTGCTGCCGCAAGAGCATCGGGATGGAGCAGCGTCAGACCAGCGCCGGAATCGAACAGCAGCTTGCGTTCCGCCCCGCCGAACTCGGCGCGAAGCATCCAACGCGTGCGCCAGCGTTCCAGCGGTATGACCGCGTCCGGAGACGCATCTGTGCGCGGCGTGACCTGCTCTCTCGCCTGCGCGGGCGAGGAGGTGGAAATCTGAGCCAGGGCTAGCGAGGCTCCCAGTAAAAGACTGCGAAATTTCATTCTGCACCTCATCGATAAGGCCCAAGTGCCGCCATCATCATTTTCGATTGAGCGGCTCTGCCTTCAACTTTTGGGTAAGGCGGCGCGCGGTTCGCCGGCTCCGTGTCTTCGGAAAGCGCGCGAGGAAAATCTTGATGCTTCATACGAATGTCAATGCTGCTGACTGCATCAGGATCGGCCGCCGAATGCACGCCGGCTATAGGATGGGTTTCTCGCCGTGACTTGCATCAAGGCGCGACTTCCGCGGGCTTGGCAGGGCATCAGCGGAATATGAAGGGTCGCGGTGAAACCGGACTCGCTGGCCGACGTGTGCAATTGCCCCCTCTCTCCGTAAAGTACGGCCAGCCGGTCACGAATGTTGCGAAGTCCGACCCCTGTTCCATTTTCTGGTCCGGGCAGTTCGGCTCTCCCGTCATCGCTTACGCAGATTGTCAGCATATCGTCCGCGGCACGGGCCACGATGGAAATCGTGGCACCGAGCCGCGACGAAGCCACAGCATATTTGACGGCGTTCTCGACCAGCGGCTGGAGGATGAAGCCTGGAACACTCGCGTTGCCAAGATCGGCCGGGCAGTCGATTTCGACCTTGAGCCGCTCGCCGAAACGAATGGCTTCCATGTCGAGATAGGCTTCGATCGTCGCAATCTCATCGGCAAGTGCAATAGGCGTTTTGACATCGCCGCCCAGATTGATTTGGAAAAAAGTAGCCAGTTTCATAGTCATCGCATCGGCATCGTCGGGGCGGCCCTGCACGATCAGGCTCGATATCGCGTTCAATGTGTTCAGCAGAAAATGCGGGTTGAGCTGGAAGCGTAGCGCTTCGATCCGAGCATCCTGTGCGCGGGCTTCGGCTGCCGCGGCAAGCATCTCCTGCTTCTTGGCGCGCTCGCTGATGCCAAGGGCCCAGAACAGCGTGACGTTGAGGCAGAAAGTCCAGGTGTAGAGGATGAAGACAAAACCAATTCGCCTGAAATCGATATTGGTCCAGCTTTGCCACTCGGGAAATAATGTGTCCGTGAGCCACCGATAAAGCACAAGATCGAGGGCGCTCTGAAGGGCGCCGGCGCAAAGGCAGCCGACGAGGATTGACGGCCAGCGCAGCGCCGGCGCGGCCGGCTCGAGGCGTTGCCAGAGAAAAAAGAGCGCCATGGCCAGGCTCAGCGCGGTGAGGCAGAGGGGCAGCTGGATCATGGCCTGCACCAAAAAGCCTCGCCCCATCAGTCCGGCCAGTATCGCAACCAGCGCAAAGCCGAAACCCCACAGGATCAGCGAAACCCGCGCCGCGGGCGATGCTGCGGCGCATGCGATAAAACTGCGATCCTGCATGCTTCCTCCTTGCGAACCGGCGGATCCATTGCTGCGCATGTTCTTGCCGGGTTGCGGGCAGATTGGCGGGCGGGCGAGTCGGCCCAAGCGTCAGCGGTCAGGACGCCTAGCCGATATCGCGACAAACAAGCCTCTCGTCGCGACCAAGTCCGACATTTGCAAGACAAAGATCGCTTTACAGTCCCGGCGGGCGTTTCTTCGCTTGGTACTGCCAGTTCATTTCGATCGAATGCGCAGCCGGCCCGAACGCGGCAGGGGCGGGCTTGATCGCAATCGGCTCTCGCGATGGATAAGCTCGGGGCAAGCTCGGCCTTTGACCTCATCAATGTGCAAGGAGCCGATAATGCGTAAAATTCAATGGTCGATACTGGGCAGCCTGATCGCGGCGACATTGTTCGTGCCGGCGCCGTCCTACGCCAAAAAGCAGGTGGAGGCACCGGCCTTCCAAACGGTAAAGCCTGGTGACCGTGAAATGAGCTGCGAGGCGCTGGCTGCGGAAATCAATTCGCTCGACGGGCAGCGGCAGGCGGATGCGAGTGCCAAGCAGAAGAAAAAGAAGGGTCTTGGCTTTCTCAAGATGCTCGGTGCCGCCAGCCCAATCCTCGGGGTTGCCGGTAGCGGCGGCGCGGTCGCCTCTACCGCAATGGGCGCCGCCGGGTCCGTAGCGGGCGGGATGGGCGGCTCCGGTCAAGAGGATGCCGAAGCGATGCTCCAGCGCAACCAGCGCAAGCAGCGGCTGATGGGCATATTCGACGAGAAGAAGTGCTGATCATGACATCGGTGGGGCGTCAGAGGGCACCCCGCCGATGTCTTCCGACCCTCTGCTCTCTACTGCCTATCTGCAGTTTCAATATAGTCCAGCCAAGGCTGCCAGCTCTTCGAACCTCTCACGCCCGCCCAGGTCATGATCCCGAGGATTACGCATATCCACTGCGGGGGTGAGGCCAGTTCGCCCAGCCGGACATGGGCGCAAATTGCGCCGCCAAGAAAGCCGGTGATGCAAATCGCTCCGAGCAGCGCTGTCCGCGGGAGGGCATAGAGAAGGATCGAGACGGCGAGAATGGCGGCAATCTGCGGCGCTTGCGCCGCTTCAAAGCCAGTCGCTGCAAATTCCGCCGCGAGTGCGTCTGGACGAAATGCCATCACGGCGGCATCCGCCCCCAGTATCAATATAGCCGATAGGCGCAGAGCCAGTGCCAGCCGGCGGCGCGTCGCTGATGTGATCATCGCTTTTCTCCACGGCGCGACTGTCGCGCCCTCCATGAGCAATCACAGGGGGCGGGCGGTCTGGCGATGGGCACGCGACAAAGCTCGACACGCAAGCGACGACGAAATCATCCCCGTCCGAAATTCGACCAACGCGGACCTTGATGCGACCAATCCGGTCGGCCGAAACGCCAGCCTGTGCTAAGACGCGCGCCGTGAACCGGCTCCCGACTTTCCGCCTCAAACTGAATGGTTTTGCGCTTGGCGCAGCGATGACCCTGATATTTTGGGTCATGGTACTTCTACTATGGGCCGCGCAGGACATCGCCTCGGGCAAACCGATACCTGATGCGCTGAAAGTCCTTCAGGCGATGACTTTGGGGCTGGGCGTCATATTCTGCGGAGCGCTGGCCGGGTTCATCATGCTCGCCCGGCGGCTGCCCAATCCGGCAATGACGGCTCTTGTCGCGCTTGTCACGACGGCGCTCGCCCTGCTGCATGCGCTAATCGATGCGATATTGATGCAGATATTGGGTCCGTCGATGGGAATGCGGTCGATGCCGCTGGCGGAATTGTTCAACCGCAGCCTGATGCCCTTCGTCCTCATATACGGATTCTATGCCTTGGCGCTCGGCCTGCGGCTTAGCGAGAATGCGGTTCGGGACAGCGCGAGACGCTTGGTCGAGGCGCGCAGCGCGGCCCAAGGCGCTGAACTCGCCGCCCTGCGATTCCAGCTCAACCCGCATTTCCTGTTCAATACTCTCAATTCCATTTCATCGCTCATTGTCACGAATGCGTCGGCGGAAGCTGACCGATTGACGATGCGGCTGTCCGACTTCCTGCGCCTGACCTTCGAGGCCGACCCCGAGGCCGAGGTGACGCTGGTCGAAGAATGGGCGATCGCGCAGGCCTATCTGGATATTGAAGCGGCTCGCTTTCCCGGGCGGCTGCAGGTGACGTTCGACTGTGAGAGCGCTCTTCTCGACGCGCACGTGCCGACATTTCTTTTGCAGCCGATTGTCGAAAATGCCGTCAAGCACGCGGTGCAGACTTCGCGCCGGCTGGTGACGCTCAGTGTCCGTTGCCGTCAGGTGGACGACCGGCTGCATTTGATGGTCGAGGACGATGGGGGCAGAGCGGTCGCCCTTCCATCCGAAGATCGAGAAGGGAGCGGATCGGGGCTGCGAAACGTGCGGGGCAGGATGGCGGCCTTTTATGGCGACGATGCCGCGGTCAATATCCGCGCGAGCGACGGAGGGTTCGCTGTGGAGCTGACCCTTCCGCTGCGGCGGGCAATGAAAAGGGCGACGGCGTGATGCGAATATTGCTGGTCGATGATGAACCTCTTGCTGCCGCGCGGCTGCGCGTGGCGCTCGATAAGATGGACGATGTCGAGGTTGTCGGAAGCGCCTCCGATGGCGAGGAAGCGGGGCGTCAGATCGCGCAGCTCGATCCCGATATGGTCCTCCTCGATATACAAATGCCCGAAGTCAGCGGGATGGAGCTGGCACATCGCCTGGCCGATGCGCCGCGCCGGCCCGAACTTGTGTTCGTTACGGCCTTCAACGATTTCGCAATGGAAGCTTTCAACGTCGACGCGGTCGACTATCTTCTCAAGCCAGTCAGCTTTGACAGGTTGCGAATGGCGATCGATCGCGTCCGCCGTCGCCGCGCTCTGCCGGATCCCGACGCCTTCGTGCGAGCGGATCCCGCCGGGACGGATCGGGGTGATGGGGGCCAAGCTGGCTATGACGATGGAATATGGGTCCCTGGACGGGGAGGCGCGGTGCGAGTGCCTATCGAGGCGATCGACCGGATCGAAGCGGCGCGCGATTATGTGCTGCTCAACACGGCGACCAAATGCTATATTTTGCGGGCGCGAATGACCGAAATCGAACAGCGTATCGACCCGAAGATCATGATCCGAATCCATCGCTCGCATATGGTCCGCATTGATAGTGTCGTGGGTATCGAGCGGCCCGGCAAAGGGGTGTTGCGCCTGCTACTGAACGATGGCGCCACGCTTCAGGTCGGATCCAACTTCCAATCCAACGTCGTACGGGCCTTACGGCTTTAGCGCTTGATCTTGGCCCCGCGACAATGCTTGTCGCGGGGCGAACGGAGCTGGTCGCAGCGCGGTTTACGTCGCGGCGAAAGTAAGGCCGGTTGGGGAAATGGCGCATGTCACCCCATTCCGAAGCGGCGTTGGATTATTCACTCGTACGCTGTCCTTTTCCGTCCTGCCGCTTGTCGTCGCATACGCTTTTGCCGCGGAGTCCGGCACCGGTCCTGTCGACCGGATGATCGCGACTGAGCTCAGTTTTGCGGCCGACGCGCAGCGGATCGGCATCGCACCAGCGTTCCGCCGCTATGCCGCGACCGATGGCATATTGATGCGGCCCGACCCGGCGCCAGCGCTCGAAGTCCTGCAAGGCAATGTCGATACGCCGGGTGTGCGTCTCGAATGGAAACCTGCAATCGCGGGCATGTCGCTCTCGGGCGACCTTGGCTTCACCACCGGACCTTATCGTCTGTTCCAGGGCGCCGAGGTCATGAACGGCGACACGCTGACCGTCTGGGTACGTGGCGCTGATGGCCGGTGGGGCTGGCTTCTCGATCATGGGCTGCTGCCGATCAAGGCGTCTGCGCCGGCCGGTCTGCCGGGTGAGGTCGCAATTATGCGCCAAGGGCAGCCCGGCCCTCGTCGACGACCGTCGGGTGTGATCGATGCCGATGCGGCGCTGAATGCGGAAGTCATCGCGCAGGGGACTGCGGTAATTCCTGGCCGTCTCGCAGACGACGGATTCGTCTTACGGCTGCAGCGAGGAAGGGTTCCAAAAGCGGCAGCCGTCGACGCCGTCGGAGATAATCTGCGCGTCTCCACAGCTCAAAGATTCGGTATGCGGGTTTCGCGCGCCGAGGATTTGGCAACCACATATGGTCGATTAACCTTCGATGGTGCGCAACCTTCGCGCAACTATGTCCGCATCTGGCGACATGACGCGAGCGGTTGGCAATTGCTGGTCGACCTCATCAACTGATTTCCCTCCCCGGGAAAGAAGGGTGCGCAGCTTGCCGCGACGGTGATCTGCGCACCCTTCATCTGTTCCTGCTTGAATTTTCAGCGGAATTTTCATCGCTGGCTCGTCCGGATCGGTCGCAAAAGCGCGGCCTGCACCCTTCGCTTCATCCTAGCGGCACGGCGAGCGCCTCACGCGCGTCCAGCTTCAATGCAATCGAACCGAAGGATGTTTCCAGTGAACCGTATCAATTCCGCCGCCCTTTCTCCCAGCCGCGGCAGCGCAGCAATCCGCGGCCGGGCCGCGCTTCTGCTCGGCGGCGCGCTCGTCCCCCTGATGATGGCGGCGTCTGCCCGGGCGCAGGATCAGACGGTCGTTCTGGAAGAGGGGCAGGCCCCGGTCGCGGTCGAGCTGGGCACGGGCAACGACCGGGTCGTCGTCGACATCTCGCGCGTCAATGCCGACACCGGCGTCCTCGATCTGACCGGCCTGACGACCGGCCCGCTTACCGATGCCGGCGGGCGCGACACGGTGTGGCTCCGTGCAAATTCCAGCCAGACGCAGAATGTCGTGTTCACCGAACCGAAGGGCAATACGACGCAGCAGTTCGTGCGCGCGGATGCGGCGACGGGCACGCCGTTCGACGGTGGAACGGTTTATGAAGCGTCGGGGAATGACACGGTCCTCACGCTCGAAAATCGTTCGCGCTCGCCGATTCCCAGCGATCCGTCGAAACTGCCCGACAATGCGCTTATGAATCTACGTCACGGGCCGCTTCAATTTGCCGGTGACGGCACGGTCGTGCTGACCTTTTCGGTGGCGGCGGCCGACCAGCCCAAGGAAACACAGCAGGCGATCCGCGTCCTGTCGGGGTCGACGTCGCAGGACCAGGGAGCTGGGGGCGACGGCAAGCTCTCGCTCATTATCGAGGGCGACGTTGGTGGTGGAAGCACCTTCAGGGGTCTGATCGACGTGACCAACGCCGAATCGCTGCGGCTGAGGAATAATTCGCGCGTCCAGATTCTGGAAGGCACCGCGATTGTCGGCGGCAATGCGGATATCTTTCTTGAAGCCAATACCTGGGTCAATTCGACCAATGCGGCTTTCCCGAACGTGACGCTGATCAAAAGCTCGGGCCGGGTCTTCAATTCGACGAAGATCAGCGTGGGCGGGCAATTTGGCAATTCGGATGCCTCCGGCGTCGGGGTCCGGCTGGACGGCGGGAAGCTTTATAATATCCTGACCGAGAATAGCAGTGGAACGGGCGCGGCCAGTGGCGGTTTTGGCAACATCATCGGTGGCTCCAGCGGCGTTCTCGCCGCCAACGGCGATAATTATATCGAAAATGTCGGCGACATCAGCGCCAATACCGGCGCCGCGGTCGAAAGCCTGCGCGGCACGATGGTGCTTCGCAATACCGTATGGAACTTCTCGAAAGGCGGCACCCGCGCCGGAACGATCACTGGCGGCATGGTCGACGGCCGCCGCATCGCCGTTCAGGGCGGCGATGGCACCGACATGGTGGTCAATTCGGGCACGATCACCGGCGACGTCGATCTTGGTAATCGCGAAGACATGTTCCTCTATAACGGTGCGACCAATGGCGTGACCGGCACGATCGAGGGCGGCGAAGGTCTCGACGGCTATGGCCGTTCCTTTGTCGCAAGTGCGACCAACACGCTGTCGAACGACATTCTCGGCAACGGCAACAGCGGCTTCGAAATGCACGGGATCGAAGCATCGGGCGCCGATACCATCGTCACCGTCGCGGCGTCGCAGACGCTCGACGCCGGGCTGATGCTCGTCGGCGATGGCTCGGTCGTCAACTCAGCGAAGATCAATGCTGATGGTTTCGGCGTCTATCTGCGCGACATTGCCAACGTGACGCGCGGTATGCGCTTTACCAACAATGCCGATGTGGTCAGCACCAAGGGCGTCTATGGCCGGGCAGGCGTCACCAGCTTCCTCAACACCGCGCTGATCCGCGCGACCGACGGCGATGGCGTTTTCTTCAATGTCGGCGACCTCGGCAGCTCGGTGAAAACGCTGGAGTTCCGCAACGAGGGAACGATCGAAACGACATCGGACTATGATCATGCGGTGGGGATGCAGTTCGATGCCTCGAACTCCGATGGTCCGCTTGCCAACGTCGTGAACACGGGGACGATCCGCAACAGCGGCGCGCAAGAAACATTCTATGATTACGAGCAATACGGCGTCCGCCTCTATGACATCAGCTATGAGGTCGACAACAGCCTGCGCTTCCGCAACGAAGGATTGGTTGAAACGACCGGTCGCGGAGTGAGCGGCGTTTCGCTCGACAGTGCCCACAATGAGGTGGTGAACAGCGGCACGATCCGGGTCGACGGGATGGGTGGACGAGGCGTCCTTATCGTATCGCGCCTTGATCCCGATCAGCCGATGCTGGTGTCGTCACTGGTCAACAGCGGCCTGATTTCGGCCAATGGCGGCGCATGGACGAATTCGGATGATGGCACCGTCCGTTTCAATGCCGCCGTTGTTATTGGGCTGAATGGCGACACCGCCAAGGGTCGCGTCGTCAACAGCGGCACCATCGAGGCGATGGGCGCCGGTTCCAGTGCCGTTATCGTCGGCGGCGACGGGGCGGCGGGCGCGGCCTTCGAGCTTGAAAATGACGGAACAATTCGCGGGCACGCGGAAACATTGTTCCGCGAGGATCAGGGCGTAACCGAGGCCTATCGCCGCCTGGCCGGCGCCATTCACACTGTGGGCACGACCGACAGCATCACCAATCGCAACCTGATTCAGGGCAATGTCGATCCGGGCAATTATGACGACCAGTTCCGCAATTATGGCAAACTCGATGGCGATCTGCGGCTTGGCGAAGGCGACGACACCTATGTGTTGGGTGGCGGCAGCAGCCTGACCGGATCGGCCTATGGCGGCGACGGGAACGATATCATCGCGGTTGATCTCACCGGCGACATCGCGAAGCGCATCAATGCAGGCCAGTTCTTCGGGTTCGAGGCGCTGACCCGGCTGCAGGGCACCGCAGGGTCGGGCAAGGTGTCGATCTTTGGCAATATCGACTCCGATTCGCTGCAGCTTGCCAATATCGCCGTGCACGTCGATGCCGGGGACAGCGTTTCGTCGGCGAGCGGCAACAGCGGCTATACCTTCACCGGAACCGACCAGGACGAACAGATCGTCAACGCCGGAACGATCGCGGGCGGCGCGTCGATGGGCGGCGGCAACGACAGCCTCGAAAACAGCGGCACGATCGGCTGGGACGTCGACATGGGGGCGGGTGACGACGTCGTCACCAATTCGGGCCGGATCGAGGGGAATGTGAACCTCGGCGACGGCGACGATCGCTATATCGCATCGGGCGGCGGGATCGTGACCGGCGACATCGACGGCGGCGCCGGCAACAACACCTTCGTCTTCCGCTTGGAAGGAAGCGAGGGAGAAATTCCGGGATCGGTCCTGAATTTCAGCTCGTTCGGCGCCTATGGTCCGGGCACGCTGACGGTCAACCTCGACAAGGGACAGAGCTATACCAATCTCGAACTGCTCGAAGGGGCGGATCTGGTCCTCACGGGTTCGAACGGCTCGGTCGAAAATGTCATCGGCGATGACAGCGCCCAGAATGTGACGATCGACGGCGCGTTGACCGGCGGCGTTTCACTGGGCGGCGGCGACGATGTTCTGACGCTGAACCTGGGCGGTGAGCTGTCGGGCGCGCTCGATGGCGGGGCCGGCACCGACACGCTCAATCTCAAGCTGACTGCGGCCTCGACGGTCAACGACCTGTTCAATTTCGAAGTGGTGAATGTCGCCGGCAGCGCGTCGTTGACGCTCGCAGGCACGCTGGGTGCGGGCCAGTCGATCAATTTCGGCGAGGCGGACAATCTTTTCATCGTCGATACGGAGGCGACCTTCAACGGACGCGCCGATGGCGGTGCCGGCACCGATACGATCGAGATCAACACCGGCGCCGAGAGCAACCGCACGATCATCGCGGGGCAGCTGGTCTCGTTCGAGCGTCTGATCACCGGCGGCGACGGCACGCTGGCCCTGAACGGCGAGAGCTACAGCTTCGAGTCGGTCGACATCGCCGGCAATCTCAGCATCGGCGACGGCGCGTCGCTGTCATCGGCCAGCGGCGTCAATTTCAGCGAAGGCAATAACAAGCTGACGCTCGAAGGCACAGGC
Organism: Sphingopyxis sp. GC21; assembly: GCF_025727575.1. Classification (NCBI taxonomy): domain Bacteria; kingdom Pseudomonadati; phylum Pseudomonadota; class Alphaproteobacteria; order Sphingomonadales; family Sphingopyxidaceae; genus Sphingopyxis; species Sphingopyxis sp. GC21. The sequence continues at coordinate 3,213,416 of NZ_CP095845.1, read as the reverse complement.
AATGTGAACAGCCTTGTCGACGGCGGCGACGGCATCGACACGCTGGCGTTCAAACTCGCGCAGGGGCAGACGCGCAATCTGAGCTCGACCGGCAACATCACCGGCTTCGAACAGCTTGCCGCCGAAGGCGCGGGCATGCTCAACATCGACCAGAGCACCGACGGCTATCGGCGGTTGCTGCTCGGCGACGGCGCGACGGTGTCGCTGGCCAGTGAAGATGGCGGTAACGCCAGCATTGCCGAAGGCGTCACCTTCAGCGGCGATATCGGCGGCAACAATGGCGCGAACACGCTGACGCTCAAGGCCGGCGCCACGGTCGACGGCAGCGTCTATATGAACGGCGGCAACGACGTCGTCACCAACGCGGGCACGATCGATGGCGATCTCGATCTTGGCGATGGCGACGATCGCTATATCGCACGCGGCGGCGGCACCGTGACCGGAACGATCGACGGCGGCGCGGGGAACAACACCTTCGTGTTCAATCTCGACGGCGGCAACGGCTCGATCCCCGGCTCGGTGGTCAACTTCGACTCGTTCGGCGCCTATGGCCCGGGTACGCTGACGGTGAATCTCGACGCCGGGCAGACCTATAACAATCTCGAACTGCTCGAAAATGCCAATCTGGTGCTCACCGGCAGCAATGGTTCGGTTCGCAACGTGATCGGCGACGACAGCGCGCAATCCGTGACCATCGAGGGCGCGCTGACGGGCGGCGTTTCGCTTGGCGGCGGCGACGACACGCTGACGATGCAGCTTTCGGGACTGCTTGAAGGCGCGCTCGATGGCGGGGCAGGCACCGACACGCTCAACCTCAACCTGACTGGTGCATCGTCGATCGCGGGCATGTACGGCTTTGAAATCGCGAATGTGTCGGGCGCATCGCCGCTTACCCTGACTGGCGATCTGGGTGCGGGCCAGCAGGTCAACTTCACCGGCGATATCGATAATGAGCTGATCATCGGCGAAGGCGTGAATTTCGAAGGCATTGTCAACGGCGGCGCGGGTCGCGACCTGCTCCGCGTCCAGTCGGGCGCGGCCGATAGCCGCACCGTGGTCGCGTCGCAGATCATCTCGTTCGAGGATCTGGTGTCCGAAGGCGAGGGGACGCTGGCGCTAACGGGCGGCAATTACAGCTTTGAAACGGTGAATGTGAAGGGCGGGCATTTCGAACTTGGCGAGGACACCCACCTTACCGCGTCGGGCGTGATCTTCGACGATGCCGACAACCGCTTCACCCTGGGCAGCGGCGCGACCGTCGCGGGCGTTGTGGCCGGCGGCGAAGGCAATGACACGCTGGCGCTGATCCAGAATGCCGGCACGACACGCCTGCTCAGCAGCCTGCAGCAGAGCGGGTTCGAGCGGCTGGAGGCGTCCGGTGCGGGCGAGCTGCGCATCGACGAGGACGCCGCCCACACCGGCGGCGTGTTCCTGAACAACGGCACCGTCAATATACTGGCGGGCAAGCAATTGATCGCTGATGTTACGGGCGGCGCGGGGGCGGACACGCTGATTGTCGCCGGGTCGATCGAGGGCAATGTCGATCTGGGCGACGGCGACGACACGCTCACCCTGACCGGTCTCGACGGCATCTCGGGCACCGTCACGGGCGGCGCCGGCACCGATCGCCTGCGTTTCGACACCAGCGGTACCTATGCCTCGCCGACCGCGTTCGACGGATCAAACTATAGCAGCTTCGAAAAGTTCGACGTCGCGGGCGGCGTGGTCTCGATCGCGGGCACCAGCAGCTGGGACAATGTCAGCATCACCGGCGGACGCCTGATCGGTCAGGCCGGCAGCGTCATCTCCTCGAGCAGCGCGATCGAGGTGGCCCATGGCGCGACCTTTGGCTCGGCGGGTATCGTGAACGCCGACATCAATGTGGCGGGCACGCTCTCGCCGGGCGCATCGCCGGGGACGATGACCGTCAACGGCAATGTCAACTTCGCGGCGGGTTCCAACCTGCTCATCGAAGTCTCGCCGACAGTCAGCGACCTGCTCAACATCTCGGGCAAGCTGACCATCGCGAACGGCGCCGCGATCGACATCACCGGCGTACTGCAAGGGACGCCGGGCAACACGCTCGACCTTGTCGTGGCGCAGGGCGGCATCACCGGCCGCTTCACGACGATCAACAAATCGGCGGACGTCTTCGGCTTCGTCGTCCAGAATGGCAACAAGCTCCAGATTCAGAGCGAGTTCCTCAACGACGATGCCTATCCGACCAACATCCACGCCAGTGTCGATTATGCCAACGAGGTGCTGCGCGGCGGTTATGGCGTGCAAGCCTTCACGGCCGGGCTGCCGGTGCTCGTCGATGCGCAAGGCGTCGTCAACCAGGCGGCGTTCCGCCAGCTCACGCCCGAAGCCTATGGCTCGGCGCTGCAACTCGGGATCGAGAACAGCCTGTCGCTGGTCGATGGGGCTCAAAGCGCCAAGGCGGCCAAGGCTGGGCATAGCGGGCTGTACAGCTTTGGCCAGTTCCTCACCGGAAGTGCCGACGTCAATGCCACCGGCGGCAACACTGGCGCCTCGCACAGCCATCTGACCCGCACCGGCTTCTTCGGCGGCGTCGGCTACGGCTTCGGGGAAGATGCGCAGGTCGGCCTGTTCTTCGGCGGCCTGAACAGCGATCAGACGATCGGTGGCCTGGGTGCGAAGACCGATATGGATGCGCTGGCTGGCGGTGTCTTTGCCGACGCGACGCTGGGCGGCTTTGGCATCCATGGGCTGCTGGCGGTCAGCGGCGGCAAGGCCGAGACCCATCGCCGGCTGTTGGTGACCGACAGCGAGGCGAAGGCGAAATACGACCTTAATAGCTGGGTGGTCGATCTGGGCGTCGACTATCAGGTGCAGCTGGGTTCGTGGTCGATCGCACCCAAATTGGGCGTGACCTATGTCCGCACCAGCCGCGGCGCGGCGGTCGAGCAGGGGGCCGGTGATTTCGGTCTTACCATCGACAAGGGCAGCAAGAGCAGCCTCTTCGGTGAGGCGGCTGTCAATGTGTCGGGCCGCTTCCAGACCGGGGGCATCGGCATCACGCCCTATGCCCAGCTGGGCGTGCGCCAGATGCTGAGCGATGGCGACGTCCTGGTCTCGGGCCAATTCACCGGCGCCGGCAGCGCGATCGTGGTGAACGGCATCGAGCGCGAGAAGACCGCGATGCGCGTCGCCGTCGGCCTTGGTCTCGACCTCACCGACAGTGTCCGCGTCCAGGCCGGATATGCCGGGGAATTCGCGGGCACGAAGCGCAATAGCGTCATGGGCGGCCTCACGGTCCGCTTCTGACGTCTCTCCCCTTGGGGATTAGTCCCACCCCAAGCGGGTACGATAGCACGGTCTGGATGAAAATCCGGACCGTGCCATTGGCTTTTGAGCGGGGTCATTCATCAAGGTTGCTGATCGCGATGTCATCCTTACCATAGCGGGCGTCGCGGCAGGAACCGGCCAAAGACCAGAGGATATGCGCGATGCGGATTTCGGGCAGCACGAGCCGGCGCAAGAGCAAAAGGGTGCCGCGCACGCTCGCGATCCTCCTTGCAGCCGCCGTCGGCACCTGGGCCACCCCAGCGCTTTGCGCGCCCCGTCCCGATCCGATAGACTTGATCGTCGGCCGGCAAATGGAATTGAACCACATTCCCGGCGTGGCGGTCGCGGTCGTCGAGCAGGGGCGGATCGTGAAGATCGCGGCCTATGGCACCGCCAATCTTGAATGGGATGCACCGGTCGGGCTCGACACGCGGTTCCAGCTCGCTTCGGCAACCAAGATGTTTACCGGCATGCTGCTGATGCGGCTTGCCGAACAGGGCAAGCTCGGTCTCGACGACCCCGTGACGCGCTGGCTTCCGGACGCGCCTGCCAGTTGGTCAGCCATCCGCGTCAGGCAATTGGCCGATCACACATCGGGGCTGGCTGAGCAACGCGGCGCGACGCGCGATGCGACGCTTGAGAGCATTCTCGCCACCACGATGGCCGCGCGGCTCGCTTATGTCCCGGGGAGCGAGGCGCGATATGGATTTACAGATTTTGCGGTGCTGCGCGTCATATTGGAGAAAGCGGGCGGCGACACCTTGCCGCGACTTTTACACAAGCAGCTGTTCGAGCCGCTGGATATGCGCGCAACGGCGTTCGCCAATGCGAGCGACGACGGCACCGTGCGCATCGGCGACCTGCTGCCGCGACGCGCCCAGATCTATGGTCTGCGCGACGACAGGCTGACGACGAGCGATTTCTTCTTTGCACCGCAAGGATATGGCGCGGGCGGCCTCTATTCTTCAATCGAAGACCTTTCCAAGCTGTTCGCAGGTCTCGATGCTGGGCGCGTGCTGAAACCGGAAAGCATCCGTGAGCTCGAGAAAGCGGCGACGTTGACCAACGGCCGCCGCGCGCCTTTCGGCCTGGGCTGGATCGCGCGCCCCTATCGCGGCGTCACGCTGGCGGGGCATAGCGGTGGGCCGGCGCTTGCCGACATCTGGCGCATCGAGGATCGCAAGCTGACGGTCATCGTGCTGACGAACCAGCAGGTCCTGCACCCGCTGATCGCAGAGGCGATCATCGACACCTTGTTGCCGCCCTTGGCGCCGGAACCCGTAATCGCGGATGATCGCCCGGCGATCGCGGCAAATATTCGCGTCGCGGTGACAAAGGCCGCGGCGGGCGATACCGGCGCGGCGGCGGCGTTCGCTCCGACGGGGCAGGATGCCGCATCGAGTATCGTCTCGCCATTCGCGCGCGCGATGCTGCGCGGCATGGGCCCGCTGCGAACGGTGGAATTGCTGGAGGTCAAAGCGGACGGTGAGCGGCGGTACAGGCTCGCGTTCCAATATAAGGCGGTCGTCTGGACCGCATCCGCCGCTGCCGATGGAAGGCTGACGCGCTTTCGGCCCGAATAGACTGGCGAATTTATCTGCGCACCCGGCGATTGATCAGAAAGACGTCGTTCCGGGCAAGACTATCGCCGCCAATTACGCGCAAAAAAAGGGGGGAGGCGATAAACGCCGCCCCCCAGCTGCTGGGTACCGAAGTCCTAGAAGTCGAGTTTGGCGCCGATGCGGAAGTAGCGGCCCATGATGTTCGGGCCCGCCCACGCCGGGTTGTAACCGTAAATGCCATAGGCCGCGTTCGGATCGAACGGCGCCTTGGTGTCGAACAGGTTCAGGACGTTGGCATAGAGGGTGAATTTGTCGTTCACTTTTTGCGACGCGGTCAGATCGACGTTCCAGATCGCCTTCGACTTGCACATCACCGGGCTTCCGTCGGGATAGGCCGCTGCACCCGCGTCTACCGCGCTTGCGCAATCGCCCGGCGTCGCGCCGAAATCGACTTGCGAGACGTGATAGCCGGCGGTGTAGTAGGCCGTTACCGAAACCGTCGTATTGCCGAACGCCAGCGTGTTCTGCCACGTGGCGCGCCACTTGGGCGAACCTGAGCAGGACGTCGTGTTGCAGGGGCTGAGCGTCCCCTCGAACTTTTGCGGATCCTGGGCTTCGCCCGTCAGCGGATCGACCAGCGTCAGATGGTTCCTGTCGAGATAGGACGCCTCGAACGCGCTCGTCAGGCGCAGATTGTCGGTCAGGTCGAACCGTGCGTTGACGCCAAGATCGACACCCTGAAGTTCCTGCCGGTTGGCATTGGCATAAGAGGCAAGGATGGTGCCGATGTGCGGCAGCGCGCTGGGGTTTGCTTGGTCGACAACGCCGGGAGTCACGGTGAAGCCCGGAATATTCACTACCCCGTTGTTGGCGTAATAGGCAGCGATGACCGGGCCGATGTTGCTGACGCCGACGATCTGGTCGCGGACCTTGATCCGCCACAAATCGATCGTGAAACTCAGGTTCGGAATCGGCTCGAAAATTGCGCCAAGGGTGATATTTTCGGACCGTTCCGGGGACAGTTTCGGATTGCCGACGTTGGTCAGGCCCACCGAAAACGGCGAGGTGGCATAGGCGTTGTTGCCATGCGCCGCGCAGAATGCCGCATAGGTCGCACAGAAGGTGCCGCCGCCCTGCGATACGAAGCCGGTGGTCGGAGTGCCGAAGGATTCGTTGAAGCTCGGAATGCGGAAGCCCTTTGACCAGGTGCCGCGCAGAGCGATCTGCGGGATCGGCGTGACCTTGACGCCCACCTTCGGCGAGAAATTGCTCTGTCCGGTAGAATAGCTGTCGTAGCGTCCCGACAGATTGACTTCGAGCTGATCGAGGATCGGCGCATTGATTTCCCCGAAGCCGGAGAAGACGTTGCGGCTGCCCGATGTGCCGACGGCATTGATCACATAATAGCGATCATAGGGATGGGCGTCGTTCTGCGGATTGGCGCTGGGCGCATCGATCGATTCGTGACGATAGGCCAAGCCCAAGGCAGCTTCGAGCGTGCCGCCCGGCAATTCGAACAGCGAACGGGTGACGTTGGCGGTGGCCTGCCACAGGTTCGATTCCGATCGCGTGATGTTCGTCGGCATCACATAATCCCACACCGCCTGCGAATTGGCTTCGGGATTGGCAAAGTTGAATGTCCCGCGCGCAACGACGTCCATGATCCGCTGCGGAATCGCATAGCCGTTCTGGACGCGGGTGAGCTGTACGTTAGACGCCGTGAATTCTGCCGAATAGCGCCAGCTGTCCCCGAAGGAACCCGACAGGCCGATCGCACCGCGCAGAGAACGCCCGGACGTTTCGTCGGTTGTTGGACGATCCGGCATGAACTGGATCTGGGCAGTCTGCCCCGCGCCCGCATAGGGGTTGTAAGGATTGAGCACACCATTGGTGGCGTTGCACCCGGTTCCCACGCCGTTGAGCGTGCCGACCCCCGTGGGGCAGACATAGACGGGCGCGATCACATTATAGACAACCGCGCCGCTGCGTGGAACGGTCGGACGATCGGTCCAGCTGCGCGGTGCCGACGATGAGAAGGTATTGGTCTGATAGAAATTGCCCTGCGCGTAAAGCTGATGATCCTCGCCGAGGTTCGCTGTAAAGCGCGCGGTGAATCCATAGCGTTCAATATCGGGCTGCAGCATCGAATATTGGCCCGTCGGATTATAGGTGCAGACACGGCCGTCGGCCGGCGCCGTCACCGCTTCGTCGACCTGCGCGGGTGTCACCTGGATGGTGTCCCAACGTCCGCATCCCGCCGCCGGATTCAGATAGGCGAAGCGGCCGGAGCCGATGCTTGCCCCGTCGGTCGTCACGGGACGAACGGCGGCTACGCCCGGAACGGCCGAGAAGCCGTTGAAGTAGCCGTCGGGACTTACGCCATTCGGATTGAGGTTGGGCAGGCAGGAGCCCGCCGCGTTGCAGATTCTGCTCCAGTCGGAGGTGTTGTAGGGATAGCCGCGGTCGCGGGCCCATAGCGCATCCTGCTTCAGATATTCGCCGCTGACATAGACGTTGAAGCCCTGATCAGCGAGGCTGCCATAGCCATAGGTCGCGTCGAACCGGACCTCGCCCGCGTCGCCGCGCTGCGAAACACCGGCCGATCCATTGGCATGCAGGCCCTCGATCTGCTTTTTGGTGATGACGTTGATGACGCCGGCGACCGCGTCAGCGCCATAGGTCGATGACGCGCCGTCGCGCAGGACTTCTATGCGCTCGATGACGGCGTTCGGAATCGTGTTGAGATCGACGAAATTGCGCTGGCCGTCGTCCGCGAGCGGATAAGGCGCCATTCGCAGTCCGTCAAACACACTGAGCGTCGATTGGACGGTCAGTCCGCGAAGCGCTACGGCATTGGCCCCGGCGGCAAAATTGTTCCCCGAGTTCCAGCCCTGCGTCATCGTGCCCGCATTGCCTGCGGTGACGCGCTGAAGGGCTTCGGCGACGGTGTTCAAACCGCGCTGCTCGAGCGTTGTCGACGAGAGCACTGTAACCGGCGAGGGTGTTTCGGTGTTGGCGCGGCGAAACAGTGAACCCGTGACGACGATTTCTTCGCCCGTCTCTGCCGCCTCGCCGACGCCGACAAGCTGCTCGGTTTGGGGCGATGGTGTATCGGCCGCCGGCTGGCTCTGGGCATAGGCTGGCGCCACAAAAAGCAAGCTGCTCGCCGGCAATAGAACGCAAGCAGCGCTTGAGCTGCCCAGCAAGCTGGCCATCATCATATTTCGTTTTTTCATAAATTGCCCTTTTTCCCCGCCCTCCACCTGCGCACCTCTGAGCGTCGAGTGTTGGCGGGCCTCCTGAGTTGATGGCGCGGAAGGGGGCAGGGAGCATCGACAACCCAACCCCGGGCAGCTTGGCGCAATCGCCTTGCCGTACCGCGCCCGTTTGCGGCAGGCCGCAGCGCGATTGGTAGGTCACGCCCGGCGAGGCACTCTATGAAAGCGACGGAAGTCGCCCGCGGTGCGACGGAGCCGTCTTTTGGGGCTCTGAGTTAAAGTCGGCAGTCGCGCGGCGGATTGAACGCCCTGGCGAGGCGCGGCGACTGAGCCGCTCTCACGCCCGGCCTGGCCGGGCGGGATACCCACTAATGGGCATATATATGCCCCTGGCATGGAATTGGCCTTTGCCGCTCCAGCCCCGAATCTGCTGGCTTGCGGGGAGGCGGTCATGGCAGCGGCGAAAGAGGAAACGCATCGGCGACCGCGCCTCGACTTTCCCGGCTATGCCCAGGAATTTCTTCGTCGCAGCCCGGATTATTGCAGTCAGTACGCCCGCCTGATCGCGCAGCGCGACGCGCGGCCCGGGTCGCAGGAGGTGATGGCCCGGCGATGGGGACTCAGCTTTCCCGCTCGACCCCCGCGTGCCGGCCGTCGACGCGCCGGCCTTCTGGGACGCGGCGCTCTGCCCCTATGTCGTCATCCTCGATGCGGCGTCTCCCGGCATCCCGGCCACGCCGCGCTTCGATCCGGCCTGCTGGCCGCAACCTGCGCACCGGTATAGCGGGCCCGAGGGGACGCACCTGGTCCTTGGCGGCGGTGCATCATTTTACCGGGTCTGGCTGCGCGGCGCTCGGCGGGATGGGCCGCTCGCCGCTATCGTCCCCTTCGATGCGATGACCGCGACGCGCCTCGCCGCTCTTAGCGATTTCGACCGGTGGCGGCGCGGCGCATCCGCGCCTGCCGCGGTCCCGCGTCCGACCGCTTACCAGGCGCAGCGGCTCGACCTTCTCCTCTCGATCCTCGACCTGCGGCAGGCCGCCAGGGCCACGAGCCACGCCATCGCCAGTCGGCTCGTTTACCCTCGGCTGGCTACCGGCCGCGGCGCGGTATGGAAGGCATCGCCCGAGCGCCGACGCACCCAGCGCCTGATCCGCGAGGCTGAGGCGCTCGCAGCCGGCGGCTACCGCGCTCTGCTTTCGGGCCGTGCGGTGCGACAAAAATAGCCGCAGAATTCAGCCGCTCCCCCCAGCCTCATGCTTCACGCCATGAGCCGACACCGCCCGCCGGCCAGCGCTCTTCGATCCGGCGTCTGAAAGGAGCTTACCATGGCAACCCGCCACCCGCCGCGCTTTCTCACGACCCCCGAAGCCGCAAAACGCGTCGGCCTTTCGAATCGCACGATGGAGAAGCACCGCTGCTACGGAACCGGACCGGTCTTCCGCAAGGTTGGGGGGCGTGTGCTCTATGTGATCGAAGAACTCGACGCCTGGGTCGACCTTGGCCGCCGCACATCGACCTTCGATCCCGGCATCAGCACGGTATATCCCGCGCGGAAGCGATCGCGCTGATGTGCGGGCCTCCTTCTTTTCCATGTTCGATCCTGCTGTCGGACCGGAGGCGCGCGAACCGCGCGATGCTTGGCTCGAGCGCCGCGGCGGCGACGCTGTTCGGCGCGCTCTTTACCGCCATTTGCTGGCTGGAACCGGCGCCGCGTCTCCTCTGGAATGCAAGCGCCAGCGCGGCGGTAGGCCTCTACTGGATCCATGTCGGCGCAGCGCCCGGAACCGGCGACCTTGTCGCGATCGTGCCGCCGCCCGAGCTTGCGAGCTTCCTCGGCGCGCGCGGATATCTGCCGCCCGATGTGCCGCTTCTCAAGCGCGTCGCCGGACGCCCCGGCGCGCTCGTCTGCCGATCGGGCACCTTCGTGACGATCGACGGGGTGGGCGTCGCCCGCGCGCTGGCGCGCGACCGGGCGAACCGGCCGCTTCCCATCTGGACCGGATGCCGCACCGTCGCGCATGGCGAGATATTCCTGATCAACGCAGCGCGCGACAGTCTCGACAGCCGCTATTTCGGGCCGATCCCCGTCTCCGGGCTGATCGGCACGGCGCAGCCGCTCGTCACCCGCGGTACATCGATCGACCCGCGCGCCGGCGCTCCTCGCGACTCCATCCCGCCCATCTTCCAATTTGGGGAAGCAATATCGAGCAGCTTCGAGCCATTCGGCCGCCGGCGCGACGCGAGCAAGGCCGCCGCGCGTTCCTTGCTTGCGCGCGGCGCCGCCGATCGATGACCGGCTCCACGCATCTTCGCGGCATCATTCTTGCGCGCGCCTTGGGCCGCGCCGCTCACGCGGGTGCCGCCGCAGCCGCGCTTGCCGCGCCAGTGCCGAGCATCGCGGCGGCAGCCGAAACGCCGCTGCCTGTGCATCCTTACGCGGCCTCGGTGTCCGATGCGGCGCGGCGCTTCGGCATCCCCGAGGAATGGATCTGGCGCGTCATGCATGCCGAAAGCCGCGGCAACCCGCGCGCCGTCTCGCGAGCGGGCGCGAGGGGCCTGATGCAGATCATGCCCGCGACATGGGCGATGCTGACGCAAAGGCATCGTCTCGGGCCCGACCCCTTCGACGCCCGCGCCAATATCCACGCCGGCACGGCTTATCTGCGCGCGATGTGGGATCGCTATCACGACCTTCGGTTGATGCTCGCCGCCTATAATGCGGGTCCCGGGCGCGTCGACGCCTATGTCGCCGGGCGCCGGCAATTGCCCGCCGAAACCCTCGCCTATGTCGCAGCGATTGCGCCCGACCTCGAAGCCGGCTCGCCCGGTCGCCGCGCCGAAGCTCAGCTCCCCCCAGCGCCCGGTTGGCGCGGCGCCGATATTTTCGCTGTCCTCTCGAGGGGCTTGGAGAATGACCCCGGCGCTGCATCGTCGCCCGGTTCGGACGCGCCGGGGGACGATGGCCGCGCGCCTGGCGCCGGTCCCGATCGGCTTTTCCCGCTGCGGTCACGAAAGGCTCGGTGATGGCTGATCGCGCAATCCACTCGCATTCGCGCGCGTCAATTCACCCGGTATTGGCGCGGCGCTCCTGCCGCCCTGGCGCTGCCCGGCGCAGCGCGCAGGGCGGCAAGACCGACGAAGCCATAGCCGCCGAGATCTACGGGGCCGATGACCGGCAACGGGCGGCAGCAAGGGAGCGGTCATGAGCGAGCCCTATGACCGCCGGCTCCATGCCGAGACGCTACGCCGTCATCTTCGCTTCAGCCATTCGTCGAGTTCGGCGAGAGCATTGCGGCGGGTGACATGCCGCCGCTCTTCATCCTGGACGAAAAGGATCAGGCGGAGCTCGTCAACTACCGGGTCGAAGGCCGCTATATCGTCGTCGATCGCCTGTTCGAGCGCGCCGAGCTGCGGCTCGGCGCTGGGCGGGCCGCTAAATCCGTTCGCATCAAGCGCGGACGGAGCGCGTCATGACCGGCAGCCAGCGGCAGATCCCGGCGGCGGACTTGCCAGATCCAGACCCCGCTGCCGCCGAACCCTTTCGGCTTGCCGCCGACCCGCCGCGCGTCATGCGCCTGTCGCGAAAGGCGCTGGTGATCGCGGGCGGCGCGGCGGGCGTCGCGATTGGCGGCGCGCTTCTCTACGCGCTTAGGCCGACCGCACATGAGACGCCGGAAAATCTTTACGATGCGGCGGCCAGCAGCCGCTCCGAGACCGTAACCGGGGCGCCGAAGGATTATACTGTCATGCCGAAGCTCGGGCCTCATCTGTCCGGCGATCTCGGGCGGCCGATCATATCGGCGCAGCGCGATGGAAAGTCGCTACCCGAGCCGGCGACCGGACCGGTAGAGCCGCCTCCCGATGCAGGTCAGCAGGCGCTTCAGCGGGCACAGCAAGAACGAGAGACGGCGCGGTCGAGTCGTCTTTTCGGCGCTGCGACGGGGACTTCGGCTCCCGTGCGTGGATCGACGGGGCGCGCGGAACCGGACGTTCCATCCATGGCGTCCGCGGGAAGAACCGGGTTCCTTGCGCCGCGCGCGGAACATGCCGAAAGTGCTGAGCGGATCCGCACCCCGGCTTCGCCTTATATATTGCAGGCGGGCAGCATCATTCCGGCCGCATTGATCACCGGCATCCATTCGGATCTGCCGGGTCAGATCACCGCGCAGGTTACCCAGAACATCTTCGATAGCCCGACGGGACGCCATCTGCTCATCCCGCAGGGGGCGAGGCTAATCGGCACCTATGACACCGAGGTCGCGCCCGGCCAGAGCCGGGTCCTTCTCGCATGGGATCGGCTGATCCTTCCGGGCGGGCGCTCGATCATGCTCGATCGCCAGCCGGGCGCCGACGCGGCCGGGATGTCGGGGCTCGCCGATCGAACCGACCATCATTGGGGCAGGATGCTGCGCGCCGCCTTCGTTTCGACCTTGCTGGGGGCTGGTGCCGAACTTGGATCGGGCCGAGATGATGAACTGGTCCGGGCGGTCCGCGAGGGCGCACAGGACAGCTTCGGCCAGACCGGGCGCAGGCTCGTCGAGCGCGAGCTCGCAATCGCGCCGACCATCCGGATACGGCCGGGCTTTGGCTTCCGCGTGATCGTGACCCGCGATCTTATGTTCGAGCCAATGGAGGAGGGTCGATGAGGCGGCTGCGGCTCGGCTCCGTCGCCGCGGAAAGGCCGTTGAGGCTTTCGGATCTGCAGTCGGCCCGATCCAAAATTAATTTGAGTGTGAAAAATCGCCTGTTTCGGGCATCGACGATGCGATCGAGGCTTCGGAATGGGCGGGATGGCTGGCGAACAAAAGATTCTGATCGTTGACGATCACCAGATCACGCAGGCCGGCTTGCGGATGCTATTTCAGGCCTATCCCGAATATATCGTCGTGGGTGCCCTCGATCGCGGCGCTACGGTGGCGGCCTTCGTCCAGTCGCAGCCAGTCGATCTGGTCATCCTGGACCTCAACATACCCGATGTGAAAGGCATCAACATCCTTGCTGAGATCGTCGGTTCGCGCGACATGACGGTGATCATCCTGACGGGCGAAAATGCTTATGGCGAGGTAGAATATGCGCTGAAACTCGGCGCTCGGGCCGTGGTGAGCAAAGCGGATCCGGCCGAAGAAGTCATCGCTGCTTGCGAGGCGGCGCTCGCAGGCGAGCTCTATATTTCTCCGCACATGCGGGACGCGCTCGGTCGCTATCGCCAGCCCCCCGTCACCCTTTCTTCGCGGCAAATGGCGATTCTTCATTACCTGGCCCAGGGCGAGAGCAACAAGGAAATTGCCTACCGACTGTCAATCGCGCAGCCGACTGTCTCTTTTCACATCGCCGAACTCCGGCGCAAGCTCGAGGTGGCCAACAACCGCAAGATCGTCGAACGCGCGCAGGAGCTAAACATTCTCTGATCTCGCTGCAAAAACGGGGTGGCCAAGCAACTCGCGGCAAATTGGCTTGATGATCATCAAGCCGACCTGATTTCTCAGCCGGCTGCGCGTGACCGTTGTGTCGTCATAGCTCAAGGCGATTATCTGCCGCTTCGCGACGGTCGAGCCGGCCAGCCCGGTTTCGAACGCCGCGCGCTGATCAAAGTCGAGAAGTTGCCAGTCTGGAAGGCCGGCCTGGATGGTCTCTGCGTCGCACGGCGTCACCTCCGGCCAAGCGCAGGGCAGAAGAATTCGGATAAGGGTTCCGCTCGAATCCGAAGACAGGATTTCCAGCGAACCCGACAGACGTTCGATGAGCCGCTTGGCGGACCGAAATCCCGAGCCGGTGCCGCCCACATCTGCATGCCCGCGCAGCCGCCCCGTGTCGTCGCCGTTCAGCGCGTGCATGATCGCCGGGGGCATGCCCCGGCCGCTGTCGCGGATATGGATTGCCGCGCCGCTCGCCTCCGTACCGATAGTCAGGCTGGCGCCACCGCGCTCGGTATAATGATAGCAATTGCTGAGCAGGTTCGCCAGCGCGCGCATCAGCAAAGGCTTGTCGGACACCAGTGTCACCTCTCCTTCGACTTGAACGGTCAGTGTCAGCTTTTTGCCCGCGAAGGGGGTGCGGAACATCATGGCCAGCGGCTCGACGAGCGCCTGCGCCCGAAAGCTTGACAGCGCGAGGAAGTCGGTGTCGTCCCCGACGATATTGGCGCCCGAGATCGTCGTCGAGACGATTTCGTTCAGATAGTCGGCAGAGCTTTGCAGCATGGCCGTCAATTCGCCATGCGCATTCGCGCCATCGCCGCGCTTCAGCACGCCGATCGCGCTGTTGAGCGCGAGGATTACCTGGCGGCTGTCATGCCCCGAGGCGTGCAAAAGAGCGTTCTGGCTGTTGACCGTCTCAAGCGCGAAGGCTTTTTCCTTGGCCAGTCGCGCCGCTTGCTCGCTAATCGCCAGGCGTTCTTCCATCGAGCGAGCATAGTTGGAGTTAGCCTCTAGCTTGTCGCCTTGAATCTTCTTGAGATTGAGCCCGAGAGCTAGTGTTACCATCAGCGATTCGAAGAGCCCCACGGGGCCCGAAAGATGCCAGTTGATCGGTAGCCACGAGAAAATCCCCATCGAAGCCACGGCGGCATAGATGATGAAAGCGGCAAGGCTGCCCCAGCCGACAAACAGCGGCCAGAGCTGACGCCCCAGTTGCTTCATGGCGGCGAAGCCGATGAAGGGCAGGAACAACGCAACCGCGACCGCGACAAACCATCCGCCGATGTGGAGAGCGCTGCGCAGGCCCGGTGGATAGAGCCAAAGCCCGGGCTGGAGCAGCATGATCGCAAGCGCCGCGCCGATCAGGGTGCGAAGCACAAAATCGCGCTTCGGAAAGCGCTGCCGGGTGCCGACGAAGCTGCGGCCGAACTGAGCCATGGCGGCAGCGAAGCCGCATTTGAAGATCTCCTCGATGGCGACCCCGAGGAGCGGGGTGTCGGCGAGGAAGAAGATGGTGAAATAGCCCTCCGAATGGACGGTGTTGAGGGCGAAAAAGGCCTGCGCGATCGCGAGCCAGATGAATTCGCGGTGACCGGTGATCGAGAAGAAGAGAAAATTGAGCAGGATCAGCACGACAACCGCTATCACGACGCCCGACACCATTGCGATATTTTCGCGTCTCGCCTTGAAGAAGCTGCCGTAGGTTTCGATCCTCAGCGGCATGTAGGTCGAGTTTTCGGACAGAAAGTCGATGACGAGGATTTTCTCCTGGCCCGGATCGAGCACCAATTCGCTGCTGAACGCCTGATAGGTTCGCAGGTTGCGGCTCGCTGAAGCGGCGTCGGCACCATCGACAGTCAGATCGAAGCGTCCGTCCTGAACCTCGTAGAGCCGAAAATATTTGAGCGAACCGCGCCCGGTCGTGAATATCCATGCCGCACTCTTGTCCCCGGCATTACGCACGCGAAGAAGGGCCGTAGTCTTGGTTCCCGGCGGGCCGAAATGGGTCGCCTGTCCGCGGATCGGCACGAGTGGCGAGCCGAGCAGACGGTCAAGGCCGATTGCCGCCGGATCGCCGAGATTCCTGGCATAGCGGACATAAGGGGTGAGCGATGGCGCGTCCTTTCCCGCCTGCAAATCGAGAAGCGGGAGCTCGGCTGCGCGCGCTTCGGTAAACCCGAAAGCGGCAAGCAGCGCGAGCAGGTGGAGGATGGCGCGAAATCGGTGTGGCATGATTAACGTTCGTCGCCATCTGCTAAGCCAAAGTCAAATTTCATTGAAATCAATGTGGTGGCGTGTCGCCGCGGTTTTCCGCGCCTGGCAAGACGAACGTCCCTCACGAGACCCGCGACCCTAAAAAACATTGGGTAGACGCTCGCTCCCGCGGTCCCCTAGCTGGCCTCGTAAAGGTCGAAGGCGAGGCGTCATTCGGCCATGCGGGGCGCATGAACATGGTGGAGGGTTATACACGGTGACGCTGCGCGTCCGCCGGCACCCCTTCGCGCACTATGGTGAACCAAGGGGAATTCCAGATGATATCGAATAATTCAAAATCGCGCCTGCTCGCGACGAGCGCGATCGCCGGACTTTCGATCCTGCAACTGGGCGCTGCCGCCCATGCGCAGGAACAGACCCCCGCTTTCGGCGTACATGTGGACCAACCCGGGACGGTCGAGATCAATGTCGGCGAGGACGAGGAAATCGTTGGTGACGATATCGGTATCTACGCGGATAATGGCACAGTCATCGTCGACAATGCGGGGACGATCCGCGGCAACGGCTTTTCGCCTGCGGGGCTGGACAGCCGGCCAGCCGGTGGCATCGTCATCGCGCAGCCGGGGGCGTCGATCACCAACGGCGGGACGATCAGCGGTGCGGCAAACGGGATCGCCACGTCCTATTTCTTCAGCGAGGATGAAAATGGCGACAATCTGCCGCCGGCGGCGCTCGCCGCCGACACGGTCGTCGTCAACAGCGGTCTGATTAGCGGGGAAGGCGGAGCGGGCGTGTCGCTCGTCGGCGGCGGCAGCGTCACCAACGATGGCACCATCCGCGGCGCCAATGGCGCGCCGGGCAGCGGGATCAACGGCATCGGCGTCGCGATCGCCGAATTTCCCGACCGGATCGCCGAGGGGGTTGCGGGCGTCGGATCGATCGTCAACAACAGCGACGGCGTGATCGAGGGGCAGACGTTCGGGGTGGTCCTGTCGGGCGGCGGAACGATCGAAAACAGCGGCATCATCCGCACCACGGGGCAGTTTAATCCGGCCATTCCGGGTGCCCAGACGCCGATCGCCATCGTGATGGGAGCGACGCCGGCCCAGGAAGGCCGCAGCGCGACGTTGACCAACACGGGTCTGGTGCAGGGTTTCCTTGGCATCGTCGCGACGGGGTCGCTCGAAACCGTAACGATCGAAAACAGCGGCACCATCAACGGACAGGTACTGGGTATCCTGGGCTCATCGGCCGGGGCGCTTGTCATCGACAATACCGAGGACGGCCAGATTCTGGCCGGGGGCAATGCGGTTACGGCCGGAACCAGTACGCTGACCCTCACCAACGTCGGGCTGATCCAGAGCCAGAGCCAGATCGGCGTCAACATCCAGAGCGCCGATGCCGTCATCAACAACAGCGGCACGATCAGCGGCAAGACCTTTGGAATTACGACGAACGCGCTTCAGACCGCGCCGGGCGTGTCGGTGCATGATGCCGTCAATACCGCGGTAACCAACAGCGGGCTTATCCGCGGCGAGACCGACGATGGTGTCCGCCTGATCGGTGGCGGCAGCGTCACCAACAGCGGCACGATCGAAGGCGTCGCCAGCACGCCCTCGACGCTCGCCGACGGCGTGTCGATGTTCAGTTTTGCCGGGCAGGATCTGTCGGGGGTCACGGCCATCGGTACGATCGCGAATAGCGAGGACGGCACGATCCGGGGCGATCGCTTCGGCGCGATCATTTCGGGCGGGGGCGTCGTCGAGAATGAAGGGCTGATCAACGGCAATACGGGCGGCCTCTATATTCAGACTAATACCGTGGAGGAAACGGGCAAAACCGCGTCGGTGACGAACAGCGGGACGATTTCGGGTGGCAATGCCATCACCTTCGGCGGCAACCTCGAATCGTCCGAACTCGTTAACAGCGGCAGTCTCGTGGGGACGACGGGTTATGCTGTCGCCAACGGCTCGTACGGCCGCCTCTCGATAGTCAATTCCGAAGACGGAGTGATCGAGGGTGCAACGATCGGCGTCCACGACGACGAAGGAGGCATTGATCTGGTCAACGCGGGTACGATCCGCGGCAATGGCAATTACGACGGCTTCGACGCGTCGCCCCATGCCGGCGTCACCCTCGCGGGGGCTCCATCGACGATCGACAACAGCGGCACCATCTCGGGCGCCGGCGCCGGTATCACCACGGCCTATTATTTCAACCCCGAAACCGGACAGCTTGAGGGTCGCGCGATCGATACCGAGATCGTCAACAGCGGCACGATCGCAGGCGAGAGCAACGACGGCGTCCGCCTGATCGGCGGCGGCAGCGTGACCAATTCGGGCACGATCAGCGGCGCCGGCCGCGTCGACGCCGACGGCGTCTCGATGTATGGCTATGCCGACCAGGCGAACGAGGATTATGCGGCTAGCGTGACCAATCAGGACGGCGGCTCGATCGCCGGGCAGCGCTTCGGCATCATCCTGTCGGGCGGCGGTTCGGTCGATAACGCGGGCGAGATCGTCGGCGTCGTCGGCGGCATGTTCATCCAGGGGACCGCACTCAACAGCGCGCCGGGCGAGGATCGCAGCGGGCTGACGGCCAGCGTCGTCAACAGCGGGCTGATCCACGGCACGGGAGACCTGGGCGGCAGCGGCGGCGACGGCTATGGCGTGGGCTTTGGCAGCGACATGTCGAGCGCCACGCTCGAAAACAGCGGCACGATCCTCAGCGACTTCGGTGCCGCGGTTTCGCAAGGATCGCGTGCCGACGCCATCGTTACCAATCTGGAAGGCGGAACGATCGAGGGCGCGACGTCGGGCATCTATTCCAATGCGACCGGGACGCTCGCGGTGGACAATGCCGGGACGATCCGCGGCAACGGCAGCTACGACGGCTTCGCCGCCGCGCCCGACGCCGGGATCACGATCACGACCGCAGCGTCGAGCGTGAAGAACAGCGGCACCATCTCGGGCGCGGGCGCAGGGATCACCACCGCCTATCAATTCGATGACGATATTGGCGATCTGGTCGGCATCGCGATCGGAACCACGGTCGAGAACAGCGGCACGATCAGCGGCGAATCGAACGATGGCGTCCGTCTGATCGGCGGCGGCACCGTAACCAACAGCGGCACCATTACCGGTGCGGGGGCTTCCTTTGCCGATGGCGTGTCGATGTACGCCTATGACGGACAGGATGGCGAGAGCTTTGCGGCCAATGTCGTCAACAGCGCGAGCGGAACGATCGGTGGCGACCGGTTCGGTATCATCCTGTCGGGCGGCGGCACCGTCGACAATGCGGGCACGATCACCGGCACCACCGGCGGCGTCCTCATTCAGAGCGACCTTGCCGATACGCCCGGCCTGCTCGGCAATTTCATCAACAGCGGGACGATCACCAGCACCGATGGCGCGCCGATCATTGCCCATGTCCAGTCGAACGTCACCAATGCGGGCACGCTGAGCGGCGGAAATGGCGTCGCAATCCAGCTCGATGCGTATGACGATGTGGTGACGCTGAACACCGGGAGCGCCGTCGATGGCCTGATCGATGCCGGGGCGGGCGAAGACAATCTGGTGCTCGATGGCGACATCCTTGAACTGACCGAGGCGCAGCAACTGACTGCGGTATCGGGTTTTGAAGCGCTGACGGTCGCCGCGGGCTATTGGTCGACCAGCGGCATGGTCGGCGAATTCGGCAACGTCGTGATCGATGAAGGCGCTGCGTTGCAGGTCAATGAAGTGGTTGGCGAAGACGGCGCGGAATCGCCCATCCTTACCCCGGCGGTGACGACCAACGGCTTGCTCGTGCTCAACTTCGGCGACGATGAGACCGTCTCGAACCTTGACGAACTGACGATCAGCGGCAGCGGCAAGCTGCAGTTGATCGGCGATGCGGTCTTTACCGTCGATACCGATACGGTGGCGCACACCGGCGGGACGATCGTGTCGAACGGCGGCCTTGTCCTCACCGGCCTGCTTCAGGGCGATGTGAAGACCGAGGGCGACGGCTTTTTCGAACTCGGCGCGGGCGGCACCGAAGGCAGCTTCGCCGGCGACATCGTCAACGACGGGCGTTTCGTTTTCAACCGTTCGGACGACTACGACTTCCTCGGCGCCTTTTCGGGTAGCGGTACGCTCGACAAGCTGGGTGATGGCACGCTGACCTTCATGGGTGACTATGGCTTCCAGGGCGTGACCAACATCTTCGGAGGCGCGGTGCGGATCGGCGGGACGATCGACCCCGGTACCGACTTCAATCTGGGTGAAGGCGGGTCGCTCGACATCACCGGAAAGGACCAGACGATCGGCGGCCTTGCTGGCGAGAGCGGCGCCCAAGTCGTACTCGGCGACAATCAACTGACCGTCGATCAGGACGACAACAGCGAATTTGCCGGCACCATTTCGGGAAGCGGCGGCTTCGTCAAATCGGGCGACGGCACGCTCAACCTGTCGGGCGACAGCGATTATACCGGCCCGACGACCGTCGATGGCGGCAAGCTTGCCGTCAACGGTTCGATCGTCTCCGACGTCACCGTCAATGCGGGCGGCGCGCTGGGCGGCAACGGCAGCGTCGGCACGACGACGATCAATGGCGACGGCAAGTTGACGCCGGGCAATTCGATCGGGCGCCTTACCGTCAACGGCGATCTCAATTTCGCAGCCGGTTCGGTCTATGAGGTGGAGGTCAATGCCGCGGGTGCGGGTGACCGCGTCGATGCGACGGGCCTCGTCACCATCGACAGCGATGCGAGCGTGGCCGTGCTTGCAGAGGACGGCGACTATAACGGCCGCACCGACTATGTGATCCTGACGGGTGCGGGCGGGATCGACGGCACCTTCGGTTCGGTGACCAGCGACCTGGCCTTCCTCGATCCGCTGCTGCGTTACGGCGCCAATTCGGTGACGCTGTCGCTCTATCGAAACGACGTCGATTTCGCCGACGTGGCGATCGGCTTCAACCAGGCCAGCGTTGCCGCGGCGGTCCAGTCGCGCGGCATCGACGATCCGCTGTTCGAAGCGGTGGTCAACCAGAATGCCGCCGGCGCGCAGGCCGCCTTTGGTGATCTCTCAGGTGAAATTCTTGCCAGCACGCTCAGCGGGCTGACCGACGATAGCCGGCACCTGCGCAATGCGTTGTACAGCATGTCGGGTCCGGCCGAGGCCGGCCTCTTCCTCTGGGGTTCGGCCTTCGGCGGCTGGGGCGATTTCGATGCCAAGGGTGGACGCTTTGGCATGGATACCGACCACAAGGGCTTCGTTACCGGCTTCGGCTATGGCGGCAACGGCTTCGCGGCGGCAATCTCAGCAGGGATCGGCGACAGCGATTTCCGTCTCGGCGGCCGCAACGACCATGCACAGGCGGACAGCAAATATCTGGCCGCGCATGTCAGCTATGGCACGGGTGAGGGCGCTCGCGCCGCCGCCGGCCTTGCCTATGGTTGGCACGATATCGACACCAGTCGTTCGATCAGCGTCGCGACGCTGGCGCAGACGCTGACGTCGAAGCGCGATGCGGACACGATGCAGATCTTCGGCGAACTTGGTTATGACGTGCGGATGGGCAACCTTGCACTGACGCCCTTCTTCCGTCTCGCCCATGTCCGCACCAAGAGCGACGCCTTTGCCGAAGCCGGCGGCAATGCCGCGCTTTCGATCGCGGCGGCGAAGCAGGAAACGACCTTCGTCAGCCTGGGCGGCCGCGCACGGTTCAACATCGGTGAGGGCTTCCAGCCCTATGTGTCGGCCGCGTGGAACCGGGCTTCGGGCGACCGCGGTGCGCCGGTGGCCGCGGCCTTCACCACCGGGGGCGGCAGCTTCGCCCTGATCGGCACGCCGATCCCGAAGAATTCGGCCGAGATCGAAGCGGGCTTCGATTACAGCGCGGGCAATTTCCGGATCGGCGCCGCCTATAGCGGCACGCTGGCCGGCGATCGCAACACCCATGGCGCACGCGTGACCGCGCGGATCGCCTTCTGATCATTCTACCCCGATCAAAGGCAACATGCAGCTGGGGCCGGAGCAGGGTCAAAATGCTCCGGCCCCGATTGACAATAGACGATATTCGAAGCTCGTCGCGACCCCGAGCGGAGAATGGGTTCACGGCAGTGATTGTCGGGAATCCGAAAGGGCTCGCCCTCGGGCGAGCCCTTTCTTTGTTGAAAGGAGCTGGGTCTGGTGCCGCCTAGCGCGAAACAGCATGTCGCCGGCGAGCCGTTACGCTGGACAAATCCTACCGGCGGATCCGGTCGCCATGACGGCGAAGCGGTTTCTGTGCAGCGCTCAAAGCCGCCTGGCCGCAAATCTCCAACTCGAGCCGAATAGCAGCGGGACGGCAACGCTCCCGATTTCGGTCGTTCAGCTGCTCCATCAATGATGCCAGAACCCGCCGTTGGCTCGCTAGAACCGGGCAATATGATGACTGGAACCAGCTTGGCCATTGGTGGTCGAAACCTGCGCTAAAGGCCCGGTTTCACGCTGGCATTGCCATAACCTCATGCCTTCAGGCAAAAATATCGTGTCGCCAGGGAACCGGGCGGCGGACATCGGGGTATTCCCGGCGAGCTTCAAAACGATAAGGGTTTGAGTGCTTTCCACCGGGCCGCGCTCTCGCGCGGTCCGGACTATCTTCGGCAATTCTTGCGTTAAAGTTGGCGTCGTCCGACGTCCGCATCGACCGGCGCGAGCGGTTTTATATTCGCATCGCAGAAGGCTCCGAGATCGTCGGTGCGGCGGCTTGTGATGGTCATTCCCTGATCGACCCGGCGTAGGCGATATCCGTCCGAACAGAGGTAGCTTGTCCTGCATTTGGCTTTGCGAGACCCGCTTTTCACGAGCGGCCGCCCGGATACCGAAAGGCAGTGGTCGGCCGCCGGGATTGGTGGCTCGAATAGGACCGCGACTGTCTTATCTGGAGCGGGTTCGATTACTGCCTCGATGCCGGCGAAGGCGTCGACGATCGCCTTCGCATGCGCCAAAGCCGATCGGTGAGGCTCGACGACAAAAGAAAAGGGGCCGGTTTGCACCGGCCCCCTTCGTATTTCCGTATCGCCGCCGCGATCAACTCGGGATGATCTGGAGGTCCAGATGGTCCGAATCGAAGCCGTTCTCGCCCGGAACCGCGGCGATCGGCCGTTCGCGGATTCGCGGGCCGGTTGCGCGGCTCAGCACTGCCTGGCCTGAACCGTTGAGCAGGATTTCGTCGCTGCCGGCGATGATGCGCGTCCCGACGAGAGTGCCCGGTGCATAGCTGACGATCAGCTCATAGCCCGTGGGCGCGTTGCAATATTCGCGGAACGAGCCGAGCGACACCGCGTCGCCCTCGATCGCGCCGAAGCCGGTCAGTTGATGATTGACGGTGCAATTGACCGCCACCGTCGCAAACAGGTTAAAGCCGTACGAGGCGGCCAGCGCCGTCGTCGGTACTGCCACGAGCGCGGCGCCCGCGAGAGCAATCGAAAGTTTCCGTTTCATTCGCCACCCTTTCCGCCCGAATTGGCCGACGTGTTGGATGGTGATTAGCCGCTCACATCTAATATTCAGTTAAGTGCCCACGCG
This sequence comes from Sphingopyxis sp. GC21, assembly GCF_025727575.1. NCBI lineage: Bacteria > Pseudomonadati > Pseudomonadota > Alphaproteobacteria > Sphingomonadales > Sphingopyxidaceae > Sphingopyxis > Sphingopyxis sp. GC21. The sequence goes on along the minus strand of NZ_CP095845.1, from coordinate 3,190,137 downwards.
AACAGGCGCCGGGAACCGGCGCTTTCTGCGCATGAAGATCGGAAATTTAAGTGCTTAGCGCGCGGTGACGGAGATCGAGATCACGTCGCTGTAGGTCCCGGCGCGGCGATCGCTGACATCGCCAATGATGAACTGGATCGGCAGCGAATCGCGGCGGTAGCCATTGCCGGTCGGCCCCGACAGGCGGCTGGTGCCGGCCAGATTCACCGCGGTTCCGCCCACCGCGATCGTATAGGGCACCGTCCAGTCGCTGGCGCCGAGGCGCAGCTTGCCCGAATTGGCCGATGTCACCTGCAGATCATATTGGCCGGTGCTGCTGACGCGCAGCTGCAGCGGCACGGGCGCCACCCCGGTACGCAGATCGCCCAGGTCGACGACGGCGTGGCCGTCGCTCATCGAATAGGCGCCCGACAGGCCCATGCGCGCCGACGGCAGCACCTCGAGGCCGAGAACGACCTGCGTCCCGCCGAGCGACCGGAAGCTGCGGTCCTGCGCCTCGATGCTGACGTCCTGGGTGAAGGTGCCCGAATCGCGGACGTCTTCGGGATTGGCGACGAGCTTGTAGAGAAGCGTCTTCGATTCATTGGGGGCCAGCACCAGCTCGCGCTGCGAAGGCGTGCGCAGCGAGCGGCCGGCGCGCGGCGTCACATCCTGCGAATCGGTGAGGTTGACGAGCGCATAGCCGATGCGCTTGCCCGTCCCCTTCGACAGGCCGAACGGCGGCTGCGACAGGTCGAACAGCGGCGCAAAGCGGCATTCGGACCCGCCGTCATTGATATAGGTGACGCTGAACGTCCCTTCGGGCAGCGAGCCGCCATAGGGATCGTAGCCGGAGATCATCCAGCTCGTCGGCGCGGCGTTCATCCGCACCATGCAATCGGTCGGACGCGCCGAATTGGCCGACTGGGCAAAGGCGGGAGCGGCCATCAGCGTGGCGGCGAGCAAAAGCGATGCGCGAAGCATGGAAGCCTCCTATTTGAACGAGCCCGACTTCACGGTACCGAGATTGACGAGACCGGTCGTATCGGCCGGAACGGTAAATTCGAATGCCCTGTCGACCGTGCCGTTGGGGCCATAGGTTTCGACAAGATAGCGGCGGCCGGGCAGCAGGTTCGATACCGCAAAGCGCCCGACCGAGTTGGTGAAGAAGGGCGTCGGCTGCGGATTGTCGCCTTCCTTGACGTCGAGCAGCGTGACGCGCCCGCCGACCAGCGACACCGGCTTTTCGGGGGTGAGCATCAGCGTGCCGATCGCGCTCGCAAAGGCGTCGGTGCCGATGCGCGCAGCATAGCCGCTTTTGTAAGGCGGATGGACGCGGAACACGCCCGGGCCGGTGTCATATCCCGGCGGCGGGTCCTGGACGTCATACTGCACCGACTGGGTGGTGTAGGAGCCGAGGAAATTATGCACCGCCGCACCGAGCGAACCGCTCCGCGCGATATAGTCGTTCTGCGCGAGCGACTGGCCGACGACCACGTCGCGCTTGCCCAGATTTTCATGCACCTTGAGCAGCATGAAGCTGTCGTTGATGCGGCGCCCGATGCCGAACATGCCGTCGGCATAGGCCAGCGTCGTGCCGACGCGCAGCGTCGTCACATTGACGTTGGCGAAGTTCGAAATGTTCGGGCCGAAGGCGGCGTGGCTGATCGCGGCGTCGAAGCGGTTGGCCGTATAGGTCGCATAGCCGGCGGCCTGCGCGGAATTGTCCTGGCGCGTCAGGACGCCGCCGAAGCCGACGCTATTGAGCTGGTTGAGGCCGCTCTGGTTGTAGGAAAGCTCGGCCAGATTGTCGCGGCTTTCGTAGCGCGCTTCCGCGCGGCGGCGATAATCGGGCTGGAAGACCAGGCCGGCGACGACACTGAAGCCATTGTTGCGCGAAAAGGAGGCCGGATATTTCGCATATTCAACGCCTGCGCGGAACGTCCATTCGCGATCGAATCGGTAATAGCCAGTGGTGCCGATGCGATAGCTGTCGCCCAATGTGCCGCGCCCCTTGATGTAGGATGCGGTTGAGGTCGTCAGGAATTTCTGGCTGAACTGGTGCGTATATTGCGCCGACGCGGTCACCGAAGTCGTGTTGATGCCAAGGAGGTTGCCGAGCGTTGCGAAATGCGGCGACGTGTAATCGACGCGCAGCGTCATGCTGTCGGACAAACCGCCGCGATCGAAGAAATGTTCGTAGCTGACGCCCGCGGCAAAGCCGGTGCCGACATCCTTCGAATGGCTGCCCGCCGCATCGAGCAGCAGGCGGCCACCGTTGCCGAGCACGAACTGCGTCTGGCCGGTCAGCGTCTGGACATCCTTGCTCGCCTGCAGGCCGACGCCGATGGCGGGGGCGTTGACGAACGCTTTGCGGAAAAAGCCGGTAAAGGCGACCGGACCCTTATAATCGGGGGCATAGCCGAAGTTTCTGCTCGTCGGCCCCAGGAAGGCGCCATATTCATAATCGCCCGGGTCGAGGTCGATCGGGTCGAGATATTGCTGATACGACAGATCCTGGACCGCGCCCGTATTATCGGTGACCTGGATCTGGATGTCGTTGCTGCCCGCGACGAGCGGCAGCGAGCTGAAGTCATAGCGGCCCGGCTGCAAGCGCAATTCGCGATAGAGCGAGCCGTTGCGCAGGAAGCGGACGGTCGATTCGCGCTGCAGGATCAGTTGGCGGTTGGCCTGGAGAATCGCCGAGCGAAAGGCGTTGAAGCGCCGCTGCTGACGCAGCACGCCGACGCCGCCCATCTGGACATAGGCCTGTTGCCCGCGAATTTCGGGGTCGAGATCGCCGATGAACCAGCGGCGATAATCCTCGGGCTGGTCATAGACGAGGCGCGCATAGTTGCGGTGGAATTTATAGCTGTCGCCCCCCGACAGGCTGATCTGCTGGCCGATCTGCGCATCGCCTTCGAAGACGAAGTCACCGACGCGCATCGCACCGTCGAAATTGATCGTCGGCGGATCGGTGTTGTTGCTGCCTTCCCAGAGGTAGGACTGGATGAGGTTGAGGTTGAGATAGGCCGAAAATCCCGCCGGTTGCAGCGAGATATCGTCCATATCCTCCTTGGGCGGCGCGAAGAGGTCAACCGTCGATCGCTGATCTGCCGATACCTGAACGACCACCACCGCGAGCGTGCTGGGGTCATAAGTCAGCGCGACGCCGGTTTCGGCAAGGTCGTCGGGGCCGAATTGCGTCTTGCCCGCCAGATGCGCGGCCAGCTTGGCGTGCGCCTCGTCATTGAGGATGGGTTTCAGCAGCTTGAGAAAGGTTTCAGTGTCGAGCTGGAAGCGGTCGTCTGCGGTCAGCCGCATCGGAATGTCGCCGAGGCTGCGGCTGAGAAAGGTCAGCGGCACCGTCATTTCGATGTCGCGGTCGTAGGGATTGATGTCGGGCCGGCCGTAGGGGCCCATCGGCACCTGCGGCATTCCGAGATCGGGCTCGGTCGGCGTCGGGGCAGGCGTCGGCGTGCCGGGCAGCGGGATGCTGGTCGGCGGCGGGCTCGGCGCTGGTGCCGGCGCAGGCGTCGGTTGAGCTGTCCCCGGCCGCTGGGGCAAGGGAATAGAAACCTGCGCGGCGGCGGTGCTGGCCCAAAGGGCCGGCAAAGCGACCGAGCAGACGGCCGCCCGCAGCCTCATTTCGCGAAGGTCAGCTTGATCGGGCCGGGGCCGAAGCCCGGGACCGGCAGGTTGAAGGTGCGCTCACCCTGCGCCGGGACATAGCCGGTGCCGACGACGCGCGCCAATTCTTCGGGCGATACATCGACGCGCAGGAATTTGCCTTCGCGGTCGGTGCCCTCGAGGTGCCAAGAAAAATTTGCCATCATTGCATGGCGGCGGCCGTCGTTGCGCAGCGTTACCGCGACCCCGTCCTGCAGCGGCGGTTGTTCGGTCGCGCCGGGCAGCGCGGGCGGCTGGTAATTGACCTGGTGCGCCGATGCTGCCTTGACGTCAGGCTTGGCACCCGGCGGGGCGACAACGACGAGTGCGCGCATCGTATAGAGCACCTGCACCTGCGCAGAGGCAGCGTCCTTGCTCCCGGGCTCGAACGGCACGGGAAGCTGTTCGACGGAGACATAATAAGCCTGCGACGTCGGAATTTCGGGGTCGCCTACCCATTGCAGGCGGATCACCTGGCGTCCGCCGGGGGGCAGCGCGCCCTGCGGCGGGAAGACAAGGAATTTGTCGTCGGCCGGCGTTTCGGTAATCTTGCCGTCCTTGTCGATTTCCATGCGAAAGACGCGCGTCTGGAAAGCGAGCTTGCCGGCGTTGATATTCTGGACTTCGACACGGGCGACGGTGTTGCTGCCGTTCGATTCCATTTCGACGACCATCGGCGAAACGCGCATGGCGTATGCCGCGGGGACAAGAATGAACAGCGCGGCAATCGCCGCCAGCAGCGCCTTCGACTGGCGCTTCAGCACGGACAAGATAGCCATGATTCCCCTTCCCCCCTGCATTTCCCGGAATAATTGCATTAATTCATGAAGAAAGGGGAAAGATTGCTCTTCCCCCTTTCCCTGTGGTTACGCCACGAGCTTAGAGCGCGCTGAGGACCAGCGTGGTCGAACCCGCGTAGTTGCCGGCGACCAGACCCTTGTTCGTGATCGCCGGGGCGTTGAAGTTGATCGTCATGTTCGAACGCCACGCACCCTGCTGGATGGTGTTGCCGAGCTGCGACGTCGAAACGGCGAGCGACTGGCCCGTGCCGCTGGTGACGGTGTTCACCGGAACGCCGGTCCAGGCAGCCGTGACGCTGTACGGAATGTTCGCCTGGAATTCGTCGGTGTCATAGCCGCCGGCAGCGCTGTTCACGAGACCGTTGACGTTGTTCTTCGTGATCGAAACTTCGTTGTTGAAGTTGCAACCAGCGGTCAGCGTTTCGATGTTGGCGAACGCCGGGCCGACCATTTCGAAAGCCGAGTTGACGTTTTCGTTGTTGCCGGTGCGGACACCGATCACGCCGAAGTCGATGTTCGTCGCGCTGGCGTTGTTGCCGGCATAGAACGAGCAGTCCTTGTTCACCGAACCCGTGAGGTTGAACGTCGTGGTGACGGTCGGGGTCGCGCTTTCGCTGTCGCTCGGCGCATCGGCGACGGCGGTGTAGCGGGTGCCAACGCCAAGAGCGAGGCCGACTTCGAGACCGAAGGTCGCAAACGGGCCGGGGTTCGTCGAGGTGTACGGAATGCCCGCAACGACGCCAGCATAGTGACGCTGATTGGTCTGCGCAGCGGCCGGCGAAGCGATGCCGACAAGAGCGATGGCGGCAACGGCGCCGGTAAGAATCTTTTTCATAACCTTCTTCCCTCATTTTTGAACCGCGCCCCCGTCGCGGGGAGGCGGCTGTTCATATGCACCGGCTGGTCGGAGAACCCAGGGGGTCGGTGCCACCCCAAGGGCCTGATCCGTCCGCGAAGTCGCCCCTCGCGAAGGAATTTCGTCAGGTCGGAGAAACGGTGATCGTGATCGTCTCCGAATATTCGCCTGCCAGCAGCATCCCGGCCTCACCCGTAGGCTGACCCAGTTCGACCGCCAGCGTCATGCCGTCGGTGGCGATGCCGCCGTTGCTGGAAATCACGCCGCCGGCCTGAAGCTGGGCGCTGCTGAAACTTTTGCTGATCGTCTGCGACGACGGGAACCGCACCGGCATCTGCACCGCCAGATTATAAGGCAGCTTGCCGCCATAGGGGCCCTGGCCGTTCGGCATGGTGGAGTGCGTCAGTGCGCCGCTGGCGCCCTTGATCGTCATCGTAAAGGGGACGTTGCAGTCAAAGGCTACGCGCGTCTGGATGCCCAGCCCGCGGCGTTCGATATTGCCGAAGTCCATGTCACCGATGCTGCCGATGCCGCAATGTTCGCGAATCGACCCGCTGACCGCGATGTCGATCGACCGGGCGTTCTCGATTTCGCCCGCGAGGGCGGGCGAAGCGAATGCAAACGCAGCAAGCGCGATAAGCAGCGGACGCATGGCTCTCCCCTCAAAAAACCTAGAACGGCTTTCGACCGGCTCAGTGGCGGTCTCGGGCACTGGATGCCCGGGGAAGTCGCGACCCGACTAACCCCCCTTTCCGTTAAGAGGGATTTAATACGATGGTTCAGTTAGATGTGAACCCTCAAAATTGCATCTTGGCAAGATTCGACACTGCCGATGCCATTGGAAGGATTGATAATTACCGGATTCGCGGGGGTTTCGAGGGTTAATCCGAAAATCGGCTCCGCGGATCACCTTTGCGGCCGTCCTGATATGAAACAGCGGCGGTTAACTTCTTAACGGAAAAGTGAACGACATTTGACGCCGTATCGGCGCTCTTCTGCGCCGCGGCGGGGCAAGCGTGCGGTGAGTCGCGGCAACAAAGCGCGGCTTTCGGGCGTTTCTGTCGGTCGCCATTCCGGTTTGCGGGGTGCAAGAACAGCAAGAACAGAAAGTCGCCATGTCCAGCCTGCCCCGGCGTGCATCCGCGCCCCGAAGTCCCGCGGGACCGTCCGCCGGCTCCTTCGCCTGCGTCCCCGGCTCGCCCCAGCTGCCGCACGAATCGGATGAGACGAGCGTGCGCATTAACCCCTCGCTTACCCTGCGCTGCGACAAGCAGCCGCCTATGGTCATTCACGGAACGATGGTTGAGCCCCCCGCGGGCGAAGGGCAGCAACGGGCGGATCGCCTGCGTCTCAATCTTGCGGTGGCGGGCGCGGTGGCGCCCGGTCAGGGCACGGAGGTTATCGTCCACAATCTGTCTGTCAGCGGCGTGCTGATCGAAACCGCCGCCGATCTTACGATGGGACAGGATATAACGATCGCCTTGCCCGAGGCCGGCGACGTCGTCGCCGCGGTCGTTTGGCAGAGCGAGCGGCTCTATGGCTGCCGCTTTCGCCAGCCGCTGCCGCGCGCAGCGCTCAGCGCGGCGCGGCTGCGCAATCCGCTCCCCTCCGATTTCGATCCCGCCGACCGGGCTGAAGCCGATGCCGCTGCCGATGCTGAGGAGACGCTCGGCGCGCGGCTGCGGCGGCTGCGGCAGGCGCGCGGGCTGAGCCTCGCGGGGCTCGCCCAGGCGGCCGGTCTCAGCAAGCCGAGTATCTGGGCGTGGGAAAATGGCACCACCGCGCCGCGCCGCACGAGCCTGCTCGCGCTGGCGCGTGCGCTCGACGTTCCCGAGCAGCAGCTGAGCGGTGTCGCCGCGATGGTCGGCCTGCGCGCCTCGGCGCGTGCCGAGGCGGATGCCGAGAGCGACATGCTGAAAATGGAAATTGCCGCGGCACGCCGCCGCATCGCGCTCGCCGCGGGTGTCGATGCCGACAGCGTGCGGATCATGATCGAACTGTAACGCTGCCGCGGGCGGCTCAGGCTTACGCATCGGGTGCCCCGCCCTCTTCCTCGCGGCGCAACCGGCGCGCCAGCCGCTCGTTGCGGATCGCCGCCTCGCGCAGCCGCCGCGCCAGAAACGGGTCGTCGCTCGCGTCGGCCTTAAGCCGCGCGACCCGGGCGAGTTGCTCGTAATAAATGGCGTCGCGAATCGGTTCCACGCCGCCTCGTTAGCATGATCGCCGCCCGCGCCAGCAGCGACCGCCCTCGTAACTGTCGCCTTTTGGGACAGGGATGGATCTAGGCTGCCGTGTCGGGGCGCCAGCCGCGATAGAAGGTTTCGACCGCGGCCTCGACGTCGGCCTGCAGCCGCTCGACATCGTCGGGGTCGGTCATGCCTAGGATCGCGAACTGATAGAGTCCCGACTGGCAGAGGCCCGAAAAATGCTGGACGGCGCGCATCGGATCGCCGGGGCGCAGTTCGCCGCGCGCCATCTTCGCCGCCACCCAGTCGGCGGCGCGCGCCTTGCCCCTGCGCGGCCCGCGATCATAGAATGTCTTAGACAGGTGCGGAAAACGCTCGGCCTCGCCGACGACCAGGCGAAACAGCGACAGTAGGGGCGTCGCGGTCAATTTGGTCATCAGCACATTGCCGAACCGGCGCAGCACGTCGGGCACCGGCTCGTCGAGCGGCAGGTCGATGGCCAGCGCGTCGCCATAGCGTTCGACAATATCGTCGACCACGGCTTCGAACAAATCCTCCTTCGACGGAAAATAGGTCCACAGCGTGGTTTTCGAGCCGCCGACCTTGCTGGCGATTGAGGACATGGTGGTGCCGGCATAGCCATTGGCAAAGAAGAGTTCGCGCGCGGCATCGACGAACGCCTTGCGGCGCGCGGTCGCGGCGTCATCCATCACAACCGTACTGTCTGGTATCATTTCCGTTGACAAGCCATCCTCCGAAGTCCAATGGCGCATGATACCAGCTAGTATCGTTGGAAGCCATGCCCCGATCATTTTTCCTCTCCACCGTGGTTTTCGGCCTGTTGGCGGGCTGTGCGAGCGTCCCCGATCTTGGGCAGAAGCCCGCGCCGGTCGCCGCCGCGGCGCTCGATTCGCAGGCGACACTTGCCGATCAGGCGGGCGCCTGGCCGGTCGAGGGGTGGTGGCAGCGCTTCGGCGACCCGCAGCTCGATGCGCTGATCGATGAAGGACTGGCGGGATCGCCCGACATTGCGGCGGCGGCAGCGCGGGTCCGCGCCGCCGAGGCGCTGGCGCAGCAGGCGGGGGCGGCGTTGCTCCCGCGCGCCGGCATCCAGGGCAGCGCAGGAGGCGTCCAGCAGAGCAAGAATATGGGAATCCCGCCGGCTTTCGTGCCCGACGGTATTCAGGATACCGGCAGCATTGCCGCGACCTTCGGCTTCGATCTCGACCTCTGGGGCAAGAACCGCGCGGCGCTGGCGGCGGCCACGTCCGAAGCCGAAGCGGCGCGCGTCGATGCTGCGCAGGCGCGGCTGATGCTGACGACCGGGATTGCCACCGCCTACGCTGATCTGGCGGGCTATTATGCCGATCTCGACGTCGCGCAGGACGCGATCCGTATCCGCGGCGCGAGCGCCGACCTGTCGGTGAAGCGCACCGCCGCCGGGCTCGACAATCAGGCGACGCAGCGGCAGGCCGAAAGCCGCGCCGCCTCGGCGCGCGGCGATGTCGCCGCGATCGAGGAGGCGATCGCGCTCACCCGCAACCGCCTTGCCGCCCTGCTCGGCGCCGGACCCGATCGCGGCCGGAGCATCGCGCGTCCGGCGCTCGCCGCGCCGTCGCTCGCACTGCCGCCGCAGGCGGGGATCGACCTGGTCGGCCGCCGGCCCGACATCGTCGCGGCCCGGCTGCGGGCCGAGGCGGCGGCGAAGCGCATCGACGTCGCGCGTGCCGCCTTTTATCCGAACATCAACCTGTCGGCGCTCGTCGGGCTCCAGTCGCTCGGGCTGTCAAACCTGTTCAAGACCGGGTCCGAATATGGCAATGGCGGCGCCGCGATCAGCCTGCCGATCTTCGAGGGCGGGCGGCTGCAGGGCCAGTATCGCGGGGCGCGGGCCGATTATGACGGCGCCGTCGCCAACTACGACCGCACGCTCGTCGCCGCGCTGCGCGATGTCGCCGACATCGTCGCCAGCCGTGACGCCATAGCGCGCCAACTTGCCGACCGGCGCGACGCGCTGAAGGCCGCGGCCGACGCCGCCAACCTTGCCGGGATGCGCTACCGTGCCGGTCTTTCCAACCAGCTTGCGCAGCTCACCGCGGAGGACAGCCAGGTCGCGCTCGCGCGCGCGGTCGCCGACCTCGAAGCGCGCCGGCTTTCGCTCGACATTGCCCTGATCCGTGCCCTGGGCGGCGGATTTACGGCCGCATCGCCAACAGGAGACAAGCAATGACCGATACTCCCGCGGTCGACAGCGAAACCCCCGCCGCCGCCGAGGGGCGCCCGGCGACGCGCCGCAAGGCGCTGCGCATCCTTGCGCTCGTCGTGGTGACGATCGCGGCGCTGTGGGGCATCTGGTATTTCCTGACGCAGGCCGGGCGCGTGTCGACCGACAACGCCTATGTCGGCGCCGATTCGGCCGCGGTTACCGCGCTCGTCTCCGGCCCGGTCAAAGAGGTGCGCGTCAGCGGTACCCAGGCGGTGAAGAAGGGCGATATCCTCGTCATCCTCGACGATGCCGATCAGCGCATCGCGCTTGCCGATGCCGAAGCCGCGCTGCGGCAGGCGCGCCAGCGTTATGGCCAGGCGAGCGCCAATGCCGATGCCGCGCGAGCGCGCGTTTCGGCGCGCGGCGCCGATATCGCGCAGGCCCGCGCGCGGCTGCGCGACGCCGATGCGGCGGTGGCGAAAGCGCGTGCCGAACTCGCGCGCCGCGAAGGCCTTGCCGGAACGGGTGCGGTGTCGGGCGAAGAATTGACCGCGGCGCGCGCCGCCTTTGCATCCGCCAGCGCGGCGCGTGATCTTGCTGTGGCGGCGATCGCTTCGGCCGAAGCGACGCGCGGTTCGGCGAGCGGCGATCTTGGTGCCGCCGAAGCGGTGGTGCGCGGCACGACGATCGAGACCGCCCCCGATGTTGCCGCGGCGCAGGCGCGGCTCGAGAAGGCGCAACTCGATCTTGAGCGCACGATCATCCGCGCGCCTGTCGCCGGCATCGTCACCAATCGTCAGGTCCAGGTCGGCCAGCGGATCGCGGCCGGCGCACCGATCATGGTGATCGTTCCGATCGCCACCGCCTATGTCGACGCCAATTACAAGGAAAGCCAGTTCCGCAAGATCCGCATCGGCCAGCCGGTCGAGCTCACCTCTGACTATTATGGCGGCGATGTCGTCTATCACGGCAAGGTGATCGGGATTGCGGGCGGCACGGGCGCCGCCTTTTCGCTGATCCCCGCCCAGAATGCGACGGGCAATTGGGTGAAGGTGGTGCAGCGCCTGCCGGTGCGCATCGCGCTCGATCCCAAGGAATTGCAGGCCCATCCGCTTCGCGTCGGCCTGTCGATGGAAGCGACGATCGACACGCGCGGAAAGTGAGCTGAACGATGGCCAGCGCCGCCGCATCCGCTGCATCGACACCGGCCGGGCCGCAGCCGCTGAGCGGCGTCAAGCTGCTCGCCGCGGCCTTCGCGCTTGCGCTCGCCAATTTCGTCGTCGTGCTCGATTCGACGATCGCCAATGTGTCGGTTCCCCACATCGCGGGCGGCCTTGCCGTATCGCCGACCCAGGGAACCTGGGTGATCACCAGCTACGCCGTCGCCGACGCGATCAGCGTCCCGCTCACCGGCTGGCTCGCCGCGCGGTTCGGCACGGTGCGCTGGTTCATCGTGTCGATCGTCGGCTTCGGCATCTTCTCCTTCCTGTGCGGCATTTCGCGCACGCTCGACGCGCTGATCCTGTTCCGCGTCCTGCAGGGGCTCGCGGGCGGGCCGCTGATGCCGCTGTCGCAGATATTGCTGCTGCGCATCTTTCCGAAGGAAAAGGCCGGTGTCGGGCTCGCGATCTGGTCGATGACGACAACGACGGCCCCGATTCTGGGGCCGATTCTGGGCGGACTGATCAGCGACAATTGGAGCTGGCCCTGGATTTTCTTCATCAACCTGCCCGTCGTCGCGGTCTGTGCCTTCGGCGTCGGCAGCATGCTCGGCGCGTTCGAGACGAAGAAGGCGAAGATGCGGATCGACATCGTCGGCCTCATCCTGCTCGTCCTGTCGGTCGGGTCGTTCCAGATCATGCTCGACACCGGGCGCGAGCACGACTGGTTCGGATCGGCATGGATCGTCATGCTGGCGATCGTCGCCGCGATCAGCTTCGCCGCCTTTCTGATCTGGGAGCTGACCGACGCCAATCCGGTGGTCAATGTCCGGGTCTTCCGCTTTCGCGGCTTCAGCTTCGCGACCGTTGCCATTTCGCTAGGCTTCGGGGCCTTTTTCTCGCAGGTCGTGCTGACGCCGCTATGGTTGCAGCAGGTGGCGGGTTACACCGCGACCGAAACCGGCTTCATCGTCGCGTGGATCGGCTGTTTCGCGGTGCTCTTCTCGCCGTTGGCGGCGGGGCTGCTGACCAAGATCGACGTGCGGATCACCGTCTGCGCGGGCATCTTGTGGATGGCGCTGATGTCGATCCTGCGCGCGCGCTGGAATACCGACGTCGATTATTGGAGCCTCGCGTTGCCGCATCTGCTGCAGGGGATGGGCATGCCCTTCTTCTTCGTCGGGCTGACCGCGCTGGCGCTGAGCTCGGTACCGGCGAAGGATCAGACCTCGGCGGCCGGCCTGATGAGCTTCCTGCGCACGCTGAGCGGCGCGATCGGCACAGCCATCGCGACAACGGCGTGGGACGATGCAAGCCGCGTATCGCGCGCCGAACTGGTGCCCGCGCTCAACGGCGCGGCCGAGACGATGGACAAGATGCAGAATGCCGGGCTGACGACCGAACAGGCGCGCGCCGCGCTTGACCGGATCGTTGATGTCCAGGCCTCGACGCTCGGTGTGCTGCATATCTTCCTCGCGGCCGGCACGGTCTTCGTCATCGCGGCAGCGGCGGTGTGGCTGATCCCGCGGCCCAAGACGATCTCGATGGGCGCTTCGCACTAGCTCCGATCGGGCTTCGCACCGGCGGGCAGCCGTGCTAGGCGCGCGCCCATGCTGACGATCAACAATCTGACCGTGCGACTGGGCGGCCGCACCATCCTCGACCGCGCGAGCGCCAGCCTGCCGCCGAAAAGCCGCACCGGGCTGATCGGTCGCAACGGTGCGGGCAAGTCGACGCTGATGAAAGTGATGATTGGCGAACTCGAAGCCGACGACGGCGGGATCGAAATGCCGCGCAAGACGCGTCTCGGCTATATCGCGCAGGAAGCGCCGAGCGGCAGCGCGACGCCGTTCGAAACCGTGCTCGCCGCCGATGCCGAACGCGCCGACCTGCTCGAACGATCAGAGATCGAATCCGACCCCGACCGGCTCGCCGACATTCACGAGCGACTGATCGCGATCGACGCCTATACCGCGCCAGCGCGCGCCGCCCGCATCCTGATCGGTCTCGGCTTCGACGAGGATATGCAGGGGCGCCCGCTCGACAGCTTTTCGGGCGGGTGGAAAATGCGCGTCGCGCTTGCCGCGCTGCTCTTTTCGAACCCCGACCTGCTGCTGCTCGACGAACCGTCGAACCACCTCGACCTCGAAGCGACGATGTGGCTCGAAAGCTTCCTGCGCGCCTATCCGGGGCAACTTGTCGTGATCAGCCATGAACGCGACCTGCTCAACAATGTCGTCGACCATATTCTGCATCTGGAAGGCGGGAAGGTGACGCTCTACGCCGGCGGCTATGACGCGTTCGAGCGCCAGCGCGCCGAGCGCGCGGCGCAGCTTGCGGCGGCGAAGGCGGCGCAGGACGCGCAGCGCGCCAAATTGCAGGACTATATCGCCCGCAACAGCGCGCGCGCCTCGACCGCGAAGCAGGCGCAGTCGCGCGCCAAGCAGCTCGCCCGTATGCAGCCGATTGCGGCGATTGCCGACGATCCGAGCCTGGTGTTCGATTTCCCGAGCCCCGGCGACGAACTCAAGCCGCCGCTGATCACGCTCGACCTTGCCAGCGTCGGCTATACGCCCGGCGCGCCGGTGTTGCGCCGCCTGAACCTGCGTATCGATCCCGACGACCGCATCGCGCTGCTCGGCCGCAACGGCAACGGCAAGACGACGCTGGCGCGCCTGCTCGCGGCTCAGTTGAAGCCCGAAGAGGGCGGCATGGCGGTCGCCGGCAAGATGCGCGTCGGCTATTTCACCCAATATCAGGTCGAGGAACTCGACGGCGCCGATACCCCGCTCGGTCATATGACGCGCGTGATGGCGGGCAAGACCCCCGGCGCAGTGCGCGCGCAACTGGGACGCTTCGGCTTTTCGGGTAACAGGGCGACGACCGAGGTCGGCAAGCTGTCGGGCGGCGAGCGGGCGCGGCTCGCGCTCGCGCTGATCACGCGCGAGGCGCCGCACCTGTTGATCCTCGACGAACCGACCAACCACCTCGACGTCGATGCGCGCGAGGCGCTGGTGCAGGCGCTGAACGGCTTCGAGGGCGCGGTGCTGATCGTCAGCCACGACCGCCATATGCTCGAACTCTCGGCCGACCGGCTGGTCCTCGTTGATGACGGAACGGCGCGCGATTTCGACGGCAGCATGGACGATTATGTCGCGTTCATTCTCGGCAAGTCGCCGTCGGGCGACGATGCGAAGGCCGCGCCCGCGAAGCCGAAGGATGCAAAGGCGGCGCGGCAGGAAGCGGCAAAAGCCCGCGAAGTCCAGGCGGCATTACGCAAGACCGCCAAGGATCATGAGGCGCGCGCGGCCAAGCTCGCGCAGCAGGTCAGCGCGATCGACCGCGCAATGTTCGACCCCGCGAGCGCCGAGCCGGCGCTTGCCAAGCTGACGATGGGTGATCTCGCGCAGCGCCGCGGCAAGCTCGCATCCGAGCTGGAACGCGTCGAGGCGGCATGGATGAGCGCGCTCGAGGCGATCGAGGAAGCGGCTTAGTCGCTGAGACGAGAAGCGTCGCCCCAGCGCAGGCGACGGTCTATCTGAAGCGCCCCGGCATTGACTCGCGGTCCGCGATCCATCATAATAGTTTCAATTGAAACCACATTAAGGGACTGACCATGGCCGACCTGTTCGACAATCCGCTGGGCCTCGACGGCTTCGAATTCGTCGAATTTTCGGCGCCCGAAAAGGGCATGCTCGAACCGGTATTCGAACGCATGGGTTTCACGCGCATCGCGCGGCACCGCTCGAAGGATGTGGCGCTTTGGCGGCAGGGCGACATCAACCTGATCGCCAATTACGAACCCAAATCGCCCGCGGCCTATTTCGCCGCCGAACATGGCCCGTCAGCGTGCGGCATGGGCTGGCGTTGCCGCGACGCGGCGAAAGCCTATGCCGAGGCGATTGCGCGCGGGGCCGAACCGGTTGAGGTCAAGACCGGCCCGATGGAACTGCGCCTGCCCGCGATCCGCGGCATCGGCGGCTCGATCATCTATCTGATCGACCGCTATGGCGACGGGCTGAACATCTATGACATCGACTTCGTCTATGAAGATGGCGTCGACCGCTATCCCGAAGGGGCGGGGCTGAAGGTGATCGATCACCTGACGCACAATGTCTATGGCGGGCGCATGGCGCATTGGGCGGCCTTTTACGAACGCATCGCGGGCTTCCGCGAAATTCGCTATTTCGACATCAAGGGCGAATATACCGGTCTGACCTCGAAGGCGATGACCGCCCCCGACGGCAAGATCCGCATTCCGCTGAACGAAGAAGGTGCGGGCGGTGGCGGCCAGATCGAGGAATATCTGCGCGCCTATAATGGCGAGGGCATCCAGCATATCGCCTTCAGCTGCGACGATCTCTACGCGTCGTGGGACAAGCTCAAGGCGCTCGGCAATCCCTTCGCGCCGTCGCCGCCCGCAACCTATTACGAGATGCTCGCCGACCGCTTGCCCGGCCATGGCGAGCCGGTTGATGACCTCAAATCGCGCGGTATCCTGCTCGACGGATCGACGACCGAGGGCGATCCCCGCCTGCTGCTCCAGATTTTCGGGCAGACCGTGATCGGCCCCGTTTTCTTCGAATTCATCCAGCGCAAGAAGGATGAAGGCTTCGGCGAGGGCAATTTCACCGCGCTGTTCAAGTCGATGGAACTCGACCAGATCCGCCGCGGCGCGCTCAATGTCGAGGAGCCCGCCGAATGACGAGTCCGATCAAATTGGGCGGCGTCCACCACGCCGCCTATCGCTGCAAGGACGCGAAGGAGACGGTCGAATGGTATGAGGCCATGCTCGGCATGACCTATACCACCGCCTTTGCCGAGGATCATGTGCCCTCAACCGGCGAATATGATCCGTACATGCACGTCTTTCTCGACGCGGGGAACGGCAATATCCTTGCATTTTTTGAGCTGCCGAACCAGCCCGACATGGGCCGCGACGAAAATACGCCCAAGTGGGTCCAGCACCTCGCCTTCAAGGTCGGCAGTTATGACGAGCTGGTCGGCGCCAAGGCGCATCTCCAAGCGAATGGCGTCGATGTGCTCGGTCCGACGCATCACGGCATCTTCAAGTCGATCTATTTCTTCGACCCCAATGGCCACCGCGTCGAACTGGCGTGCGACATCGGCACCGACGAACAATATGCCGAACTCGCGCGCGTCGCGCCGCTGATGCTCGAAGAATGGAGCCGAACGAAAAAGGCCCCGCGCCACGCCGACTGGCTGCATCAGGCCGCGAACGAGTAGTCTAATCTAAAAGGGCCCGTCATTGCTTCGCTTTGCTCGCAATGACGAAGATATTTGATTACTCCCGACCCAGCCCCATGCTTTCCAGCGTCGCATGGCTGCATTTGTCGGCGGTCTTGCTGCCGCCGCCCGACAGCGCGCTCGCGGCGATGAAGCCACCGACAACGAGGATGATGAAGCCGCCCGCGACCCAGGCGAGATATCTGTCGATGAACGCCTTGATCGGCGCCCCGAACAGGCGGAACAACAGGCCCACCAGCATGAAGGAAAAGGCGCGGCTCGCGAGGCTTGCCCACAGGAAGGTGACGAAGTTCATGTGGATGAAGCCGGCGGTGATCGTCAGCAGCTTGAAGGGAATCGGCGTCGCCCCCTTCACCAGGATGATCTCGGCGCCATAGTCGCGCAGATAGCAGGCAGCGGCAGGAAAGCTCTCGGTCAGATGGAGCACGCCGAGCAGCCACAGTCCGACGCTTTCGTACAGGAAGAAGCCAATCCCGTAGCCCAGCATCCCGCCCGCGACCGAGGCGAGCGTGCAGATAAGCGCATAGCGCACGGCCTTCTTGGGCTCGGCGAGGCACATCAGCCCCAGCATCGGATGCGGCGGGATAGGAAAGAAGCTCGCCTCGACGAACGACACCAACGCCAGCCAATATTCGGCGTGCGGATGCGCCGACTTCTCCATCGTCCAACCATAAAGGCGCTGGATCATCGACTTGTTGCGGGGGATGGCGGTCATGCTGGTCCTTGGTTGCGGATCAGGACGATCCCGGCTTCCCTATGCCGTTCGCGGTGCCCGAAGTCGAGACAGGAGCACGCTTCCTTCATCTCTCGTCAATCCGGCCTTCGCCCGGATGACGGTTCGAAAATCAGCGTCAGTGCCGGAAATGCCGCATCCCCGTGAACACCATCGCCAGGCCGGCTTCGTTCGCCGCGGCGATCACCTCGTCGTCGCGGATCGAGCCGCCCGGCTGGATGACGCAGGTGGCGCCTGCTTCGACCGCGGCGAGCAGCCCGTCGGCGAAGGGGAAGAAGGCGTCGCTCGCGACCGCACTGCCGACGGTGCGCGGGCTCGCCCAGCCGTGGCTCTCGGCCGCTTCACGCGCCTTGATCGCGGCGATGCGCGCGCTGTCGCGGCGGTTCATCTGTCCCGCGCCGATGCCAGCGGTCGATCCGCCATTGGCATAGACGATGGCGTTCGACTTCACGTGCTTGGCGACGGTCCAGGCGAAGAGCGCGTCGGCCAGCTCCTCGTCGGTCGGCGCGCGGTCGGTCACGACTTTCAGGTCATCGCGCGTGATGCGGCCATTGTCGCGCGTCTGCGCCAGCCAGCCGCCGGCGATCGCCTTCATCACCAGCCCGCCGCGCGCCGGGTCGGGCAGGTCGCCGGTGAGCAGCAGGCGGAGGTTCTTCTTCTTTGCGAACACCGCGCGCGCGTCGGCTTCGGCATCGGGCGCGCAGACAACTTCGGTGAAGATGCTGCTGATCGCCTCGGCCGTCGCGCCGTCGAGCTTGCGGTTGACCGCGATGATGCCGCCAAAGGCCGAGACGTCGTCGCATTTCAGCGCGGCGTCATAAGCCTCGGTCAGCGTGGCTGCGGTGGCCACCCCACAGGGATTGGCGTGCTTGACGATGACGCAGGTCGGGTCGGCGTCGCGGAATTCGGCGACAAGTTCGAGCGCTGCGTCGGCGTCGTTGAGATTATTGTAGCTAAGCTCCTTGCCCTGCACCTGCTCGGCCTGCGCGACGCCGCGCGCCGACGGACCGACGGGGAGGTAGAGCGCCGCCTTCTGGTGCGGATTTTCGCCATAGCGCAGTTCGCCCGACAGCCTGGTCGTGAGCGGCAGCGTGTCGGGGAAAAGCTTGCCCTGATCGGCAAAGGCGAACCATTGCGCGATCATGCTGTCATAGGTGGCGGTGTGTGCAAAGGCGGTCGCGGCGAGCCGCTTGCGCAAGCCGAGCGTCGTCGCGCCGCCATTGGCGTCCATCTCGGCGATTACCGCCGCATAATCCTCGGGCTCGGTGACGATGCCGACAAAGGCGTGGTTCTTCGCTGACGAGCGCACCATCGCGGGCCCGCCGATGTCGATATTCTCGATGATCGTATCGCGGTCCGCGCCGCTCATCACCGTCTGAAGGAAAGGGTAGAGGTTGACGACGACAAGGTCGATGCCGCCGATGCCATGCGCCTTCATCGATGCGACATGCGCGGCATCGTCGCGTACCGCCAGGATGCCGCCGTGTACCGTCGGATGCAGCGTCTTGACGCGGCCGTCCATCATCTCGGGAAAGCCGGTGAGGTCAGAGACGTCGAGCACGTCATGCCCCGCATCGCGCAGCGCCTTGGCGGTGCCGCCGGTCGAAACCAGCTCGACGCCATGGCGGACGAGCGCCGCGGCAAGATCGGCGAGGCCCGCCTTGTCGCTGACGGAAAGGAGCGCGCGGCGGACGGGAACGAGATCGGTCATGGGAAGGGCGGCCTTTGCAAGACGGGAAAGACGCGGCCCCCCTAGGCGGGTGCGGGCATTTGGGCAAGGGTCGTCGCCCCCGCGAAGGCTGGGGCCGCATGGGGGCCATGCGATATATCGCCAGCGGTCCCCGCCTTCGCGGAAGGGAGGTTTCCTATTGCAGGCCCAGCGCCGCCGCGATCCGGTCCCAGCGCACCAGCTTGAAATTCTGCGCTGCGGGCGCATTGTCGCCGTCCTGCGCCAGGAACAGGCCGCCGGGATAGGCCGCGCCGAAATTGCCCGCGACCGCCTCGATGCCGTCGGTCTCGCTGGTCGCGCCATAGCGTCCCGCCGAAATGGCGAAGCGGCCGACATAGTCCATGTCGGGCAGGCGGAAGACCGCATAGGCGCTGTCGCCCTGGCTCGATGCGATCAGATAGCGCTGCCCCTTGTGGTCGATCGTCGCCAGCCCCTCGACGTCGGCGACGAGCCGCTGGTTGTCGACGGGCGCGACGAGCTTCGCATCGACGCCGCTCGCGTTCGGCGTCAGCCGCCAGATGCCAGCGTCCTCCTCACCGACATACAGCGTGTCGCCGTCGAAGACGCAGCCTTCGGACTGGGTCGGTATCTTATGCTCCCACTGCACGGCGAAGGCGGGTTTGGCCCCCTCGGCGAGCTTCAGCGTGCCGACGCGCACCGTGCCGTCCTTGATAATGAGGGCTGCCGTCACCGGCTCGCCGGGCGCGCTGCGCTTGAGGCAGAGGCCATAGGCTTCGCCGAGGCCGGCCGAGGCGCGGCCGAGGCTGGTCAGCGCGGGCTTGGCACCGTCGAGCGCGAAGACCGCGAGATGCGCGTTCACACCGTCGTTACGGTCGCTCGCGACGACGATATTGCCGGCGACATCGACATTGTTGACGCGTCCGCCTTCCAGAAAGGCGAGGTCGCGGCCGGCAAGGTCATAAAGGTGCAGCCCCGCCTTCTTATCGGTCGCGATGATCAGCGCGCGGCCGGGATCGGCCGGATCGACCCAGATCGCCGGATCGTCGGCGGCGTCGGCCTTCGCCGTGCCGACGGGGGCGGTTTCGCCGTCGGCGGTGACGGCGACCGGCGGCAGGCCGTGGATCGCCGGCCCCTGCTGCGCGGCGCATCCGGCGAGCAGGGCGGCAAAGCCGATCGAAGCGGCGAGCTGCCGCGGGCGCAAAGACATCATCGAAATTCCCCTGTCATGCCGATCAAGCGGCCCGGTCGTTTGCCGCGCGCGACGCAGGCGCCGCCGTCGGGCCCGACAGGGCCGCTGCACCGCCGCGCCGCGATCGTCGGTTCATCGATTTCGCGCAGGATATTGGCGCCATCGGCGCGGCGTTCGAGCGTGAAACCGTCATAGAGGCGGCCCGACGCGGTGAAGGTCCGGAAGGCAAGCCGCCGCGGTTCGACATCGACGATCTGATAGAGTTCGGTCGCCTCGGCGACCTTGTCGGGTTGCCATGGGGTGCGGTCGTTGAGCGCGTACATCTTCGATCCGGTGACCGAGACCAGATAGACCGGCCCCTGCACGCTGCCGTCGGCGCGCGCCCTGGCGCTGGCCTCGCGACCGGCTTCGGACGTCAGGCGGCTGTAGCAATGGTCGTGTCCCTGCAGGACGAGATCGACCTTGCGCGCGTCGAACACCGGCTTCCAGGCCGCCTTGATTTCCTTGGTGTCGTCGGGCCGGGCACAGGTGAAGACGGGCTGGTGGAACAGCACGACATTCCAGTTGGCCTTGCTCGATGCCAGCGCGGCATCGAGCCAGCGCGTCTGCGCCGCCACCGTGCCGAGGTCGAGGGCAGAAGTGCCGTCGAGGACGATAAAGCGCACGCCCTGATAATCGACAAAATAGGTCGTCGCCTTGACCGGATCGGCGCCGTTCGACGGCAACGCGAACTGCGCGGGCCAATAGGGACCGAGCCGGCGGCTTTCGCTGCCGTCAGGCGCGAGAGCGTCGACATATTCATGGTTGCCGGTCGCGGGCAGCTGCGGGACAATCGCGTAATTATAGCCGCCCGCCTGGTTCCATTCGCCCCATTCGTCGTCATGGTCGAGGTCGTCGCGCTGGCCGACGAGATCGCCGGCATGGAGGACGAGGCGAATGTCGCCGTTGGCGTGGAACGCCTGCCGGATGACGCGGCTGGCATAGGTCAGGATGCCGTTCTGGACATCGCCAAGATACAGAAAGCGGAAGGGTTTGGCTTCGGCTGCTGCGGTACGGAACTGATACCATTCGCTCCATCCCGCCGCGCCCTTCACGCGGTAGGCATAGACGGTGTCGGGCGTGAGCCCGGTAAAGCGCAGCTGGTGATAGAGCGCCGGCCCGTAGCTGCTGTCGACCCGCACCGCGGTGCCGGTCACGAGCCGGGCCTTTTCCTCGAGCGTCGGCCCGTCGACCGACACCGCGATCTGGGCCTGGGACTCGGCCTGTGCGGTGTCGGTGCGATAGGCGACCGCCATCTCGCGCGCCGGATCGGAGCCGGGCGTGAGGACTATGCGGTCGGGCAGGTTGCGCGGCGCATAGGGCATGCCGGGGGAACGGGGCAGGGCGCCGCCGGCGGCGGACGCCCCCGCCACGGCGGGGATGGCGCCGATCGCGGCGAGCGCGATCGGCAGGATCCAGCGACTGCGGCGGCGCCGCGCTCCCGTCGTCATGGCCTCGCCCTCCTCAGAAACTGGCCTTGACGCCGAATTTGAACGTCGAGCCATATTCTTCATATTGGAGCAGCCGCTGGCTGCTCGCATAATTCTGATAGGCGAAATATTTGGCGTTGTTGATGTTCACCCATTCGCCATAGAGGCGGACATTGTCGGTGAGCTTGAACTTGACCGACAGGTCGAGCTGGAAGTGGTTGTCGACATAGCGGTCGGTTTCCGCATCGCCGCCGATTTCGTCGAGATATTTGTCGCGGTAGGTGCCCGCCAGCCGGATGTCGATCGGCCCCTTTTCATAGCCGAGCACGAGGTTGAAGGTGTTGCGCGAATTTGACGGCAGCGCGATGCTGCGGCCGTCGAACAGCTTCGCCTTCGACCAGGTGTAAGTGTAATTGGCCTGTGCCAGCAGCCCGTCGAAGGGTGCAGGCAGCATGTCGAACACCTGGCTGTAGCTTGCTTCGAGCCCGGCGACCTCGGCCTTGTCGCCGTTCACCGGGATGATCGCCTCGCTGAAGGCGGTGCCGCGATACACGCCGTTATAGGGCGCGTCGCTGTCCTCGAAGAAGCCATCGACGATGAAATTGTCGATCGACTTGTAGAAGCCGCCGATGC
Organism: Sphingopyxis sp. GC21; assembly: GCF_025727575.1. Lineage (NCBI taxonomy): Bacteria > Pseudomonadati > Pseudomonadota > Alphaproteobacteria > Sphingomonadales > Sphingopyxidaceae > Sphingopyxis > Sphingopyxis sp. GC21. The sequence goes on along the minus strand of NZ_CP095845.1, from coordinate 3,168,299 downwards.
TCAGCGCGGCGTTGCGACCGAAATAATATTCGGCGCCCGCGTCGAGATTCCACGCCTTGTAGGGCAGCAGGTCGGGGTTGCCGAATTCGGCCTCGTCATCCTCGTTGATCGTGAAGCGCGGCGCGAGCTTCGACAGCTTCGGACGCACGATGCTGCGCGCGCCCGCCAGGCGCAGCACGAGATCCTGCTGCGGCTGGAAGCGGATCGTCATGCTGGGCAGCCAGTCGGTATAGTTGCGGCGGTAGGACACCGGCGTGACGAACACGTCGGACCCGTCGTCGGCGACGAGGTTGCCGTTGAGCACATTCTTGGTTCGTTCGACGCGGACGCCGCCGATCACGCGCAGCGTGTCGCTGTCCCAGCGGCCCAGCAGATAGCCCGCCAGAATATTCTCGCTGACCGAATAGTCGCTGCTGTTCGACCCGAGGTCGGTCTCATACTGGTTGACCTCGAAATTGCCGAGATTGGCATTGTAGAAGGCGGCCGGACCGGTCTTGCTCGCCACGGGGCCGATATCGGTGAGGCGATAGGTCTGCTGGCCCAGCACGTCGGCGAGGGTGAAGTCGCCGTTATAATCGCCATAATAAATGAGGTTGAAATTATAGCTCTTGTCGCGCCAGCGCGATTTGATGCCGCCCTGGATCGTGAAGTCGCCCTTGTCGCCGGCGAAGGTGCGGGCGAGGTCGGCCTTGACCGCATATTCCTCGTCCTGGCTGTCCGACAGGTCGGTGAGTTCGAGGCGGTTGAAGCCATATTCGGTGGGATCGTTGAACAGCGCGGCGCCGGCGGTGACGCTGTAGAGCGGCACGCGCGGATTGCTGTAATCCATGTTCACATCGACGCCATCGTCGTTGAAGCGGGCGCGGAAGCGCAGCGGGTCGATCGAGAAATCCTCGCGCTCGCTCGATTTGGCCCAGCTTGCCGACCAGTTGAATTTCCACACGCCGGTGTCGGTGTCGCTGCCGACGACGACGGTGCGGATGCGCTGACGCTCGAACCGGTCCTTGAGGTCGCGGCGGACTTCGATGCGGCCGTCGGCATCGGTGAAGAAGGCGCTGTTCGCGTCGCCCGAGGCGGGATCTTCGTTGAAGATGATCGTCGTGCGGCGGCGATATTCATGGTCGTCGAACTGGCTGAAATTGCCGCGGATATAGGCCTTGGTGGTGTCCGACGCGCGCCAGTCGAACGACAGCGCGCCGCTGATCCGCTCGCGGGTGACGTCATAGTCGCGATATTCGATTTCGGGGGCGAAGGCGACGCCGTCGGCTTCTTTCCAGAAGTCGCCGGCTTCGACATTGTCGGTTTCGAACTTGCGCTTGTAATAGCTGATACTGCCCGCGATGCCGAAATTGTCGCCGACCCGCGTCGCGAAATCGAGGCTGCCTTTGGGGGTCAGCTTGCCCGAATAATCATTGTAGCTGCCCTCGATACGCGCCGAATAGAGGTCGCGCTGGCGGTCGAACGCGCTGGTTGTGTGAATCTCGATCGAGGCGCCGATCGTGTCGGCATCCATGTCGGCAGTCAGTGATTTCTTGATCTCGATCGATTCGATCGTGTCCGACGAAATAACGTCGAGCGCCACCGAACGGACATCGCTTTCGGGTGCCGGCAGGCGCACGCCGTTGAGCGACGAGGCGTTGAGTTCGGGATCGAGCCCGCGCACCGAGACGAAGCGGCCTTCGCCCTGGTCGTTCAGAATGTTGACGCCCGGCAGGCGGCGCAGCGATTCGGCGACATTCTGGTCGGGGAACTGACCGATCGCGTCGCGCGTCAGGACGCTTTCGACGCCGTCGGCGGCTTTCTGACGCGACAGCGCGCTGGCCTGGTTCGCGGCCTGTCCGACGACGAGGATGTCGTTCGCGCCGCCGAGGCTGAAATTGACCGTGACTCCGCCGGTTGCGGGCACGTCGATCGTGCTGCGTACGGGCTCGGCGCCGACGTAGCGCGCCTCGAGCGTGTAGGTACCCGCGGGCACGTCGCCGAAACGGAAGCTGCCGTCGCGGCCAGCTTCGGCAACGCGGCCCAGTTCGACGATGCGAACCTCAGCGCTCTGCAGCGCGCGCGTGTCTGTGGCGTCGGTGACGATGCCGACGATGTCGGAAGCGAAGGCGCTCGCCGGAGCGAGCATGGCCGCGACCAGGCCGGTGCCGAGAAGGATGCGCGAACGGCAACTGCGAATCAGTGTCATGGAAAGAGCCCCTGTCCAGATGGCCGCCGGCGCCCTGTGCCGGCGGATCGAGGGGGCCTGTGACAATCGCCCATGACGGCTGTGTTACGTCGGTGTCACACGAGTGAAACAAGCAGGGGTGCGGCTATGCTAAACCGCTGGAAAATCCGTTTAAAATTCGGCCCAGGATTTTTTCCCGCGCTGCTGCGCGCGGCATGGGCGGTCAGCCGATATGCTTGAAGATCCAGCCGATGCTGGCACCGCCGGCGGGCGCGGCACCCGTTACGACGAGTTGCTCGGTCGGATGCGGCCGGCCGTCGCCGTCGACCCACAGGCTTTCCTCGATCGCGAGCTGGCCTTCGGAGGTGCGGAACTGCCACAGCGGGCCGCCCGCGATGCGCAGCAGCGCGCCGAGCTTGTCGGCGGTCAGACTGGCCGAGATATTGCGGCCGAGGTGAAAACGCAGCGTGAAAGCCTTGTCGCCCTTGCGCCGGCTGCGCGGGGCGGGGAGCAGCATGTCCTCACCGCGCAGCTCGCGCCCGTTGGGCGAAAGGATCAGCAGGCGGCGGTGGATCAGACCGTGGCGGCGAACATAGCCATCATGCCCCATCTCGACCCGGCTGCCCTGCGGCGTTTCGCGCCGGTCGAGCTCGACTTCGGTCACGCCGCGGCCAAGCGTCCCGTTGGGCAGGATCGCGGTCGAATTGCTGTCGGCGATGGTCAGCGTCGAATGGGCGGCGGTGGTGCGCAGCCCGCGCGCCAGGTCGGCGGGAATCGTCGCGCCGGTCAGCGCTGCGCCGCCGCAATTGACGACGATGCGTTCGTCGCCATCCGAAAGCTCGAACGCCAGCGTCGAGGCGCAGCCCGCTTCGGTAACCCGCGCGATCGGGGGCGGCGCGGCGTCGGCCAATACGACCACCTTGTTCGCAACCAAGCGCTGATAGCCCCAGTCGCGCGCCTGTTTGAGCGGCCGGGTGCGCACACCGCTTGCCGCGACGACCGCTTCGATAACCGCTGCCGGCGTCGCGCCGCTGCCTTGCCAATTGCCCATGCCGCCGTCGCTGTGGACGAGCCCGAGCAGCGCTGGCACGGTGCGCGCAAGCACTTCCTGCAGGAAGGGCGGCACCTCCATCCGGCGCATGTCGTAAATGCGCGCGAGCATCGACAGCGCCATGATCGCGTCGAGCTGTGCCTGCGGCGAACGCGCGATATTGCCGCCGTCGGCATAGAAGCTGGTCTCGAGAACCTTGCGCAGCCCTGCTTCGCCGAACACCTGGCGCGGCTCGCCGCCCGGCATCAGCAGCGATGCAGCGACGATGCCGATCCAGGCAACAAGCTGGCCGGTGCCGGGGCGCGTCTTGTCGGCGACGCGATCGAGGTGGCGCGCCGCGCGCGCGAGATGGTTGAGTACGGCGGAACGATAGACGAGATCGCTCGACGACAGGATCAGCGGCGCGTGCGCGGCCCAGAACAGGATGCGCCAGCCGGCATTGTCGGCGCGCCATGCGGGTTCGCTTACCGTTTCGCCGTGCGCGGCGAGCCATTGGCGGACGAGCGCTTCGGCGATCGGGGCGCCGTCGGCGCGCGTCCCGGTGGCGGCAAGATCGCGCAGCCAGGCAAAACTGTGCAGATAATCGGCGAAGGCCGGGGCGACCGAGAGCGCCGCGAAATCAATCTCCCTTATCGGCAGCTTGAGTCCGCGGTGGAGGAAATGGCCGGCGCGGATCGCCATGCCGGCGCGCGTGTCGCCGGGAACCGGATCGGCCGGAACGCCCAGCAGCTTGAGCGGGAAACGCCCCTTCAGCCGCAGCGCATGGAGCGGGGTGCGCCAGGTCAGGCGGGTGAAATGATTGGCGATGCGGTCGCCCAGCGACAGGCCCTTGTCGGCGGGCAGGCGGATCAGCCGTTTGCCGGGTTCGATGCTGTCGTCGAGCGGCGCGACGGGGTCGCCCGTTTCGGGCATCGGATCGACGGGAGCAGAGGTCAACGGTCTCCCTTCCATCGATCAGCCGCGCAGGCGCTTGATATTGTCGGCGTAGGCCGCGGGACCGCCCTTGAAGGTTGCGGTGCCGGCGACCAGGACGTCGGCCCCCGCCGCGATGGCAAGCGGGGCAGTTGCGGCGTCGATGCCGCCATCGACTTCCAGCCGGATGTCGCGGCCCGATTTGTCGATCATCTTGCGCACCGCCTCGATCTTGCGAAGCTGGCTCGAAATGAAACTTTGCCCTCCGAAACCCGGATTGACGCTCATCACGAGGACGAGGTCGATGTCGTCGATCAGATAGTCGAGCATCTTCGCCGGGGTCGCGGGATTGAGCGACACGCCCGCCTGCTTGCCCAGCGACTTGATGTGCTGGATGCTGCGATGGATGTGCGGCCCGGCTTCGGGATGGACGGTGATGATGTCGGCGCCCGCCGCGGCGAAGGCGTCGAGGAAATTATCGACCGGCGAGATCATCAGATGAACGTCGAAAGGCAAAGTCGAATGGGGACGCAGCGCCTTTACCACCATCGGTCCGATGGTAAGATTGGGCACGAAATGCCCGTCCATCACGTCGATATGGACCCAGTCGGCGCCCGCCGCCTCGATGCGGCGCACCTCTTCGCCCAACTGCGCGAAGTCGGCGCTGAGGATCGAAGGGGCGATGCGGACGGAGGATGGATCGGCGGTCATGACGACCGCCCTTAACCATCAAGCGGTATGGGGGCAAGGCGCTGGACGTCGCCGCCCGGCGGAGACTGTCGATAATCGGTCGGGGCGGACAGCGCGGCTATTTTTTCCGCCGCTTGTCGCCGCGCTTTTCCGCGGCGCGATTGCCCCAGCGCCATTTCCAGCCGCCCTCGGTGCGGGCCTGGTAGATGGGCATGGGCGCAAGCGCGGCGAGGACAACAACGATGGTCATCGCGACCGGCTGGTTGCGCAGCGCCATCGACAGCCCGGCGATCAGCGCGATGTGGAGCGCCATGAAGACCCACCCCTGCCACGCGATCGGCAGGCCGGTGCCATAACCGCGGTTCTTGGCGCGGAACCAGGGCTTCTTGTCGAGGAAGAGGTGAAGCATGATCGGGCCTCCTTCAGTGGCTGTTCGCGCGCACGAAATGGACGATGTCGGCGACGAGCGAACGGTCGATCGCCAGACTCGGATCGGTGTAGGTCGCCATATTGGCGGCGCGGTCGCTCGCGCTCGCCTGCTTCAGCACATGGGTCATCCCCTTGATCACCGACAGTGTCGCGTCGTGGCGCGCGGCCTTCAGCTTTTCGGCATCGGCGAGGGGAATTTGCAAATCGGCGCTGCCCGCGACGATCAGCACCGGCTTGGTGGTGGCGGCCAGCATCGCGGCGGGATCGTGCTTGATCAGGTCGATGAGATAATCCTGCACCGCCGGATTGAAGAGACCGCGGGCGAGCGCCGGGTGCATTGCGCTCACATCGACATGCTCGCCCTTCGCCAGTCGGTCGAGCGCGCCGTTGGCGTCGGACAGGATCGGCGCGTTGGCCGGATTGGCGGCAAGCTGTTCGCGCAGCACCACGTCGAAGGGGCGTCCCATCGCCGATATCAGGATCAGGCCGCAGACATGCGGATCGGCTTCGGCCGCGATGGCGACCAGCCCGCCTTCGCTGTGTCCGGCCACCCAGATGCAGTGCTGGCCGGTTCGCTCAGTCAGGCTACGCGCCCATGCGCCGACGTCGGCAGCATAGGCGGCGATCGTCACCTTATTCGCATCGGTGACCGCCGCCTCGCTGCCGAACATGCCGCGCTTGTCGATGCGCGCCGCGGAGATGCCCTTTTGCGCCAGCGCCTCGGCAAGCAGGCGGTAGCTTGCCGAGGTGATGCCGAGCGGGCTGTTGCCGTCGCGGTCGGTCGGCCCCGATCCGGGGATGATCAAGACGACGGGGGCGCCCGCCTTCTCGGCGCTCAGCAATGTGCCGGCGAGCGGGCCGTCGGGGCCCGGCGCGCTGATTTCGCTGGCGACCGGGCTTGCCCCGGCAGGCGCGGCGGTGAGCAGCAGGGCAGCGGCGAGGGCCGCAGCCGCGATCCTATTCTTCATCAGGGGACTCCGTCGCGCGCGTACCGGCTGCCGCCGGCGGGCGACCGCGGCGGGGCTTTTCGCTCGCCTTCACGGCAACGCCGCGGCGGGCGAGCGCTTCGCGCAGCAGCATTTCGATCTCGGCATTGGCGCTGCGCAATTCGGCCGCCGCCAACCGCTCGATCGCCGCGTAAAGGGCGGGATCGACGCGGAGGGCAAAGGCTTTCCTGGCGGCTGTCGACATCGTTATTGGGCTCAGTAGAGCGATCCGGCGTTGACGACCGGCTGCGTGTCGCGCTCACCGCACAGGACGACCATCAGGTTCGATACCATCGCGGCGCGGCGTTCGTCGTCGAGGTCGACGACCTGCTTTTCGGACAATTGCTGCAACGCCATCTCGACCATCGACACCGCGCCTTCGACCAGCTTGGCGCGGGCGGCGACCACCGCCTCGGCCTGCTGGCGGCGCAGCATGGCGCCGGCGATCTCAGGGGCGTAGGCAAGGTGCGTCAGCCCGCATTCGTCGACGGTGATTCCCGCGACGTCGAGCCGCTCGATCAACGCCTTCCGCAACTCGACGCCCACCTCTTCATGGTTGCCGCGTAGCGTGATCTCGTCATGCGTATGATCGTCATAGGGATAGCGCGATCCGATCGCGCGCACCGCCGCCTCGATCTGCGCGAGGACGAATTCCTTGTAATCGTCGACGTCGAACAGCGCCTGCGCGGTGTCGGTAACGCGCCAGACGACCTGCGCCGCCATCTCGATCGGGTTGCCTCGCAGGTCATTGACCTTGATCTTGTCCGAAATCACATTGTTCGCGCGCACCGCGATCTTCTTGCGGGTCAGCCACGGCAACACCCAGCGCAGCCCGCTTTCGCGGTCGGTGCCCTTGTAACTGCCGAACAGCTGGATCGCCGCCGCCTCATTGGGATTGATCAGGTAAAAGCCGCACAGGATCAGGGTGCCGACGACGCCGCTTGCGACAACAACGCCCCATTTCCAGTTCCAGTCAACCGTTTCGCCATTGATGTTGGCCACCGCCGCCCAGATCGCGATGCCGACCAGCACCAGCCAGACCAGCAGCATCAGATAGCCACTCTGTGTCGCAGCCCGCGTTTCACGGCTGCGGTTCAGTGCCGGCGCAGTTCCGTCTCCCATCTTACCCTCCGAATCATCCGATATAAAGATGATATCATATTTATATCGGATTCGGTGGCCGTCAACAGGAATCGGCTGGAGCTGGTCTATCAGCGCTGGTGGAAGGCCTCCGATCGTCTCTGTTGTGGACAGCGGACAAAACAAAGGGGGCACGGCGGCCCCCTTTGCTCCCCGGTTTTTCGTTTGATTATTCGCCGGTCGGGAACCCGCGGCGTTCGAGCAGCGCCTTCACGTCGGGGTCGCGGCCACGGAAAGCGCGATAGGCTTCGGCGCGGTCGGTCTCGTTGCCCGTCATCAACAGGATGGTCCGGAACTTGTCGGCGACGCTGCGGTCCCACGGCCCGCCCGCTTCCATGAAGGCAGCCCAGGTGTCGGCGTCCATCGTTTCCGACCAGAGATAGCTGTAATAGCCCGCCGAATAGGCGTCGGAACTGAACAGATGACCGAACTGCGGCAAACGGTGCCGCATGACGATTTCCTTGGGCATGCCGATTTCGGCCAGCGTTTCGCGTTCGAAAGCATCGACGTCGGTCACCGGCACCTTGCGGTCGTGCAGCTTCATGTCGACGATCGCGCTTGCCAAATATTCGACCGTCTCGAACCCCTGGTTGAACTTGCTCGACGCGATGATCTTGTCGACCAGCGCCTGCGGCATCGGTTCGCCCGTCTTGTAGTGCGTGGCGAATTTCGACAGCACTTCGGGCGTCATCAGCCAGTTCTCGTTCACCTGGCTCGGATATTCGACGAAGTCGCGCGGCACCCCGGCAAGCGCCGGATAATAGACCTGCTGCAAAAGATAATGGATGCCGTGCCCGAATTCGTGGAACAGCGTCGTCGCATCGTCGAGGCTGACGAGCGTCGGTTCGCCGTTCGCGCCTTCGGTGAAATTATTGTTGTTCGACGCCAGGACGTTGCGTTCGCCGCCCAGCCCCTGTTCGCTGCGATAGGTGGTCATCCAAGCGCCCGAACGCTTGCCGTCGCGCGCAAAATTGTCGAGGTAGAGGACCCCGACATTCTTGCCGGTCTTGAGGTTATAGACCTCGAACGTCTTCACCTTGGGATCGAAGACCGGGATCGTGCCGGTGTTTTCGCGGAAGCCCAGATCATAGAGCCGCCCCGCCGACCAGAACATCGCGTCGCGCAGCTTGTCGAGCTGGAGGTACGGTTTCACCTCGCTTTCATCGAGGTCGTATTTCGCCTTGCGGACCTTCTCCGCATAGAAGCGATAATCCCACGGCTCGATGGTGATCTTCGGCCCCTTGCCCGCCTTTGCCTCGGCATCGGCGATCGCCTGCATGTCGGCTACCTCTTCATGCACGCGCGCGACCGCGGCGGGCCACACCTTCATCATCAGCGCCATCGCGTTCGCGGGCGTCTTGGCCATCGTGTCGGCCATGCGATAATCGGCATGGGTCGGAAAGCCGAGCAGTTCGGCGCGCGCCTGGCGCAGCTTCAGTATTTCGGCGATCGTCGCATTGGTGTCGTTGGCATCGCCATTGTCGCCGCGATTGACGAAGGCGCGCCACACCTTCTCGCGAAGCGCGCGATTGGTAGCATTCTGAAGCACCGGCTGCGCCGACGAGCGGGTGTTCTTGATCGCCCACTGGCCGGGCTTGCCCTGCGCCTCGGCCGCAGCGGCCAGCGAAGCCACGAAACCTGCCGGCAGCCCGTCGAGTTCGGCCTTGTCCGTGACGAAGGTGTATAGCTTTTCATCGCCGAGCAGCTTCGACGAAAAGGTCGAGAACAGCCCTTCCAGCTTGGCGTTCATATCGACCAGCTTCGCCTTATCGGCGGGGGGCAGATTGGCGCCGTCGCGCACCATCTCGTCATAGCTGCGCTCGACAATGCGAATCTGCTGGGCGTTGAGCCCGCTCGTCAGCCGCGCGTCATACACCGCCTTGTAGCGCGCGAAGAGTTTGGGATCGAGGAACAGCTCGGTATAGAATTTGGTGAGCTTCGGGCTCCATTCGGCGTCGATATCTTCGACGCGGTCGTTCGACTTGTTCGACGTCTGCACGCCCCACATCGCGAAGACGCGGTCCATCGTTTCGCCGGCAAGCTGCATCGGGACATGCGTGTTTTCGAAAGTCGGCGCGGCGGGATTGTCGATGACCGCCTGCACCTCGGCCTTCACCTCGGCCATCCCTTTTTCAAAGGCGTCGGGGAACAGGTCGGGGTCCAGCTTGTCCCACGGCGGCACCCCTTCATAGGGACCGGTCCACGGGGCAAGCAGCGGGTTCGCGTCGGCCGGGGCGGAAGCGGGCGCCTTGGCGGCGGGTTCGGCGGCAATACTCATCTGGCTATAACCCATCATCAGCGCCGTCGATGCAAGCAGCATCGACAAATGACGGACAGGGCGGGGCGCGATACGCGGCATCTGTGATCTCCCGGGGGTTTTGGTTTCGGACGAAACCATGTCGGGAGGTGCCTTAACCCGATAGGGCGGCAGTGTGCAAGCCGACGAGGTCAAGCCCGGCAAGCGCTCCAGTCATTGCGGGAATGACCGGAATGCGGTGGGAGAGCAGAAAGGCGGCTTTCGGCCTTAGATCGGTGCAAAGGGGACGTTAAGACTGCTTGCCTATGCCCCTACCGAGCCGCTTCGGAGCCAGGCCGTGTTTGACGTTCATCTAGACATATCACTGTTCACCACGAACGCCGCGTTTGGCATGATCTCAGGCAGCATGCGCTTACCCCTGATTCCTCAGGTCGGCGATGTATTGTCATTCCGGATTACAAGGTCGGTCGAAGCCTTCTGCGACACCCACCCATTCACCGGACTTTTGCGAGTCACTAATCGGATCATTAGCCCAGATGGGGTCAGTGTCGCTCTGGAGGATTTGACCGCCGCGACACCCGGAGATGCCCAGTCGATAATTGAAATTTTCGAAGAAAATCACGGGCTAAACGGAGATGTTTGGGAAAACTAACGACGGCTATTAGGATCGTTGGTACCTTGGAATGACGACCAAAATCGGTCGGAAGCGCGCCTAGCTTACCTCAGTACTAGCGCAGTTTACTCCACGCTTCGCTTGTGAGCCACATGGCCGGCAGCAGCATGAAAGTCATCACGAGCCAGAATTGAAACGGTCTTTCATCGCGGCGTGGATCGGTGAAGCCAATCGGCACGCCCGCTCGGATGGAACGGCCAATCAGAATCAAAAAAGATGCTGCAAGCAGCAAGCAGAGCAGACTCTTCATCATGAGGAATATACATCACTGTGAAATGGCAGCAATCGGTCGATTCCGATTCAATTTAAATCGGTGGTGAACGGCGACTTTGGGATGGGATGCCGACCGACCGCTTCTGGTTTTCACCGGAGATTTGGTGATAGCTCTATCCGAGGAAGTTTGCTTCCCCCGACGCCTCTTAAGCCCGACTTTCCCCAGACCATCGGCACCACTTGCCGCATCATCTTGCCGTTGGCTTCTTCGAATCCTCCCAAAACGTGAATTAGTGCTTCGTTAGGACCGTTGCAGCCGATCTCGACCCGGTCCAAAACGTGAAGGGGCGCGATGGCGGCGTTGATTGCTGACCGATCATCCTTCGAAAGACGCCGCGAAAATCCTTCAATTGCAACGACAGAAACCACATAGCCCTGCCGGTCAAACTCCGCCGTTACTCGGCCTGCCTCGGGGCAGACGACGGAAACACGGTCGCTGTTTGCGATTGGGGCGTAGGATGACCAGTCCTCTATCGCAGTTAGTGGCGGCGGCGGGGAAGCCGTCTGGGCCAAAACAGCCACGATGAACTGCATTAACAATGTATCATCCTCATGCCGGAACCATCGATAATCGTCTTATCGCGGGAACATAAACGATGTGTAGAGCCCTCGAATGCCTGCAACCTGTCGCTTCATGCCATATGGCGCGCGCCGTTCACCCGCCAAAGCCCGGCTGGACGATCCCCGGCACATCGACGCGAAAGGTGAAGAGGCCGCCAGCGTGCGGCTGGGCCGCGCGGTCGCCATCGGACAGGTCTTTGCCCGCGCTGGTGACGAAGGCGGTGCACAGGTCGGCGCCGCCCAGCGCGATCATCGAGGGGCGCTGGACGGGCATCTCGATCGTCTGGAGAATCTCGCCGGCGGGCGACAGGCGCACGACGCGCCATCCGTCCCACAGCGCCGACCAGTAACAACCCTCGGCATCGACCGTTCCGCCGTCAGGGCGGCCCTTGCCCTGCTCGAACTGGTGGAACAGCCGGCCGTCGCCAAGCGCGCCGGTCGCGGGGTCGACCGCATAGGCGTGCAGCGCATGCGTTGGCGTGTCGGCATGATAAAAGGTGCGGCCGTCGGGGCTAAAGGCCGCGCCGTTGCTCGTCAGCAGCCCGCCGAGCATCGGAGTCAGCGTCCCGTCGGGGTCGAGGCGGAACAGCATTGCGCCCGGGTTGGACTTGTCGCGCGTCACGCTGCCGATCCAGAAGCGGCCCGCGGCATCGACGCACCCGTCGTTGAAGCGCTGTTCGGCTATGCCCGCCAGCACCGCCGGACCGAAGGGGCGCGGGTCCTCGCCCCACGCGTCGATCAGCGCGCAGCCGTCCTTGAGGCCCATGACCAGCCCGCCGTCCGCGCGCGGCGCGACGCAGCCGACGGGCTGGTCGAGCTGCATCGTTTCGGTCGCGCCAGTCGCGGGATCGGTGCGATGGATGCGATGCGCATCGATATCGACCCAGTAAAGGCGTGCTTCGGGGGCGTGCCAGCGCGGCGATTCGCCGAGCAGCGCCTGCGCATCGAGAAGGAGATCGACCATCGCAGCGGCTTAGCGCGGCGCGGCGGCGCTGCCCAGCGCCCGCAAACCTATTCGGTGCCTGATTCGATTATGGAACAGCCGCCTCGGCGCAGATTCCGTTCATCGTCACTGACTTGATGCGGGGTCGATTCTCGCCGCGCGGGGCGCACGGGTCCGGTATCCGGTCCGGGGCGACAAGACGGTGGGCGGCTTCGCGTGCGTTTTATGCCGTAACGGCATTTCCACTTGACGTGGACGTAAACGTAAGGTCCATTAGCAAGCGAAGGACGTGCCCCGGCGCGGCCCCGTTTCGCGCGCACCGGCTCCCCGAAATCGTCCGGACGCGCTCAGGGAAAGGAAGAAGGATGTCGCTCGATAATCTGTCGCGCACCGCTTACACCGACGATCATGAGGCGTTCCGCGCGACGGTGCGCCAGTTCCTCGAAAAAGAAGTCGCGCCCAATCAGGCGAAATGGGCTGAGGACGGCATCGTGCCGAAGGATCTGTGGCCCAAGGCGGGCGAGCTGGGCCTGCTGTGCCCCACCGTTCCCGAAGAATATGGCGGGCTGGGTCTCGACTTCGGCTATAATGCGATCGTCGACGAGGAAAGCGCCTATTATGGCCGCGTCACCACCGGCTTTTCGCTCCAGTCGGATATCGTCACCAACTATATCGTCCGTTACGGCAGCGAAGAGCAGAAGAAGCATTGGCTGCCCAAGATGGTGTCGGGCGAAGTGGTCACCGCGATCGCGATGACCGAGCCGGGCACCGGCAGCGACCTTCAGGGCATGCGCACGACCGCAAAGAAGGATGGCAACCATTATGTAATCAATGGGTCGAAAACCTATATCACCAACGGCCAGAACGCCGACCTGGTCCTGGTCTGCGTCAAGACCGACACCGAGGTGCAGCCCGCTTGGAAGGGCGTGTCGATCGTGCTCGTCGAGGCCGATCGCGACGGTTTCCAGCGCGGCCGTAACCTCGACAAGATCGGGCAGGACGAAGCCGACACGTCGGAGCTTTTCTTCAACGACGTCCGCGTCCCCATCACTAACTGTCTCGGCGAAGAGGGACAGGGGTTCATCTATCTGATGAGCGAACTGCCGCAGGAACGCCTGTCGATCGCCGTGTCGGCGCAGGCCTCGGCGCAGCGCGCGTTCGACGATACTGTCGAATATACGCGCGACCGCAAGGCGTTCGGCAAGCCGATCCTCGATTTCCAGAACAGCCGCTTCGTCCTCGCCGATCTGAAGGCAAAGCTGCAGGTCGGCTGGGCGCACCTCGACTGGGCGCTCGCGCGGCATCTGAAGAAGGAACTCACCCCCGAAGAGGGCGCTGCGGCGAAGCTGTGGCACACCGATCTTCAGTGGGAAGTGATGGACAAGTGTCTCCAGCTGTTCGGCGGCGCGGGTTATATGAACGAATATCCGATCGCCCGCGCCTGGCGCGCGGCGCGCGTGACGCGCATCTTTGGCGGCACGAACGAGATCATGAAGGAACTGATCGGGCGCAAGCTTTAATCCCGTCGCCCCCGCCTTCGCAGGGGCGGCGACAATCGGAAAGGAACTCTCCATGGCCACAGCCTATATCGTAGATGCCGTCCGCACCGCCGGCGGTCGCCGCGGCGGCAAGCTCGCCGGTGTTCACCCTGTCGACCTCGGCGCCGCGGTCTATGACGCGATCGCCGACCGCAACGACTTCGACACGTCGAAGATCGACGATGTCATCACCGGTTGCGTCAGCCAGGGCGGCGAGCAGACGATGGACCTCGGCCGCAATGCCGTGCTCGCCTCGAAGCTTCCCGATTCGATCCCCGCGGTGACGATCGACCGGCAGTGCGGATCGTCGCAGCAGGCGATGATGTTCGCCGCGCAGGCGGTGATGTCGGGCACGCAGGATATCGTCCTCTCCAGCGGCATCGAAAGCATGACGCGCGTACCGATGGGCAGCGTCGCGACGCTGTTCATGAAGGAAGGGCTCGGCAATTATAAGTCGCCGCGGCTCGAGGAAAAATATCCCGGCATCATGTTCAGCCAGTTCATGGGTGCCGAGATGATCGTCAAGAAGCACGGTTTCACCAAGGACGACCTCGATGCCTTCGCGCTCGAAAGCCATCGCCGCGCCCGCGTCGCGACCGAGGCGGGGCTGTTCGGCAATGAAATCGTCGGGATCGAGGTGGAGACGCCCGAAGGGCCGCAGCGCCACACGGTCGACGAGGGGATCCGCTTCGACGCGACGCTCGAAAGCATTGCCGGGGTGAAGATCCTGCAGGAAGGCGGCACCATCACCGCGGCGACCAGCTCGCAGATCTGCGACGGCGCGTCGGCCGCGCTGATCGTGTCGGAACAGGCGCTCAAGGATCATGGGCTGACCCCGCGCGCGCGCATCCACCATATTTCGGTGACCGCGGGCGACCCCATCATCATGCTCGAAGAGCCGCTGTTCGCGACCGAAAAGGCGCTCAAGAAGGCGGGTCTGCGGATCGAGGACATTGACGCCTATGAAGTGAACGAGGCGTTCGCGCCGGTGCCGCTCGCCTGGCTCAAATATCTTGGCGCGGACCATGCGCGGCTCAACCAGCATGGCGGCGCGATCGCGCTCGGCCACCCGCTTGGCGCCTCGGGAACCAAGCTGATGGCGACGCTGCTCGGCGTGCTCGACGCCACCGGCGGCAAATATGGTCTTCAGACGATGTGCGAAGGCGGCGGCCAGGCCAATGTCACCATCGTCGAGCGGCTCTAACGATCTTGTGCTCCGGCGGAAGCCGGAGCCCAGGGCGGCCTGACGCGGAAGTCAGTTGTTCACGCTCTGGGTTCCGGCTTTCGCCGGAACACGCATTTTTCAGGGAAAGGACATGACATGAAACTCGATTCCACCGTATCCGCCGTCGTCACCGGCGGCGCTTCGGGCCTTGGTGCCGCCACCGCGCGCGCACTTGCCGCGAAGGGCGTCAAGGTCGCGATCTTCGATTTGCAGGCCGAAAAGGGCGAGGCGCTTGCTGCCGAACTCGGCGGCGTTTTCTGCGAATGCAATGTCACCGACGATGCGTCGGTCGACGCCGCCTTCGAAAAGGCGCGCGCCGCGATCGGTCAGGAGCGTATCCTTGTGAACTGCGCCGGCACCGGCAATGCGATCAAGACCGCCAGCCGGTCGAAAGAAGACGGCAGCATCAAGCATTTCCCGCTCGATGCCTTCAACTGGATCATCCAGATCAACCTAGTCGGCACCTTCCGCTGCATCGCCAAGTCGGCGGCGGGCATGATGACGCTCGACCCGATGGAAGATGGCGAACGCGGCGCGATCGTCAACACCGCGAGCGTCGCGGCCGAGGACGGCCAGATCGGTCAGGCAGCCTATTCGGCGTCGAAGGGCGGCGTCGTCGGCATGACCCTGCCGATCGCGCGCGACCTTGCGGCGGAAAGCATCCGCGTCAACACGATCCTGCCGGGCATCTTCGACACCCCGCTGCTCGGCGCGGCGCCGCAGAATGTCCGCGATGCGCTCGCGGCCTCGGTCCTCAATCCGAAGCGCCTCGGCAACCCGGCCGAATATGCGGGTCTCGCGCTGACCATGATCGAAAACGGCTATTTCAACGGCGAGGACGTGCGCCTCGACGGCGGCATCCGCATGGGTCCGCGCTGATATGCCGAAGCCGGAAAGCTGGCGGCTCGATGCCGCCAGCTACCCTGTCCACCTCGATCTGCAGACGCGGTTCCAGGACATGGACATCAACGGTCACCTCAACAATGTGGCCTTCGCGGCACTGTTTGAAAGCGGCCGCGTGCTACTGAACCGCGAAATCCGTCCTTGGGAGGAGCGCCCGGCGAACGAGCGCACGATGGTCGCCGCGGTCGAGATCAACTATCTGGGTGAGGGAAATTTTCCCGACCCGGTCGAAATTGCGACCGGCATCGGCCGCCTCGGCACGTCGAGCTGGACGATCGTGCAGGCGATGTTCCAGAACGGTCGCTGCATCGCGACCTGTGATACGGTCGTGGTGTGCCGCACCGACGGCGCCGCCAAGCCGCTGCGCGCCGAAATGGTAAGGGAACTGGAAGCGAAGCTGGCGCGGCCGGGTTGAGCTTTCGTCATTGCGAGGAACCAACGGCGACGTGGTAATCTCCCGGCTTTCGCCGGGGTGGCAATGACGGCGCTCTAAAGCGTCGGGTCCGCCTCGGGCACCGAGCGGATCAGATCGCGGGCGAACCCGATCAGGCCGATCTGGCGGCGGCGCTTCAGCCGCTCGGCGCGCAGGATCGCCTTCACTTCCTCGAAGCAGCCTTCGATATCGTCGTTGATCAGCACATAGTCATAGCCGTCCCAGTGACTGATCTCGTTCGCCGCGCGTGCCATCCGCGCCGCGATCACTTCGTCGCTGTCGGTGTTGCGCGCGCGCAGCCGGCGTTCGAGCTCCTCCATCGTCGGCGGCAGGATGAACACCCGCACCACATCGGGGCCCGCTTCCTGATAGAGTTGCTGCGCGCCCTGCCAGTCGATATCGAACAGCACGTCCTTGCCGGCTGCGAGCAGTTGCTCGACGCGGTCGCGAGGGGTGCCGTAGCGATGGCCGAAGACATGCGCCCATTCGAGAAACTCGCCATCAGCGGCCATCTGCTTGAACGTGTCGACGTCGACGAAATGATAATCGACCCCATCCTGCTCGCCGGGACGCATCGGCCGCGTGGTGGCAGAGATTGACAGCGCAATGTCGCGGTCGCCCGCGAGCATCTTTTTGGAGATGGTGGTCTTGCCTGCACCCGAGGGCGAGGAGAGGACGAACAGGACGCCGCGGCGGTTGAGGTGGACGCTTTCAGCCATGGGCGCTAATTGCCCGAGCGAGGGCGGCGGTCAAGCGGGAAGGAATGCGGGGATGCGGGGAATGTCGCGCACGGGCTGGCTGGTCGCGGCGGGGCTGCTCGGCCTGCTGGCCGCGATACTTATCGCGATGGGGCGCCCGCCGATCTGCCCCTGCGGCACGATCAGCCTTTGGCACGGCACCGTCCAGTCAAACCAGAACAGCCAGCAGATTTCGGACTGGTACAGCTTCAGCCATATCATCCACGGCTTCATCTTTTACGGTCTGTCGCGCTGGCTGATGCCGCGCGCGCCGCTGTGGGCCGCGCTCGCCGTAGCGATCGGGATCGAAGGCGCATGGGAGATATTGGAAAATTCGTCGGTTATCATCGACCGCTACCGCGAGGTCACCATGGCCTATGGCTATGCGGGCGATTCGGTACTCAATTCGGTCAGCGACGCCGGTTTCATGATCTTGGGATTTCTGGCCGCCAGCCGGATGCGCTGGTGGACGACCGTCACGCTCGCGCTCGCCTTCGAACTCTTCACCCTGTGGGCGATCCGCGACAATCTGACGCTCAACATACTCATGCTGGTCACACCGATCGAGGCGGTGAAGGAGTGGCAGGCGGGCGGATAGCGCTCGCTGCTCGGTGCACGCTGCTCAGTGGGTGGCGGGGCGCGGCGCCTTTTCGTCCACCGGAATCGCAGGCGGCAGGGCGTCGCCCAGATCCTGGCCGTCGGTGTGGACGATCCCCGCATAGGGATCGACGACGCCCTCCTGCGCGAGCGCGCTGTCGGCGCGATGCGCGGCCTCGGCGGCATGCCGCGCTTCGGCGCGGTCGGCCCATTTCTTGGTAAGATAGGCCGCCGCAGCGGTCGCGGCGAGCGCCGCATAGCGCTGCGGGAACATCCGCCGCGCGACGAACAGCGTCCCGGCGCCGATCACGGCGCCCGCCATCGTATGATTGCCTTTCCTGCGGCCGATCGCGCTCCCGATCACGCCGCCGATGATCCGTCCCATCATCTTCATATCCTTCCTCCCCCTATCAATCCCCGGCAGGCGATTCGGGTTCCGGGCCGAGCATGTGCCGCGGGTTGACGACGCGGTCGAAGGTCGCAGCGTCGACATAGCCGAGGTCGAGCGCCGCCGCGCGCAAGGTCGATCCCGTCTCATGCGCATGTTTGGCGATCTTCGCGGCCTTGTCATAGCCGATTTCGGGCGCCAGCGCCGTCACCAGCATCAGCGATCGGTCGACCAGTTCGGCAATGCGCGCGCGATTGGGCTCGATTCCCTCGACGCAGCGCACCGCAAAGCCTTCCATCCCCGTCGCGAGCAGATCGATCGAGCGCATCACATTGGCGCCGATCAGCGGCTTGAACACGTTTAGTTCAAGATGCCCCTGCATCCCGCCGACGGTTACCGCCTGATGATTGCCGATCACCTGCGCCGCCACCATCGTCAGCATTTCGCACTGGGTCGGATTGACCTTGCCCGGCATGATCGAGCTGCCGGGTTCGTTCGCTGGCAGGTCGATCTCGCCCAGGCCGGCGCGCGGCCCCGATCCCAGCAGGCGTATGTCGTTGGCGATCTTGGTCAGCGCGACTGCGAGCGTGTTGAGCCGGCCCGACAGATCAACCAGCACGTCGTGGCTCGCCAGCGCCTCGAACTTGTTGGGTGCGCTCTTGAAGCCAAGGCCGGTGATCGCCGCCAGTTCGGCCGCGATATCCTCGGCAAAACCCGCCGGGGCATTGAGCCCGGTGCCGACCGCGGTCCCGCCCTGCGCAAGCCGGGTGATGGCATGGTCGACCATCGGTTCGGTGCGCGTCCGGCACAGGCGGAGCTGCGCATAATAGCCCGAAAACTCCTGGCCCAGCGTCAGTGGAGTGGCGTCCTGCAAATGGGTGCGGCCGATCTTGACGATATCGTCCCACGCCTTCGCCTTCACAAGCAGCGCGTCCATCAAACGGTCGAGCGCGGGCATCAGCCGGTGCGTCATCGCCAGTGTCGCGGCGACATGCATCGCGGTCGGGAAGCTGTCGTTCGACGATTGGCTGCGGTTGACGTCGTCATTGGGATGCACGGGCGATTTGCCGCCGCGCTGGCCCGATAGCATCTCATTGGCGCGCCCGGCGATCACCTCGTTGACATTCATGTTCGACTGGGTGCCGCTGCCGGTCTGCCAGATGACGAGCGGGAACTGGTCGTCATGCTTCCCGTCGGCGACCTCGCGCGCCGCCGCTTCGATCGCGTCGGCCTTTTCGGCGGACAGGCCGTGCCGACGGTTCACCCGCGCCGCCGCCTGCTTGACCAGCGCGAGCGCATGAACGATCTCGATCGGCATCCGCTCGCGCGCGCCGAAAGGGAAATTCTCGATCGAACGCTGCGTCTGCGCGCCCCAATAGGCGTTCGCCGGGACCGCGATCTCGCCGATGCTGTCGCTCTCGATCCGCGTGCCGCTCATCCTATCAATATCCTCGTCACGGCCACCGCGCCGGCCCAGATCAGCGCGACCATGCCCAGAAACTGCCAATAGCCGCCTTCGCCAATCCGTCGCCGGAACCAGGCTGCGGCTGCCCAGACGATCAGCAGCGCCGGGGTCAGGATCAGCAGGCTGAAGCGCAGCAGCCCGTCGACGATCGCATCGCCGACGCCGCTTTCGAACCGGGCATAGCCCTCGACACCCCACCAGAAGGCGGCGGTCAACACCAGCATCCCTGCGAGTGCCCAATATTGCCAGAAGCGGCTGGGGGGCCAGTTGGGGCCCGCCATCCTATCGTTTCTTGCCGAAATCCACCGTCACGACATTCGATCCGTCCTCGACCGCAACATCGGGGCGGTCATTATCGGCTTCGTCATGCGGCTCGGGCTGCTCCAGCTCGTCTTCGCTGACCTGGAACTGCAGGCCGAAATCGACCGACGGATCGACGAAGGCGGTGATCGCGGCATAGGGGATCACCAGCGTCGAGGGCGTCTGGTTGAACGACAGGCCGACGCTGAAAAGATCCTCTTCGACCTTCAGGTCCCAGAAGCGGTTCTGGAGGACGATCGTCATTTCGTCGGGGAATTTGGCAACCAGATGCGCGGGGATCGATACACCCGGCGCCTGCGTCTTGAAGGTGATGTAGAAATGATGCTCGCCGGGCAGATGGTCCGATCCCTCGACTTGCGAGAGCACGCGGCCGACCACGGCGCGCAGCGCGTCCTGCACGATTTCGTCATAGGGAATCAGGCTGTCGCGAACGTCATCACTCATGGCGGTGGGGGATGAACGGACGACGGGCGCGGGTCAAGGGGGGTCTGTGGGGCAGAGTCGCCTTGCAACGCGAAAATTAGGCTCTAAGGGGCATGCCATGCGAACCGCCACCGTCCAGCGCACGACCAAGGAAACGGATATCGCGATCGCCGTCAACCTCGACGGTACCGGCGACTATTCGGTGTCCACCGGAATCGGTTTCCTCGACCATATGGTCGAACAATTGTCGCGCCATTCGCTGATCGACATTTCGATGACCGTGAAGGGCGATCTGCACATCGACCAGCATCATACGGTCGAGGACTCGGCGCTCGCGCTCGGCGAAGCCGTGGCGAAGGCGCTCGGCGACAAGCGCGGTATCGCCCGCTACGGCGAAGCCCATGCGCCGATGGATGAAACGCTGACTCGCTGCATCCTCGATATTTCGGGGCGCCCGCACTGCGTTTGGAAATCGGCCTTCTCGCAGCCGCGGCTCGGCGAGATGGATACCGAGCTGTTTCCGCACTGGTTTCACAGCTTTGCCCAGACCGCCGGGATCACGCTCCACATCGAAACGCTTTATGGCGAGAACAACCACCATATCGCGGAGAGCATGTACAAGGCGCTGGCCCGCGCGCTGCGTGCAGCCGTGGAGATCGATCCGCGCAAGGGCGACGCGATTCCGTCGACCAAGGGTGTCCTTTAGGGGCCGTCCATGAGCGCCATTGCCCTGATCGACTATGGCGCGGGCAATCTTCGCTCGGTGCATAATGCGCTCGTCGCGGCGGGCGCGGACGATGTTGCCGTCACCGCCGATCCCGATGTCGTGGGACAAGCCGACCGCATCGTGCTGCCGGGTGTGGGGGCCTTTGCCGCGTGCATGAACGGATTGGCGGCAATTCCCGGGCTGATCGAGGCGCTGGAGCAGCGCGTTCGCGGCGAGGGCGCGCCCTTCCTCGGCATCTGCGTCGGAATGCAATTGCTCGCCGACGCGGGTGAGGAGCATGGGCGGCACGAAGGGCTCGGCTGGATCGGCGGAACGGTGCGCGCCTTCACGCCGGCGCCGGGACTGCGCATCCCGCACATGGGCTGGAACGATGTCGTGCCAAGTTTCGCGCATCCGGTGCTGGCTGCGGGCGAGGCCTATTATCTGCACGGCTATCATTTCGCCGACGCGGCGCATGTCGCGGCGACGAGCAGTCACGGCGGCCCTTTCACCGCCGCGGTGGCGAAGGACAATATCGTCGGCGTGCAGTTTCACCCCGAAAAGAGCCAGGCCTATGGCCTCGCGACCCTCGAAAGATTCCTCGCATGGCGCCCCTGATCATCTTCCCCGCGATCGACCTCAAGGGCGGGCAGGTGGTGCGGCTCGCCGAAGGCGATATGGCGCGCGCAACCGTCTATGGCGACGATCCGGCGGCGCAGGCGCGGCTGTTCGCGGACGCGGGCGCCAGCCATTTGCACGTCGTCGATCTCGACGGCGCCTTCGCCGGTGAAAGCGTCAACGGCGCGGCGGTCGAAAGCATCGTCGCGGCCTTTCCGGGCAGGGTGCAGGTCGGCGGCGGTATCCGCGATCGCGCGGGCGTCGATCGCTGGCTCGCGCTCGGGGTAGAGCGCGTCATCATTGGCACCGCGGCGCTCAAAGACCCCGATTTCGTCAAATCGGCCGCGCGCGATTTGCCGGGCCGGATCATCGTCGGCGTCGATGCGCGCGATGGCATGGTTGCGACCGAAGGCTGGGCCGACGTCTCCGACGTGCGCGTCGAGGATCTGGCGCGGCGCTTCGAAGATGCCGGCGTTGCTGCGCTGCTGTTCACCGACGTCGGGCGCGACGGGCTGCTCAAGGGCTGCAACGTCGCCGCGACCGTGGCGCTGGCGCGCGCGGTCGCCATCCCGGTGATCGCGAGCGGCGGCGTTGCGGATATTGGCGACATCCATGCGCTGCGCCCGCGCGTCGCCGACGGGATCGAAGGCGTGATTACCGGCCGCGCGCTCTATGACGGCCGCCTCGACCTCGCCGAAGCGATCCCGGCGGGGCGGGCATGACCGTCCGCGTCCGCGTGATCCCATGCCTCGACGTCGCTGATGGGCGCGTCGTGAAGGGCGTCAATTTCGTCGACCTGCGCGACGCCGGCGATCCGGTCGAAGCCGCGCGCGCCTATGACGCGGCGGGCGCCGACGAGCTTTGCTTCCTCGACATTTCCGCGAGCCACCAAGGGCGCGGCACGCTGCTCGACATGGTCACACGCACCGCCGAAGTCTGCTTCATGCCGCTCACCGTCGGCGGCGGCGTGCGCAGCGCCGACGATGCGCGCGCGCTGCTCCTCGCGGGCGCCGACAAGGTCGCGGTGAACAGCGCCGCGGTGGCGCGCCCCGAACTTGTCGCCGACATCGCCGACCGTTTCGGCAGCCAGTGCGCGGTCGGCAGCATCGACGCGCGCCGCGTCGCAGAGGGGCGGTGGGAAATCTTCACCCATGGCGGACGCACCCCGACCGGGGTCGATGCGCTTGCCCATGCGGTGCGCCTTGCCGAACTGGGCGCGGGCGAATTGCTCGTCACCAGCATGGACCGCGACGGGACCAAGGACGGCTATGACCTCGCGCTCACCCGCGCGATTGCCGATGCGGTGTCGGTGCCGGTGATCGCATCGGGCGGTGTCGGCAATCTCGACCATCTGGTCGCCGGCGTGATCGAAGGCGGC
This sequence comes from Sphingopyxis sp. GC21, assembly GCF_025727575.1. Taxonomy (NCBI): domain Bacteria; kingdom Pseudomonadati; phylum Pseudomonadota; class Alphaproteobacteria; order Sphingomonadales; family Sphingopyxidaceae; genus Sphingopyxis; species Sphingopyxis sp. GC21. The sequence goes on along the minus strand of NZ_CP095845.1, from coordinate 3,145,485 downwards.
GCGAGCGCGGTGCTCGCGGCCAGCATCTTCCATTTCGGCGAAGCGACGATCGCCGAGGCGCATGCGCGGCTCGCCGCCGCAGGGCTGCCGGTGCGCGCGCATTGATGTCCTGAAGGACTGGCGCTGAGGCCAAGCGGCTGCAATAGAAAGCCGATGACAGCCAAGCTCCGCCTCGCCGACCGTATCAACGACCTGCTTCCGATCCTCGGTTTCGGTACCGCGATCGCCAGCCTGGCGATACCGCTCAATCCCTTTTTGGTCGGGGTTATCCTCGCCGGGTCGGTGATCGCCGCGGTCCATCATGCCGAAGTCGTCGCGCACCGCGTCGGCGAACCCTTCGGGACGCTGATCCTCGCGCTGGCGGTGACGGTGATCGAGGTGGGGCTGATCCTGACACTGATGCAGGCCGAGCCCGAAAAGGCGGCGACGCTAGCGCGCGACACGGTGTTCGCGGCGGTAATGGTGATCATCAACCTGCTGATGGGGCTTTGTCTGCTCAGCGGCGCGATCCGCCATCATGAACAACGGTTCCAGCGCACCGGAATGGGCGCTGCGCTGGCGACGCTCACCGTGTTGACGGTGGTGACGCTGGTGCTCCCCAATTTCACCTCGAGCGCGCCGGGGCCGCGCTATTCGGCGACGCAACTCGGCTTCGTCGCGGTGGTGTCGCTCATCCTCTATGCAACCTTCGCGCTCGTCCAGACCGTGCGCCACCGCCATTATTTCCTGCCCGATGGCGAAGCGCAGGACGAACCCGACGCCCACGCCGCCCCGCCATCGGCGCAGCGGATGTGGCTGTCGCTCGCCCTGCTCGTCGCGTGCCTGTTCGGGGTCGTGCTGCTGGCGAAAGCGCTGTCTCCGGTGATCGGCGCGCTGCTCGCCGAAGCGGGCGCGCCGCCGGCGGTGCTCGGCGTTCTGATCGCGGCGCTGATCCTCGCCCCCGAAGGACTGGCAGCAGTACGCGCGGCAAAGGCCGATCGGCTGCAAACCAGCCTCAACCTTGCGCTCGGATCGGCGCTGGCGACGATTGGACTGACCATCCCGGCGGTCGCGATCCTGTCGATCGCCACCGACATGCCGATCAGCCTGGGCCTCGATGCCAAATCGACGGTGCTGTTGTTCCTGTCGCTGATCGTCGCGTCACAGACGCTGGCGAACGGGCGAACGACCGTGCTGCAGGGCACGATCCACCTGATGCTGTTCGCAATCTATCTGTTCACGACCTTCGTGCCGTAAGCGGTTCCGTCGCCCCCGCCTTCGCGGAGGTGACGATTTTGGCGGTCACGTCTTGCGAATGAACACCGTACCCGCCGAATAACCGGCGCCGAACGAACAGATCAGCCCGGTATCGCCGGCCTGCATATCTTCGTGGTTCAGGTGATAGGCGATGATCGACCCGGCGCTTGAGGTATTGCCATAGGTGTCGAGCACCGTCGGGCTTTCGTCGGCGCTTGCCTCATGCCCCAGCACCTTGTGCGCGATCAGGCGGTTCATATTGGTGTTCGCCTGATGCAGCCACAGACGGCGCATGTCGGCGCCTTGCAGGCCGAGTTTCTCCATTTCCTCGACGATCATGGCGGCAACCATCGGCACCACTTCCTTGAACACCTTGCGGCCTTCCTGGACGAACAGTTTGTCGGTCTTCGGTCCCGACTGGTCGATGGCGCCGTGGGCGCGGTTCAGAAAGCCGAAATTGTTGCGGATATTGTTGGAGAAAACGGTCTTCAGCCGCGTACCCAATATGTCCCAATGCCCCGCCGGCGCGATGGCCTTGTCCTCGACGAGAATCGCGGTGGCGACGTCGCCGAAGATGAAATGGCTGTCGCGGTCGCGCCAATTGAGGTGCCCCGAACAGATTTCAGGGTTCACGACCAGCACGCTCCTTGCATGCCCCGCACGAATATAGTCGGCCGCGGTCTGGATGCCAAAGGTCGCCGAGGAGCAGGCGACATTCATGTCGAAGGCAAAGCCGTCGATGCCCAAAGCCTGCTGAATCTCGATCGCCATTGCGGGATAGGCGCGCTGCATGTTCGACGCCGCGCACAGCACCGCATCGACGTCGGCGGCATCGCGGCCGGCGCGCGCCAGCGCGTCCTTTGCGGCCGCCACGCCGATCTCGGCGAGGATCGACAGCTCGTCATTGGTCCGCTCGGCAAGCCGCGGTGCCATATGCTCGGGGTCCAGGATGCCCGCCTTGTCGACGACGTAGCGCGATCCGATGCCGCTCGCCTTTTCGATGAAATCGACGCTCGATTCAGCGAGTTCGTCGATCTCGCCCGCTGCGATCGCCGCGGCATTTTCCCTATTGTGCAGCGCAACATACCGGTTAAAACTGGCGACAAGTTCTTCGTTGGTGATGCGTTCGGCGGGGGTGAAGAGGCCGGTGGCGGAAATGACCGGCTGCGGTGCGTGCGACATTGTTGTCCCTGCGTGTCTTATGGTCTGATGACACGCTGATTAGGCCCGGTCGCGGCGCGGCGCAACGCCCCACAAGCGAAGCTGAACGCGCGCCGACGTCATGGTTAACCGGCCACTAACCATTTCAGTGGCAGACTGTTCGATGCAAGCCTCCGGGGGGACGGCTCCCCGGGGTGCGCAAGCGGGAGCATGACCATGGCGACGCGTTCGGGACCGGCATCCGGCGATTTGTCCCTCGCCGAAATCAAGGAATTTGCGGGCTTCGCTGCAGGGACGCAGCGCTATATTCGCCGCTCGCTCGATATCGGGCTCGAGCGTGACGATGCAATCGAACGCTGGTCGCGCGACATGGTCGAAGAAGCGGCAATCCGCGTTCAAGCCCGCGTCTATCAGCGGCTATGCGACATTCGCACCCATATTCCGGAGGACAGCGGACTCGACGCGCTCGAAGGCTTCATGGCGCCGCTCGTCGCGGTATCGGCCTTCGATCTGGGGCAGGATCGCCTGCCCACCTTCGCCGCCTATCGCTTTCTCTATGAACGTCTGCTCGGCGCGCACGCGCGCCCATGGCTGCCCGGCGCCTTCTGCGCCGCGGCATCGCTGCCGCACCTGCACCCAGACAAGCGCAAGCTGCTGCTCCAGTCGATCAGCGAAGCCGCCGCCACCGCGCCCGGCTGGTCGGCGCGCGAACCGAGTTTCTATCCCGAATGGGTCGAAAAGATCGACGTGACGAAGCCGGCGAATTGAACGGCGCGGCCTATTCGCTGATCCACAGATTATGGCTGTCGATGCGCAGCCGGGTGATGTCGCGCAGCGCTTCGGTGCGGGCGATCGTTTCGGCCCGGAACGACGCGTGCGTCTGGCGCTCTCCGAGCAGGACGTCGGCGAGATCGATCGCATCCAGATCCTGCCCGCGGCGAAGCTTGGCGAGCGCCGCCATCTGCGCCGCGCGCGCCTGATCGGCGCGCTGCCACGCCGAATAAGCCGCGGCAGCGCGCGCGAGGTCGCCGTCGGCCATTTCCTGCACATCGAAGCGGACAGCGCTGAGCTGCGCCGCCGCGGCCTGCGCCTCGGACGCCGCGCGCGCCGCCATGGCGCCGCGGTGATTGCCGCCGATCGGGATCGTTACGGTCAGACCCGCGCCCCGTTCGGCGCCGCTGCGTTCGCTGAACAGCCGGAGGCCGACGGTGGGATCGGGAATCCGGTCCTGCCGCCCGCGTTCGGCGAGTGCACCAAAGCGCCGCGCCTCGGCATCGGCGGCAGCGATTTCGTGGCTGCGTTCGATGACCTGATCGCGCATCTGCGACGCCCCGGCTGAATCGAAGGTCGGCGTGGCGAGCGTCGGTGCCTCGGCGGGCAGGGCGATACCCGGAAATTGTGCGGCAAGCCGGGCCCGTGCCAGATCGGCGCGCCCCGCCGATTGGGCCGCGAGCAGGCGCGCCTCCGCCAGCGCGGCTTCGGCCTGATCGGCCTCAAGCTGCGGGGCGTCGCGCAGATCGACCCGTCGGCGCACGATCCGGACCAGCGTTGCATAATTTTCGACGCCCTGCGCATCGACGACGGCCTCGGCGTTGGCACCGACCCAGTCCCACCACAGCGCGTTGAGCAACAACGCGGCCTGATGCCGAGCATCTTCGAAATGATTGGTGGCGGCCTCGACGCCCAGCGCGCCGGCCTTGCGGTCCAGCCGCGCCTTGCCCGGCATACGAACCGGACGCGCGAGGATCGCGTCATATTCGTTGAAGCGCCCCTCGCGGTCGATGCTGCGGCTGACATAGCTGCCGGTGACGCTGAACTCATAGGGTCCGGCTTCGAGCGCGCGCTTCTCTGCCGCCGCGACATCGACACGGGCTCTCGCCGCAATGACCGAGGGGTGGGCGTCGAGCGCCTCGCGCACCACGGCTTCGGGCAACAGTCCCGGCTCGGCGGCGGCAGGCGACGTCAGGGCCAGACTGGCGGCAAGGAACAGAAGGCGGGTCATGCAGGGGCTCCGGCAGGATGATCCTGATCGCCCGCGCCGCGCTCGGCAGCGCTTTCGCCGAAGCGCTCGTACAGGATGGGCAGCAGGATGAGTGTGAGCAGCGTCGCCGTCACCAGTCCGCCGATGACGACGATGGCAAGTGGGCGCTGGATTTCCGACCCCGGACCGGACGCGAAGAGCAGCGGGACGAGGCCGAAGGCGGCGATGCTCGCGGTCATCAGCACCGGGCGCAGACGCCGCGCGGCGCCCTCGCGCACCGCCTGGTGCAGCGGGACGCCGCGTTCGCGCAGCTGACGGAAATAGCTGACCATGACGAGCCCGTTGAGCACCGCGATGCCGAGCAGCGCGATGAAGCCGACCGAGGCGGGAACCGACAGATATTCGCCCGATAGTGCGAGCGCGATCATCCCGCCCACCGCCGCAAAGGGTATGTTGACGAGGATCAGCGCCGCCGCGCGCAGCGAGCGCAGCGTCAGATAAAGAACGACGAAGATCATCAGCACCGCGATCGGCAGCACGATCATCAGGCGTGCGGCCGCCCGCTGCTGATTCTCGAACTGGCCGCCCCAGACGATACGATAGCCGGGCGGCAGTTTCACATGCTTGCCGATATCCGCCTTAGCCTCCTCGACGTAGCCGACAAGGTCGCGGCCGCTGACGAAGGCCTGCACGAGCGCGAAGCGAGATCCATTTTCATGTTCGAGCTTCACCGGCCCCGCGACCTGTGCGATCGCCGCGACATCGCTGGTGCGAAGAAGAGTCCCGGCGGGGGTGCGATAGAGACGGTCGGTGTAGCTTTGCGCGTCCATGCCGTCGCCGCCTTCGCCGCGAATAACCACGGGAATCCGGCGCGCGCCTTCGGCGATCGTGCCGGCGCGGACGCCCTCGACATCGGCGCGCATCATGTCCTGCAGCATGTCGACGGGCATTCCCGCCCGCCCTGCGGCCATACGATCGATGTCGATCTGCAGATAATCGACGCTGTCGTTGGCGACCGTCATCGCCTCGCTCGTCCCGCGGATCGTTTCGAGCCGGCCCTGGATCGCGCCCGCGAGCCGCGCCAGTTCCTTAAGGTCGGGGCCGAACAATTTGATCGCCAGATCGCCGCGCGCACCGGTGAGCATTTCGGAAACGCGCATCTCGATCGGCTGGGTGAAGCTGGGATCGATCCCCGGAAAATCGGCGAGCACGGCCCGAATCCGGTCGTTGAGCCAATCCTTGTCGGCAACGCGCCATTCGGACCGCGGCTTCAGCTTAAGAAAGCTGTCGGTTTCATTGGGGCTCATCGGGTCGAGGCCGAGCTCGTCGCTGCCGACGCGCGCGATCACACTGGTAACTTCGGGCACCTGTTCGAGGATTGCGCGCTGCACCTTCATGTCGCCCGCGGCGCTATGCTCGATATTGATGCTTGGCAGCTTGGTGAGCTGAACGATCGTCGACCCCTCGTCCATCGTCGGCAGAAAGGTCTTGCCCGTCACCGTATAAGCGACCCCGGCGAGCAGCAGGCCGATCGCGGAAATCCCGGCGACGGTCCGGCGGTGGGCAAAGGCCCATTCGAGCGCCCGCGCGTGACGCGGCGCCAGGAAACGCATCAGGCGCGGTTCGCGGTGGCCGTCCTGCTGCTTCAGGATGAAATAGGCGAGCACCGGCACCAGCGTCAGCGACAGGACCAGCGCCGAAAGCAGCGCGAGCACGATGGTCAGCGCGACGGGCGCGAACAGCTTGCCCTCCAGCCCCTCGAGCGTGAGCAGCGGCAGGAACACGAGCGCGATGATGAGGAGCCCCGAGGCGACCGGCATCGCGACTTCGGACGCGGCGACGAACACAGCATGCAACTTGCCCATCCGGCGATGCCTGGGATCGGACAAGCGCTCGACGACATTTTCGACGACGACAACGGCGCCGTCGACCAATATGCCGACCGCGATGGCAAGCCCGCCGAGGCTCATCAGATTGGCGGTGAGTCCGATCGCCCGCATGAAGATGAAGGTCAGCAGCGCCGCCATCGGCAGAGCGAGTGCGACGATGACCGACGCGCGGACATCGCCCAGAAACAGGAGTAGCAGGATGACGACGAGGATCGTCGCTTCGATCAGCGCCTTCTCGACCGTCCCGACCGCGCGTTCGATGAGGTCGGACCGGTCGTAGAAGACGTCGACGCGCATCCCGCGCGGCAGGCTGGGCTGGATTTCCGCGAGCCGCGCCTTGACTCCGTCGACGACCTTCGACGCGTCGGCGCCGCGCAGCGCGATGACCAGCCCCTCGACCGCCTCGCCCTTGCCGTCCTTCGTGACGGCGCCATAGCGCGTCAGATGCCCGGCGCGCACCGCCGCGACGTCGCCGACGCGCACGATACCGCCATCCCGCGAGCGCACCACGACCGAGGCGAGATCGTCGAGCGTGCGGATAGCGCCGACCGAGCGCACGATCAGCGCTTCGTCGCCGATCTTGAGCCGACCGGCTCCGTCGTTGCGATTGCTCGCCTCGATCGCCGCGCGCAGATCTTCGACGCTCAGCCCCGCCGCCGCCAGCGCGCCATTGTCCGGGCGCACCTCGAAGGTTTCGGCGAAGCCGCCGAGCGCGTTGACATCGGCAACGCCGGGAACGGTGCGCAGCGCCGGGCGGATGATCCAGTCGAGTACCCGCCGCTTTTCGGTCAGATCCTGTGGCCCTTCGAGCGTGAACATATACATGTCGGACAGCGGGGTAGTGATCGGCGCCATCCCGCCCGCGACCGTCGCCGGCAGGTCGCCCGCGACATTCGACAGCCGCTCGGCGACCTGGCTGCGCGCCCAATAGATGTCGGTGCCGTCCTTGAAATCGATCGTGATGTCGGCGATCGCATATTTGGCTACCGAGCGCAGGTTCGCCTGATCGGGGATGCCCAGCATCTCCATCTCGATCGGCGTGATGACGCGGCTCTCGACCTCCTCGGGGGTCATTCCCGGCGCCTTCAGGATGATCTTGACCTGCGTCGAGCTGATGTCCGGAAAGGCATCGATTGGCAGATTGGCGAAGGACCAGGCCCCGATGCCGCCCAGCAGCAGCGCGGCACCGATGACGGCAAGACGCAGCGCGAGCGCCTTTTCGACGAGTTTGCCGAGCATCCTATTCGCCGCCCAGCACGGCCTTGAGTTCGGCGATTGCCGAGGTTGCGACGCGTTCGCCGGGCTTCAGTCCGGCGGTTATCGTCACGCTGGCGCCGACGCGGCTGGCGACGGTGACGGGGCGCAGCGCGAATCCGTCCGCCCCCTTCACGAAAACCGCATCCCTGTCGCCGACCCGTGTCAGCGCGGCGGAAGGGATGCTCGCACCGGCGACGGGCTGAACGCCGCCGAGGATCGCGACGACCGACTTGCCGCTGACCAGTGCGGGCGCGGCGTCGAGGCGCGCCTTTGCCGTCAGCGCGCGCGTCGTAGGGTCGATCGAGCCGCCGACCGCGATGACGCGGCCCGTGGCGGGCGCGGTGCCGGGCATTCGGACTTCGACGGGGGTGCCCGGATGAACGGCGCCCGCGAGCCGTTCGGGGATTTGCAGATCGAGCATCAGCCGCGCCGTGTTTTCGACGATGAACGGCGCGCTGAGGCCACCCACCGGACCGCCCGCCTGCACATTGACGGCTGCGATCCGGCCGCCGATCGGCGCGCGCAGCGTCATCATACCGCTGCCGTCGGCATTGGCCTGCGCGAGAATGCGGCGGTTTTCGGCGACATTGACCTCAGCCTCGCGCAGCGCGGCGCGCGCCTCGTCGGCGCGGGCGCCCGCGACAATGCCTTCCTTGGCGAGCTGGCCGGTGCGGCCCGCGGCGGCGCGTGCAACTTCCAGCTGCGCCTGCGCGCGCGCCAGCGCCGCGCCATATTGGACAGGCTCGGCGGCGCGGATGCTGGCGAGCGGCTGACCGCTCGTTACCGCCTCGCCCTCGACAACAAACAGCCGTACTGCGATCCCGTCGAATGGCGCGGTCACCGCGACCCGCGCATCGGGGGGCAGCGAGACGGTCGCAGGGACCGCGCCAAGCTCGGCACTGCTGGCGGCCGCCGCGACTGCGGTCGCGATGCCGAGCTTCTCGATCTGTCGGGCGGTCAGCTTGCCCGGCGCGATGGCCGTTTCGCCGCCGTCGGGCGCAGGCGGGGGCGCCTCCTTCGACCACCAGAGGGTTGCGGCACCCGCCGCAAGGGCGAGCGCGGTCGATGCGGTGATGAGGGCTTTCCTGTCCATGGCTGCCCTCTGCCAAGCGAGTCTGACGCCAGCCTGACATTTTGTCAGTGTCGCGTCAGGCAATTGCGCTAGGACCATCACACCGGGATGAAGACGATGAGATCATCCCCATAAGGACAAGATGCCGATGCGCGTATTGCTGGTCGAAGACGATCCCGAACTGCGCCGCCGCCTGACCGAGCGGCTGGTGGCGGCGGGGATTGCCGTCGACAGCGCCGCGTCGGCGGGCGACGCCCGCGACTGGCCCGACATCGACATGCTGGGCGCGGTGATCCTCGATCTGGGACTGCCCGACGGCGACGGGATCGATGTGCTGCGCTACTGGCGCGGCGCCGCGCGGACGGTGCCGATCCTGATCCTGACCGCGCGGGGCAACTGGCGTGAAAAGGTCGAGGGGCTGAACAGCGGCGCCGATGATTTCATCGTCAAGCCGGTGCGGTTCGAAGAGCTGCTGGCGCGGCTGCATGCGCTGTGGCGGCGTGGACGCGGGCGCGGCAGCAACGCGCTGACGGTCGGCCCGCTTTCGCTCGACCCCGTCGCGTCCACCGCGACGCTGCACGGCGAAGCGCTGACGCTCAGTCGCAAGGAGTTCGCGCTGCTGCACCTCTTCATGCGGCGTCCCGAACATATCCTGTCGCAAGCCGACATCCTCGATCAGCTTTACGCACTCGAAGCCGAGCGCGACCGCAACGCGGTGGAGGCGCATATCAGCCGGCTGCGCCGCAAGATCGGACGCGACGCTATTCGCACCGTGCGCGGCCTGGGATATCGGCTCGAATTGTGACCCGACTCTTTTCCAGCCTGCGCGCGCGCTTTCTGGCCGCCATCCTGATCTGGGTGGCGCTGGGCATCGGCGCGTTGTGGTTTTCGTCGGTGCGGCTGTTCAGCAGCCATGTCGAACAGCAATATCATGAAGAGCTGGAGGTTCATGTCCGCGAGCTCGCCGATCTGACCGTGCTCGATGCGGCGGGTAACCCCCGCCTGTCGCGGCCGCTGTCCGATCCGCGCTATGCGGTGCCGCTGTCCGGATTTTACTGGCAGATCGGGCGCCCCGGCTATCGCTCGCTGAAGTCGCCCTCTATGACGCGCGGCGCGCTCGACGAGGATGTCGCGCACAGCCCGGACATCCTGCACCGCATCGAAAACGGCCCAACGGGGCCCACGATCACCTATGGCTTCGAGCGCGCCGTGCCGGGCGGCGCCCCGCTGCATTTCGTCATCGCCACCGACGAGCGCCTGCTGCGCGCCGTAATCGCGAGCTTCACCCGCGAGCTCAGTCTGTGGCTCAGCCTGCTCGCGCTCGCGCTTCTGGCAAGCGGCCTTGCGATCATCACGTTCGGCTTCCGGCCGTTCAACCGGCTGGCCGCGCGGATCGCGGCGCTGCGCCGCGGGCAGGCCGATCACATCGAGGGGTTGTTTCCCGACGAAATCCGCCAGCTCGTCGATCCGTTGAACAGCTATCTGGCGCGCAACGCCGAGATCGTGGAACGCGGGCGTGTCGCCGCGGGCGCGCTGGCGCACTCGCTGCGCACCCCGCTCGCCGTCGTCACCGACGAGGCCGAACGGCTTCAACAGCGCGGCACCGAAAGCGCTGCGGCCGACGTCTTCCTGTCCGAAAGCGAGACGATGCAGCGCCAGATCGACTATCATCTGTCGCGCGTCCGGTCGGGCGGGTCGCATGCGGGGGTGGTCGGCGGCGTGCGGCTCGCCGCGATCCTGCCGCCGCTGATCGCCGCGATGGAACGCTGCCATCCGGGCAAGCGCTTCGCGGCGACCGCCGCGGCGCTCGATCCCGCTGCCCCTTCGCTTCCCATGGATGCCGAGGATCTGAGCGAGATATTGTCGAACCTGCTCGACAATGCCGGAAAATGGGCGCGATCGGGCATCACGATCGACTATCGTTTCGACGGCGCCGCGCGCCGCATTGCCATTGCCGACGACGGGCCGGGCGTTCCGCCCGATCAGCGCGATGCTATGTTCGGCATCGGCGCGCGCGGCGCCGGCCCCGGCGCCGGATCGGGCCTTGGCCTTGCCATCGCGCGCGATGTGGCGCGCGACTATGGGGGCGATGTAGCGCTCGATCGCGCCCCGTCGGGCGGCACGGTCGCTACGCTCCGCATCGGCGATTGACCCGGGAGCGACATGTAACGAACGACTGTCCTGCGGCCATCCCTTTTCTTTCGCCGCCGTTTCGCCGATCAGATTGCGCGGAGGGGGCGCTTCGGGAGCCAAAAGGAAATCGACTTGGATGTGACCAAATCGCCGCGACCATATCGCGCAGCCCGGCGGCCGCGCCGATGACGATTTCGCTCGGACCGCTCGCGCTTGCCGCCGACCGCCTGCTCGCGGTCGCGCTGATCTGGCTGTTTCTGGCGGGCGGCAGCCTGATCGCGGCGCGCGGCGATATGCGCGCGGCGACAGCGAGCTGGATCGCCGTCATCGTGGGGCTGCTCGTGGCGCGCGCCGCCTATGTGGTGCGCCACGCCGATGCCTATGCACCCGAACCCTGGTCGATCCTTGCGGTCTGGCAGGGTGGTTTCCTGCCCTGGGCCGGGATCGCTGCGGCGGGGATGGCGGTGGCCGTCTGGCTCCGCCGCTCGCGCTCGAGAGCGCTGTTGCTCGGCGTGCTCGCCGGGCTGGCGGCGGTTCATGCGGTCGCGGCGCCGGCGCTCGAACCCGCGCCGCGCCCGCTCGCGCGCGGGCTGATGCTCACCGACATGGAGGGGCGCGCGATCGCGCTCGATACGCTGCGCGGGAAGCCGATGGTCATCAACCTGTGGGCGACATGGTGCCCGCCGTGTCAGCGCGAACTGCCGATGCTCGCCGAGGTTGCGGCGACATCGCGCGTGCCCATCCTGCTGGTCAATCAGGGGCAGGACAGCGCGACCGTCGCCGCCTATCTGGCCGAGCGCAAGGTGACGGGCACGCACGTCTATCTCGACCATAGCGGGCGGACGGGCGATGCCGCGGGCGGGCTGGTGCTGCCGACGACCCTGTTCGTCGATGCCAAGGGCCGGATTGTCCGCCGTCACAGCGGCGAAATATCGCGCGCCGCACTCGCCGACGGGCTGGCGCTGATCGCGCGGCGCTAAGGCTCAGGCGGCGGTCACCAGCCAGGCGCGCGCGCCGAGGCGAACCCCCGCTTCGGGATCATGATGCTCGCCATAGACGCGCTCCAGATCGGCGCGCGCCACTGCCATCACATCGGCGCCCGCCTCGCTCAGCACGCGCGCAGCGGACATCGATCCGAGCGCAAAGTCGGCGGCCTCCGCCGGGGTGCGCCCCGGCCCGCCGATCGCCTGATCGCCGCGCCAGTCGTCGATGTCGACCCGGGCAAAGCCGGCATCGGCGAGCAGGCCGCGCAGATAATCGATATCCTCGAAGGCGAAGGGCCCCGGGGCGCGCGGCGTCGCGGGCGGTACGTCGACGTGCGCGCGGATCACCGCCATCACCGCCATCATCCAGACATTGTCGCGCGGCGGTCCCCAGACGGCGAGGTCGAAGCGCGCGCCGGGCACGAGCTGCGTTCGCAAGTGGCGAAAGGCGGCGGCGGGATCGGTGAAAAACATGCTGCCGAAACGCGAGACAAGCCGGTCATAAGGTGCTGCCGGCAGCACCGCGCTCGCCGCATCGCCGCAGAAAAAGCGCAGCGCCGGAAGATCGGCGCCGGCCCGCGCGCGCGCCGCGACGATCAGGTCGGGCGAGATGTCGAGCCCGAGCACTGCTCCCCGCGGTCCGACGCGCGCCGCGATCGCGCGGCTCGTCGCGCCGCCCCCGCACCCCAGATCGACGATGCGCTCGCCCGCCGCGATCGCTGCGCGATCGAGCAGCGCGGTGCCGATCGGTTCCAGCATCGCTTCGAAATGGTCGACATTGCGCAACCAGCGCTGCCCCATTTCGCCGGACCAGTCGTCCGCGAACACCGATGTCTTGTCGCCCGTCATCGCCGCCTCCCGTCGCATCGCTCGCGCCTGCCTCCCGCAAGCCCCGTGCGGCGTCAAGCGATGATCCGCGCCGCGCAGACATTTATTAGCCTTTCCGCGCTATTCGCGCAGGCGAGAGGGGCAGAATTTGCTGCATGCGCATTTCTTCAGGCGCGCAGACCGACACGCGCAAATGGCGCCGCCGCATTCGGCGCGCGCGATCGATCTTGCGCGCTGGGACGGCAGCGCCTGGCTGGCCGAAGAATGGCGCGCGCTCGAACCCCATGCCCGCTGGCCGACCCAGAGTCACGCCTTCGCCGCCGCGCTGACCCCGTTGATCGAAGGCCAGCGCCGCAAGCTGCTCGGACTGCGCGCCGGCCGCACGATTTCGGCGCTCCTGCCGCTGTGCCGCGACGCGGGCGCGATCGGCCGCTGGCGCATCGCGGGATCGCGCGAACTGTTCGAGCCGGGCGATCTTCTTGCGGCGCGGCCCGATGATGCCGCCCCGATCGCGGGCGCGCTCGCGCGGTTGCACCAGCCGCTCTCCTTCGACCGGATTTCCGCCGACTCGCCGCTGCTTCCGGCGCTGCGCCGCGCGATGCACGGGCGCGGCCTGCTGTCGGTGCGCCCGGCGATGCCCTGTCCGCTGATCGTGCTCGACGTGAGCTGGCGCGATCCCGAAAGCCACTTCAATTCGGGCCGCCGGTCCGATTTCCGGCGCGCGGCCCGGCGCGCCGAGGCCCTGGGGCCGGTCACGTACGAGACGCTGGCGCCGGGCCTGGAGGATTTCGACGCGCTGTTCGACGAAGCGATCGGGGTCGAGGCGAAGAGCTGGAAGCTGGAGGCGGGCAGCGCGATCGCGGTTGACCGCCGCCGCGAGACATTCTTCCGCCGCTTTTTTCGCGATGCCGCCGCCGAGGGCCGGTTCCGGCTGTCCTTCATGCGGATCTGCGGCAATGCGGTGGCGATGCAATTGGCGCTGGTCAGCGACGATCGATACTGGCTGTTCAAGATTGGCCACGACGACCGCTTCGGCAAATGCTCGCCGGGGACGCTGCTGATGCTCCACACGCTGCGCTGGGCGGCGGGCGAGGGCCTGCGCAGCTACGAACTGCTCGGCGAGGCCGAGGGCTGGATCACCCGCTTCTGGACGCAGGAACAGCGCGCGTGCGTGCGCGTGCGCACCTATCCGGCAAGCGTGTCGGGGGCGCTGGCGCTCGCCGCCGACGGCGCCCATTGGGTGTGGCAACGCCTGGTCCGGCGCAGCACATGAAGGATAGGCCGCTCTGGCGCTGGCTGCGCGCGCGGCGCTATGCACTGCCGCAGCAGGCGGGCAGCTGGCTGCCGGTTCCCGACGCCGCGGCGGGCGCACGGGTCGCCCGGCGGCTGTCGCGCGGCGGTATCGCGGTGACGATCGGCTATTTTCAGGGCGATGCCGATGACGCCGACGCCATCGTGGCTGCTTACGGCCGGATCGCCGCCACTCCGCTGCCGCCGGGAAGCTATTTGTCGGTCAAGGCGCCGCCGCTGGGCTTTTGTCCGCGGCGGCTGCGCCGGATTGCCGAGGTGGGCGCGGCCGCGGGGCTGCCGGTGCTGCTTGATGCCCATGCCCCCGCCGATGCCGACGCGACATTGGATGCGCTTGCCGCCCTGCTGCCCGACTTTCCGGACAGCGGCATCGCCTTGCCCGCGCGCTGGCGGCGCAGCGCCGCCGATGCCGCGCGCCTGTCCGGGACATCGGCGCGTATCCGAGTGGTGAAGGGCGAATGGGCCGATCCGCTTTGCGATGCGGCGGATAGCGATGCCGCCTATCGGACGCTGATCGACGCTCTCGCCGGGCGCGCGGCGCCCGTAGCGGTGGCGACGCACAAGCCTGCGCTGGCTGCTGCCGCGCTCGACCGATTGCTTGCGGCGGGAACCCCGTGCGAGCTTGAACAATTGCGCGGGCTGCCCGGGCGCCGCGCGCTGGCCGCGGCGCGGATGCGCGGGGTCGGCACGCGCCTCTACGTCCCGCTCGGTCCCGGCTGGTGGCCCTATGCGATCAACAAGGCGCTTGCGCGGCCGCATCTGCCCTTATGGTATCTGCGCGACCGGATCGGGCTTGCTGATCGCTGAAACAAAATGGGGCGGCCCGTTTCGGTGCCGCCCCAGTTGTGCGTCCGTCCGGGGAGAGGGAGAGAGGACGGACCGGAGATGGTGTCGTGGCTTATTCGATCAGCGCGATGCAACCTGGCTGTCGGTCGCTTCATCGACGCCGGCAACCTTGAGCGCGGCGCGGAACTGCTTGGCGGCGGCGCGTTCGTTGCCCGCTTCGCACAGCTTCTTGCCGGTGGCGACGAAGCGCTTCGCGCTGGCCTGCTTGCCACCCTGGGCGCTGTCGGCGGCGGTGTTCGCCTGGTCGGCAAGGCCGGTGCAGCGATAATCGGCGCTGCCCTGCGCATAGGCCGGCGAGGTCGAAGCGATCAGGCCGCCGAAGGCGAGCGCCGAACCGGCGACGATCGCGAAAGCGGTGGGAAAGCGGCGAAAAGAGGAGAGCTGATTGGTCATGGGAGAGGTTTCCTTTCGTTTCGTTGTGCAACCTTTTTAGGCGCGCTTGCGCACTTAGATAATCCTCTATAATCTGCAAGTGCCTTGAAGCAGGATTTAACAATCCCCCATGGGGCGCTCGACGGGATCGAAGCTTTCCTGCGTGTCGCGGAAAGGCGGAGCTTTTCCGCCGCGGCAGCCGATCTGGGCGTATCTCCCTCGGCGATCAGCCAGACGATCAAGACGCTGGAAGCGCGCGTCGGCGCGCCTTTGTTCATGCGGACGACGCGTAGCGTCGGGCTGACGCAGGCGGGCGAAATGTTCCTCGAACGCGCCGCGCCTGCCTTTGCCGGGCTGGCTGACGCCTATGAAGCGGCGCGCAACCTGGGCAACCGTCCGGCAGGGCGGCTGCGCATCAACCTGATGCGCGGCGCGGTGCAGCCGATGTTCGAGCCGATCATCGCGGGCTTCGTCGACGCCTATCCTGAGATCGAGCTGGAAATTTATGCCGACGACGCGCTCGCCGACCTGAGCGCCGGGGGCTTCGACGCCGGCGTCCGGATGGGTGAATCGCTCGATGCCGATGTGATCGCTATTCGCCTCACCGGCCCGTTTCGCTTCGTCGCGGCCGCTTCGCCTGCCTATCTCGACCGCTTTGGGCGTCCCGAAAGGCCCGAAGATCTGAAAGATCATCGCTGCATCCGCTTCCGCCTGGCGACGGGGGCGCTGATGCCGTGGACCTTTGCGCAGGGGAACCGCGAATTCGAGGTCGGGGTGACCGGGCCGGTGATCGTCAACGACTGGATCGCCGCGCTGGTCGCGATGCGTACCGGCGTCGCGATCGGGATGATGGCCGAGCCGATGGCGAAGAAGATGGTCGAGACGGGCGAGCTCGAACTGGTGCTCACCGACTATGCCGACGCGACCAGCGGGCTGTTCCTCTATTACCCCAGCCGCAAGCAGGTGATGCCCAAGCTGCGCGCCTTCATCGACTATGTCCGCGAATATCTGCCCGACCAGATAGGCGCCTGATCGGCTGCTGGCCGCACAAATAATATTCTTTGCCGCACGCAGAAAATTTATGCTGGTCAAGCTGCGCAAATCGCGGCAGCTAGTTCTCAACTAAAAAAGTTGGGAAGAATCATGCTCGATCTGTCGACCTTCGATTTCGCGGCGCTGTTGCCCTTCATCCTGATCGGCTTCGCCGCGCAGCTCGTCGACGGCGCGCTCGGCATGGCGTTCGGGGTGATCTGCAACACCTTGCTCGTCGCCGTGATGGGCGTGCCGCCCGCCACTGCATCGGCGCGCATCCATGTCGTCGAGGTATTCACGACCGCAGTGTCGGGGATCAGCCATCTGTTCCACCGCAATATCGAATGGGGCCTCTTCTTCCGCCTGCTCATCCCGGGCCTGATCGGCGGGGTGTCCGGCGCCTATCTGCTGACCTCGATCGACGGTGCGATCGTCAAGCCCATCGTCCTCGCCTATCTCGTCGCCGTCGGCGTGTGGCTGCTGATCCGCGGGCTGCTCTATCCGCCGAAAATTCGCAAGCCGACGGTGATTGCGCCGCTCGGCCTCGTCGGCGGCTTCCTCGATGCGGCGGGCGGGGGCGGCTGGGGGCCTGTCGTGACCTCCAACCTGCTCGTCCAGGGCGCCGAACCGCGCAAGGTGATCGGCACGGTCAACAGCGTCGAATTTTTCCTGACGCTCGCGGTGTCGGCAACCTTCATCTGGCACCTCGGCCTCGATGATGTCGCAGGCGCGACGCTCGGCCTGCTGATCGGCGGCGTCTGCGCCGCCCCGATCGGCGCCTTCATGGCCAAGCGCATCGCCCCCAAGCTGATGCTCGTACTCGTCGGCATCGTCCTGACCGCGACGAGCTGCTTCGGACTATATCGCGCGTTGATGTAAGAGGGCCGCCGGCAATCGACCGGACGATCTAGATGCGCCGATAGCGAAAATACCAGACCTCGTGCCCCTGCGCGCGCGCCTTGGCTTCGTAGCGGGTTTCGGGCCAGCCGCCGGGGCGCACCAGAAAATCCTGTGCGCTTTGCGCCAGCCATTCGAACTGGTGGCGGTGGCGCCGCATCACCATCAGCGCGTGGGCAAGGTAGACCGGATGGTCGGTGCCGAAGCGAAATTCGCCGCCGGGTTTCAGCTTGGCGGCGATCAGGTCGAGCGGGCCGTCGTTCATCATCCGCCGTTTGGCATGGCGCGCCTTGGGCCACGGGTCGGGGTGAAGCAGATAGGCGAAGCTCAGCGCCCCGTCGGGGATGCGGCGCAGCACCTCGAGCGCGTCACCATGGTGGATACGGACATTGGCGAGCGGCAGGCTCCGGCCATGGTCGCCCGACACATGCACCAGCGCCTGCGCGACGCCGTTGAGGAAGGGTTCGGCGCCGATGAAGCCGTGGTCAGGCAACATGTCGGCGCGCCCCGCCATATGCTCGCCGCCGCCGAAACCGATCTCGAAGTGCAGCGGACGCCCGGCTCCTTCGGCGTCGCCGAACAGCAATGACGCGGTGACCGGCCCTTCGGCCGGAACCGCGATCTGCGGCAGTAGCGTGTCGATCAGATCCTGTTGCCCCGCGCGCAGGGCTTTGCCCTTCGCGCGCCCGTAAAGGCGGTTGAGCGTTGTCGGATCGCCGGATTTATAAGCCGTCATGCCGCGCGCGTTAGCCGCCTCGGGCCGAGGCGGCAAGCGCCGCGGCGGCATCAGCCAGCGAACGCAGCTTTCAGCTTGTCGGTGAGGTCGGTGCGTTCCCACGGGAAGGCATCGCCCGACGCCTGGCGACCGAAATGGCCATAGGCGGCGGTCTGGCGATAGATCGGCTTGTTGAGGCCGAGGTGGGTGCGGATGCCCTTCGGCGTCAGGCGGACGAGCTGCGGCAGTAGCTGTTCGAGCGCGGCCTCGGTCACGCCCTCCGCCGCGGTGCCGTGCAGATCGACATAGACCGACAGCGGCTCGGCGACGCCGATCGCGTAGCTAAGCTGGATCGTGCAGCGGCGGGCAAGGCCCGCGGCGACGATATTCTTGGCGAGGTAGCGCGTGACATAGGCCGCCGAACGGTCAACCTTGGTCGGATCCTTGCCGCTGAACGCGCCGCCACCGTGCGGGCTTGCGCCGCCATAGGTGTCGACAATGATCTTGCGGCCGGTCAGGCCGGCATCGCCGTCTGGGCCGCCGATCTCGAAACGTCCCGTCGGGTTGATGTGATAGACGGTGTTCGCGGTCAGCAATTCGGCCGGCAGCACGTCGGCGATCACGCCGAGCACATATTTGCGCAGTTCCTGATATTTCGCCTCGTCGCCTTCGCCGCCGTGGAAGAAATAGCCCGGCGCATGCTGCGTCGAAACGACGATCGCGGTCGCCTCGACCGGGCGTTCGTTGGCATAGCGGAGCGTGACCTGGCTCTTCGCATCGGGTTCGAGGAAGGGGGCGATGCCCGCCTTGCGGTCGGCCGCCATGCGTTCGAGAATCTTGTGTGCATAGTCGAGCGTCGCGGGCATCAGGTCGGGGGTTTCGTCGGACGCATAGCCGAACATGATTCCCTGGTCGCCCGCGCCTTCGTCCTTGTCGGCGCTTTCGTCGACGCCCTGCGCGATATGCGCCGACTGGCCGTGCAGATTATTTTCGAAGCGGAACTGGTTCCAGTGGAAGCCGGCCTGTTCATAGCCGATGTCCTTGACCGTGTTCCGGACGGTCGCTTCGATCTCGTCGAGCGCGCCCGGCGCCCATTCACCGTCTTCGAACACGCCCTTGCAGCGGATCTCACCCGCCAGCACGACGAGCTGCGTCGTCGTCAGCGTTTCGCACGCAACACGCGCTTCGGGGTCTTTCGCCAGGAACAGGTCGACGATCGAATCGCTGATCTGATCGGCCACCTTGTCGGGATGTCCTTCGGACACGCTTTCGGAGGTGAAGAGGAAGCTGTTGCGCATGGGGAGCCTTTTGGAATCGAATATAAAGGAAACTTTATGTCGCGCCGCTGTTAGCGCCCGCGCCGCCGAAAGGCAATGGCGAGTGCGAGCAGCAGCAGGGCAAAGCCGACGGGCAGCATGTTGCCATAACGCGCGAACAGGGTCGGTGCATGCGCCTTTGGAATGATGGTGTCGATGCGGCCGGCGGCGTGCATCGGCAGCGCTTCGACGATCCGGCCGTCGGCGTCGATCACCGCGCTGATCCCCGTCGGCGTTGCGCGGATCACCGGCAGCCCTTCCTCGATCGCGCGCAGCCGCGCCTGCGCCAGATGCTGCGGCGGACCCCAGGTACCGAACCAGGCATCGTTCGACGGATTGAAGATGAAATCGGGGCGGTGGGCGCGGTCGACGACCTGGGCCGAAAAGATGATCTCGTAACAGATTTGCAGTCCCGCCTTGCCGAAGGCGCCAAGGTCGAGCGTATGAGGTCCGGGGCCGGGCCAGAAATCGAGATCGCCGGGGGCGAGGCGCGACAGGCCGATCGCCGAAAGCAGCGGCCGCATCGGCAGATATTCGCCATAGGGCACCAGATGCGCCTTGTCATACCGCGGGCCGAGCGTCCCATCGGCATGGACCGTCATCACAGCGTTGCGCGCGCCCACGGCCTGCCCCGTGCGGTCGAACTCCAGCTTGAGCGCGCCGAGCAGCATCAGATCGCCGGGGTTCATCAGCGCGGTCAACCGTCCGCGTGCCTCAGCGGGCGAGCGGTCGTAATAGACCGCGGGATAGCCGGTTTCGAGATAGTCGGGAATCGCCGCCTCAGGCCACAGGATCAGGCGCGGCGCGTCGGATTTGGGCGCGGTCAGCCGCGCGAGCTTGGCGAAATTGGCGTCGGCCTTGCTGCCCTCCCATTTGTCCTGCTGCCCGACATTGGGCTGGACGACGGTGATTAGGGTACGTGGGGGCGCACCAGGGACCTTGCCGTTGATCGCGACGGCGACGCTCGAACTCGCAATACCGGCAATGGCGGCTGCGGTGATCAGCACCGGGCCCGCCGCAACGAGCGCGGCCGCTTTCCATCGCCGCGCGGAAGCCAGCAGCAGCCCTCCAGCTATTAGCAGGATCAGGGCACCCAGCCCATAGGTCCCGATCCAGATCGAGGCCGAGGCAAAGGGGCCGGAGGCGATTGCGCCGAGCGGATTCCACGCAAAACCGGTGAACGCCCAGCTTCGCAGCCATTCGGTGAGCGTCCAGAGCGCAGCGAAGCCGAGGATGAAGGAGAGCGTCGCCCCCGCGAAGGCGGGGGCCGGAATCGGGCTTAGGCCATCGGCGCTGGACAAGCCGCCAGCGGCCCCCGCCTTCGCGGGGGCGACTCGCGTGGATACCAGCCACGCCCCCCACGCTGCGAGCGCCGGATAGATCGCCAGATAGAGCGCGAGCAACACCACCGCGATCCACCCCAGCCACGCGGGCATTGCCGCCTGATAGGTAAAGGCGGTCGCAATCCAGTTGAGGCCTAGCGCGAAATGGCCGACCCCGAAGCCCCAGCCGATCCCGAAGGCGCGCGTGCCCCGCGGACTCCGCGCGACGAGCAGCATCCACCCGGCGAGCGCAAGCAGCGTCAGCGGCCAGAGATTCAGCGGCGCAAAACCGGTTGCGGAAATCAGACCGAGCAACAGCGCGAGCCCTTTGGGCCAGCGGTCGGCGATCGAAGCGATGCGGGTGGGGAGGCCGGTCACGCGCGCTGCTTTAGCGGGCGGCCGCGCAGCCCACAATCGTCACAGCATATATTTCATCTTGATCGACTGGCGCATGTCGCCAGTGACGGCAAAGCTCGCCGATTTGAACTTCGGCGGCCCCATGCGGATCGCCGGGTCGCGCGAAAAGCCGAAGCCTTCCTTGGGCAGGAACAGCGCCATGTCCATCTTGTTGTTGCCATTCTCGTCATGGACCACCGCGATGGCATAGGTTCCGGCGACGACTCCGCGGATTTTGAAATCGCCGGCGTCGGCCGCCTTTACCGCCATCCGCACCGACGCCTTGTCCTTGCTGCAGTCGGGAAAGGCCTTTGGGCTGGCGGTCAGGCAGACAAGAATCTGTCCCTTGACGTTGCGCAGGCCGGTAATGCTGACTTCAAGCGTCGGGCCGGGCATCGGAGCGTGAGGCGGCGCGGTCGCCGCGACCGGCAGCGGCACGAGCGCCGCCAAAGCTGCCCAGCCCGATATCGGTGCCGCATGCCTTATCCCAGAAGCGGAAGTAAAGACCATAATTCCCCCGATAGGCAGCGTGATGCTGCTCATGGTGCGTCGCGGTTATCAGCCAGCGCCCTGCTGGTCCATGAACGAGTGCGCGCGGGAACATCTCCCACCCCATATGATTGCCGACCCCCATCAGCGTCATGATCGCGAGCACGAGACCCAGCACCGCGACATGGACAGGAACGACAAAGACCAGCGCCGGAATGACGATCGCGCCGGTGATAGCTTCCCAGGGGTGAAAGCTCATCGCCGCCCATGCGGTCGGCGGCCGGCTCTGGTGATGCACGGCATGCGCGATGCGGAACAGTCGCGGCTGGTGCATCCAGCGATGCGTCCAATAGAACCATGTGTCGTGAAGAAGCAGATAGACGAAGAGGCTGACCGGCAGATACCAGAGGGGAAAGGCGTGGACGTCGGTGTAGATGCCCGTCCAGCCTCGCGCCTGCCATCCCCAGGCGACGATGCCCGCCGGAATGCCGTAAATCGCTGCGCTGGCAAGGCTCCAGCCGATTTCGCGCCGCATCTGCGTCTCGAGCCCGCGATAGAGACCGGGATGCTTGAGCCGCGTTGCGAGCGCAAATCCTCCGCTGCTCAGCAGATAGCGTCCGCCGACGATCAAGGTCATCGCAAGCGCCGACAGCGCGATGGCGAGCGCGGCGCTCATGCGGGCGCGCTCGCGGTGCCGTCGCCGAGAGGGCGCTGCATATAGACGGTGTCGAGCCAGCGCCCATGCTTCCAGCCCATGCCGGCGAGGCGCCCCGCATGGACAAAACCCGCCGCCGTATGGAGCGCGATCGAGGCAGGCTCGGCGCCGCCGATCACCGCGACCATCGTGCGGAAGCCCGATGCTTCGGCGGCGTCGAGCAGCGCGGCGAGCAAGGACCGGCCGACCCCGCGTCCCTGCTGCGTCGGGGCCACGTAAATGCTGTCCTCGCACGCCCAGGCATAGGCGGCGCGCGGGCGGAACTGGCTGGCATAGGCATAGCCCACGATCCCGCCGTCGGCCGCCTCGGCGACCAGAAAGGGCCAGCCCTTTGCGCGATGCTCCGAAATCAGCGCCGCGGTGGCGAGCGTGCTGCGCGGCTCGGTGTCGTAGCTGGCGGTTCCGTGCGCGACATGGTGCGCGTAGATTGCGGCGATGGCCTTGGCATCGTCGGGGGTCGCGGAGCGGATGACGGGAACTAGCGCTGCCATGCGAAAGCGATAGCCGCTCGCCGCCAGCCTCGCTAGGGCTGCTGGATGAACGGCGCCGATTCCGACTCTTGCGACATTGCCATCGTCGGCGGCGGGCTCGCCGGCGGGCTGGCAATGCTTGCGCTGGCGCGGCGGCGCCCCGATCTCGACGTGCGGCTGATCGAGCCAGGGCCGGTCGGCGGCAATCATCTCTGGTCCTTTTTCGACGGCGACGTCGCGGCGCGCGACCGCTGGCTGATCGAGCCGCTGATCGCGCATCGCTGGAGCGGCTATGACGTTGCCTTTCCCGCCTATCGCCGGGCGATTGCCATGCCCTACAACAGCATCGACAGCGAAACGCTGGCGGAGGCGGTCGCCGCGCTGTTGCCGCCCGAACGGCTGATCGCGAAGGCGGCGACGCGGCTCGCGCCGCAATCGGTGCTGCTGGAGGGCGGCGACCGGCTCGCCGCGCGCCACGTCATCGACGCGCGCGGGATCGGCGACCTCACGGGGGTCGATTGCGGCTGGCAGAAATTCGTCGGGCAGGCTCTGCGCGTCGCGGGTGGACACGGCCTCGCTCAGCCCGTGGTGATGGATGCGACGGTCGATCAGATTGGCGGTTATCGCTTTGTCTACTGTCTGCCTTTCGATGCCGAGACCGTCTTCGTCGAGGACACCTATTATGGCGACGATGCCGACCTTGACGTCGGCGCGGTTCGCGCGCGGATCGCCGATTATGCGGCGGCGCGCGGGTGGACGGTCAGTGCAGTCGCGCGCGAGGAAACCGGATGGCTGCCCGTCGTCATGGCGGGCGATTTCGACGCGATCTGGCCGCGGGACGACGCCGTGGCGCGTATTGGCGTGCGCGCGGGTCGCTTTCACGCCACGACCGGCTATTCGCTGCCCGACGCGGTGCGCGCCGCGGCGGCGCTTCCCGCGCTCGTCGATCGCGCCGATCTGGGCGCGCGGCTGCGCGCCGATGCGGCGACCGCGTGGCGGCGTCAGCGCTTTTACCGCATGCTCGGCGCAATGCTGTTCCGCGCTGCGGAACCGGCCGAGCGCTATTGCATCTTCCAGCGCTTCTATCGCCTGTCGCCGGCACTGATCGCGCGCTTCTACGCCAGCGCGTCGAGCGGTGCCGACCGGCTGCGGCTCTTGTCGGGCCGCCCGCCGGTGCCTATCGGACGGGCGATCAGGGCAATCGGGAGTTTCGACTGGCTATGACGCGAAGGGCCATCGTTATCGGTGCGGGGTTCGGCGGGCTTGCGCTCGCGATCCGGCTCCAGTCGGCGGGCATCGCGACCACGGTCGTCGAAGCGCGCGACAAGCCCGGCGGGCGCGCCTATCATTGGAAGCGCGAAGGGTTCACGTTCGACGCGGGGCCGACCGTCATCACCGACCCGCCCTGCCTCAATGAACTCTGGGCGCTCAGTGGTCAGGACATGGCGGCCGACGTCGATCTTGTGCCCGTTACCCCCTTTTACCGGCTGAACTGGCCCGACGGCACCAACTTCGACTATTCGAACGACGAGGCGGCGCTGCGCGCCGAAATCGCGAAGCTCGATCCCGCCGATATCGCGGGATACGAGCGTTTTCTCGATTATTCGCGCGGGGTTTATGAAGAAGGCTATGTGAAGCTCGGCTCGGTCGCCTTCCTCGATTTCGCCGCAATGCTACGCGCGGCGCCTGCGCTCGCGAAATATCAGGCATGGCGCAGCGTCTATTCGATCGTATCCTCTTATGTGAGGGACGAACGGCTGCGGCAGGCGCTTTCGTTCCACACGCTGCTCGTCGGCGGCAATCCGATGACGACCAGCAGCATCTATGCGCTGATCCACACGATCGAAAAGGACGGCGGCGTGTGGTTCGCGCGCGGCGGCACCAACGCGCTGGTCGCGGCGATGGTGCGATTGTTCGAGCGGCTGGGCGGGGTGCTGCGGCTGGGCGATCCGGTGGCGCGGATCGAAACGCAGGGCGATCGCGCGACCGGGGTGGTGACCGCCGGCGGCTGGCAGGGTGCTGCCGATATGGTCGCGTGCAACGGCGACCTGATGCACAGCTACAGAGATCTTCTCGACCATTCGCGTGGGGCAAAGGTCGCCAAAAGCCTGGCGCGCAAGCGCTGGTCGCCATCGCTCTTCGTCATCCATTTCGGCGCGAAGGGCGACTATCCGGACGTCGCGCACCACAGCATCCTCTTCGGCCCGCGCTACAAGGGGCTGCTCGACGACATCTATGGCGGGAGGGTGCCCGACGATTTCTCGCTCTACCTCCATCATCCCAGCATCACCGATCCCGGCATGGCGCCGCCCGGCCATTCGACCTTCTACGCACTCGCCCCGGTCGCGCATCTCGGCAAGGCGAAGGCCGACTGGGACGGCGATTTCGGCGCGCGTTTCGCGGAGGCGATCCTCGAAGAGGTCGAGCGCCGCGTCGCGCCCGGACTCCGCGCCAATCTTGTCACGCGCTTTCACTATACGCCCGCCGATTTCGGCCGCGATCTGTCGGCGCATCTTGGCAGCGCCTTCAGCCTCGAACCCGTGCTATGGCAGAGCGCGTGGTTTCGCGCCCATAATCGCGACGATATGATTTCGAACCTTTACTTCGTCGGCGCCGGGACGCATCCGGGCGCCGGTATTCCAGGTGTCGTCGGCAGCGCGAAGGCGACCGCCCAATTGATGTTGGAAGAATGATGAAACGCATTGCCGTCTATTGCGGGTCCGCAACCCCCGAAGACCCAATCTATATGGAAACCGCGCGCCACGTCGGCCGGACGCTGGCGAGCCGCGGAATCGGGGTCGTCTATGGCGGGGGCCGGCTCGGGCTGATGGGTGCGGTCGCCGACAGCGCCCTGGAAGCGGGCGGCGAGGTGATCGGGGTGATCCCGGATGCGCTCGTTGGGACCGAGGTCGCGCATCGCGGCTGCACCGAACTGCACGTCGTTTCGGGAATGCACGAACGCAAGAAGATGTTCACCGACCTGTCGGACGGCTTTCTGACCATCCCCGGCGGCGTCGGGACGATGGACGAATTGTGGGAAGCGATCAGCTGGGCGCAACTCGGCTATCATGCCAAGCCGGTCGGGCTACTCAACGCGGCGGGTTTCTATAACGATCTGATCGCCTTCAATCGCCGGATGATCGACGTCGGCTTCATCCGGCCCGCGCACGCCGGGATCATGATTGTCGATGCGGGAATCGACGAACTGCTCGACAAGATGGCCGCTTACCAGCCGCACGAGCCGATCTTCGCGATGAAGGCCGACGATCTGTAATGACCGCGGCCGGGGGCTATGATGCGGCGGCCCTGCACCGCTTTGCGCACGACAGCATCGCGCGCGGGTCGAAAAGCTTTGCGCTCGCCAGCCGGCTGTTCGACCGGCGGACACGCGAACGGGTGCTGCTGCTCTATGCCTGGTGCCGCGCCGCCGACGATCTGACCGACGGGCAGGATCATGGCGGCACCATGCGCGCGGGGCACGACGCGGTGGCGGCGGTCGCGCGCATCCGCGACCTGACCGATCGCGCCTTTGCCGGCGATCCGACCGGCGACCCCGCCTTCGACGCGCTCGGCCTGCTGCTGACCGAGGTCGCGATCCCGCGCGCGGTGATCGACGACATCGTCGCAGGCTTCGAACTCGACGCCGCCGACTGGCGCCCGCGCAGCGAGGCCGATCTGTTGCGCTATTGCTATCATGTCGCGGGCGCGGTGGGCGTCGCGATGGCGCTCGTCATGGGGGTCGATCCGACGGACGAAACGACGCTCGACCGTGCGTCCGACCTCGGCATAGCTTTCCAGCTCGCCAATATCGCGCGCGACATTGCCGAAGATGCGGCGGCCGACCGCTGCTATCTGCCGGTCGACTGGCTGGTCGAGCTGGATATTCCGCCGGGTCAGCATATGCATCCCGCCTTTCGTCCGCGTCTTGCCGTAATGGCGAAATGGCTCGCGGAAATGGCCGGAGAATATGAAGCGTCGGCGCGCTGGGGGGCGCGCAAGCTGCCGCCGCGCAGCCGCTGGGCGGTGCTTGCGGCCGCGGGCATCTATGGCGACATCGCGCGGGCGGTGCGGCGCCGCGGCGATCATGCGTGGGACCATCGCACCGCGACGACGCGCGCCGCGAAATTCGGCTGGGTGGCGCGCGCCGGCTGGTCGGTGCTGCGCCGCCCGCCGCTGCGGCGGATCGCCCGCGACGGGCTGTGGACCCGCCCGCGGATCGCCGGCGGCGCGGAGACGGCGCAGTGAGCCAGCTCGAGTGGCTGGCCGCCGCGCTCGTCCTGATCAACGTTGCGCTGGTCGCGATGCGCAAGGTGTGGAACTATCCTTTCGCGCTCGCTGCCGTCACCCTCTATGCTTTCGTCTTCTTCGAAGCGAAGCTGTACAGCGACATGCTGCTCCAGGGATTTTTCTTCGTCCTCAATCTTTACGGCTGGCTCAGCTGGGTTCGCGCGCGCGACGACAGCGGCGTGCCCGTCGGATGGATGCCCGGCCGCGATCGCTGGCGATGGGGCGCGGTCGTTGGGGTGGCTTGGGTTGCGTGGAGCTCGGCGATGCACCGCTACACCGACGCCGCGGCGCCGTGGATCGACGGCGGCATCGCGATGCTCAGCATCGCGGCGCAATGGCTGCTCGCGCGGCGCCGGGTCGAAAGCTGGTGGCTGTGGATTCTCGTCGATCTGGTCGCGGTGCCGCTGTTCGCGTGGCGCGGCCTTTATGCGACCAGCGCGGTCTATGTCGTCCTGCTGGGACTGTCGATCGACGGGCTGATCCAGTGGCGCCGCGCCGCCGCCGCGCCCGCAGCGATGCCGGCATGACGCGCCATATCGGCCTCCACGGCGCCGAATCGACCGGCAAGTCGAAGCTGGCGCCGCGTCTTGCTGCGCGTCTGGGCGGCGTGGTCATCCCCGAATATGGTCGCACCTATTGCGAGGCGAACGGCACCGATCTCGATGCCGCCGATCTGCTCGCCATCTTTCACGGCCATGTCGCCGCGACGAAGCTTGCCCTCGCGCAAGCCCCGGCGTGGGTGATCTCGGACACCGATCCGCTGATGACGCAGGCGTGGGCGATCATGCTGCTCGGCCGGCGCCTGCCCGAAATCGACGCCTGGAGTGATGTCGCCGACTTCTACCTCGTCCCCGCGCTCGACCTGCCGTGGCGCGAGGACGGCACGCGGCTGTTCGGAAGCGACCTTGCACGGCGGCAGTTCATGGATGTCGCGATCGCTGAACTCGACCGCCGCCGCCTGCCCTGGGCCTGGGTCGAAGGCGATGGCGACGCCCGCCTCGAAAGCGCTCTCGCCGCGATCGCGGCGGCGGGGCTTGATCGATAACCCGCGCACGAAAAAGCCCGCCTTCGGCCTGAAGGCGGGCTTTTACAAAACCACCTTTGGCGGTTACTTCTTTTCGGGCGGCGCCACGGTGATGCGCACCCGTTCGCCCGAATTGCCGGGGAAGTTGGTGAACATCGCCTCGACAAGATTGGGAACGATCTGCGTCAGGTCATTATCGCGTGACTGCGCCTGTGCATGGCCTTCGAACAATCGATAGCCGTCGGCGGCGCGGCTGATCTGCAGATTGAGGTCGCTGGTGTAGACGGTGAAGCTTTCGACGTCATTATAGCCCCAGCTCGGGCCGAAGCCGCCCCACATGAAGGGGTCGCGCCAGCCGTAAATATAGCGGCGCCCGCGGGGGCCGCGCACGATCACGGGCGGCGAATAGAAGCCGCGGCCGTAATAGCCGCCGTACCAGGGATTGCCGAAGCCGGGCGAGGAGACGACGCGTTCGCGCCCCTTGTCGATGCCATAATCCATGCGCACGACCATGTCGGCCTTTTCGCCGGGGGCGGCGGGACGATAGCCATAGCGCGTCAGTTCACCCGCGACGAGCGTCGCATATTGATTGAACTCGATCCCGCCCTGCAGCGCCGGGTCATTCGCCTCGATCGCGAAGCTCTGCCCCTGCGGTGCGGGAAGCTGGGTCTGGAAGCGCGCGACATCGGCGCGGAAGGGCGTGGCGGCACAGCCGGCCATCACCAGCGCCGCGCCCGTCATGGCGGCGAGTCCCAGACGCCGAAAGATTGTCTTGCTCATCATCATGCTCCGTGATTCGGTGCGCGCACAGCACACACCGTTTATAGCATGACTACGCCGGCGCGGCTGAACCTTGGTTTAACCCGCTTCGTCGCAGCTCCGTTCCACGCAGACAATGACTTAGCGGCAAAGCCCCAAGACTTTGTATGTGGTGTCGAGCGTCGGCTTTGCAAGCGCGCGTGCCTTGTCGGCGCCCTTGTCGAGGATCGCGTCGAGCGCCGTCTGGTCGTCCTTGAGCGCGACGAAGCGCGCGTTGATCGGCGCCAGCCGCTCGACCAGCAGCTCGCCGAGCGCGGGCTTGAACGCGCCGAAGCCCTGCCCGCCGAACTGTTGCAGCACCGCGTCGGTGCTCGAGTCGGCAAGCGTGGCGTAAATCCCGACCAGATTGCGCGCCTCGGGCCGCCCTTCCAGCCCTGCGGCCTCGGACGGCAGCGGTTCGGGATCGGTCTTCGCCTTCTTCACCTTCTGCATCATCGTGTCAGCATCGTCGGTCAGGTTGATGCGGCTCATGTCCGACGGATCGGATTTGGACATCTTGGCCGACCCGTCGCGCAGGCTCATGATCCGTGCCGCGTCGGGCGGGATGATCGGTTCGGGCAGGGTGAAGACCGGGTCTTGCGCGCTCGCATAGTCATTGTTGAACTTCTGCGCGATGTCGCGCGCCAGCTCCAGATGCTGCTTCTGGTCCTCGCCGACGGGAACGTGCGTCGCCTGATAGAGCAGCACGTCGGCCGCCTGCAGCACCGGATAGGTGTAGAGCGCCGCCGAGGCGCCCTCGCGATTCTTGCCCGACTTGTCCTTGAACTGCGTCATCCGGTTCAGCCAGCCGATCCGCGCGGTGCCGTTGAGCAACCATTGCAGCTCGGCATGCGCGGGGACGCGCGCCTGGTTGAACAGGGTCGAACGGTCGGGGTCGATGCCGCAGGCGACGAGCGCCGCAGTCATCGCGCGGGTGTTTGCGGTCAGATCGGCCGGGACGTGCGGCATCGAGATTGCGTGCAGGTCGGCCAGAAAGAACAGGCAGTCGCCGCCTTCGCTCGCCACCTGATCCTGCATCCGCACCCAGTTGCGGATCGCGCCCAGATAATTGCCGAGGTGCAAATTTCCGGTGGGCTGGATGCCCGAAACGATCCGCATGTCTTACTCCTGTGTTGGCGCGGGCTTGCCGCGGCGCCGCGTCAGCATGGCGACCAGATCCTTGTCAAGCGCACCGACAAGGAAAGCCACGGCGAAAAAGGTCGCGCCGCCCGCCAGCACGAGCGCGGCGAGCGCGCCGACCCGTTCGGCGACATTGCCGCCATAATAGGGGGCGACGACGGGCATCAGCCAGACGAGCAGCGCCGACATTGCCGCGACCGCGACGATCTGCCGCGCGATCCGGCTTGCCAGCCGGGCGGTAAAATGGAACCAGCCGCGGCGGTGGAGCACGGCATAGAGCAGCAGGCAGTTGAAGCTTGCCGACGCTGCGGTCGCCCCGGCGAGTCCGACGATGCCATAGCGTTCGACGACATAGAGGTTGATCGCAATATTGAGGGTGAGCGCGGCGAGCGCGGTCCACACCGGCGTCCGTGTGTCTTCGCGCGCGAAAAAGCCGGGGTTCAATATCTTGACGATCACATAGGCCGGCAGCCCCGCGACCAGTGCCACGACGATATGGGCCATGATTGCGCCGTCGGCCGCAGTGAATTTGCCGCCCACGAAAAAGGCGGTGACGAAGGCGGGCGCGCAAATGGCAAGCGCGGCGGCGGCGGGCAGGGTGAGCAGCGTTGCCATTTCAAAGGCATTGCTCTGCAACCGCTGCGCCTCGGCGGCGTCGCCGCTGTGAATATGGCGCGACAGCATCGGCAGGATCGCTGTGCCGAGCGCAATGCCGACAATGCCGAGAGGCAACTGGTTGAGCCGGTCAGCGAGCTTGAGCAAGGTTAGCGACCCCTGCGGCAGCGAGGTGGCGAAGAAGGTGTCGACGAACTGGCTGATCTGGTAGATGCCCGCGCCGAACGTGGCGGGAAGGATCAGCATGCCCAGCCGCCGGACCTCGGGCGTCAGCCGCGGCAGCCGCAGATGCAGGCGCAGCCCGGCGCGTCGCACCGCCCACCACAGATAGGCAAGCTGGGCAACCCCCGCGAGGCTGACCGCTGCCGCGAGCGCGAGCGCGACGATCCGGTCGTCGTGACTGTCGCCGCGCAGCCACCAGCCGGTGATGATCCCGCCGATCAGCACGATGTTGAGGAGCACGGGCGCAAAGGCGCCGGGCGCAAAGCGCGACCGCGCGTTCAGCAGGCCCGACAGCATCGCGACGAGGCTGATCAGCGCCAGATAGGGAAAGGTGACGCGGCTGAGGAAGACCGCCAGCTCGAACTTGCCGGGAACGCTGCCAAAATCACGCGCGAGAATCCACACGATTCCCGGCATTACGGCCATCATGACGCCCGAAAAGACGAGCAGCGTCCACAGAAAGACCGACAGCACATCGTCGGCGAAGCGCGCCGCCGCCGCTTCGCCGTCGCCTTCGCTGCCGTGCAGCGCGCGACTGTACATCGGCACGAAGGCGACCGAGAAGGCGCCCTCGGCAAACAGCCGCCGAAAGGTGTTGGGCAGGGTGAAGGCGAGCTGAAAGGCGTCGGCCGCCAGCCCGGCTCCGAGCACGCGCGCAAGCAGCATGTCGCGCGCGAAGCCGAAGATCCGGCTGAGCAGCGTCAGCCCGCCGATCGTCCCGACGTTCTTGACCAGGCTGCTCATCGGATCAGCCGGCCGCCGCTGTCGGGATCAGGCCTGGCCGACCGGCGCGGCGTCGCCCGCCTGTTCGGCCTGCGCCTGCACCTGCTGCATGAACAGGCCGTGGAAATCGATCGGGTCGAGCAGCAGCGGCTGGAAACCGCCATCGCGCACGACGTCGGCAACGACGCGGCGTGCGAAGGGGAACAGGATGCGCGGCGCTTCGGCGAGGAAGAAGGGCTGAAGCTGATCGTCGGGGACGTTGCGCACGCCGAACAGGCCCGCATATTTGAGCTCGATGACAAAGGCCGTGCCTTCGTCATGCTTGGCGGTGACATCGATCTTCAGCGTCACTTCGAACAGATTGTCACCGACGCCGTCGGCGGCGATGTTGAACTGGACGTCCATCTGCGGCGCCGACTGCCACTGGAAAACCGCCGGAGCATTGGGGTTTTCGAACGACAGATCCTTCACATATTGCGAAATCAGGCCGATCGCGGGGCTGGTGTCTTCGCCATTCGCCTGCGGTGCGGGATTGATGTCGATGCTGGTCTCGTCGGCCATGTCAGATGCGCTTTCGTTGAAACGATGGATGAACTGTGGGTCACCGTCCGCAGGCCGTGCAAGGCCCGCGTCAAATGGTTGCGGCGGCGCTTAGCAGCGGCGGCGCGCCAGCACAATGGCTGCAAGAGCCGCGGCCGGGCGCCCGTCGAAGGGACGAATCGTTGACCCGCCGCGATGGTGCGGTCATGGAGATTTGAAACATGTGCCGGCATCGCCTATGTAAAGGCGACGTCTTTACCCTTTGTCCGTATCGGATTTGCTTGTGACCGCTTTCTCGATCATCCTGCTCGCCATGATTGCCGCCTTCCTCGGCATGCGGCTCTATTCGGTGCTCGGCAAGCGGACGGGGCATGAGCAGGAACCCGTGATGCCGCGCCGCGACGACCGCGCCGCGCCGGCGCCGGTGCGGCTCGACGAAGCCGATGCGGCGGGCTCGTCGCGTGATCAGGCACCGGTGAAAAGCGGACTTGTCTATGAACCCTCTGCCGAAGCCGGTCTGCGCCAGTTGCTGGCGAGCGACCGCCACTTCGATGCCGGCCGCTTCATGGACGGCGCGCAGGCGGCCTATCGCATGATCCTCGAGGCCTTCTGGAAGGGCGACCGCGACACGCTGCGCGACCTGTGCGACGACGACAGCTACGAAGGCTTCATCGCGGCGATCGAGGATCGTGAAGCGCGCGGCGAAAAGCTGGAAAATCGCCTGATCGGGATCGATTCGGCCAAGATCACCGCCGTCGAACTCGGCCGCAATGAAGCGCGCATCACCGTGCGCTACCAGGCGGATATCAGCGCGGTGACGCGCGATGCCGACGGCAAGCTGATCGCCGGATCGATGACCGACGGGGTGCAGACCGACGATCTGTGGACCTTCCGCCGCAAGGTCGGCAGCAGCGATCCCAACTGGCTGCTCGACGAAGCCGACGTCGCCTGAGCGGCAGCATGACGTTCCGGGGGGACGCCGTGCCGGATCGCAGGCCGCGCCTTCGCTGCGTCGGCCTCGCGCTTCTCTTGACCGTTCCGCTGCTGTCGGGCTGTGCCTCGGTGATCCCGGCGGCCGCCGGACCGCGCCCCGCCCCTGCGACTAACCCGACACCGACTCCGGCCCCCACGACCGCCGCCCCGCGCCCTTATCAGCCGCGCCCCTCGGTGCCGCCGGGCGCCGCCGCGAAGCCGATTCCCGCAACCCCCAATCCGCCGCTCGCCGCCCCGCCGGTTCCCGCGACCGCGACCAGCGCGGTCGAAAGCGGCGTCGTTGCCGGTCCCGAATTTAATGCGCTGGGCATTGCGCCCGAACAGGCGACCGCCGCGCTGATCGCCTTCCGGCTGAGCTGCCCGTCGGTGCAGCGCCGTACCGATGCGAGCGGGCTCACGCAGCCGAGCGAATGGGCCGAAGCGTGCAGCGCCGCGAGCGGCTGGGCCGACCGCGATGCCGGTAATTTCTTCAGCCGCTATTTCGGCACGGTGCAGGTCGGTGCAGGCACCGCCTTCGTCACCGGCTATTACGAACCCGAAATCGCCGCCTCGCGGACGCGGCGGCCGGGCTATGACGTGCCGATCTACCGGCGCCCTGCCGATCTGGTCGATGTCGACCTTGGCCTGTTTTCGAAAGACTTGCAGGGCAAGAAGATCCGCGGCCGCGTCGATGGCAGCAATTTCATCCCCTATTTTGATCGCCTCGCGATCGAACGCGGCGCGCTTGCCGGGCGCGGCCTGGAAATCGCCTGGGCGGCCGATGCGGCCGAATTCTTTTTCCTGCAGGTGCAGGGGTCGGGGCGGCTGCGCCTGCCCGACGGCGGCGTCATGCGGATCGGTTACGACAGCCAGAACGGCCGCGATTATGTCGGCATCGGCAAGCTGCTGCTCGACCGCGGCGCGCTCCAGCCGGGGCAGGCCTCGATGCAGGGCATCCTCGATTATCTGCGCGCCGACCCGGTGCGTGGTGCCGCGGTGATGAATGAAAATCCGAGCTGGGTCTTCTTCCGCGAACTCACCGGACCCGGGCCGCTCGGCGCGCTCGGCGTGCCGGTCACGGGCCGCGCGAGCGTCGCCGCCGATCCCAAATATGTGCCGCTCGGCGCCCCGGTCTTCCTCTCGCTCGACCGCGCCGAGCCCAATGGGCTGTGGGTGGCGCAGGACACCGGCGGCGCGATCAAGGGCGCGAACCGGTTCGACAGCTTCTGGGGCGCCGGCGACAAGGCGCGTGCGATCGCGGGTGGCATGGCGGCGCGCGGTTCGGCGCTGATCCTGCTGCCGCGCGCTGCGGTCGCGCGGCTCACCGCCGCCGCGCGCTGACCGGCGATGGCGCGCCGCCTCGCTCCCGAAGAAAATGCGCTGTGGAAACGGGTCGCGGCCACGGTGAAGCCGCTCCATCGCGCACCGTCGCCGCTCGAACCGGCGGCGCCGCCGACGGTGCGTCCCCCCAAGCCGGAGCCGCGCGGCCTCGCCGTCGCCGCCGCGGCGCGGGCCCGGCCCGCCGCGCTCCCCCCGCCGCGCCGTATCCATGGGCAGGCGACGCTCGACAGCCATTGGGACCGGCGGCTGCGCAAGGGGCACGTCCGCCCCGACCTCAGCATCGATCTCCACGGCCACAGCCTTGCCTCGGCGCAGGCGCTGCTCGACGATGCGATCGGGCGGGCGCTGCTGCGCGGCGCGCGCGTGCTGCTCGTCGTCGCGGGGCGCCTGCGGCCGGGCGCCGACCGCTTGCCGCAGCCGCACGAACCGCGTCCGCGCGGCGCAATCCGCGCTTCGCTGGCCGACTGGCTGGCGGTGTCGCCCCATGCCGACCGCATCGTCGCGCTGCGCCCCGCGCACATCAGCCATGGCGGCGCGGGCGCGGTCTATGTCATCCTGCGGCGCAGCCGCGAGGATTAGGCGTCAGCGAAGGGCACGGTCCAATATGCCGCGATAGATGGCCGTCAGCGTGTGCAGGTCTTCAACCGCGACCGCCTCGTCGAGCTTGTGCATCGTCGCATTGGTCAGCCCGAATTCGACCACCGGGCACAGCGCATGGAGGAAGCGCGCGTCAGAGGTGCCGCCGGTCGTCGACATGTCGGCTTCGATGCCCGTCTCGGCCCGGATCGCGTCGGCGACGAGCGACGACAGCGCGCCCGGCGGGGTCAGAAAGGCCTCGCCCGAAATCTTGCCGATCACCTTGGCCGCGGGCTCGACGTCCTGCGCGATGCGCTCGACCATCGCGACCAGATCGGCGCCCTTCTGCTGGTCGTTGAAGCGGATCGACAGCCGCGCGCGCGCCGATGCCGGAATCACGTTGGTCGCGCCATTGCCGACCTCAAGGTCGGTGAACTCGATGTTCGACGGCTGGAACCAGGCGGTCCCCTCGTCGAGCGTCACCGTGTCGATCGCCGCCAGGATGCGCACCAGCTTGGGGATCGGATTGTCGGCCAAGTGCGGATAGGCGACATGGCCCTGCGTCCCCGGCACGTCGATCCAGATATTGACCGATCCGCGCCGGCCGATCTTCACCATGTCGCCGAGCCGGTTCACCGACGTCGGTTCGCCGACGATGATCATGTCGGGCTTCACCCCGCGCGCATCCATATGCTCCATCAGCGCGCGGGTGCCGAAGATCGCCGGGCCTTCCTCGTCGCCGGTGATGATCAGGCTGATCGTTCCTGCTTCGGCGGGGGTTGCCGCCGCCGCGGCGACGAAGGCGGCGATCGAACCCTTCATGTCGACCGCGCCGCGGCCGTAGAGCAGATCGCCGCGAATTTCGGGCGCGAAAGCATCGCCGGTCCAGCCGACGCCCGGGGGTACGACGTCAAGATGCCCGGCAAAGCCGAAATGCACCGGGCCGGTGCCCGCTCGTACCGCGAGCAGATTTTCGACCGGCCCGTCGGGTTCGATCCCATCGATGAAGCGCTCGACCGTGAACCCGAGCGGGGCGAGCGCCGCCTCCAGCAAGTCGAAGACGGCGCCGGTCGCGGGCGTGACGCTCGGCGCGGCGATCAGCGCCCGGGCAAGGTCGACGGGGTCGATGGTCATGGTCATGAGCATCCTTTATCCGTTCGTGTCGAGCGAAGTCGAGACACCATTCGTCCGTGCGCTGCGCCGAGGGGCATCTCGACTTCGCTCGATGCGAAAGGCAAAAGGGAGATCGGAGGACCGCCATGCCCAAGCTCGATCTCGACACCATCCCCCAGACCAACGTCACCGGCTATCCCGCCCCCTATGACGCGCCGGTACAGGGGCGCTGGTACCGCCGCCTCGCGCCCGCCTCCGGCCTTGCCGATTTCGCCGCGAGCCATGTCGTGCTGAAACCCGGCGCCTGGTCGTCGCAGCGCCACTGGCACGACGGCGAGGACGAGATGCTCGTGATGATTTCGGGCGAAGCCACGCTCGTCGAGGACGCGGGGCGCTGGCCGATGCGCGCGGGCGACATTGCGGTATGGCCGAAGGGCAGCACCAACGGCCATCATCTGGTCAATGAATCGGACGCCGACTGCGTCTTCGTCGCCTTGGGCGGCGGCAAGCTGCACGATACCGGCGGCGGCTATTCGGACATCGACATGCTGTTCACGCCCGACGGCTATTTCCACAAGGATGGCACGCCCTATCCGACGAAACGCCTGCCGTGACCGACGCCGACTGGATCGGCTTTGGCCTGGCGGTGCTGCTGATCGAACTGACGCCGGGCCCGAACATGGCGTGGCTCGCCGCGCTGGCGATGGGCGAAGGGCGCCGCGCGGGGCTGGCCGCAACCGCTGGGGTGGCGATCGGCCTGTTCGTCAACGCGGTCGCCGGCGCGCTCGGTATCGCCTTCATCGTGTCGGCCAGCCCGCTACTGTGGCAGGTCTTGCGCTGGGGCGGCGCCGCCTTCCTCCTCTGGCTTGCCTGGGAAAGCTGGCGCGACGCGGGCGAAAATTCACCGGCGCTGATCGCCGCGCCGGGCCGGTCGCGGCACCATTTCCTGTCGGGGCTGGTGGTCAATCTGCTCAATCCGAAGGCGATGCTCTTTTACGTCGTCGTCATCCCGCGCTTCAATGGCGGGCAGGTGCCGGGCTTCGGCCTCGCCATTGCGCTCGCGCTCGTCAGCATCGCGATCGCGACCGCGGTGCACCTGACGATCGTCGTGGCGGGGACCCGGGTCGGCGGCTGGATTTCAGACCCGGCGCGCACCCGCACCGTCCGCCGTATCCTCGCGCTCGCGATCGTCGGGGTGGCGATATGGTTTGCGCTGACCGCAGGCCGCTGACCGCCCGAATTGCGCCGAAAGTGCGCCCTCACCAACGGTTCGCCGCACAATCTGCTCATATGGACGGCGCGATCAATCAACGGCCTTGCCGGACGATTTCAGGTGCAGAAAAGGACGGCGGGAACTCGCGGGGGCGGCTCGGAATGAAGGAGTAGCGTAATGCGTGCAGTTTCCATGAAATCGAAGCGATTGTTGTTGCTGGCGATGCTTGCCGGCTCGGTCAGCACCGCAGTGGCGGTGCAAGCGCAGGATGCGCCCGAAAGCGACGGGTCTTTGCTCGTAACCGGCGCCGCGCCGCCAGATATGGCGCAGATGGCCGAAGGCCCGAAGGTCGAAGGCATCATCTCGGCGCGCAGCGGCGACCGGATGCAGGTGACGACCGCCGACGGCAGCAACACCGTGATCACCATCGCCGACGCCACGACGATCAAGTCGAGCGGCGGCTTCCTGGGCCTGAACCGCGACAAGCTCGGTGCCGAAGCGCTGCTCAACGGCCTTCCCGTGTCGGTCGAGACGCGCCAGTGGGAAGGCGGGCTGGTCGCCAGCCAGATCGATCTCAAGAGTAAGGATCTGCGCACCGCCTCGATGATCCGCAACGGGACCGATCAGCGGTTCGCCGAACAGACCGCGGCCACCGAAGCGCTGCGCGGCCGGATGGGCGACATTGACCAGTATAATGTGAAAGCCACGACGACGGTGAATTTCGACACCGGCCAGTCGGTCCTGTCGCCGCAGGCGAAATCCGATCTGTGCGCGGTCGCGCAGCAGGCGGAAAGCATGGACAATGCCCTGCTGCTCGTCGTCGGCTACACCGATTCGACCGGCAGCGAGGAACTCAATCAGCAGCTCAGCGAAAAGCGCGCCGGACGCGTGGTGAATTATCTGCAGCAGGCGTGCGGCTGGAAGCCCTATCGCATGCTCACGCCGACCGGAATGGCCGAAGCCGATCCGGCAGCGAGCAACGACACGGTCGAAGGCAAGGCGCAGAATCGCCGCGTGGCCGTAAATATCCTCGTCAGCAAGGGGCTCGACGGCCTCTAAGCCAGACACACGCGGGGCGGGTTCACGCCCGCCCCGCCCCATGGGCGGGCGCGAAGGGGAAGGGGTTGCCGCGGCGCGGCGTCGGCGCCACATCTTGCGCATGTCGCTTCCCGCTCCCTTCGCCGGCTGGTTCGCGCACCGCGGGTGGCGGCTGCGGCGGCACCAGGCCGACATGCTCACGGCGGCGCAGCGCGGCGAAAGCGCGCTCCTCGTGGCGGCGACCGGCGCCGGCAAGACATTGGCCGGCTTTCTCCCCAGTCTGATCGACCTTGCGGCCAACCCGTCCGACCGGTTGCACACCCTCTATGTCTCGCCGCTCAAGGCGCTGGCCGCCGATGTCGAGCGCAACCTGCTCGGTCCGATCGCCGACATGGATCTCGACATCAGCGTTGAGAGCCGGAGCGGCGATACCAGTTCGGACAAAAAGGCGCGCCAGCGCAGTCGGCCGCCCAATATCCTGCTGACCACCCCCGAATCGCTGTCGCTGCTGCTCTCCTACCCCGACAGCTTCGCGATGTTCGCCGATCTGAAGACGGTGGTCATCGATGAAATCCACGCCTTCGCGACCGGCAAGCGCGGCGATCTGCTCAGCCTCGCGCTCGCGCGCCTCGAACGCGTCGCGCCGGGGCTGCGGCGCGTCGGCCTGTCGGCGACGATTGCTGATGCGGACGCCTATCGCGCCTGGCTCGCGCCCGAGGGCGATCCGGCGCGCGTGACGCTGGTCGAGGGCGAGCGCGGCGCCGATCCCGACATTTCGATCCTGCTGCCTGAAGGGGCGGTGCCGTGGGCGGGGCATTCGGGACGCTATGCGGTGCATCAGGTGATGGCCGAAATCGCGAAGAACCGCACGACGATCATCTTCTGCAACACCCGCGGGCTGGCCGAGCTGATTTTCCAGGAATTGTGGAAGGTCAACGACCTGTCGCTGCCGATCGCGATCCATCACGGCAGCCTCGACCGCGAGGCGCGCCAGCGCGCCGAAAACGCCATGGCCGAGGGGAGATTGCGGGCGCTCGTCGCGACCTCCAGCCTCGATCTCGGGCTCGACTGGGGCGATGTCGACTGCGTGATCCAGATGGGGGCGCCCAAGGGTTCGTCGCGGCTGCTCCAGCGCATCGGCCGCGCGAACCACCGGCTCGACGAACCGAGCCGGGCGCTGATCGTGCCGGGCAATCGCTTCGAATATCTTGAGGCGCGCGCCGCACTCGACGCGGTCGAGGCGGGCGAGCGCGATGCCGATCGCTTCCGCCCCGGCGCGCTCGACGTGCTAGCGCAGCATGTCATGGCCCTCGCGTGCGCCGCACCCTTCCGCGAGGAGGATCTGCTCGCCGAAATCCGCGGTGCGCAGCCCTATCGCTGGATCGACGCCGCGCTCTTTGCGCGCCTGCTCGGTTTTGTGCGCGACGGCGGCTATGCGCTTAAAAGCTATGATCGCTTCCGCCGCTTGGCGCCCGACGGGCAGGGCGGCTGGCGCATCGCGCACCCCCGGCTCGCGGCGCAGCACCGGCTAAACGCCGGCATCATCGTCGACGCCCCCACACTCGACGTGCGCTTCAAGAACGGACGGCGCCTCGGCAGCGTCGAGGAATATTTCGCGAGCACGCTGACCGCGGGCGACACCTTCGCCTTCGCCGGCCTCAGCCTCGAGGTCGAGACGATCCGCGACACTGACCTCATCGTGCGCGCAACGACGCGTCCGGCGCGTATTCCCTCCTATGTCGGGGCGCGGATGGCGCTGTCGTCGCGCCTCGCCGACCGGGTGCGCGCTTTCCTGGCCGATCCGGCGAGCTGGCGGCGATTTCCAGAGGATGTGCGCTTTTGGCTCGAGATGCAGGCGCTGCGCTCGGTGCTGCCGCGCCCCGGCGAACTGCTCGTCGAAACCTTCCCGCACGAGGGCGCGCATTATCTTGTCTGCTATCCGTTCGAGGGGTGGAACGCGCACCAGTCGCTCGGCATGCTGCTGTCGAAACGGATGGAGCGCGCGGGGCTCCAGCCGCTCGGCTTCGTCGCCTCCGACTATGCGCTCGCGCTCTGGTCGCTGAAACCGGTCGCGCATCCCGAGGCGCTGTTCGACGCGACCATATTGGAAGGCGAGTTCGTCGAATGGGTCGAAAATTCGCACCTCCTGAAGCGCGCATTCCGCGAGGTTGCGGTGATCGGCGGGCTGATCGAACGCCAGCATCCGGGCAAGCGCAAGACGGGCAAGCAGGTGACCTTTTCGACCGACCTCATCTTCGACGTCCTGCGCAAATATGAACCCGATCATCTGCTGATCGAAGCCGCCTGGGCCGACGCGCGCGAGCGGCTCACCGACGTCGCGCGGCTCGGCGACCTGCTCGACCGCGCGGCGGGGACGATGGTGCATCAAAGGCTCGATCGCATCAGCCCGCTCGCGATCCCGGTGCTGGTGCTGATCGGGCGCGAAAATGTCGCGGCCTCGGACCTCGACGACGCGCTGCTTGGCGAGCTCGCCGATACGCTCGCGGCAACCGCGATGGGGAGCGAATGACGGGGTTGGTCGCACGATTGCTGAAAATCGCGAAGGGGCGTATTATAAGCGTATAACAATAAAGAGAGGATGCCGCCATGAAGCATAATGTGCATCGCCCCGCGCTGATGGCGTTGTTGCTCGCCGCACCGCTGTTGATCGGATCGGCCCAGCCTGCCGGCGCGCCGGCAGCGCCCGCAGCACCTGCCGCTCCCCCGGCCGCCGCGGAGCCAACTCCCGATATGGTTGTCGATCCCGCAACCGGCGCGCTCATTCCCTTCATTCAACCCTTCGATCTCGATGCGACGCGGCGCATGGCGGTCGATGTCATGATTGGTGGGCAAGGCCCATTCTCCTTCCTCGTCGATACCGGAGCTGAGCGGACGGTAATCGCGCGCGAACTGGCGGATCGGCTGAAGCTGGCGCCGGGCGAACAGCTCCGGCTGGCGACCATCGGCGGCTCTGCGACCGTCCCCAGCTTTCGGGTCGCCGCCCTGCAGATGACCGACCTTGAGATGACCGGCTTGGTCGCGCCCGCCTTCTACGGCCGCCATATCGGGGCCGCAGGCCTGATCGGCGTCGATATGCTCGAAGACCGGCGCGTACTGATCGACTTTCGCAAGCAGCACATGGAGATACTGGCAACGCGAAAGCGTGCTACACCGATTATCCGCGACGACGACGCCATCGTCGTCACCGCGCGCAATGCCGCGGGCCGCCTTATCCTGTCCGACGCCCGGCTCGATGGAAAGCGCATCGACCTCATCGTCGATACGGGCGCGCAGACGAGCGTCGGAAATCTGGCGTTGCAGCGACTGGTTGCGGCGAAGCGCGCCAACCGCGTGCCATTTGTCGAGACTATGCTGAGCGCCGTGACCGGCGAGGCGGTTTCTGCGACGCGGACGGCGATCAAGCGGATTACGGTCAAGGGTCTGGACCTCAACGACTTGCCCGTTAGCTTCGCTGACAGCCAAGCCTTTCGCGCGCTGGGTCTCGATGATCGGCCGGCCTTGCTGCTGGGGATGGACAGCATGTCACTGTTTGACCGGATCGAGATCGATTTCCCCAACCGCCGCGTCGTCTTCGATTTGCCGAGCGGTGCGAACCGCGAGACCGGCCAGCGTTTCGCGCTCAACAATGCGAGGAGCGGGAGCTAGCAAAGCGATCGGTTCGTGGCGCTTGCCCGCGGCGCGGTAGCGCGCCATAGCGGCGCGATGCCGCCCGCGCCCGCCTTCGACTTTGCCGGCCAGACCTTTCACCTGCATGCCGAACGGGCGCTGTTCTGGCCCCGGCACGGGGCGCTGATCGTCGCCGACCTGCATCTCGAAAAGGCGAGCTGGTATGCCGCGCGCGGCCAGCCGCTGCCGCCCTACGACAGTCAGGATACGCTCGACCGGCTGACCGATCTTGCGCGGCGGACGCGCGCGCGCGCCGTCTGGTGTCTGGGCGACAGTTTTCATGATCGGACCGCGGACGAGCGCATCGCGCCGGCGACGGCCGACCGGCTGCGCGCGCTGGGGGCGATGACCGAACTTGTCTGGGTCGCCGGCAATCACGACGGGCTGACCGCCGGGGCATGGGGCGGGACGATCGCCGACGCGCTGTGCGTCGATGGCATCATGCTGCGCCACCAATGCTGCCCGAAAGAGGCGTGGCCCGAGATATCGGGACATTTTCACCCCAAGCTGCGGCTGCAGCTTCGCGGCCGCCCGGTGTCGCGCCCCTGCTTTGCGCATGACGCCAAGCGCTTGATCCTGCCTGCTTTTGGCAGTCTGACCGGCGGCCTCGACGTATTCGACCCGGCGATCGCTGCCAATTTTGCCGGTTCCTATCATGCGGCGCTAAATGCGCAGGGGCGGTTGCTTGCCTTTCCCTCGACCGCGGCAACCCACGATGACGCTACGGCAAGCAAAAGGGCGGCGACGCGATAGCGGCCTGCGGAGCCGTATAGCGCCTTGACCGGGCTGTGGCCAAAAAGCATCACCTGTCCAAAAACGTCGAAAAAGCAGGGGTCTCGCTGGAATGGGCCGCCATTTGCGGTATGACATAAGGGCAACGAAAAAAGAAATTATCTGAGAGGAGTGCCCAAAGTGACATCATCTTCCCTACTGAATGCCCGTCTGCTTCGCACGACCGCGCTCGGCGTGTCGATTGCCGTCGCGGCCGTCTCGGCGCCCGCCTTTGCGCAGGATGCCACCACCGATAACGCCGAAGACACCGCCAATGCGATCGTCGTGACCGCGCAGGGCCGTTCGCAGCTGCTGTCAGACGTGCCGGTCGCCATTTCGGCGGTCAGCGCCGAAACGCTGCAGAACAGCGGCGCCAACGACATTCGCCAGCTCAACCAGGTCGCGCCGTCGCTGCTCGTTTCGTCGACGGGCTCGGAAGCCAATGGCTCGGCGCGTATCCGCGGCATCGGTACCGTCGGCGACAACCCGGGTCTCGAAAGTTCGGTTCCGGTCTTCATCGACGGCGTCTATCGCTCGCGTTCGGGCATCGGCCTCAACGAACTGGGTGAGATTGACCGCGTCGAAGTCCAGCGCGGCCCCCAGGGCACGCTCGGCGGACGCAACTCGTCGGCGGGCCTGATCAGCATCTATTCGAAAAAGCCCGACTTCAACTTCGGCGCCAGCGGCGAA
The DNA here is from genome assembly GCF_025727575.1 of Sphingopyxis sp. GC21. NCBI lineage: Bacteria > Pseudomonadati > Pseudomonadota > Alphaproteobacteria > Sphingomonadales > Sphingopyxidaceae > Sphingopyxis > Sphingopyxis sp. GC21. The sequence goes on along the minus strand of NZ_CP095845.1, from coordinate 3,102,317 downwards.
ATAACCTATGGCAACTATGACTATTGGCGCCTGAGCGGCAGCGTTACCGGCCCGATCACCGACAAGGTCGCGGCGCGCCTCGACGGCGTCTGGGTGAAGCGCGACGGCTTTTTGCGCGACACGACGAACAATACCGACGTCAACAACCGCGACCGCTATTTCCTGCGCGGCCAGCTTTTGTTCGAACCGACCGACGCGCTGTCGATCCGGTTGATCGCCGACTACACCTATCGCAACGAAAAATGCTGCGGCGCGATCTATGTCGACAACAGCGTTAACCCGTACATCGGCAATCTCAACAATCCGTCGACGCCGCTGTCGACCGGAGCGACAGGAACGCCGCCAAACGTGCCGCAGCCCGATGGCAATAATATTATTAACGTTCTGCGCGACCTTGGTCAGCCGCTCGGCGCCTTCAGCCAAGGTTACAGCCGCGATCTGTCGGTCAGCGCGGGCCGCAGCTTCGCTGGCAAGACCAAGGATTATGGCTTCTCGGGCCAGGTCGACTGGGATCTCGGTGGCGCTACGCTGACTTCGATCACCGGCTATCGCGAATATCGCTCGGGCCAGGCGGGTGACCTCGACTATGGCGCTGTCGACATTCTCTATCGCGCGCCGAGCGACGATGCCTATCGCCAGTTCCACACGTTCACCCAGGAAGTGCGTCTGCAGGGTGAAGCATTCGATGGCAAACTCGACTGGCTCGTCGGTGGTTTCTATGCCAATGAAAAGCTGACTGTTCGCGACAATCTGCGCTTCGGCACACAATATGGCCGCTTCGCCGCGTGCCGCCTTATCTCGGGCGGGGCGCTTGCGGGGCTCTATTCGCCGACGTCAGCCGGCTGTGTCGCTGCCCGACCGGCCGCTTTTGGCGCGGCTTCGCCGGCGATTTATGCGGCACTCGATCAACTTGATGGCATCAGCGACAAGGGCAGCATCAATGATCGCTACCGCCAGGACGATACCAACTGGGCGCTTTTCACCCACAATATCTTCCACATCACCGACAAGCTCGATCTGACGCTGGGCGTGCGTTATACCCACGATAAGAAGAAGTTCGCGGCGACGTTTACCAACGACAATCAGGCGTGCGTCAACGTCCAGAATCTGGTCGGCGGTTTTCTTGGTGTCGCTGCGTTGCAGCCGGTTTCTGCGGGGCTGATCGGGCTTGCCTGTCAAGGCAACTCGACTGCCGAATTGAACGGTGTTTCGATCAACGATCAGCGCAGCGAAGACAAGTGGACCGGCACCGCGATCCTTTCGTACAAGCCGGTCGACGATCTGTTGGTCTACGCCAGCTATGCCCGCGGTTACAAAGCCGGCGGCTTCAATCTCGACCGATCGGCGCTGAAAAATCCGATCCAGATCGTTGGCGGCGTTCCGACCTGGTCCTTTGCCCAGGCGGGCGGGGCGCAGTCGCTCGTGGGCAATCTGCAGTTCGACCCGGAAACGGTCGACAGCTACGAACTAGGCGCCAAATATTCGACCGGGCCGTTCAGCGCAGGTCTGACCTTCTTCCGTTCGGATTTCAGCAGCTTCCAGCTCAACACGTTTAACGGCAGCGTGTTCCTCGTGCAGAACGTCAACGGCTGTTCGGCTGATCTCAACGGAGCCGATCGCGATCAGAGCAAGTTCACCGGTTCGCCGAACTATAATGCTGCGGCCGCTACAACCGGTGCGTGTGCAGCCGACAATGTGGGCTGGGGCGTTCGTACGCAGGGCTTCGAACTCGAAGCTTCACTGGTTCCTGCTCGCGACTTCCGTATGACTGCCGGTCTGACGTATGCGCGGACAAAATATCGCAATAACCTTGTCGGCAATGCTTCGGGCGCTCCGCTCGATCAGGCACTGCGCCAGCTCCCCGGAAACAATCTGTCGAATGCGCCCGAACTGGTCGCGACCGGCAGCGTGACCTGGACGCCCGAAATCGGCAGCAGCGGTCTGACCGGCCTCGTCTATATCGATGGTCGCATGACCAGCGATTACAACACGGGTTCGGACCTCTTCCCGCAAAAGGAACAGGACGGGTATGCGATCTTCAATGCCCGCGTCGGCGTTCGCGGCCCTGACGAAAAGTGGGGCATCGAATTCTGGGCGCAGAACTTGTTCAACAAGCAATATGCGCAGGTTGCCTTCAACTCGCCCTTCCAGGAAGGCGGCGTGAGCAGCGCATTCTCGGATCCCCAGTATCCGGGTGGGCGCCAGATCTTCTCGCAGTTCCTTGCCGAACCGCGCACCTATGGCGTGACGCTGCGCGGCAAGTTCTGATCGCGTAACATGCGGCCGGCTTGTCCGGCCGAATAAGGGACCGCCCGTTTGCCGAAAGGCATGCGGGCGGCTCTTTTTTGTGGAACCTTTGCGCCGACCCTGCATAGGCTGGGGGCATGTTCGCAATCGACTCCCTGCTCGTAAAAATCGCGCTGATCGGCGTGATCGGCATCGGCGCCCAATGGGTGGCGTGGCGGACCAACAAACCCGCGATCGCGTTGATGCTCGTCGCCGGCATATTGGCGGGGCCGGTGCTCGGGCTGATCGATCCGGTGCGCGATTTCGGCGCCCTGCGCGAACCGATGATCAAGCTCGCCGTCGCGGTGATCCTGTTCGAAGGCGGCCTGAGCCTCAAGTTCCGCGAACTGCGCCAGGCGGGAACCGCGGTCTTCATGCTCGTCTTCATCGGGGTGCCCGTCGGCTGGGCGCTCGGCACCGCGGCGGCCTATTATGGCGCGGGCCTGCCGTTCGAGCTCGCGGCGCTGTTCGGCGGGGTAATGGTGGTGACGGGGCCGACGGTGATCGCGCCGATGCTCCGCTCGCTCAACATCGCGCCGCGCGTCAAGAATATGCTCAAGTGGGAAGGTATTGTGAACGATCCGATCGGCGCGCTGCTCGCGGTCGGCATCTACAGCTACATCACCCACGGCGGTGCAGATGCGAATAGCGTGAGCATCGTCACCGACGTCGTCGCGGCGAGCGTGCTCGCGATCCTGATCGGCGGTGCGGCCGGTTTTCTGCTGACCTGGGCCTTTCCGCGCGGCTGGGTGCCCGAATATCTGAAGGCGCCGGTGCTGCTGACGACGGTGATCGCGGTCTTCGTGCTTTCGGACCTCATCATGCACGAAACTGGTCTGATCACCGTCACCGTCATGGGCGTCGTGATGGCGAACCGCGAAACCTATTCGACCCGCTCGCTGCAGCGCTTCAAGGAGGATCTGACCGTCGTTCTGGTGTCGGGCGTCTTCATAATCCTGTCGGCGACGCTCAACTGGGACGTGGTCAAGAATTTCCAGTTCCGATTCCTGATCTTCCTCCTTCTGCTGCTTTTCGTCGTGCGCCCGCTGACGATCATGACGGCGCTGCTGTTCACCCGTATCCCGCTGAAGGAGCGGCTGTTCGTCGCCTGGATCGCGCCGCGCGGGATCGTCGCGGTCGCGGTGACGGGCCTCTTCGCGCTGCGCCTCACCGACTATGGCGTGCCGGGGGCGGAGGCGCTGGTACCCTTGGGCTTCGGCGTCGTCATCGCGACGATCTTTGCGCATGGCTTTACCGCTGGAACCTTCGCGCGCTGGCTTGGCCTCGATCAGGGCAAGGGTGACGGCGTTCTGCTCGTCGGGGCGAACAGCTGGACGATTGCCTTCGCGCAGTTCGTCAAGGAACAGGATCGCGGCGCGATGATCGCCGACGCCAGCAAGTTCGCGCTACGCCGCGCGCGGCGCGCCGACATTCGCGTCTATCACGGCGACATATTGGACGAGGTGCACGAGGACGCGATCGACATGGGCCAGTATCAGCAGCTCATCGCTGCGACCGACAATGACAGCTATAACGCGCTGGTGTGCGGCGAGCTGGCGCCCGAGATCGGCCACGACCGCGTCAGCCGCGTGGCGGGCGAGGCGACCGGCGCGAGCCAGCGGCTCGGTCGCGTGTTCACCATCGGCGGCACCACAATCGACACGCAGCTCGACCGCCTGCACGCAGGATGGACCTTCGGCCGCACGCGGATCACCGAAAAATTCCCTTACGCCGACTTTGTCGCGCGGATGAAGGCGTCGGGGGGCGACAGCCTGATGGTGGTCAAGGCGTCGGGCGACCTCGCGATCTTTTCGACGCGTCACCGCCCGACGGTGGAGGCCGGCGATACGGTGTGGACCTTCGTTCCGCCCGACGACCCGAAGGCGCGCCGCGAGGCGAAGGAGGCGACCGCGGCAGCCTGACGGTCCGGCGTCAGCGCGCTCGCGCGGCCTGATGCGCGATGTCGGTCATCAGCTTGCGGAACAGCACCGCGCCCGCGGTGCCCGATGCTTTTAGCGCACGCTCGCATTCCAGCAGCCGCGTCATCAGCCGCGCGACGCGCACCGAATCCCAGATGTGGAGCTGCGCCGTCACCGCATCGCGCTCTTTCCAGAATACGCCGCTGCTTTTCGCCGCGACCACCGTCGCCGGGTGCGCGCCCGCATCGACCTCGGCGCGCAGCCTGGCGAGCTGCATCGCGCGGATCGCCAGCGCGCGGATGATGCGGATCTCGGCGACGCCGACCGCCGCCGCTTGCGCGAGCATGTCGGGCAGGTCGCGCAGCTTGCCGCCGAGCGCGACGTTGATGCACGCGCTGACATCCTCTTCGTGCGTCGCGGCGCCCAGCGCGGCGATGTCGGCGGGCGTGACCTGCCGCTGCCGGTCGGGACCGGCGTCGAGGTAGAGTGCGATCTTCTCAATCTCGCGACGCATCAGCGCCTGATCGCCCGAGACGAGATCGACGAGCAATTGCGCCTCGGCATTGGCAACCCGCAATCCTTGCGCCGTCGCGGCTTCCATCGCGATGCCTACGAGCGCACGGCGGTCGGGCTGATAACAGATGGCGGCGACGGCATTATCAGCGCCCTCGACAAGCTTGACGAGTTTCGATCGCGCGGTGACCGAGGCGCCGGTCGCGATCACTGGGTTGAGCAAGCTGTCCGCGCCGAGCAGCGCCTCGACGGCGGCGAGGCAATCGTCGCCGCCGCCCGAAATCTCGAGCCGGATCACGCGCGCGGGCGAAAAGAGCGACATCGACGCCGCTTCGGCGGCAAGCAGCGCGCCGTCCTGTGCCATCTGGCCCGATGTCAGATCGACCCGCTCGGCCTCCTTGCCGGCCAGCGCGATCAGATGCGCGGCGACGCTTTCCATTGTCGCGTCGTCGGGGCCGGTCAGTAGGATGAAGCGGACCGCGGGATCGAGGCGGCTGAGGCGTTCGAGTTCGCCGGGCTTGACCGACTTCATGCCGGTCAGGGCGCCGGGGCGGACGGCGCCGGCTGGCCGCCGCCACGATCGGCGAAGACCGCAAGCCGCGCGACGATCTGGTCGGCGATTCCCGATGCGAGCCGTTCAAGCGTCGTCGATTCGGCGGCAATCGTCGAATATTCGCTGCCGACGACGTCGATCCCGCCGTCCTGCGCCGCGGTCGCGTCGAGCAGCACTTCGCCGCTTGCCGCATCGACGAGCTGATAGCGGGCGCGCAGCGTCCGCCGCTCGCGCGTCACGGCATCGTCGGAGCGGACGCCGAGGCCGGTGATCGAATCCTCGAGCCGCACGTCGAGCCGCAGCCGCTGGCCCGCACCATGTCCGCCTTGCGTCGCCTGCAACCGGTCGCGCAGCGCGTTGCGGACGAGCCAGCCATTATGCCCCTCGATCGGCGCGACATCGACGTCGGCCAGCACCTGCGCCACCGCGCCCTTGCTGCCGTTCGCATAGAGCGGCCGGAGCCCGCAGCCGCCAAGAAGCAGCGAAGCGGCGACGAGCGAGGAGGTGAGCAGGCGTTTCATGTCAGGGAACGATATTCACCAGACGGTCGGGAACGACAATCACCTTTTTGGGTGCGGCGCCGCCGAGCAGCTCGGCGATGCGCGGGCGGGCGAGCGCCGCGGCTTCGAGCGCGGCCTTGTCGGCGCCCTTCGCGGCGGTCATCGTGTCGCGCAGCTTGCCGGCGATCTGGATCGCGATCGTCACCTCATCATCGACGAGAAGCGCCGGGTCGGCGGCGGGCCACGCGGCGTCGGCGATCATCGGGGTCGTCCGCTGCGCCGCGGGCAGCACCGCCCAGGCCTCTTCGGCCAGATGCGGCATCATCGGCGCGACGAGCAGGATCAGCGTCCGGCACGCTTCGGCGCGGGTCGCCGAGGGCTTCGCCTTTTCGATATCGTTGGCGAGCGCGTGGATCTTGGCCACCGCCTTGTTGAAGCCGAGCGATTCGATGTCGGCGGCAACGCCGGCGATCGCCTGGTGCAGCTTGCGCGCCAGCACCTTGTCTTCGCCGCCGTCGCCGACATTGTCGGTGTCGCCGAACAGGCGCCACAAGCGCTGGACGAAGCGCCACGCACCCTCGATCCCCGCCTCGCTCCACGGCAGATCGCGCTCGGGCGGGCTGTCAGAGAGCATGAACCAGCGCGCGGCGTCGGCGCCATATTGGTCGAGGATGGCGTCGGGATCGACGACATTCTTCTTCGACTTCGACATCTTGATGACCCGGCCGACCTCGACCGGCGCGCCATCGGCCTCCAGCGTCGCGCCGTCGGCGGTGCGCATCACCTCGTCGGGGGTGAAGAAGAGGGGAGGGAGGCCCTCGCCCTGCGCACGGCTGTAGGTTTCGTGCGTCACCATCCCCTGCGTGAACAGGCTGGCGAAGGGCTCCTTGATGTCGATCATCCCCAGCTTGTTGAGCGCGCGCGTCCAGAAGCGCGCGTAGAGCAGGTGAAGGATGGCATGCTCGATGCCGCCGATATATTGGTCGACGGGCAGCCAGCGACGGATGACATCGGGATCGAACGGCCGGTCGGCCGGTGCCGAGGCGAAGCGCAGGAAATACCACGACGAATCGACGAAGGTATCGAGCGTATCGGTCTCGCGCACCGCTTCGCCGCCGCATGTCGGGCAGGCGACATGCTTCCACGTCGGATGGCGGTCGAGCGGATTGCCGGGGACCGAGAAATCGGCATCGTCGGGCAGTACGACTGGCAATTGGTCCTTCGGCACCGGCACGAGGCCACAGGCCGGGCAATGGATGAAGGGGATCGGCGTCCCCCAGTAACGCTGGCGCGAGACGCCCCAGTCGCGCAGGCGCCAGACGGTCGTGCCCTTGCCCCAGCCTTCATGCTCGGCGCGCGCGATGATCGCGGCCTTCGCCTCGTCGATGCTCATCCCGTCGAGGAAGTGGCTGTTCACGAGGCGGCCGGGGCCGGTATAGGCTTCGTCGCCGCGGAAGGTCTGGCCGGTTTCGTCGCCGTCCGCAATCACGCGGTGTACGGGCAGATCATATTTGCGCGCGAAGTCGAGGTCGCGCTGATCGTGCGCGGGACAACCGAAGATCGCGCCGGTACCGTAATCCATCAGCACATAATTCACGACCCAGATCGGCAGATGCCAGTCGGGGTCGAGCGGATGTTGCACCGACAGGCCGGTGTCGAAGCCCATCTTCTCCGCGGTTTCGAGCTGTTCGGCCGACGTCCCCTGACGGCGGCACTCCTCGATGAACGCGGCAAGGCGCGGCGCATCCTTGGCGAGCGTCTCGGCCAGCGGATGGTCGGGCGAAATCGCTGCAAAGCTGGCCCCGTACAGCGTGTCGGGGCGCGTCGTGAAGACGTCGAAGCCTGGCGCGCCGCCCGCGAGCTTGAAGCTGAATTCCAGGCCCTGCGACTTGCCGATCCAGTTTTCCTGCATCAGCCGCACCTTGTCGGGCCAATGGTCGAGGCTCTTGAGGCCATCGAGCAGTTCGTCTGCGAAGTCGGTGATCTTCAGGAACCACTGCGACAATTTCTTCTTTTCGACCAGCGCGCCCGAACGCCAGCCGCGCCCGTCGATGACCTGCTCGTTGGCGAGCACGGTCATGTCGACGGGGTCCCAGTTGACGTAGCTTTCCTTGCGCGTGACCAGCCCGTGCGCGAACAGGTCGAGGAACAGCGCCTGTTCCTGCCCGTAATAATCGGGCTCGCATGTCGCGAGTTCGCGGCTCCAGTCGATCGCAAGGCCGAGGCGCTTCAATTGCGCGCGCATCGCGGTGATATTGTCGCGCGTCCAGCCGCCGGGGTGGACGCCCTTTTCCATCGCGGCATTTTCGGCCGGCATGCCAAAGGCGTCCCAGCCCATCGGATGCAGCACGTCATGCCCGGTCATCCGCTTGAAGCGCGCCAGCACGTCGCCCATCGCATAGTTGCGGACATGCCCCATGTGGATGCGCCCCGAGGGATAGGGGAACATCTCGAGGATATAGGCCTTTGGCTTATTCGAACTGTCGGTCGTCGCAAAGCTGTTCGCGGCGTCCCATGCCGCCTGCCAGCGGGCGTCGGCGGCGAGGGCGCCAAAGCGCGTTTCGCGGGTCATTTGTTCGGCTACCCCGTTTGTCAAAATACCATCGATCAAAATAGCGTGCCCCCACCCTTCGACTGCCCGCAGGACGGGCGCTCAGGATAAACTTCAGCCAAAGGCCGGAGGCGGGGGCCCATCACCTGCCGTTCAAATCCGGAACAACCGGAGATGGATCCCCGCCTTCGCGGGGAAACACCGAAATCCGAAACTCAGCCCTCGATCGCGCTGCGGCGCAGGTCGCGGGCGCGGGTGAGGATGATTTCTTCCAGCTTCTGCACCGTCGCAGCCTGAACCGGCGCGTCGACCCAGGTGCCGTTCTGGGCGACCTGACGCAGCGCGGCGACGCGCAGCGCATCGGCGCGCAGGTCGCGGTCGAGGATCGACACGGTCACCTTCATGCGCTCGTTCGGATTGCCGGGGTTGGCATACCAGTCGGTGATGATGACCCCGCCCGAGCTGTCCGCCTGCAGCAGCGGCATGAACGACAGGGCGTCGAGCGACGCGCGCCACAGATAGGAATTGACGCCGATCGTCGTCACTTGGCTCGCCGCCAGGTCGGCGCGCGGCCGGTCCTTCCCGCCGCAGGCCGACAGGCCGAGCGCCGCGACCCCGATCAGGGCGAGCGCGGCCGGACGACGACCGAGCGAGGCAAGAAGGGTAAGCTTGGACATGCCGTAACACCTTATTCTGGGCGCGCGGGCAGCAAATGGCGGGCGCGCATGCGGAAATTTGCAAGCGTCTCTATCGCCCTTGCCGCCGTCCGGCAAGCGCGCCATTTCCGGTGTTTCGACCGTTCATCCCCGGCTCATCTCCGCTCGCCACTGTGCTGTTCGCGCAACATGTTCGGCGAAAAGCCGGCGACGCGCGATCAATCGGTCGGGAATCACTGGAATTGTCGCCCCCGTCGTCCTATCTCAGGATTCGATTGGGGTTGGAGTCGCAGAGCAATGGCGCGGAATTCGCGACATTTTTGGAAAGCAGGCCTGTTCGCGGTAGCAGCGGTTACCGTTGCGCTTCCGCCTGCGCTTGCGTCGATGACACGCGCCGACCGGATTCGCGACACCCAGCTTTCGAATTCGGTGCTTGGCCAATTCACCCCGGCGTCGGGCGACCCGCGCCTGATCGCCCGCTATATCAAAATCTCGGAAGAGGCGCGCCGCGGCTTCAGCTTCACGCCCGCGTTGCCCGATGACGGACATAAGAATCGCGCGATCACCGTCGTGATTCGCGCCCGCGACGATTCGTCGAGCGCACGCACCGCCGCGCTTGCCGCCGGCCGCACCAAATCGCCGATCTCGATCGCCCCTGTGACCTATAATCTGGGCGCGTCGGTCGGGTTCGAAAAATTCGTGACCCCGGCGCTGCCCAGCGGCACCGACCTGCGCAACCTGCCGGTCGCGCGCGCGCCCGAACAGGCCGACAACAAGAAATCGCGCTTCGCGACCAAGATGGTCAGCCGTCCGACCGATCCGGCCGGCGCAACCGACCGCATCACCGCGCCGGGCGAAGAGCAGACCGTCGATGTCGTCAGCAGCTATCGCCTGACCAAGAACCTCGATGTGACCGCGGGCGTCCGTTACAAGGCCGACGACCGCTTCCAGCCGCTGACCGACGCGCGCCGCGACAGTCAGGCAGTCTATGTCGGAACCGCTTTCCGCTTCTAAGAGCAGTACCGATCGTCGGGCCAGGCCGCCCATAGGCGATCATGCCCCCAGCGTCGGCTACTAACGCGCCCGACCGCGCCGCGCTTTGCGCGTCGCTGCCTTTTTCTCCCATGCGTCGATGGCGGCCCAGCCGGGCCGGACGCCGCTTGCGGCGCTGGCGCGGATCAGCGCGCGGGCGCGCGCTGGGGTCATCCCGCCCAGCGCGATCGCTTGGCCGCCGGCCGCGCGTGCGAGCCGCAGCCACGCCTCGCGGCTTAGCGGCGCGGCATCGATGTGCGACCGCGTCGGGTGAAGCGGCGAGACGAATGCGGCGTCGGCGCCCGCCCGCCGGGCGCGGTGCGCCTCGCGATGGTCATGGACCGGCATGGTGACGATCAGGCCGTTCGCGCGCGCCTGCGCCGCCCGGCGCGCGGCATGCTGCCGCAGATGGACGCCATCGGCCCCCAAGCGTCGCGCCTCGGCGGGCAATCCCGCGATCAGCAGCGTCAGCCCGCGCGCTTTTGCGATACGCGCGAGGCGGCGCGCGAGGCGCCAGCGCGCGCCTTGCGGCAGCGCGTCGTGCCGCAGGACGATGCCGCTTCCCGGCGGCAACAGCGCGGCGAGCGCCACCGTCCCGGCCGCGCTGCGTGCGTCGCTCATCAGCCAGCATGCGGGCAGGGGGTGGCGTCGGACCATCGCCCTTCCTATAGGCGCGTCGCGGGCGCACGCAACGCGCCCTTCGAGGATGACGATATGAGCAATGCGGCAAGCCGGCTGGCCGAGGTAGGGACGAACATTGCAGAGGCGGCGCGCCGCGCCGGGCGCAAGGCGGGCGACGTCTGCCTGATCGCGGTGACGAAAACGCATGATGCCGATGCGATCCGCCCGCTGATCGCCGCCGGCCAGCGCCATTTCGGTGAGAATCGCGTGCAGGAGGCGGCGGCCAAATGGCCCGCCCTGCGCGGTGAAGCCCCCGATGTGACGCTGCACCTGATCGGTCAGCTCCAGTCGAACAAGGCCGAAGAGGCGGTCGCGCTGTTCGACGCCATTCACTCGGTCGATCGCAGTTCGCTCGTCCAGGCGCTCGCCAAGGCGTGCGACAAGCTCGGCAAGCGGCCGCAGCTTTTCGTTCAGGTCAATATCGGCGACGAGGACCAGAAGGGCGGCTGCGCCGTCGCCGATCTCGCGGCGCTGCTCGCCGAGGCGAAGGCGGCGGGGCTGGCGATCGACGGCCTGATGGCGATCCCGCCCGCCGATGTGGACCCGGCGCCCTATTTCGCGCTGCTCGACGAACTGGCCGAGCGCCACGGCCTGCCGCTACGCTCGATGGGAATGAGCGGCGATTATGAAAAAGCGGTCATGCTCGGCGCGACCCACGTCCGCGTCGGCACCGCCCTGTTCGGCGCGCGCGACTAGGGCCCAAACCCGCAGGAGCCTGCGGCCCGCCTTACAAATTGCGGTCCATCACAGCTAGTAACGCGCGCCAATGTTCGCCGAGGCGGCGCTGGAACAGCATCAGGTCGAATCCGTGGCGCGCGGCATGGCTTTGCGGGATTTGATCCCAGCCGCGATGCTCGACGGTGACGCGCGTTTCGGCGCCGACGGCGTCGAAGCGCACCTCGACTTCGGTGGTCTGGTCGGCGGCAAAGCCGGGAACGCGCCAGCCGAAGGCAAGCCGCTTGCCGGGCTCCCACGCATGGACGCGGCCGATCTCCCATTCGCGGCCGTCGGTGAAGCGCGTCACCAGCCGACCGCTCGGCCCCGCGGGGTCGAAGCGCGGCACGCCGTCGTCGCCGCGCGCCAGCTCGAACAGCGGATGGCTTTGCCACCAGCTGCCGATGTCGCGGGTGAACACCTCGAAGGCGCGCGCCGGGGTGGCCGCGACGCGCAGGGCGACGATCACCGCCGCACCGCTCATGGCGAGCGGCTCATGGCGCGCTGCGCTCGACATGCGCCTTGAAGGCGGCGAGCTGCTCACTCCACAGGCTTTCGGTTTCGGCGAGCCAGCCCTTGAGCGCGTCGGTTGCGCCGTCCTTCAGGCGATAGATGCGGACGCGGGCGTCGAAGGGCAGATAATGATCCTCGACCAGCCCGCCGTCCTTCAGCGCCCTGAGGTGCCGGCTCATCGCGGGCGGCGCGAGGCCCAGCGTGTCGGCCAGCTCGCCGGCGCTATAGGGGCGCCGACCGAGCAGTTCGACCGCGCGCCGCCGCCGCGGGTCGGCAAGCGCCGCAAACACGGCGTCGACCGCGGCCGCGCTCAATCGTCGAGCCGCGTCTGGGTGGTGAAGCCGCCCTCGGCGTCCCATTCGGCGGCGGTCTTGGCCGCGACCGTGACGCCGAAGGTCCAGATATGCCCCTCGGGATCCTTGGCGCGATAGGTGCGGTCGCCATAAAATTGCGTCTCGGGTTCGGCGATGATCGCGGCGCCCGCCGCGCGCGCCGCCGCGCAATGCGCATCGATATCGTCGCCGGGGGCGAGCTGGACATGGACGCTCTGGGTGTTCTTGCCGCCGATCGACTGCGGGCTCTTGTGATCGTCGGACCATTCGTTGCCGATCGTCACCACCGAGGCGCCATAGCCCATTTCGCTGTGCGCGAGATTGCCGTCGGCATCGAGCAGCACGAACAGCGGTTCGAATCCGAACGCCTCTTCCAGCCAGCGGAATGCCGCCTTGCTGTCGCGATAGCTGATCGCGCTCGACAGCCCCTTGGGGCGGTGCGTTTCGGCCATGCCTCTTTCCTTCCCGACTCATTATTTCATCGATGGAGAATATTTATCAAAAAACGAAACTAAATGCAATTCCGTGTGAAGTTGCTAGGAAAATGGCATGCCCGATCTCGCCCGCTGCGTCGCCGAAGCCTATCAGACCGCGCTGCCGCACCGCGGCCAGGGCAAGGTCGCCGATTATATTCCCGCCCTTGCCGGGGTCGATCCCGATCGCTTCGGCTTTGCCCTCGCGCTCCCAGACGGAACAGTCCACACCGCGGGCGACGCCGACGAAGCCTTTTCGATCCAGTCGGTGTCAAAGGTGTTCACGCTCGCCCTCGCGCTGCGCCGGGTCGGCAGCTCGCTATGGGACAGCGTCGGCCGCGAACCGTCGGGCAGCGCCTTCAACTCGATCGTCCAGCTCGAAAGCGAGCAGGGGGTGCCGCGCAATCCGTTCATCAACGCCGGGGCGATCGCGACCACCGACCGGCTGATCGACGGTCGCTCGGCTGACGAGGCGGTCGATGAGATCGTCGCCTTCATGCGAGCGCGAGCGGGCGACGCTAGCGTGGCGATCGACACCGGGGTTGCGGGATCGGAAAATGACACCGGCGCGCGCAACCGCAGCCTGTCCTATTTCATGGACGCCTTCGGGACGCTGCGCCACCCGGTGGAGACGGTGCTGTCGGTCTATTTCCGCCAATGCGCGCTGTCGATGAGCTGTCGCCAGCTGGCGCAGGCCGGCCAGTTCCTGGCCTTCGAGGGCCGCGACCCGCGCACCGGCGAACAGCTTCTCGACCCGCACCGCGCGCGGCGCATCAACGCGATCATGATGCTGTGCGGCCATTACGACAATTCAGGCGAATTCGCCTTTCGCGTCGGCCTGCCCGGCAAGAGCGGGGTGGGCGGGGGCATCCTGTGCATCGCACCGGGGCAGGGGTCGATCGCGGTCTGGTCGCCGGGCCTCAACGAAGCCGGAACATCGCTCGTCGGCGCGCTCGCGCTCGAACATTTCGCCTATGCGGCGGGTTGGTCGGTGTTCGATTAATTCTAGTCGGCGACGAGCGTCAGGCTGACCTTGGCGGTACCGCTGCGGTGCATGCCGATTTCCTTTGCCGCGGCCTGCGAAATATCGATGACGCGGCGGCCGCCGAAGGGGCCGCGGTCGTTGACGCGGACGATCACGCTCTGGCCGTTGGACAGGTTGGTAACGCGAACCTTACTGCCGAAGGCGAGCGTGGGGTGCGCGGCGGTCATCTGATCGGGGTCGAAGCGCTCGCCGCTCGCGGTGCGATTGCCCGCGAGTTCGCGGCCGTAATAGCTTGCCGTGCCGTTGCCGATTTCGGTCTCGCCGCCGCCGATCTGATCCTGCGCCACCGCCGGCATCGCCAGCATCAACGCCAAACTCATCGCCATCACGCGCCGCATGCGCAGCCTCCCCCGTTTCAGGTGGAGCGCTCAAAGCAGCGGCGCGAGCGGCTTGCAAGCCGCCCGCGCCGTGCCGGTTTGATTCTGCGCCTAGTGGTTTGGTGCCTCAGACGTCCAGATTGGCAACCGACAGCGCGTTGGTCTGGATGAAATCGCGCCGCGGCTCGACCTCGTCGCCCATCAGCCGCTCGAAGATTTCATGCGCGACATCGGCCTGTTCGGCCTCGACGCGCAGCAGCGAGCGGTTGGCGGGATCGAGGGTGGTTTCCCACAATTGCTCGGCATTCATCTCGCCCAGTCCCTTGTATCGGCTGATCGACAGGCCGCGGCGGCTGTGCGTGAAGATGGCATCGAGCAATTCGGACGGGCGCGTCACCGGCGCGGCCTTTGCGGCGCTCGCGGCGGTCGGTGCCTCGCCATCCTCGCCCTCGGCATCGCTGTCGGCCTCGACGACCGTAGCAGCGCTGGCTTTCACCAGCCGTCCGGGGCCACCATAGGTTTCGGCCTGTTCGGCGGCGAGTTTGTGAAGGCGGCGCGCCTCCTGGCTCGCGAGGAAACCGGAATCGATCGCGTGATGGTCGCTCACTCCGCGCCAGCGGCGTTCGAGCGTATAGCCGCCGCCTTCGACCGCCTCGACGGTCCACACCGCTTCGGCGCCGCCGGTCAGCGCGCGCTCGGCGGCATTGAGCCAGTTCGCGGCAGTTGCCGCAGCGCTGTGGCGTCCGGCCGTATCGAGCGCCGGATCGAGGGCGCCGACCAGCGCCAGTGCCTCGACCAGCCCATGATCGAGCGTGCGGGGGACGTAACGCATCAGCGCGCGGAGTCGTCGGCCATGCTCGATCAGGCCGCGCAGATCGTTGCCCGATCGTGCGCCGCCCGGCGTTTCGAGCATCAGCGCGTCGATCCCGGCATCGACGAGGTAATTTTCGAGCGCGGTGTCATCCTTCAGATACACCTCGCTGCGCCCCTTTGCGACTTTGTAGAGCGGCGGCTGGGCGATGTAGAGATGGCCGTTCTCGATGATCTCGGGCATCTGGCGGTAGAAGAAGGTGAGCAGCAGCGTGCGGATATGCGCGCCGTCGACGTCGGCGTCGGTCATGATCACGATCTTGTGATAGCGCAGCTTTTCGATGTTGAATTCGTCGCGGATCCCGGTGCCGAGCGCCTGAATCAGCGTGCCGACTTCCTTCGACGAAATGATGCGGTCGAAGCGCGCCCGCTCGACGTTCAAAATCTTGCCCTTCAGCGGCAGGATCGCCTGCACATGCCGGTCGCGGCCCTGCTTGGCGCTGCCGCCTGCCGAATCCCCTTCGACCAGGAAGAGTTCGCATTTGCTGGGGTCGCGCTCCTGGCAATCGGCGAGCTTGCCGGGCAGGCTCGCGATATCCATCGCGCCCTTGCGACGGGTCAATTCGCGCGCCTTCTTCGCGGCTTCGCGCGCCGCGGCGGCGTCGATCACCTTCTGGATCACCGCCTTGGCATAGGCGGGATTTTCCTCAAGCCATTCGGTCATCCGGTCGGCCATCAGGCTTTCGAGCGGCTGGCGCACTTCCGACGAGACAAGCTTGTCCTTGGTCTGCGAGGAGAATTTCGGATCGGGCAGCTTGACCGAGACGATCGCGGTCAAGCCTTCGCGCATATCCTCGCCGGTCAGGCTGACCTTTTCCTTCTTCAGCAGGCCCGATTTTTCGCCATAGCCGTTGAGCGTGCGCGTCAGCGCCGCGCGGAAAGCGGCGAGGTGGGTGCCGCCATCGCGCTGCGGGATATTGTTCGTGAAGCAGAGGACATTTTCATAATAGCTGTCGTTCCACTCGAGCGCGACGTCGATGCCGATGCCGTCGCGTTCGCTGCTGATCGCGATCGGATCGGGCAGCAGCGGATTCTTGTTGCGGTCGAGATATTTGACGAAGGCCGCAATCCCGCCCTCGTAGAACAGGTCGTGGACGACATGTTCGGCGTGGCGCGCGTCGACCAGCTTGATCCTTACGCCGGAATTGAGAAAGGCGAGCTCGCGATAGCGATGTTCCAGCTTTTCGAAATCGAACTCGGTGACATTCTTGAAGGTATCGGTCGATGCCATGAAGGTGACACGGGTGCCCTTCTTGCCCGCAGGCGCCGGCCCGTTGACCTTGAGCGGCGCAATCGAATCGCCATGCTCGAAGCGCATCCAATGCTCTTCGCCATCGCGCCAGATCGTCAGTTCGAGCCATTCGCTGAGCGCATTGACGACCGATACGCCGACGCCGTGCAGACCGCCCGACACCTTATAGGCATTGTCGTCGCTCGTGTTCTCGAACTTACCGCCCGCGTGAAGCTGGGTCATGATGACCTCGGCCGCCGAAATGCCTTCCTCGGCATGGATGCCGGTCGGGATGCCCCGTCCATTGTCCTCGACGCTGACCGATCCGTCGCTGTTGAGCGTGATGAGTACCAGATCGCAATGGCCGGCGAGTGCCTCGTCGATCGCATTGTCGCTGACTTCGAAGACCATATGATGCAGACCCGACCCGTCGTCGGTGTCGCCGATATACATGCCAGGCCGCTTGCGCACCGCATCGAGGCCTTTCAGCACCTTGATCGAATCGGCGCCGTAGCTGTTCTGATTGGGCTGCTTGGGGGCGCTTTCGCTCGCGCCGCTCGCGGGGGTGTCTGTCATGCCGATTATATAGGGTCGGCGGCCGCAAAACCCAAGCAAAAATGCGCCGCTCGGCGCGCTGCCGACGGGCGTTGCGCACGGCGGCGGCGGCGGCTAGTTTCGAAGGATGAAAAGCCCTGTGACCCCCCGTTCGATCCTTGCCGCCATCGCGCTTGCCGCGCTGCCGCTCGCCGGCTGCTCGCAGCCCGCACCGCCCGCCGACAATGCCCCTGCGGTTGCCGGTCCGCCGCTCGCGACGCGCGCGGTCATGACCGGCACCGAAGGCCCGACGCTTCCCGCCTGCTCCAGCATCAGCCGCGTCAAGGATGGCGGCACCGACGTCTATTGGGCGCCGGGCGAAACGCGCGCCGTGAAGGCGAGGCTGCCCGGCGCGATGAAGGTGTCGGTGTGCGAAGCTACCGATAACGACGCCTGGTTCGGCATCGTCTTCGCGGCCCCCGGCACCGACGAGGATATGTGCGGCGTCGGCCGCTCGGTCAGCAGCGCGCGCGAATATCAGGGACCGTGCCGCTGGGGCTGGATCCGCGGCGGAACGGTGCGGCTCGGCGCCTAGCGCGGCTGCCTAACGGCAATCCTCGATCGCGCGGCCGATTTCGGACTGGACGGGCAGCGTCAGCGCCCGGCCGTTCGCGGCTTCGAGCGCGAAGCGGCCGCGACTGAAGGCGATGCGGTCGAGCCGGATATCGCGGCTCGGTACGATCGCCGTACCGCCGTCGAAACGCACCTGGTCGGTGGCCGCGCTGGTGCGCAGTGCGACGGTGCCGTCGAGCGCGGCAGTCAGCCGGATAGCGCCGCCGCTGCACGCCATGGTCAACAGCGGCGCCGCGCCAGCGGACGGTGCGAAGATCGCGCTGCGGCTGCCGGCATCATAGCGCCAAGCGCCGCGATCGAGCGCGCGGTCGTCCCACCCTTGCGTCGGCGCGGGGGCCGGCGGCGGCGGTGTTGCGGCGGGCGGTTCCGGCGCGGGGGCGGGCGGTGGTGCCGCCGCTTTCGGAATCGCGGCGCAGCCGGCGAGCAGCAGCCCCGTCGCCGCCATGGCCGTCAGTCCCCCCGTCTTGCCGCGCAAAACCATCCTCAAAATCCCTGCCAATCGATCACCTCATCCAGTTCGGCGCGCGGAACCGGCCATTGATTCACCGGTGCGGCCGCATCGGCATGACCGATCGCCAGCCCAGTGAACAAGATCTGGTCGTCGCCCAGTTCCAGTTCGTGCCGGATCGTCGCGCCGTACATCGCCCAGCATTCCTGCGGACAGCTTGCAAGGCCATGTTCAACGAGCAACAGCATCACCGACTGGAGCCACATGCCCATGTCGGCCCATTGCGGCGGTCCCATGATGCGCGAACAATGTAGGAAAAGCATCACCGGTGCGCCGAAACCCCGGTAATTCTCCATGAACCGAGCGAGCCGGCCCGGCTTGTCCTCGCGCGGGATGCCGAGCGAGGCGTAGAGCGCCTCGCCGACACCGAAACGCCGGCTTTCCCACGGGTCGGTCAGTCCGCGCGGGTAGATGTCATATTCGGGTTGCTGGCCGTCGCGTCCCATCGCGATCCGCGCCGCCACCGCCGCCTTCACCCGCTCCCAGCGCGCGCCGGTAACGACCGTCACCTGCCACGGCTGCAGATTGCCGCCCGATGGCGCGCGCTGCGCGTCGGCAAAAACCCGCGCCAGTACCGCCCGGTCGATCGGGCAGTCCGAAAAGGCGCGCACCGAACGGCGGCGGTGCAACGCTTCGGCAACGGACAGGGCATCATTCGCTGGCATATTTATCCTCTCGGCGTTTTCCGAACAGCAAGCCGCGTTCGAGCCGGGCCTTGAGCTGCCGATAATAGCTCGTCAGGAACACGTCATCCTCTTCGGCGACGGGGCGGCCGATTTTGCCGCGGATCGTGTCAGCGACATCGCGCATCGCGCGCGGATCGGCGCCGCGCAGCACGCGCTCCAGTTCCTGCAATTCATAGATGCCATAGACGGCGAGTTCGGCGTCGGTGAAGCGGATCGCGTCGACCCCGCCGCCATCGGCGGTGATGTCGCGGTCAAGCTTCGCGCGCTTCGCCATCACGACCCAGGTGCCGGCGATCAGGTCGCCCATCCGCATCCGGTCGCGGTTGAAGAGCAGGAACAGGCTGAGCGTCAGCGACCAGGCGACCCCCGCGAGCGCAGTCCAGCCCGATACCATATCCTCGGCCGCGCCGACGCCCATCATGGTGAGGGGAAGGAAGAGCTCAAGCTCGCGGATCAGGTTGCGCGCGACCACCGCATCGGCGGTGAGCCGGCCGCCGTCGCGCGCGACGACGCGGATGCCCATTAGCCGCTTGCCGGGGGTCGCCGCACGCGCGCCAAGTTCGAAGCCGATGAACCAGAAGGTGCGCAGAACAAAGGCGCCGAGCAGCCAGACCGTCACCGCGATCGAGGAATTGGACGCAAGCCCGGCCCAGAGGATCAGCAGAGTGAACAGGATGAGCGTCAGGACGATGAGGATCAGGTCGATCAGCAGCGCGCCGAGCCGGAGCGCCGCGCTTGCAATGCGCAATTGCAGGTCGACCCCTTCGGGCGTCACGAATTCGCGCAGCTTCTTTTCCTGCGCCGCGCGCATCCGCAGGTTGCCCGCCGCGCTCAAGCGACATTCTCGCGGCGCGGAATGTAGAAATAGGCAAGCCAGAAGGCGAGCATCAGCGATCCGATCGCATAGCGCATCACGGTATCGGTGATGAGCTGGCGCCCGAACCCTTCGAGCAAGCCGGCGGCGAGCAGCATCAGGATGACGCCGACCATCACCTTGCCCGCGGTGCGGCCTGCCTCGGCGGCGGCCTGGAGGCGCGAGCGGGCGCCGGGAAAGACGACCGCGCTGCCGATCCGCAGCCCCGCCGCTCCGGACAGGGCGGCGGCGAACAATTCGGTCGTGCCGTGGATGAACAGCCAGCCGCCGAAATCGACGCCCAACCCTTTGGACGAAAAGACCGCGAGCATCGCGCCCAGCCCGATCCCCTGATAATATTCCAGCATCATCGTCGGAACGCCGAAGGCAAAGCCGAGCGCGAAGGACATGATCGAAACGCGGCTGTTGTGGGTAAACAGGAAGGTCGCAAAGACGTGCAGCGCGCCCTGATCCTCGCCCCCCGCCTTGCCGTGACCCAGTGTCGAGCGCAGAAACTCCACTGTCGCGCGCGGGTCGCGCCCGCCGGCCATCTCTTCGGGGACAAAATTATAATACCATTCGGGATTATGCGCGACGAGCGACCAGCTTGTCAGCGCGCCGAGCGTGATGATCAGCGCGATGATCAGCGTTTCCTTCCACACCGCGCGCACCGCCGCCGGCCAGTCGTAAAGGAAGAAGCGGCGCAGGCGGCTGAGCCGCGTTTCGCGGACGCCGTAAATCAGGAAATAGCCGCGCATCGCCAACCCTTCGAGGTGGTCGAGCAGGGCCTTGTCGAGCATCGTCGCGCGCGCGATCGACAATGACGACAGCGTCGCGCGATAGAGGATCGGGAGCTGCAGCAGTTCGTCGCTCGACAGCGCCTTGGCGCTGCGCGTCTCGAGACGTCCGAGCAGCGTGTCGAAGGCGATCCAGTCAGCCTCGCGCTCGGCGCGAAAACGACTGGTCGAAAAGCCGGGGGCGTCGGTCGCGCGCGCGGTTTCCATCACAGGCTCCCCTGCCGTTTGATGCCCAGATAGGCTTCGACGACATGCGCCCCCATCGCATCGGCGGGGACTTCTATGACGTCGGCGCCCAGCCGCTGGAGCCGCGCGATGACCAGCTGACGATCGCGCAGCATCGCCGCGGCGACATTGGCGCGCGTCACGTCCGATCCGCTTTCGGGACGGCGGCGTTCCTCGTCCTCCAGCTCTTCATCCTTGATGACGACGAACAGCAGTCGGTGCTTCTTGACCAGCCGGCCCGCCGCACGGATCATCAGGTCGGCGCTCGTCGCATCGGTGAATTCGGTGAACAGGATGATCAGCGACCGGCGGTTGAGTTCGGCGCCGAGCGTCGACAGCGCGAGGGTAAAATTGCTCTCGACCGGCGCATAATCGATGCGGCTCGCCGCGCGTTGCAGCGCCGGAAAATCCTGCGTGTGCATATAGGCGGGGGTCATGCCGATCGGCTTGGCGGCAAAGGAAAAGAGGCTGATCCGGTCGCCGAGCTTCAGCCCTGCATAGGCCAGCAGCAGCGCCGCCGATACCGCGCGGTCGACGCGCGGCATCGCGCCAACGGGCTCGGCCATCGTGCGACCGGCGTCGATTGCCAGCACGACGCGGTTGTCGCGCTCGACCCGATATTCCTTGGCAAGCAGCTTGACGTGCCGCGCCGATGCATTCCAGTCGATCGCGCGCCGATCCATGCCCGGCTGATACTCTGCCAGCGCCTCATATTCATGGCCTTCGCCGCGCAGCTTCTGCTGGCGGAGCCCGAACCAGCTGTTGCGCTGGAACAGGCGGCGGCCTTCGTCGGTAACGAGGCGCATGTTGGGCACGACGCTGATCGCGCGATCGATCGCGAAGCGGCGCTGTTTCCAGACCAGGCCGAGCGGTCCCGCCCAGCGCACCCACAGCGCATCCACGGCTGCCTGCCCGCGTCGCGACGCGGTAAGCGGAAGCCGATGGGTGAGCGCCGCATCTTCGCCTTCGCCCACCATATCGAAAGCCGCCGCGATGCGGCCACCGGGCGCCAGCCGGTCGTCGAGCGACAGCGCAAACTCGGCGCGGCGCGGAAGGGCGGGCGCGCGCGCCGCAAGCATCATTTCGAACGGCTCGCCGACCCCGATCTGCAGGGGGAACTGCGCGTCGAGCGCGAGCTTGCGCGGCGCCGCGCCGGTCAGCGTATCGAGGAGCAGCCCCAGGGCGACGAGCGCGATCCAGCCGAGCGCGACGAGCCAAAGGTCCGGGCGCAGCAGGCCGAGCGCCAGCGCCACGGGGGCGCCGAGCAGCAGCAAATAGATCGCGCGCCGCGTCGGGTAGATCACCGCGGCACGTCCACCCGGTCGAGCAGCGCAGCGACGACCTGTTCGACGCCGCGCCCCTCGATCTCCGCCGCGGCCGACAGGATCACGCGGTGGCGCAATACGCCGCCGGCGAGTCGCTGCACGTCGTCAGGGATCACATAGTCGCGGCCGTCGAGCGCGGCGGCTGCGCAGGCGGCGCGGGCAAGCAGGCTCGCCGCGCGCGGACTCGCGCCGCATTCGAGGTCGGCACTTTCGCGGGTCGCGCGCACCAGCCGGACGATATAGTCGACGATCTCGTCGGCCAGGCGGACGGTCGCGATCGTGTCGATCGCGGTGCCGATCGTCGCGGCGTCGGCAACCTGCCCGACGCCGAAATCGGCGACCACGGGGCTTTTGAAGCGCCCGCCATGTTCGGCCACGATGCGCCGCTCCTCGTCGGCGTCGGGATAATCGACGACCAGCTTGAACAGGAAGCGGTCGAGCTGCGCTTCGGGCAGCGGATAGACGCCCTGCTGCTCGATCGGATTTTGCGTCGCCAGTACGGTGAAGCGCGGGCTCATCGGGTGCGGCTCGCCGTTGATCGTCACGCGCCGTTCCTGCATCGCCTCGAGCAGCGCCGCCTGCGTCTTGGGCGGGGTGCGGTTGATTTCGTCGGCAAGCAGCAGCTCGGTGAAGATCGGCCCCTTGGTCAGGGTGAAGCTCGACGTCTGGAAGTTGAACAGGTTCGATCCCAATATGTCGCCGGGCATCAGGTCGGGGGTGAACTGGATGCGCCCGAAATCGAGCCCGACGGCGCGGGCGAAAGCCTGCGCGAGCAGCGTCTTGGCGGTTCCCGGCGGGCCTTCGAGCAGCACATGGCCCCCTGCGAGCAGCGCGATCGTGACCATGCGGGTCAGATCCCGCTGCCCGAACACGACCTTGGCGACTTCGCCCTCGATCGCGGCGCCGAGCGCCTGAACGCCCTCGATAGTGTCAGCCGTCACGCAATAATTCCTTCCTGATGTCGTGCAGCGCCTGCGCGTCTGCCAGAAATTCATGGGTGTTGCGCGCGAGCGGGAGGCGGCGCGCGAGAGTGGCGAAGGAGGCGCTATCCGCCTTCAGATGGCGGTCGATCCACGCGTCGGTTTCCTCGGCGCTCAGACCGCCGGGGGCGTGCAACCGGCGTGCGATCGCGCCGCGTTGGCTGCGCACATAGGCATCGGCACCGTCGAGTTCGCGGCGCGCCTGCCGGATCAGGTCGGCGCTGTTGGCGATCAGCGCCTGTTTGGAAATCGGAATCGCGCGCGCCGGACGCAGCGCGGGGCCGAAGCGCGCCCATGCCTGCCACAACGCCAGCAGGCCGGCGGCGATCAGGCACAGGGTGATCCCGATGAAGGGCGGGACAAAGGCGAAGCGCAGCAGCGACCGACCGCCGCCGAAGCCGTTGAGCGTCAGGTCGAAGGCGAGCCCCGCCGCTTCCGCATCCTCGCCGACCGCGTCGATCAGCATGGCCGCTGCATGCGCCTTGTCGCGCGACGCAAAGGCCAGATTGTTGAGGAGGTCGGGCTCGGCGAGAACATAGAATTCGCGGTTGGTCGTCCGCGCCAGCACCGCGCCGCCGTTCGCGCCGGGGATCAGCGTCTCGAGATCGGCGCCGCTGACCGTCTGGGCATTGTCCGGCAGCGGCACGGCAAAGCGGCGCCGCGCGACATCGGCGGTGACGGCCTGCGCCTTCGCCTGCGGCATCGCGATCTCGACCGTCCCGAAATAGTTTTGCGGTAACAGGCGGGTGGGGGCGGGCAGCGGCACGCCGAAGCCGACCCAGCCGGGCTTATGGCCCTCGCCGGTGCCGGGCATCGTCCGCCACTTGGGCAGAACGAGCAGAACCGGACCATTGCCCTGTCTCGCCAGCATATCGGCCACATCTTCGGCATTGGTGTCGGCTGCGGGGGTCAGGACGAGCAACGGCTTGTCGTCCTCATAGGTCGCCGTCTCGACGCTGCGGCGCAGCTCGACATCGGCGCGGGCGCGTTCGGCGAGGTCGACGATCCCCGCGAAGCCCGGCGCCGCCTTCGACAGCGCGTGACCGCCGCCGTCATTGCCGCTCGACAGCTGCGGGCCAAGCGCAACCAGCGCCCACAGCGCGATGAAGGCGACGACACCCACGGCGACCACCGCCGCGATCAGCCGCGGGTCGAAGGGATTGTCGCGATCGCTGCGCCCCGTCATGCCCGCGCCCAATTCTTCGGTACCGTCAGCTCCGAATAGGCGCCGCGGCACGCGTCCCATGCCGCTGCGTCGATCGACCGTCCGCCGAACAGGCTGATTTCGACCGAGCGCGCGATGCGGCTGAACGCGTTGCGCGCGACGCCCGGCAGATCCCGCGCTTCCGCCAGTTCGCGCGAGGTCATCGCGGGCCGCACCAGCCCCGGCCGCCGCGCGCTGATATCCTCGACGCTGCGATAGAGCAGCAGATGAACCGCCTCGGCAAAGCGCCCCTCGGCGGCGAGCGCGTCGGCTTCGGCCAGCAGCGCGCGCGCCGCACCCGCTTCGACCGCGCCCGCCTCATCCGTCTCGGCGCCCGCTCCGGTCTTGCGCAGGAAGGGCAACGCGTTGACCCAGCGCGCAAAGGCGGGGACGGTGAAATAGAGGATCAGCAGGACGAGCAAGATTGCGCCGCCCCACAGCATCGGCTTCAGCGCCGGCGCGCTCCATTCGAAGAAGCGGCCGATCGCTTCGAACAGCGATTTCAGCCAGTCGGGAACGTCGGGCGGCGGCGGCGGCGCGGGAAAGGCCGTCTGGATATCGCCGCGGGCAACCGTCTGACCATAAGCCGGATCGACGAGTTCGGGATCGAGCAGCCAGCCCTGATCGGGTGCGGCGGCGGCGGCCGACGCCTGGGCGATGCAGATCGACATCATATTGAAATTATGGCCTCGCCCCGCTGCACCATCGCCCTGCGGTGGTAGCGCGAGGCGCAGCACCGACGCAAGAGGATGCTTGCACGCCCGCAGCCCCCGTTCTAGCTGCGCGAGACGGCGGCAAATGGTTGCACCGGCAACCGGAAGACCGGCAGGAGGACAGCGTGGACGCGGCACAGGCGGTACATGAAAAATTTCTCGGCGCGCTGGCGAGCGGAACGCTCGCGCGCCGCGCCGATGCGCCCGATCCCGCGCGTGCCGGGCTGACGCGGTCGGATGCCACCGACATTTTCCTGTCGCAGCTCACCAGTCGCCAGATGGACCGGCTGTCGCGGACGCTGCAGGCACGCGGCGAGGGCTTTTATACCATCGGATCGTCGGGGCACGAGGGCAATGCCGCGGTCGCGGCGGCGTTGCGCGTCACCGACATGGCGTTCCTCCACTATCGCTCGAACGCCTTTCAGCTTCACCGCGCGCGCCAGCTCCCCGGGCAGACCCCCGACTGGGACATGCTGCTGAGCTTCGCCGCTTCGGCCGAGGATCCGATTTCGGGCGGGCGGCACAAGGTCATCGGGTCGAAGCCGCTCGCGATCCCGCCGCAGACATCGACGATCGCGTCGCATCTGCCCAAGGCCGTGGGTGCCGCCTTTTCGATCGGTATCGCGCGGCGACTGGGCATGTGCGGCCTCCCGCTGCCCGAAGACGCGGTGGTTCTGGCGAGTTTCGGCGATGCGTCGGCCAATCATTCGACCGCGCAGGGCGCGTTCAACACCGCGGGCTGGTCGGCCTTTCAGGGCACGCCGTTGCCGCTGATCTTCCTGTGCGAAGACAACGGCATCGGCATCTCGACGCGCACTCCGACGGGGTGGATCGAGGCGCAGTTCCGCCACCGCGCCGGGCTGCATTATATCCAGTGCGACGGCACCGACCTTGTCGCGGCCTACGCGGGCGCAAAAGAGGCCGCCGACTTCGCGCGCCGCACGCGCAAGCCGGTGTTTCTCCATATGGGAACGGTGCGGCTCTACGGACATGCCGGGTCGGACGTGCAGGGCGCCTATCTGCCCAAGGCGCTGATCGAAGCCGACGAGGCGCGCGATCCGCTGCTCGCCGGTGCGGCGCTGATGGTGGAACAGGGATGGATGTCGGCCGCCGAAGTCGCCGATGCCTATGAAGAGATCAGCGCAACGCTGGCGCGGCAGGCCGAAGCTGCGATACGCCGCCCCAAGCTGACCACCGCCGCGGCGGTAATGGAGAGCCTGGTTCCGCCGAAGATCGACCGCCCGCCGGCCAATCGCCCCTCGACCGACGAGCGCGCGGCGCTGTTCGCCGGCGACGCGAACCAGATGGACAAGCCGATGCATATGGCGCGGCTGCTCTCCTGGGCGCTCGCCGACCTGATGCTCGCCTATCCCGAAATCGTCGTCGCGGGTGAGGATGTCGGGCCGAAGGGCGGCGTCTACAATGTAACCGCCAAGCTGCATCAGCGCTTCGGTTCGGCGCGCGTTATCAACACGCTGCTCGACGAACAGGCGATCCTCGGCCTCGCGATCGGCATGGCGCACAACGGCTTCGTGCCGATGCCCGAAATCCAGTTCCTCGCCTATGTCCACAATGCCGAGGATCAGATCCGCGGCGAGGCGGCTACCCTGAGCTTCTTTTCGAACGGCCAGTATACCAACCCGATGGTGATCCGGATCGCCGGGCTCGGCTATCAGAAGGGGTTCGGCGGACACTTCCACAACGACAACAGCCTGGCGGTGTTCCGCGACATTCCCGGGGTAATCTTGGCGGTGCCGTCGAACGGGCGCGACGCCGTGCAGATGCTGCGCGAATGCGTGCGGCTGGCGCGCGAGGAGCAGCGCGTCGTGGTCTTCGTCGAACCGATCGCGCTCTATATGACGCGCGACCTGCACGAAGAGGGCGATGGCCTGTGGACGAGCGCCTATGAAGCGCCCGGCGAAGGGACGCCGATCCGGCTGGGCGATGTCGGCGTGCATGGCGACGGAACCGATCTGGCGATCGTGACCTATGGTAACGGCACTTATCTCTCGCGGCAGGCCGAAAAGCTGCTCGCCGCCGACGGCGTCAAGGCGCGCGTAATCGACCTGCGCTGGCTCGGTCCCGTCGATGCCGACAAGCTCGTTGCCGCGGTCGGCGAGGCGAAACGCGTCCTGATCGTCGACGAATGCCGCATCACCGGTTCGCAAAGCGAGGCGCTGATGGCGCTGTTTACTGAACGCACGCCGGAGAAGAAGCTGGCGCGCATCGCCGCCGAGGACAGCTTCATCCCGCTGGGCAAGGCGGCGACGGTGACGCTGCCGAGCCGCGATTCGATCTATGCCGCCGCGAAGGAGCTGCTGGCATGACGGCGGCGAAGAAGACCGCGCTTGTCGTCGCCCCCGGCCGCGGCACCTATGGCAAGGGCGAGCTTGGCAGCATCGCGCGGCTGCACGGCGCACGCTTCGGCGATATCATCGCCGGGTTCGACGCCCAGCGCCGCGAGCGGGACCAGCCGACGGTCAGCGAACTCGACGGCGCCGATCGCTTCAGCGTCGCGACGCACATGCGCGGCGATGTCGCGGCCCCGCTGATCTACACCGCGACCCTGCTCGACTGGCTCAGCATCGACCGCGCCCGATATGACATCGTCGCCGTCGCGGGCAATTCGATGGGCTGGTACAGCGCGCTCGCGCTTGGCGGCGCGGTGTCGGTCGAGGACGGCTTTCGTATCGCCAATGCTATGGGTCTCAACAGCCAGACGCACGGGCCGGGCGGGCAGATATTGGTGCAGATCGTCGATGAAGACTGGCGCCCGGTGCCGGGGCTGCGCGCCAGCCTGCTGGGGCTCGTCGCCGACATCGCCGCGCGCCCGGGTCATGCGCTCGCGCTTTCGATCGACCTTGCCGGCATGCTTGTCCTCGCGGGCAATGAAGAGGGGCTGGCCGCCTTGCTTGCCGAGGCGGCGCCGACGCCGGGCCGCGATCCGCTGCGGCTGGCGGGACATGGCCCCTTTCATACGCCGCTGATGGTCGGCAGTTCGGACAAGGCGAAGATCGAATTGCCCCCGGCGCTGTTCGGCATGCCCAACCTGCCGATGGTCGACGGTCGCGGTCATATCTGGCGGCGCTTTTCCAGCAATCCCTGGGGCATCTGGGACTATACCTTCGGGCATCAGATCCTTGCGCCCTATGATTTCGCGCTGTCGGTGCAGGTTGCGGTCAAGGAATATGCGCCCGACGTGATCATCCTGCCCGGCCCCGGTGATACGCTGGGCGGCGCGATCGCGCAGGCGCTGATCGGCATCGAATGGCAGGGAATCGCGGGCAAGGCCGACTTCATGGCGCGTCAGGCGGCGGACCCGATCCTGCTGTCGATGGGCCGCCCGGAACAGCGCGCGCTCGTCACGGGCTAGCCCGTCTGTCTGTCGAGGTCCCGCGAAGGGGCCAGCGCCAAAGGGGCCGACGGAAGTGGAACATCCTCCGCCGGCCCGGCTGGGATGCGCGGCCAGGTGGGGATGGCACGCGCGGTCGAACGGATCGCCCTTGGGGACCAACACAGGGGCGACGGACCGTTCGATTCTCTTATAGGGGCCAATCTATCGCGCTGGCCGGAGGCGGGCAGACATCAAGCTCCGAAATGGACGGGATTGGCGCTCGGGCCCCGCGCGAATTCGACGGTGAAGCGCAGCCGCAGCAGCTCGGCGACGCTCGCCGCGCCCGACCGGCGCATGATATTGGCGCGGTGCACCTCGACGGTGCGCGGGCTGACGTCGAGCCGCCGCGCGATTGCCTTGTTGCCGAGCCCCGCCGCTATGGCATCCAATATATCGCGTTCGCGCGGGGTCAGCGCGGCGAGGCGCGCCTCGGCGGCGCGCCGGTCCGCGTGCATTGCACGCTGCCGCTCCCAAGCCGTCAACGCATCGCCGATCACCGACCGGACGAGCCGCGGATCGAGCGGGGCGGGCAGCAGATCGGTCGCGCCGCCGCGCAGGATGGCGCGGCTTTCGCCGACGCTCAGCCGACTCGCGGCGACGAAGCAGGCGATATCGGGCGACTGTGCGATCGCCGCGAGCATTGCGCTGCCATCGACCGCGCCGGGCTGGGCTCAGTGGAAAAGCAGCACGGCGCAATCGTCCGCCGCCCCCGCGTCGAGCCAGTCGGCGCCGTTCGCAAAGCTGCGGACGATATGGCGGCCATCGGCAAGCGCGCGGAAACAGGCGGCGCGCTCGGTGGCGTCGGGAAGCACGAGATGGATATGCGCACCGGACATCTGCATGACGCCATGGTGCCAGCGGTGTCCGCCGCTGCCGAGCAGCGTCGCCTCGGCTTCGGCGTCAATTCGAAGCGTTCGGGGCCGTAGCGTTCAGGCGGCCGGCGCGACGACCGGCAGCCGGAGCGTGACGACGGTGCCGTGCGGCTGCCCGGGTGTAATCGTCATCCGACCGCCGTGCATATGCGCGATCGTCTCGACCAGCGACAATCCCAACCCCGCGCCCGATCCGCCGCGCGCAGGATCGAGCCGGACGAAGCGTCGCGTCGCTTCGGCGATGCGGTCGGCGGGGATGCCGGGACCGTCGTCGATTACCGCGAGGTCGATCGCATCGCTGGCTTCTCGGGCCGCGGTCAACCGGATCTGCGTGCCGCCGGCCGCATATTTCAGGGCATTGTCGATCAGGTTCGACAGCGCGCGCACCAGCATCTCGCGGTGTGCGACGACCTCAAGGTCCGCGGGTGCCGCGACCGCAATGGCAAAGCCCTCATCCTCGGCGAGCGGACCATAGACTTCGGCCATGTCTTCGAGCAGCGGCGCGAGTGCGAACCGCGTGAACTGGTCGCGGCCGATGCCTGCCTCGGCGCGGCTGATCTCCAGCGCGGTGTCGAGCAGGCGATGCAGGCTGTCGGCCTCGTCGATCGCACCGGCAAGCGCCGCCGTCGTTTCGGGGTCGCGCGCGCGGCCCAGCGCCTGTTCCAGCTTCGCCTTCATCCGCGCGACCGGCGAACGCAGATCGTGCGCCATCGAATCGGTAAGCATGCGCAGCTCGCCGACCAGCGTTTCGATCCGGTCGAGCATCGCGTTGATCGATACGCCGAGCCGGTCGAAGGCGTCACCGGTCCGGTCGCGCTCCACCCGCGCGTCGAGCCGGCCGCTGACAATTGCGGAGGCGGCGCGCGAAAAGACGTCGATGCGCCGCCCGAGCAGCCAGGCGACGAACGCGGCGACGATTCCGGCGATCGTGATGCCGACCGCGAGCGCGAACAGAAAGGCGGCCTGACTGGCGCGCGCGAGCTGAACCTGCGCCTCGAGCACTTCGCCCGTCAGCAGGGCATAGCCGCCGGGAAGCGGCGTGGTAATCAACCCGATCGGTTCGGCCTCGGCCGCATCCTGCCGGAACAGGCGGATTTCGCGCCACGCTTCATGGTCGGACACCGTCGCCGGCCATTGGCTGAGATTGCCGACGACGCGCGTGCCGTCGGGTGCCTTCAACAGCACGACGAAATTGCGGTCGTCGCGCCGGGTGAGCCGGTCGCGGATCGCCTGAACCAGCGCTTCGGGCCCTTGCTGGCGTTGGGTTTCGGCAAAATCGTCGCGCGCGACTTCGGCCGCGATTCGCGCGTCGTCGATGATCGTCGCCTGGGTGAAGCGGTGGATGATCGTCAGGCCGAGCGCCAGCGCCGCGACCTGCGCGATCACCAGCGCCAGCGTCAGGCGGACGATCGTCGATTGAAAGAAGCCTGCGCGCATCCGGCGGTCAGCTCGCGGCGCCGAGCATATAGCCCGCGCCGCGGATCGTATGGACCAGCGGCGTTGCGAACCCGTCGTCGATCTTGCGGCGCAGACGGCTGACATGGACATCGACGACATTGGTGCCGGGGTCGAAATGATATTCCCAAACCCCCTCCAGCATCATCGTGCGCGTCACCACCTGCTCCTTGTGGCGGAGCAGATATTCGAGCAGGCGAAACTCGCGCGGCT
This sequence comes from Sphingopyxis sp. GC21, assembly GCF_025727575.1. NCBI lineage: Bacteria > Pseudomonadati > Pseudomonadota > Alphaproteobacteria > Sphingomonadales > Sphingopyxidaceae > Sphingopyxis > Sphingopyxis sp. GC21. Next base: position 3,071,739 of record NZ_CP095845.1, on the reverse strand, counting down.
GCAGTTCGATCCGCTTGCCGGCGCGCGTCACGCGGCGATTGAGCAGGTTCATTTCCAGATCCTCGCAGTGCAGCGCCGTTTCGACTTGGGGGCCGTTGCCGGGCTTGGCAAGGAGCAGCTTGAGCCGGGCCAGCAGCTCGGAGAAGGCGAAGGGCTTGACCAGATAATCATTGGCGCCCGACGTCAGTCCCTCGACCCGCGCATCGACCGCGCCCAGCGACGACAGGATGATGACGGGCGTCGCGATCTGCGCAGCGCGCATCGCCGCGAGCAGCGCCATGCCGTCCATGCCGGGCAGCATGCGGTCGAGGATGATCGCGTCGTAACTGCCATCGGTTGCATGAAACAGGCCGTCGCGGCCGTCGGCGGCATGATCGACGACGAAGCCTTCGCCGGTCAGGCTCTTGCTGATGAAATCGGCGGTCGTCCGGTCATCTTCGACGAGCAATATTTTCTGCGACATGCACTGTCCCCGGCTGTGGCCCGCGCGTCGCGGGAAGATGCTTATAGCTTGTCCGGATGCCACGGCGAATGCGCAGCGTCACCCCCTTGCGCGCGTCGCGGCGTAGCCGCGCGGCGGCATCGGCCGCCGACGCAATGGGGCGGCCATCGATCCGGTCGATCCGGTCGCCCGCCGCAATGTCGGCTTTTGCCGCCGGACCGCCGTCCTCGACGCTGGTGACGACGAGCGCGATCGGCTGGTGGCGCCGGACAGGCTCCGCTTCGAAGGTCAATCCCCCCACCTGCCCCCCGCCACGCGAATGCGGCGAGGCATAGAGCCGCGCCGACAGAAAAATGATCCCCGCCAGCAGCAGGATCAACAAGGCCGTCGGCGGCATGGATCGGATGCGCGGCGGGTCCATTGGACCGGCGTAGCAGGCCGCGTCCCACCGCCCGATGGCGCGAAGATGAAACTGCGGTAATCTTGCCGGCGATCAGGCCGTGGCGGCGACGGGCGCGCGCGTGTCATTGCGCACCGGCGCACGCGAGACGATCTGGTGCACCGCCGCCATCGCCTGCGCAAAGGCCATGCCGCGGGGTCCGGCGATGTAGCGCGGCTGCCAATCGGTCGCGAATTTTGCCTTGTAGCTGCGCAAACCTTCGAAACCATAGAGCATCTCGCCATGGCGAAAGACGAAGGCGGCACCCTTCGCCCAAGCGGGCGCAAGCTTGCGCCCCTCGATCCCCGACAGTGGCGCGATGCCGAGCGTGAACCAGCGGTATCCCGCTTGCTGCGCATGTTGCATCAGGCGAATGAACAGGAAGTCCATGACGCCATAGGGGATGTCCTTCACATGGCGCATCAGGTCGACCGACATTTCGGTGCCATTGGGGGTCGCCAAAATATTGGCGAAAGCGACGATCCGCCCCCCTATCCGGACCACCGCGCAGGGAAAGCGCGCCATATAGGCGGGATCGAAGCGGCCGAGGCTGAACGCTTTTTCGCGCTGCTTCTTCGCGTGTAGCCAATCGTCCGACACGGCCTTGAGTTCGGCCAGATGCGCGGGAACCTCGGCGGCGGCGATTACGGCGAATTCGGCGCCGTCCTGCACCGCGCGGCGCTCGGCGTGGCGCAGCGTCTTTGCCTGCGGCCCGGCAAGGGTGAAGCGGGCAAGCTCGACGCGCGCCTCTTCGCCATATTTGACGATCGACAGCCCAAGGTCGATCGCTTGCGGCAGGCAGGCCGCGCTGATCTGATAGAGCAGGATACGCCCCTGCGCCGCGTCGGCCATCTCGCGCAGCTTCCACAAGAGATCGGCCCATCGGTCCTCGTTGCCGACCGGATCGCCCATCACGATCCAGTTGCCGCCCTGCACCCGGTACATCAGGAAGGCGTCGCCCTCGTCGGCGAGCAGGAAGCGCTTGTCGCCGGTATAGGCCAGAAAGGCATCGGTGCTGTCGCTGAGCGCCAGCGCCGGTTCGAGGGCATCGAACCCCACCGGCGTATCGCGCACCGTGCGGGCCGACGGCGCGAATAGCCGCCACAGCGCGAGGCCGGTGATCAGCACCGCGATCCCGAAACTCGCGCGCAGAAAACGCGGCGCGTCGCCGCGCAAGCTGAATTGCCACCACAGGCTGCTGGTATAATCGATATGCTTATAGGCAAAGAGGCCGACGAAGGCTGAGCCGAGGATGGCGATCAGCGCGGCGACGATCCAGCCGGTCGACAGCGGTGCGTCGATCAGCGCGGTCTTGCGATAAAAGGCCGGGCGGCTCCATTGCAGCGCGGCGCAGATGGCGAGGAGGATGACCGCCTCCTCATAGTCGAACCCTTTGGTCAGCGAAAAGATGGCGGCCGCTAGCAACAGCGCACGCGTCGCAACGAAGGCGCCGTTGAGGCGGCGTAGCAGGCCGGGCGCCAGGAAAAGCAGCAGCGTACCCGACAGGCTGGCCGCGATATGCGATGCCTCGACGAAGGGCAGCGGCAGGATATGCCGCAAATCGTGCATCCGTCCCGCCTCGGCGGGGGTCGACCCCGACAGGAGCAGGATCAGGCCGCCGGCGAAGACAAGTGCGGCGAACAGCGGCGGTGCCAGTTCGCGGAGAAGCGATTCGCTCGCCGCGGCGAACTGGCGCGCCGGGGCGTGCCACGCCTTGCTTTCGTGCCAGGCAAGCAGCAGCGCGGCGAGCAGCAGCGGCAGCAGATAATAGATGACGCGATAGGCGAGCAGCGCGGCGAGGAGCTGCGCCTTGTCGCCGGGGACCATCGCGATCACCACCGCCTCGAACACGCCGAGCCCGCCGGGCACATGGCTGATCAGCGCGGCAATGATTGCAAAGGCATAGCCAAGGAAAAAGGCGGGGTAGGCGGCTGGGTCGGGCGCCGGCAGCAGCACGAACAGCGCCGCGCTGGCCGCAGCCAGATCGAGCGCGGCGACGAGCGTCATCGACGCACTTGTCTTCAGGTCCGGGATCGGGGTGCGCCATCCGCCGATGTCGAGCGCGGTCAGCCCGAAATGGCGGAGCAGCAGCGGGATCAGGCACAGGGTCGCGACGACCATTCCGCCGAGATGCAACCAGTGCAGCGACAGGCCGATGTCGAAAATCGGCAGCAACTGCGTACTCGCCATGGCCGCCAGACCCGCGAGCAGAACGACGCCGTTCCAGAAGCTCAGGCTGGCGAGCGCGATCACGCTGCCGACCTCTCCGCCGCTGAGCCCGGCGGCGCGGTAGACGCGGTAGCGCGCCGAGCCGCCGGTCAGCAGGGCCAGGCCCAGATTGTGGCTGAGCGTGTAGCTTGTGAAGGAGGCAAGGGCCGCGGTGCGCCAGGGCAGTTTGCGGCCGATGACGCGCAATGCCCCCGTGTCGTAGAGGGTGAGCAGCAGATAGCTGGCCGCGGTGAGCAGCAGCGCGAATCCGATCTGCACGTTCGAAACCGCGCGAAAAGCCTCTCGAATCGCGTGCGGGCGCACCGAATGCAGCAAATGATAGAGCGCGGTGAAGCCGAGCGCCGCGACGACCAGCGCGGCTGCGATCGACAACGTCCGGCGATGCCGCGAGGCCCAGGATCGCACGCCCCCGAAAACCGTCATCGACGCGTCCACTCCTGATGTTTGCAGATCAGCCCGCCCAGGATGCAACCCGAAATTCGCAAGCTGTTCGGGTTCCTTACCTCGATCGTCGAATAAAAGCGACGACCCTGGTCGGGCACATAGACCTGCCCGGTCCAGCGCCCCGCACCCGTCGCGCGATAGTCGCTGAGCAATTCGGTGCCGATCAATGCCGTGACACCGGCGTCGCGCGCGTCGGAGAGGGCGGTGGGGCTGGCCCAGACGATATTGCCGCACAGCATCGCGCCGCAATTGCGCGTGCGCACCAGGATGGTGCCTTTCGGATTCTGCCAGACGCCGATCGGGCTGGCGGCGGGCGTCGGGGCCGGAATGCCGGTCGCGGCGCCGAGCAGCAGAGCGATTGCCAGAGCCTTCATATCAGTTTCTCCGTTGGGGCGGTGCGTGCATCCGGTCGGTCGCATGCGCAATGGCAGGGAAAATCGCGGCCTCGAGCGCCGCGTCGTCGGATTGCAGCTTGTGGCCGCCCGGCAAGGCGATCTTGCGCACGCCGGGCAAGGTCAGTTCGGGACACAGGCTGTCATTTTCCTTGATGCCCCAGATGCAGGTGAGCGGCGCCCAGTCGAGCTGCGATGCGGTCGGCAGGGCGAGTTGGTCGGGGATTTCGAGACCGGCGAGTTCGATCGGCGAGGCGCGGAAGATGATATCGTGGCCGGGGACGATCAGGATGACGGCGCTGATCGGCGTCCGGTCGGCCGCGGGCATCGCGGCGAGGCCGGCGTGCAACATGTCGGCGCCAAAGGATTGCCCGATCAGGACGACGCGGCGCGTGCGGCCGAGCCGCATCGCCCGCGCCATCGCATTCTCGATCAGCGTTGCCGCTTCCTGCGGCGTCCGGCGCGGCGAGAAATAGGCGAGCGAATTGACTGTCACTACCGCGTAGCCGCGGCGATTGATCCGCCGCGACACCGGCGGGGTCATGCCGACCTTGTTCCCCATGTCGCCCGACAGCATCACGATCGCAGGCCGGTCGGGTCCGGCGGCGTCCGACGCGAGATCGCGGTAGAGGGGTCCGTGATAATAGCCCGCCCAGACATAAAAATCGCCGAGCGCGAGCAGCGCCAGCAGCAGGCCGGCGAGCGCCAGCCGGACGCCGCGCCCCACGCCGCCGCGGCGGGCGGCGGGCGAAGCGGGTTCGGCGATCGATGCCAGGTCGGCGTGCGCGGTCACGGGGATACTCCCATTGAGCAGGATCGCGTTATGAAACCGGTCGGCCGTCCGGATGCTGGCGCGCAAATTACCATATTGTCATGTCGCGGCCATCACCCCGTCGGTCGCGGCCGCCTAATAGGGGTTTGTCCAAGGCGGGATCGCCCCCTGTCCACCCAGACCCCGCCCTGGACGTCCTGTTTCCCCGCCGGCCCCGTCGCGTTGACCGGGACCGTGCGGCGGGACCATTCGGAGTGATAGAGATGGCACGTTTTGGTTCCCTGATCGGCGTCGGCCTGGCCGCGACGATGATGATCGCCGCCCCGAGCTTTGCGGCAACCACCCCGGCGAAGCCCGCGACGACCGCGGTCAAGCCCGCCGCAAAGCCCGTCAAGCAGGCTGCCGCCAAGCCGAAGGCCGCATCGCAGCGCGTCGCCGCAGCCCGCCCCACCGGCCATATGGTCAAGGCGAAGCAGGCGAACGGCAAGACCGTGACCTATAATTGCAGCCTTCCCGGCAACAAGAACAAGCAGGCTTGCAAGGGCTGACCCCGGCACCCGAAGCCCCGAACAACCTGCTGCTGGCCAGCTCTCGCGCCCCGAGAGCTGGCCTTTCTTGTTCCGGCGAAGCGCGGCGCGCGATCAGCGCGCGATGGCGGCGGTATCGGCAGGGGCGATGGTGCCGCGGAAGCGGTCGAAGCGCGCCGCAATGGTGCGGGCATAAGGCTGCGACCCCTCATCCAGCACCAGTTCGTCGCCATCCCAGCGGATCAGTCCGCGCTGCGCGACATCGGTGAGCGCCGGGCGCGCGGCATCGGCCCATGCCGCGGGCAGCGCGGCGCGTCCCTGACACAGGATGGCCTTGATGATCGCGCCGCGCAGGCGGTCTTCATCGGCTACCGCGACGCCGCGCACGGCGGCAAGCCGCCCTTCGCCGATCAGGTCGCGATAGGGGCCGGCGCGCTTTTCATTCTGGACGATCAACCCCGGAAAGCGGCTGATCGCGCTCGCCCCGAAGCCGAGGAGGACGGGGGCGTCGTCTTCGGTAAAACCCTGGAAATTGCGGTTGACGCGCCCCGCCTTGGCCGCCGCGGCAAGCGGATCGCCCGGCAGCACGAAATGATCGAAGCCGACGGGAATATAGCCCGCCGCGGTCAGCCGTTCGAAACCGTGCGCCGCCTGTTCGAAGCGCAACCGGTCGTCGGGCAGGTCGGTCGCGTCGATGCGTCGTTGCCGCGGCAACATCGCGGGCAGATGGGCATAGCCGAACAGCGCGATCCGGCTGGGAGCGAGGCGGATCGTTTCGTCGAGCGTCGCGTTAAGATCGGCGATGCTCTGCCCCGGCAGCCCGTACATCAGGTCGAAATTGATCGCGTCGATCCCGCGCAGGCGCAGCGCCGCGACCGTCGCCTCGATATCGCGGAGCGGCTGGACGCGGCCGATCGCCTGCTGGATGTGCGGGGCAAAGGTCTGAACGCCCAGGCTGACGCGCGTGACGTTCGACGCGGCGAGCACAAGCGCCCATTCGGTCGTGAAGCCGCGCGGATCGATCTCGATCGATATTTCGGGCCGGCTGACGTCGAAGACGGTCAGCAGGCGGTCGAGGATGCGGACGAATTCAACGGGCGCGACCGCATTGGGGCTGCCGCCGCCAAAAGCGATATGCTGGACGCGCGCGCGGCCGCCGATCCGTTTCGCCACCATCGCGATTTCGGCGCGTAGCGCGACGAGATAGTCGGCGAGCCGCTGCTTGCGGCCCGCGGCCCCGGTATTGCAGCCGCAATACCAGCAAATCTGTTCGCAAAAGGGGATATGGGCATAGAGCGAAAGCGGCGTGGCCGGCTCGATCGCATCAAGCGCCCGCGCATAATCGGCTTCGCCCACCGCGTCGCCGAATTCCACCGCGGTGGGATAGCTGGTGTAGCGCGGCACGGGCTTTGCGAGCAGCTCAGGATAATAGGTCCACATGGCCATGGTCCTACGGGCGGGCGGTCTTTGCCGCATTGACCAAGGTCAAAGCGGCGGCGGCCATGTCAGCAACAACCCTTTTTGTCGTCGGTCGGCTTGCTGCGCCGCTCGGTCACGGCATGGCAGGGCTTCGAACAGGGGTGGTCGCCGGGCTTGTCCGGGGCGCCGGGAATGACGAGCAGATGCGTCCCGCCGCCGCATGCGGGAAGCAGCAAGATCTGCGCATCGCTGGCAAGCGGCGCGAAGGCGAGTCCGGTGGCGGCGGCGAGCGAGGCGAGCGGGCGCAGGATCATGGCACGGCATCCTCTTCATCCTCGACGAAGATGCGCAATGCGGCGCCGTCGAGATCGTCGAACTGGCCGTGGCGCAGCGACCAGAAGAAGGCCGCAAGACCGAGCAGTCCCAGCCCGAGCGCGATCGGGATCAGGAAAAGCAGGCCGTTCACCGGATCGCCGCCTTCAGGCGCAGCGCGTTGCCCACCACGATCAGCGACGAACCCGACATCGCGATGGCCGCGATCAACGGGGTTACGTGGCCGAAGATGGCGAGCGGCACCGCGATGATATTATAGCCGATGGCGAGCGCGAAATTCTGCTTCACGATCCGCTGCGTCCGGCGCGCCATGCGCACCGTCTGCACCACCGGCATCAGCCGGTCGCCGAGGAAGATGCAGTCGGCGGCATTCTTGCCCGCGTCGCTTGCCGATCCCGGCGCCATAGAGGCATAGCCGGCGGCCAGCGCCGGGCCGTCGTTGAGGCCGTCGCCGATCATAAGCACCCGGTGTCCGGCGCCCGCATGACGGGCGATCGCGGCGAGCTTGTCCTGCGGCGTCATGCCGGTCTGGGCGGTGATGCCGAGTTCGCGGGCGACGGGTGCCACCGCCTCGGCCCGATCGCCCGACAGGATCGTCGCGTCGATTCCCTCGGCCGCCAGCGCGTCGATTGCGGCGCGTGCGTCGGGGCGAAGCTGGTCGGCGAAGCGGATCGTCGCGAGCGGATCGCCGTCGATGGCGAGTTCGGTGGCCAGCGCGGTGCCCGCCGCGGGGCTTTGCGGGCGCCCGAGCGTGACCTTGTGACCATGCCAGTCCGCCTCGATCCCGAAACCCGGCGTTTCGCGTATAGTCTGGACCGCTTCGGGTACCACGCCGAGCGCCGACAGACCGCGCGTCAGCGCTTCGCTGAGCGGGTGGCGACTGGCCTGCGCCAACGCGAGGAGCAGCGGGCGATGGGCGGGATCGACGGCGTCGAGATCGGTGGCGACCGGCCGGCCGAGCGTCAGCGTCCCCGTCTTGTCGATCAGCGCCCGGTCGACCTCGGCCATGCGTTCGAGCGCCGAGCCGTCCTTGATCAGCACACCGACCCGCATCAGCGCCCCCGCTGCGACGATCTGCGCCGCCGGAACCGCAAGGCCGAGTGCGCAGGGGCAGGTGATGATGAGCACCGCGACCGCGATCAGGAGGCTATGATGCCAGCCTGCGCCCGCGATCATCCAGCCCGTGAATGCGAGCAGCGCGAGCGTGTGGACCGCGGGCGCATAGAAGCGTGCGGCGCGATCGGCGATGCGGACATAGCGCGACTTGCCCTGCGCCGCCTCGCCCATCAGTCGTGCGATATCCGCGATGGCGGTGTCGGCGCCCGCGGCGGTGATCCGGACGCGGATCGGCGCGCCGAGATTGAGCGTGCCCGCGTGGACATGGTCGTCGACATGCACCGCCTGCGGCGCGCTTTCGCCGGTGAGCAGCGACAGGTCGATCTGGGTCGACCCCGCGACGATCACCCCGTCGGCGGCGAGCCGTTCGCCGGCGGCGACCAGCATCACCATGCCCGGCTGAAGCGCGGTCGCATCGACCCAATGGCCGCTGTCTTCACCGCGCAGCACCGTCGCGCCGGTGCCCATGTTGCGGAGCAGGGCGGTAACGCCGCCGCGGGCGCGGTCGCGCATCACGCTGTCGAGCCAACGTCCGCAGAGCAGGAAGAAGAGGAGCATGACGACGCCGTCGAAATAGGCGTGCTGGCCGTGCGTCGCGGTTTCGTAGACGCTGAGCGCGCTGGTGATGACGACGCCGATGCTGATCGGCACGTCCATATTGGTCCCGCCGTGGCGCAGCGCGCGCCATGCCGAGCGGAAGAAGGGGCGCCCCGAATAGGCGACGGTCGGCAGCGCGATCGCCGCCGACAGCCAGTGGAACAGGTCGCGTGTCGCGCCCTCGGCGCCCGACCAGACCGATACCGACAGCAGCATGACGTTCATCATCGCGAAGCCCGCGACGGCCACCGCACGCAGCAATTCGCGGCTGCTCGCCGCTTCGGGATCGCCTTCGCCGGGGGCGTCGCCGATCGGATGCGCCTCGAACCCCAGCAGCGCGAAGGCGCCGACCAGATCGGGCGTCTCGGCGTCGGGGGTGCAGGCGATATGGACGCGCTTTTCGGTGAAGTTGACGCGCGCCGAAGCGATGCGCCGGTCGCGGACCAGCCCTTGTTCAAGCTTCGAGATGCAGCCCGCGCAGCGGATATCGGGAACCGCGAAGTCGCGCTCGACCAGTGGCGAGGCGGTGGCAACGCTCATTGCAGATCGATCTGGTAGCGGGCCTCGTCGGCGCCGTGCCGGACCGAAAGGTCGAGCCGCCAGCGGCCTGCCGGCACCGTTTCGCGCGAGATCAGGCGGCCGTCCGCTGCCGGCGCGAAATGCACCGCGCGCGCCGGCAACTGGCCGAGCGGGTGGCTGAGCGTCGCGGTCGTCGCCAGCCCGCCGAGCGGCTTGCCCTGACTGCGGACGGCGAGTTCGATGTGGCGGTCGGCATCGAGCGTGGCGCTCTTGTCCCAGCCCAGCCGGTCCTGCGCGGCGGCGCGGGCGAGCCATTCGTTGTAGTGCTGGCTCGCGATATAGCTGTTTTCGACCACCGTGCCGCCGAAAGTCGAGAGGGCAAAGCGCGCCATGACGATGTTCACGGTGATGACGACCGCAAAGAAGGCGACGAGGATCGTCGTCATGTGCCAACCGGTGAAGCGGCGCGCCTTGCTCATTGTCCGGGCTCCTGATTGTCGGCCGGCGGCCGGTCGAACTGGATGGTCTCGCTGTCGCCGCGCGGATCGCCGTCGAGGCCGCGCGTCGCGATGGTGAAATCCTGTCGCGCCGCGCCCGCGGCGGGGGCGGCGACGAACAGCTTGACGCGGGTGACGCTGTCGGGTGCGAGCGTCAGCGTGATCCGCTGCGCCGCCTTGTCGCGCGAGCCCTCCTCGGTCCACAGCGCCGCGTCCTTGAGCCCGCTGACCGTCACCTCGACGCCGCGCGGGCGCGTTTCCATATTGCGCAGCTTGAGCGTGTAATTGTTGCGGATATACCCGTCCGAAAGCTGGACGTAGAGCGGACTGCGCTCGTGCTGGACGGCCAGGTCGAGCCGCGTGCGCTGGCCCAGCGTGAACAGCATCGCGGCGCCGATCGCGCACCAGATCGAAAAATAGATGATCGTGCGCGGACGGAACAGCGTCTTGCGCACCGGCCGCGCGGTGCCCCCGGCCTTTTCCGCGGCGGCATCCTCCAGCGTGCAATAGTCGATCAGGCCGCGCGGACGGCCGACCTGCGCCATCACCCCGTCGCAGGCGTCGATGCACAGCGCACAGGTGATGCAGCCGATCTGCGGCCCTTCGCGAATGTCGATGCCGGTGGGGCAGACCGCGACGCATTGGTTGCAATCGATGCAGTCGCCGAAGGCGCCGGGGTGCGCCATCGCCTTCTTGGTGCTGCCGCGCGGTTCGCCGCGCCAGTCCTTGTAGGTCACGAGCAGCGACTTTTCGTCCATCATCGCGGTCTGGATGCGCGGCCAGGGGCACATGTAGATGCACACCTGTTCGCGCATGAAGCCGCCGAGGACGAAGGTTGTCGCGGTCAGCACCGCGACGGTGCCATAGGCGACGGGCGCCGCCTGGCCGGTCCAGAAATCGTGCGTCAGCGTCGGCGCATCGGCGAAATACATGATCCACGCGCCGCCGGTCCAGAAGGCGACGGTCAGGTAGATCGCATATTTGAGCGCGCGCCTGGCGATCTTTTCGGCCGTCCACGGCCCCTGCGCGAGGCGGATCTGCGCGTTGCGGTCGCCATCGACCAGCCGGTCGACATGCTGGAACAGGTCGGTCCACACTGTCTGCGGACAGGCATAGCCGCACCAGGCGCGGCCGACCGCGCTCGTCACCAGAAACAGGCCGATGCCCGCCATGATCAGCAGGCCGGCGACATAATAGAATTCGTGCGGCCAGATTTCGATCTGGAACATGTAGAAGCGCCGGTGCGCGAGGTCGACCAGCACCGCCTGATCGGGCGCATAGGGGCCACGGTCCCAGCGAATCCATGGCGTCGCGTAATAGATCGCCAGCGTCACCGCCATGATCGCCCATTTCAGGCGGCGAAAAGGGCCGTCCACCCGCTTGGGATAGACGCCCTTGCGCGCCGCGTAGAGCGATGCCGTGCCGCCGGTCGGATCGTCAGGGCTGGCCATCGGCTCCCTGTCCTTTCGGGGCGGCTGCGGCGACCGCTGCGGGGGCGGGCGCCTTTTCGCCGCCGCCCAGCGAATAGACATAGGCGGCCAGCATCTTGATCGTCACCGGATCGAGCCGTTCGCCCCAGTGCGGCATCACGCCGTTGCGCGGATGGTTGATCGTCGCGGTCAGGCTGGCGCGATCGCCGCCATAGAGCCAGATGGCGTCGGTCAGCCTGGGGGCGCCGACGCTGCGGCCGCCTTCGCCCCCCACGCCGTGACAGACCGCGCAATTGGCCGAGAAGAGCGCGGCGCCGCGCGCCGACGAGGCGCTGGGTTTTTCCTGGCGGCTGATCACGCGGACATGGCTGACGACATCGGCAATCTGTCGGGCGTCGAGGATGCCGTCGCGGCCGAAGGCGGGCATCTGACTGGTCCGCGTCGCTGCGACGTCGGGATTCCGGATGCCGTTGGTGATCGTATAATGGATAGCGGCAAGGTCGCCGCCCCACAGCCAATCATCGTCGGTCAGGCTGGGATAGAGGTTTTTGACCCCGGCGCCGCCGGCACCATGACATTGGACGCAATGGACGCGAAATGCCGCGCCGCCACCCTGGGTGGCCGCCTGCATCAGGTCGGGTCTGGCGGGCAGTTCGGCGATCGGCGTCGCGGCGATTGCGTCGACGATCGGAGCGCGCCGCCGGGTTTCGGCGGCGAGTTCCTTTTCGAGCTGGCCGCGGCTGCTCCAGCCGAGTGTGCCCTCGGTCGCGCTGCGGATCATCGGCCAGGCGGGATAGAGGATCACATAGACGATCCCCCAGATGATCGTCGCATAGAGTGACCACAGCCACCACCGCGGCATCGGCGTATCGAGTTCCTCGATGCCATCCCATTCGTGACCGGAGGTGGCTGTGCCCGTCACTTCGTCGATGCGCTTATCTTCGGCCATTGTCGTCTTCCTTGAAGATCATGTTCGCTGCTTCGTCATGGTGGCGGGCGGCTCCCTTGCGGAACGGCCAGGCGATGAAGAGGAGGAACATCGCCACCATGACGATCAAGCCCCAGCTATCGGCGAAATGCCGTATCTCGTCATAGGTCATCGCGCTTTCTCCTGCGCGATGTCGGCGGCGTGCGCCTGTTCCTGCGGCGCCGCCTTGTCGACGTCGACGAGCGTTCCGAGCATCTGGAGGTAGGCGATCAGCGCGTCCATTTCGGTAAGACGCGCGGGATCGCCGTCGAAATCGCGGACCTGTGCCTTGGGATAGCGTTTCTGGAGATCGGCGGCCGACGCGGGATCGACCTGTGCCTTCAAATCCTCGTTGGCCTTGGCGATATCCTCCTTGGTATAGGGAACGCCGACGCGATAGAGCGCGGTCAGGTCGTTGCGCAGATCGTCGGTCCGAAGGTCGTTTTCGGCAAGGAAGGCATAGGGCGGCATGATCGATTCGGGCACGACGCTGCGCGGATCGATCAAGTGCGCGCGATGCCATTCGTCCGAATAGCGGCCGCCGACGCGCGCCAGGTCGGGGCCGGTGCGTTTCGACCCCCATTGGAAGGGATGGTCGTACATGCTTTCCGCCGCCAGGCTGTAGTGGCCATAGCGTTCGACCTCGTCGCGGAAGGGTCGGATCATCTGGCTGTGACAAAGGTAGCAGCCCTCGCGGATATAGATGTTGCGGCCGGCGAGTTCGAGCGGAGTATAGGGCCGCATGCCGTCGACCTTTTCGACGGTATTGTCGATCCAGAACAGCGGCGCGATCTCGACGATGCCGCCGATCGCCACGGCGACGAGCGAAAAAAAGCCAAGCAGGGTGATATTGCGTTCGAGCTTCTTGTGGCTGAAGCGCTTTTCGGTGGATTGGGTGGCCATGGCCTGGAGGCTCCTTATTCGGCGGGAACGGGCGCCAGCGGGCGGTCCGCGGCGGCGTTATAGGGGGTCTCGGTCATCGGCTTCTCTTCGCGGACCTTGCCAGCAATCGTCGCCCAGACGTTGACGATCAGCAGGACAAAGCCGGCGAGATACATCGCCCCGCCGGCAGCGCGGATCAGATACATCGGGTGCATCGCCGCGACGGTTTCGGCAAAGCTGTAGACGAGGTAGCCGTCGGCGCCATATTCGCGCCACATCAGACCCTGCATGATCCCGGCGACCCACATCGAGGCGGCGTAGAAGACGATCCCCAGTGTCGCGAGCCAGAAGTGCCAGTTGACCATGCGCAGCGAATAGAGGCGCGGCCGTCCCCACAGGCGCGGCACCAGATAATAGACTGCGGCAAAGGTGATCATGCCGTTCCAGCCCAGCGCGCCGGCATGGACGTGCGCGATCGTCCATTCTGTATAATGGCTGAGCGAGTTGACCGCCTTGATCGAGAGCATCGGCCCCTCGAAGGTCGCCATGCCATAGAAGGCGAGGGCGATCACCATCATGCGGATGATCGGATCGGTGCGGATCTTGTCCCATGCGCCGTTCAGCGTCATCAGCCCGTTGATCATGCCGCCCCAACTCGGCATCCACAGCACAACCGAAAAGACCATGCCCAGCGTCTGCGCCCAATCGGGCAGCGCGGTATAGTGCAGATGGTGCGGACCCGCCCAGATATAGAGGAAGATCAGCGACCAGAAGTGGATGATCGACAGGCGATAGCTGTAGATCGGCCGTTCGGCCTGCTTGGGGACGAAATAATACATCATCGCAAGGAAGGGTACGGTCAGGAAGAAGGCGACCGCATTGTGCCCGTACCACCATTGCGTCAGCGCATCCTGCACCCCCGCGAAAGCCGAATAGCTTTTTGACCCGAAGATCGTTGCCGGCACCGACAGATTGTTGACGATGTGGAGCATCGCGATGGTGATGATGAAGCTGAGGTAAAACCAGTTGGCGACATAGATATGCGGCTCGCGGCGTTTGACGATCGTGCCGACGAACACGACAAAATAGACGACCCATACGATGGTCAGCCACAGATCGACATACCATTCGGGTTCGGCATATTCGCGCGCTTCGGTGACGCCCATCAGATAGCCGGTGGCTGCGAGCACCAGAAAAAGCTGATAGCCCCAGAAGACGAAGCGGGCGGCGCCCGGAAAGGCGAGCCGCGCGCGGCAGGTGCGCTGGACGACATAGAAGCTGGTCGCGATCAGCGCATTGCCGCCGAAAGCAAAAACCACGCCCGAGGTGTGCAGCGGGCGCAGCCGTCCGAAGGTCGTATATTCAAACCCCAGGTTAAGCGCGGGATAGGCAAGCTGGAGCGCGATATAAAGGCCCGCGATAAGACCCGCGGCGCCCCAGAAGATCGTCGCGATCACCCCCCAGCGGATCGGGTCGTCGTCATAGACGCCTTCGTCCGCGGGCATTTTCAATATGCCGCGCGCGATGCCGTCGAAATCGGCGCGCGAGACGGTGGCCCACAGGACGGCGAGGCAGGCGACCGCGACGATCCCCATATGCACCGCAAAGGGCGCATCGACCGCGAGCGCCGCCATCACGAGCGCGAGAAGGGCGAGGCCCAGCCAGCCGCCCGCTTTCAATACCACACCGTCCATAATGCTTGTCCCTGCTTGGCGCGGTCCCTTCGACCGCACGGCTGGGAACCGCTCATGGACGGGGACGGTGGCCAAAACATTGACCAGGATCAAGCAATTTTTTGCGTTCCATCAATGCGCGGTGCGGCGGGCAAGCGCAGGGAGGCGCTCGTCAACGCAAGGAGTCACGACATGAAGACGCATTATCTCTCCCTCGCCGCTCTGGCCGCCGCGATGGTGGTTCCGGGCCAGGCCCAGGCCAAGGCCGGGGACGTTCAGGTGAAGCTGCTCGCGACCCTCGTCGCGCCCGACGGCAAGATCACCGACGTTAAATATGACGGCCTCAGCCTGCCCGCCGGGACGCAGAGCAAGGCGAACGACAATGTCACGCCGACGATCGCGGTCGAATATTTCGTCACCGACAATGTCTCGCTCGAAACCATTGCCGGCGTGACCCAGCACGACGTCGATGGCGCCGGGGCGCTGGCGGGTGCCGAGCTGGTGTCCGACGTCAAGATCATCCCGGCGACGCTGACGCTGAAATATCATTTCGGCCGCGACGGCGGGATTCAGCCCTATGTCGGCGCCGGCCCGAGCTATTTCTTCTTCATCGACGAAAAGCCGGGCGTGACGACGCGCGGACTGGGCGCGACGCGGCAGAAGATCAACGACAAGTTCGGCGCCGCGGTGCAGGCCGGGATCGATATTCCCGTGAATGACAAGGGGCTGGCGGTCTCGTTCGATGCGAAGCGCTATTTCCTGCGTCCGACCGCGACCTGGTATGCGGGTACGACCGAAGTGCTGCAAACCAAGCACAAGCTCGACCCGTGGGTGATCAGCGCGGGGGTGGCGTTCCGCTTCTGAAGCGGCGCGCGGCGCTGATCGGCGACATGTCCCCGCCGGGTGGTGGGGGTGTGTCGCCGACGCCGCCGGCTATCCCGCCATCGCTTCCATCGCGTCGCGATCGGTAATCACGATCTCGCGGCGCGAGGGGAGGTCCAGAAGACCGTCGGAGCGCATCCGGGTGAGCTGACGGCTCGTCGTTTCGATCGTCAGCCCCAATATGTCGGCGATTTGCTGGCGTCCGAAGGGTAACTCGAAACCGTTACGCGTGCCGCCGACCTGGCATCCCTGCCCCGAAAGCCGTTCGGACATTTCGAGGAGGAAGGAGGCGACCTTTTCCGACGCCGATTTGCGACCGAGCAGCATCATCCAGTGCCGCGCCCGGTCGAGTTCGTCGAGCGTGCGGCGCAAGAGCTTCTGTTGCAGGTCGGGATGGTTGCCTGCAAATTCGTCGAAGGCGTTGCGGTTGAAAATGCAGACTTCGGCATCGGTCATCGCGGTGACGCTGTACGGGCTTTCCTTGCCGAACGGGCGGCCGATGAAATCCGACGGAAAAACGATGCCGACGATCTGCTCGCGCCCGTCGGCGGTCGCGACGACCAGTTTAAGTACGCCTTCGAGGACATTGGCGACCACCGGTGCGTCGTCGCCTTCCCAGAGCAGCGTCTGGCCCGCCTTGACGCGCTGCTTGCGCCCCATCTTGCCGAGCAGCAACAGCTCCTCGGGATTGAGGCTCGCACAGATCGCGCGGTTTCGCACGACGCAGGATGCACAGTCGGTCACGCCGTTCGCCTAGCCGAATGCGCGGCATTTGGAAATAGCGAGAGCTTCCGCTCTGGCGGGATGAGGCGCCGTCGCGGAATCCCGGAAATTCGCGCCTCGGGCGTGCCGGTGACGCAGGATGATACGCCTATCGCGCCCCTCGTAACTTGATTTCGAATCATGATCCTCTATGCCCTTTTGTGTGCAGGGTGACCCAGACAATTACATCAGTCTCCTTTCGGCCGCGCAAATCGAAACGCTGCGGCTGGTTTTTGAGCACAAAAATTCCAAAGAGATTGCTCGCATTATGGATGTATCCCCGCACACGGTTGATGAGCGTGTGCGGCGCGCTTTGAAAAAACTCAATGCATCCAACAGGATAGAGGCTGCGACGATTTTGGCACGTAACGGTGTATTCGACCAAGTTACTCCCTATCAGCCATTGAGATATCAATTGATCAGCCTAGGCGACGAGGCGCCCGCCGATGAAGCCGGTGTGGGGCGCAGTTCGATCCGGCGGCTTTTCGATATCGGTTCGCCATTTCCTACCGCGTCCCAGCCGGCCAACCGGCACGGGTTGATGGAAAGGATTATCTGGCCAATCCTGATCGCATTTGCGACCATTTTGGCTTTTTCCGCCCTCTATTCGATCCTTGTCGGTCTTGGTCGTGTGTTGACCTGAATGCTGCGGGGGGGATTCCGTCGGCATTCGTATACAAGGACCAGGATTATGCTGAATGAACGCATGTCTGCCGCCAAGAAGATCGCCTCGGACCTCCATCAGGCCGAAGATGCGATCGACGATACGATGATCAGCATCGCGCGTCTCGCCGCGACGCTGCCCACCGCACGGCGCGATACCAATATGTCGGCGATCGTCGGCCAGGAAGCGATGGCCAAGGTTGCGCAGGCGCTTGCCGCGGCCGGCGAAGTCCGTCAGCTGCTGACCGACGCGCATCTCGCGCTCAGCGTCACGCAAAAGCAGGTCGGTCTCGGCACGCGCATGTTCGGTGCAGGCGTCAAGCCGCCGGCGGCAACGCTGGTCGAGGATGGCAGCAACGATCACGGCGATCCCGCGGTGGCGCATCTGCCGCTCGCCAAAGCGTCGTAAGTTCAAGAGCGGGGGTGGACGAACCACATGTGGACCGTAGCGGGCTATTATGCGGTTCTGCTGACCACGGTGGCCGTCGCGATGTGGCGCGGCGGTCCCCTCGAGCGCTGGGCCGCCTATACGGCCCTGCTCGCGTCGGTGTGCACCACCCTCCTCGCACCCAATCCGGATTGGTCGCATATTGAATATAATATCTTTGCGATAGACCTGGTCGCGCTCGCGAGCTTTTGGTTCATCGCATTGAAAACGCAGCGTTTCTGGCCCTATTGGATCACGGGATGGCAGTTGATCGCCATTTTCGGCCATGTCCAGAAGCTGATGTTTTCGGAGATATTGGCGCGTCCCTACGCGCTGCTTTCAATGTATATCTCTTACCCGATCTTGTTCGTCATTCTGTACGCATCGGGTTCGACCAGGCGGAGGGGTGGTGTCGGAGTGTAGCGCCTGAAGGCGCACCAGGGGTCCCATCACATGCAGCAATTTTCCAACCAAGAAATTGCCGATCTGAAATCGCGTATCGACGAAATTCACGAGCTGCTCGCCGCGCGCGGCGGCGACGAGTCGGCGGCGCCGGTCCGCGTCGAGCTCGAACCGCGCAGCGACGTGGCGGCGCCGCGGCTGGTCGACCAATTGTCGTTCAGTATCCAGGCCCGCCGTATGCGGCGCCATCATTTCGGCAGCGCGCAGATGTCGGGCCCGACGTGGGACATGATGCTCGACCTGATGCTGGCCAATGCCAATGGCCGTATCCTGAGCGCGAGTGACCTCGCGACGGGGGCCGGCGTGCCGTTGTCGTCGGGGCTGCGGATGATCGCCTCGCTCGAGGCGATGGGGCTCGTCAAACGGTCGATCGACGAACGCGACCGCCGCCGGACCATCGTCCGCCTGACCGATGCGGGGACCGAGCGGATGGCCAGCTATTTCGAGAAAGTCGGCCTGGCGTTGCGGAGCAATCGCGCAGGTTGACCGGCGCGGCCGGATGCGGCTTCTGCTGGTCGCCGCCGCATCCGGCCGTTCGCGTCATTCGGTCATTTCGCGCATCATGCGGTCGATCCTGGCCATCGCGTCGCGCTTGATCTGGCAGACCCGCGCCGCGCTGACGTCGAGCGTCAGCCCGATTTCCTGCAGATTGAGCTCTTCGAAGAAATAGAGCTGCAGGACCATCTGTTCGCGGTCCGACAGGCGCCCGATGCAGGCGCGCAGCGCGTCGAGCATTCCTTCCTGTTCGAGCAGCTCGCCGGCGCCGAGCCGGTCGTCGGCGAACAGGAAATCGCCTTCGTTCATCATTTCGTCGAGCGAGGTCGAGCGGCCGTGCGTCGCGCTGCGTTCGAACTCGAAATATTCCTCGGCACCCATCCCCATCGCTTTGGCCATTTCGGCGGCGCCCGGCGCCCGCATCAGCTGTTGTTCGAGCGCGGCGCGCGTCGCCGCGAGCCGCTTGGCGGCCGCCATCGCGGCGCGCCCGACATCGGCCTCGCGCCGCTGCTGGTCGATCATTGCGCCGCGAATCCGCGTGGATGCATAGGTGGTGAAGGCGAAGCCGCGCTCTTCATAGGTACGGCTCGCTTCGATCAGCGCGATCAGCCCGACTTGGATCAGATCCTCAAGATCGCTCGTCCGCGACACGCGCGAATGAACCTGCCAGGCGATCTTGCGCACGAGCGGCGCATGTTCGGCGATCAGCGCCTCGACATTCTCGCCATAGCCTTGCGGCCGCAGGGCGTGCGCGGTCTTTCCCGCAAATTGCTCGGCGGGCTCAATTTTCATGGGGCTCGTCCTTCTGATAGGCTTCTTCGCCGCTGGTCAGCCGCGGTTGATCGGCACCGATCGTCGCGACGATTTCGGTTGCCTTGGTCGCCGGGATTTCGAGGTAGGAGATCACCGCAACATCGGGGAATGTCGCGCGCACCAGCCGCGACAGCGCCGGGCGACAGATGGGGGAGGCGACGAGCGCGAAGCTACGCGTCTGGAGCAGCAGCGGCTCGACCGCCTGGCCGATCTGTTCGACGATCTTCATCGCCATGCCATGTTCGAACGGCCATTCGGCGCCCGGATTTGCGCGCACCGCCTGATTGAGCAGCACTTCGATATCGGGGGTGAAGGTCACGACAGGCAGCGGCATGCGGCTCGGCACGATCGTCTGGACGATCAGCGCGCCGATGCGCTGGCGCACCGCTTCGATCAGGTCGCCATCGCCGAGCTGCTGGCCGACGAGCGCGACCATAGCCTCCGCAATCTTGCGGAAGTCGCGCAGCGGCACGCGCTCGATGAGCAGCGCCTTGCACAGCGCGGCGACGCGCGGCAGCGCATAGCCCTGGGGGCTGAGGTTCGCCGCAAGCTGCGGATAATGGGTCTTGAGATTGTCGATCAGCGACTGGGCATCGTCGATGCCGAACAGTTCGGCGGCCGAAGCGATGATGCTGTTGTTGAGGTGCGTCGCGACGACCGTGGCGGGATCGACGACGGTATAGCCCGCCGCGATCGCGTCATTCTGCGCGCTTTTGGGAATCCACAGCGCGTCGAGGCCGAAGGTCGGATCCTTGCAGGGGCGGCCCGTCACCTTGGTCACCAGTTCGCCCGAATCGAGCGCGAGCATTTCGTTCGGGAAGACCTCGTCCTCGCCGACGATCACCCCGGCGATCGAGATGCGATAGACGTTGCCGGGCAGCGACAGGTCGTCGGCGACCTTAACCGGCGGCACGACGAAGCCGAGTTCCTTCGACAACTGGCGCCGGATACCGGTGATCCGCGTCATCAGCGGCGCGCCCTTGCGTTCGTCGACCAAGCTGACGAGTGCATAGCCGATTTCGAGCTGGCACGGGCCGATGTCGCTGACATCCGCCCACTCGATATGATGAGGGTCGGGCGCCGGGGCCGCGGGTTCGGGCTGGGCAGCGACTTCGGCCGCTGCGCGCCGGAGTTGCCAGCCGATGGTGAAGGCCAGCGCCGCAGCAGGCAGGATCAGCATCTGCGGCATTGCGGGGACAAGGCCGAGGATGAACAGGATACCGCCGACCGCCATCCATACATGGGGGGAAGCGAACTGGCTGCCGATCTGGCCCGACAGGTTGTGGGGCGACGACACGCGCGTGACGATGGCGGCGGCCGCGATCGAGAGCAGCAACGCCGGAATCTGGGCGACGAGCGCGTCGCCGATCGCCAGCGTGACATAGGTGCTGCCCGCCTGCGAGAAGGACAGGCCGTGGCTGAACATGCCCAGGATCAGGCCGCCGACGATATTGACGAACAGGATGAGCAGGCCGGCGACCGCGTCGCCCTTCACGAATTTCGACGCACCGTCCATCGAGCCGTAGAAATCGGCCTCGGTAGCGACTTCCTGACGCCGCGCCTTGGCTTCGTCGGGGGTCAGCAGGCCGGCGTTGAGATCGGCGTCGATCGCCATCTGCTTGCCAGGCAGGGCGTCGAGGGTGAAGCGCGCCGACACTTCGGACACGCGCCCTGCGCCCTTGGTGATGACGACAAGGTTGATGATCATCAGCACGCCGAAGACGAACAGGCCGACGACATAGTCGCCGCCGATCAGCACCTGGCCGAACGCT
Source organism: Sphingopyxis sp. GC21 (assembly GCF_025727575.1). Lineage (NCBI taxonomy): Bacteria > Pseudomonadati > Pseudomonadota > Alphaproteobacteria > Sphingomonadales > Sphingopyxidaceae > Sphingopyxis > Sphingopyxis sp. GC21. The sequence continues at coordinate 3,050,785 of NZ_CP095845.1, read as the reverse complement.
TCGATCACATGGCCCGCCGCTGACGTGCCTTCGTGGCCGTGGACCAGCACGACGCGCGTCGAGGCGACGTTGAGGGCGAGACGGAACAGCGTCGCGAGCAGCAAGACGGTCGGAAAGGCGGAAAAATCGAGCGGCTTCGACGCAGACAGCGCGACCATCAGGATCGCGAGGCTGATCATGATATTGCCGATGAAGCTGATGTCGAGGATGATCGGCGTGACCGGGATCACCATCAACGCGACGAGAATCAGCATCGCCGCGGGCAGTGCCGCGGCAGTCGCGAAGCGCGCCGCATTGCGGACGTCGAGCCCGGTCATGCGGTGTCTCCCGACAGCGAAGCGAGCCGCTGATAGGCACTGGCGGCAAAGTCCATCGACAATTTCCTGGGCATGGGTTGAATATCCATCATCGGTAGCGGCGGCCGTCCGGCGGCTTCGCCCGAAAAACTGGTTGCGGCGCTGCGCCATGTCGAAACGGGCGCTGCCGCGGCGGGCAGCGGTGCCCCGCCGCCGGCGTCGAGCTTGGCGCGGAACAGATGGCGGATCTCGCCGACGCTGCGCATGCTGCCGTCGGGCGCATAAAAGATCGGACGGTTTGCCGCAGCGGCTTCGGGCAACAGCGTGGCGCCCGGCTGGTCGGGGTTCGCGTCGAGCGCGGTCAGAAAGCGCGCGGCCCCCGCGCTGCCAAGGAAATGCGCGAGGTAGAGATCGACCGGTTCGGCGGTGCGGCCCATCCGGCTTTCGAGGAACTCGCGATTATCGGCGGTCAGCGCCGCCGCCATGTTCGATGCGGCAAAGGGATCGTCGCGCAGCGCCATGATCTGGTTGCGCAGCGCCGGATCGCTGACCGACAGGCGGCCCGCGCCATCGCGGCGGATCGCGTCGGCCGCCCAGGCGAGCCCGTGATTGGCGCCGTGGCGTTCGAGCGTTGCGAGCCAGGTCTGATTGGTGAACTGATAGAGGCCGCGCGCCGACGAGGTTGCGGCCTTGGCGCCGGGATTGAAGCGGCTTTCGACGCGGGCGACATCGACCAGATAGTCGAAATCGACCCCCGTGCGCGCCGACGCCGTCTGCACCGCATCCATGACGGGTGCGGCGATCCGGTTCGCTGCCTGGGGGTTGTTGATTGCGTTCATTGCCTCTGTTCCGCTGTTTCAGCAGGAGAGAAGCAATCATCGTGCCATTTCCGGGAAAGCCCCCGAAAATCTTGCTTATCAATAGGTTAAAGCGGGGCCTCTGGGTTGCGTGCCGCGGATTGCATGGTTCATGTCAATCCTCTGACGCGTCCAGTTCTTCAGGACATTGATACGGATCGCGGCCGCTTCGAGCTGGCCCAGCGTCTTGCCGATCAGCGCCCGTGCCTGCATTTCGCTGCCCGCCGGAACGCCGGCGCCGCGAAACAGGATGACCGCCGTCGCCAGATCCTCGGTCGCCGACACGATCGCCCCGGCATCATGCCCGTCGAGCGCGCCGACGAGCAAATCGAGCTTGGCCTGAACTTCGTGCATCTGTTCGATCATCACGAATTGCCGCCCGTGCTGTGGAAAAGCGCCATCGACTTGGCGATCGCGACGGGATCGACGCTATATTCGCCGCTCGCAATGGCGGCGCGCAGCGATGCGATACGGGCATAGTCCACCGGCGGCTCCTGCGCGGCCATTTCGTTGGCAAGGCTGATCAGCCGCGCGACGGGCACCGCCGTCGGAGCGGGCTGGGCCGTCGTGCGCGGATTCGCCGAAGCGATGGAACCGCTTGCCGTCCTGCGCACGGGTGTCGCTCGCGTGACACCGCCGACCTGCAGGACGAGTTTGTCGTCACCTGCCATCTTAGCCTCCATCATGCACCGTCGGAAAATCGACGGCACTGCTTCAGAGCCTTTAACGGCGGGTGGGGCGGCGCTTTAAGGGGCGGGTTGCCAAAAAATTAAAAAAAGAGGCCCGGCGGCGTCGAAAAATCGACAACCACCGGGCCAGTGGGGCTTAACTGATTGAAAATCAGTCCTGAAGGCTCGCGCGGCCCGGACCGGTGACGGTGGCGCTGATCATGTTTTTCGCGTCATTGCCGCGCAGGGCAATCGTTTCGCCGACGCGGCCGTCTTCGGTCGCGATGGCGTTGTAGCTTACCGAAAAGCTGTCGGTGTCGATCGAGACGCGGACATTGTCGCCGCGGCGGATGACCGGCGCGGCGGCCGGGGCGGAGCGGGCGAAGACGGCGGAGGTCGCCGCGCCCGCCTGCGCCGCCATCGGCACCCGCAAGCGCCAGCCAAGCGATTCGCAGCGCACAGCGAGCGTCTGGCTGTCGATCGCGGTGATCGATGCCTGTTCGGGGCAGCGCGCCAGCTTGATGCGCCGGTCGATCGGTGTCGCGGTACGCCCCATCGCATTTGCGACCATCGCGGTCAGCGTGTCGATGGTCTGCCAATCCTCGGTCGCCTGCTGCGCGGTTGCGGCGGGCGCCATCGCGATGCCGGCGGCGAGGGCAGCGATCGTCCTGCGATACATGACCCAATCTCCTTTGCTGGTCCTTTGTCGCCGGTCACGGTGCAGGATGCGTGCCAATCGCGGGCAACCGCCGAATTTGCGGCCTGCGCACCCATTGCCGTCAATCTTTTGACGAGCGCCTGGCGGGCCGGGCCTGCTCCCGCCGCCACGTTGCCCCAGAGCACTGAAAAACAAGCGATAATGCAATTTGGCACGGCGATTGCATCATGCCTTGGTGATTCATCGCGCCCCTGCGCCGGACCGCCGGCAGCGAGGCGGGGCGACGGATCGAAGCCCGCCACTTGATGGCGGCAAGCGAAGGCCCGCTACCGAAAGGTGGCTTGCGAAGGAAAGTGATGATGGCATCCGAGAAGCTCTTTGGCCTGCATGCGACAGCGCTCCAGCTGCGCAGCCAGCGCATGATGATGCTCGCGTCGAACATCGCCAACGCCGCGACCCCCAATTACAAGGCGCGCGACCTTGATTTTACCAAGGCGCTCGATCTGGCCCAGCAGGGCGCATCGACCGACGGCGCGATCGAAGGCGCCATCGCCTACCGCGTGCCGGTGCAGGCCTCGCTCGACGGAAACACCGTCGAAATGGCGACTGAACAGACCGCCTTTGCCGAAAACGCGCTCGCCTACCGCTCGAGCCTGTCCTTTCTGCAGGGCCGGATCGGCACGTTGACGCGCGCGCTGAAGGGCGAATGACGATGAGCGCGCTCTCGATCTTCGACATCAGCGGCCGCGCCATGTCGGCGCAGCTAGTCCGCCTCAACACAACGGCATCGAACCTGGCCAACGCCGGCACGGTCGCGGGCAGCGAAAAGGAAGCCTTCCGTTCGCTGAAGCCCGTGTTCCGCACCGTCATGGACGGCGCGGGGCGCGCGACCGTCGCGGTCGACCAGGTGACGGTCAGCAAAATGGCCCCGTCGAAACGGCACGACCCGTCGAACCCGCTCGCCGACAAGGACGGCAACGTCTGGGAGGCCGCGGTCGATAGCGCCGCCGAACTGGTCGAGATGGTCGAGACGGCTCGCCAGTATCAGAACAACGTCCAGGTCCTCGAAACCGCAAAGGGCCTGATCAACGAAACGCTGCGGTTGGGACAATAAGCCATGACGACCACCTCTGCCGTTAACGGAAGCAATATCACGGTGGTGCCGAAGAACAGCGGCACCCAGCTCGGCCAGCAGGATTTCCTGCGGCTGATGACCGCTCAGCTGTCGCAGCAGGACCCGTTCAACCCCGTCGACAACCAGCAGATGGTTGCGCAGATGGCGCAATTCTCGAGCCTGGCCGGCGTCACCGAAACCAACACGACGCTGAAGACGATCTCGGACCAGCTCACGGCGCAGACCGCGCTGCTTCAGGACATCAAGACCGCTCAGGACGCCGCCGCGGCGGCCGCCGCAGCCACTCAATCGACCACGCAGGAAGGATAAGTCCATGTCATTCTATACTTCGCTTTCGGGCCTCAAGGGTGCCCAGACCGACATGTCGGTCATCTCGAACAATATCGCCAACGCCAGCTCGACGGGCTTCAAGCGCAGCCGCGCCCAGTTCGGCGATCTGTTCGCCTCGTCGCCGACCCAGTCGACGCGCATGGTCGCAGGTCAGGGCCAGCGCCTGAACGGCATCATCCAGCAGTTCACGCAGGGTACGCTCGAGGCGAGCGAAAAGACGCTCGATCTCGCGATCGCGGGCGAAGGCATGTTCGTCGTCAAGGGCGAGCCGCCGCGCGAGCAGGTGACCTACACCCGCAACGGCGCCTTCACCCCGACTGATGACGGCCATATCGTGGACACCACCGGCCAGAAGCTGCAGCTGCTCCCGGTAGATGCGTCGGGCAATGTCACCGACCGCACGCTTGCCGGCATGACCGACTTCGTGCTCCCCGCGGGCGCGCCGTCGGATCCGACCTCGGCGCTGGTCAATGTGTCGGTCGGCCTCGACGGCCTTGTGACCGCGACCTTCGCCAATGGCGAGGGCCAGGTGCTCGGCAAGGTCGCGATGGCGAGCTTCCCCTCGATGGAAGGGCTGCGCCCCGTCGGCGACGCGCATTACCAGTCGACGGGCGAAAGCGGCCAGCCGACGATCGACGCCGCGACCAACGGCCCGATGGGTACGATCCGCTCGGGCGCGCTCGAACGCTCGAACGTCGACATCACCGAAGAGCTGGTGCTGCTGATCGCCGCCCAGCGCAACTTCCAGGCGAACGCGAAAGCGATCGAGGGCGCGTCGACGCTGACGCAGACCCTGATCAACATGCGTTCGTAATTTCCGATTAGCCGTCTGCCGGGAGCCAGAAGATGGACCGTCTCATCTACACCAGCCTCACCGCGATGCGGGGCAGCCAGGCCCGGCAGACGGCGATCGCCAACAATCTTGCCAATGCTCAGACGCCCGGCTTTCGCGGCGACATGGCGGAGGCGCAGTCGCTCTGGCTTCAGGGCAGCGGCGTCAATGCCCGTGCCATGTCGTCGGAGGAAGTGATCGGCGCCGACATGCGCGCCGGTGCGGTATTCGCCACCGGCCGCGACCTCGACGTCGCGGTGACCGGCGACGCGCTTCTCGTCGTGCAGGCCGAAAATGGCGAAGAAGCCTATACGCGCCGCGGCGATCTGCAGGTTTCGGCGAGCGGGCTGCTCACCACCGGCGACGGCCACCCCGTCCAGGGGGCGCAGGGCCCGGTGACCATTCCGCCCGCCGACAAGGTCAGCATCGACAGCGAAGGGCGCATCTGGGTCGTGCCCACGGGCGGCGATCCGCAGAACCCGCAGGAAGTCGACCGACTGCGTCTGACGACCCCCGCGGGATCGGACATCGTCAAGGGGCTCGACAATCTTTTCCGCGTCAAGGGCGGCGGCATCCTGCCCGACGATCCCGAAGCGCGCGTCGTCACGCGGTCGCTCGAGGGATCGAACGTCGCCGCCACCAGCGCTCTCGTCGAGATGATCGAGGCGAGCCGCAGCTGGGATTCGCAACTCAAGCTCATCAGCGACGCGCGCGACATGGACAGCGCGACCGCGAACCTGATGCAGCTCCCCCGTTAAGGAGAATAGACAATGAGCTTCGGTGCCTTGCACGTCGCGCGGACCGGTCTGGATGCCCAGGGCTTCCGGATGCAGGTGATCGCGAACAACCTCGCCAACGTGAACACCACGGGCTTCAAGCGCGACCGCGCCAATTTCGAAACGCTGGGCTATCAGATGATGACCCAGCCGGGTGCGCCCTCGTCGTCGGAAAACCGCTACGCGACCGGCCTCAACCTCGGCACCGGCGTCGAACTGGGTGGCACCGCGCGCATCGATACGCAGGGTTCGCTCAACGCCACGGGCAACGGGCTCGACATGGCGATCGAAGGCGCCGGCTTCTTTCAGGTGCTGCTGCCCGACGGCCGCACCGGCTATACCCGCGCCGGCAATTTCACCATGTCGGCCGATGGCACGATCGTCACGCCCGACGGCAAGCCGCTGCAGCCCAACATCCAGGTTCCTGAAGGCGCGACCGGCGTGTCGGTCGGAGCCGACGGCACCGTCTCGGCGACCGTTCCCGGCCAGGCCGAGGCAACCGAGCTCGGCCGCATCGAAATCGCGCGCTTCGTCAATCCGTCGGGCCTGCAGGCGATCGGCGACAATATGCTCGTCGAAACCGCCGCTTCGGGCGCACCGCAGGTCGGCGCTGCAGGCGAGGAGGGCCGCGGCATCCTGCGGTCGGGCATGCTCGAAGGATCGAACGTCAATGTCGTCGAGGAACTGGTCGACATGATCGAGACGCAGCGCGCCTACGAAGTCAATTCAAAGATGATCCAGGCCACCGACGAGATGATGAAAAATGCCACGCAAACGCTCTAAGGCCCTGCTCCTCGCATCGGCGCTGCTGCTGCCCTTCGGCACGCTGGCACCGGGCGCTGCGCAGGCGAAGGACAAGCTTGCACCCGACGCCTTTGCCGTCGCGATGCCCGTCGATCCTGCGCCGCCGCCGACGCCCAACGGTGCAATCTTCCAAGGGGGCTATACGCCGCTCACCTCGGGTGGCCGCGCCGGCCGGGTCGGCGACATCGTCACGATCCAGCTCGTCGAACGCACCGCGGCGACCAAGAGCAACAGCGCGACGACGCAGCGCGGCGGCAGCATCGGCCTGACCCCGCCATCGACCGGTCCCCTGTCGCTCTTTTCGCCCAGCGACATCGGCGCGAGCGGCGACCAGCAGTTCAAGGGCAAGGGCGATGCCGCCCAGTCGAACGCGCTGTCGGGCGAGATCAGCGTCACCGTCGCCGAAGTCTATCCCAACGGGATGATGCTGGTGCGCGGCGAAAAGCTGCTGACGCTCAATCGCGGCGACGAGCGCGTCCAGATCTCTGGCCTCGTGCGGCCGATCGACATCGGCCCCGACAACCGCGTCCTGTCGACCCGCGTCGCCAACGCGACGATCCGCTACGTCGGCAAGGGCGAGATCGCCCGCGCCAGCAAGCAGGGCTGGCTGCAGCGTTTCTTCTCGATCATCAGCCCCTTCTGAACGCCTTTTTAAAGGATAGTGCCGTGACCAAGCGTCCCACCCTTCTCGCCCTCTTCCTCCTGCTGATCGCGGGCTTCGCCTTCGCGGCGCCGGCGTCGGCCGAGCGGATCAAGGACATGGGCCAGTTCCAGGGCCTGCGCGCCAACCAGCTTACCGGCTATGGCATCGTCGTGGGCCTCGCCGGAACGGGCGACGACAGCCTCGATTATTCGACGCTAGGGATGAAGGGCGCAATGTCGCGCTTTGGCATGACGCTTCCTGCAGGGGTTAACCCGGCGCTCAAAAATGCGGCTGCGGTGATGGTCACCGCCGAACTTCCGCCCTTTTCCAAGCCTGGTCAACGGCTCGACATCACCGTGTCGGCGATCGGCAAGGCCAAGAGCCTGCGCGGCGGCACGCTGGTGCTTGCGCCGCTCTATGGCGCGGACGGACAGATTTACGCGATGGCGCAGGGCAACCTCGTCATCGGCGGTCTGGGGGTCGACGCCGCCGACGGTTCCAAGCTGACGGTCAATGTGCCGTCGAGCGGACGGATCGCCGGCGGCGCGACAGTCGAGCGCGCGGTCGATACGGGATTTGCCTATGGCGACCAGCTGACCTTCAACCTCCACCAGTTCGATGCGACCAACGCGCAGCGCGTAACCGATGCGATCAACCGTGCGGTCGGGCCGGGTGCGGCGACGATGCTCGATGGTGCGAGCATCTCGATTCGCGCCGGCGGCAGCGGCGACGATCGCATGCGCCTGATGTCCCGAATCGAGAATCTCGAGGTTATCCGCGCCGAACCGCCCGCCAGAGTCATTGTTAATGCGCGCACCGGAACGGTCGTTATCAACGGTGCGGTTCGGGTCGGCACCGCGGCGGTGACGCAGGGCAAGCTCTCCGTCTCGGTCAAGGAATCGCCCACGGTGGTGCAGCCTGCACCGTTCAGCCGCGGGGAAACGACGGTCGAACAGTCGAGCGAGATCGGCGTCGACCAGGAATATCGTCCGGTGATGATGGTGAAGCCCACCGCATCGCTTTCCGAGCTCGTCGATGCGATCAATCGCATGGGCGTTCCTCCCGGCGACCTTGTCGCCATCCTCGAGGCGCTGAGCCAGGCCGGCGCGCTCACTGCGGAACTGGTGATCATATGACGACACCTCTTTCTTCGATCGGCGCCCCCGCCGCCAGCGCCGCCCCCGGCAGCGGCGACGGCGGACTGCGCAAGGCGGCCGAATCCTTCGAGGCAGTCATCCTGCGTCAACTCCTCTCGTCGATGCGGCAGGCCAAGCTGGGCGACGACATCTTCGGATCGAGTGCGACTGACAATTTCCGCGAAATGGCCGACGCCAAGACCGCGGACAGCATTGCCTCAATGCGCCAGTTCGGCATCGCCGACATGGTCGAGGCGCAGTTCCGCGCCCGGGTCGGAGGCGCGCAGTGAGCGACCTTCTCAACATCGGCGCCAGCGGCCTGCGCGCCTATTCGCGCGCGCTGTCGACGATCGGCGACAATATCGCCAACGCGCAGACGCCCGGCTATGCGCGGCGTACACTTGAACTGGTCGAGAATCAGGCGGCGAGCAACATGCCGCTCTATCGCAGTTCGATCAAGCCGGGCGGCGTGGCGATCCAGGGCGTGACGCGCTCGGTCGACCAGTGGCTCATTCAGGATTCGCGCATTTCGTCGGGCGACGCCGAGCGCTCGGCGACCAAACTCGACTGGATGAACAAGGTCGAGGCCGCAATGAGCGACGATTCGAACGGGATCGCGACCGGGCTGGGCAAGCTGTTCAACACTGCCGATCTGCTCACCGCCGATCCGTCGAACCCGACGCTGCGGGCGCAGTTTCTGCAATCGGTCGACGATGTCGCGTCGGGCTTCCGCACCGCGGCGGGCCAGCTTTCGAGCATGGCCGACGGGATTTCGAGCGCCGCGGCGGGCGAAGTCGATAGCTTCAACACCAATTTGAACGCCCTCGAACAGATCAACATCGGGCTGCGCAAGGCGCGCCCGGGATCGACCAACGAGGCATCGCTGCTCGACGAGCGCGACCGGTTGCTCGACGAGCTTTCGACGCAGGCCGGCGTCACCGCGAGTTTCGACAGCCATGGCGCGGTAACGCTGACCGCAACGGCGACCGGCGATACGCTGGTCGGCGGCGGCGTCGTGACGCCGATTTCGGTCAGCGCTGCGGCCGACGGCCGGCTGTCCTACAGTATCGGCGGATCGCCGTTCACGACCGCGACGGGCTCGCTCGCCGGACTGGCTGAGGCGGCGAACCATGTCGCTGACCAGCGCGCAGGGCTCGACACCATGTCGGCGCAGTTCGCGAACCAGGTCAATGCCGCGCACCAGGCGGGCGTCGATGCCAATGGCAATCCGGGCCAGCCGCTGTTCGCTGGCGTCGGCAGCGCTGCGACACTGGCCGCGGCGCCGTTGACGACCGCACAGGTCGCGGCGGCCGATGCGACGAGCAGCAACGGCAATATGCTTGCGATCGGCGGGATGCGCGGGTCGAACGATCCCGAAAGCGCCTGGGCGGCGCATATGGCGACGCAGGCGCAGGCGACCGCATCGGCGCGCGCGCAGGACGCCGCTGCGACGACCCGCCGCGACGCCGCCTCGGCGGCACGCAGCGCGGTCAGCGAAATCGATCTCGACCGCGAGGCGGCCGATCTGCTGCGTTTCCAGCAAGCCTATTCGGCGGCGGCGCGCACGATCCAGGTCGCGCGCGACACGATGCAGGCGCTGCTGAACGCGGTGTAGGCGAAGGATTTGGGGCCATGAGCCACAAGGGGCAGAACGATGATTAACGCCACCGGCAACCGCATGACGCGCGAGATCGCGCGCCAGTCAAAGCTCGCCGAACAGATCGAAAAGCTGCAGATCCAGGTTTCGACCGGCAAGCGGCTCCAGCGCATGTCCGACGATGTCGTGGCGTCGAAACGGATCGCGACGATCGGCAAGACCCAGGCGGCGATGGACACCTGGGCGACCAACATCAACACCGGCAAGGCGCTCGCTGCGCAGGCCGACGGTGTTCTGCAATCGACGAGCGATCTGCTCACCCGCGCTCGGGAACTCACGCTCAATGCGGCGAGCGACACCGCGAGTCCGGCGGATCGCGCGACGATCGCCGCGGAGTTGAGCGCGATTGCCGACCAGATCGACGGGCTGGCCGCGACGCGCGATGCGAACGGCGAACCGCTTTTCGCAACCGGCAATGCGCGCGCAATGCGGTTCGATTCGGACACGGTATTCGCCCCGGTGCCATCTGCGGCCGATGCCCTGGCCGTCAGCGGGACGAGCCTGTCGACTTTCGTCCGCGATGCCGCGGCCGCGGTGGCGGCAGGCGACAAGACGGCGATGGGTGGGGCGATGACCGCTCTCGACACCGCAATCAACCACACCGCAGACCAGAACGCGGCCATAGGCCTCGCCGCCGGCCGCCTCGAGCGGATCGGCGACAGTCTTGCGGCGCGCGGCGTGACGCTGGCCGATGAACGCTCGTCGGTCGAGGATACCGATCTTTCGGTTGCGATCGCGCAGCTCAACGCTGCCGATCTGACGCTCGGCGCCGCGCAGGCGGCCTTTGCCAAGATCAACCGGCAGAGTTTGTTCGATCTTTTGAGCTGAGCGGCCTCAAGTTTCCGGCGCCGCTGCCGTTAAGCATAAGAGACGTCCCTGTTTAGGCGGACCCCGGGCGGGTCCGGATGGAGTTGAGCGCGCATGTTTCCCGTAATCGGCATCGTCGTACTGATCCTGCTGGTGTTCGGGGGTTTTGCGCTGACGGGCGGCAATCTTGGTCCCGTCATGCACGCGCTGCCGCACGAAATGCTCATCATCGGCGGCGCCGCAGTCGGATCGCTGATCATCGGCAATTCGGGCGCCGACCTGAAGGCGCTCGCCGGCGGGCTCGGCAAGGTGTTCAAGGGGCCGCAGTACAAGAAGCAGGATTATCTCGACGTCATCCTGCTCGTGTCCTCGCTGATGAAGATGATGCGCACCGAAGGCCCGGTCGCGGTCGAACCGCATATCGAAGACCCCAAAAGCTCCCCCATCTTCCAGCAATATCCCAGGCTGCTCAAGGACAGCACGCTCGTCCACCTGATCTGCGATACGTTGCGCCTGGTCGTCGTGTCGTCGGGAACGCTCGATCCGCACGCGGTCGAGGACGTGATGGACAATGCGGTGAAGAACCACCACCACCACGCGATGAAGCCGGCCGACGGCTTGCAGAATCTCGCCGACGCGCTCCCCGCGCTCGGCATCGTCGCGGCGGTGCTTGGCGTGGTGAAGACGATGGGCTCGATCGACAAGCCGCCGGAAATTCTGGGCGGAATGATCGGTTCGGCGCTCGTCGGCACCTTCCTCGGCGTGTTGCTCGCCTACGGGCTCGTCGGCCCGTTCGCGACGCGCGCGAAAAGCGTGATCGAAAGCGACGGCGCCATCTATCACACGGTGAAGCAGCTCATCATCGCATCGCTCCACGGCCACCCGCAGCCGCTCGTCATCGAAGCAGCGCGTTCGGGTGTCGAACATTCGAACCAGCCGAGCTTCGCCGAGGTCTTTGACGGAATGCGGGGCCGCTGATGGCCGCGCGTCCCAACACGCCGCCGCGGCCGATCATCGTCAAAAAGGTGATCGAGGGGGGCCATGGCGGCCACCATGGCGGTGCGTGGAAGGTCGCCTATGCCGACTTCGTGACCGCGATGATGGCCTTCTTCCTGCTCATGTGGCTGCTCGGCGCCACCACCGAAAAGCAGCGCAAGGCGCTTGCCGACTATTTCGCGCCGACGATCGTCCAGACCAAGCAGGAAAGCGCCGGGTCCAACGGCATGTTCGGCGGCGATTCGATCGTTTCGGCCGACAATTATCCGCATCGCGCCGGGCAGACGGGAACGCGGTCGATCACGATCCCGCGCGACGTTGTCGGCGGACCCAAAGAGGCTTCGGGCCGCGAACAGGAAACCAAGAAGTTCCAGCAGGTCGCGAAATCGCTCGCCGAGCGCGTCCAGCGCAAGGGTGATCTGCGCCGCCTCGCGCGCAACCTGCGCTTTACCCAGACCATCGACGGCATGCGCATCGACGTCGTCGACGATGCCGACTTCTCGATGTTCACGATGGGAACGAGCCAGCTCACCCCTGAAGGCGTGCGGCTGTTCCAGGAAGTGGCCGAGGCGATCGGGGGCGTGCCGAACCAGCTGATGATCCGCGGTCACACTGATGCGGCACCCTGGTCGGCAGGCGCGGGCACCAACAACTGGCAGCTGTCGGTCGACCGGGCGGAGGTGGTGCGCAACTATCTCCAGTTCCGCGGGATCGATTCAAACCGCTTCTCGCGCATTGAAGGGGTCGCCGATCGCGAACCCTATGTCCCGTCGAATCGCTTCGACCCGCGCAACCGGCGCATTTCGATCACGCTCGGCTGGGGCAGCGCGGCCAAATATTAGTGCCAGATTGGCAGTAAGATAAATCCTTAACAGCGCAATTGCGCCACCATTGCTACCATATTGGCAATAACGCTTTATTTTCAATGGGTTGTAATAGTCTGGATAATCTTTCGTTTACCATTTTCCTCAATCTCTCGGCTCATCGGAAAGGCGCCATGGGGGGCGCCATGGAGACGAAAATGACTGAGGTGGGGCAGAACAAGGGCAATAACGCAGCGCTCGAAGCGCTGATCATCGGCAACAGCCCGGCGGTCAGCCAGCTGCGCGAGATGATCCGCCGGGTGGCGCGATCGAACGCCTCGGTCATGCTGTGCGGTCCATCGGGATCGGGCAAGGAACTGGTTGCCCGCGCCATCCACGACGAAGGCGTCCGCGCTGGCAAGGCCTTCGCCGCAATCAACTGCGGTGCTATCCCCAGCGAACTCATCGAATCCGAACTTTTCGGTCACGAAAAGGGCTCGTTCACTGGCGCCACGGCGCGCCGTATCGGTCATTTCGAAGTCGCCAGCGGCGGTACGCTCTTCCTCGACGAAATCGGCGACATGCGCTTCGACATGCAGGTCAAGCTGCTCCGCGTGCTCGAGGAACGCACCATCGTTCGCGTCGGCAGCAGCGAGGTCCGCCCGGTCGATGTCCGCGTCATTTCGGCCACGCACCAGGATCTGGGCGCGGCGATCGCCGAGGGCAAATTCCGCGAAGATCTTTTCTTCCGCCTGGGCGTCGTCGTCCTGCAGGTGCCGAGTCTCGCAAGCCGCGTCGAGGATATTCCCGCGCTGATCCGCCATTTCCAGCGCAAGATGCCGGCCGACGCCAAGTGCCGCTATGATGACGCTGCGATCGCGATGCTGATGCAGCATCGCTGGCCGGGCAATGTCCGCGAACTGCGTAACTTCGTCGAGCGTGCCAGCGTCCTGTTCGGCGGAGAAACGCTCGGCTGCGACGATGTCGCGATGCTTTTGAACCCCACCGCAGCGCTGGCACCGCGGCCGATCCTCCCCACGGGTACGGTCGCGGTACCAGCCGGCGGGCTGGACATCCCGGCGGCCGCCGGCGCGCAGGCGAAAAAGCCCGCGCCGGGTCAGCCGATCGACCTCAAGCGCGAGATCGAGACGATCGAACTGGAACAGATTCACGTCGCGCTCGACCTTGCCGACGGCATCATTTCGGAGGCTGCCCGCCTCCTGTCGCTCAAGCGCACGACGCTGATCGAAAAGATGCGCAAATATGGAGTTCAGCAGCAGGCCGCCTGAAAACTACCCCACCAGTTTCGGCGCCGCTGAATTCGGCACCGGTCGCACCCCACCCCAGTCGTCGCTTGTCCCCACTTATAGCGACGGCGCGGGCCGCGGCCGGTGCCGAACCCTTTTTTACCGATCGATAATGAAGAGACGACGCGGGCGCGTCAGCGAAGCTGGCGCCAAGCCTCGGCAATCGTACGGATGCCGTCGAGCACCTCGGCAAAACCGTCTTCGCGATTGGCGGCGATCGCCTCATCGAGCTTGCGGCGCATACTGCGATAGACGCGCGACAGCGCCGCGGCGACATCGCCGCCCGCGCTATGATCGAGATTGGCGTCGAGTCCGATCAGGATCGCGCGCGCGCGGTGCGCGGGGTCGGTGGCGGAGACGCGCTGTCCCTGCCGCGCCATCGATCCGAGCACGCCAACGGCCGTTTCGAGCTCGTCATAGAGCATGGCGACGAGCTCGACCGGGTCGGCGCCCTCGGCACGGCTTTCCTGCTGCAGCCGGCGGTAGGTGCCGGTGGCGCGGACGATCGAGGCGGTGGCAGGCACGGCGAAAACCCTTAGTTATTGCTGTTCTGGTTGTTCCACATCTGGATCTGCTGTTCCAGATAGGCCTGGGTCGCCTTGAAGGCTGCCAGCTTTGCGTCGAGCGTGCTGTATTTTTTCTCCAGCCGCGCGCGATAGGCGTCTTCGCGCTCGTTGACCTTGTCGAGCTCGTCGGCAAGATCCTTGCTCTTGGCATCGAGTGTCCTGGTGACGCGATCGATCACACCGCCTGTCCCCACGGCCTTGTCGCGCAGAGCGTCAAGCACACCGGCGATGCCCGGATCGCTGACGTCGGTATGCGCGCCATCGCGCGGCGGATTGAACAATGCTTCGACCGCGCCGGCGTCGGTCGTCAGGGCGGTTTCCAGCCGGGTTTGATCGACGGCAAGCAGGCCGTCCTTGTTCGTGTAGATGCCGATGTCGGCGAGCGTCGTATAGGTGCCGCTGCTGGTCAGTGTTTGCGACATCATGCCGCGCAGCTGGCCCTCGAGCTCGCGCAGGCCGCGCGTGTCACCCGACATCGCGGCGGCATCGGTGATGCTCTTCTTGAGCTGGTTGTAGACGTCGACAAAATCCTTCACCGTCTGCCGGATCATATCGAGCGGGCGACTTGCCCCTACATCCACCTCCTGGCCTGGCGATGCCTTTTTAAGCGTGAGCGACATGCCGGGAATCACGTCGTCGACGATATTGGAACTGCGGCTATAGGCCACGCCGTCGATCGTGAATTGGGCATCGGTCGCCGATTGGCCCAGCGTCATGCCGCCGCCCGCACCATAGCCGAACGCCGCGAGCGCCGGATCGGCGCCCGCGTCGGCAGTCAGCGTGAAGCTGTTCGCCGCTCCCGTCGCGCCCTTGAGCACGATCCGGCTGCCGCCAGTGTCGGACACGATCGAGGCCGATACGCCGCTGCCGCTGGCGTTGATCGCTTTTGCCAGCCCTTCGAGGCTGTTGTTCGTGCCGTCGATTGTAATCACATGGTCGGTGCCGCCGACGCTGAGCGTCATCGTGCCGGTCCCGATCGCCGCCGTCTTGTCGGCGACCACCGCCGAATAGGCGGTCTGCGCCCGGGCAAGCTGGTCGACGACCACCGTCGCCGAGAAGCTGTCGGCGTTGATACCGGCGCGCGTCGTTGCCGAAATCACGCTTTCGTCCGAAACCGTCGGCGTACTGCGCAAGGTGCCGTCGGACACCATCTGCGCCAGCGAATCGGCAAAGCCTTCAAGGTTCGATCGCGCCTGCGATACGGCGCTGATCCGCGCCTGATTCTGCTGCGCCAGCGTCGAGAGCCGCGTAACCTTGGGCTCGCGCGAGGCAGCCGCAAGATCATCGACAAGCTTGGGAATGTCGATCCCCGACCCGGCGCCGAGCGAACTGGCAATGGAAGTGAGAGCCATGGCAAATATCCTTCGCTCTTCTTAACGGCCGCACGCGCGCGACATTAAGCGCGAAATCAGCCCTGCCGGCGCCCGTCGGGATCGAATTGGTGCGACACCGGAATCTCGACATCGGGCTGGCTGCGTCCCTCGGCGACCGCGCGTTCGAGCTGGAACACGAAGGCGAGGATAGTGGCGACCGCGATGAACAATTCTTCGGGGATCGTCCGCCCGGCGCGCACGGTGAAATAGATGGCGCGGGCGAGTTGCGGATATTCCAGGATCGGGATGTCGGCGCCGCGGGCAAGCTCGCGGATTGCCAGCGCGACATCGCCCCGCCCGCGGGCGACGACGACCGGCGCCGCATCGACGCCCGGGCGATAGCGCAGCGCGACCGAGAAATGCGTCGGGTTGGTGAGCACGACCGTCGCGTCGGTCACCGCCTTGCGTGCCGACCCGCTCAATATTTCATGCGCCCGCTGGCGCTGCGCCTGCTTGAGCTCGGGAGCGCCGTCCGACTGGCGCATCTCCTCTTTGACTTCCTGCTTGGTCATCATCAGCCGCCGGTTGCGCTGATACCATTGGGCGGGAACGTCGATCAGCGCGATCACCACCAGCCCGCCCGCCATAGCGAGCATCGAATGGCCGATGGCGCTGCCTGCGAGCCCGATCGCCGCATTGAGGTCGGTCGACGCCATGGTCATGATCGCGGGCAGATTGACCGCGATCAGCCAATAGCCGATCGTTCCCAGCAGCAGAACCTTGGCGATCGACTTGACCAGTTCGATCAACCCCTGCGGCCCGAAGATGCGCTTGAGGCCGTTCAGCGGATTGATGCGGTTACCCTTGAAATTGAGCGCCTTGCCGCGCCAGCCGAGCGAACCGAGCATCGCGGGTGCGGCGATCGCGGCGACGAAGGCGAGCGCGAACAGGCTGCCGAGCGGCAGCAGAATCTCGACCCCGTTGCGCATCACTGCTTCGCCCGGCGCAAAATGCGCGACATCGTCGGCGTTGAGCGTCAGGCCGCGTTTCATGAGGTCGCCCGCTGACTGAACGAGCCAGCCGCCCGCAGCAAAAAGCCAGCCGGCACCCGCGAGCATCATCAGCGCGGTCGCAAGTTCGCGCGACATCAGCACATCGCCCTCGCGTGCGGCATCGGCGCGCTTTTTCGGGGTTGGCTGTTCGGTTTTCTGGTCCTTGTCCGACTGTTCGGCCATCGTCAGCCCCCCGCGAGCAGGCGCGCCATGTCGAGCGCGTCGGAGAGGAAGCGGGCGATCGCCTCGGCCATTGCGGGGGTCGCGATGCCGAGCAGGATGACCCCGGCAAGCAGCGTCGCCGGCAGGCCGACGGCGAACAGGTTCATCGCCGGAGCCGAGCGCCCGATGACGCCCATCACCATCTGGACCATGATCAGCACGAAGCCGACAGGCAGGGCGATGGTCAGCCCCGCCGCGAACATCAGGCTGCCGAAGCGCAAGATGCCTTCGATCGCGCCATAGGAGGGAAAGGCGTTGCCCGGCGGCAGCGCATTATAGCTCTGCACGATGATCTCGATGAGCAGCAGATGGCCGTTCGCCGCCAAAAACAGCGCGGTGGCCAGCATCGAGAGGAACTGGCCGACCGCCGAGCTCATCTGTCCGCTCATCGGATCGACCATCGCCGCAAAGCCGAGGCCCATCGCGTTGCTGATCGCCTCGCCCGCGAGCAGTGCCGCGGCGAGACCCATTTGGAGCACGAAGCCGATCGCGAGGCCGATCACGACCTCGCCCGCGACGAGAAGCAGGCCGGTGAAGGACACGAGCCCTTCGGGCGGCAGATGGAGCCCCGACGCCGCGACCGCGGGAACGCCGACCGCGAGCGCGATAACGAGGCGCAGCTGCACCGGCACGTTGGTCGCCCCGAACACCGGCGCGGCCAAAAAGGCGGCGCCGGGGCGGATCATCCCCAGCATCCAGAGCTGGAGCATCGCCTCGATATTCGGGATATCGGCCGGGTTCATCGCGGCCCTATCGGACCAGATTGGGTATCTGGGCGAACAGGTCGCGGGTGAAATCGGTAAGCAGGACCAGGATGCTGCTGCCGAAGATCGCCAGACAGATGGCGGTGATGATGAGCTTTGGTACGAAGCTGAGCGTCTGTTCGTTGATCGAGGTCGCCGCCTGGACCATGCCGAGCAGCACGCCGATGACCAGCACCGGAATCAGGATCGGCGCCGAGGCGAGCGCGAGGATCCACAGCGCCTGCTGTGCGACACCGATGAAATAATCGGCCTCCATCGCCCTATGTCCCGAACGACGAGGCGAGCGACCCCATCGTCAGCGCCCAGCCGTCGACGAGGACGAAGAGCAGCAGCTTGAACGGCATCGATATGACCGTCGGCGACAGCATCATCATGCCGAGCGACATCAGCGCCGAGGCGACGATCAGGTCGATGACGAGAAAGGGCAGAAAGATCAGGAAGCCGATCTGGAAGGCGGTCTTGAGTTCGCTGGTGACGAAGGCGGGCAGCAGGATCGAAAAGGGGACGTCCTTCGGGCTCGCATATTCGGGCGCCTTGGCGATCTTGGCGAACATCATCAGGTCGGTCTTGCGCGTCTGCTTCATCATGAAGCCGTGGAGCGCGTCGCCCGACCGGACGACCGCCTCGCCGATGTCGATCTGTTCCTGACCATAAGGGGTGATCGCGACGCGGTTCACCTCGCTGAGCACCGGCTGCATCACGAATAGCGACAGGAAGAGGCTGAGCCCGACGAGTACCTGGTTGGGCGGGGTCTGTTGCAGGCCGAGTGCGTGGCGCAGGATCGACAGCACGATGATGATGCGCGTGAAGCTGGTCATCATCAGGAGCAGCGACGGCAGCACCGTCAGCAGGCTCATCAGCAGCAGGATCTGCAGCGACAGGCTCAATGGGCGGCCGTCGCCGCCGATTTCGCCGACCGCGCGGGTCAGGCCGTCAGCCGCCTGCGCATGCGCCGCGGGCGCCGCTGCGACGAACAGCGCGATGCCGCCGGCAATCGCCGCGCGGCGCAGCCAGCGGCCGCGCGCCGGGGCGGCGTCAGTCGACATGAAAATCGCCCTGGCTGTTGTCGGCAAGGCGCGTGATGCCGTTGCGCGATACCGCGATCAAAATCTGTTGCCCGGCAAATTCGACCACCGCGAGCTTCGACCCCGGACCGAGGGGGAGCACGCCGACAAGGTCGACCGGCCGATCCTGTTTCGCGCCGCCGCCCAGCGGCACGCCCATCTGGACGCGCTTCCACAGCCACAGGCTGCCCCAGGCCATGCCGCCGACGATCGGCAGCAGGATCAGCAGGCGCAGGATATATTCGAGCATCAGGCCCTCCGGTCGAAGCCGGCGATGCCGCGGTCGGGCGCGACGACTTCGGCGACCTGGATACCGTAGCGGCCCTCGACGCTGACGATCTCGCCCTTCGCGATCAGCGTACCATTGGCATAGATGTCCAGCAGGTCGGTCGCCGCGCGGTCGAGTTCGATCACGCTGCCTTCGGTCATCGTGAGCAGCTCGGCGAGCGTCATCGAAGTCGATCCGACCTCGACCGAGACACGCAGCGAAACGCCGGCGAGCAGGTCGAAATTGGGGGCGGCGGCAATCGTCTTGCCTTCGCGGCGGTCGCGCTGCGGCGCTGCGGGCGCGTCGCTGAGGTCAGTCATTGTCCGGTCCTTTTTCGATTTGATCGATCATGATGGCGGCGTTGCCATTGGCTTCGCCGATGCTGCCGAGCGCGAATTTGCGTCCGGCGACGGTCACCGGCACCTGGCGCGGCATGGTGATGGGGATGATGTCGCCGACTTCGAGCGACAGAAGTTTGACAAGGCTGATCTCGGGACGCGCGAGGACCGAACGCACGGGCAGGCGGACGTCCTTGAGTGCCTTGTTGAGCGCGTTCGACCAGACGGGATCGGTCTGCGGCAGGTCGCGCATTTCGGGCACCGGTTCGGCCCCCGCGATTCCGCGCAGCGCCGCCTGCGGATAAGCGCACATTACGGTCTTGCCATCGAAAGGCGCGCCGCGCAGCGTGAACCGCTGGACGAGCAGTTCGTCGTCGGCGCGCACCGCGGCGAGCTTGGCGCTTTCGGTGGTGACGAAATCGAGTTCGGGATCGATCGGGTGCTTGTCGCGCCACGCGGCGGCGAGCTGCAACCCCATGTCGCGGCCGAGGCGCGCGGCAAAGCGTTCTTCGGCGTCGGTCAGATCCTCGCGCTCGCCCGCGGGCTGACCCTTGCCGCCGTAAAAGATGTCGACGAGCTGGAGGACAAGCGCGCGGCCGCCGGTGATCAGCACCGGCCCCTTGAGCGGCGGCGCGTGATAGCGCCAGAAAATCGCCGGTTCGACGACGGCGCACCAGTCGGCAAAGCGCATCGTTTCGGCGGGCGCGCGCTCGATCTGCACGAGCGGCGCGCCGAGAGCGCGCACCAGATCGCGCAGGCTGCGCGCGAACTGGTTGCTCACGGCGTCGAGCAGCGGAAAGGCATAGCTGCCCTCCGACCGGCGGAGCAGCAGCGACGCCTGCGCCTCGGCCTCCTGCCGCGCCGCGGCGTCTGCGGCCGCTACGGGTTTGGCGTTTAGCGTCACTGAATCACCAAGCTTGTGAAATAGACATTGTCGATGCCCCCGAACCCCTCCTTGTCGCGCAGTACTTGGTTAATCGCATTGGTCAACTGGCGTTGAAGCCGCTGTTTGCCCTGCGACGTCGAAAGCAGCGCCGGATCCTGTTCGGCAAGCGTCATCAGGACGGCCGACCGGATCGGCACCTCCTGCCGCTTGATGTTGGTGATCAGCTTGCCGTCATAATAGGTCGACAGGCTGATCCCGACCTGAAGAAAGCCCGATCCGTCGGCCAGATTGGTCGTGAAGGGCTGTTCGATCGGATAATAGGTGATCTCATATTTGCGGGGATCGACCTTGTAATGATCGTTGGGAACGGAGACGGTGCCGACCTTCAGCGGCGGCGCGCCGCCGCCTTCGCCGCCCTCGCCCGAGGCCGCTTCTTCCTTTTCGCTGCGCTCGACCAACTTGGGGTAATTGTCCTGCGGCGTCGCCTTATGCTCGCCGAGGCCGCCACCCAGATAGATGCCCGCGCCCGCGCCGGCGCCGATCAGCGCGGTTCCGCCGACGCCGACCACCAGCAGCTTCTTCATCTTGCCGCCCTTCTTGGGCGCTGCTTCGGGGGCCTTGTCCTTGCTCATCTCGTCGGTTCCTTTCGATATCAGGCAAAGCGGCCGCGGCGGTTCGCGGCGCTGTCGTCGTCGCGCGCGTCGGCGCGATCATTGGCGGTTTCGATCAAATGGCTCGCGTCGGGCGCAGCGCCGCGTCCCTGGTTCTGGCCCTGTCCCTGACCCTGGGCAAGCGACGGGCGCCCGGCCTGATCGGGGGTGCAGGTCACTTCGGCGCCGGCAACGCGGACGCCCTGCTGGCGGAGATCCTCGACCAGTCGCGGCTGTGCGGCGGCGACGATCGCGGCGGTGCTTTCATGCTGGGTGTCGAGCTTCATCGACACGCTGTCGCCGTCGAGTTTCATCGCGACGTCGAGCCGGCCGAGGTGGCGCGGCATCAGGCGGAAGCTGAGGTCGCCCTTGTCCGATTTGGTCGCGGCGATATCGGCGGCGAGCTGCGCGATCCAGCGATCATCGCTCGTCAAGTCGAGCGTGCGTTCGGCGAGCGGCGCCGCTTGTGCCGGGGCGCCGATGCTTGTGGCGCCGGGCGTGGCGGGCTGATTGAACAGCACGGTCATGGAAGCGCCGCCTTCGGCACGGATCGGCTTGGCCGCGGGTTCGGCGGCGGGCGCCGGCGTAGCGGTGGCGCTCTCGGCCTTCGCAGGCGTTACCGCGGGTGCGGTGGGGGCGTCGCGGCCTTGCGGCGCGGCCGGGGCCAGCACAGGCTTGGCAGCCTTCGCGGGCTTGTCGGCAACCGGCGCGGAGGCTTCGGGCACCACGCCATTCGCGGCGGCAGGCGCCGGATTGAGAGGCAGGGTCACGGCGGGAGGCGTCGTTCTCGCCGTCGCGGCAGCGTCGGCCGTAGGCGCGGCGTCGGTCGCTTCGGCATCGGCGTCGTCGGTGCCGGTCTTCGCCGGATCGACGGCTGGCTTGGCGGGCTTGCCGGTCAGGGCGGCGAGCAGGCTGGCGGCATGTGCCGCGGCATCCTGCGCATCGGGTTGCGGGACCTCCGGGCCACCGCGCTTGGGCGCGGCCTTGGGCGACGTGTCGTCGGCCGGGATCGCGGGCGCGGCTTCGGTATCGGCGGCGGGTGCCGTCTTGGCCTCGGTAGCGGGCTTTTTGCCGCCGACGATGGCGGCGAAATCGGGTGTCACGACGTGCGGCGTCCCGGCCGCGGTGGTGCCGTCGGGGTTGGTGGCCGTAGGCGGCAGGGCATCCGCTGTCGGCGCTACCGCGCCCGCCGCTTCGGCGCCTGCGAGCGCGATCACGCTCGCGGCCGTCGCCGTCGCCTGAGTATCGCCGGTCGGCGCAGCGCCGGGCGTGCCGGTCTTGCCAATCGTCGCGGCTCCGGGAAGCGCGGCGAGGAGCTGGCTGAAGCCGCCGTCCTCGCCGGCGCCGCTGGCGGGCGCCTGGCCGATATTGGACAGAAAGGCCGCGAAGCCGGGCTGGCTCGCGCTCTGGGGCAGGCCGGGCATCATTGCGGGCCGCCTTCGACCAGGCGCAGGCTCATCGTGCGGCGGCGGTGCGGGCGGTTAGCGTCGGCGCGGCGTTCCATCTCGACTTCGGCCGACTTGCGGCTGCGTTCATAGAGGCGCACCGCCGATTCTTCCTTCATCAGCGCGCTCTGCGCAAGCACGCCCATTTCGTCGCGGCGCGCGCTGGCGTTGACCAGCGGGGTTGCAAGATTTTCCTTCGCCATGTCGAGCCGCATGCCAAGTTCGCCGACCGTATTGAGCGCGCGGCCCGCGACGACGCCGCGGGCGACCGCGAGGTCGGCGCGCAGCGCCTCGAGGCGGCGCGACAGCTCGATGAGGCTCGCGAGCTCGCCATTGGCGCGCGCCAGATTGGCCTCCGCCATCTGATGTTCGACGGTGCGCACGCGAATGATACGTTTGCGGCGTGCGGTGCGGGCGGTCATGCAGAATATCCTTCGATGAGTGACTGGCGTGCGGTCTGGAAATCGACCTGGGTGCCGGCGGGCTGGGTAACGAATGCAAGCTGGTCGGCGCGCCGCGCGATGGCGGTGTCGAGCACCGGATCGGTGCCGGCGACATAAGCGCCCATCAGCATCAGGTCGCGATTCTCTTCATAGGCGGACCAGAGCTGGCGGAAGCGCGCGGCGGCGGCGGCGTGATCGGCATCGACCGAATCGGCCATGGTGCGCGACAGCGACCGGGCGATGTCGATCGCGGGATAGACCCCCTGTTCGGCAAGCTGGCGCGAGAGGATGATATGCCCGTCGACGATCGCGCGCGCCGAATCGACGACCGGATCCTCGATGTCGCCGCCATCGGCGAGTACGGTATAGAGCGCGGTGATCGACCCGCCGGTGAGGCGGTCGTTGCCGGCGCGTTCGACGAGCGAGGGGATAAGCGCGAAGGTCGAGGGCGGATAGCCCTTCATCGTCGGCGGTTCGCCCAGCGTCAGCCCTATCTCGCGCTGCGCGTGCGCGACACGCGTCAGGCTGTCGATCAGCAGCAGCACCTTCTTGCCGTCCTGACGAAAGGCTTCGGCGATCGCGGTCGCGCGCATCGCGGCGCGCAGGCGAAGCAGCGGCGGATGGTCGGCGGGAACCGCGACCACCACCGATTTCTTGCGGACGGCGGGCGGCAGCTTGGTCTCAACGAAGTCGCTGACCTCGCGGCTGCGCTCGCCGATCAGGCCGACGACGATCACGTCGCATTCGGTGCCCGCGATCATCTGGCCCATCAGTACCGACTTGCCGACGCCCGACCCCGCGATGATCGCGACGCGCTGGCCTTCCCCGACGGTGAGCAGGCCGTTGATCGCGCGCACGCCCATGTTGAGCGGTTTGGTCACCCGGCCGCGGCGCAGCGGATTGACCTTGCGGCCGGCGAGCGGCCACTGGAACTGCGACTTGACCGGCGGGCGGCCGTCGAGCGGATTGCCCTGCGCGTCGATGATGCGGCCGAGCAGCGCCTTGCCGACGGTCACCATGCTCGACGCGCCATGCGGTTCGACCGGCGCGCCGGTGACGAGAGGCATGTTGGTGTCGAAGGGCAGCACGAGACTGCGGTGCCCGCGAAAGCCCACGACCTCGCCGTTCACATATTCGTTGTTCGCCGACTTGATGCGGACATTGCTGCCGAGCGGCTGGGGAAAGCCTGATACTTCGAGCATGATGCCTTCGTGCGCGACGAGCGTGCCGATGCGGCGCGGCGATGCGTCACTGAGGTCGACGGGGTCGAGCAACTGGCGGGCGGACATGGCGAGGCGGCGCGTCATGCGGCGCCGCCCTGGCCGCCGAGTGCGGCACGCAGCTCGTCGAGGTAGACCGCGCGGCCATGTTCGATCCAGCCGGCCGAGGTTTCGACACGGACGGTGCCGCGCGCCATCGACGGATCGCTTTCGATCGGCAGCGCGATCGGCGCGTCGACGAGGAGCACTGCGTCGGCGGGATTGACCCACAGGGTGCGCGCCTTGTCAGCTTCAGCGACCAGCGCGGCGGCGGTTTCGGCCTGCGCGCGCAGCCAGTCGGCCTCGATCGGCGCCGCCTCGACGATCTGGCGGACGAGCCGCTCGACCGTTTCGGCGATCAGCTGCGCGAGTTCCTCGCTGGGTTCGTCTTGCAGCGCTTCGGCGGCGGCGACCATCGCGAGCAATTGCTGGCGTTCGACCGCAAAGGCGGCTTCGGCCAGGCGCTGGCCTTCGGCAAGCCCGCGCGAAAAGGGGTCGTCGGCTGGCTCGGCCGCCACTTCGGGGGCCGGCGCTAGCGGAGCGCTGCGCGGTTGGCCGAACTGCAGCGGGCGAAAGCCGCCGTCGCGCGCCATCGCATGCGCCAGTGCGGCGACGGTCGATTCGGACGCGAGATCAGACATAATCGTCGCCCCCGCCCGCGAGCATGATTTCGCCCGATGCTGCCATCTGGCGGACGATCTGCATGATCGACTTCTGCGCTTCGTCGACGTCGGTGCGCTTGACCATCGTCATTTCGGCCATTTCGTCGCGGATCGTTTCCGATGCGCGCTGCGACATCGTCGACAGGCACAGATCGACCATGTCGGCGTCGGTACCCTTGAGCGCGACCGCGAGGATCGCTGCATCGACCGAGCGCAGCACGGTGCCGATGCTCTTCTTGTCGAGCTCGCGCAGATTTTCGAAGATGAACATCTCTTCCTCGATCGCCTGTGCCAGCAGCTTGTCCTGCTTCTTGAGCGCGCGGATCGTGCGTTCGGACAGCGACTTGGGCATTTTCTTCATGATCTTCGCGACGTCGCTCGGGCCGCCGATCGGCTGCTTGGCGACGCGCTGGCCGCCGACATTGGCGGAAGCGAGCACCGATTCCAGATCCTCGATCGCGGCGGCGGGGACGGTGGTGAGCTGCGCCGCGCGCAGCACCAGATCGGCCTGCAGCACCTCGTCGAGCGTTTCGATGGCGCGCGCGGCGACGTCGGGGATCAACACCGACAGGATCAGCGCGCCGACCTGCGGATGTTCGCTGGCGAGCAGCGCGCTGATCGCCTCGACATCCATCCAGCGCAGCATCTCGAGCGACGCGGCGCTCGACTGCGGCGCGACGGCGGCCAGGATATTGTCGGCGCGGACATTGCCTACCGCCTGATTGATGACGGTGCGGATACGCGTTTCGGCGCCGATGGCGAGCGCGCTGACGTCGCGGCTGCGCACGACGAACTGGTCGAGCGCCTGTTCGATCTGCGTTTCGCTGGCGTTGGCGGCGTCGAACATGCCCTTGGCAAGCAGGCGCACCTCATCGGGATCGAGATGCTTGAGGATCGTGGCGGCGTCGCCTTCTTCGAGCAGCATCAGCAGGATCGCGGCGGCGGCCGATCCTTCGATGGCGGGGCGCAGGCCGACCGCGGGTGCGATATCGCCGGCGACGTCGGTGTCGTCAGCCATGGGCACCCTCCTGCATCAGCTGGCGCACGACGAGCGCGGCGCGCGCCGAGTCCTGGCGGACGAAGGCGCGGACCAGATTGGCGCGCGCTTCATAGCTTGGCGCGGCCTCGATCATCTCGAGCGTGATTGCGCTGCCGCCGCGCGGCGCGTCGAGTGCGGCGCGGTTTTCGGTGGCGGTGAGCAGCGACTGTTCGATTTCGGCATCGCGTTCGGCGCGCGCGGCGGCGCGCTGCTTGGCCGACTTGATCATCGGACGGCCGATGAACAGAAAGGCGAGCAGCGCGGCGAGCACGGCGCCGATCTGCTTGGCGAGCGGCATGAACCACGGCTGGTCATAGAAGGCGGGTGCGACATCGTCGACCTTCGCAAAGGGACGCTGGCTGATCGCGACGACGTCGCCGCGCGTCTGATCGTATCCGACCGCGCCCTTCACCAGCCCCTCGATCTTCGCGAGGTCGGCCTGGGTCAGCGCCTTCTGCCCCTGGTTCAGCGCGACGGCGATCGACAGGCGCTTCAGGCGACCCTGCGGCTGGTGCGTGACAGAGATTTCTCGGCCGACCTCATAGGCGCGGGCGGAATTTTCGTTGCTCTGCGTGTCGGTGGTCGGCGCGCCGGCGGGCGTCGGCGCGGGGGCATTGTTCGTCACCGTAGTCGCCTGCGGCGGCTGGTTCGACAGCGCGCCGGGGATGCCCACGGCGGGCGGCGTGCTCTGGCCGCTGACGACCCGGCTCACCTGTTCGGTCCTCAGCGCGCGGTCGTTTTCGGGGAAGCTTTCGCGCGTCGCCTGGCTTTCCGACATGTCGACGTCGGCGTGAACTTCGACCGAATAATTGCCCGAGCCGAGCATCGGACCGAGCAGCGTTTCGAGCGCGCGGCGGAAGCGATCCTCCATCTGCATCTGGAGCTGGAAGCTCTTCATGTCGCCGCTGCTGGCGCCGTCGGAGAGCAGCGCGCCGCGCTGGTCGATCACTTGGACCTCGTCGGCGTTCATGCCGGGAACCGAGGAGGCGACGAGGAAACGGATCCCCTGAACCTGCGCGTCGCTGAGGTTGCGGCCGTTCTGCAACGTCAGCATCACTGACGCGGTTGCGGGCTTGTCGTCGCGGACGAACAGGCTGGGTTCGGCGGCGGCGATGTGGACGCGCGCGGTCTTGACCGCGTCGATCGTCTCGATCGTACGCGACAGGTCGGCTTCGCGCGCCGAGCGCAGCGTTTCGCCTTCGATCGCGCGGCTCGACCCCATCGGGAGCGAGGCGATCAGGCTGTCACCGCTCGGCTGCGCCTTGGGCAATCCCTGCCCGGCGAGCGCGATGCGCGCCTGATACAGCTTGTCGGCATCGACGGTCAGTGCGCCGGTCGTCGGATCGATGGTGTGGCCGATCCCCTGCGACTGGAGCGCATCGGCGACGGCGGCCTTGTCGCTGTCGTCGAGCCCCGCGAAAAGCTGCGCCTGCGGCGCCGACTGGGTCATGAAATAGGCGAGCGCGGCCAGGCCGATCGCGGTCGTCGTGGCGATCGCAGGCAGCGCGCGCTGGACGGCGGGCTGGCGGACGAACTGCTGGACCGGCGCAAAGCGGCCGCCCATCGCAGGAAGGGGCAGCCGGTTCGTATCGGCAACGGGGGCGAGGAGTTGAGCTTCGGCCATGGATTACACCGGCATGTTCATGATGTCGCGATAGGCTGACAGCAGCTTGTTGCGGACCTGCAACGTGGTTTCGAAGCCGAGCGAGGCCTTCTGGCGTTCGATCATCACGCTGACGATGTCGTGCGTGTCGCCGCGTTCATAGGCTTCGCTGAGGTCGCTCGCCTTCGCCTGCTGGGTATTGACCTGCTGCAATGCGCTGGCGATCGCCGATCCGAAATCGGGTGCCGCACCGGCACCCGCGGCGCCGCCCGCAGCCGCGCCGCCGGCGGCGCGCTGCAGCGCCTGGTTCTGATTGAGAATCGAACTGCGCATTTGCAGCAGTCGGCTCTGGTCAATCGTGCTCATAAGCTTTCATCCGTCCTGGTGCGCGGCGGTTCACCGCACGCACAAAGAGTAATGCAAAGCTCATGCCAAAAATTCTTTTCGTTGAAAAACAGCTATTTGATAGAGTGATCCTAACGCAGCCTGCGCTCCGCGGCGTTTTTTTGACGCGCCGGCTTAATCCGCCGCCGCCGCCGCCGTTACAGCTTTCGTGACCGCTCGCTGAGCCCTCACACCACGGGAATGGCCAAGGGGCCGGAAAGGAACATTATGACTGTCATCAACACCAATGTGAGCGCGCTTCGCGCCCAGAACAGCTCGCGTGTTGCCAATCGCATGCAGTCGCAGGCTATGGAACGTCTGTCGAGCGGCAAGCGCATCAACAGCGCCAAGGACGACGCCGCCGGCCTCGCCGTCGCAACTCGCATGCAGGCTGCCTCGCGCGGCTTCACCCAGGCGATCCGCAATGCCAACGACGGCATTTCGCTGGCGCAGACCGCCGACAGCGCTGCGGGCAGCGTTTCGGACATCCTGGTTCGTATGCGCGACCTGGCGATGCAGGCTTCGACCGGCACTCTCAGCGATGCCGACCGCGGTCTGGTGCAGAAGGAAGTTACCGCACTGATCTCGCAGATCGGCGACATCGTCGGCCAGACGACGTTCAACGGCAACAAACTGCTCGACGGCAGCGTCACCGCAGGCTTCGATATCCAGACCGGCATCAACACCGGTGAAAACGTGAACATCACGATCGGCAAGCTTGATGCGACGACGCTGGGCGTCAACGCTCTTTCGGTTGCCACGGCTTCGGGCGCGACCGGTGCACTGGCGACGCTCGACACCGCGATCACCACGGTTGCCGGCGAACGCGCCAACCTCGGTGCGCAGCAGAACCGTCTTGAGGCGGCTGTCGATAATTTGACGTCGCGTGTCACCAATCTGGACGAATCGCGCTCGCGCATCGAAGATGCCGACTTCTCGGCTGAATCGACGAAGCTGGCGGCGGCGCAGATCCTGTCGCAGGCTTCGACGGCGATGCTCGCCCAGGCGAACCAGAGCGCCCAGGGTGTGATGAACCTGCTGCGCTAAGCGCGGAACATCGCAAACATCTCAGGCTATATTTGGTTGGTCCCTTTAATAGCCTGATCGGATGCCCCGGCTCCCCACAGCCGGGGCATCTTTTTGCGTGCGGGGCAAATGGCCGCTCCCCCGCTTCAATGAAAATCGCGTGACTTGGGCAAGATGCGAACATTGCGGGGATGGCTGTGGCGCGCGCCCGGCGCGCGGTCGCGCGGCATTTGCGGGTGCTTGACCTCGTCGGCCCGGCACAAGTCGGGATCGAAGCCGCGATCGCTGCCCAGTGCGTCGAGCATCGCGGTGCGATCGACGATGCGGGTCGCCATCAGGTGGATGACGCCCTCCTTGCTGCGCTGCACCTCGCCTTCGGCCAGCATCAGCCGCGACGCCATGACGGCGCGGCGATAGCGTTCGAAATGGCGCGCCCACAGCAGGATGTTCACGATCCCGCCCTCATCCTCAATGGTGATGAAGATCGCATTGCCCTTGCCCGGCCTCTGGCGGATCAGCACGACCCCCGCGGTGCAAACGATCGACCCGTTCTTCGCCGCCGCAACTTCGCCCGCGCTCAGCACGCCTTCGCGCGCGAAGGCGGGACGCAGAAAGGCCATCGGATGGCCCTTCAGCGACAGGCGCGTCGTCTGATAATCGGTCAGCACCTGTTCGACCGGCGGGATCGGCGGCAGGCGTGCATCGTCTTCGGTGCCCAGTTCGTCGGCGCCCGCCGCACCGAACAGCGGCAACACCCCCTGACGGACGCGCCGCGCGTCCCATAGCGCGGGGCGCCGATCGAGTCCCATCGACCGGCATGCATCCGCATCGGCGAGCAGGCGCAACGCCCGCGGAGGCAGGTTCGCGCGGCGCGCGAGTTCCTCGACCGACGCGAAGGGCGCGGCATTCCGCGCGTCGGCGATCAGCTTCGCCCACTCCTGGCGAAACCCGTCCACCTGCCGAAAGCCGAGCCGCAGCGCGAGGCTGCCGTCGGCGCGGGGTTCAAGGCTGCTGTCCCAATCGCTGGAATTGACGTCGACCGCGCGCACCTCGACGCCATGCTCGCGGGCATCGCGGACAAGCTGCGCCGGCGCATAAAAACCCATCGGCTGCGAATTGAGCAAGCCGCAGGTGAAGACGGCGGGGTGGTAATGCTTGATCCATGACGAGACATAAACAAGCCGCGCAAAGGACTGCGCATGGCTTTCGGGGAAGCCATAGCTGCCAAAACCCTCGATCTGCTTGAAACAGCGTTCGGCGAAATCCTGCGTGTAGCCGCGCCGCACCATGCCGCCGATCATCTTGTCCCGGAAATTCTCGATCGTCCCGACGTTGCGAAAGGTCGCCATCGCGCGGCGCAGGCCATTGGCCTCGTCGGGCGTGAAATCGGCGGCCACCATCGCCAGCTTCATTGCCTGTTCCTGGAACAGCGGCACGCCGAAAGTCTTGCCGAGCACGTCGTGCAGTTCGTCGGGCGGGTGCGGCGGGGCAGGCTCGGGGAATTCAACCGGCTCCTCGCCGCATCGCCGGCGCAGATAGGGGTGCACCATGTCGCCCTCGATCGGGCCCGGCCGGACGATCGCGACCTGCACGACAAGGTCATAGAATATCCTGGGTTTCAGGCGCGGCAGCATGTTGATCTGGGCGCGGCTCTCGACCTGAAAGACCCCGATGCTGTCGCCGCGCTGGAGCATTTCATAGACGGCCTCGTCGCCGCAATCGATGTCGACCTCCAGCGTATGGTCGCCCAGCCCGTGCGCCCGCATCAGGTCGAAGCATTTGCGGATGCAGGTCAGCATGCCGAGCGCGAGGACATCGACCTTCATCAGGCCGAGTGCGTCGATATCGTCCTTGTCCCATTCGATGAAGGTGCGGTCCTCCATTGCGGCATTGTGGATCGGCACCAGTTCGTCGAGCCGCCCTTGGGTCAGCACGAAGCCGCCGACATGCTGCGACAGGTGACGCGGCGCCTTCAGCAATTCGCCGACGAAGCGGTGCAATCGCTCGATTTCGCCATTATGGGGGTCGAGCCCGGCTTCGGCCAGCCGTTCGACCGGCACCTCGTCGCCCCAGCTGCCCCAGCTCGTATCGGCGAGCCGCGCGGTCACATCCTCACTGAGGCCCAGCGCCTTGCCGACCTCGCGGATCGTGCTGCGCGGGCGATAATGGATGACGGTCGCGGCGATCGCGGCGCGGTCGCGCGTGTAGCGGCGGTAGATATATTGGATCACTTCCTCGCGCCGCTCATGCTCGAAATCGACGTCGATGTCGGGTGGCTCGTCGCGCTCGGCCGAGACGAAGCGCGAGAAGAGCAGGTCGTGCTGCATCGGATCGACCGAGGTGACGCCGAGCAGGAAGCAGACAATCGAATTGGCCGCCGATCCGCGCCCCTGACAGAGGATCGGGGGTTCTTGCGCGCGCGCGAAACGGACGAGATCGTGGACGGTGAGGAAATAATAGACGTAATTCCGCCGCCGGATCAGCCGTAGTTCGTTGCCTATCAGCTTGCGGACTTTCGCCGACAAGGGCGTGCCATAGCGCGCTTCGGCCGCTGTCTTCACCAGATGGTGCAGATAGTTGAAGGGCTTCCATCCCGGCGGTACCGGCTCGTGCGGATATTCATAGCGCAGTTCGTCGAGCGCGAAGCCGATGCGGTCGAGCAGCCGCGCGCTTTGCTCGACCGCTCCCGGACAGGCCGCGAACAGCCGGCGCATCTCGGCCGGCGCTTTCAGATGGCGTTCGCCATTGGCGTGGAGGCGCCGCCCTGCCTTGTGAAGCGTTGTGCCCTCGCGGATACAGGTGACGATGTCGTGGAGCGGGCGCTGCGCGGGGGTTGCGTAAAGCGCATCGCAGGTAGCGAGCAGCGGGACGTTCACCGCCGCCGCCAGACGGTGCAGTCGCGCCAGCCGCCGCGCGTCGGCGCCGCCCCGGGGCATGGTCGCGGCGAGCCAGAGCGATTTGGGACGTGCGTGCTTGAGCTGGCGCAGCAGGGCCTCGTCGCCCACCGTCGCGATCAGCAACAGATCGTCGCAATAGGCGAGCAGATCTTCGAGGTGAAGGATGCAGTCGCCCTTCTGCGCGCGCAGATTGCCGGTCGACAACAGGCGCGTCAGGCGGCCCCAGCCATGGCGGCTGACCGGATAGGCGACAATGTCAGGGGTGCCGTCGGCGAATGCGAGCCGGGCGCCGACGACCAGCCGGAATCCCGCCACCGCCTCCGGCTGCTTGACCTGCAGCTCTTTCAGGAAGGCCCAGGCCCGCACCACCCCCGCGACGCTGTTGCGGTCGGCGATGCCGATGCCCGTCATGCCGAGTTCGAGCGCGCGCGCGACCATTTCGGCGGGGTGCGAGGCGCCGCGCAGGAAGCTGTAGTTGGTCGCAGCGACCAGCTCGGCGAAACCGGGATCGGCGTCGGGACAAGGCGCGCTCATGCAAAGACCCCATGGATATACCAGCGCGGGTCGGGCTTTTCATCGTAGAGGCCGTGGCGGAACAGCCAGTAACGGCGACCCTGCGCATCCTCGACGCGGTAATAGTCGCGCGTCAGCCCGGCATTGTCGCGGCGGCGCCACCATTCGGCCGCGATGCGTTCGGGGCCTTCGAAGCGGCGTACCGCATGGAGCGTGCGGCGCCAGCGGAAGCGCTGCGGCGGGCCGTCGGGGACTTCAGCGATCACTTCGATCGGCTGCGGCGGGTCGAACAGGTGAAAGGGGCGCAGCGGCGGTTCGCCCGGCTCGGTCGCGGTCCAGGGCGTCGGCGGCGGCGCCTCGACCGCGGGCAAGGCAAGCTGCGCCTGTTCGGGGATATGGGTATCGGCGCTGCGCAGCCGCCGGACGCGCCCGCGCCCGAGCCGGGTCGCCAGCCGGTCGGCGAGTTCGTCGACGGCGGCGGCGCCCGGCGCGGTGTTCGCCGCGCCGCCCTCGAGCCTGAGCTGGCCGGCACCCAGCGCCTCGATCCGCGGCACGGCGAGGCGGATCATGTCGAAACCGAAACCGGGGTCGATCGGATCGCGCAGGCTGTCGATCCGTTCGGCGAACAGACGCATGACCAGATCGGCGTCGCGCGTCGGCTGGCCGGTTTCGATTGCGATGCTGCGCGCCAGCCCGTCGCTGCGAAAGAAGGTCGCGCGAAAATGGCGCCCGCCCTTGCCGCGTTCGCCGAGCGCGACGGCGGCCTCGGCGGCAAGCTCGGCGAGCACAGCAGCGGCATGGGCGCTGCTGCCTAGCGGTTCGGCGAAACGGCGCTCGACGACGATCGGCGGGGGCCGGATGCGCGGGTCGAGCGGGCTCGGTGCATCGCCGAGCAACCGGCGCAGCGCGTTCGCCGCCTCGGCCCCGAAGCGCGCGGCGATCGCGGCGACCGGGCGGCCCGAAAGATCGCCGATCGTCTTGAGCCCCGCGCGGACGAGCGCGGTCGTCGCCTCCGCCTCCAGCCCCAGCGCCGCGACGGGCAGGCGGCGCACCGCCGCCGCCTCGTCGGGGGCGGGGAGCGCCTGGTAGCGGGCGAGCGCGCGCGCCGCATCGGCGGTGCCGGCAAGCGCGCTGCGCAGCGTCATCCCCAGCCGGTCCATGCGCTCTTCGACATCGGCGACAAGTCCTGCTTCGCCGCCGAACAGATGCGCCGCGCCCGCGATGTCGAGGATCAGCCCGTCGGGGGCATCGAGCGCGACGAGCGGCGTGTAGCGCGCGCAGCCCTGCGCGAGCCGGTCGAGCCAGGCGGCATCGGCGACGGGATCGTGCGGCACGACGGCAAGGTCGCCGACCTGCGCGCGGGCATCGGCGAGCGGCATGCCGGGGCCGAGCCCCAGCGCCGCGGCGTGCGGATCGACGCTCGCAAGACGGAGTGCCCCGCGCTGCTTTTCGGCAAAGACGATCGGAGCGTCAGGCGGCGGCGCGGCGCGGCACAGCCGTTCGGCCGGGAGCCACGGGAAGAAGAGCGCCAGATAGCGCCGCCCCCCGGAAGACTTGCTCATCGCGATTCCATTCCATCTGCCAGCGGGCGCCCGCGGGGCCGCCGCGCCAGCGTATCAGGTCGAGGGTGAAGCCCGGCGCGCCCGGCGCATCGGCCTCGAGCGCCGTCGAGGGCGCGGCGGCGACCGTCCAGCGCGTTTCCGCCACGCTGGGAGCGGGAAGCGTGTTGAGTCGCAGCATCAGGAGCACGGTCCCCGCATCGCGTGCGCCGAGTGCCAGCCGCCGCCCCGCGGTCAGGTCGAGCGCGGGCCACGCTCCCCAGCTTTCGACGATCACCGCCGCCGAGCCGCCGCACCGCACCGCGTCATTGGCGCAGGCGAGGAGCATTTTGGGGTCGGCGGTTTCGACGAGCAGCAGCCGGTCGGGGTCGCCGCCAAGCTCGGCGATGCCAGGCGCATAGATATGCCCCGCGCGCCGTGCGGCATCGGCGGTGCGCAGCCACAGCAGCGGCGCCGCGCCGGGCGTACGCAGCGCGAGCAACGCGGCAAAGGCCGCGGCGCTCGTCGCATCGAGCGCGTCGGCTGCGAAAAATTCATGCGTCTTGCCGATCGCCAGCCCGCCGCCGATCGCCGCATCGAAATCCGCATGGCCGCTCGTCAGCCAGCCGCCATCGCCCCCGCCGGACGGGGCGCCGCTATCGGCGAGCCGGGCGACGCGTTGGCGCAGCGCGGCGAGAGAGGAAGACGACTCGCGCATAATGTTCCTGATTTGTTCTATTAGCGCGCGAGCGGATGGGGTTGTCAAGCGGAGTCGGGATTCGCGTCTTGATTGCGCTCTAAGGCGCCGCGGACCCCGCGCTGCTGTCGCCGCCAAGCGCGCGGAACAATGCGATGCGGGTCTGGACAAGCAGCAGGCCCGTCGCGATTTCGCTGCGCCGCGCGGCATAGAGGCTGCGCTGCGCGTCGAGGCTGGCGAGGAAACTGTCGACCCCGCCCTTGTAGCGCGCCTCGCTAAGTCTCGCCGTATCGGCTGCGGCTTCGGTGTTGGCGGCGGCGGCGCGGACCCGCTCGGCGATCGTGCCCTGCACCGCGAGCGCGTCGGCGACTTCGCGAAAGGCGGTCTGGATCGCGCCTTCATAGCTGGCAAGCGCGGCATCGCGCTGCGCCTCGCTCACCGCCACCCCGGCGCGGCGGCCACCGAAATCGAAGATCGAGGCGCTGGCATCGCCGCCCGCCGACCAGGCGAAGGAACCCTTGTCGAACAGGCTCGACAGCGCGTCGCTGGCAAAGCCCAGCAGGCCGGTCAGCGAAATCGTCGGGAACAACCGCGCGCGCGCGACGCCGATATCGGCATTGGCGGCGCGCAGCAGATATTCGGCCTGGATCACGTCGGGCCGCCGCAACAGGATTTCCGACCGCATCCCGGCCGGGGGCGCCGCAACCGCGGGCGTCACCTCGGCCAGGCTGGCGGGGAACAGCGCCGGATCGACATCGCCGCCGACGAGCAGGCGGATCAGATTTTCGCCCTGCGCGATCGCAGTCTGCTGCTGCGCGATCGCGTCCTCGGCGGTCGCCAATATCTGTTCGGCTTGCCTGAGGTCGGTGCGCGGCGCGACACCGCCGTCGAGCCGCGCCTTCGTCAGCCGGACATTTTCGCGCGCATTGGTCGCGGTTTCCTGTGCAATGGCGAGCAGGTCGCGGTCGGCGCCATAGGCGGCCCAGGCATTGGCAAGATCGGCAATCAGGCTCAGCCGCACGGTGCGCGACGCGGCCTCGGTCGCCAGCGCGCGGTCGCGGTCGGCGGCATTCGCATTGGCGAGGCGCCCGAACAGGTCGAGTTCGAAGGCGGTGACCCCGCCTTGAAGCGCGAAACTGCTGCCCGCGCCGCCGGAGCCCCCGGTGCCGCCACGGTCGGCATAGTCGCCGCTCGCGCTGACGCCGATCGCCGGGAATTGCGCCGCCCGGCTGACCCGCACCTGCGCGCGCGCCGCCGCCAGATTGGCATAGGCGGTGCGCAGGTCGCGATTGTTCGCGAGCGCCTGTTCGACGAGCGATTGCAGGCGCGCGTCGGTGAACAATTGTTTGTAGGACAGGATCGGCAGCGCTGCCTCGCTCTGGATCAGATAGGCGTCGCCGACCGGCCAGCCCTGCGGCACCGGGGGCGACGGCAACGCCGTCTTCGGCGCAAGCGAACAGCCCGCGAGCAGCAGCGCCGATGCGATCATCAGGAAGGGCGCGCGTTTCATGCCGTCACCTCCGCGCCGCCATCCTTTTTGCCGAAGCGCCGGCGCAGCGCGGCAAGCCCGTCGCGCACGCCGCGGCGGACGAGCACGAAGAAGAGCGGAATGAAGAAAATGGCGAGCAGCGCGGCGGTCAGCATGCCGCCGATCACCGAGGTGCCGATCGCGACGCGGCTGTTGGCCCCCGCACCGGTCGCAATGGCGAGCGGCAGGACGCCGAAGATGAAGGCAAAGCTGGTCATCAGGATTGGACGCAAACGGATACGCGCCGCCTCGACCGCCGCTTCGATGACGCGGCGACCCTTGCGTTCCTCCTGTTCGGCGAACTCGATCATCAGGATCGCATTTTTCGCCGCCAGTCCCATCGTCGTCAGCAACCCGATCTGCAGATAGACGTCGTTTTCCAGCCCGCGCAGCGTCACCGCGAAAACCGCGCCGACCAGCCCGAGCGGAATGATGAGCAGCACCGCAAGCGGGATCGACCAGCTTTCGTAAAGCGCGGCAAGGCAGAGGAAGACGACGAGCAGCGACAGGCCATAGAGCAGGGGCGCCTGCCCCGATGACAGGCGTTCCTGATAGGACGCGCCCGCCCAGGCGACGCTGGTGCCGGGAATTTCGGCCGCCATCCGCTCCATCTCATCCATCGCCTCGCCCGAACTGACGCCGGCGGCTGCCTGCCCCGAAATTTCGAACGCCGGGACGCCCTGAAAGCGCGACGTGCTTGCCGGGGTGGTTGACCAGCCGATGCTCGAAAAGGCCGAGAAAGGTGACATCTCGCCATCGGACGATCGGACATACCATTGCCCGATATCGTCGGGCTTCGCGCGATAGGGGGCGTCGCCCTGGACATAGACGCGCTTGACGCGGCCCTTGTCGATGAAGTCGTTGACGTAGCGGCCGCCCCAGGCGGTCGCCAGCGTGTTGTTCACATCGCCGTTGCTGAGGCCATAGGCGGTCAGCCGCTGCGTATCGATATCGACCTTCAACGTCGCGACATCGGGAAGATCGCTGAGCCGAACCGAGGTGAGCTTGGGATTGGCATTGGCCATGTCGAGCAGCCGGTCGCGCGCCGCGATGAATTCGGCGCGGCTCATCCCGCTGCGGTTCTGGAACTCCATCGTAAAGCCCGACGAATCGCCAAGACCCCGCACCGCGCCGGGAACGAGGGCGAAGACCTGCGCGTCGCGCAGGCCCGACAGCGCCTTGCGCGTCCGGTCGGCGATCGCGTCGGCGGTGTTTTCCTTGCCGGGACGGTCGTCCCAGTGGACGAGATTCAAAAAGCCCTGGCCGGTATTCTGGCCGGTAGCACCGCCCCCGCCGCCGCCCGCGACGAGGAAGAGCGCGCCGACATTGGCCTTTTCCTGGCTCAGCAGATATTTTTCGACGCTGTCGCGCACTGCGAGCGTGCGTTCCTGCGTCGCGCCCGCGGGCAAGCGGAACTGCACCGAAACGCGGCCCTGATCCTCATTGGGAAGAAAGCCGGTCGGCAGGCGCACGAACATCAGCACCAGCAGCACCAGAATGATGGCGTAAATGCCAAGGAACAGCCATTTGCGATCGACGACGCGGGTCACGCTGCCGACATAGCCGCGAACCGTGCGGTCGAACCGCGTGTTGAAGCCGTCGCGGGCGCGGATCATCGCGGCGTGCACGCGCGGGAAACGGTGCGGCCGATCCTCGTCCCCGCCATGGCTGCGCGGCTTCAGCAGGGTCGAGGTCAGCGCCGGGCTGAGGATCAGAGCGACGAGTACCGACAGAGCCATCGCCGACACGATGGTGATCGAGAACTGACGATAGATGACGCCCGTCGATCCGCCGAAAAAGGCCATCGGCAGAAACACCGCCGACAGCACCATCGCGATCGCGATCAAGGCGACCTGCAATTCCTTCATCGACTGGATCGTCGCCTCGCGCGCCGACATGCCGGGATTCTCTTCCATCAGCCGCTCGACATTCTCGACCACCACGATCGCGTCGTCGACGAGCAGGCCGATCGCGAGCGTCAGGCCGAACAGGGTGAGCGTGTTGATCGTGAAACCGGCGATATAGAAGACGCCGAAGGTGCCAAGCAGCACGACCGGCACAGCGATCGCCGGGATCAGCACCGCGCGCCAGCTTTGCAGAAAGACGAACATCACCAGCACGACAAGCAGGATCGCCTCGAACAGCGATTTCTGCACTTCGCTCACCGACAGCTTGATGAAGGCGGTGGCGTCGTTGGCATAGGCATAGGTCAGGCCGTCGGGGAAATCCTGCGCCAGTTCGGCAACGCGCGTCTTGACCCGGTCGGCGGTTTCCAGCGCGTCGGAGCCGGGCGACAGCGAGATCGAGATGCCCGCGCCCGGATGGCCGTTGATGCGCACGATGGTGCCGTAATTTTCGGCGCCGACCTCGACCCGCGCGACGTCTCTGATCCTTACGGTCGACCCGTCGGGCAGCGTCTTGAGCAGGATATTCTCGAACTCTTCGGGCGTCTGCAACCGCGACTGGGCGGTTACGGTCGCATTCAGCATCTGTCCCTCGGGCGCCGGGGTACCGCCGACCTCGCCCGCCGCGACCTCGCTGTTCTGCGCGGTGATCGCGGTGACGACGTCGCCGGGCATCAGCGACACCGCGGCGAGCCGCTGCGGGTTCAGCCAGATGCGCATCGCATGCGGCGAGCCATAGACATTGACGTCGCCTACGCCTTCGACGCGCGACAGCGGATCCTGCACGTTCGACGACAGATAGTCGGACACATCCTGGTTCGATCGCGTGTCGGTGGTGTCATAGACGCCGACGAGCAGCAGCGAATCCGAATTGGACTTGGTGACGCGCACGCCCTGACTCTGCACCTGTTGCGGCAGGCGCGAGATGGCGGAGGCGATCTTGTTCTGCACCTGCACCTGCGCGATGTCGGGATCGGTGCCCTTGGCGAAGATGGCAGTAATCGTCGCCTGCCCGCGCGAACTCGACTGCGAGCTGAAATAGAGCAGGCCGTCGATACCGGTGAGCTGTTGCTCGAGCACCTGCGTGACGCTGTTCTCGATCGTCTCGGCGGAGGCGCCGGGATAGCTGGCGCGGATATTGACCTGCGTCGGCGCGATGTCGGGATATTGTTCGATCGGCAGCGAAAACAGCGCGCCGAGCCCGCCGAGCATGACGACGATGGCCAGCACCCAGGCGAAGATCGGCCGATCGATGAAAATGCGCGACATGGGGCGTTATTGTCCTTTCGTCGCGGCGCTCTTGTCGGCGCTCTTCCCCGCGGGCGCCCCCACCCGCTGCGGACTGGTCGCGGGCACTGGCTTGATCGCCGATCCCTGCTTCAGGTTGCCGACACCCTGCGTGATGACCCGGTCGCCCGGTTTCAGCCCGCCGGTGACGACCCAGTTCGCGCCGACCGTGCGGTCCGCGTCGACCTTGCGCCGTTCGGCCTTATTGTCGTTGCCGACCAGATAGACGAAAGCCGATCCGTCGAAATCGCGCTGCACCGCGGCCTGCGGCACCAGCATTGCCGCGGGGTTCACCGCCTGGTCGAACAGCGCGGTCACGAACATGCCGGGCATCAGCAGGCCCGAGGGGTTGGGGAAGCGCGCGCGCAGCGTCACCGTCCCCGTCGCTTCGTTCACCGTCACTTCGGAAAACTGCACGGTGCCGGGCAGGCCGTAATCGCTGCCGTCCTCCAGCTTCAGCCGCACGCTCGTGCTGCCGGCGGTCACCCCGCCGCTGGCAAGCGACTGGCGCAGGCGCGTCATGTCGGCGGCCGATTGCTGGATGTCGACATACATGGGGTCGGTGCGCTGGATCACCGCGAGCGGCGTCGCCTGGCTGGCGCTGACGAGCGCGCCGGGAGTAACGAGCGAGCGGCCGATATGGCCCCCGATCGGCGCGGTGATCGTCGAATAGCGCAGGTTGATCCGCGCAGTTTCGAGCGATGCGGCGCTCTGCGCGACGGCGGCGCGCGCGACGCGCGCCTGTGCCAGCGCGTCGGTATAATCCTGTTCGGCCACCGCCTGCATTTTGGCGAGCGGCTCGAAGCGCTTGGCCTTTTCCTCGGCCGCCTGCGCGCTCGCGCGGGCGCTCGCCAGATTGGCCGCGGCCTGATCGACCGCCGCCTTGTAAAGGCTCGCGTCGATCTGGAACAGCGGCTGGCCGGCGCGCACCGTCCCGCCCTCGGTAAACAGGCGCTGGCGGACAATGCCGTTTACCTGCGGCCGGACTTCGCTCGTCTCGAAGGCGACGGTGCGGCCGCCGAGCGCGGTGGTGATCGGCACGGCCTCCTCGCGCACCACGACAAAGCCGACCTGCGCCGCACGGTTGCCGCCCTTGTCGTCCTTGCCCGAACAGGCGCCCAGCGAAAGCGTCATCGCGCACAGCGCTCCGGCAAGGAGCAGCGGCTTCTTGTGCAGCATAGTCTGTTGTCTCGTGTCGAAACCGCCGGGGAGGGCGGGGGGAAGGGCGCCTATTCAACCTATTGCGCCGCACCATGCAAGCCCCGTGGCGGCTTTGCGACAAATTGCGACAATTTTCCTGGCGCAGGGACGAACAGCGTGCGTGCGGCCTGCACTTCGGCGTCGAGCCAGTCGATGAAGGCGCGGATCCGCGGTTGCGGCGCGATGTCGCGGTGCAGCGCCAGCCAGAAGGCGCGCGCGATCGTCTGGTCTCGGCGGACGCGGACGAGCGCGGGGTCACCCGCGGCAAGGAAGCAGGGCAGGACGCCGACTCCGGCACCGCCCGCGATCATCCGCCGCTGCGCGAGGATCGAAGAGGATCGGATGCCAGCGCGCAACCCCGGTTCGATCTCGCCCAGATAGTCGAGTTCGGGGGCATAGAGGATGTCGGGGACATAGCCGACGACGGGAATACCGGTACGCGAGAGGGGCGCCGCTTCGACCGCCCGATGCCAGTCGCGGCGGTCGGCGGGGGCGTAGAGGCCGAGGCTGTAGTCCGCGAGCTTGCGCGTGATCAGCGGGCCCTTGCGGGGCCGCGCGAGCAGCACCGCCATATCGGCCTCGCGCCGCGAGGGGTTGAGGAAACCTGACGAAGCGACAAGGTCGATCTCGAGCTCGGGGTGCGCCGCGACGAAGGCGGCGAGGCGCGGCGCGATGAAGCTGCCCCCAAAACCTTCGGAGACGCTGATCCGCAATTGCCCCGACAGCGCCGCGCCGCCATCGCCTGCCGAATGGATGCGCGCGGCCGCTGCCGCCATCGCTTCGGCGTGCGGAACGAGCGCCCGACCGGCCGCGGTCAGAACGAAACCCGTCGGCGCGCGTTCGAACAGCGTCTGCTGCAAGGCGCTTTCCAGTGCACTGATGCGGCGGCTGACCGTCGTGGCGTCGACGTGGAGCGCCTGGCCGGCTCGCGCCAGCGTGCCATGACGCGCGACCATCAGGAAATATTGCAGGCTGTCCCAATCCATATGCTGCAAATATGCAGGATATGGCTGCAAGTCTATCCCTTGCAATCGCGCTGGTTTTGGTTTGTGGCTGCGACACGTCAGAAACGGGAGACTCGACCCTCATGCGACAGATCGATCATCACATCGTCGGCGGCGCCGGCGGCAATGCGGGACGGCTCGGCGACGTGCTCGATCCGAACAATGGCGGCGTTCAGGCGCAGGTGGCGCTTGGCGACAAGGCGCTCCTCGATCGCGCGGTCGCGGCGGCCAAGGCGGCGCAGCCGGCCTGGGCCGCAGTGAATCCCCAGCGCCGCGCGCGGGTGATGTTCGAATATAAGCGGCTGGTAGAGGCCAATATGGACGAGCTTGCCCAGATGCTCTCGGCCGAACATGGCAAGGTGATCGCCGATGCCAAGGGCGACATCCAGCGCGGGCTGGAGGTCGTCGAATTCTGTTGCGGCATCCCGCAT
The DNA here is from genome assembly GCF_025727575.1 of Sphingopyxis sp. GC21. Taxonomy (NCBI): domain Bacteria; kingdom Pseudomonadati; phylum Pseudomonadota; class Alphaproteobacteria; order Sphingomonadales; family Sphingopyxidaceae; genus Sphingopyxis; species Sphingopyxis sp. GC21. Next base: position 3,009,097 of record NZ_CP095845.1, on the reverse strand, counting down.
GTGCTGAAGGGCGAATATACGCAGGGCGCCGGCCCCGGCATCGACGTCTATTCGATGCGCCAGCCGCTCGGCATCGGCGTCGGCATCACGCCGTTCAACTTTCCCGCGATGATTCCGTTGTGGATGGGCGCGGTCGCCACCGCGGTCGGCAATGCCTTCATCCTGAAGCCCAGCGAACGCGACCCGTCGGTTCCCGTCCGCCTGGCCGAACTGTTCCTCGAAGCCGGAATGCCCGAGGGGATTTTCCAGGTCGTCCACGGTGACAAGGAAATGGTCGATGCCATCCTCGATCATCCCGACATCGCCGCGGTCAGCTTCGTCGGCTCGTCGGACATCGCCCATTATGTCTATGAACGCGGCGTGCGCGCGGGCAAGCGGGTGCAGGCGATGGGCGGCGCGAAGAATCACGGCATCGTCATGCCCGACGCCGATCTCGACCAGGTGGTCAGCGACCTGACCGGCGCCGCCTTCGGCTCGGCGGGCGAACGCTGCATGGCGCTGCCCGTCGTCGTCCCGGTGGGCGAGGATACGGCGCAGCGACTGCGCGACAAGCTGGTCCCGGCGATCGAGGCGCTGCGCGTCGGCGTATCGACCGATCCCGACGCGCATTACGGCCCCGTGGTGACGCAGGCGCACAAGGAAAAGGTCGAAGGCTGGATCGCGAAATGTGCCGACGAAGGCGCCGAGCTGGTCGTCGACGGGCGCGGCTTTACCTTGCAGGGGCATGAAAAGGGCTTCTTCGTCGGCCCGACGCTGTTCGACCATGTCACCCCCGAGATGGAAAGCTACAAGGAAGAAATCTTCGGCCCGGTGCTGCAGATCGTCCGCGCGCCCGATTTCGAAACCGCGCTCGAACTGCCGTCGAGGCATCAGTATGGCAACGGCGTCGCCATCTTCACGCGCAACGGCCACGCCGCGCGCGAATTTGCCGCGCGCGTCAATGTCGGCATGGTCGGCATCAACGTGCCGATTCCGGTGCCCGTCGCCTATCACACCTTCGGCGGCTGGAAGCGCTCGGCGTTCGGCGATACCAACCAGCACGGCATGGAGGGGGTCAAATTCTGGACCAAGGTCAAGACCGTGACCGCGCGCTGGCCCGATGGGTCGCTTGACGGCGGCAACGCCTTCGTCATCCCGACCATGGGCTGACGGCGCGCTGGCGATGAAACCGGCCCCCGTCATCGGGCATTTCCTGTTGGGGCGCCGGCCGGTCGCTGGCGCCGTGCAGGAGATCGAATGATGACGCGCTGGCTGTTTTCCGCTCCCTTGCTGCTGCTTGCCGGGTGCAGCGGCGGCAGCGACGGCACCGATGGCACCGATGACAAGGCACCCGCCGCTGAGGAACAGGCGGCCGATGCGCCGGCCGGGCCTTCGCAAAACGCGCCTGCTCAACCGGCGCCCGCCGCGGGCGGCGCCAGCGATGCCGACCTCGCCTATGTTGCCGATCCGTCGGTGGCCCCGCCGAAGGCACCCGAAGCGGGGGTCGGTATCGGCGAGCAGGCGATTCCGGTTGCCATCCGCGGTCGCTGGGCGCTGAAGGCGGAGGATTGCGGCGCGCGTCCCGGCACCGACCTGACCGCGCTGGTGATCGACGCAAAGACGCTGCGCTTCTTCGAATCGGCGGGCGATCTGGCGCGGGTGCGCGACCGCGATGTAAACCGCATCGTCGCCGATTATAAATTCAGCGGCGAAGGGCAGCAGTGGGACCGGCTGATGCTGCTCGGCCTCGCCGACGGCGGCAAGACGCTCGTTCGCCGCGATTATGGCGATGGTGCCGCGCCCGACGCGATGCGCTATACCCGCTGCGCCTGACTTGCGAAGAAAGGGAGATATATGATGGATATCCGTTTTCTGACCCTCACCGCCGTCCTGCCGCTCGCCGCCTGCGCCAGCGCCGGGGACGGTTCTCCCTCCGATGCCGCGCCGCCGCCGGCCGCGATGACGTGCAGCGCCGATGCGGCGCAAAGCTATGTCGGCCAGACCGCGAGCCCCGAGCTGGGCGGCGCCATCCTGAAAGCGACCGGCGCGCGCACGCTGCGCTGGGGCCCGCCGCGCAGCGCGATGACGATGGATTATCGGCAGGACCGGGTGAACGTCATGTACGACGACGCCTACAAGATCACGCAGGTTACGTGTGGCTGACGGTTGGCGGCGCAATCACGGCTCGGCGTCGCCCTTTGAGCCCGTGTACGGTTACAGCCGCGCGGTCCGGGTCGGCAATCGCATCGACGTCGCCGGCTGCGCGCCGATCGAGCCCGACGGTTCGTCGACCGTCGGCGACGCCGGAGTGCAGGCCGCGCGCTGCCTGACGATCATCGGCGAAGCGCTCGAAGCCCTGGGCGGCAGCTTCGCCGACGTCGTGCGCACCCGCATGTATATCACCGACGCCGCCGATGCCGATCGCGTCGGACAGGCGCATGGCGCCATATTCGGCGCGATCCGCCCGGCCGCCACGATGCTCGTCATTCCGGCGCTGATCCGCCCCGAATGGAAAGTCGAAATCGAGGCCGAGGCCATTTTAGAGACAGGGATATGACCGACCAGTTCCAGCTTACCGACGACCAGCGCGCGATCCAGGACATGGCGCGCAAGTTCACCGCCGACGCCATCACGCCCTTTGCGGCCGAATGGGACGAAAAGGCGCATTTCCCGCGCGACGTGATCAAGCAGGCGGCCGAACTCGGCTTTGCGGCGATCTATGTCAGCGAGGAATCGGGCGGTATCGGCCTCGGCCGGCTCGAGGCGGCATTGATCATGGAGGCGATGTCCTACGGTTGCCCGGCGACGAGCGCCTTCATCTCGATCCACAATATGGCGAGCTGGATGATCGACAGCTTCGGCGGCGCTGCGGTGAAGTCGAAATATCTTCCCGATCTCGTCACCATGGACCGCATGGCCAGCTACTGCCTCACCGAACCCGGTTCGGGGTCCGACGCTGCGGCGCTCAAGACCACCGCGACGCTCGACGGCGACCATTATGTCGTCAATGGCACCAAGCAGTTCATCTCGGGCGCCGGCGTCAACGACCTTTATGTGACGATGGTGCGCACCGGCCAGCCGGGACCGAAGGGGATCAGTTGCCTCGTCATCGAAAAGGACATGCCCGGTGTCAGCTTCGGCGCGAAGGAACGCAAGCTCGGCTGGAACGCCTCGCCGACCGCGCAGGTGATCTTCGACAATGTGAAGGTGCCGGTCGAAAACCGCGTCGGTGCGGAAGGCGACGGCTTCCGCTTTGCGATGGCGGGGCTCGACGGCGGCCGCCTCAACATCGGCGCCTGCTCGCTCGGCGGGGCGCAGCGCTGCCTTGACGAGGCGATCGCCTATACCAAGGACCGCCAGCAGTTCGGCCAGCCGATTTCGGATTTCCAGAACACCCAGTTCATGCTTGCCGACATGGCAACCGACCTCGAAGCCGCGCGTGCCCTCCTCTATATGGCGGCGGCAAAGGTCACCGCGAACGCGCCCGACAAGTCGCGCTTCTCGGCGATGGCGAAGCGGCTTGCGACCGACAACGGCAGCAAGATCGTCAACGACGCGCTGCAATTGTTCGGCGGTTACGGCTATCTGAAGGATTATCCGATCGAGCGTTTCTGGCGCGACCTGCGCGTCCATTCGATCCTCGAAGGCACCAATCAGGTCATGCGGATGATCGTGGGAAGGGATTTGCTGCGCCAATGACCGAAGATGTTCTGATTTCGATCGACGGCCATGCCGGCCGCTTGTCGCTCAATCGTCCGAAGGCGATCCACGCGCTCAACCTGCCGATGTGCCGGGCGATGATCGATGCGCTGCTCGGATGGCGCGATGACGAGGCCGTCGAGGCGGTCATTATCGACCATAGCGAAGGCCGCGGCTTCTGCGCCGGGGGCGACATTCGCATGCTTGCGGAAAGCGGCGCCAAGGACGGAATGGAGGCGCGGCAGTTCTTCCACACCGAATATCGCCTCAACCATCTGCTTTTCACCTATGCGAAGCCCGTCGTCGCCTTCATGGACGGCATTACCATGGGCGGCGGGGTCGGCATTTCGCAGCCGGCGAAATATCGTGTCGCGACCGAACATACGCGCTTTGCGATGCCCGAAACCGGGATCGGCCTGTTCCCTGACGTCGGCGGCGGCTGGTATCTGCCGCGGCTGGAAGGGCGCGTCGGCGCGTATCTCGCGCTCACCGGCGCGCGGCTCGACGGGGCCGAATGTCTCGCGCTGGGCCTCGCGACCCACTATCTGCCGTCCGAAAAGCTCGCCGAGGCAAAGGCGCGCATCGCGCAGCACCCCGACCGCATTGGCGGCATATTGGGCGAGCTGTCGGTCACCGCGCCGCCCGCCGCGATCATGCAGCATATCGACCGGATCAACCGCCTGTTCGCCAGCGACAGCTATGAAGAGATTCTTGCCGCGCTCGAAGCCGATGGCGGAGAATGGGCCGAAAAGGAACTGGCGACGCTCCACGGCAAATCGCCGCAAACCTGCAAGGTCGCGCTCCGCCAGCTCAAGGAAGGCGGTGCGATGCACGACTTCGCCGCGCAGATGACGCAGGAATATGCGATCGGCAGCCGGGTGGTGCAGATGCACGATTTCATCGAGGGCGTCCGCGCGCTGATCATCGACAAGGACAACAGCCCGAAATGGGACCCGCCGACACCAGAGGCAGTCACCGACGACTGGATCGACGCGATCTTCGCGCCGCTGCCCGAGAATGAGAAATGGACCCCTCTAGCCTAACCGTCACCCCGGCGAAGGCCGGGGTCTCACCGTTGAGATTCCGGCCTTCGCCGGAATGACGAAGGAGATACCGAATGACTTACGAAACCCTCCTCGTCGAACAGCGCGGCGCCGTCACGCTCGTCACGCTCAACCGCCCGCAGGCGCTCAATGCCCTGAACTCCGATGTGCTGAACGACCTTATCGCCGCATTCGCGGCTTTCGAGGCCGATGACAGCCAGCGCTGCGCCGTTCTTACCGGATCGGGCGACAAGGCGTTCGCCGCGGGCGCCGACATCAAGGAAATGGCCGACAAGCCCGCCGCCGATTTCTATCTCGAGGACTTCTTCTCGAAATGGACGAGCGACTTCGCGAAGAAGGTCAGGAAGCCGTGGATCGCCGCGGTCAACGGTTTTGCCTTGGGCGGTGGCTGCGAACTGGCGATGATGGCTGACTTCATCATCGCGTCGGAAAAAGCGAAATTCGGCCAGCCCGAAATCAAGCTCGGCGTCGCCCCCGGCATGGGCGGGTCGCAGCGGCTGACCCGCGCGGTGGGCAAGGCGAAGGCGATGGAAATGTGCCTCACCGGCCGGATGATGGACGCCGCCGAAGCCGAGCGTTCGGGCCTTGTTGCACGCGTGGTTGCGCATGAAACGCTCGTCGACGAAGCGGTGAAGACCGCGACCACGATTGCAGGCATGCCGCCGATGGCTGCGATGGTGAACAAGGATATGGTCAACGCGGCGTTCGAAACGACGCTCGACCAGGGCCTTCTCTACGAACGCCGCCTGTTCCAGATCCTCGCCGCGACCGAGGACAAGGTCGAAGGCATGGCCGCGTTCATCGAAAAACGCGAAGGCTTGTGGAAGGGGCGGTGATCGTCTCGAACATAATCCATCTTTTGAGTGAAAAGCTGTGTGCCCCCGCGAAGGCGGGGGCCCATCATCGGACGGCGCAATTCAAACTGCCGGATGATGGATCCCCGCCTTCGCGGGGACACACAAGTCATTGAGGTTTGTGGAGAGAAATATGAAAATCGCCTTTATCGGACTAGGCAACATGGGCGGCGGGATGGCCGCGAACCTTGCGAAGGCGGGCCACGACGTCCGCGCCTTCGACCTCAGCGAAGAGGCGCTGACGCGGGCGGTAGAAGCGGGCTGCACCCGCGCCGCATCGGCGGCCGAGGCGGTGACCGGCGCCGAGGCTGTCGTGACCATGCTCCCTGCGGGCAAGCATGTCGCGGGCGTTTATGACGCCGAGGTCTTTCCCAATGCCGCGCCCGGCACTCTGCTGCTCGATTGCTCGACGATCGACGTCGCAACCGCGCGCTCGAACATCGAAGCGGCGACGGCGAAGGGCCTCGTCGCGGTCGACGCGCCGGTTTCGGGCGGGATCGCCGCTGCGAATGCGGGCACGCTTACCTTCATGGTCGGCGGCACCGACGAAGGTTTCGCGCGCGCCGAACCGATCCTCGCGAAAATGGGCAAGGCGGTGATCCACGCCGGCGACGCGGGTGCGGGGCAGGGCGCGAAGATCTGCAACAACATGCTGCTCGGCGCCTCGATGATCGCGACGTGCGAAACGCTTGCGCTTGCGCAGAAGCTCGGGCTCGACCCGCAGAAATTCTTCGACATCGCCAGCGTGTCGTCGGGGCAATGCTGGTCGCTCACCAGCTATGCGCCGCTCCCGGGCGTCGGGCCGACGACTCCCGCCGACAATGATTACAAGGGCGGGTTCGCCGCGGCCCTGATGCTCAAGGATCTCCGCCTCGCGATGGAAGCGGCAGCGAGCGTCGAGGCTGAGGTCCCGATGGGGTCGAAGGCCCGCGAACTCTATGAAGCGTTCGTCGCCGCCGATGAAGGCGGACATGATTTTTCCGCGATCATCAAGACATTGCAGGATTGAGCCGCAACGCCGCCCGTGACCGTTTGGGGTCGATTCCGGTCATACGACCCAGATCGACGGCGAACGACGACTTTGGGAGGGGAGCGGACGTTTCACGTTCGTGCAAGAATGGATTGCGACACGGAGGCTCAGTGCTGCGGACCGCTCAACAACAGGAGAGTCGCCCAAGCGACGATCAAGATAGTTAGCAGGCCCCACGTTGACAAAAGCCAGGCTTTAGAGCGCACATCTCTGGCGGTCTGCACAACTGCATACATAAGGACCGGCAAAAAGAATAATGCAGCCGAGCCGCCCATAAATGTCCCTCGAGGTTAAACCGATTTCATCGCCATGCGCGAGTTTGGCCGCGCGATGATCGACATTATGGACAAACAACCATGTCCGCAATCGGTCGATAACCGAACCCACCGCGGTCCGGCACCAGTTCAATAGAAATCCGCTGTCTCGCCGCCATTGAGCCTTTTGGTGCGATGCACTTGCGTGGGCGCTTTGCTGTCGCCGGAGCGCACTTCCAGTCGGCCGTTCACCCGCCGCACCTCGGCCGGGGCCACTATGCGCGCGCGGGCGACGCCCACGGCGCTTGCCTGCGGCGGCGGAGCTTGCGCTGCCGTCGGTGCGCCCGCAGCGACGAGCAGGGCGAGGGCAAAGGACATGGCGTTCATGCTCTGCTCTAACGGCCGATGCCGCCATGATCTTAACCCTGAATCGCCGCTGTTTTTACGGCCGGTCGCCGTGATTTTGACAAAAGAAGGGCCGCCTGACCCAAGCGGGGACAGGCGGCCCTTTCTTCGTTTCGCGCTGGTTTAGAAGCCCGCCTTCGCCGCGGCCTTCTCGGCGAGCAGCGGTGCCACCGTGAAGCCGTGCTTTTCCAGCGCCGCGGCGATCTTGTCGGTGCCTTCAAGGCCCGCCCAGAACATCGGACCGCCGCGATAGACCGGCCAGCCATAGCCGTAGATCCACACCACATCGATATCGCTCGCGCGCTGTGCCTTGCCTTCGGCGAGGATCAAGGCACCTTCGTTGACCATCGGATAGAGCGTGCGTTCGACGATTTCCTGATCGCTGATCTCGCGCTTCTGAATGCCCGCCTTCTGGCGGAACTCCTCGATGATCTCGGCAACGCGCGGGCTTTCCGACGGATTGCGCTTGTCGTCATAGTCATAGAAGCCCGCCTGCTTCTTCTGGCCCCAGCGGCCTTCGGCGCACAGCGCGTCGCGGATGCTTTCGATCCGGTTCGGGTCGCGGTGCCAGCCGATGTCGACGCCGGCAAGGTCGCTCATCTGGAACGGTCCCATCGGCATGCCGAAATCGACATGCACCTTGTCGACCTGCGCCGGGGTCGCGCCTTCGAGCAACAGCTTCTGTGCCTCGATCTGGCGCGGTGCGAGCATGCGGTTGCCGATGAAGCCGTGGCAGACGCCGGCGACGACGGCGACCTTGCCGATCTTCTTGCCGATCGCCATCGCGGTCGCCAGCACGTCGGGGGCGGTCTTGTCGCCGCGCACCACTTCGAGCAGCTTCATCACATTGGCGGGCGAGAAGAAGTGCATGCCGAGCACGTCGCCGGGGCGGCTCGTCGACGCTGCAATCTCGTTGACGTCGAGGTAGCTGGTGTTCGACGCCAGAATGGCGCCGGGCTTTGCGATCTTGTCGAGCTTGCCGAAGATGTCTTTCTTGACGTCCATATTCTCGTAGACCGCCTCGATGATGAGGTCGCAGTCGGCGAGCGCGTCGAGTTCGAGCGCGGGGGTGATGAGCCCCATCATCTGATCGACCTGTTCGGGCTTGAAGCGGCCCTTCGCGGCGCTGGCATCATAATTCTTGCGCACCACGCCCAGGCCGCGGTCGAGCGCTTCCTGCTGCATTTCGACGATGGTGCAGGGAAAGCCCTTTTGCAGGAAGTTCATCATGATGCCGCCGCCCATCGTGCCGGCGCCGATGATGCCGACCTTCTTGATGTCGCGCAGCTGCGTGTCCTTGGGCAGGCCGTCGATCTTTGCCGCCTGGCGTTCGGCGAAAAAGATGTGGCGCTGCGCCGCCGACTGGCTGCCCATCATCAGCTTCATGAATTCCTGGCGCTCGAAGGCGAGCCCTTCGTCGAAGGGCAGGCGCGTCGCCGCCTCGACGCAGGCGAGGTTCGCGTAAGGCGCCTCGAAACCGCGCCAGCGCTTCGCGTTCGCGGTCTTCAGCTTTTCGATGACGCCGACGTCGCCGAACACGGCGCGTTCGCGGGTCGGGCGCGGGCCGTCGGCGATCTTGGCGCGGGCGAAGGCGATTGCGTCGGCGGCAAGGCTGTCCTCACCCGCCAGCGCATCGACGAGGCCCATCTCCTTCGCGCGTGGCGCGGGGACGGGATCGCCGAGCGAGGTCATCGTCGCGGCGACTTCGACCCCGACGACGCGCGGCAGGCGCTGCGTGCCGCCCGCGCCGGGCAGCAGCCCCAGCTTCACCTCGGGCACGCCGAGCTTCGCCGACGGGACCGCGACGCGATAATGACAGACGAGCGCAGTTTCGAGGCCGCCGCCGAGCGCCGTGCCGTGGATGGCAGCGACGACCGGCTTGGTCGCGGCTTCGATCATGTTGAGCACGGCGTTGAAATCGGGACCGCGCGGCGGCTTGCCGAATTCGCTGATGTCGGCGCCGGCGATGAAGGTTGCGCCATCGCAGCGCAGCACGATCGCCTTGACGCCGTCATCGGCGAGCGCGGCTTCGAAATTATCCTTCAACCCCTGACGGACATGCCACGACAGGGCGTTGACCGGGGGGTTGTTGACGATGACGACGGCGATCTCGCCATCCTTCTGCATCGTGACGGATACGGGGGTTTCATCGGACATGGGAAAGCTCCTCTCAATCTAAAGCCTGTCAGAAAAGCCTTGTGCCCCCGCGAAGGCGGGGGTCCATCACCGGACGGCACGATCTGGCACCGGCAGGAGATGGGTCCCCGCCTTCGCGGGGATACAGGCCCTTTTTATTCGAACATATACATCATTTCAGTCGTCGATCGCGGCGTGGACGAGCGTCTTGACCTCGCGCCGCACGGGATAGGTGGACGAGGGCATGAGCTGGGTCATGAACACCATGCAGATTTCTTCGACCGGATCGACGAAGAAGCCGGTCGAAAACATGCCGCCCCAATAAAAATCCCCCGCCGAGCCGGGGATGCCCGCCGCCGCCGGGTCGAGCGTGACCGCGAAGCCGAGCCCGAAGCCGACCCCGGCATTTTCGTCCTCGGAAAAGATGCCGACGCTATGCTGCGTCAGGTCGCCGCCGCCGACCAGGTGGTTCGCGGTCATCAGGGCGAGCGTCTTGCGGCTGATGATTCGCGTGCCGTCCAGCTTGCCGCCGCCGAGCAGCATCAGACAGAAACGGTGATAATCGGCCAGCGTCGAGACGAGCCCGCCGCCGCCCGAATGAAAGCTGCGGTCCTTTGCCCAGCGGCTGCGGTCGCCGCTGTCGAAGCCCTTCATCTTCTCCTTCGGGTCGAAAGCGTAGCAGTCCGTCAGCCGATGCTGTTTGTCCGCAGGCACCTTGAACCCGGTATCGACCATGCCGAGGGGGCCGAAGATGCGCTCCTGCAGCACCTCGGCGAACGGCTTGCCCTCGATCCGCTCGATCACCGCGCCAAGGACGTCGGTCGCCATCGAATAATTCCAATGCGCGCCGGGATCGAACTGCAGCGGGATTTTCGCGAGTCCCGCGATGAAGCTGTCCATCGTATAATCGGCGTCGAAATCGTCGATCTTGGTCTTGCGATAGGCGGCGTCGACCGGCGTACGCTCCTGAAAGCTGTAGGTGAGGCCGGCGGTATGGCGCAGCAGGTCGACCATCAGGATCGGGCGCACCGGCGGCCGGGTCAGGAAGGGCACATTGCCGCCGCCCGCAACGAAGACGCCGGTGTCCTTGAACTCGGGGCAGAACTTTACCAGCGGATCGGACAGCGCGACCTTGCCCTCCTCGACCAGCATCATGAAGGCGGTGCTGGTGATCGGCTTGGTCATGCTGGCGATGCGGAAGATCGCATCCTCTTTCAGCGCCTCGCCCGGACGCGCCTCGCCGATGCACGACAGATGCGCGATCTCGCCGCGCCGCGACACCAGCGTCGCCGCATGCGGCAGGCGGCCGGCGCCGACATATTTCGCGCCGAGAAAGGCTGGAATGCGGTCTAGCCGCGCGGTATCGAATCCGTGACCCATGGGGCGTCGTCCTTAGTGCGATGTCTGGCCGAGAAGCTGGCGCGTCACCGGGTGCGAGCTGGTGAGGCCCCCGTCAACCGCAATCGCCTGTCCGTTGACGTAGCTTGCCTGGTCGCTGAGCAGGAAGAGCGCGACATTGGCGAGCTCCTCGGGCTGGCCGGCGCGCTTTAGCGGGTTGAGCTGGCCGATCTTGTGCGTGACGCCCTTCTCCTTTGCATAGTCGAAGGTCGGTTTGGTCATCCCGGTTTCGGTGAGGCCGGGGCAGATCGCGTTGACGCGCACATTGGCCGACGTCATCTGCTGCGCCGCGGTCTTGGCAAGGTTGATGACCCCCGCCTTCGACGCCGAATAGGCGGCCGGGCCGGCGCCCGAATTGATCCCCGCGACACTCGCGGTCAGCAGGATCGCGCCGCCGCGGCCCTGATCGACCATCGCCTTGCCCGCATGCTTCACCATCAGCGCCGGGCCGATCAGATTGACGCGCAGCGTTTCGGCCCAGGCCTCGGGCGAGATGTCGAAGATGCCGCCCATGTCGCCGATGATCCCGGCGTTGGCGAAGGCGATGTCGAGCCCACCGTAATTTTCCTGTGCGGTCGCGACCAGCCGCGCAACATCGGCTTCGACACCGGCATCGACTTCCAGCGCGACGACGGTGCCGCCTGCGTCCTTCACTGCCTGCGCCGTGTCATGCACCGCCGCGCTCTTGTCGCCGATGACGAGTTTCGCACCTTCGGCGGCGAAGCGCAGCGCGCTTGCCCGGCCGATGCCGCTGCCCGCGCCGGTAATGATCGCAATCTTGCCGTCCAATGCGCCCATCATGCGCCTCCCGATATCGTGGCTCCGCCATCGCAGACGATGGTCTGGCCGGTTGTGAATGCCCCCGCCTTGCTGGCAAGAAAGACCGCCGCGCCGGCGATCTCGTGCGGTTCGCCGATGCGCTTCAGCGTCGAAGCCGCGGTGGAACGCCGAAGATTCTCTTCATTTTCCCACAGCGCGCGCGCCATGTCGGTGCGGATCAGGCCGGGCGCGATGCAATTGACGCGGACGCCCTTGGGGCCGAACTCGACCGAGAAATTGCGCGCCACCTGCATGTCCGCCGCTTTGGAAATCCCGTAGGCTCCGATGATCGGCGATCCCTTGAGCCCGCCGATCGAACTGATGATCGTGATCGATCCTTCGCCGCGTTCGAGCATTTCGGGTGCGACCATCGAAATCAGCCAGTGGTTGGACAGGATATTATTGTCCATGATCTTGCGGAACTGGTCGTCGCTGATGCCGAGGCCAGGACCATAATAGGGGTTCGATGCCGCGTTGCAGACGAGCGCGGTGATCTTGCCGAAGGCGGCGCGTGTCGCGTCGACGAGATGCTGCAGATCCTCCTTCGACGAGATGTTCGCGGCAACCGCAATGGCGGTGCCTTCGCCAAAGCGCGCGTTGATCGCCGCCGCGGTCTGATCGCAGGCATCCTGCTTGCGGCTCGAGATGACGACCTTGGCGCCCTGTTCGGCCATTGCTTCGGCGGTCGCCTTGCCGATGCCGCGCGACGATCCGGTGATCAGCGCGACCTGCCCGGTCATGTCGAACAGGCTCATGCGCCGGCCTGCTGCGCGAAGTGCCATGCCTTTTGCGCCAGCGGCAGGACGCGTTCGGACATTGCCTTGGCATGGGCCGACGATGCGGTACCGTCGATGACGCGCTTCTTGATCCCCTGCATGATGCCGGCGAGACGGAAGAAATTATAGGCGAAATACCAGTTCATGTCGGGAACGCTGTCGCGCCCGGTCGCGGCGCAATAGCGATCGACCACCTCGTCGAGCTCCGGAATGCCGAGCGCCGCGCGGTCAAGGTCCATCACCCCCGATCGGCCGCCGTTTTCGGTCACCCACGCCATTGCGACATAGGTGAAATCGGCGAGCGGATCGCCGAGTGTCGACAATTCCCAGTCGAGCACCGCCAGCACCTCGGGCCGGTCCTTGGCCCAGATCATATTGTCGATCCGGTAATCGCCGTGGACGACGCTGGTGCGCGTCTGTTCGGGCAAGGTCGCGGGCAGCCATTCGATCAGCCGCTCCATCTCGTCCATCGTCTCGGTCTCGGACAGCCGGTACTGCTTGGTCCAGCGATCGACCTGGCGCCCGAAATAATTGCCCGGCTTGCCGAAGTCCGAAAGCCCGGCGGCTTCGACATCGACACTGTGCAGCGCCGCGAGCGCGTCGATCATCGCGAAATAGGTCGCGCGGCGGTTTTCGGGGGTCGACCCCGGCATCGATCCGTCCCAGATGGTATGGCCGTCGACCATCCCCATCACATAGAACCAGCTGCCGACCACGCTGTCATCGGTACACAGCCCATATTGGCGCGCGACCGGATAGCCCATCTTATGGAGGCCAGCCTGCACCTTATATTCGCGGTCGACGGCGTGCGCCGACGGGAGCAGCGGGCCGAAAGGTTTGCGCCGCAGCACATAATTGCCCGACGGCGCCGATATCTTGTAGGTCGGGTTCGACTGGCCGCCGGCAAATTTGCTCTGCGTCAGCGGGCCTTCAAACCCTTCGACATTGGCTTCCATCCAGGCGGTCAGCTTCGCCTCGTCGAGGACGTCGGCGCCCTCCGGCGCGACGGTGCCGCTGAAGGCCTTTTGCGCGTCGATTGTTTCCGTCATTGGCCGAACACGATCACCGACCGCGCGGCATCGCCCTTTCGCATCTTGTCGAAGCCTTCGTTGACCCGGTCGAGCGGGATCGTCTCGGCAACGATGCTGTCGAGATCGAGCAGGCCGCGCAGGTAGAAATCGACGAGCCGCGGGATGTCGACCGGGAAGCGATTGCCGCCCATGATCGCGCCCTGCAGCTTCTTGCCCGAAAGCAGGTCCATTGCGCCCAGCCCGACCTTTTCGGACAGCGGCATCATGCCCAGGATCGTCGCGGTGCCGCCGCGGCGCAGCGAGGCGACCGCGAGGCTGGCCGAGGCAGGACGCCCGACCGCTTCGACCGCATGGTCGACGCCGCCCTTGGTCATTTCGACGATCTGTTTGGCGGCATCGTCGGCGAGCGCGTCGACGACATCGGTTGCGCCGAGCTTCATCGCCAGTTCGCGCTTTTCGGGAACCGGGTCGGCGGCGATGATGCGCCCCGCGCCGGCGATCTTGGCGGCGTTGATCGTCGCGAGCCCGACGCCGCCGCAACCGACGACCGCGACCGTTTCGCCCGGCGTCACCTTGCACGCGTTAAAGATGGTGCCCGCGCCGGTCGTGACCGCGCAGCCGATCACCGCCGCCCGGTCGAGCGGCATTTCGGGATCGATCGCGACGCACGCATGTTCGTGGACCAGCATCACCTCCGAAAAGGCGCTGAGGTTGAGCATCTGGTTGACCGGCGATCCGTCGGGGCGCGTGATGCGCGGCGCCGATCCGACCGGCCGGCGCGTCTCGCCGCCAAGGCACAGCGACATGCGCCCGGTAACGCAGAACTCGCAATGGCCGCAAAAGGCGCTGAGGCAGGTGACGACCGCATCGCCCGGCTTCACCGTGCGGACTTCGCTGCCCACCGCCTCGACGATCCCGGCGGCTTCATGGCCGGGGATGGCGGGCAGGGGGTGCGGATAGGCGCCGTCGATGAAGTGAAGGTCCGAATGGCAAAGCCCGCAGGCGGCGGTGCGGATGCGCACCTCGTGCGGGCCGGGCTTGTCGACGACGACCTCCTCGATGACGAGGGGCTTGCCGGGTTCGATCAGGACGGCGGCTTTGGTCAATGTATCTTCTCCGTTCGGTTCGAGCGACATCGAGAACCGGTTGTGGCCGTTCGTGTCTCGACTTCGCGCGACACGAACGGACGTGGGACGATTTAACGCGTAACGCCGATGTCGCCCGACGAGAAACGATCGTCCTGCGCGGCGGGCGAATGTTTCGCCAGCTCGATGCGCGCGATGGCGCGGGCGTGGACTTCGTCGGGACCGTCGGCGATGCGCAGCGTGCGCTGGCCGGCATACATTTTGGCGAGGCCGAAATCCTCGCTGACGCCGCCGCCGCCATGCGCCTGAATCGCATCGTCGATGATCTGCAGCGCCATGTTCGGCGCCTGCACCTTGATCATCGCGATCTCGGCCGCGGCCGACTTGTTGCCGACCTTGTCCATCATGTCGGCGGCCTTCAGGCACAGGAGGCGCGTCATTTCGATGTCGATGCGCGCGCGGGCGATGCGCTGTTCCCAGATGCTGTGCTCGGCCACGGTCTTGCCGAAGGCGACGCGCGACTGGAGCCGCTTGCACATCCGTTCGAGCGCTTCTTCGGCGACGCCGATCGTGCGCATGCAATGGTGGATACGCCCCGGCCCGAGGCGGCCCTGCGCAATCTCGAAGCCGCGGCCTTCGCCGAGCAGCATCGCGTCCTCGGCCTTGACGCGAACGTCCTTGAGCTCGATTTCCATATGACCGTGCGGTGCATCGTCATAGCCGAAGACGGGCAGGTGGCGCAGGATATTGATGCCCGGCGCGTCCATCGGGACCGCCAGCATCGACTGCTGCGCGTGGCGCTTGGCGCCGAAATCGGTCTTGCCCATGACGATCGCGACCTTGCAGCGCGGATCGCCCGCGCCCGACGACCACCATTTGACGCCGTTGATGACATAGTCGTCGCCGTCGCGTTCGATCCGCGTTTCGATGTTCGTCGCATCGGACGAGGCGACCGCGGGTTCGGTCATCAGAAAGGCCGATCGAATCTCGCCATTCATCAGCGGGGCGAGCCATCTGTCCTTCTGCGCGCGGGTGCCATAGCGATGGAAGACTTCCATATTGCCCGTGTCGGGCGCCGAGCAGTTGAACACCTCGCTCGCAAAGCCGACGCGGCCCATTTCCTCGGCGCACAGTGCATATTCGAGGTTGGTGAGCCCCGGACCTTCGAATTCGAACGTCTCGTCGACATGATGGTGCGCGCTGCTGCGCGGCGGCATGAACAGGTTCCAGATGCCGGCGGCCTTCGCCTCGGCCTTCAGATCCTCGACGACCTGGATGACTTTCCAGCGATCGCCGCTCGCATCCTGCTGTTTGTAGGTCGCAACGGCGGGGCGGATCTTGCGGTCGATGAACTCGCGCACCCGGTCGCGCCAGTGCACCTGCCGGTCGGTGAAGTCGAAATCCATCGCTGCATCCTTTCCCTTTACGTTCACGTAAGCCTTTGGACCGATTCGCCCCCCTTTGCCAAGACCCGCGGCGCAGAAAATTGCCCCGGCATCGCTGCCCGCGCAATCTTCCGTTACGGCCGCGGCCCCTGGCTATCGGCCGCCGCGCCGCCCGTCGAGGCGAGGGCGGCGAGCCGTGCCTCGTGGCTGGCCCGGTCGATCGGATACCGCCGCAGGCCAATGGCCGCCATGACCGAAATCAAAATCATCAATCCGGCGAAAGTCCACGCCATTGCCGCGGCAGTGCTGGCTGGCCAGTCCTCGGGCCGCACTTGATCGCTCAACCCTGCAAAGGCGACAAGCTGGCCGACGAGAAAGATGCCGAGCGCCTGCCCGAATTTCTGGACCATCAGATAGCCGGCGAAGAAGACGCCCTCGATCCGCGTGCCATGATCGACCTCATGCGCTTCGACGATTTCGGCAACCATCGACGAGGTGGAAATGGTTGCCACCACCAACCCGAACAGCGACAGGGTCTGCAACGACAGCAAAAGCATCACCGAAGGCCATCCGCCCAGATCGGGCCACCAGCCCAGATTGCGTGCGGCATAGGGCAGGAAAGCGATCACGCCACTCGCGAGCGCGGCACCGATCGCGCTGTCGCGCTTGCCAAAGCGGCGGTGCGCATGGCCGACCGCCGCGAAAGCGCCGAAGACCGCGACGGCGAGCCCGACAGGATAGAAACGCAGCTGTGCATCGCTGAGTTGCCAGACATAGAGCATCATATAATTGGTCGACGCGATCGTCGTCGCATAGGCGCCCGTGACGAACAGCGCGCCGGACGCCAGCGCAAGAAACGCCGGATTGCGAAAGGCAAGCAGGATGTCAGCGAGCATCGAATGGCCGTGCGGCCTGCGCGGCGGAGGCGGCAGCGACAGGATGCGGCGTTGCTGACCGAATGCCGACGCCAGCGTCGTCAGCAAGATCATGGCGGCGCCGAACAGACCGTAGGCGGTATAGCCGGATGTCTCGAGCAAGCCGCTGCGCGCGGGATCGTCGGAGACCAGAAAGACATTATAGGCAAGCGCCACGGCAAGGAGGCCGCCGAGCCAGCCGAACAGAAAGCGATAGCGCATCAGCGCGGTGCGCTCGTCATAATCGCGCGTCAGTTCGGCGACGAGCGAGATCGACGGAATTTCGCACGCCGACACCAATATCCGCACGGCCACGACATTGAGGAACAGGCCCAACGTCGAATGTTTTGCGATATCGGGCGACACCCACAGCAGCGTCCACACGATTGCCATCGGCAGAGCGGCGCCGTAAAGCCAGGGCAGCCTCCGCCCAAGCCGGGTTCGCGTCGCATCCGACAGCCGGCCGATCATCGGATCGACGATCGCATCGACCAGCATCGCGCCGATCAACACGAGCGACACGACGCGCGGATCGAAACCGAGCACCTGGTTGTAATAGATCATGAAGAAGGTAGTGAGCCCCGACTCCTTGATTCCGAGCGTTACGGCACCCACGCCATGCGCCACCTTGATGCGCGTCGGCAGCGCGCCCGGGAGAATATTGGCGCTCATTGCAGCGCGATCGTTTCGGATGCGGACAGCGCGGCGACGCGGGCTTCGTGGTCGGCGCGGTTGATCGGGAAGCGCGCGAAGATCCACGTCGACAGGATTGTCGCGACGATCACGATCAGGCTGTAGCTGACGACCAGCCGGTCGACCACTTGCGGTGCAACCTCGCCGGGAACGGCTTTCGCCGGCAGGCCCGACAGGCTGATCAGCAGGCCGGTGAGGCCGATCCCTACGGCGGTGGCGCATTTCTGGACGAACATCCAGCCGGCGGCGAACACGCCTTCGGTGCGGCGTCCGGTTTCGACCTGCGAGGCTTCGACGACGTCGGCGAGCATCGACTGTGCGGAGATCATCACCATCACCGCGTTGACGTTGGAAACGAGGATGAAGCCCATCAGCAGATTGCTCGAAAAGGCGGAGCCGGTTCCCGGCCAATGGCCCGAAAGGAACAGGCCGAACGGCGCCACCCAGAACGTCGTGCTGATGATCCCGCAGATCACCGAGACGCGCTTCTTGCCGAACCGGTGGTGGAGTGGCTGCACAAACACGAAGGACAGCAGGACGCTGACCATCAGCAGCCATGGCAGCGCCGCGAAGGCGCCATCGGAAAAGCGCCAGACATAAAGATAAAGGAAGTTCGAGATGGTGAAGGTCATCTGCGTGCTCGAAATCGCGATCAGCGAGGCGCCGAGCAGGATCAGCGCCGCCGGGTGGCGCAGCGATTCCCAAATCTCGGCAAAGGCGCGCCGGGGCGTTCCGGGTTCGGGCTTCGTCGCGGGCAGATGCGCTATGCGCCGATGCTGGCCGAGCGCCGAGATGAAAACCGTCACCGCCATGATGATCGCCCCGCACAGGCCGTAGAGCCAGTAGCCCGCAGGATTGAGCTGCCCGAACTTGTGCGTCGCGTCGGGCCGCAGGAAGACGGTGTTGGCGAGGAAGAAGACGAGCAGCCCGCCGCCCCAGGCGAAGAGGAAGCGGAAGCGGACCAGCGCGGTGCGCTCGTCATAATCGCTTGTCAGTTCGGCGACGAGCGATTGCGACGGCACTTCGCAGCACGATACCAGCGTGCGCACCAACACCGCGACGACCACCAGATAGGCAAAGATGTGCGTATGGTCGTCGGGCGGCGACCACAGCAGCATCCATGCGAGCCCGAGCGGCAGCGGCGCGAGATAGAGCCACGGATGGCGGCGGCCCCAGCGCGTATAGGTGCGGTCCGAAAAATAGCCGATCAGCGGATCGACGAAGGCATCGGCGAGCAGCGCGAACATCAGCGCCAGCGAAACAAGGCTCGCATCGAGCCCGACCACCTGGCTGTAAAAGATCAGGAGGAAGGTCGAAAAGCCGTTGTCCTTGACCCCATAGGCAACGCTGCCGAGGCCGTGGAATAATTTGAGCCCGAGCGGCAGGCGCGCCTGCGCCGGGGTCTCGGCGGTCACGCCGCGGCTCCGGCCTTGGCCGCATCCTCCATGGCTATCAGGGCGTCGAACAGGCCGGGCGCTTCGGGATCCCAGGCGTGGCGCTGGCCGATCGTCAGACCGCCGTCGACCAGCATATGCGTGCCGGTCATGAAGCTCGCCTCCTCGCTCGCCAGATAGGCGACGGCATTGGCGATGTCGTCGGGTTGTCCGCCGCGCGCGACCGGCTGCGCATGCGCACTCATTTCGGCGATCACCGCCTTGGCCGCATCCTTGCTTTCGTCGGGCACCTCGAGCGAGGTGGTGAAGATATTGGTGTTGATGAAGCCGGGGCAGATCGCGTTCACGCGGATGCCATATTGGGCAAGATCGGTCGCCGCGACCTTGGTCAGATGCAGCACGCCCGCCTTGGCGACGGCATAGGCGGTCGGCGAATAGCCAGCGCCGAGCGCCGCGACGCTCGCAGTGTTGACGATCGCGGCGCCTTTGCGGCCCTTCATGTGAGGCGCAGCATAGCGGATGCCCATCGCGACCGATTTGAGGACGAGGTTCATCGTCCAGTCCCATCCGTCGGGCGTGATTTCGTCGATCGGGGCGCGGTCGCCGCCTGCGGCAGCATTGTTGAACACGATGTCGATGCCGCCGCCGCGCTTCGCGGCTTCGTTCATCAGCGCTTCGATGTCCGACGCGACGGTGACGTCGCACCGGATGAATTCGATCCGGCCGTTCGACGCCGCGGCAAGAGCCTGACCGCCCGCCTCGTCGATGTCGGCTGCGAAAACATGGGCGCCTTCGCCCGCGAGTTTCAGAACGGCCGCCTTGCCAATACCCGATGCTGCGCCGGTGACGACGGCGACCTTGCCTGCGAATCGCATTTCCTGCTCTCCCGTTTTCTTTTGCCACTTAGCTTAGGCGCATGGGAGGGCGCGTCAACGGCCCGCAATCGGACGCTACGGCGCCGTAACGGCAGCGCGGCACGGCCAAGTTGACGCTTGCGTAAACCGGGCGACTCCCCTTAGTTTGCGCGCCAGAAGAGGAGCCCGAAAGATGAGCGATCAGGACGCTTTCCGCGCCGAAGTGCGCGCCTGGCTGGAAGCCAATTGCCCCCCCGAAATGCGCGAACCCGTCCGCGACGAAGGCGATGTGTGCTGGGGCGGCCGCAAATGGGTTTTCAAGAATGACGCCCAGAAACAATGGCTCGAAGCCTGCGCCGCAAAGGGCTACACCGTTCCCGATTGGCCGAAGGAATATGGCGGCGCCGGGCTGACCCCCGAACAGACCAAGATCCTGAAACAGGAAATGAAGCGGATCAACGCGCGCTCGCCGCTCGACAGCTTCGGCATCTGGATGCTCGGCCCCGCGCTGCTCAAATTCGGTACCGAAGAGCAGAAGGTCCATTATCTGAACCAGATCGCGCGCGGCGAAATCCGCTGGTGCCAGGGCTATTCGGAACCCGGCTCGGGCAGCGACCTCGTCTCCCTGCAGACCTTCGGCGAGGACAAGGGCGATCACTGGGTCGTCAACGGATCGAAGATCTGGACCAGCTATGCCGACAAGGCCGACTGGATCTTCTGCCTCGTCCGCACCGACAAGGCGAACAAATATCAGGGCATCACCTTCATGCTCTTCGACATGGAGAGCAAGGGCGTCACGACCAAGCCGATCCTGCTGATTTCGGGCAATTCGCCCTTCTGCGAAACCTTCTTCGACGATGTCGAAGTGCCCAAGACGCAGTTCGTCGGCGAGATCAACCGGGGCTGGGACGTCGCCAAATATCTCCTCGGCCACGAACGCGAGATGATTTCGGGCGGCGGTGCGGGCGGCGACATGGTCAGCATCGGCGGCGCCTTTGCCAAGGCGATCGGCAAGAACGGCCATGGCGAACTCGACGATCCGATCCTGCGCGCCGAAATGGCGGCGTTCGACGTCGATGTCTTTGCCTATCGCGCGATGGGCGAACGCTTCATGGACATGTGGAAGACCGGCCGCGCGCACCCCGCCTCGTCGAACATGATGAAATATGTCGGGACCGAGCTCAACAAGCGCCGCCACGAACTCGTCATGTCGGGCGGTGGCAGCGAAGCGCTCGAATGGGACAGTCCCGAAACAAAGGGTGGCGCCCGCCCGCGCGCGTGGCTGCGCACCAAGGCCAATTCGATCGAAGGCGGCACGAGCGAAGTGATGCTCAACGTCATCGCCAAGCGTATCCTCGATTTGCCCGGAGCCTGACCCATGCCCTTGTATCACAATGACGATCAGGCGATGCTCAAGGACAGCGTCGCGCCCTTTGTGGCCGAACAGGCCCCCGTCTCGCACCTCCGCAAGCTGCGCGACGAGGCCGACGCCACCGGCTTCTCGCGCGACCTGTGGGCGCAGTTCACCGAAATGGGCCTGCCCGGCATGCTGGTGCCGGAGGCGCATGGCGGGCTCGGCATGGGGCATATGGAAGCGGGCATCGTGCTCGAGGAAATCGGCCGCAACCTGACGCCGTCGCCCTTCCTCGCGACCAGCGTCGGCGCGGTCGCCGCGCTGGCGAAGGCGGGCGGAACGCAGGCGGGCCGCTGGCTTCCCGCCATCGCCAGCGGCGAGGCGATCGTCGCACTCGCGATCGACGAGGGTGCCAAGCACCGCCCCGACCGCATCGCGACCGCCGCGACACGCGCCGGCAACGGCTTTCGATTGGACGGCAAGAAAAGCTTCGTCCTCCACGGCCATATCGCCGACATGAGCATCGTCGCGGCGAAAACCGACGGCGGTATCACCCTGTTCGCGGTGCCGAAGGATGCAAAGGGGCTGACCGCCGATCCGCGCCGCCTCGTCGACTCCTCGCTTGCAAGCCATGTCACCCTCGACGGCGTCGAGGTCGATGCCGACGCGGTGATCGGCGAAGTCGATGCCGGCGGCCACATCCTCGACGCGCTGCTGGCCGCCACCCGCACCGGCGCTGCCGCCGAAATGGTTGGCGTCGGGCAGGGCGCGATGGACATGACCGTCAATTACCTCAAGGAACGCAAGCAGTTCGGCAAGCTAATCGGCGAGTTTCAGGCGCTCCAGCACCGCGCCGCGCATCTCTATGGCGAGATGGAAGTCGCGCGCGCCACGGTGATGAAGGCGCAGCAGCTCCTCGACGAAGGCAGCGAAGGCGCGAAGCTGATGGTCTCGGTCGCCAAGGCCAAGGCGGGCCGCGCCGCCAACCTTGCGGTGCGCGAAGGCGTTCAGATGCACGGCGGCATCGGCATGACCGACGAATATGACATCGGCCTCTACATGAAACGCGACCGCGCGCTCGCCGAATTCATGGGCGATGTGCATTACCATATCGACCAGGTCGCCCAGATGAACGGATACTGAAACGACTCAAACCCCCTGCCGCCTGCGGGAGGGGAGTGATCGGAGAAAAACAATGAACCTCAATGATATGTTCGGCCTCAACGGCCGCATCGCGCTCGTCACCGGCGGTTCGCGCGGCATCGGCAAGATGATCGTCGAAGGCTATCTCGCCGCGGGATGCGCGCGCGTCTATATCTCAGCGCGCAAAACGGCGCAGATCGAGGAAGCCGTCGCCGATTTCGAAACGCGCTATCCGGGCAAGGTCATCGGCCTTCCCGTCGATCTTTCGACCGTCGAAGGCTGCCGCGCGCTCGCCAAGGAACTCGAAGCACGCGAGGAAAAGCTCGACATCCTCGTCAACAATGCGGGCGCCGCCTGGGGCGAACCTTTCGAGAATTTCCCCGAAGCCGGCTGGGACAAGGTGATGGACATTAACGTCAAATCGCCCTTCTTCCTGACCCAGGCGTTGCACAATCTGCTGAAGGCGGCGGGCACGCCCGCACAGCCGGCAAAGGTCATCAACATCGGATCGATCGACGGCATGCGCCTCAACCCATGGGAAACCTACAGCTATCATGCGTCGAAGGCGGCGATCCTCTATCTGACCAAGCGCATGGCGGCGCGGCTGGTGCAGGACAATATCATCGTCACCGCGATCGCACCCGGCGCCTTCCAGTCGGACATGAACAAGGCGGCGCGCGACCATGGCGACGCAGTTGCCAAGAGCATCCCGACCAAGCGCATCGGCGTGCCCGAGGATATGGCCGGCGCAGCGATCTTTCTCGCATCGAAGGCGGGCGATTATGTCGTCGGCGAAACGATCGCGGTCGACGGCGGTCTCGTCCATGGCGACCTCAAGACCAGCATCGACGCTTAGGCCGCTTCTTGTTGGCCACCCCGGACTTGATCCGGGGGGCATCCCTGTCGAACCGTAACCGCGTTATGGCGAGCCGACAGGAAATTGACTCGCCGCGCGCGCAGGTGTATTATTCAGATAATGCACCAAGGAGACAGTCCATGCGTTTCGCCTTCCTGATTCCCCCGATGCTGTTGCTCGGCGCCTGCGGCCACGCCGAAGACAAGAGCGATAAGGCCGAGATCACGGTGAATGCCGATGGCGACGGCGGCAATGTCCGGATCACCGCCGGCAAGGACGGCGGCAAGGTCAGCATCGATGGCGACCACGGCTCGATGAGCTTCAAGCTCCCCGATTTCGCCAATATCGACGTCGATAGCGATTTCGATATCGACGGGGTGAAGCTCTATCCGGGCAGCAAGATCGCAAGCATCGACGTCAATGCGAGTGACAAGGGCGGCGCCGACAAGGCGAGGGTGCGCCTCGGCTTCACCTCGCCGGCGGCGCCCGCCAAGGCAGCCGACTGGATGGCCGGCGAATTTGCGAAGAAGAATATCCAGGTCCAGCGCGCCGGCGACACGCTGCGCGGAACCGACAAGGACGGCGCCGATTTCACGATCAGCTTCGAACCCGCGGGCGAGACGAGCAAGGGCGAGGTGCGGATCGTCAAGAATTGACCCCTCGTCATGGCGAGGCGCGAAGCGATTGCTTCGCCTTGCTCCTCGCCATGACGGTGTTCGGGTCTACCCGCTGTTGCGCAGCGCGGTTGCGATCGCGTTGATGGTCAACTGGATGCCCTCGGCGATGCGGGGGTCGGTTTCGCCCGCGCGATGGCGCTTCATCAATTCGATCTGCAGCAGGTTGAGCGGCTCGATATAGGGCAGGCGCAGGCGGATCGATGCCTCGAGCGCTGGATTATTCTCGAGCAGCCGCGACTGGCCGGTGATTGTCAAAAGCCCGTCGTGGGCGCGGTGCCAGCCGTCGCGGATGCGCGAAAAAATCGCCGCATGCCCGCCCACATCCCCGGCCAGTTCGGCATAGCGCGCGGCGATGCCGATGTCCGATTTTGCCAGTACCATTTCCATATTTCCGAGCAGCGCGCCGAAGAAGGGCCAGCTTTGCGCCATATCGGCGAGCAGCGCCTGGTCCGCGAACGCCGCAAAGGCCTCGCCGGTGCCGTACCAGCCGGGCAGCATGGTGCGCGCCTGCGCCCAGCTGAACACCCAGGGGATCGCGCGCAGGTCCTCGATCGCGGTCGATTTGGTGCGGCTCGACGGCCGCGATCCGATCTTCAGCGTCGCGATCTCGGCGATCGGCGTCATTGCACGGAAGAAGTCCTTGAAGGCGGGCGTGTCGTAAACGAGGCCGCGATAGGCGGCGAAGGCGTCGTTCGACAGCGCGGTCATAGCACCCGCAAAGCGCCCGGCGTCGTCCGCGCTCATCGCCTCGGGCTCGAGGCTGGCGAGCAGGCTTGCCGATACCATCGCCTCCAGATTGGTCGCGGCGCTGTCGGCGGTGCCATATTTGGCCGCGATCACTTCACCCTGTTCGGTGATGCGGATGCGGCCCTGCACCGTCCCCGCGGGCTGCGCGCGGATCGCAGCGAAAGCGCTGCCGCCGCCGCGCCCGACCGCACCGCCGCGACCGTGGAACAGCTGCATCGCGGTATCGGCGGCCTCGAACACCGGGGTCAACGCTTCCGATGCCTGGTAGAGCCCCCATGTTGAGGTCAGATAGCCGCCATCCTTGTTCGAATCCGAATAGCCGATCATCACTTCCTGATGTCCGCGCGCGACGACATGCGGCGCAATCTCGGGCAGCGCGAAATAGGCGGCCATGATCCCCGGCGCCTCGTCGAGGTCGGCGATGGTTTCGAACAGCGGCACGACCATCAGATTGTCCTGCGCCTCGGCCGACCACAATCCGGCTTCGCGGGCGAGGACATGGACTTCGAGCAGGTCGGACAGGCTTTCGGCCTTGCTGATGATCCACTGGACGATCGCCTCGACGCCCAGCCTGGCGCGGATCGCGGCGGCGGCGTGGACGATCGCGAGTTCGCCGGCGGTTTCTTCGCTCCATTTGTGCCACGGCGCGGCAAGCGGGCGGTTGGTCGCCAGTTCGCGGCGCAGCAGCTCGACGCGCGCCTCTTCGCCCAAGCTGAGATAATCGCCTTCGACGCCCGCGACCGCGAGCAGCTCGGCGAGCACGCGTTCGTGCACCGCGCTGTTCTGCCGCATGTCGAGCGTCGCAAGGTGGAAACCGAAGACCTCGACCGCGCGGATCAACCGGCCGAGCGCGCCGATGCCGCCAAGCTGGCCCTCGCCGCTCGCCGACAGGCCGGCGGCGATGGTGACGAGGTCGCGGCGAAAATCGGCGGGGGCGGCATAGGCGTCGCCGGCCAGTGCCGACGGCCGCGGCGGCGCGCGCCCGACGATGCCGGCATAGGTTGCGCACAACCTAGCATAGATGCCCGACAGTGCGCGGCGATAGGGCTCGTCGCTGCGGCTCGGCGCGGTATCGCCGCTCGCCGCGGCCAGTGCCTCGACCGCTTCGGAGACTGTCGCGAGCGAAGACGACACCGACAGTTCGGCGCCGAGCGCATGCACCGCGTCGATATAATGGCCGAGCACCGCGGCGGCGTTGCGGCTCGTTGCCATTTGCAGCGTCTCGGCGGTGACGAAAGGATTGCCGTCGCGGTCGCCGCCGATCCAGCTCCCGACGCGCAGGAAGCTTGCCGGGCGCGCGCCAAGTTCCTGTTCCCAGCGCGCATAAAGCTTGGGGATCACGGGCACGAACACGTCGCGCAAATAGGTCAGCGCATTGTCGATCTCGTCGGCAACGAACAATTTTTCGGTGCGCAGCGGCCGCGTCTGCCACAGCAGCACGATCTGGCGGCGGATCGCTTCCTCGACGACATCGCCCTCGGCGGTTTCCTCGACGCCGGCATCGCGCAGCCGCATCAGCTCGGCGATGCGGTTCTTGTGGTCGAGCATCGACTTGCGGCGCACCTCGGTCGGGTGCGCGGTGAGCACCGGCGCGACCAGCGCGGCGCCGAGCAGCGCCGCGACCGCATCGCCATCGATACCGTCCTGTTTCAGCCGGGCAAGCGCTGCCGCCACCGTCGCCTCGGGCTCGGCGGCGACGCCCTGCCGGTCTTCGGCCAGATTGGCGAGCATCGAAAACAGCATGAAGCCGCGCACGAAGGCGATGGTATCGTCGAGGCTCAGCGCCTCCAGCCCCGGATCGATCGTCTCGGCGCCCGCGATGCCGCGATGCCGGTCGACGCTCGACGACCGGATATATTCGGTCTGCCGGAACAGCTTCTCGCCGCCATAGGCGCGAATGACGTCGCCGAGGATTCGCCCGAGATAGCGGATGTCGGGATTTTGCGAGATCTGGATTGGTGGGCCCATGGACGCAGCTTGCTGCACCGCAACAGGCGCCGGGTCAAGCGGCGCATAGCTATGCCTTTATTACGTGTCTGTTAAAGCTATTGAAATGGCTTGGGCTGAGGGAGGCAATATGAAGCAACGAAGCGCCATGATTGCCGTCGGCACAGCACTGCTCCTTTCCGTGGGCGTCGTTTTGTCGCTGGCCATGGGATCGGAGGTGTCGGGCGACGAATATATCATGTCGCCGCCCTCCAGGCCTTCGGCCGGAGCCACGCCGGTCAGGCCGTGGCCGCAAGCCGCCGAGGTCCGCCTGTTCGTTGAAGATCTATCTTATGACGATCAAGAAAAGATGGGGAAATGGACGTCGCGACCCGAAGGCATTCGCCTGACAAAGGCGCAGCGGGATATTCTCGACGGATCGGTATTTCTTTACCGTCTGACAAAGAAGGAATGGGCTGAGCGGGTCCATGCGGCTTGCTTTATTCCGCATCACTTCTTTCGATATTATGACGGATCGGGGCATCAGCTCGGCGAGATTCAGGTCTGCTACTGCTGCCAAGGTGTCGGCATGACTCCCGCGCTTCGCCGGACCGATTCCTATGACGAATGGCAGTTCGACTTTCCGAGA
Source organism: Sphingopyxis sp. GC21 (assembly GCF_025727575.1). Lineage (NCBI taxonomy): Bacteria > Pseudomonadati > Pseudomonadota > Alphaproteobacteria > Sphingomonadales > Sphingopyxidaceae > Sphingopyxis > Sphingopyxis sp. GC21. The sequence goes on along the minus strand of NZ_CP095845.1, from coordinate 2,981,975 downwards.
GTCGAAAAGATGCTGCACGAGATGGGCGTGCGCACAGACCTAAACTGTGACGGCTGAGGTCAGCGCGTCTTCACCATCACCAGCGTGCCCAGGTCGATCCGCGGCGCACCGTCGAAGGTCACGCTGTTGCGCGTGTCGGTGATGAACATCAGCTTGCCCGACGCATCGGTGATCCTCGCCGCCACGGCATAGCTGTGGCGCGGGTCGAGACGGCGCTGGTCGACAGTCAGCGAAAAGGCGAAGGGCACCTGCCGGCCGTCGGCGGTGAAGCTCTGGCGTGCGATCACCGACGCGGGCGCATCCATCAGGCTGACGTCGGCCAGCGTCACCTCGACCTGCGCCGTCGGCGGCAGTGCCATGCGTTCGCGATAGGTTATCGCGCCGGTCACCGACACGGGCTGCTCGGCGGGCGCGAAGCTTGCGCAGGCGGCAAGGGGCAGGGCGGCGATGCCGATGGCGAGCGAGGCGATGGCGCGGTTCATGGCGATACTCCTGTTGACCAAATATCTGGCAATCGCCTGGCATCCTCCGGCTGAACCGGGCCTGTCAGCCCTCCAGTTCGACATCCCAGTAAAGCCAGTCGATCCAGCTTTCGTGCAGATAGCCCGGCGGAAAGGCGCGGCCATTGTCCTGAAGCTGCCAGCTCGTCGGACGCCACGGCTTCTGGTGCAGCGGCATATGCGCCTGCGCCGGCGTCCGCCCGCCCTTGCGCAGATTGCACGGCGCGCAGGCGGTGGTGACATTTTCCCAGCTCGTCCGTCCGCCCAGCCGCCGCGGCACGACATGATCGAAGGTCAGGTCCTTGCCTGACCCGCAATATTGGCAGGCGAAGCGATCGCGCAGGAACAGGTTGAAGCGCGTGAAGGCGGGATATTGCGACGGCTTCACATATTGGCGCAGCGCGATGACGCTGGGGATCGGCATTGTCCGCGTCGGCGAATGGATTTCGCGCTCGTAATTCTCGACGATCGTGACGCGATCGAGGAATACCGCCTTGACCGCGGTCTGCCACGGCCACAGGCTCAGCGGGTAATAACTCAGCGGCGTATAATCTGCATTGAGGACGAGAGCCGGACAATTATCGGGATGCCGGGCAAGATCGGGATGGAACATGGCTTGGTAACGCTGCCCCCTATGCTGCTCGGGATGGCGCGCCACTGCCTTCCTCGCGTGACACCATCATTACATGACGCATCAGAATCTGGCGTCAAGGGGGGATGTGTCGCAATATATGGAATGGATGGATTGAGAGCCCCACAGCATATGGATTCGGTCGCTGAGCCATGCTGACCCGCTTCGCCCCCAGCCCGACCGGCGAACTGCACCTTGGCCACGCGTTCAGCGCGATCCTCGCGCATGATGCCGCGCGCGCCGCTGGCGGCGGGTTCCACCTCCGCATCGACGACATCGACGGCAGCCGTTCGCGCGAGGTGTTTGTCGGCGCTGCGCTCGCCGATCTCGAATGGCTCGGCCTGACATTCGACGGCGCCCCGGTTCGCCAGTCGCAACATCTGGGCGATTATGCCGCCGCGCTCGCCGATCTTCGCCAACGCGGGCTCGTCTACCCCTGCTTCTGCACCCGCGCCGATATTGCCGCCAGCCTCGCAGCGCCGCACGGAGCACCGGCGGACGGCGCGCCGCTTTATCCCGGTACCTGCCGCCACCTCGGCGCGGCCGAGCGCGAACGGCGATTGGCGCAGGAGCCACATTGCTGGCGGCTCGACATGGCAAGCGCGGTCGCGATTGCGGGCCCGCTCGTCTGGGAGGAGGAGGGGCAGGGGCCGCGCGCCGCCGATCCCGCCGCGCATGGCGACGTCGTCCTCGCGCGCAAGGATGCCCCTGCCAGCTATCATCTCGCGAGCACGATCGACGACGCCGCGATGGGGGTGACGTTGGTGGTTCGCGGCGCAGATCTGATCGCCTCGACCGACGTCCACCGGCTGCTCCAGGCGCTGCTCGGTTTTCGGCCCCCGGTCTACCGCCACCATGCGCTTGTCTGCGGCGCCGACGGCAAGCGGCTCGCCAAGCGCGACGGCGCGGCGGCGCTTGCCGCGCTGCGCGCTGCGGGCGCGGACGGGCGCGCGCTGGCCGATGATTTGCGCGCCGGGCGGCTTCCGGCTGGATATTCGCTGCAAATGCCCTAAATAGAAGACATGCAGGTGCTTCTCATCCTTGCGGTCGTTGCGTCGGCCGGCCTCGTCCTCTTCGCGCTCGCGCGCGGGCTCTTCTATTTCGCGCAGGGTCACCGCGCCGCGATGGAGGGCAATGAGCATGAAAATCAGCTCATGCAGAACCGGATGATGATGGCGCGCGTGAAGTGGCAGGCGGTGACGATCATCCTGATCGTGCTCATCGGCCTTCTCGCCGCGGGTAGCTGATCGCGGCGCGTCCGCCCGCAGCCCCTCGCTTATGGTCAAGCTCAACAAAATCTATACGCGCACCGGCGATGACGGCACGACGGGCCTCGTCGACGGGTCGCGCATCGCCAAGTCCGACGCGCTGATGGAAGCGATTGGCGATGTCGACGAGGCGAACAGCGCCCTCGGCATCGCGGTCACGGCGCTGCCTGCGGGCGGCGAGGCAGCGGCGATGTTCGCGCGCATTCAGAACGAATTGTTCGACCTTGGCGCCGATCTCGCGACGCCTGCCGATCCGCAGCATGGCTTCGGCCCGCACCAAATGGCGCTGCGCATCGTCGCGAGCCAGATCGCGCGGCTGGAGGCGGAGATCGACGCGATGAACGACAGGCTCGCGCCGCTGTCCAGCTTCATCCTGCCCGGCGGCACCGAAGCCGCGGCGCGCCTCCACCTCGCGCGCGCGATCGCGCGCCGCGCCGAACGGGCGGCGGTCGCCGCGGCGGCGACGCGGCCGCTCAACCCGCTGGCGCTTGCCTATCTCAACCGCCTGTCCGACCATCTGTTCGTCGCGACGCGCCACCTCAACGCCGCGGCGGGCGGGGACATCCTGTGGAAACCCGGCGCGACGCGCTAGGCCCGATCGCCTTATTGTTCTTTGTTTGTTCTGTACAATTCTCCGTCCTGTAACCATATTGGGGCAGGCGACGAAACCGAATCGCTCTTCGGGGGATTGTCAAACCATGGCCAGCCGAACCGATGCTTCGCCCACGACCGCTCCTTCGGCGGACGACCTGACCCGGCGCTTCACTGCGACGCGGCAGCTCTCGCTCGACCTTGTCGCGCGCCTGTCCGACGCCGACGCTAGCGTACAGTCGATGCCCGACGCATCGCCCGCCAAATGGCATCTGGCGCATACGAGCTGGTTTTTCGAAACCTTCGTCCTGCGCGATCATTGCCCCGGCTATTCGCTGTTCGATGACCGCTTCGCCTATCTGTTCAACAGCTATTATGAGGCAGAGGGGCCGCGCCATGCGCGCCCGCGCCGCGGCCTGCTGACGCGGCCGTCGCTCGATGCGGTGCGCGATTGGCGCGCGCATGTCGCTGCGGCGATCGTGAAGGCGCTGCCGACGCTGTCGCCGGCTGCACGCGCGCTCGTCGAGCTTGGCATCCATCATGAACAGCAGCATCAAGAATTGCTGCTCACCGACATCAAGCATCTGTTCGCGCAGAACCCGCTCGGGCCCGCCGTCTGGGACGCCTCCGACAGTGCAATCGCGAATGAAGTTGCGCAGTTTTCCGCCGGTTCTTCGGCATCGTCTGTCGCGGCGGGGCCGCTGCGCTGGATCGCGGGTACCGAGGGGATCGTTGCCGTGGGGCATGAGGGCGAGGGTTTCGCGTTCGACTGTGAACTTCCCCGCTTTTCGGCGCTTCTTGCGCCGCATGCGCTCGCCAATCGACCGGTAACGAACGGCGAGTGGCGCGACTTCATCGCCGACGGCGGCTATCGCACCCCGTCGCTGTGGCTCAGCGACGGCTGGACATGGGTCCAGGCCGAAGGCGTCGACGCCCCCGCTTATTGGGAGGGTGATCGCCAGTTCACCCTTGCCGGATGGCAGGGGATCGACCCCGCCGCTCCCGTGACGCACATCAGTTTTTTCGAAGCCGACGCCTTCGCCAGTTGGGCGGGCGCGCGGCTGCCGACCGAATTTGAATGGGAAGCGGCGGCGGCGGGATATGATCCGCGCGCGGGGCAGCAGCTCGATGCCGCCGGCCCGGTGCATCCGGCGGCGGCGGACGGCTCCGCATCGGACGGCGCTGCGCTTGCGGGGATGTTCGGCGGGGTCTGGGAATGGACCGGCAGCGCCTATCGCCCCTATCCCGGTTTTCGCGCCGCGCCGGGCGCGGTCGGCGAGTATAACGGCAAGTTCATGAGCGGCCAGTTCGTGCTGCGCGGTGGCAGCTGTGCGACCCCGCGCGGCCATGTTCGCGCCTCCTACCGCAATTTCTTCTACCCCCACCAGCGCTGGCAGTTCACCGGCCTGCGCCTTGCCAAGGATTTGTGATCATGGGCGTTGTTCGCCAATTGCGGCAGGTCGATGCCGATGACAGCGGCGTCGATATCGCCTTTCGCGCCGACGTTCATGCGGGATTGTCGCAGGCGCAAAAGACGATTCCGGCGCGCTGGTTCTACGACGCGACCGGATCGGCGTTGTTCGAGGATATCACCGGGCTGCCCGAATATTATCCGACGCGCAGCGAGGTGGCGCTGCTCACCCGCCATGCGGGCGAACTGGCGGCGGCGATCGGGCCGGGCCGCGCGGTGGTCGAACTGGGATCGGGCAGCTCGACGAAGACGCCGCTGCTGCTCGATGCCATTGCCCCCGGCGCCTATGTGCCTGTGGATATTTCGGGCGATTTCCTGCGCGATAGCGCGGCCGCCCTCTCGGCACGCTTTCCCGATCTTCCGGTCTATCCGGTCGAGGCCGACTTCACCCAGCCGGTGGCGCTCCCGCGCGAGATTTGCGGCCTTGCCAAACTCGGCTTCTTTCCGGGCTCGACGATCGGCAACATGGTGGCGCGCAGCGCGATCGATCTGCTCCGCCATTGGCGCAGCGCGCTCGGCGACGGCGCACTGATGCTGATCGGGGTCGACCGGATCAAGGAGATCGGCACCCTCGAACGCGCTTATGACGATTCGGCCGGTGTCACCGCGGCGTTCAACCTCAACCTGCTCGAACGGATCAACCGCGAACTGGACGGCACGATCCCCGTTGCCAATTTCGACCACCGCGCCTGCTGGAACGATGTTCATGCGCGTATAGAAATGCATCTGGTGGCGGCGTGCGACCTCGAATTCATGGTCGATGGCCGTCCTTATACGATGGCGAAGGGCGAAACGATCCACAGCGAGAACAGCCATAAATATGGGCCGCGCGACGCCAGCCTGCTCCTCCGCGCCGGAGGCTGGACGCCGATCGCGGCGTGGGACGATGTCGATCCCGCCTTCGCACTGATCCTCGCCGAAGCGACCGAGGTGCGCTCCGCGCCCTGACGCGCGCTCCCGACTCTCGGCCTTGACGACGCTTGCCCAGTCCCTAGGGGCAGAGCTGCGATTTCCAGCGAAAGGGCATATAATGATCGTCGGCGTTATCGGGGCAGGGCAAATGGGCGCGGGGATCGCGCAGGTATCGGCAGGCGCCGGCCACGATGTGCTGCTGTCGGACATCGACATCGCCCGCGCCGAAGCCGGCAAGGCCGGGATCTGCAAGGCACTCGGGCGGCTGGTCGCCAAGGACAAGATAACGCAGGGCGATGCCGACGCGCTGCTCGGCCGGATCACCCCCGTCGCCGACCACGCCGCCTTCGCCCCGGCTGCGCTGGTGATCGAGGCCGCGACCGAGCGCGAGGAGATCAAGCGCGCGATCTTCGCCAGCGTCGGCGCGCATCTTTCGGACAGCGCGATCCTCGCCTCTAACACCAGCTCGATTCCGATCACCCGACTGGCGCAGGCGGCCCCCGATCCGGCGCGCTTCATCGGCGTCCATTTCTTCAACCCGGTGCCGGTCATGGGCCTGATCGAACTGATCCGCGGCCTTGCGACCAGCGACACGACGCTTGCCAGCGTCGAAGCCTTCGGCCGCGGACTCGGCAAGGAAATCGTCCATGCCAACGACGCGCCCGGCTTCATCGTCAACCGCGTGCTGATGCCGCTGATCAACGAAGCGGTGTTCGCGCTTGGCGAAGGGGTGGCGACGATGCAGGACATCGACACCGGATGCCGGCTCGGCCTCAATCACCCGATGGGGCCGATCACCCTTGCCGATTTCATCGGGCTCGATACCTGCCTTGAAATTATCCGCGTGCTGCACAGCGGCACCGGCGATCCCAAATTCCGTCCTGCGCCGCTGCTCGTCCAATATGTCGAGGCGGGCTGGGTCGGCAAAAAGGCCGGACGCGGCTTCTACGACTGGACCGGCGTGGCGCCCGTTCCCACGCGCTGATCCGGCGGGAGCCGAATCGGTCCTCGTTCGTTATCCCGCTGGCGCCGGTGCGGGCGCCTGCGGATAACAGGAGGACAGGGATGATGCGGAGAGCATGGCTGCCGCTGGCGATAATCGCCGCGCTATCGGTCAATGGTGCGGTGCAGGCGCAGGAAGGCGCGCCCGAGGATTCGACGCTGAAATCGACCGCGAACAGCGTGACCGAGCCCTTCGACGGCAAGGAAGTGCCCGACAAGCTGAAAGCGATCCAGGACAATCCCTATTCACTCGCGGGCTTGCGCAAATGTTCCGCGATCATCCGCGAGGTCAGCGAACTGAACGACGTGCTCGGCCCCGACGTCAACGAACCTGCCGACAAGAGCGCAGCGAAAAAGCGCGAGGAAACCGTCGGCCGCGTCGCGGGCAGCGTCGCCGGGTCGATCATTCCCTTTCGTAGCCTTATCGGCGAGGTCACGGGTGCCAACGCCGAACGTCGGCGCTATGCAGAGGCGGTCTATGCTGGCACGGTGCGTCGCGGCTTCCTGAAGGGCGTCGGGTTGCAGCGCGGTTGCAAGGCGCCGGCGCGGCCCTGACACAAAGCCGAAGCAGTCAGGTGGGGGAGAGACCGAATGAAGGTCGAAAATATCCGCGCGTTCCGCGCCGAGGTTCCGCAGGCAGCGATCGATGATCTGAAGGACCGGCTGGCGCGCACGCGCTGGCCCGAAAAGGAGACCGTCGACGATTGGGACCAGGGCGTCCCGCTCGCCTATGCGCAGGAACTCGCGGCCTATTGGCGCGACGATTATGACTGGCGCACGGTCGAGGCGCGGCTCAACGCGCTGCCCAATTTTCTGGCCACGGTCGATGGCCTTGACATCCATTTCCTTCATATCCGCTCGGACAATCCGGCGGCGCGGCCGCTGGTGCTGACGCACGGCTGGCCGGGGTCGGTGCTCGAATTTCTCGACGTGATCGCGCCGCTGTCGGCCGACTATCATCTCGTGATCCCGTCGCTGCCGGGCTACGGCTTTTCGGGCAAGCCCGCGGCCGCGAAATGGAGCGTCGAACATATAGCTGCGGGTTGGGACGCGCTGATGCGCGCGCTCGGTTACGATCGCTATTTCGCGCAGGGCGGCGACTGGGGCAGTGCGGTTACCTGCGCCATCGGGACGAACCATGGCGACCATTGCGCGGGCATCCATGTCAACATGATCGTCGGCCAGCCCGACCCGGCGCTGATGGCCGATCTGACCGACGCCGAAAAACTCTATCTCGCGCGTTTCGGCTGGTATCAGGCAAAGGACAGTGGCTATTCGACGCAGCAGGCGACGCGGCCGCAGACCATCGGCTATGCGCTTACCGATTCACCCGTCGGGCAGATGTGCTGGATCGTCGAGAAATTCCACGGCTGGACCGATTGCGGGCATCAGCCGGGCGGCCAGTCGATCGGCGGCCATCCCGAACGCGCGCTGTCGAAGGACACCATGCTCGACACCGTCAGCCTCTATTGGTTTACCGCCAGCGCCGCGTCGTCGGCGCGGCTCTATTGGCACAGTTTCCGCAGTTTCGCGGCAGGGGAGATCGAGGTGCCGACCGGCGGCAGCCTGTTCCCGAACGAGATCATGCGCCTGTCGCGCCGCTGGGCCGAAAAGCGCTATCGCAATATCGTCTATTGGAATGAGGTCGACCGCGGCGGCCATTTCGCGGCGTGGGAGCAGCCCGCCCTTTTCGCGCGCGAGGTCCGGGCGGCGCTTGCGCAAATGACGCTGTAACGGGGGAGAGGCGCCCCGCCTACATTGGCCGATTGACGGGGCGGCAGCTCTCGGGCGCGGTGCGCGCGGCGGTGTTCCACGTCACCTCATTGCCGCTGCGGTACAACCGCGCGCCGCTCTTGTTTTCATAGGCCTGCCCCATGTTGGTCGGCGCGGCCTTGAGCACCATGCTGCGGCGGCCGTCGACGCGGACGATTGCGCCGTTGGCGATATAATCGACCTGCAACTGCGTGCCGCGATTGCATTCGTAAAGCGTGCCGGTGTTTTGCGGGTAGGAGGCACAGCCCGCAACGACAAGAATGGCCGCGCCCGCGGCGGCCAGCTTCGCGATTCGGATCATCTCCATTCCCCTCAATAGCCCGAACGGACGCACAGCACGTCGGCCAGATATATGCGGCCCGAAACCGTCTCCATATGTTCGCGGGCCGATCCGTTCCAGCCGATCGAGCGGCACCATGTGTCGGCAGTCCGCGCCGCGCAGGCGGCAGTCGCCGATCCGCTCTGGCACGCGAGAATGCGATAATTTGCGGTGGCGGGCTGGGTATGGAATTCGGCGAAATTGCCGCGCGCAACCTGATCGTTGGCGACCGGGCCGGGATGCCAGCCGCCGCCCGATCCGACGGGGCGGATAGACTGGATCTTGATGCCGCGCAGGATATTGCCCAATATCGGGGTGTCGCGTTCGACCGTCCGGCAATTGCCGCGATAGCGCGTCTTCTCGCACAGTTCCCAGCGACCGCTGGTCACGCGGATCGAATTGACCGGCCACGACAGGCCCAGATCGGGCTTCGCTTCGCCAATGAACACCGCCGGCCCCTTGTAGGCGGCGTCGCGATAGATGGTCGCCTCGGTCGGACGCATCATCCTGTCCTCGGGCGATTGCGCCTGCGACGCGGCAAGGAAACCCCCGCCGAGCGCTGCGGCGGCAGCAGCGAAGAGCGACCAGCGATGGATGGATTTCATCAACAACCTCCCTGTTTGGCGAACGCGACCCCGGGATTCGTTTTTCCGGGGCCGAAACTACGCCACAACAGGGGGACTTGCAAATTATCCCGTGCCGACCGGGCCTTGCGCGGCCCGGCGCTGCCCGCGCGTCAAGGTGCCTTGGCCGCGGCGGGGGCAGCGGTATCGGCGGCAGCGGGCGGCGCACCGGGAAGCGGCGCCGCCGCAACCGGCGCGGCGGTCGGGGGCGGCGGTGTGGCGACCGGCGCGGTGAAACTGAGCATAAGGCCGGCGAGCGCCGCCGACATCAGGTTCGACAGGCTGCCCGCAAGCAGCGCCTTCAGCCCCAGCCGGGCGATCATCGGCCGCTGATTGGGGGCGAGACCGCCGGTCACGGCCATCTGGATCGCGATCGAGCTGAAATTGGCGAAACCGCACAGCGCAAAGGTGGCGATCGCAACCGACACCATCGACATCCCCCCCTGGATTTTACCAAGGTCGATGAAGGCGACGAATTCGTTGAGCACGACCTTGGTACCGAACAGGCCGCCGACCGCGGCGCTTTCGTCCCACGGCACGCCCATCAGCCACATCACCGGGCGGAAGATCGCGCCGATGACCGCCTGGAACGACAGATCGGGATAGCCGAACCAGCCGCCGATCCCGGCGAGCAGCCCGTTGGCGAGCGCGACGAGCGCGACGAAGGCCAGCACCATCGCGCCGACCGCGACCGCCAGCTTGACGCCGGTTTGCGCGCCCTGCGCCGCTGCCATGATGATGTTCGCCGGCTTTTCCTCGTCATGGCTTGCCTCTGGCATGATGACGGGTTCGATACCCAAATCCTTGGGGTCGTCGGGCATCATGATCTTGGCCATCAGGATGCCGCCCGGCGCCGACATGAAGCTGGCGGCGAGCAGATAGGGCAGCAGCTGTTCGCCGATCATGCTGGCATAGGCGCCGAGGATGGTCCCCGCGACCCCGGCCATGCCGACCGTCATCACCGTAAAGAGCTGCGACGGGGTAAGACCGGCGAGATAGGGACGGATGACGAGCGGGCTCTCGCTCTGGCCGACGAAGATATTCGCCGCGGCGCCCAGGCTTTCGACCTTGGTGATTCCCGTAATCTTCTGGATCGCCCCGCCGACCCATTTGATCACGAATTGCATGATGCCGAGATAATAGAGGATCGAGATAAGCGAGGCGAAGAAGATGATCACCGGCAGCGCGGCGATCGCAAAGCTGTGGCCGCCCATTTCGGGTCCGGCGAGCGGGCCGAAAATGAAGTCGGTTCCCGCCTTGGCATAACCCAGAAGATTGGCGACGCCGGTCGACATCGCCTGAATGATCGCGCGGCCCCACGGCGTACCGATCACCAGCAGCGCGAACCCGGCCTGCAACAGAAAGGCCGGCACGACGACGCGCAGGCGAATCCAGCGACGGTTCGATGAAAACAGCACGGCAATCGCAAGCAATGCAACGATTCCGAGCAGGCCGATAAGATGTCCCATAAGTGTTTTGCGTCCCCCGCAAGTTTATTGCGCCTGTCTAGCGGGCTTTGCGGATCGGGCAAGGGGGGCGGCGGAGCATTGCAGTCATCCATAACGGCAGCGATCCTGCTTGGCGGCTCCGTGACGGCTTGATAGGCAGCGCTGAAACAGGGGGAATATGATGCGGACTGGCGTTGCGGGACATGTAATTTTGGCGATTTGCGCGCTGGTGCAGGCGGCCGTGCCCGCGGCGGCGCAGGCGCCCGCCACGACCGCATCGACCCCCGCTCCGCCATTGCCCACGGCCGCCTTTGCGCAGCTTCCCTTTGCGGAAAATACCGAATTATCGCCTGACGGAACGCATATGGCGGGCCTGTTCGCGGTCCGTGGGGAACAGCGGATCGGCATCCTTCCCGTGCTGGGCGATCAGAGCAAATCGGTCATTATTGCGGTTCCCGACCAGACCGAAATCGATTGGCTGACCTGGGTCAACGACGAACATCTGCTCGTCGGCCTGCGGGCGTTGATGCCGGTGGAGGCCGACAATTGGTACGTCACCCGCATCATCGCCATCGACCGGGCCTCGGGCAAGATCACGCGGCTGTTATGGGATCTCAAGGGCCAAAATGCGTCCGATGTCGTCTGGCTGCCCAAAGACGGCAGCAGCGAAATTCTGGTCGCGGGTCAGGACTCGATATATGACAACGCCGATTTCTGGCCGGCTGTATACCGCATCGATGTGAAGACGGGGCGCAAGAAGACCGAACTGCGGTCGCGCACCGGGGTTATGGACTGGGGCGCCGACCATCTCGGCCGGGTGCGCTACGGCATCGGCTATCGCGACGATACGACCCGGGCCACGCTGCTCTATCGTAGCGCCGGAGAAGGGGCTTTCCGGTCGATCGAGCGCGCTTCGCTACGCGATGACGAGCGGCTGACGGTGCCGATCCTCTTCGTCGACGGCACCGACAACGGATTGGTGTACAAGGACCGGGACGATGGCAAGACCGCGATTGCCGAGGTCAATCTTGCTACCGGTGCCGAAGTCCGCACGGTCGTTGCGCCCGACGCGGGCGACATATTGGGCGCCATTCGCGCGCCCGACGGATCGAGGCTGCTCGGCGTTCACGTCGCCGACGACTTGAAACCGGTGCGCTGGCTCGACCCGGCGATGGCAGCGCATCAGGATACGCTGGACGCGACGGCCCGCGCGGCGCGTGTACGGATCGACAGCTATAGCCGCGACCTGAAGAAAATGCTGGTGCGGATCAGCACCCCCGACAATCCGGGGCTGCTCTATTATTATGATTCGACGACCGGCGATTTGTCGCGTCTTGCGGCAATGAACGAACGGATCGGAGCGAAGCGCCTCTCGCGCGCGAAGCTCGTCCGGTACAAGGCGCGCGACGGGCTGGAGATCGAGGGCGTGCTGACGATGCCGCGGGGCCGAGCGGCAACCAACCTGCCGTTCATCGTGCTGCCGCACGGCGGACCGTGGGGCCAGGATGAGCTGACCTACGATTATTGGGCGCAGTTCCTCGCCGAACGCGGCTATGCGGTATTGCAGCCCAATTTCCGCGGCTCGACCGGCTATGGCGCCGAGTTCGAAAAGGCCGGCGAGGGGCAGCTCGGCTTTGCGATGCAAGATGATGTGACCGACGGCGTGCGCTGGGCGGTCACCGAAAAGATCGCCGACCCCAAGCGCGTGTGCATCGTCGGCGCCTCTTATGGCGGCTATGCAGCGATGTGGGGGATCGCCAAGGATCCTGACCAGTATCGCTGCGCGATCTCGATCGCCGGGGTCGCCAATCTGCGGCGCGAGGTCAATGATTTCGGCGGCACGCTGCGCGCCAATCTGTACCGGACGCAGTGGAAGCGCATGACCCCCGACTTCGCGGCGGTGTCGCCGATCAACGCCATCGACCGGATCAAGACGCCGCTGCTGCTGATCCACGGCAAGAAGGATGTGACAGTCGATCACAGCCAGTCAGCGCGCATGTATGCGGCAATGACCAAGGCGGGGAGGACGGTGGACTTCGTCTCGCTGCCGCTCGCCGATCATTATTTCACGCGCGAGGCCGATCGCCTGATGTTGCTGCAATCGATCGAATCCTTCCTCGCCAAGTATAATCCCGCCGATTGACCGGCATCTTTCCACGCGTCGCAAAAGCGACTATCGGGCGCCGATGACCGAACCGACCTCGACCGCGCTGCCGCGCACGATCACCCCTTCGCTTTTCCTGTTCACGATCATCTATGGCGGCATGGTCGTGCTCGCCGGCGTGCTCGGGAACAAGCAGGTCGCGCTGGGCGCCGGTCTTGCGGTTGAGGCCGGGATTTTCCCGTTCCTGATCCTCGTCGCGCTCTCGAGCACCGTGTCCGAACTGCACGGACAGGCGACCGCGAACCGGCTGGTGCTGTGGGGTTTCGTGCCGCTGATCCTGTCGATCATGCTGACCTCGCTCGTCTATTTCGTCCCCGCCGCGCCCGAGATGGACCCGGCCCGGCTGGCATCGTTCGAAATGATATTGGGACAAACGCCGCGCCTGATGGCAGCGGGTATCGTCGCCTATGGCACGTCGCAGTTTCTGAACGTGACCATCTTTTCCAAACTGCGCGGCCGTGAAGGCGCGGGGACGGGGTCGACCTGGCTCGCGATCCGCGGCGCAGTCGCCAGCGCGCTCAGCCAGATCGTTGACACGCTGCTGTTCGTCACCATCGCCTTTTACGGCGTTTTTCCGATCGCCAATCTGATGGCGGGACAGATGCTGGCGAAGGTCGCGCTGTCGATCGTCGTCATTCCGGCGGTGATCACCGGCCTCGTCGCGCTCGGCCGCAGCCTCGACGCGAAGACCGCGGAATGATGACGATGACCGATCCCACGACCATGCCCGATCTGCTGACCAAGGCCGAAACGCTCGTCGAGGCGCTGCCCTATCTTCAGCGCTATGCGGGCGAAACCTTCGTCATCAAATATGGCGGCCACGCGATGGGCGATCCCGAGGCGCAGCGCGATTTTGCCGAGGATGTGGTGCTGCTGAAGGCGGTGGGGATCAACCCTGTCGTCGTCCATGGCGGCGGGCCGCAGATCGGCGCGATGCTCAAGCAACTCGGCATCGAATCGCAGTTCGTCGGCGGGCTGCGCGTCACCGACGCCGCGACCGCGGAGGTCGCCGAAATGGTCCTGGCAGGCAAGATCAACAAGGAAATCGTCGGATGGATTGCCGGGCTTGGCGGCCGCGCGATCGGTCTGTCGGGCAAGGACGCCAATCTGGTGCTGGCCGAAAAGGTCCACCGTACCGAGCCCGATCCCAATTCGGGGATCGAACGCCACGTCGACCTCGGCTTCGTGGGCGAACCCGTCGCGGTCGACCCGACGATCCTGCAGCGGTTGTCGGCCGACAATTTTATTCCGATCGTTGCTCCCGTCGCGCTCGGCGCCGATGGCGCGACCTATAATATCAACGCCGACACCATGGCCGGGGCGATCGCCGGCGCGCTCGGCGCGCGGCGTTTTTTCCTGCTGACCGACGTGGCCGGCGTGCTCGACAAGTCGGGTGCTCTGCTGACCGATCTCGACCGTCCGGCGATCGACGGGCTGAAGGCCGACGGGACGATCACCGGCGGCATGATTCCGAAGGTTGAAACCTGCGTCGCGGCGGTCGATGCGGGGGTCGATGCCGCGGTTATCCTCGACGGCCGGGTGCCGCACGCGATGCTGCTCGAAATTTTCACCGCAAGGGGTGCAGGCACGCTCATTCACCGCTAAGAGGGCCTGCAAGACCCCCCTTTACGGAGACCCGCCTTGCTTCTCATGCTCATCCAGATCGTCGACATCATCCTGACGGTCCTGTGGTGGTTCATCATCGCGCAGGCGGTGATGTCGTGGCTGATCGCCTTCAACGTCATCAACACCCACAATGACTTCGTGGCGCAGCTGTGGATGATGCTCGACCGCATCACCGAGCCGCTCTACCGGCCGTTCCGGCGCATCATGCCCGATTTTGGCGGGCTCGACCTGACGCCGATGCTCGTCCTGATCCTGATCATCATCATTCAGGGGCCGGTGCTGGGCTATCTCGCGCGCCTCGCCTATTCGAGCGGAATGGCCTGATGTCCGTCGCGACCGAGGCGCGCATCATCGACGGAAAGGCTTTCGCGGCGGGTTTGCGCGCGCGCATTGCCGGCGCCGTCCCGGCGTTCGAAGCCGCGACCGGCCGCGTGCCGGGGCTGGCGGTCGTGCTCGTCGGCGACGATCCGGCGAGCGCCGTCTATGTCGGCTCCAAGGGCAAGGCGACGGTCGCCGCCGGGATGGCGAGTTTCGAATATCGCCTGCCCGCAACCGCGAGCCAGGACGAGGTCGAGGCGCTGCTCGCGTCGCTCAACGCCGATCCCGCGGTCGATGGCATCTTGCTCCAGCTTCCGCTGCCCGGTCATCTCGACGAGCAGCGCGCGGTGGCGACGATCGATCCCGAAAAGGACGTCGACGGGCTGACCCCGGTCAGTGCCGGACGGCTCGCGCTCGGCATCCCAGGCATGGTGCCTTGCACACCCTTTGGCTGTCTGTTGCTGTTGCAGGATGTGCTCGGCGATCTTGGCGGCAAGGATGCGGTGGTGATCGGCCGCTCGATTCTGGTCGGCAAGCCGATGGCGGCGCTGCTGCTCGGCGCCAATTGCACCGTGACCATGGCGCACAGCCGCACCCGCGATCTGCCCGATCTGGTCCGCCGCGCCGATATCGTCGTGGCGGCGGTCGGCCGGCCCGAAATGGTCAAGGGCGACTGGATCAAGCCCGGCGCGGCAGTCATCGACGTCGGCA
Organism: Sphingopyxis sp. GC21; assembly: GCF_025727575.1. NCBI lineage: Bacteria > Pseudomonadati > Pseudomonadota > Alphaproteobacteria > Sphingomonadales > Sphingopyxidaceae > Sphingopyxis > Sphingopyxis sp. GC21. Next base: position 2,966,618 of record NZ_CP095845.1, on the reverse strand, counting down.
TCAATCGCCTGCCGCCCGAAGCGGGCGCGACCAAGGGGCGGCTCGTCGGTGACGTTGATTACGCCAGCGCGGCGACGGTGGCGGGCGCAATCACCCCGGTGCCCGGCGGCGTCGGCCCGATGACGATTGCCTGCCTGCTGCGCAACACGCTGGTCGCCGCGCACCGCCGCGCCGGCCTCGCCGATCCGGAGGGTTTCTGATGCGCCGACTACTCCTTGCCGGGCTTGTGCTGACGGCGCTCGTCGGTTGCGCGCAGCAGGGGCCGGAGGCGCGCAAGCGCCCGCTTTCGGCGAATCCGAGCGGCTTTATCGCGGCGGAAATCGCCTTCGCGCGGCTGGCGCAGGAAAAGGGGCAATGGACGGCCTTTCGCGAAACCGCGGCGCCCGAAGCGGTGATGTTCGTGCCGCAGCGGGTCAACGCCCGCGACTGGCTGAAGACGCAAAAGGATCCGGCCGAGGCGGTGCGCTGGCAACCGCACAAGGTGTTCGTAAGCTGTGACGGCAACAGCGGCGTGACGACGGGCGCATGGCAGAAGGGTGCGGCGCAGGGATTCTTCACCACCGTGTGGTCGCGCGATCCGATGAAGGGCGACATGCGCTGGCTGCTCGATTCGGGCGATGCGCTTGCGACCCCGCGCGCAGCGCCCGACTTCATCGAATCGAAGCAGGCGACCTGCACCGGCAAGCCGGGCGCCACGGTGACCGCCGCCGCGGAGGGTGATGATATGATGGTCGGCATGTCGCGCGACCAGACTCTGAACTGGACTTCGGTCGTGCGCCCCGACGGATCGCGCAGCATCACCGTGCGGCTGTGGGACGGGCATGACATGACGACCGTTATCGATGACCGCATCGCGGCTCCGAAGCAGCCATGATCGACCTTTTCATCTCGGCCTTCGTGACGCTTTTCGTGGTCATCGATCCGCCCGGCTGCGCGCCCATCTACGCCAGTCTGACGACGGGAGCCAGCGCGGCGCAGCGCCGGTCGATGGCGATCCGCGCGACACTGATCGCCGGTTTCATCCTGATCTTCTTCGCGATGTTCGGCGAGGCGCTGCTCAGTTTCCTGCACATCGATCTCGACAGTTTCCGCATCGCGGGCGGGGTCATGCTGTTCATCATCGCGATCGACATGGTGTTCGAAAAGCGTACCGAGCGCCGCGAACAGCGCGCCGAAAAGCTGATGGCAACGCCCGAGGTCGAAGATGTATCGGTGTTTCCGATGGCGATGCCGATGCTCGCGGGGCCGGGATCGATTGCGTCGGTGATGCTGCTGGTGTCGCAGAACAGCGGGCTTGACCGCGCGCTGGTGATTTTCGGCGCACTGCTGCTCGTGCTTCTGCTGACGCTCGCCGCGCTGCTGCTCGCCGGACCGTTCATGCGCTTGATCGGCAACAAGGGCGAGGCCGTCATCACCCGCCTGCTCGGCGTGCTGCTCGCGGCGCTCGCGGCGCAGTTCGTCATCGACGGGCTGAAAGCGAGCTTCTCGAGCCTCGCCTGACACGGTAAAGGGCGCCGCCACCCGGCGACGCCCTTTCCATCCTCCACGGGAATGGACTTTATCGTGCGGCGGCCACGTCCGCCTGCGTCACCGGCGCAATGCGGATTTCGACGCGGCGGTTGCACTGATAGTCGGCCTGCGTGCGTTCGGGTGCGCATTTGAGCTGCGTTTCGCCATAGCCCATCGTCGCCATGCGCGCGCGGTTGACGCCGCGACCTGCCAGATAGTCGGCGACCGACGCCGCGCGCCGTTCGGACAGCCCCTGATTATAGGTTTCGCTGCCCTGCGAATCGGTGTGGCCGTAAACGTCGATATAGGTGCTCGGATATTCCGACAGGGTCGAGGCGACGCTGTCGAGCGCGCCCCGGAACTGCGACTTCACGACCGCGCTGTTGAGGTCGAATGTCACGTCGCCGGGCATGTTGAGCACGAGCTGGTCGCCCTGGCGTTCGACATCGATGCCGGTGCCCGCGGTGCGTTCGCGCAGCTTCTTTTCCTGCTGATCCATATAATAGCCGACGCCCGCGCCGGCGACGGCGCCGATGCCCGCGCCAAGGATCTTTTCGGTCCGGTCATTGCGTCCGCCGACGAGATCGCCGAGCAGATAGCCGCCGAGCGCGCCGCCGATGCCGCCGATCGCGGCCTTGGAGATGCGCTGCTTGCCCGTTTCGGGGTCGGTGACGCAACCGGTCAGCGTGAGCGCGCCAAGGCTGGCGACGGCCGCTAGCTTGATCGTCCTCTTATTCATTTCTGGCTCCCTTTTTTGGGCATCGCCGGTCCATGCGATGCCACGACCACAAGGATAACATATGATCGCGCTTTCCGTTCCGTCATTCATGCTGAACGCTGGCTGAGCGTGCCGATGTCGTCGCCATTGTGCAGCACCGCGGCTTTGGCCTATAGGACCGGCATGACCGAAGCTGACAGGGGCCGGGCGCGCCAGCGCCGTACGACCGCCCAATGACCCCTTTTCCCTGGGCGGATGTGGCGATCATCCTGATCCTTATCCTGCTCAACGGCGTTTTCGCCATGTCCGAACTCGCGATCGTTTCGGCGCGCGACCCGCGGTTGCAGGCCGCTGAGAAGCGCGGCAGCAGTGGAGCGCGGATCGCGCGTCAGCTTGCCTCCGACCCCGGCCGCTTCCTGTCGACGGTGCAGGTTGGCATCACGCTGATCGGCGTGCTGACGGGCGCCTATTCGGGGGCCAGCCTGGGCCAGCCCGTCGCCGAACGGTTGCAGGCATGGACCGGCCTTGATGCCGACACCGCGCGCACGGTTGCGTTCGCCCTCGTCATCGCGCTTACGACTTATGCCTCGCTGATCGCGGGCGAGCTTGTCCCCAAACAATTCGCGCTGCGCGCACCCGAACGGATTGCGATCTTCGTCGCGCCGATGATGTTTTGGCTTGCGCGCATTGCGGCTCCGCTGGTCTGGCTGCTCAACAACAGTTCGGGTCTGGTGTTCCGCCTGCTCGGTCTCAAGCGCGAATCGGACGATCAGGTGACCGCCGAGGAACTGCACCTGATCGTCGCCGAGGCGTCGAAATCGGGCGTGATCGAGGAGAGCGAGCGCGCGATCATCTCGGGCGTCGTGCGGCTTGCCGACCGGCCGGTGCGCGAAGTGATGACGCCGCGCAAGGATGTCGACTGGATCGACATCACGCTCGACGCGAAGGGTGTGCGCGACAAGCTGCTCGAAACGCCGCACAGCCGTCTGCCGGTCGCGCGCGGGTCGGTCGACGATATCGTCGGAGTCGTGCAAGCGCGCGACATCGCGGCGGCGCTGTTCCGTGGCGACCCGATAGACCTCGAGCGGCTGATGCGCCGCGCCGCGGTCATCCACGATCAGATCGATGCGATGGACGCGCTCGCGGCGCTGCGCCTTGCCGAAGTGCCGATGCTGCTCGTTCACGACGAATATGGCCATTTCGATGGACTGGTGACGCCCGCCGACCTGATGTCGGCGATCGCGGGTGAGTTCGCGTCCGATCAGGATATCGGCAGCGAACCCTTCGTCGTCGAACGCGAGGATGGCAGCCTGCTGATCGCCGGGTCGATGCCCGCCGACCAGATGGCCGAGCGGCTGGGGATCGAACTCGACGACGACCGCGACTATGCGACCGCCGCGGGCCACGCGCTCGCGATCCTCAAGCATCTGCCCGAGGAAGGGGAGGCCTTCACCGATCGCGGCTGGAGGTTCGAGATCGTCGATATGGACGGCCGCAAGATCGACAAGCTGCTGGTCAGCGAAGTGCGCAAGCCCAAGGTCGAAGCCGAGGGCGATTGATCGGGGTTCGCGGCCTCAACGGCCGGGACTGAAGTGGCAACTGGCCGTTTATCGGGGTCGCGTCGGTCCGACATGATGCATCACCGCTTCCGCGAGTTTTCGCTCCTCGCGGGTCGGACGGACCGGCTCGGTTTCGGGCGTCGCGTGGCGCCGTCCGAACATCGGGCGGCGGACAGGAAGCAGGGGGGCATAACGCATCGGAGCACGCCTTGATCGCACGGCCGCCCCCCGGCACCGCAATGGGTCTGGTCCCCGAAACCATTCTTGCGCGCGCGGCTTGCGCGACGCTTAACGGACAGCGTTACTGGTTTCTTTGCGGTACGCTGAAGGTGCCCTTGACGCGGCCGCCCGAACCGTCGGTGACCGGATTGCCGTCGGGGCCGCGGGCAGCGCCGCGACCGTCGACCGTCGCGCGTCCGCTGTTGAGGTCGATTACAAGTCGTCCGCCCGACAGGCGGTTCGCGCCCTGCGTTAACTGGACATTGCCGACCATCGTGATCAGCCGCCGGTCGAGATCGTAGATCGCGACATTGCCCTTTGCCGTTTCATTGCCCTTGGTGACGGTGACGCCGCCCGTCGCGTCGAGCCGGTTGACGTCGGTGTTGCCGGCGCGGGTATAGGCGACGGTCATGCGCGGTGCGACCACGGTCAACCCCGCCTGCGTTACTCGCACGCCGCCCGCCAGTACGACGCGGTCGGCGCGATCCTGCACCTCGATGCTGCCCGCGTCGAAATCGACGGGGGCGTTGCTGTTGTGATTCGCCAGCGCCTGCGCATAGGCCGCGCCGCCGCCATGTCCGCTTGCCAGAATCGCGAGGCTGGTCAGCACGAAGCTGGCGCCGGCCAGCGTCAGGCTCTTCACGGTACAAAGCCCCTTCATTTGAGCGCTCCCTGGTTGATCCGAAGATGGGCGTTCCCCGACAGGCGGACGATCCGCTGGTCAAGGTCGGCGGTCAGTTCGTTGGCCGAAAAATTACCGATGTTCAACGCGCCATTGACGCCGCCGGTACCGACGAGGCTGCGATTCTTGAGGTCGATGGCGACATTGTTCGCATCGATGCGATAGCCGTCGGCGCCCTTGACTTGTACCAGTCCCGGCACGGTCACCTGTTCGCTGTCCATGTCATATTGTCCGTTCGCGGCGGCGATCGTCGCCGGGCCGTCGGCCAGCTTGATTGCCCCGGACAGTCCGTTCATCCGCACGATCGGTTCGGTCGAGCTTTTCTGCACCGCGCTATCTGCGATGAGCGCAAAGGGCTGGCCTTTGGTGTCCTGGCCGCGATATTCGGCACGCACGACCTTCATCCGCTCCTTCGCCACCTCGACCTTGTCCTTGGCGAGCAGGAAGCTGACCTCGCTGCGCTGGGTGAAGGGCGAAAAGACGAGCACCGCCGCAACGACGCCGATAACGAGCGGCAGGCCGTAGCGCAAAATGCGCACCACGCGGTCGTGGCGCGACCCGCTGGCCGCCCACAGGCGGCGCATCGTGCGGTCGATTTCGGCGCGTTCGGACACCCGCGGCGGCTCCCCGTCAGCTATGCGCGAAGATGTCGACCTCGGGCCATCCGGCGAGGTCGAGCGCGGCGCGCGTCGGGAGGAAATCGAAGCAGGATTGTGCGAGTTCGGTGCGCCCCTCGCGCGCGAGGCGGGCGTCGAGCACCTCCTTCATTGCGTGCAGAAAGCGGACATCGCTCGCGGCATAGTCGCGCTGCGCCTCGCTCAGTTCGGCAGCGCCCCAGTCGCTCGACTGCTGCTGCTTCGATACATCCTGTCCCAGCAGTTCGCGGACCAGTTCCTTGAGCCCGTGGCGGTCGGTGTAGGTGCGCACCAGCTTCGACGCGATCTTGGTGCAATAGACGGGGGCGGTGACAACGCCGAGCGCCTGCTGCATCGCGGCAATATCGAAACGGGCGAAATGGAACAGTTTCAGCCGGTCAGGATCAGTGAGGATCGCCTTGAGGACCGGTGCGTCATAGCGGCTGCCGGGGCCGAATCGCACCAGATGCTCGTCGCCCTTGCCGTCGCTGATCTGGACGAGGCACAGCCGGTCGCGCAGCGGGTTGAGTCCCATGGTTTCGGTGTCGATCGCGACGGGGCCGGGGCCGATCGCGCCTTCCGGCAGATCTTCTTCGTGGAAATATACGGTCATCGACTTGCCTTAGGCGAAGCGGCGGCGCCGCTCAATGACTGGTTTTCGCGGTACCGCCCCTCGGCGCCAGCGCTACGGCAAAGCTTGGAAATCCGCCGATCGCGGCTTTGAATTTTCTGTTCGCAGATGCCGTTCATATAGGTTATATATTGCGCCGTTAGCGGCACGGGGCGAGTCTGTGCCCATGGTGAACTGCGTCCCCGTCCGGCGCAAGGAGCCGGTTCAATCGGGTGTGGACGACCGAAAGCGACTACTAAGCAATGAGTTTCAACAAGGATCGCCGTGGCCATCGCGGACGCGGCAAGCGCGACGACTTCGGCAATTTCGACAGTTTCGAACCGGCACCTTATGGCGGCGGCGGCTTTGGCGGTGGCGACCGCGGTGGTTTCGGTGATCGCGGCGGCTTCGGTGGCGGCGATCGTGCCGGCGGCGATCGTGGTGGTGGTTTCGGCGGTGGCGATCGCGGCGGCTTCGCCGGCGGCGGTCGCGGCGGCTTTGGCGGTGGCGGCGGCGGTGCCCGCGGCGGCATGCCGGCACAGGTCGTCGGCGAAGGCCAGGGCCAAGTGAAATTCTTCAACCCCTCGAAGGGCTTTGGCTTCATCGCGCGCGACGATGGCGGTGAAGACGTGTTCGTGCACATCAGCGCGGTCGAACAGGCGGGACTGCAGGGCCTCGCATCGGGTCAGCCGCTCGGTTTCACGCTCGTCGAACGCAACGGCAAGGTGTCGGCCATCGATCTCAAGATCGAAGGCGAACCGATGCCTGTCGAGGACTTCGCCCCGCGTCCGCGCGAGGATCGTCCCGCTGCGGGCGGTGCGCGCGGCCGGCGTCAGCTGACCGGCGAACGCACGTCGGGCACGGTGAAATTCTTCAACACGACCAAGGGTTTCGGTTTCATCGCGCGCGATGACGGACAGGCGGATGCCTTCGTCCACATCAGCGCGGTGCAGCGCGCCGGCATGGCGGGCCTCGAAGAAGGCGACCGCGTCGCTTTCGACATCGAGGTGGATGATCGCGGCAAATTCGCCGCGGTGAACCTCCAGCCGACGCAGGACTGATTCGGCGTCCACCGGATGAACGAAGGGCGGCCCCGCAAAGGGCCGCCCTTTTTCGTTACCGGTGGTCTGCGCAGCCCCTCAGGCGAGGGTGGCCTTCAGGAACCAGATACGCTGCTGCGTTTCGTCCGCCCAGCCATCGACCAGGCCGCTCGTCGCAATGTCGCCATCGGCTTCGGCCGCCGTCTTGGCATCCTTGAGCTGGGCGAGCAGCGTCTCGTTGTCGGCAGCAAGGTTGCGCACCATCGTTTCGGCGTCGACGCTCGCTGCGTCGTCGTCCTTGATCGACTGGTGACGGCTGATGTCGCCGATCGAGCGGAGCGTCGCTGCGCCATTCTTGCGCACACGCTCGGCGATCAGGTCGGTCGTCGCGAGGATCTGGGCCGCCTGCTCGTCGAACAGAAGGTGCAGGCTGCGAAAACTGGGGCCCTTGACGTGCCAGTGATAATTTTTGGTCTTCAGATAGAGCGCGAAACTGTCGGCGAGCAGCGCGTTCAGCGCATCCGCAACGGCAGGCTGATTCTTGTTGGACATGGGAAAGCCTCCTTTTTCTGCTTCCCGGCCAATATAGTGCCGTAGCGGCAAAGCTGCCCATGAAGCCTGTTCGATGCTGTGATCGATAAAATCGATTACTCGGCGCCATAATCGGATTTTCTGTCAGAGACCGAAGGCGCGCATCGCGGCGTTGAGGCCCCATAGCGTGAGAATCGCGGCGCTCATCAACCGGGCGATCCGTGCCGCGGCCTGATCGGCGAGCGCGGCGCCAAAAGCGAGGAACGGGACCAGCGAGAGCGTCCAGCCGATCAGCCCCCCCGCGGCCGCCCACAGCCCGGCGCCACTCGTCGCCGCCAGCGCGCCGATCAGGAAATGGCTGCGGTCGCCGAGTTGAGCCAGAAACAGCCGTGCCGCGAGCGAGGGCAACGGAGCTTCCTCCAGACTTTGGACCGCCGGGCCGAGGCGCCCCCGCCAGACGAGCGCGACCGCCGCACCGAGCAACGCGAAGGCGAGCAGCAGCGCTACGATACCCTGACCGATCACCCGGTTTGCTGCCGTCCCCGCGACCGCCGCGATGGTCGCATTGGCCAGAAAGGCGGCGAAGGCAATCGCGACGACGGCGCGGCGATCCCCGCGCGCCGCCATCACCTGCGACAGCAAACGTCCGGTTCGGCCATCGGCGTTGGCTAGCAATACCGCGACGAGGGCAAGCATGATGGCATCCATGACGACCAGCCTACTCCAGCTATGGCAGCGAAGAAACGGGGCGGCAGAAGCATCGCAGGGCGCGGAGGATGCGCACGCCGGCCGCCTCCCGACTTCGAATCCCGCCCATCAATGCCAAGGCGAGGTCCGGACCGCCCAATAGACGAGGTAGAGCAGCCCTGCCCACAACAGAAGGATGAAGGCCATGCCCGCGCGGCTCGAGGGGCGCTCGCTCGCAAGCTCCGCCGCTGCATGCAATTCGCTCCACAGCGGATCGGGGATCATCTGTCGGACCAGCCACAGACCCGCTGGGACGATCAGCAGATCGTCGAGCCAGCCGAGTACAGGGACGAAATCGGGTATCAGATCGATCGGCGACAGCGCATAGGCAGCGACGGCGACCGCCAGCAGCCTGGCAATCAGTGGCGTCCGCGGGTCCCGCGCGGCGAGCCACGCGGCGTGCGCCTCGACGGAAAGCCGATGGCCCAGATCGCCGATGCGTTCGGAAAGGGATTTGCCCGTCATCGCGTCGCACATTAGTCTTCCTGCATGGCTATCCAACTGAAAAGCGCACGCGTCGAGCGTTGGCCCGTCGCGGGCGAATTCGTCATCAGCCGCGGTGCAAGCGACCATGTCGATGTCGTCGTCGCCGAAGTCGAGGAAGACGGCGTCGCCGGGCGCGGCGAGGGAACGCCGATCTACTATCAGGGCGAAGATGCGGCCGGCTGCCGCGACGCTCTGCTGCGCGTCATGCCGCATCTCGCGGGACTGGGCGCGGCGGCCGCGCGGGCAGCGGTGCAGGAATTGATGGGGGCGGGTGCGGCGCGCAACGCGATCGACTGTGCGCTATGGGATCTCGAAGCGCGCCAGCGCGCCGTCCCGCTGTGGCAGCTCGCCGGCTGCGAAGCGCCGGCGCCGCGCGTCACCGCCTTCACCATTTCGCTCGGCGGCCCTGGCACGATGGCGGCGCGAACCGAGGAAGCGGTGATGGCGGGCTATCGCCTGTTCAAGATCAAGCTGGCCGGCGACGCCGAAGATCGCGCGCGCGTTGCCGCGGTGCGGGGCGCGGCGCCCGGCGCCCGCCTGATCGTCGATGCGAACGAGAGCTGGGGCGCGCTCGACCTGCTTCCTGAGGTCGAGGCGCTCGCCGACCTCGGAGTCGAAATGATCGAGCAACCGGTGCCGGTCGGCACCGACGTGCTGCTCGACGGCATCTATGCCCCGCTGCCGTTCATCGCCGATGAAAGCTGTCATGTCGCTGCGGATGTGCCGCGCATCGGGGCCTTTTACGACGGCGTGAACATCAAGCTCGACAAGGCGGGCGGGCTGACCGAGGCACTCAAGCTGGCCGATGCCGCCGACGCGGCGGGTCTGAGCATCATGGTCGGCTGCATGCTGTCGACCAGCCTGGCGATCGCGCCGGCGTATCTGCTCGCGCAGCGGGCGCGATGGGTCGACCTCGACGGCCCCGCCTTGCTGGCGCGCGATCGCGCCGATGGCTTCAGCTTCGCCAATGGCGAAATTAGTCCATTTTAATGATAGTAAATTATATTGACTAAATGGCCGAAGCGGGAAATATTCGCCGAATGAGCAATTCGGACACCGCCCGCCACCGCGAGATCGTTATGCCCGCCCTTCTGCGCCATGCGCGCACCATCTATGGCGGAGCAATGCGCCGGGCGCTTGATCGCGCCGGATTTGACGACATCCCGGCAAACGGGCTCTATGTGATCGGCGGTTTGGCGCTGGGGGCGGAGGAGGTGCCGCTGGGGGCTCTGATCCGCGATCTGCGCATATCGAAGCAGGCGGCGGGGCAGCTTGTCGATACGCTCGTCATGCGCGGCTATCTGGAGCGCCAGGCCGATCCCGCCGACCGGCGCCGACTGACTGTGCGCCTGACCGAGCGCGGCGCCGAGGCGGCGACGATCCAGGGTCAGGCGCGCGATGCCATCGACGCGAAGCTCGCGGCGCGGGTCGGCGCCGAGGACGTCGCCGCCGCGCGCCGCGTCCTCTATGCGCTGGTCGAGATGGGGATCGAGGCCCGCGAGCGCGATGCGGCTTCTTCGTCCTAAAGCGCCACCTCGGCATGGCTGCCGAGTTCGCCTTCCTTCACCGTCGATCCGGTCATCAGGCGGAACAGACCCTTGATCCCGGCCTCTGCGGTCCAGATTTCGGCATCGTCGAGATCGAAGCGCAGCATCAGCAGGTCCGGGTCATCCTTGCCGCCTTCGTACCAGGCCTCGACCGGCTTCGACCAATATTTGTCGATCGTCGCACGGTCGGTCACCGGAGTCAGCGTGCCGGAGACGCATGCGAACAGGTCATGGCCTTTGGCGACATATTGCGCCATCGCGCGCCCGCCTGCGGCGAGACGGCCACTCTTGGCGTGGAAAAAATGGAAATAGCCGTCATTGTCTTTGTCGAGCTGCGCGGTCATCGGGATCGCATGGGCGTGACCGGCGTCGAGCGCGACCATCAGATAGGGATTGTCGGCCATTTCCTTCCAGAAACGCTGTTTGATGTCCTTGCTCATCGGGGAGGCTCCTTTCTGCTTGTGTCATGCTAACGCGCGGAGCCGCCCCGATGTTGCGCGCTTTAGCGCGCGGGCCGCGCGGCGTAGCTCACCACCTCATATTCGATGCCGTCCAGGTCGAAGAAATAGAAGCGGCGCCCGGGTTCGTAAACGCCGTGATTGAAAGGGCGCAAACCGGCATCGACCACTTTCGCCTCGATCGCATCGAGATCGTCGACCTGGATGCCGACATGGTTGAGCGGTTCGCCTTTCGCGAAATGCGCGTTCGCATGAAGGCCGTCGGGACCGGTGTAGAATGCGACATAGGCCTCATCCGATCCGACGTGGATCGACATGCCGCCGTCGCGCGCCGGCCCGCGCCAGCGTTCGTGCCAGCCGAAGATCCGCGCCATCAGCGCGGCGCTGCGTTCGGGGTCGCTGACGGTCAGATTCACATGTTCGATAAAGGGATGCGTCACGGGCTGAAACTCCTGATTCGGGTTGACGCAGACAGATATGAAAGTTCAACTAAGCTTTAGATCAAGCATATTTCGCGAAGGGGCTTTCGTGCACCGTGCCGACCTTCTGCCCATCGGCGAGCTTGCCGCACGAACCGGCGTTGCGGTGTCGGCGATCCGTTTCTACGAAGCGAAGGGACTGATCGCGTCGCTGCGCACGGCGGGCGGACAAAGACGCTTTCTGCGCGCCGACACGCGGCGCCTGTCGTTTATCCTTATCGCGCAGCAGATGGGGCTCAGCCTCGACGAGATCGCGGCGGAACTGGCGCGCCTCCCTTCGGAACGTACCCCCAATGCCGCCGACTGGCGCCGGATCAGCACCGGCCTGCGCGCGCGGATCGACGCACAGATCGCGGCGCTGGAACGGACGCGCGACCTGCTGGACGGCTGCATCGGTTGCGGTTGCCTGAGCCTGAAGAAATGCGGGCTTTATAACGCCCGGGACAAGGCGGCGCAGCGCGGCGCCGGCCCGCGCTATCTGCTGGGCGACCGATCGGGCGACATTGCCGATGCGCGATAGCGCGCAAGGAAGTAGGGATTATTCGCTGTTGCCACGGAGGCGGCCAGGTCGCGCCGGGCTTACATCGGTTCGGCCATCACCGCTTCGATTTCATGGTTCAGCACTTCGGCGCGGCGGCATTGATCGTGGTCGCCGCGCTCGCATTTTTCAGCCGCCTTGTCGCGCTGGCGCGAAAGCTTGCCCAGCCTCTCCTCGCGTTCGCGCATCGCCCGGCCGCGGTTGCGGTCGGCCTCGTCCTGGCTGGTGGTCGACCAGTCGACGACCTGTCCTGCGGCCTTCACCGGCGCGGTGACGACCGATTTCACGGTGCTTACACAGCCCGCAAGCAGGGGCAGCGCCAGCATCGCCCCGAACCATATCCGCATCGTCCTTCTCCTCGGCGTCCGGCGTTGCACATTGCCGCAGCAATGGCCAGCGGCTTGCGGCCAAAAGTGCAGCCTTTCGGCGCTTCTGTCATATCACTGAAACAAATAGTTAAATTCGCATTAACCCTCTTGGCCTAGGTCGCCCTGCATCGCTTTGCAGTCAAGAGAGACAGATGACGCCCCCCGATCCGCTATTGGCCCCCGCGACCGGACATTCGATGGCGATCGCTCACGATGCGCATCTGTCGGCGGTGATCGACATTTTCCGGGCGCAGCCGCAGTTGCGCGTCCTGACGATCGTCGACGCCGCGGGCCATCCGGTCGGAATCATCCGCGAACAGCGCGTGCGCGAATTGCTCTTTTGTCCCTATTGGTTTTCGCTGATGCAAAACCCGTCGATCGGGGGATCGATCGCCTCGCTCATCGATCCGTGCCAGATCGCCGATGTCGGCGAGAGCACCGCCGCGCTGCTGAGGATCGCCGCGCAGTCGGCGGCGCAGGAACTCGTGCTTGTCGATCGCGGCCGCTTCGTCGAAACGCTCGACTCGGCGCAACTGTCGAAATTGGCCATGCTGCGCGAGATCGAGGTGGCGCAGGAACGCAGCGCGCGCGCCGCGACGGTCGAAGCAAGCGGGCGCCGCTTCGAACAGGATATCAGCGCGCTGACCGCGACGCTCGCCGAGATGGCGCGTGAGGCAGAGGCGGTGGCGCAGGGGCTGGGGACGCGTGCCGACGAGACGGGGCGCGACGCGGTGTCGGTCGCGGGCGCAACCGCCCAGACGCTCGCGGGGCTTCAGGAGCTTGGGGATCGGGGGAGGGGGCTCGCCGCCAGCATGGCGCGCATCGTCGCCGACGGCACCCGGGCGCGCGACGTGCGGCGTCACGCCCATGCGCGCGTCCGGTCGGCGAGCGAGCGGGCGACCGCGCTGCGCGAGGCGAGCCAGTCGATCGAGCATATGCTGCGCCTGATCATCGACATGGCGAGCCGCACCAACATGCTGGCGCTCAACGCCGGGATCGAGGCGGCGCGCGCGGGGGAGGCGGGGCGCGGCTTCGCTGTCGTTGCCCAGGAAGTGAAGAATCTCGCGGCGCAGACCCGTGCCGCGGCAAGCGACATTTCGCCCTTCATCGACCATATTCGCGAAATCGTCGGGCAGGTTGCCGAAGGCTTTGCCGAGGTCGAACGCGCGATCGAGGCGAACAACGCCTTTTCGGATGCCGTCGATACGGCGGTCGACGGCCAGAGCGCGACGACCCTGCTGATCGCAAGCTATGTCGAGCAGGCGGTTGCCGCGGGGAAGGAGATCGACACGCGCGTCCATCAGATCGGCCGCGGCGCCGCGGCGGTCGGACAGGAGGCGATTGCGCTCGGCGAATTGTCGTCGGGGCTGACCCGCGCAGCACGATCGTTGCATCAGCGCGCGAGCCAGTTCGTCGAGACCGTCGCTGCGGCCTGAATCCCGCCGCGGGACATATGGTTTACAAAGACTTGCCGGGGGCATGGGCTGTGATAGGTTGCTCCCGCGCCCGCGGCGCTTCCGGCCCCGGGCGGGAGGGAGGGTCCATATGACCAATATGCAAAAGGGTCTGGCCGAGTTTATCGGCACATTCTGGCTTGTCTTCGGCGGTTGCGGCAGCGCGGTTCTAGCGGCGGCCTTTCCCGATGTCGGCATCGGATTGCTCGGCGTCGCGCTCGCCTTCGGCCTGACGGTCGTCACCATGGCCTATGCCATCGGCCATATCTCGGGCTGCCATCTCAACCCCGCGGTCACGGTCGGCCTGTGGGCCGGCGGCCGCTTTCAGTCGCGCGACATTCCACTCTATGTCGTCGCGCAGGTGCTGGGCGCGATCGTCGCCGCTTTTCTCCTCTATTATATCGCGAGCGGAAATCCCGATTTCGATCTTGCGACCAAGGGCCTCGCTGCCAACGGTTTCGGCGACGGCTCGCCCGGCCATTACGACATCTGGTCGGCGCTGATTATCGAGGTCGTGCTGACCGCCGGCTTCCTGTGGGTCATCATGGGTTCGACCGACGGCCGCGCACCCGCGGGTTTCGCGCCGCTGGCCATCGGCCTCGCGCTCACGCTCATCCACCTCATCTCGATCCCGGTGACCAACACCTCGGTCAATCCGGCGCGCAGCACCGGCCCGGCGCTCGTTGTCGGCGGGCTGGCGCTTCAGCAGCTCTGGCTGTTCTGGCTCGCACCTCTCGCCGGCGGGCTTGCCGGCGGCTGGCTCTACAAGACGCTGGGCGCCGATCGCTTTCCCAAGCCCGATATCGAGGGCGAATGACGGACGGACCGGCGGGGCGCGTCCCCGCCGGTTTCCGCCCTGCACTTCCTATTTGAGCAGATCGAGCGCGAAGGCGCGCACGTCGGCGGCCATGTCGGGGCGTTCGAGCGCGATCGCCAGATTGGCCTGGATATAGCCGGCCTTTGATCCGCAGTCGTAACGGGCGCCGTCGAAGGTGACCGCGTGAAAGGGCTGCCGGCCGATCATCGTCGCCATGGCGTCGGTGAGCTGGATTTCGCCGCCTGTGCCCTTTTCCTGGCTTTCGAGCACGCGCATCACGTCGGGCTGAAGGATATAGCGGCCCGAGATGATAAGGTTCGACGGGGCATCGTCGATCGCGGGCTTTTCGACAAGGCCGCGGACTTCGGTCAGGGCGCCGTCGGCGCGGCCCGGCGCGATCACGCCATAGCTCGACACCTGTTCGTGCGGCACTTCGAGCACCGAGATCAGGTTGCCGCCGACCTTGTGATAGGCATCGACCATCTGCTTCATGCAGCCGGGGCTGCCGTGCATGAATTCGTCGGGCAGGAAGATCGCGAAGGGTTCGTCGCCGACGATGTCGCGCGCGCACCAGATCGCATGGCCCAGCCCCATCGGCTCCTGCTGGCGGACGTAGGCGCAATTGCCGGGACCGAGCCGCGTGGGTTCCAGGACCGACAAATCCTTGCCGCGTTCGGACATCGTGCGTTCGAGTTCGAAGGCGATGTCGAAATGATCCTCGATCGCGCTCTTGCCGCGGCCGGTGACGAAGATCATCTGCTCGATCCCCGCCTCGCGCGCCTCGTCGACCGCATATTGGATCAGCGGCCGGTCGACGACAGGCAGCATTTCCTTGGGGATCGCCTTGGTCGCGGGCAGGAAGCGCGTGCCGAGGCCGGCGACGGGAAAGACGGCTTTGCGGATCGGTTTCATGGCCGGGCTCCTAGCGCGGATCGGGCAGTGTGGAAAGGCAGGGCCGACGGCGCTTCAGGGCGTCACGATGATGACGACGCGGCGATTGTCCTGCCGGCCTTCGGGCGTGTCGTTCGAAGACAGCGGCATGGTTTCGCCGCGTCCGATAATCTGGCCGGGGGCGAATTGCATTCCGCCCGCGATCAGCGGCGCGGCAACGGCCTGGGCCCGGGCTTCGGAGAGCTTCTGGTTATAGTCGGGAGCGCCCGTTGAATCGGTGTGACCTTCGACACGCGCGCTGGGGATGCCGACCGCGATCAGGCGCCGGGCAAGCGTGCCGAGGCGTTCGGTCTGTTCGGGCTGGATTGCGCTTTCGTTGGTCGCGAACAGCAGGCGATCGGCCATCGTGAGCTGCCAGCTGTCGTCGGCGGCCGCGGGGGCGGGGATGAAGCCTTCTTCCTTCAGCACCGCGATCTGTACGGCATTGAAGCCCTTTGGCGCCGGCATGCTCTGGCACGCTGCGAGCAATGCGGCGACGGCCAGCGCGAACAAGGTGCGAAGGTGGCGGGGGGCGGCATGGGTCATTGCAGGTCTCCGGGGGGTCGTCATTTCGAAAGCTTGCCGAGCTTGTCGGCATACATGGCGGCGTCGGCCGCGGTCAGCATCGCGGTGGGATCGGTGCCGTCGGCAGGATGCACGGCAACGCCGATGCTCACCGACAGGCGGTAGCTGTCGCCGCCGGGCAGCGTGATCGGATCGGCGATGGCCGCGCGAAGGCGCTCGGCGAGCGAGTCGGGTTGTGCGTCATGTCCGGCCGGATCGACGATCATCACGAATTCGTCGCCGCCGATGCGCGCGGCGAAATCGCCCGGGTGAAGCAGCGCCTTGATCCGCTGCGACAGCGCGACGAGCACCGCGTCGCCGGCGGCGTGACCAAAGCCGTCATTCACCGCCTTGAAATTGTCGGCATCGATGAACAGCAGCGCAAAGCGGGCGGCACCCGCAGCCAGCCTCGCCGCCAGCGCTTCGTCGAACGCCGCGCGGTTGGGCAGCGCGGTGAGCGGATCGTGCGAGGCGCGGTGGGCGAGCAGCGCCTTTTCGCTTTCCATATGCCCCTGCCAGCCCTGCAGCTCGTCGAGCAGGGCATTGATGTCGCCGCCGAGCCGGTCAAGCTCGGCAATGCCGAGCCCCTGCACCCGCTTGTCGAAGCGGCGGTGCAGCCGGACATCGTGCGCGACGGTAGCAATCTCGCCGAGCGGCTTGACCAGCTCATATTCGAAGCGCCGGGCGAGGATGACCGTGCCGATCGCGGTAATGAGCAGACAGGCGAGACCGGCGAGCAGGCCGAGCCGTACATAATGGGTCAGCGTCGAACTGTCGCCCCACACCTCGATCGTCCCGATGACCGATCCGTTGCGCTGGACGGTGGTCGCAAAGGGCCGCGGAAAGAAAAAGCCCGTCAGCATCGGCATTGCATCGCCGTGCGGCGACACCCATTCGGTGAGCAGCCGTCCCTTGTCGTCAAGCACGCGCAGGCGCGCGATGCCGGGAATTCGGGTGAGCGGTTGCAACCCCTCGCGCGCCGCTTGGGGATCGTTGAAGACGAGCGCGGGTTCGACGCCATAGGCCGCGACCTGCGCCGCCAGCTCCATGTTCCGATCTGCATAGCCGCGCAGCGTCGTGATCCCGGCGAGCAGGATGGTGATCCCCGATAGGGCGACCGCAAGCAGCGTCACCCCGAAATGAAAGCGCGACAGCAGCTTTTGCAGGGTGGTGTGCGCGCCGCTGCGTTCGGGGGCAGGAGCCGGCGTCATCGCGGCCCCCCGTCGCTGCCGATCTTGAGCACGCGCGGATCGACGCGCACCGATCCGCGGCCGATCGAATCGAGATTGACCGAAAAGCTGAGCCGCTGGCCCTGCGCGCTCAGGCAGAACATCGCGCCGAGGTTGCAGTTGTTGTCATCGTCAGTGACGGTCAGGATCGCCTTTCCGTGCACCCAGCCGATCAGGCGTTGCCGGTCCGCCACGGGCATCTGCCCGAGATAGAGCATATGACAGCCCGCCCCGCCGATTGCCGCTGCGGCGCTGATGCGCCGGACGCTCACCGATCCGCGGCCGGGCAGGTCGGGCGCCGGACGTTCGGTCAGGCGCGGCGTGCCGATGATGCACATGGTGCGCGGCGCGCCCGACGCCTCGTTCGGCCATGTCGCATAGGTCACGATGCCGCCGAGCATGCGGTTGACCGCCAGCGCCATGCCGCCTGGACTGTCATCCACGACAGTTTGCGCCGCCGCCTGCATGGCGAGCTGCGGCGCCGTCATCGACGAGCCGATCAGAAGCAATGGTATCAGCACGCTGTAGCGGTCCCCACCTCGGATGGGGGTGATCCTGCCCCCGCGAGGCGGCGTCCGCTAGAGAAAAGCGCCGCTAAGTCAAGGAAAAGTGACGCCATGCGGCCATATTGCAACAGTCGGCCGGACGATGACCGACGGCTTCAGGCCTCGCGCAGCCGCTCCGAAAAGCCCTTGCGCAGCTTAGCGAGCTTCGGCGGGATTACCGCCATGCAATAGGGGTTGCGCTGGCCTTCGCCGTCCCAATAATCCTGATGATAATCCTCGGCCGGATACCAGGTCGAAGCCGGTTCGATGCGGGTCACGATCGGCGCGGGCCAGTCGGGCTGCGCGCGCGCGATTGCGGCCTCGGCGGCGGCGGCCTGCGTTTCGTCGAGCGGGAAGATGGCGCTGCGATACTGGGTGCCGATGTCGTTGCCCTGGCGATTGAGTTGCGTCGGATCGTGCGTCGCGAAGAACACGTCGAGCAGATCGGCATAGGAAATGGCCGCCGGATCATATCCGATGCGGATCGCCTCGGCATGGCCGGTATCACCGCTGCACACCTGCTTGTAGGTCGGATTGGCGACCGACCCGCCGATATAGCCGCTTTCGACGCTTTCGACCCCCGCCAGCGATTTGAATACCGCTTCGGTGCACCAGAAGCAGCCTCCGGCAAAAATGGCGGTCTCTGTCATCGCGTCGATCCTTTGATGGGGTGCCCCTTTGATGGAGTGGGCCTTGGATAGGGTGGGAGACGTCCAGATAGGATCGGGCGCTCCTTATTCCAAGGGCGGCGGTGCGCCGATGAGTGGCGGCGCGAGCGGCTGCCCCGCCGCGCGCAGCGCGTCGATCGCCCGAACCTCCTTTTCGATCGAGGCGGCGCGGTCCTCCCAACGAGGGTGGGTTCCCGCCTGAAGCAGCGGACGGCCGGCACGTTGGCCGAAAGCGGTCCAGAAGCGGACTGCGGCGCGCGGATCATAGCCGGCATTCGCCATCAGCCAGGGCGAGAGGCGATCGGCTTCGATCTCGGTCTGCTTGAACAGCCGCGCATTGCGGCCGAACTGCTGCAACAGTCCGCGATCGACCCCCGCGGCGTCGAGCCGGGCGCGGTGCCTAAGAATATTATGCGCGAGTTCGTGCGCGACGGCGGCCGCCAGCTCGGCGTCGTCCTTTGCGAATTGCGCCAGCCCTGCGGAAATGACGACGAGCCGGCCGTCGGCGGCCCCGTCGGGGCGGTCGCGGGCGTCGACGCGGAAATCGGTCGCGCAGCCGACCACCGGTACGATCCGTACCGGAGCCTTGCCGGTGTCGAGCATGGCGGGCCGGTCGCTCGGCAGGCCTGCAAAAAGCCTTTCGAGGGCGGCGATGCGGG
This sequence comes from Sphingopyxis sp. GC21, assembly GCF_025727575.1. Classification (NCBI taxonomy): domain Bacteria; kingdom Pseudomonadati; phylum Pseudomonadota; class Alphaproteobacteria; order Sphingomonadales; family Sphingopyxidaceae; genus Sphingopyxis; species Sphingopyxis sp. GC21. Next base: position 2,947,626 of record NZ_CP095845.1, on the reverse strand, counting down.
CATAGGCGTCGCTGCCCTCGCCTTGCGGCGGCAGGGAACCCGCCAGGCCTTGCACCAGGCTCCCCGCATGCAGCCCGGCGGCGGCAGCGGGCGAGCCCGCGGCGACCGCGGCGAGGAACGGCGTGTCGGTGTCCGCGGCGTCATAGGCGGCCTCGGCATCCGGGCGCTGCGCGTCGGAATAAAGCCGCGGATCGCCCCATAGCCAGCCGAACTGCGGCTGGACCCTCGCGCACCATGGGGCATTGCCCGTCGTCAGGCGGTAGCCGATGGTCGCGACGCGCGCCTCGAGCGCCGCGAGCGCCGGATAGGGAGAGGGCTCGGCCATCGCGGCGGCGGGGGCGGCGATGGCAAGCAGAAGGGCGGCGGACAGGCGCAGCATGGGGGCCGACTTATCAGCGCCTTTCTGTCGGAGCCATGAATTTCGAGCGGCGCCGCCGCCTCTTGCCTATCGCCCGGCAAGCGCCGATAGGGCGGGGCGATGTTGAACGCTTCGTCATCGGCCCGGCCGCTCCATCCCCGCCCCGCCGCGCTCGCGCGCTGGCTGTGGGCCGTCGCCATCCTCGTCATCATGGTTGTCGCCGTCGGCGGCATCACCCGGCTGACCGAATCGGGGCTGTCGATCACCGAATGGAAGCCCGTATCGGGGGTGCTGCCGCCGCTGACCGAGGCCGGATGGCAGGCCGAGTTCGAAAAATACAAGCAGATCCCCGAATATAAGGAGATCAACCTCGGCATGTCGCTCGCGGCCTTCAAGGGGATTTTCTTCTGGGAGTGGCTGCACCGGATCCTTGGCCGTCTGGTCGGCATGGCTTTGCTGGTGCCGCTTGCCTGGTACGCGTGGCGCCGCGCGATTCCGGCCGGCTATGGCTGGCGGCTGTTCGCGCTCGCCGCGCTTGTCGGCCTGCAGGGCGCGATCGGTTGGTGGATGGTCGCGTCGGGACTCGAATATCGCACCGATGTCAGCCATTTCCGGCTCGCGACGCACCTCCTGACCGCGTTGTTCCTGCTTGCGGGGCTCGTTTGGACGGCGCGCGACCTTGCGCTGCTGGCGCGCGATCCCGGTGCGCGCCCGGCGCGCCTGACGGGCGCGGCGATTGCAGTCATTGCGATTCTGATCATCCAGCTCCTGCTCGGCGCGTGGGTTGCCGGGCTCAATGCGGGCTATGTCGCGAGCACCTGGCCGCTGATGAATGATCATTTTGTTCCCGAAGGTATCGACTGGTCGGGTGGGACCTGGCTCGCCGTCACCAACGATCCCTTCCTCATCCATTTCCTCCATCGCTGGTGGTCGTGGGTCGCGGCGGGCGCGTTGCTGTTGCTGGCGCGCTCGCTCGCCCGGCAAGGGTCTCGGCGCGAGGCCGGTCTGCTGCTGCTGGTCGTCGCGGCGCAGATGACGCTCGGCATTCTGACGGTCGTGACCGGCGTATCGATGTGGATTGCGGTGTTGCACCAGGTGACGGGCGCCATTCTCGTCGCGACGACTGCCGCCGCGCTCCACCGGCTCGGTCGCGCAGCGGCATGATCGTCCTCGGCGCGCTGTTGCTGCTTGCGGCGCAGGCGCCGGAGCCTCCGGTCCCTTCGGAAACGCAGCAGGTTGCCGCACTCGCGTTCGCACCGCCGCTCGATCGTCCGCTCACCTACCGCGTCGCAACGCGGCGGTTGAGCCGCGACGGCGGCTTCACCAGCTTTGCGCTCATTTATGATTTGCGGTGGCGGCGCGTCGGGCGCGGTTATCAGTTGTTGGCGCGGTTCGACCGCGTCGAGTCGGACGCGCATCCCGAAGTCGTGCGCACGCTGCGGCTGATGATCGACCCGCTGATTGGCGAGACGCTGACCTATTTCGTCCCCGCCGACGGCAGCTCGGTCGATATGGTCGACCCCGAAGGACTGTGGCGCCGCGTCGTCGACCGGGCGCAGGCGCTTGCGGATGCGTCCGGCCGCCCCGAGGCGAAGCGGGCCGCGCAGATCATCGCCACCTTGCCGCCAGCCGAGCGCGACAAGCTGGCGAGTGCCGACATCCGTGCCCTCGTCGTGCCCGCAAACGGCGCGATCCCGAACGGCGCCGACGGCCCGATCATGACCGTGACGGTTGCCGGTCGGCGCACCATATCGGCGAGCGAGCCGCCCGCTGCCGGCCCGGCGCAGCCGATTAAGGTCGATACGCGCTGGACGATCGATCTGGGGACCGGGCTGCTCGCCGAGGAGCGCCGCCAGAGCTTCCTGACGACCGGAAACGCCGCCGATCGCAAGCTGGTCGAGGAGCGGATCAGGGCACTCGAGCCGGGTGATCCCAGCTGATGGTATCATAATACCCGTCAGCAAAGCCGCTCTCAGCTTGACTTTCGGTCTGTCTAGCGCCATTGGCCCGCGTCGAAGCGCCGCTGAGTCCCCCTGGGGTCGGGCGGCGCGGTTTGTTTTCGGGTTGGCGGGCCTTCCGGCCGGTCACTCCCGTCCATCTCTGTCAAGGAGCGTGCCATGAAGGCGCTGACCAAGACGACCCAGTCGGCGAACGCCGGTACGGTCGAGAAGAAATGGGTGCTGATCGACGCCGACGGCCTGGTTGTTGGCCGCGTCGCTTCGATCATCGCCAATATCCTGCGCGGCAAGCACAAGCCGAGCTTTACCCCCCACGTCGATTGCGGTGACAATGTCATCGTCATTAACGCCGAAAAGGTGAAGTTCACCGGCAAGAAGCTGTCCGACAAGGTCTATTACAAGCACACCGGCTATGCCGGCGGCATCAAGGAAGTCACCGCCCAGAAGGTTCTGGAAGGCCGCTTCCCCGAGCGCGTGCTCGAAAAGGCGATCGAACGCATGATCCCGCGCGGCCCGCTCGGCCGCCAGCAGATGCGCAACCTGCGCATTTTCGCCGGCAGCGAACATCCGCACGAAGGGCAGAGCCCCGAAGTGATCGACGTCGCGTCGATGAACCGCAAGAACAAGGTGGGTGCATAATGGCTGACGAACAGACCATGACCGATCTCAAGGATCTCGCCGGCGCCGTCGAAGGCACCGTCGCTCCGGCCGCTCCGACGGCTCCGCTCCGCGAAAAGCAGGTCGACAAGCAGGGCCGCGCTTATGCGACCGGCCGCCGCAAGGACGCCGTCGCCCGCGTGTGGGTCAAGCCCGGCACGGGCAAGATCACCGTCAACGGCCGCGACCAGGAAGTCTATTTCGCGCGCCCGACGCTGCGCCTCGTCATCAACCAGCCCTTCGGTCTGACCGAACGCGCCGGCCAGTATGACGTCGTCGCGACCGTCAAGGGCGGCGGCCTCTCGGGTCAGGCAGGCGCCGTTCTGCACGGCATCGCGCAGGCGCTGACCCGCTTCGAACCGGCGCTTCGCGGCACGGTCAAGGCGGCCGGCTTCCTGACTCGCGACAGCCGCGCGGTCGAGCGTAAGAAGTACGGCAAGGCGAAGGCCCGCCGCAGCTTCCAGTTCTCGAAGCGCTAAGTTTCTTCCGCCGACGGGTGGAGAAAAGGAGGGCGGTCCGGCGACGGGCCGCCCTTTTTGCGTGGTGCTTTCTAGGCGCCGACTGCAACATCGGGCGATGGCGGCGCGTTGGTTTGGCAACAACATCGAAGGAGAAAGCCCATGCCGAACGCCGCAGCGCTCAGCGGCCGCCAGATATTGATCATGGCGACCGATGGTTTCGAACAATCCGAACTCGAAGTGCCGTTGAAGCAGCTTGAGGAGGCAGGCGCCGACCTAAGCATCGCCTCGCTGGGGACGGACGATATTCGTGGCTGGGACGGCGACGACTGGGGCGACAAGGTCGCGGTCGATTGTCTGATCAAGGACGTCGAGGTGGAGGATTATGACGCGCTGGTGCTCCCCGGCGGGCAGATCAATCCCGATCTGCTGCGCGTAGAGGACGCGGCGATCGACCTCATCCGCGCCTTCGCCAAGGCGGGTAAGCCGATTGCCGCCATCTGCCATGCGCCATGGCTTCTGATCGAGGCCGGACTGGCCGAAGGTCGTCGGATGACCGGTTACAAATCGATCCGCACCGACATCGGCAATGCCGGTGCAAGGCTGCTCGACGAAGCCGTGGTTGTCGATCGCGGGATCATCACCAGCCGCTGCCCCGACGACCTCGACGCCTTTTGCGCTGCGATCGTCGAAGCAGTCGCCGACAGCCGCGTCGCCACCTAAAGGAGATCGAGGCTGCCCAGCGCAATCGCCTGCCGCGCGGGGCGCTCGGCCATCACCGCGAACATTTCGTCGCCGCGTTCGGTGCGTTCGACGTTCATCGACGCGAACACCGCCATGAAATATCCGCTGAGCGCGCCGACGCGGTAATCGTCCCACAATTCCGCCTCGTCGGGTTCCACGCCGCGCGCGCGCAGCGCAGAGATCCAGGCGTCGAAGGCGGCGCGATCGGCGGCCGCGCGTTCGGCGGGATCGGCGATGCTCGTCCCCACCAGATAGGCGATGTCGGTCGCGCCGCTGCCACGGCCCAATGTCTGCCAGTCGACCAGCCAGCAACGCGCTCCGTCGGGGGCGAAGAGGATATTGTCGATGCGCAGGTCGCCGTGAACGATCGTGCGCGCGGCCGGCGTGCGGGTCAGATAGGCGTCGAGACGATCGACGATCCCGGCGCCGAGATCGAGCGCGTCGCGGTCGAGCCGACCCGCGTAGCGCTCGCGAAACCCCTCATAGAGTCCGGGAAACAGCGCGCGGACGATTTGGCTCGTGTCGCGGTTCAGCCATGGCAGCGCATCCGCGCGGACGTCGTTCCATAACAGCGCATGCAGCCCCGCCGCGGCGTCGATGCACGGCGCGAGCCCGGCAAGACCGAGGCCGGCGAGCTGGTCGCCCTGCCGCGCCGGCGCGAGGTCGGAGAGGAGCAGGATGAAGTCGACGTCATTGTCCGCAATATCGGCATGGTAGCAGTGCGGCGCCGCGACGCCGCTGCCCGCTGCCAGTTCACGATACCAGCTCACTTCCTTGACATAGGTGGCGGTGAGCGCCGCGATATTGCGGCTTGCCTCGTCATGGCTCGGGCATTTGGCGACGATCGTTGGTGGCAGCCCGGTGCCGTCCGACCAATCGAGCGTCAGACGAAAGCTGTCGCACATCTGCCCGGTGCCGATGGCGGCAGCGCTAAAGCCTATGAGCGCGCCCTGGGGCTGACCCAGCTTGTCGGCGATCCAGTCGGCCGTCATTGCCTCCGGCGCGGTCGGAAATCTCATGCAGCGGGATCCATCAGGCCAGTCAATCCGGTCGGGCTGTGCGGTCCGACGAACAATTGTTCGAGCACCCCGACGCCGCGGTGCGTCCGCCCGCCGTCGACCAAGTCTGCGGTCACGAAAGCCTGGATGTGCATTGCCAGCGGATTGCCCCAGCCGCGCTCGGCCTCGTTCAGCCGGTCATGTGCGACGGCAAGCTCGGCGCCATGGTCGAGCCCGTGACCCCAGACGGGATGCGTGTAGCCGAGCCCGCTCATCGCGAACACCGGACCCGCCGGGGTCAAGGTCAGGGCGCGGCCGCCGCCGAGATCGGCGGTCATTCGCGCGACCCGGCGCGTCCCGCTCTGCCAGTCGATGGCAAAGCCGGGCGCATCGAAATGGCGTTCGGTTTCGTCGTCGCCGCTGATCACGCCGCGCCGGTTCCATGGCGCGCCGACACCATCATCGTTGCTGTGGAAGAAGAGCGATAGAGCGTCGAAATTGCACGGCGTCCACAGCCAGAAGAACTGGTTGAAATTGCCCTCCGGCGGCGGTTGCGGTTCGGCGGCGCCGACCGGACGCACCCCCCAGCTCCGGTCGCGCGTACCCGTCCAACCCGCGCCGAGATCGGTGCGCGCGCCCTCGACCGAAAGCCATCCCGACCAGCGGCCGTTCTGCGTCATCCGCGTATAGTCCATGAACAGCCGCGTACCGTTGCGGCGGATGAAGCGCGGTTCCTCGATCGGAAAATGCCGTCCGGTGAACGTCAGTTCGGCGGCCAGCGGTCCATCGTCGGCGGCGATCCGCAGCGTCACTTTTTGCAGCGGTTCGTCAATCGCTATGGCGATGGGGCCGACCGACAGGTCGAGCCGTTCGCCGCCCGAACGACGGCTGGCGCGCAGATTATGCTGCACCCCGTCGGCGATCACGCAAAAGCTGGCATCGACGATGCCGAGCTGGGGATAAAACCCCATCGCGGCGGCGAAAAAGACGCTGCCGTCGGCGCTGTAGCCGTTGAAGAAATAGCGGTCGTAGAAGTTGCGGTCCGTCCCGGCGAACGCAATCGGCTCGCTGGTCTGGTGCAGCGGATAATCGTCGCCTTTTGTCAGCATGATCCTCATCCCGTTTTTTTGTGCAACCTAACGGGACGCGGCACTGCGTCAATCCCGATGCGTCAATGGACGGGCGGATCGGTCGGCGGCACCGCGCCGACGGGTGCAATGGGCTCGCCGGGTTCGCGTGGCGGCCGTGCGTCGGGCGGTATGGCGTCGATCAGCATGTCGGGAGTCGGCACCCGCGCCAGATTGCGGACGCGGACCGAAATTTCGCCGCCGCTGATACGCAATTCGTTGAAGCTCGGCGGCGTCGACCGGATCCGGCGCGACAGGGTGCCGGCGCCGATCATGCGGATGGGGCCTGCGGGGGTGTCGGCGATCAGATCGAAGGCGTCATGGACATGGCCGGTCAGTACGGCGGCGACGCCGCGATCGGCAAGGGCGGCAAGAGCCGCCCCGCCGCCGCGGGTCAGCGCGCGCCCCTTGGTCCCCGCTTCGGTGAGCGGGTGGTGTGCCGTTACCAGTATCTGCGTTCCGCGCGGCAGCGCATCGATCGCGGCGAGTGTGCGGGCAAGCGCCTTGCGCGTCACCCAGCCTTTCGACCAATCGAGCCGCCATTGCGCCCGCGCCGTGGTTTTCAGCGGAACGACGGCCAGATTGCGAAAGTCGAGCTCGCGTTCGACCAGCGCCTCGATCCGCCGAATCCGGCGATAGGGGTGCAGGAATCGCGCGACGGGGTTGAAATAAGGCAGGTCGTGGTTGCCGACTTCGACCGTCACGGGGAGGTCGAGTGACATGATCCAGTCGCAGGCGGCGGCGAACTCGCGACTCCGCGCCCGCATCGTCAGATCACCGGTTATCAACACCGCGTCGGGTTGTTCGCGGCGGACGCATTCGCGGAACCAGGCGAGCGCGTCGCGATCTTCAAGACCGAAGTGCAGGTCGCTGATATGGAAGAGGCGCATCAGGCGGTCGCGATGAAGTCGATCGCGCTCTGCCCGATCGAGAAGCGGGCCGGCGAGGGGATTTCGGCCAGTTCGCCGTCATATTCGAGCGCGATGATGCGATCGCTTTGGAGGATGATCGTTTCCGCGGTCGCAACGCGCTCGTGCGGACCATCGCGAAAATCGCCGCCGAGCCATGCGAGCCCGTGGCGCAGCACATCGCCCGTGGCGTCCGCCACTATGCCGTCGGCGGTAATGCCGTCACGGGTCGGGGTCAGGATGATCGCTGGATAGACGGCGCCCGATCCCGCCACCTGCACCCCGGGGGCGTTGAGCATTTCCTCGAGCGCATCGGGCGCTTCGCGGCTCGCCTCGATCAGCCCTTGGCTGCGCATCGTTTCGCGGACCTCGGCCCAGCGTGTTGCCGGCCCCGCAACGACGGTGATGAACGCTTCTCGCGCCGCCGATCGGATGGTCGGGACCGGCGCGCGTCGCCCGCCGCTCGCTAGCGCGCGCTCCAGAATCGTGGGAGCCGGATGGTCGCCATGCAATTGTTTCGACAGGAGGTTCAGCGTCCCGCCGGGCAGCGGCAGCAGCGGGCCGTGCCAGCCTTCGCAACCGGTCGCGGCGGCATTGATCGTCCCGTCGCCGGTCCACACGATCAGCAGGTCGATGTCGCTTGCGCGCAGCGCCGCCGCGTCGGGCAGATCGTCCTTCGGCAGGACGAAGCTTGCCGCGACGCGCGCGCCTGCGGCTGCGCACGCGTCAATCAATTGGCGGTGGATGCTCTCGTCATAGCTGCCGCTCCGGTCGTTGCAGATCAGGGCGGGGCGCGAAAAGGGGCTGGTCATGCCCGCCCAACGCACGACGCGCGAAAAGGTAACGCGCACGGCGCTTGTTCGCGCTCGCCGACATCTGTAGGGCGCGGAGACGGGCCGGGTCGCGGGGTGAAGCAATGGCGGATCGGACGGTCAGGGAACAACGGCGGTTGATCAAATTCCTTCTTCTCATCGGCTTGCTCCTGCTGCTGTTCGGCGGCGGAGCCAGGGCGATCGTTGCGGGCGGTGCCAAGTCGCTCGACCTTGCCGACAAGCTGCTCGGCAGCGGCAAGGGCGCGCGCCTGCTCCTTGCGGACCAGCCCTATGGCCGCGGGGTGCGGCAGTCGCTCGATATCTGGGTGCCCGAACAGGCGCAGGCGGGCGACCGGCTGCCGGTCGTGGTCTTCTTCTATGGCGGCGGCTGGGGCAGCGGTGAACGGCAAAGCTATGGCTTCGCCGGCCGGGCGCTGGCCAACCAGGGCTTCGTCGTCGTGATCCCCGATTACCGGCTGGTCCCCAGGGCGCATTGGCCCGACTTTCTGGAGGACGCCGCGGCGGCGGTCGCGTGGACCCACCGCCACATCGGCGAACTGGGCGGCGATCCCGGTCGCATCGCACTGATGGGCCATTCGGCGGGTGCCTATAATGCGGTGATGCTCGCGCTCGATCCGGTATGGATGCGCGCGGCCAAGTGCGACGCGTCGGTGATCCGCGGCGTTGCGGGCCTCGCGGGCCCCTATGATTTCCTGCCGTTCGAAAAGGGCGGCATGGCCGACCGCGCGATGGGCAAGGTGCGCCCGCCCGAAAAGACGCAGCCGATCCACTATGCGCGCGGCGATGCGCCCCCGCTATGGCTGGCAAGCGGTGACGAGGACGAAACGGTGCGTCCGCGCAACAGCCGGAATCTTTCCGCCGCGATCGAACGGCTGGGCGGATCGGCGACGCTGCGCGTCTATCCGGGCATGGGGCACACCGGCATCGTCATGGCGCTTGCGGCCCCCTTTCGCGCGAAAGGGCCGGTGCTCGACGAGGCCACCGACTTTCTGCGCGGCGTGACGGCGCGCCGGGTCGCGCCTGCGGCGGCGGCGCAATGACAGCTCCGACGCCCGGTCCGATTTCTGCCATCGTCCTCGCCGGAAGCCGCCCCGGTGCCGACCCGCTGCTGATCGGCAGCGGCGTATCGACCAAGGCGCTGCTGCCGGTCGGCGGACGGCCGATGCTTGCCCATGTCATCGCCGCGCTGCGTGCCGCGCCCGAGGTGGGCGCGATCCGGGTGCTCGCGCAGAACAGCGCCGAACTGGCGCGCGAGCCCATGTTGGCGGCCGTGCCCGACCTGCACTTTGCCGATTCGGGACAGGGGATCAGCGCTTCGCTCGCTGCTGCGCTGCCCGAAGGCGACGCGCCGGTGCTGGTGACGACGGCCGACAATGTGCTGCTGACGCCCGCGATTATCGCCGAATTCCTCGCCGGCGCAGCGGGCAGCGATGTCGCAGTTGCGATGGTCGAGCGGCGCGCGCTGCTCGCGCGCTACCCCGAATCGCGGCGGACCTGGCTCAAATTTCGTCGCGGCTGGTGGTCGGGCGCCAATCTCTTTCGCCTGCGCGGGCAGCGCGTGCTGCCGCTGCTCGACTTTTGGGGACGGATCGAACGCGACCGCAAGAAGGGGCTGAAGATCGTTGCCGCCTTCGGACCGTGGCTGCTCGCGGGGGCTTTGCTGCGGCTGTTCACGATCCAGGGCGGCGTCGCCCGCGCCGGGCGCCGCTTCGGCCTCACCGCGCGCGTGGTGCCGATGTCCGACGCCGAAGCCTGTATCGACGCCGACAAGCCGTCGGACGTGACGCTGATTGAACGCATTCTGGCCCAGCGCGGCTAGGGTCAGGGCCCTATGCGGCCAGACGCACAAACAGGGCCAGAACGAACCAGCGCCCGAATTTGTGGTGCTGTCGGTGCGTGCGGAGCAGCGCAGCGAAAGGCATCGGCGAGGCCGCCTCGGTGAGATCGCGGTAGCGTCGCAGCTCGCGGCGCAGCGCCTGCCACGGAAGCCGGCCGGCGCGCGTGCTGACGAGACGCCAGCCGATTTTCGTATATTCCTTCGCGCAAAATTGGGCGAGGCAGTAGCGCATGTCATCGTGCATGGCGGGCAGACCGGCCGTCACCGCCGCCATGATGTCCGCCAGAACCGCTGTCAGCGCGTCATTGCCAGCCGTGTCGAAATGTCCTGCCGTACGGGTCGCGAGCCCGGTCAGGCTGCCCTCCCGCACACGGTAGTCTATCCACGGCGCGGGCTCGTAATAATGACTGCTCACCGTCAAGAACAGATGCGGGACGACTGCCATATCCTCAAAGCAGGCGAGGGGCGGAAAGCGCAGATCATGCCATAGGTTGCGGCGCGCGATCTTGGTCCACAAATGCATCCGGCGGCGAGCGAACAGGCCATGAAGCAACGCTTCGCGGTCAGTCACCATGCGGCGCGCAGTTCCCGTGAAAGCCGCCTCGTCGCGGCCCCGCTTGCGATAATCGCAAAGGACCAGATCGGGTGCATCGCGCATGACGATCGCGTGCAGCGCGGCGATCGCGCCAGGAAGCAGCACGTCGTCGGCATCGATGAACCAGACATAATCGCCCCTCGCCAAGTCGAGCAGGCGATTGCGCGCTGCGGCGACCCCGCCGTTTTCCGCCTGCCGATGAAAGGTCGCCGCCGGTCCGACCTCGGCACAGATCCGCGCGCCGATGGCGTCCGATCCGTCGTTCGACCGATCGTCCAGAAGCAGCAGTTCGACCCCCGCTGCCGGAAGCTGCGCGACGATCGAGGCAAGCGTCTGGGTCAGATAGGGCGCGACGTTGAAGACCGGCATGAGAATGCTGAGCCATGGCCTGTTGCCGTCCGCCGCATCGTCGTTCACCTGGCATCGTCCGCTTGTGCCAGCCACAGGCAGGCGGATAGTACCACCGCGCGCGGCAAGTGCCCGCGGCTTCTGTAAAGGCGCGCGAGCGTCGCAAAAGCGATCGGCGATTCGGCGTCCATCATGCCGCGGTAGCGGGCGAGCTTGCGACGCAGGTCGCGCCAGGGCACGTGAAAGGCGCTGCTCGACAGGAGCCGCCAGCAGATTTTGGTGAACTCCTTCGCCCAGAAATGCGCGATGTGGCGCCGGGTGACGTCGCTCATGGCGGGCAGCGCTTCGCGCGTCGCCGCGTCGAAGCCGGCCAGACTCATTGCCAGATCGTCGTTCCGGCAATCGTCGAAGCGTCCCCGCGACCGGCGCAGCGACCCCATGATGCTGTCGGGACGGTCGCGATAGCGCACCCAGGCCTCGGCTGCGTGATAATGGGTTCGGGCCCGGAGCAGCAGCCACGGCGTCGTCGCTATATCTTCGAAGCATCGTCCGGCGGGGAAACGCAGGTCGTCACCCCAGAGCGACCGGCGCGCGATCTTGCTCCAGCTGTGCAGCCGCCGCTGCGCGAAAACGCCTTGCAGCAACGTCTCCCGATCATCGCTGGGCCGACCGGACGGGCCGGCGAAGCTGCTCAGATGCCGGCCGCCGCGCGCGTAATCGCAAAGGACAAGATCAGGCGCATAGCGGTCGATAATAGCCCGGAGCCTGGCGATCGAGCCCGGCATGACTTCATCGTCCGAATCTATGAACCAGATATAATCGCCCCGCGCCGCGTCGAGCATCGTATTGCGCGCCGCGCTCAATCCGGCGTTGCTGGCATGGCGCATCAGCCGGACTTGCGGGTGGGACTGCGGGCAGATTTCGCTACACAGCCCCAGTGAGCCATCGGTAGAAGCGTCGTCGAGGAGGATCACCTCCACCCCCTCCGGCGGGAGCTGGGGCAACAGCGACGCCAGGCAATCACGCAGATAAGGCGCGACATTATAGACGGGGATCAGGATGCTCAGCCACCGGCGCTCGCTGCGTGGCGCACCGCCTGCGGTTCCCCCTTCGATATGTGCGGACAGACCCACGCGCATTCCCGTTTCCATTCCCGAACGCCTCTGCCCCGTCCCGCGTTACTAGATCAGCAGAGCGAAAGGGAAGTCGTTTTCCGTCGATTTGGCTGTGCAAATGGATGGAAAACGACGCCAAAGGCGATATAGGCCGCGCGCATGGAACCCGCTCCGCCCCCGGCCGACCGCCGGCCACTCTTCTATCGGACCTGGATCGATAAGGGTATTGCGGCGGTACGGCGCCTCGGCGCGCCGGCTGCGGACACGGGCGACCAGGGACCTTTCCGGCGCATCATGACCCACCTGAGCTGGATTCTCGGGGGCAAGGGTTATGGTGCGATCCTCAGCCTCTTCTACCTTGCGATCGTCACGCGCGGCCTGGGGCCGGCCGCTTATGGTTCCTTTGCCCTGATCCTCAGTTCGACGCTGGTCCTGCAGGCGATCCTCAATTTCAACATCTGGCAGGTGCTGGTCAAATATGGCCAGGAACATATCCACAGCGGCGATCATCCGGCCCTGGCGCGCCTCATCCGCTTTTGCACCGCGGTCGATCTGGCGATGGCGCTGCTCGGCATTGGCGCGGCAGCGATGATCCTCTGGCTGGGGCGAGGGTTGCTGGGCATGCCGGCCGAGCTTGTCTGGACGGCGTTCGCCTATGTCGTGCTGTTCATGCTGTCGATCCGCAATGTGCCGCGCGGGATATTGCGGCTTCACTCCGAATTTTCGCAAACCTTCCTTGCCGAAGCGGTGGTGCCCACGCTGAAGACGCTGGGTGCCGTCGTCGCCTTTTTGACGCACCCGTCGCTCGAGATTTTCCTGATCGTGTGGGCGGGTTCGGAGATGGCGAGCACGCTCGTCTTCTGGTGGCTCGCCAACCGGTCGTGCCGCCGCGCTTATGGCCGACCCGACGGCCGGCATTGGTGGCGCGTGTGGCGCGAGAACAAGGGGCTTCCCGAATTGATGGTCGCATCCAATTTCGGAACCATGGCTTATACGGTGGCTCAGCAACTGCCGGTCTTGCTGGTCGGCTCGTTCGCGGGCGCCACCGAAGCGGGCATCTATCGCCTTGCGCATCAATTGACCCAGTCGATCACGATCATGGCCGGCTTCATCGGCCTCGCCAGTTACACCGAGATGACGAATATATACGTCAAACAGGGGCTGCGCGGCGTGGCGTCGCTCTATGTCCGGTTGACGCTGATCGCACTCGGCCTGTTCCTTTTGCTCGCGCCGGCGATCGTGCTACTCGGCAAGCCGCTGCTGCTGCTCATGTCGGGTCCGGCGTTTCTGGGCGCCTATCCGTTCCTGCTTGTTCTCGGCTTCGCGGCCTGCCTGCAAATGGCGACAGTCAGCTGCGAACCGATGCTGATGGCGGCCGGACGATCGCGCCTCATCATCGGTATCAGGCTGGCGGGCACGGCCACGCTGATCGCCGCCATTTATCTGATGCTGCCGGCGATGGGCGCGATCGGCGCCGCCTGGTCCAAGGTGCTGGCCGAAACCGTGACCTTGCTGCTGCTGTTCGGCGCCAGCTTCCTCGTCCTTCGCGAAAGCCGGATGCCGTCATGACGAAGCGTATCTTGTTCCTGTTCAACCATGATGCGGCGCATCAGGCGGCGCATATCGCAGGCATAGCGGGCGAACTCGCGCTGCACGCGCCGACGGTTCAGGTCGTCGTCGCATGCGGCGTCGAGGCGATCCGGCATAAGGTGGCAGAGATCATTCCGGCGGCGGCGCACGACCGTATCGAATGGCGGATGCTCGACCTGCCGACGGCGGAGCAGCGGCTGCTGGCGCCGATCAACAAGGTGGCCCCGGTGCTGCGCGTCGCGCGTCTATACCGGCATCTCGATCTGTTTCGCAGTGTCGACCTGGTGGTATCGACCGAACGCACCTGCCTGCGCGTCCGGCGTCGATTGGGGGCGGCGGGGCCGCGCTTTGCCTATGTGCCGCACGGATCGGGCGACCGAAATGTCGCCTATCACCCCGAACTCGCGCAGTTCGACCTCATGCTGCTCAGCGGACCGAAGCTGGTCGACGAAATGGTTCGCCACGGCATAACGACCGCCGACAAGTGCCGGGTCATCGGTTATCCCAAGTTCGATACGATCGATCCGGCGGTGCGCAAGCGCTTCTTCGACAATGATCGCCCGGTCTTTCTCTATAATCCGCACTTCGATCCGCACCTGTCGTCCTGGTACGGCATGGGCGAGGCGGTGATGGATTTTTTCCTCGCGCATCGCGACTATAATCTGATCGTCGCGCCGCATGTGATGCTGTTCCGCAAGCGGCTGCATTATTCGCTCGAATATCGGACCGCCAAGCTCCGGCCGGACATCGCCGACCGCTTCCGCGCGGCCGACAATATCCTGATCGACGTCGACGGCCCCAATCTCTTCGACATGAGCTACACGATGGCAGCCGACGTCTACATCGGCGATGTTAGCAGCCAGGTTTACGAGTTTCTGCTGCACCGCGGCGCCTGCTATTTTCTCGATCCGAACGGCAAGCCCGCCGACGGCGTGGCCGAACGCTATGAATTCTGGCGCAACGGAGAGGTCTTGTATGGCCCCGCTGAGCTTGCCGAGCGGATTCCGCACTGGCGCGAAAGTGCGGCGCTGCACCGCGCCGAGCAGGATCGGCTGTTCGCCTACACAATGGACCACCGGGCGGGCGAGGCGTCGGTTGCGCGGGGCGCCGCGGCGCTGGAGGCTTTCGTCGAGGGGCGCTAGCCCGTCCCGAAATCCATCAGCGTCCAGCCGTTGTCGCGTGCCGCTTTGGCAATGCGGCCGCGACGCCCGATCGCAAAGGCCTCGTCGGCTAGCGCGAACAGCGGTGCGTCGCTCGCATGGTCCGAATAGGCGCGCATATGATGCGCGGCGCGTTGCGGGTCGGCGGCAAGCCATTCGGCGACGCGGCGCGCCTTTTCCGGCCCATAGCAATTGGTGCCGTCGAGCGCCGCGAGCCAGCCTCCGTCCGCGGCGCGCCGATGCCGGGTGGCGATGCAGGCATCGAAGCCCAGCGCCTCGGCCAAGGCGGCTGCGTAGAATTCGGGGGCCGCGGTTGCCAGCAGCAGATGGTAACCGGCGGCGCGGTCGCGGGCGATGGCCGCTCGGGCCCCCGGTTGAACGTCGGCGGGAACGCGCCAGGCGGCAAAGTCCGCAGCCAGGCGCGCCATTCGCTCCGCCGGCAGTCGCCGCCCGAGCATCAAGGCGATCGCCGCGGGCTTCAACGCATCGCGGCTGTAGAGGCCGAGCGCATGGCCCGCGAGCAGCCCGAGGAAAACGGGCGCCAGCAGAAGGCGCCATGGCGCGCTGCGCGCGGCCGCCCACAGAAGGAAGAGCGTGAACGTCGGCATTCGCAGCACGGTGCGATCGAGATCATAGACGGCAATGCGAAAGGGGGCTGCGGCGTCGCTCATCGCCGCCGGGCCTAGCCGCTCGCTTTGCGTGCCGCCACCGCTTTCGCGCGTGCGCCGCCGCACACCCTCTTGTCGCGGCGGTTCAATGGGGCTACGCAGCCCGCGATTGCATAGGGAGCCCGCGATATGGCCGAATTTCGTCTGCCCAAGAACAGCCGCGTCCAGAAGGGCGGCACGGTCCACAAGGCCGAGGGCGCGAGCAACGTCAAAAAATTCAAGGTCTATCGCTACAATCCCGACAGCGGCCAGAATCCGCATTTCGACACGTTCGAGATCGACACCGACAAATGCGGCCCGATGGTGCTCGATGCCCTCATCAAGATGAAGAGCGAGCAGGATTCGACGCTGACCTTCCGCCGTTCGTGCCGCGAAGGCATTTGCGGCAGCTGTTCGATGAACATGAACGGCAAGAACGGTCTCGCCTGCACCACCGCGATCGAGGATCTGAAGGGCGACATCCAGATCACGCCGCTGCCGCATATGGAGGTCATCAAGGACCTCGTCCCCGATTTCACCCATTTCTATGCGCAATATGCCTCTATCGAGCCGTGGCTGAAGACCAAGTCGACGACGCCCAGCGGCAAGGAGCGGCTCCAGTCGCCCGAGGAACGCGAGAAGCTCGACGGCCTTTACGAGTGCATCCTGTGCGCCTGCTGTTCGACGAGCTGCCCCAGCTATTGGTGGAACAGTGACAAGTTCCTTGGGCCCGCGATCCTGCTTCAGGCCTATCGCTGGCTCGCCGACAGCCGCGACGAATATACTGGCGAACGGCTCGACGATCTCGAAGATCCGTTCCGCCTCTATCGCTGCCACACGATCATGAATTGCGCCAACGCGTGCCCCAAGGGACTGAGCCCCGCACGCGCGATCGCCGAGATCAAGAAGCTCGAGGCCGAGCGGCAGGTGTGAACGACGGAATAGAGGACCCCAAGCGCGCGGATCATTTCAGTGCCGAGGCGCTGGAGGGCGGCTGGATCAGCTGGAACCTCAAGGACGCGAGCCGGTTCAACGCCTTTATCGAACCGCTGTCGGTGCGCCTCGAAAGCCCGACCGAGGATGGCCGGCCGCGCGCCCGCGTGCGGATGCTGCCGACGCGCAAACACAGCAATCTGGGCGACAATGTCCATGGCGCGGTAACGCTGGCGCTGGTCGACATTGCCCTCTTCGCCGCCTCGCACCAGTTCGGATCGCTCGAGGCCGGCCATTCGGTGACGCTCGATTTGTCGACGCAGTTCGTCGGCGGCGGCCGCCTCGACGAACCGCTCGATGCGGTGGTCGAGCAGGTGCGCGAGACGGGGCGGCTGATCTTCCTGCGCGGGCTGGTCGTTCAGGGACCGGGTGACGAGCATATCGTGCTGAGCTTTGCGGGGACGATCCGCAAGGCAAGCCGCAAGTGACAGGATTGCTTGCCGCCTATGACGCGCTGGTCGCCGCGGGCGAGCTGAAGCCTGACGCCGAACAGCGGGCGGCGGCAGAACGCCTTGCCGCGCTGCAATCCGATCTGCAGGCGGCGCCGCCGCGCGGCAGCATCCTGTGGCGGATCGCCGGGCGCAAACCCGACGCGCCGCGCGGTGTCTATCTTTGGGGCGCCGTCGGCCGCGGCAAGTCGATGCTGATGGACCTTTTTTACGACCATCTGGCCATCCAGCGCAAAAGGCGCGTCCATTTCCACGCCTTCATGCTCGACGTCCACGCGCGGATGCGCGAGGTGCGCAAAAGCGAGAGCGGCGATCCGATCCCGCAGGTTGCGGCCTCGCTGGTCGAAAATGTCCGCTGCCTCGCCTTCGACGAAATGGTGGTGAACAATAGCGCCGATGCAATGATCCTCTCGCGCCTGTTCACCGCGTTGATCGCGCACGGGGTGACGGTGGTCGCGACGTCGAACCGCCCGCCCGCCGATCTCTACAAGGACGGTCTCAACCGCGAGCATTTCCTGCCCTTCATCGCACTGATCGAGGAACGGCTCGACGTGATGGGCCTTAATGGCCCCACCGATTACCGGCGCCACCGGCTTGGCGACGGCAAGCGCTGGTTCGTGCCAGCCGACGCGGCGGCGACCGAGGCGCTGTCAGCGGCCTTCTTTCGCCTGACCGATTATCCGCCCGAGGACCGCGCGCACGTACCCTCGCTCGATCTCGACGTCGGCGGCGGGCGGACGCTGCATGTGCCCAAGGCGCTGAAGGGCGTGGCGGTCTTTTCATTCAAGCGCCTTTGTGCGGAGGCGCGCGGCGCATCGGATTATCTGGCCGTCGCGCGGCATTTTCACGCGGTGATCATTGTCGGCATCCCGCGCATGGGCCCCGAGAACCGCAACGAGGCCGCGCGCTTCGTGACGCTGATTGACGCGCTCTACGAATATAAGGTCAAACTGCTCGCGAGCGCCGCGGCCGAGCCCGATGCGCTCTATGTGGCCGGCGATGGCGCCTTCGAGTTCGAGCGCACAGCGAGCCGTCTCGCCGAAATGCAGTCCGACGAATATCTGGCGCTAGGCCACGGCCAGGATGACACCGCATAGTACCTTGCCCCACCGCGACGAGTTGATGGTCATGGCGACGACATCGCGAACATAGCGGATTTCGTGCGCGATATGTCCGACCGTCTGCTCGGCGACGCGCCGCAGCGTGCGGAGCGGCTTGGGCGCCGCCGCCGGGATGCGGCCGGGGCGGGTCGGCGGCGCGGGAAGGGTCGCGAAGCCCCCGCTGCGGACTCGCGGATCGTCGGCGACTGCCCGGCACAGCGCCTCCATCCGAGCGATTGCGAGCCCGTTCCGAACCTGACGGTCGCGGCTCAGCAATTCGAAGCTGTGGCTGAAAGCCGAAAACTGGATCGCGCCGCTCGCCGCCGCATGATCGAGCGCGTCGCGCATTTCCTCTTCGGACATGGCGCACAGCTGCGCGGGACGGAAGCTGTTCGCGCGGTCGCGCAGGCCGCTGACCGGCACTTCGCAGATGCCATGATGGACGCGCATGCCCAGATTGGCAGGATCGAGCGTGATGTCGCACCCGAGCCCCTGCCAGGCGGCGTTGAAGCTGCTGTCGAAGCGGAAGCCCAGCGCGGCGAGGGCGCGCAGTGTATCGTCGTTGGCGCCGAAATTGCCGGCGCGGAAGGCGGTCGGTCGGGGCGCCCCGGCACTCGTCAATATGTCGCGGGCGAGCGCGATCAGCCTCTTTTGCGCTGCGAAGGGGAAATCGCCGATATTGCGGCCGCGCAGCTTGCCGACCGGATTGAACCGCGCAAACTCCAGCCATTCGGTGTGGAGATGGAGCTGCACTTCATGGCCGCGCGCCAGGATCGGGCCGACGATCGCATCGACAATCCCGGGGCCGTGGACAAGCGCGGGCATGGGGTCGACGAAATAGACGCCTTTCAGACCGAAGCGGTCGAGCATGTCCATCTGGAAATGGATGCCGAAATCGCCGTCGCGGCAGCGCCCGAGGATCGAGCTTTCGAAATTGGTGCGCGCGCATGCGCCGCGGCGATGGAGCCCGGCGGACAATTCGGTATCGAAGCTGATGATCGCGCGCGTCACCCGCTCGCGCTATCAGCAGCGGTGTAACGAAGCGTTAAGCTGCCGCTGCGACCGCCCCGCAGCGATCGTTCAGGCCGACCTTCTAGAAGCGCATCGTCATCGCGACGCCGCCGCCTCCGGCATCTGCCCACGGAAAGACCTGAACCCGGTCGCTTGCGCGGCGCGTGATCAGAAAGCCCGATGCCTCGCCGATCGCGGCGCCGACCAGCACGTCATGGACATGATGCTTTCTGGCTTCGACGCGGCTCAATCCGACGAAGGTGGCAAGCGCCTGCGCGGGAAGCCCCACTTTCCAGCCGTAACGGTTCTGCAGCGTCGCGGCCGCCGCAAAGGAAACCGACGTATGGCCCGAGGGGAAGCCCTTGTTGTCGCTTCCGTCGGGGCGTCGCTCGGGAAAGGCCTGCTTCAGACCGGCGGTTACGCCGGCGGCAGCGACGAGGCTGCCGCCGGCTTGCAGCGTGCCGTCCCAATCGCTCTGGGCAAGCGGAACCCCGAACGCGGCGATCACCAGGGCGTCGCGCGTGATCGATCCCGCGTCATTCCATGTCTTTTCGCCGGCATGGGCGGGCGGCGTTGTGGCGGCGGTCAGGAAGATGGCGCAGGACAGCGCGGGGATAAAAGCTCTCTTGGTCATGGTGGCGTCGATCCTTTTGCAGGCGCAGGGCGCACGGCCCCGCCTGGCGACGCCCCAAGATCGCCACCGCCTGTCTTACGCTTGTGGCCGACCGGCGCAAGCGATGTTCACGCGGCCGGTATCGATCGCTTAGGATCGTCAGTGTTCTGGGTCTGAATCGTACCCGATCTTGCAATAACGCTATTGCGAACTATTTGCATAAAAACGCGGTTTTTCGTCCTTTTCGCGGTTGTTTCGTTAACGGAATCGGCGTAGGGCGTCGCGAGTCTTTGGGATCGGCAGGCGGCTTTGGCCCGTGGCCCCGCCGATCTGGAAATCACTGCCGGGCTTTGCCAGGAAGGGAGTGCCGCGCGCCATGGGACGCAAGAAGATCGCTTTGATCGGAGCCGGGAATATCGGCGGGACGCTGGCGCTGCTCGCCGCGCAGAAGGAACTGGGCGACGTTGTCCTGTTCGACGTGGTCGAAGGCGTGCCGCAGGGCAAGGCGCTCGACCTGTCCCAGGTCGGGCCGATCGCCGGCTTCGACGCGAAGATCACCGGCTCCAATGATTATGCCGACATTGCGGGCGCCGACGTCATCATCGTCACCGCCGGCGTCGCCCGCAAGCCGGGCATGAGCCGCGACGACCTGCTCGGCATCAATTTGAAGGTCATGAAGGCGGTGGGCGAAGGCATCAAGGCGAATGCCCCTGACGCTTTCGTCATCTGCATCACCAACCCGCTCGACGCCATGGTCTGGGCTCTCCGAGAATTCTCGGGTCTGCCGCACAACAAGGTGGTTGGCATGGCTGGCGTGCTCGACTCGGCGCGCTTCAGTCACTTCATCGCCGACGAATTCGACGTGTCGGTGAAGGATGTGAACACCTTCGTCCTCGGCGGCCACGGCGACACGATGGTTCCGGTCGTCCGCTACTCGACCGTTAACGGCATCCCCGTTCCTGATCTCGTGAAGATGGGCCTGTCAAGCCAGGACAAGATCGACGCGATCGTCAAGCGCACCCGCGGCGGCGGCGGCGAAATCGTCGCGCTGCTCGGCACCGGCTCGGCCTTCTATGCCCCGGCCGCCTCGGGCATCGCGATGGCCGAAGCTTACCTCGGCGACCAGAAGCGCATCCTGCCCTGCGCCGCCTATGTCGATGGCCAGTATGGCGTCGATGGCCTCTATGTCGGCGTGCCGGTGATGATCGGTGCGGGCGGCGTCGAGAAGATCGTCGAAATCGAACTCGACGATGCCGACAAGGCGGGCCTGCAGGTGTCGGTCGACGCGGTGAAGGAACTGCTCGACGCGTGCAAGAATCTGGATCCCAGCCTCGCCTGATGGACGTGGGCCTGCTTCTTGTAATCCTGATTGGGGCGCCGATCATTGTGGTCGGCGGCATCCAGTTTCTGATTTTCAAGCTTGCGGGTGCCGCGACGCTTAGAGCGGTTTGTGTCGTTGCGGCGTCTTATTGTGCGTTCGTATGGGTGTCCGCTTACGGCGCTCCGCCGGTTTATGGAAACCGGGCCGCCTACGCGGGAATCGCAGACGGAATTACGGGAGTTCTACTTCTCGAATGTCTCGCGATTTTGCTCTGGCCGTTGGGGCGTCGCTTTTTCAGTTTGCTAGAGGCGCCGGCGCGCGGCTGATGCCGGAACAATGATAGGAATAGATAAATGAGCATCCTCATCGACAAGAATACCAAGGTCATCACGCAAGGGATGACGGGTGCGACTGGCACCTTCCACACCGAACAGGCGCTTGCCTATGGTACGCAGATGGTCGGCGGCGTGACGCCGGGCAAGGGCGGCACGACGCATATCGGCCTGCCGATGTTCGACACCGTCGCCGAAGCGAAGGCGACGACCGGCGCGACCGCGTCGGTCATCTATGTGCCGCCGCCGTTCGCGGCCGATTCGATCCTCGAGGCGATCGACGCCGAGATCGAGCTCATCGTCGCGATCACCGAAGGCATTCCGGTGCTCGACATGGTCAAGGTGAAGCGCGCGCTGTCGGGTTCGAAGTCGCGGCTGATCGGCCCCAACTGCCCTGGCGTGCTGACCCCCGACGAATGCAAGATCGGCATCATGCCGGGCAGCATCTTCAAAAAGGGCAGCGTCGGCGTCGTCTCGCGTTCGGGCACGCTGACCTATGAGGCGGTGTTCCAGACCACCAACGCCGGGCTCGGCCAGACCACCGCGGTCGGCATCGGCGGCGACCCCGTCAACGGCACCAACTTTATCGACGTCCTCGAACTCTTCCTCGCGGATGAAGCGACCAAGTCGATCATCATGATCGGCGAAATCGGCGGCGACGCCGAGGAGCAGGCGGCGCAGTTCCTGATCGACGAAGCCAAGCGCGGCCGCAAGAAGCCGATGGTTGGTTTCATCGCGGGCCGCACCGCGCCTCCGGGCCGCCGCATGGGCCACGCCGGCGCCATCGTGTCGGGCGGCAAGGGCGATGCCGAAAGCAAGATTGCGGCGATGGAAGCCGCCGGCATCACCGTGTCGGCCAGCCCGTCGGAACTCGGCACGACGCTTGCCGAAGTGCTGAAGGAACGCGTCTGATCGGATGGCCCGCCGGCGCCTGATGCCGGCGGGCTACCTTTCCCCGAATATCCCATCCCTTCCTCCCCGTGGAATCGCAGATGAACCTCGAACGACAAAGCTTCGACGTCGATGAAGTCCAGGCCGGGCCCAGCTGGGCGCCGAAGAACTGGCCCCTGATCGACAGCGATGATCTGACCGCCGCGCTCGACCCTCAGCAGATGCAGGTCGCGGTCAAGGCGGCCGCGGCGAAGGCGGGGGCGCCGCTCTCGAATGCCGAAGTCGAGCGCGCTGCCGACGATTCGATCCGCGCGATGATGCTGATCCGCACCTATCGCGTGCGCGGGCACCTTGCGGCGACGCTCGATCCGCTGGGCCTGACCCACCGCGAACTGCCGGCCGATCTGACGCCCGAATATCACGGCTTCGTCGGGGCCGACCAGGACCGTCCGATTTTCCTCGGCGGCACGCTGGGGCTCGAGAAGGCGACGATTCGCGAGGTGGTGTCGATCCTGCAGGCCAATTACTGCGGGCACGTCGGCCTTGAATATATGCACATCGCCGATGTCGAGGAGCGCCGCTTCCTCCAGGAGCGGATGGAAGGCGCCGACAAGTCGATCGACTTCACCGCCAACGGCAAGAAGGCGATCCTCAACAAGGTGATCGAGGCCGAGGAATGGGAGAAATTCCTCGCGCGCAAATATGTCGGCACGAAGCGTTTCGGGCTCGACGGCGGCGAATCGATGATCCCTGCGCTCGAGGCGATCATCAAATATGGCGGCCAATATGGTGTGAAGGAAATCGTCTACGGCATGGCCCATCGCGGCCGCCTGAACGTCCTCGCCAATGTGCTGGCCAAGCCGTACAAGGTCATCTTCCACGAATTTCAGGGCGGCACCGCGAACCCCGAGGATGTCGGCGGTTCGGGCGACGTCAAATATCACCTCGGCACCTCGACCGACCGCGAGTTCGACGGCGTGTCGGTCCATATGTCGCTGGTCCCCAACCCGTCGCACCTCGAAGCGGTCGATCCCGTCGTGCTGGGCAAGGTGCGCGCGCAGCAGGTGATGCGCGACGATCTGGCCGAACATAGCCAGGTGCTGCCCGTGCTGATCCACGGCGACGCCGCCTTTGCGGGGCAGGGGATCGTGTGGGAATGCCTCGGCTTTTCGGGCATTCGCGGTTACAATACCGGCGGCTGCATCCACTTTATCGTCAACAACCAGATCGGCTTCACGACCAGCCCGCAGTTCGCGCGCTCGTCGCCCTATCCGTCCGACGTGGCAAAGGGCGTGATGGCGCCGATCCTGCACGTCAACGGCGACGATCCCGAAGCCGTGACCTTCGCGTGCAAGCTGGCGATCGACTTCCGTCAGCAGTTCAAGCGCGACATCGTCATCGACATGTGGTGCTATCGCCGCTTCGGTCACAATGAAGGCGACGAGCCGAGCTTTACCCAGCCGCTGATGTACGCGATCATCCGCAAACATCCGCCGGTATCGGACCTCTACGCCACGCGGCTCGAGGCAGAGGGCGTCGTTTCGGCTGGCGATGCCGAAGCGCACCGCGCCGAGTTCGTCGCGCGGCTCGAAGACGAATTCGAAGCATCGAAGACTTACAAGTCGAACAAGGCCGACTGGTTCGCCGGTCGCTGGTCGGGCTTGCACGCGCCTGCCGATCCCGAAAATGCCCGGCGTAATATTTCGACCGGCGTATCGGAAAAGCTGTTCGACGCCATCGGCCGCACGATGACGACGATCCCCGACGATCTGGAGGTGCACAAGACGCTGCGCCGCGTGATCGACGCCCGGGCCGCGATGTTCGCGAACAGGGACGATGCCGAGGTGTTCGACTGGGCGACCGCCGAACAGCTCGCGTTCGGCACTTTGCTCAGCGAAGGCTATCAGGTGCGCCTGTCGGGCCAGGATTCGGGCCGCGGGACGTTCAGCCAGCGTCACGCCGTCTGGGTCGACCAGAAGGACGAGCATAAATATATCCCGCTGACCACCGTGCCACACGGCCGGTTCGAGGTGCTCGACAGCCCTCTCTCCGAATATGGCGTGCTCGGCTTCGAATATGGCTATGCGATGGCCGATCCGAAGAGCCTCGTGCTGTGGGAGGCGCAGTTCGGCGACTTCGCCAACGGCGCGCAGATCATGATCGACCAGTTCATCGCGGCGGGCGAAGCCAAATGGCTGCGCGCCAACGGCCTCGTGCTGCTGCTGCCGCACGGCTATGAAGGGCAGGGGCCTGAGCATAGCTCGGCGCGTCTCGAACGCTTCCTTCAGCTTTGCGCCGGGGACAACATCCAGGTGTGCAATATTTCGACCCCGTCGAACTATTTCCACGTCCTGCGCCGCCAGATGCTGCGCCCATTCCGCAAGCCGCTGATCATCATGACGCCCAAGTCGTTGCTCCGCCACAAGCTGGCCGTGTCGCAGCGTTCGGACTTCATCGGCGAAGCGCATTTCCGCCGCATCATGTCGGACCGCACCCCGCCAGAAGATGCGAAGGTCAAGCGTGTCGTCCTGTGTTCGGGCAAGGTCGGTTACGACCTGATGGAGGCGCGCGACGCCGCCGGGCTCGACGACACGACGGTGATACGGATCGAACAGATTTATCCTTTCCCGGGCGAGGCGCTGGCCATCCGCCTGAAGAAGATGAAGAATCTCGAAGAGGTCGTTTGGGCGCAGGAAGAGCCGCGCAACAACGGCGCCTGGTTCTTCGTCGAGCCGCTGATCGAGGAATCGCTGATCGACGCCGGCCACAAGGGAATGCGCGCCCGTTACGCCGGCCGGGCCGCTGCGGCTTCGCCCGCCACCGGCCTGATGAGCCGTCACCAGACCGAACAGGCGGCGCTCGTCGCCGACGCGCTGGGCCTCAATGTCCGCGCCGAAATTCGTCGCAACAAGAATAAAGCCTGAGCCAGAGCTTAAGCCCTAAGGAACTGCATCAATGAGCACCGAAGTCAAAGTCCCGACGCTGGGTGAAAGCGTGACCGAAGCGACGATCGGCGAGTGGCTGAAGCAGCCCGGCGAAGCCGTCGCGCTCGACGAGCCGATTGCCAGCCTCGAAACCGACAAGGTCGCGGTCGAAGTGCCGTCGCCCGTCGCCGGCGTGATGGGGCAACAGGTCGTCGCCGTCGGCGATACCGTCAATGTCGGGGCGGTGATTGCGACGATCGAGGCCGGCGACGGCAAGGCCGCCGCCCCCGCTCCTGCGCCCGCGGCGAAGGCCGAAGGGGCGGCGCCCGCTCCCGCAGCGACCGGCGGCGAGGATGCGGTCGTCACCCTGTCGCCCGCGGTGCGCCGCCTCGTCCTCGAGCACGGGCTTGATCCGAGCAAGATCAAGGGCACCGGCAAGGACGGCCGCCTGACCAAGGAAGATGTGCTGGCGGCCGCCGAAGCCGCCCCCGATGCGGCGCCCGCGCCCGCGCCCGCGGCCGCCCCGGCACCTGCCGCCGCGCCCGCTGCAACGGGTGCGCCGGGCCGTCAGGAAGAGCGGGTCAAGATGACCCGCCTGCGGCAGACGATCGCCCGCCGCCTGAAATCGGCGCAGGATACGGCGGCGATGCTCACCACGTTCAACGACGTCGACATGACGGCGGTGATCGAGGCGCGCGGCCGCTACAAGGATCTGTTTGAAAAGAAGCATGGCGTGCGCCTGGGCTTCATGGGCTTCTTTACCAAGGCCGCCTGTCTTGCGCTCAAGGACATACCGGCGGTCAACGGCCGTATCGATGGCGACGAAATCGTCTATAATAATTATATGGATATCTCGGTCGCGGTCAGCGGTCCGAGCGGGCTTGTCGTGCCGGTGATCCGCAACGCCGAAAGCCTGTCCTTCGCCGGCATCGAAAAGACGATCGGCGATTTCGGCAAGCGCGCCAAGGAAGGCACGCTGACGATGGACGACATGACCGGGGGCACCTTCACCATCTCGAACGGCGGCGTTTTCGGCTCGCTGATGTCGACCCCGATCATCAATCCGCCGCAATCGGCCGTGCTGGGCCTCCATCGCATCGAGGACCGCCCGGTCGCGATCAACGGTCAGGTTGTGATCCGTCCGATGATGTATCTGGCATTGAGCTATGACCACCGGCTGGTCGACGGCCGCGAGGCGGTGACCTTCCTGAAAACGATCAAGGAAGCGATCGAGGATCCGACGCGGCTGCTGATCGACCTCTAAGAGATTTCTCCCCATCCCCCGAGGGGTAAAGGAACAACAAATGGCTGATTACGACTACGACGTCCTTGTCATCGGTGCCGGTCCCGGCGGTTATGTCGCGGCGATCCGCGCGGCGCAGCTCGGGCTCAAGACCGCGTGCGCCGAAGGGCGCGAAACGCTGGGCGGCACCTGCCTCAACGTCGGCTGCATCCCGTCGAAGGCGATGCTGCACGCGTCGGAATATTTCGAGGCGGCGGCGGGCGGCGCGATGGCGGCGATGGGCATCAAGGTGACGCCCGAACTCGACCTTGGCGCGATGCACGGCCAGCGCAAGGATGCGGTCAAGGGCCTGACCGGCGGCATCGAATTCCTGTTCAAGAAGAACAAGATCGACTGGCTGAAGGGCTATGCGCAGTTCACCGGCAAGGACAGCGTCGAGGTTGCGGGCAAGGCCTATCGCGCCAAGAACATCATCGTCGCCACCGGATCGTCGGTGACCCCCCTTCCGGGCGTCGCGGTCGACAATGACAAGGGCGTGATCGTCGATTCGACCGGCGCGCTCGAACTTGCGAAGGTGCCTGGCCACATGGTCGTGATCGGCGGCGGCGTGATCGGGCTTGAACTCGGCAGCGTCTGGCGCCGGCTTGGCGCAAAAGTCACCGTGGTCGAATTTCTTGACCAGATCCTGCCCGGGATGGACGGCGACGTTCGCAAGGAAGCGAACAAGATCTTCAAGAAGCAGGGCATGGACTTCAAGCTGAAGACCAAGGTCACCGGGGCCGAAGTGAAAGGCAAGAAGGCCGTGCTGACGCTCGAGCCCGCCGCGGGAGGCGACGCCGAAACGCTCGAAGCCGATGTCGTCCTCGTTTCGATCGGCCGCCGTCCGAACACCGATGGCCTCGCGCTCGACAAGGCGGGGCTGACCACGAACCAGCGCGGTCAGATCGAGACCGATCATGATTTCCGCACCGCCGTCGACGGCATCTGGGCGATCGGCGACGTCGTTCCCGGCCCGATGCTCGCGCACAAGGCCGAGGATGAAGGCATTGCCTGCGCTGAAAATATCGCGGGGCTGACCGGCATCGTGAACCACGACGTCATCCCGTCGGTGGTCTACACCTGGCCCGAAATCGCCGGCGTCGGCCTGACCGAAGAGCAGGCTGTTGAGAAGGCTGGTGGGGAAAAGGACAAGGTCAAGGTCGGCAAATTCCCGATGCTCGCGAACAGCCGTGCGAAGACCAACCACGAACCCGACGGCTTTGTGAAGGTGATCGCCGATGCCAAGAGCGACCGCGTCCTGGGCGTCTGGATCATCGCCGTGCCGGCGGGCACGATGATCGCGCAGGCAGCTCAGGCGATGGAATTTGGCGCGACGTCCGAAGACATCGCCTACACCTGTCACGCACACCCGACGCACAGCGAGGCGATCAAGGAAGCCGCGATGGCAGTGACCGGAAAGCCGATCCACATCTGAGTTACCCTTCCACTGGGGTAGGGCATGGGGCGGCGGCGACGTCGCCCCATTTCCGTTGCGCCGCGCCGCCGATGATCGCATGACGAAGCGGTTGCCGGCACCGGTACCGGCCTGCGGGACGAAGAAGCATCGCTGATCCATGGACACCCAGACGCTCGTTCGCCTTCTCGATCTGACCGGCATCGCGGTCTTCGCGCTGTCGGGCGCGTTGATGGCGGTGCGGCTGCGCCAGACGCTGGTGACGGCGAGCTTCTTTGCGCTCGTCACCGGGGTCGGCGGGGGTAGCGTGCGCGACCTGCTGATTGGCGCGCCGGTCTTCTGGGTTCAGGACGGCGCGATCGGCGCGGTGTGCATCGCGATTGCGCTGGTCGTGTGGGTGACCCCCGAACGCTGGTGGCAGGGGCAGCTTCTGGAATGGGCCGATGCGGTCGGGCTCGCCGCCTATGCCGTGTTCGGGACGGCCAAGGCCCTTGCCTGGGGCGTGGCGCCGGTTCCCGCGCTGATGATGGGCGTCATCACCGGCTGTGTCGGCGGGACGATCCGCGATATACTGGCCGGGGTGCCGTCGATCATCATGCGGCCCGAAATCTATGTCACCGCGGCAGCGCTAGCCTCCGGGCTGTTTCTGATCCTGACCTGGCTCGGCGTCGCAACCTCGGTCGCCGCTGTCGCGGGCGCCGCGTCGGGTTTCGTCCTGCGCGGCGCAGCAATTCGCTGGTCTTTGGCGCTTCCGACGTATAGGGGGCGCCCCGAATCGCGGTGAATAGCGGCAGTGGGAGCCGCAACGCTCGCTTAACGCTGATCCTGTAGAGGATCCGGTGACGCGCGGAGAGGCGCGTCGTGGGGACCAGTTTCGACCTTGAAGACATTGCTGATTCATTTCGGCGCCGGGGTGGCGGCGTCCGACTGCGTGGATGCTTGTCACGACACGGCGCACACCGGGCGATGGATCATCGGCCTGTCGCTGGTGATCTTTGCGCTGCCGTTTTGCGCGCATGCGGCGCGACGCGTCCTTCTGTCGCGCGCGCGCGCCGGCCGGCGCATCCGGCGTGGCGCGGTTCCGACGAAGCCGGCCCGGTTTCGCTTTCGCAGACGGGCGCCCTCTTGACCGCGCCGCGCGCAGCGGCACAGTGGCGGTTTGACGATCGGGGAGCGGCGACGGCATGGCGACAGAGCAGGCAGCGGTAAACGGGATCAGCATCACCTTCGAAGACAAGGGGCCGCGCGATGCGCCGGTGATCCTGCTGGTGATGGGGCTGGGCGGGCAGTTGACACTGTGGCCCGACGAATTTGTCGATGCGCTGAATGCGCGCGGCTTTCGGACCATCCGGTACGACAACCGCGACGTCGGCCTGTCTACGCGCTTCGACGCGGCCGGTGTCCCCAATCTCAAATGGATGTTCGTGAAGTCGCTGCTGCGCCTCCCGGTGCGGAGCGCTTACACGCTCGCCGACATGGCGGCCGACGGCGTGGCCTTGCTTGACCATCTGGGCATCGCGCGGGCGCATATCGTCGGCGTGTCGATGGGCGGGATGATTTCGCAGCATATCGCCGCGCGCTATCCGGACCGCGTGCTGTCGCTGACGTCGGTGATGTCGACGACCGGCAATCCCCGCCTGCCGCGCGCGCAGAAGGAAGCGATGCAGGTGCTGACCAGCCGCCCGATGAGCGGCGATCCCGAAGATCTGATCGCCTATTCGGTGCGCGCTGCCAAGGTGATCGGCAGCCCCGGCTACCCGCCCGACGAGGAGCGGTTGCAGCGGCGCGTGCGCAGCGATTTCGAACGTGGCTGGTATCCGCAGGGCGTCGCGCGCCAGATGGCGGCGATCGTCGCCGATGGCGACCGGCGGCCGATGCTGAAGTCGATCGACGCGCCGACGCTGGTGATCCATGGCGAGGGCGATCCGCTGGTGCCGCTGGCGGGCGGACGCGATACCGCCGACAATATTCCGGGCGCCCGACTGCTCACCATCCCCGGCATGGGGCATGATTTGCCGCTGGGATTGGTCGATACGCTGGCCGATGCGATCGCCGGTCACGCCGGGGCGGTTGCCCGGGCCTGAGCTATAGGGCGGCTTTTTGCCTTATAGCTCGCCGCCGAGGGCACCATATTTCGCCTCGAACCCCGCCTTGTCGCCCTTCGCCAGATAGCCGGCCTGGTCGACGATATTGTCGCGGACGATGCGGCCCTGAAACGCGCCGAGCTGTGGATCGATCGCGGCGATATCGGCGTCGGTCCAGGCGGCGATCTGCGCAAAGCTGGTGACGCCAAGGCCGCCGAGCAGCGTCGCCATTTTCGGCCCGACGCCCTTCAGCAATTGCAGATTATCGGCTTTGGCGGCGGCAGGGGCGGGAGCGGCTTCTGCCGGCGGGGCAGGGGCGACCGGTGGAGGCGCGGCCGGTTCGGGCTCGGGCGCATGCGCGACGGGTGCGGGCGGGACGGTGGGTTCCGCCGGAATATCGGAGGCTGTGGGCGGTGCAGCCGGCACCGGAGGCGGCGACGCGGGCGCGGGTTCCTTTGGCTTGAAGCGCGCTGGTTCGGCTTTGACGATGTCGGGCTTCGCCACTTCCAGCGGTTTTTTCGGCTCGGCCGGCATCGCTGCGGGCGGCGCTGCTTCGTCGGGCCGCTTGCGGCCGAACAGCCACCACAGCAGGACGACCGCGACGACCAGTCCGACGACCGCGATGATCCAATTTTCCTGAAGCCACGTCATGATGATCTCCCTGTTTCACTGTCAGCCTAAGCCGACGGGGGTGGCGCGTCCAGCACCGCTCAGCGCGCCTCTCGGTTGACCTCGCGCCAGCCGATGTCGCGGCGGCAGAAGCCGCTCGGGAAATCGAGCTTGTCGACCGCGGCATAGGTGCGCGCCTGCGCTTCGGTGACACTCTTGCCCGTCGCGGTGACGTTGAGAACGCGTCCCCCCGCGGCGACGATCGCGCCGTCGGCGCGCGCGGTCCCGGCATGGAAGACGCGCACGCCTCCCGCTTCGGCCGCGGCGATGTTGCGGATCGCGCCACCCTTTTCGGGGGTGCCCGGATAGCCGTTCGCCGCCATCACGACGGTCAGCGCATAGCCGCCGGTAAAGGTCGGCGCGGGCACGTCGGCGAGCCGCCCGGTCGCGGCGGCATGAAGCAGCGCGGCAAAATCTCCGGTCAGGCGCATCATCAGCACCTGACATTCGGGATCACCGAAACGGCAATTATATTCGATCAGCTTGGGGCCTTCGCTGGTCAGCATCAGCCCGGCGAACAGCACCCCGACATAGGGCGTGCCTTCGGCGGCGAGTGCGGCGACGGTGGGACGGATGATCCGATCCATCACCTCGGCTTCGAGCTCCTTGGTTAGCACAGGCGCCGGGCTGTAGGCGCCCATGCCGCCGGTGTTGGGCCCGGTGTCGCCGTCGCCGACGCGCTTGTGATCCTGGGCGCTGCCGAAGGCGATGACATTGGTGCCGTCGGACAGCGCGAAGAAGCTTGCCTCCTCGCCGGTCATGAATTCCTCGATCACCACCTCGGCACCCGCGCCGCCAAAGGCGCCCGCGAACATGTCGGCGATCGCGGCTTCGGCCTCGGCGCGAGTCTCGGCGATGATCACGCCCTTGCCCGCGGCGAGCCCGTCGGCCTTGATCACGACCGGAATCGCGAAATCGGCGAGCGCGGCCAGCGCGGCGTCGGCGCTGGTGCAGCGCACATAGCCGGCGGTCGGAATCGCGGCGCGCGCACACAGATCCTTGGTAAAGCCCTTCGATCCTTCGAGCTGCGCGGCGGCGGCGGACGGGCCGAAGACCGGAATGTCGATCGCGCGCAACCGGTCACCGAGGCCGGCGACGAGCGGCCCTTCGGGGCCGACGACGACGAAATCGATCGCATGGGTGCGCACGAAGGCGACGAGCCCGTCAACATCGTCGGCTGCGATCGGCACACATTCGGCATAGACTTCGATCCCGGGGTTTCCGGGTGCTGCATAGAGCTTGGCGCAACTCGGCGATTGTGCCAGTTGCCAGCTCAGCGCATGTTCGCGCCCCCCAGATCCGACCAGCAGGATATTCATGAGCGTCCCTTTTCCGTCCGACGATGGCACCGAAGCGCGGCTGTTAGCCGAGGCGACGGCGGGCGACAATGCACCCGCGCTGTCGGTCACGCAATTGTCGGCGGCGATCAAGCGGACGGTCGAGGACGGCTTTGCGCGGGTCCGCGTGCGCGGTGAGCTGTCGGGGGCGAAGCGTGCGGCATCAGGGCATTTCTACGCCGCGCTCAAGGACGACAACGCGCTGATCGACATGGTGATGTGGAAGGGGCAGGCGGCGCGCCTCGCCTTCCGGCCCGAAGATGGCATCGAGGTGATCGCGACGGGCAAGCTCACCACCTATCCCGGCCGCTCCAAATATCAGCTGGTCGTCGAAAGCCTGGAGGTCGCGGGCGAAGGCGCGTTGATGCTGTTGTTCGAAAAGCTGAAGGCGCGGCTTGGCGCCGAAGGGCTGTTCGACCGAGAACGCAAGCAGCCGTTGCCCTATCTGCCGCGCGTCATCGGCGTCGTTACCTCGCCGACCGGGGCAGTGATTCGCGACATTCTTCATCGCCTCGCCGATCGCTGCCCGACGCGCGTGATCGTGTGGCCGGTGCTGGTGCAGGGCGAAGGGGCGGCGGCGCAGGTTGCGAATGCGGTGCGCGGTTTCGATGCGCTCGCGCCCGGCGGACCGGTGCCGCGCCCCGACCTTGTCATCGTCGCGCGCGGCGGCGGTTCGATCGAGGATTTATGGGCGTTCAACGAAGAAATCGTGGTGCGTGCGATCGCCGATTGCCGCATTCCGACGATCAGCGCGGTCGGCCATGAAACCGATGTGACGCTGGCCGATTATGCCGCCGACGTGCGCGCGCCGACGCCAACCGCCGCCGCCGAAATGGCGGTGCCGGTGCGCGCCGAGCTCATCGCGCAGCTTGCGACGTGGCGCAGCCGTATGACGGGCGCGGCGACGCGCCAACGCGCGCTCGCCGGCGAGCGATTGACTGCGCTCGCGCGGCACCTGCCGAAGCGCGAGGCGCTCTACGCCCCCCAGCGCCAGCGGCTCGACGACGCCGCCGAGCGGCTCGATCGCAGCCAGCGCCACCGGCTCGCGCTCGCCGGCGAACGGCTGGTGACGCGCGGCGCGGCGCTGCGTCCGGCGCTGCTGGCGCGTGCCTGGGACCGCGATCGCGCCAAGCTGGCGGGGCTTGCGCGGCTGCTGACCTCGCTCGATCCGCGCGCGTTGCTTGCCCGTGGCTATGCGATGGTGCGCGATGCCGACGGGGCGATCGTGCCGAGCGCGGCGCGCGCCCGTGGGGCAGGCCATCTGCGGCTTGCCTTCGCCGATGGCGAGGTGCCGGTGACGGTGGCGGAGGGCGATGCGCCGCCACCCCCTGCGCCCTCCGCTGCGCCGGCGCCAAAGCCCGCGCGCAAGCCCCCCGCCGCGCCGGGGCGGGGACAGGGCGAGCTGTTCTGAGCGCCGCAGGGGTGGCCGAAATCGCGCAGGTCGCTATATTGCATCCGATATCTTGGACAATTTGATGGACCCCGCCATGTTGATCGCCAGCCGCAACCGCCTTGCCCGCCTGCAATATGGCCCGAACGGATTTCGTATCCTGTCGCCGGGCGACCATGTGCTGTGCGCGGTGAGCGGGGTGCCGATCGGGCTCGACGAGCTGCGCTATTGGTCGGTTGCGCGGCAGGAGCCCTATGCGACCGCGGCGATTTCGGTGCAGGCCGCACTGGACGCGGCGCGCGGCGCATGACCGCGCGCGGGGCAGCGCCCCGAGCGATTGCTTCGCTGACCCTGGCCATTGCGGCGGCAGGCTGTGTACCCGCCGTGGCCGACAGTCCCCCGGCGCCCAAGGTGGCAGCGCCCGCTGCCGCCGCGCCTTCCGTACCGACCACACCCCCGGTCCCGAAGCCGCTTCCCGGTCCCGCCGATTTCGCCTTTCGCGGCAGCATGATCCAGGGCGGAACGCTGATCGGCCAAGTGCCGGGCGGAACGCGCATGTTGACGCTCGATGGCGCACCCGTTCCGGTCGCAGGCGATGGCGCTTTCCTGATCGCCTTCGATCGCGATGCGCCCGCGAGCCAGCAACTGGTAGCGACCCTTTCCGACGGGCGCACGGTTACGCGGACGCTGAGCATTGCGGCGGGGAATTGGCGGATCGAAAATATCAACGCGCCCTATCGCGGCAGCGCATCAAGCGACGCCGAATTCGAACGCCGTCGCCCCGCCGAACTGGCGCAGATCGCTGCGGCGCGCGCGAGCCATGTCGAATCGGACGGCTGGCGGCAGCAATTTCGCTGGCCCGCGCCGGGGCGGCTCTCAGGCTTCTTCGGTTCGCAGCGCGTCTATCAGGGCAAGCCGGGGAGCTATCATAGCGGCACCGATATCGCCGTGCCCGCGGGCACGCCCTTTTTCGCGCCCGCCGACGGGGTCGTGGTGCTCGCGGCCGATGCGCCCTTCACGCTCGAAGGAAATTTGCTGATCGTCGACCACGGCATGGGGCTGACCAGCGCCTTTCTGCACTGCCAGCGCCTCGATGTGAAGGTCGGCGACCGTGTGACGCAAGGGCAACAGCTCGGTACGGTGGGCGCGACGGGACGGGCAACAGGGCCGCATATGCATTGGGGGCTCAAATGGCGCGACGCGCGGCTCGACCCGGGCACGCTCGCGGGACCGATGGCGCGATAATCGAGGCGTTTCGATTGGAGGCGTAATTTAATTACGTACTAGGGTCGTTGATTATTCGAAGTGTGTGAGCGCTCATTTGTGTTGTTGCAAATTCGTCACAATCGCTCGTGAAACCGCGTCCCTCGGGGGGAATTCCCTTTACTCACCATGAATGAGCGATCATCCCGCACGCTATCGGGGTGTCTGTTCGGCGGCTTTGCGCTGCGAAAATAGGGGCCCGGGTATAACCACCACCAGTAGCAAGGGACTGCACTGTGAAGAAAACCCACTATTCCAAGCTGAAGCTTGGCGCTGCGCCGATCGTTATCGGCGTTGCCCTTGCTTCGGTTCCTGCCTTCGCGCAAGACGCCGAGGAAGGCGCCGCTGCGCCGGGTTCGGAGATCGTCGTTACCGGCACCCTGATCCGCAACCCCAACCTCGAACAGTCGACGCCCGTCAACGTCACCACTTCGGACGCGATCGAACTGAAGCAGTCGAACGTCGCTGAGGAAGTTCTTCGCGAATTGCCCGGCGTCGTTCCGAATATCGGTTCGGCGGTGAACAACGGCAACGGCGGTGCGTCCTACGTCGATCTTCGCGGTCTCGGCTCGACCCGTAACATCGTCCTGCTCAACGGCAACCGCGTTGCGCCGTCGGACGTGAACGGCCGTGTCGACCTCAACAACATTCCGCTTGCCCTGATCGAACGCGTCGACGCGCTGACCGGTGCGGCGGTGACCACCTATGGCGCAGATGCCATCACCGGCGTCGTCAACTTCGTCACCAAGCGCGATTTTGCCGGCTTTGAAATGACCGCGTCGGAACAGATCACTGAAAAGGGCGACGGCAACATCTTCCGTGTTGACGCGACGATCGGTGCAAACTTCGACGATGGCCGCGGTAATGCGGTGCTGAGCATCGGCTATCAGCAGGCCGACCCTGTCTATCAGGGTGCGCGCGGTTTCTCGGACAACACGCTCGACAGCTATTCGGACACGTTCATCGGTTCGGGTACGTCGGTCCCCTCGCGCTTCTCGGGCACGCGTCCGCTTACCGGCGGCGTACCGAACGTCCTCGCGCAGTATACGCAGACCGGCACCGTGCCGAACCCGAACTTTGACCCGACCCAGCCCGTCAGCGCAACGAACCCGGCGACGCTGCCGGTTCTCGCTCTGACGCCCGGCGGTGCTGCCAACGGCGGCGTTCGTCAGGTCAATAGTGCTGGCCAGGCGGTCGGCACGTTCCAAACCTACAACTTCAACCCGTTCAACATCTTCCAGACGCCGTTCGAGCGCTTCAACATCTATGGCCAGGCCAATTATGAAGTGTCCGATGCGGTGGAAGTGTACACCCGGGGCATGTTCTCGAAGAACACCGTGTCAACGATCATCGCACCGTCGGGTTCGTTCGGTGGCTCGGTTGCGATCAATCTGAACAACCCGAATCTGCCTGCGGCGCTGCGTGACCAGTTCTGTGCGTTCAACGTCGCTCCGGTGGTCAATGGCGTCGATGCCAACGGGGATCCGATTTCGGGCCAGTCTGCTTATACGCCGCGCTTTACGCCGGCTGAGTGCGCAGCGGCAGCTACGGCTACAGGCCGGAGCGATCCCAACTACCGCGAAGTCACCGTCACGCTGAACCGTCGTACGCCCGAAGTCGGCCCGCGTATCAGCAACTATCAGACGACCTTCTTCGATTATCGCGTCGGTGCGCGCGGCGGCATCACCGATACGCTCGATTGGAGCCTCGAGGGCGCCTATGGCGAGTCGGAAAATATCCAGAGCATCAACGGCTACACGCTGCAGTCGCGTTTCCGCGAAGCGTCGCTGTCCAATGATGGCGTGACCTGTCAGAGCGGCAATGCTGATTGCGTTCCGGTCAACCTGTTCGGTCCTGAAGGGTCGATCACGCCAGAAGCCGCGCGGTATCTCTCGGAAAAGAGCACCTCGACCAACCGCACTTCGCTTGCGCAGGTCCGCGGCATCATTTCGGGTGATCTCGGCTTCTCGTCGCCGGGTGCGGTCCAGCCGATCGGCTTCGCGATCGGTGGCGAATATCGCAAATACACCGCGCAGCAGTCTTCGGATCTCCTCGCCAAGACGCCGGGTGAACTCGGTGGCGCCGGCGGCGCGGCTCCCGACATCGATGGCGCTTACGATGTCTATGAAGCCTATGCCGAAATCGTGGCCCCGCTGATCGAAGACAAGCCTTTCTTCGAGAGCCTGACCCTCGAAGCGGGGATCCGTTACTCGGATTACAGCATCCGCGGCGCTGGTGGCTACAATGCCACCACGTGGAAGGCTGGCGGCAGCTGGGAACCGGGTGCGGGTCTGAAACTTCGCGGTAATTACAGCCGCGCGGTTCGCGCTCCGAACATCGGCGAACTGTTCACGCCGCAGACGGTTGGTCTGACCAACCTCGGTATCGACCCCTGCGCCGGTGGCGCTCCGGTGGCCGACGCCAATCTGCGCGCGGTCTGTATCGCGCAGGGTGCTCCTGCCGGTACGATCGGTTCGATCACCAACCCGACGGCGGCGCAGGCCAACATCACGGTGGGCGGTAACCTGAACCTGAAGCCTGAAAAGGCAGATACCTGGACGCTGGGCCTTGTCTGGCAGCCGGACTTCCTGCCGCGCTTCAACATGTCGGTCGACTATTACAACATCAAGGTCAACGACGTGCTTGGCACGCCCCTGCCGGGCGATATCATCAACGCTTGCTTCGATGGTTTGTCGGCTTCGAGCGCAACCGATCCGGCTTGTACCTCGATCCGTCGTAACCCGATCACCGGCGGCCTTGACGGTGACCCGTCGACGACCCCCGGCCTGTTCGGTCTGACCAACAACCTCGGCCGTCTGTTCACCGACGGTGTCGACCTGTTGATGAACTACAACACCGATGTCGGCTTCGCGAACCTCAGCTGGTCGTTCGTCGGCAATTGGACGCACAGCTCCAAGTATAACGCCAACGTAGCCGATCCGACTTCGCTCAACCGCGAATGCGTCGGTTACTACAGCGTGAACTGCTCGTTCACGGGTTCGATTCAGCCGGAATTCCAGTTCTCGCAGCGCTTTACGCTGGGCTTCGACAAGGTCGACGTCTCGCTGCTGTGGCGCTGGATGGACTCGGTCGACTTCGAGCCGGCGCAGCTCGCGGCGGACATCGCTGCAGCGCAGGCGGCTCCGGACGACTGTCCGAACCCGACGACGAGCGACGATGGTGGCTGCGTGGTCGATCCGAAGTTCCGTCACATCAAGGCGGCACATTATTTCGATCTCGCCACCCGCTTCAACGTGAGCGACAATCTGGTCATCACCATGACGGTCCAGAATCTGCTCGACAAGAAGCCGCCGATCGTTGGCAACACCATCGGTTCGACGACCTACAACAGCGGCAACACCTTCCCGTCGACTTACGACGCGCTGGGTCGCCGCTATGCGATCTCGGCCAAGCTGAAGTTCTAAAGAACTCTCTGCTTGGAAGGAAATTGGGGCGGGCAGCAATGCTCGCCCCTTTTTCTTTGGCAGTCAGAACCATGAGGAGCGGCAGCTTCCGCCGACCTTGTTTAGGGCGGCCGCCAAGACCGTGCCTCGGGCTTGGCACCCAACCTTCTCCGCAAGCTGTGCCTATGACGGCATGGCTAGCCCGACCACTGGTGCCCGATCGCAATAGCGCATCAGGGCATAGGTAGCGCCCCTGGGAGAACTAGCGGGATACCGGCCTGATCGGCGACAGCTTCTGCCCATCCGAGGACCTGATTGATTTCGTCTCCGTACGCCGCGTCGGCGGCAGCGAGATCACGCTGACGCTCGCCGGCTGCAAACGGCGCCCCCGACTTGCTATTGCGTGCCAGCGCTGGATGATCGGCCAGAGCCTCTCGGTCGGCGGTAAGGCCATAATGGTCCATTGCCCCTGCAACCGCCCGAACGGGGTCGCGGGTGAGTGCCTCGCTGTCGAGTGCAGCGATCCGGCCGGGCGCCCAAGCTATGAGGGTCGCGAAAGCACGCTGCTGGGCAAGCCACCCGATGGCGGCGATTTGCAGGTCGGACTGGCGGAAATAGTCGCGCGCATCGAAACCGAATTGCAGGAAGTCGTCTGCCAGATAGCCTTCAAACAATTCCCTGCACCACAGCCGGCACCATAGACCCTTCCGCGCGACCGACAGAAGAAAGGCGCGCAGCGGCGCATATAGCAGAATGGCGTGCGCCCCCGGACGCAGGGTTAGCGCACCGCGCGCGAGCGGATTGAAAATGTTGGAAGGCTTGATGATTACGGCTTCACCAGCGGTCAAGGGCCGTGCGAGCATCGCGAGCGCATCATCCATAACCCGCGCGTGATCGCGCGGCGCCGCGCCGCGCCGCCGCCATCCGACCATGTCATTGAGCAGCACGGGTTCGGACAATCCGGATGCAATGCCCGGCTGATCAATCGCCTGGACCAGCATGGTGGAGGCACAATAGGCCGAATGGAATAGGAAATGAACTGGCGCCGGCTCTACGTTCTGACGAGACGCGGTGCGGGACAGGACGAGCGGTGCTGCTTCCTCGCCCAAATGCATGTCTGTAAGAAAGGGGATCTCCCGGCGGATGTCGCGCGGCACGCGGCGGAAATGAAACGCGTCGTGATTGGAATCGTACCGATGCGCGAGCCATTCGGGATCACGTAAGGCGGCGGCAGAAGCGGGATGCAACATCGTTCGACCTTGCCGATTGCTGCAGTCGATGGCAAGCATCGGACATGGCCAGTATACAACCGCCCGCGCCCGCCGTGGAAGCCAATCGTCTTGGTATTGCGGCTTTGCAGGCCAACGATCCGGCGGCGGCGGCGGCGCACTTCGGCCGGGCGATTGCGTCCGATCCTCGGTCCGGTGCGCTCCAGAGAAATCTCGCGTCGGCATGGCGGGCGCTGGGAGAGGAAGAGCGTGAACTTGACGCACTTGCAGCGGCTCTAGCGATTGACCGCCGCGATCTGGTCGCCTGGATCCGCAAGGCCGAACGGCATGAATCACGAGCGGAGCGCGGTGCGGCGCTGGAGGCGTGGAGCGCGGCGCTCGCGCTTGCGGCGCAACTCGATCCTGTGCCCGATCCGCTCGTGCCGCTCCTGGCGCACGGACAAGCCTTCGTCGCGCAGGCGACCGATACTATGTTTGCCGCGGCCTCCGGCGCGATCGCTTCAATGGGCGATATACTCGATGAAACCGACACGCGGCGTGGAAAAGCATTCGTCGAAAGCACGCTTGGCCGGCGCAGGATCTATCGAAATGAATGTGCGGGCATCTATTACCCATTTTTGCCCGCCGACGAATTTTTTGACCGGCGGCATTTCCCTTGGTTCACTGAAATTGAGGCACATACCGACGCCATTCGGAGCGAACTACTCGCGCTGCTCGACGACCCGGGAGATGCGTTGCGTCCTTACGTGCGAATGGATGCTGGAACCCCCGATTCGATCTGGACCCCCCTCGACAATCGACTTGATTGGGGCGCCTGCTTCTTGTGGGAATATGGCGCCGCGAACCAAGTAGTGCTCGACCGCTGTCCGGCAACCGCTGCCGCGCTAGCAGCCGTTCCCGGCGCTCGTATCCCGGGCCGAGCGCCGAGCGCCTTTTTCTCGATGCTCAAGCCGCGCACGCGCATCCCGCCCCACACAGGCGTCACCAACACACGTGCAATTGTCCATCTGCCGCTGATCGTGCCGCCCGGATGCGGCTTTCGGGTGGGGGGTGAGACGCGCAGTTGGGAGGAAGGCCGCGCTTTCGCCTTTGACGACACCATCGAGCACGAGGCCTGGAACGATAGTGACCAGCTGCGCGCTGTGCTGATCTTCGACGTATGGAACCCGCATCTCAGTCTGGCCGAGCGCGACTTGCTGGTGCGATATTTCGCATCGGCCGATTCGTCAGGCTACGCCGTACCGAGATAAGCTATAGCGGTGGAGAAGCATATTTCGCTTGGGAACGAGAGACGTGCATCATATGGTCTGGGGATAAATGCCCAAATTTGAAGGGCTGAGGAGATTTTTGAATGTTTAGGATCATGACTTGGGCAGTGGCGGCAAGCCTGCTCGCGGCGCCAGCTGCGGCCGAGGAATTGGCCGACCGGGCGCCGCCCCCGAAGAAGCCGTCGTTGATGACTCCGACGGAAATTGAAGCCTATAACAAGGGCTTGGCACAGACCCATCCTTATTACATCAAGTGCCGCAAGACGTTGGAGATCGGCTCGCTGGTCAAGAAGACCCGCGTTTGCCACACCAATGCCGAATGGAAGGACGTGATTGCGCGCGGCAACCAGGATGCGCGCGATACGGCCGAAGCCATGACGAGCAAGGGGAGCACCTCCAACTGACGCTGGTGCCCATGCGAGCCGTTATTGTGGGAGAAATGGCGATGCGAGGATGGATTACTTTGATTGCCGCATTAGGTGCGGCAAGTGCGGCCAGCGCCAGCGAACCGACAAATCTTGCGCGAGCACCTTCCGACATGAGTGGTGCCGAGATTGACGCATATAACGAGGGCCGCTCAGCAAATGATCCGGAGTATATCCGATGTAGACGCATCGCTGAACCCGGATCGCTGGTGAAAAAGAGCCGCATCTGCAATACAAATGCGCAGTGGCGGGTGATTACCGATCGGGGCAATCAGGATGCACGCGATTCGATGGAAATGCTTGCCCGAGGTTGGAGCAATTCGGTCGAGCCGAAGGATAGCCTGATGACCGAGATCAAGCCAAAATAGCGCGCTGCGCCGGACAGGGGTTGGTACAATGCCGAATTTCACGACCACCGTTGCGATATTGATGGCAGTCGCATCCGCGCCGGCGGCGGCGGATGCGTACACCGACCGCAAACCTCCCGATCGCCCGGCTTCGACGATGACCAACGCCGAAATCAAGGCGTTCAACCAGGGTATGGCATCGACCCATCCCTATTACATCAAGTGCCGCAAGATTGAGGAAATCGGATCTTGGGTGAAAAAGGCGCGGGTTTGCCACACCAATGAGGAATGGAAGCAATTGTGGGCGCAGGGGAATCAGGACGCGCGCGACACCGCCGAAGCGATGACGCGCGCGCCCGTCAACCACAGCAATTGACCGATTGGCAGGTCGCCGGGTCGACCCCACTTATGTCGGCGTCAGGACAAGGCCGCCGTCGCCTTCGTCCACTTTGACCGTCGATCCGTCCTTGACTTCACCTTTCAGGATCAGGTCGGCGAGCGGGTCTTGCAGATATTTCTGCACCGCGCGCTTCAGCGGCCGCGCGCCGTAGACGGGATCGTAGCCTACCCGGCCGAGCCACGCGCGCGCGGCGTCGGTGAGGTCGAGCGTCACCTTGCGATCGTCGAGCAGTTTCTGGACGCGCGCGACCTGAATGTCGACAATGCCGCCCATATGCTGCTGCGCGAGGCGGTGGAACAGCACGATCTCGTCGAGCCGGTTCAGGAACTCGGGCCGGAAATGCGCGCGCACCACCTCCATCACCGCGGGTTCGGCCTGTTCGACCGGCGCGTCGTCGGGCAGCGACGCGATCGCCTGGCTGCCAAGGTTCGAGGTCAGGATGATCAGCGTGTTGGTGAAGTCGACCGTACGCCCCTGCCCATCGGTCAGCCGCCCGTCGTCGAGCACCTGCAAGAGGATGTTGAACACGTCGCCATGCGCCTTTTCGACCTCGTCGAAGAGGACGACCTGATAGGGACGG
Source organism: Sphingopyxis sp. GC21 (assembly GCF_025727575.1). NCBI lineage: Bacteria > Pseudomonadati > Pseudomonadota > Alphaproteobacteria > Sphingomonadales > Sphingopyxidaceae > Sphingopyxis > Sphingopyxis sp. GC21. The sequence continues at coordinate 2,905,567 of NZ_CP095845.1, read as the reverse complement.
CGGCGGACGGCTTCGGTCAGAACCCCGCCTTCCTCATAGCCGACATAGCCCGGAGGCGCGCCGATCAGCCGCGACACGGCGTGCTTTTCCATGAATTCGGACATGTCGATGCGGACCATCGCATTGTCGTCGTCGAACAGGAACCGCGCGAGCGCCTTGGTGAGCTCGGTCTTGCCGACGCCCGTGGGGCCGAGGAAGAGGAACGAGCCCAAGGGCCGGTTCGGATCCTGTAGCCCCGCGCGGGCACGGCGGACGGCGGTCGAGACGGCGCGCACGGCTTCGTCCTGACCGATGACGCGCTTGCCGAGCGTCTCCTCCATGCCGAGCAGCTTTTCGCGCTCGCCCTCCATCATCCGGTCGACCGGGATGCCGGTCCAGCGGCTGACCACCGCGGCGATGTCGTCGGCGGTGACTTCCTCGCGCAGCATCGCATTGCCCGCGGCGGCCTCTGCCTCCTCGAGCCGCTTTTCGAGCGCGGGGATCGTGCCGTAGCTGAGCTCGCCCGCACGGCCGAGGTCGCCCGCACGCTGCGCCTGTTCGAGCGCCGAGCGTGCGGCGTCGAGTTCTTCCTTGATCTTCGCCTCGGCGTGGATCTTGTCCTTTTCGGCCTGCCATTTCTGCGTCAGTTCGGCCGACTGCTGTTCAAGATTGGCAAGCTCGGCCTGCAGCGCGGTGAGCCGGTCTTTCGATGCCGCATCGGTCTCCTTGGTCAGCGCCGCTTCCTCGATCTTCATCTGGATGATGCGGCGGTCGAGATTTTCGATCTCCTCGGGCTTCGATTCGACCTCCATGCGGATGCGGCTCGCGGCTTCGTCCATCAGGTCGATCGCTTTGTCGGGCAGGAAGCGGTCAGAGATATAGCGGTTCGACAGCGTCGCCGCGGCGACGATCGCGCCGTCGGTGATGCGCACGCCGTGGTGCAGTTCGTATTTTTCCTTGAGCCCGCGCAGGATCGAGATCGAATCCTCGACCGTCGGTTCGCCGACGAACACCGGCTGGAAGCGCCGCTGAAGCGCGGGGTCTTTCTCGACATATTTGCGATATTCGTCGAGCGTCGTCGCGCCGATGCAGTGAAGTTCGCCGCGCGCGAGCGCCGGCTTCAAGAGGTTCGACGCGTCCATCGCGCCGTCGCCCTTGCCCGCGCCGACGAGCGTGTGCATCTCGTCGATGAACAGGATGATCTCGCCCTCGGCGGACTTCACCTCGTCGAGCACGCCCTTGAGTCGTTCTTCAAACTCGCCGCGATATTTGGCGCCCGCGATCAGTGCGCCCATGTCGAGCGCAAGGAGGCGGCGGTCCTTCAGGCTGTCGGGTACGTCGCCATTGGCGATGCGCAGCGCCAACCCTTCCGCGATGGCGGTCTTGCCGACGCCCGGTTCGCCGATCAGCACGGGGTTGTTTTTGGTGCGGCGCGCGAGGATCTGCACGGTGCGGCGAATTTCCTCGTCGCGGCCGATCACGGGGTCGAGCTTGCCCGACCGCGCGACTTCGGTGAGGTCGCGCGCATATTTCTTGAGCGCTTCGAAACTGTCTTCGGCGCCCGCGCTGTCGGCGGTGCGGCCGCGGCGCAGTTCATTGATGACAGTGTTGAGCGCGTCGGCCTTCACGCCCGCGTCGGCGAATGCCTTGCCGACCGGAGTCGAGGAGGCGAGGACCATCGCGAGCAGCAGCCGTTCGACGGTGACATAGCCGTCGCCCGCCTTGGTCGCGACCTGTTCGGCCTGATCGAGCAGGCGCACCGCGTCATTGTCGAGCCCCGGCGTCGCCTGCGCGCCCGATCCCGACACGGCGGGAACCTTGGCGAGCAGCGCGTCGATGCCGGCGACCGCGCGCGGCATGTCGCCGCCCGCCCGCTGGATCAGGCCCGCGGCCATGCCTTCATTGTCTTCGAGCAGCGCCTTGGCGATATGCTCGGGACTGATCCGCTGATGGTTCATGCGGATCGCGATCGTCTGCGCCGCCTGCAGAAAGCCCTTGGCGCGATCGGTAAATTTTTCGAGGTTCATGTGGATAAGCCCCTTTCTCGACACCAGAGATAGTGTTGCCCATTTGCAACACAAGAGCATGGCTATTCGCGCCGCAAATTTTCCGCCATGAGGTCGCCCAGTCGCCATAATATATGGAGCGGGAAAGCCGATGCGTAAATTTTTCCTTGGCCTCGTCCTCCTGCTCGTTGCGGTGGCGGTTGGCCTTGCGGCGTGGGATCCCCTGACTGCCGAGGCTTCGCCCGCGCCGGCGTTCCGGCCAACCAATGTGCAGATCGCACGCGACAGGTTCGGGGTGCCGCATATCTTCGGCAAGACCGATGCCGACGTCGCCTATGGCGTCGCCTACGCCCATTCGGAGGATGATTTCGCGACGCTGCAAGAGGTGATCGCGATGACGCGCGGGCGCACCGGCGCGCTGCTTGGTGCCGATGGCGCCAAGATCGATTATGTCGCGCAGCTCCTCGATATCCGCAAGACCGCGGCACGCGACTGGCCGCGCCTGCCCGCCGACGTGCGTGCGCTGTTCACTGCCTATGCCGCAGGTCTCAACCATTATGCCGACAAGCACCCCGACGAGGTGCGCCTGTCGGGGCTGTTCCCGGTGACCGGCGAGGATGTCGTTGCCGGTTTCGTGCTGCGTTCGCCCTTCTTCTTCGGGCTCGATTCGGTGCTGGGGCGCCTGACCGAAGGCAAGCCGTTGTTCCGCGAAGGCGGTCCGGCGCTCGATGCCGCCGGCAAGCTGGTCCCGCGCGAGCTGACCCCGGTCGGCCGCGACCCCGACCATAATGGCTCGAACGGCATGGCGGTGGCGCCGGGCCGGGCCCCCGATGGCGCGACGCGGCTCGTTTCCAATTCGCATCAGCCGTGGACCGGCGGGGTCGCCTGGTACGAACTGGTCGTCCATTCGGGCGAAGGGTGGGATTTTGCGGGCGCCAACTTTCCCGGTTCGCCTTACCCTTTCCTTGGCCACAATAAATATCTGGGCTGGACCAACACGGTGAACCGGCCAGACCTGATCGACGTATACAAGCTGGTGCTCGACGACAGCGGCGAAAAATATCGCTTCGATGGCAAATGGCTGCCGCTGGAAAAGCGGCGCGTGTGGCTGCGCGTCAAATATGGTCCCTTCGTGCTGCCGGTGCCGCAGACCGTGTGGCGATCGGTCCAGGGCCCGGTGATCAAGAATGCCAAGGGTGCCTTTGCCATTCGCTATGCCGGCATGGACCAGTCGGCGATGGTCACCCAATATTATCGGCTGAACAAGGCGAAGAATTTCGCCGAATGGCGCGCGGCCATGGCGGGGCAGGGGGTTCCGGCGACCAACTTCATCTATGCCGATGCCAAAGGCAATATCGGCCTGTTCTACAACGCGATGTTCCCCGACCGCCCGGCGGGTTTCAACTGGCGCGGCGTACTGCCCGGCGACACATCTGCCGACGTCTGGACGAAGTCGCTGCCGTTCGAGCGGGTGCCGGCGCTGGTCAATCCGCGCTCGGGTTTCGTGATGAACGCCAACAATACGCCGTGGGTCGCGGCGGGGCCGGGCAGCGAACTCGATCCGGCGGCCTTTTCGCCGCTGATGGGGATCGAGGACGACATGACCAATCGCGCGGTGCGCCTGATCGACCTGTTCGGGGCGCCAGGACCGATCGATGCCGCGCGGCTCAAGACGATCAAATATGACACCGCCTATGCGAAGAGCGGCTATGCCAAGGTCTGGATCGACCGGCTGCTCGCGCTCGATGCCAAGGGCGATGCGCAGATCGCGGCGGCGCAAGATTTGCTGCGCGCGTGGGACTGGAACCTGGACGGCAAAGGGCAGGGCGATGCGCTGGCGCTGCTTGTGCTGCGCCCGGCGAATGGCAGTCACTATCAGCGCAAGGCCGACCCCGATCCGATGACGGTGCTGCGCGACAGCGCTGCGCATCTTCAGACATATTTCGGGACGCTCGACCCCGCGCTCGGGACCGTGCTGCGGCTGCGCCATGGCGAAGGTGCCCACCGGGTCGACCTGCCGCTCGATGGCGGCAACGATACGGTGCGCGCCTCCACTCTGTGGGACGTCGAACCCGACGGCCGGCTGAAGGTGCGGCACGGCGACAGCTTCATCATGTTCGTGACGTGGGACAAGGCGGAACGCGTCCATTCGGAATCGGTGCAGCCCTTCGGTGCCGCGACGACGCGACCGGAAAGTCCGCATTACAACGACCAGGCCCCTCTGTTCGTCGCGCATCGGTTGAAGCCGGTGCTTTTCGATCCGGCGGCGCTTCGCGCGAGCGGAGCGCGATTCTATCGGCCTTGAAAGCGCAGCAGAGCTGTCCTAAACCGTTGATACAGTGCCGTCCGGCATGCTCGTCACCGGCGCGTTTCGTGCCCCCGGTTTCAAGAGGATATCCATGACCCGCTTCCATCGCTTTGCCGTCGCCCTGGCCGTATCGACGTCGCTCGTCGCGGCCGGCCCCGCCCTTGCCAAAGCCAAGGAGGCGCAGCCCGCGCCGATTTCCGAACTGGTGAAGGCGGTCGATATTCCGTACCAGAGCTTCACGCTCGACAACGGACTGCGCGTGATCGTGCACGAAGATCACAAGGCGCCGGTGGTCGCGGTGTCGGTCTGGTATCGCGTCGGATCGAAGCACGAACCTGCGGGCAAGACGGGTTTTGCGCATCTGTTCGAACATCTGATGTTCAACGGTTCGGAAAATTCGCCGGGCGACTTCTTTGAACCGCTGCAACAGGTCGGCGCGACCGATTTCAACGGCACGACCAATACCGACCGCACCAACTATTTCGAAACGGTGCCGACCGGCGCGCTCGACCGCGCGCTGTTTCTCGAAAGCGACCGCATGGGCCATCTGCTCGGCGCAGTGACGCAGGAAAAGCTCGATAACCAGCGCGGCGTCGTCCAGAACGAAAAACGCCAGGGCGACAATAATCCCTACGGTCTGCTGCGGTACGAAATCTTCGAAAATCTGTTCCCCAAGGGGCATCCCTATCATCACAGCACCATCGGTTCCATGACCGACCTCAACACGGCGAGCCTTGCCGATGTGAAGAAGTGGTTCAGCGACAATTACGGCCCCAACAATGCCGTGCTCGTGCTGGCGGGCGACATCGACCTTGCCACCGCAAAGACCAAGGTCGCCGAATGGTTCGGCGACATTCCGCGCGGCCCCGAAGTGAAGGCGCCGCAAACCTCTGTTCCGACGCTTCCCGCACCGCTCGCCAAGGAGGTCAAGGATCTCATTCCGACCACCCGCATCTACCGCATGTGGGCGATTCCCGGCCTCAACGATCCCGAATCGGTGCCGCTGCAAATGGCGACTGCGGTGCTTGGCGGCCTGTCGTCGTCGCGGCTCGACAATGCGCTCGTCCGCAAGGACCCGGTCGCGGTCAGCGTCGCGGCGTTCGCGCAAACGCTGGAGGATGCAGGCTTTCTGATCGTGCAGGCCGACGTGAAGCCGGGCGTCGACCCCAAGGTCGTCGGCGAAAAGCTTGACGCGCAGATCGCCGATTTCCTGGCGACCGGCCCGACCGCGGACGAATTGCAGCGTGCCGCGGCCAGCTATCTCGGCGGTACGATTTCGGGGCTGGAATCGGTCGGCGGCTTTGGCGGCAAGGCGGTGACGCTCGCGGAGGGCGCGCTCTATTCGAACGATCCCGCCTATTACAAGACCGAGCTCGACCGGCTGGCGAAGGTGACCCCCGAGCAGGCGAAGGCGGTGGCCGACAAATGGATGTCGCGTCCGGCTTTCTCGCTGACCTACTCGCCCGGCGAGCGTACCGAAGGCGGTGAAAATCGTGGCGGCGCCTTCACCGAAGGCAAGCCGGTGGCGGCGGTACCGCCCGACCGTTACTGGAATGCGGCGCTCGGCGACGTCGGGCCTGACACGGGTGTCGGCACGGCGACCTCGATCGCCGATCGTTCGCAGCTTCCAGCGGTGATGGACCTCAAAGCGCTCGAATTTCCGGCAATCGAACGCGCCAAGCTGAAGAACGGAATGGAAGTCGTCTTCGCGCGCCGGACCGCGGTACCGACGGTGCAGGTCGCGGTGAGCTTCGATGCCGGCTATGCCGCCGATCCGCACAATGCGCTCGGCACCCAGTCGTTGATGCTCAGCCTGATGGACGAAGGCACGACGAGCAAGGATTCGATCGCCTTCGCCGAAGCGAAGGAACGCCTCGGCGCCCAGATCGACGGTTCGGCGAACGCCGACGAAACGGTGTTCAGCCTGTTCGCGCTCAAGCCGAACCTCAGCGCGTCGCTGGGCCTGCTCGCCGATTATATCCGTAACCCGGCCTTTGACGGCAAGGAAATGGAGCGGGTGCGCGTGCAGCAGCTCAACCGCCTGAACGCTGAACTCAACAATCCCAATGCGATCGCCAGCCGCGTGCTGATGCCGGTGCTTTACGGCGCCGATCATCCCTATGGCATCCCGCCGTCGGGCCTCGGCAACGAAGCGGCGGTCAAAGCCGCGACGCGCGACCAGCTCGCGGCATTCCACCAGACGTGGATTCGCCCCGACAATGCCCGCATCTTCGTCGTCGGCGACACGACACTGAAAGACGTCACGAAGCAGCTCGACGCCGCTTTCGGCGACTGGAAGGCGCCGAAGACCGCGAAACCCGAAAAGCATTTCGAGATTGCGATTCCGAAGCCGCAGCCGCGCATCCTGCTCGTTGATCGGCCCAAGTCGCCGCAATCGATCATCATCGCGGGCAAGGTGCTCGACGTGAAGGGCGGCGACGATCTGGAAGTACTGCGCCAGGCGAACGATATTTTCGGCGGCAGCTTCCTTTCGCGCTTCAACATGAACCTGCGCGAGACCAAGGGCTGGTCCTATGGCGTGCGCTCGCGCGTTTCGGGCGAAGCCGACCGCGTGACCTGGGTGGCGGTGGCGCCGGTGCAGGCCGACCGCACCGGCGATTCGATCCGCGAATTCCAGAAGGAATTGACCGCGTTCATCGGCGACAAGGGCGTAAACGCCGAAGAGCTGGAACGCACGACGAACGGCAGCGTACGCGAACTGCCGGGCAGCTTCGAGACATCGGGCGACGTGCTCGGCGGCTTGCGTGCGATCGTCAAATATCACCGGCCCGACAATTATTATGAAACGCTGCCGGCGAAATATGAGGCGATGACGGCCGAGGAACTCGATGCTGCGGCGCGCAAGGAGCTGAGTACCGGCGACCTCGTCTATGTCGTCGTCGGGGATGCCGCTGTGGTAAAACCGCAGCTTGACGGATTGGGTCTGCCCGTGGAAACAGCGAAGCCCGCTAACTAACATTAGTTTCAGTAGGAGAGTTTCGATGTCTCAGGTCGATGGCAATTATGACTGCGTTACCAAGTCGCCGATGGGCGACCAGAAGTCGGTTTTCACCGTGAACAGCAACGGCGACAGCTTCACCGGCCAGAATGCCGGCGCGATGGGCTCGCTCGATGTCGAGAATGGCAAGGTCGACGGCAACAAGCTGACGTGGACGATGAACATGAAGGTGCCGATGCCGATGACGCTCGAATGCGAAGCGACGATCGACGGCGACGCGCTGACCGGCACGATCAAGGCCGGCCCGTTCGGTTCGATGGCGATGACGGGCACCCGTCAGGCCTGATCGTCCGGATATCGGAAATGAGAGGGGTCGCTCCGTTGGAGCGGCCCTTTTTTTGTGGGCAGATGGGGCGGCATGGACTGCCGACCGCGCCGATGCTGCTGCATTGCATAGCTTTTCGGCGGCGCGGGGCTATCCAAAACCGTGCCGGAGGCGCATAGGCCCTTCGCAATGCACAAAATGACCGAATCCGCCCAGCGGTCCCGCATGCCCGGCGACCGCGAAATGGTGTTCATGATGGCGATGGTCATGGCACTCAATGCGCTCGCCATCGATTCGATGCTCCCCGCGCTCCCCGCGATCGGCGAGGGGCTGGGGGTCGCCGTCGCGAACGACCGGCAATATGTGATTTCGACCTATTTGCTCGGCATCGGCATCGGTTCGCTGTTCTACGGGCCGCTGTCCGATCGCTTCGGCCGCAAGGGCGTGCTGGTGCCCGCCCTGTTCGCCTATGTCGCCTTTTCGATCGGCTGCGGGCTGGCGAACAGTTTCCCGCTGCTGCTCGCGCTGCGCTTCGGGCACGGCATGATCAGTGCAGCGCTCGGCGTGATCGTCGTCGCGGTCATTCGCGACCTCTTTTCGGGCGACGCGATGGCGAAGCGGCTGTCGATGATCTTTCTGGTGTTCATGATCGTTCCCGCGATCGCGCCGACGATGGGCGCGGGGATCACGGCGGTCGCGAACTGGCGCGCTATCTTCATCGTGCTGGCGGTGATGGGCGTCGTGATGCTGCTGTGGCTGCGCCGCCTGCCCGAAACGCTCGATCCGGCCGACATCCGGCCGCTCAATGCGCGCACGATGATCGCGGGCTGGGCGACGGTGACGCGGCACCGCCGGGCGGCGGGCTATATGATCGCGTCCGCGATGATGCAGGGCGCGCTTTATGGCTATCTCAACAGCAGCGAGCAGATCATCGCCGAAGTGTTCGGCGCGCGAAGCTGGTTTCCGCTCGTCTTTGCCTGTGTTGCCGCGGGTATCGCGATCGCCAATTTCTCGAATGCGGCGATCGTCGAGCGCTTCGGTGCGCGGCGCGTGTCGCAGAGCGCGGTCTTTGCCTTCATGGCGACCGCAACAGTACAGATCGTCGTCGCGCTGAGCGGCACCGAGACGTTGTGGATGTTCACCGCGCTGATGATGGTCAACGTCGGGCTGATCGGCTTCATCGGCAGCAATTTCGGGTCGATCGCGATGGAGGATTTCGGCCATATGGCCGGGGTCGCCTCCTCCTATCAGAGCTTCTGCAAGACGCTGTTGGCCGCGGTGATGGGCGCGCTGATCGGGCAGCTTTACAACGGTACGACGCTGCCGCTTGCCTATGCCTTTCTGGTGTCGGGCATTGCCGGGCTGGCGCTGGTCTTCTGGGCCGAGCGCGGCAAGCTGTTCACGCGTCCGGGGACCGCGCCGAAAAGTCCCTATTAAGTTGAGCAAAAGAGAGGGGGCCGAAGCCCCCTTTCCTATTCGCGCGACGATGCCGCATCAGTCGAACGACGGCGCCGGGGGCACCGGCGGCGGCGGCGCATCGGCGTCGTCCTCATGCACCTCGACGATCCCGCGGCCGACGTGGCTGCGACGATAGCCATAGAGAAAATAGAGTACCAAGCCGACGCCACCCCAGACCGGGAGCACCATTTTCGCGTCGAACGGCAGGTTCATGTAGAGACCGAGCGTGCCGAAAATGGCGAGCGGCGATACGACCCACACGAGAGGCGTGCGGAACGGCCGATGCCGGTTGGGTTCCTTTATGCGCAGAATCAGGACCGCGATGGCGACCATGAAAAAGGCGAACAACGTGCCGGAGTTCGAAATATCGGCGAGCTTGCCGACGGGCAGGAAGGCGGCGAAGAAGGCGACCGCGACCCCCGTGATCATCGTGACGACGTGCGGGGTTTTCCACTTGGGGTGAATAGTGGCGAGCTTTTCAGGCAGAAGGCCGTCGCGTGCCATCACGAAGAAGATCCGCGTCTGCCCGAACAGCATGATCAGAATGACCGATGGCAGCGCAAGGAAAGCGGCAAGACCGATGGCATTGCCCAGCGCCGGGTGGCCGATCTCACGCAGAACATGAGCCAGAGCTTCGCGCGAGCAGACAAGCGGTTCGGAGCCGGCAGCGGCGAGCGATGCGCAGCGCGCGGCAAGTTCGCTCGACCCAGGAGCGAGAATTTCGCCTCCGAGGCCTGAAACCGGCTGAGCGCCGACGGTGCCGATCGCGCCCGCTGCCACCGCGAGATAGAACACCGTACAGATAGCAAGCGAAGCGATCAGGCCGATCGGTACATTGCGCTGCGGGTTCTTTGTTTCTTCGGCTGCGGTCGAAACGGCGTCGAAGCCCACATAGGCAAAGAAGATCGAAGCGGCTGCGCCGACGGCGCCAAGCCCGGAAGCCTGACCGAACCAGCCATTGGGCAGGAAGGGTTCGAAGTTCTTCCCCTGCATCATCGGCAGAGTGAGAATGATGAACATCGTGAGGGCCGTTACCTTGATGATGACAAGGACGGCGTTAACGCGCGCGCTTTCGGTCGTGCCGATCATCAGCAGCCAAGTCACGAGCAGTGCGATAACCAGCGCCGGGAGGTTGACGATCCCGCCGGCATAGGGGCCGACGGTCAGCGACATGGGCAATTCTATGCCGGCATTGGATAAGAGCCCCACGAAATAGCCCGACCAACCGACCGACACGGCTGATGCGGCTACCGCATATTCGAGGATCAGCGCCCAGCCGACCGTCCAGGCAAGCAATTCGCCCATGACAGCATAAGTGTAGGTGTAGGCACTACCCGAAACCGGCACCATGGATGCGAGTTCGGAATAGCAGAGCGCCGCCACAACGCAGACCAGCCCCGCAATCACGAAGCTCCACATCATGCCGGGGCCGGCCTTCTGCGCCGCCTCTGCGGTCAAGACGAATATCCCCGTCCCGATGATGGCGCCAATGCCGAGCATCGTGAGCTGAAAGGCACCGAGCGTTCGGTGCAGCGACTTTTTCTCGGCCGTGGCCAAGATGGCGTCGAGCGGTTTGACGCGACCAAATATCATGCAAATATCCCCTTTGAGGCCCCGAACGGGCCCGTCTCCTGGCGGGGCAGACTAACCGCTCCTCGCGGCAGCGCAACTTAATTTCAGAGGTGTGACAGTCCGCTTTACCGCACCGTGAATCGGACGCGGTCGATCATCCGTCCACCGGGGTCGACGAGGGTCAGGATATGGCTTCCGGGGCGCGGCAAAAGCTGTTGGCCCGCGTCGGCGTCGCCGAGCACCGCCTTGTCGAGCAGCAGGCGGTAACCGGCGACGTCGCCGCTGACGATCACCGCCAAGCGCTGCCGGTCGATCGGAATATCGGGATCGAGCGCATAGACGCTGCCGCTGACCGGGCTGGTGATGCGCGGGCGGCGCGCGGCGGCCGGGGCGGCCGCCATTTCGCTTTGCGCGGTGCCGCGCAGGAAATATTCGCGTCGCGGCGGTTCGCGCGTGCCGGGAAGGCTGATCCGCCTCGTTTCGACATTGCCCGGCATCGCCGGCGGTTTGCCCGGCCGGCCCGCGTGGAGCGCGAGCATCACGTCGCGCCAGACCGGCGCCGCGCCCGATGTGCCCGACACTGCGCGCATCGAATCGCCCTCGAGATTGCCGACCCAGACGGCCACTGTGTAGCGATCCGAAAAACCGATACACCAATTGTCGCGCATCCCCTTCGACGTGCCGGTCTTCGCCGCGGCCCAGAAGGGAAGGCGCAGCGCGCTGTCGGCGCCGAAGGCATCGGTGCGCGCCGACGCGTCCGCCAATATGTCGCCGACGATGAAGGCGGCCCCCGGATTGACGATCTGGCGTTCCTCGCCGCGCGGTTCTCCCATGATGAAGTGGACGGGCGACCAGCGGCCGAGATTGGCAAGGGTGCGAAAGGCGTTCGCCTGTTCGACAAGGCTGACTTCTGCCGAGCCGAGGGCAAGGCTGAAGCCATAATATTCGCCGTCCTCGACTAGCCCGTGATAGCCAAGCGCCCAGAGCCGGTCGCGAAATTCCTGCACATCGTCAATGACGAGCGTGCGCACGGCCGGGACGTTGAGCGACGAAGCGAGCGCGCTGCGCACGCTGACCGGCCCCTTGAAGCTGTGATCGTAATTTTTGGGAACATAGAGGCCCGAGGCGGTGTCGAGCTGAACCGGGCTGTCGTCGAGGATCGAGGCGGCGGTCAGCCAGCCATGCTCGATCACCTGCGCGTAAAGATGCGGCTTCAGGGTCGAGCCCGCCTGCCGCCGCGCATTGGCGCCGTCGACCTGCGCCGCGGTCGATTTGAGGCCCACACCGCCGACATAGGCGAGCACCTCGCCGGTCGCATTGTCGAGGACGACGACCGCGCCGTCGCGGACGCGATCGGGGCCGAGCCCGGCGAGTTGGCGCCGCATCGCGACGATCGCGGCGGCTTGAACGTCGCGGTCGATGGTCGAGGTGACGCGCTTGCCCGGTTTGTCGAGCAGGCGCACCGCGAGGTGCGGCGCGAGCGCCGGGTCGTAGCGCGCGGCGCGCTCGCCCGAGGTCAGCACGCCTGCCGCGGCGCGGATCGCGCCGCAATCGGCGGCATGCGCGATGCGGCAGGCGCGTGCACCGAGCGCGTCGGGGCTTGCCGCCGGATTGGGCAGCAGACCCGCGAGCAACGCGGCGTCGGTGCCGCTCATGTCGGCCGGACGCTTGCCGAACAGATTTTCGGCGCCCGCGCCGATTCCCTGAATTTCGCCGCGCAGCGGGACGAGGTTCAGATAAGCTTCGAGCATCTGGTCGTGCGTCCAATGCGCCGCGAGTTCCTGTCCCGCGCGCATCTGGCGCAGCTTGGCGAGCCAGCCGCGCTGGCCGGGCTGTGCGAGTTCGGGCGCCAGAAAGGCGGCAAGCTGCATCGGCAACGTCGAGGCCCCACGCGAGCGTCCGCCGGTCCAGCGGGCGCGTACGGCACTCGCTATCGCCAGCCAGTCGACCCCGCCATGCGACCAGAAGCGCTTGTCCTCCGCCGCGATCACCGTGTCGCGCACCGCCGGGTTGATGTCGTTCAGCGGCACCCAGGCAAGGCGGCGGCGCTCGAAATTGACGCGTTCGCTGTCGAGCAATCGCCCCTCGCGGTCGTAAAGCCATGCTTCGCTCGGCTTCCATGCAGCGCGCACCGCATCATAGTCGGGCATCGCCGGCGGGCGCGTAACCAGGTGCGCGGCGGTGGCGAGGACCAGCGCGGCGAGCGCCACCCACGCTAGCATATCGAACCAGCGGCGGCTCGGGGTTGTCGTCATCGATCGAAACGCCTGAAAATCCTCCCCGTGCCAAGGGCATGGGAAGGGGGACCATCCGAAGGATGGTGGAGGGGGCCGCAAGGGTGCGTCAAAAGCCCCTCCGTCAGCGCTGCGCGCTGCCACCGCCCCATCGCTGCGCGACAGGGAGGAACATGTTGGGCCGCAGATCCATCACTGCGCCGCGGCCGCGACCGTCATCGCACCGTTCGGCCACTGGCCGCGGATTGCGGGCGAATACATCGCCTCGACCCGCGTAGGGGGCAGGGTGAAGCGGCCCGAGCCGTTGAGGCGCAGGACATATTCCACCGCATGGGTGCCGGCGGGCATCCAGCCATAAAAGCCGCGCCAGCTGTCGCGGCCCCGCTCGACATAGCTCGGCTGCCAGTTCGATACGGTCGCCTGGGCACCGAGCATCTCGGACTGTCCGCCCAGATTGCCGACGATCGTCGCGCCGGGCGGGACCGGATCGTTGACGACGACCCAGGTGCGGCCCGCACTTGCGACGATTTCGATCCGTACCTTGATCACGTCGCCGCGGGTCAGCCGGTCCTTGTTCGCCGCCTTGACGATGCTGACCGACCGCTTGATCCGGTAGCCGGCGTCGAGCGGTTCCTTGAGCGGGACGGCCGCGCGTACGCTGACCGTCGCCCACGGATTGCCGGTGCCTTCCTGCTTCAGGCTCATCGTCCCGCTGACCAGCGGCAAGCTGAGCGGCGCGGCGTCGGCGGGAAGCGACCAGGTCTGCGCCGCACTGCCGCCGCCGAGCGCGATACGGGTCACGCCGGTGATCGCGCTTGCCGGATTGAGCTCGGCGAAGCGGCGGACCGCAATGGCGCCCCAGGCATTAGCAGGCGTCGTATCCCAATGGCCGCGACGCTGGCGCTGCGCGACGCCGACCATCATCTTGCCGGTGTCCTCTTCCCAGCCCTTGCGGCCGAGCACGGCTTCGAGCGCCTTGATCGCCATTTCGTCGCCGCTGGTCATCATCCACCAGGGCGCCTTCGCGTCGTCGACGAGGTCGAGCCGCGTGCCTTCATAGACAAGCCGCTTGCGCAGTTCGGCTTCGGCCGCGGTGCGCAGCGCTGCGGCGCCGCGGACCCCCGGCGTCCGTTCGATCGCGACGAGCCAGTCGGCAAGCGTGCCGGTCGCCATATCGACGGGCTTGACGTCGATCGCGGCGACGAGCTGTGCGCTCGAGGCATTGTTGCGGGCCAGCGCGGCGAGCGCGGCGATGCGGACCGGGCGCAGATCATAGGGGCCGTAGCCGCGGCGCGTCAGCCGTCCTTCGACGACCGCCTGCAGCGCCTTGATCATCCGTGCCTTGGGCTCTTCGGGGATCGCAAAGCCATTCGCTGCGGTCACCGCCATGACATAGGCGGTAAGCTCGGCCGAACCGTCGAGCCGGTCGTTCGGCCAATAGCGCAGCAGCCCATCCTTATCGAGATAGGTGGGCAGGGCGCCTGCCTGCGCCTGCCAGCGACCGAGGTCGCCGAGCGCGATCGCACGCGAGGTCGATTGTTCGAAGCAATTATAGGGATAGATCGCCATATAATCGCGCACTCCGGCGAGCGGCGGTGCGAGCGTTCCCGCGAGGGTGACATCGACATAGCCGCCGGGCAAGGCGCCCGCGGGCACGCCGATCGGCAGGCTGCTGGTCGAGCCGACGCGAACAAGGCTGGCGGCCCAGGTTTCGATCGGCACCGCCGGTTCGACCTGCTGGTCGAAGACGAGCCGGTCGCGCTGCTTGCCATTTTTCGACACCGCTTCGACCGTCCATTGCAGCGGGCCGGGCTGGGCGGGCGCGGTCATCGACCAGCTGATTGGCACCGCACCGCCCGCCGGGATCGTGACGGTGAGCGGCGGCGCGGTCGCAATTGCGGGCGACAGCGTGGCGTTGGCGACCACCTCCATCGGTTGATCGGTGCCGTTGCGCAGCGTGAACCGCGCATCATAGGTGTCGCCGGTGCGGACAAGGTCGGGCAGGCCGGCAAAGACGCCCAGATCCTGAACGGTGCGGACGCTCGTTTCGCCAGTGCCGAAATATTGGGCGCCGTCGGTCGCGATCGCGACGAGGCGGAAGGCTGAAAGATTGTCGGAAAGCGGCACGTCGACGACGGCGCGGCCTTTGCTGTCGAGCGCGACATGGCCCTTCCACAGCAGCACGGGACGAAAATCCTCGCGCGTCAGGCCGCTGAGGTCGCCGCCCCCGCCGCCGCCGGGCGCCAGCGCCTTGCGGCCATAGTGACGCTTGCCGACGACCTGCATCTGCGCGGTCGAGGTGAGCACGTCGAGCGGGCGTTCGCTCATCATCGCATCGAGGAGTTCCCAGCTCTTGTTCGGCGAAAGCTGGAGCAGCGCTTCATCGACCGCCGCAAAGGCGACGTCGGCGCCCGCCGCGGGTTTGCCGTTCGGGGTGCGCACCTCGATCGCGACCTTGGCATTGTCGCGGATCGCATATTTCGCCTTGTCCGCCTTGACCTTGACGTCGAGCTGATGCCCTTCCCAACCCACCTTGATGCGCGCGATGCCGAGGCGATAGCTCGGCTTGGCAAGATCGACGAGCGCGGTCGGCGGCGCGCCTTCGCTATTCTCGATCTTGAAGCCGACGGCGCGCTTCATCTTGCGAAACCAGCTCTCGCCGCCGGTTACGCGGCCGCGCACCGCCATCACCGAAACATAGACGTCGGGTGCATAGGTCGCTGGTAGCTTGACCTTCACAACCGGGTCGGTGCCCTTCAGCGGGACGACGAAGCTCGACAGCACGCCTTCGCGTTCGACGGTGACGAGGCCGGTGGCCTCGCGGAAGGGCATGCGGACCTGGAAGACCGCCGTGTCGCCGGCGGCATAGCGCGGCTTTTCGGCGATCACGTCCATGCGGTCGCCATTGTCACCGCCGAACCACCAATCGTCATCGCCCGCAAGCCAGACCGAACGGACCGCGCGCGCTTCGTTGCCATCGGCATCGACCGTGGTTGCGACCACCGTCACCTCGCCCGACACGCCGGGCGCCATCGCGCAGCTCGCCCGGCCGAGCTTGTCGGTCGTTGCGGTGCAACTGGTGCCGAGCCGGGTCGTGCGCATCTGGTTGTCATAGGCATAGAAGCCGCCGATCAGGCGCCGCCGCGCGGTCAGTATCTCGCGATTGTAGAGCGCAACCTGGATGCGCTGCCCCGCGATCGGCTTGCCGTCGAGATCGAGCGCAATGAATTTGAGCCGCAGGTCGTTGTCGCGCATCAGCCATCCGTCGGTCTTGAGCCCGAGGCGCACCGCCGAGGGGTAGAGCATGATGCCGCGGCGGCTGGTCAGCGTTTCGCCATTGGCATCCTCATAGTCCATCTCGACCGCCATCTGCGTCGGTTCGACGATCGGCTGATCGACGGTGATGCTCGTCTGCGCGCTGCCGTTGGCGTCAAGGACGAGCGGCGTCGAGCGCGCGAGTGGCATGTCGGGTTCGGGCTCGTCGCCGCTGTCGTCGAGCTGGACGATGCCCTCCTTCACCGGCTTGCCGTCGAAATCCCAGTCGCGATAGTCTTCGGGCGGTGACCAGCGCGGGGTGAAATCGGTGCGGATCTCGATCGGCAGATTGGCCGCCGGGCCGCCCGACAAATAGCCGACGAACAGCGACAACGGCACCTGCGTCGGCCGCACTGACGCCGTCTTGGGGCCGGTGATCGCTGCCTTCATCGTCGGCAGGCGATATTCGTCGACGCGGATCGATTCGGACGACCAGATCGTCTTTTCCTCGCCCTTCTTGTCCTTGGTGACGAAGACAAGGTCGTAATCGCCCATCGGCGCCGATGCAGGCACATTCCAGACATTTTCGCCGCTGCCGTTGGCGTCGATCGCGAAGGGCATGTCGAATTCGGTGTCCGAACCGCGATGGACGAGGCGCAGCTTGCCCGTCATCGCCTCGGGTATCGCAAATCCTTGGCCGACCTGTCGGCGCAGAACATGCTTCATGTTGACCGTTTCGCCGGCCTTGACCAGCGAGCGGTCGAACAGGGTGTGCAACAGATCGTCGCGTTCGGACCAGCCATAGGGCAGGTCGAAATCATAGGGACGGATGCCGTCACCCCAATCGGTCAGCGTGAAGCTGTAATCGTCACCCGATCTCGCCGACACCATCAGCGCATGGCCTTCGCTGTTCGCGGGGTCGGCATCCTCTTCGCAGCTCGAATAGGTTTCGGGCTCGGGGAGGCCGGTTGGGAAGGCGAGCCGGCCGGCCTTGTCGGCGGTACCGCGCGCGAGCAGGCGCCCGGTGCAACTGTCGGTGATCCGGACATCGGCGCCGCCCACGGGCAAGCCGGTGTCGAGCGCGGTCACCCAGGCGAGCGAGGATTCGCGGCCCCATTTGAAATGCACCGCCATGTTGGTGACGAGCGCAGCGGTTGCGACATAGCGGGTCGCCTTGCGCCCCAGCAGTGCGGCGCCGAGTTCGGGGCTGGCGATTTCGACGACGTGAAAGCCCTTTTCGGCGAGCGGGATGCCGACGACCTCGAACTCCTTGCCGCCACCCGGCGGGGTCAGTTGCAGGTCGCGCCGCTCGCCGCCTGCGGGGGCGCCATCGAATACCGACGTCGTGCCGGTGTAATTGACGCTGATATCCTCGCCCTTCGCGTTCTTCTCATCGCGAAAGTCGGTCTTGCCGGCATCCTCGACGCGCTTCAGCCAGCGCGCGACCGCGGCATCGTCATCGCCGACGCGCAGGGTCGCGGCGGGCATCTTGAGCCCGCGCTGGACCAGCGAGGCTTCCACCCCGCGCACGGTAACCGGCAGGACGCCGCCCTCGCTTGCCTCCAATATGCCGAAGTCGGCCGCGAACTTGACCAGCGGCGGGGCGCGGTCGATGTGGAATTTCAGCGGAAAGTTCGACTGATTCTGCAGCGCACGGCCGCTCTGATCGCGAATGTCGGCGGGCAGCACGATCGTCGCGTCGACATTCTGCGGCAGCGGCCCCGCAAAGCGCACCTGCGTCAGCCAGGCATCGTTCTTGTCGTCGTCGCTCGCTTTGGGCGTCAGCTGTTTGCCGTCAGAGGTCTTCAGCGTCGCGGCGAGCGCGGCCGCGCGCGCGACCGGAGCAGCGAAGCTCAGCACGACATCCTTGATCGGGTTGCAGCCCGCCTGCGGATTGACGCGGCTGCACGCCATCTTGGCGGTGAAAGCGGGGCGCACATCATAGTCGAAGCGCTGATCGCGGCCGGCGGTACGGCTCGGCGCACCAAACTGGGCGATGCGGGCATCCCAGACGAGCGCCATTTCGCGGCCGGGGGGCAGCGGACGGCGGCATTTGACCGGGACGATCCGGTCGAGCATCGCTTCGCGATCGGCGCCTGCTGCGGGCAGCCGCAGCGGCAGGCCGGCATCGTAGCTGAACTGCTGTCGCCGCCAGTCGCCGTCGCCGACGCCGGTCAGGATTTCGGTGGTCGTTTCGCGCGGCAGCACGTCGAGCGGAATCTTCTCTCCGATGCCATCGACGGCGCAATAGCCATAGCGGCCCACCGAGGCGCGATCGGCCGCGACGTTGGTGGCGACGAGGAATATCTGGTCTTCCTCGATCCCGTCATAGCGGTCGCCCGACAGGACGGCGCGCGCCGACGGACCGCCGGTGTCGATCTCGAACCGGTCGTTGCCGACGACGCTGACGCCGCGCGCCGTGCGCAGGTCGGCGCGCAGTTCGACATGGCAGCTGACACCGCCGGGGAGCGATTTGGCAAATTCCAGAACCCATGTGCGCGTATCGACCCAGCGTCCGGTCGACGGCACTTTGCAGTCGTTCGTCGCGGGTGCCTTGGCGCGCGGATCGCCGAGCGGCACCATGTCTTCGGAAAAGCGCAGGGTGAAACGGCTGATCGTGCCGTCGCCGTTTCCGGCGCTGCCCGGCGTGGCGAGCGTGACCTGCGGGACGGTGTCGCCGCCAGCGGCCGCAAGCGCAACCGCGACGGGCACGATGAGCGCGAATCGCATCTTGCCGGCCAGCCGGTTCGCCAGCCCACGCCATCCCGTCATCATCGAGTCGTCTCCCCGTCTGGACCCGTCATTATCCTGCTGGAAACAGGTGCAACTGTCCAGCATGCCCCGCGTACCGGTCCCGCCTAGCCGGAGGGCGGGGCGCCGCTGTGACACGGGTCACAGCAGCATGGGAAAGCTCAGCGCGCGAGCATCGGTCCGAGCCACTGGCCGCCGAAAATATGGACGTGGAGATGCGGCACTTCCTGCCCGCCATGGCCGCCGATGTTGGCGAGCAGGCGGTAGCCGGGTTCGACGAGCTGCCGGTCGCGGGCCACCTTGCCGACGGCGCGGATGAAACCCGCGATTTCGGCATCGCTGGCGCGTGCCGAAAAATCGTCCCAGCTGACATAGGCGCCCTTGGGAATCACGAGGATGTGGAGCGGCGCCTGCGGATTGATGTCGTGAAAGGCGAAAGCGAACTCGTCTTCATAGACGGGTTTCGACGGCAGATCGCCACGCAGGATGCGCGCGAAGATATTATTCTCGTCATAGGGCAGGGTGGCGTCGATGGGCATGGGGACTCCTGGGTTCGTACCGGTTGTGGCTCACAGCTATGGCGCGCGCGCGGCCTTTTCGGCGTGGCCCGAAATGCCGTGGCGGCGGGCGAGTTCGGCGGCGACGGCATCCCAGCCGATGCCGCGTTCGGCCAGCAGGACGGTCAGGTGAAAGACGAGGTCGGCGGCCTCGCCGGTCAGCGCCGCATCGTCCTCGGTCAGCGCTGCGATCACCGTTTCGGTCGCTTCTTCGCCCAGTTTTTGCGCGATCTTTCCGCGCCCCTTGGCGGCGAGGCTGGCGACGTAGGAGGCGCCGGCGTCGCCCGCGGCCAGGCGCGCGCGCACCACGGCCTCAAGCAGCGTCAAGGCATCGCCGATCGCGCCATCCCGTTCCTGCGTCATTCGCCCACTCCTCCGGTGCCATGGCCGTTGCAGACCGCCTAGCGAGGGAATGGACGCTGGACAAGGCGGCGCGGCTCTGGTCAAGCGCCGGCATGGCCGATGTCAAATTGCATCCCGACTGGCTCGCGCGCATCGGTGGCGAGTTCGACCAGCCCTATATGGCGCAGCTCAAGGCCTTTCTGGGCGACCAGCGCGCGAAGGGGAAGACAATCTTTCCCCGCCCCCGCGACTGGTTCGCCGCGCTTGATGCGACGCCGCCGCAGGACGTCCGCGTCGTCATCCTGGGACAGGATCCCTATCATGGGCTCGGACAGGCGCACGGGCTGTGCTTTTCGGTCCAGCCGGGCGTGCGCACGCCGCCCAGCCTCGTCAACATCTACAAGGAAATGGCGAGCGACCTCGGCATCCCGCCCGCGCGGCACGGATATCTGAAGCATTGGGCCGAACAAGGCGTGTTGCTGCTCAACAATGTGCTGACGGTCGAAAGCGGGCAGGCGGCGTCGCATCAGGGCAAGGGGTGGGAGAAGTTCACCGACGCCGCGGTCGCAGCGGTCGCTGCCGACCCCGCGCCCAAGGTCTTCATCCTGTGGGGCAGCCATGCGCAGCGCAAGGCGGCGAACGTGCCGGGACTGGGCGCCGACGGCCCGCACCTGATCCTGCGCGCACCGCATCCGTCGCCCTTGTCGGCGCATAACGGCTTTTTCGGGTCGCGGCCGTTCAGCCAGGCGAATGCCTTTCTGGAGGCGCACGGCCGGGGCGCGATCGACTGGCGGCTGCCCGACCCGGTCGACCCGCCGGTCGTATGAGCATCCTTGCCGATCCGCTGACGCTCGCGGTGCTGATCGTCGCGGTCATCCTGCTCGGCATGGCGAAGGGCGGGCTGGCCGGGGTCGGCGCGCTCGCAACACCGCTGGCGGCGCTGGTGCTGCCGCCGGCCACCGCGGCGGCTTTGTTGCTGCCGATCCTGATCGTGCAGGACGTCATCAGCGTGTGGTCGTTTCGCAAGACGTGGGACGGCTGGGTCATCGGCTGGATGCTCCCCGGCGCGGCGGTGGGCGTTGCGGCGGGATATTATTATGCCGACCGCGTCGATGAGGCGCAGTTGATGGCGGCGCTCGGTGCGATCACGCTCGCCTTCGGCCTCTATCGCCTGTGGGTCGAACGCGGCGGACGCATCGTCGCGGCGTCGCGCTCGCCGGGCTGGGTGGGGACGCTGTTCGGCGGGCTGATGGGGTTCACCAGCCAGATCGCGCATGCCGGCGGCCCGCCGTTCCAGATGTGGGTGACGCCGCGCAAGCTGCCTCACCTCAGCTTTATCGGGACCAGCGCCATCCTGTTCGCGATCGTCAACTGGATGAAGGTTCCCGCCTATCTGGCGCTCGGCGCTTTCCCGCACGAGGTGATCGTCGCGGCCCTGCTCCTGATGCCGCTGGCGATCGTCGCGACGCTGCTGACGGTGCGCTGGCTGAAGCGGATCGACGGCGCACGCTTCTATGTGATCATCTACGGGTTGATGGTCTTGTTGGGTGCGAAGCTGTTGTGGGACGGGGTTGCCGGATGAGTGGGGTGCCGACGATCCTGGTCGACGCCGACGCCTGCCCGGTGAAGGACGAAATCTACCGCGTCGCCTGGCGCCACGAAGTCCCGGTGAAGGTCGTCAGCAACAGCCGTCTGCGCGTCCCCGACCACCCGCTGATCGAGCGGATAACCGTGTCCGACGGTTTCGATGCTGCCGACGACTGGATCGCGGCGGAGGCCGATGCGCTCAGCATCGTCGTCACGGCCGATATCCTGCTCGCCGACCGCGCGCTCAAGGCGGGGGCAACCGTGTTGGCGCCGAATGGCAAGCCGTTCACTACAGCCTCGATCGGACCGGCCATCGCGACGCGCGCGATCATGGCCGATCTGCGTGCCGGCATGGGCGCCGGGATCGGCGGTCCGCCACCCTTTTCAAAGGCCGACCGCTCGCAATTCCTGCAAGCGCTCGACGCTGCACTCGTCCGGTTGAGCCGCGCGGGGTAGTGCGTTGCCGGGCTTGACCCGCACCGCGACCCTGCGCATCTTGCCCTCATGGCGCGCAATTACAGCAGTTTTGCCGAATTCTGGCCTTTCTACCTGCGCGAGCATAGCAAGCCGCGCACGCGGGCGCTGCACTATGTGGGGACATCGCTCGTCGTGCTGCTGGCGGTAGCCGCGCTTGCGACCGGGCGCTGGTGGTTGTTCGCTGCGCTTCCTGTCGCGGGCTATGCCTTTGCCTGGGCGGCGCATTTCGGGGTCGAGAAGAATCGCCCGGCGACCTTTACCTATCCCTTGTGGAGCCTCGCCGCCGATTTTCGCATGTGGGCGCTGTGGCTGACCGGCCGGTTGGGCCGCGAGCTCGACGAGGCCGGTGTTGCCCGCTGATCCGGAACCATCGCGGCGCTGCGGGCTTCCTGCAAAGAGAGAGCCATCAGAAGGAGCAAAGCGATGACGGTCAACAGCGGTTCGGCGCGGTACGAAGGGTTCGGCAAGGACGGCAAGGGGCATATCTGGACGGCGCGCGGCGCGCTCGATGCGCAGCCCTATGGCTTTGCTTCGCGCTTCGAGGACGGGCCCGGCACCAATCCCGAAGAGCTGATCGCGGCGGCGCATGCGTCCTGCTTCACGATGGCGCTGTCCTTCGCACTGGCACGGGCAGGGTTCAGCGACGGGCAGATCGATACCAAGGCCGATGTGACGCTCGACAAGGATGGCGACGGCTTTGCAGTGACCAAATCGGCACTGACGCTGACGGCGCGGGTGCCGGGGATCGAGGCGGACCGTTTTGCGGCCATCGCCGCCGATGCGAAGGCCAATTGTCCCATCTCGAAGCTTTTGAACTGCGAAATCACGCTTGAACACACGCTCGAGAATTGAGGCGGTGCGCCGGGCCGGCACAGGCCGGCCCGGCGGAGACGCTTAGCGACAGCGCACGTCGTCCTTCTTGCTGCCGCGGTCGATCGCATTGCCCGCGACCGCCCCGCCTATGGCGCCAATCACCGTGCCCAGCGTCTTCGAATCGCCCGGCGCGATGACGTTGCCGAGGACGCCGCCCGCGATGCCGCCGACGATCAGCCCGGTGGTGCCGTCGGAGCGGCGGCAATAATATTTGCCGTCGCGGCCGCGATAGATGCGGTCGCCATCAGACATCCGGCGTTCGCGGTAGCGCCGGTCGTTCCGGTAATAATTGTCGGCATAATAGCCGCCGTAGCGCGGATCGGGATTGTTCCAGTCGTAGCGGCCGTAGCGGTCGTGATAGCTGTTGTCGTAATAGCCATAGCCGCCATCGTCATAGCCATAGCTGCCGGTCGAGGCGCAGCCCGCCAGCGCGGTCGCCGCGGCGAGGGGGGCGAGGGTGAGCATCGTTGCTTTTTTCATATCGTCTCTCCTGACCTGTCGGGGGGAAGGCCGGGGGACGGCCGGGTGGAGCGCAGGTCTTCCGTCATAGAAGACCCGCGAATGCCTCCAGTGGTTCCGTCGCGGGCCGGAGCGGCCGCCTTGACTCGGCGGCGGCGAGGGCGCCTATTCGCTGCTGAAAACAGGAACGGTTGGAGAGAGATGCCATGAACGTCGCCGCGTCGCCGCGCAGTTTTGCTCGCCTGAAAGTCACGCCGATGACCCCGTCGATCGGCGCCGAGATCGATGGAATCGACCTGTCGGCTGAGCAGGATGACGAGACGATCGCCGAAATCCGCGCCGCGCTGCTGGCACATAAGGTGATCTTCTTTCGCAACCAGTTCATCACCGCGCAGCAGCATATCGCCTTTGCCCGCCGCTTCGGGACGTTGGAGATTCACCCCGCGACGCCCAAGGACCAGCCCGATCCCGAAGTGCTGCACATCGCCTATGGCCCCGATTCGAAGGGGGAGGAGAATGCGTGGCATTCGGACGTCACCTGGCGCGCCGAACCGTCGCTGGGGTCGATCCTGCGCGCGGTCGAGGTGCCGCCCGTCGGCGGCGACACGCTGTTCGCCGACATGGGCGCCGCCTTTCGCGGCCTGTCGCCGGCGATGCAGGACTGGTGCCGCGGCCTGACCGCCGTTCACGACATCGCCCGCGTCTTTGCCCGCCGACTGGGCAAGCGGCCCGAGGAACTGCACGACCAATATCCGCCGCAGCGCCACCCGGTGGTACGCACCCACCCCGAAACGGGCGAGCAGGCGCTATACGTCAACACCGCCTTTACCAGCCATATCGAGGGGCTGATCGAGAAGGAGAGCGATTGGCTGCTGACGCATCTCTACGCGCAGGCGGCCATACCCGAATATCAGTGCCGCTTTCGCTGGGAGGCGGGGTCGGTCGCCTTTTGGGACAATCGCGCCGGCCAGCATTATGCGGCATCCGACTATTTCCCCGCGGTGCGCCGGATGGAGCGGGTGACGATCTCCGGCGACCGGCCCTTCTACAAGGACGAGCGCCCGAGCAGCTGATCCCGGCGGCGCCGCGGCCCCTCCCGCCCGGTCAGTCGATGATCACATCCTTCCCCTCGGCCTTCAGCTGGGCGAGGCCGTCCTTCATCGCGGCGAGAACGTCGGGCGGGTGCGGGGTCCAGCTTTCGACTTCGCCGACGATGCGCAGCGGTGCGCGGCTGCGATAGCTGCGCGTCGGGTTGCCGGGAAATTTCTTGTCGGTGAGATTGGGATCGTCGAACCAGTCGCCGGTCGGTGCGACGATGTAGATGCGCTCGCGGCCGTCACCCGCGGCGAGCTCGCAGCCCCAGATCGCGGATTCCAGCGCGGCGGAGAAATAGATCCACGATAGCGGCTTTTCCGTGCCGTAATTGCTGGTCCAACCCGCGGCGAGCAGGTCGCCGACGGCCAGATCGGCGCGGGTGCCGTGATAGAAGGTTGCGCCCTTTTCGGGGCCGCCGGGTTCGGGGACGGTGGGAGCGGTGTCATTCATTCGGGCCCGCTTTGCCATAACTTGTCAAACTTGTCACCTCCGGGCCTTTGAAATCAGTCACTTGGTTCCGCGCCATCGCGGTCGTCGGCAGCCGGGCCGGGCAGGCGCAGCGGGTCGGCGGGCGGCGGGTCGGCGGGCACGCCGATCCGCGCGAGCGCCTCGGCCAGCCGGGCTTCGGCAGCGTCACCATCGGCAATCGCGGCGCCGCGGCCTGTGTCGCCTGACGCTGCGGCGCCAAAGCGATGGGGGCGCGCGTGCGCATCAGGAACATCGCGACCCGTTCGAGATATTCGCGCCGCGCGCCCACCTGTTCGCCCTTGTAAAATATGCGAACGGGCATGCTGTGGACCGCGCGAGCTAGCGCGGCGTCGACCAGCCGCCGCATCCCGCAATCGGTCGCGGCATCCCACGCATGGCGGAACGCATGGGCATCGGGGCGGCGGCGGAGGTTATAGGCCGACGTCGCCGACAGCCCGACGCTGCATCGGTCACGCAGGCCGTTGCGGCGAGCGGCTCGATAAACTTGCGCTGGCGGTCGGGGTGCAGGCGTTGATGCGCCGGCCGGGGTAAAGGCAGACAGCGCGGCGATCCGACTTTGCGGCTCCGGGCCTTGCAAGGCCGGGCCATGCGGCAGCGCGGCATTTTGCTTAAGATGTTTTTGCCGTGCGCCGTTACAACCGGGCCATGCCGCATCGTACTGCCTGCCGTTTCAACCCCGCCCTGCGCCTGATCCTAGGCGGGGTGTTGGTCGTTGGCTTTTCGGTCACGGCGTCGATGCTGTTCACCCACCTAAGTTATACGCAGTTCGGCGATCTGAACTATGCCGATGCGATGTGGGCATCGGCGATCGTGCCGTTGCTGGTCGCGCGCCCCGCCTATGGCTGGATCGCGTGGCTGAGCTGGCGATTGCACCGGGCGAATGCGGCGCTGGATAAGCTGGCGCGCTGCGATGCGATGACCGGGCTGGCGAACCGCCGCGCCTTTGTCGAGGCAGCGCGCGAGCGGCTGGCGGCGGGGGAGCCGATGCAGTTGCTTGTTGCCGATATCGACCATTTCAAGCGGATCAACGACAGCATGGGCCATGCCGCAGGCGACCTGGCCCTGACCCACGCCGCCGCCGTTCTGGCGCGCGCCGCGCCCGAGGCCGGGCTAGTGGCGCGGATCGGCGGCGAAGAATTCGCGCTGCTGGTTCCCGCGGAAACCGACGCGGCGGCGCTGGTCGCGCGCATCGCCGACGATCTGGCGCACACGCCCGTCCCCGCCGCTGCCGGGCTGCAACGCATGACGTGCAGCTTCGGCGTCGCGGTGGCGCAGGCGGGCGAAGGGCTCGACGGCCTGCTCTCGCGCGCCGACGCCGCGCTCTATGCGGCGAAGGACGGCGGCCGCAACCGGATGGCATTGGCCAGTTAGCAGTGGCGCAGGCACTCGGATTCAAGCGCCGGCGCGGAGCGGCCGTGTTCGACATCGGTGGTCTTGCCGACGATGCTTTCGGTCAGGATGATCTCGTCGACCGTCCAGCCGATCGGGGGCAATTTCAGCACGTTTAAACTCTGCGAATCCCGCAGGTCGCCGCGATAAGTGATCTTGATATGCGGTGCGGGGGTGATGCCGTCCATGTTCGGCGCCTTTTCGCGTAGCAGATGGTTCCCTAGCGCCTTCTGGAACGCCGGCGCCTCGGCCTGCGGCGCGCGCGTGCGCAGCATCGCCGCCTTGCGGTTCTCGATCCGGCCGAAGGCGAGCGGAAAGGGCGCCGCGGCGAAGCTGTCCGGCGCGGCGATGGTCGCGGGCAGCCCGCCCTTAACGAGGCCAAGCTATAGCGAGAAGGCTAATTGGTGCGCACAGCTGCGTATCAATCATGCTCCCGGCTACCAGCCCCCATATACAATTCGCGGCCGGTGTCCTCATAGACCTGGCTCATTTCCGCCATCCCCTTCTCGGCTTCCTCCGCCGCGATGAAGCCGGCGCTGTCCTGATTTTGCAGCTTGGCGAACTCGCGGACTTCCTGGCTGATCTTCATCGAGCAGAATTTGGGGCCGCACATGCTGCAGAAATGCGCGGTCTTGGCGCCTTCGGCGGGGAGCGTCTGGTCGTGGTACTGCTCCGCCGTGTCGGGATCGAGGCTCAGGTTGAACTGGTCGCGCCAGCGGAATTCGAAGCGCGCTTTCGATAGCGCGTCGTCGCGGACCTTGGCGGCGGGGTGGCCCTTGGCGAGGTCGGCGGCGTGGGCGGCGAGCTTGTAGGTGACGACGCCGACCTTCACATCGTCGCGGTCGGGGAGGCCGAGATGCTCCTTGGGCGTGACGTAGCAAAGCATCGCGGTGCCGTACCAGCCGATCATCGCGGCGCCGATGCCGCTGGTGATATGGTCGTAGCCCGGCGCGATGTCGGTGGTGAGCGGCCCCAATGTGTAGAAGGGCGCCTCGCCGCACGCCTCGAGCTGCTTGTCCATATTCTCCTTGATCTTGTGCATCGGGATGTGCCCCGGCCCCTCGATCATCACCTGCACATCCTGATCCCACGCGCGCTTGGTGAGCTCACCGAGCGTGTAGAGCTCGGCGAACTGCGCCTCGTCGTTCGCGTCGGCGATGCTGCCGGGGCGGAGGCCGTCGCCCAAGGAATAGGCGATGTCATAGGCCTTCATGATCTCGGTAATCTCGTCGAAGCGTTCGTAGAGGAAGCTTTCCCTGTGATGCGCGAGGCACCATTTCGCCATGATGCTGCCGCCGCGGCTGACGATGCCGGTGACGCGCTTCGCGGCGAGCGGGACGTAGGGCAGGCGGACGCCGGCGTGGATGGTGAAATAGTCGACGCCCTGCTCGGCCTGTTCGATCAGCGTGTCGCGGAAAATTTCCCACGTCAGCTCCTCGGCGATGCCGCCGACTTTCTCCAGCGCCTGATAGATGGGGACGGTGCCGATCGGCACGGGCGAATTGCGGATGATCCATTCGCGCGTGTCGTGGATGTTGCGCCCGGTCGACAGGTCCATGACGGTGTCGGCGCCCCAGCGGATCGACCAGACCATCTTGTCGACCTCGCTCGCGACGTCGGATGCGACCGCGCTGTTGCCGATATTGGCGTTGATCTTGACGAGGAAGTTGCGGCCGATCGCCATCGGCTCGCTTTCGGGGTGGTTGATGTTGTTGGGGATGATCGCGCGGCCGCGCGCGACCTCTTCGCGGACGAATTCGGGGGTGACATAATCGGGGATGCTCGCGCCCCAGTCCTGCCCGTCGCGGATATACTCGCTCAGGCGTTCGCGGCCTAGATTTTCGCGGGTCGCGACATATTCCATCTCGGGCGTGATGATGCCGCGGCGGGCGTAGTGCATCTGGCTGACGTTATGGCCGGGTTTGGCGCGCAGCACCGTCTTTCGGACGTTGGGGAAGGCGGGGACGCCGCCCGACCGGTCGGGGCCGAGCTGGCCGTTATCCTCGGGCCGCACCTCGCGCTGGGTCACTTCCTCGACATCGCCGCGGGCGCGGATCCACGCGGCGCGCAGTTCGGGGAGGCCCTGCGCGATGTCGATGCTCGCGTTGGGATCGGTGTAGGGACCCGACGTGTCGTAGACGCGGACGCTGGGCTCGCCCGAATGCGGGTCGAGATCGATCTCGCGCATCGCCACGCGGATGCCGCTGCCCGTCGGGCTCGCGATGTGCACCTTGCGGCTACCCCGAATGGGGCCGGTGGTGACGCCGATGCGGTCGGCGGCTTCAATGCGGGAATCGATGTCGGCCATGGGGTTCAGCTTTCCTTGGGGTGGGGTTCAGACAAGACGGAAGAGGCCCGCGGCGGTGAAGCCGAGGCCGAGGAGGAGCGCGAGGACGGCGAGCGGGCGCGTCCGCGTCCCCAGCTTGCGCATCCAGAAACGGACGTAGAGATCGGCAAAGGCGGTGACCGCCAGCGCCTCGATCACCGCGAGGCCGCCGAGGATGGTGAGGACAAGCGCGAGCGGATCGCCCGCGGGCCAGCCTTCGGGGCCGCGATTGGCGAGATAGAGCAGGGTGCCGAAGATGATCTCGAACAGCCCGGTGAGCATGTGGAGCGCGGGCGAGCCTTCGATCTCCTCGATCATCCGGTGCCACTGGCCGGGACGGCGCAGCTCGTCGATCGCGGCCGCGAGCAGGAACAGGCCGAGGATCAGCGCCGACCAGGCGGGCGCCTGCGCGGCATAAGGAACGGCGGGGATGGCAGCATCGGGCATGGCACGCTCTCCTTCCTTCCTGACGGACGGGAAGGGGGTGCAAGCGGTCCGGTGACGATCCAGCGCGCGCCCTCCCTCCGCCCGTATTACCGGGATCAGGTTCGACGGGTCGCGGTCTATTCCGCTCTCAACCTGCGATTGCGCGGCAGGCTCCCCGGGGACGTGATGCTTCTAGGCCTGTCGCGGTGGCGTGTCCAGCGGTGCGGTGCGCGCGCCGGATTGCGCCTTTGTAATGTTGCGGACGCAGGGGCGCCATGATGGGCGTGTCATCTTCGCCTTCCCATCGGGATGAAAGGAAGGCCTGTCATGTTGAGGATCAAACTTGCCACGCTTGGCGTCGCCGCGTTGCTGGCGCTGTCGGGAACGGCGGCAGTCGCGCAGGATGCGACGCCCTATTGCTCGAAGACGGTGACCGACAATTGCATGCAGCGCGAAGGCCATGCAGTCGCGGCCACGCACCATGCGGCGCGCAAGCATCAGGGAGCGCGCAAGCACGCCGCCGCCCGGCGCCACGCTGCGGCGCATCGCAAGGCGGCGCATCGCAGGATGGCCGCGAAGACCGCGCCGGCACCCGCGCCCAAGAAGTGAAGCCGCGCCGTGCGTCGCCGCGGGCCGCGCGGCGCACGGCCATTTACCCCGCACGTCGCGGCTTGCGGCGCGGCGTGGCCCCGCTACACTCGCCGTCAAAGCGACGATAGCGGGAGAGCGATATGGCGTCGGTGATGGACGAAGCGCGGGCGGTCACGCCGGTCGATGTCAGCGACATCGCGCTCTATGTCGAGGATCGGTGGCGCGAGCCTTTCGCGCGGCTGCGCGCCGAGATGCCGGTGAGCTGGTGTCCCGAAAGCCCATATGGCGGCTATTGGTCGGTCGCGACGCATGCGCTGGTTCAGGCAGTCGAGCTTGATCCGGCGACATTTTCCTCGTCGTGGAAAAATGGCAATATCGTCATCGCGGATCCGCCCCCCGAATCGAACCTGCCCAATTTCATCGCCGCCGATCCGCCTGTCCACACCGCGCAGCGCAAGGTGATCGCCCCCGCCTTCAACCCGAGCCAGATGGCGGAGCGCGAAAAGACGGTGAAGCGGCGGACGCGCGAGCTGTTCGACGCGCTGCCGGTCGGCGAGACGTTCGACTGGGTCGAAAACGTGTCGGTGCCGCTGACGATCGGGATGCTGTGCATCCTGTTCGATTTTCCGTGGGAAGAACGCCACGACCTCAAACGCTGGTCCGACTATGGCGGCAATGTTTCACCCGAGACGGCAAGCGAGGAATATCGCGCGCAATGGATGGCCGAAATGGGCGCGATGCTGGCGCGCTTCGACCGCGAGCTCGAAGCGCGCAAGGCGCTGCCGCCGAGCGACGACTTGTTGTCGCGCATGGTCCACAGCGAGGCGATGGGCAGCCTCAACCCGATGGAGCGGCTCGCCAACATCGCGCTACTGATCGTCGGGGGCAACGACACGACCCGCAATTCGATGAGCGGGCTGGTCGAGGCGCTGCACCGTTTTCCCGGCGAACTCGATCGGCTGCGCGCCGACCCCGCGCTGATCCCCAATGCGGCGCAGGAGATCATCCGCTGGCAATCGCCGGTCACGCACATGCGGCGGACCTGCATGGCTGACACCGAACTGGGCGGACAGACGATCCGCCGGGGTGAAAAGGTGATCCTCTGGTATATTTCGGCGAACCGCGACGAGAGTGTGTTTCCGCAAGCCGACCTTTTCGACGTCGGCCGCGACAATGCGCGGCGCCATGTCGCCTTCGGTCACGGCATCCACCGCTGCGTCGGGGCGCGGCTGGCCGAAATCCAGCTTTGTACGCTGATCGAGGAAATCGTGGCGCGCGGCATCCGGATCGAACCGCAAGGCGCGCCCGAGCGGCTGGCGAGCCCCTTCCTCCACGGGTTCGTCCATATGCCGGTGCGGATCGTCGCCGACTGACTTTCCAGACTGGAAAATTGTCACTTGCCGAATCGGAAAGTCGGACGTATTACTTTCCGAACTGGAAAGTGATGCGGGGCACCGGTCGTTTCCGCATCAGACCCGAGGAGCAAGAGACATGAACCCGATCGAAGCCCGCGCCGCGCTCGACAGCATCGACGACGTCCAGCGCGACCTGGCACTGAAGGCGACCTATTGCCCGCCGTGGCGCCACGCGGCGTTCGGCGCGGTCATGGCGCTGCTAGTGCTGGGACAGGGTTTCGGCATCGCGATCATGGCGCCGCTGTTCGCGGTCGCGATGCTGTCGGTGGTGCTACTCGTCGCCGACGACCGGAGGCGTTATGGCCTTTTTGTAAACGGTTATCGCAAGGGCCGGACCCTGCCGGTTACGCTGGCGCTGCTCGGCGCGATGCTGGCGGCGATGTTCGGCGAAATCCACGCCCGCGAAGCCGGACTGACGCTGGGCACGAAGATAGGCATCGCCGCCATCGCCTTTGGCGTCGCCGTCGCCGCGAGCGTCGCCTGGAGCCGCATCTATCGCCGTGAGCTGCTGAAGGGCACCGCCTGAGCCATGGACGGGATCGACATGGTGCTGCATGCGCCGGCGCGGCTGCAGATCGCCGCGCTACTCGCCAAGGTCAGCGAGATGGAGTTCGCCAAGCTGCGCGAGCTGGTTCAGGTCAGCGATTCGGTGCTGTCCAAGCATCTCGCCGCGCTGGTCGACGAAGGCTATGTCGATTTGCGCAAGGCGCCGCTCGGGGGACGCCAGCGGACATGGGCTTCGCTGACCCGCGCCGGGCACCGCGCGCTCGAGGCGCATGTCGCCGCGCTGCGCGCCATCGTCGCCCATCTTCCCGTCGCGGCCGAATAAGGCTAGGGGCGTCGCGGCTTTCCGGTCGGGGTGCGGGGGCCGGCTTTGCCCATTGCCTCGCCGGATGATCTGAGCATGAAAGCAGATATGGTGCCCGATAGCGGCATCGCCGCGGGGACGGTGTCGCGGCGTGACTGGACGGCGTTGCTGGCGCTGGCGCTCGTGTTGCGGCTGGTCGCGGCGTGGCAGGAAAGCGTGCTGCACCCAGACGAGGTCTTCCAATATCTCGAAGGCGCGTTTCGCCTGCTCCACGGCTATTCGGTCGTGACCTGGGAGTATCGCGACGGGATGCGCGGCGATCTTTATCCCGCCTTGCTCGCGCTGCCGATGCGGCTCGGCGAATGGATCGCGCCCGACGGCAGCCTGACCATCTGGTTGCCGCGAATGATGATGGCGATATTGTCGCTGTCGATCGTCGCCGCAGCCGGGGCGATCGGGGCGCGGGTGTCGCGGCTGCATTTCTGGACCGCGGGACTGATCGCCGCATGCTGGCCTGACCTTGTTGCCTTTGCGCCGCATCCGCTGACCGAGCAGATGGCGGCCCTGCTCGCGGCACCAGCGATCGCGCTGCTTGGGCTACCAGGGCGCAGCGCACGACAGCTGATGATCATCGGCGCTGCCGTGGGCCTGGCGGTCGTGTTTCGGCCGCATGTCGCGCCCGCGCTGGCGCTGGGGCTGCTCGTGCACGTCTGGCGGGCCGGGCCGCGCAGTCTCTGGCCGCTTGTCGCCGGGGGTTTGGTCGGGCTGGCGATCGGCGCGGTCAGCGATGTTGCGGGGGGGCATTGGCCGTTCGAATGGTTGGTGCACAATGTCGATCGCAACATCGTCGATAATGTGTCGGCGCGTTACGGCGTGTCGGGACCATTCCAATATGCGGTCGATCTTCTGGCGCTGTGGGGCCTGTGGACCGCTCCAATCCTCGTGCTGGCGGCGCTCGGTGCGCGGCGCTATCCGCTGCTCGCGGTGGTTGCGATCGCCAATATCCTGGTCCACTCGGCGATCGGCCACAAGGAATATCGGTTTGTCATCCTGTCGGTGACGGCGATCATATTTCTCGCGGGCGTCGGTACCGGCGATGCGATCGCTGAGCTGCGCGCGCAGCGGGGGCGACAGGCGTGGCGGGTGGCGCTGGTGCTGGGCGCGGGCTGGCTTGCCGCCGCGGCCCATGTCGCGCCCGCGCTGCACGACTGGGGCGAGCGGGTCGTGACGCCCTTCAGCGCCGCGGCCTCCGACGGGCTGCGCGCAAAGCCGGGACTGTGCGGCATGGCGGTGGTCGGCAATCGCTTTTTCCGCGTCTATGGCTATGCGCGGCTGCAGCGGCGGGTGCCGGTCTTCGTTCAGGCGCCGGGCGATCCGCACGTCGACCCCGCCCAGTTCAACGCCGCGCTGGTCTGGAAAGGACATGCGGACGCCCTGACCCCCGATTTCCGCGCGGCGATATGTTCTGCCGACGGCAGTCAATGCCTGTACGAGCGGAAGGGCGGTTGCAGCGCCGCGACCTCACGGGCAGAGATAAATCGCTATCTTGCCGATCGCGGGATGTAGGAGGATGCCGATGCGACCCGATCTGGACGATCCCGAGGCGCGCGCCGCCTATCGCCGCGAACTGCTCGGCGTCGGGCGCGGGATGCGGCGCGTCGGCTTTGCCGCAAGCCTGCTCGCGCTCGCGTTGCTGATGGGACCGCGGATGGGCGGTCCGTGGATGCTCGGCCCGCTGCCGACGCAATATTGGGGCTGGGCGGCGCTGCTGCTCAGCTGGACGCTGTTCGTCGTCGTGATCGTGCGGCGCACCCGCCACCACAAGCGGCGGATGGCCGAATAGCCATCCGCCGGATCGCGATCAGGCGTAGCGGAATTCGTCGCTGCGCAGGTCGATGAGCGGGAACGCATCCTTTTCGGCCCAGTAATCCTGATTGTGCCGCCATTCGGGCTTGTCGCCGCGCCGCGGCATCGCATCGAGCCCGCGCATCAGATAGCCGGGATTGAAATTGTCCGCCTCGATCCACGGCATGATCGCCATCCCCTCGTCCTGCGGGCGCAGCACGACCTCGACCTTCTTTGCGCCGATATCGTCCATGTGGTTGAGCAGATTGCAGACGAAATCGCCCATCATGTCGACGCGCAGCGTCCAGCTCGCGCGGAAATAGCCCATCACCCACGCCATGTTGGGAACGCCGGTCATCATCATGCCGCGGTAGGTGACGGTGTCGGCCCAATCGACGGGCTTGCCGTCGACCTCGAACGGGATACCGCCCATGACCGAGAGGTTGAAGCCCGTTGCGGCGACGATGATATCGGCCTCGATCTCGGTTCCGTCCGCGGTACGGACGCCCGTTTCGGTGAAGCGGTCGATCGTGTCGGTGACGACCGTCAGCTTGCCCGCCGTCGCGGCACGGAAGATGTCGCCTTCGGGGCAGAAGGCGAGCCGCTGCTGCCACGGGCGGTATTTCGGGGTGAAATGCGGTTCGAACGCAAAATTGGGATCGCCCGAAAAGGCGCGGATCAGCTCTTTAAGCTCTTCGAACACCTGATCGGGTTCGGTCTGGCAGCGGCGCGTCATCAGATCCTGATCGTGCATGATCTGCGCGCGCACGACGCGGTGGACCGTAGGTTCGTCGATCCCGACCTCGCGCAGCCGGTCGGCAAGTTCGTTCTTGTTTTCGGAGCAGAAAAAATAGGTCGGCGAGCGCTGGAGCATCGTTACATGCGCCGCCTTCTCGGCAAAGGCGGGGACGATCGTCGCGGCGGTCGCGCCCGATCCGATGACGAGGATGCGCTTGCCCGCATAGTCGGTCGCGGGATCCCAGAGCTGGGCGTGGACGAACTGGCCCTTATAGTCCGAAAGGCCCGGCCAGTCGGGGATGTAGGGCTTCTCATGGTCGTAATAGCCCTGGCACATCCACAGGAAATTGGCGGTGAAGACGACGGCGGCGCCATCGGCCTTGCGCACCGCCTCGACCGTCCAGCAGTTCTGCTCGCTCGACCAGCGGCAGGCGGTGATGCGGTGGCCGTAATGAATATGGTCGCCGATGCCGTTTTCGTCGATCACCTCGCCCATATATTTCAGGATTTCATCGGCGCTGGCGATCGGCGCGCCGACCCAGGGCTTGAAGCGATAGCCGAAGGTGTAGAGATCCGAATCGGAGCGGACGCCGGGATATTTGTGCGTTTCCCAAGTGCCGCCGAACGTGTCCTTCATCTCGAGGATCGCATAGCTTTTGCCGGGGCACTGATGCTGGAGATGATAGGCCGAACCGATGCCCGAAATCCCCGCGCCGACGATCAGCACGTCGACATGATTGGCATCCTTGGCAGTGGTGGCTTCGCGCGCCGCGGCGCGCGCCGTCGTGGTCGTCATGGCTTGTCCGCTCCCATTTTCTCTAGTTAGGGTGATTACCCTATACTATCGAGCATGAGTCGCGCCAGTCCGCTTTGATGTGGATCAAAAGCGCCCGTGCCGACGCGCGGTCAGCCGGTGCGGCGTGCCAGCCAGACCCCTGCGACCATCAGCGCAATTCCGGCGAGCCGCGCGGTGTCGACCGGAAAGCGCTGGGCGCCGAACAGGCCGAAATGATCGATGATCGCGGCGCTCGTCAGCTGTCCCACCAGCACGAAGAAGATCGCATTGCCGACCCCGAAGCGCGGCGCGATGAAAGTCACGGAGATCACGTAGAAAGCAACGAACAGCCCGCCGAAATAGAAATGAAAGGGAATGTCGGCGGAAAAGCGGATGTCGCCGAGCGCGCCGGTCGCGACAGCCCCGGTAAGCGCAACGAGCAGTGCAAGCCCGAAGAGGATGACCGATGCCGCCATCGGGCTGCCAAGCCGTCCGCCGAGCCCGCCGTTGAGCGCGGCGAGGATCGGGATGCCGACGCCGGTGAGGAACATGATCGAGGCAAAAGTTGGGGCGGGGTTTGCGCTCATGCGGTCTGTCCTTGATTGCGGGGGGCGGAGGCTAGAGCCCCAGTTCGTCGAGGCCGGGGTGATTGTCAGGGCGGCGGCCCGTGTCGCCGCGATCCCAATGGAGCAAGCGCGCCGACTCGGCAATGGCGAGGTCGTTGATGCTCGCGATGCGCCGCGCCATCTGGCCGTCCACTGCAAATTCCCAATTTTCATTGCCGTAGGACCGCCACCATTGGCCGTCATGGTCGTGCCATTCATAGGCGAAGCGCACCGCGATCCGGTTGTCGGTGAAGGCCCACAGCGTCTTGATCAGGCGGTAATCCTGCTCGCGCTGCCATTTGGCGGCGAGGAAGTCGATGATGGCGCCGCGCCCGGCAAGAAAGATGTCGCGGTTCCGCCAGACGCTGTCCGGCGTATAGGCGAGCGCCACGCGCGCGGGGTCGCGGCTGTTCCATCCATCCTCGGCCAGCCGGACCTTGTGCGCTGCGCTTGCAGCGTCGAATGGCGGCAGCGGCGCGCGGGTGCCGGTCATTGTGCTGCCTCCCGCACCCATTCGTTCGTGGCGGGCCATCCGCGCATGGCGGGAAAGCCCGGGAGCGCAGCGATGCGGCGCGTCCAGTCGCGGATATGGGGCCAGTCGTCGAGGTCGATGCCGCCGTCGGGCGCGAGCGCCAGATAGGGGCTTGCGGCGATGTCGGCGATCGTCAGCCGGTCGCCGACAAGCCAGGTGCGCGCGGCCAGATGCGCATCGACGACCGGGAGGATCCGCATCGCCACGGCGTGCGCGCGCGACCGGTCGATCGTCCAGCCGAACAGCTTTTCGGCGCGCAGCAGCGCGGGGCCGTTGAAGATTTCATTGGCGGCGTGCGACAGCCAGACGGCAATCGCGCCGCGCTCTTCCGCCGTGTGGCCGTCCCAGTCCCCGGGCCGGTGGCGGGCGGCGAGATAGGCAAGGATCGCCTGGCTGTCGCGCAGGACGAAATCGCCTTCGGCATAGACGGGTATCTGCGCCATCGGATTGAGCGCGCGAAAGGCATCGCCCTGCCGCCGCTCGGCGTCGACCGTCTCTTCTTCATAGGCGAGTCCGAGGAAGGCGAGCGCCATGCGCACCTTGTGTGCATTGCCCGACAGAGGCGAACCATAGAGGCAGATCATTGTCATTCTCCCTTCTGGGCCGCGCGCAATGCGTCGACCTGCGCGCGCAGCTGGTTGAGCTCGGCAGCCATCGGACGGACGGCGGCGGAGATTTCGGCTTCGGTGAAGCGCGGCGTTATGTGCTGGGGGCAGTTCCAGTCGAAACCCGCGACGTCGATCACGAAGCCGCGCTCGGGGGTTGCGCGGTAGCCTTCGGGCATCAGCGAGGTCACGAGCGCGGGATCTTCGGCGATCTCGACGATCCGCCCCTCGCCGATCAGTTTGAGCCGCCGGCGGTTGGGATAGTCCATCAGGAACAGCGAGACGCGCGGATTTTCAGCGAGATTGGCGGTGCTGATAAATTGGCGGTTGCCCGTAAAGTCGGCGAAGCCGAGGCGGTTGCCGCCGAGCGGGCGCAGGAAGCCGGGCGGGCCACCGCGGTGCTGGATATAGGGCCAGCCGTCGGCGGTTATGCTGCCCAGATAGAAGCTGTCGCGGGCGGCAATGAAGTCGAGTTCGCGGGCGGTCAGCGTGTCGCTGCCGTCGCTGTCGGCCTCCATCCGTGCGTAGCTGGCGCGCGATCCGTGCCGCGCCTGCAGGCGCCGCGCCGCGTCGGTGAACAAAGTGCGAAGATAATGTTGCGCCATGCGGGGGGCCTTCCGACAAGAGGGCGCGAGCGGGGCGCCGGGATCGGGGGTTGGGGGCCTCCCTCGCTCGCAAACCCTATCTATCGTGTTGCTGTATGCGCGATAATCAGCGATTGATGGATATCTCTATTTCAATATGCGGAATAATCGATGGACCGGCTGCTGACTCTTGAGATGTTCGTGGCGGTGGCGGGCGAAGGCGGATTCGCTGCCGCCGCGCGCAAGATCGGCAGTTCGCCGCCCGCGGTGACGCGGGGCATTGCTGCGCTCGAGGAGCGGCTCGGCACGAGCCTTTTCCACCGCTCGACCCGCGCGGTCGCGCTGACCGACGAGGGCGCAGTCTTTCTGGGGCAGGCGCGGCGTATCCTGGCCGATCTTGCGGGGGCCGAGCGGGCGCTGCGCGGTGGCGAGGCCGAACCGCGCGGCCAACTCTACCTGACCGCGCCGGTGATGTTCGGGCGGCTGCATGTCCTGCCCGTGGTCGGCGACCTGCTCGCCCGGCATGATGCGCTGGCGGTGCGGATGATGCTGATCGACCGCAATGTCCGCATTGTCGAGGAGGGCATCGACATCGCGCTGCGTATCGGACCGCTTGCCGATTCGAGCCTGAAGGCGGTCCGCATCGGCGCGGTGCGGCAGATGTTGGTCGCGAGCCCCGGCTATCTGGCGCGGCGGGGCGCCCCCGCGACGATCGACGCGCTCGCCGACCATGATCTGATCATCTCGACCGGGCCGCGCGCGGCGGGCGAATGGAGTTTTGCCGAGCGTCGCTGGCGGGTCGAGCCGCGCCCGCGGCTGGTGGTGAACACCGTCGATGCGGCGATGGCGGCGGCCGAAGCGGGGATCGGAATCGCCAATCTGCTGAGTTATCAGGTGATGGACGGCGTCGATGGCGGGCGCCTGATCGCGCTGCTCAACGCCAAGCAGCCGCCGCCCTTGCCTGTCCATCTGGTCTTCGAACCGTCGCGCGCCGGCCTGCCCGCGGTCCGCCTTTTGATCGAGGCGATGCGGCGCCGGATGCGATCGGCGGGGCTGGGGTGACGCGGGCACCGCGCTCCGCTACGGCATGGTGATGACCGATCGTCTCTTTCCGACCGCGCGCCGATGAGCCGCGCTCCGCGCCTTGCCGGCTATGCGCTGATGGCGGCGGCGGTGCTGCTGGCGCTTGCGATGCGGCGCGGGCTGATCGAGAGCCTGGGGCCGTTTCCGGTCGCGGCGGTGGCACTGCTGATCGGGATGATCGGCGTGATGCTGGTGTTCACCGACCTGATGGTGCGCGGGCTTTATGCACAGATCGGTGCGGCCGAGCGAGCCGAGGACGAGGGCGAGTAGCGCCTTTTCGTTCGACACTATCGGCGCTTATCATTATGACGGGCCGATGACCGACCGTCCGCATACGCCGCTGCTCGACACGGTGGATGTCCCCGCCGACCTCCGCAAGCTCAAGCCCGAACAGCTTCGCCAGTTCGCCGACGAACTGCGCGCTGAAACCATTTCCGCCGTGGGAACCACGGGCGGCCATCTGGGGTCGGGGCTGGGCGTCGTCGAACTTACCACCGCGCTGCATTATGTCTTCGACACGCCCCGCGACAAGATTGTGTGGGACGTCGGCCACCAATGCTATCCGCATAAGATCATCACCGGCCGCCGCGACCGGATCCGCACGCTGCGCCAGGGCGGCGGGCTGTCGGGCTTCACCAAGCGCAGCGAGAGCGAATATGACCCGTTCGGCGCCGCCCATTCGTCGACCTCGATCAGCGCCGCGCTGGGCTTTGCGGTCGCGAACAAGCTGAAGAACGAACCCGGCCGCGCGATCGCGGTGATCGGCGACGGGTCGATGTCGGCGGGCATGGCCTATGAGGCGATGAACAATGCCAAGCAGGCGGGCAATCGCCTGATCGTCATCCTGAACGACAATGACATGTCGATTGCGCCGCCGGTCGGGGGCCTGTCGGCCTATCTGGCGCGGCTGGTGTCGTCGCGGCCCTTCGTCGAGCTGCGCGAAATCGCGCGGCGCTTCGCCCGCAAGCTGCCGCAGCCGCTGCACAAGGCGGCGAGGAAGACCGACGAGTTTGCGCGCGGCATGGCGATGGGCGGAACGCTGTTCGAGGAACTGGGCTTTTATTATGTCGGCCCGATCGACGGCCATAATCTCGACCATCTGATCCCGGTGCTCGAGAATGTCCGCGACAGCGACCATGGCCCGGTGCTGATCCATGCGGTGACGATGAAGGGCAAGGGCTATGCCCCCGCCGAGGCCGCCGCCGACAAATATCATGGCGTCCAGAAATTCGATGTCATTACCGGCGAGCAGGCGAAGGCGCCGCCGGGGCCGCCCGCGTATCAGAATGTGTTCGGCGAAACGCTGGCCAAGCTCGCCGATAGCGACCCGCGCATCGTCGCGATCACCGCCGCGATGCCGTCGGGCACCGGGGTCGACAAATTTGCCAAGGCGCATCCCGACCGGAGCTTCGACGTTGGCATCGCCGAACAGCATGCGGTGACGTTCGCGGCGGGGCTCGCGGCGCAGGGGATGCGGCCGTTCGCGGCGATCTATTCGACCTTCCTCCAGCGCGCCTATGACCAGGTCGTGCATGATGTTGCGATCCAGAATCTGCCGGTGCGTTTTGCGATCGACCGCGCCGGGCTGGTCGGTGCCGACGGATCGACCCATGCGGGATCGTTCGACGTCACCTATCTCGCAACGCTGCCCAATATGGTGGTGATGGCGGCTGCCGACGAGGCCGAGCTGGTCCACATGACCTATACCGCGGCCGAATATGACGACGGCCCGATCGCCTTTCGCTATCCGCGCGGCAATGGCACCGGCGTACCGCTGCCCGACACGCCCGAGAAGCTGGAGATCGGCAAGGGCCGCATCGTGCGTGCCGGCAAAACGGTCGCGATCTTCTCGCTCGGCACCCGGCTTGCCGAGGCGCTGAAGGCCGCCGACACATTGGAAGCGCGCGGTCTGTCGACGAGCGTGATCGACCTGCGCTTCGCCAAGCCGCTCGACGAGGAGCTGATCCGCAAGACGCTGGCGAGCCACGAGGTGTGCGTGACGATCGAGGAGGGCGCGATCGGCGGGCTGGGCGCGCATGTGCTGACGCTGGCGAGCGACGCGGGGCTGATCGACGCAGGGCTGAAGCTGCGCACGATGCGGCTGCCCGACATGTTCCAGGACCAGGATTCGCCGCAGGCGCAATATGACGCCGCGGGGCTGAATGCGCCGCAGATCGTCGACACGGTGCTGAAAGCGCTGCGTCACAATAGCGCGGGGGTCGAGGAAGCGGGCGCACGGGCTTGAGCGGCGCGGCGGCCTCTGGCGAGGTCTTCGAAGCATATTATTCGATTCCGCGGCTGCTGCTGGCGCTGGCCGGCGCTTTGGCCTTTGTTGCGGCGGCGCTGTTGATGGCAAACACCGGGCTTGTGTCGGGTTCATGGCTGGTCGCGGTGGCTGCGGTCGCCGGCATCGCTTTTTTCGGCTTTGTCGCCGCGATTATCGTCCGCCGCCTGTTCGACCGGCGCGTCCAGCTTCGCATCGATGCCAAGGGAATCATGGTGCGCGAATGGTCGGATCAGGTGATCGCGCATCGTTCGATCCGGCGCGCGAGCGACATGGGACAGTTCGTGGGGCTCTTCCTGCACAAGCCCGAAAAATATCCGACGACCAATCCGATGCGACGCTTTCTGCTGCGCGTCGGGGGCGAATTGCAACGATCGGCGGGCGATATCTATATCATGAAATATCAGTATGACCGCCGCGCGGAGGCGATTTTTGACGCGCTCGACCGGATGCGGCCACGCACGGCATTCGAAGAAGAGGTTGAGCGTCGGGTGGCTAAAGCGCGCGCGTCGAGCTGATCCGCAGGAAAGGGAGCCTCGATGGATTTCCTGAAACTGATCCAGTCGCTCGACGAACTGCTCTACGAGGTCATGTCGTGGCTGATCTTCTATCCGGTCACGCTGTGGCGGGCGCTCGCAAAGCCGCTCAAGATGATGGATTATTCGGAGGCCGAACTGGGCGATCCGGCCGAGCGGCAATATACCGACACGCTGTCGCCGCCGCTGTTCCTGCTGCTGACGCTGGTAATCTGCCACGCGATCGAACTGTCTATCGTGGGGCAGAATGCGGTGATCTTGCGCCGGACCGGACTGGGCGGACTGGTCAATGATGATTCGACCTACATCCTGCTGCGCGTCGCCTTTTTCAGCCTCTTTCCGTTGATCATGGCGGCGCGGCTGGTACGCGCGCGCAACGTCAAGCTCGACCGGGTGCCGCTCAAGGCGCCCTTCTACAGCCAATGCTATGTGACCGCGCCCTTTGCGCTGATGGTGTCGACGAGCGGAATTCTGATGCAGCTCAAGCCGGGTGACAGTCCCCTCTGGGGCTTGGCGCTGCTCATCGCCGCGCTGCTATGGTTCGGCAGTTTGCAGATATTATGGTTCGCACAGCATCTGCGGATCGGCCGGCTGCGGGCCGCGCTCCATGCCTCGCGCGCAATGGTCGAGGCGCTGATCGCTTTCGTCGCGATTTCGCTGATTTTCGTGGGGATATGAAAACGGCCCGGGGGTGCCGGGCCGTTTCGATCAATTGCCTGCGCGCAGGATCAGGCGCCGGGGATCGACGCGCTGGCTTCGCGGCCGTCGCCCTGCGGCGCGGCGATGATGTCGCGGGTGACGAGGCCCTTGTCGACGACCTGCGTGTCGGGGCTGCCGACCTGGCTGCGGATGCCGGGGTCGGCGCGCGCGCCGTCGGCGCTGCCGATGATCGCGTCTTCGGCCGGGCTGCGCGGCGATTCGCCGCCGAAGAGCGCGCGCAGCGTCTGTTCGGCGGTGGTTTCGTTGCCGGGCCGCGCCGCGCCGGGGGCGGGCGGGGTCAGCGAGAAATCGGGCGGAACGACGAGCGGCGCCTGCCGCGACACCGCCATTTCGTCGGGGCGCTGGCGGCTGAACAGGCTGTTCGATCCGCAGGCCGACAGCGTCATCGCGACGATCGAGGCGGCAAGGATGGCTTTGGTCCGGTTCACTTCAAATAGACTCCCTATGCGCCCCGTTTACTCTTTCGCCGCCTGGTCGGCGGCCGTGGGGGTCTTTTCGCCGAAGAGCAGCGCGCGCGCAACCAGCAAAAGCACGCCGAGCGTGATGCAGGCGTCGGCGACGTTGAAGATCATGAAGGGGCGGAAGGCCCCGAAATGCAGATCGGCGAAATCGACGACATAGCCGAAACGCACGCGATCGATGATATTGCCGAGCGCGCCGCCGAGGATCATCGCGAGCGCGATGACGTCGCCGCGCGCCTTTTCGCGCGTCATCCACAGCGCGACCGCCGCCGCGACGATTGCGGTCACCGCGACGAGCGTCCAGCGCGTCGTATCGTTGCACTTGGCGAACATCGACAACGAAATGCCGCAGTTTTCCGCCCAGGTCAGGTTGAAGACCGGCAGCAGCTCGATCTGCCCATAGGGCTGGGTTTCGAGCGACAGCGGCACGACCACCACCCATTTGACGAGCTGATCGAGACAGAAGGCAATCGCGGCGACGATCAGGCCGAAGCGCAGGTGGGGAGAACGCGTGCTCATTGCGCGTCCAATACCGTCTCGCAGCGATTGCACAAGGCGCCGTCGGCGGTCACTTCGGGCAGATGGCGCCAGCAGCGGCCGCATTTGTGGTTTTCGGTGCGCTTCACGTCCCAGTCGCCTTGATGGACGGTCGAGGTGATGAAGATTTCCTCATAATCCACGTCGCCGGCTCCGTTCGGGAGCCATACTTCGGCTTCGAGGCTGGAGCGGATGGTCTTTTCGCGGCGCAGCGGCTCGATGCGTTCGGTGACGAGAGCGCGGGTGCCGCGGATTTGCGCCCACTTCTCAATCAACTCGTCATTCCCGCGAAGGCGGGAATCCAGCTTTTCACCGTCGTTGGAAGCTGGACCCCCGCCTTCGCAGGGGTGACGGAGGAGGGCGGCGAAATCCGGCCACTCCAGCAGGTGGACGCTGCCCGCGTCGGGATAGCGCGTGCCCCATACTTCTTCGCTGGTGAACACGAGCACCGGCGCGGCGTAGCGGACGAGGGCGTGGAACAGCACGTCGAGCACGCTGCGATAGGCGCGGCGGGTGTCGGTGCCGAGCGGCGCGGCGGGGCCGAGGTCGCAGTAGAGGACGTCCTTGCGGATATCGAAATAGAAGGCCGACAGATCCTCGTTGCAGAAATCGGCGAGGAGGCGCGTGTAGGCATTATAGTCGAAATCATCGACCGCTTGGCGCAGCTTGGCGTCGAGATCGGCGAGCAGTGAGAGCATATAGCGTTCGAGTTCGGGCATCGCCGCGACGTCGGTGATGCGTTCTTCCTCCGTAAACCCGTCGAGCGCGCCGAGCAGGTAGCGGAAGGTATTGCGCAGTTTGCGATACTGGTCGGCGACCCCGGCGAGGATTT
Source organism: Sphingopyxis sp. GC21 (assembly GCF_025727575.1). NCBI lineage: Bacteria > Pseudomonadati > Pseudomonadota > Alphaproteobacteria > Sphingomonadales > Sphingopyxidaceae > Sphingopyxis > Sphingopyxis sp. GC21. Next base: position 2,861,749 of record NZ_CP095845.1, on the reverse strand, counting down.
CCTTGCCGATGCGGTGATCCTCGGTGAAATCGACGCTGAGCGCCCACAGGCGCAGGATGTCGGCGCCATAGTCGCGCATCAGGTCGATCGGGCTGATCGTGTTGCCCAGCGACTTCGACATTTTGAAGCCCTTGGCGTCCATCGTGAAGCCGTGGGTGAGGACGGCCTTATACGGCGCCTGCCCGCGCGTGCCGCAGCTTTCGAGCAGCGACGACTGGAACCAGCCGCGATGCTGGTCGCTGCCTTCGAGATAGAGGTCGGCGCTGTGGGTGCCGCCGTCGTGGCGGACGAGCGCGGGCCAGCGACCGCTTTCGAGGACGAAGGCGTGGGTGCAGCCCGAATCGAACCAGACGTCGAGAATGTCGGTGATGCGCTCGTAATCGGCGGCGTTGTAGCTATCGCCGAGATATTCCTGCGCGCGCGCGTCGCTCCACGCATCGACGCCGGCTTCCTTCACCGCCGCGACGATGCGGTCGTTGACAAGCGGGTCGTTGAGATATTGCCCGGTCTTGCGGTCGACGAACAGCGTGATCGGCACGCCCCATGCGCGCTGGCGGCTGAGCACCCAGTCGGGGCGTCCTTCGACCATCGACCCGATGCGGTTGCGGCCCTTGGCGGGGACGAAGCGCGTGTCGTCGATCGCCTGCATCGCCGCCTGCCGCAAGGTCGGGGCGTCGCACAGGCCCTCTTCGGCGGGGTTGATCGCGCCGCCTTCGCCTTCCCAGCGCCGTTCGCCGCGCGTCTTGGGCTCGATATGCGTCATCACCTTGTCCATCGGCACGAACCATTGCGGGGTGCAGCGGAAGATGATCTTGGCCTTCGAGCGCCAACTGTGCGGATAGCTGTGCTTATAGTCGGCGCTGGCGGCCAGCAGCGCACCGGCTTCGCGAAGGTCTGAGCAGATCGGGCCGTCGGGGGCGTTGAACTTGGGGTTGATCACCGATCCCTGACCGCCGAGCCAGCCCCAGTCCTCGCGATATTTGCCGTCGCCCTCGACCGCGAAGACGGGGTCGAGCCCATTCGCCTTGCAGAGGTCGAAGTCGTCTTCGCCGTGATCGGGCGACATATGGACGAGGCCCGTGCCGCTGTCGGTGGTGACGAAATCGCCCGCGAGGAAGGGGCGCGGACGCGCAAAGAAGCCGCCGAGTGCGTGCATCGGGTGGCGGGCGATGGTGCCGGCGAGGTCGCTGCCTTTGATCGTTTTTACGACGTCGCCCGGTGCGAACCCGTGCATTGAATGTTTGGTGCGCTTGTGGAACTCGTCCAGCAACGGTGCAGCGACTAGATATTTGAGATCTTCAACTAAGGGCATTGGATCGCCGGGGTTGAGCATTTTGGCTTGGCCACGCGCGGTAGCTACCAGCACATATTCAACCTCCGGCCCATAGGCCAAAGCCTGGTTCACCGGGATCGTCCAAGGCGTCGTTGTCCAGATCACCGCATGCGCGCCGACCAGCTCCGCGATCGGGCTTTCAACGATCTCGAACGCCACGTCGATCTGGGTCGAGACGATATCCTCATATTCGACTTCGGCCTCGGCGAGCGCGGTCTTTTCGACCGGCGACCACATCACCGGCTTGGCGCCGCGATAGAGCATGTCGTTGGCGGCGAATTTTAAGAGTTCGCGCACGATGGTCGCCTCGGCCTCATAATCCATCGTCAGATACGGATGGTCCCAGTCGCCGCCGATGCCGAGACGCTTGAGCTGCTCGCGCTGGGTGTCGACCCAATGCTGCGCATAGGCGCGACATTCGGCGCGGAACTCCTCGACCGGAACCTCGTCCTTGTTGAGCTTTTTCTTGCGATACTGTTCCTCGACCTTCCACTCGATCGGCAGGCCGTGGCAATCCCAGCCGGGAACATAGGGCGCGTCCTTGCCCTTCAGCGTCTGGGTGCGGACGACCATGTCCTTCAGGATATGGTTGAGCGCATGGCCGATGTGCATGTCGCCATTGGCGTAGGGCGGGCCGTCGTGGAGGATGAACTGGTCGCGGCCACGGCGCGCTTCGCGAATCTGCGCCTCCAGATTGCTCTCGAGCCATTTTGCCAGAATCAGCGGCTCCTTCTGCGGCAGGCCGGCCTTCATCGGGAAGTCGGTCTTGGGCAGGAAGACGGTGTCGCGGTAATCGCGCTGATCGGGGGCGGAGGTGCTGTCGGTCATGGTCGCGGCGCTTAGCGCAAGTGAGGCGCGCTAGTCACGTTTAAGTTGATCGCGCCATGTCCGAGGCGATTCGAAGGGCGTCTGCGCCCCGGCTTTCGCCGGGGTTCACTAGGCCCGAAACGGAGCTATTTCTGGCGCGGGCGGAGCGCCGGGCCGAGATTGTAGATGTCGTCGATCCACACATAGCCGGTAAAGCTGGCCGGGATGCGCGTAAGCTGGTCGACGCGCCACAGGCCCATGCCGCCCTGTTTGTCGCCGCGGGCGCCGGTCATCAGGACGCGGGTGCCGTGCGCCGCCGCGCGCGCCTGCAGGCGGTCGGGCCAGCCCCAATAGGCCCATTGATAGTCGAGCGGCACCATAATTGTGCCGCCGACGCAGCTCGGCGGATACCAGCCCGACCAGCCGAACTTGATGTAATCGCCGGTGCAGCGCTTGGCACCTTCGGGGTCGAGCGTCCAGGCGCGCGGCGCGCGGGCGCGGATCGGCTGGAGCACGCGCGCATTGCCGAAAAAGCCGAATCGCGGCTGGTTCGGATCGATCCCCGCGCGGGCAAAGGCGGCGAGCGCCAGCGCGCCTTCGCGCGGGTCGCGCGACTTGAAGTTGACGATCAGCGACGCATGGCCGAGGTCGCGCAGCACATCGTCGAGGCTGGGCATCAATCCCACCCCCTTGCCGCGCAGGGGGAAGGTTTTTCCGCCGTCGGCGGTATAGCCGTAGCCGATGTCGAGCCGTTTGAGTTCGGCCATCGTGCGGTCGCGAATATTGCCCTTGCCCTCGGTGCGGCAGTCGAGCGTCCAGTCGTGGAACACCGCAAGCCGGCCGTCCTTCGTCGCCGCGACGTCGAACTTCACCGCCCCGGCATCGCGGCCGATCGCGACCTTCATCGAAGGCAGGCTGTTTTCGATATAGGCATGTTCGGGCGGATGGATGCGCGTCGCGGTGCAACTGTCGTCGGTGACGCCGCGATGGTCGAAAAGCTGCGAAACGCCGCGGTGCGCGATCAGGACGCGCTTGCCGACGGGATCGGGCGCGAGCCAGGTCGCGTTCGACAGGGTGAGCCAGGCGACGAGCGCGGCGAAGAGCCAGAGGAAGATTTTGGTGCCGCGCTTCATCGGCTTTTTGGGCGGGCCGGAGAGGCCGGCGGCCCAGTCGTCGCTGTCGGTCATCTTTCCCCCGTCGTCAAGTTGGACCCGGGCCCCGGTTCATGGCGGGCATGTCAGACGTCGGCGAGCAGCCGCTTCGCCTCGTCACAATCCGCCGCAATCTGCGCCATCAGCGCGTCCATCCCCTCATATTTCGCCTCGGGCCGGATGAAGGCGCGGAATTCGACGTCGATTTCCTGACCGTAGAGATCGCCGTCGAAATCGAAGAAATGCGGTTCGAGCAATTCCTTGGGCGGATCGAAGCTCGGCCGGATGCCGAGGTTCGCGGCGCCTTTCAGGATGCGGCCCCCCGGCCCCTCGCTTAGCAGGCGGCCGGTGACGGCGTAGATCCCGTAGCGCGGGCGCAAATAGGTGCCCATGTCGATGTTCGCGGTCGGAAAGCCGAGCAGGCGGCCGTTCTTGTCGCCATGCTGGACGGTTCCGCGCACCGTGAAGGGGCGGGTGAGCAGGCGCGCCGCGGTCGCGCAGTCGCCCGCGCGCAGCGCGTCGCGGATGCGGCTCGACGAGATCACCTCGGTGCTGTCGTCGACCGGCGCGACCATCTCGGTAAAGAAGCCGAGGCGGCGGGCATGATCGGCGAGGGTCACGACATCGCCGCCCCGGCCCTTGCCGAAGACGAAATCGGCACCGGTGACGACCCCCGCCGCGCCATAGCGTTCGAGCAGCAATTCGGTGATGAAATCCTCCGCCGTCGTCGCGGCGAGCGCGGCGTCGAAGGGCAGGACGAGCATCGCGTCGGCGCCCGCCGCGCAGAACAATTGCTGCCGCTGGTCGAGCGTGGTCAGGCGGAAGGGCGGCGCGTCGGGTTTGAAGACGCGCACCGGATGCGGATCGAAGGTCGCGACGATCGCCGGGCGCCCGTCGTCCTTGGCATGATGCACCGCGCGGCCGACCACCGCCTGGTGTCCGGCGTGAAAGCCGTCGAAATTTCCAAGCGCGATGACGCCGCCACGCAGCGCACCCTCGATACGTTCGTGGCCGTCGAGGCGGATCATGGCCACCCTGTCTTCCGTTCGTGCTGAGCTTGTCGAAGCACTGTTCTTTCTTTCAACCTCGCCAGAAGGAAGGGCGGCCCTTCGACACGCTCAGGGCCGACGGATTTGGAAATCGAGTCATCGGGCCGGCGGCGTCAGCGGCACGATCCCCGCGCGGATGACGCGGAGCGCGTTGCCGCCCATCGCGGCGCGGATGTCATCGTCGCTGAAGCCCGCGTCGAGCAGCGCCTGCGTCACCTGAACCAGCTTCGACGTGTCGAAGCGGACCGTGGTCGCGCCGTCATAATCGCTGCCGAGCGCGACATATTGGATGCCGACGAGGTCGCGGACATGCTTCATCGCCCTGGCGACGCTGGCGGGCGAGGTGTCGCACACCGCCGCGTCCCAATAGCCGATGCCGATGACGCCGCCGGTCGCGGCCAGCCCACGGATTTCGTCGTCGGTGAGGTTGCGGTTGACCTTGCACGTCGCCTGCACCCCGCCGTGGCTGGAGACGACGGGACGGCGCGCCATCTTGAGGATGTCGACGACGCAGGCGTGGCTGCAATGCGCGATGTCGACGATCATGCCCTTCGCTTCCATCCGGCCGATCAGGTCGCGGCCGAGCGGGGTGAGGCCGCCCTTTTTCAGCCCGTGCATCGATCCGGCGAAGATATTGTCGAAGAAGTGGGTGATCCCCGCCATGCGGACGCCGGCGCCGTAGAGCTTGTCCAGATTGTCGATATTGCCGTCGAGATCGTGGAGCCCCTCGACACTGAGCATCGCGCCGACGGGCGGTGGGGTTTTAGTGCGCCGCGCGGCGAGCAGCGTGTCGAGTTCGGCGGGGCTCGCGACCGCCATCAGCTTGCCGTCCGACGCCGCGGCGGCGCGGTGCAGCTTCGTCGCGTGCCAGAGCGAGCGTTCGAGCAGCGAGTTCCACGTCCGCACTGGCTGCAGCTGCGCGATCACCAGCGGGGTGATATTGTCGCTGTCGTCGCCATTGGCGTCGTAATTCTGGCCCTTTGGCGATTTGGTGGTGCTGGAGAGGATCTGGAGCGCGACATTGCCCTCTTCGAGCCGCGGCAGGTCCATATGGCCGCGGGTCGCGCGGTTCAGGAAATTGCGCCCCCACAGCAGGCTGTCGCTGTGCAGATCGACGATCGTCAGCGTCTTGTGCAGCGCGGCGGCGCGCGCGCTGACCGTTGGCAGCGGCTTGCCGTCGACCTTGTTGAGCCCGCGCTCGATCATGCCGGGGGCGAGGAGGAAGAAGGCGGCCGCCCCTACGACGAGCAGTGCTAAGATGCCGATCAGCCAGCGGCGCATGTCAATTCTCCCCCATTGTCCCGCTTTGCGCGTGCCATCATCCCGCTTTGCGCGTGAAGGTGACGAAGCTGTAGGCCGGGCGCCCCGCGTCGTCGGCCGGATGATCCTCGCGCGCCACGACCTGCCAGTCGGCGGAATCGGGATAGGCGATGGTCGCATCTCCCGCGGGTTCGATCGCAACCTCGGTCAATTCGATCCGCGTCGCGAGCGGCAGGAACAGATCGTAGATTTCGGCGCCGCCGATCACCATCGCCTGCGGCGCATTGGCGAGGCGCAGCGCTTCCTCGACGCTGGCGACGGGCTCGGCGCCTTCGTCCTGCCAGCCCGCGTCGCGGGTGAGGACAATGTGGCGCCGCCCCTCCAGCACCGTGGGCAGGCTGTCGAAGGTCTTGCGGCCCATGATCATCGGGCGGCCCATGGTGAGCTGTTTGAAGCGGCGCAGGTCGGCGGGCAGGTGCCAGGGAATCTTGCCCCCGGCACCGATCACGCCATTGGCGGCGCGTGCGAGGACCAGCGTGATATCCGGGCGGTTCATCGGGGAGAGGCTCCAACCCAAGTGACGTGGCCGAGCTTGCGCCCGTCGCGCACCTCGGTCTTGCCGTAGTGATGCACGTGCGCGGCGCCGTCGGCAAGCAGCGCCGGAATCTTTTCGATCTGCGCGCCGATCAGATTGTGCATCGTCACCGGCAGTAGCGGCACCGCCGTATCGCCGAGCGGCAGGCCCGCGACGGCGCGGATATGGTTTTCGAACTGGCTCGTCACCGCGCCCTCGATCGTCCAGTGGCCGCTGTTGTGGACGCGCGGCGCCATCTCGTTGAACACCGGCCCCGCGTCGGTGGCGAAAAATTCGCCGGTGAGCACGCCGACATAGTCGAGCCCATCGCCGATCGCCGCCATCATCGCGCGCGCCGCGGGTTGCTGGTCGAGGACGATGGACGGCGGCGGCAGGCTGGAGACGGCGAGAATGCCGCCTTCGTGGACATTCGCCGAACTGTCCCAAAAGCGCGTTTCGCCGTCGATGCCGCGCACCATGATAACCGAAAATTCATGGTCGAAGGCGACGAAGCCTTCGAGGATCGCGGGCTGCCCGCCGATCGCCTCCCACGCCGCATCGGCATCGGCGGGCGCGGCGATTCGCGCTTGTCCCTTGCCGTCATAGCCCATGCGCACGGTCTTGAGGATCGCGGGGGTGCCGATGGCGGTGAGCGCGCTATCGAGTGCCGCGCGCGTCGGCACCGCGGCAAAAGGCGCGGTGCGGCCGCCGAGATCGGCGACGAAGGATTTTTCGGTGAGCCGGTCCTGCGCGATTTCGAGCGGCTTGCCGCCCGGATGGACCGCGACATGGCCCGACAGGAAACGCACCGTGTCGACCGGGACATTTTCGAATTCGAAGGTCACGATGTCGCACGCGGCCGCGAAGCCCGCGAGGCGCGGTTCATCGTCCCACGCCGCCTGCGTGTGGTGGGCGGTGACTTCGGCCGCGACGCTTTCGGCGTCGGGGGCATAGACATGAACTTTGTAGCCGAGCTGTGCGGCGGCGACCGCGAGCATCCGGCCAAGCTGGCCGCCGCCCAGGATGCCGATCGTCGATCCGGGGGAAAGCAAAGCGGGTCAGCCTTCGCGCACGGGCGTCGGCGCGACGCTGTCGGTCTGTTTCGCGCGCCACGCGTCGAGCCGCGCGGCGAGGTCCGCATCGGTGTTGGCGAGCAACGCGGCGGCGAACAGCCCCGCGTTGGTCGCGCCCGCCTTGCCGATCGCAAAGGTCGCGACGGGGACGCCGCCGGGCATCTGGACGATCGAATAGAGGCTGTCGACGCCGCTGAGCGCCGCCGACTGGACCGGCACGCCGAGCACGGGAACGCGCGTCATCGCCGCGACCATGCCGGGCAGATGCGCGGCGCCGCCGGCGCCCGCGATGATCGCCTGGAGCCCGCGGTCGGCGGCGCCCTTGGCATAGGCGACGAGCCGGTCGGGGGTGCGGTGCGCGGAGACGATATGCACCTCGTGCGCGATGCCGAATTCTTCGAGGATCTGGACCGCATGCGCCATCGTCGGCCAGTCCGACTGGCTGCCCATGATTACGCCGATGCTGGCTTTCGCGCTGGCTGCGCCGTCGCCCATTCCGTCCCTCCTGCCCGGGCGATGAATCGCCGCTGCCTCCCCCTAGCGACTCGACCGCGCGCGGGCAATGTCACCAAAATGGCACCGCGTTTACGTCTTGGTATCAAGTCGTGGCTAACCTGCCTGCCATGCCCATCCTGCCGGCGTCCTGCCGGCGACCCACCGGATGCGCATCGGGGATAGGGAATGGATAGCGTAGGGGGGGCGCGGATCGCGGTCGAAAGGGCCGGTTTCGTATCCGTCGACTCCATCGAGGACCAGTTGCGCGAAATGCGCCGCGAACGCGATGCGTTGCGCCGTGAGAACCGCATCCTGAAGATCGCGGTCGCGGAGCTCGAACGCGTGTCCGAACGCGATACGCTGACCCCGCTGTTCAATCGCCGCTACTTCCTGACCGCGATTCACCAGCGCCTCGCGCGCTTCGAACGCCATGCCGAAAGCGCGGCTGTCGTGTTCATCGACGTCAATCAGCTCAAGCAGATCAACGACACGCTGGGGCATGCCGCCGGCGACTTCGCGCTCATGCAGATCGCGGGCCGCCTGTCGGCGTCGATCCGGTCGACCGATGTCGCAGCGCGGATCGGCGGTGACGAATTCGGGCTGATCCTCGATCAGTCGAGCGAAAAGGGCGCCCGCGCGCAGATCGAACGGCTGGCCGAGGTGCTGAGCGCCGAGCCCGCCAACTATGACGGGCAGGAGGTTCGCCTGTCGGCCTGCTTCGGCGTCGCGATGCTGCAGACCGGGATGAGCGAATCGGACGTGCTCGCCGCCGCCGACCGCGACATGTATCGCTGCAAACAGCGCGAAGTCGCCCGCACCCACCGCTAACCCAGCGTTAACCAAAGGCGCGCATCCTCCCTTTATGGACAGGGGGTGGATGATGCGTACCCAGGCCGATTTTTTCACCGATATCGAAAACCAGATTTCCGGGCAGATTGGCGCGCTTGCCGAAGCGCTCCCGCATTGTGCGTTGACCCAGATCGTGCAGGGGGTCGACGACATTCGTTGCCTTGCGCGCGATCATGGCTTCGCGATCGTCGAAACGCTGGCGAGCCAGCTCGAATCGGCAGTGGCCGGGGGCGGCTATCGCGCCGCCGTCCTGACCTATCTCGACGCGATGAACGATGCGGTGCGCGCACCGCGCGGCCCGATGCCCGCGGCCGCGCAGGAAGCCTGGCTCGCGTCGGTCGCGATGCGCCTCGGCCATTAAACCCGGCTATTCGCACACCGCGAGCTAGCGCTTAATCCTCCACGCTCAATAATTCGACCCATAGGCCGCCTGGCTGCGCTTCGACCGCGACATCGGCGACGATGTGGCCGGCCAGCCGCCAGTCGAAGGCGGCGAGCCGCGCCGAAAAATCAGTGAGGGCGGTTCCGGCGGGCAGCGTCAGCGCAAACCGGTGGCGCGCTCCGATGAAATTGGCGCTGGCCCAAGGTCGCATCGTCGATGCGCCGAGCTGCGATCCCGGCGGCAGCAAGCGCGTCAGCAGGCGCGCGATGCGGCGGTGCGGGCAGGTGGGCCGCATGGGGGCGGTGGGCGACCAGCGGATCATGCGCGGCGGCTCTTGTTGGCGCGGCTGCCGACGCGGCGGTCGCCGATCGGCGTCACGCGGCCGGCCCGGAAGTCGGCACGCCATTTGTTCATGAAATGTTCCGCACGGCAGATCACCGCGCGGCCACAGATCCGCCCGCCGCGAAGGTCGCTCACCAGCCGCGGGTCGTGGACGGCGGCGCGGCCGAACACGCTCGGCGGCATATCGGCCTCTTTCAGAAAGGCCTCGATCCGTTCCAGCAAAATGCCCTGCATCGTCATCTCCCTGCCCGCGATTCGATCAATAGGATAATTCCTATTTGATTGGCATTTTCCTACTTGTCTAGGAAAAATCCTATTGCTAGAGATGAAATAGGAAGGACCAGTCCTTGACCGATATCGACGACGACCCGCGCCGGATGCTCGACCGGCTGCTGACCGAAAAGGGGGTGGATTATGCCCAGCTTTCGGCGCGCATCGGGCGCAACCCCGCCTATATCCAGCAATATATCAAGCGCGGATCGCCGCGGCGGTTGGGTGAACAGGACCGGGCGCGCATCGCCGCCTATCTGGGCGTGTCGGAGGCGCTGCTGGGCGGCCCGGCGCTACGCGTCGCCGCGCCTACGCCGCGCGCGCGCGGCCGCGACCTCGTGCTGGTGCCAAAGCTGGCGATCGGCGCTTCCGCGGGGCCGGGCGCGAGCGTCGATGGCGAAGCTGTGGAAAGTGAGGTCGCCTTCGATCCGCGCTGGCTGCGCGATCTGGGCGCCGACCCGCGCGCGCTGAGCATCATTCGCGTCGAAGGCGATTCGATGGCGCCGACGCTGGGCGATGGCGACGATATATTGGTCGATGGCGGCGACGCGGCCGCCCGGCTGCGCGACGGCATCTATGTGCTGCGGATGGACGATGTGCTGATGGTCAAACGCATCGCGCGCGCGCCGGGGCCGGGGCGCGTGTCGGTCATCAGCGACAATCCGCACTATCGTAGCTGGGACGATCTGCCGCTGTCGGCGATCCGGCTCGTCGGCCGGGTCATCTGGACGGGGCGCAGGGTGCGCTAGGACCGCTCGCTATCTTCTGATTGGTGATCGGCCCAGGGTCGAACCGGCTAGAGATAATTGACCGTCAGCGTGAAGGTGCCGCTGTAATCGCCCTCGGGCTGGTTCGCCGGGACGCTGAGCGTGCCGCCGACATAATAGGTTTGCACCCCGCTGGGCAGCAGCGTCGCGCTCGACCCGAGCAGGATAATGCCGCCGCCGCTTGTCGTCATCGCGCGGGTCAGCGTGGCGGTCATTGCGGGCGCGCCGCCGCCTGCGCGGGTCAGTGTCGCCGAATTGCTGCCGCTGACAGTGATCAGCAGCAGGCCGCCGGTACCCTGGAATACCCCGCGCTGCGCGCCGCTGCCGGCGAGCGTGACGCCGCCCGCCGAGCCGCGCGCATTGGTCGCCGGATTGACCGTCACCGTGCCCCCGGTCGCGCCGCTGACGATCGTGCCGAAATCGAGGTCGTCGGTCTTGATGAGCGTGTTCGGCCGCACCACCGCGGCATTCGCGGTGCCGGTCGTCTCGGCCGCCGATGCGGACGGCCCCATCAGCGCCGCTGCCGTGGCAGCGGCGGCGAGGCATAAGGCCATCGGTCGGAAGTTGGTCCCTTGAATTCCCACGATTCTGCTCCTGTCCGGCACACTATGCCAGCAGGGCATGAAGGGAGGATGCGCAGGCATGGTAAAGCGGGTCTTTACCTTTGCGCGGAGGCGGTGCGTCAGGCCCCCGACTCTATGCCTTGTCAGCGACCCCGCCGATCAGCACGAAACGCCGATCGCAATAGCCGCAATCGACGTACCCATCGTCGGGATCGATCTCCAGCCAGACGCGCGGGTGGCCGAGCGCGGCGTTGGCGAGCCCGTCGCCCGTGCCGTCGCATGCGATGCGGGTCTTGGACGTGCGGATCGTTTCGGGAGCGGGTGCAGGCTGGGTCATCGACGCGCCTTTAGCAAGCAGGTGCGGGCGGGGCAATCGGTCTCGATCGCTCCGCCCGCAACGGGCGACGCTTACAGATAGTTCAGCGTGATCGTGAAGGTGCCGCTGTAGTCGCCGGGCGCCTGATTGGCATTGACCTCCAGCGTCGCGCCGACTGGAAAATTATAATTGCCCAGCGCCGAGGTGATGCGGAAGCGCGTCGGCGAGGTCGAGAGGATCGCGGTCGGGGTGCTGCCGATCTCGAAATCGCGCACGCGCATCCGCTGGCCGGGGCCGGTGATCCAGATGCTGTTCGAACCGAGCGAGATATTGACCTGGCGATTGTAGCTGCCGAGCCCGGCGAAGCGCGCCGGTTCGCCCGAACTGCCCGCGAGCGTCGCGCCGCCGGTGCGGCTGCGCGTGCCGTCGGGGGCAAGCCGCACGGTGCCGGCGCTGCCCGAGGCGATGATGTCGCCGAAATCGAGGTCGTTGACCTTGAAGAAGGACAGCGGCCGCAGCACGATCGCTTCGGCCTGTGCCTGCGTCGTCGATTGCGGCGATGTGGTCTGGGCATGCGCCGCCGGTCCGATCGCCGGAGCCGTCAGCAGAGCGCACGCTGCGAAGCCGCGCAGTATGGCGCGCGGGTCGATGATGTGTCTGGTCCTCACGCATCCCCCCTTAGCGGTGAGGTCGCAAAATATGCTTACAGCTTATGGTAAAGAAAAGCTTGCCGCCGAGGCCCTTTCGCACCCGCACCGGCGCGGCTATGGAAGGCGCCATGAGTGAAGCCGCCATCCGCATCGACGCCGTTTCCAAAATCTATGCCGGGGGCAAGCAAGCGCTCGACAATGTCAGTTTCGATGTGCCGCGAGGTCAGATATTCGGACTGCTCGGCCCGAACGGCGCGGGCAAGTCGACGCTGATCAACATCCTCGCGGGGCTGGTCAACAAGACCAGCGGCCATGCGAGCATCTGGGGCTTCGACATCGACGCCGACCCGCGCAACGCCAAATATTCGATCGGTATCGTGCCGCAGGAAATCGTCTTCGATCCATTTTTCACGCCGTTCGAGACGCTGGAGAACCAGGCGGGCCTGTATGGCGTGCCGAAGGGCAAGCGCATTTCGGACGAATTGCTGGCGGCGGTGCACCTTAGCGACAAGCGCGATGCCTATGCGCGCACGCTGTCAGGCGGCATGAAGCGCCGCCTGCTCGTCGCCAAGGCGATGGTCCATTCGCCGCCGATCATCGTGCTCGACGAACCCACCGCGGGGGTCGATATCGAACTGAGGCAGCAGCTTTGGGAATATGTGCAAAGCCTCAACGACCGCGGCGTAACGGTGGTGCTGACGACGCATTATCTGGAAGAAGCCGAGGAGCTGTGCGACCGTATCGCGATCATTAACCACGGCAAGCTGATCGCCAACAAGCCGACGCGCGAGCTGGTCGACATGGCGCGCGAGAAGATCGTCGTCGTGACGCTGGATGCCGATGTCAGCGTGCTGCCGTCGCACTCTGCCTTCGACAAGGTCGAGCGCGAGGGCGAACGGGGGCTGGCGATCAGCTACAACAAGGATCGCACCAACGCGGGCGAGGTGCTCGCGGCGGTGAATGCGATGGGGCATGGCATCGTCGACGTGTCGACGCGCGAGGCCGACCTTGAGGATGTGTTCCTGAATTTGACGCGCGCGGCGAATGGCTGAGGCCGCGACCCACGACGTCATCATCGTCGGTTCCGGCGCGGCGGGGCTGACAGCGGCGATCGCGCTGGCGGAGCATTGCCGTGTTCTCGTGCTTGCGAAGGGCGAGCTGACCGGCGGGTCGACCGCCTGGGCACAGGGCGGGATCGCGGCGGTACTCGACGCGGGCGACACGTTCGAAAATCATATCAACGATACGATGATCGCGGGGGCCGGGCTCAACCGGCGCGAGACGGTCGAGTTCGTCGTCGAAAATGCGCCCCACGCGATCGAGCGGCTGATCGAAATGGGCGTGCCCTTCAACAAGGAGGCCGAGGCGCTGCACCTGACGCGCGAGGGTGGCCATTCGCACCGCCGCATCGTCCACGTCGACGATGCGACCGGCTGGGCGGTGCAGGCGGCGCTGCTCAAGACCGCCGAGGCGCATCCGAATATCACGCTGCTGCCGGGACAGGCGTGCATCGACCTGATCAGTGGACGTCATGAGCTACGCTATTCGGGGTCGGGCCATGTCTGGGGCGTCTATGCGCTCGACGAAAAGACGGGGAAGGTCCACGCGCATGTCGGCCGCGCGACCATATTGGCGAGCGGCGGGGCGGGGCGCGTCTATCAATTTTCGACCGCGCCGCGCGGCGCGACGGGTGACGGCATCGCGATGGCGTGGCGCGCGGGCGCGCGCGTTTCCAACATGGAAATGATGCAGTTCCACCCGACCTGCCTTTACAATCTGGAGGTCAAGAATTTCCTGATTACCGAGGCGGTGCGCGGCGAGGGCGGGATATTGAAGCATCCCGTCACCGGCCATCGCTATATGCCCGATTACGACCCGCGCGCCGAACTGGCGCCGCGTGATATCGTGGCGCGCGCGAACGACGATCAGATCAAGCGCTTCGGCCTCGACTATGTCCACCTCGACATCAGCCAAAAGGACCCCGATTTCGTCGCGGGGCATTTCCCGAACATCCACGAAAAGCTGCTGACGCTGGGTATCGACATGACGAAGCAGCCGATCCCGGTGGTGCCGGCGCAGCATTATACCTGCGGCGGCATCCTGATCGACCTTGACGGCCGCACCGACCTGCCGGGGCTCTATGCGGCGGGAGAATGCACCGAAAGCGGGCTGCACGGAGCCAACCGCCTGGCGTCCAACTCGCTGCTCGAATGTTTCGTCTTCGGCGAGGCGGCGGCGAAGGATATCATCGCCCGCTGGAACCAGCTCGAAACGCCGCCGCCGATCCGCGCGTGGGATGAAAGCCGCGTCACCGATTCGGACGAGGAAGTCGTCATCAAGCAGAACTGGACCGAGATCCGCCGCTTCATGTGGAACTATGTCGGCATCGTGCGCACGACGAAGCGGCTGGAGCGCGCGCAGCACCGTATCAACATGATGACGCACGAGGTCGAGGATTATTACGGACATTTCCGCGTGACGACCGATCTGATCGAGCTGCGCAACCTGCTCCAGTGCGCCGACCTGATCGTGCGCAGCGCCCTGCATCGCAAGGAAAGCCGCGGGCTGCACTATACGCTCGATTACCCGCGTCTGCTTCCTGAGGCACGCGACACGGTGCTGGTTCCTTAAACGCACAGCGCGCCGCGGATATTGCACCACGGCGCGCCGGCTTACGCCCTGCCTCCCCATGACCCCGCGATGCGGCGCGGGGCCGAAGGCCCCACCTCCGGGAGCGGCCAGAGCGGCCCGGAAGGGCCGCCGGCGATGAAGGGATCGCAGCGGTCGACCGGAACGCCCCCACCATGCGGCGCCAATTCCTGCTGCGCATTGACCGAAGTCAAAAAAGCGCCGGTGCGTCAGGCAAAACCCTCGTTCAAAAAGCGTTCGGCGAGGGCGGCGTGGAGGGCGGCGCCGCGGGCCATGACCTTTTCGTCGAGTATCATGCGGTTCGAGTGGAGGCCGCAGCACTGGCGCCAGTCGCTGCCCGCCTCGCTGGCGCCGAGCCAGAACATCGCGCCGGGCACTTTTTCGAGCACATAGGCGAAATCTTCAGCCCCCATCACCGGATTGTCCATCGTCAGCCAGGCCGCCTCGCCGAATGCCTCTTCGACGACGCTCTGACCGAAGGCGGCGGCGCGGCTGTCGCACACGGTGACGGGGAAGCCCTCCTCGATTACGATCTCGGCGGTGCAGCCATGCGCTTCGGCGATCGCGGGGACGAGGCGCCGCAGTTCGGCGGCGACCATCGCGCGGCGATGCGGCGACAAGGTGCGGATCGTGCCCTGCATGTCCGCGGTTTCGGGGATGATGTTGTTTGTCGTGCCCGCGGCGATTTTGGCGATGGTGATGACGGCGGGATCGAAGACCGAGATGCGGCGCGTCACCATTGTCTGGATCGCGGTGACGATCGCGCAGGCGACGGGGATGGGGTCGATCGCATCCTGCGGCATGGAGGCGTGGCCGCCGGCGCCCTTGACGGTGATCGAGAGGACGTCGGACGAAGCGAGCAGCGGCCCGGCGCGCCCCGCGAAGATGCCGTGCGGCGCGTTGGGCATGATGTGGAGCGCGAAGGCCGCGTCGGGCAGCGGATCGATCAGCCCGTCGTCGAGCATAAACCGCGCGCCGTGATGCCCTTCCTCGCCGGGCTGGAACATGAACATCACCGTGCCGGGCAGGCGGTCGCGCGCCGCACAGAGCAGCTTCGCCGCGCCGACAAGCATCGCGACATGTGTATCATGGCCGCAGGCATGCATCGCGCCGCTGGTTTCCGAGGTGAATGCGAGGCCCGTATCCTCGACCAGCGGCAGCGCGTCCATGTCGCCGCGCAGCAGCACAGTGCGCGCGTTCCCGCCATTCCCCGCCAAACCCCCGCGCAGGATCGCGACCAGCCCCGTGGTCGACGGCCCTTCGCGAAATTCGAGCGGCAGGCCGGCGAGAGCGTCCTTGATCTTGGCGAGCGTCTTGGGATTCTGAAGGCCGAGTTCCGGCTCGCGGTGGATAGCGCGGCGCAGATCGACGAGATCATCAAGGAGGGTTTCGGCCTCGGCGGGCCAGCGGCTTGTTTCGGTCAGCGTCATCTCTCGATCCTCGACTGGGGGCGTCACGCGATCCTAGAACGTCGCCGCCGGCTTGTCAGCCTGCCGCGGCGCGGCCGAGGGTCAGCACGGCGAGCGCGATGGCGATGGCGCTGCCGTGCAGGACGATGCGGCCCCAGCGGGTCGGGGCGGGGTCGATCCATTCGACGACGAGTGCGGTCGCCGACTGGATGCCATAATAGAGAACGAAGGCTTTGGACGCCCAGGCGATGACGGTGAAGATGTCGCCCGCCCACACCACCGCGATCGAGGCTGATGCTGCGATGACATAGCCGATAGCGACGGGGATTCGCTGGCGCGAGGCGCCGGCGACGAGGCCGCTGGCGCCGTTGAGATCGGCCACCGCCGCCGAAAGCTGCGACAGAAGGGCGGCGACGATGATCGCCGGCGCAACGAGGGTGCCGACGGGGCGCAGCAGTTCGATGACATGGGTGTCGCCGCCCTCGGGCGGCAGGCGCCCGTCGAGCCACGGCGTCAGGAGGCCGATGAAGAGCATGTAGACGACGAAGGCGATCCACTGCGCATGGCGCATCGTGCGCACTCGCGTCGCGCGGTCGTAGCTGTCGCCGAGGTAGCGAGACGTTTCGAACCCCTGGACGAGGATGATGAGGCCGAGCAGGATGCGGACCGCGTCGAAACCCTCCGCCTGGTCGGCGAGCGGACGGACCGCGACCGTTCCCGCCGCGACTTCCGACCCCAGCGCCCAGGCGAGCGCGGCGATGAGCGCGGCGATCATCGCCAGCTTAAGCCCGACCGAGCCCAGCTCGACATGCTCGAGCCAGCGCAGACCGCCGAAATAGCCGAGGGTGCCGAGCAGCGCGAGGATCGCGGTCGTCATCCCGTGCGCAACCACCGGATCGACGACGCCGAACGCCTTGAGCGCGAAATCGGCGAGCAGGTCGAGATAATAAGCGACCGAGACGAAATAGGCGAGGATCAGCGCAAGATCGGCGGCGCGGTCGAGCCAGAGCAGCACCGGCGGCGGCGATTCGGCCGCGAGCATCGGTTCGAGGCGACTGATATTGTCGCGCACCGCAAGGCCGAAAAGATAGGAAATGGCGCAGAGCGCCGCCATCGCCGCGACCGCATAATGGCCGGCGACATGGCCAAGGATCGGCCCCGCGACGAGGAAGCCTGACCCGATGATCGACGCGAGTGGCGTGACGGTCGCGCGCCAGTCGCGCGAGCGCAGCAGCGGCGGCGACAGCATCACCGCCGCGGTCGCGACGGCGACGACGAGCAGAACGAGGTTGGTCGAACTCACCGACCGCCGAAGAGCTGCCGCCCCGCCAGATCGAGCATGATTTCCTCGCTGCCGCCGCCGATCGCGTTGACGCGAACCTCGCGGTAGATGCGTTCGACCTTGCTGCCAGTGATGTAGCTCGCGCCGCCCAGCACCTGCGCCGCCTCGCGCGCGACCGCCTCGAGCATCCGGGTCGCCTGCACCTTGAGCATCGCGAAATCGGCGGGGCGGTCCTTGCCGGTCTTCACCTGCCAAGCGCAGAGGTCGACCCACGCCTGCGTCGCTTCGATCTGGCGTTCCATATCGGCGAGCTTGATGCGGATCGACTGGTGGCCGACGAGCGGCTTGCCGAACGTCTCGCGGTTCTGCGCCCATTCTACGGCCTCGGCGAGCGCGACGCGGGCATAGGCGCAGCAGCCCATCGCCATGCCGAGCCGTTCCGAATTGAAGTTGCGCATGATGCCGATGAAGCCGCCGTTCTCGGGCCCGATCAGGTTTGCAGCGGGGACGCGGACGTCCGCGAAATGGATCGCCGCGGTGTCGCTGCAGCGCCAGCCCATCTTGTCGAGCCGCGTGCGTTCGACGCCGGGTGCGTCCATGTCGATGAGCAGCAGCGAGATGCCGCCCGCGCCCGGACCGCCGGTGCGCACCGCGCAGGTCAACCAATCGGCGCGCATGCCGCTGGTGATGAACATCTTGCCGCCATTGACAACATAATCGTCGCCGTCGCGCACCGCCGTCGTCTTGAGGTTGGCGACGTCGCTGCCGCCGCCCGCTTCGGTAATGCCGAGCGCGATGATCTTGTCCCCAGCGAGCACGGGCGGCGCGACCCGCTGTTTCAATTCGTCCGAGCCCAGCGCGAGGATCGGCGGCAGGCCGATGCCGTGCGTCATCAGCGAGGCACCGAGTCCGCCCGCGCCGACCGCGGCGAGCTCCTCGGTCAGAACGAGGCCGTGGAAATTGTCGAAGCCTTCGGAATGGCCGCCATATTGCTCGGGGTAGCGCAGGCCAAGTATACCCGCTTCCGCCGCCTTCTTGTGCAGCGCGCGCGGCAACTCGCCCTCGGCCTCCCAGCGGTCGATGTGCGGTGCGATCTCGCGTTCGACGAAGCGGCGGACGCTTTGCGCCAGCGCCTCGTGGGTTTCGTCATAATAGGGGGAACGGGCGCACCAATCGTCGAAAGCAGTCATACCCCGATGCTGCGCCCGGTTGACGTAAACGTCAAGGGAAGCGCGACCTTGCGGTGGCGTACAGACGATAAATTTCGGCTCGATTTCCTCGCCATGCACCTTAAGGTCGCCATCTATGACGAAATCTATCCTGCTCGCCGGCCTCGCCGCGCTCGCCCTTGTCTCCACTCCCGCCGCCGCGCAATCCTCGCCCGAGGCGGTGGCCGAGGCCGCGCTCAAGAAGGCGCCGGTCTTCGACGGGCATAATGACGTGCCCTGGGCGCTGCGCGAGCGCGCCGACAATATGATCAACGGTTTCGATTTCAACGACACCAGCCATACCGCGACGACCGATCGCATCGCGATGCACACGGACCTGATCCGATTGCGCAAGGGCCATGTCGGCGCGCAATTCTGGTCGGTCTATGTCCCGTCGAACAGCAACGAGGCGCAGGCGGTGCAGCAGACGCTGGAGCAGATCGACGTGATGAAGCGTCTCGTCCAGCGCTATCCGAACGACCTGATGCTCGCGACCAGTTCGGCCGAGCTCGAAAAGGCGATGAAGGCGGGCAAGATCGTGGGCATGCTCGGCATGGAGGGCGGTCATTCGATCGGATCGAGCCTGGCGGTGCTGCGCGACATGTATGATCTCGGCGCGCGGTACATGACGCTGACCCACAGCCGGAACACCCTGTGGGGCGACAGCGCGACCGATGCGCCCGCGCACGACGGGCTGACCCCGTTCGGCGAACAGGTGGTGCGCGAGATGAACCGCATCGGCATGATCGTCGATCTGAGCCACACGAGCGAGGCGACGATGAAGGACGCGCTCGCCGCCGCGAAGGCGCCGGTGATGTTCAGCCACTCGGGCGCGCGCGGCGTCAACGACCATCCGCGCAATGTCCCCGACAGCGTGCTGCCGCTGGTCAAGGCGAACGGCGGCATCGTGATGGTGGTGCTGTTGCCGACCTTCCTCGACCCCCAGGTGCGCGCCTATGGCCTGTCGCGTACCGCCGAACAGGCGCGGTTGAAGGCGATGTATCCGGGCGATCCCGCCGCGGCCGACAAGGCGCTCGCCGACTGGGACAAGGCGAACCCGACGCCGACGACCGATGTCGCGAAGGTTGCCGACCATATCGATCATATCCGCAAGCTGGCCGGGATCGACCATATCGGGCTCGGCGGCGATTATGACGGCATGGATTCGGCGCCGGTCGGGATGGAGGATGTGTCGGGCTACCCCGCGTTGTTCGTCGAACTGGCGAAGCGCGGCTATTCGCAGGCCGACCTCGAAAAGATCGCGAGCGGCAACATGCTGCGCGTGCTGAAGGCGGTCGAGGCCTATGCGGCGAGCCAGAAAGGCCAGCCGCCGATCGAGACGCCGGTGGCGAAATAATGCACGTCGCCGCCGCGACGGCGGAGGTGGCGGCTATTTCCTCTTGAACGGCCAGTCGATCGCGCCGCTCGCCCACAGCGCCCACCAGATGATGAGCGGCTGCGCGGCGAGGCGAGGGCCGTGGTACCACCAGCCGAGCGTCTGTCCGCCGATCGCGACATGCGCGAAGGCGTGATGGAAATTCGCCGGCCACACGCACAGCGCATAGAGGGCAAGGCCCCAGCCCGCCGCCTTGCGCGTCGCCGGGATCAGCAACCCCAGCGCGCCCGCCAGTTCGGCAATGCCCGTCGCGGCGACGACCAGCGCCGGCTGCGGCACCCAGGGCGGGGTGATCGCGACGAAGGGCGCGGGGGTGGCAAGGTGGCGGTAGCCCGCATAGCCATAAGCGAGCGCGAGCAGCCAGCGCAGCGCCGTGCGGATCGTCACCGCCCGATGGCTTCGATCATCGCCTCGACGCGCACGAATTTCTCGCGCGGATTGCCTTCGAGCGCGGCGGCGACCTCCGCCGCCTCTATCTTGCGCCAGTCGCGGAAGGTGACGGGCGCGATGCCGCGCCCCGCGAGCAGCGCGTCGAGTCCGGGACGGCCCGGCTTGCCGCCACCGCGGCCTATATCCTCCAGCACCATTTCGGCGATGCGCGCGCCGTCGGGCTTGTTGGTGCCGATCGTCCCCGATGGCCCGCGCCGCGCCCAGCCGACGCAATAAAGGCCGGGCAGGATCCGCCCCTCGTTATTGGCGAAGCGGCCGCGACCATGTTCATAGGGCACGCCGGGGATCGGCGGCGTCTGATAACCGATGCAGCTGACGACCAGACCCGCCTCGATCGCATAGGTTTCGCCGGTGCCATGGCTGCGCAGATCGGCATCGAGCCGCGTCCGTTCGACGATGACGCGCTGGGCGCGCCCGTCGCCCTCTATCGCGACGGGCATGGCAAAGAAGTCGAAGTCGATCGTCACCGGCTTGGCAACCGGATTCGCCGCGAACTGCCGTAGATGCGTCACCGACTTGCGCATGCCGGGTTCGAGCAGCGCATCGTCGCCTTCGTCGGGCAGATCGGCGGGGTCGACGCGCGGGCTGGCGCGTTCGAGATGGCCCAGCTCGCCCAGCTCTTTCGGTGTCATCGCGATCTGGTGCGGGCCGCGGCGGCCGAGAATGTGGATGTGCCGGATATTGCTCGTCGCGAGCAGGTCGCGCGCATGGGCGACGATGTCGCTGCCGGCGAATTCGGCGGGGGTCTTGGCAAGGATACGCGCGACGTCGAGCGCGACATTGCCGTTGCCGATCACCGCGACGCCGGGGCTGTCGAGCGGCGGGTCGAGGTCGGCGAAATCGGGGTGGCCATTGTACCAGCCAACGAAGGCGGCGCTGCCGATGACGCCGGGTAGATCGGCGCCGGGAATCCCCAGCGGCCGGTCATTGGGTGCCCCGGTCGCGAGCACGACGGCGTCGTAGAGCTGCGCCAGTTCGTCGATCCCGATGTCGGTGCCGACCGACACATGGCCGACGAAGCGCACATTGTCCGCCAGGGCGACACCCTCGTACCGCCGCGACACCGCCTTGATCGATTGGTGATCGGGGGCAACGCCGGTGCGGATCAGCCCATAGGGAACGGGCAGGCGATCGATCACGTCGACGGCGATATCCTCCGCCTTCTGCAAGGTTTCGGCGGTATAATATCCGGCCGGACCCGACCCGACGATCGCGACATGACGCATCAGCCCACCTCCAAGTGCAGGACCTGCGCCGGGGCGCGGCCCCTCTGTTCTTCTGTTCTGCGCGCGATGCTAGCGGCGAATTGGATAAGGGCAAGCCGCCTGTTGCGCGAACCCGACCGGGCGGTCGCACCGGCCTTGACAGACGGCCCACGCAATCATATTGCGCGCCCCTCATTGCCCCGTCGTCTAATGGTAAGACTACGGATTCTGATTCCGTCTATTGAGGTTCGAATCCTCACGGGGCATCCATTTTCCCGCTTTAAGACGCTGGAACGCGATGCCGCAGTAGCCGGGTAAAATCGCGCGCGCAGGTCTTTCGTGATTGTAAACCGTACACGCTCGATGCGAGTCGAGCTATGGTGCGAGCGGACTCCTGCATAGGATGCCGATCTTTGAGACTTTCTCCTCGCGTTGGAGGAAGCCGAGAGGATGGTGCTGCTTGCGTATTGCGCGTCGGCGCGCTCGAACGCCGAGGGTGGTAGTCTTTCTCCGGATATGATGATGGCCGGGGCGCCTTTTTGTCATCGATTGACACCGGTTACCTTATCAACTAACCCAGCTTCAGATCAATCAGACCTGAGGATGCCGCCATGTTCGATCGCACCTATTATGCTACTCATCCCTCCATGATGGAGGAGGTGTCGAACGCGGAACTTCGCGATCGCTATCTGATCCAGGGCCTCTTCCGCGAGGGCGAATGCGTCCTCAACTACACCCACGCCGACCGCTTCGTGATCGGCGGCGTCGCCGTGGGCGGCGCGCCGGTCAAGCTGCCGACGCAGACCGAGCCGCCGTCGGTCGCGGGGCACCCGTTCCTCGAACGCCGCGAACTCGCGATCGTCAACGTCTCGTCGGTCGAAGGCACGGTCACCGTTGACGGCGAGAGCTTCACGCTCGGCAACAAGGATTGCCTCTATGTGACGATGGGTGCGAAGGACGTCGAGTTCGCGGGCGAAGGCGCGCGTTATTATCTGGCGTCGTGCCCTGCGCACAAGGCGTTCACGACGCGCAAGCTCGGCATCGCCGACGCCAATGCGCTCGACCGCGGCAGCCTCGCCGAATCGAATGAGCGCACGATTTATCAGCTCGTCATTCCGGGCGTGTGCGACAGCGCGCAGCTCGTCATGGGGCTGACCGTGCTCAAGGAAGGCAGCGTCTGGAACACGATGCCGCCGCATATCCACGAGCGCCGCAGCGAGATCTATTTCTATTTCGAGCTCGACAATGTCGATACCGACCGCGTGATGCATTTCATGGGCGAGGGCGAGGCGACGCGCCACATCGTGATGCAGAATGAGGAAGCGGTGATCTCGCCGCCCTGGTCGATCCACATGGGCGCGGGCACGAAATCCTACGCCTTCATCTGGGCGATGGCGGGCGAGAATCAGGATTATACCGACATGAACGTCCTCGACATCTGTCAGCTGTCGTAATGGCGGGCCTCTTTGACCTGTCGGGCAAGGTGGCGCTCGTCACCGGTGCCAACACGGGCATCGGGCAGGGGCTCGCGCTCGCGCTCGCCGAGGCGGGGGCGGACATCGCGGCCGCGGGCCGCTCGCCCGCGGACGAGACTGTCGGCAAGGTGCGCGGGCTGGGGCGGAGGGGCGAGAATTTCGCCGCCGACCTGTCGAGCGTCGGCGCGGTGCAGCCGCTCGTCGACGCGGTGCTCGCCGAGTTCGGGCGCATCGACATTCTCGTCAACAATGCGGGGATCATCCGCCGCGCCGATGCGGTCGATTTCACCGAGGCCGACTGGGACGCGGTGATGGACACCAATCTCAAGACGCTCTTCTTCCTCTGCCAGAGCGTCGGGCGCCACATGATCGCGCGCGGCTCGGGCAAGATCATCAACATCGCCTCGATGCTCACCTTTCAGGGCGGCATTCGCGTCCCGAGCTATACCGCCTCGAAATCGGGGGTCGGCGGGCTGACCAAGCTGCTTGCGAACGAATGGGCGGCGAAGGGTGTACAGGTCAATGCGATCGCGCCCGGCTATATCGCGACGAACAACACCGCCGCGTTACAGGGCGACGAGACGCGCAACCGCCAGATCATGGAACGCATTCCGGCGGGCCGCTGGGGCGACCCGAGCGATATCGGCGGCGCGGCCGTGTTTCTGGCGTCGAGCGCGTCGGACTATGTGCAGGGCCATATCCTCGCCGTCGACGGCGGCTGGCTCGCGCGCTAGACTCGCGCGATGGGTAGCCGTCTTGTCTTTTTCGGCGAACTGCTGATCCGCCTGACCGCGCCGGGCAACGAGCTGCTGATGCAATCGCCCTCGCTTGCGCTCCAAGTCGGGGGAGCCGAGGCGAATGTCGCGATCGGCCTCGCGCATCTTGGTCACGATTGCGCGATGGTTGGCAAAATTCCTTCGAATGCACTGGGTCGCGGTGCAGTGGCGGCGGTGCGCGGCGCAGGCGTCGATTGCACCGCCGTCACGCTTCATCCGGGGCGCATGGGGCTCTATTTCCTGAGCGTCGGCGCCGGGCTGCGCGCCTCCGAAATCGTCTATGACCGCGCGCGATCGAGTTTCGCGGAAAGCGGGGCGGAGGATTATGACTTCGACCGGCTGCTGACGGGCGCCCGGCTGCTCCACCTGTCGGGAATTACCCCGGCGCTCGGGCCGCGTTCGGCCGCGGCGGCGCTTGCGGCGGCACGCGCCGCAAGGCGGCTCGGCGTTCCCGTCAGTTTCGACGGCAATTACCGCGCGATGCTGTGGGACGCGTGGGATAGCGATCCGCGTGCGATCCTGTCCGAACTGATCGGCAGCGCCGACATATTGTTCGGCAATCACCGCGACCTCTCGCTCGTGCTGGGGCGCGAATTTTCGGGGGAGGGCGAGGATCGTCGGCGCGAAGCGGCCGAGGCTGGCTTTGCCGCTTTCCCCGCGCTCAAACTCATCGCCTCGACCGCGCGCCACATTGTGACCGCCGATCACCACCGCATCGCCGCGCGCGTCGATTTGCGCGGGGGCGCGCATCAGACCGCCGAGGTCGATGTGACCGGCATCGTCGACCGGATCGGGGCGGGCGATGCTTTTGCCGCTGGCGTATTGCACGCGCACCTGAAGGGCGCCGACGTCAAGGCGATGGCCGAAACCGGCCTTGCGCTCACCTGCCTCAAACATTCGCTGCCGGGCGATGCCAGCCGGTTTGGTGAAACCGATATCGATGCCTTCCACGGCGGCGGACTCGATGTCCGGCGCTGAGAGGATGAGTCGTCGCGCGTTGCTGGGCGGCGCGGCGGGGCTGCTGGTCGTGGCCGCATCGCCAACGGCCCGCGCTACGCCCGTGCATGCTGTCATCGACGCCCCCGACGGGGAATATCGCAGTCTGGGCTGGGGAGAAGACGAGGTTGCCCCAATCCTAGCCTATCCCGGGATCCGTTATGCCCGCGCGGCGCGCTTTCGTGCGCCCGTTCCCGTCCTCCACGCCGAACAGCAGGATAGCGGCTTCGGCCCTGCCTGTCCCCAGACCGGCGATCGTTACCAGCCGCAATCTGAAGACTGCCTTTTCCTGAATGTCTGGACACCCGCGCTCGACGAGAAGCGCAAGCGCCCCGTCCTGGTCTATTTCCACGGCGGTGCCTATTCGACCGGCAGCGTCACCGACCCGATCAACGACGGCGCAAATCTGGCGGCGCGCGGCGATGTCGTCGTCGTTACCGTCAACCACCGGCTGAACGCGCTCGGCTATCTCTATCTCGCGCGACTCGACCCGCGCTTTCCCGACAGCGGCAATGCCGGGCAGCTCGACCTGATCGTCGCGCTGCAATGGATCCGGCGCAATATTGCGGCCTTCGGTGGCGATCCGGGCAATGTCACCGTCTTTGGCCAGTCGGGCGGCGGCGCGAAGATCGCGACGCTGATGGCGATGCCCGAAGCGAAGGGGCTGTTCCACAAAGCGATCACGATGAGCGGGCAGCAGGTCACTGCGTCGGGGCCGCTCAACGCGACAAAGCGCGCCGAAGCCTTTCTCGCCAGGCTCGGCCCCGGCGTCGATCCCGCGACCGCGCCGGTCGAACAGTTGATCGCCGCGCTGTCGGCGACCGATCCGGTCCTTGGCGGCGGCCTCTATATGGGGCCGGTGCTCGACATGACGCATCTGATGCGCCACCCCTTCTGGCCCGACGCGCCGGCGCAGTCGCTGGATATTCCGATGATGCTCGGCAATGTCGTGATGGAAACACGCGCCTTTTATGCGCCCGACAAGCCGCCACTTGCGGGGCTGACGATGGACAATCTGGCCGCCCGGATCGCGCCGCAGATGCGGATCGACATCTTGCCCGAATGGGTCGTGAGCGAATTTCGTGCCCGTTATCCGCAGGCGGAGGTGACCGAATTGTTCCACCGCATCGTCACCGCAGCGCGGAGCTGGCGCGGGCAGGTCGAGGAGGCCGAGGCGCGCGCCCGCGCCGGCGCGCCGGCCTTCGTCTATCAGCTCGATTTCGAGCAGGCGAAGCATACCGATGACATCGGGCTCAGCTTCGGCACCATATCCGATCCCACGCCGGCACAGCGGGCGATGAGCGACGTGGTGATGGGCGCCTTCGTGCGCTTTGCGCGCACCGGCAACCCGGGCTGGTCCGCCTATACACTGGCGCAGCGTGAGACGATGATCTTCGACACCGTGAGCCGCGTCGAAAACGATCCCCGGCGATGGGAGCGCGAGCTGTTCGCGCGTGTCCCCTATATTCAGCCCGGAACCTGATTCGGCCTGCAGCGTCGATGGATCAGACGATCTGTCGCCCCTTCAACCAGCCCCACAGCAATTCGGGCCAGATGGCGACGGGCAGGCCCGCCGTTTTCAGCAGGCCGAAGCCATGCTCGCCCTCGGCGAAATAATGTGCCTCGCACGACACGCCGACGCGCCGCGTTGCCGCCTGCAGACGCAGGCTGTTGTCGATCTTCACGACGCTGTCGTCCTCGGCGTGGAGCAGCCACAGCGGCGGCATGTCGGCGCGTGTGTTGCGCTCGGGCGAATAAAGCGCCTCGCGCGCCGCGTCGGGATGCGCGCCGATCAGCTTTTCGCGGCTGACCGCATGCGCGATTGCCGGGTCCATCGACACGACCGGATAAATGGCGGCGAGCGCGTCGGGGCGCGCTGACAGCGTATCGGCCCCATCGAGCGGTGCATAGACCTGCGCATCGAAGCGCGTCAGCAGACTTGTTGCGACCTGCCCGCCCGCGGAAAACCCGCCGAAAGCGACGCGTGCCGGATCGATGCCGTCGAGCGCAGCGCGGCGGCGCACGACCCGCATCGCCCGCTGCGCATCGGCGAGCGGAACGTCGGACCCGTTCGTCCAGCCGTCGCCGGGCAGGCGATAGAAGAGCACATAGACCGTCACGCCGCGCGCCTTCAGCCAGCGCGCCAGCTCATAGCCTTCCTTGTCGATCACGACGTAGCGATAGCCGCCGCCGGGCGCGAGGATGACCGCGGCGCCATTGGGTTTGTCGGGCCGGAAAATGTCGAGCCGCGGCCGCGTAATGTGCTGAAGCATCCGGTCACTGGCGTCGGGATCGTCGCTGCGCTGGACAATCTCTTCGGAAAGGCCCGGCGGCGGCTTGATATGCCCGCCCGGCCACAGCGGGATGCTGGCGTCGGGGACAAGGCCGGCGGGCCGCGTCCATACTTCTCCGGCTGCGGCGCCCGCAAAGGGCAGCGCAAGGCTGGCGGCCATCAGTTCGCGGCGACCGAGCACCATCTACGGTGCCTCCGGTTTCGGATCGGCGTCTGGATAAGCGATGATGAGCACCAAGGCCTCGTCGCCGGTCTGGCGGATGCCGACGCGGGCGCCCCGATAGAGCCACGCCGCCATCCCCGGCTTCAGCGCCTGTTCCTCGCCGTCCGAATGGACGATGCCGGTCCCCGAGACGACATAATAGATTTCGTCATGGTCGATCGGGTGGATGCCGATCGCCGCACCCGCGTGCAGCGCGCGCTTGCGAAATTCGAAACTGCGCGGGGCGGGGACGGCGTCGCTGATCCGCCACGCGGTCGACTGGCCGATGGCGCCGTGCGGCGGCGGCTCTTCCCGAATCGTCGCGGCCTCGTCGATGACCACCATCGCCGGTGCCGCGCTTCCGGCGAGCAGCAGCGCGAGCAGCGGCGTCATTTGACGCCGCCGCGCGAATCGAGGTCGCGCGCCGACAGATGTTCTTGCGGCATGGGGGTGGTCTGGCCCGGATAAGTGCCCGATTTGGGTTCCATCGTCGCCAGATCCCAATCCTTCTCTACGAAGGGCGCGCGTACGGGTTCGGTCACCTTCGGATAGGCGCTGACCTGCTTTTCGTCGTCGATGATGTCGCCGCGTCCTTCGGCGACGAAGAACAGGATGCGGATCTCTTCGGCATCGCGCGCCCAGGGCCGCGCGCCTGCGGTCGCCAGAACCGACGTTTCGACATCGTGGACCGGCAGGATTTTGTACCCATCGGTGGGCGCAAGCGGGGCCTCCGAGCGGATAAGCTGCGCGCGGGTTTCGCCATAGCGGCCGAATTCGGGCAGCGCGTTGCCGTGCCGGTCGACCGCAATATTGTCGCGGCCATAGAAGCGCAGGTCGCCATCGCCGCCGAGCATCAGAAAGGGCAGCCCCTCGTCGGTATGATTGCCGCCGCGCATGACATTGCCGATCGCGGTGATCTCGCCCGTCACATAGTCGTGGCCGACCCATTCGAGATTCATCAGATTATAGTGCACCGCGCGGTGGCCCGGATCGTAGATCAGATTGTTGATCATCAGCGCCTGCGCGCCGCCCTTGATCAGCGGATTGCGTTCGACATTGTGCGCCCAGACATTGCGATAGAAGACGATGCCCGTGGTGTTGTCATGGATCAGCGACCCCTTGCTATGCTCGCCCTTGGGGTGGCTGGCGTCGGCCAGCCCCTCGGCCGCCAGATTGTTCGAAAAGGTCACATTGCGGCTGGTCCCGTCGCGCCATTCGGCGACCGTCGCGCCCTTGAAGCGCGGACCTGATGCCGACATATTTTCGTCGAGCGCCCACAAAAAGGTGCAATGATCGACCACGACATCGTGCGCGGCGACCGTCGAGAAGGCATCGGCTTCCCAGCCGCTGCGCTTCGGCTGCCCGTCAACGCCGGTATAGATGCGCAGGTGGCGCAGCACGACATCATGCGCTTTCACGTCGATGCCGCCGCGAATGATCGTGATGCCGGGTCCGGGGGCCGTCTGGCCGGCAATCGTCAGATAGGGCTGGTCGATGGTCAGGGTACTGCGGCCGAGGTCGATCACGCCGCCGACCTCGAACACGACGATTCGCGGACCCGGCGTTTCGATCGCGGCCTTCAGCGACCCCGGACCGTCGGGGGCGAGCGTCGTGACGCGAAGGATTTTTCCGCTGCGTCCTCCCGGAGTCGCGGCGGCCGGTCCGACCGCGCCGGGGAAGGCGATTGCCTGCGCCTGAGCCGCCATCGCGGCGCCTCCGGGTACGGCCGCAGCCAGAAACAGCGCGGCAATCCACAGTTTTTTCGACATGGCATCTCTCCTTCGCATTGGGTCTTGACATAGACCGCTGCTTGCTTCAATCATTTTTGACACCGGTTACCTAAACCGGTCAAGAACATATTTTGGGGAGAGGGCGCTTGGGCCGACCGCAATGACGGCGGCCAATCCGCAACTCTCTATCGCAGGGGACGTGCAGTCGATCCGATTTTGCACTTCGACGAAAGTAACCGGTGTCATTCCTTGCCAAAGGCAGGAATGCGCTGCGAAAAGGGAGGATGACGATGGCTTTTCATAACGCGCGGGGTGGCCGCACTCTGGTCAGGCTGGCTTCGGGGGTTTCGCTTGCGGTGCTGGTCGCGACGCCGGCCTGGGCGCAGGACGCAGCAGATGCGGGCGCTGCCGACGATGCGGCAAGCAACGAGATTGTCGTGACCGGTTTTCGCCAGTCGCTGCAGGCCGCGCTCAACGTCAAGCGCGACTCGGTGGCGGCGGTCGACGCGATCGTGGCCGAAGACATCGCCAAATTTCCCGATCAGAATCTTGCAGAATCGCTTCAGCGCATTCCCGGCATCTCGATCCAGCGCGACGGCGGCGAAGGGCGCGCAATCACCGTGCGCGGTCTGGGCGCCCAATTCACCCGCGTTCGGCTGAACGGCCTGGAAACCGTCGCAACCTCGACCGACGGCGCCTCGGCCAATCGCGATCGCGCCTTCGACTTCAATGTCTTCGCATCGGAGCTTTTCAGCAGCATCGTCGTCCACAAGACCGCCGAAGCCTCGCTCGACGAAGGCTCGCTCGGCGCGGTGGTTGATCTCAACACCGGCAATCCGCTCGGCGGCAAGGCCGGGCTGCACGGCGCGCTGTCGGTCGTCGGTTCCTACAACGACCTGTCGAAGGATCTGGGGCCGCGTGTCGCCGGGCTGCTCAGCTGGCGCAACGATGCGGGCACCTTTGGCGCCTCGGTTTCCGCAGCCTATTCGAAGGGCAATACGCTTGAACTCGGCAACAATAGCGTGCGTTGGGCGCAGGCGCGTTTTGACTCGGTCGATGGTACCAATTGCTGGACGGCCCCGAACAGCGGCGGCACCTATGTCTCTGGTGCAGCGTGCGACGCGGCGGCTCTCGCATTTCATCCGCGCATCCCGCGCTATGGCGAGATCGAACACCGCCGCGAACGCCTCGGCCTGACCGGTTCGATCCAGTTCGAACCGACCGAAAGCACCCGGATTTCGCTCGACGCCCTCTATTCGCGCTTCCGCGAAGATCGCGAGGAAAAATGGGGTGAAGTGCTGCTGCGTTCGAATGAGCGGTCGATCAACGTCGTCGATCCCGTCTATGACTCGAACGGCAACATGATCTCGGCGACGCTCAACGATGCGTGGGTGCGCACCGAACATTATCTGCGCCAGTCGAAGACGAGCTTCTATCAGTTCGGCGGAAGCTGGGACCAGGATGTTTCGGACCGTTTCCGCTTCACCGTTCTGGGCGGCCTGTCGAAGTCTGACGCCGACATTCCCGTCGAAACGACCGTCGTGTTCGACGACCGCGATGCGCAGGGCTATTCCTACGACTACAGCGACATGAAGCACCCGGTGCTCACCTTCGGCACCAGCGTAACCGATCCGGCGAATTTCCAGCTCGCCGAAATTCGCGATCGTCCCTCGAACGTCACCAACCGCTTCAAGACCGCCCAGCTCCGTACCGAATGGGACGTGACCGACGGTTTTCAGGTCAAGGCCGGCGCGATGTGGCGCCGCTTCAACTTCGATGCGGTCGCCTTCACCCGCGACACGGCGGTTTGCGGCAACGGCGGGGTCGACCGCGTTCTGGGTACGTTGACCTGCTCGGCGTCGGGAGTCTTTGGGCCGACTGCCGTCTACGGCTTTCCGGTCACCTCGCAGCTTGCCGAACTGTTCACGCTCGGCAAGGCGGGTCAGCCGGCGGGAACGACGACCCAGTGGCTTATCCCGTCCTTCCCTGCGGCCACGGACTTCACCCAGCTTTACAGCCGCACCGCCAATCCGGACACGGGCAATACGCGTGCGGTCCAGGAAACCGTCTCGGGCGGCTATATCGAGTTCGATGCCAAGGGCGAATTGTTCGGGCTCGAATATGCGGGCAATGCCGGCATCCGCTATGCGCATACGGCGCAATCGTCGACCGGCGTCCTGTCGGGAACCACCGTCACGGTCGATCGCACCTATGACGACTGGCTGCCGTCGTTCAACGTGGCGCTCTACCCGAGCCGCGACGTGATTATCCGCGGTGCGATCGCCAAGGTCATCACGCGTCCGACCCTCGGCAATCTGACGCCAGGCGGCTCGATCGACGGCTTCAACTACAAGATCAGCTATGGCAACCCGCAGCTCGATCCCTATCGGGCGACCAATTTCGACCTTGGTGTCGAATGGTATTTCGCGCCGCAGGCGGTTCTGTCGATCGCCGGTTTCGTGAAGAAGGTTGAAAGCTTCCCGATCAGCCAGGCCTTCAGCGCCAGCTTTGCATCCACCGGCCTGCCGAAGGACGCGATCCCGCCGAGTTCGCCGGCTTTCCTCAATTTCGATCCCAATCAGATCTATACGATCACTGCCAACGTTAACGGGGCCGGGGCCACGCTGAAAGGCGTCGAACTCGCTGCGCAGGTTCCGTTCAGCGCCTTCACCAGCGGTGGTTTCATCAGCCACTTCGGGGTGCTTGCGAACGCGACCTTCATCAGTTCGGACGCAGATTATAATGTTCAGGGGCCGGCGGTGGTCCCGGGTGGGGCGCTGGTCAATGCGGTGCGCTCGGCGACGCTCTTTGGCGTGTCGAAGCGCGCCTACAACGGCACGCTCTATTACGACGACGGCGCCTTCAGCGCGCGCGTGTCGGCCAGCTATCGCAGCCGCTACATCGATGCGAACAGCGGCACCGGCAACGTCTTCGAAGGCTATGGCGCGACGTGGAACATGGACGCCTCGATCCGGTACAAGTTGACCGATTGGGTCGAACTGTCGGTCGAGGGCAATAATCTGCTCGACACCTATCGCTATCGCTACACCGATTTCGATGCTGACCGGAATTACGAGAATAATCATTTTGGCCGCACCATCCTGTTCGGCGCGCGCTTCAAGATGTGATCCATCAGAATTAGTCCCGGAAATAGGCCCGGTCTTCGCGCGCGAGGGCCGGGCCTTTTTCTTTGGCGCAAGAGGAGGACGCCTGTGACCGATCGCCGCGACCTGTTCAAAATGGCTGGCGCCGGCCTGCTGGCGGCCGGGCTCGGTCCGGCGCCGGGCAAGGCGCGGGCCATGTCGGCTCCCGCGGACCCGGCATCGGAGCCGCAATGGGGGCGGGGTGCCGATGGGCAGCGCCGCGCCGATTGCGGCGACGGCCGCTTCCTCAACCCGATCATGGCCGGTGATCATCCCGATCCGTCGATCCTCAAGGACGGCGACGACTATTACATGACCTTTTCAACCTTCGATTCCTATCCCGGCCTGGTCATCTGGCATTCGCGCGATCTGGTGAACTGGCGCTCCGTCGCCCCGGCGCTCACCCGCAATATCGGATCGGTCTGGGCGCCCGAGCTGTGCAAGCATGACGGCCGTTATTTTCTCTACATTCCGACCAAGGGACCGAACACGAGCTGGGTGATCTGGGCCGACCACATCGAGGGTCCGTGGAGCGATCCCGTCGACCTCGACCTGCCCGATCATATCGACCCCGGGCATGCCGTCGGCGAGGATGGTTCGCGCTGGCTGTTCCTGTCGGGCGGCGACCGCGTGCGGCTGTCGGACGATGGCTTGTCGCGGATAGGCGAACCCGAGCATGTCTATGATCCCTGGCGCTACCCCGCCGACTGGGTCGTCGAAGGATTTTCGCCCGAGGGGCCAAAGATCGTGCGCCGCGAGGGCTATTTCTATCTGATCACCGCGGTGGGCGGCACCGCGGGACCGCCCACCGGCCATATGGTCATCGCGGCGCGCGCCCTCTCGATCCACGGGCCATGGGAAAACTGCCCTGCCAATCCGATCGTCCGCACCGTTTCGCGCGACGAGGCTTGGTGGTCGCGCGGCCATGCGACGCTTGTGGAAGGTCCGTCGGGCGATTGGTGGAGCGTCTATCACGGCTATGAGAAGGACTTCTGGACGCTGGGGCGCCAGACGCTGCTCGATCCTGTCGAATGGACCACCGACGGCTGGCCGCGGATGACAGGGGGCGACCTGTCGCGGCCGCTCGCGAAGCCGCTTGGCGGCGTTGCCGGTCTGCATGGCATGGCGCTGTCGGACGATTTCACGTCGCTGGCGCTCGGCGCAAAATGGAATTTCTTCAAGCCCGCACGCGACGAGCGCGCGCGTGCCGCCGTTGCGGACGGCGCGCTGCACCTTGCGGCGCGCGGGCGGGCGCCGTCCGATTCATCGCCGCTGCTCCTAATCGCGGGCGACCGGTCCTACCGCTTCGAATGCGATATCGATATCGACTCTGGCGTGACGGCGGGCCTGATCCTCTTTTACGACGAGCGTCTCTATTGCGGACTGGGTTTCGATGCCGACCGCTTCGTGACGCATCAATATGGGATCGAACGGGCTCAGCCCGTCAATCCGCATGGCTGCCGGATGCGCCTACGGGTTACCAACGATGCGCATATCGTCACCTTCGACACCAGCGGCGATGGTGGCGAAAGCTGGACCCGCTTCGATCGCGGGATGGAGGTGTCAGGTTATCACCACAATGTCCGCGGCGGCTTTCTGATGCTGCGCCCGGGGCTGTACGCAGCGGGGTCGGGGCAGGCGCGTTTCCGGAATTTCCGCTTCTCGGCGCTGAGCTGACCCTAGAGCGTAACGCCAGATTTCCAGATCGCGATATCGCGTTCGCCATTGGCTTCCGACCGCGTTGGGCGTCCCGATGCCGTCTCGATCACCAGATCGAGCAGCGCGTCGGCGGCGCCACCGAAGCCTTCGTCGAGCACCCGGCCGGCATCGAAGTCGATCCAGCCGCTCTTGCGGTCGGCGAGGGCGGTGTTGGATGCGATCTTGAGCGTCGGGGCGGGAAAGCCGAGCGGCGTTCCGCGGCCCGTTGTGAACAGGATCAGCGTCGCACCGGCCGCGGTCAATGCTGTCGACGACACGGCATCGTTGCCGGGCGCTTCGAGCAGGGTCAGGCCGGGGCGCGTCGCCCGACCGCCATAGCGCTGCACATCGGTCAGCGGAACCTTGCCGCCCTTCTGAACCGCGCCAAGCGACTTTTCCTCAAGCGTCGTGATGCCGCCCGCGACATTCCCCGGCGAGGGATTTTCGCTCACCGGTTCGCCATGGCGTACGAAATAGGCCTTGAAGTCGTCGATCAGTGCCACCGCGCGATCGAAGACGTCGCGCGATGCCGCGCGGCTCAGCAGCATGGGCTCGGCACCGAAGATTTCGGGAATTTCGGTCAGGATCACCCGCCCGCCCGATGCCGCAATGCTGTCGCCCGTACGGCCGACCAGCGGATTGGCGGTCAATCCGGACATGCCGTCCGACCCGCCGCATTTGACCCCGAGGACGAGCTCGGAAAGCGGCGCTTCGCTCCGTTCGGCCTGCCCCGCGATGCCGACCAGTTCCTCGATCAGCGACAGGCAGGCCGCCTCGTCATCCTCGACCGACTGGGCGGCCAGACTGCGAATATGCGTCCGCCTCGCTGCGGGAATGGATTCGATCAACGCCCCGAGCTGATTATTCTCGCATCCCAAGCCGACGATCAGGACACCCCCGGCATTGGGATGCTGCGCCAGCCCGGCCAGCAGCGCACGCGTGTGCGAAAGGTCGTCGCCAAGTTGCGAACAGCCGAAAGGATGTTTGAAAGCGTGGATGCCATCGACGCTTCCGGCGTGTTTTGTCGCCGCAATCCGCGCGACCCGTTCGGCGAGATTGCCGACGCAGCCGACGGTCGGGATGATCCAGATCTCATTGCGTGTCCCAACCCGGCCATCGGCGCGCCGATGGCCGCGGAAGGCGCGGTCCGCGCCGCGGACGGACCTGGAATCGGTCTGCGCGAACATGGGAAGGGGGGCGGTGTCGGCGGTGAGCGCGGTCGCCAGATTATGGCTGTGAACATGGTCGCCGGCTTCGATCGCGACCGAGGCGCGCCCGATCGGAAAGCCGTATTTGGTCACCGCGTCGCCCCGCGCTACAGCCGCGGTAGCGATTTTATGCCCGCGCGGAATGGCGTTCGCCGCGACGATTCGCCCGCCATCGACGGCGACGCTGTCGCCCGCCGCGGCGTCGGCCAACAGCGTGGCCACATTGTCCTCGGGCGCGATCCTGATAGCGGTTACCGGTGTCATATGCGCGTTTCTCTCTGCCATCCGCCGGAAGGCTCAGGCTGTGGTGGGAGGAGCGACCGACTGGCGCTCGACAAAGGTGGACGCGAGCACCGGGCTTTCGTCGGCCGCTGCGGTGCGCGCTGCCCCGTCGAGAAAATCGGGGACCAGCGTTCGCGCGGCGCGC
The DNA here is from genome assembly GCF_025727575.1 of Sphingopyxis sp. GC21. Lineage (NCBI taxonomy): Bacteria > Pseudomonadati > Pseudomonadota > Alphaproteobacteria > Sphingomonadales > Sphingopyxidaceae > Sphingopyxis > Sphingopyxis sp. GC21. The sequence goes on along the minus strand of NZ_CP095845.1, from coordinate 2,826,321 downwards.
GCGCCCATTTCGCGGATCGGCCAGCGGACGGTGCTCAGCGCAGGCCAGATATGCGTGGCAGTCGGCGAATCGTCGAACCCGATGATCGACAGGTCGCCCGGCACCGCGATGCCCTTGCCGTGCGCCACGCTCATAACCCCGGCCGCCATCTCGTCATTCGAGCAGAAGAGCGCAGTTGGCGGTTCGGCGAGCGACAGCAGCTTTTCGCCCGCCTCGACCCCCGCCGCATAGCGATAATTACCCGGCGCGAAATAATCGGGCGGCAACGTCAGGCCGGCTTCGCGAAGGGCCGCGTGAAAACCCTCCTCGCGCTCGGCGGCCGACCGGAACCCGACAGGGCCGCGCACGAAGCCGATGCGGCGATGGCCGAGGCTGATCAGCTTGCGCACCGCTTCGGCCACGACTTCGCGGTCGTTCGACGAGACGCAATGCGCGGCATCGTCGAGCGGCGCCGAGCCGACGCGAACATAGCGCACCCCCAATTCGCTACACAGAGCGGCGAGCGCATCATTCTCGGAAATGGGCGGGAGCAGCATCGCGCCGATCGGGCGCTGCTTTTCCAGGAAGACGCGGACATCCTCGAGCATCCGGTCGGACCCGCGATCGACCGGGCGGACGAGCAGCGCCAGGTCGCTGTCCTTGATCGCGTCGAGCACGCCCTGCTGAAAATTCAGCACCGTCTGGGCATTGGGATTGTCGTGCAGAAGCGCGATCAGGAAATTGCGCCGAAAGGCGAGGGCGCGCGCCTGCGGATTGGGCACGAAGCCCAGGGTTTCGATCGCTTCCTGAACCGCCTTGCGTGTCTTTTCGGCGATGAATTCGGACCGGTTGATGACGCGGCTGACGGTCTTTTTCGACACGCCGGCAAGCGCCGCGACGTCGTTGATCGTCGGCTGCTTCGTACCCTGTCCGCCCTTCGTCGCTGGCATATTGTCTGCACTCCGCTCGCTGCCCCGCCGGATGTTCCGCAGATCGGCACCATTTCCCACCTAGTGAGCGTTCATGGCGCCGAAATCAACCGGGTCGGCGGCTATTCGCTTGCTTTTGACACCGGTGTCTTTTAGAGCGAAAGCCGGAAGAGGGAAATGACAAAGATGAGCGCGAACAGCGAAGCGGAAAATGTGGCCCAGGCGCTTCTCGCCGCGCGCGCCAAAAAGACACCGCTTACCTCCTATCCCGGCGTCATGCCGGACAGCCTAGCCGACGCCTATGCGATCCAGGATCATGCGATCCGGCTCGACGGGCGGCAAATCGGTGGCTGGAAGGTGGGGCGGATCGCGGCCGAGCTCGTTGGCCGCTATGGCGGCAATCGTCTGACCGGGCCGATATTCAGCGACGAAATCCGCGACGGATCGGCGGGCGACCGGCCCGTTATGCCGGTCTTCGTGCCGGGATTCGCCGCAGCCGAGGCCGAAATCCTTTTGCGCTTCGGCGCCGTCGGCGACGGTGATTATGACGCCGATACGATTCGCGACTGCATCGACGAGGTGCGCACCGGAATCGAGATCGCGAGTTCTCCTTTCGCCGAAATCAACCTGCACGGCCCCGCAGTTACCGCGTCCGATTACGGCAACAACAAGGGGCTCGTACTCGGTCCGCCGATCGCCGACTGGCGCGACGCCGATCTGATCCGCATGCCCGTCGCGATGTTCATCGACGGCGCGCAGGTCGGCGCGGCGACGATGGAAACGATGCTCGACGGGCCTTTCGGGTCGGCGGCATTCCTCGCCCGCACCTTGCGCGCCCGCGGCATCCCCATTGCGCCGGGAACATGGGTGTCGGCAGGCGCCATCACCGGCGTCCATGAAATCCGGGCGGGTCAGACCGCCGAAGCACTGTTCGACGGAAAAATCCGCGTCGGCTGCCGCATCGAAAGCCTCTAGAAGGCAGGAAAAGGGAGAGAGAAATGGCACAGGCAATCGCAGAGGGAGGCGCGCCGCCGCAGCCCAATGTCGGACGCTATCGTTGGGTGATCGTCGGCCTGCTGTTTCTTGCCACTGCCATCAACTATGTCGATCGGCAGATGATCGGTGTTCTCAAGCCGACGCTGCAACAGGAAATGGGATGGACCGAAGGCGACTTCGCGAACATCGTCTTCTGGTTTCAGGTCGCCTATGCCGTCGGCTACATCGGCTTCGGCCGCATCGTCGACATGGTTGGCGCCCGCATCGGCTACACCGTCGCGATCATCATCTGGACGATCAGCCATATGGCGCATGGTCTGGCGTCGAGCGTGACGCAATTCGCGCTCGCGCGGTTCGGGCTGGGCATCGGCGAATCGGGGAACTTTCCGGCGGGTATCCGGGCCGTCACCGACTGGTTCCCGCAAAAGGAACGCGCCTTTGCGATCGGGCTGTTCAACGCCGGGGCCAATGTCGGCGCCATCGTTACGCCGCTGCTCGTTCCCTTCCTCGTCCTGATGTTCGACTGGCGCGTGGCCTTTTATGTCACCGGCCTGTTCGGGGTGCTGTGGCTGATCGCGTGGTGGCTGATCTATCGCCATCCCGACGAGCATCCGAAGCTGTCGGAAGGCGAGCGCGCCTGGATTCAGCAAGACCCGGCCGACCCGGTGACGCCGATCGGTTGGGGCCGCCTGCTCGGTATTCGCGAGACATGGTCCTATGCGCTCGGCAAATTCTTCATCGACCCGATCTGGTGGTTCTTTCTTTTCTGGCTGCCGGGCTATCTGTTCGAACGCTACGACATGGACCTCAAGACCTTCGGTCTGCCGCTCGCCGCCATCTATCTCATCTCCGACTTCGGCAGCATCGCGGGCGGCTGGATGTCCTCGCGGCTGATCAAGGCGGGGCGCACCCCCAATTTCGCGCGCAAGTTCACGATGTTCGTGTGTGCCTGCTGCGTCGTGCCCGTCTATTTCGCCCAAGATATCGACAGCGTGTGGACCGCGGTCCTGATCATCGGTCTCGCGACAGCCGCGCATCAGGCCTTTTCCGCCAATCTCTATACGTTGCCGTCGGACATATTTCCGCGCGGCGCAGTGGGGTCGGTGGTCGGGATCGGCGGCACGGTCGGCGCGATCGGGGGGATGAGCATGGCGTTGTTCACCGGCTACATCCTCGAGACGACGAACAATAATTATCAGATATTGTTCGGCATCTGCGCCAGCGCCTATTTCATTGCGCTACTCGCGGTGCATCTGCTGTCGCCGCGGCTCGATCGCGTCGAGGTCTAGACGCCGATGACGCGGCCGCTCTCCCTCCATCCCGACCGGCTCTTTCCGTCGGACCCGGTTCCGCGCGCCATCGCGCGCCGCCTTTATGCCGAGGTCGCCGACCTGCCGATCATCAGCCCGCACGGGCATACCGATCCGTCATGGTTCGCCGGCAATGCGCCGTTCGGCAATGCCGCCGAACTTCTGCTGCATCCCGATCATTATGTGTTCCGGATGCTCTATTCGCAGGGCATCGCGCTCGATGCGCTCGGTATCGGCAATCCGGACGCCGATCCGCGCGAAAGCTGGCGGCTGTTCGCGCAAAATTACCATCTCTTTCGCGGCACCCCCTCGCGGATGTGGATGGACTGGGTTTTCGCCGAAGCCTTCGGCTTCGACGTGCAATTCTCGTCCGAAACGTCGGACCTATATTATGACCGGATCACCGAGGCGCTTGCGACCGATGCGTTCCGGCCGCGCGCGCTTTTCGATCGCTACCGAATCGAAGTGATCGCGACGACCGAAAGTCCGCTCGACACGCTCGATCATCATCGGGTCATCAAGGACGCCAATGTGCGCGGCGAGTGGGGCGGGCGCGTCATCACCGCCTATCGCCCCGATCCGGTCGTCGATCCCGAATATGAAGGGTTCCGCGACAATCTCGCGCGCTTCTCTGATATATCGGGCGAAGACGCTTTCAGCTATGCCGGCTATCTTGCCGCGCATCGCAACCGCCGGGCCTTCTTCGCGGGCATGGGCGCGACCTCGACCGACCATGGGCATCCGACCGCGGCAACCGCCGATCTGTCGGACGCGGAGGCCGAGGCGCTGTTCGTGCGCGTTACCCGCGCCGACGTCAGCGCCACCGACGCCGAGCTGTTCCGAGCGCATATGTTGACGGTGATGGCGGGGATGAGCCGCGACGACGGCCTTGTCATGCAGATCCATCCCGGCGCGCTGCGCAACCACAATTCGTGGCTGTTCACGCATTATGGCCGCGACAAGGGCGCCGATATTCCGACGCGCACCGACTATGTCCGGGCGCTGCGGCCGCTGCTCGCCCGTTATGGCAATGAAGCGGGGCTGACGATCATCCTCTTCACGCTCGACGAAAGCAGTTATGCGCGCGAGCTTGCGCCGCTGGCGGGCCATTATCCGGCGCTGAAGCTTGGCCCCGCCTGGTGGTTTCACGACAGCCCCGAGGGCATGCGCCGCTTTCGCGCCCAGACCACCGAGACGGCGGGCTTTTACAACGGCGTCGGTTTCAACGACGACACCCGCGCCTTTCTCTCGATCCCGGCGCGCCACGATGTCGCGCGGCGCATCGATTGCGGCTTCCTCGCTGCGCTGGTTGCCGAGCATCGCATGGAGGAATGGGAGGCGGCCGAGCTGGCGGTCGACCTCAGCTACAATCTCGCCAAGGCCGCGTACCGGCTGTGAGGCTGTCGGCGCAAACCGCGCTGCCGGCAGCCGTGCGCGCGCCCGCTTACGACCGTCGCCGGCAAGCGGCAGGGATCGTCCATTTCGGTATCGGTGCCTTTCACCGCGCGCATCAGGCGGTTTATACCGACGATGCGATGGGCGCGGGCGATCGCGACTGGGGCATCGTTGGCGTGTCGCTGCGTTCGGGCGATGTCGCGGCACAGCTTGGCCCGCAGGACGGGCTTTATACGGTGAGCAGCCGGACCGCTGCCGGACCTGAAATTCGATTGATCGGGGCGGTTCAGCGCGTGCTCGTCGCGGCGCAGGAACCGCAGGCCGTCATCGACGTCCTCGCTGCTCCGACAACGCATATCGTCAGCTTCACCGTGACCGAGAAGGGCTATCTGCGCACCGCCGATGGCCAGCTCAATCTTGACGCGGCAAAGGGGCCATCGAGCTTCTATCGCTTCGTCGGGGCGGCGCTGGCGGCGCGCAAGGCGGCGGGATTGCCCGGCCTGACGTTGCTCAGCTGCGACAATCTGGCGAATAATGGCGCAGTGCTGCGCGCGCTGATGCGCCAATATCTCGCCACCGACCATCCAGACGTCGCCCTATGGTTCGATGCGACGTGCCGATGCCCCGCGACGATGATCGATCGCATCGTGCCCGCGACGACCGATGCCGACCGTGCGGCTGTCGAGGCGGTGCTGGGCGTGCGCGATGAAGGTGCGGTGGTCACCGAAGCATTCAGCCAGTGGGTGATCGAGGATGATTTCGCTGGCCCGCGTCCGCGATGGGATACGGTCGGGGCGGAATTCGTTGCCGACGTCGCGCCCTATGAGACCGCGAAGCTGCGCATGCTCAACGGCGCGCATTCGGCGCTGGCCTATATCGGACTGCTGGCGGGGCATGAGCATGTCCATCGGGCGGTCGCCGATCCCGCTATCCGGCCGCTCGTCGAACGGCTGATGCGCGAGGAGGCCGCACCGACCATCGACGCCGCGCCGGGGCAAGACCTTAATGCTTATGCCGATGCGCTGCTCGATCGCTTCGCCAACCCGGCGCTCGATCATCGCCTGATCCAGATCGCAATGGACGGCAGCCAGAAGATCCCGCAGCGCTGGCTCGAAACGCGGGCCTGGCATCAAAGGCGCGGCGGCACCTGCCCGTCGATCGAATACGCCATCGATGCGTGGATCGCGTTTCTGAACGATGGTCGCTGGCCGATCGACGATCCGAGGGCGGACGCGCTGCGCGCAGCGGCGGCGCAGCCCGACGCGCGCAACCGCTTGTTCGGACCCGAAGGCCTGATGCAATATGGTCTGGCCCGGCGCGGCTAGGCCTGCCCGTTTCCTTGTTCTGACGCGCCCGGGCTTCATCACCCATAGGATATTGATAGCCTAGCCGTCGCACGATCTCGAGGACGCCTCGCATTGCGGCAATCTCCCCGTGGATTGAGGGAGCGAACGCCTGAAGAACCCGAGCGCGAGAAGCCGAGGCTGGGCGCCTCCCTTGCCGCCAACCGGCCGCGCCAGTGATTGCGGCCACAGCGTGATCGGGGCTGGGCGGTTACGCTTTCCCAAGATATTGGGGTCTAAAGGGAATCGCATGATCGGGGCGGAGGAAAATCGCGGACGGAGACGGGCGTCTTGGACGCTTGTTTTGCTGTGGCTTGCTGCCGCGCTTTGGGCCGTGCCCGCTGCGGCGACGCCGCTGCACATCAATGCGCCGCTCTGCCACTCGGTCGGACCGCTGGCCGCACCCGACGACGCGCTGTCCGCGCTGCGCTTTTCCTGCAGCGGCGAGCCGACGGGGTATCGCGACGGCAGCCTGTGGTTGCGGGCCGATGTCGGCAATCGTTCCGAGGATCGCAACGGCGCCGCACTGATGGTGCATTTCTCGCGCTTCGACCGGGTTGCGGTGGGGTTCACCTATGCCGACGGACAAACGCGCTGGCAGACAGTGCGCCGCGGCGATTATGGCGCGCACTGGCGCGTCGGCGGCCAGATATTGTTCGAGGCCCCGGCCCGCGGCGCGCCGCTGACCGCGGTGACCATGCGCTTCGACCGCCTCGCCGACCACAGCCTGCTGCGCGCGCGCCTCATCCCCAAGGAAAATGCGAGCCTGCAGGCGGCGGGGATGGCGGCGCTCGTCGGCGCCTCGCTCACCCTGCTGCTCGTCAGCGGCATCTATAGCCTGTCGCTCGCGGTCGCGGTGCGCCGCCAATATCTGCTGTGGCAGGCGGCATGGTCGGGCGTAATGATCGTCTGGGGCGCCTTCTGGTCGCAGATTCATCTGGTGATCTTTCCCGCCATGGCGGGAACGGTCTCGGCGCAGGCATCGACCTTGCTCGCCTGCCTTGCCATCGGCGTCGCGACCGCCAGCGCGGTGACCGCGATCGACGCCCGGCATCTTCCGCGGGCTTTGCGCCGGGGAACCCTCGCGCTGGGGCTGGCGATCGCCATCGCTGGCGTGCCGCTGGCGTTGATTCGCACCGACAATCTGCAGATGCTCGGCAATCTGCTGGGCATCGCGGTCCTCGTCGATCTGGTCGCGGTCGCGCTGTGCATCGGCTGGAGCTGGCGCAAGGGATCGGTCGAGGCGCGCGATTTCGCGCTCGCCTGGTGTCTGCCGATGGCGACGCTCGCGATCATTCATCTGGTCGATGTCGAGGACGGATTCTGGGGCGGGGGGTCGAAACTGGCGGTGCTGGTCGCCGCAACCTGGCAGGCGCTGTGGCTGTCGGCGGCATCGACGCGGCGGCTCGCGCATCTGCGCATCGAACGCGACGATGCGCTGGCGGCCGAGGCGCAGGCGAACGAGCTTGCGCGCCGCGATCCGCTCACCGGATTGCTCAACCGGCGGGGCTTCGTCGATGCCGTCACCCCGCTGCTCGATCAGGCGCGCGAAGGGGCGCTGCCGGCGGCGCTGCTGCTCGTCGATGTCGATCGCTTCAAGTCGATCAACGATATCTACGGCCATGAAGCCGGCGATGCGGTCCTTTGCCGCATCGCCGAACGCATCGCCCGGTGGGAAGGGACGATGTGCAGCGTCGCGCGGCTGGGCGGCGAGGAGTTCGGCCTGCTGACCATCGGGATGGAAGGCATCATGCTCGATCGCTTTGCCGAGAGCATCCGCCGCGAAATCGCGCTGTGCGATCATAGCGACACGATGGGCGACCGGCCGGTGACCGCCAGCGTCGGCGTCGCCGAAGTGCGGCCGGCCCCCGATTTTCAATATCTCTATCGGATCGCCGACGAGGCGCTCTACGATGCGAAACGCGCCGGCCGGAACCGGATCAATGTCCAGCGTGTGCCGCCGCGCGGCGACGGGGAACCCGGCGCCGACGATCGCGGAGTAGCCTATCCCGCCTGAGGCGGATCAGGCCGCGCCCGGCGTGTCGTCGGCTTCGAGACCCTGATATTTGAGCTGGAGATAGCGTTCGCGCGTCGCCAGCTTGTCGATCTCGCCAGCCGCCAGGCTGCGCGCCGCGTCGCCGATCTCGCGTTCGAGCATCTTGAGCCCGCCAAGCAGCGTTTCGTCGGGCGTACGTCCCGCATGCGCTTCGCCGCGCAGCCCCGCGGGGATACGCTGATAGCCCGCGACGAGTTCGGGCAGATCCTCGCCGACCAGCTTACGGATATTAGCTGCCGCCGGCGTCGCGGCGTCGAGCGTCTGGAGCTGCGGGGCGAGCAGGTCGAGCTGGACGCCGATCCCGTCGACGAGCTGGCGTGCCGGGGCGGGAAGCGCCGGACGCTGCGCCTCGAGCCAGATTTCGGTGCGGCCGGCGAGCTGCTTAAGGTCGGCCTTGGGCAGATCGGTCTGGCGCGGTTCGGGAAAGGGCGGCCATTTGCCGAACAGCACAGCGACACCGATCAACAGCACCGTGAGCGCGAGCAGGCCCGTGAAGCCGAGCGGCTTGATGAGCGCGCCGAACAGCGCCGCGCCGATCAGCACGATCCCGCCTGCAACAAGGACGCGACCGAGCTTCTTGTAGAGATGCTGGCGGCGCAGCGCGACGCTCTTGGTGCCGATCGGTCGCCGCCGTTCGCGCGAGCGTTCGATCGCGGCGTTGCCGAGCGCGCTAATCTTGTCGACCTCGCTCATGCTCATCCTAGCCCTCGATCGCCGCCAGCGGGCTCTCGGCGCCGCCGACGCTTGCCTGCGCCTGGCTCGCGCCTTCGGCGCGCGCGATATAGCCCTTTGACTTGGCGACCTCGCCCTCGAGCGAGGTCACGGTCGTCTTCATCGTGTCGAGCGCCTTGAGCTTGAAGGTATCGATCGCGTCCATCGTGTCGTAGATATTCTGGAAAGCGCGGCTGAGCGTCTCCATCGGGATCGTGCTCGACGCCGCCTGTTCGTGGATGCGCGCCGTATTGTCCTTCAGCATCTTCGAAGTGCCATCGATGATGTTGGCGGTGGTCGTGTTGAGCGCGGTAATCTGTTCGAGCACGAGCTTCTGGTTCGTCATCGCCTGTGCGACGGTGATCGCGGTCTTGAGCGCGCCGACGGTGGTGGTCGAGGCGCGATCGACGCCCTTCACCAGCTCGACATTATTCTTTTTGACGAGATCGAGGGCGAGATATCCCTGTACCGTCACCGCCATCTGGGTCAGCAGATCCTGCGTGCGTTGCCGCGCATAGAACAGGGCATTTTCGCGGATGACCTTTGCCTTGGCGGGATCGCTGCCGTCGAGTTCGGCCGCTTTCGCCTCTAGCCGCTGATCGAGCGTGCCCGCGATGTGGATCATCTGTTCGAGCTTGCCCATCGATTCCCACATCTTGCGGCGCTCGACGTCGATGGCGGCATTGTCCATCAGCAGCTCGTCCTTGCCGTTGGCAAGCGCGGTCAGGATGCCGCCGATGTGGGTCTGGGCGCTGCGGTATTGCGCGAAATAATTGTTGATCTTGCTGCCCAGGATCTTGTCCAGAAAGCCGCGTTTGGTCAGCAGCTTGCCGTTCGCCGAGGGATCGAGACGTTCGACCGTGGTACGCAGTTCGATCAGATTCTGGCCGATGTCGGTATCGCGATCCATCGCCTTGATCGGGCGGTCGAGGAAGCGGTTCGAATGATTCGCCGCCTCCAGCATTTCCTTGCGCCCCATATTGGTGATCTGGTCGATGCGCTTGCCGAACTCGGGCGAATTTTCGTCCTGTGCCACCAGATCGTCGATGAAGCTGTCGACGCGTTCCTCGAGCTTAGATTTCTGCTCGGTCGAGAGCGGAACAAGGCCGGCGGCCTTTTCGGGCGCGACGGCGGGGACGGGTTCGGGCGGCGTCAGTTTCAGTTCGTCGGTTGCGGTCGCCGTCGCGGTCTCTTCGCTCATAACAATCCTTCCAGCCCCAGGTCGATAGTGGGCCGCCTGCCTATATGACATGCGGACCTGTGTTATTCAAGCACTACACCTCTTGGTGGCGCGCCAGCGCCGGCGCGATCCATGCCGAGAGGATCAGTTGCGCCATATGATAGACGAGGATCGGCAGCAGCACCATGCCGGCGATCGGCGAGGGAAAGAGCGTCGCGGCGAGCGGCGCGCCGACGGCGAGGCTCTTTTGCGCGCCCGAGAACAGCAGGGTGATCCGGTCGGATCGGCGGAGCGCGAGCAGCCAGCCGAGCAGCCAGGCACCGCCGAAGGCGCTACCGAGCAGCAGCGCATCGACGCCGAGCACGATCGCGATCTCGCGCCCGTCAAGCTGCGTCCAGATGCCGCCAACCACGGCCGCGGAAAAGGCGACATAAACCGCTGTCGCAATCGCGGTGCGATCCATCAGCGTCGCGAGGCCGCGGTGCCGTAGCACCAGCGGGCGAAGCCAGCGCTGCGCCGTTTGTCCGGCCAGAAAGGGAAGCAGCAGGATTGCGACGATGCGCAGCGCCGCGGCACCGTGGATCGCCCCCGCCTTGCCCGCGAGTGCGGCAAAGAGGAGCGGTGACAGAAACACGCCGGCCAGATTGAGCAGCGCCGCCGCGACAATACTTGCGGCAACATTGCCGCCCGCCATCGAACTGGCGGCGGTCGCCGACTGGACGGTCGAAGGCAATATGCCGAGAAAGAGGAAGCCGAGTGCCAGTGTCGGCGGCAGGAGCGGCGCCGTCAACGCCTGCGCGCCGAGCCCGAATAGTGCCATCGCGCCGAAACAGAAGGCGAAGGTGCCGCCCTGCAATTTCCAATTGCGGATGCCGTGCAGTACCTCTTGACGCGGCAGGCGGACGCCGTTGAGGAAGAAGAGCAGCACGATTGCCGCGGTCGAAATCCCTTGCGCGACCGGCACCGCGCTTCCGCGCACCGGCAGCAGGCTCGCGACGACGATGGTGGCGAGGAGGACGGGAACAAAGCGGTCGGGGAACAGGCGCGCGAGCATGGGGCGGAGCGATGGCCGGAAGGCGGCGCCTTGGCAAGTCCGCGCGTCGGTCGCGGCGGCGACAACACTCGACATGGCGCGAAAGAGGATTATGGCGCGCGGATGGCCCGCATCCTAATCCTCGCCGCGCTGCCCGAAGAGGCCGATGCCGTTTTTCCCGGCCAAGGCGCCGCCGAAGCGGCCGCTTTTGCGCTTCGTTCGCTGTCAGTGCATGAGCATGGCGTAACGATTGCCACCTGCGGTCTCGGAAAGGTCAACGCGGCGCTATGCGCCGGGATGCTCGGCGGCGCGGCCGATCTGCTGGTGATGAGCGGCACCTGCGGCTCGCTCGGCCCCGGACCTGGCGCCTATTGGATCGCCGAGGCGGTGCAGCACGATTATGGCGCGGCCCAGCCCGGTTTGTTCCGCCGCTATCGGGCCGGCGAATGGCCGATCGGCGAAGCGGGCGAGGCGCATTTCGCCGCGATGCCCGACCCCGGCCTGAACCTGCCACATGCGCGCATCGCAAGCGGCGACAGCTTCGTCGCCTGCCCCGACGCCGCGGCCGGACTGGTGCGCGATCTGGGCGCCGCGCTGGTCGATATGGAGGTCGGCGCAGTGGCGCAGGCGGCGATGCGGCTCGGCAAGCCCTGGGCCGCAATCAAGGCGGTGACCGACGACGCCAACGGCGACAGCGCGGGCGACTTCCGTGCCAATCTCGTGCGCGCGGCGCGCATCGCGGGAGCGGCGATCGAGCGTCTGGTCGCGCGGGTCAGCGGCTGAGCGCACCGATGCAGGCCTGCCGCGCGGCGGGAGGCGAAAGATCGTCGAGCGCGAATTCGCGCACCGTTTCGCGGGCTCGCCCCTGCGGCATATAGCGCAGCGTGCGCTTCGTGCCGCCATCGTCGACATCATAGGCGATTTCGCTCTGGCTGTTGCCGATCTCCCCGCCGCTGCGGCCGATCAGCGTCATGCCGTCGCGCATCCCGGCCTGCCATGCCGGGCCGTCCTGGGCGACGCCAGCGATAATGCGGTCGTTCGCGAGCGTCGCGTCGACATCGAAGCCGCGATCGAACACCAGTCGTTCGAATTGGCGCAACGTGCCGCACGCGGCGAGCATGTCGGCGGGCAGCGCAATCGGTTCGCCGCGATCGATGAATCGGGCGATGCCTTCGCCGATCGCCGCGTCGCGGCGCTGCGCCTCGGCACTGAACAGGGTAACAGCATCGCTGCGGGCTGCCGGAGCAGCTGCCTGCATCGCCAGCAGCAGGTTGCGCATCGACGATCCGCCTGGCGCGCGCCGCAGCCGGTCGTCAGCCCAGTGCGCGAAAAGCATCCCGCGCAAATAGGCGAGCCGCTGCGCCTTCTCGTCGGTCCAGAACAGCCGCGCCGCCTCCTTGTTGGGCGCGGCGCGAAGCGGCGAGGCATCATATTCGCGCAGCGCGTCGTTGAACTGCGCAAAATATTGTTCGGGCGTCCACACTCCGGCGCGGACCAGCGCCCGCCACGAGGTGAAATCGGTGAAGCCCTCCGACAGCCAGAATTGCTCGGCTTCGGGCACTGTGTCGGAAAAGCCGCCGATCCGGGCATTGACCCAGCTATGCGCCATTTCATGCGTCATCAGCCGGTCGAGCATCTCGGGCAGCGCGTTGGTCGTCGCAAAAAAGGCGAACGCATCGCCGCGTCCGGTGCCGCCGATCGAGGTTGCGCCGGGTCCCGGCGGCGCGAAGGGAATGATGGTGACGAGGTAGCGCCCGGCGTCGTTGCCCCAATATTCTGACATGGCTGCGGCGACGCGGCGGAAGCTTTGCGTCCAGCCGGCATCGTCGCGTGTTGCAAAGCTACCGCGCACTGCGAGCCGTGCGCCATGTCCTGCATCGATCAGGCGGAAATCGCCGCCGACGGCGATGCTTTCGATCAGGCCATCGACGGTCAGCCCGGGATGTTCGAGGTCGGACGCAAAGCGCGTCCCCGCCGGCATCCCGCGGACCGAAAAGCTTGCCGGGGTATCGCCATCCAGATGTTCTGGCCGCGCCACCACCGCGTCGCCGATCAGGTGGAACCATGTCGGCTGGATGAGCGGGCGATAGTCATTGACGACTTCGCCGTCCTGCAATTGCTCGGCCCGGTTGGCACCGCGCACAAGGTAGCGCAGGACGATCGGGGCGCCGGGAGCGTGCCGCAACGCGATCTTGGCGGGGTCGGACGATGGGGCCAGCGTCGCGCCCTCGGCGCGGATGTCGCCCAGATAATTATAAAGCTTGTCAAAGCCCCCCCATTCGTCCGGCAGATCGACGATGGTGACGCCGCTCGCGGCGCCGCGAAAGCGCAGCGTCACTTCGATCGCGCGGAAACGGCCGTCGGCTGCGACGACCGGCTGATAGGTGAGCGCGAGGCCCGCATCGGGCTCGGCCGCGCTCGAAGGCGTGACGGCGGCGAGGGTGGCAGCTAGGGCAGCGGAAAGGGGGGCGGCGACGATACCGCGAGCGAGGGAGAGGCGCATCGATATTTCCTTGAGCTGAACGCCCATGGTGTATCGCTCGAGCAACACAGTGTCAAATCGGACGCCCGCGCCTCTCTTGTTGCGCCGCAGCACCGCTTCTGTTAGGGGCGCGGCGTTTAGCGGCGCTCCAGGCGCTGCCCCCTTCCATCAAGGCTCCTACCGCATGTCTTTGCGCAATATTGCGATTATCGCACACGTCGACCATGGCAAGACGACCCTCGTCGATCAGCTTTTCCGCCAGTCGGGCACATTTCGGGACAACCAGCGTGTCGAAGAACGAGCGATGGATTCGAACGACCTGGAAAAGGAACGCGGGATCACGATTCTCGCCAAATGTACTTCGGTCGAGTGGGGCGAAGGCGCCGATGCGACGCGCATCAACATCGTCGACACGCCGGGCCACGCCGACTTCGGCGGCGAGGTCGAGCGGATCCTGAGCATGGTCGATGGCGTCATCCTGCTCGTCGATGCCGCCGAAGGCCCGATGCCGCAGACCAAGTTCGTCACCGGCAAGGCGCTGGCGCTCGGCCTCAAGCCGATCGTCGTCGTCAACAAGATCGACCGCAGCGACGCGCGCGCAGCCGAAGTGCTCGACGAAGTATTCGAACTGTTCCTGACGCTCGACGCCAATGACGAACAGCTTGATTTCCCGATCCTTTATGCCTCGGGTCGCGGCGGCTATGCCTCGGAAAGCCCTGACGCGCGCGAAGGCACGCTCGAGCCGCTGTTCAAGACGATCGTGTCGCATGTTCCGACGCCCGGCCTCGACGAAGAGGCGCCCTTCACCTTCCTCGCGACGCTGCTCGACCGCGACAATTTCATCGGCCGCATCCTGACCGGCCGCGTCCAGTCGGGCACGGTCAAGGTCAACCAGCCGATCCACGCGCTCGACATGGACGGCAAGGTCATCGAAACCGGCCGCGCGTCGAAGCTGCTGGCGTTCCGCGGGCTCGACCGCGTTCCGGTCGAGGAAGCGCGCGCAGGCGACATCGTCGCGATCGCGGGCCTGACCAACGCGACGGTCGCGAACACGATCGCCGACACGAGCGTCAGCGAGCCGATCGCCGCGCAGCCGATCGACCCGCCGACGCTGTCGATGCGCTTCGCCGTCAACGACAGTCCGATGGCTGGCCGCGAAGGCAGCAAGGTGACGAGCCGCATGATCCGCGACCGCCTGTACCGCGAAGCCGAAACCAATGTCGCGATCCGCATCACCGAAAGCGCCGACAAGGACAGCTTCGAAGTCGCGGGCCGCGGCGAGCTTCAGCTCGGCGTGCTCATCGAAACAATGCGCCGGGAAGGCTTCGAACTCGGCATCAGCCGCCCCAAGGTGCTGTACCAGACCGACGAGAACGGCCAGCGCACCGAGCCCTATGAAACCGTCGTCATCGACGTCGACGACGAGCATAGCGGCACGGTTGTCGAGAAGATGCAGATCCGCAAGGCCGAGCTGACCGACATGCGCCCGTCAGGCGGCGGCAAGACTCGCATCAGCTTCAGCGGCCCGTCGCGCGGCCTGATCGGCTATCACGGCGAATTCCTGTCCGACACGCGCGGAACCGGGATCATGAACCGCCTCTTCGAAAAATATGGCCCCTACAAAGGCGCGATCGAGGGCCGCAAGAACGGCGTCCTCATCTCGAATGGCGCGGGGGAAGCCGTCGCCTATGCGCTCGGCCCCTTGGAAGAACGCGGCATCCTGTTCGTCTCGCCCGGCGAGGCGCTCTATGAAGGGATGATAATCGGGGAGAATGCGAAGCCCGACGACCTTGAGGTCAACCCGATGAAGTCGAAGCAGCTCACGAACTTCCGTTCGACGGGCAAGGACGATGCGATCCGCCTGACTCCGCCGCGCCGCATGACGCTGGAACAGGCGATCGCCTATATCGACGACGACGAAATGGTCGAAGTGACCCCCGCGAACATCCGCATCCGCAAGGCGATCCTCGATCCGCATGAGCGGAAGAAGGCGAGCCGCAAGAAGGAAGCGGCGTAAGATCAAGGGGGCGGCCAGCGATGGTCGCCCTCTTTCTTTTTGACGGCTTGTCCCAGTCTTTTCCTCGCCTTCGTCATCCCGGGCTTGACCCGGGATCCATCGCAGCGCTGAAGTCATGGACCCCGGATCAAGTCCGGCGTGACGAAGGAAGAGGGAGGCGGGAGGCCATGCGAGGAAAGACGCGGTGAACCGCCTGATCCTGTTCAACAAGCCGTATGGCGTGTTGTCGCAATTTACCGACAAGGGCACGACCGCGCCTGCCGACGGCCCGCGCGCGACGCTGTCAGACTATATCGACGTACCCGGCGTCTACCCCGCCGGCCGGCTCGACCGCGACAGCGAGGGCTTGTTGATCCTGACCGACGACGGCGCGCTGCAGGCGCGGATTTCGTCGCCGCAGCACAAGATGCCCAAAACCTATCTGGCGCAGGTCGAGGGCGAGCCCGACGACGCCGCGCTGGCGGCGCTCGCCCGCGGCGTCACGCTGAACGACGGCCCGACGCGCCCCGCGACCGTCCGCCGCATCGACCCGCCCCAGCTATGGGACCGCGATCCGCCGGTGCGATATCGCAAAAGCGTGCCCGATAGCTGGATCGAACTGACGATCACAGAGGGGCGCAACCGCCAGGTCCGCCGCATGACCGCCGCGGTCGCCTATCCGACGCTGCGGCTGGTGCGGTGGCGGATCGGGGGGTGGGAGATTGGGGATTTGGCGCCCGGAACGTGGCGCGAGATCGCCTGATCGCGCCCGAAGATGCCGGGCGGACGGCTGCGCGCCGCCCACCCGACATCAACCCTTTGCCTGCCTTGCCGCTCAGCGGCCGGCGAAGCTCGCCTTGATTTCGCGGCCGATGGTTGCCGCATTTTCGTCGATCACGAAATGGCCAGCGTCGAGCCAGACGAGGCGCGCGCCGGGCAAGTCGCGCTTGTAGGCCTCTGCCCCCGGTGCGATGAAGATCGGATTGCTTTTGCCCCACAGGATAAGCGTCTTCGGCTGATATTGGCGGAACAGCGCGTGCCATTTGTCATAGGACGCGACATTGGACCGATAATCCTCGAACAGGTCGAGCTGGATGGCATCATTGCCCGGCCGGTCGAGCAGCGCCTGGTCGATCACCCAATTGTCGGGATTGATCGCCGCCGGGTTTTTCGCGCCATAGCTATACTGGAACTTGGTGGTGTCGAGCGTGAGAAGCGTGCGCGCCGCGGCTTCCGATGCAGCGTCACGCTGTTGGCCGATGGGGAGCAGCGCCTGCTTCACCGGGTCGCCGACGCCGTCGAGATAGGCATTGGCGTTCTGGATCACGAACCCTTTCACATGCGTTGGCCGCTGCGCGAAGAGGCGAAAGCCGACCGGCCCGCCATAATCCTGCATATAGAGAACATAGGATTGGAGCCCGAGCTGATCGATCAGACCGGCGACATGCGAGGTGAGATTGTCGAAATTATAATCGAACTCTGCGGCGGATGGGGCGTCGGACTGGCCGAAGCCCACATAGTCGGGGGCGATGATGTGAAATTTGTCGGCCAGCTGCGGGATCAGGTCGCGATACATCTGGCTGCTGCTGGGAAAGCCGTGAAGCAGCAGGATCGTGGGCGCGGCCGGGTCGCCGGCTTCGCGGTAGAATATTTTGCGGCCGTTGACCGTCGCAAAATGATAGCTGGTGGGATGCGCGGACGCGGCTGTCGCGGCCGGAGCAGCTGGTGCCGCCTCGGCGGCCAGCGGGGCTGCGGCAGAAAGCGCGACCGCGGCCGCGTGGATCAGTTTGGAAGATTGGGTCATGAGAATTCCTGTTGATGGAATGTAGGGAGGGCACGGACCGGATACCGGGTTGCGGAGCCCGTTACCTGAAGATCAGGCCGAGGTTCGGGCGCGCACCACGGGGAAGTCGATTTCGGTGCCGAAGGCTTCGTTGACGTAGTTGGTGAAGCTGTTGAGCGCGACGTGCAGGACGATTTCCAGCGCCTGCGCGTTGGTGTAACCGGCCTCGCGAAGCGCCAAGACTTCGGCCTCGGTGACATGGCCGCGGTTGTGCGCGAGCGCTGCAGCGAAGCGAACGGCGGCATCGGCAACCGGATCATTCGAAGCCCCGCTCCGGTTTGCGGTCATTTCGGCATCGTCGAGCTTGGCGAGATTGCGACCGAGATAGCTGTGCGCCGACAGGCAATAGCTGCAGCCGTTGATCTCTGCGATGGCCAGCGCGATACGCTCGCGCGTTGCGGCGGGCAGGCTTCCCTTGCCGAGCGCGCCCATCAGGCCGACATAGCCTTCGAGCGTCTCAGGGCTGGTCGACACCAACCGGAACAGGTTGGGTACACTGCCGAGTTGGGCCTGCACGGCCTGGAGCATCGCCTGCGATGCGACCGGGGCGGCTTCGACAGTGGCGGGGGTGGGAATCAGGGACATTAGGTGGACCTTTCGTCTGGGCCGGATTTGGCCTGGCCGCGAAGTAGGTCCTCCTGATTTTCGAGAGTATGGGTCAATTGCGCAAACCATCCTTCCGTAATATGGAAGGAAAATGGATCGTTTCGAGGCTATGCGGACGCTTGTCGCTGCCATCGACGGGGGCAGCCTGTCGGCGGCCTCGCGTGCGCTCGGCATCCCGCTCGCGACCGTGAGCCGGCGGGTATCGGATTTGGAGGCGCGGCTCGGCACCCGCCTGGTCGTTCGCACGAGCCGCAAACTGATACCGACCGAGGAGGGCGCCGCTTTCCTCGTGGCGGCGCGGCGCGTTCTGGAAGATCTGGGCGAGGCGGAGCGCGTTGCCTCGGGCGAATATCGGGCCCCGCGCGGGGAGTTGCTGGTCACGGCACCGATCATGTTCGGCAAATTGCACGTCGCGCCGATCGTCCATGACTTCCTGTCCGCCTATCCCGAGGTCACTGTGCGACTCGTGCTGGCCGATACGCTGGTCGACCTGGTCGAAAATCACGTCGATGTGGCGGTGCGGATAGGAAAGCTGCCCGACAGCAGCCTGATTGCGCGGCGGGTGGGCACGGTGCGATGGTTGATCTGCGCCAGCCCCCACTATCTTTCCTATAACCCGGCGCCGAGCGCGCCGGGGGATTTGGTCCGCCACGACTGCATCGCTTTCGAAGGTTTCCAGACCTATCGCCAATGGCCATTCCTTGCCGGGACGCATCCATTGTCGGTGACGATCCGGCCGCGTTTTTCGGTCAACACCGCCGACGCGGTCATTGACGGGGCCATCAACGGACTGGGGATTGCCCGAATCATGTCCTATCAGGCGTCGCAAGCCGTCGGTGACGGCGCCTTGGTGCCGGTGCTCCAAACCTTCAGCCCGCCGCCGATCCCCGTCCATCTCGTCCATGCCGCCCAGACGCTGCAACCGCTGAAGCTGCGCGCATTCATGGATTTCGTCATTCCGCGCCTCGAACGCGCGCTCGCGCGCATAGACCGGGTTCTTGACCCGCCGGGCAAATCTGATTGAGCCGAGGGAGCGGCAGCGTACCTCACGCTCTCTTCTGCAAAGCGCCGCTATGCGAATGCGAGGGACCGCTCAACTGAGGGTAGTTCATGCCTTTGACGCAGGAAATTCGAGTGCGCGCTGAATATGCGGCCCTCGTCACCCTTTCCGGCGCCATGCAGGGCCGCGTCCCACACGCTCCCCTGATTTGTCCGTGTGGCTGTCCGGGACGCCGCCCATTGCGCTCGCCGATATATTGGCATAGCATATGTCAAAACATGGGGAGGGACGGGTGAACGTACGGCCTTATGAAGTCCATGGTGCGCTGGGTTCGCCCTATTCGATGAAGATTCGCGCGGCGATGCGCTATCGCCGTTTGCCCCATATCTGGGTGCATGGCGCCGCGACGCAGGGCGGGGCGCTGGCGCATGTCCGCGCGCCGGTGATCCCGGTGGTGCGCTTTCCCGACGATAGCTGGCACAATGATTCGACCCCGCTCCTCTATCTGCTCGAGGATCGCCATCCGGGCAGCCGTTCGGTGGTGCCGCCCGATCCCGCGCGCGCCTTTCTGGCGCATCTGATCGAGGATTTCGCTGACGAATGGCTGACCAAGGCGATGTTCGGCTATCGCTGGCAGGCCGAGGTCGACCAGCTTCAGATGAGTCGCTGGCTGGCCTTCGACGCGTTCAAGGGCGGCGGTGCGGAGCAGCGCGAGCGCTTTGCGGCGAGCTTTCGCGAGCGGCAGGTGGGGCGCCTGGCGATCGTCGGCTGCACGCCGGCGAATTTCCCGCTGATCGAAGCGTCGACCCGCGCGGTGCTCGCGGCGCTGGAGACGCATGTCCAGGACCGGCACTGCCTGTTCGGCACGCGGCCATCGCTCGCCGAATTCGGCCTCTTTGGCCAATTGTCGCAGTTCGGCGTCGATCCGACCGCGCAGGCGATGATGCGCACCGACTATCCCTTTGCCTATCGCTGGCTTTCGCACATCGATGACATGTCGGGGATCGACGGCGAATGGGACGCGGCCGATGCGCGGCTGCCGCCCGTGGTCGATGCGCTGCTGGCGGTGGCGGGCGCGGTCTATCTGCCCTTCTTGCGGGCGAATGCGGCGGCACTGGAAAAGGGGGAGGCGATGATACGGTTCGAGGCGATGGGGCATGGCTATGACCAGGGGGTGTTCAAATATCAGGCGAAATGCCTTGCCGACCTGCGCATGCGCTACGCGGCGCTGAACGACGCGGCGCGCGCCGCGGTCGATCCGCTGCTCGAGCGGACTGGCTGCCTGCCCGCGCTGGTGTCGGCATGAGGCGCGCGTTCGCCGCCGGGATCGCCGCTGCGCTGGTCGCGGCGCCGCTGGCCGCGCAGACCGCGGTGCCGACCGCGCCCGCAGCGCCGCGCCATCCCAATATCGTCATCCTGCTGGCCGATGACTGGGGTTTTTCGGATGTCGGCGCTTTCGGGGCCGAATTCGCGACCCCGAACATCGACGCGCTGGCGCATGCCGGGATGCGCTTTTCCAATTTCCATGTGTCGGGTTCCTGCTCACCGACGCGCGCGATGCTGCAGACGGGGGTGATGAACCACCGCGCCGGGTTGGGCAATATGCCCGAGACGATCCCCGACGCGCACCGCGGCAAGCCGGGGTACGAGACGGTGATGAACCACAGCGTCGTCACGATCGCGGAAATGCTGAAGGCGGCGGGCTATCGCACCTATCTGACCGGCAAATGGCATCTGGGCAGCGATCCGACGCGGCTTCCCGAAGCGCGCGGCTATGATCGCGCCTTCAGCCTGGCCGATGCGGGCGCCGACAATTTCGATCAGGAGCCGATAAAGGGCCTCTACGACAAGGCGAACTGGACCGACAATGGCAAGCCGGGGGTGCTGCCCAAGGATTATTATTCGTCGCGCTTCGTCGTCCAGAAGATGATCGATTATATCGACTCCGACCGCGCGAGCGGAAAGCCGTTTTTCGCGTCGGTCAATTTCCTAGCAAACCATATTCCGGTGCAGGCGCCCGACAGCGATATCGCGCGCTATCAGGCGATGTATCGCGAAGGCTGGACCGCGCTGCGCGCCGCACGGGCCAAGCGCGCCGCGGCGCTCGGCATCATGCCCGCGGGCGCGCCGATGGTGACGATGGCGACCACCCCCGACTGGCAAAAGCTGGACAGCGACGAACGCAAGGCGGCGGTCCGCGTCATGCAGGCCTATGCCGGGATGGCGACCGCCGCCGACCGCGAGATCGGGCGCCTTGTCGCGCATCTGAAGGCGACGGGCGATTACGACAATACGATCTTCGTCTTTCTGTCGGACAACGGCCCCGAACCGACCAACCCCTATAACCGGCTGCGCAACCGGCTGTTCCTGGGGATGCAATATAACACGTCGATCGGCAACATCGGCCGCCGCCACAGCTTCAGCGCCATCGGTCCGGGCTGGGCCAGCGCGGCTGCGGCGCCGCTATCGGGGTACAAGTTCAGCGCGACCGAGGGCGGGCTGCGCGTACCGCTGATAATCGCCTGGCCCGGCCATCCGCAGGTGCGCGCGGGCGCGATCTCGAAGGGGCTCGCGCATGTCACCGACATCGTCCCGACGCTGACCGACCTCGCCGGCGTGCCGGGTCACGGCGGCAGCTGGAGCGGGCGGACGGTCGAGCCGATCGCGGGGCGCAGTCTGGTGCCGATGCTGGCAGGCGGCGCGGGCAGCGTTCATGGCGACGCGCCGATTGGTTATGAACTGTCGGGCAATGCCGCGCTGTTCCGGGGGGATTACAAGTTGGTGCGCAATCTGCCGCCGACGGGCGACGGTCAATGGCGACTGTTCGACATCGCCAGCGACCCCGGCGAGACGCGCGATCTGGCCGCCGCGATGCCCGATCGCTTTGCGGCGATGAAGGCCGATTATGCGGCGTTCGCCAAGACCAACCAGGTGCTCGAAATGCCGGCGGGTTACACCGCCGACGAACAGATCAACCTTTATGCGTGGCGGCAACAGGGCCGCAAGCGGGCGATCCAGGCCGGACTGGTGCTCGGCGGGGCGATCGTCGCGCTGTCAGCCCTCTTGTGGCTTTTCGTCCGGCGGCGGCGGGCGCGCGGTGTCGATCAGGCGAATGCCAACATGATCGGTACCTAGCGAGCGTTCTTGAAACTGGCGCGCGGCGGGGCGATAGCGCGCGCAATAATTCGCCGCGCACAGAAAGCTGCCGCCCTTGATGACATTGCGGTCGGGGTCGATCGCGCTTGCCGTCCATTCCCAGACATTGCCGATCAGGTCGTGGACGCCGTGCTTGTCGGCGGGGAAGCAGGCGACGGGCGCGCGGCTCTTGAAGCCGTCGGTGCCGAGGTCGCGGACCGGGAACACGCCCTGATAATAGTTGGCGGTCGGCTTGCCGTTTGCATCGACGGGAACATCGCGCCGCGCGCCGCCGGTTGCAGCGGCAAGTTCCCATTGCGCCTCGTCGGGCAGCGCCTTGCCCTTCCAGTGCGCGTAGGCGAGCGCGTCCTCGTAGCCGACCTGGACCACCGGGTCGCGATCGCGGCCGGCGATGCCGGTCTTCGGTCCTTCGGGATGCCGCCATTCGGCCCCGACGACCCAGCGCCACCAGTTGGGATTGCCGTCAGTCGGCGCTGTAAACACCGCCGATCCGGGGATCAGCATGTCGGGCGGCGCACCGGGCAGTTTCGGCGGGTCTTTCTCGGCAAGCGTCTTGTAGCCGGTCGCCTTCACGAATTCGGCGAATTCGGCGTTCGTCACCTCATGCGTTGCCATCCAGAAACCCTTGACCGAAACCTCGCGCGCCGGTGCCTCTTCGGGCAGCGTCGCGTCGGCGCCCATGGTGAAGGTCGCGCCGGGTATCCAGACATAGTCGCGCGCCGGCATCGGCGGGCAGGTCGGGGTCTGCGCTTCGGCATGCTGTTCGGTCTTTTTGGCGCCGCATGCGGCCAGGGCGCCCAGCGCGGCGAAAGCGATCAGCGCTGCGCTGCGCTTCACCGATCGCCGCCTTGCGGAAGCGCGGCAAGCAGCGCTTCGACCATATGCGCGGTGACGGTCCCCGCTTCTTCGGCCGGCAGGCCCTGGTCGTGCCGCAACGCGCGCCAGTTCTGGAAGGAGAGGGTGGCACATAGCGCCTCCGCCGCCACCTTGTTCGCAAGGACAGGCGCGGGCAGCAGGCGCATTACCAGTTCGCGCTCGACCGTGATGACGCGGCCATATTCGGCCATCAGAAAGGGCGACTGATAGCGCTTGATATTGGCCGCGAGCCGGAACGGCAGCATCGTTTCGAACACGCGGACGCGGCGGCGGGCGAGATCGCGCATGTTCGCACGCCAGTCGTTGTCGAGATAGGGGGCGGTGACGATCGGCATCACCCGTTCGGCGATCGTCGCCGAAATCTCGCTATAGAGCGAATCCATATCGTCGAAATGGCGGAAAACGGTGCGAATGCCGATCCCGGCTTCGTCGGCGACGCGCGCCGCGCTGGGCATCAGGTCGCCGCCAGCGATCAGCTCCATCATCGCCTTGACGATGCGTTTGTGGCTCGACCGGCTGCGTTCGCGCCGACCATCGATCCGGGGCGTCTCGCTCGCCGGATTCGCCTTTGCCTCGCCCTCCGCTTTCGCCGTTGTCGTCATGTCCTCCCCGCTGGCGCAGCTTGGCGCCGTGGTCAATGCCCGCTTCGAAGCATCTTGCGCCGCGCCCGATATAATGACACATATAGTGCCAATAGTTTCGGGGCAACCGAAGAGTCGGGGGAATGATGGGGGAGCAGGCTTTTCTTGTCGGCGCGATTTGGGCGGGCGCGTTGCTGCTCTGGCTCGCCTTCCTGCTGTTCTACGATGGGTTCCACCGCCCGCTGACGCGCGCCGAGATCGACGCCTTTCTGGGCACGCTCGGCGATCGCATGGAGGAAACGGGCAACGACAGCGCCCGCCTGCGCGCTTTTCTGGAGGACGACGACGGACGCGAATTCGTCATGGTCAATCTTGTCCGCACGCGGCCGGGCCAAGTCACCGATCCCGCCAGCGGCGAGACGCGCGCGGGCAGCGAATGGCTGCGCCGCTATTCGGACCCCTTCGTGCGCGGGCTGATCGCGCGCGGCGGGCATCCGCTCTATGTCGGCGCCAAGGTCGGCGGCTATATCGACGCGTGGAACACACCCGCCGACCCCGGCTGGTCGCTGGTCGGCACGATGCGATACCGCAGCCGCCGCGATCTGATCCGCATGGCGGCCGATCCGGCCTTTCGCGCCGTGCATCCGAACAAGACACTGGGGATCGAGACGACCTTCTCTTTCCCGACGCAGCGACAGATCGCCTTTTATGCCAGCCCGCGGGTCACGGTGGGGCTGGGGCTCGCGCTCGCTGCGGCGCTTGCGCATATCGCGCTTTTGACATGGGCTTAGAGGGGGCCGGAGGGGACCGATGAAGAAACGCTGGATTGCATTGGGCGTCGTCGCGCTGATCGGCGCGGGTGGCTATTGGGGTTTTCAGGAGAATAAATATCGTCTGCCCGGGATGATCCAGGATTGGCGCGACCCGGTGCAGCCGAACCACGCGGTGGTCTGGCAGCAGGGGCCGGGTGCGGCCCCCGTCACCGCGCCGGGGACCAAGCGCCCGCCCAACATCATCCTGATCGTCGCCGACGATCTGGGCTGGAACGACATCAGCCTGAACGGCGGCGGCGTTGCGGGCGGGATCGTCAAGACGCCCAACATCGACGCGCTGGCACGTCAGGGGCTGAACTTCACCACCGCCTATGCCGCGAACGCCACCTGTTCGCCGTCGCGCGCGGCGATGATGACCGGCCGCTATCCGACTCGCTTCGGTTTCGAGTTCACCGCGGTGCCGACCGCCTTTGCCGAGAATCTGGCGCATGGCGGCGGCCTTGGCCCGCTGAAGGCGGTATTCCACAAGGAACTGATCACCGACGATATTCCCGACTATCCCGACATGGGCGTCCCGCCGAGCGAAATTACCATTGCCGAAGCGGTGAAGGCGGCGGGATATCACACCATCCACATCGGCAAATGGCATCTGGGCGAAGCGCCGCGCTTGCAGCCCAATGCGCAGGGTTTCGACGAAAGCCTCGCGATTCTGGCGGGGGGCGCGAAATTCCTGCCCGACGACGATCCCGATACGGTCAACGCCAAGCTGCCGTGGGATCCGATCGACCGTTTCATCTGGGCCAATCTGCGCCACGCCGTCACCTTCAACGGCGGCAAGCGCTTTCATCCCCAGGGGCATATGACCGACTATTTCGCCGCCGAAGCCGAAAAGGCGATCGAGGCGAACAAGAACCGGCCCTTCTTCATGTATCTGGCGTTCAATGCGCCGCACACGCCGTTGCAGGCAACGCGCGAGGAATATGACCGGCTGCCGCAGATCAAGGATCACAAGACGCGCGTTTACGGAGCGATGATCGCGCAGCTCGACCGCCGCATCGGCGATGTCATGGCGAAGCTCAAGCAGGCGGGGATCGACGACAATACGCTTGTCATCTTCACCAGCGACAATGGCGGGGCCTGGTACACCGGCATCCCGCACCTCAACGCGCCCTATCGGGGATGGAAGGCGACCTTCTTCGAGGGCGGCATCCGCACGCCCTTCTTCATGCGCTGGCCGGGCCATATCGCGCCGGGTTCTACCCGCGCCGACGTGACCGGGCATATCGACATATATTCGACGATCGCCGCCGCGGCGGGGGCGAAGGTGCCGACCGATCGCATCGTCGACAGCCAGAATATCCTTGCCGGGCCGGCGCATCGCCAGGAGATGTACTGGCGTTCGGGCGACTATCGCGTCGTGCGCGCGGGCGACTGGAAATTGCAGGTAACGAAGCGGCCCGAAAAGGTTCGCCTCTATAATGTCGCTATCGATCCGACCGAACAGCATGATGTGTCGGCGCAGGAGCCGCAGCGCGTCGCACAGCTTCGTGCGATGATCGAGGCGCAGAACAAGGGGATGGCCAAGCCGATCTGGCCGGGGCTGATCGAGGGGCCGGTGCGGATCGACGTGCCGCTCAACGCGCCGTGGAAGGACGGGCAGGATTATATCTACTGGACCAACTGACCGGTTCGGTCGTCGCCGGAGGGAAGGGGTCAGCGTTCGATCTTGGTCACCAATATGACCGACGTCGTCGTGCGTTCGACCCCGTCGAGCAGGCCGATCTCGTCGATCAGCTCGTTGAGCAGGGCGCTGTCCTCCGCTTCCAGCATCGCGATGATGTCATATTCGCCGCTGATCGCGTGGATCGCCTGAACCTGGGTAAAGCCGGCGAGGGCGGCCTCGACCTCGCGGTGATAGCGCGGCAACGTCTTGATCATCATATGGGCGCGGACGCGGCCGGCGGCAAAGGCTTGTCCCAGCCGCACCGTATAGCCCGCGACGATATTATCCTCTTCCAGCCGCGCGAGCCGCGAATAGACCTGGCCGCGCGAGATGCCGAGTTCCTTCGCAAGCTGTGCGATGGTCTGGCGCGCATCGTCGCGCAGCAGGGTGAGCAGGCGATCGTCGATCTCGTCGAGACTGACGGTCATCGGCGCCATCAGTCCGCCCATGCCTCGTCAGCGAAGATCGCCGTCTGTGGTTCCGCCCCGGCCGTCATCCGGCCACGATACATGCCAAGGTCGTTGAGTGCAAAGACCGGGCGGCCGTCGGGGCCCATCGCGATCAGGCCGCCGTCGCCGCCGATCGCACCGACCGCCGCGATGGTCGCCTGCGCCGCGTCGTTCAGGCTTTCGCCTTTCCACGCGACGCGGTCGCAGACCTGCCGCGCCGCGCTTTCGCGGATGAAATATTCGCCCGATCCCGTCGCCGAAACCGCGCATCGGCCGTTGCTGGCATAGGTGCCCGCGCCGATGATCGGCGAATCGCCGATGCGGCCCCAGCGCTTGCCGGTCATGCCGCCGGTCGAGGTTGCGGCGGCGAGATTGCCGTTGACATCGATCGCAACCGCGCCGACGGTGCCGAACAGATGCGTCGGGTCGAGCGCGGCCTGATGCTTCTTGCGCCAGGCGAGCAACTGCTGCCACCGCTGATCCGTCCGGAACCAGGCGGGGTCGACCTGTTCGAGCCCCTGTTCGACCGAGAAGCGGTCGGCGCCGTCGCGCGCCAAGAGAACGTGCGGGCTCTTGTCCATCACCGCGCGGGCAAGGTCGATCGGGTGACGGGTGCGCGTGACACCCGCGACGGCACCGGCCTTGAGCGTGGCGCCGTCCATGATCGCGGAATCGAGTTCGTTGGTCCCCTCGGCGGTGAACACGGCGCCGCGACCGGCATTGAAAAGCGGATTGTCCTCGAGCACGCGCACCGCCGCCGCGACCGCGTCGAGCGCCGGGCCGCCCTTGTCGAGCACCGCCGATCCGGCGCGCAGCGCGGCGTCGAGGCCGGCGCGATAGGCGGCTTCCTTGTCGGGGGTGAGCGAGCCGGGCTTGATGACCCCGGCGCCGCCATGGATCGCGAGCGACCAGCGCGGCACCTCGACCAGTTCGCCCGCGCGCGCGGCATAGTTGCGCACGAACACCGGCGCATCGACGCGGCCCGAGGGCAGGTGAACGACCGAGCCCGGCCCGACCCCCGTCACCTTCACCCGCGGCACATCGAGCGGCCTGCGGTCGCTGACGTTGCGCAGTTCCGATCCGTCCACGACCCAGGCATAGCCGTCGGGTGCGGTCGCATAGATGCGCCCCGACCCGTCGGGTTCGACCGCGAGCGCGGCGCTTTCATCGACGCCGAGCCCGATCATCGCGGGCGCGTCGGCAGCGCGTCCGACCTGCGCCTTGGCGACGAAGGCGAAAAGGCGGCCGAGCCGGTCGCGTTCCTTGAAATGCGTATCGGTGACGATGCCCTTGAGCAGCGCCAGGTGCAGGAATTCGCCTTCGATGGTGTTAGCGGGGCCGAGCGGATCGGCGAGCGCCTCAGGACTCTTGATGCTGCCGTCGTCCATCGCGCCATAGAGTTTTTCGCCCTGCATCGCGAGGCCGGCGCTGGTCCCGGCGAGCGGCTTGCCCGCCGCGACATGCGCGTCGATGATCTCGTTGACCGGCGTGCCGCGCCAGAAGCGCACATATCGCGACTGGTCGCCGCCGGCGATGAAGATGCCGTCGGCCTTGCGCAGCCGGTCGAGAATCTTCTTGTCGGTCGCTTGCGAACGCGCGTGGAAAACGAAGATTTCGACCGACTGGATGCCGCCGATGTCGCGATAGAATTCCTCGCCGATTTCCTTGCCGTAAGAAGCGCTGAGGACGACGATGTGGCCCTTTCCGGCCTTGCCGAAGAACCATTTCATCGCGTCGATATTCCGGTCGCCTCCGCCCATCAGCAGCAGTCCGCCCGATACCGGACCCGGCGTCGGCGTGTTCAGCGCGCCATAGACATAATGTTCGTAGGGCTGGTCTTTCGCCGCCGCTGGCGGCGCGGCGAGAAGGAGCGCGTACAGCAGTGCGGTGATCCATTTGAACAGTCTGATCGGCGGCATCAGCATATCTCCTTCGGCAACTCTGATCGATGGATGTTACATAATCGACACGCAAAATGACAATATGATTCCTGTTTTAGTCATAATGATTGAAATTTTCGGTCCGTTCTGGCTGATAGGGCGCGTCTCGTGACAGGGCATTGGGGGCGCCGATTCGCGCCGCAGACAGGATAGGGGCTTTTCGATGGAACATCTCGGCCGACGGTCGCTTCGCATCATTCTAGGGCTGGGCGTCTGCCTTCCCGCGCTCGCCACGCCGGCGCTGGCGCAGGACGCGTCGGACGAGGGCGCGGTGCAGGAGATCATCGTCACCGGTTCGCGCATTCCCACGATAAAGGATCAGGGGCCGTCGGCGGTCACGACCATCGATTCCGATGCGATCCGCGCCAACGGCTATACCAGCGTCCCCGAACTGCTCGCGGCGATGACCCAGAACAGCGGCGAGACGCAAAGCCCGCAGTCGGGCAGCAGCGCCGACTTCACCCCCGGCGCGCAGCAGGTCGACCTGCGCGGGCTTGGCCCCAACCACACGCTCGTGCTCGTCAACGGGCGCCGCATCGCCGATTTCCCGCTGCCCTATATCGGCCGCAGCAACTTCACCGACATTTCGAATATCCCGGTGGGGCTGATCGACAAGGTCGAGATATTGTCGGGTGCAGCCTCGGCCATTTATGGTTCGGACGCGATTGCGGGCGTCATCAACTTCAAGATGAAGGAAAATCTGGACGGCCTGACGCTCGACTATCGCCACGGCCGCACCCAGCATGGTGGCGGCATGTCGCATCGCTTCACCGCGACCGGCGGCTGGTCGACCGACCGTTTCAGCATCGCGGCCGGTATCGAATATCTCGACCAGCGTCCGCTGTGGGCTTATGATCGTTCGATCCAGGACAGCACCGACGACAGTCCCGGCAGCACGATCGCGCGCCGCACCTTCCTGCGCTACAGCATCGAAAACGACAGCTATATCGATCCGGGTCCGGCGGCCTGCGCCGGGGTTGCGAACCTCAACGGCGGTTCGACCATCTATACGTCGCGTCCGCGCTACGGCGATTATGATCCGGCGATCGACGATTACGGCCCCGGCTATTACTGCGGCAGCAAGACGTCGATCGGCTACGGCACGATCGTTTCGGGTCGCAAGGGCTTCAACAGCTTCGGCACGATGTCGTACGAGCTGTCGGACAATGCCAAATTGTTCGCCGACTTTCAGTTCGGAATCAGTAAGGTCCGGCTGATGTACGACGTCACGAGCTGGGCGTTCGAAAGCTCGTCGTCGAGTTCGGACAACAGTTTTTACGCGATCTTCTCCATCTCCTTGAGCGCGGTCCCGGAGGACTCGCCCGGCGCCGCCTGGCCGGAGATGGTCAGCGACGGATAGCCATTATACGGCATCGCCCATACCGTGGGCGGCTTCGCCTCGGCCGCCGCCGCCGAGGGAGGCCCCGATCTCTGGGAGCAGATGTACCGGTTGAACGTCCTGACCACGCTCAACATCTTCCGGGCCGCGCTGCCGCCCATGTGCGCAGCCGGTCGCGGCAGCCTGCTGGCCATCGGCGCCGGTGCGGCCGTGAAGGCGCCGTCGGGGCTTGGCGCCTATGCCGGTGCCAAGAGCGCCGTCCATCGGCTTGTCGAGAGCTTCGCCGACGAGCTCAAGGCCGACCGCATACGCGTCAACGCGATCCTGCCCAGCATCATCGACACCCCGCAGAACCGGGCGGCCATGCCCGACGCCGACCACACCGCCTGGGTGCGGCCGCGTGAGATCGCCGACGCCATCGCCTTCCTGCTCGCCGAGGATGCCAGCGGCGTCACCGGTGCGTTCATTCCGGTGTCGGGGCGGGTCTGAGGCTTCGCTTAGACAGGCTCGGTCCGGACAAGCCGGACATCGACCTCGCGCTCAACGAAATCCCATTCCCGCGTCGCTCGCAGCCGCGCCAAAAGCCTGTCGAACGCCGGCTCATCGGCCGGTGCGAACTCGAACCAGGTCAGGAAATCGAACGGCTCGCCGAGGTCGCGGCTGTGGTGCAGCCGGCGCGCGATCGCCGGAAGGTACTCCATGCCGATCGCCGTGTGCTGCGAGGTCTCTTCGAAGATCGCGCGTCTGTCATCCTGCGCGAGGTCCCACCAGGCCGCCGACTTTTTGATTGGGATCAGGGCTGCATGGGTCGCCTGTCGGCGGTCGAGGCCCTCCTGGCGCGCCCTCAGGCCGGCCACCTCGTCTCGCGTCGCATAGCGGAGGTTGCTGACCGTGCCGAGCAGGCGCCAACTTGTAGGGTCATCGATCGGGCCGGGCTCCCAGGGGTGGATGGTCAGGGCCTCGGCCGGTGCGAGGCCGGCGCCGCGATAGGCCGCGATCGAGGAGATACGCCAGTCTCCGTGCGCTCCGGCGCTGAAGGCATAGGTCGACGCCATGGCGGTCCCGATCTTGCTAATCACCCGACATTCCCCAAGTGGCCCGCCGCTTGACTTCAAGATCGCCTGATTTTGCTCGCTGGGCAAGCGTTTTTCGCCCCGAGCGGTGTCTGTCGTCGCGCAAACGGCCGAAGTCGGGTGGATCAAGCCTCGAACCCGCAGCATTCTGGCCCGGCAGAGCCGCTTTTCCGCGCGGCAGACGGACCTGTCCTGCCGCTTTCGTTCAGCTTGGGCATGGATCGTGGTCATGCGCATGACGGAGGCGTTCGAAGACGGCGGATGGCGGCAAGGACGGCCCGCACCATCGGGCCGGTGACGGCGACCTCGGCCAACTGGAAGGTAATGGCGCGGGCGTGGCGGACGACGCGGGCGCCGATCTTGATCAGCTTGAGTTGCAGGCTGGTCAACGACCAGTCCGCCATGGCCTCGGGCAGTTCGATGCAGCGCAGGAAGGTTGCCAGGTTGTAGGCCAGCGCGTGCAGTTGCAGCCGCACCTCGTTGTGCCGGAACTTCCGGCATGACAGCCGCGTCCAGCGAAAGGCATATTTGCCTTCCTTGATGTGCTGCTCTGCGGTGCCGCGCTGGTTGTAGAACCTCACCACCCAGTCTGGCTCCATCGGCAGGTTGGTGACGATGAAGCCGACTTTGGGGAACAGCTCGCCCGGATGCCATTCGATCTTGGCGATGACGCGGCGCGGCTTGTCCCAGGACGCCGCCTGATACTCGAAGTCCTCGAAGAACCGTTTGACCTTGGTCAGCGAAGGCCGTCCCACGGGCCGTGTCAGCCGATGCGCGATCTTCTCGCGCAAGACGGCGTTGGCGGGCAGACGGATGGCGTAGAAGAACCTGGCTTCTTCCAGCCGCATATAGATCGCGGGGATCGCGTAGGCAGCGTCGGCCCGGAAGAAGCGTCCACCAAGGTCGCGGCCAGCATATCGGGCAATGACGGGATCAAGGACATCCCGCCAGCCATCGGCGCTGTGGACATTGCCGTTACGCAGGGCGCAGCGCTCCAGCATGCCAAACTGGTTGAACAAGAAGATGGGGTGATAGCAGGTGCAGTCGAAATGCCCGTTCCAGGCAGTACCTTCCTGATCGCCGTGGGTGGGGCTGACCGAGCTGTCCATGTCCAGCACGATGTATTTCAACCCGTTGCGGTCATGAAACCGGTCGATCCATTGGCCGTTCAGATCGGCCAGCGCCGCCCGGTTCGCGGCCAGAGCCAGCGTCTCGGTCTCGAACCGTCCCATCTGCGATGCCGAAGCAGCTTGCGCCTCGACGGCCCTGCCGCCAACGACCTGACGCATCACGGGATCGAGGGCCAAGCGGTCGGCATCGTTCACATCCTCGTATCCGGCCAGTCGTCCGAACACCGATTGCCGGAACAATCCGTCAAGCCGATGGAGCGTGTTCTTCCCGGTGCGGCTGTCTCGCAGCGCCTCCGACGCCAGATTGGACAGGCCGAGCACGTCATCAAGCTCGCGCATCACCAGCAGGCCACCGTCTGAACTGATCTGCGCACCACGGAACTCCAGACGCACACGGCGGTCGAAATCAACCCGATCTCCCCGCGCCAAGCCCGCACCCTCCAGGTGATCCATGAAACGCGCCCCTCGCAGCCGTCAACGCCATGATTTATATGCGAAATATCACGATTACGACAGCGAAATCAGCGACTTACTTGGAGAATGTGGGTTTACAACGCGTTCGACGATACGATCGACGACTGGTCGCGCCAGTTTGCCCCGGAAGAAACCGGCGGGCTGGAAATGCAGCGCAGCAAGCAGACGACCTACAGCATCACGCCCGGTATCCGCGGCAATTTTGGCAATGCCTGGAATTACGAGGCATCTTTCAATTACAGCCGCTACCAGTCGGTCGTGCGCTGGCCCCAGATCGTCAATTCCAAGGCGATCGCCTTCTTTCTGGGCGAACAGCTGGGGGTCGACGAGGACAGCGGCTATCCGATTTTCAACGCCGATCCCGCGCGGCTCTACACCGCGCTGACGCCTGCCGAATATGACAGCATTTCGGCCGATACGGTCTATCGTCCGTATAGCTGGACCAGCAATTTGCAGGCGACGCTGACCAATGGCGAGCTGTTCCAGCTTCCGGCCGGCCCGGTCGGGGTCGCGGTGGTCGCCGAATATGGCAAGCAGGGCTATAATCTGCGTCCCGATCCGCTGGCGCTCACCGACTATTATTACAGCTGGAAAGACAGCGACGGTGCGGGCAAGCGCAGCCATGCCGCGATCGGCGGCGAAGTGCGCGTGCCGGTGCTCGATTTCGTGACGCTGACGGGTGCCGGCCGCTATGACACCTTCGGCTTTGCCGGCCGCGATGTCGGCAAGTTCACCTATAATGGCGGGGTCGAAGTCCGACCGACGAGCAGCCTGCTGCTGCGCGCCGCCTATGGCACTGCCTTCCGCGCGCCCGACCTCCACTATGTCTTTACGGGGCCGGGCAATGTGCAGAGCAGCGTCGATGACTATTATCTGTGCGCGGTCGAAGAGCCCGACGAGGATATCGGCGATTGCAGCTATTCGGGGACCGGCGTCGTCGTGAACCGGACCGGCAACCGCAACCTCGACGCCGAAACCGGACGAACGCTGACGGGAGGCATCGTCTTTTCGCCGTCGAGCCGCCTCCATGTTTCGGTCGATTATTTCCGCGTGACGCTCGACAATCAGGTCGACGATCTCAGCATCGACACGCTGGCCCGGACCGAGGCGGACTGCAGCGTGCTGACCGCGGGCGGCACGCCCAAGCTCGATCCCAATTCGCCGACCTGTCAGGATGCCTTCGCGCGCATCACGCGCTTTGCCAGCGGCGGCAATGCCGGGCAGATCTCGTCGATCCGCGTCAATCCGATCAACATTGCGCGCGAAAGGACGAGCGGGATCGATATCGCCTTCCGCGGCAGCCTGCCAACCGGTATCGGCAACTTCACCCTGTCGCTCGCGCACAGCCATGTGTTCAAGCACAGTTTCCAGCAATATCCGGGCGATCCGTTCGTCGACAAGCTCGCCGTCGATAGCGGCTATTACCTGCCGCGCGACAAGTCGAACGGCAGCATCTCATACGAAAATGAGGGCTTTCAGCTGACCTTTTCGGGCACCCGGCTCGGCAAGCTGCCCAATTATGACGAGGATGCGTTCATCAAGGCGAGCTACCTCTTCAATGCGACCATGCAATATGATTTCACCGATCATCTGCGCGGCTCGCTGACGGTGCGCAACCTGTTCGACACGAACCCCGTCAAGGACCCGACCTGGTCGAGCTATCCCTATTACAACACCAGCTGGTTCGACAGCATCGGACGCAGCGTGTTCCTGCAGCTCACCTACAAATTGGGAGGATCGGCGCTCTGACCGGTCGCGGCGGGGGCGGGCTTCCGTCCCCGCCGCCCTCCTCTTAGGCGCTTGTGAAACAAGGCGGACGCGCGTTAAGGGGAGCCATGGCTAATGGCACCGGTCCCCTTGGCGGCGGCAATGCGCGCCCGACGATGGCCGACATCGCGCGCGAGCTGGGCGTCGCGAAGATCACCGTTTCGCGCGCGCTTTCGGACAGCCCGACGGTCAAGGAAAGCACGCGCCGGCTGATCCGCGACACCGCCGAACGCATGGGCTACCGGCTCAATATTTCGGCGCGCAATCTGCGGCAGCAACGCACCCGGACCATCGCCGTAGTCATCGAAATGGCCCCCTCGCACGACCGCCTGATGAGCGAACCTTATCCGCTCTCGCTGCTCGGCGGGATCATGCAGGAACTGACTGCAGCCGGACAGAATATGGTGCTGACGACGATCGAGTTGTTCGCACAGCACCCGCCGTCGGCCGACGGGGTCATCCTGCTGGGGCAGGGCGTGCATGACGATGCCGCCGCGGCGATCGAGGCGACCGGGCTGCCGTATGTGGTCTGGGGCGCGGCGCACGGCCCGCCCGGACGCGTCGTCGTCGGCAGCGACAATCGCGCGGGCGGCGGGCTCGCCGCCGACTATCTGCGCGCGCGCGGGCGCCGCGCGCTGCTGTTCCTTGGTGAAACCCAGCATGGCGAGGTCGAGGATCGGCTCCAGGGCTTTGCCGACGCGCTGAAGGGCAGCGACGCCGCGGTGATTGAGCGGATCGCCTGCGCCTTCACCGCCGCCGCCGGGCGCGAGGCGATCGATCGGCTTCTGGCCAAGGGCACTGCCTTCGACGGCGTCTTCGCGGCGAGCGATGCCATTGCGATGGGCGCGATCGAAGCGTTGCAGGCGCGCGGCCTGTCCGTACCCGGCGACGTATCGGTCGTCGGCTTCGACGATTCCCCCGGCGCAGCGATCGTATCGCCCAAACTCACCACCATCCGGCAGGACTGGGCGGTCGGCGGCGAATTGCTCGCCAAGAAGGTGCTCGATCTCGTCGCGGGCAAGGGCGCCGATTCGCGCGCCATGAGCGTGGAACTGGTCGCACGCGAAAGCTGAATCACTGCGCGAACGCGCCGTAGTTCGCACGTCCTTTCCCGCAATGGTATCGATAACTTGACATCGATACCATTTTTGCACCACAAGATGGCTTCGATGGAGCGCGCGCCGGCCGAGCGTGCGCCGCGGGTGAGGATGACAGTGGCAATTTCCAGCGCAGCTTCTGATACGATGCGGCTTGTCCGACACGGCGGCGACGCCGTCGGCGATCAGGCGGCCGCGCTGTTCGCGCTCGCCAACGGCCTGGTCGGCGTTGAGGGCGTCGCCGACGAATGCGCCGCTGCGCCCTGCGCCTATCTCCCCGGCGCCTATGTCAGCCGCCCGATCGATTATCATGAAAGCTTTCCCGGCTACGCGACCGCGACTGACACGCGGATCAAATGCCCGAGCCCGGTGGCCCTGCGCCTGCGGATCGACGGCGCGCCGGTCGATTTTGCGGCTGCCGAGCGCCTCGAAGCCGAGAGCCTGCTCGATCTTGCCTGGGGACAGCTTCGCCGCCGCACCCGCTGGCGTCTCGCCGATGGCCGGACGATCGAGATTGCGGCCGTTCGCATCGTTCCGTTGGACGGCGATGCCTGCGTCGCAACGCGTCTGTCGGTCTCGCCGGTGGATTTCGCCGCGACGATCGAGATCGATCTGATCTTCGGCACCGATGCCGATGGCGGCAACGCCGATGCGGCCGACGATCCGCGTATTTCCGGGCGGCTGCGGCCGGTCTGGACCGTTCAGCCTTCCGAACCGGGCGACACCCCTTCCGTGGTCCGGTTTGCCCAGGGTGCCGTCGAACTCGCCTATCGCCAGCGGGTCGCCAGCCTCGATGCGCCGGTGGTGCGCATCGACGGCGGCCATATGGTGCGCGGCGCGTTGGTCGCCGGCGGCACGCTGAGCGTCGACCGGGTGGTCGCCATGACCTGCACCCGCGGCCACCCGGTCGACATCGATGCGCTGCCCGAACCGCAGCCGTTCGACGCCATTGCGGCGGCGCAGCAGCGCGCGGTCGACCAATTGTGGGCGCATGCCGATTTTGCGATCGCGGGCGACGACGCGCTGACGCAGGCGCTGCGTTTCGACCTGTTCCAGCTCCACCAGTCGGCCAGCCGCGACCCGGACCACAGTATCGCGGCCAAGGGGCTGTCGGGCGAAGGCTATGAGGGCCATTATTTCTGGGACGCCGAATCCTTCATGCTCCCGGTGCTGGCGCTCCAGATGCCCGACCGGGCGCGCACCCTGCTGCAGTATCGCATCGGCAAGCTTGCGGCGGCGCGGGCGCATGCGCGCGGCATTGGCCATGCGCGCGGCGCGCTCTATCCGTGGCGGACCATCGGCGGGGCCGAATGTTCGTCACATTATCCGACGGGGTCGGCGCAATATCATATCAACGGCGACATGGCGCATGGCGTTGCGCTGTATGTCGCGGCGACGGGCGATAGCGACGTCCGCCGCGCTGCGGCCGAAATGCTGTTCGAAACCGCGCGCATCTGGCCCGAGATCGGCGCCTTCGACCCGCGCCGCGGCGGGGCCTTCTGCATCTATGGCGTGACCGGGCCCGACGAATATTCGGCGCTCGTCGATAATGATTATTACACCAACGCGATCGCGGCGCGGCACCTTGCCTATGCTGCCGACACCGCCGACTGGCTGGCGCACACCGATCCCGCGGCCTTCGCGGCGCTGGCGCAGGCCATCGGCCTCGACGCCGAAGAAGTCGCGATGTGGCGCCGCGCCGCCGAGGCGATGTGGTTGCCGGTCGATGCAGAGGCCGGGGTAAGCCCGCAGGACGACGCCTTTCTGGGACGGCCGAAGCTGGCTGATCTGGCACCGCTCGACGAGCGCGGGCCGCTGCTGATGCGCTATCACCCGATGATCCTGTTCCGGCACCAAATCGCCAAGCAGGGCAATGTGCTGCAGGCGATGGCGATGGATCTCGTGTCGTTGCCGCTCGCGTTGCAGCGGCGCAATTTCGACTATTACAGCCGCGTCACCGCGCATGATTCGACGCTGTCGTCGGTGGCCTTCGCAATTGTGGCGGCGCGGCTCGGCGAGGATGGGGAGGCGCTCGATTTCCATCGCGAGGCCGCCTTCGTCGATCTGGAAAATCGCCACGGCAACACCTCGCACGGCCTGCACATGGCGGCGCTTGCGGGAAGCTGGCTCGTGCTTGCGCACGGCTGGGGCGGTCTGTGGCTCGGCGGCGATTGCCCCGCCTTCGCGCCGCGCATCCCCGCCGGCTGGGCGCGCTATCATTTCCGCCTGATGTGGCGCGGCAGCGTGATCGAGGTTGCGGTCGATGCCGAAGGGGCGACCTATCGCCGCCTGTCGGGCGCGCCGGTCGATATTGTCGATCACGGCCGCCCGGTTCGTCTTGCCGACGCGGCGGTCCGGATGGCGCGCCCGGCGGTGCAGGGCGTGATCTTCGACCTCGACGGCGTGCTGACCGACACGGCCGAGGATCATTACCATGCGTGGCAGGCGCTGGCCGATCAATATGGCTATGCCTTCGACCGCGCCGCCAACGACCGGCTGAAGGGCGTCGATCGCGCGGGATCGCTGCGCCTTATCCTGGACGGCGCGGGCGCGTCGGTCGACGACGCGCGCTTCGAGGCGATGCTTGCAGAGAAGAATGCGCTCTACCGCGCGCGGCTGGCCGCTTATTCGCCCGCCAATCTGTTCGACGGCGTGCGCGCGCTTTTTGCCGCGCTGCGCAGCGCGGGCATCAAGATCGGCCTCGCCTCGGCGAGCCGCAATGCCGGCGACGTCGTTCGGTTGCTCGGCATCGCCGACCAGTTCGATTTCATCGCCGACGCGGGCGCGATCGCGGCGAACAAGCCGGCGCCCGACATATTCCTGGCCTGTGCCGACGGCATGGGCCTCCCCCCGGAACGCTGCATCGGTATCGAAGATGCGCAGGCCGGAATTTCAGCCATCCATGCGGCGGGCATGGTGGCGATTGGCATCGGGTCTGAAGAGGCGCTGCCCGATGCCGACGTGCACGTCCCCGCCATCGGGGCGCTTTCGGTCGACCAGATCCTGTCAGCAGAACGGGAAGCGGCGAGCGCGGGCAACCTTTCAAAGAAAACAGGATAAGTGGAGGAACAGCCATGTTGAAACGGACCTATCTGCTCTCGTCGATCGCGCTCATCGCGCTGCCGGCGGTGGCCCATGCCCAGGAAGCGCCTCAGCCCGCCGACGATGCGGCAGGCAATGAAATCGTCGTAACCGGCACCGCCGGCGGCGGGGTCAGCCGCCAAGCCGCGGCCTTTGCGATTACCAGCATTTCGGCCGATGCCATCGAACAGGCCGCGCCGAACAGCACCGCCGACCTGCTGAAGGTCGTGCCGGGCGTCATGGCCGAAAGCTCGGGCGGCCAGAATGGCGCCAACATCTTCGTGCGCGGCTATCCGTCGGGCGGCGACGCCGAATTCGTCACGCTGACGACGCAGGGCGTGCCCTTCTTCTCGCCGCCGACGCTGTCGTTCCTCGAAAACACGCAGCTTATCCGCATCGACGAAACGATCGCGCGGGTCGAGGCGGTGCGCGGCGGCACCGGCGCGCTGTTCGCCAACGGCCAACCCGGCCTGACCGTCAACTTCGTCCAGAAAGAGGGCGGCCCCGAATTCGGAGGGCTTGTGAAGGCCAGCGTCACCGATTTCGGCGACATGCGCGGCGACCTGCGCCTGTCGGGTCCGCTCGGCGACAACACGACCTTCATGGTCGGCGGCTATTATTCGAGCGGCCACGGCATCCGCAATCCGGGCTTCACCGCCGAAAAGGGCGGGCAGATCACCGCCAATATCCGCCATGACCTCGACAAGGGTTCGATCCTCGTCTTCGCGCGCTATCTCAACGATCATGGCCAGTGGCTGCTGCCGATCCCGGTGATCCGCGACGGCGACAAGGTGCGCCAGTTCGGCAATATCGACCCCGGCACCGGCGTGATCGCCGGCCCCGAAACGCGCCTGTCGGTGCTTCCCGACGGCACGCGCGCCGACCTTGGCGACGGTCGCGGCGCCAAGCTGATCAACCTTGGCACCAATTTCGATTACGAGATCGGCGACGGGCTCCAGCTGCGGTATCGCGCAAGCTATCTGAAGGGCGATGCCGATACGACCGGACTGGTTCCCGCGAGCACCGCGATGTCGGCCGCCGACTATGCGGCGAGCCTCGGCAGCACGATCGGCAGCCTGACCTATGTCAATGGGGGCGATGCGGTCGCCAATGCGGGCAGCCAGCAGGTGATCCGCGCCGGCACCTGGATCGTGCGCAAGCAGATCGAGGATTTCACCAACGACCTCAACGTCGAATGGGACAGCGGCAACAACAAGTTCACGCTGGGCGCCTATTTCTCCGACTTTTCGTCGAAGGACCAGTGGAACCTCGGCAACATCCAGCTGCTGACTGCCGAAAACAATGCGCGGCTGCTCAACCTGACGCTCGCCGATGGCCGGGTCGTGACCGATCGCGGCTTTACGCAAGGCAGCTTCTTCAACGTCAACGCCGCCTATGACGGCCGCGAATATGCCTTTTATGCGGTCGACGAGTTCCAGATCACGCCCGAACTGCGCTTCGACGCGGGCTTGCGCTATCAGCATTACAAGGCAACCGGCACGCTGGAAAACAACGCGACCGTGCTCGACGCCGACGGCGACCCGAACACGCTTTACGACCAGAATGTCGCGGTGCTCGACGGCACCTTCCGCAATATTTCGTACAGCAAGGGCGCCTGGTCATGGACGGCGGGCCTGAACTACGACTTCTCGTCGTCGGTCGGCGCCTATGTCCGTTACAACCGCGGCAACACCAATCCCTTCTTCGACAATCTGCGCGACGGCATCCGCGTCTCGCCGCGCGTCGACAATTTCGAAGGCGGGGTGAAGGTGCGGACCGACATGCTGTCGCTCTATGCCACCTTGTTCCACACGAAGTTCGAAGGCCTTGTCACCACTGTCATCCAGAATGGCGCACCGCAGGCGTCGATCGGCGGCGCGCGCAGCACGGGTGTCGAGCTGGAAGGACAGCTTCGGCCGGTCGACAATTTCACGCTCGCCTTCTCGGGCACGTGGCTCAACGCCAAATATCGCGACTTCTTCACCAACAACGGTGCGACCGACCTCAGCGGCAACCGCGTCCAGCGGCAGCCGAAGTGGCAATGGCGCGTGACCCCGGCCTATGAACTGCCGTTCGGCAACGACGGCAAGGTCGGCGTCTATTCGACCTTCACCTATATCGGCGATCGCTTCTCGGATACCGGCAACACCCAGTCGCTGCCGCATTATTTCAAGATCGATGCCGGCGTGACGGTCGACGTCAACCGTGCGCTCAGCTTTGCGGTCACCGCCGACAATCTGACCAACGAGATCGGTCTGACCGAAGGCGATCCGCGCACGCTGGGCCAGAATGCGGCTGAAGTGCTGAATGCCCGTCCGATCCTCGGCCGGTCGTTCCGCTTCAGCGCCGCCTATAAATTCTAGGTCATCCCTCCCTGGGTGGTCGCGGCCTCTTCGCGACCACCCCTCTTTGCGGCAAAGGACTTGGCATGGCCCGCACGCGTTTGATTGCCGCAATGATTCTGACCTATGTCGCCTTCGCGATGCTGCTCAACAGCGTCGGGACGGTGATCCTGCAGTCGATTTCCAGCTTTCATGTCACGAAGCCCGAGGCGAGCACGCTCGAAGGTTTCAAGGATATCACGATTGCGATCGTCTCTTTCCTGACCGCGAGCTATCTGCCGCGCATCGGCCTGCGTAACGCGCTGATCGGGGCGCTGCTCCTCGCGATCGCGGCGTGTACGGTCATGCCGCTCGCGGGAAGCTTCGGCGCAGCGCAATTGCATTTCGCGATGGTCGGCGCGGCCTTCGCGGTCGCCAAAGTCGTCGTCTATTCGATGATCGGCCTCGTCACCGACGACGCGCGGCACCACGCCAGCCTGACCAGCCTGATCGAAGGCATGTTCATGGTCGGCGTGCTGTCGTCCTATTGGGTGTTCAGCGCCTTCATCGACCCGATGGGCCTGCGCTGGCTCAACGCCTATTGGGTGCTGGCGGTGATCCCGGCGCTGGCGCTGGCCTTCATCCTGTCTGCATCGCTTGACGAGCGCCG
Organism: Sphingopyxis sp. GC21; assembly: GCF_025727575.1. Lineage (NCBI taxonomy): Bacteria > Pseudomonadati > Pseudomonadota > Alphaproteobacteria > Sphingomonadales > Sphingopyxidaceae > Sphingopyxis > Sphingopyxis sp. GC21. The sequence goes on along the minus strand of NZ_CP095845.1, from coordinate 2,785,012 downwards.
CACCCATGCGGGGGAGGAGGCCGCCGACGAACAGGGGCCGCCGCTCGTCGCGATGCTGCGGCTCGCGGCGCTGCCGCTGGTGCTCGTCTTCATCGTCTGCGCCTTTGTCTTTGTCCTGATCGAGCAGGGCATCGGTACCTGGCTGCCGACCTTCAACAACGAGGTGCTGCACCTGCCGGCGCAGATGAGCGTGCAGGCGGCGAGTCTGTTCGCGGCGTGCATCGCGCTCGGCCGTTTCGGCGCCGGCGCGGTGATGGCGCGCTTCGACTGGTATCCGGTCCTGAATGCCTGCCTGGCCGTACTCGCGGCGCTGATCATCCTCGTGCTGCCGCTCGCCGATGGCCTGCGTCCGGTGCCGATCGAAAGCTGGCGCGATGCGCCGGTCGCGGCTTTTCTCTTCCCGATGATCGGCTTCGCGCTCGCGCCCATTTATCCGACGATCATTTCGGTGATGCTGAGCGCGATGCCGAACCGGCACCACCCGTCGCTGATGGGGCTGGTCGTCGTCTTTTCGGCGCTTGGCGGCACGACCGGGTCGCTGATTACCGGGGCGCTGTTCGCGCATCTCGACGGGCGCACCGCCTTCACGCTGATGCTGGTGCCGACGGCCCTTCTCGGCGCCGGGCTGTTCCTGCTCCGCCGCCGCATACGTGCCGGAGAAACGGTAACAGCGCAGCCCGCCTAACCGAGCGAGGGCAGGTCGAGTCCCTTTTCGCGCGCGCAGTCGATCGCGATGTCATAGCCCGCGTCGGCGTGGCGCATGACGCCGGTGCCGGGGTCGTTCCACAGCACGCGTTCGAGCCGCCTGGCCGCATCGGGGGTGCCGTCGGCGACGATCACCATGCCGCTGTGCTGCGAAAAGCCCATGCCGACGCCGCCGCCATGGTGCAGCGACACCCAGGTCGCGCCGCTCGCGGTGTTGAGGAGCGCGTTGAGCAGCGGCCAGTCGCTGACCGCGTCCGACCCGTCGCGCATCGCTTCGGTTTCGCGGTTGGGCGAGGCGACCGATCCCGAGTCGAGATGATCGCGGCCGATGACCACGGGTGCCTTGAGTTCGCCCGACGCGACCATCTCGTTGAACGCGAGCCCAAGCCGGTGACGATCGCCGAGCCCGACCCAGCAGATGCGCGCGGGCAGGCCCTGGAAGTGAATCTTCTCACGCGCCATGTCGAGCCAGTTGTGCAGATGCGCGTCGTCGGGCAGCAGTTCCTTCACCTTGGCATCGGTCTTGTAGATGTCCTCGGGATCGCCCGACAGCGCCGCCCAGCGGAACGGACCGATGCCGCGGCAGAAGAGCGGGCGGATATAGGCGGGAACGAAGCCGGGGAAATCGAAGGCATTTTCGACGCCCTCGTCCTTCGCGACCTGCCGGATATTGTTGCCATAATCGGTCGTCGGCACGCCCGCGGCCTGAAAATCGAGCATCGCGCGGACATGCACCGCCATCGACGCCTTGGCCGCCTTCGCGACAGCCTGCGGGTCGCTTTCGCGCTTCTCCATCCATTCGGCGACGCTCCAGCCGATGGGGAGATAGCCGTTCACCGGGTCGTGCGCGCTCGTCTGGTCGGTCAGAAGATCGGGACGGATGCCGCGGGCGAACAGGTCGGGCAGGATTTCGGCGGCGTTGCCGAGCAGGCCGACCGACACCGGCTTTTTGTCGGCGCAGCTCTTTTCGATGATCGCCATCGCTTCCTCGATCGTCTGCGCCGCGACGTCGAGATAGCCGGTGCGCAGCCGCATCTCGATCCGGCTCGGCTGGCACTCGATCGCGAGGCACGATGCGCCCGCCATCACTGCCGCGAGCGGCTGTGCCCCGCCCATACCGCCAAGCCCGGCGGTGAGCAGCCATTTGCCCGCGAGGTCGCCGCCATAATGCTGGCGCCCCATTTCGACGAAGGTTTCGTACGTCCCCTGCACGATGCCCTGTGTGCCGATATAGATCCACGATCCCGCGGTCATCTGCCCGTACATGGCGAGCCCGCGCTTATCGAGTTCGCCGAAATGCTCCCAATTCGCCCAATGCGGGACGAGGTTGCTGTTCGCGATCAGCACGCGCGGCGCGTCGGGGTGGGTGCGAAAGACCCCGACCGGCTTGCCCGACTGGACAAGCAGCGTCTCGTCGTCTTCGAGGCGCTTCAGCGTCTCGACGATGCGGTCATAGCTTTCCCAGTCGCGCGCGGCGCGGCCGATGCCGCCATAGACGACCAGTTCCTCGGGGCGTTCGGCAACGTCGGGATGAAGATTGTTCATCAGCATGCGCAGCGGCGCTTCGGTCAGCCAGCTCCTGGCGTTGAGCCGGTCGCCGGTCGGTGCCTTGATGACGCGGCTGTTGTCGAGGCGGCTCATGGATATCCTTTCGCAAAATCGAGGGTCGCGGCGATCACTTGCTGCAGCGTCGGCAGGATCGCGGGATCGGAGTCGAGCGGGCTTGGCCAGTTGCCGGGGTCGAAAGACGCCGGTTCGACCATATAGCCGCGCTGGGCGAGCTCCATCTGGATCGCGTGGATGCCCGCGTCGGGGCGGCCGTAATGGCGCGTTGTCCAGCCGCCCTTGAAGCGGCCGTTGACGACATGGCTGTGGCCGCTCGCGGCGCAGATGCTTGCAACCACGGTTTCCAGTTCGGGCGCACAGGTCGCGCCGCTGTTGGTGCCGATGTTGAATTGCGGCAATTCGCCGTCGAACAGGCGCGGCACATGGCTGCGGATCGAATGGGCGTCGTAAAGAATGACCTTGCGATGCTGCGCCTTCAGTCGTTCGATCTCTGCCGCGATCGCATCGTGATACGGGCGGTGATAGAGGCCCAGCCGGCGGACGACTTCGGTCTCGTCTGGCGCGCCGAAGCGATAGAGCGGGTCGCCGTCGAAGGTCGTCGTCGGGCAGAGCTCGGTCGTCGCCTGCCCCGGATAGAGCGAGGCGCCCGACGGATCGCGGTTCATGTCGATCACGCTGCGCGAGATCGCGGTCGCGATCGTCGTCGCGCCCAGATCGAGCGCGAAGGCGTAAAGATCGGCGATCCACCAGTCGGTATCGAGCTGCGCGCGCCATGGCGAGACGAACTGATCATCGAGGCCCGCAAGATCGGTGCCGCCGTGCGGGAAGGCGACGATCAGCGGGGCGTCGCCGCGGTGGATGCGCAGCCAGTCCATCAGCCGATCCCCGGAAGCTCCGCGGCCACCGCGGTTGCAAGGCTGCCGGTGCGGATCAGCGCGGTCGCGGCTTCCATATCGGGATGGAAATGCCGGTCGTCGCCGAGCGTGGGGACGACCGCGCGCAGATGCCTGCGCGACGCCTCGAGCGCGGCGCTCGATGTCAGCGGGGTGTGGAAGTCGATGCCCTGACAGGCCGCGAGCAATTCGATGCCGATCACTGCGCTGACATTATCGGCCATGTCGAGCAGGCGCCGCGCGCCATGCGCCGCCATCGAGACATGATCCTCCTGATTGGCAGAGGTTGGGATCGAATCGACGCTGGCGGGATAGGCGCGCTGCTTGTTCTCGCTGACCAGCGCGGCGGCGGTGACCTGCGGGATCATGAAGCCCGAATTGAGGCCGGGCCGCGGGGTGAGGAAGGCGGGCAGGCCCGACAGCGCGGGATCGACGAGCATCGCGATGCGCCGTTCGGCGATCGACCCGATCTCGCACAGCGCCAGCGCGATCATGTCGGCGGCGAAGGCGACGGGCTCGGCGTGGAAATTGCCGCCGGACAGCGCCTCGTCGCTATCGGCGAAGATCAGCGGATTGTCCGAAACGCCATTGGCCTCGACGTGCAGCGTCGTGCCGGCCTGCCGCAGCAGGTCGAGCGCCGCACCCATCACCTGCGGCTGACAGCGGAGGCAATAGGGATCCTGCACGCGCGGATCGTCTTCGGCGTGCGAGGCGCGGATCGCCGAACCCGCCATCAGGCCGCGCAGCGCATCGCCGACCTCGCGCTGCCCCGCATGACCGCGCAGCGCGTGGATGCGCGCGTCGAACGGCGCGTCGGAGCCTTTGGCGGCTTCGGTCGAGAGCGCGCCGGTGATCAGCGCCGACTGGAACAGCGTTTCGGCGCGGAACAGCCCGGCGAGGGCGTTGGCGGTCGAAAATTGCGTGCCGTTGAGCAGCGCCAGGCCCTCTTTGGGGCCGAGCTCGAGCGGTGCCAGATCGGCGGCGGCAAGGGCCTCGGCCGCGGGCAATATCTTGCCGCCGACCTCGATCGCGCCGACGCCGATCATCGCGGCCGCCATATGCGACAGTGGGGCGAGGTCGCCGCTTGCGCCGACCGAACCCTGCGACGGGACAACGGGGGAGAGGCCCTTGGCCAGCATCGCTTCGAGCAGTCCGACCGTTTCGCGCCGTACCCCCGAGGCGCCGACGCCGAAGCTGGCGAGCTTGAGCGCCATCATCAGGCGGATGACGGGCGTGGGTGAAGCGAGGCCGGTGCCGGCGGCGTGGCTGAGCACGATGTTGCGCTGCAGGATCGACAGCTCGTCGTCGGCGATCCGGACGCTCGCCAGCTTTCCGAAGCCGGTGTTGATGCCATAGACCGGGGCGCCGCGCGCGACGATGCGCGCGACCGCCGCGGCACTTGCGTCGATCGCGTCCCAGGCCGGCGCGGCAAGCCGCGCCGCCGCGCCTTCGTAAATGGCCCGCCAGTCGGCCAGCGTCATGCCGCCCGGCTTGATGACAATCTGCGTCACGTCGTCTGTCCCATCCATATCCGCTGGTGCAGCGGGTTGAGGCCCATGCGGCCGACCAGATCGGACGGCCGTTCGATATCCCAGATCGCAAGGTCGCAGCGCTTGCCCGCCTCGATCGTGCCGATGCTGTCCGACAGGCCGAGCGCCTGCGCCGCATGGCGCGTTACGCCGAGCAGGCATTCGTCGGTAGTGAGGCCGAACAGCACCGCGCCCATGTTCATCGTCAGCAGCAGCGAGGTGAGCGGCGAGGTGCCGGGATTGCAATCGGTTGCGAGGGCGATCGGCACGCCCGCCGCGCGCAGCGCCGCCACGGGCGGCAGCTTCGTTTCGCGAAGGAAGTAAAATGCGCCGGGCAGCAGCATTGCGACCGTCCCCGCATCGCGCATCGCGGCAATTCCCGGTCCGTCGAGATATTCGAGATGATCGGCCGACAGCGCGCCATGCCGCGCGGCGAGCGCCGCGCCATGCTGGTTGGAAAGCTGCTCGGCATGCAGCTTGACCGGCAGGCCCTGCGCGGCGGCGGCGGCGAACATCCGTTCGGTCTGCGCGGGCGTGAAGCCGATATTTTCGCAAAAGGCATCGACGGCATCGGCGAGCCCTTCGGCCGCGATGGCGGGCAACACTTGCTCGCATAGCAAGTCGATATAGCCGTCGGGGTCGCCCACAAATTCGCCTGGCAGCGCGTGGGCGCCGAGAAAGGTCGTCCGCACTGTGACCGGGCGCGCGTCGCCCAGCGCCCGTGCGGCGCGCAGCATCTTCGCTTCGTCGGTCAGGGTCAGGCCATAGCCCGACTTGATCTCGATCGTCGTGACGCCCTCCGCGATCAGTGCGTCAAGGCGCGGCAGCGCGCTGCGGACCAGCGCCGCTTCGCTCGCCGCGCGCGTCGCCGCCACCGTCGACGCGATACCGCCGCCCGCGCGCGCAATCTCTTCATAGGACGCGCCCTTCTGGCGCAGTTCGAACTCGGCGATGCGGTCGCCCGCGAAGACCAGATGGGTGTGCGCGTCGATCAGCCCGGGGGTGATCCAGCGACCGTCGCAGTCGATGACATCGGCGGCATTGGGGGCGTCGGCTGCGGGGCCGGCAAAGGCGATCCGGCCTTCGCGCAAACCGATCGCGCCGCCCTCGACGACGCCGAGACCGGGCAGGTCGGCGCGCATCGTGGCGAGACGGGCGTTGGTCCACAGGCGATCGCAGCGCATGCCCTCTCCTCCGGCTTGTGGCATCGACTCAATAATGTATATACATAAATCCGAACGCGGAAGATTGTCCAGACGGGATGAGGCGATGGCGCTTTGGTGCGAACAGGCATGGTTGGCGGAGGGTTGGGCTGAGAATGTCCGGCTGACGATCGCCGATGGCCATGTCGGTGCGATCGAGGTGGCGGCGCCGCCGCAGCCGGGCGACGACCGGCACGCCATTCTGATCCCCGGTCTGCCCAATCTGCACAGCCACGCCTTTCAGCGCGGCATGGCGGGCCTTGCCGAGCGCGCGGGCGAAGGCGACGACAGTTTCTGGACATGGCGCGAGGTCATGTATCGCTTCGTCGATCGCCTCGATCCCGACGGTATGCGCGCGATCGCGGCGCTCGCTTATGCCGAAATGCTGGAGAGCGGTTTTACCCGCGTCGGCGAATTTCATTATCTGCATCACTCGCCTGACGGCCGACCCTACGGCGATGTGGCGGCGATGGCACAGGCGATTGCGGCGGCGGCCGATGAAACGGGGATCGGGCTGACCCTGCTTCCCGTCTTCTATGCCCATTCGGGGTTCGGCGGCGCGGCGCCGACTGCGGCGCAGCGGCGCTTCGTCAACGACCTCGACAGCTATGCCGCATTGATCGAGGCTTCGCGTGCCGCGGTTGCGGGGCTGGGCGATGCCATCATCGGCGTCGCGCCGCACAGCCTGCGCGCGGTGACCGCCGCCGAACTGACCGCGGTTGCCGCGATGGCCGCCGCTGCGCCGCTGCATATCCATATTGCCGAACAGATCGCCGAGGTCGAGGCATGCCGCGCATGGAGCGGCGCGCGGCCGGTCGAATGGCTGATGGCGAACGCCGAGGTCGGCGCCGACTGGTGCCTCGTTCACGCGACGCATGTCACCGAAGCCGAATGGCGCGCGGTCGCGCAGAGCGGGGCGGTCCTCGGGCTGTGCCCGATCACCGAGGCCAATCTTGGCGACGGTTTGTTCCAGGCACGCGAATTTCTGGCAGGCGGTGGCCGCTTCGGGGTCGGCTCGGATTCCAATGTCGAGATCGACGCGGCGGCCGAACTGCGCCTGCTCGAATATGGTCAGCGGCTGGCGCATCGCGGCCGCAATCTGCTCGCGGGCGGTGCGGGGCGTTCGACCGGCGCCGCGCTCCACCAGGCGGCGCAGGCGGGCGGGGCACAGGCGCTCGGCCAGGCGGGGCACGGCATTGCGACCGGCGCGGGGGCCGATCTTGTCAGCCTGACTGCGGCCGACCCCGCGCTCGCCGCGCGGCGCGGCGATGCGATCCTCGATAGCTGGATATTCGGGCGTGGGGCGCGGCTGGTCGACTGCGTCTGGCGCCGCGGCGTCCAATGCGTTGCCGGCGGCCGCCATGTCGCGCGCGCGGCGATCGACGCGCGCTATCGGGCCGCGATGCAGGCGCTGCTCGCATGAAGCAGAGCGGCGCTCTCCATGCGCAGATCCGCCGCGATATCGAAGCGCGGATCATGTCGGGCGAATGGAAGCCCGGCGACCGCATCCCCTATGAACATCAATTGATGGCGACCTATGGCTGTTCGCGGATGACCGTGAACCGGGCGCTGCGCGCCTTGGTCGAGGCGGGGTTGATTGAAAGCCGCAAGCGCGCCGGCACCTTCGTTTCGCATCCGCGCATTCACCGCGCCGCGCTCGAAATCCCCGACATCCGCGACGAAGTGGCGCAGCAGGGCGCGGATTATCGGCTCGACCTCGACCGCCGGGAGATCCGCCCCGCGAACGAGGAGGATCGGCGCCTGCTCCAGATCGACGGCGGCTCCGTGCTCGCGATCGAGTGCCGCCACCATGCCGGCGGGCGGCCCTATGCGCTCGAGAGGCGCCTTATCAATCTGGCGGCGGTGCCCGGCGCGGCCGAGGTCGATTTCGCGGTCGAGCCGCCGGGATCGTGGCTGCTCGCGCATGTTCCCTGGACCGAGGCCGAGCATCGCATCACCGCGGTCAACGCCGGGGCGAAGGAACTGGTCGCGCTCGGCATCGCGGCGGGCGCGGCCTGCATGGCGCTCGAACGCTGGACGTGGCGCGGCGCCGAGCGCATCACCTATGCGCGGCAGGTCTATCCGGGCGACCGCTACGCGCTCGTCGCGCATTTTCGGCCCTGAAGAGGAATGGTCATGGATTTTTCGCGTCTCGAAACCAGCAGCAAGATCGGCGACGGCTGGCGTTATCCGGCGGCGGAGCCGCGGCGCAGCGGCTGGCTGGACGTCGATGCCGAGGCGGGGCACCGCATCTATTGGGAGGAATATGGCGCCGCGGGCGGCGAGCCGGTGATGGTTCTTCACGGCGGGCCGGGCGGCGCCTGCTCGCCCGAGATGGCGCGTTTTTTCGATCCGGCGCGATATCGCATCATCCTGTTCGACCAGCGCGGCTGCGGCAAGAGCGAGCCCAATGTCGCCGCCGCTGGCCCCGCCGCGGCGCTGCGCCACAATGATACGCCGCACCTGATCGACGACATCAACCGGCTGCGCGATGCGCTGGACATCGCAGGGCCGATGCATGTGTTCGGGGGCAGCTGGGGCAGCACGCTGGCGATGGCCTATGCCATCGCCTTTCCGCAGCATTGCGCCAGCCTGATCCTGCGCGGCATCTTTCTGGGATCGGCCGAGGATCTTGACTATCTGTATCAGGGCAATGCTGCGACCTGGCACGAGGCGCCCTATGCGCTGACCGCGCCCGGCGCCTATATCAACTATCCTGACGAATGGGCCGAACTGCTCGGCGTGCTGTCGGTCGCCGAACGTCGCGATGTGATGGCGTCGTACAAGGCGATCTTCGACATGGTGCCGCAGACCGACGCCGAACGCGAGCGGCAGCTGCATGCCGCGCTCGTCTGGTCGCTGTGGGAAGGGAAGATTTCCAACCTGATTCCCGAACATGGCGCGACCGGCAAGTTCGGCGACGCCAACTTCGCGCTATGCTTTGCGCAGATCGAGGCGCATTTCTTTGCAAACGACCTGTTTCTGGAGCCCGGTCATCTGATCGGCGGCGCGTCTACGCTCGCGTCCATCCCCGTGCATATCGTCCACGGCCGTTTCGATGAGGTGTGTCCGCTGACGCAGGCGTCGCGGCTGGTCGCGGCGCTGCGCGACGCGGGGCGCGAGCCCGCCACTTACGTCGTCACCAATGCGGGACACAGCGCGATGGAGCGCGAAAATGCGCTCGCGCTGACCGCGATCATGGACGGATTGCCGCCGCTGCGCTGAATTATGTCGACAGCAGCGCGAGGATCACGCCGCCGACAACCAGCAGCAGCCCCAGCGTCTCGTGCCAGCGGACGGGCTCGCGCAGATAGAAATGCGCAAAGGCGATGGTGAACACCACCTCGACTTGCCCGACGACGCGGACCAGTGCCGCGGGGGCGGCGGCGAAGCCGGTGTACCAGCACGCCGATCCGAGCGCCGACAGCAGCCCGACCTGCGCCGAGGAGCGCCACGTCCGGCCGACCGCGGCGAGCGTGTCGCGGTCGCGCGCGATGATCCACGCAAGATGCAGCGCGCTTTGCATCGCCATCACCACGACGAGGGTGACGAGCGCCGATCCCACCGTATCGACGCCCTGCAGCTCGGTAGTGGCGAGCTTTATCGCGACCGCGGCGCAGGCGAACATCGACCCCGCGCCGAGCCCGAACAACGCCGCCGGCTGACCGAGCGAGCCCGCAATTTCGCGCAGCGTCAGCCCGCGTCCCGCAAGCGCGAGGATCAGTACCCCGGCGACCCCTGCAACGATACCCGCCCAGGCAAGCAGCGGCAGATGTTCGCCGAGGAACAATGCGGTGACGAGCGCCGCCTGCACCGCTTCGGTCTTGGAAAAGGCGGTGCCGACGACGAAGCCCCGGTGGCCGAAGGCGGTGATGAGCAGGATCGTCCCCGCCATCTGGGTCACCGCGCCGACCGCCGACAGACCGGCGAAGGCGAGGCCGAGCGGTGGCAGCGCCGCATGGCGCGCGCCGAGCCAGGCGGCCGCAAAGGCGAGCGCGAAGGGGAGGCCGTAGAGATAGCGGACCAGCCCCGCGCCGCTGATGCTCAGTTCGGCGCGCAGCCGCTGCTGCAGCGCAGTGCGCCACGCCTGAAAGAGCCCGCCGAACAGCGAGGCGGGAAGCCAGATGGGGTTCATGCGGCGGCGGCGTCAGGCAGGCTGATTATACATCTCCGTCGGTCCCGGATATTCGCGGCCGTCATCTTCGCCCACCTCGCGCGCGACCAGCGCGTTGACCATCTTGTTGAGCCGCAGCACATTCGCCTTCTGCTTGGGATCGTACGCCAGATTGACGATCTCGCCCGGGTCGGCGTGGGTGTCGTATAGCTCGAGATCGTTCATCGCGGCCAGCGTCTTCCAGTCGGTCGGCGTGTGATGATGCGCCGGCGCGAAATAGCGCGCGAATTTGTAGCGGCCATCGTGAACGCCGCGGTGCAGGCGGCGCTTCGACAGGTCATATTGCTTGCTGTAATCGGGCTCGCCGCTCGGCAGATTGGCGGCGCGGTCCTTGGTCGGCTCCCAATAATGGACGACCGCATAGTTGAAGAGGTGGCCCGTCCTGTCGCGCTGCGTTGGCAGCGTCGGCGATCCGAGCAGCGCCGACACGTCGACGCCGGGCAGGCCGGGGAAACGGTTCTGCTGTTGGTCGGCGGACAAGCCGGCGAGCGTCATCAGCGTCGGAGCGATGTCGATCGCGCCCATCAGCCCCTTGGTCGACCGCCCACCGGGGAAATCGGGGTGGGCGATGATCATCGGGATATTGGTTTCTTCGCGGTACATGGTCGCGCCCTTCTGGCGCATCCCGTGCGCGGCGGCGCGCTCGCCATGGTCGCTGGTGTAGATGATGATCGTATTGTCGATCTGGCCGCTTTCCTTGAGCGCCCAGAGCAACTGGCCGAGCCGACGATCGACGTCGCGCAGGCAGTTATAGTAATAATTGTTGAAGCGGTGCCACGAGGCGAGATCGTCGTGCGCCATCTTGCCGTAGAAGACGTCGTTCAGCCGTACGATCGCGCGATGCGCCTCGGGCTTCGTCGACAGATCGTCCTTGCTGAAGCTTTCGGGCAGGTCGAACTTGTTGTCGACCTCGTAGATCGGATCGCCGGGTTCGCGGCGCAGCGGCCCCAATATGTTCGGATCGGGGCGGCTTTCGGCCTGCTTGCCCGTCGCGTCATAGAACATGATGTCGTGCGGATTGACCAGACCGACGACCTGGAACCACGGCTTGCCGCCAGCCTTGTCGTTGCGCGCATAGTCGAAGATCGCGCGCGCCGCGTCGCCCGCGACATACATGTCGGCCTTGTAGCCATCCCATGTCAGCCCGACTTCCTCGCCGTCGAAGCCGTAATCGTGGAAGCCGTATTTCTCCATGGCATTTTCGGTCGTCGGATAGATGCCGCCCGGAATCCGCGTCCAGTTGCGTTCGTAATTGATCCGGCTGAGATGCCATTTGCCCTTGTAGCTGGTGTAATAGCCCGCCGCCTGCATCATGTGGCCGAGCGTCGGCATGGTTTCCGCCGCCACCGGATAGGGGGCGTTGTCGCTGTTGAGGAACAGGCCCGTCTGCTGCGTATGGTGCGCCTGAAAGATCGTCGAGCGCGACGGGGTGCAGGGGGTCGTGTGCACATGATAATTTTCGACGAGCATCCCGCGTTCCATCAGTTCGCGGTGCGCGGGGAGCTTTTCGAGCAGGCCCTCGGGATAGCTGGCGACGCTCTGTTCCTGATCGGTGACGATCATCAGGACGTTGAGCTTCTTGCCGTTCTTCGCATAGGTCGGCATCGAGAGACCCGCGGCGGCGAGCGCCCCCATTCCCCCGACGAACGTGCGGCGGTTCAAATCCCAAGCCATCTCAATCTCCCTTGGCCAGCAGTCCCGAAATGCGATCCGCGGCGCTTCGGCAAGGAAGCGCCGCGGACGGATTGCGTCAGAATTTGAACGACAGGTCCACCCCGAATTCGCGCGGCGGCTGATAGAATTGCGAGATCGGGGTCGCGCCGGCGTTGGTGGCGCCCGAAATCACCTCCTGATCGGTCAGGTTGGTGCCGTAGAGCGTCACCTTCCATTTGTCGTCCTGTCCCGCGACCGCGATGCTGGCGTTGAGCAGCACCACCTCGTCCCGGTAATAGCCGGGAAGGTTGCTGCGGCCCCAGGTGTTGAAGCGCGACGAATAGCGCGCGTCGCTGTGCAGCTTGATCGCGCCGAACGACATCGGAATGGCATAATCGACCGACAGGCTGCCGCTCCATTTGGGTGCATTGGCGAGGTCGAGGCCGCTCGAATCGGTCGGGACGGCGAAGGTTCCGTTCGGCACCCCGTTGATCAGGATCGGGACCGCCGGCCCGCACTGGCCGGGTTCGGGTGCGCCGTTGGTGAAGACCCCGTTTGTGTCCGCGCAGAAATCGGTATAGCGCGCATGCAGATAGGCAAGGTTCGCGCCGATGGTGAAATTGGCGGCGGGGCGCAGCAGCGTTTCGACTTCGAAGCCCGATATTTTGGCGGCAGCGATGTTGGTCGTGATATTCTCCGCCCGTACCGCTCCCATCTTCGTCACCGAGCTTTGCAGATCGCGATACTTGTTGATGAAGCCCGACACGTTGAAGCGCAGCAACCGGTCGAACAAGTCGGTCTTGGCGCCGATTTCGAACGCGTTGACGCGTTCGGGGTTATAGGGACCGATATTCTCGGGGATCGTCCCGCGCGAGTTGAATCCGCCCGATTTATACCCTTGCGAATAGTTGGCGTAGACCATGGCGGCGGGCGAGAAGCGATATTCGGCGGTCAGGCGCGGCGTGAATTCGGCCCATGACGCCTTCAGGCTGCTCGTGAAGGACGAGGCCTGGTTGCCGTTGACGAACACCTGCGAGGCGATGTCATATTTCTTGCGGTCGTGGCTGTAGCGCCCGCCGAGCGACAGCGTCAGCCCCTCGACCGGATGGGCGTTGACGAGCGCGAACATCGCATAGCTCTGCGTGTCCTGATGAAGCTGCGCGAGCGTCGTCGTGGTCGGGGTGGCGAGCACCGTGTTGAACTGACGCCATTTGTCGGCCTGATAATAGAGGCCGACGACGAAATCGACGGGCTCGCCGGCCGGCGACACGTAGCGCAGCTCTGCGCTTTTGGATTCGCCCGAAAAGTCGCGGGTCACGTCGAGCTGCGGCGCCGGATTGATCAGCCCGTCGAAGTCGCCGCGGGTGATATAGGTGAGGTGACGATAGCCGAGAACCGAACTGATCGTGCCCCAGCCCACGTCGAGGTTCGACGACCAGGATCCGCCATAGCTTTCGGTGTTGGCATAGGGATCGAACAGCACCGCCGCCTTGCGCACGTCGGTCTTCACCGCGTCGGGCAGCAGATCCCAATTGGGATCGCCATTGTCGAGGACGTGCGGCGCCGGACCGGTCGTCTTTTGCTTCAGCCAGTCGACGATCAGCGTCGAATCGAACGGCCCGCCATGATCATAATTGAGCGCGCCGCGCACCGCCTTCACATTGGCGCCGTTAAGACGGTTGCCGGTGATGACGTTGCGGCTGTAGCCGTCATAGTCGCGGAAATTGACCGAGATTTTGGCGGCCAGCGCGCCATCGGCGAAGCGGCCGCTGTTGAGCTTGCCGCGGAACTGCTTGAGCCCGTAGGATCCCAGGCTGACGCGCGCTTCGCCTCCGAAATCGTCGGTCGGGCGCGCGGTGATGACGTTGATCGTGCCGGCAAGGTTGTTCTTGCCGAACAGCACGCCCTGCGGTCCCTTCAGCACCTCGATCCGTTCGACGTCGAACAGGTCGAGCATCGTGCTCGACACGAAGGGAATATAGACGCCGTCGATGATCGTGCTGACCTTGGGGTCGGCGTTGGGATCGGGATCGGCGGTGCTCATGCCGCGGATCGAGATCATCGGCACATTGGCGACGAGGCCCTGCGTCTGCAGCACCACATTGGGCGCGAGGCCGTTGAGGCTGGTGATATTGGTGCTGCCGCTCGCTTCGACCATCTCGGCATTGAAGGCGGAAATCGCGATCGGGACATTCTGCACGCTTTCGCTGCGGCGCTGTGCGGTGACGACGATGTCGCCATAGCTATTGTCTTCGGCGCCGGTGGCGACTTCTTCCGCCGCGGCGGTTTCGCCGGTCTGGGCATGCGCCGCCGTCGGTGTGGTGCCAACCGCGACCATGGCGGTCGAAAGCAGGAACAAGCGCGTCGTCATCATATCCTCCCACATGGTGGCCGCACCGATCCCGATCCCGCGCGCGCCAGCGCGGCGGAAATGCGGGTTCGCATCCGGCCTTGTCAGTCCATGAAACGGGGTGATGCTGTGGCAGATTGCCCATTTTGCCGCCGGCGCCGGGCATCGTCTTGTGCCCGAATATCGTGCCGGTGGAGCGACTCTATCCTCCGTTCCCACCGCATGCTTAGCAGGATTGAAAAATACTTCAACGACTAAGTATTATGATTCTGTGACATGCGGCTGCCACGCAAAACCGCTTGATTTGACGTGCTCGCTCACCATATAAGTTAGAATCCTAAGTAAATGGCGGTAGTGAGGATCTACCCGGCGGGGAGCAAGGACAGGGTGACGTCTTTCGAGAATCCGGGCGCGGTGCGGGCGCCGCATCGATGACCGGCCCGCGCACGCTTTACGACAAGATATGGGACGCCCACGCCGTTGCCGAGGACGATGGTGAAACCCTGCTCTATGTCGATCTGCACCTGCTGCACGAAGTGACGTCGCCGCAGGCCTTCGCCGCGCTCGAGGAGGCGGGGCGGGGGGTCCGCCGGCCCGAGCGGGCGCTCGCGCTGTCGGATCATAATGTCCCGACCGAAGGACAGGCCGCCGGGCCCGCCGGAGTGGCCGATATCGAAGCGCGCGCGCAGCTCGAGGCGCTGGTCAGCAACACGGCGCGGCACGGCATCGAGAATTTCGCCATGGGCGACCCGCGCGGCGGCATCGTCCATGTCGTCGGCCCCGAACAGGGGCGCTCGCAGCCCGGCATGACGATCGTGTGCGGCGACAGCCACACGTCGACGCACGGCGCGTTCGGCGCGCTCGCCTTCGGCATCGGCACCTCTGAAGTCGAACATGTGCTGGCGACGCAGACGATCCGCCAGCGCCGTTCGCGCAACATGCGGATCACCGTCGACGGCGTGCTGCGTCCCCATGTCCAGGCAAAGGATCTGGCGCTGCATCTGCTCGCGGCGATTGGCGTCGACGGGGCGACGGGGCATGTCATCGAATATGCGGGCAGCGCGATCGGGGCGCTGTCGATGGAAGCGCGGATGACGCTGTGCAATCTCAGCATCGAAATGGGCGCGCGCGCCGGATTGATCGCGCCCGACGACACGACCTTCGCCTATCTCGCGGATCGGCCGGCGGTGCCGAAGGGCGATGCCTGGACCGCGGCACTGGCGCGCTGGCGCGCCTTGCCGACCGATGCCGGGGCCGTCTTCGACCGCGAATTGCGCATTGATGCCGACGCGGTCGGGCCGATGGTCAGTTGGGGCACCAATCCGTCGCAGGTGATTGCGATCGACGGCGTCATACCCGATCCGGCTTGCCTGGCCGATCCCGATGCGCGCGCGGTTGCCGAGCGCGCGCTCGCCTATATGGGCCTGACGCCGGGCCGCCCGATCGCCGGGACCCCGATCGATCGCGTTTTCATCGGAAGCTGTACCA
Organism: Sphingopyxis sp. GC21; assembly: GCF_025727575.1. NCBI lineage: Bacteria > Pseudomonadati > Pseudomonadota > Alphaproteobacteria > Sphingomonadales > Sphingopyxidaceae > Sphingopyxis > Sphingopyxis sp. GC21. The sequence continues at coordinate 2,769,452 of NZ_CP095845.1, read as the reverse complement.
ACAGCCGCATCGAAGATCTGCGCGTCGTCGCGGCGGTGGTCGAGGGGCGCCGGGTCGCGGATCATGTGCGCGCCATGGTCGTGCCGGGGTCGGGGCTGGTCAAGCGACAGGCCGAGGCGGAAGGGATCGACCGCATCCTGCGCGCAGCGGGCTTCCACTGGCGCGAGCCCGGCTGTTCGATGTGCGTCGGGATGAACGCGGACCGCCTTTTGCCCGGCGAACGCTGCGCCGCGACGTCGAACCGCAATTTCGAGAATCGGCAGGGGCGCGGCGGCCGCACCCACCTGATGAGCCCCGCGCTCGCGGCGGCGAGCGCGATTGCCGGTTGCATCGCCGATCCGGCGATCCTGACCGATGAAGGAACGGGCTAGGCCGCCGTTTCGAAACGGGTGATCGCGGCCTCGTGCCGCAAGGTGCGCGCGATGTCGTCGCGTCCGTCCAGCAGCGTGCGGCGATCGTCGGGGTCGATGGCAAAATCGATGCCTTCACCCGACGCCAGGGTGAGGCGCTGCTCGACCAGGTCGACGGTCATCGGCGCGAATTGCGCGAGCGCGACCTCGTCGCGCAGCCGGTCGCAGATTGCGGCGGGCAGCCGGATCAGCAGCAGGCCGTTTTTGCGCGCATTGTTCGAAAAAATATCGCCGAAGCTCGGCGCGATCACGCAGCGGATACCGAAGTCGCGGAGCGCCCATACCGCATGTTCGCGCGACGAGCCGCAGCCGAAATTGCGGTCGGCGATCAATATCTGCGCGCCGCGGGTTGCGCCGCGGTTCAGGACGAAATCCTCACGCTCCAAGCCATCGGGCGTGTAGCGCAATTCCTGGAACAGATGCCGCCCCAGTCCGGTGCGTGACAGGGCCTTCATGAAGCGCGCCGGAATGACCATGTCGGTATCGACGTTGGCGATCGGCAGCGGCGCCGCCACGGCGGTCAGCCGGTCGAACATCCGATTATCCTTTCCATAACTTAGAAAGCTAAGTATATGGGTTGCCCCTCCCTGTCCAATGATATTGGTATATCGAAGCATATTGCCGGGCAAATCATAGGCCCCTAAGGTTCGGGAAAAGGGGAAGAGAATTGGCGAAGAAGACCCAGACGTTTCGGCATCCGGCCGAATATTACACCAATCCCGAAAACAGCATCGGCTATCTGGCGCGCATCGTCTTCCGCTCCTTTTCGCGGCTGCTCGAGCGCGGAACGCTGACCTATGATGTGTCGGCGGGGCAATGGCGGTTCCTGCGTCAGCTGTGGCGCGAGGACGGCATCACCCAGCGCGAACTGAGCGAGCGTGTCGGCATGCGCGAACCGACGACGGTGGTCGCGCTCAAGGGGCTTGAGAAGGCGGGCTTCATCACGCGCAAGAAGACGTCGGACGACCGGCGCAAGACCTTCATCCATCTGACCCCGCACGCGCGCAAGCTCGAGCTGATCCTCGCGCCGATGAATGCCGAGGTCCATGAAATCGCGACCCGCGGCATGACCGATGAAGAGGTTGAAACGCTGCAGGCGCTCATGCGCCGCGTGATCGAGAATCTGGCCGACGAAACCGCCAAGCTGTCGACGCTGTCCGACATCAAGGCCTGACCCCTTTCGCAACGGGCTTGCGGACGTCCGCGATAATAGGTTAGTATTCTAATCATTATTGCGGGGAGGGTAAATTGCCGAAAATTGCCGTTGTCGTCGGAAGCACGCGCGAAGGATCGTTCAACCGGGCGCTGGGCAGGCTCGCCATTCGCGCGCTCGAGGCGCAAGGGGCTGAGGTCACCGACGTGGATCTCGCCGGCTACGACCTGCCGCTCTATTCGGCCGCGATCGAATCCGGCGCCTTTCCCGCCGATGCCGAGCGGTTGAAGCGTGTCTTTGCGGCGCAGGACGGGCTGTTATTTGTCTCGCCCGAATATAATGGCTCGGTGCCGCCGCTGCTCAAAAATGCGATCGACTGGGCGTCGCGGCCGACGGGCGACGAGCGGCTTGTCGCGCTCGTCGCCTATCGCGGCAAGGCGGCGGCGATCATGTCGGCCTCGGTCAGCCCGTTCGGCGGGTTGCGCGGCCTGATCCATCTGCGCCAGATCCTGTCGACGGTGCAGACGCTCGTGATTCCTGAACAGGTGCTGATCCCCAACGCGCATGCCGCTTTCGACGAGAGCGGCGCGTTGAAGGACGCGCTGCCCGCATCGCTGGTCGACATGACGGCGATGCGGCTCGCCAAGGTGGCGGCCGCGCTCGCCTCCTGACCCTAGGCCGGGCGGCGTTCCTTGTTGTCGCCCCAGTCGGCCTCGAGCGTCGCGAGCAAGGCGTCGAAGCGGTCGTGGCCAAGCCGATCGGCCAGCTGGTCGGCGAGCTGATCCATCGCGCGCTGCGCGTCCTGACGCATCCGGGCGCCCGTTTCGGTGAGCGAGACGATCATGTGCCGCCGGTCTTCGGGATCGGGCGCCAGTTCGACCATGCCCAGCTTGACCATCTGGTTGATCGTGCTGTGAATCGCCTGCCGCGAGACGCCCAGATTGCGCGCGATGTCCGACGGGCGCACGATACCGCTGACGATATTCGTCATCACCATCGATTGCGGGCGGCTGATGTCAGGCCAGCCGCGATCGTGCAGCCGTGCCTGCAGCCCTTCGTCGAGCCAGCAGAAGCGTTGGAAAAGAGCGATGATAAGCTGGTTGGTGCGCATGGAGTGACGCGATATTCCCCGTTTTCGGCGGCACGCCGATGGTGCGCACGCTAGAAGAAGCGCGGGGGCTAGGCAAGGCGCGGCTGAGCGTGTAGAGACAAAATGCTTAGTATACTATGTTTTTGGAATGAGCGAGGAAGAGGCGCCGCCGATGGACGGATTGATGCAGAATGTCCCGCTGACGGTCGACCGGATTTTCGACCATGCGGCGGCCTGGCACGGCGCGCGCGAAGTCGTGTCGCGCGACGCCGAAGGGCGCGTCACCCGATCGACCTATGCCGCAATCCACGCCGATGCGAAGCGGGTATCGAACGCGCTGGTGGCCGCCGGGATCAAGCCGGGCGACCGCGTTGCGACGATGGGGTGGAATGGCGCGCGGCACCTGGCCGCCTGGTATGGCGCGGCGGGGATGGGGGCGGTGCTTCACACGCTCAATCCGCGGCTGTTCATGGAGCAGATCGCCTATATCGCCAATCATGCCGCCGACCGGTTGCTGATCGCCGATCCGGCGGTGGCCGATCTGGTCGGCGAATTGCTGGCACAGGTGCCGTCGATCGAGCAGGTGATCTTTTTCTGCGATCGCGCTGCGCTGCCGCAAACACCCTATCCCGCGCTGGCGTTCGACGACTGGATCGCGGGCTATCCCGCCGAACATGACGGGGGCGGGTTCGACGAAAACAGCGCCTGCGGCCTGTGCTACACCAGCGGGACGACGGGCAATCCCAAGGGCGTGCTCTATTCGCACCGCTCCAACTATATCCACATGCTGATGACGCTGCAGCGCGATGCGCTGGCGTTGTCGGCGCGCGACACGGTGCTGCTCGTCGTGCCGATGTATCATGCCAATGCGTGGGGCGTCGTCTATTCGGCGCCCGCGGTCGGCGCGAAGCTGGTGCTGCCCGGACAGCGGATGGACGGCGAATCCATCTATAATCTGATCGAGGAGGAGGGCGTGACCTATTCGGCCGCGGTGCCGACGGTGTGGCAGATGCTGCTCCAATATTTGCAGGAAAATGGCAAGCGCTTCACGACGCTGGAACGCGTCACGATCGGCGGGTCGGCGTGCCCCGAATCGCTGATCCGCACCTTCCGCGACGATTATGGCGTCGATGTCATCCAGGGGTGGGGGATGACCGAAACGTCCCCGCTCGGCACGGTGTCGGTCCCTAATGCCTCGGTCGCGGCGAAGGGGGACGACGCGCAGATGGCGTATAAGCTCAAGCAGGGGCGGTTGCTGTGCGGGCTGGAGATGAAGCTGGTCGATGATGCCGGCCACCGCCTGCCGCACGATGGCAAGACGCCGGGGCGGCTGATGATCAAGGGGCCGACGATCGCGCGCGGCTATTTCGGCGGGGAAGGCGGCGATGTGCTCGACGATGAGGGCTTTTTCGATACCGGCGATGTCAGCACGATCGACGGCGAAGGCTATATGCAGATTACCGACCGCGCCAAGGATGTCGTCAAATCGGGCGGCGAGTGGATCAGTTCGATCGAGATAGAGAATATCGCGACCGGCCATCCCGCGGTCGCCATCGCCGCGGTCGTCGGCATCGCGCATCCCAAATGGGACGAACGGCCGATCCTGCTATGCGAGCTCAAGCCGGGCGTGCACGCGGGGGCCGACGAAATCCGCGCCTATCTGGACGGCAAGATCGCCAGATGGTGGATGCCCGACGACATAGTGTTCGTCGACGCCATCCCGCTCGGCCCCACGGGCAAGATCGACAAGAAGGCGATCCGCGCCGGGCTGGAGGGGTATGAACTGCCCTTCGAGGTGAGCCGTTAATATGTTTCCCACGCTCGTCATCCCGGACTTGATCCGGGATCCATTCTCTCGACGCTGGTTAAATGGATCCCTGATCAAGTCCGGGATGACGATTATGAGATATAACAGGCAGGAGAGAGACTGATGGACCCGAACGGGATTGCAGGACTGGACGCACAATTCATCGGCCGCACGTCGCCGACCGCGCCGCGGATTCAGGCGGGCGGCCATCCCTGTCAGGGCATATATTGGACCGAGGCGGGCAAGCGGCCCAAGGTCGCGATCATCGCCACCCATTATAATGTCGATTTTTCCGAACATTATATCGCGCCCTATTTTGCCCGCGCCGGTTTTGGCTTTCTCGGCTGGAATACGCGCTATCGCGGGTTCGAGGACCAATTCCTGCTCGAACATGCCATCCTCGACATCGGGGTCGGAATGAAGTGGCTGAAAGAAGAGGCCGGGGTCGAACAGATCGTGATCCTCGGCAATTCGGGCGGCGGCTCGCTGATGGGCGCCTATCAGGCCGAAGCGATCGCGCCGACCTTGACCGACCGGCTGCCGTCAATCGGTCAGGATGCGCTGGCGCAGCTCATCAAGGGCAATCTCTATATCAGCTTCAACGCCCACCAGGGACGTCCCGAAGTGCTGACCGACTGGATGGACGCGTCGGTGATCGACGAAAATGATCCGACGCTGACCGATCCCGAGCTCGACCCGTTCAATCCCGACAATGGCCCGCCCTATTCGGACGCTTTCATCGAAAAATATCGCGCCGGCCAGCGCGCGCGCAACCAGCGCATCACCGATTGGGCAAAGGCCGAACTCGCGCGGCTCAATGCGGCCGGAATCCCCGACCGTATCTTTCCGATGTTCCGCTGCTGGGGCGACATCCGCTGCGTCGATCCGGCGATCGACCCGTCGGACCGCAAGCCCAACTGGTGCTATCGCGGCGACCCGGCAATCGCCAACCGCACCCCCAGCATCGGCCGCGCCAATACGATCAAGACCTGGCTCAACATGTGGAGCCTCGAAACATCGCCGTGCCAGGGGCAGCCGCACCTCGCCAAGCACGACACCCCCGCGCTGGTGGTGCAGGGGCTCGCCGACACCGGCGTCTTCCCCAGCGATGCGCGCAAGATCTTCGACTTCCTCGGCACCGCGGACAAAAGGCTCGAACTGATCCCCGGCGCGCATTATTTCGAGGATTCGATCGAAGAACGGCAAAATGCCGCCGATCTGGTCAGCAGCTGGATCCGGGAGAAGCTGTAAGTGGACACGGCGACCGCCGACATCATTGCGGGATTGCGCGCGGCCGGGCTGGCGGGCGAGGGCGAGGTCGTCCTCGAGCCATTGACCGGCGGCGTGTCCTGCGACGTGTGGCGGGTCGACGGCCCGGCGGGGCCGATCGTGGTCAAGCGGCCGCTCGAGCAATTGCGTGTCGCCGCCGATTGGCACGCACCGGTCGAACGCGGCGCGAGCGAGGTGCGCTGGCTGCGCCGGGCGCGCGGCGTCGATCCGCATCTAGTGCCCGAGGTGCTGGCCGAATTGCCCGGCCACGGCTTCGCGATGCGCTTCCTGCCGGATTGTCCGGTGTGGAAGGATGAATTGATCGCGGGCCGTATCGATCCGGGGTTCGCGGCGGCTGTCGGTCGCGGCATCGTGGCGGTCCACGCCGCGACCGCGAACAGCGCCGCCGACCGCGACGCCTTTCCGACCGATGCGATGTTCCGCGCGCTGCGCGTCGATCCCTTTCTGCTGTTCGTTGCGCAAAAGGATGCGGAGTGCGCGCCGGCGCTCTACGCGCTCGCCGACGACCTCTCGTCGCGCAAGGTGGCGCTCGTTCACGGCGACGTCAGCCCCAAGAATATTCTCGTCGGTGCAGACGGGCCGGTGTTCCTTGACGCCGAATGTGCAGTCTATGGCGACCCGGCCTTCGACCTTGCCTTTTGCACCACGCATCTGCTGCTGAAGGCGGTGTGGCTGGGGAACGAACGGCTCGGCGAGGCCGCGGCGGCGCTGGTCGAGACCTATCGCGCCGGCATCGATTGGGAAGACGCCGACGCGCTGGCGCTGCGCGCCGGCAAACTGACCGCCGCGTTGCTGCTCGCGCGGGTCGAGGGCAAATCGCCCGCGCCCTATCTGACCGACCGCCATCACAAACAAATCGTGCGCGATCAGGCGCGTGCGTTGCTGCTCGCGCCGACGCCCATCGATGCGCTCGTCGCAAACTGGAAAAGGACCAAGGAATGACGTCGCCTATCGCTTCGGTTGCCGGCCGCCAGCTTTGGGATTCGCGTGGCCGCCCCACGGTCGAGGCGGAAGTTATCCTCGAATCGGGCGCGGTTGGCCGCGCCATTGCGCCCGCCGGTGCCTCGCGCGGCGCGCATGAGGCGATCGACCTGCGCGACGGCGGCCCGGCCTTCGGCGGCTATGGCGTCAATGGCGCGGTCGCCGGGATCGGGGCCGAGATCGCGCCCGCGCTGATCGGCATGGATGCGGGCGACCAGGCGGCGGTCGACAAGGCGCTGTGCGATCTCGACGGCACCCCGAACAAGGCGCGGCTGGGGGCGAACGCCGTCGTTGCGGTGTCGATGGCGGTGCTGCACGCGGCGGCCGCCGACGCGCGGCTGCCGCTGTGGCGCTACCTCGCCGGGGACCGCAAAGTCCGCATCCCGCTGCCCGAGATCCAGATTTTCGGCGGCGGCGCCCACGCCGGGCGGCGCACCGACGTGCAGGATTTCATGATCATGTGCCCCGCGGCGGGCAGCTTTCGTCGCGCACTCGAAATCACCGACGATGTGTATCGCGCCGCGGGCAAGTTGATGGAAGCCAAGGGGCCGCTGTCGGGGGTCGCCGACGAAGGCGGCTGGTGGCCGAATTTCGCCTCGAACGAGGATGCGCTGGGCACGCTGACCAAGGCGATCGAGGCCAGCGGGCACCGCGCGGGCGAAGACGTCTTCATCTCGCTCGACATTGCGGCGAACGAACTCGGCGATGCCTCGGGCTACAGCCTCGCGCTCGACGAGGGGCGATTGACGAGCGAGGACATGGCGGCGCGCATCGTCGAATGGGCGGGACGCTATCCGATCCTGTCGATCGAAGACCCGGCGGGGCAGGATGACTGGACCGCGATGGCGGCGGTCACCGCAGCTATCGGCGACCGGGTGCAAATCATCGGCGACGATGTGCTCGTCACCAATGCGGCGCGCGTCGAGCGCGCGGGCGATGCAGCGGTGTGCAATGCGGCGCTAATCAAGGTGAACCAGATCGGCACCGTCACCGAAGCGAAGGCCGCGCTCGATGCCGCGGTCGCGCGCGGCTGGGGCGCGATCGTCTCGGCACGCTCGGGCGAGAGCGAGGATGTCACGATCGCGCATCTGGCCACCGGCTGGGACGCGGGGCAATTGAAGGTCGGCAGCTTTACCCGCTCCGAACGGATGGCGAAGTGGAACGAGATGCTGCGGATCGAGGAAGCGATGGGCGCCGATGCCGAATTTGCCGGCTTCTCGGCCTTTGCGGGGTCGATCGGGCGGGTCGCGGCATGATCGTTCTCCACGCCCGCCCAAGCCCCGGCTTTCGCGCGGCGGTCGATGCCATCTTCGGCGCGGGCGTCGTGACGCATGTCGACGAAGCCGCACCGCTCGACGCGGTGGCTGGCGAGATCACCGCGCTGCTCCATGTGCTGACCCCCGTAACGGCCGACTTCATCGCTTCGGCGCCCAGGCTCAAGCTGATCCAGAAGCTCGGCGTGGGCGTGAACACGATCGCGCTCGACGCGGCGCGCGAGCATGGTGTCGCGGTGTGCAACATGCCGGGCACCAACAGCCAGGCGGTCGCCGAAATGGCGCTGTCGCTGATGATGGCCGTGCTGCGCCGCACCTGCTTCTTCGACGCGCGGACCCGCGCCGGTGAAGGCTGGACCGCCGATCCGTCCGAACTCGATTCGGTGGGCGAGGTCGGCGGGCGCACCGTGGGGCTCGTCGGGTTCGGCAATTCGGCGCAACTGCTCGCGCCGGTGCTCGCCGCGCTGGGGGCGCGGGTGGTCTATACGGCGCGGCGCGAGCGCGACGGGCCTTATGAATTTCTGCCGCTTGGCCAGTTGCTCGCGGAGAGCGATATCGTCTCGCTGCACATGCCGCTGACCGAAGAGACGCGCGCCAGCATCGACCCGTTCGCGATGAAGCAGGGCGCGATACTGGTGAACACCGCGCGCGGCGAACTGGTCGACGAGGATCGGCTGGTCGCGGCGCTGACCGCGGACCATCTGCGCGGCGCGGGGCTCGACGTGTTTGCGGAGGAGCCGTTGCCGCGCGGGAATCCGCTGCTCGGCCTGCCCAATGCGGTGCTCGCGCCGCATGTCGCATGGCTTACGCCCGAGACGCTCGTGCGCAGCCTGACGGTGGCGCATGAGAATTGCCGTCGGCTGGGGGCGGGCGAAGCGCTGCTGCATCAGGTGGTATGAAACATTTCGTCATTGCGAGCGGAGCGAAGCAATCCAGTGCGGTTTACGCCTGCTCTGGATTGCCGCGTCGCCTTCGGTTCCTCGGAATGACGACGCTTTAGGATTGACCCCATGACGCTTCCGATCGTCCTCATCACCGGCCAGCTTTTGACCGAAGCCGTGTGGCAACCGCTCCTTGACGCCTGGACCGACCGCGAGGTCATCGTCGCCGATAACCGCAGCGACGATACGATCGCGGGCTTCGCGCAGCGGCTGCTCGACAATGCGCCGCCGAAATTCGCGCTGGTCGCACACGCCATGGGCGGCTTCATCGCCTTCGAGGTGATGCGCCGGGCGCCCGGGCGGGTTGCGAAGCTGGCGCTGATCTCGACGCTCGCCTCCGCCGATGGTCCAGCGCAGACGGCGCGGCGGCAGGGCTATATCGACCTCGTGACAAGCGGCCGGTTCGATCAGGTCGTCGAGGAGCGCATCCCGATCCTGTTTCCGGAAGAAAAGCGCGGCGACGCGCGCCTGCTCGGCATCGCGCGGCAGATGGCGGCGGATACCGGCGCCGACACTTTCCTCGCGCAGCAGCGCGCGATCATGGCGCGCATCGACAGCCGCCCGCGCCTGGGCGAGATTGCGGTGCCGACCCTGCTGATCTGGGGCGACAAGGACGGCATCACCAGCCGCGCGCAGCATGACGAGATATTGGACGCGATTCCGGGCGCGCGGCTGGAGGTGATCGGGGGGGCAGGGCATCTGCCGATGGTCGAGGCACCGGAGTTGGTGGTGCCGTTGTTGGCGGATTTCATCGACGCATAACGGTCGTCATTGCGAGCGAAGCGAAGCAATCTCCAGCCATCGGTCTCGCACAAGGCCGGTAGCTGGAGATTGCTTCGTCGCTCCGCTCCTCGCAATGACGATGGGATAGGCTATTTCAACTCCGCCCGTACCAGCGCCGCCCCGTCGACCATCGCCTTTAGCTTGGCCTGGCTATGGTCGCGGCTGTGATATTTCATCCCGCAATCAGGCGCGATCCACAGCCGTTCGGCGTCAACATAGCGCAGCGCCTCGCGGATGCGGCCCGCGACGATTTCGGGCGTTTCCACATCGGGCGTCGACAGGTCGAGCACCCCGTACATGATCGTCTTGGTCGGCAGTTCGGCGAGGATCGCGGGGTCGAGCCCCGGCTGCGCCGCCTCGATCGAAATCACGTCGATCGCCGACGCTTCGAGTTCGGCGAGGAAGTCATAGGCCTTCGGCTTCGGCCCCGTCGCCCCCGCGCTGTGGTGCACCATCGCATAGCCGAAGCAGATATGCAGCGCGGTCGTGCCGCCGACGCCATCGAGCGCGCGGTTGATCGCCTCGATCGCATAGGCGTTCGCCTCGGCGGCGCGCGCCTGCAGATAGGGTTCGTCGAGTTGGACGACATCGACGCCGGTGGCGAACAGATCCTTCACCTCGGCATTGACCGCATCGGCATAATCCATCGCGAGCGATCTGAGGTCGGGATAATAGGCGTTCTCGGCCTGCTGGGTCATGGTGAAGGGGCCGGGCAGGGTCAGCTTGACCGGCTTGGTCGAATGGCGACGGAGAAAGGCGGCGTCCTGCGCCTCGATCGGCGCCACGCGGCGGATCGGGCCCGAGACGAGCGGCACCGGATTGGCGTTGCCGGTGCGGTCGATCGCGGTGCCATGCTGTTCGGTGTCGATCCCCGACAGCGCGGTCGCGAGCCGGTTCGAATAGCTTTCGCGGCGCATCTCGCCGTCGCCGACGATGTCGATGCCCAGCTCTTCCTGATCGCGGATCGCCATCAAGGTCGCGGCTTCCTGCGCATCCGCCAGCCAGGGTTCGGGGATGCGCCACAAAGTCTCGGCACGCACGCGTGGCGGCAGGCTGGCCTTCAATCGTTCGCGGTCGATCAGCCAATCGGGTTGGGGGTAGCTTCCGACGATCGTTGTCGGCAGGATGGGGTGATCGAACAAGGCGGATCCTCTCGCTTTTTTGCTGGCCAAGTATTTGCTTAGTATTCTATCTAATTCAAGATCAAAGTGACGATGGGAGAGCGAAATGATCGATCTGGAGGCCATTCGGACGCTGGCCGATATTCCGGCGGCGCAGGCGCGCGCGCGTGGGCAGGCGGTCGCGGTCAAATATGGAGATCGCGAAACGAGTTTTGCCGCGCTTGATGCGCAGTCGAACCGGGTCGCGAACGCGCTGCTGGCGTCGGGGGTGGGGCCTGGCGACCGGGTGTCGGTGCTGACCAAGAACCACGACGCCTGGTATCCGCTCTTCTTCGGCACCGCGCGTGCGCGCGCCTGCTTGGCGCCGATCAACTGCCGCCTCGCCGCGGGCGAGATCGGTTTCATTTTGGGCGACGCGGCGCCGAAGCTGCTCTTCGTGGGCGAGGATTTCTTCGACACCGCGCTGGCCGCGGTCGCCGGGTTTGCCGAAAAGCCGCGGTTGGTGGCGCTTTATGGCGCGCACCCCGACTTCGAAAGCTTCGACGCCTGGCTCGGCGATGCGGCCGCGACCCCGCCCACCGACGCGCCGCAACTCGCCGACGATGTGTTGCAGCTCTATACGAGCGGCACCACCGGGCGGCCCAAGGGCGTCGTGCTCGCCAACAAGAATTACCGCCGCTTCCTCGAAATGGCGACCGAGGTCGATGGCTTCGCCTATGGCGAGGACGAAACGGTGATGATCGTGATGCCGCTGTTCCACGTCGCCGGCACCAATGTCAGCTTTTCGGGGCTGGCGCAGGGCGGGCGGCTGGTGCTGGTCAAGGATTTCGTCGCGGACGATGCGGTGCGGATGCTGACGGAGGAACGCGTTGCGCACGCCTTCCTCGCGCCCGCGATGATCCAGATGATGCTGCAACAGCCCGCCGCAGCGACAGGCGACTATTCGGCGTTGCGGTCGATCGCTTATGGCGCCTCGCCAATCGCGGAGGATGTGCTGCGCCGCGCGCGCGCGACCTTCGGCTGCGATTTCGTGCAATTCTACGGCATGACCGAAAGCTCGGGCGGCGGCTCCTACCTTTCGCCCGCCGCGCACGACCTGCCCGGCAAACTCACCTCATGCGGTCAGCCCTGGCCGCAGACCGAGATGGCGATCCTTGATGGCGAGGGGCGGCCGCTCGGTGACGGCGAGATCGGCGAGATCGCGATCCGCGGCGACATCGTGATGAAGGAATATTGGAACCGCGCCGAGGCGACCGCCGAAACCGTGATCGGCGGCTGGCTGCACACCGGCGATGTCGGCTATCGTGACGCCGACGGTTTCTACTTCGTCCACGACCGGATCAAGGACATGATCGTGTCGGGCGGCGAGAATGTCTATCCGGCCGAGGTCGAAAGCGCGATCATGGGCTGCCCTGGTGTCGTCGATGTCGCGGTCATCGGCGTGCCCGACGACAAATGGGGCGAGGCGGTCAAGGCGCTGGTCGTCCCCGCGCCCGGCGCCACGGTCGATCCCGCCGATGTCATCGCATGGGCGCGCGAGCGCATCGCTGCCTACAAGGCGCCGAAGAGCGTCGAGACGATCGACGCGCTGCCGCGCAATCCCTCGGGCAAGGTGCTGCGCCGCGAACTTCGCGCGCCCTATTGGGAAGGCCGCGACCGAGCCGTGGGCTAGGGGCGGGGCACTGCCTCAGGCATTTCGCCTCACAATATCTCGTGGATCACATGGCGCACGCCGAAGTCGGTGCGCTCGCCGACTCCGACGGCGAGCAGACCGTTGAGCCAGTCGTATCGGGGACTCGCGGTCTCGAACACGGGCGCGATTCGCAGATAATAGCGCGCAGGATCGACATGGGGCGCGGCAGGGTCGGCGAAGGCGGTGCGGACGTCGTCGGGAATCAGGCTGCGCCCCGTATAGCTGAGGTAGATGAGCGCGCCGTCGTCGGTCTGCCACACCGCGCGCGCATCAAAGGTGCCGACCGACGCCGCTTCGCCCAGCCGCCCGCCGCGCGACCAATTGCCGCCACCCGGCAGAACGATGCCGTTGATTCGCGGTCCGAAAAATCGTCCGCCGGTGATATAGCCGAGCCGCTGGTCGCCGAAAGGCGACGCGCCGATCCCGATCAGGCCGCCGCCGACCTCGAACTCCACGGTGCACAAGGGGCGGCTCGCAAGCGCGCTCTGGCGATTTTCGTCGGTCATAATGGGAATCCTCTCTTGAAACTCTGGACAAGCATAAAACCATTAGTATACTAAGGGTCAATCAGATTGACGGATCGGACGGAGAAACCGGTACCGTTGCACTAGGCTTTATGGGAGGGTGAAGATGAAGGCTCGACATTCGAATCTGCTCGCTGGCGTCGCGACGCTTGCGATGCTGGCTACCGCCGCGCCGGCGATGGCGCAGACTGCCGACGATGGCGCCGATACGTCCGCGGAAGCAAGCGTCAGCGGCAATGAAATCATCGTGACGGCGCAAAAGCGCGCCCAGAACATCCAGGATGTTCCGATCTCGATGGAGGTCGTCAGCGGCCAGCGGCTCGACGATTTCAACTCGAACGACATCAAGGCGGTGATGAATTACACGCCGAACGTCTTCGTCCAGTCGACCGCGGGCAATGACGTGATCTACATTCGCGGCTTCGGCTCGCCGCCGGCGAACTTCGCGTTCGACCAGTCGGTCTCGCTCTATGTCGACGGCGTCTACGCCGGCCGGTCGCGTCAGGCGCAGGCACCCTTCTTCGACCTCGCGCGCGTCGAGGTGCTGCGCGGTCCGCAGGGCGCCCTTTTCGGCAAGAACACCGCGGCCGGCGCGGTCAGCGTCGTGTCGGCGGGGCCGACCGACCAGTTCGAAGGCAAGCTGACCGCCAATTATAACTTCGATTTCAAGGGCACCGACTTTTCGGGCTATCTGTCGGGGCCGCTGACCGACACGCTGAGCGCGCGCCTCGCGATGAAGGTGCTCAACCAGCAGGGCTATATCCGCAACCTCGCGACCGACCATGACGATCCGGAGATCAAGCAGCAGCTTCTCCGCCTGACGATGAAATGGGAACCGTCGGCCAATTTCGATTACACCGCGAAGGTCGAATATGCGAACCGCGATGTCGTGGGCGGCATTACCGTGTCGAGCCCGCTGACCAGCGCGCAGGATCCGCACCTTACCCGCTATCTCGACAAGTCGGCGCTCGGCGATGAAGGGACCAAGACCAAATCGGTCATGATATCGGGCACCGGCAACATCGCGATAGGCGACTATACGCTGACGTCGGTGACCGGTTACAGCTGGTTCAACGCCAATATCGTCAACGGCTTCGATCAGACGATTCCGGGCGGCGGCGGCGCGTTTACCAACAATTCGGTATACAACAGCTTCCCCGAACGCTTCGAGCAATTCTCCCAGGAAATTCGCCTGTTGTCGCCGACCGGCCGCACCTTCGATTTCATCGTCGGCGCTTATTACGACCATGGCAAATACCGGCTCGACCAGCTGCAGGGCTTCAATATCGCCAACCTGTTCGGTTCGCCCTATTTCGGCCGCATCGACAGCCGCTTCAACCAGACGTCGGACAGCTGGTCGGTCTTCGGACAGGGTACGCTGAACCTGGCCGACACCTTCCGCGTGATCGGCAGCCTGCGTTACAGCCACACGAGCAAGGACGCCGATTTCGCCTCGCGGCTGGTCTATGGCCCGTTTGCGATCCGTCCGATCTCCAGCGCGGTCGGTTCGCTCAGCGAAGGCAATGTCGATCCGTCGGTGACGGTGCAGTTCGACGTCGCACCGCGCATCATGCTCTACGCGACCTATGGCCGCGGGTCGAAGTCGGGCGGCTTCGTGTCGAATACCCTCGGCACGACGAACGCGACCTTCGCGTTCAAGCCCGAGCGCTCGACCAACTATGAAGCGGGCGTCAAATCGACGCTGTTCGACGGCAAGGTCGTCGCCAACGTCTCGGTCTATGACACCCAGTTCAAGAATCTGCAGGTTTCGGTCTATCAGCCGGCAACCTCCAGCTATCTGACCGGCAACGCCGCGAGCGCGACGTCGAAGGGCATCGAAGGATCGTTGGCGCTCTATCTGTCGCCCAACCTCGATATCACCGCATCGGGTGCCTATCAGGACATCAAATATGATGATTATCCGGGGGCTGCCTGCCTTGCGTCGCAGCCGAGCACCTGCACGCCGGCGACCAACAATCTTGCCGGCTATCGTCTCGCCTACACGTCAAAATGGACCGGCAATGTCTCGGCGCACGGCCGCGTGCCGCTGGGCGATGATCTGAAGCTCGACATTACGGGCGTCGCCGCGGGCCGCTCGAAATATTTCGACTCGGACAATCAGAGCCCGATTTTCGGCATCCAGAAAGGCTATGTGAAGCTCGACCTGCGCGTGCAGCTTTCGGATGCGGACGAGCGCTGGTTCCTGGCCTTCGTCGGCAAGAATCTGACCAACGAGCTGACGACGGGCAGCGCGTTCAACCTGCCGGCGCCGATCACCGCGGTTCCGCGCGCGATTCTCTATCTCGAACCGCCGCGCAACCTGTCGATCGAAGCCGGCTTCAAATTCTAGCAGTCCCGCTAGCTGGCAGTCCCACTAGAATGCCGACCGACGCGACCGCTATCGACGCTTTCCTTGACCGGGAAGCGGCGGTGGCGGTCGTGACCGCTTATGCCACCGCGCTCGATGCGCGCGACTGGGGCGCGTATCGAGCGCTGTTCGCCGACCGGATCGCGATCGACTATGGCGCGATCGGGTCGATCGTCGCGACGATCGATGCCGATGAATGGACGCGCCGCTGCCGCGCGCTCGAGGGTTTCGACGCTACCGCGCACCGGCTGCACAATGTGCGCGCCGAGATCGAGGGCGATCGCGCCGTGGTGACGGGAATCGTCGATGCGGCGCACTTCATTACCGTCGATGGCGCCGCGCTGATGGGCGACCTTGTCGGTCATTACACCCACCATCTGATCCGCGACGGGCGATGGCGGATCGCAGGTGTCACGCTCACCGTTGCGGGCTACCCGGCGGGGAAGCCTGCCTTCGACGCCGCATTTGCCGCCGCCCGCGCCCGTTTTGCCGAAAGAGGAATTGCATGATCGAGGTTTATTTCACCCCCACGCCCAACGGGCACAAGGTTTCGATCATGCTTGAAGAGACGGGCTTGCCGCACCGCCTGCTCAAGATGGATGTGCTCGCGGGCGATCATCTCACCCCCGACTTTCGGCGCATCAACCCCAACGGACGCCTGCCCGCGATCGTCGACCATGAACCGATCGGCGGCGGGGCGCCGCTGCCTGTCTTCGAAAGCGGCGCGATCCTGCTTTATCTTGCCGAAAAGAGCGGCAAGTTCCTGCCCGAAAATCCGCGCCGTCGCAGCCAGGCGCAGCAATGGCTGATGTGGCAGATGGCCAGCTTCGGGCCGATGCAGGGGCAGGCGCATCATTTCATCCGCTACGCACCCGAAGGCCAGACCTACCCGACCGAGCGCTACCGGAACGAGACAGTTCGCCTGCTGCACGTTCTGAACGGACGCCTGTCCGAGGCAGACTATCTGGCCGAGGAATATAGCATCGCCGACATGGCGGCCTGGCCCTGGGCGCGCGCGGTGCAGCTGATCGGGCTGACGCTCGACGATTATCCTGCCGTTGCCGACTGGTTCGCGCGCGTGGGCGAGCGGCCGGCGGTGATTGCCGGAACCGACGTCAAGAATGCCGCCAACCTTGCGAGCGCGCGGCCCGTGCTGACCGAGGAGCAATGGTCGAACCTGTTCGGCAAGAATATGCTCGCCGCGCCGACGCGCTGACCTCCTGCGCCATTGCGAAGAGCGAAGCGACGCGGCTTCGCCCGCAATGACGAGCGTGGATCAGACGGTATCGGCATGACCCCACTGATATTCGATCTTTCCGGCGAGCCGCCGCACCGCGAGCCAGTCGCCCCCGGCCAAACCGTCATCCTCGATCAGCGCGATGACGCCGCCGGCGATATCCCTGGGTTCGCAGGCTTCATTATTGGCTAGCACTTGCTCCATCCACTCCGATTTGCCGCCCGCGCCCGTGGTGTCGAGGATCGGTGTATCGACAAGGCCCGGCAGCATCCCCGCGACGCGGACGTTGCATTCGGCCTTCAGCGGCGCGCAGCAGCGGGTGAACATCATCACCGCCGCTTTGGTCGTCGCATACATCGTATCGTAAAATCCGGTGCCGAGCGCGACGGTCGACACGGTGTTGACGATCACCCCGCCGCCGCGGCGGCGCATCGCCTGCACGGCGATCTGCGTCGCGGCGATCAGCGAGGTCACATTGACGTCGATGATCCAGCGGATGCGCGCCGCGTCGACGTCGGGAAATTGCGGCAGTCCCGATACGACCCCGGCATTGTTGTGGAGAATGTCGACGTCGCCATGCGCCGCGAACCAGGCTTCGGTCGCGGCGATGTCGGACAGGTCGAGGCGGTGGACCGTCGCTCGCGCGCCCGCCGCCTCGACGCGACCCGCCGTTTCGCGCAGGTCGATTTCGTTGACGTCGACAAGTGCGATCGCGGCGGCGCCGCGCTCGGCAAGCGCGACGGCGGTGGCGCGGCCGATGCCGCTCGCGGCGCCGGTAACGATGGCGGTTTTGCCCTTGATATCCATTGCTCTCTCCCGTTCGATGTCGCCTTACCGTAAAGCACATTGACAGATAAACTTAAATACCTAAGTATTTTGACCCGAAAAGAATCACATGTTTGGGGAGAGCCATGACGCAAGCCACCGCCCTTGATGCGGGCGCCGCGCCGGCCGACCGTTCGATCGCCGTCCGCCGCAATTTTGCGCTCGCGATGCTTTTCATGGTCGGCACGATCAACTTCGTCGACCGCCAGCTGCTGTCGGTGCTCGTCGAACCGATCCGCGCCGATATGCAGTTCAGCGATACGCAGTTCGGCTTGCTCACCGGCCTTGCCTTCGCGCTCTTCTATGCGGCGATGGGCGTCCCGGTCGCGATGATCGCCGACCGGTGGAACCGGGTGAAGCTGATCGGTATCGCCTGCGTGGTGTGGAGCGGCTTCACCGCCGCATGCGGCATGGTGTCGAACTTCTGGCAACTGGCGCTGATGCGCTTCGGCGTCGGCGCGGGCGAGGCGGGGGGCACCGCCCCGTCGCTGTCGGTGATCGCCGATTATTACCCGCCCGATCGCCGGCCGCTGGCGATCGGCCTGTTCACGCTGAACGGTCCGTTCGGCGTGTTCGTCGGCGCCGCCTTCGGCGCCTGGGCGGCGGCCAACATAGGCTGGCGCAATGCCTTCCTGGTCATCGGCGTCGTCGGTATCCTTGTTGCGCCGCTCTTGATCTGGCTGGTCCGCGAACCCGCGCGCGGCGCCATGGACAAGCAGCAGACGGCCGACGAAGCGCTGCCCTTTCGGCAGAGCCTTGCGATGTTCGTGCGCCGCCGGTCGCTGCGCATGGTGATGGTCGGCAGCGGCCTTGCCGCCTTCGTCAGCTATGGCATGCTCAACTGGATCCCGGCCTTCCTGATGCGCACCCAGGGCATGCCGCTCGATGCGATGGCGACCTGGTTCGCGCCCGCCGCCGGCATTACCTTCGGGATCGGCATCCTCGGCGGCGGCTGGCTGGTCAGCCACGTCGCGAAGCGATCGCCGCGCGCCTATGGATCGATTCCCGCTCTGGCCACCGCCGTCCTGATCCCGAGCTTCGCCGCGGCGCTCCTCGTCGATAGCTGGCAAGTGTCGCTTGCGCTGTTGCTGATCCCGATGGCGGCCTGCACCGCCTATGTCGCCCCGGCGCTGGCGCTGGTGCAGAATCTGACCCCGCCGCGCAGCCGCGCGACGGCCGCGGCGGTGCTGATGCTGATGTTCAACATCGTCGGCCTCGGCCTCGGTCCGCTGTTCATCGGCGTGGTGAGCGATTACCTCAAACCGGCCTATGGTGATGAAAGCTTGCGCTGGGCCTTGCTTGCCATCCTTCCCTTTGCGGTCGCCGCAGGGCTGGCCCAGTTCGCGATGACGCGCCACCTCGATCAGGATTTCGCTGAATGACCGATGTTGCAGGCAAGACGGCGTTCGTCACCGGCGGCGCCAGCGGGCTTGGTCTCGCGACGGCGCGGGCGCTGGCGGACAGGGGCGCGCGGCTTGTCCTCGCCGATATTGACGGAGCGGGGGCGGAAGCCGCGGCGGAAAGCCTGCGCGCCGCGGGGGCCGAGGCGATCGGGTTGCAGCTCGACGTGTCCGACGAGGCAAGCTGGGCCGATGCCGGTGCCGCCGCGCAGGCTTTCGGCCCGGTACGCATCCTGTTCAGCAATGCCGGTGTGGGCGGCGGTTCGGGGCCGTTCGAGGATTATGACACCGACGTCTGGCGCTGGAACTATGCCGTCAACGCCCATGCGCATCTATATGCCTGCCGCACCTTCCTCGGTGCGATGAAGGCATCGGGCGAGGCGAGCCACCTCGTCATCACATCGTCGATGGTTGCGATCGTGCCGCCGCCGATCTCGGTCGCCTATATCAGTTCGAAATATGCCACGCTCGGCATCGCGATGGCGCTGCGCAACGAGCTTGCGGGCACCTGCGTCGATATTTCGGTCCTGATGCCGGGGATGTCGGCGACGCGCATTGTCGAAACGACGCGCGATCTGCGCCCGGCGCAGGTCGAGGTCGGCCGCGCGGCCGCGACCAGCCAGGCCATGCAGGGCGTGCTTGCGGGCGGGATGGACCCGGCGAAGATCGGCGCGCGGGTTGTCCGGGCGATCGAGAATGGCGACTATTGGATATTCACCCATCCCGAATGGAAGGCGATGGCCGAACTGGTGACGCGCGACATGCTGACCGCCTTCGGCGAATCCGCCGATCCGGATTACAAGGGCGACGATATCGACGGGCTGATCGCGGCCAATGGCGGCCGCATGTTCGGCGCGCGGATTTGAGGAGAGACTGATGAACGAACAGGACGACATTCGCGCCATGGCGACGCGCTTCTTCGACGCGATCGAGCAGGGCGATATCGAAACGATGCAGAACAGTTTCACGCCCGATGCCGAGATATGGCACAATACCGACGAACTGATCGTGACCCCGGCGCAGACGGCGCAGACGCTGACCGGGATGGTCGCGCGCATCAAGGACCGCGAATATGCCGACCGCCGCCTGACCACCTTTCCGGGAGGTTTTGTCCAGCAGCATGTGCTGAAGGGGCGCCGCGTTCACGACGACGGCCCGGTGCGCCTGCCGTGCGCCATCATCTGCGAGGTAGAAAACGGCCGGATCACGCGCCTCGACGAATATTTCGACAGCGCGCACGTCGCCGAATTCCGCAAATTTGCCAACGCCTGAGGAGTCCGTTTCATGCCCGTCTTGCGCCAGGTGCCCCGGTCCGAAGTGACCGACGAGATCGTTCTCGCTTATTATCAGCGCCTGTTCGGCGACCGCGACCCGGTGGCCGAACCCGGCACCGCGACCGGCACGCCGGGCGATTGGTGGACCGTCTATGCGCTGTCGCCCGACATCTTCAAACATGCGGTCGACGGTTTCGCGGTCTATCGCAATCCGGCGCGTTCGATCGACCCGGTGCTGCGCGAGCTTGGGCAGACGCGCGCGGGCTGGGTGAAGGGCAGCCAGTTTGTCTTTTCGCAGCATTGCAAGTCGCTGCGCGGCCTGGGGGTCAGCGAAGAGAAGATCGCATCGATCGCCCATTGGCAGGTCGCCGATTGCTATAACGATCAGGAACGCGCCGTCCTTGCCTATGCCGATTGCCTCAGCCAGGCGAACGGCCGCGTCCCGACGGCGGTGTTCGACAAGCTCAAGACCTTCTGGAACGACGAGCAGATTTTCGAATTCACCTACATCACCTGCCTCTATGACATGCACGCGGTCATCACCCGCGCGCTGCGCATGGAGTTCGACGCGCGCGAAGATCCGATCGTCGAGGTCGCGGCCCCCGAAGGCTTCGATGCCGCCGACTTCCTGAGCGCGCCGCGGTCGAAACCCGAATGAGCGACTTCGGCGCGCCCGAGGTCGTCGCCACCGGCCTGCGCTTTCCCGAAGGGCCGGTGCCGATGCCCGACGGGTCGGTGCTGCTTGTAGAGATTGCGCGCGGCACGCTGACCCGCGTCGCCCCGGACGGAAGCCTGTCGGTCGTGGCCGAGCTTGGCGGCGGGCCCAATGGCGTGGCGATCGGCCCCGATGGTGCTGCCTATGTCTGCAACAATGGCGGGTTCCAGTGGACCCGGGGGGGGCCGCTGCTCTTTCCCGGTCATGCCGCGCACGACGCCGCCTGCGGCTCGATCCAGCGGGTCGACCTCGCCAGCGGGGCGGTGACGACGCTCTACGACAGTTTCGAGGGCGAGCGGCTGAAGGGGCCGAACGACATCGTCTTCGATCGCGAGGGCGGCTTCTGGTTCACCGACCATGGTCAGGTGCGCGGCAGCGGGCGCGATCATGGCGCCATCTATCATGCCCGCATCGACGGCTCCTCGATCACGCGCCAGCGCGCCGAGATGATCGGTCCGAACGGCATCGGCCTCTCCCCCGACAGCAAGACGCTCTATGTCAGCGAGACCATGACCGCGCGCGTCTGGGCGATGGAGGTGGTGGCACCGGGCCAGCTCGCGCCGCCGCCGCCGTGGGCGCCGGGCCGGTTCGTCGGCACGCCGCCCGCCTTCCGCCTGCTCGACAGCCTTGCGGTCGAGGAAAGCGGCCGCATCTGCGTCGGCACAATGGTCGAAGGCGGCATCACCATCTTCGATCCCGATGGCGGCGGGTCGGAGTTTCTGCCGCTCCCCGATATCGGCGTGACCAACATTGCGTTTGGCGGCGCCGATCGGCGCGACGCCTATATCACCGCGTCGACCACCGGGACGCTCTACCGCGTCCGCTGGCCGCGCTCCGGCATATTCGTCAATTAAGTTGACGGTTATGCCGGAAGCTGCTAGAAGGATACTGAGAGGATGGCCATGAAATTCTATAATAGCGTCGGCCCCAATCCCCGTGTCGTGAAACTGTTCATGGCGGAAAAGGGGATCAGCCTGCCCGAGGTCGAGGTTGACCTGCGCGGCGGTGAAAACCGGCGCCCCCCCTATAACAGCAGCGTGAACCCGGCGGGGCAGACCCCGGCGCTCGAGCTCGACGACGGAAGGGTACTGACCGAGATTACCGCGATCTGCGAATATCTCGAGGAGCGCTTCCCCGATCCGGCGCTGATCGGCACGACGGCCGAGGAGCGCGCGGCGACGCGGATGTGGACGCGGCGCGTCGACCTCAAGATTTGCGAACCACTGACCAACGGCTTTCGCTTTGCGGAGGGACTGCCGCTGTTCGAACCGCGCATGCGCTGTCTGCCCGAAGCCGCGGCGGGGCTGAAGGCGATGGCACAGGACGGGCTCAAATGGCTCGATCCGCTGATCGCCGATCGCGCGTTCATCGCCGGCGACCGCCTGACGCTCGCCGACATCATGCTCTTCGCTTTCCTCGATTTCGGCGCGAGCGTCGGTCAACCGCTCGACCCCGACAACAGGAATATCCTGCGCTGGTACCAGGGCATGAAGGCCCGCCCCGGCGCCAATCCGAACTGAGACGCAAAGGAGACGGACGATGGCAGAAGCGAACAAGGAATTCGAATTTTGCGGGGTCAACCACCTCGCGCTCGTGTGCAAGGACATGGCCAGGACGGTGGAATTCTACCGCGACATTCTGGGCATGCCGCTGACCAAGACGATCGACCTTCCCGGCAATCGCGGCCAGCATTTCTTCTTCGATATCGGCAATGGCGACAGCCTGGCCTTTTTCTGGTTCGACGGTGCGCCCGAAGCGGTGCCGGGAATCTCGGCGCCCGAAGCGCTGCCGACGCAGGGCAATTTCATGTCGGCGCACGGATCGATGAACCATATCGCGATCAACGTGCCCGCCGAGCGCTTCGATGAATATTACGACCGCCTCGTCGAAAAGGGCGTCAAGGTCACCAAGATCCTGAACCACGACAATTCGCCGACGCAATCGTCGGACGAGATGAACGACGATGTGTTCGTCCGTTCGGTCTATTTCTTCGACCCCGACGGCGTTTGCCTCGAATTTGCGGCCTGGACCAAGGTGTTCGACGACAGCGACGTCGCGCATGACCCGGTCCGTGCGGACGGAACGAAGGTCGAAGGCATGATCACCGCGCGCAAGCCGGTCCCCGCCGAATAGGCCGAAACCGCGAAACACTCCTCGGGCCCGGCCGCTGTGCCGGGCTCTCTTTGTTGGCGAATCTTAGGCATTCGGCGCGCGGCGCGGCGCCTTGGCGCGGAGGAAATTGCCGAGCGCGACGAACAGCGTTTCGCGCGCGTCGCCGCCCAGCATTTCGGCGCTGAGCCAGTCGAACGCCGCGCGGTCGTCGCGACCGGCGGCACCGACCAGCGCCGCGAGCAACGCTTCGTCGAAGCTGGCGCGCGGGCAGCAGGGCGGGGCGACCGCGAAGGGGTCGGGCCAGCAATGAACGATCGCCTCCACGACGAGACGGTAGCGGCGCGCCGCGAGGATGTTGCCCCAGCGCCGTTCGAGTTCGGGCATCGGGTCGCGCTCGCTGCGATGGCACAGCACGCAATAGCGCAGCGCGAGGACCGCCTGCGCCGCATCGACCGGCAGTTCGCGTACGAACGGCTGTTCGGTCAGGCGGCGGACAAGCGTGCTGGCTTCCATCATTCCTCCCATCGATGGCCCAAATCCGCGGCGCATCGGCATGCAGCCTGGTCCGTCCGAAAAAGATGCCGGCTGCCGCAGGGCCGCAGCAGCCGGCAGGAGGGGACTGCGTAAACAGAGCTATTGATAATCATTCGCAAAAACAAGCAAAAAATGAGGCGCCCGCAGGCGCCCCCAAAAAATCCGTGGATTTTTGTCGTTCCGGCGTCAGTCGTCGCCGGCGGGCTTCGACTGGAGCTGGACGTAATTTTCCATTCCCATGCGCTCGATCATCTCGAACTGCTTCTCCAGCTCGTCGACATGATGCTCTTCGCTTTCCAGAATGTCGGCGAACAGATCGCGGCTGACATAGTCGCGCACGCTTTCGCTATGCGCGATCGCGTCCTTGAGCAGCGGGATCGCTTCTTCCTCGAGCGCGAGGTCGGCCTTGAGGATCTCTTCGACCGTTTCGCCGACGCGCAGCCGTCCGAGCAGCTGGAAATTGGGCAGGCCGCCCAGAAAGAGGATGCGGTCGGCCAGCTTGTCGGCGTGCTTCATCTCGTCGATCGATTCCTCGCGCTCGAAATGCGCAAGTCGCGCGACGCCCCAATTGTCGAGCATGCGATAGTGCAGCCAATATTGGTTGATCGCCGTCAGCTCGTTCTTGAGCGCTTCGTTGAGAAAATCGATGACCTTGGGGTCGCCCTTCATTGTCCGTCCTGTCCTTGTCGGGTGGGGTGAGAAGACAGGATTATAGGCCCCCCGACCCGTTCAAGCCAAGCTGAAAAGTGGCGGAAATCTTGGAAAAATTCAGGCGGTCGCCGTGATGTCGCTGATGATATTGCGAGCGAAAGGCAGGCATTGACCGCATTTGGGTTTGCGACCCAGTTGCGCATAGGCGGCCTTGGCGCAGCGCAACTCGCCGTCCTTTGCGACGTCGCGCAAATCGCGTTCCCTTATTGCGTTGCAGACACAGACGACCATGTGCGAATCCTTCTCAACAAGGCTGATCTAGGGATAGTGCGAGGGATTCGCAACAGGAAAGTTGCGAGCGGTTCGCATTTCCCTGATGCGGCCGATTTGCCGCGCTGGCCCCTTGCCCGCGCGGCGATTCGCGGGCATAGGCGCGCCCATCCTCCCCGGCCCGAACCCGCCCGGCCGAAACATGAAGGTACGCGCCCATGAAAGTGAATGTCTATGTGACGCTCAAGCCCGGGGTGCTCGACCCGCAGGGCAAGGCGATCCATCATGCGCTCGAAGGGCTGGGCTTCGGCGGCGTGGCCGATGTGCGCGCCGGCCGCTTCATCGAACTCGACGTCGCCGACGGCACCAGCGATGCCGATCTCGACGCGATGTGCGCAAAGCTGCTCGCCAACACGGTGATCGAAAACTACCGCATCGAACGCGCCTGACCACCGCGAAGGAGCCTTGCTCATGAAGACCGCCGTAATCGTCTTTCCCGGCTCCAACTGCGATCGCGACATGGCCGTCGCGCTCGAAACCGTGACCGGCGTCAAGCCCGCGATGGTTTGGCACCGCGAGACGGCGCTTCCGGACGGCACCGATTTCATCGCGCTGCCTGGCGGCTTCTCCTATGGCGATTATCTGCGCTCGGGCGCGATGGCGGCGCGGTCGCCGATCCTGCGCGCCGTCGCCGACGCTGCGGCGCGCGGCGTGCCGGTGCTGGGCGTGTGTAACGGCTTTCAGGTGCTGACCGAGGCGCAGTTGCTGCCGGGCGCGCTGATGCGCAACGCGGGCCTCAATTTCGTCTGCCGCACGGTGCCGCTGACTGTCGCCAACAGCCAGTCGCTGTTCACCGCCGCCTATCGCGCGGACGAGACAATCCATATTCCGGTCGCCCATCATGACGGCAATTATTTCGCCGACGCCGACACGCTCGACCGTATCGAGGGCGAGGGGCGCGTGGCCTTTCGCTATGCCGACAGCGTCAACGGCTCGGCACGCGCCATCGCAGGCGTGCTCAACGATGCGGGCAATGTCCTCGGCATGATGCCGCATCCCGAACGCGCGATCGACCGCGCGCATGGTGGCACCGATGGGCTACGCCTGTTCGAAGCTGCGCTCGGCGTTCTCGCCTGATATAGCCGCCGGCGCTGGCGCATCGGCGCGCGGCCCCAGCCAGCGTCCGACGATCAACAGCGCCGTCGGCCAGAACATCGTGTTCCAGATATCGTGCCAGTGCGCGGCGTCGGGCTGGATCGCCGAGCGGCCGATCTCGGCCTGAAGGTCGAGCCATTCGCCGCCGCACGCCATGACAAGTACCGCAACCCAGGCGATCAGTCCGCCACCGCGCCGCCGCCAGATCAGCCGCACCGCCAGAAACAGCGCCAGCCCGAAATAGATATGCAGCGCGTCCTTGCCGAGCCCGACCGAGGCGACGATCGACAGCTTGTGCTCCTCGAACAGCGCGGCGAGCAGGGTCAGCGTCACGCGGATCAGACCTTGGCGCGGAAGGGGGTAAAATCGGTTCCCTCGTCAAACACGTCGACGCCCTCGCGGCGCTTGAGCGTGCCGACCACCAGATAGGTGACGGGGGTCAGCGCCGCCTCCCAGGCGGTCTTGATGAACCATTGCGACAGCACGACCTGATAAAGCTGCTCGGGAGGCCAGCCGGCGAGTCCGTAAAAGGCGAGCGGGTAGAAGATCAGGCTGTCGAGCCCTTGGCCGACGATCGTCGAACCGATGGTGCGCATCCACAGATGCCGGCCCCCGGTCCACAGCTTCATGCGCGCGAGGACATAGCTGTTGGCGAATTCGCCGACCCAGAAGGCGGTCATCGAGGCGATGACGATGCGCCAGCTGTTGCCGAACACGAATTCATAGGCCGCTTGCCCCGGCCAGTCGCGCGCCGGCGGCAGCGCGACGACGACCCATGCCATGAACGCCATGAAGACGAGCGCGGCGAACCCGGTCCAGATCACCCGGCGCGCCCGCGCATAGCCATAAACCTCGGTCAGGACGTCGCCGATGATATAGCTGATCGGAAAGAAGAGCACGCCCGCGCCAAAGGCCCATTCGGTGCCCCAGGGCAGGGTGACATAGCTCGGTTTCGATGCCCCGATGATGTTGCTGAGCAGCAGGATCGCGACAAAGGCCGCCATCACCAGATCATAATAGCGGAACTGGTGCACGCTGGCGGCGCGGACGTGCACGGGATGGGCGGGCGGCGGAGACTCGGTCATCGACGCATTGCTTAACCGGCTTTGCAGCCCTCGCAAACCACGCTATTCGCGCGATCCACAGCCTTGGTGCACGCGCCCGTAGCTCAGCTGGATAGAGCACCCGCCTTCTAAGCGGGTGGTCGCAGGTTCGAATCCTGCCGGGCGCGCCATTTTCCGTTGCTCTTTATGGTGCGACATTGCCGCTGGCGTTCGGCTACGACATTTTCGCTCCCACCGGAAACGACCGAAGCGCGACATTCACGGCATCGTCATCCTGAACTTGTTTCAGGATCCATGGTCCGCCATTTCCTTTTGCGCTGCGCCGGACGAAAGCTCCGTCCAAGGATGCTGAAACAAGTTCAGCATGACGAGAAGCGAGGACTATGCGGCGCCACATTTCCGCTCACCCTGAGCTTGTCGAAGGGTGTTCACAGGCCACCCTTCGACAAGCTCAGGGTGAGCGGTTAGGGAAAGTGGCAACGTTCGCTTCCTACCCCGTTCGAGATATCCAGGCATCGCAACGGCGCTCGCCCGCTTCACCCGTGCGGCATTTCATTTATTCACGCACATGTGAGTGAGTGTTGACATCGAAGCGGGCCGCGGTCATAAATCCGGGGCAGAGACGGCTTCGATAAGGTCGTCCAGGAGGGAGAGGTTTCATGAAGGCACCGTTGCTCGTGTCCGCTTCGGCGGTCGCCCTGTTCGCGCTACCCGTTGCTGCCCAGGCCCAGTCGTCCGACGCGCCGCCGCCCGCCGACGAGGCGGCACGGGACGGCGCGCGGCCCAGCGAAGATATCATCGTCACCGCGACGCGCCGTAGCGAACGTCTGCAAGACGTGCCGCTCAGCGTCACGGCGTTCGGCCAGCGCGAGCTCGACGATCTGGGCATCGTCGGTTATGAAGGTATCGCGCAGAATACGCCCGGCATCGTCGTCAACCGTCCGACGCAGAATTTCAACAATTTCACTGCCCGCGGCATCAACACCAACGGCTATTCGGCGGGGCTGCAGAGTGCGGTTGCCATATATGTCGACGAACTGCCGATCTCGGCGAACGGCAATTCGACCATCCTCGATCCCAATCTCTACGACGTCGAGCGCGTCGAGTTTCTGCGCGGGCCGCAGGGGACGCTGTTCGGATCGAACTCGCTGGCGGGTGCGATGCGGATCATTACGAAGAGCCCCGACCTCAACGCTTTTGCCGCATCGGCGAGCGTCGATCTGGGGCTGACGGGATCGAGTTCGCTGCGCCAGCGCTATAATGCGATGGTCAACGTGCCGATCATGCAGGACGAAATGGGTCTTCGCATCACCGGCTATTATCGCAACGAAGACGGCTGGGTCGACAATATCGGCACCGGGATCAAGGATTCGAACAGCCTTGAAGCCTATGGCGGCCGCGCGATCCTGCTGATGCGGCCGAGCGACCGGATGAAGGTGAAGCTGCTCATTTCCTATGAGAACAGCAAGCCCGCCGATTCGGGCCTGATCAACCCAACGCTTGGCAAGTTCGTGCGCAATTCGGACCGGCCCGACCTGTTTCAGGGCAAGCTCACCAACTATAATCTCACGGTCAATTACGAGTTTGATTTCGCCGAGCTGATCAGTTCGACGACGCTGTCGACCTATGATGCGTCCTTCTATGTCGACCTGGCCGGCACCTATGCGCAGGCCTTCCCCTTCGCGCTCGACGCCTATGGTTATGACGATCTGTTCGTTCAGGAAACGCGGCTCGTCTCGCGCGGCGACGGGCCGTTCCAGTGGGTTGCGGGCTTCTTCTATTATGACAAGCGCCGGAGCGTCGATTTCGCCTACCGGTCGAGCCCCGAATATCTAGCAGCGAAGAATATCGTCGGGCTGCCGGACGAATATTATCAGCGCTTCAACAGCTATACCGACCAGAACGAGGTCGCGGGCTTCGGCGAGCTGACCTACAAGTTCAGCGACAAATTCTGGATCACCGGCGGGCTGCGCTACGGCAATACGCAAGTGCAAAGCTTCACCCGCGGCGGCGGCTACAATAGCAATTACCTGACCATCGCCTATTGCCTGTCCTTCCCGGCGGCGTGCGGCTTTTATGTGCCGCCGCTCGCGATCACCTCGATCCCCTATGCCGAGGGGCTGAAGGTTTCGGACGACCGCCTGTCGTGGAAGGCGAGCGCGTCGTGGAAGCCGAGCGAGGATCTGACGACCTATGTCACGGTGTCGACCGGCTTCCGCACCCCGGTGGTCAATGCGCGCGCTGGGCTGGTGAGCACGATCGACCCCAATGATATCGTCATCCCCAGCGGCGCCCGTTCGGACAGCGTGACCAACTATGAGGCCGGACTAAAGGGCCGGTGGCTGGGCGGCGATCTGACCGCCAATCTGGCCGCCTACTATATCGACTGGAAGAATATCCAGGTCCAGGCGAACCGCGTGTCGGATTCGATCCAGTTCGCGACCAATATCGGGGGCGCCGAAAGCTATGGTCTGGAGTTCGAGATCATGGCGCGGCCCATCCAGGGCCTCAGCCTCGCGGTCAACGGATCGTTCAATGAGGCGAAGGTTACCAAGCTGACGGCGGTCGAGGCGGCCATTTCGGGCGCCGAAGTCGGCACCCGGCTGGCCTCGCCCCATTTCCAGGGCTCGGCAACGCTGCGCTATGATTTCCAGATGGCCGGCAGCAACAGCGGCTTCGGCGCGGTGAACGTGTCGCATGCGGGGTCATTCCCCAACCAGTTCCCGAACGTGCCGGGCAAGCCCAATGTGGTCAGCCCGACCTTCGATTATACCGAGGCCTGGACCAACGTGAACCTTTACGCGGGGGTCAAGCTCGGCGCGCTCGGGCTGACCGCCTATGTCGAAAATCTCTTCAACGACAGTTCGATCACCTACGTCCATCCCGAAGCCTTCCTCGACGGTCGCTACGCCCGGATGCGCCCGCGCACCGTCGGCGTTCGCGCGGACTATCGCTTCTGATCGGCCGGAGCAGGAGAGACATCATGCCCCGCTTGCGGATCTGCGCGCTCGCGCTCTCGCTTCTTCTCCCGGCCCCGATCGCGGCGGCGGCGGATGCCGATCCGCTGGTCGCGGCCCCCGCGGGCAGCGTGCGCGGCGTAGTGGAACGCGACGTCCGCATATTCCGCGGCATTCCCTATGCCCAGGCCCCCGTCGGGGAGCGCCGCTGGCGCCCCCCGGTGGCGGCGGCGGACTGGGACGGGGTGCGTGACGCAAGTCAGTTCGGTGCCGCGTGCATGCAGCCCAAGCCGCGCGCCGGGAATATCTATGCGGGAAGCTTGCCCGCGATGAGCGAGGATTGCCTGTCGCTCAACGTCTGGGCGCCCGAAAATGCGAAAAATGCGCCGGTGTTCGTTTGGATACACGGCGGATCGCTGATGGCGGGATCGGGTGCCGAACCGATTTATGACGGCAGCGCGCTGGCGCGGCGCGGGATTGTCGTGGTGACGATCAACTACCGGCTCGGC
Organism: Sphingopyxis sp. GC21; assembly: GCF_025727575.1. Classification (NCBI taxonomy): domain Bacteria; kingdom Pseudomonadati; phylum Pseudomonadota; class Alphaproteobacteria; order Sphingomonadales; family Sphingopyxidaceae; genus Sphingopyxis; species Sphingopyxis sp. GC21. The sequence continues at coordinate 2,739,314 of NZ_CP095845.1, read as the reverse complement.
ATGTTCGGCTATTTCGCGCACCCGGCGCTCAGCGCCGAGGCGCCCGATCATGTGTCGGGCAATTACGGCCTGCTCGACCAGATTGCGGCGCTGCAATGGGTGAAGCGCAACATCGGCGCCTTCGGGGGCAATGCGGCGAATGTCACCGTCGCGGGCGAATCGGCCGGTGCGCTCAGCGTGATGTATCTGATGACGGCACCCGCTGCGCGCGGCCTGTTCGCCAAGGCGGTGGCACAGAGCGCCTATATGGTGTCGGCACCCGCACTGCGCGACCGGGTCAACGGCATGGTTCCGGCCGAAGAGCAGGGGAGTGATCTGGCCGCCAAGCTTGGGGCGACCGATCTTGCGGCGCTGCGGGCGCTGCCCGCCGAGACGATCGCCGACAAGGTGCCGACGACGGGCTATTTCCCCTTTCCGGCGATCGACGGCAAGACGGTGCCGCGCCAGCTCGTCGACAGCTTCGATCGCGGTGAACAGGCGCCGGTGCCGATATTGGCGGGTTTCAACAGCGGCGAAATCCGGTCGCTGCGCTTTCTCTTGCCGAAGCCGCCGGCCGATGCGGCCGCTTATCAGGCGGCGGTTCGCGCTGGCTATGGCGAGTTCGCCGACATGTTCCTCGCGCGCTATCCGGCCAAGAACATCGACGAAAGCATGCTCGCGGCGACGCGCGATGCGATGTACGGCTGGACCGCCGAGCGGCTGGTTTCCGACCAGGCGGCGGCGGGGAAGGGAGCCTATTTCTATCTCTTCGATCATGGCTATCCCGCGACCCAGGAGTGGAATCTCCACGCCTTTCACGCCTCCGAACTGCCCTATGTATTCGGCACCGCGTCGCGGACCCCGCCGCTGTGGCCGAAAATTCCCGACACGCTGGCCGAGCGCAAGCTCAGCGAAGCGATGGGCGATTATTGGGCGAGCTTCGCCGCCACCGGCAAGCCCCAGGCCAAGGGTTGGCCGGACTGGCCCGACTATACCGACGATCGCGGCTTTCTGCATTTCGCGGATACACCGCGCGCTGGCCACAATCTCTTCCCCGGCACCGCGGCGCTGCACGAGGCGGTGGTCTGCCGCCGCCGCGCGGCCGGCGATATAGCGTGGAACTGGAACGTCGGCATCATCGCGCCGCCGTTGTCGCCGAAGGCCGAGGGGTGCCAATGATCGACGGTTCGATGCAGTCCTATGCCCTGACGCTCGACAAATTCCTCTCCCATGCCGCGAAATGGCATCCCGGCGCCGAAGTGGTGTCGGCGGGACTGGACGGCGGCGTGCGGCGCATTGCCTATGCGGTTCTGCGGGACCGTGCGCTGCGCGTTTCAGCGGCGCTGGCGGCGCTCGGGATCGCAATGGGCGCGCGCGTCGCGACGCTGGCCTGGAATACGCAGGGCCATGTCGAGGCGTGGTACGGCATCATGGGGATGGGCGCGATCTGTCACACGCTCAACCCGCGCCTGACCCCGGCGCAGCTCGGGTCGATGCTGCGCCAGTCGGAAGCGTCGGTGCTGCTGGCGAGCGCCGACCTTCTGGGTCTGGCGCGCGATGCGACGCGCGGCCTCGGCGCGCCGCCGCGCATTCTTTTGCTCGACGAGGCCGAAGGGGAGGATGCGCTCGAACCGCATATCATTGGCGCGGCCGCCGATGTGCCGTGGGGCGATTTCGACGAGAATACCCCGTCGGGGCTGTGCTTTACATCGGGCAGCACGGGCGCGCCAAAGGGCGTCACCTACACGCATCGTGGTTGCTATCTTCACACGATGCGCCAGCTTCAGGCCGACGTTCTCGGCATTACCGCGCGCGATGCGGTGATGCCCGTCGTGCCGATGTTCCATGCCAATGCGTGGGGAATTCCCTTCACCGCACCGGCCGTCGGCGCCAAGCTGGTGCTGCCCGGACGGCACAGCGACGGCGCGCATCTTGCCCGGCTGATCCGGGCCGAAGGCGTTACCGCGGCGGTCGGCGTGCCGACGGTGTGGCTGGGGCTAGTCGAGCATCTGGAGGCCGAGGGCGGCGAGGTGCCGACGCTTGAGCGTATCCTGGTCGGCGGGTCGTCGATGCCGCCGGCGCTGATGGACCGGATCGAACGGCGGCTGGGTGTCGAGGTGCAGACGAGCTGGGGCATGACGGAGTTGTCGCCGCTGGGGACGGCGGCGCTGCCGGGCGACCCGGCACGGCGACCGGATCTGTCGGGGCGCCCCGCGATGGGCATCGACCTGCTGCTCACCGACGGTAACGGACGGGCGCTCGCCGAGCAGCGCGGTGCCGAGGGGCATTTGCGCGTGCGCGGCGGTTCGGTCGTGGAACGCTATTTCGGGCAGAGCGAGCCGGCGACCGATGCCGACGGCTGGTTCGACACCGGCGACCTCGCGCGGATCGACGCCGGGGGCAATCTGACCATTACCGGGCGCGCCAAGGATCTGATCAAATCGGGCGGCGAGTGGATCAATCCCGCCGAGATCGAGGCGATCGTCGCGGGGCTGCCACAAGTGTCGCTCGCCGCGGTGATCGGACGCAGCGATCCCAAATGGGGCGAGCGGCCGATCCTGCTCGTCGAAACCTGCGACGATGCGATCAGCGATGCCGATCTGCTGGGTTCGCTCGATGGCCGCGTCGCATCCTGGTGGGTTCCCGATGCCGTCGTGCGTCTGGCCGCGATGCCGCTCGCACCGACGGGCAAGATCGACAAAATGCAATTGCGGGCGGAATATGGACAGGTGTAGGCCCACGCGGTCGCACCCGATTGAACGAAGCCCCGGAAGGAAGTGAATTTGGCGTCGAAGGCAAAGACTGCGGCAAAGCGGCCATCGAAGGCGGAACAGCGCGCCGAAATGATGGAGCAGATTCTCGACGTCGCCGAACTTCTGTTTTCGAAGCATGGCTTTCACGGTGTCACGCTGAAGGATGTCGCAAAGCAGGTTGGCGTGCACCACACGCTGCTGAACTATTATTTCGACGACAAGCAGACGCTGTTCGATGCCGTTTTCGCGCGCCGCGCCGTCGTTACGATCGATCGGCGGATGCAGGCGCTCGACGATTATGAGCGCGCCGCCGCCGGCAAGCCGACGGTCGAAGGTGCGCTGCACGCCTTTCTCGACACAGACCTCGACCTCTACATCCAGGGCGGCGAGGGGTGGAAGAATTACGGGGCCTTTGGTGCGCAGGCGTCGAACAGCCCCGAAGGCGCGGAATTCATGGACAAATATTTCGATCCCGTGGTCCTGCGGCTGATCGACATATTGAAAAAGGCGCTGCCCGACGCGGCCGAGGAAGATATTTTCTGGGGCTATCACTTCGTGACCGGCGCGCTGATGCTCACGCTCGCGCGGACCGGGCGTATCGACAAATTGTCGCACGGCCTGTGCCTGTCGGACGATTATGAAGCGGTAAAGCACCGGATGGCGCGCTTCATGGCGGCGGGTTTCCGCGAAATTTGCGAGCAGCGAAAGCGGGACAGGGGTTAAAGCCAGCGTGCGCTGCGTGTCTACCGCGGCTGACAGCGCACCAGCGTAAATTCACTCACAAGTGAGTTATGATTTGAAAGCGAGAGGGCGGCGATGAAGAAGGACTTGCAGGACCGGGTAGCGATCGTGACCGGGGCGGGCGGCGGGCTGGGCCGCGCCCACGCACTGATGCTGGCAGGCCATGGCGCGCGCGTTGTCGTCAACGATCGCGACGCCGCCGCCGCCGAAGCCGTGACGGGCGAGATCGTCGCATCGGGCGGGCAAGCGATCGCGGCGCCCGCTTCGGTTACCGACACCGCTGAGGTCGCGGCGATGGTTGATGATGTGACCGCGGCATGTGGCGGGATCGACATATTGATCAACAATGCCGGCATCCTGCGCGACAAGAGCTTTGCGAAGATGGACATCGACGATTTCCGTCTGGTCATCGACGTCCATCTGATGGGCGCCGCCATCTGTTCGAAGGCAGTGTGGGACCAGATGCGCGAGCGACGCTTCGGACGCATCGTGATGACGACCTCTTCGTCGGGGCTCTACGGCAATTTCGGCCAGGCCAATTACGGCGCTGCCAAGATGGCACTCGTCGGCCTGATGCAGACGCTCGCGCTCGAAGGCGAACGGCACAATATCCGGGTCAATTGTCTGGCGCCGACCGCTGCGACGGCGATGACCGACGGCGTACTCGCGCCGGAAGCGTTGGCGCGGCTGGCGCCCGAGGCGGTGAGCCCCGGGCTGCTCGCGCTGGTCGGCGATACCGCGCCGACGCGCGCCATCCTCTGTGCGGGGGCCGGGCATTTCGCGAGCGCGCATGTCACGCTGACCGACGGGCTGTTCGTGGGCCGCGGCGAGGATGCGGCCGCGCGCGTGGTTTCGGAATGGGACCGCATCACCGATCGCCGCGGCGAGGTCGTGCCGGCCTATGGCTTCACGCAGGCCGAGCGCGAACTGGCGAATGCGGGTTTCACGGCGCCGACGATGGCGGTGCAACGCTGACAATCCCCGGGGCGTGGCGGACGGGCCGGTCAAGAGCCCGCCGTCGCTGCCGGGATGAAGGGAGAAGGATATGACGACCGACAGCCAGGCCGCGCCCGAAGCGGGCAAGGGCCAGAATGAGAAGCTGGTGATCGCTGCTTCGTCGCTGGGGACAGTGTTCGAATGGTATGACTTCTATCTCTATGGCCTGCTCGCCACGGCGCTTTCGCATCACTTCTTTTCGGGGGTGAACGAAACGACGGGCTTCATCCTTGCGCTGATGGCGTTTGCTGCGGGGTTTGCGGTGCGGCCGTTCGGCGCGCTCGTGTTCGGCCGCGTCGGCGACATCGTCGGCCGCAAGAATACCTTCCTCGTCACCATGGCGATCATGGGACTGTCGACCTTCGCGGTCGGCTTTCTGCCCGGCTATGATACGATCGGGGTCGCGGCACCGATCATCCTGATGCTGCTGCGTCTGCTGCAGGGACTGGCGATCGGCGGCGAATATGGCGGCGCCGCCGTCTATATCGCCGAACATGCCCCGCCCGGAAAACGCGGCCTCTACACCAGCTTCATCCAGACGACGGCGATGATCGGGCTGATCCTGGCGTCGACCTTTGTCGTGTCGCTGCGATTGTTCATGGATGCCGATACCTTCAACGCCTGGGGCTGGCGGCTTCCCTTCATCTTTTCGATCGTGCTGCTGTCGGTCGCGCTGTGGATACGCCTGCAGCTTGAGGAAAGCCCGGTGTTCCAACGGATGAAGGCGGCCGGCGCGACGTCGAAGGCGCCGTTGAAAGAGGCCTTTGGCGAATGGCGCAATTTGAAGATCGTGCTCATTGCGCTGTTCGGGGCGGTGGCGGGGCAGGCGGTGATCGGCTTTGCCGCGCACCTCTATCCGCTCTTCTACCTCGAACGTATCGCGCGGGTGGACGGCGCGACCGCCAATTTCCTGGTCGCGACGGCGCTCCTCATCATCATTCCAAGTTTCGTCTTCTTCGGCTGGCTCAGTGACCGTATCGGCCGCAAACCGATCATGATGACCGCCTGCGTGATCGCGGTGTTCGTCTATTTTCCGCTCTACAAGGCGCTCGTTGTCGCCGCGAACCCTGCGATGGCCGCGGCGGTCGAGCGCGCGCCGGTCACGGTCGTGGCCGATGCCGGCGAATGCTCGTTCCAGTTCGACCCGATCGGCAAGAACAGCTTTGACCAATCGAGTTGCGACATCGCCAAATCCTATCTGGCAAAGAACGGCATCAACTATGCCAACCGCGATGCGCCGGCGGGAAGCGCCGCGTCGGTGCGCGTCGGCGACCGCGTGATCGCCGTCGCCGACCCGGTGGGGCTCGACAAGGATGCTCGGGCGGCGGTGGTCGCCGCCTTCGGGCGCGAGGCGAAAACGGCGCTCGATGCGGCGGGCTATCCCGACAAAGCCGATCCGGCGCAGGTCAACAAGACGAAGGTGATTCTGATCCTCTGCGTCTTCGGACTGCTCGCGACGATGGTCTATGGCCCGCTCGCCGCACTGCTCGTCGAGCTGTTCCCGGCGCGCATCCGTTACAGTTCGCTGTCGCTGCCCTATCACATCGGCAACGGCTGGATCGGCGGCTTCATGCCGACGATCGGCTTCGCGATGGTCGCGGCGACGGGCAATATCTATCAGGGGCTGTGGTATGCAGTCATCATTGCGGCGGTGACCGCGGTCGTCGGCATCCTGTTCCTGCCCGAAACCTACAAGCGCGACATCGAGGCATGAGCGGGGGCGATGCCATTGCGCGCCGTGCGCTGATCCAGGGGGCGGTCGGCGCCGCCGCCGCGCCGGTGCTGCTTGGCAACGCCCCGGCGTCGGCGCGGCGCAAGCCCGCGCCGAAGGGCTTTCTGTGGGGCGCGGCTATCTCGGCGCATCAGAGCGAAGGGAACAACACCAACAGCGACGCCTGGCTTGCCGAGAATATCGAACCGACGCTGTTCAAGGAGCGGTCGGGCGACGCGTGCGACAGCTATCACCGCTACGATCAGGATTTCGCGCTCGCGCAGCAATTGGGGCTGAACTGCTATCGGCTCGGTATCGAATGGGCGCGAATCGAGCCGAGCGAGGGGCATTTCTCGAACGCCGAACTCGACCATTATGCCCGGGTGCTGACTGCCTGCCGCGCGCGGGGGCTGGCCCCCGTCGTGACGCTGAGCCACTTCACCGTGCCGCTGTGGTTCGCGAAGCGTGGCGGGTTCGAGGTCGCCGACGCGCCGCAGCTCTTCGCGCGCTATTGCGCCAGGGTCGCCGAGCGGCTCGGCGGGCTGATGCATCTCGTCACCACCTTCAACGAAGCCAATATCGGCCTGCTCGTGTCGCTGTTCCCCCAGTCGGACGCCGGTGCGGAGCTGCAACGGGCGGCGCAGGCGGCCGCGGTCGCCGCAACCGGATCGCCCAAATTCTCGCGCCTCGCCTTCGCCGATCCTGCGGTTACGACCCCGCTGATGCAGGAGGCGCATCGTCGGGCCTATGCGGCGATCAAGGCAGCGCGGCCCGAACTTCCGGTCGGCATCGCGCTTACGACTCAGGATATCCAGTCGGCGGGCGCGCCGTCGCTCGTCGCCGATTATGAGCGGCGGCTCTACGGCAACTGGATCGATGTCGCCCGCGACCACGCCGACTTCTTCGGGGTGCAATGCTACACGCGGCTCGTCTTCGACGAAAAGGGCATGGTGCCGCCCCCGAAGGACGCCGAAAAGACGCTGTCGGGTTATGAATTTTATCCGCAGGCCTTGGCGAATACGATCCGCTGGGCGCACCGGACGATCGGCAAGCCCATCTATGTCACCGAAAGCGGGGTCGCCGTCGCCGACGATGCGCGCCGCGTGGCCTTCATCGATGCGGCGCTCGACGGCGTCCGCGCCTGTCTCGACGAAGGCATTGCCGTCCACAGCTATATCTACTGGTCGCTGCTCGACAATTTCGAATGGACGTCGGGCTATTCGGTGCCCTTCGGGCTGGCCGCGGTCGATCGCGACACTTTCGTCCGCGCCCCGCGACCCAGCGCGCATCACTTCGGCGCGATCGTACGCGCGAACCGGATCTAGAATCCTACACTATCTTGGCGCGGCCGCGGCAAGGAGCAGCTTCCGGAAGGCGGCGGTCGTCGCCGCGACCGCACCCGCATCGACGCAGCGCGCATCGTCGCCTTCGACATGATGGAAACGATGGACGCCGAAAATGCCTGCGACCGAGGTGTAGCCTGCGGCGATGATCGCGGTGAGTTCGCCGGCCGACAATTTGTCGCTGGGGTAAGGGCTTTCAAGTCCGGCAAAGCCCGCGAACAGGCGCCGCGCGGTCGCAAGCAGCGATGGGCTGACGACCAGATAGCGCTGCGAATCGGTACCAGCCAGCGGGGCGAGGCCGAACAGGCCTTCGTGCCAGTCACGCGCCGCGAGGTTGGCGCCAAGGTGGAGCCAGAAATGCGTCGCGTCGGGCTTGGGGGCCACCGCTTTCAGCGCCTCCTCGGCGCCCAGATTTTCATATTCATGGCCGCTGTTGCACAGGAAAGCGAGGTTGTGGTCGGGGAGCAGCGCCGGGATGCCGCGGGCCAGGTCCAGCCATGCGGCAATGCCGCCGCCGCGCTCGCCCGCACAGTCGGTCCAGCCCGAACGCGGCGTCGATACGACCACCCACTTCGCCTTGCCGCGGTCGAGGCGCCCGATGACATTGAAGGCGGCCCGCCGCCCGCCCTCGCCGGTCAGGCAAACAGTCGCCGCGGCATGGCGCATCGCTGCCTCCCAAAAAGGTGCGGCGTCGGCAGGCGCGAGCAGACCGACCGGACCCGCGAACATCGGCGCTCGGCCATCGGCATTGAGCGCGATGATCTTGCCCGTCGGCCCGTTGGTGACGATCACCGCCGCCCTGGCGCCCGCCGCGAAGGCGGTCTCGACGGGCGCGCGAATCGGTTTGGCGAGCGCCGACGACCAGCGGCCATAGGGCAGGTCGACGAGCGCGATCGCGCCTGCCAACGGCGCGTCGGCGCGGCCCTGCGCATCGACGCGCACCAGTGGCCCCGTCACGCCCCCGGCGGCGGTCGGTGTCACGATCGGCTGCGGCATCAGCGCGGCGCGGGTGTCGCCGACGACCATGTCGCACGCTCCGGCCTCGAAATGGGGAACAGAGATGGCCGGCTTTTCAACCGCGTAGCCGGCGCGCGTGAGCTGATCGGCGAGCCAGTGGCCGCACGCATTGTCGCCGGCGCCGCCTGCGCGCTTGTTGCCGAAACCGATATAGGCGGCAAGGTCGCTCGCGATCGTGTCGGTCATCGCGGCGCCCGCGCTCGCGGCGCTGGCGGCGACGGGAAGGGCGGTCGCGGCGGTGATGAAATGGCGCCTCGTCGGATCGGTCATCGGCTCTCCCTTGCGGCTGTTCCCGCCGCTGTTTTCAGACCGCGGGACATTGTGACGCGGCGCCCGTGCCGGTCAATGCCGGCTGGCGGCTTGATATTCACTCACAAGTGAGCGTAGATACTCGGGTGGACGATGGCAAGCATCGCCGCCGGGAAGAGGAAATGCGCTGATGGGCCTGTCGCCGCTTGGAAAGATCGTCATCGGCCTGTGCGCCGTCCTTGGTCTGTCGGGGGCCGCACCCGCCCCCCGCGAAGCGCCGACGGCGACCGTCGGCGAAGGACGCGTCGCCGGCACATGGCAGGACAATGTGCGCATATTCCGCGGCTTGCCTTATGCCGCGCCGCCCGTGGGCGAGCGGCGGTGGCAGCCGCCCGAAGCGCCGCCATCCTGGTCGGGCCTGCGACAGGCGGCCGAGTTCGGACCCGACTGCGTCCAGCCCGCCTATCCCGCCGACAGCGTCTATTTCGAAGCGCCCCGCCCCCCGAGCGAGGATTGCCTGACGCTCAACATCTGGGCGCCGGCGGGGGCGAAGAAGGCGCCGGTGATCGTGTGGATTCACGGCGGGTCGCTGCAATTTGGCGGCAGCGCGAGCCTGATGTACGACGGACGCGAATTCGCCCGACGCGGGATCGTCTTCGTGTCGATCAACTATCGCCTCGGCGTCTTCGGCTGGTTTGCGCACCCGGGGCTAAGCGCCGAATCGCCTCAGAATGTCTCAGGCAACTACGGCCTGCTCGACCAGATGGCGGCGCTCCGCTGGGTGCAGCGCAATATTGCGGCCTTCGGCGGCGATCCTGCCAATGTGACTGCGATGGGAGAATCGGCCGGGGGGCTCAGCGTCTCCTATCTTCTCGCCAGCCCGCGAGCCCGCGGCTTGTTCGCCAAGGCGATCGTCCAGAGCACCAATATGCGCGCGATGCCGCGCCTGCGCGAAGCGGCGTTCGGTCTGCCATCCGCCGAAGCGAGCGGGCAGGCTTTGGGCGAAGCGCTGGGCGCTGCCGACATCGCCGCGCTGCGCGCCGTCGATCCCGATGCTTTGCTGGCGGCGGCGGTGCGCGCCCGTTTCCCCGCGCAGCCGGTCGTCGATGGCGTGGTCGTCCCCGACCAGCTCGTCAACATCCTCGACCGCAGCGCGCAGATGAAGGTGCCGCTGCTCGCCGGCTTCAACAGCGGCGAGTTGCGATCGCAGCGGCGGCTCGTGCCGGCCATACCGGGCGACCCGGCGGACTATGCGGCGGCGGCCGCGAAGCGTTACGGCGATCTCGCCGCCGCCTATCTCAAGCTGTATCCGGCGTCGGGCGGGACGGAGAGCATGCTCGCCGCGACGCGCGACACCATCTACGGATGGGCAACCGAACGTCTGGTCCGCGCGCAGACCGCGGCCGGAGCGCCGGCTTATCTTTACGTCTTCGATCATTGCTACCCGGCCGCCCGCGCGCGCGATCTTTGCGCCTTTCATGCGAGCGAGCTACCGTTCGTCTTCGGCATTGCCGGGCGTCCGGTCGCGGGGTCGCGCAACTGGCCTGCGGCGGAGGGACCGGCCGAGGTGCGGCTCGCGGAGCAGATGATCGACTATTGGACCAGCTTTGCCGCGACCGCAAAGCCGGTCGCGCCGTCGGCAGTCCGCTGGCGTCCCTACGGCGGCCAGGAATATGCCATGCGCTTCGCCGATCGTCCGCTACTCGAACGCAATCCCTTTCCCGGCACCTTCGAATTTCACGAAGACCGCATGCAGCGCCATCGTGCCGAAGGGCTGCAATGGTTCATACCCTAGCGCCATAGCCGAAGGGGGGGCTGCGGCTCGCCCCTCGATCGAAGCGCCGATACAGGCACGCATCAGCCGCGCCAGTAGAACCACGCGGCCCACAGCCAGCCGGCGATCAGCAGGGTGCCGCCCACGGGCGTGACGGCGCCCAGCCAGCGCGGCCCGCCGAGCGCCATCGCATAGAGGGTGACGGCGAAAAGTCCGCCGCCGATCAGCAGCATGATCGCCGGGCCGCGTGCGGTCCCCATGATCGCGAGCGCCGCAACAGCGTGGACCAGTTGATACAGGCCGCCGGTGCGCAGCCAGTCGGCCTCCTGCGGTCCCGCCGCGCCATGCGCCCCGAAGGCACCCGCCGCGACCGCCAGTGCCGCCGAAATCGCCGCGAACAGTCCGATCATCTCCGTCACTCCTTTGTAGCCATAATCTTAGCGCGCCGAGCGCGCCGATGGAATAAGCCGCGCCGCGGGGGCGTAAACGGGGCATGAAGCATGATCTGGAATCGGGCCGGGTCGCGGGGCGTTCGCCCGCCGGCCGGCCGCTGCGCATCGCGCTCTTCTCGGGCAATTACGACTGCGTGCGCGACGGGGCCAATCGGGCGCTCAACCGCATCGTCGCCTATCTGCTCGATCGCGCGGGCATGGCGGTCCGCATCTATTCGCCGACCGCGCCGACGAAGGCGTTCGAATCGGTCGGCGATATTGTCTCGGTGCGCTCTGCAAGCATCCCGGGGCGCCCCGAATATCGCCTCGCGCTTGGCTTCACGGGCGCTGCCCGCGCCGACCTTGAGGCATTTGCCCCGGATATCGTCCATCTCTCGGCGCCCGATATCTTGGGCCGCCAGGCGCAAAAATATGCGCGGGCCGCCGGCATTCCGGTAGTCGCGAGCCTCCACACGCGCTTCGAAACCTACCCCGAATATTATCATCTCGGCTTTCTGCGCCGGCCGATGGAGGCCTATCTGCGGCGCTTCTACGGCGATGCCGACCATATCCTTCTGCCGACGGCGCCGATCCTCGACGAATTCGCGGCGCTCTACGGCCGCGACAATGTGTCGATCTGGTCGCGCGGGGTCGACCGCACCGCCTTTCATCCCGCGCTGCGCAGCAACGCCTTTCGCGCCCGGCTCGGCTATGCGCCCGGCGATGTGGTGCCGCTCTTCTTCGGGCGGCTCGTGCTCGAAAAGGGGCTCGGCGTCTTTGCCGACGCGATCGAGGCGCTCCGCGCGCGCGGCTATAATGTGCGCCCGATGATCGTCGGCGAAGGACCGGCGCGCGACTGGCTCGCGCGGCGACTGCCCAATGTCGCCTTCCTCGGCCATCTGGCCGGCGCCGACCTTGGCTGCGCGGTGGCGAGCGCCGACATATTGGTCAATCCCAGCGTGACCGAGGCTTTCGGCAACGTCAATCTGGAGGCGATGGCATCGGGGATCGGGGTGGTGTCGGCCGACGTTCCCAGCGCCTCGTCGCTGATCGTGCATGGCGGCACCGGCCTGCTGGTCCCGCCGCACGACGCCGCGGCCTATGCCGATGCGATCGCGCAGCTTATCGACGAACCCGCGCAGCTCGCGGTGCTGCGCCGCGCTGCTGCGGCGGCCGCGGACCGCTATTGCTGGGACGATATTCTCGCCGGGGTCGCGGCGCTCTATGGCCGGCTCGCCGGAACCGCTACTATCGCGGCGCTGGCGAGAGTCGCCTGAGGAGTTTCGATGCGCAAGGGCCGCGACGCCGACCCCGATATCGACGGCGATCTCGCCGCGATGCGGCGCTATGCGCGCGCGCTCGCGCGCGACGATCAGGATGCCGACGATGTGGTGCAGGATGCGCTGCTGCGCGCGATCGAACGGCGCGACACCTTTCGGGCCGAGGGCAACCGCCGGGGCTGGCTGCTCGCGATCGTCCACAATGTCTTCGTATCGGGCACGCGGCGCCGCGCGGCCGAGGCGCGGCGCAACGATCGTTTCGCCGATACGCTGGCGACGCAGGCCGACGCGGCTCAGGAACATCATGCGCGGCTGCGCGAGATTGCGCACAGTTTCGCCGCGCTTCCCGACCATCATCGCGCGGTGCTGCACCTGACCGCGGTCGAAGGCCTCAGCTATCAGCAATGCGCCGACCTTCTGGCCGTCCCGATCGGAACGGTGATGTCGCGCGTTGCGCGCGCGCGCGCGGCGCTCCGCGATCTCGAAAATGGACGCGAGGACACAGACGGACGGCGCCGCGCCGCGCCGCTGCGACTGGTTGGAGGACAGGATGACTGACGGGCCGAACGAAAGCGAACTCGCCGCCTATGTCGACGGGCAACTCGATGTCGAAGGGCGTTTCGCCGTCGAGGATCATCTGCGCCGTCACCCCGACCTCGCCGCACGCGTGATGGGCGATCTCGGCGCGCGCAGCGCCTTGCAGCTTCTGGCGCAGGACAAGCGCGCGATGCCCGCCGCGGTCGCGGCGCTCGGCCGCGATCTGGCAGAGCCGGTGCGGCGCTGGGGTCGCTGGATGTCGGTCGGCGGTACCTCGGTCGCCGCGGCGGTTGTCGCGCTGCTGTTCGTCGCAACCCAGGGACCGCCCGCCTACGTCGATTATGCGATCTCGTCGCACCGCATCGCGATGATGCGCGCCGGGCTCGATTCGCAGGCCGAAACGCCCCATTACGACGCGCGCGAGATTGCGAGTAGCACCAATATCGCGATCCCCAGCGTGCCGAAGAGCTGGAAGATCACCGACGTTCAGCTTTTCCCGACCGAGCGCGGCCCGGCCCTGCTCGTTGCGGTGCGCACTCAGGCGGGCGATCCGCTGTCGCTCTTTGCGCTGCACCAGCGTTCGGGGGCGCCCGAACGCCCCGACGCGGTGCGAGAAGGCGCGCAATCGGTGGCCTATTGGCGCCGCGGCGACATGTCCTATGCGCTGGTCGGCAATACGGGGCCGGGCGCGATCGACGCGACGGCGGAGAAGCTGGCGCGCAGCTGGTCCTGACAGTGATGCAAGCGGCGCGACATGTGTTCGAAAGATTGACAATTCAAGACCTTTTTGATCGATAAAATCGATCATGGCCGCGCGGATTTCCAATTTCCGCACTGCAACATAAATCGCTAGGGGAGGGCTCCACAAACAAAAGGAGGCTCTCCATGTCCGTGCTCAACACCACCATCAAGCCCTTTAACGCGACCGCGTACAAGGACGGCAAGTTCGTCGAAATCAGCGACGAAACCGTCAAGGGCAAGTGGGCCGTCTTCTTCTTCTATCCGGCCGACTTCACCTTCGTCTGCCCGACCGAGCTCGAAGACCTCGCCGACATCTATCCGACGCTGCAAAATATGGGTGTCGAAGTGTTCGCGGTGTCGACCGACACGCATTTCTGCCACAAGGCATGGCACGACACCTCGCCGGCGATCGGCAAGATCAATTACTATATGGTCGGCGACCAGAACCACAATCTGTCGAACAATTTCGAAGTTCTGCGCCAGGGCGTCGGCCTTGCCGACCGCGGCACCTTCGTGCTCGACCCGCAGGGTGAAATCCAGCTTCTGGAAATCACTCCCGAAGGCGTGGGCCGCAACGCCGCCGAACTGCTCCGCAAGATCAAGGCGCTGCAATATTGGGTCAGCCACCCCGGCGAAGTCTGCCCCGCAAAGTGGGAAGAAGGCGCCGAAACGCTCGCGCCCTCGCTCGACCTCGTCGGCAAGATCTAAGGTGTAATCGTCCGTGTGTCCCCGCGAAGGCGGGGACCCAGAGCGTTAGGTCGCTACACTTGCGCTCTACAGCGCTGGGCTCCCGCCTTCGCGGGAGCACACGGATTTTCTTTGAAACCAGGCAGGAACTCTCCCCATGCTCGACGCCAATATGAAGCAGCAGCTTCAGGGCCTCCTCACGAACCTTCGTGAACCGATCGAACTGCTCTCGTCGCTCGGCGACGATGCGAAGTCGGCCGAGCTGGCGGCGCTCCTCAACGATATCGCCGCGCTGTCGGACAAGGTCAGCGTGACGCGCACCGACGACGATGCGCGTCGGCCCAGCTTCCTGATCCGCCGCGCGAGCGACGCCCGTGTCGCGGTGCGCTTCGCGGGCATCCCGCTCGGCCATGAATTCACCTCGCTCGTTCTCGCGCTGCTCCAGGTCGGCGGCCACCCGCCGAAGGTGAGCGCCGAGGTGCTCGGGCAAGTGGCGGAGCTCGATGGCGACTTCCACTTCGAAACCTATTTCTCGCTGTCGTGCCAGAATTGCCCCGACATCGTGCAGGCATTGAACCTGATGAGCGTGGTCAACCCGCGCATCACCCACACCGCGATCGACGGCGGGCTGTTCCAGGCCGAGGTCGAGGAGCGCAAGATCATGGCCGTGCCGACGATCTTCCTGAATGGGCAGAATTTCGGTCAGGGCCGCATGGAGCTCGAACAGATCCTCGCCAAGCTCGACACCGGCGCCGAAGCGAAGGCGGCGGAAAAGATCGGCGCTAAGGAGGCGTTCGACGTGCTCGTCGTCGGCGGTGGCCCCGCGGGCGCCGCGGCTGCGATCTACGCGGCGCGCAAGGGTATCCGCACCGGCATCGCCACCGAACGCTTCGGCGGTCAGGTGCTCGACACCATGGCAATCGAGAATTTCATCTCGGTCCAGCACACCGAAGGGCCGAAGCTCGTTGCGCAGCTCGAGAGCCACGTCAAAGATTATGACGTCGACATCATGAACCTGCAGCGCGCCGAGAAACTGATCCCGGCGAAGGCCGAAGGGGGCCTGCACGAAATCGTGCTGGCGAACGCCGCGTCGCTCAAGGCGCGCACCGTTATCCTCTCGACCGGCGCGCGCTGGCGCCAGCTCGGCGTGCCGGGCGAGGATGCCTATCGCAACAAGGGCGTCGCCTATTGCCCGCACTGCGACGGCCCGCTCTACCAGGGCAAGCGCGTCGCGGTGATCGGCGGCGGCAATTCGGGCGTCGAGGCGGCGATCGATCTTGCCGGCATCGTCGCGCACGTCACGCTGATCGAATATGACAGCCAGCTCCGCGCCGACGCCGTCCTCCAGCGCAAGCTCGCGAGCCTGCCCAATGTCCGGATCATTACCTCGGCGCTGACCACCGAAGTGCTCGGCGACGGCGAAAAGGTGACAGGGCTTGCCTATAAGGACCGCAATTCGGACGCGCCGCACCACGTCGAACTCGAAGGCATCTTCGTTCAGATCGGCCTCGTGCCGAACACCGAATGGCTCAAGGACAGCGTTACCCTGTCGCGCCACGGCGAAATCGAGGTCGACCATCGCGGCGAGACGAGCCAGCGCGGCATCTTCGCCGCGGGCGATTGCACGACCGTGCCCTACAAGCAGATCGTTATCGCGATGGGCGAAGGATCTAAGGCGGCGCTGTCGGCCTTCGATTACATGATCCGCCTGCCCGCGGATGTGGACGTCGAAGCGGCGTGAGCGCCATATTTTCGTCATGCCGGACTTGATCCGGCATCCATTCGCGGCGCAAACTCGCATGGACCCCGGACCAGGTCCGGGGTGACGAGAGAAGAATGACCGACAAGAAGAAGCCGCCCGCACCGATTCCGCTCTGCCGTTTCGAGGAACTGGCCGAGCGCGAGAACAGGCTGCGCGAGCAAGCGGCGCGCAAGGCCGCAAAGCCGACGCGCAAACCGCGCTAGCCGGCCGTCATCGCAAAGCGCCGCGGCGGCACGCCCACCGCGCGCGCAAAGGCGGTGCTGAACGCGCTCGCCGACCCATAGCCCACACGCTCGGCGATTTCGTCGATCTTGCCCGCGCGGCGGCGCAACATGTCCTTGGCCAGGCTCATGCGCCAGCTTTGCACATATTCCATCGGCGGCACGCCGACGGTGCGCGCGAAACGGTCGAAAAAGGCCGATCGCGACAGCGCCGCTTCCTGCGCAAGCGCCGCGACCGTCCAAGCGTGCGCGGGGGCATCGTGGATGCAGCGGATCGCGCTCGCCAGCCGCGGGTCGCCTAGGCCGCGCAGCATCCCCGGCGGCGCCTCGTCACCGCCCGCGGCCCGCAGCGCCTCGACCAGCAGTATCTCGACCAGCCGCGCGAGCACCAGATCGCGCCCCGGCCTGTCGCCGCCCGCTTCGCTGCGCACCATCTGCACTAGCGCCGCCAGCCGCTCGGCCCCGTGCAAATGGATCAGGGCGGGAAGCTGCGATACCAGCAGGCCGGCGTCGGGCGAAGCAAAGGCGAAATAGCCGCCGAGCATCCGGACGTCGGGCTCACCGTCGGGCTCGCCATGCCGCATATCGCCCGAAAAGGCGGTGGTGTCATGGGGATCGATCGTGACCGGATCGCACGTAGCCCCTGCGTCGATGGCCGAAATGGTAAAGCCGGGCGTCTCAGGCAACAGCACGAAATCGCCGGCAATCAGCGTGACCGGATCGGCGCCATCGACCGTCAGTCGGCAGTGACCTTGCAGCACCGTGCAAAAGCTCGGGTCGCCGAAGGATGAATAGCGCACCGCCCACTGCCCGCGTCCGCCAATCCCTTTCGCGAAGACCGTGCTGGGGCGCAGCAGCGCGATGAGATCGGAGAGCGGATCGGCCATATCAGGACTATTGGTAAAGAAATGCGGATTTTACATTATAGATAGTATCTCTTCTGCTGACTAGATCCTTTCCATCACCCTGATGAAAGGAAGAATGATGAAACGGATTCTGATCACCGGCTGCTCGTCGGGCTATGGCCTCGAAACCGCGCGCCATTTTCATGCTGGCGGCTGGACCGTGATCGCGACGATGCGCAACCCGGCCGCCGCGCCGCTCGAACCTTCGGCGCGGCTTCGCCTGCTGCCGCTCGATGTGACCGATGACGACAGCATCGCCGCCGCCATCGCCGCCGCCGGGCCGATCGACGTTCTGGTCAACAATGCGGGGATCGGCCTGTTCGGCGCGCTCGAACATGCGCCGCTGCGGCGCATCCGCGACGTCTATGCCACCAACAGCCTCGGCACTATCGCCATGACGCAGGCGGTGATCCCGCAGATGCGCGAACGCCGGTCGGGAACGATCGTCAACGTCACTTCGTCGGCGACGCTTGCCTCCTTCCCTTATGCAGCCGCCTATACGGGCAGCAAGACCGCGATCCAGGGTTTCACCGGCAGCCTCGCGCACGAACTCGAACCGCTGGGTATCGGGGTGAAACTCGTCGAGCCGGGCTATGGTCCGACCACCGCCTTTAGCGCGAACACCGATGTCGCGCTCGCCGACGTGCTGCCCGAACCCTATGGCAACCATGCCGCGCCGATCCTTGCGGGCATGGCGCAACCCGCGCTCTTCACGACCGAGGCCGACGTCGCCACGGCGGTGTGGGACGCGGTGCACGACCAGACGGGACGCAGCCATTTTCCGGCGGGCGCCGATGCGCTGGCGATCGCCGCGGCGGCATAGGCGGGCGGGCGATTACTCGGGCAGCGCGGGCTTGACGGCGATGCCGTCCAGAAAGGCGTCGAGCCGCTTGATGTCCTCGGCGGTGAAGTGCAGCCCCAGCTTGCTGCGCCGCCACAATATGTCGTCGCTCGTCTGCGCCCATTCGCGGTCGATCATCCAACGGATTTCGGCGGCCGACAGTCCGTGCGCGATCTCGCCTCCCAGATCGTCCCAGCTTTGGGCTGTGCCGAGCCATGCCCGCGCGTCGGTGCCATACGCCTTGACGATGCGGTCGACCGTCGCGGCGGAGAGGAAGGGGTGGGCTAGCCGATAGTCGGCCTTCAGCGTCGCCGCGCCGTCGGTCCGAAAATCGCCGCCGGGCAGCGGCGCGCTGGCGGTCCAGCGCGCGCCGGTCAGCGCGGCGACATGCGCCGCCAGATCGTCGATCGCATGTTCGGCGACATGGCGATAGCTGGTGATCTTGCCGCCATAGATGGTGAGCAGCGGCGCGCCTTCCTCCATGTCGAGGTCGATGCGGTATCCGCGCGTTGCCGCCTCGGGCTTGCCCGATCCGTCCTCGACCAGCGGCCGCACCCCCGAATAGGTCCACACGACATCGTCGGGGCCGATCTGCGCGGCGAAATACTGGTTCGCTCCCTCGCACAGATAGGCGATTTCCTCGGCACTTGCATGCACGTCGGCCAGCGATCCCTCATGATCCTGGTCGGTCGTCCCGATCAGCGTGAAATCGCGCTCATAGGGGATGGCGAAAAAGATGCGGCCGTCGGGAAGCTGGAAGAAATAGGCGAAATCATGGTCGAACAGCTTGCGCACCACGATGTGCGATCCGCGCACCAGCCGCATCTGATAATCGGGCGGCGCGGCGGCGCGGCGCAGCAGATCAAGCACGGCGGGGCCGGCGGCATTGACAAGGCTGCGGCCGGTAAAGCGATAGGCTTGGCCGTTCGCGCCCGTCGCCTCGACCACCCATAGCCCGTCCTCGACCCGCATCAGGTCGGCGCGGGTGCGCGTCTTGATCCGCGCCCCGCGGTCGGCGGCGTCGCGCGCGTTCAGCATCACCAGCCGCGCATCGTCGACCCAGCCATCCGAATATTCGAAACCCTTGGCATATTGCGGCTGCAGCGGCGCGCCCGCCGGATGCCGCGCCAGGTCGATCGACCGCGTTGGCGGCAATTTCCGGCGCCCGCCGATATGGTCGTAGAGAAACAGGCCGAGCCGCAGCAGCCAGCGCGGCCGCAGCCCGTCGCGATAGGGGAGGACAAAGCGCATCGGCCAGATGATGTGCGGTGCGATGCCCCACAATATCTCGCGCTCGGCCAGCGCTTCGCGCACCAGGCCGAATTCATAATGCTCCAGATAGCGCAGCCCGCCGTGGATCAGCTTGGTCGAGGCCGAGGAGGTGCCCTGCGCCAGATCGCCCTGTTCGATCAGCAGCACGCGCGCGCCGCGCCCCGCGGCATCGCGCGCGACGCCGGCCCCATTGACGCCGCCGCCAATCACGATGACATCATAGGGGATGGGCGCGTCGGTCATGGCGCGTTCCTATGCCAGATGCGGGCGGCTTGCCAATGGCGATGCAAAGCTATGCGGCTTACGTATGCGCGTTGCAATCGCCAGGGGCTTTCGCCAGCGTCCCTGTCCGTTATCCAAGGGGATATTTGTGAGCGTCAAAGTCGAAACATTGGTGCTGTTCGGGGCGACGGGGGATCTTGCCCATCGCATGCTCTTCCCCTCGCTCTACAATCTGCACATGGACGGGCTGCTCGACGATGCGATGACGATCGTCGCCTCGGGCCGCTCGCAGATGGATCGGGCAGGGGCGCACGCGATGGTACGCGCCGCGCTCGACGATCACCTCGCGGGCGATCGCATCGACGAAGCGGTGATTGCCGCTTTCCTCGAGCGGATCGACTATTGCGCGGTCGATGCCGGTGCAGCGACGGGGTACGACCGGCTCGCCGAAATGCTCGGTGACCGGATGAGCCGCCCGATCGGCGCCTATCTGTCGACCCCGCCATCGATGTTCGGCCCGATCGCGCAGGGGCTCGCCGCGGCCGGGATTGCCTGCGCCGAATGCCGGATCGCGATGGAAAAGCCGATCGGCCACGATCTCGCCTCGTCGCGTGCGGTCAACGAACAGGTCGGCAGCGCCTTTGCCGAGGATCGCGTTTTCCGCATCGATCATTATCTGGGCAAGGAAACGGTCCAGAACCTGCTCGCGCTGCGTTTCGCGAATATGCTGTTCGAACCTTTGTGGAACGCGCAAGCGATCGACCACGTCCAGATCACCGTGGCGGAAACCGTCGGCCTCGAAGGCCGGGTGTCCTATTATGACGGCGTCGGTGCATTGAAGGATATGGTGCAGAACCATATGCTCCAGCTCCTCGCGATCATCGCGATGGAGCCGCCGGCGAGCGTCTCGGCGACCGCGGTGCGCGACGAAAAGGTCAAGCTGCTGCGGTCCTTGCGCAAGATGCGCGCCGACGATGTCAAGGCGCACAGCGTCAAGGGTCAGTACACGAGCGGCGCGGTGAACGGCGGCGCGGTCGCGGGCTATGCCGACGAGCTGGGCCATCCGTCGAACACCGAAACCTTCGTTGCGCTCAAGGCCTATATCGACAATTGGCGCTGGAAGGGCGTGCCCTTTTACCTGCGCACCGGCAAACGGATGCCGCAGCGCAAGTCGGAAGTGCTGATCCAGTTCAAGCCGGTGCCGCATAATATCTTCGCGCGCGTCGGCGCGGGGGGGCTCGACGCCAACAGCATGATCATCAACCTGCAGCCCGAAGAGAATATCCGGGTCAAGGTGATGGCGAAGCAGCCGGGACTCGACCGCGACGGGGTAAAGCTCAAAGAGGTCACGCTCGACGTGTCGCTCTCGCACAGTTTCGAGGGCGAGCGGCGGCGCATCGCCTACGAACGGCTGTTGCTCGACTTCATCGAGGGCGATCAGACGCTGTTCGTGCGCCGCGACGAGGTCGAGGCGCAGTGGGAATGGATCGATTCGATCCGCGACGCCTGGGCATCGGTCGATCTGGCGCCGCAGACCTACACCGCGGGAAGCTGGGGCCCGTCGAGCGCGATCGCGCTCATCGAACGCGACGGAGCGAGCTGGCATGATTGACGGGAATAGCCATGACTGATCTCCACCCCACGATCGCCGCCGTCACCGACCGCATCACCCGCCGTAGCGCGCCGCGCCGCGCCGCCTACCTCGATCTGATGCAGCGGCAGCGCGAGGCCGGAACCAATCGCGGCAATCTGTCGTGCGGCAACCTTGCGCATGGCTTCGCGGCGTCGGGCGAGGACAAGCCCGCGATCCGCGCGGGCGCCGAGATGAATATCGGCATCGTCACCGCCTATAACGACATGCTGTCGGCGCATCAGCCCTATGGCCGCTACCCCGAACAGATAAAGATTTTCGCGCGCGAAGCCGGCGCCACCGCGCAGGTCGCGGGCGGCGTTCCCGCGATGTGCGACGGGGTGACGCAGGGACAGGCGGGCATGGACCTGTCGCTGTTCAGCCGCGACAATATCGCGCAGGGCACCGCGATCGCTCTCAGCCACGCGATGTTCGAGGGCGCGCTGCTGCTCGGCATCTGCGACAAGATCGTTCCCGGCCTGCTCATCGGCGCGCTGCGTTTCGGCCATCTGCCCACGATCCTCATTCCGGCCGGGCCGATGCCGTCGGGCCTCGCGAACAAGGAAAAGGTCCGCGTCCGTCAGCTGTATGCCGAGGGCAAGGTCGGCCGCGACGCGCTGCTCGAGGCGGAGGCGGCCAGCTATCATGGCGCAGGCACCTGTACCTTCTATGGCACCGCCAATTCCAACCAGATGATGATGGAATTGATGGGGCTGCACATTCCCGGCAGCGCCTTCGTCAATCCGGGCACCAAGCTGCGGCAGGAACTGACGCGTGCCGCGACGCACCGGCTGACCGAAATCGGCTGGACCGGCGACGACTATCGCCCGCTCGCGCGCTGCGTCGATGAAAAGGCAATCGTCAATGCCGCGATCGGCCTGCTCGCGACCGGCGGTTCGACCAATCATGCCATCCACCTGCCGGCCATCGCGCGGGCGGCGGGGATCATCATCGACTGGCAGGATTTCGACGAGCTGAGCCGCGCCGTGCCGCTGCTCGCGCGCGTCTATCCGAATGGCGCGGGCGACGTGAACAATTTCCACGCCGCGGGCGGGATCGGCTATGTCGTGCGCGAACTGCTCGGCGCCGGACTGCTCCACGGCGATGTGCTCACGGTGGGCGGGTCAATGGCCGACTATTCGGGACAGCCGGTGCTGGTCGACGATGCGCTTCATTGGGAGGCCGCACCCGAGACGTCGCGCGACGAAACGATGTTGCGTCCCGTTTCCGCTCCTTTTTCGTCCGACGGGGGCATGCGGCTGCTGTCGGGCAATCTCGGCCGCGCGATCATCAAGACGAGCGCGGTTGCCCCGAATCGCTGGACGATCGAAGCCCCGGCGCGCCTCTTCGACGATCAGGATCAGGTGCTCGCTGCATTCAAGGCGGGCGAACTCGACCGCGACTGCGTCGTCGTCGTGCGCTTCCAGGGGCCGCGCGCCAACGGCATGCCCGAACTCCACAAGCTCACCCCGGCGCTCGGCGTGCTGCAGGACCGCGGCTACCGCGTCGCGCTGCTCACCGATGGCCGCATGTCGGGGGCGAGCGGCAAGGTGCCTGCGGTGATCCACCTCTCGCCCGAGGCGCTGCCCGGCCCCGACGGGGTCAGCGGCCCGCTTGCCTGTCTGCAGGACGGCGACATGGTGCGCGTCTGCGCGGTAAACGGCGAGGTGACGGCGCTCGTTGATCCCGCTGAATGGGCCGCGCGGTCGCCCGCCATCGCCCCGCCGCCCGCACTCGGCGTCGGGCGCGAGCTGTTTGCGCTGTTCCGTCACCACGCCGACGAAGCCGAAAAGGGCGGGTCGGCGATGCTCGCGGCGATGGAAACCGTCGTCTGATGCGAAAACCGTTTGTCCTGAGCTTGTCGAAGGACCGCTCTTCCTTTCAACGGATTCGGAATAGAACAGCCCTTCGACAAGCTCAGGGCGAACGGAGTTAGAAGATGTCCGACAAGTCCATCGACCAGATCATGGCGCTAGCCCCCGTCATCCCGGTAATCGTCATCGACCGCGTCGAGGACGCCGTCCCGATGGCCGAGGCGCTCGTCGCGGGCGGCCTGCCGGTGCTCGAGGTCACGCTGCGCACCCCTGCCGCGTTCGCTGCGATCGCGGCGATGAAGGCGGTGCCGGGCGCGGTCGTCGGCGCCGGGACCGTCCTTGATCCCGCGATGCTGGCGGGCGCGATCCATGCGGGCGCCGAATTCATCGTTTCGCCGGGGCTGACCGACAATCTCGGCAAGGCGGCGGTCGCGAGCGGCATTCCCTTCCTCCCCGGCACCGCCAATGCCGGCGACATCATGCGCGGCATGGATCTTGGCCTCTCGCATTTCAAATTCTTCCCGGCCGCGACAAGCGGCGGCATCCCTGCGCTCAAGGCGCTCGCGGGGCCGTTCGGGCAGGCGCGCTTCTGCCCCACCGGCGGCATCACCGCCGCGACCGCACCCGAATGGCTCGCGCTGGACGCGGTGCTGTGCGTCGGCGGCAGCTGGGTCGTCCCCGCGGGGCCGCTCGATCCGGCCCGGATCGAGACACTCGCGCGCGAGGCGTCGGCGCTTTCGCGCCATTGATTAACCCCATTTTACCTGTCATCGTGCAGGGATAAGGCGGTACAGCCGCCAGTGGGGGAGATGCGCGTGCCAAGGCCGCAGCCGCATTTGGAAGAAGTTCTCGCGTCCGAACCCGGATCGCATATCGCCGCGCTCTTCGATTTCGACGGAACGATCATCGCAGGCTATTCGGCGACGGCGATGCTGCGCGAAAAGCTGCAGCGCCGCGAAATGTCGGTCGAGGAAATCGCCGAGACCGCGAATGTCATCGCGCAGCACAGTCTGGGCGCGATCGGCTTTTCGGGGCTGATGAGCGGCGCCGCCAAATTCATGAAGGGCGTCGAGGAGGAAAGCTTCGTCCAGTTCGGCGAAGAACTCTACAAGAAGCATATCGCGCGCAAAATCTATCCCGAGACGCGCGCGATCATCGAGGCGCATCAGGCCAAGGGGCACCGCGTCGCGATCATCTCGTCGGCGACGATCTACCAGATCGAACCGACCGCGCGCGACCTCGGCATATCCGACATCAAATGCTCCGCCTATGAAATCGAAGATGGCGTGTTCACCGGCGACATCATCCGCCCGCTCTGCTTCGGCGAAGGCAAGGTGCTTGCCGCCGAGGAGCTTGCCGCAGACTATGGCTTCGACCTCGATCAGAGCTATTTCTATTCGGACAGCGACGACGACATCGAACTGCTCGAACGCGTCGGCAAGCCGCGGCCGCTCAATCCCAATATGAAATTGAAGGCGATCGCCGACGAGCGGGGCTGGCCGGTGCAGCGCTTCGCGAGCCGCGGCACGCCGTCGTGGGTCGACTATACGCGCACCATCTACGCCACCGGCTCGCTGATCGGCGCCTTCGCGGCTGGCCTGCCGATCTGGGCGCTGACGCGTTCACAGCGCGAGGCGGTCAATTTCTCGATGGGGCTGTTCGGCGACTTCGCGACCGCGATCACCGGCGTCGAGCTCGAGGTCGAGGACGAACGCCACCTCTGGTCGTCGCGCCCGTGCATTTTCATCTTCAACCACCAGAGCAAGGCGGACGTCATGATCCTTGCCAAGCTCATCCGCCGCGACATGGGCGGGGTGGGGAAGAAGGAGATCAAGGAAATTCCCATCTTGGGGAAGCTGATGGAATGGGGCGGCACCGTCTTCGTCGACCGCGCCGACGGCAAAAGCGCGATCAAGGCTATGGAACCGCTGGTCGAAGCCATTCAGAAGGAAGGCAAGTCGATCTGCATCGCGCCCGAGGGAACGCGCAGCCTGACCCCGAAGCTCGAACCCTTCAAGAAGGGCGCCTTCCACCTCGCCATGCAGGCGGGCGTGCCGATCGTCCCGATCGTCATCCACAATGCGACCGACGTCGCGCCGAAAAACGAATTCGTGATGCGCCCCGCGACGGTGCGCGTCACCGTCCTGCCGCCCGTCGATACGTCCGAATGGCAGGTGAAGACGCTGAACACCCATGTCCGCGACGTGCGCAACATGTTCCTGCGCACCCTCGGCCAGCCCGAGGAGACTGTCGCGGAATCGGTTGCGAAGGAGGCGGCGCCAGCGGCAAACCCCGAAAAGGCGCCGAAGAAAGCGGCTACCAAGAAGCCTGCCGCCAAGAAAAAGCCGACGCCCCGAAAGGTAAAGAAGGCCTAGCCCATGTTTCACCTCGTCATTGCGAGCGAAGCGAAGCAATCCAGGGCGGGTTACGCCGCGCTGGATTGCCGCGTCACTACGCTCCTCGCAATGACGGTGGTTTAAGGCCATGGCCGACGGCACGCCCCGCAGCGAATTCGTCGCGGAGCAGCTGGCCGACCGGCTCTACATCATTGACGCGCACAACCGGATCGAGCGGCAGATATTGCTCGACTGGATCCACGCGACCTCGGTCGATCCGGGCGGGGAGGGCGCGCCGATTTGGGTCAGCCTCGCGATCGCCGATGACGATCATGCCCTTGACCTCGATGCGCTCAAGGCGCGGCTGGCGGGCGACCCTGCGCGTACGGTGGTGCCGCTGCGCGTCGCGTGGCGCATCCCCGGTTTCGAGCGCGATCGCGCGCTGAAATTCCGGCATCTGATCTTCGGCGACCCGCGCCGTCCGGGGCCGCTGCGCGCGCGGTTCATCCTGTGGCGCGACCGGCGCCGGGCGCAGATCCTGGTCGGCGAAGCGGCAACACAGACAGAGCTGAAGGCACGCTATCTCGCGCAGACCGGCGGCGGTGACGGCTGCGAGGAGGGAAGCAGCGAATTTGCCGGCTTCGTCGCGCGGCAGGCGGGGCTCGCGCTCGACGTCGCCGAACGCGGCATCCGCGGCAGCCGCTACAAGGTGCCGCGCTTCGTTGCCGACTCGCTGCGCACCAACCCCAAATTCCGCGCCGCGCTTGCCGATCTTGCCGGCCAGCTCGGCCGTCCCGTCGCGGATCTCTACCGCGAGGCGCGCCCGCTGATGAAGGAGGTCATCGCGACCCCCAGTGCGCTGTTCCTCGACCTGCGCGCGCGGCTCGACCGGATGATGTTCGGCGGCTATGCGCCCGAGATGGAGGTCGACGCGGCCGAGCTTGCAAAGCTGCGCTCGGTGCTGCGCGAACATCCGACCGCGATCCTGTTCACACACAAAACCTATATCGACGGCGCGACCCCCAGCCGCCTCGCCTATGAAAATGACCTGCCGATGCTGCACAGCTTTGGCGGCGCCAACCTCGACTTCGCGATCATGGGCCAATTCTTCCGCCGCTCGGGAATGATTTTCATTCGCCGCAGCTTTCAGGATCAGCCGGTCTACAAGCTGGTGCTGCGCCACTATATCGCCTGGCTGCTCGCCAAGCGCTTCCCGCTGTCCTGGGCCTTCGAAGGGACGCGCTCGCGCCTTGGCAAGCTGATGCCGCCCAAATATGGCCTGATGAAATATGTCCTCGACGCCGCGCATGCGACCGGGACGCAGGGGGTACATTTCGTGCCCTTCGTCACCAGTTTCGACCTGATCCGCGATGTCGAGGAATATGCCGCCGAACAGACCGGGCGGACCAAGAAACCCGAAAGCCTCGCCTGGTTCATCGGCTATATGAAGAGCCTCAAGGAACCGTCGGGGCGCATCCGTCTCGACATCGGCGAGCCCGTCGTCATTCCGGAGGCGCCAGCCCCCGACGACCGGCGCGCGCTGGAGCGTATCGCCTTCGCCGTCGCGGTCGAGGCGAACCGCGTCACCCCGCTTACCGTCACCTCGGTCATGTGCCTCATCCTGCTCGGCACCGCGCCGCGCGGCGTGACCGAGGCAGAGATGATCGCGACGATCGCGCGCATCACCGCCTGGGCGCGCGAGCGCGGCATCCGCCTCAGCCGCGAGCTCGAAGGCGGCGACGCCGCGGCGCTCGCGGCGACGCTCGACACGCTCGTCGAGGGCGGCCTGCTCACGCGGTTCGAGGCCGGCAGCGAGACCGTCTATTCGATCGACCCCGCCAAGCATCCGATGGCGAGCTATTATCGCAACATCATCGCGCATCATTTCCTCGACCGCGCGATGATCGAGCTGGCGCTGTTCGAGCTGCGCGATGCCGACAGCAAGGATTCGACCGCCGCCTTCTGGGCGCGGATCGACCGGCTGCGCGATCTGTTCAAATTCGAATTCTTCTACCCGCCGCGCGGCGAACATCTGGCC
Organism: Sphingopyxis sp. GC21; assembly: GCF_025727575.1. Lineage (NCBI taxonomy): Bacteria > Pseudomonadati > Pseudomonadota > Alphaproteobacteria > Sphingomonadales > Sphingopyxidaceae > Sphingopyxis > Sphingopyxis sp. GC21. Next base: position 2,712,034 of record NZ_CP095845.1, on the reverse strand, counting down.
GCGCTGGAGGCTGAACTTGCGCGCATCGACCCTGCCTGGGCCAAGCGACTGGCGAGCGGCGACCGCGGCGTTGCGCAGCTCATTCGCCGCTGTCAGCCGATGGTCGGCCATGCGATCCTGCTACCCTTTGCCGAGGCCTATTCGGTCGTTGCCGACATTCTGGCGCGCGCGCGCCCCGGCGATCCGGTCGATAAAAAGGCGCTGCTCGACGCCGCGCTGATCGAGGGGCGGCAGGCCTGGCTCTTGCGCCGGATCAGCAGCGAAGCGTCGATCGGAAAATTGCTCTTCGCCAACGCCCTGTCGCAGATGCGCCATATGGGGCTGGCGGAAACCGCGACCCCTGACGGATTGCGCGCGCGCCGCGCACTGCTCGTGGAACTCCGCGGGCTCGCCAACGTCATGGAATCGATGCGGCTGGCCACGCTCGCGCTCGCCGACCGATTGCCGGGGACGGGAGAATGACATGACACCGCGTTCGTCATGGCGAGGAGCCGCAGGCGATGCGGCAATCGCTCGCCTTTGTCCCAGCGCCCGGCCGGTGACGGGAGATTGCTTCGCTCCGCTCGCAAGGACGGGATCATCGATGTTGGATGGAGGTTCGCATGCTTAAGCAACTCAGCGCCCAGGACGCCCAGTTCCTCTATACCCAGACCGCGAACAATCTGACGCATATCATGGGTATCTACATCTACGATCCGTCGACGGCGCCAGGCGGCTTCGTGCGGTTCAAGGATATCATCGCGCACGTCCAGTCGCGCGTCGACACATCGCCGCTGTTCAAGCGCCGGCTCCACCGGCTGCCGCTCGATCTCGACCACCCCTATTGGGTCGAGGACGAACATTTCGACATCGAAGCGCATATGAGCCACGCGCGCCTGCCCGAACCCGGCGACTGGCGGCAATTCTGCATCGCGGTCGCGCGCTATTTCTCGAAGCCGATGGATATGAACCGGCCGCTTTGGGACATTTACATCATCGAGGGGCTCGACCGTATCCCCGGCATCCCGAAGGGCAGCTTCGCGATGCTCCACCGCGTCCATCACGCCGCGGTCGACGGCGCATCGGGCGCGCATGCCTTCATCGCGATGAGCGACATCGACGCCAAGGGGACTCCGGCAATCCCCGGCGCGCCGGTGGAGGATCTCGGGCGCGCGCCGTCGAGCGCGGAGGTCGCCACGCGCGCCTGGACCGCGTCGATGCAATCGCCGGTCAAATTCATGAACGCGCTGCTCAAGGTGTCGCCCTCGCTGATGACCGCGGCGCGCAAGTCGATGCTCAGCGATCAGGGGATGACCGCGGGCGTCCCCGAAACGCGCTTCAACGCACCCGTCGGCCCGCACAAGATGTTCGACGCGACCCGGGTTGCGCTCGCCGATATCGCGAAGGTGCGGGCAAAGGTGCCCGGCGCGACGGTCAACGACGTCATCCTTGCGACCTGCGCGGGCGCGCTGCGCAAATATCTTCAGGCGCATGGCGAACTGCCCAAGGAAAGCGTCGTCGCGGTCGCCCCGATCAACCGGCGCGGCAAGGGCGGCAAGGCCGACAGTCCCGGCAATCAGGTGACCGCGATGAGCGTGCCGCTGCGCACCGACATTGCCGACCCGCTGAAGCGGCTCGCGGCGATCCGTGACTATACGGTGGAGGCGAAGGAGGCGAAGGCGGGCGTCAGCGCGCGGATCATGACCGACCTGTCGCAGCATATTCCGGGCGCGACGATGGCGGCGGTTGCGCGCATCCTGACGAGCGAGCGCTTCGCGGTGCGCGGCACCAATCTTTTCATCTCGAACGTCCCGGGCGCGCAGGTGCCGCTCTATCTCGCGGGGGCGCAGCTTGTGCAGCAATACGGCGCAGGCCCGCTCGCCAACAATATGGGGCTGTTCATCGCGACCCCCAGCTATAACGGTCAGGTCGGCTTCTCGATCATCTCCGAACGCGCGATCATGCCCGACATCGCCTTCTTTCGCACGTGCATCGACGAAAGTTTCGCCGACCTGCTCGCCGCGCAGCCTAAGCCCGAAAAGGCGGCGGTCAAACCGAAGCCTGCAGAAAAGCCCGCTTCGAAGACAAAGACTTCATCCAAAACGACACCCAAGGCGAAAGCGAAACCAAAAACGCCGACGAAGCGGAAGAAGGCATCACCTCCTTCGTCACCCCGGACTTGATCCGGGGTCCATTCGCGCGGCGCCGGGTCAATGGATCCCGGATCAAGTCCGGGATGACGAAGGTGTGGAAGCTGGCGTCAAAACAGTTGCCAAAGGCAACGTAACCCGCAAGAATCACTGAAAATAGAAATAGTGCAGGACCACCGAATGATCTTTTCCCCGACGCTCAGCGTGGACGCCGATCTGGCGAAGGCGCCCGACTATGCCGCCTGGATCAGAGCGGCGATTGCCGCCGACGGCAAATCGGGGATGCAGGCGTGGCGCGACGCCGACGAAAGCAAGCATTTCGACTATCGCGCGATCCGCGCCCGCCTCGAACGGCTGCGCAAGCTGTCGGCGGCGGGCGATGTGAAGGGGCTGCTCTTCGTCCTCAACGAAGGCATTCACGGCAATATCGACGGCATGGGCCACGAACGCTTGTATCAAAAGGCGCGCTTCGGCACCAAAAGGCTGATCGAGGATTATGTGGCAGAGGTCGTCTCCGCGCTGGGCAAGATCGCCGCGGCGCGCAGCATCCCGCGCGACGAAAAGCGCGATTTCTTCCGCCGCGCCCAGCATTGCTACGGCCGCTCGGCGCTGCTGCTGTCGGGGTCGGGCAGCTTTCTCTATTTCCATGTCGGCGTCGTGAAAGCGCTGTGGGAGGAGGGCGTGCTGCCGACGATCCTCGCGGGATCGAGCGGCGGTTCGATCGTCGCCGCGGTCGTCTGCACGCGCAAGGATGCCGAGGTCGGCGCCTTCCTGGCCAGCGACAAGCTTGCCAGCGCCGACCGCGATCCCGAAGTGCGCCGCCTCGCCCCTGACGAGGTCGCCGCGCGCCTCGCCGAGCTCATCCCCGACCTGACCTTTCAGGAAGCCTATGAGGTCAGCGGCCGACATCTCAACGTGTCAGTCGCGCCCGCCGAAAAATATCAGAACGGCCGCCTGCTCAACGCGATCACCGCGCCCAATGTGCTGATCCGCGAAGCGGTGCTCGCCTCGTGCGCGGTGCCGGGCGTCTTTCCGCCGGTGATGCTGATGGCGCGCGACGAAGCGGGCAAGCGCGTGCCCTATCAGCCCGACCGGCGCTGGGTCGACGGGTCGGTGACGCACGACATCCCGACCAAGCGGCTCGAACGCCTCTACGGCGTCAACCATCATATCGTCAGCCAGGCGAACCCGCTCGCGCTGCCTTTCGCGACCGACACGCGCAAGCAGATGGCGCCGATAGAGGCCATTCAGCATGCCTCGATGGCGACCTTCAAGGCATGGCTCAACGCCAATATGGTGATATTCCAGAAGCCCCTCGAACTGGTGCCGCCGCTCAACAGCCTCGCCAATATGGCGCGCTCGCTGATCAATCAGGAATATACCGGCGACATCAACATCATCCGGCCGCCCAAATTCTGGTCGCCCACAAAGATATTGTCCGATCTGTCGCAGGAGGACATCGACGAGCTGATCGACACCGGCATGCGCACCGCCTGGCCGAAGATCGAGATGGTGCGCACCCAGACCGCGATAAGCCGCGCGCTCGACGCCATCCTGGCGCGCATCGACAAGGGCGGCGACGACGGCCCCGGCCACCGCAGCGCGGCGCTGAAAAAGCCGGTCCGGTGAGCATGGCGGGCGTGATGCTGCCGCCGGGATCGGCGGGCGCGGGCGCGACGCTGCACGTCACCCATTGGCTTCCTGCTGCGGCGCCCAAGGCCGTGGTGCTCCTCGCGCACGGCTATGCCGAGCACGCCGGGCGTTACGCCCATGTGGCAAAACGGCTGACCGACGCCGGCTATGCCGTCTATGCGGTCGACCATTGGGGCCATGGCAAGTCGGATGGCGAGGGGGGCTATGTGCCGCGCTTCTCGGCTTTCACCGACGGCATGGCCGAATTGCTCACGCTCGTCGAGGTCAACCATCCGGGCGCGCCGCGCCTGCTGCTCGGACACAGCATGGGCGGCCTGATCGCGACGCTGTTCCTGATCGATCGGCAGGACGCCTTTGTCGCCGCCGCACTGTCCGGCCCGGCGATTGTCCCCGGTACGCCGCCTTCGCGCTTCACCGTCTGGATCAGCCGCTTTCTGTCACGCTTTTTTCCGCGCCTCGGCGTATTGGCGCTCGATCCCAACGGGGTCAGCCGCGATCCGGCGGTGGTCACCGCCTATCTTGCCGATCCGCTTGTCTATACGGGAAAGATCGGCGCGCGGCTCGGCAAGGAATTCATGGACGCGATGGCGGTTGCGCAGGCATGCGCACCGAAAATCACGCTGCCGATCCTGCTCCAGCATGGCGACCATGACAGCCTCGCCTCGGTGGCGGGCTCGCACTATCTGTTCGACCATGTCGCATCGACCGACAAGCGGCTCGAAATCTATCCCGGCCTGTTCCACGAAATCTATAACGAGCCCGAACGCGATGCGGTGCTGGACGATCTGATCGGCTGGTTCGATGCGCATGTGTCAGCCTGAAGCCAACGGATCGACAGGGAAATTCCGCACGTCATGAAGCTCCTCCTCATTCTGCTTTTTGCTCCGCTGATCGCTCTGGCGATCTTCTATTTCGTATTCCCCGGCCGCCTGGTCGCGATCGGTCGCGCGCTGCTCCGCCGGCGCGGCGGCACGGTGCAGAAAAGCGTTACCGTCGACGGCCGCGCCTGGCCCTATCTGGAGGGCGGCGATCCCGCCAAGCCTACGCTGCTGCTCGTCCATGGCTTTTCGGGCGACAAGGATAATTGGTCCTTTCTCGCGCCCTTTCTGACGCGCGACTATTACGTCGTCGCACCCGATCTCCCCGGTTTTGGCGAGAATGAACGCAACCCCGATCTTGCGTATGACATCGAAGCGCAGACCGCGCGGCTGAAGGCATTCGTCGATGCGCTCGGACTGCGGCAGCCGCATATCGCGGGCAATAGCATGGGCGGCTGGATCGCGCTGCGCTACGCGCTCGACTTTCCCGATGCGCTCGCCAGCCTGATCCTGATCGACAATGCCGGGGTGGCGGGCGCGAACGAGAGCGACCTTCAGAAACAGGCGGCGAACGAGGATTATAACCCGCTCGTCCTGGCCGGTATCGAGGATGCCGACCGCCTCGTCGCGATGGTCGTCCACAAACCGCCCTTCGTGCCGTCGCGATTGAAGCCGGTGCTCTATGCCGACGCGCTCAAATATCGCGATCAGCTCGACACCGCCTTCTGGGTCATTGCGACCGAGATGCGCGACCGCCCGCTCAACGACCGGCTCGGCGAGGTGACGGTGCCGACGCTGATCATCTGGGGCCGCCACGACCGGCTGATCGACATCAGCTGCGTCCCCGTGCTCGAAGCGGGTATCGCAAACAGCCGCGCGCATGTCCTCGATCATGTCGGCCATGTCCCGATGGTCGAGGATCCGAAGGCCACCGCCGCGCTGATGAAGGATTTTCTCGGGCCGCTCGATTAGCCGCCGATTACGTCGGACTTGATCCGCTGGTCAAACCATGCGTCATTGCGAACCCGGCAAAGCCGGGTGAAGCAATCCAGACTGGCTCGAGCCAGCACTGGATTGCGTCGCTTCGCTCGCAATGACGGGCAGGGAGAAGGAGGGGCTATGCGCCTGAAAGTGGGCCTGCTCGGCGGGGGGAGCTGGGGGACGACGGTCGCCGCGACGGTATCGCGCAACGCGCCGATCACCTTGTGGGCGCGCGACGCCGAAATGGTCGATGGCATCAACCGCGATCAGGAAAACCGCAAATATCTGCCCGGCATCCGCCTGCCCGCGGCGCTGCGCGCGACGGCCGATCTCGGCGAAGCTGTGGCGGGCGCCGACGTCCTCGTCATGGGCGTGCCGTCGCACAGCTTTCGCGCGGTGCTCGAGGAGGCGCGCGATCATCTGCGTCCCTGGGTGCCGGTGATCAGCCTGACCAAGGGGCTCGAACTCGCGACGGGCAAGCGGATGACCGAGGTGATCGAGGAGGTGCTGCCCGGCCACCCCGTCGGCGTGCTCACCGGCCCCAATCTCGCGCGTGAGATCATGAGCGGCCAGGCGGCGGCGAGCGTGCTGTCGATGGAGGATGAAATCGTCGTGCGCGCACTGCACCCGCTTTTCCATTCGGGGCTGTTCCGCGTCTATACCAACACCGATCTGCTCGGTTGCGAACTCGGCGGGGTGCTCAAGAATATCATCGCGATTGCGGTCGGCATGGGCGACGGGCTCGGCGCGGGCGACAATACGCGCGCCGGGCTGATGACGCGCGGGCTGGCCGAAATCACCCGGCTCGGCGTCGCGATGGGCGGGCGCCCGGAAACCTTCGCCGGTCTGACGGGCATGGGCGACCTGATCGCGACCTGCACCAGCCCGCTGTCGCGCAACCGCCACGTCGGGGTCGAACTCGGCAAGGGGCGCCATATCGACGCGATCATCGCCGACATGCACATGGTCGCCGAAGGCGTCAAAAGCGCCCCCACGGTGATGGCGCTCGCCGACCGTCACGGCATCGCGATGCCGATCGCGCGCGACGTCTTCGACGTGACGCAGGGCAAACGGACCGCGCAGGATGTGTTCCGCGGGCTGCTCAAATCGAGCGTCGGTGACGAGGCGCATCCGGGGTAGGGGCAATCGTCGATGCCGCCGTCAGCTTCGGCGTCGGATGAAAGCGCCGCCTTGCCTGCGGGGACGGCCGTGGACGGTTCCGCCGTAAGGCGTGTCGAATCCTCGTCGGTCCGTGAAGAAAAGCCGGTTCTCTTTCGTTCTTTCTCCTGACCAGCAGGGTCCACCAAGGAGACGAACGATGAAAAAAAGGACGACTTTGGCGGCGCTTATGGCTCTTCCCGCCGGTGCTGCAATGGCGACGGTTCCCTATGGGTCGATTCCGCCGGGTTTCGATCGCCCACCGGTTCGCAGCGTGCCGATTGCGGGTGTCTATAATAAATATTGGTACAATTATCGCACCGATATTCTGGAGGCTGAAAAGGAGCTCAAGAGTGACTTGGGCCGCGCAACCGATCGCGAGGATCGCTGGGATGCATGGGACGAGTGGGCGACCGAAGTCGTCGACGCCGACAAGGATTATACCAAGGTGATGCGCAAGAAGGGCTACCCTGTGGGGCGCGTCTCGATCGAAGGCTGATCGTCGAAATGAGTTTCAAAAGGCGGCGGGCGCTATGCGTCCGCCGTCTTCATTCTACACTCCGCCTTCCGCCAGCAGCGCCTTCGCTTCCTCGCCCTGCCAGTCGATGGCGCCCACCACGCGCCACAGTTCGCGCCCGTTCGCATCGTAGAGGATGCTCGTCGGCAGCGCGGTATTCGCTGCGTCCAACAAAGTGTTCTGCGGATCGAGATAGGGTTGCAGCGCCTTCAGCCCCGCCTTCTGGAACCAGGGATCGACGACCGAAGCGCCTTGCAGATCCTGCGCCACCGCGACGACCGTCAGCTTGCCTGCCTTTTGCGCGGCAAGCGCATCGAGCGTCGGCATTTCGGCGACGCAGGGCGCACACCAGGTCGCCCACAGATTGACCAGCAGCGGCTTGCCGCGAAACGACGCGACGGTCACCGGTGCGTCGTCGGGGCCGCGAAAGACGGCGGCCGGTCCGGCCTTGCCGGCGTTGCCGCGCTCGACGACATGCTGAAAGGTGGCGGGGTCGCGGCCATGCGCCGCTTCGCCGGGCGAAATTTTTGCTTGCCCCGCGCCTGCTTGCTCCGAGGCCTCCTTTTGCCTATCGCACCCCGCGAAGGAACCGGCGATCAGCAGGGCCAGCACGGCAAGACGAAGATTTGGAACGCGGCGGATGGCGAATACTCCCGATAGCAACAGCATGTGGGGCGGCCGCTTCGGTGGCGGACCTGCGGCGATCATGCAAGAGATAAACGCCTCGATCCCCGTCGACAAACGTCTTTGGGAAGAGGATGTCGCCGCCAGCCGCGCGCATGCCGCGATGCTCGGCGCGCAGGGGATCATTGCCGCCGCCGACGCGGCGACCATCGATCGCGGGCTGGCGCAGATCGCCGACGAGTTCGCCGCGAACGGTGTGCCGGTCGATCTTGCGCTCGAAGATATTCACATGACGGTCGAATCGCGCCTCAAGGAACTGGTCGGCGAAGCCGCCGGGCGGCTCCACACTGCGCGCTCGCGCAACGATCAGGTCGCGACCGATTTTCGGCTCTGGGTGCGCACCGCTTGCGACCGTATCGATTCCGGCCTGAAGGCGCTTCAGGGCGCCCTGCTCGCGCGCGCCGATGAACATGCGGACAGCATCATGCCCGGCTTCACCCATTTGCAGGTCGCACAGCCGGTGACGCTCGGCCACCATCTGCTCGCCTATGTCGAAATGTTCGGCCGCGATCGCGGCCGTTTCCGCGATGCGCGCGCGCGGCTCAACGAATCGCCGCTCGGCGCCGCGGCGCTTGCGGGCACCAGCTTCCCGCTCGACCGTCCGGCGACCGCGGCGGCGCTCGGTTTCGACCGGCCGATGGCGAACAGTATCGATGCCGTATCGGACCGCGATTTCGCGCTCGAATTTTGTGCCGCCGCCTCGATTGCCGCGATTCACCTCTCGCGCCTCGCCGAAGAGATCGTGATCTGGGCCAGCCAGCCCTTCGGTTTCGTCAGTCTGCCCGACGCCTGGTCGACCGGCAGCTCGATCATGCCGCAAAAGCGCAATCCCGATGCCGCCGAACTGGTGCGCGGCCGCGCAGGCCTGCTGCTCGGTGCGTTCCAGCGGCTTTCGGTGATCGTGAAAGGGCTGCCGCTCACCTATTCGAAGGATTTGCAGGACGATAAGGAAACGGTCTTCGGTGCCTTCGACGCGCTAGCGCTTTCGCTCGCCGCGATGACCGGCATGGTCGACGCGCTGGCCTTTCGCACCGACCGGATGCGCGCGCTCGCCGCATCGGGCTTTTCGACCGCGACCGATCTGGCCGACTGGCTGGTGCGCGAGGCGGGGGTGCCGTTCCGCGACGCGCACCATATCGTCGGTGCCTGCGTGAAACGATCAGAAGAGCTCGGCGTTGAACTGTCGGCGCTTCCGGCGGACGAAGCGGCGGCGATCCATGCCGCGGTCACGCCCGCCGCGCTCGCGGCGCTGACCGTCGAGGCGTCGGTCGCCAGCCGCATGAGCTATGGCGGCACCGCGCCCGAACGGGTAAGGCAGGCTGTTGCCGCGGCGCGCGCGGCGCTGGAGATTTAGGTGATGGCAAAGATCCGCACGACGATTTTGCTGGCCGCCTCGGGCGCTGCGCTCGTGGCGCTTGGCGCGTGCGGCAAGAAGGAAGATCTGAAGCCGGTGGCGGGTTCGGCCCCGCCCGCGCTACCCATCGGGGCACAGCGCCAGCCGACCACGGAGGAGCTCACGACGCCTGACGCGCAGGCCCGGCCCGCGCGCAGCGACGACCTTCTTAAACGATCCGAAAAGCGCGAACCCGACGATTTCGACTTGCCGCCTCCGGGCTGAGTTCAGGACCTTTTCCATGGATCATTTTGCTTATCGTGACGGCGTTCTCTACGCCGAAGACATCGCCTTGCCGCGCATTGCCGAGGAAATCGGCACCCCCGTCTATGTCTATTCGCGCGCGACGCTTGAACGCCATGCGCAGGTGTTTCGCGACGCGCTTGCCGACATTCCGCGCAAGCACATTGCCTTTGCGATCAAGTGCAACCCCAACCTCGGCGTGCTGCGTGTCCTCGCGCGGCAGGGCTATGGCGCCGACGTCGTGTCGGGCGGCGAGCTCGAACGCGCGATCGCGTCGGGGATAGCGCCCGAAGATATCGTCTTTTCGGGCGTCGGAAAGACGCGGGCCGAACTGGCGCTCGGTCTCGACCGCGGCATCGGCCAGTTCAACATCGAACATGAACCCGAAGGTGTCGCGCTCGCAGAGATCGCCGCACGAAAGGAAATGACCGCGCAGGCAGTGCTGCGCGTCAATCCCGACGTCGATGCGGGCACCCACGCCAAGATCTCGACCGGCAAGGCCGAAAACAAGTTCGGCGTCGGCATCGACGTCGCGCCCGAAATATTCGACCGCCTTGCGCGGCTACCTGGCCTCAAGCTGCGCGGCATTGCACTCCATATCGGCAGTCAGCTCACCAGCCTCGACCCGCTCGAGGCGGCGTTCGTCCGCGTCGGGCGGCTGATCGCCGATCTGCGAGCGGCGGGACACGACATCACCCATGTCGATCTCGGCGGCGGGCTCGGGGTTCCTTACAAGGAGGGCGACAACCCGCCGAGCCCCGCCGATTATGGCGCGATGGTCGCGCGCGTCACCCGCGACTGGGACGTCACCTTGATGTTCGAACCCGGGCGCGTCATCGCCGGCAACGCGGGCGTGCTGCTCACCGAAGTGCTGTGGGTCAAGCCGGGAGCGCAGAGCGATTTCGTCATCGTCGACGCAGCCATGAACGATCTGGCACGTCCGGCGCTCTACGATGCGTGGCACGATTTCCAGGCAGTGCGTCCGAGCGGCGAGACGATGACCGCCTCGATCGTCGGCCCGGTGTGCGAAACCGGCGACACCTTCGCGCGCGACCGCGTGATCGACAAGGTTGCGGCGGGCGATCTCGCCGTTTTCCGTACCGCGGGCGCCTATGGCGCGACGATGGCATCGACCTACAACAGCCGCAGCCTGGTTCCCGAAGTGCTCGTCGACGGCGACCGCTATATCGTCGTCGCCGATCGCATCGCCGCCGGTACGATCATGGCGGCCGAACGCGTCCCCGACTGGATCGACTGATGCGCCAGTTTCCTCTCTTCCTGAACCTTGCAGGCCGCACGGTCGTGCTGGTCGGGGAGGGGGAGGCTGCGGATGCGAAGGCGCGGCTGATTGCGCGCGCCGGCGGGCGGATCGTGCCGCAGTGGGAAGACGGCGCGGCGATCGCCTTTGTTGCGCTGGACGAGGGAGCTGAAGAAGCGGCGGCGGAGCTGCGCGCGCGCGGCCTCCTCGTCAATGTCGTCGACCGGCCCGATCTTTGCGATTTCACCACCCCCGCGATCGTTGATCGCGCGCCGGTGACGATCGCGGTCGGCACCGGCGGCGCGTCCGCCGGGCTTGCCAAGGCGGTGCGCCAGCGGATTGAGGCGTTGCTGCCCGCCACCCTCGGCAATCTCGCCGCCGCCCTGTTCGCGGCGCGCGGTGCGATGAAAGCGCGCTGGCCCGATGCCGCCGACCGCCGCCGCGCCATCGATGCCGCGCTTGCGCCCGGCGGCGCGCTAGATCCGGTTGCCGGGCCGGACCAAGGCGCTGTCGCTGCCTGGCTCGCCGCCGATCATCTGGCGGCGCCCGCGCGCCTTGAAATGATCGCGCTCGCCAGCGACGATCCCGACGATCTGACGCTGCGCGCGGCGCGCCTGCTGGGCGAGGCCGATCATATCTTCCACCCCGCTGCGACTCCGCCCGCGATCCTGGCCCGCGCGCGAGCCGATGCGGTGCGACACTGCACCGAAACGCCGCCCGCCGATCCGCCCCCCGGCCTGTCGCTCTGGCTCGCATCGGCGATTACGCGAAGCTAATTGGGCTTCGCTCAGTCGCCTTCCTAGCCCTGTCGCCGGCGGCATCGTCGCCGCCGTTTCAGCCAGGAGAGGTTATGGAATTTCCGCCCATTGCCATCGACGCGCTCCCGCTGCTCGACACCGCGGCGGGCCTGTACGGATCGACGGCCGACGGGTCGGTCTTTGACATCGCCGTGACCATCGCGACGGTCGGCTGCAACTGTCCGCGCGCTGACGCGGTGTACTGTCTCTGCGTCGGCCCGGATCGCACGCCATGTCGCGCTCGAACCGGCCACCCTGCACGCCGCTGCGATGGCCGACGCCGATCCGCGCCCCGAAGTTCGCGCCGCCGCCGGCGCGACGCCGCGCGGTGGGGCACGATCGCCAGCCGGCCGACGCTGACGCCCCCCAAAGCGTTGCTCCGCTGCGCAATCCGCCTGACCGACAATGCCCGCGACATCGCCGACCATATGGCGGTCAGCCATCCGGTTCCGCGGGCGCGCGCCAGCGCCATCGCCGCGCTCGCTGCTGTCGCAGACGATAAGGGGGCGAACGGCGGCGCTCGAGCTCGGCCGGCGCGACGCCGATGCGCGGGTCAGGGACGATTGCGAACGATGGCTGACGCTCTGACCCTGAGCGATCAGACCCCCGGCAGGCTTTCGATTTCAGGTGCTCCGGCGAGGCAGGGGCCGAGTTTCGCGCCGAGGGTGCGGAAATGGTCCGACGCGCGGTGCGCGGCGACCGCGGCCTCGTCGTCATAGCATTCGAGCACCTTGTAAACGCCGGCTTCCGCGGTACGGAAGAGCTTGTAGAAGCTGTTACCCTTCTCGTTCGCGCGCACCGCGGGGGCCAGCTCCGCAAACACGCCTTCGAATTCCGCTTCCTTGCCCGGCTGCACGCGCAGCGTGGCGATAATGCCGATTCCGCTCATATCGTCTCTCCCCAGAAAATAGTCAGGCTCAAATGGTTAGGCGTGCAGGTCGGGATCGACCTCCCAGCCCGCCTCGACCTGGATGCCGAAGCTGTTAAGCATCATCGAAACCTGTGTGTACTGACCGACGGTCATCACCAGATCCATGCGTCCCTTGTCGCCGAGCGGCGCCAGCGCCGCCCAGGTCGCGTCGGCAACGAAATGGTTCGCGGTCAACTCGTCGGTCGCGCGCAGCATCGCGCGGTCGATATCGCTCCAGACCGCAGCGTCGGGTCCGGCCTTGATCCGCTCGATCTCGTCTTCGGTCAGGCCGCAGTCGAGTCCGATGCGCTTATGCTGCGTCCATTCATAGCCCGACCGGCAATTATAACCGGTGCGCAGGATGACGAACTCGCGATCCCGCGGGGTAAGCGCATTGCGCTTCGACAGGATATAATTGCCCCAGCCGAGGAAAGCGGTCAGCGCCTTGGGCGCCTGCGCCAGCGTGCGGAAGATATTGAGGATTCTGCCGCCGCCCACCTTGCCGCCATCGGAGGCAAGAAAGGGTTCAAGCGCCGCGCGCTGGTCGGCATCGAGCCGGTCGAGATCGACCGGCTCGACACGCGGAGCTTTCAGCCGCAAATCAGAAGACCTCGAACAGGCCTGCTGCGCCCTGGCCGCCACCGATGCACATGGTGACGACGGCATATTTGACGCCGCGGCGCTTGCCTTCGAGCAGCGCGTGGCCGACGCAGCGCGCGCCGGTCATGCCGAAGGGGTGGCCGATCGAGATCGAACCGCCGTTGACGTTGAGCAGGTCGTTCGGAATGCCGAGCTTGTCGCGGCAGTAGAGCACCTGCACGGCAAAGGCTTCGTTGAGTTCCCAAAGGCCGATGTCGTCCATCTTGAGCTCGAAGCGTTCGAGCAGCTTCGGGATGGCGAAAACGGGGCCGATGCCCATTTCGTCGGGCTCGGTGCCGGCAACGGCCATGCCGACATAGCGGCCCAGCGGTTGAAGCCCGCGCTTTTCGGCGACCTTGGCCTCCATGACGACGCAGGCCGACGAGCCATCCGAAAGCTGGCTGGCGTTGCCTGCCGTGATCGTGTGGCCTTCGCCCATCACCGGCTTCAGGCTCTGCAGACCTTCGAGCGTGGTGTCGGGACGGTTGCACTCGTCCTTGTCGGCGACGACATCCTTGAAGGTGACTTCCTTCGTTTCCTTGTTCACCACCGCCATCGTCGCCTTGCAGGGGACGATTTCGTCGTCGAACTTGCCAGCGGCCTGGGCCGCGGCGGTGCGCTGCTGCGACTGGAGCGAATATTCGTCCTGCGCTTCACGGCTGATATTGTAACGCTTTGCAACGACTTCTGCCGTGCCGATCATCGGCATGTAGATGTCTTTGTGCATCGCCAGCAGTTCCTGGTCGGCCTCGAAGAAGGTCTTGCCGCTGCCGCTGACTTTCGAGATGCTTTCGACGCCGCCGGCGACGCAAATGTCCTGGCGGTCGACGATGATCTGCTTCGCGGCGGTCGCAATCGTCATCAGGCCCGACGAGCACTGGCGGTCGATCGACATGCCGGGGACGGTGACGGGCAGGCCGGCGCGCAGGCCGATCAGGCGCGCGACGTTCATCGTCTGCGATCCCTGCTGCATTGCGGCGCCGAACAGGACGTCGTCGATCTCGCCTCCTTCAACCCCGGCGCGTTCGACCGCGGCGGCGACCGAATAGGCGCCCAGCGTCGGCGAGGTCGTGTTGTTGAACGATCCGCGCGCCGCCTTGGTCAGCGGGGTGCGGGCGGTGGAAACGATGACGGCGTCACGCATGATAAACTTCCTTCTGCTTGGTTCCGGTTGTCTTTTCGGGGGAGGTTCGGCCGGAATGCCGGTTTATATGTCAGACGAAGAACTGGCTGATCCATTCGGCCATCAGCGCGGGCTTTTCTTCGCCCTCGATCTCAACCGTGAATTCCAGCGTCTGCTGCCACTGGCCCGGACGCTTTTCGTCGAGCTCGAGCAGCTTGAAATGGCCGCGCACGCGCTTGCCCGAGCGCACGGGGGCAAGGAAGCGCACTTTGTTGCCGCCATAGTTGACGCCCATCTTGACGCCTGCGGGGCGCGGGCAGTCGGATTTGGCCATCAACATGGGGAAAAGAGAGAGGGTCAGAAAGCCGTGCGCGATGGTGCCGCCGAAGGGCGTCAGCTTAGCCTTTTCTTCGTCGATATGGATGAACTGATGATCGCCGGTCGCGTCGGCGAACTTGTTGATCATCTCCTGATCGACCAGCACCCATTCCGACGTGCCGAGCGGCTTGCCGACCAGTTCCTTCATTTCCTGCGGCGTCATCGCGCTCATCCTTTATCCCCTCTATGTCTGTCGAGGGGCGCGTTCTAGGCCCGCGGGGCGGGGTAGCACAAGAGCCTAGGGCTTTGCGCTACGGCGCCGTAGCGTCAGGACTGTGCGGACTTCGGCGTCTTCATCGTGACGCTTTCGGCATAGGGGAGAATCATCGTCCCGTCGGGCGCCGCGGTGAAGGTCGTCTGCGTCGGATAGGCGAAGTCGTAGCCGGCGTTGGTCATCTCTTCGAAGACGCGGATGCCGATCGCGGTGCGAGCCGCGATGACCTCGTTATAGTCTGCGCTCGGAATGTCGGCGACCAGTTCGAAGTCGAGGCTAGAGGCGCCGAAGCCGATGAAACTCGACCGGATGAACTCATGCCCCTCGGCTTCGACCTGCGCCTTCAGCAGGTCGGGCAGCGCGCGCAGCATCGCGGGCGTGGTCTGATAGATTACACCGATCGCGAACTGGACGCGGCGGCGTTCGAGATGGGCATAGTTGGTGATTTCCTTCGATAGCAAATTGGTGTTGGAAATGACCAGCAGCTCGCCGTTGACCGACCGCAGATGCGTGCTTTTCAGCCCGATGCGCTCGACGGTCGCGACGCTATTGTCATATTTGATCGCTTCGCCGACGCGGAAAGGCCGGTCGAAGATGATCGACAGCGACGCGAACAGGTCGGAAAAAATGCCCTGCGCGGCAAGGCCGATCGCGATGCCGCCGATGCCCAGGCCGGCGATCAGGCCGGTGACATTGACCCCCATATTGTCGAGGATGACGATCGCCGCGACCGCGAACAGCGCGATGCTGATGAGCAGGCGGATGATGCCCATCGCGTTGACCAGCGTCTCGTTATGCCCATCGGCGGCGCGGCGCTGGATCAGCCCGAGGACGATCTCGCGCGCCCAGATCGCGACTTGCAGCACCACCGCGACGGTGAAGACCAACTGGATGATATGCAGGACGACGACCGGCGGATTGGCCGATGCCGCGACCAGTCGGACCGAGACGATCGCCAGCACCAGCGACTTGGTCTTGTGGATCACCCGCCCGACAATGTCGGTCAGCGTGAATTGCCCCGGCGCCGACTGCGCTTTCTTGAGCGCGAAACCGCGGATCAGCGACAGCGCAAAATAGATGAGGAGCCCGGCGCCGATCGCGATGCCGATCTGCAGCCAGTGCGTATCGACCCACGCGACGCTGCTGGTCCACCAGGCGCGGATCTGCGCGGCGGGGTTGGCGGTCGCGGTGGCAAGGAAAGGCAAAGTCACGTCGGTCCTCTTGGTCTGGTCGGTCGGTCAGGCGGAACGGAGCAGCGCGCCGGCATCGGGCGCGCGCTCCAGATAGGTCAAAAATCCGCGTTCGTAACGCGAAAGATATTTGGTCGCGCGCGGCAGGCGCCCCGCGACCGCGGCAAAATCTCCGCGATCCTGCGCAGCGGCGATCATCGCCGGGTGGACATAGGCGCGCCGCGCAACGGCGGGCGTGTTGCCGAGCCGGTCGGAGACGCGCGTCAGCATCGCCTTGAGCGAGGGTGGCTCTTCGGCGTCGTACAGACAGGCGAACGCCTCGACGCTCGCCCACCAGGTGCGGAAATGCTTGGCGCTGAAATCGGCGCCCATCGCCTCGCGGATATAGGCGTTGACCTCGTCGGACCCGACCGCGCACGGGCCATCCGCATCCTCATATTGGAAAAGATGCTGGCCGGGCAGGTCCTGCAACCGGCGCACCAGGGTCGCCAGGCTGCGGTCGCTGATCGTCACCTCGCGCCGCGCGCCGCCCTTGGCGCGGTAGCGGAGCCGGAGGCGCTGCCCCTCCAGTCGCGCGTGACGCCGGCGCAGCGTCGTCGCGCCGAAGCTCTTGTTTGCGGCGACATATTGTTCGTTGCCGACGCGCAGCGCGGCGAGGTCGAGCAGGCGGACGACGGCCGCGACGACGCGATCCGCGCACAGCGATCGGCGGCGCAAATCGCTTTCCAGCCGCGCGCGGAGCAGCGGCAGGGCCTGGCCGAAGCTGGCGCAGCGATCATATTTGTCCGCCTCGCGCGCGGCCCGGAAATCGGGGTGGTAGCGATATTGCTTGCGCCCGCGCGCGTCATAGCCGGTCGCAAGGATATGCCCGTTCGCGGCCGGGCAGAACCAGGCATCCTCATAGGCGGGGGGCAGCGCGATCGCGTTGAGGCGCTCGATCTCGGCGCGGTCGCGGATCACCTTGCCCGCGGCGTCGCGATAGCGCCAGCCCGATGCGGCCCGTTCGCGGCGGATGCCGGGCAGGCTGTCGTCGACATGGATCAGGCGGGGGGCGGCACGCGGCGACGGCATGCCTTGTTAAGCGTCCTGGCCGGGCGATGGTTCCCTCCGCCGGCGCAGCGGGCAGGCGTCAGCTTTGGCGGGTTTGCGCCTGCCGCCCGGCCGCCAGCCGCGACAAGAGAGCGTCGCCGCCGCGCTGGACGATCCGCCGCGCCGGGACTTCCAGCCAGCGGTGGAGCAGGTGTGAGACGGCGAGCGTCAGCGCGACGAAGGCGGCGATCTTTATCGGCGCGACCATCGCCGGATCGTCGACAAGGACCAGCTTGAACAGGATCCACAGGAAGAAGTGCGACAGATAGACAGCGTAGCTGATGTCGCCGAGCCACTGGGCGAGCCGTCCCGACAGCAGCGGATGCGGTGCGAGCGACGCCTGGAGCGCGGTGATGACGACCGCCGCCATCGCCAGCGGGATCGCCGCAGGCTGGGGCAGGCCGGCGAACAGGATCAGCGCCGCGAGCAGCGCGAAGATCGCCGCGGTCGCATATATGACCCGGCTCCCGTCGCCGCGCGCGCGCTGCGCCGTCCACCACTGGCAGAGCGCGACCCCGAGGAAGAATTCGGCGAGGCAGCGGACGAGGCCGGTCGCCGCGATATCGTCGCCGATCCCCGCGCGCCCCGTCGCGGCGAACCAGCCGCCGAGCGCTGCCGCGAGCAGCAGCGCGAAGAGCGGAAAGCTCCACCGCCCCGCGGGCAATCGCGCCGCCCAGCCGCCGGTCGCGGCGAGCAGCAGATAGGCCGCCCATTCGGTCGAGATCGACCAGGCCGGGTCGTTCCAGCGCAGATCGGCGGTGAAGCCCCAATTCTGGACCAGCAGCGCGTGCGCGGGCAGCGTGGCAAAGCCGTAATGCGGCCCCGGATCGCGCCCGCTGGCGAGCAGCGCGACCGCGAACAGCGCCATCGCCGCCAGGATCGCGAGATGCAGCGGAAAGATACGCGCGATGCGGCGGACCAGAAAGCGCGGCGCGGCGCGCGTCCCCTCGGCAACGAACGCCGGACCGTAATTCCACCACAGCACGAAGCCCGACAGGACGAAGAAGAGATCGACCGCAAGATAGCCGTGCGCGAAACCGTCGATGACCGCGCCGTGCAGATAGCCCGCCATGCCGCCCCGGATATGATAGAACAGCACCGCGAGCGCCGCAAAGCCGCGCACCCCGGTCAGCGTCGGCAGCATGCGGGGCTTTTGCGCCGCGATCATGCGGCAAATCCCTGCGCGCGCGGCCGCATCCAGTTGCGTCCCGATTCCTGCTCGCGGCGGCGGCAATAGGTCGACAGCCCGATTTCGAGCGCCAGCATCATGTAGATGAAAGGCTGGAACGCGATTCCGACGAACAGCGACCCGACCATATAGACGATATGGCCGTGCTGGAGCGCGGTCGCGAGCGGCGCGATCCATTGCTCCTCGGCGCGGCGTGTCTTGAGGTAACGGCGGCGCACCCGCTCCATCTGGACGATGCCGGTGATGTGGAGCAGCAGCCACAGCAGCGTGCCGGGATAGCCCTGTTCGCCCAGCATTTCGAAATAGGCCGAATGATAGGCGCGCGACTGTTCGTCATGGATCACCGGATCGCCCGCGCCCGGACGACCCGCATCGGCGTTCGACCCGGTGGTTTCGACGCGCAGACGGTTCTGCATATAGGCCTCGAACCCGCCGCCGAACGGATGGTCCTTCGCATAGTCCCACGTCCACGCCCAAACCGCGACGCGCGTCGATGCCGACTGGTCGGTGCGATAATCCTGCAGCGTTTCCATGCGCTGGGTATAGCTTTGCGGCAGGAAGGGGATCGCCGCGGCGACGAGCAGCACCGCCCCCATGATATATAGCAGCCGGTGCTTGACTGCGCGCAGCGACAGCAGCGCGAGCACGCCGAGGCAGATCAGCCCCGTGCGCGCCTGCGTCCCGACCGGCAGCAGCATGCAGGCAAAGCAGAGCGCGAAGCAGAACAGCGAGACGCGCCAGTCGGGCGGAAAGACGGTGCCGTGGCGGCGGAACCACAGGATCGCGGGGATGATCGACACCGCGACCGTCGACATGGTGCTGCCTTCGTACAGGCCGTAATTTTCGGACAGCAGCAGTTGCAGTTCGCCATAGCCGCCGCCGCCCGCCGCGGTCTTGATCCCGCCCGCGATCGCGATCGTCGCGGCCGACAGCAGCATGAAGAGCAACAGCGATTCGATGCGCAGCTTCGTGCGCAGCGTCAGCGGCAGGAAGATCGCCCAGACCAGCGCCTTCCAAACCCATCCCCATTTATCGAGCGCCTCGACCGGAAAGTCGGCGCTCATCGTCGTCATCCAGCAATAAAAGAGCAGGATTAGCATCAACGTCTGCCGCCCCGACCAGCGCGTGTCGCGCTTGTCGTCGAAGGCGAGCCAGCCGATGATCGCGAGGATGAAGACGATCAGCGAGATCGGAATCGAATTGATCAGGAAATAGCTGAGCCGCTGCGGTGCGACGATGTCGATGTAGCAAAAGCACAGCACGAACAGGAACGGCTTGCGAAAGCCGACCCCGATGAAGGCGAACAGAAAGGCGACGAAGGCAAGGTCACGCATCGGATCGGCGATCCTCCGCGGCCTCGGCCGCCATCGCCGCCATGCGTTCGGCGTCGCGCTGTTGCTGCCACAGCATGCGCGGGCCGACCTCACGGTCGAGGTCGTCGCGGTGCAGCAGGCGCCAGAGGGCGATCGCCATCAGCACATGCGTCAGGGCAATCGCAAAATTGTCGATCATCTGCTGCGCACCTGGCTTCCCCTCCGGCCCGCAGGCCCGTTTCGGCGGCATTACCCGATCGGGGTTGACGCGGCGTTAAGGCTTGTATGGCAAAGGCTTGGCCGATGACCCGGATCCTGCACGTCCTTGACCATAGCCTGCCGGCGCACAGCGGCTACACCTTTCGTACCCGGGCGCTGATGAAGGCGCAGGCGGCGAAGGGGTGGGCGGTCGCTGGGGTGACGGGGGTCCGCCATCCCGACCCCGGACCGCCCGTCGAAACAGTCGACGGGCTGACCTTCTATCGCACGCCGCCGATCGCGCCCGCGCGCTCGCCGTGGCGCGAATGGCGCGAAATCGGCGCGCTGGCGGACCGCGTCGCGGCGCTGGTCGACGAATGGCGCCCCGATCTGCTCCACGCCCACTCACCGGTCCTCGACGGGCTCGCGGCGCTGCGCGTCGGCAAACGGCTCGGAATTCCGGTGATCTACGAAATTCGCGCCTTCTGGGAGGATGCCGCGGTCGGTAACGGCACGGGCCGCGAGGGCAGCGCGCGCTATTTTCTGACCCGTCAGCTCGAAAGTCATGCCGTCCGCGCCGCCGACGCCGTCGCGGTGATCTGCGAAGGGCTGCGCGGCGACCTCATCGCGCGCGGGGTGGATCCCGCCAAGATCGTCGTGTCGCCCAACGGCGTCGACCTTGACCTGTTCGGCGACCCGCCGCCGCGCGACGATGCGCTCGCCGCCGACCTCGGCCTCATGCCGGGCGACGCGGTGATCGGCTTCATCGGCAGCTTCTATGATTATGAGGGGATCGACGATCTGATCGCCGCGATGCCCGCGCTCGTCGCTGCCGAACCCGGCGCGCGGCTGCTGCTCGTCGGCGGCGGGCCGATGGAGGCGGCGCTCAAGGCCCAGGCCGCGGCGTCGCCCGTCGCCGACCGCATCCTGTTCGTCGGACGGGTGCCGCACCAGGCGGTCGAGCGCTATTATTCGCTGATCGACATCCTGGCCTATCCGCGCAAGAAGATGCGGCTTACCGATCTCGTCACGCCGCTGAAACCGCTTGAGGCAATGGCGCAGGGCAAGCTCGTCGCCGCATCCGATGTCGGCGGCCACCGTGAACTGATCGCCGACGGCGTCACGGGCACGCTGTTCGCGCCCGACGACCCACCGGCAATCGCCGCGGCCCTTGCCGGGCTGCTGCGCGATCGCGACATCTGGGATGAACGCCGCCGGACCGCGCGGGCGTTCGTCGAGGCCGATCGTAACTGGTCGTCAAACATTTTGCGTTACGAGCCCGTTTACCAGAGATTGTTGCGCCGCGGCGCTGCATCGCTCGCGGCTTGATGATATAGGACAGGCTCCTCTTCGGGAGCGACGGATTTGGACGATATGGACGATAGCGCCGACGGCTCCGACAAGGTTTCGCATCGCAAGGCCCGCGCCGCCGCCTGGATGCGCGCGCTACGCCCGGCGATGCCGGCGGTCATCGGCGCCGCGGCGCTGACCTTCCTCTTCGCCGCGATCATGCCGATGGCCTGGGTATTCGGCATTGGCTGGAATCTCTATCTCGACCGTCTGTCGGACCTGTTCGTGCCGCCGGTCGGCAATGGCGCCCGTCTCGCGCTGGCGCTTGGCATGGCGCTTGTCGCCGCGCTGGTTGCGGCCTTTGTCGCGCTGCTGATCGCCGAGCCCGAGGCGTCGGGCCTTGCCGCGCTCGGGCGCCGTCTGCGCCGCCGCCAGGAGGCTGTCGACGATGATATTCCGGTGCGCCGCCGCGCCGACCTCCACCCCGATGATCTGCCGCGCGCGCCGCTGCGCGCCGGACGCGACCTTCCCGAACAGGGGCTGGGGCCGGTCGATGCGGCGCCCGAGGTCGCGGCGGACTATCTTCTTGAATATGAACCCGACGCGCTCGCCGGTGCCGATGTCGTCGAGGATGTGGACGCTGTCGAGATCGTCGAAGCGGCCGTGGCACCCTACACGCCGCCCGCAGCCGACGCTGCGCCGGACGAAGAGGATGAACTGATCCTCGCCGATCTTGCGCCCGTCGAGGTTGAAACACCCGGTGACGAACCCTGGCTTCAGCCCGCGAAGATTGCTGGACCGGCGATGCCCGATCCCGCCGACAAATCGCTCGGCGCGATGGTTGCGCGCTTCGAGGCAGGGCTCGCCCGGCGCCGCGAAACCAGGACGGCAACCGCCGCAGTCCCGGTGCCCGATGTCGCCGCCAACGAAGATGCCGACGAAGAAATCGACTTCGCGCTCGAAGCCGCGCTCAGCACTTTGCACCGCCTGAACCGCGGCACGACGGGCTGAACCGCCGCACCCGGCGGCCTGAAATCGCTTTCCTGCATTGTTCCGGCGTGTCAGCCTCGCCGCATGCCTTCCGTGCCATCCTTTCCTGCGCGACCATCGCGGCGGCTGCGGCTTCGCGCCCTACGCACTGCCGCAGCGTCTCCGCCCCGAAACGGCCTGCCCGGTGCAATCGCGCGTGAAGTAGGCGCAATTTTCCGCCATTTTTCGAATGGCACCGCGCCGCGGGCATCGCCCGGTCCTGCGGCGCCTTCGGGACGCTGCGAGCGCTGCAATCGCGTGTGAAGTTACACGCTTTTCTGCGCCTTTCGCGCCGGTGGCTGCGCGCGGCTGCGCGGCGGTGCTGACAGCGCGCAATTCCCCTGCTAACGGCGCGCGATGACGACTCCTCTCTCGCATATCCGTAATTTCTCGATCATCGCGCATATCGACCATGGCAAGTCGACGCTCGCCGACCGGCTGATCCAGTTCACTGGCGGGCTGACCGCGCGCGAAATGTCGGCGCAGGTTCTCGACAATATGGACATCGAGAAGGAGCGCGGGATCACGATCAAGGCGCAGACGGTGCGCCTGACGTACAAGGCGCACGACGGCGAAACCTATCAGCTCAATCTGATGGACACGCCCGGCCACGTCGACTTCGCCTATGAAGTCTCGCGCAGCCTGGCGGCGTGCGAGGGCGCGCTGCTCGTCGTCGACGCGGCGCAGGGGGTCGAGGCGCAGACACTCGCCAACGTCTATCAGTCGATCGAGCATGACCATGAAATCGTGCCGGTCATCAACAAGATCGACCTGCCCGCCGCCGACACCGACAAGGTGAAGGCGGAGATCGAGGATATCATCGGCCTGCCCGCCGACGATGCGGTGCTGGCCAGCGCCAAGTCGGGGATCGGCATCGAAGAAACGCTCGAAGCCATCGTCGCCAGGATTCCGCCGCCGAAGGGCGATGCCGCGGCGCCGCTCGTCGCGATGCTCGTCGACAGCTGGTACGACCCTTATCTCGGCGTCGTGATTCTCGTCCGCGTCGTCGACGGGGTGCTGAAAAAGGGTCAGCAGATCAAGTTCATGCAGGCGGGGACGACCCATCTGATCGACCGCGTCGGCTGTTTCACCCCGAAGCGGACCGACCTTGTCGAGATCGGCCCGGGCGAGATCGGTTTCATCACCGCACAGATTAAGGACGTTGCGCAGGCGCGTGTCGGCGATACGGTCACCGACGCCAAAAGGCCCGCCGCGGCGCCGCTACCGGGGTTCAAGGAGGTTCAGCCGGTCGTCTTCTGCGGCCTCTTCCCGACCGATGCCAATGATTTCGAGAAGCTGCGCGAAAGCATCCAGAAGCTGCGGCTCAACGATGCGTCGTTCAGCTTCGAAATGGAGACGAGCGCCGCATTGGGCTTCGGCTTTCGCTGCGGTTTTCTGGGTCTTCTCCACCTCGAGATCATTCAGGAGCGGCTGACCCGCGAATATGACCTCGACCTGATCACCACGGCGCCGTCGGTGGTCTACAAGCTCAAGCTCACCCGGTCGAAGGAAGGCGGCCCCACCGAGATGGAGCTCCACAATCCGGCCGACATGCCCGATCCGAACCGGATCGAGGAAATCGAGGAGCCGTGGATCGAGGCGGTTATCTATGTCCCCGACGAATATCTGGGTTCGATCCTCAAGCTCTGTCAGGACCGCCGCGGCATCCAGAAGAATCTGACCTATGTCGGCGGCCGCGCACAGATCACCTATGAACTGCCGCTCAACGAAGTCGTGTTCGATTTCTACGACCGGTTGAAGAGCATCAGCCGCGGCTATGCCTCGTTCGACTATCACCAGATCGGCCACCGCCCCGGCGATCTCGTCAAGATGAGCATCCTCGTCAACAATGAGCCGGTCGATGCGCTCAGCATGATCGTCCACCGGGGCAGCGCCGAGGCACGCGGGCGCGGGATGTGCGAGCGGCTCAAGGATCTGATCCCGCGCCACATGTTCAAGATCCCGATCCAGGCGGCGATCGGCGGCAAGGTGATCGCGCGCGAAACCATCGCGGCGCTGCGCAAGGACGTCACCGCCAAATGCTATGGCGGCGACGCGACCCGCAAGAAAAAGCTCCTCGAAAAGCAGAAGGAGGGCAAGAAGCGGATGCGCGAATATGGCAACGTCAACATCCCGCAGGAGGCGTTCATCGCGGCGCTGCGAATGGGCGACGACGCCTGAGGGTGCGCGCTACATCTCGATGATGATCTTGACCTTCGCCGGCGTCGTGCCGGCGGCCTCGGCGATCTCGCGGCGCGCCTGCGCGACCAACTGGCCAAGATGCGCCGACTGAGGCGGACCGCCGAGGCCGTTCAGGTCTGCAAGCGGGGTGCCGAGCACATCGGCGAGCCGGCGCAGCCGCGCCGGCTTGGGGCGCGACCGGTCCTGCTCCCAATAGCAGACCGACGTCACCGCAACGCCAAGCTGGCGGGCAATATCCCGCTGCGTCAGCTGCCGCGCCTTGCGCAACTGCGCCAGCCGCCCGCCAAGCGTTTCGGGAAAGGCTGCCGCCCCCGACGTTTTGAGGGGATTGAGATCCATAATATACACGACCCGGCCTTTTTTGCTTTTTGGCCGCCCCGAATATCAAAGCCCGCCACCGGCTACTTTCAACTTCTCACGCAAAAATAAGGGGCTGCACCCTCCGGCAGGAGCGATTGTCTTTCGGCCCGGGCGGCGATAGCTTGCCGAACACCGACGACAGCCGGGAAAGGACGAAGCGTGCACGCTCCCGCAAGGCCGATCGACGACATCGTCGTGCACAGCGTGCTCAACGACGGAACCGCGGTATGCCTGCGGACGATCCGGCCCGACGACGCCGGCCTGCTCCGCGCCGGAATCCAGAAACTCTCGGCCGAATCGCGCTATCTGCGCTTCTTTTCGCCTGCGCCGGCCATGCCCGATGCGGTGATCGAGCGGCTGGTCGATGTCGATGGCCACGACCATATCGCCTGGGGCGCGATTTGCACCGAATGCGAGGGCGAACCGGCGATCGGTGCGGTTCATGCCGTCCGGCACAAGGCAGGGGCCGGCGGGGGCGAGATGCGTGTCGGCGAATATTCGATCGCAATCCTCGACGCCTTTCACGGCCAGGGCCTCGCCCGGATGATGACCGCGGCGCTGCTCGTCGATTGTCTCGCCGAAGGGTTGACGACGCTCGACGTCAATATCCTGTCCGAAAATCACGCCGCACTGGGGCTGATCAAGGCGATGGGCGGCACGCGCAAGGAGGAATCGCGCGGCGTCGCCGAATATGTGATCGACGTCGCGGCGGCGCTGGAGGCGCTGCGCAGCGACGCGGACGCACGCGGGGTTCAGGATGTGCTGAAGCAGCTCGGTGCCGGATAGGCCGGTGGTCCTCCCCGCCGCCGGGGGTCGCGACCGGCGGCGGGAAGGTGAAGAACGCGGGTGTCGGAGCTCCCGTGTCCCACGCACATCGCTCTAGCGGCGCTGCCATGACGTCACCGTGACCGGCGTCACAGGGGCCAATCTTTTATGTCGCGAACAAGCGAAAGGGCGCCAGCGGCATGCGCTGGCGCCCTTTCCAGGCTGTCCGTGACCCGCGGGGGGCGCAGGTCGGGGACAGTCTTACTTCTTCTGCGTGTCGCCGACGCCGGTTTCGGACGGGGCAACCTCGCCATTGTCGTCCATCGCGTTGGCTTTTTCCTCGCCCATTTCTTCGACCCGGTCGGCCTTGTTTTCCATGGCTTCCTTGGCGGGGCCATCGGGCATGGTGTCGGCCTGATCATCAATGGCGTCGGCCCGCGATTCGGCCTGATCCTCGACACTGTCGGCGGCGGGGCTCTGGCAAGCGCCGAGCGCGAGAGCCGAAGCGGCGGTGAGGGTAAGAGCAATCTTGCGCATTATAACAGTTCTCCCTTGTTACAGGGGGGGCAACGCCGCGCCGCTGGCATCGGTTGCAACAAAATTTGCAAGCCTATGCTTTCGCAATGCTATTTTTTGATTCCACGCCGCTCCTGTCCCGCTCCGACGCAAAAAAGGGGGCGCCCGCAGGCGCCCCCTTCATCATGTATCGCACGCGATGCGATCAGAAGCGCTGCTGGCGCTCGTAAAGATCGCGGTAGTGCTGGATACGCGTGACGCGCAGGCCCGGCATGCCGCTGCGGTCGATCGACCGCTGCCAGCCGGCAAACTCCTCGAGCGTCAGCGAATAGCGCTCGCACGCTTCGTCCACGGTCAACAGGCCGCCATTGACGGCTGCAACCACTTCCGCCTTGCGGCGAACGACCCAGCGCGTGGTGTTCGCAGGCGGCAGACTGTCCAGCGTCAGCGGTTCCCCAAGGGGGCCGATGACCTGGGCGGGCCGGATTTTCTGATTCTCGATCATGCTCATTCCATAAAATCTTCGTCGTGGGGGATCGGCAAAGCCGACGTCCGTGCTTTTATAGAAGAGGGGTTCAACATCGGCTGAAACCCTCTGGTAAACGCGCTGTTCACAGTTTCGGGCAGCCCGTTCGCTTCGTCGGACAAGTCGAAGAAGCGCGCGGGACGAAGCATTCCGTCGTCCAGTGCCTGCACCCCGCCGCCCAGCATTTCGCGCACCGCGCCGACCGCTGCGGCATGCGATTCGTCGGTCTCGCGCTCGCGCAGCAAGCGAACGGTCGGAAGCGCTGCCTGCCGCGCCCGCGACACCGCGAGCAAAATGTCGAAGCCGGGCTTCGACAGGCTCGTCGCATCGGCTGGATGCGGAAGGTCGGAGGGAAGCAAGTTCATGCTGCCTGTCTAGCGCGTGCGGCCTAAGGTCCAGTAAATGCCCATTTCATCGCTTGTTAGCGAAGCTTAACTCGCGTCAATATCTTGACACCCGCCGCGGAAAAGCTGGCATTTTGCCTGATCGCTCCCTAGATGGCGCGCATCATGGCAACCGTAATTTCACCCGCGGGCCTCGCCCAGGCCGACTTCCAGCTCGCCGGTCCGTTAAAGGATCGGCGAATCATGGTCGCGATGTCGGGCGGAGTCGATTCGAGCGTCGTCGCCGCGCTTGCCGCGCGGTCGGGCGCCGAGGTGATCGGCGTGACGCTGCAACTTTACGACCATGGCGCCAAGGCCAAGCGCGTCGGGGCTTGCTGCGCGGGGCAGGATATTCGTGACGCCCGCGCGGTCGCCGACCGGCTTGGCTTCGCCCATTATGTCCACGACCATGAAAGCCGCTTCCGCGATACGGTGATCGATCAGTTCGCCGACGAATATCTCGCGGGCCGGACTCCGATCCCGTGCGTCCGTTGCAACATGGGTGTGAAATTCACCGATCTTTTCCAGCTCGCGCGAGATCTGGGTGCCGATTGCCTTGCGACCGGCCATTATGTCCGCCGCATCATGGGGTCGGCCGGAGCCGAGCTGCACCGGGCGGTCGATCCCGCCCGCGACCAAAGCTATTTCCTCTTCGCCACCACGCAGGAGCAGCTCGACTTTCTGCGTTTCCCGCTCGGCGGGCTCGAAAAGAGCGTGGTGCGCGAAATCGCCCGAGATCTCGGCCTTGGCGTCGCGGGCAAACCCGACAGCCAGGATATCTGTTTCGTCCCCGACGGCGACTATGCGACGCTGGTGCGCAAGCTGCGTCCGGAGGCGGAAGATCGCGGCGAGATCGTGCATATCGACGGCACGGTGCTGGGCGCACACAAGGGGCTTATCCATTATACGGTCGGCCAACGCCGCGGCATCGACATCGGCGGGCAGACCGAACCGCTTTATGTCATACGCCTCGATGCGGCGACAAAGCGCGTCATCGTGGGGCCGCGCCGCGCGCTGGCCGTCGCAGGCGCGCGGATCGGCGAAGCGAACTGGCTTGCCGAGGTCGATCGTCGCCCGGTTCTGGCAAAGGTGCGCAGCATGGCGAAGCCCGTGCCGGCGCAGATGAACGGCGACCGGCTGGTCTTCGCCGCGCCCGAATATGGCGTTGCGCCCGGCCAGGCGGCGGTGCTCTATGATGCAGCCGAACCCACGCGCGTACTCGGCGGCGGCTGGATAGAGGAAAGCTTCGCGGCCGAGCCGACGGAATAGATTGCACTTTCTGTCCCGATGCCGCAGCTTCGGCGCTAAGCAAGGGGAGAGACGATCATGGTCAATTGGGTGTTGCGCGGCGCGGTCCTGCTCTGGGCGCTGCTCTTTTTCATCGTCGGCATTCGCGGCGTGTTGAACCCTGCCAGCTTTACCGAAACCTTCGGAATCATTGCCGATGGCGTCGCCGCGAACACGGTGCGTGCCGACATGTCGGCCTTTTTCCTCGTGGCCGCCGGTGGCGCGGCGCTCGGGGGGCTGCTGCGCGGCTGGTCGCGCGCGCTGCTGGTTCCCGCTGCGCTTTACGGCACTGCGCTAGTCGGCCGCCTGATCGGGGTGGCGAGCGGCGACATGGTCAATGGCGGCATCGTGCAGGCGATGATTATCGAAGCCTTGTCGGTCGGCCTGATGATCACGGCCTATTATATGCTCTCGCGCGCCTCGGCTGCGGCTTCGGGGGTCGAGATTTCGTCATAATGAGCTGATCGGTAACGAGAAATTCGGTCCTGTTGTGTTGCGGGCCGGTTTATGCGTAAATTAATATCGGGTCGCGCTTCTGTTTCCTGTGTGAAAGGGGCCGCACATGACATCCGATGACGACAAGCGGGACCGTTCGGACCGGCGCCAGAGCGATCGGCGCGTCGCGGACGATCCCGACTACAATGGCCCCGAGCGCCGTCAGGGCGACCGGCGGTCGGGCAAGGAACGCCGTACCGGGGGCTGACCGATCGGGCAGGCTGGCGGCACGGTTCAGGAGAATGACCGTGACCCGAACAGAATTGCCGCGCCTCAGCGTTGATATCGTGTCCGACGTGATGTGCCCCTGGTGCATTATCGGCTGGCTGAAGTTTCAGAAGGTCATGGCGCATTTTGAGGGACGGTTGGCCTTCCGTGTCCAATGGCACCCTTTCGAACTCAATCCGCACATGCCCCCCGAGGGCGAAGACGCGGTCGAACACGTCATCCGGAAATACGGGATTACCCAAGCACAGAGCCGGGCCAATAGCGGGCGACTGGCGGCGATTGCGGCCGACCTCGGCTTTGCATTCAATCGGGGGCCGGGTTTTCGGATGCGCAACAGCTTCGATGCGCATCGTTTGCTCACCTGGGCCGGAGCGTTGGAAGAGTCCGATCAGGCGGCAGCGACCGGCGTTCAGACCGCGCTGAAACTCGCGCTGTTCCGCGCCCATTTCACCGACAATCGCGACGTCGGCGATCCCGCCGTCCTGATCGATGTCGCGGCCTCGGTCGGACTCGACGCGGCTCGCGCCGCCGCGATTCTGGACGGCGACGACTATGCCGAGATGGTGCGGATGGAAGAGGCTTATTGGGCAGACAATAATGTCACCGGCGTTCCGGCCTTCATCCTTGGCGGCCGCATGCTGATCCCTGGTGCACAGGATCCCGAAGCCTTCATTCGGGTCATCGAAAACAAGGTTCTGGCGAGCGCCGCCTGAGGAACTGTCCCCGCCGCACGGGCGTTTTCGATCCATTCCCGCCGCACAGGCTATTGGGGCCGATAGGCGCAATCAAGGAGATGGTTCGATGCCCGCTTCCCCCGACGAAGATGCCCCCGAAATGGTCAACCGCGAACAGGATGACGAACCCGCACAGGCGCAAACTGTCGCCGCGGCGGCGCGGCAGGCGCGTCCCCTCGAAGACAGCCGGAAAGTGCCCGCGCGCGACGAGGGCGACGACGCGCAGGATCTGGTCGATCATATGCGGCAGATGGAACGATCGGGCCGCATCGACATGGACGCCTATCGC
This sequence comes from Sphingopyxis sp. GC21, assembly GCF_025727575.1. Taxonomy (NCBI): domain Bacteria; kingdom Pseudomonadati; phylum Pseudomonadota; class Alphaproteobacteria; order Sphingomonadales; family Sphingopyxidaceae; genus Sphingopyxis; species Sphingopyxis sp. GC21. The sequence continues at coordinate 2,682,056 of NZ_CP095845.1, read as the reverse complement.
GGCGAACGCAGCGACGATGACGAGGATGACGAATTGGGACCGGGCGGGGTAGAAGACGACGAACCGCGCGGCGCTCCCTGAATATCGGCGGTACTAAAAGGGATTGAGCGTATAGCCCTGCTGCTGAAGCAGCGCGTGGGCGGTCATCGCCGATAATGCCAGTTCGACGCCCGGGAGCAGATCGGTCTTTTTGACGCCCTGTCCCGCCGCGCTTTGGCCGCACACGATAATACGGACACCGGCCTTGATCAGGGCATCGACAAGCGCGGCGTTGGGATTTTCCGCGCTGGGATACTTACGCCCATAGGCTTCGGCGCCCGCCACATCGAAGGTTGCGGGGCCATGCACGACAATTGCGAGATGGATGCGTTCCGCCAGTACCCCGGCTTCGACCTGCATGTTGAGAAAGCGGGCGGCCGATTCCAGCGTGCGATTGAGTGTCGCCTCTTTCGCCGTGGCAACGTCGAACGCGATGTGAAATTCGGTTCCGGCGGGAATGCGCATATCGGCGTCGGTGACACTTGCGACCTTGCCGAACGCCGGGATGGCCGTACCGCTATGAAAAGATGCCATCGGGTCGGGCGACGCCTTACCCATATCAGCGGCATGCAACGGCGACAGAAGGGCAAGGCCGGCAACAGCGAAGGCAAGCGCGAGCGGGCGGGACGGTGACATCGTGAGGTTCCTCTCGGATCGGGATTGATGGCGCAGCCTACCGTTCCGCTTCAGGCTGCACCAGCCCGCGAGCCCGTCAATCGCGTCGTTTGCGCATCATATCCGCCGTCGCGAGGCCGCCGACGACGACGATGAAGCTCACCATCATCAGCGCGAAAAGAAGAACGGGGGTTTGGGTCAAGGGATCGGTCATGTCTGGGGCTCCTTGGTGGTTCGGAAGCCCTGACATGAATGAGCGGCGGCGCGGCGGCATTGATCCTGATCAATGTGGCGCCGCAGTGGCGGCGTCTGCCGGTCGTCGCTGGCGGTTCGGACCGCACTCGTCATTACTTTGGTATGCCTGCGCTGGCAAATTCGCCTGCATGCCGCACCCGACAGATATCCGTTCCGCTTCGTGTCGTCGCCGTATCCGCGCCCGCCGATCTGGGGGGATGTGGGTGCTGGTGGCGGCAGCCGGAGCCTTTGCGGGAACTTTGGCGGCTTGCAGATGCAGGCATCCGCGCCGGCCCACGCCGAGCTGTCATGGCCCACTGCCGCGCCGGAACCGCATTCGGCGCATTTCGGATTTTGTCATACCGGAGGCGGGCGCAATTGCGTCGTCGATGGCGACACCTTCTGGTTCGAGGGCTAGAAATACCGCCTCGCCGACATCGACACCCCGGAGACGCATCCGCCGCGTTGCGCGCAGGAGGCGCGTTTGGGGACGCAGGCGACCGAGCGGCTGCGCGATTGGCTCAATTCCGGGGCCTTCCGGCTCGAAGAAAACGGACGCGACAGCGATCGTTACGGGCGCAAGCTGCGCATCGCCACCCGCGACGGGGTGAGCGTGGGCAGCGTGCTCATCGATGCGGGGCTGGCGCGGCCGTGGGAAGGGTATCGGCGCCCGTGGTGCTAGTCGCCGCCGGGCGCAGGGGGTAAGGCCTCGCGCAGCGGCTTGTTCGGTCCTGCAAGCTGCGCGTCGAGATCGTCGGCCAGCAATTGCGCGACGGGGTCGTCGCGGCGCGCGCGCAGCGTATCGCGGCGATCGGTCAGCGCCGCCGCGCGCTCGGCTTCAGGCAGCGCCATCACCTCGAGGTAAAAGCGCACCGCGGTAAGCCACGGCGCGTCGTCGCCGGGCACATCTTCGGCCCAGCGCGAGAAGGGGCCGCCCGCCGGCCCCCATTCTCCATCGTGGCGGTCAAGGAAGAAAAGCAGGCGCGAGCCGAGCGGCACCATGTAGCGGACGCAGCCGCCGATATAGGCGAGCGGATGGGCGTGCTGGAGCTCGTAGGGATTGCTGAGCGTGGCGAAGCGGCCGGTGGCGAGCGCGATCGGAAGCGTCTTCGGCGCGTCGGCAAGATTGCCCTTGAGCGCCGCGATCGGCCGGATGTCGAGGCGCATGTTGTCGGGGGCGCCGGCCGCGTCCATCGGGATGCCGCCGGTGACGGTGGCGAGGAGGACCAACTCGGCTTCGGCGGTCAGTTCCATGTTGGTCGGCACCGCATAGCCTGGCGCGGGCGAGCAGGCGGCGGCGGGAAGCGGCGTGGCGAGGCAGGCGAAAACAGCGAGGAGAAGGGGGAAGCGCATGGCGGCCAGGCTAGCCCGCGTGTCGCCGCTTGGAAAGCCGGCGCGGTTTCGGAGCGCTTCGTCCAAGCCGATGGACCCGACTCGGCGCCCCATGCGTATCATCCCCGTCGCGGCCGCCGGATCAGCTGGCGACGGCGCGGCAAGGAGAAGAACCATGGCCGAACACGATCATAGCGCTATCAAGGAACATATGGCCGTCATCGGCGCCGACGGCGTCCATGTCGGTACCGTTGATCATGTCGATGGCGAACGCATCAAGCTGACCAAGGCCGACAGCCCCCAGGCCGAAGATGGCGAAGGCGCCGGGCACCATTATCTGCCCGCCGGCCTCGTCGCCGCGGTCGAAGGCGATACGGTGCGCCTGTCGGCGACCGCCGCCAATGCGGCCGATTTGTTCGAAGAGGCGGATTGACCGACACCCCGATAACAGATGGCCGGGACGCAATCGGGCGCCCGGCACCGAAACTGGCCCGCCCAGCTGCCTCCGGGCGGGCCATTTCATGTGCGCATCAGGCCGAAAGCTTGCGCGCGCATTCGATGCAGAGCGCCGCCTCGGGCTTGGCGGCGAGCCGTTCCTCGCCGATATCCTTGCCGCAGCTGGTGCAGATGCCGTAGCTCCCTTCGTCGATGCGGGCGATTGCCGCCGTCACCGCCGCGACTTGGCGCGCCAGCAGCGCATCCTCGCTCGCCAGCGCATCGTCATCCTCGCGCTCGATCGCTGCATCTTCGGCGTCGGCGCTGATCGGCGCGGTAAGGTCGGCGGCGACCCGCGCCCCGCGCGCTCTGAGGTCGGCGAGGCGCAGGATCAGCCCGGTGCGCACCGAGGCGAAGCTGTCACCGCCGCGGCTCATGTCGTCTGCTCCGCCGCGATGATCGCGGCGATCTCGTCGAGCAGCGCCAGCCGCTGCCGCTTCAGTTCCTCGGCATGTTCGTCGGACACCGGCTCGACTTCGCTCTCGGCGCGGTGGATGGCGCGGTTGACGACATGGTAGTGCTCCGCCAGCGCCGCAAAATGTGCGTCGCTTTCCTTGAGCCGGTGGATTGCCGCGGCATCGTCGGGAAATGCGTCGGCCAGTTCGTGGGGGGTATGCGACATGGGGCCTTCCTCCTGCTTCGATAATCCGCCGATCTTACCCCCAATGCGCCGGCGTGCATTGCGCTGAGTCAAAAACGGAGCCGGGGCACATCGCCCGGCTCCGTTCCGGTCGCCGTCCCGCGACCCACGGGACGGCGATCATCGATTGTGGCCCCGAAAGGCCGACAGCGTTTCAGCGCGCTTCTGCGGCACCCGCCGCGCGGACCGACAGATCGGCCTTGGGCAGCTTCGTCACCAGCGGCCCGGTCACGCTGTCGGCCTGGCTGTAGAGCGCCGAAAGCGGGACATTGTAGAGCTTGCCGCCGTCGACGACGATCGCATTGTCGCCGTCGATACCCTGCACCGTGCCGAGGCTCGCGCCCTTGGCGTCGGTCACCTGTGCACCGGCGCGCACCTGTTCGCGCGTTGCGAGCGTCAGCTTCGCCGAATCGACCGCATCGTTCGCGGCGCCATCGACGCTGGCGACCGTCTGGCCGACGCGGTCGGTCACGCCGCCGACGGTGGTCGCGGGATCGAGTGCGGCGCCCGCGTTGACATTGGCCGCGCCGCCAAGGCCGACCTGCGCGACGGCGGGAACGGCGACGATCGCGGCACTAGCGGCGAGCGTCATAACGGTCTTGCGCATCGGGTTTCTCCTTATTGTCCGATCAAGGCCGCCCGGAGGGGGAAGGGGAGATGGACGGCCTTGCCGACGACAAACCGGCGCGCCGGGCGTTCGTTGCCGCACGGGCGGCGGATCGACCGGCGCGCGCGACGGAGCGATCAGGCGGGGGTGGGCCGCCGGGCGATCAGCTTGTTGAGCGTCGCGATCCGCCGCCGAGCCGCGCTCCAGTCGCGTTCGGGATGCGCCGCGATCTGGCGGAGGAGAGTGCCGAGTTCCTTGCGACGGTCGCCTTCGTTCACGGGTTGCATGGGCTTTCTCCTTTCAGGCGCGCAGCATAGCATGGCGGCGGCCCGCCTGCGCACCGCTCACCCCGCGGGCGGGGCGGACCGGCTGGCGGCGCGCGGTCCCGGATTCGGAAGAACGACGGATCAGTCGGCCGCGGTCGGGGGATAGGGGGCAGCCGCGCCGTGGTCGTAGCTCAGGCTTTCCGACAGGCGGAAGCGGCCTTCGGCGGGCATCCATTGCCAGACGTGCATGTAGCGCGCGCCGCCGACCATGTCCCAGCGCGCGTCCTTGGCATTCCATTCGAAGAAGACATGCGCCGCCTCTTCGAGTGCGCCCCAGTCGCCGAGCGCGCGGATGACGCGCGATCCGGGGACGAGCAGGCGGCGGTTGCGATAGCCCGCCTGCGCACCGCCGGGCGCGCGTGCGGCGCAATTTTTCTCCATCCCCGCGACGAAATCGGCGCGGTCGGCGATAGCCAGCCCGTCCTTGTCGTGGAGCATCCGGTAATCCGGGGTGAGCAGATCGGGCAGCGCGGCGGGATCGCAGCCTTCGAACACCGCCCAGAACAGCCGCGCATCGTTTGCCGCAATCGCCGCGTCGAGCGCGGCGCCGGTCGGCATCGGCGCGGACTGCGCAGCGACGGCGGGCGGGGGTGCAGGTGGGGCCTGCGGCGCGGGCGCCAGTGCGGCGGCGAGGAGAAGGGCGAGGGACATGGGGCGAAGCTCCTTGCTGTGTTGTTTGTATAATACGGCTGGACTCGGCGGGGCGCAAGCGGCGTGTACGCGATCCCCCCTGCCGCGCAGCGATGGAGAATCGCAGACGGCGCGCAGCGCCAGCGGCTGCTCCGTCAGCCCTTGCGGGCTGCCACCTCCCCATGGCTTCGCCAAAGGGAGGATCGGGTGGGACTGTTGCTGTGTGCCCCGGCCTTCGCCTGGGATCACGGGGCCGGGGGCGTGGAAACGGGAAGCGGCGGGGTTGCGCTGGCGGGGCTGGCGTCGGGGCGCAGCTGTCCCTATTTGTGCGATTGATGAGCAATGGGGACAGAAGGATCGTCGTGATCGCGCGGCTGAAGCCCAAACCGCTGCTGGCGGGGGCGATCGTTTGCGCGCTGATATTGGCGGCGCTGGCGCTGGGGCAGGCGGAGCCGGTGCGCGGCGACGGCATGGGCGCGATGCTGCGGAACCTGGTCTTCGGCGATGCGGTGGCGACGACGGCGATGATCGCCGCGGCGATCGGCCTGTCGACCTGTTTCCGCCTGTGGCGCCAGCGCGACGCCTGGATCTTTCACGACGGTATGCGCCTCTATCGCGGCAACAGCCTGTCGTGGCCTCTGGCGACAATCCGCGATGTGGTTGTTGAACGCAGTGACATCGGCATCGCCTCGCTGCGGCTGGTCGTAGACGACGACAGCGAGACAACGCGCGAGCTGGTGAAGCTGCCGCTGCTCGAAGGCTCCCCCGAAGCGGTGCGCGGTGGCGTGCTGTTCGCGGCGGCGGGGGTGAAAGCGGTGCCGAGCGGGGTCACGGTGAATTGAGGGTGGCCGGGGGCGGGCCTTTCGGATTTCACACGAAGACGCTAAGCGGTCTGGCTTCCTCCCCATCGTCATTCCGGACTTGATCCGGCATCCATGGGCCATTGCGTCGGCTATAATGTCATGTCTGCCGCAATAACCGTCGCAGGTTTCGGATCAAACCGAAAACCCGCCCTTGTTCCGCCGGTTCGACCCCGCCGCCAGCACCTTCTTGCCCGTCGGGGTCAGCGTCCATTTCGCGCCCTGTTGCGCCACCAGACCCAGCTCGACGAGTTCGTCGCGGACGGGGTCGGTGGGGAGTTGGGGGCGGCGGTTCGACAGACCCTCCAGGCAGGCGCGTTGCGGCTGGCTGAGGATCAGCAATTTCAGTTTTTTCTTGTCGGTCATTTGCGACTTCTCTTTTCGATCATCGTTTCGGGCCGTGTGGCCCACCCCGCTTCGTCAAGCCGGCAAGCCGGCAAGCTTCGCTGCTCTTCCCCCCGGCCTGCGCCGGGGCAGGCTCTGAAGGAGAGGGGTTCGTTGGTTACTCCGCGGCGATGCCGGCCTGTTTGAACATGTCGTCGCCGCCATCGTCACTGCTCGCGGCAGCCGGGTCGTCGTTCGCCTTGGCCTTCTTGCGGCTGTCGAAGCTGGTCCACACGGTGTTCCAGTCGCCGCGCGTCGCGGCCTTCGAATATTCGGTGGCGCGCGTTTCGAAGAAATTGGCATGCTCGACGCCGTTCAGCAGCGGGGCGAGCCAGGGCAGCGGGTGTTCGTCGATCATGTAGATCGGCTGGAAACCGAGCTGTCCCAGGCGCCAGTCGGCGATGTAGCGGATGTAGCGCTTGATCTCTTTGGGCGTCATGCCGGGAACCGGGCCCTGTTCGAAGGCAAGGTCGATGAACGCATCCTCGAGCCGCACGGTCTTCTGGCAGCAATCGATGATGTCTTCCTTCACCGTCTTGGTCAGGCAGTCGCGTTCCTTGACGAAGGCGTGGAACAGGCGCGTGATGCCTTCGCAGTGCAGGCTTTCGTCGCGCACCGACCAGCTGACGATCTGGCCCATGCCCTTCATCTTGTTGAAGCGCGGGAAGTTCATCAGCATCGCGAAGCTGGCGAACAGCTGCAGCCCCTCGGTAAAGCCGCCGAACATCGCGAGCGTGCGCGCAATATCCTCGTCGCTGTCGACGCCGAAGGTGCCGAGATAGTCGTGCTTGGCGCGCATCTCGTCATATTCGAGGAACATGCCATATTCGCTTTCGGGCATGCCGATCGTGTCGAGCAGGTGCGAATAAGCGGCGATGTGAACGGTTTCCATGTTGCTGAACGCGGTCAGCATCATCTTGACCTCGGTCGGCTTGAACACGCGGCCGTACTTGTCGTGGTAGCAATCCTGCACCTCGACATCGGCCTGGGTGAAGAAGCGGAAGATCTGGGTGAGCAGATTGCGTTCATGGTCGCTGATCTTCTGCGCCCAGTCGCGGCAATCCTCGCCCAGCGGCACTTCCTCGGGCATCCAGTGGATCTGCTGCTGGCGCTTCCAGAAATCATAGGCCCAGGGATATTCGAAGGGCTTGTAGGTTTTGCGGGCTTCGAGCAATGGCATCGGCGTTTCCTCGGATCAGAATGGCTTGTGATTATTGGTCAAGACGACGTGACTCGGTGACGGGCAAACCCGCCTCGGTCGGAACATAGATCAGGCTGGCCTTGGTCCCTTCGAGCGCCTGAATTTGAAGGTAGCGCAGATACCCCTCGGGGCCACCAAGGCTGTTCTGCAGGATAGCGTTAGCCTGAGCGGCGCCCTTGGCACGAATAACCTCAGCATCGGCGAGCGAGATGGCGCTTTCCTTTTTTGCGCGAGCTTCAAGTATTGCGACTTGGCGCGAGGATTGCGCCTCGGCTAGCGCCGCCTCGCCCGCCAGGCGTTGCGAATAGACGCGATACTGCGGATAGCCGATCAGGAAGACGAGCAGTAGAATGATCGCTGCTCCGACCGCCGCGAGGGTACAACCCGCATTCTTGTTCATGGGGTTAGATCCTTATTGGCAGGCCAGACACTCGTCATAATCGGTGCTCTCGGCCGAAAGCTCGAACTTCGCCGCCTCGGGCGTGTTGTCGGCCTCGACCCCGCCCGCGAAGCCGGCGCGCTGGACCGATTTCGAGCGGAGATAATAGAGCGATTTGATGCCGAGTTCCCACGCGCGGTAGTGGAGCATGAGCAGATCCCATTTCTCGACGTCCGCCGGGATGAACAGGTTCAGCGACGCCGCCTGGTCGATATAGGGCGTGCGGTCGGCGGCGAGTTCGAGCAGCCAGCGCTGGTCGATCTCGAAGCTCGTCTTGAACACATCCTTTTCGTCCTGCGTCAGGAAGTCGAGGTGCTGGACGCTGCCGCCGCGCTCGAGGATCGAGTTCCAGATATTGTCGCTGTTCTTCGCCTTGTCGACGAGCAGGGCTTCGAGGTGCGGGTTGCGGATCGAGAAGCTGCCCGAGAGCGTCTTATGCGTGTAGATGTTCGCCGGGATCGGCTCGATACACGCGCTGGTGCCGCCGCAGATGATGCTGATCGACGCGGTCGGCGCGATCGCCATCTTGCACGAAAAACGCTCCATCACGCCCTGGTCGGCGGCGTCGGGGCAGGGGCCGCGCTCGTTGGCGAGCAGCATCGACGCCTGATCGACCTGCGCGCGGATATGCTTGAAGATACGCAGGTTCGACGACTTCGCCATCGCCCCCTCGAACGGCAGGCCGCGCGCCTGGAGGAAGCTGTGGAAGCCCATGACGCCGAGGCCGACCGAGCGTTCGCGGCTGGCGCTATATTTGGCGCGCGCCATTTCGGGCGGCGCGCGGTCGATATAGTCTTGGAGGACATTGTCGAGCATGCGCATGACATCTTCGATGAAGCGCTTGTCGCCGTTCCACTCGTCCCAGGTTTCGAGGTTGAGCGACGAGAGGCAGCAGACCGCGGTGCGATCGTTGCCGAGATGGTCGCGGCCCGTCGGCAGCGTGATTTCCGAGCAGAGGTTCGAGGTCGACACCTTGAGCCCGAGATCGCGATGATGCTTGGGCATCATGCGGTTCACCTGGTCGATGAAGATGATGTAGGGCTCGCCCGTCGCGAGGCGCGTCTCGACGAGCTTCTGGAACAGGCTGCGCGCGTCGACGGTGCCGCGGACGCTCTGGTCCTTGGGCGAGCGGAGGTTGAATTCCTTGCCGTCGCGCACCGCTTCCATGAATTCGTCGGTGATGAGGACGCCGTGGTGGAGGTTCAGCGCCTTGCGGTTGAAGTCGCCCGACGGCTTGCGGACCTCGAGGAACTCCTCGATCTCGGGGTGCGAGATGTCGAGATAGCAGGCGGCCGATCCGCGGCGAAGGCTGCCCTGCGAGATGGCGAGGGTGAGCGAGTCCATCACGCGGACGAAGGGGATGATACCGCTGGTCTTGCCGTTGAGGCCCACGGGTTCACCGATGCCGCGCACCGCGCCCCAATAGGTGCCGATGCCGCCGCCGCGCGACGCGAGCCAGACATTCTCGTTCCAAGTGCCGACGATCCCTTCGAGGCTGTCGTCGACCGAATTGAGGTAGCAGCTGATCGGCAGGCCGCGGCCGGTGCCGCCGTTCGAAAGAACGGGGGTCGCGGGCATGAACCACAGCTTCGAGATATAGTCGTAGAGGCGCTGCGCATGCTCGGCATCATCGGCATAGGCCGAGGCGACGCGGGCAAAGAGATCCTGATAGGATTCGCCGGGGAGCAGATAACGGTCCTGCAAGGTTTCCTTGCCGAAATCGGTCAGCAGCGAATCGCGCGACGAATCAGTGACGACCTCGAATCGGCGCGCATGCACCTTGGGCTCCGACGAATCGTTGAGCTTTGCGGCGGGTGCCGCAGCCTTTGATTCGGCACCCGATTCGGGCGCTGCCGGAGCGTCATTCTTTGTCAGTTCCACCGTCGCCACGTCGCTTGTCTCCACCCGTTCGGTCTCGCGAAAATCCATGTTTCAATGCCCCGTTTTCCGACCGCGCAGCGGCGCAGTCTGTTCCCGTCTTGTTCGACTCAGGGCGAAGCCCCAGCCTAGCACCATTCGACCGCCGGGTGGCACTTATTTTCGGACGCAAAAAGCTGCTTCCCGCCCCCATATGGGATGGAGCGCGGAAATCCGCCACTTTCGGCCGCATACTAATTCTTGGGGTGCCCCCGTGGTCTACCCACCATCTATAGTGCCACGTCGGCGCGACGATGCAAGAGAGTAAATGACAGATTAGGGACTCGGTTCGTCGCTGATTTGATTCAACTCGTCGATGGAAAAGCACGCCTCAGGGGGTGATCGCCAGCGTTTCCGCGGGGTTCGGCCATATGTGGCGAAAGAGCATCGCTGTCGCAAAAAATCGGAGCGGCGGCACAAGATATCGCGGTGCTTCGGAAGGAGAGCTTCGCCCCAAAAGAAAAGGCCCCGGCGATGCCGAGGCCCAATCTTTAAATTCCTAGTGCGGGTCAGGCCTGCGCACCACCGTTGCCGGTGCCGCCGCCGCCCAGGAAACGCCAAAACCAACCCATGTCAGATCTCCTGTCGGTACTGCCCACGAAGAACAGTTAACGGAGCATATACCTTAATCGACATGGTAAATCGAGTCTTAACTATAAATTCCCTGCCAATCTGGCACCTTAGGCGCGGCGGCTGTCGGAGGGGGGGGAGAGGCTGGCGAGCAGGTCGCCAATTAGCTGTGGTTTGCCAAGCAGATAGCCCTGGCCGATATCGCAGCCAAGCTGATCGAGAAGCGCCATCGTTTGCGCATCTTCGATGCCTTCGGCGACCGCGGTGGCGCCCAGGCGGTGGGCGAGATCGATCGTCGATTTGACCACTTCGAGGTTGCGCTGCGAATCGCGCATGGTCATCACGAATCGCTTGTCGATCTTGATTTCGTCAGCCTCGATTTCGGTCAGATATTCGAGGTTTGACTGCCCCGTGCCATAGTCGTCGATCGACAGGCGCATGCCGGCGCGGCGGATTTGCGCCAGCGTCTGGCGGGCCTGGAGGCTGTTTTCGATCTGTGCGGTTTCGGTGATTTCGATGGTCAGCCGTTCGGGCGGCAGATGATGCGCGCTGAGCATGACGCGGATCGTCGAGACGAGATCCTTGTGATCGAGCAGGGTCGCCGACAGATTAACCGACATGTGAATTTCAGTGCCGAGTTTCTGCAACTGCGCCGCCGAACGGATCGCCTGGTCCATGACGAACAGGGTCAGGCGATAGATGTCCTGGCTCTTTTCGGCCTGAACGATGAATTCGTCGGGCGAGATCGGCCCGCGCGTCGGATGCGTCCAGCGCACGAGCGCCTCGACGCCGACGAGCTGCCGCGTCGCGATCCGGTATTGCGGCTGGAAGGCGACCCAGATGTCGCCCGCGTTGAGTGCATCCTCGAGCTGCGAGTGGAAGCTGAGCTGCCAGCCGGCATCGTCCTTTTGCTGCGGCGTATATTTGGTCCACAGCACGCGGCTGCGGATCGATTTTTCGGCGGCGACCAGCGCGGCGGCGAGCCGCTGCGCGTTCGAGCCTTCGAACTCGTCATTGACCCCGAACGCCATCGACACGTCGACCTTCAACTCGTCGATGGTCAGCGGCGCGTTGAACAGCGCCGCGAGTCCCATGAGCTGCGTTTCGATCTGGCTGTGCTGATAATAGGGGACAAGCCATGCGAAGGTGCCGTCGAGATCGTGATAGAGGGTGGTGTCCTGCGACGCGAGCTGAAGCCGGCGGGTGACCTGCTCGACGAGCTTGCTCAGCCCTTCGCCCGGGATGAAGGCCGCAAGGTCTTCGAAATTGACGACTTTGGCCGCAATGACGGTCGCACTGCCATAGGATGCCTGTGTCCGCAGCGCCTCGAAATTGGGCAAGCCCGAAACGGGATTTTCATGCTGCGCCGATTTGCGGCGGCTGGCGCGGGCGACGTTGGTGCTGATCGTGGCAATCAGGAACAGGCTGGAGCCGATCGACACGGTAACGAGCATCGGCATGAGCGCGACTTTGACGACGATCAGGCCGAGTCCGGTGGCAACGGCGATCCAGTTGAAATGGCGGGTTCGCCGGAACGCAAGCGCACCGATCAACGCGGCGGCGGTCAGCGCGAGCGCGGGTATCCAGCCGATATCAATCGGCTGGCCGCGCTTCAGCGTTTCGCCGCCGATCAGATGGATGAAGGCGCCGGGTATCTTGTCGTGGCCAGGGAGGTAATGGGTATCCTGATACGCGGTTGCGGTTGCTGCGAAGATGACGTCCTTGCCCGCCAGCTCGCGGGCGCCAACTTGTCCGGAAATGACGTCGATTGCGCTATATGTCCTGATTGTGTCAGTGTTGTACGACAGATCGAGGGCATAGGTGCCGACCCCGGGATTGCGAACATTCGCGAGCAGCGAGGAAAAGGTCGGAATGTCACGACCGTTGACGTTCAGCGCCGTCGGCAAGCGCCAGACTTGCCAGAATTCGTATTCCCAGCCGATGCAGGCGAGTTGTGCCGCCGTCCCGAACGCGGGGCTTGGAAAGCGGGTGAGCTGTGAGTCGCCGAGATCGGCCGACTTGGCTTCGACCGCGAGTACCGCTCGCGAGCCCATTCGGCGGATCGCGGCGGTCATTGTCGGAAAATCGCGATCCGCGCCGCGGCGATCGAAAAGGAAATCGACGAAAAGCCGCTTCGCACCGGCACGATTGACCCCATCGACGACCCGCGCATGTTGGGCCATCGAAAAATCGTTCTTTCCCATGCGCTCAAGCGTCTTGTCGTCAAGCGCGACGATGACGATGTCCCCCGACACCGGGCGCCAGGCAACGCGGCCTACCGCGCTTTCGATAATGCGATCGATCGGTTCGGCGATCGACGACAGGCCCGCGGCCACGCTGAGCAACAGCGCCAGCGCGATCGTTCGCCAACTGATGAAAAGGCTCTTGACCTTAACTGGCACGCACGGGTCTCCAAAATGACCCGTTGGCATTAACTGAACCTGGTTAGCATCGCGTTAATCATGCCGGGAAACCGCGCCGCCCGATCGCGGTAAGCGGCGCGGCTTTTCCGGCGTCATCCAAGGCGCGGCAGCGGCCCCAGCGCGGCGTCGCCGGCAAGCGCCGAGGGCGCGAGGCCGGTTGCCGCGGGGACGATCTGTTGCAGATAAAAGCGCGTCGAGGCGATTTTCGCTTCGAGGAAGGCGGTATCGCCATCGCCCGCGTCGAGCGCGGCGCGCGCGCCCTGCTGCTCGACGGCCATCAGCCAGCCGCAGGCCGCGGTCGCGAGCATGGTGAGATAGGGGTAGCTGCCCGCGAGCCGGTCGGGCGCGTTCGCCTGTTCGAGCCAGTCGGTGACCGCGGTGCATGCCGCGGCAAGGTCGGCGAGTTCGGGATGGCCGGCGGCGCCGTGCGTGATGTCGGCGAGCAGGCTGCGCACGCCTTCGCCGCCCGCCATCCCGAGCTTGCGCCCGACGAGGTCGGCGGCCTGGATGCCGTTGGTGCCTTCATAGATCGGCGCGATGCGCGCGTCGCGATAATGCTGCGCGGCGCCGGTTTCCTCGATGAAGCCCATGCCGCCATGCACCTGCACGCCGAGGCTGGCGACCTCGCAGCCGATGTCGGTTGCGTGCGCCTTTGCCAGCGGAATGAGGACTTCGGCGCGCAGCGCGGCGGCTTCGTCGCCGAGTTTGCCGAAATCGGTCTGTGCCGACGCATAATAGATGAGCGCGCGCGCCGCCTCGGTCTGGGCGCGCATCCGCCACAGCATGCGCTTGACGTCGGGGTGGTGCTCGATCGTGACTGGGGTGCGGTCGGCGCTGCCTGCGAGCGATGACTGGACGCGCTCGGCGGCGTAGCGCTGCGCCTGCTGCGTCGCGCGCTCGGCGATCTGGACGCCCTGGCAGCCGACCATCAGGCGCGCGTTGTTCATCATCACGAACATCGCCTTCATACCGCCCATCTCGTCGCCGACGATCTCGCCTAGGCAATCCTCACCTTCGCCATAGACCATCACCGCTGTGGGCGAGCCGTGGATGCCGAGCTTGTGCTCGATCGAGGCGCAATGGACGCCGTTCGAGATGGTAGGGTTGCCGGCGTCGTCGAGGCGGTATTTGGGCACGAGGAAGAGCGAGATGCCGCGCGTTCCTTCGGGCGCACCGGGTGTGCGGGCGAGAACGAGGTGGACGATATTGTCGGTGAGGTCATGCTCGCCGAAGGTGATGAAGATTTTCTGGCCCTTGATCTTGTAGAGGCCCGCATTGGGGCCTTCGGTAACCTTTTCCGCGGTCGAGCGCAGCGCGCCGACGTCGCTGCCCGCGGCAGGCTCGGTCAGGTTCATCGTCCCGTTCCATTCGCCGGTGACGAGCTTAGGCAGCCAGGTCTGGCGCTGCTCCTCGGTACCATAGGCCATCAGCGCGTGGATCGCGCCGGGGGTCAGGATGTTGCAAAGGGTGAAGCCCATGTCGGCGCTGCCCAGCGCTTCAATGATCACCGTCGCGAGGGTGAAGGGCAGATCCTGTCCGCCATAGGCGGCGGGGCCGTCGATGCTGCCCCAGCCGGCCTCGACGAACTGCTTATAGGCTTCCTTGAAGCCCGGGGGCATCGTGACCTTGCCGTCCTGCCATATCGGGTTCTGGGCGTCGCCGACGCGGTTGAGCGGCGCATAGACCTCGGCCGCGAAGTCGCCGATGCCGGTGACGATCGCCTCGACCATGTCGGGAGTCGCCGCGGCAAAGCGGTCGTGCTGCGCCATCGCATCGATGCGCGCGATATGCTGGAGGACAAAGAGCTGTTCGGTGGTCGGCGCCGTATAGGTCATGGGGTTTCCCGCTTTTGGGGGTGATTCCGTTGCGCCCGGCGCTATAGCGCGGCATGGCCGAGCGTCAAAACGAGAGTGTGGCAACAAAGGTCGCGCCCTACGGGGCCGATGCCATTGCGCGCGCTGCGGAGCTTGTCGCGGCAGGGCGGCCGGTCGCGGTGCCGACCGAGACCGTCTATGGGCTTGCCGCCGACGCGCGCAACCCGCAAGCCGTCGCGCGCATCTATGCCGCGAAGGGGCGCCCCGATTTCAACCCGCTGATCGTCCATGTCTCCGACTTGGCGGCGGCCGAGCGATTGGGCGTGTTCGGCGCGACCGAGCGGGCGCTCGCGGCGGCGTTCTGGCCGGGGCCGCTGACGCTGGTGGTGCCGCGCACGGCCGATTGTCCGGTGGCGCGTATCGCGACGGCGGGGCTCGATACCATCGCGCTGCGCGTGCCGGAACACCGCGCGATGCACGGATTGCTCGCCGCGACTGGCGCGCCGCTCGCCGCGCCGAGCGCCAATGCGAGCGGCCGCGTGAGCCCGACCAAGGCGGAGCATGTGCTCGCGAGCCTCGACGGCCGGGTCGCGCTGGTGATCGACGACGGCGCGACGCGCGCCGGGGTCGAATCGACGATCGCGCGGGTGAAGGACGGCGCGGTCGAGATGCTGCGGCCGGGGCCGGTGACCGCCGCGATGCTGTGCGCGGCGAGCGGCCTGCCGGTGACGGGCGTTGCGGGATCGGAGATCGTCGCGCCGGGGATGCTCGCCAGCCATTATGCGCCAGGCAAGCCGGTGCGGATAGGCGCGCACGACTTCGCGGCGGACGAATATGGCATCGGCTTCGGCGCGCTGGCCGGCGACTATAATCTGAGCGCGGCGGGCGACCTGACCGAGGCTGCGGCGCATCTGTTCGATGCGCTGCACGCGGGGGCGGCGAGCGCGAAGCCGCGCATCGCGGTGGCGGCGATTCCGGCCGAAGGGCTGGGCGCGGCGATCAACGACCGGCTCGCGCGCGCGGCGGTCTAGGCAGCCGCCGGCTCGATCGGATCAAGCTGCGGGGTCTTGCGCGCGACGATCAGGCAGGCGGCGACGATCAGCAGCGCGCCGGCGATGGTCGGCAGCGTCACCGGTTCGGCGTAGAAATACCAGCCGAACATCATCGCCCAGAGGAAGCCGGTATATTCGGTCGTCGCAAGGATCTGCGCCTCGGCGCGGGCATAGGCCCAGCTCAGGAGCAGCAGCGAGATCGTCGCGAGAATCGCGGCGCCGACGATGTGCGGCGCATGGGCGCTGCCCGGCGGCAATGCGAACCACGGCGCGCCGAGGCCGAGGAACAGGGTGACGAACAGATTCTGGTAGAAGGCGATTTCCATCGGTTCGGCCATCTTGGCCTGCCGCCGCGCGAGGATGAGGTTGTAGGCATAGAAGATCGCCGACAGGAACACCGCACCGACCGCGAGCAACGCCTCCGCCTCATATTGCCCCTGTCCGAGCTTGCCCGCGGCGATGACCACGACGCCGACCAGCCCGAGCAACGAAGCGGCGATCGATCGCGGGCCGATCTTCTCTCCCAAGAAGATCGCCGCCATGTAGAGCGTCATCAGCGGCGCCACGAAGGCAAGGGCGATCGCTTCGGCCATCGGCAACCGCGCGAGCGCCCAGAAGAAGGTGATTGCCATCCCCGCGACGAACAGCGCGCGCACCGCGTGGATCTTCATCGTCGCGGTATCGGGCCAGGCGGCCGGTCGAGAGGCGAGGTAGAGAAGGCCGCTGAACAGGGTGCCGGCGCCGGTCCGCCAGAGCACGGCATTATAGGCGCCGATGTCGATCGACAGCCCCTTCATCAGCACATCCATCGCCGAAAAGGTCGCGATCCCCGCGCAGGCGATCAGGAAGGGGATGACGGGCGAGGGCGAATCGGGGCGCATGGATGGTGCTGTAAGGCCGGATGACATGGGTTGGAATCGTCATTGCGAGCGGGCGAAGCAATCTCCAGCTATCGGCCTTGCGCAAGGCTGATAGCTGCAGATTGCCGCGTCGCCTTCGGCTCCTCGCAATGACGAGCTGAATAAGTCGAGCGGCGCTTTCTAATCGACCCCATCGGTCCCGCGGATGAAGGCCGCGGCGTCGTCGTGCATCTCGCCGAGCAGCGCGGGGTTCACGTAAACCATGTGGCCCGAAGGGTAATATTTATAGGCGATGTTCGCCTGCAATTCCTTGGGCACTGGAAGGTGCGCGAGTTCGTAGCGGCCAGCGAAATAGGGTGTCGAAATGTCGAAATAGCCGCCCGTTACCAGCAGCTTCAGCTTCGGATTCTGCTTCATCGCGACCGCGAGGTCGGGGAGCACGTTGGGGAGCGCGATCAGCGGCTGGCCGGCGCCGGGCGGCTTATGCTTGTAATCCCAGCTGCCATAGACATCGAGCCCGCCCTCATAATGCTTGCCTGCGCCGTAGCCCAGGGTGCCGCGGGCATAGTCGTTGAACGCGGCGGTGTAGGCGGCGCCTATCGCGCTGCCCTGCGGATCGTAGGATGCGGTCTTGCTCAAGGGATCAAGCGTCGCCCCGGTGAATCGGGTGTCGAGCGTGCCGGTGGTTTCGCTCTTGTCGGCGAGCAGCTCCTTTTGCAGCGCGCCATATTCGATGCGCAAATTGGTCTTGAGCAGATAGTCGACCGGGAGGCCGGTATATCCGTGGAGCCTGGCCGCCATCGACTGTCGTTCGGCATCGGGCAGGTTATTGCCCTTGAGCAGCGCGATCGCATAGTCGCCGGTCGCAAAGGCCTCGACCTCTTTCAAAAACGGCGCGAGCTCGCGTCCCGCGCCCGCGCGCTTGTGATACCAGGCGGTCGCGGCATAGGTCGGCAGCGAGACGATATAGGGAAGGTCCACCCCCGGATTGACTTGCGGATCGTCGGGAACGAGATCCCAGTTCAAAATGTCCGAAAGCAGGATCACACCGTTGAGGTCGATGTCCTGCCATTGCAGCGCCAGCGTCATCCCGGCGGCGCGCATCGTCCCATAGCTTTCGCCGTAAAGATATTTGGGCGATTTCCAGCGGCCGTATTTCGACAGGAAATCGCGGACGAAGACCGTGAAGGCGTGGATATCCTGATCGACGCCGAACCATGCCTTTTCCTTGTCCTTGCCGGCGACGCGGCTGAAGCCGGTGCCGGGGGCATCGATAAAGACGAGGTCGGAGACATCGAGCAGGCTGTGCTCGTTGGGAACGGTGCGATAGGGCGCGCTGCCATGAGCAAGATCGGGGGTTTCGACGCGCTGGGGGCCATAGGCGCCCATGTGGAGCCACAAGGTCGGCGATCCGGGCCCGCCGTTGAACAGAAAGGTGATCGGCCGCGTTTCGGCGGGCGCGCCCTCCTTGAAATAGGCCGTGTAAAACATCGAGGCTTCGGACGCCGGAACCTCGGCGGCTGCATCCTTGTCGCTCTTGCGTTCGATGGCGACGGTGTCGTCCCAGCCCCTGGGGTGGACGATCAGCGTGCCCGCGACGGCGCGATAGGGGATGGTGACGCTGCCGACCGTCACCGAACCGCGGCTTTCGACCTCGGTGGGGGTGAACATCGGTTCGTCGGGGGCGGGACTCTCGGCGGCTGCGCGCGGTTCGCGCGACTGCGCCGTGGTACAGCCGGCGAGGGTGAGCGCGAGCGCGGCGGCGGCCATGAATTTCATACGGTCGATCTCTGCATTAGGTCGTCATTGCGAGCGGAGCGAAGCAATCCAGGGTGATTTGCACTACTCTCGATTGCCACGTGGCTCCGCCGCTCGCAATGACGAGAAGGGCCTATCGGAAAGTCGCCTGCCCCGCGCCGTCGATGTTGAGTTTCTGACCCGAGCAATAGGGGTTGGCATCGCTGACGAACCAGAGCACCGCCGCAGCGACGTCGGAGGGATCGGACACGCGGCCGAAGGGGAATTTGGCGTCGAGATGGTGAATGTCCGGATTACCCGTGATCGCCTGCGCCAGTCGTTCGCCCATGTCGCTGATCGTCAGGCCCGGAGCGACAATATTGACGCGCACGCCGTTCCGCAGTTCTTCCTTGGCAAGCGCGAGGGCGAGCGCTTCGCCCGCGACCTTGGCCATGGTGTAGGGCGCGCTGTTGGCGCTGTGCTGGAGCGTGGCGACGCTGGAAATGACGATCACGTCGCTGCGCGCATGCTGGCGAAGCTGCGGCAGCGCGAGGCGGCTCAGCCGGTGCGCGCCGACCGCGTGGACGGCAAGGAGTTTTTCGACCTCGGCGGCGTCGGTGTCGGCGACCGTCCGGCCGCGGCTGGCGATGCCGGCATTGTTGATGAGGATCGACATCGGGCCGAAATCATCCTCGATCGCAGCGACCATCGCGGCACTCGCCGCCTCGTCGGTGACCGACGCCTGATAGGCCTTGGCCTTGCGGCCGAGCGCCTGGATCGCCGCGACGGTTTCGGCGGCGGCGTCCGCGTCGCGGGTGTAGTTGACCGCAACGTCGGCGCCCGCCCCGGCGAGCGCCAGCGCGATGCCGCGTCCGATCCCCCGCGATGCCCCGGTAACGAGCGCGGTGCGACCGCCAAGGTTCATATCCGCCATCAGTTTTCCTCTCCCATAAGTTCGTTATAGATGTCGTAGTCGCTGCGGCTCGCGGCGTTGCGCCATCTGGGCGCCGCCTTGCGGTTGAGCACGCGGCCGTCGCCGTCGAGGACCGCGACGGTCGGGGTGCCCTTGATCTTGAAGCGGAAGCGCGCCGGAACCTCGGGATGCCGGACGAGGCCGGCGTGCGGCATCCCGACATCGGCGAACACGACGATATAGCGGCTCCGCACCGGGGCGAACCGATCTGTCGCGAGCAGATTGGCGAGCCACGCGCTGTCGTGGCAGGTGCCCGTCCCCATGACGAGCAGCACGTGCTTGCCCGCTGCTCTGGCGGCAGCGAGCGCGGCGTCGATGGCGGCCATCGGATCGTCGTCGGGATCGAAAGCGTCGGTCTTGTAGGGTTCGGCAAAACCGGGCATCGCGCGCGGCGCCGCTGCGGCGGAAAGAGGGGATGTCAGAGCGAGCGCGGCGGCAAGCGCGAGGGCGAAGCAGCGGGTCATCGCGCGACGGTAGCAGCGCGCGCGAAGAATCGGAATGACGTTTCCGTCAACGTAAGCTAGCCTGATCGGTATGAGCTGGAAAAAGGAAGTCGACGAGCTTTCCGCGCGGCGCGCGATGGCCGAAAAGATGGGCGGCGAAGAGAAGGTCGCGCGCCAGCACAGCCGCGGCAAGATGGACGCGCGCGCGCGGCTCGCGGCGATCGTCGATCCGGGCAGCTTTCGCGAGATCGGCAAGATCGCGGGGCGGGGGGCTTATGGCCCCGACGGCACCCTTGAAGACCTCGCCGCGTCCAATTTCATCTTCGGGCGGGCCAATATCGACGGGCGGCCGGTGGTCGCGAGTGCCGACGATTTCACCGTGCGCGGCGGCGCGGCCGATGCGGCGCTGCACCGCAAGTTCATCCAGTGCGAGGCGATGGCGCACGAATATCGCCTGCCGCTGATCCGCATGATCGACGGCACCGGCGGCGGCGGGTCGGTGAAGACGCTGGAGGATATGGGCTATACCTATATCCCGCACGTACCCGGCTGGGACGAGATCATCGCCAATCTCGATACCGTGCCGGTCGTCGCGCTGGCGCTGGGGCCGACCGCAGGACTGGGTGCGGCGCGCGTCGTCGCGAGCCACTACAGCGTGATGGTACGCGGGCTGTCGCAATTATTCGCGGCGGGCCCCGCGGTTGCCGCAGCGATCGGCGACACGCTCGACCGCGAGGAGCTGGGCGGGGTCGACGTCCATACGCGCAACGGCGTCGTCGACGACGAGGTGGCGTCGGAGGCCGAGGCCTTTGCGCGGGCGCGCTGGTTCCTGTCCTACCTGCCGTCGTCGATCCATGAGCGCGCGGCGCGGACGCCGTGCAGCGACCCGGTCGTCCGACGCGACGAGGCGCTGCTGTCGGTCGTTCCGCGCGAGGCAAAGCAGGTCTATTCGATGCGGCGCATCGCGGGAGCGGTGTTCGACCAGGGCAGCTTCTTCGAAATGGGCGCGCGTTGGGGGCGGGCGGTGATCACCGCATTTGCGCGATTGGACGGTTATCCGGTCGCGGTGCTGGCGAGCGATCCCACCTATCTGGGCGGATCGTGGGACGCCAAGACGAGCGAGAAGGCCGAGCGCTTCGTGAAGCTCGCCGACCAGTTCCGGCTGCCGATCGTCCATCTGGTCGACAATCCGGGCTTCATGATCGGCGGCGAGGCCGAGCGGACGGGGACGATCCGCTATGGCGTGCAGGCGATGAACGCAATCTACCGCGCGAGCGTGCCGCTGGCGTCGGTTGTGGTGCGGCGGGCCTATGGCATCGCGGGCAGCGCGATGTCGAACGCCGAGCGCTTCCAGTACCGCTTTGCGTGGCCCTCGGGCGACTGGGGCAGCCTGCCGATCGAGGGCGGGGTCGAGGTCGCGTACAAGAGCGAGCTCGAGGCGGCGGAGGATCCAGCGGCGCATCTGGAAGCGATCCGCGAACGGCTCAACCGCGTCCGCTCGCCGTTCCGCACCGCTGAGAAATTCGGGGTCGAGGACATCATCGATCCCAGGGATACGCGGCCGCTGCTTTGCGAGTTCGCCGAGCTGGCGTGGCGGGTGCTCGATTAAGGCGTTTCAGCCCTCCAGCTTCTCCCGAAACCGCCGGCTGCCGCGGAGCATCTCGCCGCTTTCCATCTCGACCTCGAAATCGCCGCTCTTATGTGTGACGACGCGCCGGACCGCCTGTTTGCGGACGATGCGTCCGCGGTGGATGCGGACGAAACCCGCGTGGGCCAGTTCGGCTTCGATCGCGCTCAATGTCGCGCGGTGGAGCAGGCGCTGGCCACGCCATGCGATCTCGACATAATTGCCCGCTGCGGTGACATGCTCGATCTCGGCGACCGGCAAGTGGTGCGTTACCGATCCGTCGCCGACCGCGAGCGTCGTCGGCGCGACGATTGCGACCGGCGGCATTGCGTAACGGTCGATCAGCCACTGCATCAGGAACATGAGCAGGATCAGCTCGGCATAAGTCGCCAGATCCTTGCGCAATTCATAGAAGACCGGCGTCCCGTCGGGCGATTCGAAATGATAGGTGCCACCCGATAGCCGCCACGCGAGCATGCGAAAGCCGACCATCAGCGCGATATGCGCGAGCGACACAGGAAAGGCGAGCGCGGCATGGATCGCGACCGCCGTGCGCCAGCCGAAGCGCGGTGGGCGGACGGTGCGGACGCTGAACCAGCAGACGATCATCATCAACGCCCAGGCGAGCAGACTGGTGCTTTCGTAAGTCCATGCGGTCGCCGCGGTCACATCGACGCCCGCCGCGCGGCGGTCGGCAAGATAGGAATAGACGTTCGAGGTGATACGGATGAGTCCGTAGGCAAGCAGCGCCCCGAAGGCGAGCAAGGTCAGCGCGCGCGGGCCGAAACCGCTCGTCCCGGTCGCGCCGCCGCTCGTCCCTCGCCCGTCCTTCTCCGTCACATCGGCTCCGCAATTCGTCCCGCCGCCGTCGCCCGGCTGCCGCCATCCCGATTAGCGGCTGCGGCGGGGCCCGGCAAAGGAGATTTGGGTATGGTGACGACACGGCATTATGGGATGGACTGGTTGCGCATCGGCGCGTTCGCGTTGCTCATCCTCTATCATATCGGGATGTATTTCGTGCCTTGGGGGTGGCATGTCAAAACGCCGCATCCGATGGACTGGGTGCAAATCCCGATGATGGCGACGAACAGTTGGCGATTGCCGCTGCTGTTCCTCGTGTCGGGTTATGCCAGCGCCGCGCTGTTCGCCAAGCTCGGCGGCGCGGGGGCATTCCTGCGGTCGCGTAGCGCACGGCTGCTGATCCCGCTCGCCTTCGGGATCATCGTAGTCATTCCGGTGCAGCCGTGGATCGAGTTGGCGACCCAGCATGGTTATGCGCATGATTTCGGCTACTTCTGGGTCCACGACTATTTCCTCTTCGGAACGCTCGACGGGATCATGCTGCCGACGTGGCAGCATCTGTGGTTCGTCGTTTATCTGTTCGCTTACACGCTGCTCGCGGTCGCGGCTCTTGTGCTGGTGCCCGATCGGGCGCGGGCCAAGATCGCCGATGGTGCGGCGAGGTTGTTTGGCGGCTGGGGGTTGCTGATTGCGCCGCTCGCTATATGGCTCGCCATCCTGTTCACCTTTCCTGGCTATCGCGAGACGCACGCGCTGGTCGACGGCGGGCCGAACCATCTCCATTACCTGGTTCCCTTCTTTATCGGCTGGCTACTTCGCGAGCGGCCGGTGCTTTTCGAAAGCGTCGCGCGCCGCTGGCCGGCGGCGGCGCTGCTCGCGGTCGCCGCCTATGGCTATATCACCTGGGCGATGTGGAGCGCGCCGGACGAAGGCCCGGCCCCGGCGGGAATCGTGACGATCTTCATGGTCGTGCGACTGGTGCAGGGCTGGGCGACGATTGTCGCGCTGGTCGGGATTGCCGACCGCTTTGCGAACCGCGACCATCCAAGGCGCGCCATGCTCGCCGAGGCGGTGTTCCCCTTTTACATCATCCATCAGACGATCATCGTCGTCGTGGGCTGGTGGCTGTTGCAGGGGCAGGTCGCGGCGTTGCCGGCCTTCCTGATCCTCGTCGCGGCGACGGTCGCGGGATGCTGGGCCTTTTATCTCGGCGGACGGCGGATCGACTGGCTGCGGCCGCTGATCGGGCTTCAGCGCCGCGCGTGACAGCGGCGCGGCTTTGTGTCAGCTTCCCTGCAAGAAAAAGGGGAGGCTGACATGCAGATCGTTAGAGGATTGGCGGCGATCGTCGGGGTCGCGATGGTGCTGATGGGCTTGCTGTGGATATTGCAGGGACTCGACATCGTGCGCTGGCCCGCGAGCAGTTTCATGCTGGGCGACATCGTGTGGACGCGCAACGGCGCAGTCCTGGCGGTGCTGGGCGTCGTGCTGATCTGGGTGGGGCGCAAACGCGCCTGATCATCCATCGACTACAATTGTAGTTGATCTGTATTGCAGATATGATACAGCTTCGTAGGACGGCGCGGCGCCGGACGGGGACCGGTCGCGCCGAATATCCTTTCGATGGAGACCGATATGATGCTTGGCCGTTTTCCCCTGTCCCTGCTGTTGCTCGCGGCGAGCCCCGCGGCACTAATGCTGCCTATACCCGCCGCGATGGCGGCCGATGCCGGTGCGGCGGTGCCGTCCGACGTCGTCGCCGAACATTATGCCGCGCAGCTCCAAGCCAATTATGTCTATCCCGATATCGGCAAGCGTTACGCCGCTGCCCTGCGCGCCGGGATTGCGGCGGGGCGCTATGCCCCCCTGACCGGCGCGGCGCTCGCCGAGGCGCTGGGCGCGGCGGTGCAGGGCGTGTCGCCCGACGGGCATCTGCGCGTGAAGCCGCCCGAGGGCGCGGATGCGGCGCCCGGAACGCCCGCCGCGCCGCGCCCGCAAAAGCCCGCGATCGAACAGCCCGGCTGGATCGCGCCGGGCATCGCCTTCATCCGCTTCAACGTCTTTCCGGACGACGCGGCGGTCACGCAGGCGGCGGCGCAGTTCATGGCCGATCACGCCGACGCCAAGGCGATCATCTTCGACATAAGGTCGCACAATGGCGGCGGGATCGAGCAGATGGACGTCATCTTTCCCTGGCTGTTCGCCAAGCCGACGCGGCTCGTCGCGATGGCAACGCGCGCATCGGTCGACGCCGAAGGCGGCTCGCCGATTGACGGCATTTCCTCGATGCGGCCGGTCGTAGGCGACCCGGCCATGGTGACGCGCGAACATTGGGCGATGCCGAACGGCGACCCGCGGCTGACGCAGGCGAAAGTCTATGTGCTTACGTCCGGCGCGAGCGCGTCGGCGGCCGAACATTTCGCGCTGGCGATGAAGGCGAGCGGGCGCGGGGTGCTGATCGGCGCGCCGACCGGCGGCGCCAATCATTTCGGGCGCGGCGAAGAACTGGGCGGTGGTTTTACCGCCTTCATCCCGGTCGGGCGGACCTATGATCCGGCGACGGGCAAGGATTGGGAAGGCGCAGGGGTGCAGCCCGATATCGCGGTTCCGGCTGCGGCGGCGCTGGAGCGCGCGCTGACCGAATTGGGGATCGCGCCGGGCGAGGCGAAGCGCCTGTCCGACGCGCACATGCCGAGCTGGCCGATGGAGCGGCGCCGCCGTCCCGGTACGTCAGGCGGCTGAGGGCGCAGCGCGGGCGAGGGCGGGAAGCGCGTCGCCGTCGACGCGCATTACCGTCCATTCGTCCATCATCCGCGCACCAAGGCTATGGTAGAAGCCGATGGCGGGGGCGTTCCAGTCGAGCACCGACCATTCGAGACGCGCGCAGTCGCGTTCCACGCAAAGCTGCGCCAGATGCGCGAGCAGCGCCTTGCCGAGTCCGGCGCCGCGCGCTTCGGGACGGACGAACAAATCTTCAAGATAGATGCCCGGCTTGCCCTCGAAGGTCGAAAAATTGTGGAAGAAGAGCGCGAAACCTTGCGCCACGCCATCGACCTCGCCGATCACTACTTCGGCATAAGGGCGTTCGGCGAACAGCTTGGCACCGAGCGTTGCGTCATCGAAGCGGACTTCGTGGGCTAGCTTTTCATAGTCGGCGAGCGCGCGAATCAAGTCGGCGATCAACGGCAGGTCGGCGCGGGTGGCGGAGCGTATGGCAAGGGTCATGCCGGCGCTTTGTCGGGCAGTAGAGCGGTTGTCAATTTTCGGGGGCGGGGATGTCTGGAAACGACCGATTGCGGACGTTCACTCAGCGCCCCATAAGGCCGACCGGCAGAATTGGGGAAAAGAGTAATGCAGCGGAAGCTTACCGCCCAGCTCGCTATTCAAAGCGGATTAGAGGTAGTCTCGTTTGAGCACTTTGACTGTCTCGTCTTCGAGCGCGGCCAAACGTTGAAGATGTTTTCTCCCCGGTTGAGCAGAATGCTTGGAGGAAGCACGCAGAAACGCAGAGTCGAGGGTGACCTGATAGTGGTTTTCGAGGAAGATCTCGAGCGTCTGCGTCCACCATCAAAGCGGTTCAAATTCGGCGGCCTTGTGACCTTCATGCCAACGGCGAACTTTCCATCGACTATCACTGGATCGGAGATCATCGAGGGCGAGGTCGACCGGAACTTTTTTCGGAAGATACGCGACCTCCTGAATGCACTTCCCGATAGCAAGTCAGAATGGATGTCTAAATTCGGAGAAGATTTTTTCTCCCGCGCCCCGACCGACCGCTGCATTGACACTGTTAAATATCTGAGATCCCGTGAATGATTTTGGATGTCCGCTCCCCTCCCCATTTCAGCCGTTCGTCGCCGAAATGGACAGCACGACCGGAAGCAACCGATTGCGGAACTTACACCCCAATGCGAAGAGGGGCCGCATGGACCTAATTCACGAAATGATCAGTCCGAACGGTGAGAGGAAGGTGCGCGTCTACAAACGGACAGATGGCTTTTTCGAGTATGAAGAGGTTTTTGAAGCGTTCGATCAGATCGCCGGGACCTACTGGTCGTCCGGATATCAATCCGGGATGTTCGGCACAGAAGGCGCCGCGATGGCGGAGATTACTGCAACGACGCCTTGGCTTCGGAGCGGCGCCTGACGACCGATTGCAGACATGTTTGGCCCCGGTAATGTCGATATGGAAATCTTGATCGTAGATCTTGCGCAAACGGCCATTGAGCATGTGGACGACCGCCATGGCCGCGCGGCAGCTTGGATCGTCGCAATTTTACGCATTTCGGTCCTGATTAGCGTACCCGTTTCAATCGTGCTGTATCTCATAAACTAACGTCCGCTCCCACCCCAAACTGCCACCCCGCGACCGTCAGAACTGCCGCGCCACCCTTTCGGCGACGTCCGGCGCAACGCCGGCGCTGTTGAACACTTCGTGCGCGAGGCCGGCGGCGAGGGGAAGGTCGGCTTGTTCGCGGTACAGCCGCTTGTAGGCGAGGAGGCTGTGGCGCGACTGGGCGGCGATGGCTTCGGCGAGGGTGCGGGCGACAAGGTCGAGCCGCTCGTCGGCGACGCAATGATTGGCGAGGCCGATGCGGGCCGCCTCGTACCCGTCGACCGGCAGCCCGGTGAAGCTCATCTCCCGCGCCTTCCATTCGCCCACGCGGCGCGGCAGGCGCTGGCTCATCCCCCAGATGGGGACGAGCCCGAACTTGCCGTGCGTATCGGCGAAATGCGCGCTTTCCGCCGCGATGATGATGTCGCCGGCCAGCGCCAGTTCGAGCCCGCCGGTAAAGCAGCCGCCCTGCACCGCGACGATCACCGGTTGCGGCAGCTCGGCGAGGCGGGTGACGATCGACGCCTGATAATGCAGCCGCGGCGCTTCGACCCCGCGTTCCTTGAGGTCGTTGCCGGCGCAGAAAACCGGCCCGTTCGCGCGCAAAATGACCGCTCCGATCGCATCGCCCGCGGCCGCGAGGTTCGAAATATGCGCGTCGAGTTCAGCCCATAGCGCGAGGTTCAGCGCATTGCGCTTGTCGGCTCGATTGAGCGTCAGCGTCGCGATCCCGCCTTCGTCGGCGCGCAATACCAGATCCGTCATCACCCGATCTCCATCCCGTTTCGCGCCAGCATGGGCGGTCGCTGTGGGCAAGTCCAGTCGGTGCCGACGACGACGCCGACGGCGCCGCTCGCGGCGGCGGACCCGGTGGGCGCATGGCGGCGCGTGCTTAACGCTCTTTTCAGCATGCGGCGCTATTTAGGTCGTGTTGACAAAAGACTTCAGCCATAGGCGCGAGGCGGCGAGGTTGAGGAAGCTCTCGAACGAGAGAAGTGTCTTGTCGTATCGGGTGGCGATCCGTCGTTGCTGTTTGAGCTTGCCGAACATTCGCTCGACGCGGTTGCGGTCCCGGTAGCGTCGATAGTCGGGATGCTCTGGCACCTTGCGGTTCGAGCGGGGCGGGATGATCGGCAGGATGCCCCGGACGAGCAGGCTGTCGCGGAAGCGATTACCATCATAGCCCTTGTCCGCGAGCAGCGCCTTGGGTGTGGCGACGGGGATCGCCATCAGCGGTTCGGCGGCCGTGTAATCAGAGGCCTCGCCGCCGGTCAGGATGAAGCCGACAGGCAGTCCTTGATTGTCGCAGCGGGCGTGGATCTTGCTCGTAAAGCCGCCGCGTGATCGACCAAGAGCGTTCGCACAAGCCCCCCTTTTCCGCCCGCTGCCGAGACGTGGCCGCGAACGCTGGTGCTGTCGATCATGTGTTGCCAGTCGTCGGTTAGACCCAATTCGACCAGCGTTTGCAGCAAGGCATCCCAGACACCCTGTTCGGCCCAGCGGCGGAAGCGCACATAGACCGAGTTCCATTTGCCGTACCGCTCGTGCATGTCGCGCCAGGGGCAGCCGACCCGCAGCACGTGAAGCATTCCATTGAGGAAGAGCCGGTTATCGCCCGCGGGCCGCGCCCAACGGCCGCGCTCAGGCGGCAGCAGTGGCCCGATCAGTTCCCACTCCGCATCCGACAAATCCCCGCGACCCATGACTGCTCCTCAAAAAGCAGTCTTGAATCAGAAGGAGGCGGGCTTGGGAATCCCTTTTGTCAACACGGCCTAGACAAGCGAGGGACCGCTCGACTGGAGGGTGGTTCATGCCTTTGACGCAGGAAATGCGCCGATTGCGCGCCGAACATGCGGCGCTCGTCACCCTGTCGGGTTTCATGATCGAATTTGTTGCAGCGCGGCGCCCGCCGCGGCCGACCGAGCTGGCCGCGGTGCGCGGCATGTTTCGCGACACGCTGGTGCGCCATCTGAAGTGCGAGGATTGGGCGCTATATCCGCGGTTGCAGGCGAAGAGCGAGCCGGTGCTTGCCGAACTTGCCGCGCGCTTCGTCGACGAGATGGGCCATATCGCCGAGGCGTTCGAGGCCTATGACAGCTATTGGACCCAATTGCGCGTTGAGGCCGACTGGCCTGGCTTCTGCGGCGAAACGCGCGCGATCCTCACCGCGCTGGGCGACCGGATCGCGCGCGAGGAAAGCGAGCTTTACCCGGTGGCCGAAACGCTGTTCAAGGCCGAGGCGCCGCCACCCCGCGAGCGTGGGCGCCGCACGGCCTGAGAGCGCCGGTCAGGGGCGGATCGACACTTTCCAGGCGAGCGCGACGCGCCAACCCTGATCGAAGCCGGGGGTGGGCTGGTTCCACGCATCGGCGAACTCGACCCCGATCGTCGCATTGTCGCGGTAGGACAGGCGCACCCCGCCGCCCCAGCTTCCCAGATCGAACCGGCTGCGCGATGTCGTGGGGCGCGCGAGCAGCGTCACATCGGCATAGTCGGCGAAGGCATAGACCTCGCTCTTCGCCAGCGCGCCCTTCGCCAGCGGGCGCAGCGCCAGTTCTCCGAAGCCTGCATAGCCGCGGTCGCCGCTAACCAGCCCGTCGTCGAAGGCGCGCCCGAAGCTGGCGCCGCCGACGCTGAAGCGCTGTGCCGCCGGCAGGCGGTCCCGCGTCCAGCGTCCGGTGGCGGCCGCGCGCAGCACGACGCGCTTGCCGACCGCCTGATTCGCCTCGACCGCTGCGTCGGCATGGAGGAACCCCGCTTCCCCCACCGCCGGATCGACGTGCGCGCCCGCAATGTCGAGGCCGCGCGAGACGCCGAGGTGGGCGCCGACGACGCTGCGGTCCTCGGTCAGGCGAAAGGCCAGCGCGCCGCTCGCGGTCCAGCTTTTCTCCGCCGCGAGAGTGGTGCCGAACAGGGCGTTGCGCGAATCGAGATAGTCGAGCCGCCCCGACAGGGTGAGCGTGCGCCGCGTGCTGCGGATCAGCGGGTGGGTGACCGCCAGCCCGCCGCTCCACGCCTTGCCGTCGATGGCGAGCGCACGCGGCCGGGTGCGCAGCGCCGCGACCGACAGCTCGGCGCGCGTGCCCGCGGCGCCCAGCGGCGTCGAATGGCGCGCGGTGATATAGAGCAGCGATTTGAAATCGACCGCCGCCGCGCCGCCGAGCTGGCTCTCGTCGCCGCTGCGCAGGAGGCTGTAGCCGCGCGCGGTCGCCTCGACGATGCCGTCGCGGACATAGGGGCTCGACCGCGTCGTGAAGCCGACGCCGAGCGTCGGGCGGCTGGCGTCGACCGCCAGATCGAGCGCCACCGCGCCGGGGCTGTCGCCGAGCGCCAGCGTCGGGGTGACCTTGGTGCCCGGAATGTCGGCGATAGTGCCGAGCGCGCGTTCGAACCGGGCGCGCGGCAATGGGGCTTGCCCTGGCAGTGGTGCGGCCATGCGCGCGATTAGCGGGGCGGGGCCGCCCTTCGCATCGCCGCTGATCGTCACGCGGCTTATATGCCCCTCGGCCGAGGCGACGGTGACGACGCCGTCCGCAAAATCCTGTTCGGGGATGACGAGCGTGAACAGCGCGACGCTCGACCGGTTGTAGGCGCGCGTCATCGCGGCGGCGAGGCGCTTCAGATTTTCGGTCGAGGCGGGGCGGCCGATATAGCGCTCGGCTGCCTTGGCGACATTGGCGGGAACGCCTGCCCCGATGAAGCGGACTTTGCGGATCGCGATGTCGGGGCGCCCCTGCGGCGCCGTGCGTGCCGGCGACGGCGCTGCGATCTGGGGATCGGGAAGCGGGAAAGGCCGGTCGCTGGTCGGGGACAGCGGCGGGCGCCCCGGTTCGAGCGGGGTGGTCGACGATTGGGCGGCGGACGCCGCGGCGGGCAGGAGCATCGCTGCTGCCAACGCCGCGGCGCCGCACCGGTTCGGGCTGCGCATGATCGCGATCAATCCCCGCGCGGCGGCTTCAACCCGCCGAGGAGGCCGCCGACACCCTGGGTGACGCCCGAGACCAGACCGCCTTTTTCGGTGCCTGAACCCCCGGCCTGACCGCCTGCCTGACCGACTACGCCGCCGACGGTGGTGCCGACCGTGCTGGTCAGCGTGCCGACCAGATTGCCCGCCCCGCTGCCCGGTGTGCCGGTCCCCGGCACCGCGCCGCCAAGACCTCCGAGCAGATTGCCGCTGCCGCCGGGTTGCAGCGTCACGAGGTTGCCGTTCGACCCGACCCCGACGGTCAGCAGCGATCCGTTGGTCTGGCCGGGCGACAGGATGCTCGCCCCGATCAGCGGCGAGGCGTCGGGCGACCCGATCGCGGTGGCTTTGCCGATCGTCGCGGTGACAAGTTCGCCGGGCGCGGCGGCAAGGCCGTCGAGCAGATATTGCTGGCCGTTGCCCGTCTGGACGAGCGCGACGCCGGTGCTCTTGACCACGCCGACGACCGTGCCGACGAGGTTGGTGCCGCCGGGCAATTTGCTGTCGACCGCATTGGCGAGGAGCAACGTCTTGTCGGCGACGACATTGACGAGGCCGCCCGATTTGACGAGCACGCCGCCGATCACCGGATTGACGTTCGCAGGGTCGCCGGTGTTGGCAAGCAGGCCGGTGCCCGCGATACCGCCCGGCCCGACCAGACCGCCGACAGCCAGCGCGCCCGCATCCCCAAGGCCGAGCGCGCCGCCGGCGGGGCCGGCGGGGCCAGCGGGGCCTTGCGGTCCGGCGGGCCCTTCGGGGCCTTGCGGGCCGGCAGCGCCGGTCGGTCCGGCCGGGCCGACCGCGCCGACGCGGTAGCTTCCCGACGATTCGCAGGCGCCGAGCGCCAGACAGACGGGCAGGGCGATGAGCAAGGAAATGCGACGATCAAGACGCGTCGAAACCATGGACGTTCTCCTTCACGCGTGGATATCGTCCCTGTCCAGAAGACGCCGCCTCCCCGAAAAAAGTTTCGTCTTTTCCGATGGTTAATTCGGATTTCGGCGCGCATGTTGCCGCTTGGGCCAAGCAAATGCGCGCCATTCGGCCGGTTTCGGAAATATCGGGCATTAACCCTCTATTTCGCGACGGGACGTTGCGCGCGCGGCGCGGGGTAGCGCTCTGTTCCGCTATGGCACGCAAGGCGCGGCGGCATGGCAGGGCGCCGCGGCGCTTGATTTGCGAGGCTGGCTCGCCTAGCGGCAGCGGCCAGAAAACGGAGATTTCAGATGACCGATACGCCCCCCGACCGCCTGTCGACCAACCCCCGCTCGCCCCATTTCGACATGGAGGTGCTGCAACGCGGCATCGGCATCCGGTTCAAGGGCCAGGAACGTACCGACGTCGAGGAATATTCGATCTCGGAAGGCTGGATCCGCGTCGCGGCGGGCAAGTCGAAGGATCGTTTCGGCCAGCCGATGACGATCAAGCTGTCGGGCCCGGTCGAAGCCTGGTTCGAAGATGCCGGGGCCGAGAGCGACGACGCGTCGGACGACTGAACGGCCTTTCGCCATTGCAAGCGCAGCGAAGCAATCTCCGGCTGTCGATCTGGAGATTGCTTCGCTGCGCTTGCAATGACGATTAGCGGTTAGACTTTGCTCAGTTCAACTCAGCGCAGCGAAGCGGCGACGACGTCGAGGCCGTTGCCCGGCTTCCAATTGTTGCTCGCCCACACCGGTGCGTCGAAGGTCGAGCTGTCGGGCGCGCTGTCGCTGTCGGGATAGATGAAGCCCTGCACCGGGTTGGCGCGCAGGCCGAGATCGCCGATCGGCGCATACCAGACGCGCACCGCGCTCCAGTCGCCAGCGTCGCTGACGTCGACGACGCGGACGTTGCGCTCGATCTGGCCGCGGCGGCCGTTGATCGGCGACCAATTGGCATGGTCGATCAGGATTTCGCGGTCGCTGATGACCTTTTTCACGACGGCGACATGGCCCAGCGGCATGCCGCGGGTCGCGGCGAATGCCATGACGGCACCCTTCCGGGGTTCGTGGCCACGCTTATATTCACCGGCCGCCTGCGACCACCAGGTCTTGGCATTGCCGCGGATTTCGACACCCGATTCCGAACGGGCGAAGGGGACGCACTGGAGATAGCTCTGCGCGGCGGCAGGAAGGCTGACGAGCAGCGAAGCACACAACGCAAATGCACCCAGAAAGCGGCGATGAAGCATGAAAGGCGACCCCCCATTGGCTTGTCTTCAAGCGTTGCAGCGTCTCTGCCACAGGCTTTCGCAACCACCACCCGTCTAGCGGTGAGTTGCGCCGTTGGTGCGGTGGGTGGGGGAACCTTTTGTTAAGCCGTGCAATTCGTCGCTCAGGCTCTTCGCTTCGTCGCCGAACGGGCATTTCGGCGCCGCGGCGGACCGATGCGGAAGCGGTGAACCGAGGGCGCTCAGGCCGCCGCGGTCGCGATCGATTCGGGCGGCCGGAACAGCGTCAGCACGTCAGTTGCCGGCATCGGACGGCCATAATAATAGCCTTGGATATTGCTGCACCCGAGCGTGCGTAGCGTGTCGACCTCGACTTCGGTTTCGGCGCCTTCTGCGGTCGTAGACATGCCGAGGCTGTCGGCGAGCGCGACGACGGCGCGGATGATCGCGATCGATTCGATGCTGCCCTTTGCGGCGCCGACGACGAAGCTGCGGTCGACCTTGATGGTCGAGAATTGCGTCTTGCGCAGATAGCCGAGCGATGAATAGCCGGTGCCGAAATCGTCGAGCGACAGCCGGACGCCGAGGCCGATGAGTTGGTCGAGCAGCTGCGCTGCGCCGCCGCCGTCGCGCAAAAAGACGCTTTCGGTCACTTCGATCTCGAGCCGCTGTGGAGGCAGGCCGCTCTGCGCGAGCGCGGAGACGACAACCGAGGCGAAATTGGGATCGGTGAGCTGTTCGGCCGACACGTTGATCGCGATCTTCAGATTCAACGGCCAGCGCATCGCTTCGGCGCAGGCGGTGCGCAGCACCCATTCGCCGATCGGGCCGATCAGGCGGCTGTCCTCGGCCAGCGGAATGAAGCGGCCGGGCGATACGCTGCCGAGTTTCTGGTTGGTCCAGCGGATCAGGGCCTCAAAGCCGTTGAGCGTGCCGTCCTCGGCGGTGACGACGGGCTGGTAGTAGAGTTCGAACTCCTTGCGATCGAGCGCGCCGCGCAATTCCTGCTCCATCACGCGCCGTTCCTCGGCCTGGGCGTGAAGCGAGGCGACATAGGCGGCGACGACATTGCCGCCCTTGTCCTTCGACTTGTAGAGTGCAAGGTCGGCGTTGCGGGTCAGCGTTTCGACCGTATTGCCGTCCTGCGGCCCGATCGCATAGCCGACGCTGGCGCCGACGAAGAGCTGGTGATTGTCGACCACATAGGGCCGGCTGATCGTCGCGATGATCCGCCGCGCCAGATCCTCGATCTCCTTGGACGAGACGATATTGTGAAGCACGACCGCGAATTCGTCGCCGCCCAGGCGGCCGCAGGTCATGCCCTGTTCCATCATGCTCTTGAGCCGCGCGGCGACCTGCGCGAGCAATTTGTCGCCGACCGGATGGCCGAGCGTATCGTTCACCGCCTTGAAGCGATCGAGGTCGATCATCATCATTGCACAGCGTGATTTCGCCTCGAGCGCGTGGGTCAGTGCGCGCGCCAGGTCTTCGTGCAGGCTCAGCCGGTTGGGCAGGCCTGTCAGATTGTCGAAGCGCGCCATCTTGGCAATCTGTTCGGCGGTGGCATGTTGTTCGGTGACGTCTGATCCGACGCCGCGGAAGCCGAGGAACTTGCCGCTCTCGTCGAGGCGCGGCGATGCCGACAATTCCCACCAGCGGCGCTTGCCGGCGATCGTCACGGGGACGATCAGGTTTGAAAAGCTTTCGCGTCGCTTCATCCGTTCGGCCATGTCGTGCAGCGCCTTGGGAAAGGTCGCGCTTTCCCATGCGTCGCCCGACAGCGCCCGAAGCAGCGGAATGCCTTCGAGTGCCTCGGCGCTGCCGCCGAGCGCATAGGCAAGGCGCGGCGATACATGGACCAGCCGGCGCGAATTGTCGGTCTGCCACAGCCAGTCGGCCGAGGTGTCCTCGAACTCGCGCAGCAGCAGGCTGACCGTCTCGGACTTTTCGTGCAGCACCGTTTCGGCCCGGCGGATACGGATGTGCGTCTGCGCAAAGCGAAGGCAGAAGGTGGCGAGGAGCAGCCCCGCAACCATCGTCACGCCGGTCAGCTGCGGCGCGCCTGCCGCCGCGGTCGCGAGCGAGGCCGAAAGCGTGACGGGCGCGATATAGAGAATGCAGGTCAGCGGCATGCTGTGCGCGACCATCGTCAGCGCGAGCATCAGCAGCAGCGCGATCGTCCACAGCGAAAGGACGTGGTCGAGCGTGGGCGTCAGACCCTGCAACCAGAAGGCGCCGCCCCAGAGCAGCGCCGAATACAGCGCATGGCGATGACAAAGGCGAAACTCTGCCGCGGTCGCGAATTTGGGATCGTCGAGCGGCAACCTGTCGAAGGTGCGGAACGACCATATCGAAAAGGCGAGCGTGACGAGAAGCCACCCGACGACGACCGGCCACGCCGTTTCCATCATCATGGTGAACCCCGCGACCAGCGCCATACCCCCGTTGAGAAGGAGGCGCAGTGCGCCCCGGCCGCGCAGCGGCGCGATCTGGAGCTGGCGCAGGTCGCCGACCGCTTCGTCCTGCCGGGTCAGGCCCAACAGGGTGCGCAGCGGAAGATCATCGTCCGAAATCTGGTCGCTAAACAGGCTTTTCACGCCGCTTGCATAGCGAAAGCGGGTTACCCGAAAGTAACCGCGCGCTTCGCTTCGTCGCATTTTCTGTACCGAAGCGGAACAGAATTGGCGCTGCGCACCGTTCGGCTCAGGCGGCGATCCGGAAGGGCTGGATCTCGCCCGCCAGATATTGCGCGCGCGCCTTCGAGCGGCTGAGCTTGCCCGAGCTGGTTCGCGGCAGCGTGCGCGGCGGGATCAGCTCGACGAGGCAGTTCATGCCGGTGATCGCGCGGACCCGGTCGCGGATCGTTTCGTGCAGCGCCGCGCGTTCCTTTTCGTCGCTGGTGCGGCATTGGACGAGCACCGCCGGCGTCTCTTCACCGCCCGGCGTGGTGATCGCGAAGGCGGCGATGTCGCCCGACTTGAAGCCCGGCAATTGTTCGACCGCCCATTCGATATCCTGCGGCCAGTGATTCTTGCCGTTGATGATGATCATGTCCTTGGCGCGGCCGACGATATAGATGTAACCATCTGACAGATAACCCATATCGCCGGTATCGAGCCAGCCGTCCTTCATGCAGGCGGCGGTCGATTCGGGATCGCGATAATAGCCGGTCATCAGCGACGGGCCGGTGCACCACACCTTGCCGACGGTCTGGTCGGGAAGGATATTGCCGTCCTCGTCGCGAACCTCGATCGTCATGTCGCGCACCGCGCGGCCGCAATTGACGATCGCGCGGTAGCGGGTCGGACGTCCGGCGTCGCCGCTGGCCCCCGACAATTCGGTTTCCTCGACCAGTTCGACGACGATCCCCTCGCCCGGCGGCATGATGCTGACCGCCAGCGTCGCTTCGGCGAGGCCGTAGCTCGGCAGAAAAGCGCTCGCCTTGAAACCCGCGTCGGCGAAGGCGTCGACGAAGCTTTGCATCACGTCGGGGCGGATCATGTCGGCGCCGTTGCCGGCGACGCGCCAACGCGACAGGTCGAAGCGGTCGGCGACATGCGTCTGACTGGAAATACGGCGCGCGCAGATGTCGTAGCCGAAGGTCGGCGAATAGCTGAGCGTCGTGCCGCTGTTCCGGCTGATGAGATCGAGCCAGGCGAGCGGACGGCGGGCGAAATCCTCGGTCTTCAGATAGTCGACCGAGACCTGGTTCGCGACCGGCGACAGGAAGCAGCCGACGAGCCCCATGTCGTGATACCAGGGCAGCCACGAAATGCAGCGGTCGCTGTCCTGCAATTCCATTCCGTGCGCGTGCGCCGCGAGATTGTTGAGCAGTGCCGCATGGGTGACGGCGACCCCGTGCGGGAAGCGCGTCGAGCCACTGCTATATTGCAGATAGCAGGTTTCGTCGGGCTTCTGTTCCGGCAGGTCCGCGACGGGGGCCGGGCGCGCCGCAAATTCGCTCCAGTCCATCGGCTGGACGCCGCGCTGTTCGGCGGCTTCGGTCGCCATGGCGGCGATTTCCGGCGGGAAGAACAGCATCTTGGGGTCGCAGCTCGTGAGCTGGACGACAAGCTGTCCGACATAGGAATCGCGCCCGCCGAAGCTGGTCGGCAGCGGCAGCGGCACCGGCCAGGCGCCGGCATAGATGGTGCCGAAGAACAGCGCGGCAAATTCGGCGCCGGTTTCGGCGACCAGCGCGATGCGGTCGCCGGGCTGTACCCCCGCCGCCACGAGGCGATAGGCAGCCTCGAGCGCATCGGCCTTGAGCTCGCTATAGGGATAGGGGCGGATCAGGCGCCCGCGCGGATCGTGAAAATTGAGCCCGCGCGTACCCGCGGCGGCATAGTCGAGCGCTTCGCCGACGGTGGCGAAGTTCGAAAAGCGGCGCGGCTGGGCGCATTCGGTCGGGGTGGGGACAAGCGCCTCCACCGCAGGAGCGGAATTTTCGGTCATAAGGGGTGTCGAATCCCGGGAAACGGGGGATGCGGCAACAAGCATGTCATCTTCCGGTGCCATGATGAGCGTGCGCGATCCCTGACTGTTTGAACATAATCGCCCATTTTTCCGGGCTTTCCGCCGGGCATAGGGGCTCTGATCGTTCTCAATCGGACCCGACTGTGGCATAAACATGGCATATGGCCAACCGCCGCACTCCGTCCGACCGAAGCAAAAAGCCGCTCGACGCATCGCGACTCGACGAATTGGCGCTCGCCTATGTGGCGCGATTCGCCACCAGCCGGGCGAAATTGCTGCGCTATCTGGGGCGCAAGCAGCGCGAGGCCGAATGGACCGATGCGGCCGATCCGCGTGCCGCTTGCGACGCGATCGCCGACCGTATGGAGCGGCTGCGCTACCTTGATGACCGGCAATACGCCGCGATGCGCGGCGCCGCGATGACGCGGCGCGGGCTGGGCGCGCGGCGCGTGCGCGCGCAGCTTTTCGTCGACGGCATCGACGAAGCGGATGCGGGCGAGGCGATCGACGCCGCCGAGGGCGCGGCGATGGCTTCAGCCCTCGGATTTGCGCGTCGCCGCCGCTTCGGTCCGTTCGCGCGCCAGCCGCTCGACGATCCCGCGCAGCGCGAGCGCCAGATGGCCGCCTTCGCGCGCGCCGGCCATTCGCCGGCGCTCGCGCGGCGCATCCTCGCTGTCCCGCCGGGGGACGCGGCGGCGCTGGCCGCGCTGGACGCCGAGGCGGCGCTCGATTAGGCAGCGGCGCTGAACGTCCGGTACCCCGAGACCGACGACAAGAAGGCGACCAGAAAGTCGACAAGGAGATGCCGATGCGAGCCATGCTGACCGCCCTCATCCTGGCGCTCGCGCTACCCGTCGCGGGCTGCGACAAGGGCGCCGAGGCCGAAGCCGGCGCCGAGGCGACGGTGCCGCTGATCATCGCGATGGCGGGCACCACCCACCGCTTTCGCGTCGAGGTCGCGCGAACCGAGGCCGAACAGGAAAAGGGGCTGATGTTCCGCACGTCGCTGCCCGCCGATGGCGGCATGCTGTTTCCGTTCGCCAAGCCGAAGATCGCCAATTTCTGGATGAAGGACACGCTGATCCCGCTCGACATGATCTTCGTGCGCGCCGACGGCAGCATCGACCGGATCGCCGAAAACGCCATCCCCGAATCGCTCGATCCCGTCGTCAGCGGCGGCGAAGTGGCGGCGGTGCTCGAGCTGGCGGGCGGTACCGCGGCGAAGCTGGGGATCGATGAAAGCGCCAAGGTGACGTGGCAGGACGCAAAGTAGGGGCGGGGCAGGCGCTAATGGCGCCGCTTTTCGCCAAAGACCGCTTGCGAAGCCCGCACGCTTGCCTGTAAACGCCACCGCCATGAGCATCTTGGGCAAGATTTTCACCTGGTGGGACGGCGCGACCGTCGGCACGCTGCTGAGCAGCTGGAAAAATGGCGAGCAGGTAGGCGAGGACGGCCTTGGCAACCGCTATTTCCGGTCGCGCGACGGCAAGCGCCGCTGGGTGCTCTACAAGGGATCGAACGACGCGAGCCGCGTGCCGCCCGAATGGCACGGCTGGCTGCATGGCACCTTCGACGAACTGCCGTCCGACGTGCTGCCCGCGCCACGCCCCTGGCTCGCCGAGCCGACTGCAAATCTGACCGGCAGCCTGGGTGCCTATCGCCCCGCCGGCGCGCTCGAACGCGGCGGGCATCGCGCCGCCGCGACTGGCGATTACGAGGCCTGGCGGCCCGGCGCCGACTGAGCGCCGTGGCGACGCCGCTTTTCCGTTCCGCGCTGATCGCGCTGCTCGCGGCGACGACGCTGGCCGGCTGCGATCGCGGCAACCAGACCAAGACGACGAGCAACATCCCGCAGATCGCCAAGTCCGAAACCGTGCCGCAGGAAGTCGGCGGGATCGAAGGCGCGACCCCGATGGCCGAACGCGTTGCAGTGGTGGGCCTGCTCAACAAGCGCAACGGGCTGGTGCAGGATCTGACGATGAAGCCGGGCGATACCGCGCGTGTCGGCCGCGCGATCGTTCGCCTGCGCGCCTGCGAACAGACGGCGCCGTGGGAAGATCCCCCCGAAACCGGCGCCTTCGTGCAATTGTCGGTGCAGGATCAGCGCGACAATAAATGGTATCGCGTCTTTTCGGGCTGGGTGTTCAAGGAACGCCCCGAGCGCAATGTGATCCAGCACCCGATCTATGATGTCTTCGTCAAAAGCTGTGCGATGACATATCCGGGCGGCGAACCCGTCGCGCGCTCCGCACCCAAGGCAGTATCGGCGCCCAAGGCATCGAGCGCCGACCAGTCGCCCGCCGGGAATGGCGGCGAGGGTACTCCGGCTCCGGCCGCTCCCGCGGCGGCGCCCAAGGCCGCATCGCCGGCCCCCGACAGCACCGAGTAAAGCCGCGCGAGATAGGCGGCCTGGGGCATTTCGATCGCGCCCAGGCTGGCGAGGTGCGGCGTCATGAACTGGCAATCGAGCAGCTCGAAGCCCCCGGCACTGAGCCGCGCGACGAGATGCGCGAGCGCGATTTTCGAGGCGTCGCGCATCCGGCTGACCATCGACTCGCCGAAAAAGGCGCGCCCCAGCGACACGCCATAGAGGCCGCCGACCAACTCCCCGTCGTACCAGCATTCGACGCTATGGGCATGGCCCATGCGGAACAATCGTTCGTAGCTCGCACGGATCACCGGGTTGATCCACGTCGTCGGCCGGTCGTCGGCGGCTTCGGCGCACAGCGCCGTCATCGCGGGAAAGGCGGTGTCGGTGGTGACGCGGAAACGGTCGGCGAGCAGCAGCTTGCGCAGGCTGCGCGACAGGTGAAAGCCATCGAGCGGCAGGATCGCGCGCAGCCGCGGTTCGACCCAATGGACCGACGGGTCGTCCGCCCCGTCGGCCATCGGGAATATCCCCTGCGCATAGGCGCTGAGCAGCAGCGCGGGGTCGATCGTTTCGAGCGGCTTGCTCAGCTTGCCGGCTTCACGAACTTCAGCGTCATGCGGTC
Source organism: Sphingopyxis sp. GC21 (assembly GCF_025727575.1). NCBI lineage: Bacteria > Pseudomonadati > Pseudomonadota > Alphaproteobacteria > Sphingomonadales > Sphingopyxidaceae > Sphingopyxis > Sphingopyxis sp. GC21. Next base: position 2,642,119 of record NZ_CP095845.1, on the reverse strand, counting down.
CGATTCGCCGATCGCGACATATTTTTCGCGGTCGATATCCTTGTTGGTCAGCGTCGGCGGCAGGCTCCACACGCCCTTTTCATAATCGTGCGTGTCCCGGGGGTTGGCGTTGACCTCGCTTTCGCCCGCCAGCGTGAAGCCGGCGGCTTCGGCAAAGGCGACGACCGACGAGCGCTTCATATAGCCGCTCTTTTCCTCGAGTGCCGAATCCATCGCCTCGGGCAGGCGGTGGTCGACGACGCCGAGTACGCCGCCGGGCTTCAGCATCGCATAGATTTGCTGGAATGCTTCGGCGGTCTTGTCCATGCCGCCGAAGCGCCAGTTGTGGACGTTGCGAAAGGTCAGCACCACGTCGGCGCTGCCGTCGGGCACTTTGGGTCCGGCACCGGTTGCAGGAAATTCGGCGAGCTTGACCGCGCCATAGGCGTCGGGCTTGGCCTCCTGCCATTTGCGGACCGTATTCAGCCCGCGCTCCCACGGCGCCGCGGCATAGAGCGTGCCTCCACCGCTTTGGGTCAGCGGCGCCAGAATCTCGGTATACCAGCCGCCGCCCGGCCACAGCTCGACGACCGTATCGCCCGGCTTCACGCCGAAGAAGGCCAGCGTTTCGGCGGGATGGCGCGCCGCGTCGCGCGCGACGTTGGGGGGGGTGCGGGTCGGCGCCGCCACCGCTGCGGCGATCGCGCCGTCCGGCGCGGCACCGTGTGCGCCATGATCGCCATGTCCGGCGTGCGGATCGGCCATCGCGAACGCCGGAGCGGTGGCGGCAAGAAGAGCGGTTGCAATAATCGGAAGCGAACGCATATCGGCACCTCGTCACTGGGGGGAAGATCCCCTGTTTGCGAAGGGTTGAGCGTCAATGCAAGTGTCGATGCTGTCGGTGAGCGCAACTGCTGCGATCCTGTTCGGTGTCGCCGAACTCGCCGAGTGGCGCCGCCGCAATCGCCGCGACGTCGACAACGTCGGTTTCATGCCGTGGCGCGGCATCGCGCTGGTGAGCGTAGCGGTCGCGATCGTGGCGGCGGCGCTGGCGCTCAAGCCCTAAGCGTCACCTCCCCCCCCGCAGGCGGATCTTACAGGCAGGCCTCGAGGTACGGCTGATCGAAGCCGTACTGGCGCGCCTTTTCCAGCGTATAGGGACGCAGGCCCATCGAGCGATATTCGCCGATGATCTTTCCGTCCTTGTCCTCGTCCAAATATTCGAACTTGAACAATTCCTGGGTGACGATGACGTCGCCTTCCATGCCGATTACCTCGGTCACGTTGGTGACGCGGCGCGAGCCATCGCGCAGACGCTTGATCTGGACGATCAGGTCGACCGAGTCGGCGATCTGTTTCGAGATCGCTTCCTTCGGAATCTTGATGTCGCCCATCAGCACCATATTTTCCATACGGCCAAGGCATTCGCGCGGGCTGTTCGAGTGCAGCGTACACATCGACCCGTCGTGACCGGTGTTCATCGCGGCGAGGAGGTCGAAACACTCCGCGCCGCGGACCTCGCCCATGATAATGCGGTCGGGACGCATACGCAGCGCGTTCTTGACGAGATCGCCCATGTGAATGGCGCCATTGCCCTCGAGGTTCGCCGGGCGCGTTTCGAGCGGCAGCCAGTGCGGCTGCTGCAGCCGCAATTCGGCGGCATCCTCGATGGTCAGCACGCGCTCGCCGGGGTCGATCATCTTCGACAGGGCGTTGAGCATCGTCGTCTTACCCGAACCCGTACCGCCCGAGATGACGATGTTGAACCGGCTCGCGCCTGCGATCTTCAGCGCGGTGCACATCTTCTGGCTCATGGCGCCCCACTGACAGAGCATGTCGAGCGTGATCGGCTTGGCCGAGAATTTACGAATCGAGATCGCGGTGCCGCGAAGCGAGAGCGGCGGCACGATCACGTTGACGCGGCTGCCGTCCTTCAGACGGGCGTCGGCGAGCGGCGTTGTCTGGTCGACGCGGCGGCCGACCTGGTTACAGATGCGCTGGGCGATCTGGAAAAGATGCTGTTCGTCGCGGAACTGGATCGGCGCGATGACGAGCTGGCCCTTGCGCTCGACATAGGTCTGATACGGGCCGTTGACCATGATGTCGCTGATGTCGGGGTCGGAGAGCAGCTCTTCGAGCGGGCCGAAGCCGAGCAATTCGTCGACGAGCACCTTTTCGAGCGCGAATTGCTCGCGGCGGTTGAGCGTGATGCGCAGCTCGGCGAGCACTTCGAGGATGATCGGGCGGAATTCCTCGGTCAGCTCGTCCTTCGACAGCGTCGCCGCGGCCTCGGGATCGACGCGTTCGAGCAGGCGCGGCAGCACCTGTTCCTTGATTTTGTGGACGCTGGCTTCGAAGCCCTGCGCCTTTTCGGGCTCCATCGCCTCGGCGGTCGACCGCTGGTTCAGCCGCTCCATCGCCTCCATTTCGGGGCTCAGGTTCGACGGCGGCGGGGGTGCCTCGGCGGCCGGCGTGTCGATCGCAGGAAATTGCGCGCCGCCGGCCATGCCGGGGCCAGCCTGCATCGGCTTGGCCACGCCAAAGGCGGGGCGGCCTGCGGTTCCGGGACGGCGTCCGAATGCACTCATCGCTTCTTCCTGCTTCGACTCTACAGACTGGGAAATCGGCCACATTTGATGGCCAAACCCCCATTCGACACGGTGAATAAATCGGAAACTTTGATATTGTCCTAATGCGCCGCCCGGCTTTTCGGGAACCGACCGGCAAGGGGTGACGCGGCGTGCGGAAGCGCGCTATCAGGTCGCCGATGCGCGAGAAGGAATTACGCTTTGCCCTGATCTGCTACGGCGGCATCAGCCTTGCCGTCTACATGCACGGCATCACCAAGGAAGTGTGGCGGCTCGCGGCGGCGTCGCGCACCTTTCATGACGAGGCGGAACCGGCGGCGGTCGATGCCTATGGCGAATTGCTGGTCGCGCTCGCGGCGCGCAGCGGGATCAAGCTGCGCGTCCTGGCCGACATCATCGCGGGCGCCAGCGCGGGCGGCATCAACGGCATTTTCCTCGCGCGGGCGATGGCGACCGGCCAGTCGCTCGACCCGCTCACCGAATTATGGCTCGACGATGCCGATGTCGACCGGCTGATCGACCCGGATGCGCGGCCGTTGTCGGCGGCAACCAAATTCTGGGCGGTGCCGATCGCCGGCTGGGCGATGAAGCGGCGCGGCAATGTCATCGACCGCACGGTGGGCGAGGGCGCGCAGGACGAGGTGCGCGCCAAGCTGTCGCGCTTCGTGCGCGCGCGCTGGTTCGAACCGCCCTTCGGCGGACAGATTTTCTCCGGCCTGCTGCTCGATGCCTTCGATGCGATGGCGTCGGGGCCGCAGGGGCGGCCGCTGCTGCCGGCGGGTCAGCCGGTCGACCTGTTCGTCTCGGTGACCGACTATGCGGGGCACAGCATGCCGCTCGCGCTCAACAGTCCGCCGCGCGTGACCGAGCAGGAACACCGGCTGATCATGCATTTCCGGCAGGACGGCCGCGCGGGCAAGCGGCTCGACGACGTCCCCGGCCTCGCTGCCGCGGCGCGCGCGACCGCCAGCTTTCCCGGCGCCTTTCCGCCCTTCACGCTGCGCGAACTCGACAGCGTGCTCGAAAAGCGCGGCATCGCCTGGCCGGCGCGCGCCGATTTCGTCCGCGTCCAGCTTCCGACGGGGAGCGAGGCCGACCCCTCCGACCGGGTGCTCATCGACGGGTCGGTGCTCGCAAACGCGCCGTTCCGTCCGGCGATCGCGGCGCTCAAGCAGCGGCCGGCGCGGCGCGAGATCGACCGGCGCTTCGTCTATATCGATCCCAAGCCCGATTATCGCTCGATCAGCTTCGGCAAGCCTGGCGAGGCAGGCGAGGGCGAAGCGCGCCGCCCGCCGGGCTTTTTTTCGACCATCCTCGGCGCGCTGTCCGAAATTCCGCGCGAACAGCCGATCCGCGACAGCGTCGAGGCGATCGAGAATATGTCGCGGCGCATCCGCCGCATGCAGCGCGTCGTCGATGCGATGAAGGTCGAGGTCGAGGAGCAGGTGGCGGCGCTGTTCGGCACGACCTTCTTCCTCAACACCCCGACCCCGGCGCGGCTCGACCGCTGGCGCGCAAAGGCGCAGGCCGAGGCGGCGGCGCGCGCCGGCTTCGCCTATGCGCCCTATGGCCACCTCAAGCTCTCGGCGGTGGTCGAGGAGCTGGTCGCGCTGATCGACCGGCTGGCACCGCCCGAGGGCGACATCCATCAGCGCAACCGGCGCGACGCCGTGTGGGACGAAATCCGCAGCCGCGGGCTCGACCGCATTTCGGGCAAGCGCGGTTCGGGCGCGAGCACCGACGCGATTGCCTTTTTCCGCACCCACGACCTTGGCTTTCGCATCCGGCGTCTGCGCTTCCTCGCGCGCGAACTCGACGCCGCGGTCGAGGCAAAGCGCGATGCGCCCGATCCGGCGTGCGAGACGATGCGCGGCGCGATCTACACCGCGCTCGGCCTCTATCTCGAACGCGAGGGCGACCAGTGGCTCGAGCGGCTCGACGTGCCCGCCGACGCCAGCGCGGCGCAGTGGATCGACGCGATCGCCGAACGGCGCGATCTGGTCAGCGTCGATGCCGATGCCGATATATTGATCGCCGCCGCGCTCGGCAGCCTGCCCAAGGACGACCGGCGCACGATGCTGCTCGCCTATCTCGGCTATCCTTTTTACGACATTGCCACCCTGCCGCTGTTGCAGGGCGAGGGGTTCGACGAATTCGATCCCATCAAGATCGACCGCATCTCGCCGTCGGACGCGACCGCGATCCGCACCGGCGGCGCGGCGTCGATGCTCAAGGGGATCGAGTTCAACAGCTTCGGCGCCTTCTTCAGCCGCGCCTATCGCGAGAATGACTATCTGTGGGGGCGGCTCCACGGTGCCGACCGGCTGATCGACATCGTCGCGTCGAGCGTCGGCGGCGAGGGTGCGCTGCGCACCGACGAACTGGCGGCGCTCAAACGCCGGGCTTTCTACGCGATCCTCGATGAAGAGGAACCGCGCTTACCCAAGGTCGCGGCGCTGATTGCCGAATTGCGGGGCCAGATTGGGTAACTCACCCGTCATTGCGAGCGAAGCGAAGCAATCCGCAGCTATCGAGGTGGTAGGACGATGGCTGGAGATTGCTTCGTCGCGGCGCTCCTCGCAATGACGAGGTGAGAAGTATGGAAGCCTAATCCGTCAGATCGTCCCACATTTCCTTGAGCCGTCCGAAAAAGCCCTGGCTTGCCGGGCATTCTTCGCCGGTCTCGGTTTCGCGGAACGCCTGCAGCAATTCCTTCTGCTTGGCATTCAGCCGCGTCGGGGTTTCGACGTCGATCTGAACCACCAGGTCCCCGTGGCCGCGACCGTTGAGCACGGGCATCCCGGCGCCGCGCTGACGAAGCTGCTTGCCCGACTGGATGCCCGCGGGAATGCTGATGTCATGCTTGCGCCCGTCGAGGCCGGGGATGGTGATGCAGCCGCCGAGCGCGGCGGTGGTGAAGCTGATCGGCGCGCGCGTGAACAACGTCGTGCCTTCGCGTTCGAACAGCTTGTGCCGCGCCATGTGGAGGAAGATGTAGAGGTCACCAGCCGCTGCGCCGCGCGCGCCGCTTTCGCCTTCGCCCTGCAGGCGGATGCGCGTGCCTTCATCGACGCCGGGCGGGATTTCGACGGTCAGCGTCTTGCGCCGGTCGACACGGCCTTCGCCGTGACAGGTGCCGCACGGGTCGGTGATGACCTCGCCCGATCCCTGGCAGTGCGGGCAGGTGCGCTCGACCATGAAAAAGCCCTGCTGCGCGCGGACCTTGCCGTGGCCGTTGCAGGTGGTGCAGCGGTGCGTCGCGGTGCCGGGCTTCGCGCCCGACCCGTCGCAGACGTCGCAGCGCGCAGCGACATCGACCTGAATCTCGCGGCTGCAGCCGGCAAAAGCGTCTTCGAGCCGGATTTCCATGTCGTAGCGCAGGTCGGCGCCGCGCGCGGGGCCGCGCTGCTGCTGCCGACCGCCGCCGAAAGCCGACCCGAAGATCGATTCGAAAATGTCGCCGATATCGCCGAATTCGGCGCCGCCACCGAAGCCGCCGCCCGGGCCGCCGCCATTCTGGAACGCCGCCTTGCCGAAGCGGTCGTAGGCTGCCCGCTTTTGCGGGTCTTTGAGGCAATCATAGGCTTCGTTGATTGCCTTGAACCGCGCTTCGCTGTCGCCGCACCCCGGATTCTTGTCGGGGTGGTATTTCATGGCGAGCTTGCGGTAGCTGGCTTTCAGCGTCGCGTCGTCGGCGCCGCGCTCGCATTCGAGCAGTTCGTAATAATCGATGTCGAGCGACATAGTCTATCGGCCCCCTCTGCCCCGCCGCGCCGGGAAGCGCGACGGGGAGAGTTTCATGCTTACTTCTTGTCGTCTTCGACTTCGGAGAATTCGGCATCGACGACATCGTCGTCGGCCTTCTTCTCGTCAGCATCGGCGGCGGGCGATGCCGCGGCCTGCTGTTCCTTTTCGTAGATCGCCTGGCCCAGCTTCATCGCGACCTGCGCCAGCGCCTGCGCCTTTTCGGTCATCGCAGCGCTGTCCCCGCCTTCGACGGCCGTCTTGGCTTCGGCGATCGCCGCTTCGATTTCCGACTTCAGCCCGGCGTCGATCTTGTCGCCATGCTCGGCGATCTGGCGCTCGGTCGTGTGGATCAGACTTTCGGCGTTGTTCTTCGCCTCGGCTGCCTCACGGCGCTTCTTGTCCTCTTCGGCGAACTGTTCGGCGTCCTTGACCATCTGGTCGATGTCAGCATCCGAAAGTCCGCCCGAAGCCTGGATCTTGATCTGCTGTTCCTTGCCGGTGCCCTTGTCCTTCGCGCTGACGTTGACGATACCGTTGGCGTCGATGTCGAAGGTCACCTCGATCTGCGGCACGCCGCGCGGCGCCGGCGGGATGCCGACCAGATCGAACTGGCCGAGCATCTTGTTGTCGGCGGCCATTTCGCGCTCGCCTTGGAACACGCGGATCGTCACCGCCGACTGATTGTCGTCGGCGGTCGAATAGACCTGGCTCTTTTTAGTCGGGATCGTCGTGTTGCGGTCGATCATGCGCGTGAACACGCCGCCCAGCGTCTCGATGCCGAGGCTCAGCGGGGTCACGTCGAGCAGCAGCACGTCCTTGACGTCGCCCTGCAGCACGCCCGCCTGGATCGCCGCGCCGATCGCGACGACTTCATCGGGGTTGACGCCGGTGTGCGGTTCCTTGCCGAAGAAATCCTTCACGACTTCGCGCACGCGCGGCATGCGGGTCATGCCGCCGACCAGCACGACTTCGTCGATCTGGCTAGCCGAAACGCCTGCGTCCTTGATCGCCTTCTTGCACGGTTCGAGGGTCCGCTTGATCAGCTCTTCGACCAGCTTTTCCAGATCGGAGCGGGTGATCGTCTTGACGAGGTGCTTCGGCCCGTTGGCGTCGGCGGTGATGAAGGGCAGGTTGACCTCGGTCGTCGCGGCCGATGACAGTTCGATCTTCGCCTTTTCGGCGGCTTCCTTCAGCCGCTGAAGCGCCAGCTTGTCGCCGCGCAGGTCGATGCCTTCGTCCTTCTTGAAGCCGTCGGCCAGATATTCGACGATCTTGCTGTCGAAATCCTCGCCGCCCAGGAAGGTGTCGCCGTTGGTCGACTTCACCTCGAACACGCCGTCGCCCACTTCGAGCACCGAGATGTCGAAGGTGCCGCCGCCAAGGTCATAGACCGCAATGGTCTTGTTCTCGCTCTTGTCGAGACCATAGGCGAGCGCGGCCGCGGTCGGCTCGTTGATGATGCGCAGCACTTCAAGGCCGGCGATCTTGCCGGCGTCCTTGGTCGCCTGGCGCTGCGCGTCGTTGAAGTAAGCCGGAACGGTGATCACCGCCTGCTCGACCTTTTCGCCCAGATAGGCTTCGGCGGTTTCCTTCATCTTCTGAAGGATGAAAGCGCTGATCTGCGACGGCGAATAATCTTCGCCGCCCGCCTTGACCCACGCGTCGCCGTTGGCGCCCTTGACGATGGTGTAGGGGACGAGTTCCATGTCCTTCTTGGTCATGGGGTCGTCAAAGCGGCGGCCGATCAGGCGCTTCACCGCAAAAATGGTGTTTTCGGGATTGGTGACGGCCTGGCGCTTTGCCGGCTGGCCGATCAGGCGCTCGCCATCCTTGGCGAAGGCGACGATCGACGGGGTCGTCCGCGTGCCTTCCACATTTTCGATAACCTTGGGCTTGCCGCCTTCCATCACCGCGACACAGCTGTTCGTGGTGCCGAGGTCGATCCCGATCACTTTGGCCATAGTCTCAACGTCCTTATCATTTTCCGGCGCCCTAAAGAGGCGCGCCGCACATGGGTTCCCTTGCGGGTTTGATGGGCGCGATATAGGTGCGCTAATCCTTGGCACAAGGGTTTTGACCGCTTACTGTGGATCGAAAATCGACGCATTTCGGGAGTCCCGCATCATGAAGCCTTTCGCCATCGCCGCCCTTGCAGCCAGCGCCCTCGCCCTCACCGGCTGCAACGGTAAAATCGGCAGCGACCCGCAGCTCGCGGTGGTCGCCGGCTATATTCAGATGGGCGCGACCCCCGACAGCCCCGCCGCGGGCTACTTCACGATCAAGGGCGGTCCGCAGGATGTCGAACTGGTCGCGGTGACCGCCGACCTCGCGCAGCGCGTCGAAATGCACGAAAGCGTCAAGGAAAATGGCGTGGTGACGATGAAGCCGCTGACCACGGCGACCGTCCCCGCGAAGGGCGAGCTGGAATTCAAGCCCGGCGGCAAGCATCTGATGATCTGGCACATCAACGGCGCCGCGGTGCGCGCCGGCAAGCTGCCGATGCAGTTCGTCTTCACCAATTATAACAATGACCGCATCCTCTTCGACCTGCCGATCAAGCCGGCGCCGGGCGCGAGCGCCGACGGCAGCGGCGACGCGCCGACGGGTGCGATGGCCGGGATGGAGCATGGCTCGATGGACCATGGCGCGGCCAACACGGACGCGGCGAAGAAGTAAGCACTCGTGGCAAGGCCGTCGCGGCCCCTGACGGCGGGCGAAATTGCGCTGGCCCGGTCGGTCTTCGGCGATGCGATCGCCTATGACCGGGTGCGCATATGCCATCGCAAATGGATATTCTTCCAGCCGCGCCGCGTCGTGATGGCGCCGATGGGGTCGCTGCATTTCCACCCGCACGGCGATTTATACTGCGACGATTTCGCCGCCGCGTCGCGGTCGCTGAAGGGCCTGTTCGTCCACGAAATGACGCATGTGTGGCAGGCGCAGACGCGCGGGCGCTGGTATCTGGTGCTGATGCGCCATCCCTTCGCGAGCTATGGTTACAGCGTCAAGCCGGGCTGGCCGCTTGCACGCTACGGGCTCGAACAGCAGGCAGAGATCGTGCGCCATTACTGGCTGCTTACCCAAGGCGCGACGATCGCCGGCGCGCCGGGGGTAGAGGCCTATCGCGCGATCCTGCCCTTCGCGGACGGCGGGGCGGCGGCATAGGTGCCGCGCCGCGCGGCGTCAGGCAGCGATCAGCCGGAACTGTTCGCGAAAATCGGCGTCGCTGTCGATACGGCCGCGCATCGGGGTGACGACATCGCTGCCGTCACCCTCGCCCTCTTCGAACAGCGCACACGCAACGTCGCGGCCGCGCGCGACGCTGTAGCGCTGCGCGATCTGCCCCGTGGGACGGAAGCCCAGCTTGCGAAGCACCGCGCCCGAGGCCGGGTTGTCGAGGAAATGCCCCGCGGTCAGCTTCGGCAATTGCATCGCGCGCGCGATCCGGACGAGCTGGCGACCCGCTTCGGTCGCAAAGCCAAGGCCCCAATAGGGGCGGGCGATCCAATAGCCCATTTCGAGCGGACCTTCGGGGCTCGGCGCGATGCCGCAGCCGCCGACGAGGCGCGGGGCGCCGCCGGTGCGCGCGAAAATCAGGAAGCTCGGCTGCGCCGGATCGACCGGACGGCCGAGGAAGTCCTGCGCCTCGTCCATGCCATAGGGCCAGGGCGCCCGCGCCAGGTTGCGCACCACCGCTTCCTCGCCGATTGCACGGGCGAGTGCGGGGGCATCTTCGAGCCAGCCGGGCCGCAGCAACAGTCTTTCGGTACGCGCAAACATTTTCGTCACTCCCATTTGCCTGTCGCCGTGGCGCCAGATGGTGACGCTTTGACGACAGTCGATATGCGAGGGAGATGGATGGCCCTGTTTTCGCGCCGGAAATTCAAAGGGACCGGGTTGGTCCGGATCCCGGGCAAGAAAAAAGGGAGACCGGGGGCGACCCGTCTCCCTCTTTTCGAACTTTGTTCCCGCCTGGGCGGAAAGGACCGTTCCGGGTCGTCCCTTGGTGGACGACCCTGGAAGATCGTCCTTATTCGGCGGCTTCCGCCATGGCGTCGACCGACACATATTTGCGGCCAAGCTTGCCATCGTGGAATCGGACGCGGCCGTCCGCGGTCGCGAACAGCGTGTGGTCCTTGCCGATGCCGACGTTGACGCCCGGGTACACCTTGGTGCCGCGCTGGCGCACGATGATGTTGCCGCCGATCACTTCCTGACCGCCGAACTTCTTCACGCCAAGGCGCTTGGCCTGCGAGTCGCGACCGTTGCGCGACGAACCGCCTGCTTTCTTATGTGCCATGACCTAAACTCCTTGTTTCGTTCTTCAGCCGAGCCGCGTGATCGCGCTCAGGCGTCCTTCTTGGGGGCCGCCTTCTTGGCAGCGGGCTTCTTTTCGGCGGCAGCTTCGGCCTTGGGCGCAGCGGCCTTCTTCGGCGCAGCAGCCTTCTTTTCGGGCGCGGGCGCAGCGGCGGCTTCTTCGGCCTTCGGCGCCGCTTCCTTCTTGGGAGCGGCCTTCTTGGCTTCGCCGATCGCGGTGATGCGCAGCAGCGTCAGCGACTGACGATGGCCGTTGCGGCGGCGATAATTGTGCCGGCGGCGCTTCTTGAAGACGATGACCTTTTCGCCGCGGGTCTGGGCGATGATCTCGGCCGAAACGGTCAGACCCTTCGCATCCTTCACATCGCCGCCGTCACCGGCCAGCAGAACGTCACCCAGCGACACGGTGTCACCGGCCGCGCCTTCGATCTTCTCGACGGCGATCTTGTCTCCAGCGGCGACGCGATACTGCTTGCCGCCCGTGCGCACGATTGCGAACATGGTCTTCCATCCAATCAGAAACTAAAACACCCGCGCTCCCGGTCAGCCGCCGAAGCGACCGATTTTTCCGGCATGCGGGAAAGTCAGCGCCACTAGCGGCGAACGGCGATGCTGTCAACCGCATATTTCCGCGCTTTTCATCGCGAAAGGGGCGGTTCGGGGCGCGCGGCGCCGCTCCTCCGATTCGGCTTGCTGCGATGCGTCTGCGCCCATATCAGGGGCGGCGATGAAGCCAATCCTTGCAATCCTGCCGCTGATGGCCGCAATCCCGCTGTCGGCCTGCGCCGCTGCACAGGGCGGCGACTATCCTTCGCTGGCGAAACGTCCGGTCGAGGGACGTTTCGACGTCGCGCCGCCGTCTGTCGTCGTGCCGCCGCCGGGGCCGCTGCCGACCGATCTGACCGGGCGGCTGGCGCGGTGGGAATCGGACGCGGCGGGCGCGCAGCAGGCCTTCGCGCGCGAACGGGCGCCGACCGAGGCGGCCGTCACCGCAGCGGGCGGCGCGGCGATTTCCAGCGAAAGCTGGGTCGTGGCGCAACAGGCGATCTCGCGCCTTCAGGCGGCGCGCGCGCCGTTGACCGACGCGCTAGCGGACATCGACCGCCTCTATCTTGAACGCAGCATCGCCGAATCGGTCGACGGCCTGCCCGAAATCTATGCGCTGCGCGACAAGCTCGCGGCGATGCTGGCGGCGCAGGACGATGTCCTGGCCGCGCTCGAGCGGCGGCTGCCTGGGCAATAGCTCAGTTGTTGAGCCCGTGCTTTTTCAGCGCGTGGCGGATCTGGTCATAGCTCAGACCCAGCGCTTCGGCGGCGACCTTCTGGTTGAACCGGCAGCGCGCCATCGTGTCCGACAGGATTTGCCGTTCATAGGCATCGACCGCCGCGCGCAGATCGCTGACGGCGCCGCCGGTGGGCGGGGCCGGGGTTGCCATTGCGCTATCGTCACCGGGCGCGGAGGGGGCAGGGGGCGCCGCGTCGGCTTTCGCCTGCGTGTTGCGCACTGCGGGCTGCCACGGGCTGGCGAAGGGGTCGAAGCTCAGCGTGTCGACCGGACGCGTCGGGTCGGCCCAGCGATAGATGGCGCGCTCGATGACGTTGCGGAGTTCGCGGACATTGCCCGGCCAGTCGTGGCCCTCCATCGCCGCGAGCGCGCGCGGGCCGAAGCCCGGCCATTCGTCCCAGCCGAGCACCGCGGCCATGCGCTGTCCGAAATAGGTGGCGAGCACCTCGATATCGCCTTCGCGCGCGCGCAACGGGGGCAGGGTGATGACCTCGAAAGACAGCCGGTCGAGCAGGTCGGCGCGAAAGCGGTTTTCATCGACCAGCGCGGGCAGATGCTCGTTGGTCGCGGCGACGATGCGGACGTCGACGCGGATCGGCCGCGACGAACCGACGCGCGTCACCTCGCCATATTCGACCGCGCGGAGCAGCCGCTCCTGCGCGCCCATCGACATTGTCGCGAGCTCGTCGAGGAACAAGGTGCCGCCGTCGGCCTCCTCGAAGCGCCCCGCGCGCGTCTTCGTCGCGCCGGTAAAGGCCCCCGCCTCATGCCCGAACAATTCGCTTTCGATCAGCGTCTCGGGCATCGCGGCGCAATTCATGATCACATAGGGCCGGTCCCAGCGCGCCGACAGGCGGTGCAGGCGTTCGGCGATCAGTTCCTTGCCGGTGCCGCGCTCGCCGATCACCAGCACCGGACGGTCAAGCGTCGCCGCCTGGCTCGCGCGTTCGACCGCATCCTGAAAGGCGACCGACTGGCCGATGAACTGCGTTTCGCGCTCCATTCCCAATCATTGGCAAAATTTCCCGCTGATTGGCAAGTCATTTTGTTCGGACGGGGTGATTCCGTGTGAATTTGGGCGCCTTTCCGCCGCTTTCGGCAATTGGCACGCCTCATGCATCGATATTTGCGAACCGGCGCAGAAAGCTCCGGTGCAGCGAAAAACAGGAAGGAACGATCATGAAGACGCTGTTTGCCCAGACTGCCACTTTCGCGCTCAGCGCGGTCGGTGCGCTGGCCATCCTTGTCGGGGTGATCGACCATCCGCAGGTCGTTTACGACGTCGCTGCTGCAACCCCGGCGGTCAGCCTCGTGGCCTGACCGAAAACTGGTGCCGGGGCACTCTCCCCCCTTGCCCCGCCCCGGCACCAGCCATTTTCGACGAATTTCGACAGGAGCATAGACCATGGGTATTTTTTCACGAACCCGCGACATCATCGCCGCCAACGTCACCGATCTGCTTGACCGGGCCGAAGATCCCGAAAAGATGATCCGCCAGATCATCTTCGAGATGAACGAAACCCTCGTCGAAGTCCGCGCCTCGGCCGCCCGCACCATCGCCGACCAGAAGGAAATGCGTCGCCACATCGCGAAGCTGGAAAGCCTTCAGGACAGCTGGAAGGAAAAGGCCGAACTGGCGCTGTCGAAAGATCGCGAAGACCTGGCCACCGCCGCGCTGGTCGAAAAGCAGAAGGCCGGCGACATGGCCGAAAAGCTGAAGGCCGAAATCGCCGTGCTCGACGATGCGCTCAAGGGCTATGAAGCCGACATCACCAAGTTGCAGAAGAAGCTCAGCGAAGCGCGCGCGCGTCAGTCGAGCGTCGTCAATCGCCTCGAAAGCGCCGAAAACCGCTATCGCCTGCGCGAAATGACCAATGGCGACCGCGTCCAGGACGCCTTCTCGCGCTTCGAAACGCTCGAACGCCGCGTCGACGAAGCCGAAGGCCGTGCCGACGCGCTGGGCCTCGGCTACAAAAAGTCGCTCGACGAAGAAATCGCCGAGCTGCAGGCGGCCGACAAGGTTGCCGACGAACTCGCCGCGCTGAAAGCCGCGCAGGGCAAGAACTAAGGAGCCGGACCGATGGAAGAAGTGATCATTGTCCCGATCGTCATCGGCACGCTCTTCCTCGGTCTGCCCTGGCTGATCCTCCACTACATAACCAAGTGGAAGCAGGCCAAGACATTGACCGGAGAGGATGAACAGCTGCTCGACGAAATGTATGACACGGCGCGCCGTCTCGAAGCCCGCCTGCATACCGTCGAACGGATCATCAGCGCCGACCATCCCGATTTCCGCCCCGCGGTTCGCAGCGATGAAGATCTGGCGCAGCTTGAAAACATCAGCAGGAGGAACTGAGATGTCCGCTAGCCGCACGAAATTCTATCTCGACAAACAGAACGCCAAATGGAGCGGCGTCTGTGCGGGCATCGCCGACTATAGCGGGATCGACGCCCTGTGGGTCCGCGTCGGCGCGGTGCTGCTGACGCTAATGGGGGGCTTCCCCTGGACGCTGATCGCCTATTGGCTCGTTGCCTGGATGGCGCAGCCGAAGCCCTTCGCGCTCTATGGCTCGCAGGAAGAGGCGAAATTCTGGCAGGGCGTGCGCTCGAACCCCAGCGCCTCCACCCGCGACATCCGCTCGCGCTTCCGCGACATCGATCGCCGGCTTGCCGACATCGAACTTTACTACACGAGCCACAACCGCCGCCTCGCCGACGAGATCGACGCACTGCGCTGATCCCGGCGACGCCCGGAACCATGGCAACAGGGAGTTGAAACATGAATTTCGGTGGTCCCGCTTTCGTCCTCGCCATCATCGGCATCTCGATGGCCGGCTGGATGTTCACCACCTGGATCCGCGCCAAACACGGCTATCCGGTTGAAAATGAATGGGGCGGCACGGTTCATCGAACCGACGCCGACGCTGATCGAAAAATCGCACTGCTCGAAAGCGACAATGCCAAGCTCGCCGGCAAGATCGTCCGGCTGGAGGAACGCATCTCGGTTCTCGAACGCATTGCGACCGACACCAACGGACAGGCGGCGCAGCTCGCCAGTCAGATAGACAGCCTGCGCTGAGGGGAATAACCATGGACTTCATCATCCTGAAGGAAGCAATCGCGCCGGTCGCGGCGATCATCGGCCTCGCGGCAATCGGCGGCTGGATTTTCACCACCTGGCTGCGCATCAAGCACGGCTATCCCCTCGAAAACAGCTGGGGCAAGGCGATCTATCCCAAGACCAGCGACGAGGCGATGGAACGCGTCAAGCTGATCAGCCAGGAAAATGCCCAGCTTCGCGCCGAACTCGGATCGGTCAAGGATCGCCTGGCGGTGGTCGAACGCATCGTCACCGACGAAGGCCACCGGCTGGAGCGCGAGATCGAGGCGCTGCGGCGTCCGGCGAACTGAGGAAGGAGCAGCCGTCATGAGCGATACCATCTGGATCCTGATCCCGCTTGCCCCCTTTCTCCTCGGCGGCTTCGCCATCTGGTCCAAGCACCAGCAGAAGATGATCGAGAAGCAGTCCGAACTCACCGCCGAAAAGGCCGCGCAATATGCGGCGCAGACCGAGCGGCTGGAAGCGCGCGTCCGCGTCCTCGAACGCATCGTTACCGACAAGGGAATCGACGTCGCCGACGAGATCGAGAAGCTGCGCGAAGCCCCGCTGAACTGACAAGACAAGACCGAAAGGATCGCTCCCCATGAACCCCTTTGAAATGGTCATCGGCATCGTGCTGATCGTGACGATCGGCAGCATTGTCCGGGCGAAATATGGCTTCCACCGCGACCGCCGCGGCAACGAGTATTTCGTCGGCAACGCGAATCAGGATGCCGAGACCAAGGCGCTGCAAGCCGAAATCCGTCAATTGAAAGAGCGCATCCAGGTGCTCGAACGGATCGCCACCGACAATAATCGCGCCGTCAGCCTCGACGAGGAAATCGAGAAGCTGCGCGATCGTTCGCACCCCTGATGTGACGAAGAAGGAGCCCTGTCATGGCCGCCATCACTTCTGACCTCGCAACCAATCTTGTCACCGCCGCAGTGGCGCTGTCCGCTCTCGGCATAGTCAGCCTCGCCGCGCTGCGCGGCTGGCGCGACTGGATCCAGCTCAAGCGCGAAGAACTCGCCATCTGCCACAGCGTCGGCCAGGACCCTGCGGTGCCGAACGCCGGTTCGCGGATCGAGATCGCCGACCTCAAGGAACGGCTGCGCAAGCTCGAAGCCATTGCGGCGGGGGTCGATCTTTGATCAGCCTGCCTCCGTCATTGCGAGCGTAGCGAAGCGACCCAGGGCGGCCCACGCTTCCTCCGGATGGCTTCGCCACGCTCGCAATGACGCCGTGAGAGAGGCTTTCCTTCCAACGCGCTTTCTGCCACGGCCGCGACCATGCGCAGCCTCGACGACATTTTCGAAGAATATGACTTCCTCGACGGCGACGATCGTTATCGCCTGCTGATCGATCTCGGTCGCGAACTGGAGCCGATGCCCGATCCGCTCAAGACCGACGCGACGCTGGTCCGCGGCTGCTCGGCGAGCGTCTGGGTCTACCCGCTGCCGCATGACGGCGACCGATTGCACTTCCTTGCCGACAGCAATGCCGCGATCACCAAGGGGATCGTCGCGCTCGTACTCGCCGCGGTGCAGGACAAGCCCGCGGCAGAGGTCGCCGCGATGGACATCGCCGCCGCGCTCGCCCCGTTCGACCTGACCCGCCAGCTGTCGTCAAACCGCACGCAGGGCGTCCCCAACATGATTGCCTTGGTCCAGGACACGGCGCGGCGCATCGCCGGCGCCTGAGCATCCCGATTCAACTATCGATCGCCATCGAGGTCGGCCCGTCCTTCTGACAAGCACGAAAAAGGGCGCGGGAGTTTCCTCCCGCGCCCTAATTTTCGCATACTGCCGGGGACTTAGAAGCCGACGGTCAGCGTGCCGCTGATCGTGCGCGGTGCGCCGATCTGGGCGAAGGGAACCGAGCCCGGGTTGGCGGTCACGAGGCCCGAACCCAGAACGCCGCCCTGATTCAGGCTGGTCGTGTACGAGCCGACATAGAGATTGTCGAACAGGTTGTAGACGTTGAGCTGGAAGAAGGTCTTGTCGTTCAGACCCAGGAACTCCAGGCTCAGGCGCGCATCGAGGTTGACCAGCCAATAGGCGTTGGTTTTCGCTGGATAGACAATCGTCGGTGCAGCCTGCGTACCCGCATAGATCGGCAGATTGGTGTCATAGATAAACCGGCCGCCCGTGCGCTTGCCGGTGATACCCAGTTCGACCGGCCCCAGCGTTCCGCGGACCGAGCCGCCGAAAGTATATTCGGGCGAACCCGATTCACGCTTGCCGGCAGTCTGGGCGAACAGAGGATCGCCGATCGCGGCGCAACCGATGGCAGTATTGACCGCGGTGCAGCTGCCAGCCTGGACATTGTCCTTGATCTCCGACTTCATCCACGAGCCAAAGGCGTAGAGAGCCAGTTCCGGGACCGGCTGGAAGGCAACGCTGCCGTCGATGCCATATTTGTCGACACGACCAAGGTTACGGTAGACGTTGCGTTCGGTGACGGGATCATAGGCCGAAGCGAGACGATCGCTGTACTTCGTGAACCAGCCCGAAAGCTGCGCCTGAACCTGACCGGTGCGATAGCGAACGCCCAGGTCGAAGTTGTCCGATTTTTCGGGGTTCGGACGCGCCGAGGCTGTGTTCGGTGCAAAGAAGAACGCGTTGTACAGCGAGTCCGTGCCCGGAACCTGCAGGCCCTTCGAATAGTTCGCGAACACCGAGATCCGGTTGCTCGGCTTGAACAGCAGGCCGACGTTCGGAAGAATGTCGTCATACTTGAGCACACGCTGCTGCGGGCCCTGAATCGCCGGGTTCGCAGCTGCATATGTCGCGTTGCGCGGGTCGCCCTGACCGAAGCAGTCGACGAAGCCCGAGTCGCTCGTCGTGAAGCAATAGTTGTTCAGATTACGCCGGAAGAACGGCGCGCGAATGCCGAGCGTCGTAACCAGGCTGCCATCCATAAACTCCCCGCGATACTCGCCGGAAATCTGGTTGAGCGTTGCATAGGAGAGACGGTCGCGCTTCTGGAGAACGCCGCCGGTAACGTCGGTTGCGCCGTCGTTGACCGGGAACACATCGATCGGCTCGCCATTGATCTGCAGGAAACCGACTTGTCCCGTCTGACGGTGACGCGCGCGGTCGAAGGTGTAGCCGATGCGAACCGTGTGACCCTCTGCAATGTCCCATCGCAGGTTAGCGATTACGCCATAACGATGGGTCTGCGTCTGGCTGGGTGCGAGCACCGCAACTTCGTCGAGCAGGTCGCCGTCGCCGTTGAGGTCCATGCCGAAGTAAGGACGGCCGCCGATGTAGCCAGCGAGACCATTGTTGAGCCGTTCGCGCGCATTGACGGTTCCGCCGCCATTGGCCTTCACATACTGGTAGCTGGGATCGACGGTGAGGGTTACGCCTTCCGAAAGCGTGAACTTCGACGCGCCGCGGATGTTACCCGTGTTCGACGGGTTATAGCGACGGTCAAACTCGGTACCGCACGACGACGCCGAATCGGCAGCGCCAGGCGTGACAGTTGCAGTCGTGGTGCACGGATAGTTGATGTTATATTCGCGCTCGTCGTTGTTCATCGGGAAGCGGTTGCCCGAACCTGAACCGACAACGCGGTTGGCGTCGAGGCGCAGCGGCAGCGAACCGAAGAAGTTGTTGCGGTTCTCGTTATAGTGACCGGCCACCGATATGAAGTCGCCGTTGCTGCCGATCGGCTGCCAGATGCGGCCGTTGAACTGCTTCTTGCGGATGCGGCCATAGTTGTTGAACGGATTGTCGTTCGATGCGCTCGAAGCCGAGACGAAGGCGCGCGTGCCGAACGGCGTGAATTCGCCGGTGTTGATCAGGCCGAAAACGCGGAAGAAGCTGTATTCGCCCGCCGAACCCGAGACCTTGACACCGAATTCTTCGGTCGGGGTCATCGTGCGGTAGTTGACGGTCGAGCCGGTTGCCGCGGCGGTCGGGCTGTCGACGTCGGTCGAACCGAGGTTGACGTTGACCTGTTCGATCAGTTCGGGATCGAGCTGCTGGTTCGAATAGATGGCATAGTTGCCCGAGTCGTTCAGCGGAACGCCGTCGAAGGTCAGGCTGATGCGGTCGGCCGAAAAGCCGCGGATGGTCAGCTGACCGCCCGACGAACCATAAGCGTCATTGTTGGTGAAGACGACCCCCGGGACCAGGTTGATGGTGTCGAGAATGGTCTGACCGGGGTTCTGACGCGCGATCACTTCCTGACCCAGAACCGACTTCGCCTTCGACGTATCGGGCGATTGGATGCCGGCGACGTCCTGCGCCGAGGTGCCGGTGACGACGATCTCGTTTTCGAAATCGACCGAGCCCGTCGACTGGGCAAAGGCCGGCGTGGAAAGCAGCGCAAGCGGAAGCAGCGCGGCGCCAGCGGCGAGCGTGTTGCGGAAATTCATGACAGGTTGTCCCCTTGATTGTGGCATTCGGCAGGCGCGCGGCTTGGGGCGCGCTTGACCTGCGAGCGCCCCTGAAGCCCGCATGTGGCACGATTGTGACAGCAAATGTGACAGTGCAAGCCGCGCCATCGCCCAGGCGCGGGGAAAGGTCAAAAAAGCGCGAATTTCCGTCGCTGCCGCAGAATAATCGACAGGCGGCGCTGCGTTTTTTCGTGCAACTGTTGCTGCAATGCAACATTGGCGGGAGCGAAACCGCGGCGCAGGTGCGCGCCGCGACTCGACTCAGGCGGCGTCGCCCGCTTCCTTCGCCTTGTCGGCATAGACGCGCACCGGCGCCTTGCGGCCCTCGACGACATCCTTGTCGACGACGATTTCGATCACGTCGGTCAGGTCGGGCAGGTCGAACATGGTGTCGAGCAGAATCGCCTCGACGATCGAGCGCAGCCCGCGCGCGCCGGTCTTGCGTTCGATCGCCTTTTTGGCGACCGCGACCAGCGCGTCGTCGGTGAAGGTCAGCGCGACCTCTTCGAGATCGAACAGCTTCTTATACTGCTTGATCAGCGCATTCTTGGGCTCGCCCAGAATCTTGACCAGCGCGTCGATGTCGAGATCCTCGAGAGTCGCGATCACCGGCAGGCGGCCGACGAATTCGGGGATCAGGCCGAACTTGAGGAGATCTTCAGGCTCGATATTCTTGAGCACCTCGCCCGCGCGGCGTTCGTCGGGGCCGGCGACATGGGCGCCGAAACCGATCGACTTGCCCTGCAGGCGGTCGCCGATGATCTTTTCGAGGCCGGCAAAGGCGCCGCCCGCGATGAACAGGATGTTGGTCGTGTCGACCTGCAGGAATTCCTGCTGCGGATGCTTGCGCCCGCCCTGCGGCGGCACGCTCGCGGTGGTGCCTTCCATCAGCTTGAGCAGCGCCTGCTGCACGCCTTCGCCCGACACGTCGCGCGTGATCGAGGGATTCTCGGCCTTGCGGCTGATCTTGTCGATTTCGTCGATATAGACGATGCCGCGCTGCGCCTTTTCGACATTATAGTCGGACGCTTGGAGCAGCTTGAGGATGATATTCTCGACATCCTCGCCGACATAGCCGGCTTCGGTGAGGGTCGTCGCATCGGCCATGGTGAAAGGCACGTCGAGGAAGCGCGCCAGCGTCTGCGCGAGCAGCGTCTTGCCGCTGCCCGTCGGGCCGACGAGCAGGATGTTCGACTTCGCCAGTTCGACATCATCGCCGCGGCCCGAATTGGCGAGGCGCTTGTAATGGTTGTGGACCGCGACCGACAGCACGCGCTTGGCGGTGTTCTGGCCGATCACATAATTGTCGAGGTGCTGGCAGATTTCGAGCGGCGTCGGCACCGCGCCATCCTTGCGCGCGGCGACCCCGCCCTTGATTTCCTCGCGGATGATGTCGTTGCACAGTTCGACGCATTCATCGCAGATGAACACGGTGGGGCCGGCAATCAGCTTGCGGACTTCATGCTGCGACTTGCCGCAGAAGGAGCAGTAAAGAGTGCTCTTGCTGTCCGAGCCGCTCAATTTCGTCATAAATCTTCCTCTGGCAGCCGCAAAAGGGCGCTGCCGTCCTTCATCCTAGCCCGCGATCACCCAATTACAATATGGCAATTAGGTGACATTGGGACATGTCCAACCTGACGACGGCCCGCGAACGGGGGCGTCAACAAACGCGGTTACCGAAAGCGGGCTGGCCGGCGTCAGGGCGTCGGACCTTCGCTGATTTCCTTGGGCGCCTCGTCGCCGGGGAGCGCGGGGCGGCGGTCGTAGACATGATCGACGATCCCGAATGCGCGCGCTTCCTCGGCTTCGAGGAAAGTGTCGCGATCCATCGCCTTTTCGATGTCTTTCAAGGGCTTGCCCGTATATTGCGCATAGAGGTCGTTCATCCGCTTGCGGATACGCAGGATTTCCTTGGCCTGGATTTCGATGTCCGACGCCATGCCGCGCGCGCCGCCCGAGGGCTGGTGGACCATGATGCGGGCGTTCGACAGCGCGACGCGCATGCCGGGTTCGCCGGCGGCGAGCAGGAAGCTGCCCATCGACGCCGCCTGGCCGATGCACACGGTGCCGACGCGGGGGCGGATATATTGCATCGTGTCGTGGATCGCCATGCCCGCCGTGACGACGCCGCCCGGCGAGTTGATGTACATATAGATGTCCTTCTTCGGATTTTCCGATTCGAGGAACAGAAGCTGCGCGACGATCAGCGACGCCATATTGTCCTCGACCTCGCCCGTCACGAAGACGATCCGTTCGCGCAGCAGGCGCGAGAAGATGTCAAAGCTGCGTTCGCCGCGGCTCGTCTGTTCGACGACGACGGGAACAAGGGCGGCGAGCGGGTCGATCATGGAAATTTCGTCCTTCAGTATCCGGGATGCCCGCCGCGAACCGGCGGGCTGCCCCTCGGCGCCTTACATCGGCGCGTGGCGTAAGGGATTCAAGGGGGCAAATATCGCGTGCCGGCGCGCCCCGCTATTGCGGGGGCTTGCCGCCCTGTTCGGTCCAGAAGGCGGCGATGCGGCCGGTGATGAGTTCGGTCGCGAGCGTGCGCGCGGTATCGCGGGGCAGGCCCAGCGCTTCGGCCATCGGGCCGCCAAGCTGGGCATCGCCCATCGCCATCAGCACGAGCGCCAACGTGTCTTCGTGCATCAGCCGCTTTTCGTGCGCGTCGGGCGCCGTTCCGTCGATCAGGCGGTGGATGGCATCGAGGATCGGGTCGAGCGCGTCCTCATTGCCCGTCGCCGCCATCCAGGTGGCGAGCGCCCCGGCGCCGCCGCTGTCGAAGGCGTCGAAGGCAAGGTCGACGATCTCGCGCACATTGCGTTCGCCCGGCGGCGACGACGTCATCTTCGCAGCAATCGTGTCGCACACCGTTTCGGCGAGATAGGCGGCGAGCGCCTTTTGCAGACCGGCGGCGCTGCCGAAATGGTGGAGCAGATTGGCGTGAGTGCGGTCGATGCGCGATGCCACGGCTTTCAACGTCACCGCCTGCGGCCCCATCTCGATCAGGATCAGCCGCGCGGCCTCGAGCGCCACCGACCGGCTTTCCTCCGGGCTGAGCCGTTTCTTTACTATTGACACCACTGTAAGTAATTCCTATTTCTTGCCCCGTCGGGCGTCCCCACGCCCTGAGCCCCCTTTTCGACGGTGAGAACCATATGTCCAGCCTTTCCCGCACGCCGACGCCGCAGGATTTGTCGATCACCCCGCGCGATCGCCGCTTCGGCCGCGACGACCGGCAGGGGCGCTGGTGGATGAACGGCGACCCGATCGCCTCGGTTTTTCATACCGCTTTGTCGGTCACCTTTCCGAAAGGCGAGGCGATGTTCATCGAGGCGGTGAAGGCGCACCGCGACGGCGTGCCCGAAAAGCTGGCGCGCGAAATCCGCGCCTTCACCCAGCAGGAAGTCATTCACAGCCGCGAACATGTCGTCTTCAATCGCAAGGCGGCGGAGGCGGGCTACGACCTGTCGGAGCTAGAGGCCGATGTCGACAATGTGATGGAACTCATCAAGACGCGCCCGCCCATCGTCAACCTGATGGCGACGATCGCGCTCGAACATTATACCGCGATGATGGCGGCGATCATGCTCAAGGATTCCGCGATGTACGACGGCACCGAGCCCGAATGGGCGGCGCTGTGGAAATGGCACGCGATCGAGGAAATCGAGCATAAGGGCGTCGCTTACGACACCTGGCTCCACGCGACGCGCGACTGGAGCCGCTGGCGGCGCTGGAAGGCGAAGTCGCTGATGATGGTCGCGATCACCGCGCGCTTCTGGCCCAAGCGCATCCGGGGCATGAAGGCGCTCTTGCAGCAGGACGGGCTGACCGGCTGGCGCGTCAGCGCGCGCATCTGGTGGTTCATGCTCGGCTATCCGGGCATCCTGCGCAAAAGCTTTCTGCCCTGGCTGGCCTATTTCATGCCGGGCTTTCACCCTTGGAACCATGACGACCGCCAACTCATCAAGAAATTCGAGAGCGATTATTCCGATGCGGTGATGCCGTCGCATTCGTCGGGTGCGCCCGAGCTGGCAACGGCCGCGGCCTGAGGCCGCGGCCCGGCCCCCCCGCGAAGGCGGGCGGCCGGAGAGGCCTCTCTCTCCCTCTCCGGGTCTCTGCCTTCGTGGGGGTGTTCCATAGCTGGACGGCTGCGGCGAAGTCCCATATCTCCTGCGGGGGGAGAACAGGGGACCGTTCATGCCATCGATCTGGACCGCGACCGAGCTCGTGCAGCTCGAACTGCAACTCGCCGGACGCCAATCGCTGCTCGAATTCGGATGCGGCGAGGCGACGCTCGTCGCCGCGCGGCAGGCCCGGCGGATCGTGGCGGTCGACGGCGATCGCGAGCGGCTCGCCGCCATCGCGCGCCGACTGGGCGAAGAGGCGGAGGGCTACACGCCCTATCAGCCCGAAATCGGTCCGGTCGATGCGGAGGGCCGGCCCACCGACCCGGCGCGCCTGCGCGATTGGCCGCGCTATCACACGCATATCTGGCGCCACCTGACCGGCAGCCCTGACGCGGTACTGATCGACGGGCGCTTTCGTGTCGCCTGCCTGTTGCAGGCGATCGTCCACTGCAAACCCGACGCGATGCTCCTGTTTCACGATTTCAGGGACCGCGCCGCCTATCATCTCGTGCTGAACCATTGCGACGTGCTGGCACGCGTCGATACGCTGGCGGTGCTGCGCGTCCGGCCGCAGGTCGACGGCAAGGCCGTGTTGCACGACCTGTTCGACCATTTCTTCGACCCCGATTGACCATGCCCGCCGCGCTGGGCATGTCGGCACGATGATCACCTCGCCTCCCACGATCGAAACCGCGCGGCTGCGCCTGCGCCCGCCGCATTTTTCGGACAAGCCTGTCCATATCGCGATGTGGGCCGATCCGCGCGTCACGCGCTTCATCGGCGGCGAACCGCGTGCGCCCGACGTGAGCTGGGGTAAATTTTTGAGCTCTGCCGGGCTGTGGCCAGTGATGGGCTTTGGCTATTGGGTGTTCGCCGACCGCGACAGCAATGCGCTGATCGGCATGGGCGGGCTTTCCTATTTCTGCCGCGGCATCCCCGAACTTGAGGATCTACCCGAGGCGGGCTGGGCGTTCGATGCCGACCATTGGGGCGGCGGGCTAGCGACCGAGGCGATGAGCGCGGCGCTCGGCTGGGCCGACGCGACGCTCGACGCGCCCGAGGTGCGCTGCATCATCGATCCGGGCAATGCTGCATCAGAGCGTGTCGCCGAAAAACTGGGCTTTCGCCGCATCGGCGACAGTGACGCGCTGGGGCATGTGGTGGGGATTTATTCGCGGCCGCGGGGTGGTTGAATCGGTCGTCATCGCGAGCGGAGCGAAGCAATCCAGAGAGGTTTGCGCTACACTGGATTGCCGCGTTGCCTTCGGCTCCTCGCAATGACGATTTGGATCAAACCGCCTCGACCACCAGCACGCCGCCGTCGGCGCTGACGACGCGGACCTTGGCCCCTTCGGCGGCGTTGGGTCCGCGCACCGGCCATTCGCCATCGCCAACCCGGGCGCGGCCGCGGCCGTCTTCGATCGCCGTCGTCACCGTCAGCACCTCACCGACGAGACGGCCGCCGCGCTGGTTGAGCAGCGGGTCGGTCGAGACGATCGGATTGTCGCGCAGCCATTTGCGCGCGCCATAGAGGATGATCACCGCCAGCACTGCGAAGATGCCGAGCTGAATCGGTACGCCGATCGGCGCGATCCACGCGATGACCCCAGTGACGATCGCCGCGGCGCCGATCCAGATCAGGAAAAATCCCGGCGCGACAATCTCGGCCGCGGCGAGCAGGACGCCGACCGACAGCCAAATCCAGTGCGGTTCCATGCTGGCCAGCCAGTCGGGCATGTCAGGCCTCCGTCTTGCGTTCGAGCGCGTCGCGCGCGAGTTCGCCGATGCCGCCCAGCGTGCCGATGAGCTGCGTCGCCTCGACCGGGAACAGGATCGTCTTGGCGTTGGGGCTGGTCGCGAACTGACTTACCGCCTCGACATATTTTTGCGCGATGAAATAGTTGATGGCCTGCGCATTGCCGCTCGCGATCGCGTCGCTGACCATCTGCGTCGCTTTGGCTTCGGCTTCGGCCTCGCGCTCGCGCGCTTCGGCGTCGCGGAAGGCGGCTTCGCGCCGCCCTTCGGCCTGCAGGATCTGGCCCTGCTTCTCGCCCTCGGCGCGCAGGATTTCGGAGGCGCGCAGCCCTTCGGCTTCGAGGATCGCGGCGCGCTTTTCGCGCTCGGCCTTCATCTGGCGCGCCATCGCGTTCGAAATGTCGGCCGGCGGGCGGATGTCTTTGATCTCGACGCGGGTGATCTTCACCCCCCATGGCGTCGTCGCATCGTCGACGACATGCAGCAGGCGCGCGTTGATCTCGTCGCGCTTCGACAGCGTCTCGTCGAGGTCCATCGACCCCATGACGGTGCGCAGGTTGGTCGTCGTCAGGTTCATGATCGAGAGGTACAGGTCGCTGACCTCATAGGCCGCCTTCGCGGCGTCGAGCACCTGGAAGAAGACGACGCCGTCGACCGCGACCATCGCATTGTCCTTGGTGATGATTTCCTGCCCCGGAATGTCGAGCACCTGCTCCATCATGTTCACCTTGCGACCGACGCGGTCGAAGATCGGCATGATGAAGTTGAGGCCCGGCTGCGCGGTGTGCGTGTAGCGGCCGAAGCGTTCGATCGTATAGGCGAAACCCTGCCGCACCGGCGTCAGCGCCCAGATCAGAAACACCAGCGCCAGCACCACCAGTGCAAGTGCGAAATACATGATCATCCCCTTTGCAAATTCGATCGCAATCCCGCTTCCTTATTGCGGCAATGGTCCAGCTGCGCCACAGAAAAGCGCATGACCCATGCCGCCTTCGCCCCGCGCTCGCTCCTCTATGTGCCCGGCTCCAACGCCCGTGCGCTCGAAAAGGCGGGCGGGCTCGCCGCCGATATGCTGATCATCGACCTGGAGGATGCGGTGCCCGCGGAGCGCAAGGCAGAGGCACGCGCGGCGATGCGCGCCGCGGTGACGGCGGGCTTTGCGGGCAAGCGCGTGGCCGTGCGCGTCAACGCCAGTGGCAGCGCCGAGCAGGCGGAAGATCTCGCGGCGCTGGACGGCCTCGTGCTCGACGCGGTGGTGCTGCCAAAGGTCGACGCGCTCTCGGACCTCGACCCGCTGCGCGCTCTGGGGCTACCACTGCTCGCGATGATCGAAACGCCGACCGCCATCTATGCGGCGCAGGGAATCGCCGCCGATGCCGCGGTGCAGGGGCTGATCGCCGGGCTCAACGATCTGGCCTATGAGCTCAAGCTGCCCGACGGCATGGATCGCGGCGCGATGGGCCATGCGATCCAGGCGATTGTGCTCGCGGCGCGCGCAGGCGGCGTTTGGTGCTTCGACGGGGTCTATAATGCGATCGACGACGCGGAGGGCTTTGCGGCCGAAGCGCGCGAGGGGCGGCGGCTCGGTTTCGACGGCAAGACGCTGATCCACCCGTCGCAGGTCGATCCGTGCAACCGCGCCTTCGCCCCGTCGGCGCGCGAGATAGCCTCTGCCGAAGCGCTGGTCGCCGCAGCAACCGGCGGGGCGCAGCGGCACGCGGGCCATATGATCGAAGATATGCACGTCGCGGCGGCGAAGGCGCTGCTGGCGCGGGCGCGGGCGCAATAGCGGCCTGCTTTCCGTCGATGCTGTTCATCGTTCGACAAACGCGCCTTGCCGCTTCGGCATGGCCATGCCATCGGGCACATCCATGACATTGTCGCCATTTCGCGCCGCCGTTGCGGCCGCCGCCCTGCTTGCCGTCACGCCCGCCGCCTATGCGAAGGGCAATACGCCCGTCGCCGAAGCCGATCTGGCGCAGCATATCCGCGTTCTTGCGAGCGATGCCTTCGAGGGCCGCGGTCCGGGTGCCGAGGGCGAGGACCGCACCATCGCCTATATTGTCGGCGAATGGGCAAAGGCTGGATTGCAGGCGGTGCCGGGCAGCGACACGCCCTGGCTGCAGCCGGTTCCTTTCGTTGAAACGCAGACGACGGGCGGAAGCGCGCGGTTCAAGGTGACCGGCCAACCCTTCGCGATCGGCGACGAGGGTATCATCGTCACCGGCAGCGAGGCGTCGGTGGCGCTGGCCGATACGCCGCTCGTCTTCGTCGGCTATGGCGTCGATGCGGACGGCCGGGTCAACGCCGATGTAGCGGGCAAGGTCGCGGTCATGCTGTTCGATACGCCGCCCTTCGGCGACAAGCTGCCGCGCTACCGTGAGCGGCGCCAGATGCTCGCCGACGCGGGCGCGGCGGGCGTATTGATCGTCGCGCCGGATTCGATGCCGTGGAACGAGATTCGCGAGAGCCTGGGCGCCAAGAGCGTGCGCATGGGGTCGGCGCCGGCAGGGCCGACGATCAGCGGCTATATCGCTCCGGCGGCGCTCGATGCCATGCTCGCCAAGGCGGGGAAGAACGGCGTGGCGCTGCGCGCAGCAGCCGAGGCGGGCGATTATCGCGGCACGCTGCTGCCGGTGACGGGCGATTTCACTGCGACCGCCGCGGTGCGCAATTTTGCCAGCAACAATATCGTCGCCAAGCTGCCGGGCGCGAAGCCCGACGGCAAGGCAGTGCTGTTCCTCGGCCATTGGGACCATCTCGGCATCTGCCGGCCCGAAGGCGCCGCCGATCGCATCTGCAACGGCGCGGTAGACAATGCGAGCGGGATCGCGGTGCTGATCGAGGTGGCCAAGCGTCTTGCAGGGGGGCCGCGTCCCGACCGCGACATCTATTTCCTCGCGACCACGTCGGAAGAGAAGGGGCTGCTTGGCGCCCGCTGGTTCGCCGACCATCCGGTCGTGCCGCTGTCCGGCATCACTGTCGCGCTCAACATCGACACTATCGCCATTTCGCCGCGCGGCACGCCGGTCGCGACGATCGGACGCGGCAAGCCCGCCTATGACGCGATGGTGCGCAACGTTGCGACGTCACTCGGCCGGACGATCGACAGCGACGGCGAGGCCGATGCCTTCGTCCAGCGGCAGGATGGCTGGGCGCTCGGCGCCAAGGGCGTCACCTCGCTGATGGTCGGCGGCAGTTTTTCGGACATGAAACTGCTCGAGGCGTTTCTCGGCAGCGACTATCATCGTCCGGCCGACGAATTTTCGGACAAGGTGCCGCTCGGCGGCGCCGCCGAGGATGCGGATCTGCACGTCGCGCTGGGCCGCGCCTTCGCCGACACGAAACGCTGGCCGGGAACGGCGGACTAGGTTCAGGCCCCGCCGCCGCGCGCTGGTCAGCGGGTCAGCACGAAATAGGCGACGTAAAACCAGCTGAAGATGCCGTGGATGATCGCCCACAGCACCGATTTGTGCGTGGTGAAGCTGATCGCCATCGCCAGCGCGCTGCCGAAGCCGACCCCGTTGCGGATCACTTCCTTCTGCACGATGATGCGGCGTTCGCTCATGCGGCCTGCTTCGCCCGGTCGGTCATTTCCTGATTGAGCATTTCTGCGAGCAGGAAGGCGAGTTCGAGGCTCTGCCCGGCGTTCAAGCGCGGGTCGCAGTGCGTGTGGTAACGGTCAGCGAGATCCATCTGCGTCACGTCCATCGCGCCGCCGGTGCATTCGGTAACATTCTGGCCGGTCATCTCGATATGGATGCCGCCGCCATGCGTGCCTTCCGCGCGGTGGACCGCGAAGAAGCCGCGCACTTCGGCGAGGATGCGCTCGAACGGACGCGTCTTGTAGCCATTGCCCGTCTTGATGACATTGCCGTGCATCGGATCGCACGACCAGACGACCGGGTGCCCCGACGCCTTCACCGCGCGCACCAGCGCCGGCAGATGCGCTTCGATCTTGTCGTGGCCATAGCGGGTGATCAGCGTTATGCGCCCGGGGACATGCTGGGGATTCAGCGTATCGAGCAGGCGCCGCAGCACGTCGGGGTCGAGGCTGGGGCCGCATTTCATGCCGACCGGATTGCCGATGCCGCGCAGATATTCGATATGCGCCGACCCTTCGAAGCGGGTGCGGTCGCCAACCCATAGCATATGGCCCGACGTGTCGTACCAGCCGCCGGTCAGGCTGTCCTGCCGGGTCAGCGCCTGCTCATAGGGAAGCAGCAGTGCCTCGTGGCTGGTGTAGAAGCTCGTGCCCTTGATCTGCGGCACCGTTTCGGGCGTCACGCCGCACGCTTCCATGAAGGCGAGCGCTTCGGAAATGCGCGCGGCGGTCTCCTGATATTTCTTCGCCCACGGGCTGCGGTCCATGAAATCATGCGTCCAGGCGTTGACCTGATGCAGATTGGCATAGCCGCCGTTCGCAAAGGCGCGCAGCAGGTTGAGCGTCGCCGCCGACTGGTTGTACGCGCGGATCATCCGCTGCGGATCGGGGGCGCGGCCTGCGGCTTCGAAAGCGATGTCGTTGATGATGTCGCCGCGGTAGCTTGGCAGTTCGACGCCGCCCACTTCTTCCATGTCGGCCGAGCGCGGCTTGGCGAACTGGCCCGCCATGCGGCCGACCTTCACGACGGGCATCTTCGACGCGAAGGTCAGCACCACCGCCATCTGCAACAGGACGCGGAAGGTATCGCGGATATTGTTCGGATGGAATTCGGCAAAGCTCTCGGCGCAGTCGCCGCCCTGAAGTAGAAACGCCTTGCCTTCCGCAACGCGGCCCAGCTCGCTGGTCAGCTCGCGCGCCTCGCCGGCAAAGACGAGCGGCGGATATCCGGCAAGCTCACGCTCGGCGGCCGCAAGCGCGGCTTCGTTGGTGTAGGTCGGCAGCTGACGGGCTTCGTGCGAGCGCCAGCTTTGCGGTTGCCATTGGTGCGTCATATGCGGTCTTCTTACGTTTTCTGCGTCAAAATCGATTCGCCGGGTGCCTTGGCGCGATTGCCCCGCCAAAGCAAGCGCGGGCGATAAAATTAGCATGATGGTGGCTTTCGCGCACCTATGCTTTTCTTCATTGCAAAAAACTGTTAGTTTCTTTCGCAAATCAGGACGCTTTTACGGGTCGCGCGTCCGTCTTCGGTAATCGGTAAGATTTGGTCCCTAGCAATCTAAGCACAGGGACCGCTGTAAAACGATTGGCTATGGCGAATTTCGATCCGGCCCTTCTTGGCTATCTGGCCCTGTTCATCCTGCTTGCGGCGAGCTTTGCGGTGCGCATCGAATATGTGCGCGCCGGGCTGGCGCTCGCCGCGCTCGTCGCCCTGCCGCTGGCGCTCGTCGCGGGGCAGGCGCTGGTCGCGGGTCTGCTGCTGCTCGCGATCATCCTCGCCAATATCGCGTTCGGCTGGCGCGACTGGCTGCGCAATCTGAGCATCCGCTTCTCGTCCGAGGAGGAGCAGCTTCGCGCCCGTCATTTCGACCGGTTGAGCGCGACGGCGGCGCGCGGGCTGATCGATCAGGGGCACTGGATTTCGGCGCGGCAGGGCGAGGTGCTGATCCGCGAAAATCAGGCGGCACCCAGCCTTTTCTATCTGAGCCAGGGCGCGGCGTCGGTGCTGCGCGACGGGGTCGAGGTCGGCGCGGTGAGCGACGGCGCGCTGATCGGCGAGGCGACTGTGCTCGACGGCGCGCAGGCGACGGGGACGGTGACGCTATCGACCAACGCCAGGCTGTGGTTCATCCCCGCCGCGGTGCTACGCGACTATCTTGCCGCCAATCCCGACATCGCCGCGGCATTGCACGAAGGCTTTGCCCGGGCGCTGCGCGGAAAATTGGCAAGCGCAAACGCTCGCATTGCCGAGGCGCCGTCGCTATGACGGCGGCATGGCACTGACTCTCTATGGCATTCCGAACTGCGACACGGTGAAGAAGGCGCGGCGCTGGCTCGACGAGCGGGGCGTGGCTTATGCGTTTCACGATTATCGCAAGGACGGGCTCGATCCCGCCTTGCTCGATCGCTGGGTCGATGCGCTCGGCTGGGAAAAGCTCCTCAACAAGAGCGGGACGACCTTCCGCAAGCTGCCCGATGCCGACAAGGCGGGGATCGATGCGGCGAAGGCGAAGGCGCTGATGCTCGATCAGCCGGCGATGATACGGCGCCCGCTCGTCGATGCGGACGGCGCGTATAGTGTGGGATTTTCCGCCGGTGACTGGCAACAGCGCTTTGCGGCATGAAGGCCTGGCGCGCCGCGCTGGCGCTGCTCGCGCTCGCCGGCTGCGGGGCTGAACCGATGGCGGCGCAGCCCACCCTCGACGGAAAGCCCGCGATCGTCATCGCGCATCGCGGGGCGTCGGGCGAACGGCCCGAACATACGCTCGCAAGCTATGAACTCGCGATCGAACAGGGCGCCGATTTCATCGAGCCCGATCTGGTACTGACCAAGGACGGCGTGCTCGTCGCGCGGCATGAGAATCAGATTTCGGAGACGACCGACGTCGCCGACCACCCCGAATTCGCCGCGCGCAAGACGACGAAGCAGATTGACGGCCAGGATGTGACCGGCTGGTTCACCGAGGATTTCACGCTGGCCGAGCTCAAGACGCTGCGTGCGAAGGAGCGGCTGCCACAACTGCGCGCGACTGAATTTGACGGGCGCTACCAGATCCCGACCTTTGCCGAGATCCTCGACCTGCTCGTGCGGGTCAACAAGGGGCGCGAGCATCCGGTCGGCGTCTATCCCGAAACCAAGCATCCGAGCTATTTCGCCAGCATCGGCCTGCCGCACGAAGCGCCGCTGCTCGCCATGCTGGCGCGCTATGGCTATCATGGCCGCAGCGCGCCGGTGTTCATCCAGAGTTTCGAGGTCGGCAATCTGAAAGCGATCCGGGCGAAAAGCGACCTGCCGCTGATCCAGCTCATGGACGGCGAGGGCGGTCCGGCCGACCATGCGCAGCAACGCTACGCCGCGATGGCGACGCCTGCGGGGCTGAAGGCGATTGCCGCCTATGCCGACGGGATCGGACCCAACAAGACAATGATCATCCCGCGGACTGCGCTCGGCACGCTCGGCGATCCGACCCATCTGGTGCGCGATGCCCATGCCGCCGGACTGAAGGTCCATCCGTGGACCTTTCGCCGCGAGAATTATTTCCTGCCGCTTGGCGACAAGAGCGGCATCAACCCCGCCGGCCACGGCGATCTGGCGGACGAGATCCGCACCTATCTGAAGACCGGGATCGACGGCCTGTTCAGCGACAATTCGCGCGAAGCGGTGCCGGTGGTCCATGCAGGAGTATCGCAATGACGCAGCGTCCCCTTGGCCAGAGCGGCCTGTCGGTCCGTCCCTTCGTGCTGGGCGGCAATGTCTTCGGGATGACCGCCGATCGGGCCGCAAGTTTCGCGATCCTCGACCGCTTCGTCGAGCGCGGCGGCGGGATGATCGACACCGCCGATGTCTATTCGGCGTGGGTGCCGGGGCACAAGGGCGGCGAATCCGAAAGCATGATGGGTGCGTGGCTGAAGGATAGCGGCGCGCGCGACCATGTGCTGATCGCCACCAAGGTCGGCATGATGCCCGGCGGGCTGAAGCCCGATCGCATCCGCGAAGCGGTGAAAGGCTCGCTCGATCGGCTCGGCGTCGATACGATCGACCTCTACTTCGCGCACAAGGACGACCCCGATGTGCCGTTGGACGAAGTGCTCGGCGCGTTCGGCGAACTGGTCGATGCGGGGACGGTGCGCGCGATCGGGGCATCCAATTATAGTGCCGAGCGGCTGGCCGAGGCGCTGCGCGTCGCCGACGCCGGGGGCCTGCCGCGTTTCACCGCGATGCAACCCGAACTGAACCTGCTCGACCGCGATCAATATGAAGGCGCGCTGCAACAGCTTTGCATCGCCGAAGGGCTGGGCGTCGTCACCTATTTCAGCCTCGCGTCGGGCTATTTGTCAGGAAAATATCGCAGCGCCGAGGATCTCGGCAAGAGCCCGCGCGGCGCGCGCGCCAAAGCCTATCTGGAGGGCAAGGGGCCGGCGGTGCTCGCCGCAATGGACGCGATCGCTGCCGAAACCGGCGCCACCCTGTCGCAGATCGCGCTCGCCTGGGTCGCCGCGCAGCCGGGCGTCACCGCGCCGATCGCGAGCGCCACCTCGGTCGCGCAACTCGACGAGATCATGGACAGCGAGACGGTCACGCTGACCGACTTGCAATTGGCGGCGCTGAACGAAGCGGGGCGCGGCACCGCATAAGGTTCGCCGCGCACGCGGCCGTTTCGGCCCGGCCGGCCCCCGGGGAGAGACGAGCCGGGCCAGCGCGGCCGCGCATCGGATCAGCCGCTTTCCTCGTCCCACCCGAACACCTGTTCGAGCGGCTTGCCGAAGGTGCGCGCGATACGGAAGGCGACTTCGAGCGAGGGCGAATATTTGCCTTGTTCGATCGCGGCGATCGTCTGGCGGGTCACGCCGACGCGCTCGCCGAGTTCGGCCTGCGTCATTTCTCCCGCGAGGAAGCGCAAGGTGCGGATGTCGTTGGAGAAAGGCAGCCTAGCCATGCCAACCCCGGCGATAGCTGATGAGGACGACCGCGCTGTTCACCAGTTCGGCGAGAACGATTGCGAACAGGCCTGTGTTCGCGAGCGGCACGCCCTGCTCCACAAAGGGCAGATAGACGCCAACGACCATCATCCCCGCCAGCAGGACATAATAGGCGATCGTGGCGCCGCGACGGCGGATCGCGCGGTCGCGCTCATCAGCACGGACTCGCTCCGACTTCGGCGCCCGCGCGGACAGGATGATGGTGCCGACGATGACGATGGCCGCGTGCGCCAAGGCGATCGAGCCGAACAGCCACAGCATGGGGAAAACTTCGCGCCCGGCCGGATGCCCAGCGATGATGAGTCCGAAATAGAGACTATAGGCGGCAAGCATGGCCAAGACGTTCAGCCACGCCGACTTTTCGCGGAAATTCATGGACAAGTCTCCGGTACCTGCGCCGGCAAGCTGCAGCGCCGTTTCAAGGGTCGC
This sequence comes from Sphingopyxis sp. GC21, assembly GCF_025727575.1. Classification (NCBI taxonomy): domain Bacteria; kingdom Pseudomonadati; phylum Pseudomonadota; class Alphaproteobacteria; order Sphingomonadales; family Sphingopyxidaceae; genus Sphingopyxis; species Sphingopyxis sp. GC21. The sequence continues at coordinate 2,607,799 of NZ_CP095845.1, read as the reverse complement.
GCGGGGCATGGGTCAATAGCCCCGGCGATAGAGGTAAAGCTGGACGCCGATCCGCGTCAGTTCGGCGAGGACGACCGTCGCAAGCAGCAGGTTGAGCTGCACCGCCGGCCCCGCGTTCCAGAACAGGGCGAAGATGCTGACCCACACGCCGACGACGAGCGGATAATAGGCATAATGGGTGCCGCGATAATGGATCGAACGGTCGCGCTCGTCTTCCTTGAGGTTGGCCTCGGCCGGGGTGCGGATCGCCATCCAGGCCGATGCGATCGTCATCGCGATGATGATCGCGACGGTGACCGGCAGCAGCATCCCCGCACTCGCCCAAAGGCCCGCCGGGCTCGCTGCGATCCCCCACGGATAGGCAAGAAAATACCAGCCGAAGGCGGCGATCATCGTGACCAGCGTCACCCAGTGAATTTTTTCGCGGAACGACATTTGGCGTCTCCATGTTCATAATATGCGACTCTATGTAAATAATTTTTGACATGGAGTCAATCTTTGCGGACATCGCTCCGCTTTGCGGCCTTTCGCAGCGCAGCATAAGCCGCTAAACCCGCGCCCCATGTCCACGCTCCCAAAAACGCTCACCCTCGACACCTCCACCAGCCGCGCCAATCCGACGCCGCAGCCGATGAAGCGCCTGACGGTGCCGCGCATTCGCCAGCGCAAGGGCGGCGGCGAGCCTTTGGTGATGCTGACCGCCTATACGGTGCGGCAGGCGCAGCTGCTCGACCCGCATTGCGACATGCTGCTTGTCGGCGATTCGCTGGCGCAGGTGATCTATGGCCTGCCGCATACTGTCGCGGTGACGATGGAGATGATGGCGTTGCACGGCGCCGCGGTGGTGCGCGGCAGCTATCATGCCGCGGTGATCGTCGACATGCCCTTCGGCAGCTATGAGGCGAGCCCCGAACAGGCCTTCGCCAATGCCTCACGCCTGCTCAAGGAAACCGGCGCGGCGGCGGTGAAGGTCGAGGGCGGCAAGGTGCTCGCCCCGACGATCGAATTTCTGACCCAGCGCGGAATTCCGGTGATGGGGCATGTCGGGCTGACGCCGCAGGCAGTAAACATCCTCGGCGGCTATGGCGTGCGCGGCAAAAGCGACGAGGAAGCGCGCACGATCGTCGAGGATGCGGTCGCTGTCGCGCAGGCCGGTGCCTTTTCGATCGTTATCGAAGGCGTGCTCGAATCGATCGCGATCGAGATTACCGGCAAGGTTGCCTGTCCGACGATCGGTATCGGTGCCTCGGCGCAATGCGACGGGCAGGTGCTCGTCACCGACGACATGCTCGGCATGTTCGAACGCGTCCCCAAATTCGTGAAGCGGTACCAGGATATGGCGGGTGTGATCGACGGCGCAGTGAAGGAATATGCCCAGCAGGTCAGGTCCCGTTCATTCCCGACCGACGATCAAATCTACAAGGGTTGATGGCGCCCCGGACGGGTGCCTGCAGGGGTCAAGTGAATCGCTTGGCCTTTTTCGGCATGACCGCTAAGGAACGGCCGGCGAACCCGAAGCGGGCATCGCTCGCGAACGAGTTATGGAGGATTGATTGGCCCTGAGCCCGACGAACAATGCGGCCTTCCTGCAGGAAGTCGACGAGGCCGTCCGCAAGGATCAGCTCAGCTCCATCATGCAGCGCTACGGCCGCTGGATCGTCGGCGCGGCGATCGCGGCGTTGCTGGTGTTCGGCGGCTATCTCTATTGGGAGCACCGTCAGACGGTGGCGCGCGGCGAAAAGGCCGAACAGCTGCTGGCTGCTTTCGACAAGGCTGCGGCGCAGCCGACGGCGGCGACCGCCGATCTCAAGACGCTGGCAGGCGAAGGCAATGCCGCCTATCGCGCCGCCGCGCTGATCGAACAGTCGAACATGAAGGCGAAGGACGGAGACCTGAAAGCCGCCGCCGCGCTGCTCGCGCAGGTCGCGGGCGACGCCAAGCTCGACCAGTCGATGCGTGATATGGCGCTGGTTCGCCAGACCGCGCTCGAATTCGATACGATGAAGCCTGAGGCGGTGATCGCGCGGATGAAGCCGCTCGTCGATGCGACCGACCCGGTATCGAGCTGGTTCGGCAGCGCGGCCGAGCTGACGGCCGCGGCTTATTATCACCTCGGCCAATATGACAAGGCCGGCGCGCTCTATGCGCGTATCGCCAAGGCGCCCGCCACCTTCAAATCGCTGCAGTCGCGGACGGTGCAGATGGCGGGGATGCTCGGCGTCGATGCGGTCGAGGATCGCGCGGCGGAAAGCGTCGCCGAGGACACGACAAAGGACCAGCAAGGCGGTGCCGCCCCGGGCGCAGCGGCCGCCGCCAAGAGTGAGGAAGCCAAATAAGATGCGGAAACGCCAATATGTGATTTGCGCCATGATGCTCGCGCTGCCGCTTGCGGGCTGCGGCGCGTTCAAGGGCAAGGGCGGCCCGCGCACCCCGACGGTCGGCGAGCGCGTTTCGATCCTGTCGAACGACAACAGCATCAAGGTCGATCCGACAACCGCCGAGATTGCGGTGGTGTTGCCCGATCCGGTGCTCAACGCCGATTGGGCACAATCGGGCGGCAATGCGTCCAAGTCGATGGGGCATCCCGCGCTCGGCGCCGCGCGTACCAAAGCGTGGGAAGCGTCGATCGCGGGTAGCACCAAGAAGCAGCGGCTCGCCGCGGCCCCGGTAATTTCGAACAACCGGCTGTTCGCCGTCGATACCGATGCCGTCGTGTCGGCCTTCGCCGCCGATACCGGCGCGAAGCTGTGGAGCGTGTCGATCGGCAGCACGGGCAAGGATTTCGAAAATTCGCTGTTCGGCGGCGGCGCGTCGGTCGACGGCAATGTCGTCTATGCGACGAGCGGCGTCGGCGACGTCGCCGCGCTGAACGCCGAGGATGGCAAGCTGTTGTGGAAGGTCAAACCCGCGGGGCCGCTGCGCGGCGCGCCGACGGTTGCCTTCGGCGGCGTCTATGTGATCACGCAGGACAACCAGATTTTCGCGCTCAATGCCGGCGACGGCGCGGTGCAGTGGCAGGCGACCGCGTCGCTCGAGCCCGGCAGCGTGTTCGGCGCGGCATCGCCCGCGGCCGGGCAGGGGACGATCGTCGCCGGCTTTTCGTCGGGTGAGGTTCAGGCCTATCGTTACGAAAACGGCCGCGACCTGTGGGAAGACGCGCTCGCGCGCACCTCGATGGCGCTGTCGGTTTCGACGCTGACCGACGTCGATGCCGACCCGGTGATCGACCGCGGCCGCGTTTTCGCGCTCGGCCAGGGCGGCCGTATGGCGAGCTATGACCTGCTCACCGGGCAGCGCATCTGGGAAATCTCGATCGCCGGTATCTCGACGCCCTATGTCGTCGGCGAGTGGGTCTATGCGATGACCGACGACGGCAAGCTGCTGTGCGTCGCGCGCGGTTCGGGCAAGGTCCGCTGGATCCAGCAGCTCGCGCGCTATCGCGTCGAAACCGAAAAGAAGAAAAAGGATCCGATCCGCTGGACCGGCCCGATTCTGGCCGGCGGACGCCTGATCGCGGTGAACAGCGAGGGACAGCTCGTCGAATTTTCGCCGACCGACGGTTCGACGCTCGCGACCACCGAGTTCAAGTCGCCCTTGTCGCAGCCACCCGTGGTTGCGAACAACCGGCTCTATATCCTGGCGGACGACGGCACGATCACCGCCTGGCAATAACAGGGCGCGGCCGGGTTGGCCCGCCGCGAAGATAGGATAGACGCATGGCGCGATCCGCGACGATCGCCATTGTCGGCCGACCCAATGTCGGCAAATCGACGCTGTTCAACCGGCTGGTCGGCAAGCGCTTGGCGCTGGTCGACGACCAGCCAGGCGTGACGCGCGACCGGCGCGAGGGCGATGGCAAGCTGCTCGGCCTGGAATTTCTGATCGTCGATACCGCGGGGTTCGAGGATCAAGACGCGGCCACGCTGCCCGGCCGGATGCGCGTGCAAACCGAAAAGGCGGTGCGCGAAGCCGATGCGGCGCTGTTCATGATCGACGCGCGCGCGGGCGTGACCCCGCTTGACGAAGAAATTGCGCGCTGGCTGCGCAGCGAAGACACGCCGATCATCCTGTGCGCCAACAAGGCCGAAGGCAAGCAGGGCGAGGCGGGGCTGATGGAGGCCTATTCGCTCGGCTTCGAATCGCCGATTGCACTCAGTGCCGAGCATGGCGAGGGACTGGTCGATCTGTTCGACGCGCTGCGCCCGATCGTCGAACCCTTCATGGACGCCGACGAAGAGGCGGTCGGCGAAGATGCGGACGAGGATGCGCCGCTCGGCCCGCTCAAGCTCGCGATCGTCGGGCGGCCCAATGCGGGCAAATCGACGCTCATCAACCGGATGATCGGTGAAGACCGACTGATTACCGGACCCGAGGCCGGGATCACGCGCGATTCTATCCGCGTCGACTGGCAATGGGAAAAGGATGGCGAGGTCCATCCGATCCAGCTTTTTGACACCGCGGGGATGCGCAAGCGGGCGAAGGTTCAGGACAAGCTGGAAAAGCTGTCGGTGGCCGACGCGCTGCACGCGGTCGATTTCGCCGAGGTCGTCGTGCTGCTTCTTGACGCCACAAAGGGGCTGGAGGCGCAGGATCTGCGCATCGCCGACCGCGTGCTGGAGGAAGGGCGTGCGCTGATCATCGCGCTCAACAAATGGGACGTCGCCGAAGACCCGTCGTCGCTGTTCAACGGCGTCCGTGCGGCGCTCGACGACGGGCTCAGCCAGATCAAGGGCGTGCCGCTGCTCAGCATTTCGGGCGCAACGGGGAAGGGGATCGACACGCTGGTCCGCGTCGCCTTTGAACAGCGCGCGATCTGGACCAACCGTGTCTCGACCGCGAAGCTCAACCGCTGGTTCGAACGCGCGGTAGACGCCAATCCGCCGCCGGCGCCGGGCGGCAAGCGGATCAAGCTGCGCTACATGACGCAGGCGCGTACGCGTCCGCCGACCTTCATCATCTTCGGAAGCCGGACCGATTCCCTGCCCGCCAGCTACCAGCGCTATCTGGTCAACGGGATGCGCAAGGAACTGGGGTTCCAAGGCGTGCCGATCCGCATCAATTTCCGCAACACGCGCAACCCCTATGACGAATAACGCTGCGGGCACATCGGCGGCGCTGACCGTCGATGCGCGCGGCATGCGCTGCCCCTGGCCGGCGTTGCGGCTCGCCCGCGCGATGCGCGCCGCTCAGGATGTCGTGCTGATCGCCGACGACCCCAACGCCGCGCGCGAAGTTGCGGCGCTTGCCGCCGAACAGGGCTGGCGGATCGATGACGCCGGGACGATGAGCGACGCCGCGCGTTGGCGCGTCCGGCGCGACTGACCCGTTTCGGGGCGATTCGGCGGTGTCCGCTTTGCGCGCGTAACCTCTTTTTTACCGACTTCGGTGCATGTGCAGGACGGGACCACGGACCAGACTGAACACCGAGGGACGGAAAATTGGACGAGATCCTGGTCGATTGGAGTGAATTTCGCGCGACTCGCACCCAGTTGGGGGCGGCATTCGTGCGGATTCTGGGCTATTTTCGCGAGGACGGCATCAAGTCGGTCGCCGCGATCGAAGAGGCGATGCGCGCGCGCAGCGCCGGCGGCCTCGTCATGCCTGCCCATACGCTCAAGAGCGAGGCGCGCCAGTTCGGCGCCGAACGGCTCGGCGCGCTGGCCGAAGATATCGAAATGTTCGCGCGCCACTGCGTCGAGGCGCAGGTCAGCCCGGAAGAATATCTGCCGCGCGTCGTCGAACTGCGCCCGCTGTTCGAGGAAACGCTGACCGCGCTCGAACGCGAAGCGAACCCGCTCGTCCAGCGCCGCCCGACTTTCGGCCGCGCCGTCAGCTAAGCGCTGGACCTTCGGCCAGCGCACGCCGCATCGGTTGTCGCTGCCAGCGCGACAGGCTGCGCCAAAGCCATTCGAGCGGGCCATATTCGAAACGCTCAAGCCAGGGCTTCGACCACAGCAGCATCGCCGCCCACATGGCGAAGCAGAAGAGGTAGAGCGCCGCGCGCGGCACGCTGTCGAACAGCGCCAGCCCATAGCCGTAGAAGATCGTCGTCATCACCACCGACGTCGCGAGATAGTTGGTGAAGGCCATGCGTCCGGTGGCCGCAAGCCGGGCGCGCAGCGCAGGCGATGCCGCGGTCCTGATGAGCAGCATGATGAGCGCGGCCCAGCCGACCGTCATCACGAAATCGAACGGGGTCGACCAGACGAGTGCCGCACCGAACACCGTGACGGTACCGAAACCCGTGGCTGCGCTATGCCAGGCCAGCAGCGCGAGCGGCGGCGCGGATGACAGGAAGGCCGCGATCGCCCATTTGCGATAGCGCGCGGCGACCCATTCGCCCGTCAGCATCCGCGCCCTGAACAGCGCCATGCCGATCAGCATCAGCGCCATGCTTTCCCAAAGGAACAGCATCACCTGTGTCAGCGGTTCGAGCGCACCCGCGCCGAACCGCATCCCCGCGATCGCGCCGTAGCTTCCCAGATAATGGGCGACATCCCTGGCATAGTCGGGCGAGTCCGGACCCATCATCGCGTTGAATTGCGCCATCTGTTCCCGCGCCTCGGCGGCCGCAGTGCCGGGCAATTGCCCCGCTTCGAGCAGCGTCATCGACAGCCACATCGATCCCATCAGCGCCATCGCGACCAGCAGGAAGCCCGCCGCCCACCAAAGCAGCGCGCGCACCGACAGACCGCGGAACAGGAAGAGCAGCAGGCCGCAGACGGCATAAAGCGACAATATGTCGCCGAACCAGATGAAATAGAAATGCGCGAGGCCAAAGAGGCCGAGCCACAGCATCCGCGCATAATGCGTCGCCGCCGCGCTGCGGCCCGCCGCCTCGGCGCGCTCGATCACCAGCAGCGTGCTCGCCCCGAAGAGCATCGAGAACAGGCCGCGCATCTTCGAATCGACGAAGACGAAATTGAACGCCCATGCGGCAAGGTCCGCCCTGCCCGGCGCGCCGCCCGCGGCGGGGTTGAAATAGGCGCTCATCGGCATCGCAAAGGCGACGATGTTCATTGCCAATATGCCCATCACCGCAACGCCGCGAATCGCGTCGAGGCTTTCGTACCGGTCGGTCATGCTTCGTCCCCCAACACGTCTATCGCCGAGGCCGACGGCCGCGTCCAGCGGCTTGTCCGGCCCGCACATACCGGCCATTCACGATATATTGACATTTGTGTCAGTAGTGACTAGATCGAGACTTCACGGCCCCAACCGCAAGAGATACGCTATGACCGCTATCCCGCTGATCCACCCCGACCGCACCGACACCGGCTTTCGCCCGCTGAAGGCGCTGCACCATTTCCGCAAGCTGATCGCCGACAAGGAGGACACCGAACAGGTGTTTCACATTCTCGACGCGCTGCGCGACAATCGGTTCAAACGGTCGGTCGCGCGTTTCTTTGCGACCGCGGAAGGTCAGAAGGTCCTAGCCGATCGCCCCTATCTGCCGGCGATGCTCGACGATCATGACGCGCTGCGCAAATTGCCCGAAGGCAGCGTCGGTCGCGTCTATGTCGATTTCATGGAACGCGAAGGGCTGACCGCGCAGGGACTTGTCGATGAATCGATGAAGTTCCGCCGCACCAAGCCGCGCTTCGACGATATGGTGGAGCTTTATGGCGACCGGCTGCGCGACACGCACGACCTCTTCCACATCCTGACCGGCTATGGCCGCGACGCGCTGGGCGAACAATGCGTGCTTGCCTTCTCGTACAGCCAGACGCCAAGCTGGGGAACACTGTTCATCGCCTGGGCGGGCGCGCGCGAGATCCGCAAGGGTTTCGGCAGCCGCTACCCGATCTACGGTGCGGTCCGCGAAGGCCAGCGTATCGGCCGCGTCGCACAGCAGATCGCCTTTCAGAATATCGAGGCGCTGCTGGCCGAACCGATCGACGCGGCGCGCCAGCGTCTGGGGATCGCCGAGCCGAAAATCTACAAGCAGGTCCACGCGATGATGCGCGCCGATGGGGTCGATCCCTATGACCTGCTCGGTACCAAAGAGGCCGCCGAAGCGGCGACGCAGCCCGAACTCGCGCAGGCGGCCTGAACGCCGCTTGCTCTTGCTCAGCCGCCCAATCGGGCGATCAGGGCCTGCGCCGCTGCAGGATTGCGCACCTTGGCGCCCGCGATAAAGAAGACATAAGCGTCGCGCTCGCCGGCCGCCCAAGCCTTCGCGCGCGCCTCCCAATGGTCGAGCGCCGCCTCGTCGTAGCCCGTCGCGACATCGTCGCGGCTGCGCTGCAGCCGCGCATAGCTGAAGTCCGCCGTCGCCTCGTCGATGCACGGGAATTCGTCGCTGTCGGCGAAGACGATCGCCATGTTGCGCTCGCGCGCCAGGTCGACGAAGGCGGCGTCGCGAAAGCTCTCGTGCCGCACCTCGAGTGCGTGGCGCAGCGGTAGCCCGTCCTGGCTTTCGGGCAGCAGGTCGAGGAAGCGCGCGAAATCATCGCGATCGAAGGTCTTGGTCGCCATGAACTGCCACAATATCGGCCCGAGCCGGTCGCCAAGGCGCGTCAGTCCCTGCGTCAGAAATTTCTCGACCGACGCCGCGCCATCGGCGAGCTGCTTGCGATTGGTGCAGAAGCGTGACGCCTTGACGCTGAATTTGAACCCGTCGGGGACCGCGGCCGCCCAATTGGCGAAGCTTTCGGGCTTCTGGCTGCCATAATAGGTGCCGTTGATTTCGATCGCGGTCAGATGCTGCCCGGCATAGTCGAGCTCGCGCTTTTGCGGATGTTTCGGCGGATAGAAGGTGCCCCGCCACGGTTCGTAGGTCCAGCCGCCGATGCCGATGTGGATGGTCATGAGTCGGTCACCTCCGCGCAAAATGGAGCGTCGTCATTGCGAGGAGCGAAGCGACGCGGCAATCCCCAGCCATCGTCTCGCACGACCGGTCGCCGGAGATTGCTTCGCTACGCTCGCAATGACGACCTAGGCAAGCGCTGCGTCAGCCCCCATCAGCGCCGGGAAAAAGCCCTCATGCGCCTCGCGTAGCTCGGCGAGCGTCACCGAAAAATCGCTCTCGGGCAGTTCGAAGACGATGCGGTCCTTGATCGTCCGACCAAGCGGATCGACCGGCACGTCGGCGCGGTTCGCAGCGTCGAGGAAGTCGGCGAGGCAGGTGTCGCAGACGGTGACGAGATAGAGGCCCTGATCCTCGCCGAAAAAGCTTTCGGCAATACCGAAGGGCTGTTCCTCGCTGACGAGCACGCCAATGCCTGATTTCAGGGCCATTTCGGCGAGTGCAACCGCGACGCCGCCGTCCGACACATCGTGGCAGGCGGTGATCCAGCCGGCGTTGATTGAGTGGCGGATGAAATCGCCGGTGCGCTTTTCGGCGCGCAGGTCGACCGGCGGCGGCGGGCCTTCCTCGCGACCGAGGATTTCGCGCAGCCAGACCGACTGGCCGAGGTGGCCGGCGCGCTCGCCGACCGCGAGCACGATATCGCCGGTGCGCTTGAAGCCGATGCCGACGGCCTTCGACAGATCGTCGATCACGCCGACGCCGCCGATCGCGGGGGTGGGCAGGATCGCGCTGCCGCCGCCGGTCGCCTTGCTCTCGTTATAGAGGCTGACATTGCCCGAGACGATCGGATAGTCGAGCGCGCGGCACGCCTGGCCCATGCCGTCGAGGCACCCGGTGATTTGCCCCATGATCTCGGGGCGCTGCGGATTGGCGAAGTTGAGGCAGTTGGTGATCGCGAGCGGGGTCGCGCCGACCGCGCTGATGTTGCGCCAGGTTTCGGCGACCGCCTGCTTGCCGCCCTCGACCGGGTCGGCATAGCAATAGCGCGGGGTGCAGTCGGTGCTCATCGCGAGCGCGCGGCCCGTGCCATGGATGCGGACGAGCGCTGCGTCGCCGCCGATCTGCACCGTGTCGCCGCCGACCTGGCTGTCATATTGTTCGTAGATCCAGCGGCGGCTTGCGATGTCGGGCGATCCCATGAGCGTCTTGAGGTCGGCCGCGACATCGGCGGTTTCGGGGACGTCGGTCAGGTCGGGCTGCTTCGGCGTCGGAACGTGCGGCCGGTCATAGAGCGGCGCATCGTCGGCGAGCGGGGCGAGCGGGATGTCGCAGACGATCTCGCCATGATGTTCCAGCACCATGCGCCCCGTATCGGTGACGGTGCCGATAACCGCGAAGTCGAGTTCCCATTTCTCGAAGATCGCCTTCGCAAACTCTTCCTTGCCGGGCTTCAGGACCATCAGCATGCGTTCCTGGCTCTCGGACAGCATCATTTCATAGGCGGTCATGCCGGTTTCGCGCTGCGGCACATCGTCCATCTTGAGGTGGAGGCCGACGCCGCCCTTCGACGCCATTTCGACCGACGAGGAGGTGAGTCCCGCAGCGCCCATGTCCTGGATCGCGACGATCGCGTCCGACGCCATCAGCTCGAGGCATGCCTCGATCAGCAGCTTCTCCGTAAAGGGATCGCCGACCTGCACCGTGGGGCGCTTCTCCTCGGCATCCTCGCCGAAGTCGGCCGACGCCATCGTTGCGCCGTGGATGCCGTCGCGGCCGGTTTTCGATCCGACATAGACGATCGGATTGCCCACGCCGCTGGCGGCCGAATAGAAGATCTTGTCCTGCTCTGCGACGCCGACGGTCATCGCGTTGACCAGGATGTTGCCGTCATAGGCTTTGTGGAAATTGACCTCGCCGCCGACGGTCGGAACGCCAACGCAATTGCCGTAGCCGCCGATGCCGTGGACGACGCCCGAGATGAGATGCTTCATCTTCGGATGGTCGGGGCGGCCGAAGCGCAGCGCGTTGAGGTTCGCGACCGGACGCGCACCCATCGTGAAGACGTCGCGCAGGATGCCGCCGACCCCGGTCGCCGCGCCCTGATAGGGTTCGATGTACGAGGGGTGGTTGTGGCTCTCCATCTTGAAGATCGCCGCGAGCTTCGTGCCGTCGGGACCTTCGCCGATGTCGATGACGCCGGCATTTTCGCCGGGGCCGCAGATCACCCACGGCGCCTCGGTCGGCAGTTTCTTGAGGTGGAGGCGCGAGCTTTTGTAGCTGCAATGCTCGGACCACATGACCGAAAAGATGCCGAGTTCGACAAGGTTCGGTTCGCGCCCCAGCGCGGCGAGGACGCGCTCATATTCTTCCGGAGACAGGCCATGGTCGGCGACGATCTCGGGGGTGATGACGGAGGCGGGCGCGCTTGCTGTCTGAGTCATGGCGCGCCTTTAGCGATGTACGCGCGAAACGAACAGACCCCACGATGCTTTTCGCACCATGGGGTCCGGGTCGGAGAGGTGTCTCAGCGCGCGGCGAGCGTCACTGCCGCTTTCCCGAGCGGTTCGACGTCGCGCAGCGAGAAATTGACCTGCTGGGTGCCGACGGTGCCGCGCACGCGGTGAGTGCCGACGCGCAGCTTGAACGGCTTGCCGCTCTTCTCCTCGATCCCGCTGATGATGCGATAGCCGTCGGTTTCGGTCACCGAATAGGCATATACATGGCCGGCATGTTCGAAACGCTGCTGCGCCGGTTCGGCAGCCGCGACAAAGGCGGGCGCCAGCGCGGCGGCGGCGAACGCGGGAAATAGGATAATTTTCATCGTGCAAGTCCTTGTCTTGATGAACAAAACTTGCCTTTAAGCCCCTCTTTATTGTGCGCCGCAGCATGACGGCGCGCGCACGGCGCAGCAATTGCAAAAAACTTTATCGGGATTGCAAAAGGAGGCTGCGTTTCAGGTGGTGCGCGGCGCGACGGTCAGCACGATCCAGGCCGCCGCGCCGGCGGCGAGGCCGGTCGCGACGCTGCCCCAGGCGATGTCGAGCAGCGTCACCTTGGTCGACCAGATCTTCATCGTGGCATGATTGGTGAGGTCGTAGGTCATGTAGCAGAAGAAGCCGAACAGCGCCCCCCATTGCGCCGCGACCTGCCAACGCCCGGCCTCGATCGCGGGGGCGACCGCGAAAATCTGGATGCCCAGCATATAGAGGGCGTAGAAGATCAGCGCGGGCGCGGGCCGCCATCCGTCCATAAGCAACGTACCGATTTCGGGGCGGTAGACCGCGGGCACCATCGTGCGGAGCCACAAGGCGTCGAGCAGGCCGAAAAGGATCGCGGTGGCGACATAGCCGATCGCGTAATGGATCATGTCGAGGCCTCCTCCTGCACCATCACGACAGCGCGGTTCGCGCCCGCCCACGCCGCGACGAGCGCAAGGACGATATAGGCGGCGAGCATCGTCAGCGGGATTTCGATCGAATAGTCGGGCGCCTTGGCGCCGAACCAGTCGACCGCCTGGACCGCCGCGAGCAAGCCGCCGAGGATCCACAATCGCCGGTTGCCGGTCGGCGCGCTGGTCCGGCGTGCATAATAGATCATCGCTGCGGCGGTCAGTCCGATCTCGAGCGGCATTTCGGCGAGCGGATAATTCCACAGCCCGAACCCGAGTTTCGGCGGCGCGCCATAGAGGGTGAGGTCGGGGATATGGACGATCAGGTCGGCGAACCAGTGCGAAACGACGACCAGTGCCGTCAGCAACGCCGCCTCCCGCCGCCGGGTAATCGCCCCGACCAGCGCGCCGAACGCCGCACCCCACAGCAGCGCGCCGAGCAGGCTGTGCGTGTAGGGCATGTGATAGAGGTCCATCGGGTTCATCGCCGTGATGCCGGGAACGACGCGCATCGCCTCGCCCCCCGGGATCAGCAGCGCGGCGAAGCCGATATCGACGAGTTGCGCCGCCACGAACAGCGTTCCGAGCCCCGGGGCCCTGGGCCGGGTGGCGGCGACGAGCGCCGGGGCGAAATGGCCGACGAACATGACGGCGATGCTATCGACGAAAAGGGCGACGTCAAGCTTGACCGCAGCGCCCTTCGCGGGCCAAAGCTGGGGGATGACGGATACCCCCGATACCGCCGCTGCCGCCGATATTGCGGCGCTGTCCTTCGAAGCCGCGATGGGCGAACTCGAAACCATCGTCCGCCGCCTCGAAAGCGGTGATGTCAGCCTCGAGGAATCGGTGGCGCTGTACGAACGCGGCCATGCCCTGCGCGCGCACTGCGAAGCGCGGCTTGCCGCGGCGCAGGCGCGCATCGAGCAGGTCGGGCTCGGCGCCGACGGACAGCCCGCCGGAACCAAGCCTTTCGGCGAAGGCTGAGGCGCGGTGGCACTGGCCGAGGGGGCAATGCAGAATTCTTCCGATCTTCTCCGCAATGCGCTGGTCGAAGTGGCGGCGGGCATCGACGCGCTGTTCGATCGCCTGCTGGCGGTCCCGCAAGACCCGCGCGCGCGCCTCTATGAAGCGATGCGCCATGCTGCGATCGGCGGCGGCAAGCGGCTGCGCCCGCTGCTGGTCTGCGCGGCGGCGGACCTATTCCATGTCGACCGTCAGCTCAGCCTGCGCGTCGGCGCCGCGGTCGAGGCGATGCATGTCTATTCGCTGATCCACGATGACCTGCCGTGCATGGACGATGACGATCTGCGGCGCGGCAAGCCGACCGTGCACAAGGCGTTCGACGATGCGACCGCGGTGCTGGCGGGCGATTCGCTGCATGCGCTCGCCTTCGAATGGCTGATCGATCCGGCGACGCATGCCGATCCTTTCGTGCGCAGCGAGCTTGTTCGCGAACTCGCACTGGCCGCCGGACCGGCGGGCATGGCGGGCGGGCAGATGATGGACCTGATGGCCGAAACGTCGAATTTCGACCTGCCGACGGTGACACGGCTGCAACAGCTCAAAACCGGCGCCCTCATCGGCTTTTCGGTCGAGGCGGGGGCTATCCTCGCGCGTATTCCGGCCGAAGGGCGGCGCCCGCTGCGCGGCTATGCGCGCGACATCGGCCTCGCGTTCCAGATCGCCGACGACATCATGGACGTCGAGGGCGACGAGGCGCTGGCCGGCAAGGCGCTGCACAAGGACGCGGATGCGGGCAAGGCGACCTTCGTCACGCTGATGGGGATCGACCGCGCGCGCGAACAGGCCGGGCTGCTCGTCGATCAGGCAATTGCGCATCTGGCCGGTTTCGGCGAAGAGGCGGCGCTGCTGCGCGCGATCGCGCGCTTTGTGGTGGAAAGGGACCGTTGATGCGCATTGGGGTTTATCCCGGAACCTTCGACCCGATCACGCTCGGCCATATGGACATCATCCGCCGCGGCGCCAAGCTGGTCGATCGGCTGGTAATCGGGGTGACGACCAATATCACCAAATCGCCGATGTTCGACGACGAGGAACGGCTGGCAATGGTCCGCCGCGAGGTAGAAGGGATCGATGGCGACATTCGCGTCGTCGGCTTCAATTCGCTGCTGATGGACTTTGCCGAGCGCGAGGGGGCGACGGTGATCGTCCGCGGGCTGCGCGCCGTCGCCGATTTCGAATATGAATATCAGATGGCGGGGATGAACCAGCAGCTCAACAACCGCGTCGAAACCGTGTTTTTGATGGCCGACGTCAGCCTGCAGCCGATCGCGTCGCGGCTGGTCAAGGAAATCGCGATCTTCGGCGGCGACATCCACAAATTCGTTACCCCCGCCGTTCGCGATGCCGTCGTCGCGCGGATATCCGAACGCGGACTTCGCCAGGGCGAGGGCTGATCCCGTCGCCGGCAATCCGATCATTGAGCGTTCAGCTTTTTCCCGCTAGGTCGCGCCAACGGGGCGCGAAGCAGTTTTTGATAGAGGCCTGACCCAGCATGAAGATGATTATCCGACCCATGGTCCTGACGGCGCTTGCGTTCGGGCTCGCGCTTCCCGCCATGGCGCAGGAGGCCCCGGCGACGACGGACCCCGTGGCGGCCGCCGCACCCGCAACCGAAGCGGCGCCGGCAACCGATACCGCGACCGAAGCCGCGCCGACGATCAAGCCCGAGCAATATCTGGGCAATCCCGAATATATGCTCAACCTCGACCTTTCGACCGGCGGCCGCGTCGTGGTGCAGCTTTATCCCGATGTCGCGCCGCATCACGTCGAACGCGTCAAGCAGCTTGCGCGGGCCGGCTTTTACGACGGGGTGAAGTTTCACCGCGTGATCGACGGCTTTATGGCGCAGACGGGCGATCCGACCGCGACGGGGCAGGGTGGATCGGAGCTTCCCGACCTCAAGGCCGAGTTCAACGATACGCCGCATCTGCGCGGTACCGTGTCGATGGCGCGTGCGCAGAGCCCCGACAGCGCGAACAGCCAGTTCTTCATCATGCTGCAGCCGCGCTTCAGCCTCGACCATAATTACACCGCCTTCGGCCGCGTCGTGTCGGGCATGCAATTCGTCGATGCCGTGCAAAAGGGCGAGCCGCCGGCGGTGATGTCCCGCATGGTCCAGGTGTCGGTGGCCGCCGACAACAAGCCGATGCCGCCGGCATCGATGCTGACCGAGGATCAGCCGGCAAAGCCCGCCACGGATATCACGGCCGATCAGCTCAACGCGCCGATCCAGCGCTGACCTTGCCGCACGCGCGATCCTGATAATGCGCGTCGACGCATTCGATTTCGATCTGCCGCCCGAGCGCATCGCGCTCCGTCCGGCGCGTCCGCGCGATGCGGCACGCATGCTCGTCGTGGTGGGCGGTGCGATGACCGATGCCGGGGTGCGCGACCTGCCACGATGGCTGCGGCCGGGCGACTGTCTGGTCTTCAACGATACCCGCGTCATTCCCGCCCAGCTCGAAGGGCGTCGCGGCGATGCGCGCATCGGCGCCACGCTCCACAAGCGGATCGACCTTCGCCGCTGGCAGGCGTTCGTCCGCAACGCCAAGCGGCTGCGCATCGGCGAGACGGTCGATTTCGGCGCAGGCGTCGGCGCACTCGCCGAGGACCGGCTGGCCGACGGCAGCTTCATCCTCTTCTTCCCGGGCGAAGAGCCGGTCGAGCTGCTGCTCGAACGCGCGGGCACGATGCCGCTGCCGCCCTATATTGCGGGCAAGCGCGCCACGGACGATGCCGACCGCAGCGATTATCAGACGATGTTCGCGCAAAAGGACGGCGCCGTCGCCGCGCCGACCGCGGCCTTGCACTTCACGCCCGATCTGCTCGCGGCGCTCGGCGCGGCGGGGATCGAGAGCGAGACGCTGACGCTGCACGTCGGCGCGGGCACCTTTCTGCCGGTCAAGGCCGACGATACCGAAGATCATGTCATGCACGCCGAATGGGGGGTGATCGATTCCGCGACCGCCGAGCGGCTGAACGCGGTGCGCGCCCGCGGCAACCGGGTCATAGCGGTCGGCACCACCAGCCTGCGCCTGCTCGAAAGCGCGGCGGGCGAGGAGGGGGTAATCCGGCCCTTCGAAGGCGATACGGCGATCTTCATCACCCCCGGCTACCGCTTCCGCGCCATCGACGGACTGATGACGAACTTCCACCTGCCGCGATCGACCTTGTTCATGTTGGTCAGTGCGCTGATGGGATTGGAGACGATGCAGGCGGCCTATGCGCATGCGATTGCCGGTGGATACCGGTTCTACAGCTACGGCGATTCGAGCTTGCTCCTACCCTGAACGGGACAATTTTCCGCGGCCGGGAAGCGGATATTTACATTATGGCAAGGCATTGGCCCCAAATATCTCCGCTAGTGGGGACCAGCACGAGTGTCGTTGTAATCATGCCATTTCGCGGGGACGGGGAACATGTCGATGGGGGCGCTGCGACGGGTAGTCGCGGCTTGCTCGGCAAGTTCGGCGCGCGCGCCGCGCGTTCGGGCGCTGAAGCGATCCCCAATCTGCATACCCGCGAAGCGCTGCTGCTGCTCCAGAATTACGAGGAAAGCGGCCGCGGCTGGTTCTGGTCGACCGATACCCAGGGCCGGCTGACCTATATCACCGATGCCGTCGCGCGCCTGATGGGCCGGTCGAGCGGCGAACTGCTCGGCACGCCGCTCACCGATCTGTTCCTGCCGCCCGAAAGCCATGGCGATCGGCAGCGCACGCTGCCGTTCCTGCTGACGCGCCAGTCCAAATTCGACGATCTGCCCCTGCGCAGCGCCTTTGAGGGCGATGATCGCTGGTGGGCGATTTCGGGGCGGCCGCACCATGACGATCGGGGCAATTTCTGCGGCTATCGCGGCAGCGGCACCGACATCACCGCGCAGCGCCGATCGGCCGAGGATGCTTCGCGGCTCGCGCTCTATGATTCGCTGACCGGACTCGCCAACCGTTTTCACATCTCCAAAAAGCTCGACACGACGCTCGCGGCCTTTTCGCAGCAGCAGCGGAGCTGCGCGATCATGCTGCTCGACCTCGACCGCTTCAAGCAGGTCAACGACACGCTCGGTCACCCGGCGGGCGATGCGCTGCTCAAGCAGGTTGCCGAGCGATTGCTCAAGATCGTCGGCGACAAGGAGATGGTCAGCCGGTTGGGCGGCGACGAATTCCAGATCATCCTGCCCGATATCGAGGATCGCGGGCGCCTCGGCGATATGGCCGCCGACATTATCGGCAGCCTGTCGCAGCCCTATTCGGTCGAAGGCAGCCGCTGCATCATCGGCGCGTCGGTCGGGGTCGCGATCGCGCCCTTCGATGGACAGTCGAGCGAGGATCTGGTGCGCAACGCCGATCTTGCGCTTTATGCCGCAAAGGGCAACGGGCGCGGCCGGTTCCGCTTCTATTCGAGCGACCTGCATCAATCGGCCGAGGATCGCCGCGCGCTGGAGGAGGACCTGCGCGACGCGCTGGCGCGCGGGCAGATGGAGTTGACCTATCAGCCAGTCGTCAATGCCAAGAGCAATATGGTGACCGGCGTCGAGGCGCTGCTGCGCTGGAACCATCCCGACCGCGGCCCGATCTCGCCCGCACTGTTCATCCCGATCGCCGAAGAGGCCAATCTGATCTGGCCGCTCGGCGAATGGGTGCTGCGCAAGGCGTGCGAGGATGCTGCGCGCTGGCCGGGCGACTTGCGTGTCGCGGTCAATGTGTCGGCGATCCAGTTCGCCAATGGAGACCTGCCCAAGATTATCACCAGCGCGCTGTCCAACGCCGGACTGCCCGCCGACCGGCTCGAACTCGAAATCACCGAAAGCGTATTCCTGGCCGATTCCAGCGAGACGGCGCGGATGTTCACGGCGCTGAAGGCGCTTGGCGTGCGGCTGGCGCTCGACGATTTCGGAACCGGCTATTCGTCGCTCGGCTATCTGCAATCGGCGCCGTTCGACAAGATCAAGATCGACCAGAGCTTCGTGCGCGGTGCGACCGTAAAGGGATCGCGCAATGCGGCGATCATTGCGGCAATCGTCGCGCTCGCCGAAGCGCTCGACATGGAAACGACGGCAGAAGGCATCGAATCGCTCGATCAGCTCGACCTGATCCGCAAACTCAACGTCAGTCACGTCCAGGGTTATGTCTACAGCAAACCGGTCGCCAATGCCGAACTGGTGGAGCGTACCGAGGGCGGCGCGTGGACGATCAAGCCGTCGGGCCCGGCGCGTCAGCGCAACGACCGCTTCCAGATGTTCCGCAAGGTGCATGCGATTCACGACAATCATCGCTACGCGGTGGTGATCCGCAACCTGTCGCGCACCGGCGCCTTCATCGAGGGAATTCTGGATGTTCCGGTCGGGACGCAATTTGTGATCGACTTCGGCGAAGGCCAGCTCGCGACGGCGACGGTGCGGCGCTCGATCAATCATCAGCAGGGCATCGAATTCGAACAATCGATGGTCAGCGACGGCAATGGCGGGCTCTGCACCCGCCACCGCGTCTCCCCCTATCTGATCGCGGCGGTGAGCCAGCAGGCTGCGAATACGCTCGTCCTGCCGGCGTTCAGCACCTCGAGCGACTGGAAGGCCGCCTGAACCGGGAACCGCGCCGCGCGTCGGTCGTTCTACCTCCGATCCCATTCACGGAACGGAGACCATCATGGCTGAGACGAAGATTTTCGCGCGGCTGAAGGCCGACCACGACCGCCACCGCGACCTGCTGGCGCGCATCGACGAGACCCACGGCGACAGCGACGAGCGCCGCACCTTGTTCGAGGCGTTCCGCGTCGAAGTGACCGCGCACGCCGCGTCGGAGGAAATGTCGCTCTATGCGACGATGCTCGCCAAGCCTGAACTGCGCGACGATGCGCAGCACAGCGTGTCGGAGCATAAGGAGATCGAGGATTTCCTGACCGAGCTTTACGAAATGGATTTTGCCTCGACCGGCTGGCTCACCCGCTTTCGCACGATGAAGGACCGCTATCTTCATCATATCGACGAGGAAGAGGAAGAGATGTTCCCGGAGGCCGAGAAGGATCTTTCGGAGGCGAAGAAGCAGGAATTGCTCGCCATCTTCGAAAAGGAAAAGCCGAAGGAAAAGGCCAAGGCGGCCGAGGAAGAACCGTCGAGCGAGCACGAGCGCGCCTAGGCGGAGGTCTCTGTTTGCCGGACAGCGTTGCGGCGTCCTTGGCGCTCTGACCTCGACTTTCGGCGCCGTCCCCGTCATAGGCGCGCGCCATGACCGACAGATTCGCTTTTCAGGTCGCCGCGACCGACGGCGCCGCGCGTACCGGCGTGATCCGGATGCAGCGCGGCGATATTCGCACCCCCGCCTTCATGCCGGTGGGTACCGCCGCGACGGTGAAGGCGATGCGCCCGGCCGAAGTACGCGCGACGGGCGCCGACATCATTCTTGGCAACACCTATCATCTGATGCTGCGTCCCGGCGCTGAGCGCATGGCCCGCCTCGGCGGGCTGCACGATTTCATGGGCTGGGACCGGCCGATCCTGACCGACAGCGGAGGCTATCAGGTGATGAGCCTCTCGGCGCTGACCAAGCAGAGCGAAGAGGGCGTGGCGTTCAAGAGCCATCTGGACGGATCGCGGCACATGCTGACCCCCGAACGATCGATGGAAATCCAGCGACTGCTCGGCAGCGATATCGTCATGGCATTCGACGAATGCCCGCCGAACGGCGTCGATGCCAAGCGCGCCGAGGCGAGTATGGAGCGGTCGATGCGCTGGGCAGCGCGCAGCCGCGTGGGCTTCGACGCGGGCGAGGCGCACGCCGCGCGGTCGGCGCTTTTCGGGATCCAGCAGGGATCACTCGACGAAAAGCTGCGCGCGCGATCGGCCGAGGCGCTAATCGACATCGGTTTCGACGGCTATGCGATCGGCGGGCTGGCGGTCGGTGAGGGACAGGAGGCGATGTTCGGGGTGCTTGATTTTGCGCCCGGCCAGCTTCCCGCCGACAAGCCGCGCTATCTGATGGGGGTGGGCAAGCCTGACGATCTGGTGGGAGCGGTCGCGCGCGGGATCGACATGTTCGATTGCGTGCTGCCGACGCGCTCGGGCCGCAACGGGCAGGCCTTCACCTGGGACGGGCCGCTCAACATCCGCAACGCCAAATATGCCGAGGATCTGGGGCCGCTCGATGCGTCGTGCGACTGCCCCGTCTGCACGACCTGGTCGCGCGCCTATCTCCACCATCTCGTCCGGTCGGGCGAGATGCTGGGCGCCATGCTGATGACGCAGCATAATCTGCATTTCTATCAGGCGTTGATGCAGGCGATGCGCGACGCCATTGCCGAAGGCTGTTTCGCCGCCTTCCAGAGCGATTTCGCGGCGCGATACCACCGCTGAAAAATCAGTCGAGCTTGTTCAGAAGGTCGAGCATGGATTGCGGGATCGTTTCGTCGATCGCCGACTCATAGGCGCGCCGAAGCGCAAGATTGACATCCTGCGCCTTTCTGGGGAGCTTTTTCTCGGCGTCTTTCCCGGCGGCCTTTTCGGGCGACGAGCCGGCCTTAGACGTCATTATCGTTGCTTCCTTGCGACATGGGCCCCGTTGCTAACCGCGCCTTCACCAAACTGCAATGGCGCGTTTGTTCCTTCCCTATGAAACCAAATTGCGGCTAAATCGTTCCCATCAAGTGAAATTATGTCGGGGGCGCACGCATTTCCTTGCCGGACCCTCGATATTCTGCGGGTTTTCAAGCGGGTTCATCGTCCGCATGTGGAGGTAATATATGTCCTTGGGTCAGGCGATCGCGCCGCATCTTCCCTATCTGCGGCGCTATGGCCGCGCGATTTCCGGAAGCCAGCCGGCGGGCGATGCGCTGGTGGCACGCTTGCTCGAAACGCTGGTGGCCAACCCGGCCACAGTCGATCTCGATCATGATTTGCGCGTCCAGCTCTATCGCATGGTCCATGATAATTTCGGCCTCGTCGCCGAACAGGCGGCCGCGAACGACGATGGCGCCTCGCCCGAAATCGCGATCGCCGACGCGCGGCTCCGCCGTATCCCCTCGCTCGCACGCCAGGCGCTGCTGCTCACCGCGGTCGAAGGCTTTGATGCCGAGGATACAGGGAGGATCATCGGCCGCGACACCGATGCCGTGAACGCCCTGATTGCAGAGGCGACCGAGGAAATCGAACGCCAGACGCGCGCGCGCATCCTGATCATCGAGGATGAACCGATCATCGCGATGGACATCGAAATGATCGTCCGCGATCTGGGGCACGACGTCGTCGCGGTGGCGACCACCCACGCCGAGGCGGTGGCCGAAGCGCAGACGCACAAGCCGGGCCTGGTCCTCGCCGACATTCAGCTCGCCGACAATAGTTCGGGCATCGAGGCGGTGCAGGAAATCCTGACCGGCATGAACGTGCCGGTGATCTTCATCACCGCCTTCCCCGAACGACTGCTCACAGGCGACCGTCCCGAACCGGCTTTCCTGCTGACCAAACCCTATCAGCCGGCCACGCTCCGCGCCGCGATTTCGCAGGTACTGTTCTTTGACGAAAGCACCGTTCCGGCCTGACCTTTTGTCAGTGAGGGTTGCGAGCGCCGGTTGAGCAGGCGATAGCGGCGGGCGATGACAGCCGCCCGCCAGTCCGCGCTCGACCGCCTGACCGCCAACGCCCCGTTTCTCGCGCGGCTCGCGGAGCTTTATCCCGACGACGTGGCGCGCTTTCTGGCCGATGGGGCCGATGCGGCGCTGCCGCCGGTGGCGCTGCCAGCGGCGGACGACGACATCATGCCAGCGCTGCGCCGGTGGCGCGGGCGCACGGCGCTGCTGCTCGCGCTCGGCGATCTGTCGGGCGAGCATGATGTGGCGGCAACGACGCGCCACCTCTCCGCCTTTGCCGATGCCGCCTGCGACGCGGCGCTGGCCGCAGCCTTTGCCGAGCGCGTCCCCGGAGAGGCGCCGCGCGGGATTGCCGTCATTGCGCTCGGCAAGCTCGGCAGCCACGAACTCAACTATTCGTCGGACATCGACCCGATCCTGATCTTCGACCCCGACACCATGCCGCGCCGCTCGCGCGACGACCCCGATGAGGCGGCGGTGCGGATCGCGCGGCGGATGGTCGAAATCCTGTCGGCGCGTACTGCCGATGGCCATGTGTTGCGCGTCGATTTGCGCCTGCGCCCGCACCCCGAAGTGACGCCGATCGTCCTGCCCGAAAGCGCCGCCATATCCTATTATGAGTCGGAGGCGCTGGCATGGGAGCAGGCGGCCTTCATCCGTTCGCGTGCGTCGGCGGGCGACCGCGCGCTCGGGGAGCATTTCCTCGACGCGATCCAGCCCTTCATCTGGCGGCGCAGCCTCGATTTCCGCCAGCTCAAGGAAATCGGCGCGATGAGCGACCGCATCCGCGACCATTTCGCGCAAGGGCAGGCATTCGGCCCGGGTTTCGATCTCAAGCGCGGCCGCGGCGGCATTCGCGAGATCGAATTTTTCGCGCAGGTTCACCAGCTCATCTACGGCGGGCGCGATCCGTCGCTGCGCGTGCCGGCGACGGTGGACGCGCTCGCTGCGCTCGCCGGAGCAGGACGGATCGATGCCGATATCGCGACGCGGCTTGCCGATCATTATGCGGTGCTGCGGCGGATCGAACACCGGTTGCAGATGATCGAGGATCAGCAAACGCACAGCCTGCCGGTCCAGCCCGTCGCGCTCGACGCTGTGGCGCGGCTCGACGGAGCGCCCAACGGCGCCGCGCTGCTCGCCGCGCTCGAACCTGTGGTTACCGATGTCGGCGCCGTCTACGACCGGCTGGTGGCCGAACGCGCGGTGGCGCGCGGGCTGCCGATGGGCGAGGGGGAGCTGGCGGGGGCGCTCGCCGCGGCGGGGTTCGATCCGCCCGACGCCGCGCTGCGCACCATCACCGAATGGCGCGGCGGCAAGGCGCGCGCGCTGCGCAGCCCGGCAGCACTCGAGGCGCTGGAGACGGTGCTCCCCGAACTCGTTCGGGCGCTCGGCGCGGCACCCGATCCCGACGCGGCGCTCGTCCGCTTCGACAAGCTGGTGGGGGGGCTGCCCAGTGCGGTGGGCTTCTTTCATCTGCTCGCGGCGCAGCCCGCGCTGGCGAAAATCGCGACGCGCATCCTCGCGCTCGCGCCCGCGCTCTCCGATGCGCTCGCGGCGCGCGTCGAGCTGATCGAGGGGCTGATCGACGCGCGCGCGTTCGAGGCACCGGCCAGCAAGACCGAACTGCTCGCCGAATGGGCGCCGACGCTTGCCGGTCTCGATTATGAGCGGTTGCTCGACCGCGTGCGCGACCGGGTGGGCGAGCGGCGTTTTGCCTATGGCGTACAACTGATCGCGGGATCGACCGACCCGCTGATCGTCGCGCGCGGTTATGCCGATCTGGCCGAAGCGGCGTTGCAGGTGCTCGCCGACGCCACGGTTGCCGAATTCGTCGTCGCGCACGGCCGCGTTCCGAACAGCGAACTGGTCGTGCTCGCGCTCGGGCGGCTTGGCGGCAGCGCGCTGACCCATGCCTCCGACCTCGATCTCATCTATCTGTTCACCGGCGACCATCTCGCGGAATCGGACGGGCTGCGGCCGCTCGGCGCCACGACCTATTACAACCGGCTTGCGCAGCGGGTGACGGCGGCGATGTCGGTACCGACCGCGGCGGGCAAGCTCTACGACGTCGATGTCCGGCTCCGCCCGTCGGGCGCGCAAGGGCCGCTGGTGGTCACGGTCGACAGCTTCGACCGCTATCAGCGGGAGGAGGCGTGGACGTGGGAGCATATGGCGCTGCTGCGCGCGCGCGCTGTCTATGGCTCCGACGCGGCGCGCGCCGAGGTGGGCCGCGTGATCGAAAAGGTCCTGACGGCGCCGCGCGACCGGGCCGCGGTCGTCGCTGACGCCGCGACGATGCGCGATAAGATCGCCGCGCATAAGCCGCCGCAGGGCGCGCTCGACATCAAGGGCGGCCCCGGTGGGCTCGTCGATCTGGAATTTGCCATGCAGACCGAGCAACTGGCGAGCGGGCGCTGTCGCGATCCGCATATCCCGACCGCGCTCGCCTGCCTGGAAGCAGCGGCATTGGCGCCGACCGGAATGGGGACGGCGCATGCGCTGCTTGCGCGGATGCTCGTCATGCTGCGACTGACCGCGCCCGAAGGCGCCCCCGCCAACGCGGCGGCGCGCAAACTGGTCGCCAGCGCCTGCGGCGAACCGGGCTGGCCGCAACTGCTTGCCGCGCACGATGCGGCGCGGCAGGAGGTCGGCGACTGGTGGGCCGCGATTCGGTCCGCCGCGCCCCAGAAGGAGAAGGACGAATGAGCGCACTCGCGATCGGAGACGATATTCCGGCCGGCACGCTTGCCGATGCCGACGGCGCAGAGATCGACCTCAAGGCGCTGAAGGGGGCGCCGCTGGTCGTCTATTTCTATCCCAAGGCGGATACGCCGGGCTGCACCACCGAGGCGCAGGATTTCACCCGGCTCGCACCCGATTTCGCGCATCTGAATGCGCAGGTGATCGCGGTGTCGCGCGACGCGCCGGCGAAGCTGTGCAAGTTTCGCGACAAATATGGTCTGACCGTGCGGCTCGCCTCCGACGAGGACGGCAGCGTGTGCGAAGCCTTTGGCACCTGGGTCGAAAAGCAGAATTATGGCCGCACCTATATGGGAATCGAACGCTCGACCTTCCTGTTCGGGGCCGATGGCAAGCTCGCCCGCGAATGGCGCAAGGTGCGCGTGAAGGGCCATGCCGATGCGGTGCTGGAGGCGGCAAAGACGCTCTGATGCAAAGCCTGGGCGAAGCGGCGCGCGCGGTCCTGCTGACGGCGGACCCGCACGACAAGCGCCGCGCGGCGCGGGCGTTGGCGCGGGCGTGGCGCCGCGGCGCGCTTGCCCAGCGCTGCGACGTGGCGATGCCGGATCAGCCCGCCTGGCCGGCCGAGCCCGCGCTGCTGCCGCCGAACCAAATGCCGCGCCGCCGCAAGGGCGGCTCCGAGCGGGGTCGCATCGCGATGCTCCATGCGCTGGCGCATATCGAATTCGTCGCGATCGATCTGGCGGTCGATCTGTTGGGGCGCTTCGGCGACCGCTTCCCGCGCGGCTTCGTCGATGACTGGATCGCCGTCGCGGCCGACGAGGCGATGCATTTCGCGCTGCTCGAGCGGCGCCTGCGCACGCTTGGCAGTCACTATGGCGCGCTGCCCGCCCATGCAGGCCTGTGGGAAGCGGCGGCGGCGACCGCCGACGATCCGCTCGCGCGGCTGGCGATTGTGCCAATGGTGCTGGAGGCGCGCGGCCTCGACGTGACGCCCGCCACCGTCACGCGCTTCCGCGCCCAAGGCGACGAGGCTTCGGCAAAGATATTGGAGCGCATTTATACCGACGAGATCCGGCATGTGAGCGCCGGCACTGTCTGGTTCAACTGGATGTGCTACGAATTGGGATTCGCCCCGGCGCCGACATGGCAAACCCTCGTGAAATCGCGATTTCGCGGGGTGCTGAAGCCGCCGTTCAACGACTCGGCGCGCCGGGATGCCGGTTTAACGCAAGAATACTACGCTGTTATTGCTTCGTAAGGATCGCCCACGCAGTAACCATCGCGGGCAAGGGAATAATCCCATCCACGAGAAACAACCGGCGCCGACACCGCCGTAAAACGGGTCGGCGACAAGGCGATAGCGGGGTCGATACGTGCGAAACGCTTCTCTGGGGCAAAAGTTCCGATTTGGTCTTGTTTTCGGTGCCTTGGCACTGACAGGCATGACTGTTCCGGCTGCACATGCGGTCGAAGGCAGCAGCGACGCGGGCATCGTCGTCCCCGACGAACCCGATGAGGACAGCGTCCCGGGGGCACCGACGCAGCGCGACGACAGCGAAGCCTATGCGATTTTTCAGGCGTGGAAGCGTCTCGACACGGGGCTGACGGCCAATATTGGCATCGCGATCCCGTCGCGCCGTCCGATCGAGCAGATGTCGCTCTCGTCTTCGTATGGCATGCGCGTCCACCCGATTACCGGCAAGCTCGCGCGTCACAATGGCGTCGACATTCCGGCGCCTTATGGCACCCCCATCTACGCCACCGCCGACGGCATTGTCGGCCGCGCCCAGCGCCTCGGCGGCTACGGCAATTATGTCGAAATCGAACATGGCAACGCGATCGAGACGCGCTACGGCCATATGTCGTCCTTCGTCGTGCAGCCCGGGCAGCAGGTGAAGAAGGGCGATGTCATCGGCTATGTCGGTTCGACCGGCCGCTCGACCGGCAACCATCTCCATTACGAAGTCCGCATCGACGGCGAACCGGTCAACCCGATGCCGTTCGTGCGGTCGGATTCGATGACGATCGCGGCGCTCACCGGCGACAAGCTGGCCATGGGCGGTCCCGAGTAACAGTTTCTCTGGGTCGGAGAGGAGGGGCGTCCCCAGGCCAGCGGCCGGGGCGCCCTTTTCTTTTGGGGCTAGCAATCCTATCTTCACAGGATGGCCACGCAGATCGACGATATCACCCTGTCTCCCGCCGCTGCGGCGCGCGTCCGCTGGATCGCCGAACGCAAGGGCGGCGTGGAACCTGCACTGCGCCTTGCAGTCGACGGCGGCGGCTGTTCGGGCTTCACCTATCGCTTCGGTCTGGCTGAAAGCATCGACGCCGATGACCGCGTCACCGAAACCGACGGGGTCAAGCTGGTGGTCGATTCGATCAGCCTCGATCTGTTGCGCGGCTGCATCGTCGATTTTGTCGATTCGCTCGGCGGATCTTCGTTCAAGGTCGAAAATCCCAACGCCGCCTCGGGCTGCGGTTGCGGCTCCAGCTTCTCGATCTGACGCCTTTCTAAGCGGCGCGCTTCCTGCCATAGCGGGGCGATGAAAGTCGCCACCTTCAACATCAACGGGATCAAGGCGCGGATGCCGCGTCTTGTCGAATGGCTCGATGAAACGCAGCCCGATGTCGTCTGCCTGCAGGAACTGAAATCGAGCGACGAAACGATGCCGACCAAGGAGATCGAGGCGGCGGGCTACGGCTTCCTCTATCACGGGCAAAAAGGCTTCAACGGCGTCGCAATCCTCGCCAAGGGGACCGATCCGGTCGAAGTGCAGCGCGGACTCGCCGGCGAGGCCGAGGACGAACAGTCACGTTATCTGGAGGCGGATGTTTTCGGCGTCCGCATCGGGGCGATCTATCTTCCCAACGGCAATCCGCATCCCGGCCCCAAATTCGATTACAAGCTGCGCTGGATGGCCCGGCTGCGCGAACGCGCGAAGGCGCTGCTCGCAAGCGAAATTCCCGCGATCCTGGCAGGCGACTATAATGTCATCCCACACGATGACGATGTGTGGGACGTGCGCGGCATGGCGGACGATGCGCTCATGCAGCCCGAATCGCGCGACGCGTGGTTCCGAATTCTCGGCGATGGCTGGACCGATGCGATCCGCAGCCGCCATCCGGCCGGGCATGTCTGGACCTTCTGGGATTATCAGGCCGGCGGGTGGCAGCGCGACCATGGTTTCCGCATCGACCATCTGCTGCTAAGCCCCGCGATGGCCGACCGCCTGATCGATGCGCAGGTCGACAAGGCGTATCGCGGCCGCGAAAAGGCGAGCGACCACGCGCCAACCTGGGCCACCTTTGCATGACGCCGCTGTCCGCCGATCAACTGGCGGACGTCCCGCTCTTCGCCGGACTGGGTGACGCCGAACGCGACGAACTTGCGACCGCCTTTGCGCCGCGCCACTTCGCCGACGGCGAGGCGATCCTGATCCAGAACGAGCGCGCCGACGGTCTCTATCTGATCGCGGACGGCCGCGTCGAAATCGGCAAACGGCTGCCCGGTGGCGGGCTCGCCACGCTGGCCCAGGCCGGGCCGGGCGAGGTGATCGGCGACATGGCGCTGATCGGCCGCGATCTTCGGCGGTCGGCGATGGGCATCGCGCGCGGGCCGGTGGCGACCTGGCACCTGCCGGCCGAACAATTTCGCGCCGCGCTGGCGCAGCTTCGGCCGGCATCGCTGCAATTGCAGGCGGCCCTCGGCCGTGCGATCGCGCAGCGCATCCAGGGGAAGACCGGCGACATTGCCGCGCTCCTCGAGCGCTGGCCGGACAGTTTTGCCGCCCGCCCGCAGCGCGCGCTCCCGCCTGTCGCCGAAGATGATTTCGCCGCCGAAGCCTTTCTGGCGCGGCTGCCCTGCTGCGCGGCGATGAGCGCGGCCCAGCGGCTCGCTTTCTGGAATGCCGGTCGCCGTGTCGATGTGGCCGCCGATCGCGATCTGGCCGCGCCGGGCGGCGATCCCGCGTGCATCTGGCTTGTCGTGCGCGGCGCGGTGCGCAGCGCGCTGCCGCATCGCGCGGGCATTTACCAGCTCACCGTGACCGGACCGGGGCAACTCGTCGGGCTGGCCCCCGCGCTGTTGGACAGCCCGCACGACCGGGTGCTGCGTAGCAGCGAGCAGACCACGCTGCTGGCTTTCGATCACGCGATCTTTTCCGAACTGCTGGCGACCGGCGACAGCCTAGCGCGCGAGCTCGGTACGTCGGTCAACGCCGATCTCGTGACCGCGCTCGATACGCTCGATCAGGTCGAGGCCCGGATCGTGGCGATGCGCCGCGGACATTCCGTCGCCGCTTAGGCGCTAGCGCTCCAGCGGGATCACCCGGAAATCGGGCCGCTTTCCGTCCATAACCGCGTGGACCATCGCATATTCGGGCACCGGCATCCATGTCGCGCTGTTCGACGAAAGCGGTTCGGATGCGATGATGATCGCGCGCGGTTCCTCTTCGCCGCCGACCATTTGCCACTCGCCATCGTGCAAACCGTAGTCGCGCCCGGTGGTGAACCACATCGACAGGAAGTTCATATTGGCTTCGTGGAGCTGGTCGGGCGATCCGGTGCGGTAATGGCCGAAATCGAAACAGTGGCGCAGCCCCAATATCTGGCGGCCGGTGGTCAGAAAGAGATTGCAGCTCGATGAGATGGCGATGCCGTGCCGGCGCCGCGCCGCCTCGACCAGATCCACCGTCCGCTGGACCGCGGCCACCAGTTCATCGGGCGCGGGCTCGGCGCGCCAGTCGCCCAGCTGCGATAGCAGCAGCGCATAGACCCATTCGCTGTCGGTCGATCCCGAGATCTGCGCGAGCAAGTCGGGCGCGATTGCCTCCGCCAGCGTGCGCTTGAGATTGCCGATGCGATAGATGTCGCCATTATGCGCCATCGCCACCGCGGCGCCGGGAAAATGAAAGGGGTGGGTATTCTGTTCGCTCACCTTGACGCTGGTCGAATAGGGCACCCCGCGGACATGTGCGATCACACATTCGGCGCGCGTCTTGATCGCCAGCGATTTCAGATTGCCGTCGAAAATTGGCAGCGAGGAGGATCGGTAACGGTGCGGCACATCGGGCACGAAACTGGTCGAATCCCACGCCATCATCCCGAACCCGGCGAGATTCAGCATGTGCAACATGCGCGGCATATAGGCCTGATTGACGAGGCTGGAGTCGGGCTTGAACAATAGATCGTCGAGCTGCACCGGTTCGCCCAGATACATCATCGCACGGCACATGATCGGTCCCCGCCCGCTGCTTCGCGTTCAGCCTACACCATTCGGTCCGTTATGAAAGGCCGTCAGCCGGGTCCGTCGCGATGGCACCATAGTCTCAGGCGTCGGGATAGAGCGTCCGCATCACCCGCGCGGGATCAAGCGCATAGTGATGCGCGATCGCGGCGCCGATCACGCTTTCGAGGCTGCGCGTCGGTTTGAGGTCGCGGCCGTCGAGGCGGTTCGCGACGCTCAGCCCCGGCCAGTCGGCCGAGACCATTCCGCCTGCGACCGGCCCCCCGCCCGCCAGCGCACCGCCGAAGAACATCGCCGCCGATCCGGTGCCATGGTCGGTGCCGCCGGTGCCGTTGACCGCAACCGTGCGCCCGAATTCGGTCGCGACCACGACCAGCGTGTCGTTCCACGCCGGGCCAAGCCCGACCTGCAGCGCGCCGACCAGCTGGTCGAGCCCGCGAAGCTGGGCCGTCAGCCGCCCGCGCTGACCGCTGTGCGTGTCCCAGCCGCCGGTTTCGATCATCATCGCCCGCGCCCCGTCGGCAGGAAGCATCAATGATGCCGCGAGCTTGCCGAGATCGGCACCATTGCGGCCATTGTTGCCGCCGATGTCGCCCGCCAGCTCCTGTGTCTTGACCGCGCTGTCCCACAGCGGGTGCAACAGTGCGTCGCCGGCATAGAGCGCCGACAGCCGCGCGATCAGATCGGCGTCGGCCTGCGGCAGGCGGCTAGGGGCGTAGGTGGCGACGGGGGCGCTGCCGCGCAGCGCCAGTGGCACCGCCGGCGCGATAGCGAGCGCCTCGCGCTCGGCGGCGGGCAGCAGCGTCAGCAGTCGCCCGACCCAGCCGTCGCTCTTTTCATACGGGCGCGAGCCGCCGCCTTCGAGCACATTCTGACCATCGAAATGCGACCGGTCGCGATAGGCGGTGGCGACGGCGTGCGCGAAATGCGCCTGCTTGGCGCGATAGAGATCGGCGCCGGCGGCAAGCGCCGGGTGCAGCGTGAACAGGCCGTTGAGGCTCGCGCCGCCGGCCTCTTCGGCGAGCGCGCCGCGCGCCGCGGCATAGGCGGGATCACCCGTCGGTGCGACGATCGCAAGGCCGTCGGCGGCGCCGCGCTGGATCACGAACACCAGCCGGCGCGGCGTCGCCGCGGCGGCATAGGCAAAGCGCGGGACCGCTCCGGCGGCGGCAATGGTCAGTCCGCTAATGAGCATATGGCGGCGCGAGAGGGTCATCGTCTATCTCCGCAGAAAGGCCGGGCTGGCATAGAGCAGCGCGAGCGCCTGGCCGGGGCTGTCGGCGCGGGCGACCGCCTGCGCGGTTTGCGTCGTCAAGGCGTCGGCAAGGATCAGCGGCGCGAGCTGGCGGGCATCGACGCGGTCGCCGATGCGACCGGCGATCCGGCTGGCGAGCTCGACGCGCTGCATCATCGCCGCCGATCCGGCCCAGGTCGCGACCAGATCGTCATAGCCGGCGGGCGATCCGGGGCGCCAGATCGGCTGGCCGAGCTGGGTGAACAGCGCCGGGACATTCTGCCGGTCGCCAAGCGCCGGCAGTTTCAGGCTTCGCATCACCGATACGGTCCAGTCCCACGGCGATTTGAACATCGCGGGTTCGGCCGCCCATGCCTCGGGCGCGGCGACGAGCGTGCCGTAGAGCGAGGTCAGGTCGCCGCCGGTCCGAAGGAAATCGGCCTCGAGCCGCGCGACGAGCGCGGGGGCCGGTGTGTCGCCGGAAAAATGCCGGGCCAGTTTGGTGGCGATGTGCCGCGCGGTCGCCGGATGCCGCGCAAGGTCGAGCAGCACCGCCTCGGCCTGGTCCGCGCCACCCTGCGCGTAGCGTTTGCCCATGATCGACTGCGCGCCGGGTTCGTGCAGCGGTGCGATAAAGACGGTGTCGCCGTCGGCCGCGCCCGCAGGCATCAGCCGCTGCCCGGCGCCGCGGCCAAGCCCGGCGACGGTCAGCCCGGTCAGCACCTTGGCAAAGGCAGTGACGTCGGCCTGCGTATAGCCGGTACGCACCCCCAGCGTGTGCAATTCCATGATCTCGCGCGCCAGATTTTCGTTGAGCCCCGGCGCCTGCCGCCGGCCTCGCGCGCGGATGCGATCGGACACCGGACTGTCGGGCCCGAAACTTTGCGCCTGATCGAGATAGAGCAGCATGGCGGGGTGCCGCACCGCCGCGATCAGCAGGTCCGAAAATTTGCCCATTATGTGCGGGCGGATCGCCTCGAACTCGTAATTGCCGGCAAAACCGATCACCGGCAGCTTGTCGGCCGACACGGCGAAATGGTTGGACCAGAAGTGGACGAGCCGTTCGGGGAAGGGCGTTGCCGTCGCGACCGCATTGGCAAGCCGCGCGGCGGCCGCATCGACATAATGGGTGCGGATTGCGGAGCGCGACAGGCGTTGCAGTTCGGGGTCCATCGCCGCGCCTGTGCCGTCCTTCCGGGCGACATCATCCGGCGCATTGCGGCGTATCGCTCGCCGGTCGTCCTGATATTCTACATAGGCGGCGGCGATGGCGGCGCGGCCGGGCAAGGCGGCGATCGGTGCGGGAACCGGGTCATAGTCGTCAAGTTGTCGCAGCAGCCAGGCCTGCGGATCGTCGGTCGCGGGATCGTCGAAGCGGCGGCCGAGGCCGAAGCGGTTGGCGGCAAGATAAAGGCTGGGCATTGCGCATCCTTCGGGTTCAGACCCCGAAGCTGCCCGCCCTTTGTCGCAAAATCATGCCAGCAGAATGGCGGCCCGCCGCGTCAGGACAGCGGCTTGTCGTAAAGCTGATACACGCGGTTGACCGTCGCGTTGATGGCGTCGGCGACCGCGTTCATCCCCTGATTGTCGTCGAGGACCCAACCGATATCGCCCTGCTCGGCGCCATATTTGGCGACGCCGTCGCGGCGGATATATTCGATCATCATGAAGGCGAGGGTGCTCGCCATGCGGCTGTTCTGCAACTTCTTGACCACGCCCATCAATGGCACGCGCAGCCGCTTGCTCTTGGGCTTGCGCAGCCACCAAAGCAGCCGCGCCCAGTTGAAGGGGAACAGCGATCCGTCCATCCCGATCAGGAGTTCGTTGATGTCGGGCAGCACGATCATGAACGCGACCGCTTCGCCGTCGACTTCGGCGACGCGGATCAGATCCTCGAAAACAATGTCCTTCAGCTTCTTGCCGACATATGCGATTTCGCTGTCGGTCAGCGGAACGAAACCCCAATTGTCCGACCAGGCGTCGTTCAAAATGCCCATGATCAGCTGCGCCTCGGCATCGAACTTGCGCTTGTCGACGCGGCGGATGCGGATGCGCTCGTTCTTCTCGCCCGCCGCGACGATGCGGTTTACCAGCGGCGGAAAGCCGTCGACGATGTCGACCGCATAGTTGAACAGCTTCTTGACCGGGCGATAGCCCTCGGCCTCGATCCACCCCTGATAGAGCGGGCTGTTGTGGCCGAGCATGATCGTCGGCGGCGTGTCGAAGCCTTCGACCAGCAGCCCGGGTTCGTCCCAGATCGAAATCGACAGCGGGCCGAGCGCGCGGTTCATTCCCTGGCCGCGCAGCCAGTCTTCGGCGCTGACGATCAATGCGTGCGCGACCTCGGCATCCTCGGCCTCCAGCAGCCCCCAATTGCCCGTCCCCGGACCCATGCCCTGGCTCGCCGGCTGTTCGAGCGCGAGGAAGTCGACATGCGCCGAAATGCGTCCCACCGTGCGGCCGTCGCGGCGTGCGAGGAACAGCTGCGCCTTGCCATGTTCGAACCAGGGGTTCTTGCCTGGCGTCAACAGGTCGAACGCTTCGTTTTTCAGCGGCGGCACCCAGGCGGGATCGCCGCGGTTGAGCCGAAAGGCCAGTTCGACGAATTCGCGCTTGTCCGCCTTGTCCTTGACGGGATGGATGGAGACGGGACCTTGCGAATGTGCGGCCATGGCTGGTTTCCTGAATGACGATGCCTATATTTGTGGCGACGCATTAGGGCATAGCTGTGGCGCTGGCGACCCGTATTCGGCCATCATGCTGCCACGAAATCATGGTGAAGACGCCGGCATGATCACGACCAATCCCGCTGCCGAACGGATCGCGACTCCCCCCGCGGCCCCGGCCACCAAGCCCCCCAAATCGGCGATTGCCGACGATATGGCGATGATCCGCGCGGCCTCGGAGCTGACGCGCGATCTCGTCAATCCGAACGCGCGCATCTATTGGGTCGATTTCCTCGGTTCGGCGTTCATCGGCTATTCCGGTGTCGCGGCTGCGATCCTGGCACCATCGACCGCATGGATGCTCGCCGCGGCGCTCATCGCCGTCGTAGCACTCTACCGCGCGGGCAGCTTCATCCATGAACTGACGCATATCCGCAAAAATGCGCTCTCCGGTTTCCGGCTGGTGTGGAACCTGCTCGTCGGCATCCCGCTGCTTATCCCTTCCTTCCTTTACGAAGGCATCCACAGCCTCCACCATAACCGCACCAAATATGGCACGGTCGAAGATCCCGAATATCTGCCGCTGGCGCTGATGAAGCCGTGGACGGTGCCGCTGTTCGTCGTCGCGGCCGCCTTTGCGCCGCTGGCGCTGCTTTTCCGCTTTGCGGTGCTGACCCCGCTGTCGTTCGTCATCCCGCCGCTTCGCCGCGTGGTGATGGAGCGCTATTCGGGGATGATCATCAACCCGATGTTCCGTCGCCGCCGGCCCGAAGGCGATTTCCGCCGCCAGTGGGCATGGCAGGAAGGCGGGGCCTGGGCCTGGTCGACGCTGCTGATTGCGGGGGGCGTGTTCGGCTGGGTGCCGCTACGCGCGCTACTGATTTTCGGCGCCATCGCGGCGGCCAGCCTCGTGCTCAACCAGATCCGCACGCTCGTTGCGCATCTGTGGGAAAATGACGGCGAGGTGCTGACCGTAACCGCGCAGTTCCTCGACAGCGTCAACGTCCCGCCGCCCGGCCTGCTTCCCGAGCTGTGGGCGCCGGTGGGACTGCGCTATCACGCGCTGCATCATCTGCTGCCCGGCGTTCCCTATCACGCGTTGCCCGAGGCGCACCGCCGCCTGCAGGCGGCACTGCCGGGCGATTCGCAATATCATGCCGCCAATTACCGCAGCCTGCCGAAGCTGGTGATGAATCTGGTCGCAGGCTCGGCCAAGGGAACAGCCGGCTGACCTTCGGCCGCGTCGGCCCTTGAAAGAAGGCCGGCGGCGACCGCTTCTACTGCGTTTCGACAGCCTGCTTGAACCGCGCAAGCCGCGCGGCCGCCGCTGCGGCATGCGGGCCGATCCAGCGGTCGTGAATGTCCTGGATCGGCATCGCGTTCAGATGGTTCCAGCGTTCGCGGCCGCGACGTTCGGCGATGACCAGCCCCGCCTCCTCCAGCACCTTCAGATGCTGCATCACCGTGCAGCGGTCGAGATCGGCGAAATGGTCGCACAGCGCCCCTGTCGTGAGCGGCTGATCCTTCA
Source organism: Sphingopyxis sp. GC21 (assembly GCF_025727575.1). NCBI lineage: Bacteria > Pseudomonadati > Pseudomonadota > Alphaproteobacteria > Sphingomonadales > Sphingopyxidaceae > Sphingopyxis > Sphingopyxis sp. GC21. The sequence goes on along the minus strand of NZ_CP095845.1, from coordinate 2,572,683 downwards.
GATCGTCCAGAATCTGCCGCCGCACGCCGTGCGCGAGCGCCTTGAAGATGCGGTCGAAATCGTCGTGGATTGACATGTTATAAATTTATAACATAATTAAATGCGACTCAAGCGGAGAATGAGGATGGAACTGAAATTCAGGGTCGCGGCGCGCATCGCCAAGTCGGTGCATGAGGTGTTCGAGGCGGTTGCCGATCCCGCGCAGCTTTCGCGCTATTTCACCACCGGCGGCGCGCAGGGGCGGCTCGAGACGGGCGCGGTGGTGACGTGGGATTTCCACGATTATCCCGGTGCCTTTCCGGTCCATGTAATCGAGGTGGTGCAGGATGAGAAGATCGTGCTGGAATGGGCAGCCTATGAAGGCCAGGCGCCGGGGGTAGAGGGCGGGACGATGGAAGATGCCGCTTACCGCACCCGCGTGACGATGACCTTCAAGCCGCTCGACGACGGCCGCACGCTGGTCGAAATCGCCGAAGGCGGCTGGCGCGAAACGCAGGCGGCGCTCGACGGCAGCTACGGCAATTGCCATGGCTGGACGCAGATGCTCTGCGCGCTCAAACTCTGGGTCGAACGCGGCGTAAACCTGCGCGCCGATTTCTATGTCTGATACCGTCTACGCGTTGCGCGCCATCAGCCCGCCATCGACCGGGATCACCGCGCCGGTGATATAGCTCGCCGCGGGCAGGACGAGGCTCAGCGTCACATGCGCGACCTCCTCGGGCTCGCCATAGCGGCGCAGCGCGGTGCGCCGCCGTGCGAAGATCGCCTTGTCCGCGTCGGGCACCTTGTCGGTCATCGCGGTGCGGATCGGGCCGGGGCAGATGCAGTTGACGGTGATGCCATCCTTGCCCAGATCGACCGCCAGCCCACGCGTCAGCCCGGTCACGCCCGTCTTTGCCGCGACATAGGGCGTGTCGCCGGGCGTCGCGCCCAGTCCCTCGGTCGAGGCAATGTTGACGATGCGCGGCGCGTCGCTCTGCTGCAGCCATGGGAGTGCCGCGCGCACCATGCGCTGGTGCGCGGTCAGCATCACCGTGATCGCGCGGTGCCAGATTGCGTCATAATCGTCGCCTGCATCGAGCGGGCAGAAGCTCGACACGCCGGCGTTGTTGATAAGGATGTCGATCCCGCCAAAATGCGCCGCGACGTCGGCGACGACACGCTTGATCGCCTCGCCGTCAGATACGTCGAGCGCGAAAGCGCGCGCGCCGTCGCCGGCTTCCGCGGCAACCGCCTCGCATGCGGCAGGGTCAAGGTCGGTGACCGCCACCTTCGCGCCCTCGCGCGCCAGCAGCAGTGCGGTCGCCCGCCCCATGCCGCTCGCCGCGCCGGTCACGATTGCGACGCGGCCCGCGACGGAGCGCGAGAGGGCGGCTGCCTGTGTCACCGGAACGGCGGCTCGTTGAACGCGCGCAGCTTGCGGCTGTGCAGCTTGGCGCCCTCGTCGTGCATCAATTCGCAGGTGCGGATGCCGATCTGGAGATGCGCGGCGATCGCTTCTTCATAGAAACGGTTGGCCTGTCCGGGCAGCTTGAGTTCGCCGTGGAGCGGCTTGTCGGACACGCACAGCAAGGTGCCGTAAGGCACGCGGAAGCGGTAGCCCTGCGCCGCAATGGTCGCCGACTCCATGTCGATGCCGATCGCGCGCGACTGCGAGAAACGCAGCGCGGAATCGGTGAAACGCAATTCCCAGTTGCGATCGTCGGTGGTGACGACGGTGCCAGTGCGCATCCGTTTCTTGAGGTCGGCGCCGCTGGTTCCCGACACCGCTTCGGCGGCGCTCGCTAGCGCCTGCTGGACCTCGGCGATCGGCGGGATCGGAATTTCGGGCGGCAGCACGCTGTCGAGGATATGGTCGTCGCGCAGATAAGCGTGGGCGAGCACATAGTCGCCGATCCGCTGGCTGGGACGCAGCCCGCCGCAGTGGCCGATCATCATCCACGCCTCGGGCCGCAGCACCGCGAGGTGATCGCAGATCGTCTTCGCGTTCGAGGGGCCAACGCCGATGTTGACGAGCGTGATGCCGCTGCCGCCCTCGGCAATCAGGTGATAGGCGGGCATCTGGTGCCGCCGCCACGCGCTGTCGCTCGCGAGCGCGCTGGCATTGATATCCGGCTCGTCGACATAGAGGCCGCCCGCGCCGGCGAGCGCGGTGTAGCGCCCCTTGCCGACCTGCGCTCCCGCCCAGGCGACGAATTCGTCGACATAGCGGTGATAGTTGGTGAAAAGGATATAGCGCTGGAAATGCTCGGGCGCGGTGCCGGTATAGTGGCGCAGGCGCGCGAGGCTGAAATCGGTGCGCAGCGCGTCGAACAGCGCGAGCGGCTGCGCCGCCGCGGGGTCGAAGCCGAACAGGCCGTCGGCCAGCTCGTCGCCGATATCGGCGAGCTCAGTGGTGGGAAAATGGCGCGCGAGTTCGAGCGGAGTGACGCGGCCCATGTCCGACCCGTCGCTGGCATCGAGCACATAGGGGAAGGGGATCTGCTGCCCGGTGCGCGTCACCTCCAGCGTCACCTCATAGTGGCGGACGAGCAGGGTCAGCTGTTCGCGCAGATAAGCCTCGAACAGATCGGGGCGCGTTACCGTCGTGACGAACTCGCCCGCCCGCTCGAAATGACCGAAGGCGAGGTTGTGGCCGCCCTGGCCTTCGCGAAACTCGCCATTGGTGACGAGGCGCAGCGCCGGATAGTCAAACAGGCCGGTCGCGGCGGCGTCGGCGGGCGGCAAGGTGCCGTCACGGACGAAGGCGGCGATGGCGGATTTGAGATTGCCGACCGACGTTCGGAAACGCGACTGAAGTTCGGCGATGACCCCTTCGACAAGGGTGGTGGGGTCGGCGATATTTTCGTTCGATGATTCTGATGTCATCGCGACGCTGTTGCACGAAAATATGACAAAAGGAAAGGGGGGCGGCGCCGCGCCGCGCCGCCCCTCATTTCAATCCGCAAACCGCTCAAAGCTGTTCGAGCATATGGTCGGCGCTCGACACCTTGAATTCGCCCGGGGCTTCGACATTGAGCTGCTCGACGACGCCATCGTTGACGACCATCGAGAAACGCTGGCCGCGCTTGCCCATGCCGAACGCCTTGCCATCCATGGTCAGCCCCACCGCTTCGGCGAAATCGCCATTGCCATCGGCAAGCATCGTCACGCTGTCGGTCGCGCCGGCATTCTTCGCCCAGGCGCCCATGACGAAGGCGTCATTGACCGCGGTGCAAACGATTTCGTCGATGCCCTTGGCCTTGAGTTCGGCTGCCTTCTCGACGAAGCCGGGCAGGTGCTTGGCCGAACAGGTCGGCGTAAAAGCGCCTGGAACCGAAAAGAGCGCAACCTTGCGGCCCTTGAAATAATCGGCGGCCGAAACCTGTTCGGGGCCTCCTTCGGTGACCTTCACCAGCTTGGTGTCGGGCAGCGAGTCTCCGGTAGTGATGGTCATGCTGGCATCCTTTCGTTGGGGGGTCTTGTGCGGGCGAGACATTGGGTGTGCGCCGCCGCGAGTCAAGCGGCGCAGCGTTCGCATTGCACGATGGACCCCGCCGTTCGTCGATATGGCCGCAAAGACGCTGGACCGTGCGCGCCCGGCAGTCCATGATGGGGCGATGGAAAAGGCGCCGACCTGGTTCACCGGCCAATTGCTGCTCGCCCTGCCCGGCATCGGCGATCCGCGTTTCGATCACTCCGTCATCGCGATGATCAGCCACGACGAGGATGGTGCGATGGGGATCGGCATCGACGATCCGATCGACGGCATGACCGTCGGTGCGGTGCTCGATCAGCTCGATATCGCGCACGACGCTCCGCTCGATCAACCGGTCTTTCTGGGCGGACCGGTCGAACCGTCGCGCGGTTTCGTGCTCCACAGTCGCGACTGGTCGGGCGAGGGCGCGGTGCAGGTGTCGGGGCGCTGGATGATATCGAGCTCGCACGACATATTGCGCGCCATCGGCGAGGGGCGCGGGCCGTCGCAATGGCTCGTCGCGCTCGGCTATGCCGGATGGTCACCGGGGCAGCTCGAAGAGGAAATGGTACGCCACGCCTGGCATCTGACGCCCGGCAGCGACGCGTTGCTGTTCGACACGCCGCCGGCGCAGCGGTGGCAGGCGGCCTTTGCCGAAGCCGGCATCGATGCGCGCCTGCTGACGGTGGAGGGCGGCGAAGCGTAGGATCGCCGCCCGTCGATCCGCTGCGTCAGTGCGCCAGGGCGAGGAGCGGGCGCCCTTGGCCAAGCCGCGCGAGCGCGGTTCGGGCGGCCCAGCGCGAATCCATGAAATCGCCGTTCGCAAGCTCGAGGTCGTAGCGGATCGGGCTGTCGATCGCCGACCGATAGGCGGTCGCGGCGTCGGCGGTGCGGCCAAGCCGGGCATAGGCGGTGCCCAAATTGATCAGCCGCGACGGATCGCGGGCATCGACCCGGCCGTCGGTCAGCTTCGCCACTGCCGCCTTGTTTTCACCCGCCTGCAATTCTTCAAAGGCAACCGACAGCGGCGTCGAGGCGCTGTCCTCGGTGCCCGTGACGATGATCGACTGAGCCATCGCCGGCGACGCGACGGCCAGGGCTGCCAGGCTGAGCAGAATTTTTTTCATCTAGGTATCTCCCCGAAAACTTTGACCTATTTTCTCGTTTGTCGGGATGAAAGTCAATGAATCGCCGGCTATGTAACATTGGTGTCACATGGCCGGATTATGCTGAGCGCAAGGCGCATTATAAGGCAAATTTCTTAGGAAGTTGGCTGTTGCAAGACCGTGTCACAATTGCGCCCCGCGGGTTGTAACATTGGCGCGCGCCCGAATTTTATTTTGCGCTGCCTCGCGATTGGCGGCGGACGAATCGTGCCTGCGCCGCGTCCGACTGCGACCCGCGCCTTGCAGATATAAAGAAAAGTTTATATTTGAATGGCGACGCGCTTTCGGTTAGGGCGCGCAACATAATTGCTCGACAATTCGGGGCCGCTCGCCTGCGGCCGTACTCGCCAATATGGAGACTCCCCCGTGGCCACCACCGCAGCCAATGCCACCATTACCGCCGCCAATGCCGCAATCGCGGCGGCGAAGACCAAGGACGGCGCCGCCGACTATGTGATTGCCGACATCGGCCTCGCCGACTTCGGCCGCAAGGAAATCGCGATCGCCGAAACCGAAATGCCCGGCCTGATGGCGCTGCGCGCCGAATATGGCGCGGCGCAGCCGCTGAAGGGCGCGCGCATCACCGGATCGCTGCACATGACGATCCAGACCGCGGTGCTGATCGAAACGCTGATCGCGCTGGGCGCCGACGTGCGCTGGGCGACTTGCAACATCTTTTCGACCCAGGATCATGCCGCTGCCGCGATTGCTGCCGGCGGCACGCCGGTGTTCGCGGTGAAGGGCGAAAGCCTTGCTGAATATTGGGATTATGTCGGCCGGATCTTCGACTGGGGCGACGATCAGACCGCGAACATGATCCTCGATGACGGCGGCGACGCCACGATGTTCGCGCTGTGGGGCGCGCGCGTCGAAGCGGGCGAGCCGCTGTTCGAACCGACCAACGCCGAAGAAGTCGAATTCGTCCGTGCGCTCAAGGAATTCCTTGCCGCCAAGCCGGGCTATCTCACCAAGAGCGTGCGCGCGATCAAGGGCGTGTCGGAAGAAACGACGACCGGCGTCCACCGCCTTTACCAGCTGGCCAAGGAAGGCAAGCTGCCCTTCCCGGCGATCAACGTGAACGACAGCGTCACCAAGTCGAAGTTCGACAACCTGTATGGCTGCAAGGAAAGCCTGGTCGATGCAATCCGCCGCGCGACCGACGTCATGCTGGCCGGCAAGGTTGCGTGCGTTGCGGGCTTTGGCGACGTCGGCAAGGGCTCGGCCGCCTCGCTCCGCAACGGCGGCGCGCGCGTGCTGGTTACCGAAATCGACCCGATCTGCGCGCTGCAGGCGGCGATGGAAGGCTATGAAGTCGTCACGATGGACGAAGCGGTCGCCCGCGCCGACATCTTCTGCACCGCGACCGGCAACGCCGACGTCATCACCGCCGACCATATGGCGGCGATGAAGCCGATGGCGATTGTCTGCAACATCGGCCACTTCGACAGCGAAATCCAGATCGCGGGGCTCGCCAATTACAAGTGGACCGAAGTGAAGCCGGGCACCGACCTCGTCGAATTCCCCGATGGCAAGCAGATCATCGTGCTGGCGAAGGGCCGCCTCGTGAACCTCGGCTGTGCGACCGGGCACCCGTCGTTCGTGATGTCGTCGAGCTTCACCAACCAGACGCTCGCGCAGATCGAGCTGTTTACCAAGGCCGACGATTACAAGAACGACGTCTATGTCCTGCCCAAGCATCTCGACGAAAAGGTCGCAGCGCTGCACCTCGAAAAGCTGGGGGTGAAGCTGTCGACGCTGACGCAGAAGCAGGCCGATTATATCGGCGTGCCGGTCGATGGACCGTTCAAGCCCGATCATTATCGTTACTGATCGTTACTAATTTTTCATAAGCAGACTGTAGGGTCGCGCTGCCGTCCGGAGACCGGATGGGGGCGTGGCCCTTTGCTTTTGGGGGTTCGGGGCAACGCTCGCTCGATTCAGATTTTGGTGCAGCCGGGGGGCATCGCTTAAACGAGGGAGTTCCCGGAATGATTACCGTGCGCGCGATGCGAGCAGGGCTTTATGGCGGCCTGTCCGCGCTGGCTATTCTGGCGGCCGCCGCGCCGGCTGCGGCGCAGGATGTTGTGCCGGATGCGTCGGCGGACGCCGACAGCAGTACACAGATCATCGTCACCGGGTCGCGCATTGCGCGCACCGATGCGGACACGATCCAGCCGACGCTTGTCACCACCTCCGACCAGATCGACCGCCGCGGCTATACCAATGTCGCGCAGGCGCTGTCGGAAATTGCCGCCTTCGGCGTTCCCGGCAACAGCAATGTCGGTGCGCAGGAGGGGCCGTTCGGTTCGGGGCAGACCTTTGTCGATTTCTTTTCGCTGGGCAGCCAGCGCACGTTGACGCTGGTGAACGGTCGGCGCTTCGTGTCGTCCAATACCGCCTCGGTATTCGGGCCGGCGGGGCCGGGCAGTCAGGTTGACCTTAACGTCATCCCCGAAACGCTGGTCGATCGCATTGAAACGGTCGCGGTCGGCGGCGCACCCATCTATGGCTCCGATGCGATCGCGGGCACCGTCAACATCATCCTCAAGCGGGATTTCGACGGGCTTGAAATAAAAGGCCAGGCGGGCGTGTCGCAGCGCGGCGACGCGCCGGATTATCGCATCAGCGTCATCTGGGGCGCCGATTTTGCTGACGGGCGGGGCCATATCACGCTGAGCGGCGAATGGAATCGCGCACGCGGCCTCGCCACGGGCGATCGCTTTCTGACGAGCGCCGCCGGCCCCTTCTTCACGACCGCCGCCGATCCGGCCTCACCCTTTCAGCAACAGCTCTATTATGATCAGCGGCTCAACGTTTTTACAAATAGCGGGGTACCGCTTGCCTTCGACAGCATCCCCGAATTCGGCGGAATTTTCGATGCATCGGGCAATGTCCTGACGTTCAACGACGCGGGCCGGCTCGTCCCGCTCGACTTCGGGACGCGCACGGGCAGCCTGTTCGAAAGCTCGGGGGGCAACGGCTTCGCGACGAAAGATTATGGCAATCTCTCGACGAACAATGACCGCTATCTCGCAACCGCGCTCGGCAGTTTCGACCTGAGCGACACGGTCCGCTGGTTCGGCGAGGGCTGGTATGCGCACAGCAAAGGGACGAACATCGCGGCCCAGCCGCTGTATAACACGGCGCTGGCCGGACCGGGAACGTCGCCGAACGGCAATCTGGTGCTCAGCCTCGACAATCCCTATCTGAACGACGCCGACCGGGCGACAATCCGTGACAATCTGGCCGCCTATGGTCTGCTCGGCGGGATTCCGATCGATGCCGACGGCGACGGCAATCCCGATTTTGCGACGGCTCCCGACAGCTTTCTGATGGCCCGTGCCAATACCGACCTGACGACGGGCCGCGCCGACACGACGGTCGAACTCTATCGCTTCGTCACCGGGCTCGACGGCGAACTCGGCGTCGGCGACCGGATCTACAAATGGGATGTCTCGGCCAACTACGGCCATTCCAAAACGCGTGGGCGTGAACGTGTGCTGGTGCAGCAGAATTTCCTCAACGCGGTCGATGCCGTCGATGAGGGTGTGTTCGGCGGCGGTGCCGCCAACGGCAATATCATCTGCCGCCCCGGATACAGCAACGCGAACATCGCGACGCTAAATGCCACCTGCGCGCCGCTCGACCTGTTCGGTGTCGGCCGCTTCAGCCAGGCTGCGCTCGATTATGTGACGACGATCGCCGATCCGACCGCGACCAATTCGCAGTTCGTGCTCAGCGCGTCGGTCAACGGGCCGCTGTTCCAGCTGCCCGGCGGCGATGTCATCGCCTCGCTCGGCTATGAACATCGGCACGAGAAGACCGCTTTCGACCCCGGCGCCTATTATTATGGCGAGGATGTCGGGGGCGGATTCCGGATGCCGTTTGGCCGCAGCATCCCGATCGATCCGGTGCGGGGCAGCTTCACGACGAATGAATTTTCCGGCGAGCTCAAGATTCCGGTCATTACGCCGGGGATGGACAGCTTCGTCAATGCGTTCGAACTCGACGGCGCGGCGCGCTATATCGATCATTCGGCAGCGGGGGGCGACTGGACGTGGACCGCGGGCGGACGATTGTCGCCGGTCGCCGATGTGACGATCCGCGGCAATTTCACCCGCTCGGTGCGCGCGCCCGCGATCACCGAAAGCTTCAGCTCGACGTCGCTGGCCTTTGCGACGGCCAATGATCCGTGCGATCGCCGCTTCGTCAATTCGGGACCGAACCCGGCGCAGCGGCGCGCAAACTGCATTGCCGGGGGGATAGCGAACCCCGATGCCTTCACGTCGAACATCGTCGGATTCACGGCGCCGATCTCGGTTTCGGGCAATGCCGCACTCAAGAACGAGCGCGCCGACAGCTGGACCGTCGGCGCGATTGTCCGCCCGCGCTTCGTGCCTGGTCTGACGATCACCGCCGACTGGGTCGATATCCGGCTGCGCGATGCGATAATATTGCTCGGTGCCGGCCAGACGCTCGACGCTTGCTATGATGCGGTCGCCTATCCGGCGGCGGTTTGTCGCCAGATCGACCGCGATCCGGGCGGGCAAGTGACTTTCGTGCGCACCGGCTATGCCAATGCGGCGTCGATGGACTTCCGCGGCCTGACCGCCGAAATCGCCTATCGGCGCGAGATTGCGGCGGACACGGCGCTCGGCCTGTCGCTCAATTACTTCTATCTCGACAAGCTCGAAACGCGCGTCGGAACCGGCGATATCGACACCGCGCGCGGCGAAATCGGCAATCCCAAACATTCGTTCACCGCGAATGTCACGGTCGATCGCGGCCCGGTAAATCTGCTCTGGCAAACGCAATATTATGGCAAGAGTGTGTGGAACGCCGACGCGGCGCCCAACGCGCTGGAATATAGCGGTGTCGGCTCGTGGTGGCTGTTCAACGCCTCGCTCGGCGTCGACGTGTCGAAGCAGTTTTCGTTGCGCCTGATCGTCGACAATGTCTTCGACGCAAAACCGCCGTTCCCGGCGCCGGCGGCCAATGGCACGATCACCTATTATTCGGGCATTTTGGGACGCTATTTCCGCGCATCGGCGACGGCAAAATTCTGACCGCGTACCGGCGCGCAATCCGCGCGGGGTGCGGGGGCTATTCGACCGGACGAGGCCTTCCGGCGTCCTGTTCCGCCGTGCCTGTGCGGCGGACGATTGAATAGAGGCTGCGCAGTCGATAGGGGCAGACGGATGATATCCGGCGTCCCTGTCGTCCTCTTGCTTCGATCGGCGCGATGCCCGTGCCGATGAGCGCGGGCTTGCTCTTCGCGCTCGGCCTGTTCGCCGCGCTCTGGCTGGTCGCTGGGCTGTGGGCGGTCGGGCGCGGGGTTGCGATGCAGCGGCGCTCGGCGTTCGTCGCCGGGCAGACCGAACGCCTCGCCAGCCTGCTCGAAGCGTCGCCCTATCTGCCCGTCGTGGTGCGCGGCGACTGGCGCATCGAGGCGAGCGAGCGGCTCGGCCGCTGGCTCGGGCTCGATGCCGGACCGCGCAGTTTCGACGAGCTTCGCGGACTCGGCGCCGGGCTCGACGCGCAGGCGCACGAAGCGCTGCGCCAGGCGATCCTCGGCGCCCAGCGCGGTGCCAAACCCTTCACGCTCAGCCTGCGTCCGCAGGGCAGCAACCGTACGATCGTCTGTCAGGGCGTGGCGGCGCCGCAGTCGGTCGGCGGACCGGGCAGCGTTCTGCTGTGGCTCAGCGATGCGACCGACGGCCAGCAATCGCTCGCCAAGGCGCGGATCGAGCGCGACGAGGCGATGGCGGCGTTCGAGGCGCTGTCGGGACTGATCGAGGCGGCGCCGTTTCCGATGTGGTTCCGCGAACCCGATCTTCGCCTCGCGCTCGTCAACACCGCCTATGTCCGCGCGGTCGAGGCGAAAAGTGCGGCGCGGGTGATCGAGGATGGCACCGAATTGTGCGAGCCGATCGCCGGGGTCAGCGCGACTGACGCGGCCGAAGCGGCGCGTGCCGCGGGCTCGGCGCATATGCGCACCGTCCCGGTGACGATCGAGGGCGAGCGCCGGATCATGCGGGTCGTCGACGTGCCGCTGGCGCCCGAGGGCGGCCGCGTCATCGGCATCGCGGGCTATGCGATCGATATTCAGGAGCTGGAGAGCGAGCGCGGCGCGCACCGCCGCTTCGTCGATACGCAGCGCGAGTTGCTCGACCGGCTGTCGGCGGCAGTGGCACAGTTCGGCCCCGATCATGGCCTTGTCTTTGCGAACCAGCCCTTTCGCCGGCTGTTCGACGTGACGGCCGAAGATGTGTCCGAAGGCCGGGCGCTCGCGCGGTTGCTCGATGCATGGCGTGAGGGCGGCCGGACGCCCGAGGTGCGCGACTATCCCGAATGGCGGCAGGCGCATGTCGACTGGTTCGCGCTGCCGCACGCGAGCGAGGAGGAATGGCGCCTGCGCGACGGCACCCATCTGCACGTCGTCGCCCAGCCGACCCCCGACGGCGGCCTGCTGCTGATCGCCGAGGATCGCACCGAGCAGGTGCAACTGGCCTCGACGCGCGACACGTTGCTGCGCGTGCGCACCGCAACCTTCGACAATCTGTTCGAGGCGATCGCGGTCTTCGCTCCCGATGGCCGCCTGCATCTGTGGAACCAGCGCTTCCGCCGCCTGTGGGGCGTCGATGAATCGACCCTTGCGGCGCATCCGCGCGTCGATGTGCTGATGAACGGCCTCGCCGACCGGCTCGCCAAGCCCAACCAGATCAGCATCGTCCAGGAAGTGATCCGCGCCGCGACGCTCGAGCGGACGCAGCGCGCGGGCGAAATCCGGTTCAAGGACGGGCGCCATTTCGATTTCGCCTCGATCCCGCTGCCCGACGGCAATGCGCTGCTCATCATGCTCGACATCACCGCCAGCCGGAAGATGGAGGGCGCGCTGCGCGAACGCAACGAGGCGCTCGAAGCGGCGGACAAGGTCAAGACCGCCTTTCTGTCGCGGATGAGTTACGAACTGCGCACGCCGCTGACCTCGATCGGCGGCTTCGGCGAGATGCTGCAGGCGGGTTATGCGGGCGAACTTCCGCCTGCCGCGCGCTCCTATGTCGACGCGATCATGGATTCGGTCGCGGTGCTCGGCCGCCAGATCGACAATGTGCTCGACCTCGCGCAGGGCGAGGCGGGGACGCTGGCGGTCGAACGCGCGCCGGTCGACGTCCGCGCGCTGCTCGGCAAGGCGCTCGCCGACGCGGCTCCGTTCGCCGAGACCGAAAACATCGAACTCGTCGGCAATCTGTCCGACAATCTTGGCAGTATCGAAGGCGATGCGCCGCGCCTGTCGCGGGTCGTGGGCGGGCTGCTCGACAATGCGATCCGCTTTACTGCCCCGGCCAAGCGCAGCGGCGGGCGCGTGCTGCTCCACGCCGACGGCGACGCGCGCGGAGTGGAGATCGTCGTGTCGGACAACGGCCCCGGCATGCCCGATGCGGTCGCCGCGGTGACGAAGGGGCAGCAGGCGGGTACGCAGACCGGCGGCATCGGCCTCGCGCTCGCGCGCCAGCTCGTTGCCGCGCACGGCGGCACGATGGAGGTGCTCAGCGAAAAGGGACAGGGCACGCTGGTCCGCGTCACCCTGCCGCGCGGATGAGCTTCAGCTGCGCCTATGATCTCGAAGACGCCGATCGCATCGGTGCCGCCATCGGCGCCGCGCTGAGGCCCGGCGATGTCGTGCTGTTGTCGGGCGACCTCGGCGCGGGCAAGACGACGCTGGCGCGCGCGATGCTCAAAGCGCGCGGTCTGGCGGGCGAGGCGCCGAGCCCGACCTTCGCGATCGTCCAACCCTACGCCCCGCCCGAAGTCGATCTGCCGATCGCGCATGTCGATCTCTATCGCATCGACGGAGAGGATGAACTGATCGAACTCGGCCTCGACGATTATCTCTACGACGGCGCGCTGCTGATCGAATGGCCCGAACGATTGGGCGCCCAGGCATGGCCCGACGCGCTGGCGCTGACGATTTCGGGAGGGGGCGATGCGCGCGTCTTGACAGCGGCGGTGCCGCCCGCTTGGGAAGCGCGATGGCCGCTCAGATGATTCCGCCCGACCATGCGCCCGCCTTTCTTGCCGCGCATGGCTGGGGCGATGCCCGCATTCTGCCGCTCGCGGGCGATGCCTCGTTCCGCCGCTATTTCCGCGTTGTCGGAGAGGGGCGGCAGGCGGTGCTGATGGATGCGCCGCCGCCGCACGAAGACCCGCGCCCCTTCATCGCGGTCGCCGAATGGCTGTGCGAACAGGGGATGACCGCGCCCGCGATCCTCGCCCGCGATCTGGCGCGGGGCCTGCTGCTGATCGAGGATTTCGGCGACGTGCGGCTGCGCGAAACGCTCGACGCGCGCCCGGCGGCGGAGGCCGAATTCTACGCCGGGGTCACCGACCTGCTCGTCCATCTGCACGCGCGCCCCGCGATGCCGGGGCTGCCCGTCCACGGCATCGAACAATGGCTGGACGAGGTGATGCTGTTCACCGACTGGTACTGCCCCGCGCTGGACCTTGCCGTCGATCGCGACGGATTTCGCGCGGCGTGGCAGGCGGCGCTGGCGCCCGTCGAGCAGGACGGCTTGCCGCGTGTCACCGTACTGCGCGACTTTCATGCTGAAAATATCATGCTCGTCGATGGACGCAGCGGCATTGCACATTTCGGCCTGCTCGATTTTCAGGACGCGCTGGTCGGCCATCCCGCCTATGACCTTGCCTCGGTGCTCGAGGACGCGCGCCGCGACGTGACCCCGATGGTCGAGGCGGCAATGCTCGATCGCTATGTCGCTGCGACGGGACAGGGCACGGCGTTCCGCGCTGCCTATTGGGCGCTCGCGGCGCAGCGCAACACGCGCATCCTGGGCGTTTTCGTGCGCTTGTGGAAGCGCGACGGCAAGCCCGGATACCGCCAGTTCCAGCCGCGCATGTGGGGTCTGCTCGAACGCGACCTTGCGCATCCGGTGCTCGCACCGGTCAAAAAATGGTTCGACGACAATGTGCCCGCCGCCAAGCGCGCGGCGGCGTGGAGCGAGTGACGGCATGAGCGCGACGATCGAAAGCGCGATGGTGATGGCTGCGGGGATCGGCAAGCGGATGCGCCCGCTCACCGCGACGCGGCCCAAGCCGCTGGTGCGCGTGGCCGGCAAGCCGCTGATCGACCATAGCCTCGACCGGATCGAGGCGGCGGGGATCGGCCATGTCGTCGTCAACGTCCATTATCTCGCCGACGCGCTCGAGGCGCATCTCGCAAAGCAGAAGCGATCCTTTACCCTGGCGGTTTCGGACGAGCGCGGCGAACTGCTCGAAACCGGTGGCGGCATGGTCAAGGCGCTGCCGCTGCTCAAGGGCGATCCGATCCTGGTCGTCAACAGCGACAATATCTGGACCGACGGGCCGCAGGACAGCATCCGTAATCTGGCGCGCCACTGGGACGGCGATCGGATGGATGCGCTGCTCCTCGTAATCCGTCAGGCGAGTGCGACGGGACACGGTGGCAAGGGCGATTTTCACATGGACCCGGGCGGCAAGCTGTCGCGGCGCAAGCCCGGCCGTGTCGCGCCTTTCGTCTATACCGGAATCCAGCTCATTTCGCCGCGCCTGCTCGTTGGCGCACCCGAAGGGCCCTTTTCGACGAACCTGTTGTGGGACCGCGCGATCGCGGCGGGGCGGCTTTATGGCCTGTCGCACATGGGGCAATGGTTCGACGTCGGCACCCCCGCCAGCATTGCACCGACCGAAGCGGCGCTGAGCGAGGTTTGATTCCTTTCCGCAGCCATTTCGAGCCCTTCGACTGCTTTGCAGGCGCTCGGGACGAACTGCGCGAAGCAATCCAGAGCTTGCGTAAGCCGCCTTGGATTGCTTCGCTGCGCTCGCAATGACGGAGATGTCCAAACCCACCCTCTATTCCATCCCGATTCATCGGGCCTTCGCCGACGCGCTCGCCGCCGGGGTAATCGCGCGCTTCGACGACGGCGCGCTGGGATTGGCGCACGGCCTGATCCTGCTGCCGAGCAATCGGGCGCGCAGCGCGGTGCAGGCGGCGTTCGTCCGCGCGGGCGGGCAGGGGCTTCTCATGCCGCGGCTGGCGGTGATCGGCGATACCGATCTCGACGAATCGGTCGCGCTGTCGCTCGATGCGATCGACGACGATCCGCTGCCGCCTGCTATCGATCCGCTGCACCGGCGCCTGCTGCTCGCCGAACTCATCGAGCGGCATACGCCGCCGGGCGAACCGGCAATCACCGGCGCGGCGGCGTTCCAGCTTGCCGACGGACTCGGCCGCGTGATCGACCAGCTTCATTATGAAGAGGTGCCGGTTTCGGCGCTCGTCGACCTCGATCTCGGCGCCTTTGCCGACCATTGGCGGGCGTCGCTATCGCGACTGCGGCTGCTGGTCGATGAATGGCCGGCCACGCTTGCCAGGACCGGCGCGATCGACCGCGCGGCGCGCCGCAACTTGCTTCTCGATCGCGTTGCCGCGGGATGGCGTGCGGCGCCGCCGGCGCGCTTCGTCGTCGCGGCGGGCGTTACCACCGCTGCTCCTGCCATCGCGCGGTTGCTCCGCACCGTGGCCGATATGACGCGCGGCATGGTCGTGCTGCCCGGGCTCGATCAGGTGATGGCGGCGGATGAATGGGATGCGCTCGGCCCGACGCGGCCCGATGCGGATGACGATCGGCGCCCGCTCGAAACGCATCCGCAATATCATCTGAAGCTGCTGCTCGATCGCATGGGCGTTGCTCGTGATGAAGTGCAGCCATGGGATGCCGCATCGCCGCACGATGGCCCCGAAGCGCGGACGCCCTTCGCGTCGCTGCTCTTCGCGCCCGCGGACTACAGCACCCAGTGGCAGGCGGCGGGCGATCTGTCGGCGGCGGTTGCCGGCCTGTCGGGCGCCGTCTTCGCCGACGACGGGCAGGAGGCGCAGGGAATCGCCCTGCTGATGCGCGAGGCGATCGAGACGCCGGGGCGCACGGCCGCCCTCCTAACCCCCGACCGCGCGCTCGCCGAGCGCGTCGCCGCCGCGCTGACGCGCTGGGGCATCAGTGTCGATGACAGCGCCGGCCAACCGCTGTCGCGCACCGCGCCGGGCGCGCTGTTGCTGCTGCTTGCCGACCTGGCTGCCGCCTTCGATCCGGTCGCGTTGGTGGCGCTGCTCGGCCATCCGCTCGTGCGTGCGGGAGGGGAGCGCACCATGTGGCTCGACGAGGTGCGGCGGCTCGACCTGACGCTGCGTGAGCCCGGACTGCTTCCGGGATGGGACGGGGTGAGCGCGCGCATTGCGGCGCGCGCTGCCGATCCCAAGGCGCGCGGTCATGCCATTGTGGTCCAGATGGCGCCCTGGTGGACGCGTGTTTCGACCGAACTCGCCGCCGCGCTCGTGCCCTTTGGTGCCGGGCCGGCGCCGCCCGCCGACCTGCTCGCGGCGTTGCAGCGCGCTGCCGAATGGCTGGCGGGCGACGCGGTGTGGGCGGGGCCGGCGGGCCGGATGCTCGCCGAACTGTTCGACCAGTGGGCGCTGGCGCGCGGCGCCGGGCCGGCGCTTGTCGATCCTGCCGATTTTCCCGCGATGCTCGGGCAATTGCTTGGGCAAGCGAGCGTGCGTCCGCCCTATGGCGGGCATCCGCGCCTGTTCATCTGGGGCTTGCTTGAGGCGCGGTTGCAGCGGGCCGACCTGATGATTCTCGGCGGACTCGACGAAGGGCGCTGGCCCGCCGCGACGCAACCCGACCCGTGGCTCGCGCCCGGTATCCGCCGTCTGCTCGGTCTTGCCGCGCCCGAACGGCAGCAGGGGATGGCGGCGCATGATTTCGTGGGCGCGCTCGGAGGCGGAAAGATCGTCGTCACGCGCGCGCAGCGCAGCGGCGGCGATCCCGCCGTCGCCTCGCGCTTCTGGCTGCGGCTCGCGGCGCTTGCGGGCGAGCTTCCCGAACCCGCACCGGGCGGGGTGCCGCTCACGCGCCTTGCCGCCGAAATCGACCTGCCGCCGGGCGGCGCGCAGCCCGCCGGTCGTCCGGCGCCGCAGCCGCCCGCTGCCGACCGTCCGCGCCGGATCAGCGTCACCGGCGTCGACAAGCTCGCGCGCGATCCCTTTGCCTTTTATGCCGACCGGATGCTCGGCCTTTCGGCGCTCGATCCATTGAGCGCCGCTCCCGATCCGCGCTGGCGCGGCACGCGAGTGCATAAATTGTTCGAGGATTGGGTGCGCGGCGGCGCCACGCGCGACGCGTTCGAGGCAGAACTGGCCGCGCTCGCCGCCGATCCCGCGCTCGACGGGCTTGCGCGCGCCTTCTGGCTGCCGCGTATCGCACCCGCGCTGCGCTGGGCTGCGGAGCAGGTTTGGGAGGCCGAGCGCAAGCCGGTCGCAGTCGAGGCGCGGGGCGAACGGACCGACGACGGCATCACGCTGCATGGCAAGGCCGACCGCATCGACCGCGGCCCCGATGGCCTTGCCATCATCGATTATAAATCGGTCGGCGCGCCGAGCGCGCAGGCCGCCGCCGACGGGCTCGACAATCAGCTCGGGCTGCTCGGCCTGCTTGCGCGCGAAGGGGCGATGGAGGGTATCGATGCCGCCCCCGTCGTGGCGCTCGAATATTGGAGCTTGCGTCCCGATCGCCGCGCCGACGGTGCGGGGCGGATTTCGAACAGCTATGGCCCGCGCAGCACGCTCAAGACCGCCGAGGCGGCGATCGACCATGCCGCCGACACGCTGACCCGGCTGGCGCGCGATTATTTGCTCGGCGACGCGCCCTTCTTGCCCGGCGAGGGCCGCGGCTATGGCGATTTTGACCAGCTCATGCGCCGCGACGAATGGTTCGGGCGCGGGGAGGACGGGCTGTGAGCAAGAGCGCCGGCCTCGCCATCCTCGACCCGCGGCAGGGCGCCGCCGCCGATCCCGAAAGCCATGTCTGGCTCGGCGCATCGGCGGGGACCGGCAAGACGCAGGTGCTGTCGGCGCGCGTGCTGCGGCTGATGCTGGACGGCGTTTCGCCGCAGGCGATCCTGTGCATCACCTTCACCAAGGCGGGCGCTGCCGAAATGGCGCACCGCATCCACGAACGGCTCGCGACCTGGGTGCGGATGAGCGACGGCGATCTGCGGCTCGATCTCCACGCGCTGGGGCTCGACTGGGAGCGGCCGGGGCTGATGACGCGCGCGCGGTCGCTGTTCGCGACAGTGATCGACAGCCCCGGCGGCGCGATCCGCGTCCAGACGATCCACAGCTTCTGCCAGACCCTGCTCGCCAGCTTTCCGCTCGAGGCAAAGCTGCTTCCCGGCTTTCGCGCTATCGAGGAAGATGAAGCAGCGGCGCTGAAGCGGCAGATACTCGGCGATCTGCTCGAGCATGATCCCGACCGCGAGGCGCTGCGGGCGGTTGCGGCGATGCTGTCGCGGCGGCTGGGGCAGGAATCCGCGCTTGCCTTCCTGTCGAGCTGCGCCGCGGTCTTCGGTGGCCCGCGCGCCGCGTTGCCGCCCGCGGCGCAGGATCTGCGCGCGGCGTTCGACCTGCCGGGCGGCGATCCCGATGCGTGGCTCGCTGCCGAAATTGCAGGCGGGGCGATTTCCGACGCCGATATCAAGGCGGTCGCGACCAGCGGGGCGGCGTGGGGTACCAAGACCGGCGAGGCTTGTTCGGACAAGATGGTCGGCTGGCTCATCGCCGAGGCCTCGGCGCGCACCGCGATGCTCGACGAACTGCTCGGCTGTTTCCTGACCGGCAAGGGCGAGCTGCGCGCCGATTTTGCGGGCGATAAGGGCCGGATGACCGATTGTGCCGATAGCGCGGTGCGCATCGTCGATGCCGCCGGGCGGCTGCGCGCGACGGCGACCGCGATGCGCGTCGCCGACGATCTTGCGGCGGGGTGGAAGCTTGGCGCGCGCTTTGCCGAAGCCTATGCGCTCGCCAAGCGCGATGCGGGTCTTGCCGATTTCGACGATCTCATCACGCTCGCCGGGACGCTGCTGCGTGTCAGCAGCTTCGGCGAATGGGTGCGCTTCAAGCTCGATCAGCGCACCGACCATATCCTCGTCGATGAGGCGCAGGATACGAACATGCGCCAGTGGGGCATTGTCCTGTCGCTCGCCGAAGAGTTTTTCGCGGGCGTCAGCGCGAAGGACGACCGGCTGCGGACGCTGTTCACGGTCGGCGACCGCAAGCAGGCGATCTTCGGCTTTCAGGGCACCGACCCCAGGGCGTTCGCGAACGCGCGCGACATGTTCCACGCGATGGGCGAGATCGGCGGCCAGCCCTTCCGCCAGGTCGATCTCGTTTCCAACTATCGCTCGACGCCCGCGGTGCTCGACGTCGTCGACCGCTGGCTCGGCGACGGCGGGACGATAGCGATGGGACTCGACGGCGAAGAGCCGCCACACCGTCCGTTTCGAAGCGCGCAGGCCGGCCAGGTCGAACTCTGGGCGCCGCTGCCCGTCGGCAAGGCGATCGATGCCGCAGCCGCGGAGGACGGCGGGGACGAGGGGGACGGCAGCGCCCCCGCCTCCGATCCTGCCTCGATGCGGTTGGCCAAGGCGATCGCGGGCGAGGTGCAGGACTGGATCGCGAACGGCAAGGATGGCCGCCCCGTGGCGCCCGGCGATATCATGATCCTCGTACGCCGGCGCCGCGATCTGGCGGCGCGGATCGTCGCGCGGCTTCAGACGCTGCACGTCCCCGTCGCGGGGGTCGACCGCTTCGCGCTGACCCAGCCGCTAGCGGTTCAGGATCTGATCGCCGCTATGCGCTTCGCGGTGCAGCCGCTCGACGATCTCAACCTCGCCGCGCTGCTCGTGTCGCCGCTGCTCGGCTGGACGCAGGACGAGCTTTACGCGCGTACGGCAAAGCGCGGCCGCGCCGCCATCTGGGAACATCTGCGCTCCCATGAGGAGACTATGCCGCCCGCAACGATGGCGGCGCTGCGCGCACTGCTCGGCATGGCCGATTTCACGACCCCTTTCCGCTTTCTCGAAACGATCCTCTCAGGGCCGATCGACGGACGGCGCAAGCTGTACGCGCGGCTGGGGCGCGAGGCGCGCGACCCGATCGACGAACTGCTGAGCCAGGCGCTGGCGTTCGAGGCGCGCGAAACCGTGTCGCTACTCGGCTTTCTGACCCGGATCGCGGGCAGCAGCGCCGATATCAAGCGGCAGACCGAAGCGCGCAGCGACGTCGTGCGCGTGATGACGGTGCACGGATCGAAGGGCTTGCAGGCGCCGATCGTCATTCTCGCCGATGCGACCGACGATGCCGCGATCGGTCATCGTCCCTTCACCGTCGATGTCGCCGCCTGGGAAAAGCTGCCCGTCTTCGCGATGCCCGCCGACGAGCGGCAGGGTGCGCTGGCGCAGGCCTATCAGGACGCGGCCGATGCCGCGGCGCAGGAGCATTGGCGGCTGTTCTACGTCGCGATGACCCGCGCCGAAGAGATGCTGATCGTCGCGGGCGTTACCAAAAAGCCCGACCTGTCGGTGCCCGAGACAAGCTGGCACAGCGCGGCCGCGATGGCGCTGGAGGGGCTTGGTTGCGATTGGGAGGATGCGGGGCCGCTGTGGGGCCGCCGCCGTGTCCACCGCATCAATGACGGCAAATGGGCGCGCAGGGATGCGGCTGTGCGCGCCGCACCGCCGCCGCTCGCGCTGCCCGCTTGGACCCACGCCCCGGCGCCCGAGGAGGCGCGCCCGCCGCGTCCGCTCGCGCCCTCGGCGCTGGGCGAAGACGATGTCGCGGTGCCGCCGCAGGGGGCAGCGCGCGTCGCGGCGGTGACGCGCGGCCTGCTGCTCCACGCGCTGTTCGAACGCCTGCCGCCGGTCGCGACCGATAGGCGGCGCGCGGCGGCGCTGCGCTGGCTCGCGGTGCAGGCACCGACGCTCGACGATGCGGCGCGTATGGCGATGGCGGACGAGGTGCTCGCCATCCTCGATGATCCGGCGCACGCCGCACTCTTCGGCCCCGACAGTCTGGCCGAAGTGCCGCTCTCGGCGGTGGTCGACGGCATGGTCGTGGCGGGGATCGTCGACCGGCTGCGCGTGACAGACGACGCGGTGACAGTGATCGATTACAAGACCGGGCGGCGGATACCCGGGAGCGCGGCCGATGTCGCGCCCGCCTATCTGCGCCAGATGGCGGCCTATCGCGATGCGCTGGCGGTCATCTTTCCGGGCCGGCGCGTCGAAACGGCGCTGCTCTATACGGCGGAGCCGCGCCTCATCGCGCTCGACGATGCCGTGCTGGCACCGCACAAGCCCGGCTTGCTTGCCGCCAAGGCGAATTTGCCGCCGCCGCCTCTTGAGCCGGGCGCCCCGACGTCCTAGCTTGGCATCAACGATTTTTCAGAATTTCAGGAGTTCAGACGATGGCAACCAAGGCAATCACCGACGCCAGCTTTCAGGCCGATGTCCTCGACAGCGACACCCCCGTGCTCGTCGATTTCTGGGCCGAATGGTGCGGTCCGTGCAAGATGATCGGCCCGTCGCTCGAAGAAATTTCGAACGAACTCGCCGGCAAGGTGGTGATCGCCAAGCTGAACATCGACGACCATCCCGACGCGCCGAGCAAATATGGCGTGCGCGGCATCCCGACGATGATCCTGTTCAAGAATGGCCAGATCGCCGACACCAAGGTCGGCGCCGCACCGAAGAGCGCGCTTAAGGGCTGGCTCGAAGGCGCGCTTTGATTTTAGCTAGCCCCCCGACGCCGAGTGATCGGTGTCGGGGGGAGCCTTCTATCGGTCAGTCACGCCAATAGTCGTGTCGTTCGGAGCCATCGAAACCGGCCCGAAGCGAGGCAGAAATTGCGGAAACCTCTGGCCTGATCCGCATGGGCACGGGTCTTTTCGGCCGAGTTTTTCGATAAGTTCGATATCGCCGCGGACGAAGCGATGACCACGCTTGACCTGCGTTTCGGACGGGTAACCCTTACGCCGCTTCGAGGTGTCTCGAAAGCAAGGCAGGTCGGCGAAGTCTTTTTGCCGTACCATGACGGCCTCCTGTGGTCGGCGCACCTGATTGCGCGCAGTGGGCGGATCTAAAAGATCGCGGTCAACTCCGGTAGTCGGCGTTGATGCTGATATAGCCGTGGGTCAGGTCGCAGGTCCAAACGGTCGCGCGCCCGTCGCCGAGGCCGAGGTCGGCGCCGACGCGAATGTCCTGGCCCTTCAGATGCGCCGCAACGGGGCCCTCGTCATAGCCGTCGACGGGTAGCCCGTCCTTCGCGACCCAATGGTCGCCGAAGCGGATTGCCAGCCGGTCGCGGTCGGCAGGTTCGCCTGCCTTGCCCACCGCCATCACGACGCGGCCCCAATTGGCATCCTCGCCCGCGATCGCGGTCTTGACCAGCGGCGAATTGGCGATCGACAGCGCGACGCGCTTGGCGCTGGCATCGCTGACCGCGCCGGTCACCGTAATTTCGATGAATTTCGACGCACCTTCGCCGTCGCGCACGACAAGCTGCGCAAGGTCGAGCGCAACGCTTTGGATTGCCGCATAAAGCGCGTCGGCGCCCGGATCGTCGCGCGTCGTCAGCACCGGATTGCCCGCCCGCCCGGTCGCGAACAACAGCACCGTGTCGCTGGTCGACGTGTCGCTGTCGACCGTGATCGCGTTGAAACTCCCGGCGGTCGCGTCGCTCAGCATCGCTTGCAACAGATCGGGCGCCACCGCGGCATCGGTGAAAATATAGCCGAGCATCGTCGCCATGTCGGGCGCGATCATCCCCGATCCCTTGACGATCCCCGCGACTTGCACCGTGGCGCCGCCGACGACCGCGCTTGCCGCCGCGCCCTTCGGGAAGGTGTCGGTGGTGGTGATCGTCTGCGCCGCTTCTTCCCAGCTTGCGCTCGGCGTGTCGAAGCCGATGACCTTGGCGACGCCGGCGTGCGCCTTGTCCTTGGGCAGCGGCACGCCGATCACGCCCGTCGAACAGACGAAGACTTCCCTCGGATCGCACGCCAGATGCGCAGCGACCTGATCGACGATCTGCTCGACCGCCTCGCGTCCGCGATAGCCGGTGAAGGCGTTCGAATTGCCCGCATTGACGATCAGCGCGCGGGCGCGGCCGTGCGCGATGCCCTCGCGGCACATTTCGACCTCGGTCGAACAGCAGACATTCTGCGTCGTCACGCCCGCGACGACGGTACCCGGCGCCAGTTCGACATAGGTGAGGTCGCAGCGGTCCCAATTTTTGTAGTGCGCGCGCGCGATACGGCGCGTCACCCCGGCGATTTCGGGCAGGGCGGGGAAGGCAGCGGGCGCGAGCGGCGAGCGATCAGTCATGGCGCGCGCATAGCCGTTGGGGGGGCAAAGAAAAACCCCTCCCGCGAACGGAAGGGGCTTTGCTGCCGGAGTTCAGCGACGAGCGCTTCCCGGCGGTCGTCCTCCCCGCGGCGTCGCCACAAGGAGGATCGTCCGGCTTACGCCGGGATGCCGCTGATCGCCTTGACTTCCATGAAGTCCTTGAGGCCGAACAGACCGCCTTCGCGGCCATTGCCCGACGCCTTGTAACCGCCGAAGGGCGCGCCCGGTCCGGGGCCCCAGGCGTTGACAGCGACCATGCCGGCGCGCAGCTTCGGTGCCACCTCGGCGGCCTTGGACGGATCGCCCGATACCACGGCCGACAAGCCATATTCGGTGTCGTTAGCGATATCGACCGCTTCGTCGAGGCTGGAATATTCCATGATCGTCGCAACGGGGCCGAACACTTCTTCCTTGGCGATCCGCATGTCGGGCGTGACGCCCGAGAAGACGGTCGGCTTGATGAAATAGCCGCGGTTGACGTTCGCGGGCAGGCCGGTGCCGCCGGTTTCGAGCGTTGCGCCCTCGTCGATCGCCGACTGGATCAGGCCCTGGATCTTTTCGAACTGCGCCTTGTTGACGACGGGGCCGATATGCCCCCCTTCCTGCGCCGGATCGCCAACCTGCGTTCCGTCGAACATCGCCTTGATGACGCCGACGGCCTCTTCCTTGCGGTCCTTGTGGACCAGAATACGCGTCGGGGCGATACAGCTCTGACCAGTGTTGACGAGCACGCCCTGCACCGTCGGGGGCAGGACCTGGGCCAGATCGGCGTCGGGCAGGACGATGTTCGGCGACTTGCCGCCCAGTTCCTGATGGACGCGCTTGACCGTGTCGGCCGCCGCCTTGGCGACGAGGATGCCAGCGCGGGTCGATCCGGTGAAGCTCACCATTTCGATCCCCGGATGCGCGCTGATCGCATTGCCGACGGTCGGGCCGTCACCCTGAACCAGGTTGAACACGCCCGGCGGAACGCCTGCCGCATCGAGGATTTCGGCGAAAATAACGGCATTGCCGGGGCATTCTTCCGACGGCTTCAGCACCATCGTGTTGCCGGCGGCGAGCGCGGGCGCGACCTTGAGCGCAATCTGGTTGAGCGGCCAGTTCCAAGGGGTGATCATCCCGACGACGCCGATCGGTTCATAGACGACCTTGTTTGCGCCATGCTGTTCGCTGAACTCGAAATTCTTCAGCGCTTCGATCGTGCCGAGGAAGCCGCCGATGCCGGCGCCGACTTGCGCGGTGCCCGCGAAGCTGACCGGTGCGCCCATTTCGGCCGCCATCGACTTGGCGAGATCGGCGCCGCGCTTCTTATATTCCTCGACGATACGGCCGAGCAGCGCCAAGCGCTCCTCCCGCGTCGTCTGCGAATAGGTCTTATAGGCTTCCTTGGCGGCGGCAACGGCATCGTCGACGTCGGCCGCGGTGCCGAGCACGACGGTCGATGCCGCTTCCTCGGTCGCCGGGTTGATGACGTCGTGCAGCTTGCCGCCCTTGCTGTCGACCCATTTGCCGCCGATGTAATTCTGTTTCAGGTGCGTTTCGGTATCGCTCATCATCTTTCTCCCATCGGCGGAAACTTCCGTCTCGGATTGCTACCTAATCACTGTGCCGCGCGAATCAAGCGCGGTCGGCTGCGATTTCTTCCAGCTCAGCGCTTTTCAGCGGCGATGCGTGACATGAGTATCGCAGCGCGCGTCGCCTGGCGTGCGATGCTGGACAATTCGACCCTTTCGCCGGGCGCATGATCGCCGGTCGAATAGGTGCCGAGCCCGGCAAGGCCATCGACATCGGCGGCGACGAAGCTGATGTCGCCGGCGCCGCGTTTAAGCGGATCGAGCGCGGCCATTTCGGGGAGCCCCATGTCGCGGTTCACGCCGTTGAGCCGGTCGAGCAGCGCCTTGTTGCCCGCCGTCGGCGCCATCGGCGGATAGGCGCCGGGGTCGAAGGCAAGCTTCGCATCGGTGCCGGGCAGATGGCGCGCAACGATCGCCGCCATCTTGTCCTTCACCCGCGCCGACTGTTCGGGCGACAGGGTGCGCAGGTCGCCGCGCGCCACCGCAATCGGGGCGACGATGTTGGTCTTGCCGTTTGCGGTCGCGCGGATACCGCCGGTGTCGAGCGTCGCTTCCTGTCCGCCGGCGATTAGCCCGACGTTGAAGGTCAGATTGGGTTCGGGCAGTTGGGTGCGGAAATCGCGGATGATGCGTGCCAGCTCGTTGATCGCGCCGTCGCCGACCTCGGCGCTGAAGATGCCCGAACTGTGGGCGCTCATGCCCGTCGCGGTGACGGTCCAGCTTTCCGAACTGCGGCGGGCGATCGATCCCATATCGGCGCCATTGTCGCGGACAAGTCCTTCGAAATCGAGCGCGATGTCGCTGCGCTTGCCCGCGGTGATCAGGTCGGCGCGCGATTTTTCGATCGGATCGCCCGCGTCTTCCTCGTCGCCGGTCATATGGATTTCGATATTGGCGTCTTTCAGCGTGCCCGCAGCCTTCATCGCGCGCAGCGCCGCGACGATCACCACCATGCCGCCCTTGTCGTCGCCCGCGCCGGGGCCTTCGCCCCAGCCGTCCTTGCGCGTGAAGGTCTGGAAGGGCGAGTCGGGTTCGAACACCGTGTCGAGATGCGCGATCAGCAGCATCTTCTTGCCGTCGGCACGCCCCTTGTGCACCGCGATCAGATGGCCGGCGCGCTTCGTCTCGGGCGTGGGTTTCCAGGTGACCGTAAAGCCCAGCGGCTCGAGCTCGGAGCGCATCATCTCGGCTACCTTTTCGACCCCGGCGAGGTTCAACGTACCACTGTTCTGATTCACCAGCCTTTCGAGCAGCGCGATCGACCGTTCCTGCTCGGCCTTTACCGTTTCGGCCATCCGGCTTTCGGTCGGGCTCAGCTTGGCATGCGCGGCCGGGGCGAGCGCGAGCGCGGCAAGGGCGGCGAACGCGGCGAAGCGGGCTGATTTCATCTGCACAATCTCCTTTGTCGGCGCCCTTGTGCCGCTTGAAGGCCGCCGCCGCAAGCCATCGCGCCCGGCAATATTCGCTCGCTTGCCGATCCCCATCTCGAGCACGACCTGTAAAGAGTGTTTGACAGCATATGTTTCGCGTCTGTAAAGAGTGTTTGACAGGCTGAAAGGATGGTCATTGCAAAACCGCGTTCGGGATTGCCGCGAGCAGGCGGGGTGGAGCCAGGGCGAACTGGCCCGCCGGCTCGGCGTCTCGCGGCAGACGATCAATGCCGTCGAAACCGACAAATATGATCCCAGCCTGCCGCTCGCGCTGCGCATGGCCCGGCTGTTCGGGCTGGAGGTGCGCGAGCTGTTTATCGATCATTGGATGCCGGAGGACGAGTGATGGACAAGATGGTGGCCGGACATAGCGCTGCGGCGTGGAAGAAGAGCGGGATCGGGGCGCTGGTCGGCGCGATCGTCGGTGCGGGCACGGTCGCCGGGCTGATGCATGTCGCCGGGACCGATTTCATCGATGCGATGGGCGGATCGCGCGTTGCGCTGGCCGGGGTCGCCATCCTCTATCTCCTGATGGCGGCCTTTGTCGGCTTCGGGCTGGCGGTGCCGCGCACCGGCGCCAGGCTGCTCAACGTCGCCGATGCCGACGAACTGCGCGAGGAGCGCGCGGGCATGGGGCGATCGGTCATCGTCATGGGCGCAATCGGGGCCGCACTGCTTGCGCTCGCGCTCGCACGCACGCCCTCCTTTCCGACCGGACCCGTTCCGGCGCAGGCGGCCGCGGGGGTGCTGGCCCTCGTGATTGCGGGCGGTGTCGCGGCGAGCTGGGCGTGGCGGTGGCAATATGACGAGCTTAACCGCCAATTGGGCATCGAAGGCGGCTATTGGGCCTTCGGCCTGAGCTGGATCGGGCTCACCCTCTGGGGCGCCGCCGATTTTCTGGGGCTCGGACCGGCGCTCACCGCGATCGACGTGGTGACGACGCTGGCGGCGATGATGCTTGTCGGGGCCTTTGTGGCGATCGGTCGCCGCGGCCTGATGATGCGCTGAGCGCAGGTAGCAGATAAGGGAAGGGCGTCCGAGCTCCCCCAAGCCGGACGCCCTTCGAGCGTGACTGATCGCTGCAGATCAGGCGCTGTAATACATGTCGAATTCGACCGGGCTCGGGGTCTGTTCGAAGTTGTAAACTTCGGCCCATTTGAGTTCGATATAGGCTTCGATCTGATCCTTCGAGAAGACGTCGCCCTTCAAGAGGAAGTCGTGATCGGCCGCGAGGCTGTCGAGCGCTTCGCGCAGGCTGCCACAGACGGTCGGGACTTCGGCGAGTTCTTCGGGCGGCAGATCATAGAGATTCTTGTCCATCGCGTCGCCGGGGTGGATCTTGTTCTGGATGCCGTCGAGCCCCGCCATCAGCAGCGCCGAATAGCAGAGATAGGGGTTCGCCATCGCGTCGGGGAAACGGAATTCGACGCGCTTCGCCTTGGCGCCCGCGCCATAGGGGATGCGGCACGAAGCCGAACGGTTGCGGCTCGAATAGGCGAGCAGCACCGGCGCCTCGAAGCCCGGGACGAGGCGCTTGTAGCTGTTCGTCGTCGGGTTGGTGAAGGCATTGAGTGCCTTCGCATGCTTGATGACGCCGCCGATGAAATAGAGGCACATGTCCGAAAGGCCGGCATAGCCGTTGCCCGCAAAGAGCGGCTTGCCCTTTTCCCAGATCGAGATGTGGGTGTGCATGCCCGATCCGTTATCGTCCTTGATCGGCTTGGGCATGAAGGTCGCAGTCTTGCCATAGGCATGGGCGACCTGATGCACGACATATTTGTAGATCTGCATGCGGTCGGCGGTCTGCGTCAGCGTGCCGAAGGTCAGGCCCAGCTCGTGCTGCGCGGCGGCGACTTCATGGTGATGCTTGTCGCAGGGCAGGCCCATTTCGAGCATGGTCGAGACCATTTCGGCGCGGATGTCGACGGCGCTGTCGACCGGCGCGACAGGGAAATAGCCGCCCTTGGCGCGCGGACGATGTCCAAGGTTGCCGCCTTCATAGGCGCGGCCGGTGTTGGTCGGCAGTTCGATATCGTCGATTTCGAAACCCGACTTGTTATAGCCGGTTTCGAAGCGGACGTCGTCGAACATGAAGAATTCGGCTTCGGGGCCGACATAGACGGTGTCGCCGATGCCGGTCGAGGCGACATAGGCTTCGGCGCGCTTCGCGGTGGTGCGCGGGTCGCGGGCATAGCCTTCGCCGGTCGAAGGTTCGACGATGTCGCAGAACATCACCAGCATCGGGGTTGCCGAGAAGGGATCGTCATAGACCGCTTCGAGATCGGGCTTCAGGATCATGTCGCTTTCGTTGATCGCCTTCCAGCCTTCGATCGACGAACCGTCGAACATCAGGCCGTCTTCGAGGGCGTCTTCGTCGATCACGCCGGCGCACATGGTCAGATGCTGCCATTTGCCCTTGGGATCGGTGAAACGCAGATCGACCCACTCGATGTCATTATCCTTGATCCGGGCGATGATATCCTTCGGCTTGGTGGCCATGGTCACTTCTTCCTTTTTGCGAATAGTACCGGCTGGACCGGCGTCTGTTGAACGGGATGGAGCGATGGAAGCTTAGAGCGCGTCCTCATTGCGCTCGCCGGTGCGGATGCGCAGCGCGGTTTCCACGGGGATC
This sequence comes from Sphingopyxis sp. GC21, assembly GCF_025727575.1. NCBI lineage: Bacteria > Pseudomonadati > Pseudomonadota > Alphaproteobacteria > Sphingomonadales > Sphingopyxidaceae > Sphingopyxis > Sphingopyxis sp. GC21. The sequence goes on along the minus strand of NZ_CP095845.1, from coordinate 2,544,145 downwards.
ACGAAAATCTTGCCGTCGCCGATGCGGCCCGTCTGCGCCGCCGCGGCAATCGCCTCGACCACGCGTTCGGCCATATTGTCATCGACGATAACCTCCAGCTTCACCTTCGGCAGGAAGTCGACGACATATTCAGCGCCGCGATACAGTTCGGTGTGACCCTTCTGGCGACCGAAGCCCTTCGCCTCGGTGACGGTGATGCCGCTGACACCCACTTCGTGCAGCGCCTCCTTCACCTCGTCGAGCTTGAACGGTTTGATGATCGCCTCAATCTTCTTCACGCTTCATGTCCCCCTTTGGGCCTTCCACCTTTGCCTGTGGACGAAGCCGGGTCAGGTACGCCTGAACCGGTTTCCCCCGTGAGTCGGTGCGGTGTGCGGCCATCTTGCACCAATCAAGACCCGTGCCAATTGGCGAATCGCAAGCTTTCGGTAAGAAATTTGGCACGAAATTACGCCGCTGCCCGTCCTTTGGGCAGCGGCGTGATTTAGGTGATTAAATTTTGTGCAATCAGCGCCCGACGGGCGCCGACGCGTCGGGCAGGTTCGCCTTGGTCCAGTTCGACCGGTCGATGACATAGGCGCGAATCGCCTCGACATCGGCGGGGGAGAGCACCTTGGCAAAGCTCACCATGCCGCGGTCCTTCAGCGCGCCGTCGAGGATCACGCCCTTCCATGCATCGGCACTGGTCAGCGCACCCGAAACGCGCAGGTCGGGGGTGAAGCCGTTGCCGATCGCGCTGTCGCCGTGACAGACTTGGCAATAGCGCCCGAAATGCGCCTTGCCCGATGCGATCTGCTGCGGCGTGCCGAACTGCGCGGGCGGATTCCACGCCAGCGTCGTGGTCGCGGGCGGGGCGGGGAGCTGCACCGTACCGCCGAGCTTGAGCACCACGAGGCGCGGAATATTGGGCACCTTGCGCGTCACTCCGCCCGCGACCCCGGCGACAAGTGGAAAGGCGCCGCCCTTGCTGGTCTGGAAAGCGACATATTGCACTCCGCCCACGCGGAAGGTCGATGGCGCGCTGACGATCCCCGACTGCATGTCGAGGTCGAGCAGCTGCTTGCCGGTGTCGGCGGCATAGGCGCGGAAGCGCCCGGTGCTCGTTCCCTGGAAAACTAGATTGCCGGCGGTCGTCATCGTGCCGCCGTTCCATGCGGCGGGATAGTCGACGCCCCAGGCGACCTTGCCGGTGCGCGGGTCGAAGGCAACGAGACGGCCGGTGGTCGCGGCGACGGCCGCGCGGAAGGCAGCCTTGTCGTCGGGGAGCATCGCTGCGGTCAGCGAGGCGCCGATGTTGAAGCCGAGTACCTTGCGCCGGTCCAGCTCATCCATATCCTGGATATAGCCCTGCGGAATCTGCTGCGCCGGAATATAGACGAGGCCGGTAGCAGGGTTGTAGCTCATCGGATGCCAGTTGTGCGCGCCAAGCGCGCCCGGGATCGCGATGAAGGGCTTGCCGGTCTTGTAGAAGCGCGCGTCGGGATTTTCGATCGGCCGGCCAGTGGCCATGTCATAGCCGGTCGCCCAGTTGATCCCGTCGACGAAAGGCTTGGCGTCGATCAGCTTGCCGGTGGTCCGGTCGATCGTGAAGAAAAAGCCGTTCTTCGGTGCATGATACAGCACTTTGGTTGGCGTGCCGTTCACCGCCTGCTCGGCAAGGATGATCGGCTGCGTCGCGGTATAGTCCCAGCTCTCGCCGGGCGTTTCCTGATAATGCCATTTATATTTGCCGGTCGACGCATCGAGCGCCACCACGGACGAGAGGAACCAGTTGTCGCCTTCGCCGTTCGAACGCGTGCCATGGTTCCACGGATTGCCGTTGCCGACGCCGAGATAGATCTGGTCGAGATCCTTGTCATAGACGATCGCGTCCCACACCGTGCCGCCGCCGCCCGACGTCTTCCATTCCCCTTGGTCTGACCAGGTTGCATTGCCTTTCGACGCGAAGATGTCGTCGCTTGCGGCGCCGTCCTTCTTCTTTTCGGGGTTCGGCGCGGTGTAGAAGCGCCAGCGTTCCTTGCCGGTATCGGCATCATAGGCGGTGACATAGCCGCGCACCCCGAATTCGGCGCCGCCGCTGCCGATGAGCACCATGTCCTTCACGACGCGCGGCGCGCCGGTGATTGTGTAGGGCTTTTGGGGATCGAAGGTCTGCGTCGACCACAATTCCTTGCCGGTCTTGCGATCGAGCGCGATCAGCCGCCCGTCGAGTGCGCCGACGAAGAGCTTGTCGCCCCATACCGCGACGCCGCGGTTGACGACGTCGCAGCAGGCGTTGACCGCGCGGTCGCCCGACACCTTGGGATCGAAGGACCAGAGCTTCTTGCCGGTCCCGGCGTCCCACGCGTCGACCTTCGACCAGGCGTGGCTGACATAAAGGGTGCCATCGACGACGACCGGGGTGGCTTCCTGTCCGCGCGCGTCCTCAAGATCGGCGAACCAGGCAATGCCAAGCTCGCCCACATTCTTGTCGTTTATGTCGGTGAGCGGGCTGAAGCGCTGCTCGTCATAGCCATAGCCGATGCCGGCCCAGTTGTCGCCGTTGCCGCCGGTCTTGAGCAGTGCTTCGCTCGCCCTCTCGGCATCGTCGAGCGACCTGCCCGTGCCGCCCGACTTCGACGCGTTGCAACCCGCCAGAACCAAGGCCGCACCACAAAGCAGCGCGGTCGCCATGACCCGTTTCGCCATATTCGCTCTCCCTCGACGTCCTATGCTTGACGTTCACGTCAAGACTGCGCCGGGCGAAGCGGATTCGCAAGCGGGAATTTAGGGTGTTCTACCTAAAGTCTGGCAGGTTTCAGGCCCAGGGCGGGGTGTTGAGTCCCTTGGGGCTTGCGGTAAAGATTTCGCAGCCGTCCTCGGTGATGCCGATGCTGTGTTCGAACTGCGCCGAAAGCGACCGGTCGCGCGTCACCGCGGTCCAGCCGTCGGCAAGCATCTTCACGGCATATTTGCCGGTGTTTATCATCGGTTCGATGGTGAAGAACATGCCGGGCCTCAGCTCGGGGCCGGTGCCGGGGCGCCCGGCGTGGACCACTTCGGGCGCATCGTGGAACATCTGGCCGAGCCCGTGACCGCAAAAATCGCGCACCACCGAATAACGGTGGCGTTCGGCGTGGCTCTGGATCGCGTGCGCGACGTCGCCCATCGTATTGCCGGGCTTCGCCTGTTCGATGCCCAGCATCAGGCATTCATAGGTCACGTCCACCAGCCGCCGCGCCTTGATCGGAACTTCGCCGACCAGATACATGCGGCTGGTGTCGCCATGCCAGCCGTCGATGATGCTGGTGACGTCGACATTGACGATATCGCCTTCGCGCAGCGGCTTGTCGTCGGGAATCCCGTGGCACACGACATGGTTGATGCTGGTACAGCAGCTATGCGTGAAGCCGCGATAGCCCAGCGTCGCGGGAATGCCGCCGCCCGCAAGCATCATCTCGCGCACCAGATCGTCGATCGCCCCGGTGGTCACGCCGGGCTGGATGAAAGGAACGAGCGCGTCGAGAATCTCGGCCGACAGCCGGCCGGCCTTGCGCATTCCGGCAAAGCCGGATTCGTCGTGAAGCTTGATCGTGCCGTCGCGGACGGGGGCGGGGGTGGCCGCTTCGTCGGCGGTTACGGAGATGTAGTTGTACATGCCGGTGATATAGGCGCCGCAGCCCCAAAAAGCGAGGGGGTCAAACAAAACCCCTCCCGCAAGCGGGAGGGGTTGAAGCGGTTTCTACTCTGCCGCCTTCTCAGCTTTGGCCTTGCCCTTGCCCTTGCTCGCCTTGGGCGCCGCCGGGGTGATTTCGAAGCTCAGCGGATTGCCGACCTTGGCATCCTCGCCGGTTTTCAGCTTCACCTTGACCTCGCCGCCGTGGACGAGCTTGCCGAAGAGCAGTTCTTCGGCGAGCGGCTGCTTGATCTTTTCCTGGATCAGGCGGCCCATCGGGCGTGCGCCATAGAGCTTGTCATAGCCCTTGGCGGTCAACCATTCGCGCGCCTTGTCGTCGAGCTGGATGTGGACGTTGCGGTCGGCAAGCTGCAGTTCGAGTTGCAGGATGAACTTGTCGACAACGCGCGCCACGACTTCCGGCGGCAGATAGCCGAAGGGGACGATCGCATCGAGGCGGTTGCGGAATTCGGGGGTGAACATGCGCTTCACCGCCTCTTCCTGCGCATCCTCGCGCGTCTGGGTGCCGAAACCGATCGACTCGCGCGTCATGTCGCTCGCGCCCGCATTGGTCGTCATGATCAGGATCACGTTGCGGAAGTCGACCGTCTTGCCGTGGTGGTCGGTCAGCCGGCCATTGTCCATCACCTGGAGCAGGATGTTGAACAGGTCGGGATGCGCCTTCTCGATCTCGTCGAGCAGCAGCACGCAGTGCGGGTTCTGGTCGATCGCGTCGGTCAGCAGGCCGCCCTGGTCATAGCCGACATAGCCCGGCGGCGCGCCGATCAGGCGGCTCACCGAGTGGCGTTCCATATATTCGGACATGTCGAACCGCTGGAGCGGAATGCCGAGCAGATGCGCGAGCTGTTTCGCGACCTCGGTCTTGCCGACGCCGGTGGGGCCGCTGAACAGATAATTGCCGATCGGCTTTTCGGGATCGCGCAGCCCGGCGCGGCTGAGCTTGATCGCCGACGACAGCACCTCGATCGCGGTATTCTGACCGAAGACGACGCGCTTGAGGTCGGTCTCGAGCGTTTCGAGAACCTTCTTGTCGTCGCTCGACACCGATTTCGGCGGGATACGCGCCATCGTCGCGATCACCGCCTCGATCTCCTTCGCGGTGATCGTCTTGCGGCGCTTCGACGGCGGCACCAGCATCTGCATCGCGCCGACTTCGTCGATCACGTCGATCGCCTTGTCGGGCAGCTTGCGGTCGTTGATGTAACGCGATGACAGCTCGACCGCCGCGTTGATCGCGTCGGCGGTGTATTTCACATTATGATGGCTCTCGAACGCGTCGCGCAGGCCGGCGAGGATCTTCTTCGTGTCCTCGATGCTCGGTTCGATCACGTCGATCTTCTGGAACCGGCGCAGCAGCGCGCGGTCCTTCTCGAAATGATTGCGGAACTCCTTGTAGGTGGTCGAACCGATGCAGCGGATCACACCGCCCGACAATGCGGGCTTCAGGAGGTTCGACGCATCCATCGCGCCGCCGCTCGTCGCGCCGGCGCCGATCACCGTGTGGATCTCGTCGATGAACAGGATCGCGTGCGGCATGCCTTCGAGTTCGGAGACGACCTGTTTCAGCCGCTCCTCGAAATCGCCGCGATAGCGCGTGCCGGCGAGCAGCGCGCCCATATCAAGCGAATAGATCACCGCTTCCTTCAGCACCTCGGGCACGTCGCCCTCGATGATCTTGCGCGCGAGGCCCTCGGCGATCGCGGTCTTGCCGACGCCGGGGTCGCCCACATAGAGCGGGTTGTTCTTGCTGCGGCGGCAAAGGATCTGGATCGTGCGGTCGACCTCGGCGCTGCGGCCGATCAGCGGGTCGACCTTGCCGCCCTTCGCCTTTTCGTTGAGGTTGACCGTGAACTGGTCGAGCGCGGTTTCCTTCTTGTTCTTGCCTTCGCTCTTGTCCTTCGCTTCTTCCTTTTCCTCGGGCTCGGCGGTGGGCGACGGCTTGCCGCCCTTGCCGACCCCGTGGCTGAGGTAGGAAACGGCGTCGAGCCGCGTCAGATCCTGCTGCTGCAAGAAGTAGACCGCATAGCTCTCGCGCTCCGAAAACAGCGCGACGAGGACATTCGCGCCCGTCACCTCATCCTTGCCCGACGACTGGACGTGCAGGATCGCGCGCTGGACGACGCGCTGGAAACCGCTGGTTGGGGAGGGGTCGCTGTGCCCCTCGACCTTCAGGCTGTCGAGTTCGGTGTCGAGATAATGGACCACCGCCGACTGCAACTCGCCCAGCGCGACGCCGCACGCGCGCATCACTTCGGCAGCATGTTCGTCGTCGATCAGCGCGTAGAGCAGATGCTCCAGCGTCGCATATTCGTGGTGGCGCTCCGACGCGGCCTTCAGCGCGTTGTGCAGGGTCTTTTCGAGGGACTCCGAAAAGGACGGCATGGTCTTCATCTCCTTGCGGGGACGTGCCGGGGAGAGGCCGCCCCTAGGAACACAACGTGGCGATGCTCCCGTCTCTCCGCAAGGGAAAAGCGGAAGCTCGTGTGAAATTACGATGACAGGCTTGTCTTATGGTTAACGCAGCGTTGCGATTTGGCGGGCGCGACGCCGCTCAATCACAGGGCCTGCGCTAGGTCGCGTCGTCGGAGTCGGGTTTGTCATCGTCGTCCTGCGCCGTTCCCATCTGGAAACGGACCCGCTCGACGCAGCCCGTCCATCCTTGCGGCGAAGCCGCGGCCCGGGCGGACAGGAGCATTCGCTGCGCCTGGGTGCCGAAGTCGGCAGCAGGCTGCGCCGCGGCAACCTTGACGTTGCCGATTTCACCCCAAGGGGCGATGTCATACGTCAGCACCGCCCAGCCTTCGACTGCGCGCCGGCGATAAGCGGCGGGGTAGATCAGGGCCGGCTTGCGGTCCCACGCGCGATCGTCGCCGCAGGTCGCGCCCTGCGGCCTGAATGCGTCGGCATCGGGAATCGGCGGCGGTGATACCGTCTCTGGCGCCCGCCGATAAGGGTAGAGGCATTGCGTGCGAACGCCTCCGGTGAAGCGCGATCGTGCCACGGCGTCGCGCGCCGCCGCATCGAGCTCCCGATTGCCCGACGTCGCAAATGTCTTCAGGTTGACGGGGCGCCCTTTCGCATCGGTGTCGTAAAGGACAAAGGACCAGTCTTTTCGTCCCCGCGTCGCCGGGATTTTCGAAAAGTCCGGAAATGCGCGAAGGAGCGGCCGGGGGCGCGGCGGTGCGGCGCAAGTGCCGATGTCGCGGATGCGCGCCCATCCCTCTTTGGGCAACGGTCCCGAAATCGGCGTCATCGTATAAGCGAGCAGATCCGGGGGTGCAGCGGCGCCGACCGCCTGCGCGCTGATGCGATAGCGTATCGTGCATCGGGTGCGGGCTTGCCCGACCGGGAAACGGCTTGCCGCCAGCGAGGCCGGTAGATCCTGACCAAGAGCGCCAGGCGACCCGTCGCTCTCGATCGAAATCGGCCGTCCGTCGGCGTCGATGTCGAAACGATAAATTATCTGGGCGGCGGTGCGCATCGGCCGGTTCGACATCGCGCGCAGGACGGCCTTTACGCCCGCAGTGTCGAGGGCGCCGTCGCTGCAGCGCGCATCGGCGATATCCCAGGAAAGCAGCGCCGGCCAACCGTCGGCAGACTCAAGCAGCGGAAGGGGCGACTTGTCGACAGGAGCCGGAATGACAATGGGCGGAGGGGGTGGCGGCGTGCTGGCCAGGGCGGCAATCGAAAGCGCGGCAATAAGGGGCATGGGCTCGTCCCGTTCCTGATTTCGGGGGAAAATTTCGGCTACAGGCTAGGCAGAGCCCATGCGGCGGGCAAGAGTCGACCCCGCCAAATCGGCCGCTTTTGCCTGCAGATTCATGGCGCTGCTGCGATAGCCGCCCCGTCATCCCTTGCGGAACAGTGCCTCCGCATTTGCCTTGAAGCTGCCCGCTGCCGCCTTGTGCGCCTTTGTGCGTGCTATCTCGGCTTCCAGCACCGCAAGCCGATCGTCGAGTTCGGCGACCGACAAGGGGTCGAGCGACTGTTTGGCGAGCGCCGTCAGCACATCGTCGCGGCGGCGGGGAAGGTCGTCGTCGTCCATGGCCATCCTCCCTGACGAATTGCGGCCTTGTGGGGCGCGAACTGTTGACCCCCGCGCCGCGGCTGTCAATAAGGCGGGACGAGTGGGAAATCGAACAAAGTGGGGGATTTAGCGTGACCAGCCTGCCCGAGAGCATGACCGCCGTCGCGATCCGCGAACCCGGCGGCCCCGAAGTGCTCGTTGCCGAGCAGCGACCCGTGCCGCGGCCGGGGCCGGGCGAGTTGCTGATCCGGGTCGCCGCGGCGGGGGTGAACCGTCCCGACGTGCTCCAGCGCATGGGCTTCTATCCGCCGCCGCCCGGCGCGTCGGACCTTCCCGGCCTCGAAATCGCCGGGACAGTGGTCGCGACCGGACCGGGCGGCGATCCCGAAATGCTGGGGCAGGCGGTGTGCGCGCTGGTCGGGGGCGGGGGCTATGCCGAATATTGCGTCGCGCCCGTGGGCAGCGTGCTGCCCGCTCCCGCAGGATTCACCATGGCCGAAGCGGCGGCACTGCCCGAAACGGTGTTCACCGTATGGCATAATCTGTTCGAGCGCGGCTGGATCAAGGAAGGGGAGACGGCGCTCGTCCACGGGGGGACCAGCGGTATCGGAACGACGGCGATCGGCCTGTGCAAGCTATTCGATATCCGCATCATCGTCACCTGCGGCAGCGCCGACAAATGCGACGCGGCGCGGGCGCTCGGCGCCGACCTCGCGATCGATTATTCGGCCGAGGATTATGTGGAGGCGGTAAAGGGCTTTACCGGCGGGGCGGGGGTCGATGTCGTGCTGGATATGGTCGGCGGCGATTATGTGCCGCGCAATCTTGCGTGTCTGGCCGACGACGGGCGGCACGTCACCATCGCCTTCCAGCGGGGCGCGAAAGCCGAAATCGACATGTCGCAGCTCATGCGCCGCCGCCTGACGATGACCGGATCGACGCTGCGGGCGCGCAGCGCCGACTTCAAGGCCGCGCTGGCCGACGAGATTCACAAGACGTTGTGGCCGCGCCTTTCCAGCGGGGCCTGGAAGCCCGCGATGGATCAATCCTTTCCGCTTGCCGATGCCGCCGCTGCGCACGCGCGGATGCAGGCGGGCGCGCACGTCGGAAAGATCGTCCTCAAGATCGGATAATCGCTTGCTGCGCGCTGGTCCCCGGCGGCTGGCCAAGAAAAAGGGCGGTCGTCCGGTTGGACGCCGCCCTTGACCTTGTGTCGATGGAAAGTTCGGCTCAGGCCGCGTCTTCCAGTTCCTCGTCGGTCAGCACCGGGCCCGAATCCTGGCCCTTGGCATCGACGTCGCGGTCGACGAATTCGATGATCGCGATCGGCGCGGCGTCCGAAGCGCGGATGCCGGCCTTGATGATGCGGGTGTAGCCGCCGTTGCGGTCCTTGTAGCGTTCGGCGAGGACGTCGAACAGCTTCTGAAGCTGCGCTTCGTCCATCAGACGGCTCATCGCCAGACGGCGATTGGCAAGGCCGCCACGCTTCGCGAGCGTGATCAGCTTTTCGACATAGGGACGCAGTTCCTTCGCCTTGGCGACGGTCGTCGTGATCTGCTCATGCTTGATGAGCGAAGCCGACATGTTGCGGAACATCGCGATGCGATGCGCGCCGGTGCGCTGAAGCTTCCGGCCACCCGATTTATGACGCATAATCCATTCCTTCGTTTGTCAGAGGGGCCGTTTTACGGAACCCCAAGCCAGGCCCGCTTGCGGGGGAGCCCTTTTCCCTTTGTGTTCCCCGGCGAAGGCCGGGGTCCAGATTCAGCGTTGCACCTGTGCCCCGGCCTTCGCCGGGGAACAGTTCGGGACTTAACCCAGTAGCTCCTGTTCGAGCTTCTTGGCCATTTCCTCGATGTTTTCCGGCGGCCAGCCGGGGATGTCCATGCCGAGGCGCAGACCCATCGACGAGAGCACTTCCTTGATCTCGTTGAGCGACTTGCGGCCGAAGTTCGGCGTGCGGAGCATCTCGGCCTCGGTCTTCTGGACCAGGTCGCCGATGTAGATGATGTTGTCGTTCTTGAGGCAGTTGGCCGAACGAACCGACAGTTCGAGCTCGTCGACCTTCTTGAGAAGGAAGCGGTTGAGCTGGTTGACGTCCGATTCCTCGGTCGAAGCCGACGGAGCCGCCATGCCGATGAGGCCGCTGTCGTTCATCGCTTCTTCGAAGTGGACGAAGACCTGAAGCTGGTCCTGGAGGATGCGCGCAGCATAGGCGACGGCATCTTCCGGGGTCACGGTGCCGTCGGTATCGACGGTCAGCGACAGCTTGTCATAGTCCAGTTCCTGACCGATGCGGGCATTGTCGACCTTGTAGGCGACCTGACGCACCGGCGAGTAGAGCGAATCGACCGGGATCAGGCCGATCGGCGCGTCGGCCGGACGGTTGGCCGTCGCGGGAACATAGCCCTTGCCGGTGTCGGCAACGAGTTCCATGTTCAGCGTCGCCCCGTCGTCGAGGTGGCAGATCACGTGATCGGGGTTCATCACCTTGATGTCACCCGACACCATGATGTCGCCGGCCTTGACGGTCGCGGGACCGGTCGCCGAAAGCTGCAGCCGCTTCGGGCCTTCGCCTTCCATCTTGAGCGCGATCTGCTTCACGTTGAGAACGATGTCGGTCACGTCCTCGCGCACGCCGGCCAGGCTCGAGAATTCGTGCAGGACGTTCTCGATCTTGATCGACGTGATGGCCGCACCCTGGAGCGACGACAGGAGCACGCGGCGCAGCGCGTTGCCAAGCGTCAGGCCAAAGCCGCGTTCGAGCGGTTCGGCGACGAAGGTGGCCTTGCGCTTGCTGTCGCTGCCAGCCTTGATTTCCAGGTTGCTGGGCTTCTTCAATTCCTGCCAGTTCCGGATATTGACAGTCATGGACTTCCCTTTGCTTTGGGCGGGACGGGCGGGGCGGGTCGAGCCTGTCCTGCGTTAGATATGGTGACGGCAGAGCGGCCCGAAGACCGCCAGTCCGGAAACGTCAGACGCGGCGGCGCTTGGCCGGACGTACGCCGTTGTGCGGGATCGGCGTCACGTCGCGGATCGACGTGATGTGGAAACCGACCGCCTGCAACGCGCGCAGGGCCGATTCACGACCGGCGCCGGGGCCTTTCACTTCGACTTCCAGCGTGCGGACGCCATGTTCGGCGGCCTTCTTGCCGGCGTCCTCGGCGCAAACCTGCGCTGCATAGGGCGTCGACTTGCGGCTGCCCTTGAAGCCCATCATGCCGGCACTCGACCAGGCAATCGCATTGCCCTGCGCGTCGGTGATGGTGATCATCGTGTTGTTGAAGGTCGCGTTGACGTGGGCGACGCCCGACGAGATATTCTTGCGTTCGCGCCGACGAAGGCGCTGCGGTTCACGAGCCATTTTGAATTCCTAAACCCTAAATCCTGAAAACGACCGGTGGTGCCAGTGCGATGGCGACCTCCGGCGGAGAAATAAGGAAATCCGTCCCCCGGACGAATCTCTGCTCTTACTTCTTCTTACCGGCGATCGGCTTGGCCTTGCCCTTGCGGGTGCGCGCATTGGTGTGCGTGCGCTGGCCGCGGACCGGAAGGCCCTTGCGATGACGCAGGCCGCGATAGCAGGCGAGGTCCATGAGGCGCTTGATGTTCATCGCCGTGTTGCGGCGAAGATCACCCTCGACCGTGAGGTCGGCGTCGATCGTTTCGCGGATCTGCAGGACTTCGGCGTCCGACAGGTCCTGGATGCGGCGGGTGTGGTCGATGCCGAGCTTGTCGGCGATGTCGACGGCGGTCTTGCGGCCGATGCCGTGGATGTAGGTGAGCGCGATGATTACGCGCTTGTTGGTGGGCAGGTTTACGCCCGCGATACGTGCCATCTGTTCTTTCTCCTGCTCCACAGGGTTCGCTGGCAAACGAGCCCTATCTCAAAGCGTCTGTTTTCCAACGCAAAAAACGGACCACGAAGACGCGCTGAGCGTTTCGCCGTCCGGTCAGGGTGTTGGAATGGATGCGCAATTAAGGTGAGTCGGGCGAATTGTCAAGCGAAGCGGCGGCTTTTGCAGCCTGCCGGGGCGCGCCTCAATCATCGGCGGTCAGCGCCACCGCCCGGTCGTGCAGCCGGTTGACGACCGCGCCATGAATGCCCGGCGCGCTCGCGATGACACCGAAGGCCTGCGCGCGCGGCGTGTTGAAGACGAGCGGCTCACCAAAGGCGTCGGTGACGGTCGCGCCGGCCTCGGTCGCGATCAGCGCCGCGGCGGCGACGTCCCATTCGAAACCCCAGCGCAGCGTCGCGACCAGATCGGCGCGATCGTCGGCGACCAGCGCCATGCGCAGCGCGATGCTGTTGGGCTTTGTCACCATGATGAGGTCGCGGTCGATCTTGGGCAGGCTGTCGGCGGGAACGCGCGATCCGTTGAAGATCATCCGGCGGCTGGCGCGCAGCGTTTCGCCGTTGAGCGTCGCACCCTGACCCTTGCGGGCGACCCACAGTTCGTCGAGCGCGGGCGCGTAGAGCACGCCGATTTCGGGGGCGCCGTCGACGACCAGCGCGACCGACACCGCCCAGCCCGGACGGCCGCGGATGAAGTCGCGGGTGCCGTCGATGGGGTCGACGCACCACATGAAACGGCGCGACAGCCGGTCGCTGTTGTCCGCGGTTTCCTCCGAAAGCCATCCGGCCTCCGGCACCATCGCGCCGAGAACCGCCTTCAACCGGGCATCGACCGCCAGATCGACGTCGCTGACCGGATTATTTTCCGACTTGTGCCAGACATTGACTGCCTTGCCCTCGCCGCGCCAGCGCGCCATCGCCATGTCGCCGACCTCGCGCGTCGCGGCGATCACGGCTTCCAGGTTGCGCGCGGGCATCGGGCGGCCGGCCTAGCTGCTGGCGACGGTCATGCCGTCGATGCGCAGCGTCGGCACGTTGGTGCCGTGGCGGAAGACCAGATCGTCGGCGGGGACCAGCGCGGCGAACATGTCGATCAGATTGCCCGCGATCGTGAATTCGGCGATCGGGCCGGCGATCCGCCCGCCCTCGATCAGGAAACCCGATGCGCCGCGGCTATAATCGCCGGTCACGGGGTTGACGCCTTGGCCGATCAGTTCGGTGATATAGACGCCGCGGTCGATGTCGGCGATCAGCGCGTCGGGCGCAATCGACCCGGCCGCGAGATGCAGATTGCTGGCAGAGACCCCCGACGCGCCGCCGCCGCGGCTCGCATGGCCGGTCGGTTCGAGCCCGAGCTGCTTCGCCGACGCGGTGTCGAGCAGCCACCCCGTAATGCGGCCATCGGCGACGATATCGCGCGCGGCGGTCGGCAGGCCCTCTCCGTCGAAGGCCCGGCTGCGCAGCCCGCGCGGACGATGCGGTTCGTCGCGCACGACGATTGCGCTGTCGAACAGCGCCCGCTCTTCCTTGCCGAGCAGGAAGCTGGTGCCGCGGGCGATCGCGGGGCCGGCGATCGCGCCGAGCAGATGGCCGACGATACTGCTGCCGATGCGCGGATCGAGGACGACCGGCACCTTGCCGACGGGCGCCTTGCCGGGGTTCAGCCGCGCGACGGCGCGGGTTCCGGCGCGCGCGCCGATTTCGGCGGCGCTTTCGAGGTCGGACAGATGATGCGCGCTGTGCCAGCCATAATCGCGCTGCATCGCCGCGCCTTCGCCGGCGATGACGCTCGCCGACAGGCTGTGCCCGCTCGACCCATAGCCGCCGGCGAAGCCATGGCTCGTCGCGAGCGCGAAGCGCGTGCGGCTGTGGCTCGCGCTGCCGCCTTCGCTGTTGGTGACGCCGGCGACGGCGCGCGCAGCCTCCTCGACCGCCAGCGCGGCCTCGCGCAGCGCCTGGGGATCGGCTTCGCTGCCGTCGTCGAGATCGAAATCGGGGACCGGGCCGGTGAACAGGCGGTCGGCGGGGGCGAGGCCCGCATAGGGATCTTCGGGCGCCTCGCGTGCCATGGCAACGCAGCGCTCGACGAGCTTCGCCAGTTCGGCGGCATCCATGTCGGCGGTCGAGACGCTGGCGCTGCGCTGCCCGACGAAAACGCGCAGGCTGATATCCTGCCCCTCGGACCGCTCGACATCCTCGAGCGCGCCCAGCCGCATCGAGACCGAGGTCGCGGCATTGCAATAGTAAAGCGCGTCGGCGGCGTCGGCGCCCGCCTTGGTCGCGGCGGCGCAAAGCATTTGCGCGCGGTCGAGGGCTTCGGAAACACTCAGCATGGCCGCGCCCTATACGGCGCGCGGCGGGGCGTCAAAATCAAAGTCGGATGACGTGCGCTTCAGCGCGCGATGGCGGCGATGGCATCGGTGGCCGCCATCGCACCGCTGACCCACAGGAAGGGCAGGGTGATCGCGGCAACCCACAGGCGGCGCACATCGCGGCGGAAGCGGGCGTGCAGCCCCCAACTTGCCAGCGCCTGGCGGCTCAGATGATACCAGCGCCGCTCGGTCGAGCGCGCGACGGGAAGCGCGAGCGCAAGGACGACGATCAGCGACACGACCGCCAGCATCGACGGGGCGCCGGCGGAAACCGCGCTCATGACCAGCCAGACCTGGAGGGCCGCAAAAACGATCAGCGCGGCGGCGGCGTGCCAGGTCATGCGACGACCTAGACTGCGTGCCGGTGGAACGCTGGCGGTAGCGCGGCGCCAAAGGCGCGGTTCGAAGGTCGATGCCATGTTGTTTTTCAGCCTCCCCGGCTGGCGATTCCCATAAATGCGAAGTTTTCAGCCGAAAATTCCCAAGTCAAGACAGGTTGCCAGCGATTCGTTAATTTTCGGGTTCGATTCACCGCAGAATCGCAACAAAATCGGGTCCGACGGCTGATATTGCGGCAGATTCGGTTGTTTCACCGGGAGCCGGGCGCGAAGGCGCGCGCCATCAGCCCCGGTCGCGAGGCCGAACTCTGCCCGAGTCGAAAATAGCGGTAGAGAGGGGCGCGCGCCGCGCGCCGTGCCGCAAATCAGCGCGGCGGGGGGACCGGCAGCGGTTCGGCGTCGGGATTGTCGGTTGCCGGTGCGTCGGTTGCGGGCGCGGTCTCTTCGGCCTGCTTCTGCCGGTCGGCCAGCGCCTTTTCCTCGGCGACGACGGCTGCTTCGACCGTGTCGGCGGCCGCATCGATCCCGGCGAGGCGCTTGGCGCGCTCGTCAGCAATCATCGCCTGCCAGTCGGTCTTGTCGGCGGCCTGCCGTTCGGCCTTGGCGCCGGCGAGCAATTGCTGGGTGCAGCCCGTGAAGCCGCCGAGTCCGACCGGCGAACAGCTGTCGGTGCCGAAGCGGCCGACGCGCTGGAGCGATACGACCCGGTTCACCCAGGCTTCGTTGCGCGGGTCGAGCGGGTCGCCGCCACGGAAAATCTGCGGGACGCGGTAACGGTCGCCTTCGGGCAACACGGCGCAGACCAGAATTTCATCGCCATTCGCCTCGGGGCATTTGTCGTTGCCATAGACGATGACCTGATTGATCTTCTCATTCGCGGGGCCCACCGGCCCCGTATCTTGCGCGGCGGCGGGCTGGGCGATCGCTGCCCCGGCGAGGATCAGCATGGCAAGCGGCAGGCGGGTCATCGTCATTTCCTTTTCGTTTCGGGCGGCTTGCCACCCGCTGCCTGCATCCGCGCTGAACGGTCAGGCTTTCCCCGTGGAACCCTATCAGATACGCTTTGACAGCGCGATGGCTGCGCGGCAGCCCGCGCGGATCGCGAGGCTGAGCAGCGGATAGGCGGGCGCGCTTTCGGCCCCCGCGGCAATCGCCGCTTCCTTATGCTCCAGCTCTTCGGCGCGGAAATCGGCAACCGCTGCGCTCAGTTCGGGGTCGCTGTCGCCCAGCGTATCGAGCTGTTCGCGATAGTGGCGATCGATCTCGGTCTCGACGGCGGCGGTGCAGGCCATGGCGGCGCGCGGCCCCATCGCGGCGGTGACGGCGCCGAGCGCGAAGCCCGCGACGTTCCAGAACGGCTGAAGCGCGGTGGGGCGCACGCCGCGGCGCGCGACCATCGCGTCGAAAAATTTGCGGTGCCGCTCTTCCTGTTCGGCCATATGCGCGATCTCGCGCGCCATCGGATGGCGGTCGCCCATCACCGCGAGCTGACCCGCATAAATGCGCGTCGCGCCATATTCGCCCGCCTGATCGACGCGGATCATCGAGGCCGTTTTGCGGTCAGCTGTCATCGTGCCGCCGATGTGGGACGGCGGCGCAGCAAGGTCAAGACGAACGCCGCGCCGGCGAGCGAGAAGATAGCGTTGAAACCGGCGAGCGAAACACCGAGCAGCGTCCATTGCGGGACGTCGCAGCGGGTGATGGGCGCCGCCATGATGTCGCTGAGCGATACCGGTCCGCTGACGCCGGTGCTGCACGTCGTCAGCCCTTCCCAGAAGCCATATTCGACCCCGGCGTGAAAGACGCCGATGACGCCGCTGATCGCGATGGCGATTGCGGCGAGCAGAGTCAGCCCGCGCATCGCCGCCGTATTGCGGGAGAGCAGCAGTGCCAGCGCCGCCAGCACGATCGCCGCCTGATGCGGCCAGCGCTGCCAGTAGCACATCTCGCACGGGTGGAGTCCGAAGCCGAATTGCGACACCAGCGCACCGCCATAGAGCGCCAGCGGGATGGCAAGCGCGGCAAGCGGCGCGGCGTAACGCGAAGTTCGCATCGTCGGTCAGCCCCTCTTAGTTGCGCGTCGTCGGCTTGGCGGCGGGCTTGGTCGCCTGCGCCATACGCGAAGTCGACGGGCCGATGCGACCGATCGTCTGCAGCGCATAATAGAGCTGATAATCCTCGATGCCCTTGGCCTTCAGCTCCTCGGCGGTGGCGGTGAAGCGCGGATCGTCCTTCTCGTCCTTTTCGAGCAGGCTGTTGTCGACCTTTTTCTCGTTGATCAGATGGCGGCGCAGGTCGCTTTCGCGAAAGCGCGGACGGTCCTTATAGTCGGGGTCGGACAGCTGCGGCACGCGGATATCGGGCTCGATCCCGCCTTCCTGCACGCTGCGACCCGACGGGGTGTAATAGCGCGCCGTCGTCAGCCGCAGCGCCGTGGTATCGGTCAGCGGCAGCACGGTCTGCACCGATCCCTTGCCGAAACTGCGTTCGCCCATGATCAGCGCCCGGTGCTGGTCCTGCAGCGCGCCGGCGACGATTTCGGACGCCGAAGCCGATCCGGCGTCGATCAGCACGATCAGCGGCGCGCCTTGCGCAAGGTCGCCGGGTTCGGCGAAGAAGCGTTCGATATCATTCTTGCGGCGCCCGCGCTGCGAGACGATTTCGCCGCGGTCGAGGAAGACGTCGCTGACGCTCACTGCCTCATCGAGCAGGCCGCCGGGGTTCGAGCGCAGGTCGACGATCCAGCCGCGCGGCTTGTGGCCGAGCGACTTTTCGACCGCGACCATCGCGGCGCGCAGGTCGCGGCCCGCGTCGGCGGAGAAGCTGGCGATGGTCAGCACGCCGACATCGTCCTTGACCTCCCACTTCACTGGCTTCACGTCGATGATCTCGCGCTTCAGGGTCAGCTCCATCGGCTTGTCCTGGCCCTCGCGCACGACCGTAATCTCGACCTCGGTGCCGGGGCGGCCCCGCATCTGTTCGACCGCTTCGTCGAGCGTCATGCCGAAGATGAGCTGCTTGTTGATATGGGTGATATAGTCGCCGGCCTTGATGCCCGCGCGGTCGGCCGGTGTGTCGGCGGTCGGCGCGATCACCTTGACCACGCCGTCCTCCATCGTCACCGACAGGCCCAGGCCGCCATATTCGCCATCGGTCTGCGTCCGCAGCGTCGAATAGTCGCGCGCGTCGAGATAGCCCGAATGGGGATCGAGGCTGGCGAGCATGCCGTTGATCGCGCCTTCGATCAGCTTGTCGTCGCTGACCGGTTCGACATAATTGGCCTTCACTTCCAGGAACACGTCCATGAAGCGCTGGATTTCCTCGGTGGTCTTCGAATCGACCGTCGCCATCGCGCCGGTTGCGAGCGGCACGAGCGCGAGCGTGCTGAGCGCGGCAGCCCCCTGCCAGAAGGCGAAGCGGCGCTTCGGGGAGGTGGGAGTCTTGGTCGATTCGGTCATGGATGTCTTTCAGTCACGCGGAACAGGCCGCACTATAATCCCCGGCAAGCCATCGTCCAATGCCTTTGCATCGGCGTCAAGCGCGCGATTGCCCTAGCAAAGGTCGCCCGAACGGCGCGTTAACGGCGGCGGCGTCAGCCAAGCATCGCGACCAGATCGACGGGGCGCCCGGCGCGGCGCAGTTCGACCGTGATGCGGCTGTCGTCCGACCCCGCGCGGCCCACCGGCGCCCCGGCGTCCAGCGTGTCGCCGACCGAAACCGACAGCGCGATCATTCCCGTGATCAGCGATGTCCAGCCGCCGCCATGGTCTATGATGACGATCTTGCCATAGCCGCGATAATCGCCGGCAAAGCTCACGCGGCCCGCGGCGGGGGCGACCACCTGACCGCCGGGCTGCGTCGCGACGGTGATGCCGCGCGAGCGGACGCCGCTGTCATTCACTTCGCCGAGCCCCGCAACGATGCGCCCGACGACCGGCAGGCGATAGGCGCCCGCGCCGAGGTCCGCGCCGCGGCTTGCGGCCGGCGCGACGGGCGCGGCCTGCGGGGCCGCGCTGGCGGGGTCGGCGGGGCGCGGAAGCGGCCCGGACAGATCGGCGAGTTCGCCGCGCACCGCTGCGTCGGCCTCCAGCGCGTCCATCAGATCGACGATGTCGCGCGCCTTTTCGCCGAGACCAAGCGCGCGGTCGGCCTCGAGCTGCGCGCTGCTCATCAGGTCGCGCGAGCGCAGCCGGCCTTCATTCTCGAGCCGCGTCAGCGCGTCGCGCCGCTCGGCAAGCTGTGCCTTGCTTGCCGAAAGCGCCTGCAGCGCGACGCGTTGCTGCTGCTGCGTAGTGCGCAGCCGCGCGAGTTCCTGCCGGACTCCCGCGGTGCGCTCTTGAATCACCGGCATCACCGCGTCGAGTACGGCGCGCGCGTGGACCATGTCGCGCAGCGAGCCCGGCTGCGCGAGCACGCTCACCGGCGGGCGGCGGCTCAATTGCTGGAGCGATGCGGTGAGCGCGAGCAGGGGCTGCTGTTGTTCGGCGAGCCGCGTCTGTTGATCGGCAAGGCGGCGGCTGACCAGTGCGACGCGCGCCTCCGCCGCGTCGATGTCGGCCTCGGCCGACTGGATCCGCGCGGCGAGGGCGGCGCTGCGTTTCTTCAGCCTGTCGGCCTCGTCGCGCGCGGCACCTGCCTGCGCTTCAAGCACCGCGCTGCGCCGCATTGCCGCGGCCGACTGGGCCTTGGCGGTGAGCAGCTGCTGGCGCTCGCGCGCCGCAATCGCGGCGGGATCGAAAACGTCGCTCTGCGCCAACGCCAGCGCGCCGCCGGCGATCGCCGCAAAGGCGGCGACGACAAGCAAGGCGGCCCTCATTGGCGGCCTTCGCGGTGATAGGGGTGGCCCGCAACGATGCTGGTGGCGCGCCACAATTGCTCGGCGAGCATCGCGCGCGCCATCAGATGCGGCCAGGTCGCGCGGCCGAAGGCGATGACCTTGTCGGCCCCTTCGCGCTCGTCGGGGGTGAAGCCGTCGGCGGCACCAAGACAGAATCGTGCCTCGCGTACGCCGCCGTCGCGCCATTTTTCCAGCAGTTTGGCGAATTCGAGCGACGACATCTGTTCGCCGCCTTCGTCGAGCAGCACGGTGCGACTGCCGACGGGTGCGGCGGGCACGCGGCCGCCGGTGTCGGGAAGCTCCGAAATCTTCTGCGCCCAGGTCACGCGCTTCATATAGCGCTCGACCAGTTCGGCCTCGGGCCCGCGCCCGATGCGCCCGCGCGCGATGATGTGCAGCAACATGACGCCTCGCCTACGTTAGCGAGGCAAAGGCGTCAATTTACCGCGGCAACCGGCGGTGCATCGCCGAACGACCACATGCGTTCGAGATTATAGAAGCTGCGAACTTCCGGACGGAACAAGTGGACGATCACGTCGCCGGCGTCGATCAGCACCCAATCAGCATTGGGCAGCCCCTCGACGCGGACCGGCCGGCCCGTTTCCTGCTTGATCCGCTGCGCCAGCTTGTCGGCGATTGCCGACACATGGCGCGTCGACCGACCGCTCGCGATCACCATATGGTCGGCGATGCTGCTCTTGCCGGCAAGCGGGATGGAAATGGTTTCCTGGGCCTGATCCTCGTCCAGCTGGTGAAGGATCAGCGCGTGGAGGCTTTCCACGCTGGCGTCCGAAGACTTGGGTGCGGACGCGGCGCCGGGCGCGGCATCCTTACTGGCGGCTATCAAGCGGTTTCATTCCTTTCATCCATGGCCAGCCGCGAATGCGTGACAGGGTCGCGCAGCGCGCGGCCTGCATAGCTTTCGAACCAGCGGGGGTTGGCCTGCCGTATTGCAGTTGCGGATCGCACATCGGGCGAAAAACGCAGGAACACGAGGGCAGGCGGTCTCCAGTCTGTCCAAAGACGTTTCTGGTCCGCGGGCCGGACAAAGCGCCGCAGCCAACCCATCGCCTCTGCAGCATGGGTGCGGCCATTATAGCCCGGACGCGCGATAACCGCAATCGGCATCAATCGCGCAATCTCCCGCCAGTCGCGCCAGCGGGGCAATTGAACCAGATTGTCGGCGCCCATGATCCAGATGAAGCGCCGATTCGGATAGCGATGGATGAGCGCGCGCAGCGTGTCGACCGTATAGCGCGTACCCAGCTCGGCCTCGATCGCGGTGGCGCGGATCGGCGAGCGCCGCGCCATGCGCTGTGCCGAGGCCAACCGGGCGGCAAGCGGCGCCATGCCCGCCTGCGCCTTGAGCGGATTGCCGGGCGAAACGAGCCACCACAGCTCGTCGAGCCTCAGCGCATCGATCGCGTCAAGACTGATCGCGCGGTGCCCGCTATGCGCGGGATTAAAGCTGCCGCCGAGGAGGCCGGTGGTAAGCGGACGGGTCAGGGTCGAACCTGCCCGCTCCCGCGCACCAGCCATTTATAGGTGGTGAGCCCTTCGAGTGCGACGGGGCCGCGTGCGTGGAGGCGTCCCGTCGCGATTCCGATCTCGGCGCCAAGGCCGAACTCGCCGCCGTCGGCGAATTGCGTCGAGGCGTTGTGCATGACGATCGCACTGTCGACTTCGGACAGGAACCGCTCGGCGGTCGCGACATCCTCGGTGACGATCGCGTCGGTGTGGTGGCTGGAGTGGGCGTCGATATGCGACAGCGCGCCCTCGATCCCGTCGACCGCGGCGATCGAGACGATCGCGTCGAGATATTCGCAGTCCCAATCAGTCGCGCTCGCGCGCGTGACATGGGAGCTGAGCGCCGCGATGGCGGCATCGCCGCGCACTTCGCAGCTCGCGGCGATCAGCGCGTCGACGATGGCAAGCGGCGCGGGATAGGCCCGGTCGATCAGGATCGTTTCGGTCGCGCCGCAGACGCCGGTGCGGCGCATCTTGGCGTTGACCGCAAGATCCACCGCCTTGGCGGGATCGGCGGCGCCGTCGATATAGAGATGATTGATCCCGTCGAGATGGGCGAGCACGGGTACGCGCGCCTCGTCTTGCACGCGGGCGACCAGCCCCTTGCCGCCGCGCGGGATGATGATGTCGATCAGGCCCTGCGCGCGGAGCAGCGCTCCCACCGCGGCGCGGTCCTGCGTCGGCACCAGTTGCACGGCATCGGTGGGGAGGCCGGTCTGGGCGAGACCCGCGGCGAGTGCGGCGTGGATCGCTCGGTTCGAGTGAACCGCCTCGCTGCCGCCGCGCAGGATTACCGCATTGCCCGACATCAGCCCCAGCGCCGCAGCATCGGCGGTGACGTTCGGGCGGCTTTCATAGATGATGCCGACGACGCCCAGCGGAACGCGCACGCGGGCCAGCGTCATGCCGTTGGGGCGCTCGGTCCGGTCGATTTCGGCGCCGACCGGGTCGGGCAGGCCGGCAATACCCTCGACCGCGTCGGCAATCGCGGCGAGCCGATTCTCGTCGAGGCGCAGCCGGTCGATCATCGCCGACGACAGGCCGCCTTCGCGCCCCGCCTCCATATCGCGCGCATTGGCATCCAGGATCGTCGCGGCGCGCGCGCGCAGCTCGGCCGCAGCCGTGCGCAGCGCCTTGGCCTTTTCGGCTGTCGTCGCCACCGCGAGCGCCTTCGCTGCCAAGCGTGCGCGTGCGCCCATGTCGGCGATCAGCGTATCCGCGTCGTTATGGTGCAGCGCGGCGCCGAGGGCTGTGGAGGTTTCAGCGTTCATGCGACGGGCCAATATCACTTTTGGCGTGATTCCCGAAAGCCCCGTTGCACGAGGTCATTCGGCCCACTAGTCAGGGCGCATGAGCGGGGACATCGAAGCATTCGGGGCGGCGATCACGGCAGGGCTTGCAGGCCGCGCGATCGAGCCGGGGCATGGCGAAGGCAGCGCGCACGCGGGCGCCCGCTGCCTCAATTGCGGGACGGTGTTGCGCGGGTCGCACTGCCACCGCTGCGGGCAGAAGGCCGATGTCCATCGCAGCTTCGGCGCGATCGGACATGATCTGGTTCACGCCATCTTTCATTTCGAGGGCAAGCTGTGGAACACGCTGCCGCTCCTGACATGGCGGCCTGGCGATCTGACGCGCCGCTACATTCACGGCGAGCGGGCGAGCTTCATTTCGCCGCTGGCGCTGTTCCTGTTTGCGGTGTTCCTGACCTATGCGGTGCTGGCGATGGTCGGCGCGGGCGGCGGTGTCGGGGAGGAACTGAACAAGGCCGCGGCCGAACAGACGCGATCGGCCGCGATCAAGGACAGCATGCAGGTCGAGGTCGACCGTATCGATACCGAACTTGCGAAAAAGGATCTCCCCGCGGCGCAGCGCCAGGAATTGCAGGACGAGCGCGCCACTCTTCAGAAAAGTGCCGACTATCTAGGCATTTCGCGCAGCCGCAGCAAGGATGAGCGCACGGCCGACCGCGCCGCGGGGCCGCCGGTTCTCGAAAACCCCGTCGATCAGGTGAAGACCAGCGCCGATTTCGTCACGCGCAACAAGGTCGATACGGGGGTGCCCTTCATCGACCATGGTCTGCAAAAGGCGTTCGCGAACCCGGCGCTGATTCTCTACAAATTGCAGGCCAACGCCTATAAATTCGCCTGGGCGCTGATCCCGTTGTCGCTGCCCTTCATGTGGCTGCTCTATCCGTTCAGCCGGCGTTTCCACACCTATGACCATTTCGTCTTCGTCACCTATTCGATCAGCTTCATGCTGCTACTCTTCGTCGTGGTGCGGCTGCTCAATCTGACGTTGCTGGGCGATCTCGCGACCTTCTTCGCGATGCTCTATGTTCCGTTCCACATGTATCGCCAGCTTCGCGGCGCCTATCGC
Organism: Sphingopyxis sp. GC21; assembly: GCF_025727575.1. Taxonomy (NCBI): domain Bacteria; kingdom Pseudomonadati; phylum Pseudomonadota; class Alphaproteobacteria; order Sphingomonadales; family Sphingopyxidaceae; genus Sphingopyxis; species Sphingopyxis sp. GC21. The sequence continues at coordinate 2,521,136 of NZ_CP095845.1, read as the reverse complement.
TCGTCGCGCGTCGGTGCGCTTGCACGGACGACCCTGCTGCTTTTCTTCAGCCTGTTCGCGGTCATCGCTTTCATGCTGCTGTTGCTCGCGCTCGGTATGAGCGGGTGAGCGCATAATTGTCATGAAAGCCGGGCACAGACCCGGCGAGACGGGAGGAAAATCGATGCACCAGCTTTGGGCCGAAATGGATCGCCGCCTGCTGATGAAGCTCGGCACGGCAGGGCTTGCCGCCATGGCCTTGCCTGGCGCGGCGCAGGCGATGGCGGCACAGGGCTTCACCCACGGGGTCGCGAGTGGCGAGCCCGGTCCGCGGTCGGTGCTGCTATGGACGCGCTATGCCGCTGCGGCCGACACCGCGCTGACGGCCGAGGTGTCGGACACGGCCGACTTCGTGCGCATCGTCGGTGGCGGCAGCGTCACCGCCGCCGGCGACGCGGATCACACCGCCAAGCTGCGCGTCGACGGTCTCGAGCCCGGCCGCTGGTATTTCTATCGCTTTGTCGCGCCCGACGGCACGATGTCGGTGACGGGGCGTACGCGCACCTTGCCGGAAGGGGCAGCGGGCGCCTTCACCCTGGCGCTGTTCTCCTGCGCGAATCTGCCCTTCGGCTGGTTCAACGCCTATGGCCATGCGGCCGCCCGTTCGGACATCGATCTGGTCGTTCACGTCGGCGATTATCTCTACGAATATAAGGTCGGCACCTATCCGTCGGCGAAAGAGGCGGTGCCCGGCCGCCTGATCCAGCCTTCGAACGAGCTGATCGCGCTCGCCGATTACCGGCTGCGCTATGCCGCCTATCGCAGCGACGCCGATTTGCAGCGCCTTCACCAGCTGTTCCCGATCGTCGCGCAGTGGGACGATCATGAATTTGCCAATGACACCTGGAAGGGCGGGGCCGAAAACCACCAACCCGACGAGGGCGACTGGAGCGCGCGCGAAGCCGCCGCCATGCGCGCCTATGACGAATGGATGCCGGTCGGCGGCGCGCGCTGGCGCAGCTATCAGGTCGGCGATCTGGCGACGATCTTCCTGCCCGAAACGCGCATCACCGCGCGCGACAAGCAGTTCGAGATCGGCGACATCCTTGCCGACAAGGGCGACGCGGCCGCCGCGCTCAAGCAATTTGCCGAAACCGGTTATCGCGACCCAGCGCGGCAGTTGCTGGGCAGTGAGCAGGAAAAATGGCTGTTCGACGGCTTCGCGGCATCGGCGAAATCTGGCACGCGTTGGCAGGTCTGCGCGCAGCAGATTGTCATGGGCAGCCTGTTCACGCCGCCCGAATCGAAAAACTGGTTCGGCGCCAACCTGCCCGACTATGTGCAGCGCCGGGTCGAGATCGGTCAGCTCGCCGCCAAGGCCGGGCTGCCGCTCAATATGGACAGTTGGGACGGCTATCCCGCCGCGCGCGACCGCCTGCTCGCCGCGGCGCAGCGCGCCGGCGCCAATCTCGTCACCCTGTCGGGCGACAGCCACAATGCCTGGGCCTTCGACCTGACGCATGGCGGCCGACCGGCGGGGATCGAGGTCGGCGGACACAGCGTTACCTCGCCGGGGTTCGAAAGCTACACGCCGGCCATCCCCGACGACATACGGGTCGCCGCCCTGCGCGCCACGTCGCCGCAGCTGCGCTGGGCGAACACGCGCGATCGCGGCTATGCGACGGTGGCGCTGACGCCCGAGCGTGTCACTGCCGACTGGCATTTCGTCAGCTCGGTGCGCAGCCACGACCTCGCGCTCGCCTCGTCGCACCGGATGACCGCGACGCGCGGCCGCAATGCCTATGACAAGGGCTGACGCGCCGGGCGAGGGAGCCTCCGGCAGATCGGGTCGCTAAATTAGCGGCTAGCCAAGCGCGCTGCGTTCGTCCTATGTTCCGCAGATGACCTTGCCCCTGCTCCTAGCCGTCGTTGCCGCCCTTGTCGTCGGTGCCGTGATCGGCTGGCTGTTCGCTGGACGGCAGGCGGGCGGGCTCAAGGCCGAACGCGACGGGCTCGCCGAACGGTTCAGGGTCGCCGTCACCGATCTCGCCGCCGAAGCGGAGGCACGCAAGGCCGCCGATATCCAGCTCGCGTCGCTGCTCGCCGAACAAAAGGCGCGCGACGCGGCCCACGACGCGCAGATCGCGCAGCTCAAGGAGGCACAGGCGGCGCTCACCGCGCAATTCCGCGAGGTCGGACAGGCGATGCTGGGCGAGGCGCAGAAAAACTTCCTCGAACGTGCCGATCAGCGGTTCCGCCAGAGTGAGGAAAGCGCGGGGCAGAATCTGAAGGCGCTGCTCCAGCCGGTTCACGAACGGCTGGCCAAATATGAAGAGGCGGTCGGCAAGGTCGAGGCCGAACGTCGCGACGCCTTCGGGCTGCTGCACGGCCAGATCGCCGCCATGCGCGAAGGGACCGAGCGCGTGTCGAGCGAGGCGGCGAAGCTGGTCAACGCGCTGCGCAACGCGCCCAAGGCGCGCGGCCGCTGGGGCGAGCAACAGCTGCGCAATGTGCTCGAAAGCTGCGGCCTGTCCGAACATGCCGATTTCCAGACCGAAGTAAGCGTCGCCGATGGCGAAGGCGGGCGGCTGCGTCCCGACGTCGTGGTCAAGGTGCCGGGCGGGCAAAGCCTGGTCATCGACGCCAAAGTGTCGCTCAACGCCTATCAGGACGCGTTCGGCGCGGTCGACGAAGCCGAAAAGACCGCGCATCTCGCCGCACATGCCGCGGCGATGAAGGCGCACGTCAACACGCTGAGCGCCAAAGCCTATTGGAACCAGTTCGACGACACGCCCGACTATGTGGTGATGTTCGTTCCCGGCGAACATTTCCTCGCCGCCGCGCTCGATCATGACGCCGAGCTTTGGGATTATGCCTTCGACCGCAAGGTGCTGCTCGCCACGCCGACCAACCTGATCGCGATTGCGCGCACCGTCGCGGCGGTCTGGCGGCAGGAAAAGCTGGCGGGGCAGGCGCGCGAGATCGCCGCGCTCGGCAAGGAGCTTTATGCGCGCATGGCGACGATGGGCGGGCATATCGCCCGCGTCGGCAAGAATCTGGATCAGGCGACCGGCGCCTACAACGCCTTTGTGGGCAGCTTCGAAAGCCAGGTGCTGACGCAGGCGAAGCGTTTCGAGGCGCTCGACGTCGAGACGGGCGGCAAGGAAATTCCCGTGCTGCCCGTTGCCGAACAGGCGGCGCGGCCGCTGGCGAAGCTTGCGGCGGCACCGGCTGCGGTAAACGACGCGAGCGAATGACCTGTCGCCCCCGCGCGGGCGGAAGCGATATGGCGCGTCAGATTACGCGCTTCAGCACCGCCGTCTGGCCGCTTTCGCCGGTCAGCACCATCGTGCCGTCGGACGGGAAGCTCAGCCGCACCGGCGTTTTCATCAGGTCGAAGAAGGCGCGTTCCTGCGCCATGCCGGCGCCGGGGCAGGCCATCAGCGTCGCCGCAAGCTGTCCTGCGGTCAGCATGCCGTCCTTGACGGCATAGCTGCCCCCGAAGCGATTGCAGCCCGCGCTGCCGCTCATCCGTCCTCCCTCAAAGAACAGCTCGGTGGGGCGATCGGCGGCGACCGGCGTGCCACCAATCGACACGAAGGTCCAGCTGGTGCCGGTAAGGTCGGCGGGCGGCAAGATCGCGCCGCCGCAGCCATTCACCGTCTTGCCGTCGGCGGTGACGGTCACCGTGTCGCGATACCGGCGGTCGCTCATCCCGTCGCTGCACGCGCTGTGCGTCACATCGACGGTCAGCCGGCCGGTCACATAGCGCTCGCCGTTGAAACTCGGCCGCGCGCCGGGGTTGGCGACCGCGATGCGCGTCGCGCCATAATCGCCATTATAGGCAAGGCGCGCGGGCGTGATTTCCAGCGTCCAGCCCGGCTCGGTCCCTAGTGCCATATAGGCCTCGGCCGGCGGAGCGGGCGTCGCGGGTCCGGTGCCGGTGGCAGCGCAGCCGACAAGCGTCGCTGCGGCGGCGAGGGCGGGGACAAGCAGCATCTTCATGACAAATCCTTTCGCGGCGGCGGTTACCTCGGGTCCAATGGCCGGCCGCTGAACAGGTTGCATGGCCGGCGTTCAGCTTCGCTGCTGGTTCAGCACTTCATAGGCCATGACCGCGGCCGCAACGGCCGCGTTCAGGCTGTCGGCCTTGCCCATCATCGGCATTTTTACGCGCACGTCGGCGGCTTCGGCATAGGCTTGCGGCAGGCCCTGCGATTCATTGCCGATCAGGATGAAGGTGGGGGCGGCATAACGCACCGCCTGATAATCCTTGGTGTCGTCGCCGAGCCAGGTTGCGACCAGTTCGCCGCGCCCGCTGCGCAGCCAGGGCAGAAACTCGTCCCATTCGGCCTGCACCAGCCGCTGGGTGAAGATCGCCCCCATGCTCGCGCGCACGGCTTCGACACCATAGGGATCGGTCGATTCGCCGAGCAGGATCAACCCGCCGGCGCCGACCGCGTCGCCGGTGCGCAGCATGGTGCCCAGATTGCCGGGATCGCGCAGCCGTTCGGCAACCAGCCAGATCGGCGCCGCGTCGCGGTCGAGGTCGGATAGCGCGGTCCGCGGCTCGGCATAGATGCCGACGATCGTCTGCGGATTGTCCTTGCCCGACAATTTGGAGAGGATTGCCGGCGTCGTGTCGATCACCTCTCCGCCGCTCGCCAGCGTCGCGTCGATCAGCGTCCGCGCGAGCGGATGCGCGGCGCCCTCGTCGGCCAGAAACAGCCAGCGCGGCAATATGCCCGCCTCGCGCGCTTCGGTCGCGATGCGCAGCCCTTCGGCCAGGAACAGCCCTTCGGCGCGGCGATGCCGCTTTTCGCGCAACAGCCGCATCCGCTTTACGAGCGGGTTCGACAGGCTTTCGATTCGGGAACGGCGGGCGTTTTGCTGGCCGGTCGGGGCCATCGGATCAATCCTCGCCGAAGCTGTCCTTGACCAGCCCGACGAGCTTGAGCATCGCGGCTTCGGCGCCGTCGCCGCTGGTGTGGATGGTGATGCTGTCGCCCTTCGCCGCGCCCAGCATCATCAATCCCATGATCGACGATCCCGAAACGCGCGACCCGCCCTTTTCGACCTCGACCGACACGGTTTCGGGCAGGCGGCTGACGAAGGTAACGAACTTGGCGCTGGCGCGGGCGTGCAGGCCGCGCTGGTTGGTGATTTCTACGGTTTCGCTGATCTGGTTCATGGCCCCACCCCCAACATTTCCGATGCGACGGAAATATATTTCTGGCCTGCTTCCTTGGCCGCGATCACCGCGGCACGCAGGTCCATCGTCTTGCGCGCGCTTTCCAGCCGGATGAGCATCGGCAGGTTGACGCCGGCAATGACTTCGGTTCGTCCGCTTTCCAGCAGGCTGATGGCAAGGTTCGACGGCGTGCCGCCGAACAGGTCGGTCAGCATGACGACCCCGCGCCCTTCGTCGACGCGCTGGATCGCCTCGGCAATTTCGCCGCGGCGCACTTCCATATTGTCATTGGGGCCGATGCACACAGTCGCCACCGCGCGCTGCGGTCCCACCACATGTTCCATCGCCGTCACCATTTCCTCGGCGAGGCGGCCGTGCGTGACGAGAACCATTCCGAGCAGCGGCAGGGCTTTATCGGTGGGCATGAAAAGCGAGACCCTTATGTTTGTCCGCCGGGTGCGGGAGATGCGGGCGGGGGCTTGCCCTCAAGCCCATCTTGCGGGGCCGAGTCAAGGTTGCGGTGGGTCACCGTGGGCTCATGGCCCGCGGCGCGTAGCGTTCGGGCAACCCGATCGGCGACATGGACCGAACGGTGGCGTCCGCCGGTGCAGCCGAAGGCGATGGTGACATAGCTTTTCCCTTCGGCGCGGTAGCGCGGCAGCAGGGTGAGGAGCAGGGTTTCGATCTGCGTCACCGTCGCTTCATAAGCGGGATCGGTGCGAATATAGGCGGCGACGTCGGGGTCGAGCCCGGTGTGCGGGCGCAGCGCCGCGTCCCAGTGCGGATTGCGCAGATAGCGCATGTCGAACACCAGATCGGCGTGGCGCGGCAACCCGCGCGCGAAGCCGAAGCTCAATATGTTGAGCACCGGTGCATCGTCGCCGCCGCCGCCGAAGCGCTGGCGCACCTCCTGCTGCAGATCGTTGCTCGTATAGTTGGTCGTGTCGATGACATGCTCGGCCCAGCGGCGGAGCGGCTCCATCATCTCGCGTTCGCGCGCGATGCCGTCCGCGGCGGGGCGGTCCTCCGCCATCGGGTGGCGGCGGCGCGTCTCCGAAAAGCGCCGTTCGAGTTCGGCGCCTGCGCAATCGAGAAACAGCGTCTGCATGTCGCGCCCGCCCGCTTCGCGCAGTTCCTTCATGCGTTTGACGAGCAGCGCCGGCTTGAAACCACGGCTGCGACTGTCGATGCCCACCGCGATCGGCCGGTTCGCCGCGCTGCGCTGCACCGGCGCGTCGATCAGTGCGTCGAGCAGCGCGAGCGGCAGATTGTCGACAACCTCCCACCCCAGATCTTCCAGCACCTTGAGCACGGTCGACTTGCCGGCGCCCGAAAGGCCGGTGACGAGCAGCAGACGCGGCGCGGCGGGATCGCTCATGCAGCCGGCGCCAGTCGTTCGAGCGCGAGCAATATCTTGATCGGGGCCGATACTTCGAAGGCCGAAAGCAGCAGCGCGGGCAGGGGATGGCCGACGACCATTTCGACCTGATTCACCGCGGGCATGCGATCATAATGGTCTGTAAGCCGGACCGCGAGAGCCAGCGGCACCGGAGCGGTCCACGGTCGCTCGATGATGCCGATGCCGCGCACTTCCAGCTTTCCAGCCAGATTTTCGGGCGGGCGGCACCACAGGCGTCCGCGCTCGTACCAGATGTCGCAGCGGTCGTCGGCGACAAGCCGCGCGCCCCGGTCGAGCAGGCGGAGTGCAAGGTCCGACTTGCCTTGGCCCGAATTGCCGAGAATCAGGACGCCGCCATTGCCTGCTGCCACGCAGCTCGCATGGATATTGTGGATCTCGGCCCTGGTCCTGCTCGGGAACATGGGTGCAGGCTTACCGGCGACGAAGCGGGGCTGCAAGGCGATAGGCGCCCGCGGCAAATTCAGCCCGTGGGATCGGAGCCTTCGCGCGCGGGCAGGGTGATCAGCAGGCTGGCGCCGGGCCGGCCGTCGTCGCGGTCGCGCGCCGAGATGGTGCCGCCATGCCCCTCGATGATCGTTCGCGCGATGGCGAGGCCCAGCCCGCTATGCTTGCCGAACGCTTCCCCCGACGGCCGTTCGCTGTGGAAACGGCGGAAAATTGCTTCACGCTGCGACGGTTCGATCCCCGGCCCGTCGTCATCGACCCGCACATGGACCTCGTCGCCCAGGCGGGTGGCGGCGATACAGACGAGGCCGCCAGCGGGCGAGAAGCTGATCGCATTGTCGATGACATTGTCGATCGCCCGCTCGATCCGATGGCCGTCGCCCATCACCGCAGTCGTCCCCTTGCGCGGCCGCGCAAAGGCGATGCGAGGTCGATCTTCGCTTTGGCTGTTGCGGGCGCAGCGCGCGGCGAGCATCGATTCGATCATCAGCCCGACATCGACGGGTTCAAAAGACGCGCGCGACAATTGCGCGTCGATCCGGCTTGCGTCGCTGATGTCGGTGACGAGGCGGTCGAGCCGGCGGACATCCTCGTCCGCGATGGCGAGCAACTGAGTGCGCTGCGCGTCGGACGTGACGCGCCCCAGCCCTTCGATCGCTGATCGCACCGATGCGATGGGATTTTTGAGCTCGTGCGTCACATCGGCGGCGAAATGTTCCCCCGCGTCGATGCGCTCGCGCAGCGCCTGCGTCATGTCGCTCAGCGCGCGCGCCAGCGTGCCGATCTCGTCGCGGCGGCTCGGAAGGCGGGGGACGACCACCTCGCGCGCGCGGCCCAGCCGGACGCGAACGGCCGCGCGTGCCAGCCGGCGCAGCGGGCGGACGATCGTGCGCGCCAGAAACAGCGACAGTAGGACCGATGCGATCACGACCATCGCGATGACGATCGCGAGGCGGAAGCGCTCGGCTCGCACCGTGCGTGTGATGTCGCGCGCGTTGAGCGTCATCAGCATCACCTCGGGCGTCTCCAGATCGACGACGCGGGTGGCACTGAGCAGCGGGGTGCGTTCGGGGGCATAGCGGAATCGCGCCTGCGCTTCGCCGCTGCGCAATGTCGCTTCGGCCTCGGGCCAGGCAGCGAGCGTGTCGTGCGCCGGTTCGGTATATTCGGGGTAGCTCGGCGCGCCGACGATCCAGTCGATGCCGCGGTCCATCGCGCGCGCCGCATCGCGCTGCCACGCCTGCAAATCGGGATCGCGCAGCGTATAGGTCGGCGGCCCATGATCGAAACTGTCGGACAGCTTGCGGCCATCGGCAGCATAGAAGCGCAGCCGCGATTCGGTTGTGCGCGTAAATTCGCCGATCAGCCGCGCACGCTGGTCGGGGCGCGCCGCCTCGAGCGCGCTGTCGAGCAGGCCGAGCTGGTCCTGCATTTCGGAAATGCGCGTATCGACGAGACGGGTGCGATAGGTATCGAGATAGAAGAATCCGCCCGCCAGCAGCGCGATCGCTAGGATGTTGACGGCCAGGATGCGCGTCGTGAGCGACCAGCGCGCCGACCAGACGAGCGGCGCTTCTTCCTGTTCGGCAATCGACGCGTCAGCCATCATCGGAGAAGCGATACCCCGCGCCATAGAGCGTCTCGATCGCGTCGAAGTCCGAATCGACCTCGCGGAACTTGCGGCGCAGGCGCTTGATGTGGCTGTCGATGGTGCGATCGTCGATATAGACATCATCCTGATAGGCCGCGTCGAGAAGCTGGTTGCGGCTGCGCACGATGCCCGGGCGGCTGGCGAGCGTCTCCAGAATCAGGAATTCGGTGACGGTCAGCGTCACATCCTTGCCGCCCCAGCTCACCTTGTGCCGGGCCGGGTCCATCGCGAGCCGGCCCCGCACGATCGGTTCGGCCGCAGGCTCGTCGTCCGCCGCCGCCGCATTGCGGTTGAGGTCGACGCGGCGCAGGATCGCGCGGATGCGGGCGATCAGCAGCCGCTGCGAAAAGGGTTTGGAGATATAGTCGTCGGCACCCATCGCGAGCCCCAGCGCCTCGTCGATCTCGTCGTCCTTGCTGGTCAGGAAGATCACCGGAAGCTGGCTTTTCTCGCGCAGGCGGCGCAGGAGCTCGAGCCCGTCCATGCGCGGCATCTTGACGTCGAAGACGGCCAGATCGGGCGGATTGTCGATGAGCGGCTTCAGCGCGGCTTCGCCGTCCGAATAGACGCGCGTGACGAAGCCTTCGGCCTGAAGCGCGATCGACAAGGATTGCAGGATGTTGCGGTCGTCGTCGACCAGCGCGATGGTTGCCGTCATGCTCTTTCCATTGGGCGGACCCGGCGCCGGACTAGCCGATCTGCCGGCCAGCGACAACTGCGCACGTCCCGCCCACGATTCACCTTTTAATCTTTTGACCTCGGCCTCGGCTATCGCTAACGCGGCCGGGATTTCGGAATCGGCGTGACGTCGGCACCCCATGTTCATGCGGGCCCATCGCTTTCGCATGGCATGTCCTGCATACCTATGCAAAGGTGCGCGCGGCGCAGAGGAAAGGCGAAGCAAATGACCAAGGTTGTGATCGGCACCGACACCGTCGAAACCAAAGCGAATGTGGCCGAAAACTGGGGCACCGCGCAGCTCGTCGAGGATGCCGTACGCAATGGCGAGGGCCTGCTCGCCAAGGACGGCCCGCTCGTCGTCGCAACCGGCAAGCACACCGGGCGCAGCGCCAAGGACAAGTTCATCGTCCAGGACGCCGAAACGGCAGACACCATTTGGTGGGGCAAGACCAATGTGCCGATGACGCCCGATCATTTCGCTGCCCTCAAGGCCGATTTCTTTGCCCATCTCGCGTCGCGCGACCGCGTCTATCGCCAGCAGCTGTTCGGCGGCTCGCAGCCCGAATATCGCGTCGGGGTGCAGGTCATCACCGAATTCGCCTGGCACAGCCAGTTTATCCGCACGCTGCTCTGCCGTCCGACGGCCGAGGAGTTGGCGTCCTTCGCGACCGAATACACTATCATCGACCTGCCGAGCTTCCGCGCCGATCCGGCGAAGCATGGTTCGCGCACTGAAACGGTGATCGCGGTCAATTTCTCCGAAAAGCTGATCCTGATCGGCGGCACGCAATATGCCGGCGAGATGAAGAAGTCGGTGTTCGGCATCCTCAACTATCTCCTCCCGGTGCAGGGTGTGATGCCGATGCATTGCTCGGCGAACATCGGCGCCGACGGCGATACGGCGGTTTTCTTCGGCCTGTCGGGCACCGGCAAGACGACGCTGTCGGCCGACGCCTCGCGCACGCTGATCGGCGACGATGAACATGGCTGGTCGGACACCGCGGTCTTCAACTTCGAAGGCGGCTGCTACGCCAAGATGATCCGCCTGTCGGCGGAGGCCGAACCCGAAATCTACGCGACGACGAAGCGTTTCGGCACGGTGCTCGAAAATGTGGTGATCGACCCCGCGACGCGCGAACTCGACCTCGACGACAACAGCCTCGCCGAAAACAGCCGCGGCTCCTATCCGATCGACTTCATCCCGAATGCGTCGGAAAAGAATATGGGCCCGGTGCCCAAGAATATCATCATGCTCACCGCAGATGCCTATGGCGTGCTGCCGCCGATCGCGAAGCTTACCCCCGATCAGGCGATGTATCACTTCCTGTCGGGCTATACCGCGCGCGTTGCGGGCACCGAAATCGGCGTGACCGAGCCCGAGGCGACCTTCTCGACCTGCTTCGGCGCGCCCTTCATGCCGCGTCATCCGTCGGTCTACGGCAATCTCCTCAAGGAGCGCATCGCCAAGGGCGGCGTCGAATGCTGGCTCGTCAACACCGGCTGGACCGGCGGCATGGCGACGATGGACGGGATCAGCCGCATGCCGATCAAGGCGACCCGCGCACTGCTCAACGCGGCGCTCGACGGCAGCCTGAACAATGCGGAATTCCGCAAGGATCCGAATTTCGGCTTCATGGTTCCGGTTGCGGTGCCCGGCGTCGATTCGGGCCTGCTCGATCCGCGCGAAGCCTGGGCCGACAAGGCGGCTTATGACCGCACGGCGCAAACGCTGGTGCAGCAATTCATCGACAATTTCGCGCAATTTGCGGACCATGTCGACGAGGGCGTCCGTAACGCCGCACCGCAGGCCGCCGTCGCGGCCTGATTGACCCGGAAACTTCCGGGTGCTCATTCACCCGGAAGGACTGGACCCATGGCCACCGACTTTACCCCGCGCCTGTTCGAGCGCGATGCCGATATTCGCGCGATCGGTGCAGGCCTGCTCGCCTGCACCCTGCCGCGCGAGGCGTGGACGCACGAGGCGCATCTGGCGGCGTGCCTCTGGTTGCTGAGCGAGCGCCCCGACATCGACGTCGATGCCGAAATTGCGCCGATCATCCGCCGCTTCAACGAAAGCGTGGGCGGCGTGAACGACGACACGCAGGGCTATCACGACAGCATCACCCGCGCCTATGTCGCGGGGGTGCGGCTGTTCCTCGCTGAAACGGCGGAGACGGGCCTGACCAGCCGCGTCAATGCGTTGCTGCGATCGCCCATGGGCGCGCGCGACTGGCCGCTGCGCTTCTACAGCCGCGACCTGCTCTTTTCGGTGCCGGCGCGGCGCGGGTTCGTCCCGCCGGACCTCGCGCCGCTGCCTGCGCCGTGATAGCGTCGGTTCCGACTCGAAGCGAAGGAGCGCAGCCATGAGCATCTTGGACAATATTCTCGGACAGATTTCCGGAAACGACACGGTGGCCAACCTTGCCGCCAAGGTCGGTCTGTCGCCCGAGCATGTCGAAACGGCGATTGCCGCGCTCGCCAAGCATCACCCGATGCAGGGTGACACCGCCGAAGGCGCTGCCGCGACCACCGGCCTGCCGCTCGACAAGTTGCAGGAGATCATCGGCCAGATTGGCGGAGAAGGCTCGCTCGGTCGCTTTGCGCAGATGGTCCAGCAGGACGGCGGCGCCGGCATTCTCGGTGCGCTCGACCGCGATCGCGACGGCAACCCGCTCAACGACCTGGGCGGCATCGCAGGCTCGCTGTTCGGGAAGAAATAGGCGAACCCGTCAGGTCCGCCTACCGTCGGCGATAGCGTCAGCGAAGGATCGCCTTGCCTTTTTCCGGGCACTATCCCTTCGTTTCCGCGATATATTCGTCGACATTTTTCGCGAGAACGTCGAGCGGCACATTACCGCCGAGCACGACGGTGTCGTCGAAATCGCGCAGGTCATACTTCGCACCGAGCGCGGTCTGTGCGCGGCCGCGCTGGCGGACGATTTCGCTGTGGCCGACTTTGTAGCCGCAGGCCTGCCCGACCCAGCTGCAATAGCGATCGACTTCGCTCGCGACCTCCAGCGGGTTCGATCCATTGCGTTCGACGAAGAAGCGCACGCCCTCCTCGCGCGTCCAGCGCTTCGCGTGGATCCCCGTATCGACGACGAGGCGGCAGGCGCGAAAGGCGATCGACTGAAGATAGCCGAGCCGTCCGACCTCGAAATCGTCGTAAAGCCCCAGCTCGTCGGCAAGCTGCTCGGCATAGAGCGCCCAGCCCTCGGAATAGGCGTTGAAGGCGAGCATCGAGCGGATCAGCGGCATCTTGTTGGCATATTCGCCCTGCCAGGCATGGCCCGGGATCGCCTCGTGCATCGCGAGGTCGGGGAGCGAATATTTGCTGTGCAGATCGGTCGTGCGCAGGTTGATCCAGAAGCGGCCGGGGATCGATCCGTCGATCGATCCGGCACCGCCATAGGCCGCGGGCGCGCCAGGTTCTTCGGCGAGCGGCAGGCGCTTCACCTCGACATTGCCCTTCATCATCGTGCGGAAGGCGCGCGGCAGCTGGGCGCGAATCTTGTTCAGCCAGCTCTGGATATAGGCGACGATCTCGGCCCGGCCCTGGTCATTGTCGGGGAATTTGAAGCGCGGGTCTTTCGCCAGAGCGTTCATCCGGTCGCCGACGGACCCTTGCGTATAACCGAGCTTCTGAAGGATCGGGTCCATCCGCCCGTGCAGCTCTTCGAGCTGCTCCAGACCCATTTTGTGAACCTCATCGGGGGTCATCCGCGTCGTGGTCGATGCGCGCAGCGCCCAGGCATAGAATTCGTCGCCGTGCGGACGCGCCCACATGCCCGCGTCCATCGTCGCCTTTGGCTGCTGCGCCTTGAGTTCGGCAAGCTGGCGTTCGAGCGCCGGTACCACCGTCTCGCGCGTGATCGTCTCGGCGCGCGGACCCCAGTTCCCCGCAATATTCTGTTCGCGCGTCCGGGACGCGAGGCTCTCGACCAGCCCGCCGCCTTCGCGGGCGTCGGCAAGGCTCGCCTCCAACTGCTTGACCGCCTTGTCGATCAGGAAGACCGGGGCGATGAGGCCTTGGGCGGCGGCAGCCTTGAGCCGTTCGGTTTCGCCGTCGAGCGCGGCGGGATAGGCGGCGAGGCGGGCAAGATAGGCCTCGGCGTCGGCGCTGGTCTTGACCGGATGGTCGCTGTCGAGAAATTTCGGCACGTCGAGATAGGCGCCGACATTCTGGATGACGACATAGGGCGTGTTGCGCCAACCGCCCACCGCGACATCGCCATAGGGCTGCGCGAAGCCGGCGAGCGCGACGTCATAGGCGCTGTCGACGACCGCAAGGCTGGTCCGTGTCGCATGGTCGAGCCCTGCCGTGTCGAAGGCGCGAACGCGCGCCAGATCGGCCTTCAGCGTCGCCGCCAGAGCCTGCTGCCCCGCCGCCGATCGATCGCCGAGCTGCGCCCGCATCGCGGCGCGCGCGCCGGTATCGATGCCGAGCGAGGTAGCACCTTCGGGCGAATGGGCGAGGAGATTGTCGGCGATCGAGGTCAGCAGTGCGTCGGCGCCCGCCGCGCCATCGCCGCTGACCGCGGACGCGAAGGCGCGGGCCGGAGCAGCCAAGGCCAGCCCCGCGGCCCCGGCGCCTAGGGTAGCAATCGTCTGACGGCGGCTGACGGGCGTGGCAAAGGCTTCGGGCATTCGGCGGCTCCCCTGGATATTCTCGTTTCTGAAGAAATCATTTGGAGCCGCTGCGGCCCCGGGTCAATCGAAAGGGGCCGGAAACGCACCCCGTGCGCCCGGCCCCGGTCGAAAATTATCGGCGCTTTGTCAGTCGGTCAGGTCGGCTGGAACCTTGCCGCCGTTCGCCGCAAGTTCGCGCATCACGGCCTTGTGCAACCAGATATTCATTTCGGCGCTGCCGTTGAGTTCGCCGGTATAGCCCAGTTCCTGCGCCAGCTCCTTGCGATTGGCGAGGCTCGAATCGATGTCGAGCAGCTTCATCAGGTCGACGATCGAAGTGCGCCAGTTGAGCGGCTGTGCCACTTTGGCGGCTTCGGTGGCGAGGATCGCCTCGACATCGACTTCGCTGATCGGGGCAGTGGGCGCCGCGGCCGCGGCCGGGCCAGCGGGTACCTCGGCGGGGGCTGCCGGTGTCGCTGGAGCGGGGGTAGCGACTTCGGCCTTCTTTCCGAAGATCGCGTCTTTTATCTTGCTGAAAATGCTCATGTTCATGCTCCCACTTTGGTCCGGCGCTTCGGACGAAGCGCGCCAGACTCATTTATGCGGCGGGTGGATGACAGGAGAATGAACCGCTCCCCCTCGGTGCCCGCGCTGCTATACCAACCCCCATCGGCTGAGTTCGATCCCGCGCCGCGGTGGGAGAATTTGCATGAATCTCACCGACATTCTGCAGCCGGTCGGCGGCATCAAATGGCGATGGTACGCGTGCTGGGGCTAGCGCCGGAACGCCGGGGTCAGAGCCCGAACGGCCCTGACACGACGTGCCTGTCGCCTCAGCTATAGGGCGGTGCGTCCTCGAACTCCCCGAACGCTGGATAGTCATTGGAGACGCTGGCGGTGAAGTTGGGCGCGCGCTTTTCGAGGAAGCTGGTCACGCCTTCCGCTGCATCGGGGCTGCGGCCGCGGGCGAAGATCACGCGGCTGTCCCAGCGGTGGGCGCTCATCGGGTGCGGGGCGCCGAGCATCCGCCACATCATGTGCCGCGTCAGCGCGACCGATACCGGAGCGCTGTCGCCGGTCAGCTCGCGCGCCTTGGCGATCGCAGCGTCGACCAGCTCGCCTTGCGTATGGACCGACTGGACCAGCCCCTTTTCATGCGCTTCGGCGGCGGGGATCAGCCGGCCCGAATAGCACCAGTCGAGCGCGGTCTGGATGCCGACGAGGCGCGGCAGGAACCAGCTCGATGCCGCTTCGGGGACGATGCCGCGGCGCGCGAAGACGAAGCCGTAGCGGGCATTGTCGCTCGCCAGCCGGGCATCCATCGACAGCGTCATCGTCGCGCCGATGCCGACTGCGGCGCCATTGATGGCGCCGAGGACGGGCTTTTTCGCTTCGAATATGCGCATCGACACGCGGCCGCCGCCATCTCGGATCAGCGGGTGCGACCAGTTGATCGTGCCGTCTTCGCCGATCGGGCTGGCCGGGGTGCCGTCGGGCAGCAGCGCCTGCTTGTCGGCGCGCTTGTCATAATCGAAGGTCGCGGCGCCCGCGCCCAGATCGGCGCCTGCGCAATAGGCCTTTTCGCCGTGACCGGTGAAGATCACCGCGCGGACGCCATCATCGGCATCGCATTCGTCGAGCGCGGTAATGATTTCCTGCATCATCTCGCCGGTGAAGGCGTTCATGCGGTCGGGGCGATAGAGGGTCAGCAGCGCGATACCCTCATGCTTGTCGAGACGAATCTGTTCGAAACCCATGGCTCTCTCCCTTGCTTCGCCCCAGCGTCGCAAGCGCGGCGTGCGAGTGCAAGCATAAGTTTACGTGGACGTAAGCGTAAAGATGCGGTTTTAGGCTTGGCCGGCCCGCGACACGGACGGGTGACGCGCCGTCACTTTGCCGCTATAGGGCCGCCATCGCCCCGGCGCCGCGGCTCTGTCTGAGTCGCTTTCGCCGGGGTCATTCTTTTGGTTCCGGCAGAAAGTGTTTGCGCCATGGCCCGTCGCCGCCAGATCTACGAAGGCAAAGCGAAAATCCTTTACGAAGGCCCCGAACCGGGCACGCTGATCCAGTATTTCAAGGATGATGCGACCGCGTTCAACGCGCAAAAGCGCGGCACGATCAACGGCAAGGGCGTGCTCAACAACCGGATTTCGGAGCATGTCTTCACGCTGCTCGGCAATATCGGCGTGCCGACGCACTTCATCCGCCGCCTCAACATGCGCGAACAACTGATCCGTCAAGTCGAGATCGTCCCGATCGAGGTGATCGTGCGCAATGTCGCGGCGGGCACGCTGTCGAAGCGCCTCGGGCTGGAGGAAGGAACACCGCTGCCGCGCACGCTGATCGAATATTGCTACAAGGACGATGCGCTTGGCGATCCGCTGGTCGCCGAAGAACATATCGCCTGCTTCAACTGGTGCAGCCAGGACGAACTGCACGACATTCAGGACATGGCGATCCGCATCAATGATTTCATGAGCGGCATGTTCGCGGCGGTCGGCATCCGCCTCGTCGACTTCAAGCTCGAATTCGGACGGCTCTACGACGGCGATTACAGCCGCATCATCCTGGCCGACGAAATCAGCCCCGACGGCTGCCGCCTGTGGGACATGAACACCAATGAAAAGCTCGACAAGGATCGCTTCCGCCGCGACCTCGGC
The DNA here is from genome assembly GCF_025727575.1 of Sphingopyxis sp. GC21. NCBI lineage: Bacteria > Pseudomonadati > Pseudomonadota > Alphaproteobacteria > Sphingomonadales > Sphingopyxidaceae > Sphingopyxis > Sphingopyxis sp. GC21. The sequence continues at coordinate 2,504,481 of NZ_CP095845.1, read as the reverse complement.
GGCGAAGTCGAAGCCTATCAGGAAGTTGCGCGGCGCCTTGGCCTGATGCCCGAAGGCGGCGACAATGCGGTGCTCGACCTCGAAACGCACCGCAAGAAGAAGGGCAGCTAAGGCCGCCCCGACTCCGCGCGCGCCTGAGCGTTTACAGCGGCACCATAGCGAAAAGCCGAGGGCGACGCGGCAATCCAGAGCGCGCGTAAACCGCTCTGGATTGCTTCACCCGGCCTTGCCGGGCTCGCCATGACGAAGTTTTGTCGTTGACGCTGCCTCAGATATTGATGCTCGTCGGAATTAGGCTGGGTTGCAGATAGGGATAGGGCTGCCGCCGCTGCGCGTTCCGCGCGGCGATCGCGGTTTCGACATTGGCCAGCGCCCCCTTGAACCACGCGAGCGGCCCCTCGGGCGCGGTGACGCGCGGGTCCTGGAACCAGGGCGGGTAGGGGAAGCTGTTGCTGCGATAGTCGCCGAGCGGGCGGTAATGCACCGAACCCAGGAGTTCGAGCACGTTGAGCTGTTCGAGCGCCAGCGCCATCGGTGGCATCATCGCGAGCCAGCCCGGCTTGTCCAGTCCGCGCTCGCGGTCGGGTGCCGCCTGCCACGCCGCACCGGTGACGGCGGGCGCAAAGGCCATGATGTCCTTTTGCGGGAAATTCACCGCGGCATGCTGCGCGCTCGCGGTGAACATCACCATCGTGCAGACATCGGCAAGCTGGTCGCGCGTTGCGATCGGGCCGAAGCCGCTGATCCGCGCTTCGCCGGCCAGGCTGTCGGCCCAGGCGGCGAGTTCGGTGTCGCCGACAACCGCGTTATCGTCGGTATAATAGAGCCAGACATATTGGCGCGCCCATTCGCGGATCGCATTCCACACCAGCAGCGCGTCGTCGCGATAAGGATAGTCGGCGAGCGTCGATCCGGTCCCGACGCCGCGTGCGGCCAGATCGGCTGGCAGCATCTTGCCGTAAAAGTCGAAGGCCAGTCGGTCGTCGGCCGCCGCGGCCTGGCTCGATGCGATGGTGCCTGCGAAAATATGGTCGATCGGCCCGTTCGCGGCGATCAGCGAGGTCGCGGCCTGATCGTTGATGAACAGCGTCCCTTCGAAATGCGGAACGAGCAGCGCCCATAGCGGATGCGCCTGGGCCAGATGGCGGTGCGTGGCGACCGCGAAAGCCTCGATCACCAGATGAGTGCGCGCCAGATGCGTGAAGAGTTCGTGATAATTGCCGTCGGCGACCTGAACGACCAGCTTCGCCATCTCCCAGCCCCATTGCGCATCGGCGGCGGCCGAGGGCGTGAAGATCGGATGCAGCGCGGGATCCTGCCCGCACTGGATCGCGACCGGAACGAGTGCCGATCCGCCCGGCGGCACCGCGAACAGCGCAATCGGCTGCCAGACATATTTGGCAAGGCTGCCGTAGGTGCCCGGCGTCAGCACTGCGAGTTCGGCATAGTCGAGCAGGAACAGCCGGCGCTCGGCAAGCGCGGCGTCCAGCGTGTCGCCATTGACCACCGCGGCATAGCGCGCGGGGCTGAGCGGGAAATTGGTCGGGAGCGCGTCGCCCGCCGCGGCGATCAGCATATTGTTCGGTCCCTGAACGCGCAGCCGCGCGAAACAGGCATCGTCCTGAAAATCATAGGCGACACCGGGAACGGGCAGCGTCCGGAACAGGGCGCGATAAGCGTCGAGGCTGCGCGGCGCGCTGCTGCCGAGGCCCGCCACTTCGGCCGCGCTGACTTTGATCAGCGCTTCGATCCGCTGGCGATGCGCCTCCAGCTTCGCAAGCTGCGTGTCGGCCTCGACCGCGGCCACGACATGTTCGACCTCGTCGACGAAATGGCCGAGGAGCGACGTGCCATCCTTCATCGCATGGCCCGCCGCGATGCGCGCGGTCGACAGCTCGATCGCGTCGCATTCGGCCAGCGCGGCTTCATAGGTGCTGCGCGGCGTATCGAGTTCGCCCTTGTCGACGCCGTCCAGCTTCCCCGCGAGTGCATTGCGCACGATCGCCAGCCCGACGCCGATCAGGATCGCGAACCAGGCGATCGTCGGCATATCCTGTTTGGGCACATCGGTCGCGAGCGGAACGCCGGGAAGCGACGGCTCGTCGGTCGTCCACATATAGACCTGCCGCGTCGCAGCGAGTTGCGCGGCGCGCGCGGCCTGCTCCGCCGGCGTGTCCTGCTGCGGCAGACTGGGTGCGGCGGGCGGAAGGATTGCGCCGTCGATCTGGCTGGGGGCGGTGAAATCGGGCGAAGGGAAGGACATGCGAAAGCTCCTGCGACATGAACGCGGCGCGAGGGATCGCAGAACATGGTTAATTTTTGGCATGCCGCAGGGAGGGGGCGGCCCGGTTAGGGCGATGAAAAACAATCCTTCCTTTGTTTAACGCATGCTTTACTCCCGCTTGATACCCAGCCGGAATGACGGGGGTTATAGCATGGATGCGGCGGCGCTTTTTTCCGCCATTGCCGGACGCGATCCGGGACGATGTCGCGATTCTGCGCGCCAATCGTATCGAGACGCTGACCCCGATGCTTTTTCTGATGCTCGCGGCGACGACGCCGACCGCCATCTATGGCGGCATGCCGAGCGTCCATCCGATCATCCGGATCGGCTTTCCGGTCGTTCTGGCGGCGGTGTGCCTGCTCGGCTTCGCTGCGCAGATGCATTATCGTGGCCGGCGCATGAGCCCGCGGCGCGCGCGGCGGGTGATCGTCGAGGCAGCGTGGGTGTCGGGCACGATGGGCGCGATGTGCAGCAGCTGGACGGTGGTCAACTGGCTCGCCGCGCCGCCCGAAAATCACAGCTATTATGCGATGATCATGGCGATGGGGTCGCTGGCGACCGCCTATTGCCTGTCATCGACGCGCTTTGCAGCGCTGCTCAATCTGGGCATCGGGATGGTGCCGATCGCCTATCTGATGCTGACCTCCGGCCACGCGCCCGAGATTGCGGCGGGCACCAGCCTGGTCGTCGCGACGATGTTCCTGGTGCGCATGATCCTTCAGCAGCATGGCCAGCTTGTCGACCTGCTGGAATTGCAGCGGCAGATGCGCGATCTGGCGCATAGCGACGCGCTGACCGGGCTGCCCAACCGGCGTGCGTTCGACCTGAGGCTGGAGGAAGAAATCGCGCGCGCGGCGGATGGCGAGATATTCGCGATCGCGCTGCTCGATCTCGACGGCTTCAAGCCGGTGAACGACCGGCACGGCCATGCCGCCGGCGATCAATTGCTGTGCGAAGTCGCGGCGCGGCTGCGCCGGGCGTGCGGCGATCATGCGCTGGTCGCGCGGCAGGGGGGTGACGAATTCGCCATTCTGGTGCCGCGCCGTTCACCGCTGCTTGCCACCGCGCTTGCCGATCATCTGCTCGCCGCGCTCGTCGCGCCCTACCGCATTGGCGGCCAGCCATTGCGCGTCGGCGCGAGCGTCGGCGTCGCCAACTGGCCCGGCGACGGTGGCAGCGCGCGCCGGCTTTTCGACACCGCCGACCGCGCCCTCTATGCAGCAAAGGCGGCTGGTCGACCCGACATGTCGCCGGTCGAAAGCATCGGCATCGCAAGCTGATGCGGGCTTGACCGCCCCATATGGGGCGGTCAGACCGGTCGCCATGAAGCGGACCATTTTCTGGCGCATCTCGACCGCGCTCTCGCCCCTTGCCCTTATCGCCGTCAGCATATCGCCGGTTCTCGCGAAACCCGCCGCCGCCCCCGCCGCAGCGCAGGTCGTTCCGGTCAATCCGCAGACCGCCGCGGCCAAGGCCTGGAATTTCGCGGCCAGCGATGTGCCCGTCGATTCAAATATCGTCTTCGGCGTTCTTCCCAACGGGATGAAATATGCGCTGTTGAAGAACAGCACCCCGAAGGACAGCGTCGTCCTGCGCATGCGTTTCGACGTCGGCAGCTTTGCCGAAGCCGAGGATCAGCGCGGGCTGGCGCATTTCATCGAGCATATGGCGTTCAACGGCTCGACCCATGTGCCCGAGGGTGAGATGATCAAGCTGCTCGAAAGGAAGGGGCTGGCCTTTGGGGCCGATACCAACGCCTCGACCGGCTTCGATCAGACGGTCTACCAGCTCGATCTGCCCAACGCGTCGGACGATCTGATCGACACCGGGCTGATGCTGATGCGGGAAACCGCGAGCGAACTGACGATCGACCCCGCCGCGGTCGACCGCGAACGCGGTGTCATCCTGTCGGAGCGCCGCGCGCGGGATACCTATCAGCTGCGCAACATCGTCGATCAGCTCGGTTTCCAGATGAAGGGGATGACGGTCGCGAACCGGATGCCGATCGGTACCGAAGAGGTGATCCGTACCGCCCCCGCATCGCGCCTGCGCGACCTTTACGATCGCTATTACCGGCCCGAACGGGCGACGCTGGTGATGGTCGGCGATTTCGATCCCGCCGCGGTCGAGGCGAAGATCAAGGCGCGCTTCGCCGATTGGCAGGGCCGCGGACCGGCTGGTGCCGATCCCGACATCGGCACGCTCGATTTCAAGCGCCCCGCCGCCGCCGAATCTTTCGTCGATCCGGCGATCCAGGATTCGGTGACGATCGCCAGCTTCAAACCCTGGGTGCAGCAAGCCGACACCAAGGCGAAGCGCGCGCGCAAGCTAGCCGAAGATATCGGCGAAGCGATCCTGAGCCGCCGGCTAGCCAAGATTGCGCTCGACGAGAATTCTCCGATCCTCGCGGGCTATTTCAGTGAAGCCGACGGGTGGAAGGTCTTCGATCAGGTTACGGTCGGGGCGATCGCCAAGGAAGGGGCGTGGACGGAGGCACTCGGCCTGATCGAGCGCGAGCTGCGCCGCGCCGTCCAGTTCGGCTTCACCCAGGCCGAGGTCAACGAACAGATCGCCAATCGGCGCACCGCGCTCAAGAATGCCGTCGCCGGCGTGACGACCCGGCGGAGCGACGCGCTCGCCGATGTGCTGGTCGACGCGTCCGACGGCGATTATGTCGTCGTGCGTCCCGAAACCTCGCAGGCGCTGTTCGATGCCGTCGCGCCGCAGCTGTCGGCCGATGCGGTGAGTGCGGCCTTCCGCAATCGGATGGAGGGCTTCAGCCCGCCGCTCGCGCGCGTCACTGCCAAGACGCCCGTCGAGGGCGGCGACAAGGCGATCCTTGCCGCGCTCGACACGGCGCGCGCGGTCGCGGTGACGCCCCCGGCGCAGGCACGGAGCGCGGCCTTTGCCTATGACAATTTCGGCACGCCCGGCACGGTCGTCAGCGATGATCGCATCGACGACCTCGGCATCCGGCGCATCCGCTTCGCCAACAATGTGATGCTCAACATCAAGAAGACCGATTTCCAGAAGGACAAGGTCTATCTGTCGGTGCGCGTCGACGGGGGGACGCTGCTCGCGACGCGCGACGACCCGACCAAGGTCGCGCTTGCGGGATCGATCAGCCTCGGCGGGCTCGAGGCGCATAGCCTCGACGATCTGCGCACCATTTTTGCGGGCAAGACGGTCAGCCCCAGCTTCGGCGTCGATACCGATGCCTTTGGGGGCAAAGCGGTCACCTCGCCCGACGATTTCGCGGCGCAGGCCGAACTGATGGCGGCTTATCTGACGCACCCCGGCTACCGCGCCGACGGGCTCGCGCTGATCCGTCGCTATCTGCCGCAGCAATATGCCGCCAACGATGCGACGCCGGGCGCGGTGATGGCGCGCGACAGCGGCGGCATCCTTGCCAACGGTGACCCGCGCGAGGAAACGCCGCCGCTTGCGACGATGATGGCACTCGACTGGAGCAAATTGAAAGCGGCGGTCGCCGACAGTTTCGAGCATGGCGCGATCGAGATCGGCGTCGTCGGCGATATCGACGAACAGGCGGCGATCGACGCGATCGCGGCAACCTTCGGCGCTCTGCCCGAACGCCGCGCGGCGTTCGATCCGCACAGCGACGCGCGCAAGCGCGACTATCCGGTCGACCACAGCGAGCGCACGCTGATCCACAAGGGGCCGGCCGACCAGGCCGAACTGCGCGTCTATTGGCCGGCGCGCGACGACAGCGACCTGACCGAGGCGATGCGCCTCAACCTGCTGTCGCGCGTGATGCAGCTCATGCTCACCGACGAACTGCGCGAAAAGCTGGGCGAAACCTACAGCCCGTCGGCGGGAGCCAGCCTGTCGGACGAATATCCGGGCTATGGCTGGCTCGTCGCCGCAAGCAATGTCGACTACAAGGATTTGGCGACGACGCGCGCCGCGATCTTCGCGATCGCCAAGGAATTGCGCGACAAACCCGTCGATGCCGACACGCTCGACCGCGCGCGCAAGCCGCTGGTCGAGGCGATGACCAAGGCGCGGCGCGAAAATGCCTATTGGCTGGCCTATGTCGCCGAGGCGACGAGCCGCGCCGACCGGCTCGACCGCAGCCGCAACGGCATCGCGGCAGTCGAGGCTGCGACGCCGGCCGAGCTTGAAGCGCTCGCCAAGCGCTATCTTGTCGACGACAAGGCGCTGGTGATCCGGGCGATCAGCGACAAGGCCGGAAAATAGCGGGACGCGCGGCCGGCCCGACGGGGCGGCCGCGGCCCGGTTCTATTTCTTGAGCCCGATTTCGCGGAGCCGTTCCTGCAGATATTCGTCGGCGGTGATCGGCGTCGGATACAGGTTCGGATGCTCGGCATCGATGCAATTATCCAGCGTCACGATCGGATAGTCCGAACGGAAGTGCAGGAAGAAGGGCATCGAATAGCGCGCAACGCTGGCGCGGCCGGAGTCGGGATTGCGCACGCGGTGCGTGGTCGAGGGCAGGCGGTTGTTGGTCAGCCGTTGCAACATGTCGCCGACATTGACCGCCATGGCGCCCGCAGGCGGCGATACCGGAAGCCAACTCCCATCCTTGTCGAGGATTTCGAGGCCCGCTTCTTCGGCACCGAGCAGCAGGGTAATCGTATTGATATCTTCGTGCGCCTCGGCGCGGATGCCCTTCGCCGGGCCTTCGACGGGCGGGTAATGCAGCAGGCGCATCACGCTGTTGCCGTCCTTCACCGTGTCGTCGAAGAAATCGGGTGCGAGGCCAAGGTAGCGCGCGATCCCGGAGAGCAGCTTGCCGCCGATGCGGTCGAATTCGGCGAACAGCCGGTCATAGGTTTCGCGAAAGCCCGCGACTTCGGCCGGCCAGACATTGTTCGGCTGTTGCGCGGCGAGCGGGTGGCCGGCGGGCAGGTCGCGGCCCACGTGCCAGAATTCCTTGAGGTCGACTTCCTTCGCACCCTTCGCGATTTCGGTGCCGAAGGGGGTGTAGCCGCGCGCGCCGCCGCCGCCCGCGATATGATAGGCCCGCTTCACCGCCTCGGGCAGCGCGAAAAATTCCTTCGCCTTCGCCCAGGCATCGTCGATCAGCGCCGGGTCGATGCCGTGGTCGGTAATCATCGCGAACCCGAAGCGTTCGAACGATCCGCCGAAATCCTGGGCGAAGCGATCGTCGGGCAGCGACATGGAAATAACGGGAACGGCTGCGGTCATAAGGGGTGTGTCCATTTGTTGGTGCTGTGGCGCGCCATGCCGGTCCCGCCGGGGCGCGTCTTTGACATGAATCAGGATTTAGGCGGGTCGGCGCGGTTGCGAAAGAGGAAAAGGATGCTTTCGCGTCGGCGCGCGCTGGGCTAGGCCCGCGCCATGGGCAAGCAATATTGGCTGATGAAATCCGAACCCGACGTCTATGGCTGGGACGACCTGGTCAAGGACGGCACGGGGATGTGGGACGGCGTGCGCAACCACAGCGCCAAGCTGAACATGATGGCGATGAAGGTCGGCGACGAGGCGCTGTTCTATCACAGCAATATCGGCAAGGAATGCGTGGGGATCATGCGCATTACCGAGGAAAGCGCGCCCGATCCGACCGCCGAGGAAGGATCGCCGTGGGTCATCGTGCGCGTCGCGCCCGTGCGCCCGCTCGCGCATCCGGTGACGCTGGCGGCGATCAAGGCCGACCCCAAGCTTGCCGACATGGACCTTATCCGCCTGTCGCGCCTGTCGGTCGGGCGCGTGACGCCCGACGAGTGGAAGCATATATTGGAAAAGTCGGAGAAGCCGGAAGCTTAGCGCAGTTTCGACTGCATGTGCGCCGCCACCGAGGGGTGGAGCGGGTAGACGAATTCGCAGCCGAAGCTGTTGCCGTCGGCGCGCCGGATCACCGCTTCGAGCGGCTGCAGGCCCGGCAGGTTGACCCATATCTGCTTGCCGATCTGCGGCCGCGAAAAGGTGATCATGCGAAAGCCCGTCGACGACAGGTCGAACAGTTCGACGTCGAATGGGTTGAAGCCCGCTTCGCGATAGCGCGCGCGCCCGCGGACGGTGGCGCGTTCGGCGCGGCGCGCTTGCGGCGAAAGCTCTTCGGTGTCGGTCGTGCAGGCGTTGGCCACTGTATTCAATCCCACTGGTCGGATTATCGATTCGCATTTTTAGCGCCGCGCTGGTGAACGCAAAGTCGACGGAATTGGTGAAAATCGCCTATACCATGGGGTCTTCGGCCAGCGTCATCTCCTGCCCCGGAAAGGGACGGACGAGGCTGGCCGCGTCGCGCCAGTCGGCGGTCAGCCAGCGCGCATAATCGCCGGGGCGGAGGATGACCGGCATCGCTTGCGCGCCGTGATGGCTAAGCAGGCGGTTCGGTTCGACGGTCAGGATCGCGAAGCTCGGCCAATCCTCGCCCTGGCGATGGATGCCGGCAAAGGCGAAGACCGGCTGGTCGGCGGGCGCGGCCCACAGCTGTTGCCGCGCGCCGGCCGTCCCCGACCACAGGGCGAAACGGGTCGCGGGGATCAGGCAGCGCAGTTCGGGATGACGCAGCGTGCCGATCCAGAAGGGGCTCGAAAGGTTGCGCACCGTCGTCACCGGCTGGTCGCCGCGCGGCGGCGGCGGGACGCCCCACAGCTTGGGGCGCAGCCACGGGCGGCTCTGCGCGCTTCCGTCGCCGACGACCACCGGCGCCGGGCGTCCGGGGGTGACATAGCCGCGGGCCCAGGGATCGCGCCCTGAATCGGCACCGATCGCCTGCGCGGCGATTTCGGCGGTCACGTCGAGGCGATAGAGGTGCATGCGCGCCCGGCCCTAGTCGGTCGATCGCACGCGTCCGCGCATCGATTTGACCGCGCTGCGCGCCTTTTTGCCGTCGACGCGGCGCGCCCTGGCCGCCTTGCTCGGCTTTGTCTTGATCCGCTTTTCAGGCCGAACCAGCGCCGCATCGACGAGCTCGTTCAGCCGCGCGCGCGCATCGGCGCGGTTGGCTTCCTGGGTGCGATAGCTGCGCGCGAGAATCACGAGTTCTCCCGCCGCCGTCATCCGGCTTCCCGCGAGCGTCTTGAGCCGGCGGTAGGCGTCGGGCGGGAGGCCGAGAGCGAACACATCGACGCGAAGCTGGCACGCGGTCGCGACCTTGTTGACATTCTGGCCGCCCGGCCCGGTGCCGGCTAGGAATTTTTCCGAAATCGCGGCTTCGGGAATGTCAGCCACGGGTCGGGGCGGCGCCTTCGGGTGGCGAAAAGCCGAGCGCGGCGAAGCGCGCGGGGAAGGGGGCTTCGGCAATTATTGACGGCTTGACGTCACGTTTTACCACCAACCGCTCGGCGTGGAGCAGGGTGCGGTCCTTGCCGCGGCCGTTGCCGTACACGGGATCGCCGGCGATCGGCAGACCCAGCCCCTCGAGCGCATGGACGCGAAGCTGATGGGTGCGGCCGGTTTCGGGACGGAAACGCAGCAGCGCCCGCCCGTCGACGACGGCAAGCTTTTCCCAGTGCGATACCGATGGCTTGCCATTCGGATCGACAACCATGCGCCAGCCGGTCTCCGCGGTCGACGTCTTCGCGAGGGGCAGGTCGATGGTGCCGCCATCGCCATCAGGCACGCCGTCGATGATCGCGAGATATTGTTTTTCGACCTCGCGCCCCTCGAAAGCGCGGGTGAAACGGCCGTGCGCCTTGGGATTGCGCGCGAGCAGCAGGCAACCCGAGGTGTCACGGTCGAGCCGGTGAACGGCGAGCGGCCAGCGCTTGAAGCCAAAGCGCAGGCCGTCGAGATGGTTTTCGAGGCTGAGGCTGCCGTCGCGCGGCGGATCGACGGGCAGGCCTTCGGGCTTGTCGACGACAAGCGCCTCGCCATCGAGGAAGAGAATATGGTCGGAAAGAAGCATCTCCCGCCTATAGGCGGGCCGCCCCTTCGCCGAAAGCGTAAACGTCCATCGCCAGCAGGCCATAGGTCGTGCTGGCATGGAGCCGTGCGGCGTGCAGGCCGTCCGCTGCCGTACCCGCACCCATCGCGACGAACAAGGGCAGGATATGATCCATCGTCGGATGGTTGTCGCGGCCATGCGGCGCGCGTTCTACAGCGTGCAGCACCTCGTCGACGGCGTCCGCCGCCATATGTCCGGCCACCCAGTCGGTGAAGCCGGTGACCCATGCGGGCGCGGGTGCGTCGATCGGCAGGCGCGCCGAAAAAAGTGCGCGAAGATTGTGCGTGATGCTGCCCGAACCGATCAGCAATACGCCCTCATCGCGAAGCGGCGCGAGTGCACGGCCCAGCGCATAATGCCATTCGGGCGGCGCATGCGAGGCGATCGAAAGCTGGACCACCGGAATATCGGCCTTGGGATAGACCAGCGACAGGGGCACCCAGGCCCCATGATCGAGCCCGCGGTCGGGATCGGCGGCGACGGCGAGGCGATGAGCGGCGAGCAGGTCCACGACCCGCTGCGCAAGCGCCGGATCGCCCGGTGCGGGATAGCGCATGTCGAACAGCGCTTGGGGGAAATTGCCGAAATCATGGATCGTCGGCGGCGCGGGCGAGGCGGTGACCGTCGCCTGGCCGCCCTCGAACCGTGCATCGTGATGCGCCGAGACGACCAGGATCGCGCGCGGACGCGGCAAGCGGGCGCCCAGCCCGGCGAGGAAGTCCCGCGCCGGGCTGGGCTCGAGCGCCATCATCGGCGAGCCGTGGGAGAGGAAGAGGCTCGGCAGACGGCGCATCGGGGTCAGGCCGCGAGCTTCGCCGCGGTTTTCGCGACGCGTTCGCCCAGATAGCGGGCACCGCCGAGATCGGCTTCGCTCGGCTGGCGCGATCCGTCGCCATCGGCGAGCGTCGTCGCACCATAGGGGGCACCGCCCTTGACTTCATCGACGCCCATCTGCCCGGCATAACCATAGTCCAGTCCGACGATCGTCATGCCGAAGTGGAGGAGGTTGGTCAGGATGCTGAACAGCGTGGTTTCCTGTCCGCCATGCTGCGACGCGGTCGAGGTGAAGGCCGCGCCGACCTTGCCGGTAAGCAGACCCTGCGCCCAGACGCCGCCGGCGGTGTCCCAGAAGCTCGCCATCTGGCTGGCCATGCGGCCGAAGCGGGTCGGCGAACCGACGACGATCGCGTCATAGTCGGCAAGCTGCTTGGGATCACCGAGCAGCGGATGCGCGGTGTCGGTCTTGAAGCCGGCGGCCTTCACCACCGCCTCGGGCGCGGTTTCGGCGACGCGGCGAATATCGACCTCGGCGCCCGCGGCGCGCGCGCCTTCGGCGACGGCGTCGGCCATCTGCTCGATATGTCCATAGCTCGAATAATAGAGCACCAAAATCTTTGCCATCTTCGGTTTCCTTTCAGTCGGGAGGGGAAGGGGTGGGCCGCCGCCGCAAGGGAGGGGGATGGCAGGCGGCGGCCCGAGGGGGTGGGATCAGAGGCTGTCGACCAGCACCAGTTCGGCATCGTCGAGCGCTTCGACCTCGATCGTTCCGACATCGCGGATCGCGATGCCGTCGCGCGGATCGGCATCCTGTCCGTTGATGCGGATTCGGCCCTTGGCGGCGACCAGATAGGCGTTGCGGCCAGCGCCCAGATCATAGGCGACGCGGCTACCCGCGGTCACGGTCGCGGCCGCGACCCGGGCATCGGCGCGGATCGGCAGCGCGTCGTCGTCACCCTCGATCCCGCTGGCCAACGTCACGAAGCGTCCCGAACGGTCGGCCTGCGGAAATTCGCGCTGGCCCCAGCCGGGATTGCCGCCATCGCGATCGGGGATGATCCAGATCTGGAACAGCGTGGTTTCCTCGTCCTCGAGGTTGAATTCGCTGTGCGTCACCCCGGTGCCGGCGCTCATCACCTGGACATCGCCGGCCGCGGTGCGGCCGCTGTTGCCCATGCTGTCGCGGTGGCTGATCGCACCGGTGCGGACATAGGTGATGATTTCCATATCGCGGTGCGGGTGCGGCGGGAAGCCGGCCTGCGCCGCGATGGCATCGTCGTTCCAGACGCGCAGCGCACCCCAGCCCATGCGGTCGGGATCGTGATAGCCGGCGAAGGAAAAATGGTGGCGGGCGTCGAGCCAGCCGTGATTGGCGTGGCCCAGCGTGTCGAACTTGCGAACGTCGATCATCGGGCATCTCCTTTCTGGCCGCCATCCCGGACATCGGGGGCGGCGTGTTGAGGCCAAGATAGGCGATGCATTTGTTTCTGAAATAGCGTAGATCGAAACCTATCGTTTCCAATTGGAGGATGTTGTGGCGCTTCCCGATTATGAAGGCTGGGCCTGCTTCGTGGCGGTGGCCGACAGCGGCGGATTCACCGCCGCGGCGAGCGCGCTCGGCCTGTCGAAGGCCAGCGTGTCGAAGGCGGTCAGCCGGCTCGAAGCATCGCTCGGGATCACTTTGCTCCATCGCAGTTCGCGGTCGGTGACCGTGTCGACGGCGGGCGCCGGGCTGCTCGAAGAGGCGCGGGCAATGGTCGCCGCCGCGACCGCCGCGACCGAGGCGGCGCATGGCGACCGCTTCGACCTCGCAGGGCCGATCCGACTCGCGGCGCCGATGAGTTTCGGGATCAAGGTGCTCGGCGCGCCGCTCGCGGCCTTCATGGCCGAGCATCCGGCGGTCGAGATCGAACTGACGCTCAGCGATGCGCGCCACGATCTGATCGCCGAAGGTTTCGATCTCGCGCTGCGCGTCGCCAGCCTCGACGACAGCAGCCTGCTCGCGCGCACCATCGTGCCGATCCCGACGTCGGTGATCGCCAGCCCGGCCTATCTCGAGCGCCACGGCACGCCGCGCCACCCGCTCGAACTCGCGGGGCATCGGCTCGCTGGGTACGGCCACCGCGAAAAGGCGCGGCCGCTGCGCTTCCACCGCGAAGGCGAGGAAGCGACGATCGTTCCGGCAGGCCCGCTGTTCACGAACAATGGCGATGTGATCGTGCCGATGCTGGTCGCGGGGGGCGGCATCGCGGTGCTGCCGCACTTCATCATCGACGCCGAACTGCGCGCCGGCAGGCTCGTTCCGATCCTGACCGACTGGTCGCTGCCGCAGGCCTATCTGCACCTGTTGTCGCCACCGTCGCGCCTCCGCCCGGCGCGGGTACGGGCCTTGTCCGACTATCTCGCCGATACGCTGAAACGCAGCTGCGCGGGTCGCGACTCGTGGATTTCTGCGGGTTAAATCAAAATTAACCTTTTCCCTTCACAAGTTTCATGGTTAATGTTCCGCCAGCCCTGCAACGGGGGCGTTGGTGGCACTGCGAGGGAGCCGCGGACGGGTTGCGGGTCCATCGTGGGAAACAGTCAAGGGGTGCCTAATGCGCGTACTGCTGATCGAGGACGAGCCGACGACCGCGAAGGCGATCGACACGATGCTCACGACCGAAGGCTTCAACGTCTATACCACCGATCTGGGTGAGGAAGGCTTGGACCTTGGCAAACTCTATGATTACGACATCATTCTGCTCGACCTGAATCTGCCCGACATGCACGGCTATGACGTGCTGAAAAAGCTCCGTACCGCAAAGGTGCAGACGCCGGTGCTGATCCTTTCGGGCATTTCGGAAATGGATTCCAAGGTGCGCTCGTTCGGCTTCGGCGCCGACGATTATGTCACCAAGCCCTTTCATCGCGACGAGCTGGTCGCGCGCATCCACGCCGTCGTCCGCCGCTCGAAGGGCCATAGCCAGAGCGTCATCAAGACGGGCAAGCTGGCGGTCAATCTCGACACCAAGACGGTCGAAGTCGATGGCGTCCGCGTCCATCTGACCGGCAAGGAATATCAGATGCTGGAGCTGCTTTCGCTCCGCAAAGGCACGACGCTGACCAAGGAAATGTTCCTGAACCACCTTTATGGCGGCATGGACGAGCCCGAATTGAAGATTATCGACGTCTTCATCTGCAAGCTGCGCAAGAAGCTCGCGCTCGCGTGCGGCGGCGAAAATTATATCGAGACGGTCTGGGGTCGCGGCTATGTGCTGCGCGATATCGACGAAGAAGGGAATGAAGTGCGCCGGGTCGCCTGACGCGCTTTACCGACGAAAATCAATCAACGGGGGACCCGGCGCGGAGCGATCTGCGCCGGTTTTCCTTTGTGGCGCGGCGATGCGCGGGTCAGATCTTCGGTTTGCCGTAATGACCCGGCAGCGACGAAACCTGCCGCAGTCCCGGGCGCCAGGTCGACATCTGCGTCGGCGCCATGATCTGGAATTCGGCCTTGCTGTCGGCGGCGACGAGCTGATCGGCGTGCGCCGCGCGCAGCCGTGCCGGCTCGATCGTCCGTTCGGTCTGCAGGCCGAAGCGTTTGTCGCTGACCCAGCGGACCACGCCCTCCATCGGCTGATGACCCGGAAGATAGACGGTCAGCCGCTCGCCAACCTGCAGCACATGCGGCGACTGCCCGCCAACGCCGGTTTCGGAAATATTGCGCAGGGTCACATCGAAGCGCCCGAGGCGGTCGCACGCAAGCGACGCCTTCACCAGTCGCGACTGGCGCGGTTGGCGCTTTTCGGCTGAAGCCGTTGAGGCGGTATCGGCCTCGAAATTCGGCATGGGCGACCCAATAAGCTTCTGCCGCCTGTCACCCACGTCAGGCGGTTATTGTGGTCCCATCTCCGCGCATAACGAAAGAAGGTAAATTTTCGTATAGCGTCTTTTCGGATTTCGCGACTTTTGCGACGGACCGAGTGCGGGCGCCACCGATATGCTTCGGACACGAAGCATCTGAATTGACGCGGGAATATTCTGGCGACCTGCCGAGCGTGGGCCGGGCCGCTCGCCTCCGGCCCACCGCCGCGTTAACCGCGCCCGGCAACGCTCTTGTGCAAGGCGGCCCGCCGCACGCCGAGGCGCGGGCGGGCCGGGAGAAGGGGCTCCGCGTTACCGCAGACCCGAATAATCGACGTCGACGACGCGGCCATACCGCACGTCGCAGCTGAACTTGCCGCGATCATAGGAACCGCCGCGGCCCCAGCGTCCGCGCCAGCCTTCGTTGACGACGACGCGGCCCTTGACGCGATAGCCGTCGCGCTTGCGATCGATGCTCGTGACCTGCGTCACGTCGGTGCGGCCATACCGGCTGGTGCCGCGCTCGACGGCACGGACGCACTGGCCGACCGCTGCGCGACTGTTGCCATAGCGGCCATAATCATAACCATAGCCGTATCGCGGATCATTGTACCGGTCGCGATAGCGACGATCGTTGCGGTCATAGCGGTCGTAACGATCGTTATCGGCCGACAGGATGGCGGCGAGGCCGCCGAGGACGACGGCGCCGGCGATGATTTCGCCCGCACCGATCCCGTCGCGGTCGCGGTGATCGTACCGGTCGCGCGCGAGCGCGGGGGTGGCGCTCAACATCGCGCCGGCGGTGGCCGCCCCGATTGCGGCCTTGGTCCAGTTCATGGGCTTCTTCGCCATGGTTCGGTCTCCTATTCAGCAGGCGGCACCCGTGCGGCCTGCGATGCCCCTTGATAGCGAAGGCGCCGTGACGCGGTGCTGAACCCGGCGCTTATCTGCGGTTCAGCCTTGGTTCGGCGTGGGTTCAGCTTGACGGAGGCGGGCAGAGAAAAGCCCTCCGCCATCGCTGGCGAAGGGCCGAAAATCCAATTGCAATGGGGTCAGTTGATGCTGACGTCGACCACGCGCCCGCCGCGATAGCTGCACCCGAAACTGTGCAGCTCGCCGCCCGGGCGCGATATGTTTCCGGTGACGTACCAGCCGTCGCCACCGTTCGCGGGCCGCGTGTCGGTGATGCTTTCGACGCGGGCATCGTCGCCCATTTCGCCCTCGGCCGCCCAGCCGCAGGCATCGGCCGCGCGCTGCTCGATCTCTCCGCCGCGATAGGCGTCGCCGGTGCCATATCCGTCCGGACCGCGATCGTCGCGGCGCTGATAATCGGGGGCGTCCTGCGCGCGATCGTCGCGATAGGGCGGGTCGTAACGAAAGTCGCGGTTGCGCGTCTCGCGACTTTGCTTGCTCGCCGCGCTGGCAACCGCCGCGATCGTGCCCAGGATCAGGATACCGCCGATGATCTCGCCGGCGCCGATCCCGTCGTCGTGGCGATTGTGCCAGCCGCCGTGGCGTCCGCGTGCTTCGGCGGGGGTCGCGCTGAGCCCGACCGTCGTAACCAGAACCGCCGCCGCTGCGGTGAAGCCGGTCATCTTGCGCATTTCAGTCACTCCAGAACGCGGACAGGGGCGTCCGCCGTCGCCCGATGATCTAGGCGCACCATGCTTTCACGCCGCTGAACCGTGGCGAAAGGGCGGCGAAAGGAAAGGCCCGCCGTTCCTCGACGGATCGGCGGGCCTCACTAAGCCAAGTCTGGCGACCAGACCAGTTCAGGGCACGTCAGCAGACGCAGCGCGGCTTGGCTTTGGGTTTCGGTTTCCGCTTGGCCACATAGCGTTTCCGCACCGGCACATTTTCATAATAGGTCTTGGTCGTGGTCACGACGCGTTCGGTGACGACCGGCGGGCCGTTGATGATCGTCGTGACGACGACGCCCGGCATGTAATAGCCATAACCATAGCCGTAACTATAGGCATAGCCGCCCGGATAGCCGGGATGGCCGGGATAATAGCCGCCATGGGCACCGCCGCGCCGCGCCCACCATTCGTCGCACTTTTTCTTGTCCGCCTCGCTGCCGACCGCTGCGCCGGCGAGCGCCCCGACGCCGCCGCCGATCAGCGTGCCGGCGGTACGGTCGCCATGACCGGCAACGCGATTGCCGACGACACCGCCGACGATCCCGCCCACGACCGCACCGGTCGCCGCGCCGCCATGGCCGCAACGACGGCCCATTTCCATGTCCTCGCGCGGATCGAAACCGCCTTGATAATAGGGCGGCGGCGGATAGTCGGCGCCGGTGCGCCCCTCGACGCTGCCTTCATAGCTGCCCTCGTAACGGCGGCCGTCGCGATCTTCGTAGGTGCCGTTCCACGTACCCGTCCAGCGGCCTTCGGACTGGTAGCCGTCGATGTGGCGATATTCGACTTCGCTCGGCATCCGGTCGGGATAGCCGGTGTAGACGCGGACATCGGGCGCGGAAGGCGCCTCATAGTCGAGCCGCGGGGCCGCTTCGTCGGTGGTCGTGACGACGGTGGTCTGGGTCTTGGTGACCTCGGCGCTGGTCGCATGGCCGGCCAGCAGCAACGATGCGGCGGCAGCCCCCAACAACAAAACGGTGCGCATGCTAAACTCCCTGTTCCAGCGGAATCGCCCGTGGGGGCAATGGCTTGGTTAACAGTCTGTTAGCAAAATCGGCGCTTTTCCGCGAATCCGTTAACCGTGCGGATCGCGTCCCATTTTGACGCAGCTTTAACCCGCGAGCGCGGCGGCGATGCGGACGATCAGCGCTTCGGCGCCCGCCTGATCGTCGGCCGTGAAGCGCGCGGGCGAGGGGCTGTCGAGGTCGAGCACGCCGATCAGGCGGCCTTCGGCGACGATCGGCACCACCAGCTCGCTGCGGCTGGCCGCATCGCAGGCGATATGCCCGGGAAAGGCGTGGACATCCTCGACCCGCTGCGTCTTGCGCAGCCGCGCCGCGGCGCCGCACACCCCCTTGTCGAGCGGGATGCGGATGCACGCCGCCTTGCCCTGGAACGGGCCGAGCACCAGTTCGGTGCCGTCGAAGCGGTAGAAGCCCGCCCAATTGAGATCGGGAACAGCCTGCCAGATCAGCGCCGCGACATTGGCCATATTGGCGATCGCATCGGGCTCACCCGCGACGAGACCGGCGGCGGCGTCGGCCGCCTCCGCCCACAGCGCGGCAGGATCGGTGGCGGTGAAGGAGAGGGCGTAGGACAAGGCGATGGCTTTCGGCTGGTGGGCGGCGGCGAACGCTATCGTCCGCCGCCGCCGCGCGATCATTCAACGTCGAGGCCGGTCCATTTGGCAGCGAAGGCATATTTGTCCGCCGCCTCGGCGATGATCTTGTCTGTCGGCTTGCCCGAGCCATGGCCGGCGCGCGTCTCGATGCGGATCAGGTGCGGCTTGGAGCCGATATCCTCGTGCTGCAGCTCGGCGGTATATTTGAAGCTGTGACCCGGTACGACGCGATCGTCGGTGTCGGCGGTCGTCACCAGGATCGCCGGATAGGTGCGGCCGCCCTTGATATTATGATAGGGCGAATAGCTCAGCAGATTGCGGAAATCGGCCTCTTTCGACGGATAGCCATAATCGTCGGTCCAGTAGCGGCCCGCGGTGAAGCGATCGAAGCGCAGCATGTCCATCACGCCCACAGCGGGCAGCGCGGCCGCGAACAGGTCGGGGCGCTGGTTGGTGACGGCGCCAACCAGCAGGCCGCCGTTCGACCCGCCCTCGATCGCCAGTTCGCCCTGGCCGGTGATTTCTTCAGCAATCAGATATTCGCCGGCCGCGATGAAATCGTCGAAGACATTCTGCTTGTTGGCGAGCCGACCGGCGTCGTGCCACGCCTTGCCATATTCGCCGCCGCCGCGCAGGTTCGCGATCGCGACGACCCCGCCCTTGTCGGCCCAGGCGAGCCGCGTGGGCGAAAAGCCGGGGGTCAGCGACACGTTGAAACCGCCATAGCCATAGAGCAAAGTCGGCGATCCCTTCGACCGGTCGAGCCCCTTTTTCATCACCAGAAACATCGGCACCTTGGTGCCGTCCTTCGACGTGTAGAAACGCTGTTCGACCGTGAAATCCTTGGGATCGAAGGTCAGTTTCGGCGCCTCGAAAATCTCACTCTTCCCGCTTACCGTATCAAGGCGATAGATGGTCGTGGGCTGCGCAAAGCTGGAGAAGGCGTAGAAGGTTTCAGGATCACCGGGCTTGCCGCCGAAACCGCTCGCGGTGCCGATCTCGCCGAGATTGATGTTCGCCACCGGCTTGCCGTCGAGCGCGACCATCCGGGCCTCCGACTTGGCATCGCCGAGGTAGGACAGGATGATGCGGTCGCCGACGCGCGACGCGCCGACCAGCGTCCCCTCCTGTTCGCCGACGATCTGGGTGAGCGCCGCGGGCTTGCGAATGTCGAGCGAAACAAGGCGCTGACGCGGCGCATCCTTGTTGGTGAGGAAGGTGAAGCGCGTGCCCTGGTTGGTCACATATTCCCAATTGTTCGCATAATCGTCGACCAGCGTGATCGCCTTGCCGCCCTTCACCGGATGCAGTGTCAGGCCGAAGCGTTCGTCGGTCCCTTTGGACGAAACGACGAGGACATATTGGCCATCATCGGTGACGAGCGCGCCGTGATTGAGTTCGGGCTGGTCGGGCGTCGCATGGATCAGCACGTCGGCGCTCTGCGGCGTGCCGAGCTTGTGGAAATAGACCGCGTGATTTTCGTTGAGCGACTGAAAGGCCTCGCCTTCCTTGGGTTCGGGGAAGCGCGAATAGTAAAAGCCGCTGCCGTCCTTCGCCCAATCGAGCGACGAGAATTTGACCCAGCGGATCTCGTCGGCGGTATCCTTGCCCGTCGCGACGTCCATCACGCGCACGATACGCCAGTCGGTGCCGCCATCCTGCACGGAATAGAGCAGATATTTGCCGTCTTCCGACGGCGTCCATTCGGCGAGCGCGGTCGCGCCGTCCTTGGCCCATGTGTTGGGATCGATCAGCACGCGGCCTTCGCCGGTCAGCCCTTCGCGCACCGTCAGCACCGATTGCGGCTGCAACCCGTCGTTGCGCGTGTAGAAATAACGCGACCCCGCCTTGCGCGGCAGGCCGAAGCGTTCGTAATTGTAAAGCTCGGTCATCCGCGCCTTGAACGCATCGCGGCCGGGCAGCGTCGCCAGATAGGCGTCGGTCACCTTGTTCTGCTCGGCGACCCAGGTTGCGACCTTCGGATTGACGCGAACATCGTCTTCCAGCCAGCGATAGGGGTCGGCGACATTGACGCCGAACTGCGGATCGACGGTGTCGCCGCGTTCGGTGGCCGGATAGGGCAGCGCGGGCGCAGGCGCCGCCGCCGCGGCGTCTTCGGCCGCCTGCGCCGCCGCGGGCGTCATGAACAGGGCGACCAGCGCGAGCGGCGCGCGAAATTTGCTACGGGGCATGGCAAGGCGATCCTCATTGTTCGGGTAATAATCGTGCGCGACACTGTAAGCATCGCTTTTTGACGGGCAAGGGGATTTGCAAGGAAGATCGCGGCGCGGCCATGCCACCAGCGTTCGGGGCGTAAAGGCGCCCGCGCGTCTCTTCTGCTGCCCGTTCGACCCTAGGCCGGGCGGCCGAGCCACCGCTCGAGAACGTCGGCACTGTCCTGACCAACAGTGAGCGGGGCGGGGCGCCGCACGCTGCCCGGCGTGTCCGACAATTTGGGGAAGACACCCTGCATCGTCACCTCGCCCAATTCGGCGTCGGAAACGGTGACGAGCGCCTCGCGCGCCGCGAAATGGGGGTCGGCGAGCATATCCTCGGCATCATAGACGCGGCCGGCGGGGACGCTCGCCTTGATCATCTTCGCCTCCAGTTCGGCGATCGTCATCGTGCGCGTCCATTCGCCGATCAGCGCGTCGAGTTCCTCCTGCCGCGCACCGCGCGCGCGGTGGGTCGCATAGCGCTCGTCGCTCGCAAGTTCGGGGCGGCCCATCGCCGCGGCAAGCCGCGCGAAAACGGCGTCCTGATTGGCGCCGATCAGATATTCGCCGTCCTTGCAGGGATATACGTTCGACGGCGCGATGCCGGGCAGGGTCGACCCGGTGCGCCGCCGCTTGGTGCCGCTCGCCGAATAATCGGCGACGGTCGATTCCATCACCTGCAACACCGCCTCGTAAAGCGCCGAGTCGACGATCTGGCCCTCGCCGGTCTTGTTGCGGTGATGCAGCGCCGCGAGCGCGCCGAGGCAGCCATAGGTCGCGGCCAGGGTGTCGCCGATCGACACGCCCATGCGCGCGGGCGGCAGGTCGGGATAGCCGACGATACCACGCCAGCCGCCCATCGCTTCGCCGATGCCGCCGAATCCGGCGCGCGCCGAATAGGGGCCGGTCTGGCCATAGCCCGATACGCGCACGACGATCAGGCCCGGATTGGTCTTGCGCAGCTCTGCGGGGTCGAGGTTCCATTTTTCGAGCGTGCCGGGGCGAAAATTCTCGATCAATATGTCGGCTTTGGCGATGAGGTCGCGGGCGAGCTGCTGGCCTTCCGCACTGCGTAGGTCGACGGCGACCGAATATTTGTTGCGCGCGATGACGCGCCACCAGCTCGGCCGGTCGCCCTGGCCCCAATGGCGCATCTGGTCGCCCGTTTCGGGCGGCTCCAGCTTGACGATTTCGGCGCCCATGTCGCCGAGAAGCTGGCCGCAGAACGGGCCCGCGATCAATTGGCCCATTTCGACCACCCGAAGGCCGTCCAGCGCTCCCCCGCCGCTGTTGCTGTCTGTCATGTCGTTCCTTTCGCGGCTCCGATCCTCTAAGTCGCCCTAGCCGGCGACCCGTCGAACGCAGCCCATGGACTCTTTATACTTAGAATACTATGTAATTTTCAACCCCGCTTTAACAGCATTTGAACCGAGGCGCGAAAATGGCCAGCAAAACCCGCATCGAAATGGTCGAAGTCGGACCGCGCGACGGGCTGCAGAATGAAAAGACCGTCGTTTCGACGGCCGACAAGGCCGAGCTGGTCCGCCGCGCCATCGCCTATGGCGCGCGGCGGATAGAGGTGACGAGCTTCGTCAATCCCAGCCGCGTTCCGCAGCTGGCCGATGCCGAGCAGCTGGTCGCGATGCTGCCCGATCGCGACGATGTTATCTATATCGGGCTGGTGCTGAACCGTCGCGGCGCCAAGCGTGCGCTGGCGACGGGGCGGATCGACGAGCTGGGCGCGGTCTGCGTCACCAGCGACGCCTTCGGCATCCGCAACCAGGGGCAAAGCTCCGACGAATCGCTCGCGGCGGCGATCGAAATAGTCGAGCTCGCCCATGCCGCGGGACGGAGCGCACAGATCACCATCGCCACCGCCTTCGGCTGTCCTTTTGCGGGCGAGATTCCGATGGGGCGCGTCATCGACATGGCAAAGCGCGTCGCCGATGCGCAGCCGCGCGAGATTGCGCTCGCCGACACCATCGGCGTCGCGGTGCCTGCACAGGTCGCCGAAACGGTCGCGCGCGTGCGCGAAGCGGTTGGGCCGCTGCCGGTGCGCGTGCATTTTCACAACACGCGCGGGTCGGGGCTTGCCAATGTCTGGGCGGCGGTCGCCGCAGGGGCGACGATCGTCGATGCCTCGCTCGGCGGGCTCGGCGGCTGTCCCTTCGCGCCGGGCGCGGCGGGCAATGTGGCGACCGAGGATGTCGTCTATATGCTCGAACGCAGCGGCATCGCGACCGGTCTCGCGCTCTTGGACCTCGTCGAGGCGGCGGCATGGTTCACCGGGGTGATGGGGCGTCCGCTGCCCGCGATGGTCAGCAAGGCGCCGGCCTTTCCGGCGTCCTGAGCGCTCAGCGGGGATGGTCGGCGTCGAAATGGCGTTCGAGCAATTTCATGCGATCGACGATCGAGAAGAAGAAGGCGGTCGACCAGCCGATCAGGATGATGCCGCTCGCCCCCTCGATCGCGCCCAGGATGCGGAGACCGGGCGGCAGGACGATATCGCCATATCCGATCGTCACATAGGTCGAGGTTGAAAAGTAGAGCGCATGCTCGAAATCGGCGAAGGCGCCGAGCCACTGGAACACCCCCGCCCATATCCATATCTCGACCGAATGCAGCGCAAACAGCCCGAAAGCGGCGACCAGGATCGCGGCACCGTTCAGCAGAACGATCAGGACGCGGCGCTCGGCGCGGCGATAGCGGCGCAGGACCGCGAGCAGGATCGCCAGCCCCACAAGGTGCACGATGACCGTCGTCCCGACGACGAGCGTGGCGAGCATGAGCTGATGGATAAGCGTCATGCGCCTATTCACCCAGATTGCCTTCCGCGCGCAAGCGGCTTTGACCCTAGCGCGCGGCCCGCGCGAGCAACCCCGTAATCGAAGGGGTGATTGCGACGCGCGCGATCGTGATGCGATTGTGCGCGAAGCCCGCGCCCATGAAGATGCGCTCCAGCGCCGCCTCGTCATAAAGCCGGTGCAAGCCGACGCGTGTGAAAGACCAGTCGCGCATCGTGTCGCGGTGCGTGACATAGGCGACCGCGCGGCCACCGGGCCGCAATATCCGGTGGAGAGGCGCAAGGTCGCGGCCGTCGGGATCGCAGAAATAAAGCATGTTAAGCAGCAGCGCGGCGTCGAACGAGGTCGGCGGAAAGGGCATCGCGGCAAGCTCGGCGCAGCGTATATCGGCGCCCTCTCCCAGCCGGGTCGCGGCCATCGCGGCCATGACGGGCGACGGGTCTATCCCCGCAGCGTCCACGTCGGCGCGGCGCCGCACCGCCGCAAGCGCGGCGCCGGTCCCGCACCCGATGTCGATGACGCGTTCGCCCGCGCGCGGCGCCAGCAGGTCGATCGCGAGCCGCGTCGGCCGGCGGTTCGCCAGATCCATTGCCCGGCCGAGCAGCCGCCCTGCGATACCGCGCGGGCGCGCGAGCTGTCCCGCGAAGGCGGCGGCCATGCGGGCTGCCATGTCAGCGCGTCTTGGCGAGCAGCGCCTGCACCTCGCGGCGGCGTCCGGCATCCCACACGGGCCGCGTGCCATCGTGCGGCGCGCGCAAAGCCTTTTGCAGAAAGGCGCGGGCGCCAGCCTTGTCGCCCTGATCGAGCAGGAAGTCGCCGTAGAAATAATTGGCGTCGAGCCCGCCCGGATCCTGCGCGAGCGCTTCCTTCAGCAGCTTGCGCGCCTTGTCGGTGTCGCCGAAGCCGATCGGCGATCCCGGCACCTTGTAATAGAGGACGCCCAGGCTCATCGCCGCGCCGCCCTTGGCGGCATGCGGATCGAGCGCATAGGCGCGGGCGATGATGTCGCGCGCGCGCGTCGCAAGGCCCAGCTTGTGAAAGATGTTGGCGCGGTTCGCCTGCTCGCTGGTGACGATGCCCTGCCACAGTAAAGGTTCGGCGCGGCCGGGATAGCGGGCGACCAGCACGGCGGCCTGCTTGGCGAGCGCGTCGAGTGCCTTGGTCTGGGTGCTCGATCCGTGCACCTCGTATACGATGTGCGCCCAGCCGTCGTTGATCGACTTCACATCTTCGGCGGCACCGGCCATCACCACGGCCGGCACGGCCGCGAGCACCATCGCCGCGACCGCCGCGGCGCGCGTCATCTGCAGTTTCATCGGGCTACTCCTTTGTCGTGCTTCACGAAAATTCTGCGCGGGCGCGCCGGATCTGCGGCGCGAGGCCGGTGTCGATCAGCCGCGGCGAAATGGCATTGAGCGCGGCATAGACGCGCTCCATCGCGCCGATGCTGAGCGTGGGGTGCCGGGCAAGGATCGCGGCGACGATCCGCTGCGCGACCCATTCGGGGGCATCGGCCTTCATGCCGGTAATTTCGAGGAAGCGGTTGACCTCGGCATTGTTGAAGGCGGTGCGCGCGGCGCGCGGATTGACGTGCGTCACGCTGACGCCGCTGCCGCCCAATTCGCGCCGCAATCCCTGGCTGAACGCGGCGAGCCCGGCCTTGCTGCTCGAATAGGCGGCGAACCAGGGGTAGGGGATAGCGCCAAGCACGGATCCGATATTGACAATCTGCCCGCTCCCGCGCTGCCGCATGGGCGCCGCGACCGCCCGGGCGAGCACCGCGGGAACGAGCAGATTGATCCGGTAACACAGCGCCAGCGCCTCGACGGGCTGGCTTTCGTGCAGGCCGAATCGCATGACCCCGGCGATGTTGATCAATATATCGGGGGTGTCGCCCGCCAGCCGTTCGGCCAGCGCGGCGAGCGCATCGTCGTCGGAAAGATCGGTGACGATGCTGTCGTGGCACGCGGTGCTTTCGCTGCGGTCGATACCGATCGTATGGGCACCAGCCTGCGCAAGCAGAATGGCGACGGGGGCGCCGAGGCCGCCAGCGGCGCCGGTGATGGCGACTCGCTGTCCGTCAAGCCGCCGCACGCGCCGGTTCCATTTCGATGCCCGCGAAAACCCCGCCGAAAAGCGCGAACATCTCGCGCGCCATCCCCAGGATCGCCGCGCGGTCGGCGGGATCGTCGAGCCCGTTCACGAGCTCTGCGAAAAAGGCCATATGATCCTGATCGAGCGCCCCGTGCGAGGTCAGATAGGTGAAGGCCTGCGGCGGCAGTCCCAGATTCTTCGCGACCGCCGAGGCGCCGCGCGTCGCCAGCGCTACGCTGACGCTTTCAAGGACATAGACCATGCCGAAAAAGGCCATGGCATTGCCCGTCGCAATCCGGCGATAGGCGTGATCGACCATTGCGGCCGTTGCGGGCGCAGGTGCGCTGGCGCGCACCGCCGCGGCGTCGCCGCCGGCAACCGCGATGTCGGACAATATCCATTCCTCGTGGCCGGTTTCCTCGGCGATATAATCGTCGAGCGCGGCCACGATCGCAGGGCGTCCGCCGAGCCGCGCGCGCGCCGCCTGCATCAGCGGGACGGTGTGGCTGACATGGTGATAGGCTTGCGCCAGATAGGCGAGGTACACGTCGCGCGTGATCGTGCCCGTCAGTCCCGCCTGCAATTGCGGAATGGTCAGGAAGCGCAGGCGCTCGCGCACCGTTTGCGCCTCGAGTTCGGTGAAAAAGTCGGCCGTGCCGTCCAGATAGGCGGCGGCAATCGCGGCGCGGCGCAGGCGGCCGTTGCCGGTGAGCTGCCCGTTCATCGGTGTGAAGTGCGCGGCTTCGCGCCAGCTGCGGACGCGGGCATAGGCCGGCAGCAGGGCATTGGCGGCGGCGACCGCGGCATCCAGATCGGCGTCGGCATGGGCCGGCACGATCAGCGCTTCGGGCGCCGGTCGGCCGTCGCCCCACACCATTGCCTGCGCGATCGCCGGTTGCCGAGTGAGCGCAGCCTCGACCCATTCGGGCGAGATATTGCGGCCGAAACTGGTGATGATCAGGCTCGATTTCCGCCCGTCGATGTGCAGCCGTCCCGCGGCGTCGATCGTGCCGATGTCGCCGGTGTGGAGCGGCGCGTGCGGCGCAGCGCCGCCGACCGCGCCGAGGCAGATCGGACCCTCGAGCACGATCTCGCCATCGTCGGCTACACGCGCCTGCATATGGGAAAGCGGTCGGCCGACCGACGTCGGATCGTCATCGGCTGCGTCCTGCAGGGACACGACCGATGCGCATTCGGTCAGGCCATAGCCTTGCCGGATGGGCAGGCCGAGTCGGCGGGCGCGCTCCACCAAGGGGACAGGGGTGCGCGCACCGCCGACCGCGACCAGCGTCAAAAGCGGCAGGCGGATATCCGCCGCCTCCATGACGCGAACGATGCCGTCGAGATATTCGGGAACCAGGATCAGCGAGGTGATGCGCTGTTCGGCGATCAGGCGGACCGCCCTGGCGAAATCGGGCCGAAAGGGGTCGGCCATCCCGATCTCGGCCTGCGGCGGACAGACATAGGTGCCGCCCGCGATCAGCGTCGGGAAAAAGCCCGCCACCGTTTCCAGCAGGATGCCCGGCGGCAACAGTGCGAGGTGCCGTCCGGCGTGCTCGGTCCCGACCGCGGCGACGATCGCGCGGGCGACGGTGAGCATATGGTCGGCCGAAAGGCAGATGCCCTTGGGCGTGCCAGTCGACCCCGAGGTGAAGCTGATCCGCGCCGTCCCACCGGGGAGGGGGACGGGCGCGGACTGGCGGGGCTTGCCCGACCCGACGGAACGGATCGTCGGATCGGGTACGGCCCCGCACAGGCCGGTGGCGTGGCGCGACTGGTCGGCGGTGAAGAAGCCGGGAAGCGACAGCACCGGAATGGCGGCCGCGAGGAGCGCGAGTTCCAGTTCGGCGCTTTCGCGGCCATGGTCGCGCTGCAACGCGACCGGGACGCCCAGTTGCAGTCGCGGCGCGAGGTCGGCGATACGCGCCGTGACGCGATCGCGCAGTGCGCCATAGGGCAGCGGCTGGCCGTCGAGCGCATCGATGGCGACGGCATCGGGGCGCGCGGCCGCCTGGGCGGTCAGAATGTCGAATATGGTCATGTCAGGCCGCCTGCCGCGCGGCGCGGCGTTCGAGGAAGCTGTTGATGGCGGCTTGCCCGTCGGCGATGCTGCCGGCGCAGACCCACGGATCCTGATCGTAATAGCGTCCCCACGCCGATGCCGCCGATCCCAGCCGCTCACCGCGGGCAGGGGTGATGGCGGCGATCGGGATGCCGATGCGGCGAAACATGGCGCGCAGCGGGGCGGTCAGCGTCGCGACCGCGACATCGCCAAGCGCGGCAAGATCGTTCGCCGCCGCGCCCCAAAGCGCGATCATCGCCAGCGGATTGACGGCTGCCAGATTGCCGATCTCGACGATCTGGCGGCGCGCAACGGGCCGGTCCAGCGCGATCGACGCCAGCTCTTCGACGGGCGCATCGAGATAGGCTTCCAGAAATAGTGGCGCATCGGCGGCGCGCGCATAGCCCAGCGCGGCGGTCGATCCGTCGCTACCAGGACGATGAATATAGTCGGAAAAGCCGGGGGACAGTTCGGCAGCGAAGCAATCGCGATACCGTTGGCGGATCATTCCGAAGTCGTCGCCTGGCGTCATGCCAATCTCCCTATGTTACAGGGATGAGACGCCGCGATGACACGCACCCCGCAAAGGAATGCGAAAATTTTCCGGTGGGGCGCCCCGAAACGGCGGCAAACCGGCGGTGCCCGCGTTCAGCGAACCTGCCGCTTTTCCAGCTTTCGCGCCAGCGTGCGGCGGTGCATGCCGAGGCGGCGGGCGGCTTCGGAAATATTGAACCCGGTTTCGACGAGCGTCTGGTGGATATGCTCCCATTCGACGGTCTTGATCGAGGACTGGCGCCCGTCGAGGGGCGCGTCGACATTGCCCTCGGCGCGGCCGAAGGCGGCTTCGATATCGTCGGTGTTCGACGGCTTGGCGAGATAATAGGAGGCGCCGAGCTTGATCGCCTCGACCGCGGTGGCGATGCTGGCGAATCCCGTCAGGACGACGATGCGCATCGCAGGGTCGAAGGCGCTCAGCGTCTGGACGCAGCCCAAACCCGATGCGGCGCCGAGCTTCAGGTCGACCACCGCGAAATCTGGATGGAATCCGGCGAGCAGCTCATCCAGCCCCTCGGGCCCATGCGCCACCCGCACATCATAGTCGCGCCGTTCGAACGACCGCTTCAGCGTCCGCGCAAAGGCTTCGTCGTCTTCGACGATTAGCAGGCGCCGTTCGGTCATCCCCTTCTCCCTTCGCCCCGCGCGATCGCCGCGATCGGCAGCGTGATCCGCACCACCGCACCCCCCGCATCGCGGTTGTCGGCGCTGACCAGACCGCCCAGCTTGCGCACGACATTGACCAGTAGGAACAGGCCGAGCCCGCCGCCGGGGCGGCCCTTGGTCGACCGATAGGGCTGACCGATCGTCTCGAGCATAGTGGGATCGAATCCGGGGCCGCGGTCGGCGATCTCGATCACCAGCATCTCGCCGTCGCGCAGTGCGCTGAGTCCGATCCAGTCGGGCGAGACTTCGGCCGCATTGTCGATGACATTGTCGATCACCTGACGCAGCGCGGGGTCGGAGACGATATCGACATCGGGACCGATCCGGTCGCTGAAATCGAGCGTGCCAGGCAGGCGCCCGGCGCGCCAGTCGTCTACGATGTCGGTGACGAAACGGCGCGCAGTCGTTAGCTGCGGTGCGATTCCGCGCGCTTCACCCGCCGACATCAGAATGCCGCTGACGATCGATTTGCAGCGGCCGACCGCCGCATCCATGTCCGCCAGATCCTCCTGCAATTCGGTGTCGTCCGCCAACCGCGGCGCCGCGCGCCAGTCGCCGATCAGCACCGAAAGCGTCGACAGCGGCGTCCCGAGTTCGTGTGCGGCGCCCGAGGCGAGCAGGCCCATGCGAACGATATGATCCTCCTCCGCCGCGCGCTGGCTGGCGGTGGCCAGCGCCGCATCGCGTTCGCGCAGGTTGCGGCTCATCCGCGTGACGAAGGCGACGAGCAGCACCGCGATCAACAGGAAGCAGACGAGGCTGCCCTTGAGATAGAGCGCCAGCGGATCGGCGGCATAGGGTTGCGGCAGGACGAGCGGCGTCGGATCGATGCGCAGCGCGACCATCGCAACGATCGCGCCCGCCACCACGGCCCAGGACGAACGCGGCGTGAGCAGGATCGCGCCCATCACCACCTGAAGCAGAAACAGCGAGGCGAAGGGGTTGGTGAGGCCGCCGCTATGGTGAAGCTGCCACCCCAGCGCCGCGACATCGAACAGCAGCACCGCCGTCAGCTCGCGGTTGGCGACCGAATGGCCGCCGCGTAGCCGCGCGAGGCTGGCGAGATTGATCGCGATGAGGACGATGATCGCGCCGAGCAGCGGCGCAAGCGGCAGTTTGATGCCCATCAGCCCGTTGACGACCTCGATCGTCGCGAGCTGGCCGCCGACCGCGATCCAGCGCAGCTGGATCAGCAGCGACATGTTCCGCTGGCCGGCGTCGGCCGCCGGAAGCGCGATCGGTGGGGCCGTGGCTTCGCTCATTCGTCCGGCATATTGGACGCATCGGCGCCCGGACGCCACAGCCGCCAGGTAAAAAACAGCGCGAGCAGCATCAGCGCGAACCAGGTCAGCGCATAGACCAGATGATTGTCGGGGAATTTGACGACGGTCAGCCCGCCCACGGGCAGGCCGCCGGGGTTCGGCGCAGCGTCGGCATCGACGAAATAGGGCGCGGTGCGGCCGAGACCGCGCGCCGCTGCGATCGCGGCGACGTCGCGCGAATACCAGCGGTTCGCGTGGGGATCATTGGCGCGCAGGAAGCCGCCGCCGTGCTCGGTCACCCGCAGCAGTCCGGTTACCGTCGTAGGTCCGGCGGTATTGCCCGCGGCGCGCGTTGCCGGATCGCGGCGCTCGCGCGGCACGAAGCCGCGATTGACGAGCAGCGTGAAGCCGGGCGTTTCGAGCGGCGTCATCACCCAATAGCCGGCACCGCGATCGGTGACCGCCTGAACCAGCGTCTCGCGGTCGTGGCGAAAGCGGCCCGTCGCGGTGACGCGGCGATAGGCGTCGTGGGCCGCGTCGATGCCGCGCCATGCGGCCGGTGGTGGCGCGGGAACGGGGGCGGCGTGGATGCGCACATCGACCGCCGCGACCAGCGCATGTTTCCACTCGCGCCGTTCGAGCTGCCAGACGCCCAGCGCCGCGAGCAGCGCCGCCACGACCAGCGCCGCCGCGGCAAAGGCCGCGCGGCGCGGCCGGGTCACGGCAACTGGCTCATGTCGTGCGGCATCGGCATCATATTGGTGTTGAGGTGGTGCATCACCCATAGCGACCCCGCCAGCATGATCACGACGACGATGATCGTGAACAGCAGCGAGGTCATCGACCAGCCGCCCTCCGCCTTCGGCGTCATGTGCAGGAAATACACCATGTGGACGACGATCTGAACCACCGCGAAGCCCATGATGATCGCCGCGGTCACACCGGTCGACAGCGGCATCGTCATCACCATCCAGAAGGGGATGGCGGTCAGGATCACCGACAGGACGAAACCGATCGCATAATCGCGCATCGACGCGTGCGGCATCTCGATCTCGTGATGCGCGTGGTCGGCGGCGTGGTGGTCGTGGTTCGCGCTCATCGCAGCATTCCCATCAGATAGACGATCGTGAAGACGCCGATCCACACGACGTCGAGGAAGTGCCAGAACATCGACAGGCACATGACGCGACGCTTGTTCGCGGCGATCAGCCCATGCTTGCCGAGCTGGATCATCAGGGTCACCAGCCAGATGATCCCGAAGGTCACGTGCAGCCCGTGGGTCCCGACCAGCGTGAAGAAGGCCGACAGAAAGGCGCTGCGCTGCGGCGTCGCGCCAAGTTCGATCAGATGGTGGAATTCGTAAAGCTCGATGCTCAGGAAGGCGAGGCCGAACAGGCCGGTGATCGCCAGCCAGAGCTGGGTTCCCTTCACCTTGCCCTGCTGCATCTGCAGCACGGCGAAGCCATAGGTGATCGACGAAAAGAGCAGCATCGCGGTGTTGAGCGCGATCAGCTTCAGGTCGAACAGATCCTTGGGCGCCGGTCCCGCGGCATAATTGCCGCCGAGCACCGCGTAGCAGGCGAACAGGATCGCGAAGATGAGGCAGTCGCTCATCAGATAGATCCAGAAGCCCAGCATCGTGCTGTGCCCTTCGGGATGGGGATGCTCGTCGAGTTCGTAGAAGGCGGGCGCTTCGCCCGCGGCGGGGAGGGTGGTGCTGCTCATCGATCAGGCTCCGGCCGCCGCAAGCTGGCGGGTGCGCGCATCCTCGACCTCGGCCACTGTCGCGGCGGGGATATGGAAGTCGCGCTTGTAGTTGAAGGTGTGGGTGATCGCACCGCCGACCAGGCCGACGAAGCCTAGCGCGGCGAGCCACCAGATATGCCAGACAAGCGCGAAACCCATCACCAGGCTGATCCCCGCAAGGATAATCCCGGCGCCGGTGTTGCTCGGCATATGGATGTCGCGGAAGCCGCCGACCGGTCGCTCGGCACCGCGCGTCTTCATGTCGTGCCATGCGTCGAGCGAGTGGATCACCGGCGTGAAAGCGAAATTATAGTCGGGCGGCGGCGAACTGGTGGCCCATTCGAGCGTCCGGCCACCCCACGGATCGCCGCTTTCGTCACGCAGTTCGTCGCGCTTCCAGATGCTGACCGCAAACTGGACAAGCATGGCGGCGATCCCCGCCGCGATGACGGCGGCGCCGATGGCGGCGATCACGAACCAGATTTGCAGGCTGGGATCGTCGAACACGCGCATCCGGCGGGTCACCCCCATCAGGCCGAGTATATAGAGCGGCATGAAGGCAAGCCAGAAGCCGACGACCCAGCACCAGAAGCTGATCTTGCCCCAGAAGACGTTAAGCTTGAAGCCGAAGGCCTTGGGCCACCAATAGTTGATCGCCGCGAACAGGCCGAACAGGACGCCGCCGATGATGACATTGTGGAAATGCGCGATCAGGAACAGCGAGTTGTGCAGCACGAAGTCGGCGGGCGGAACCGCGAGCAGCACGCCGGTCATCCCGCCGACCACGAAGGTCAGCATGAAGGCCACCGTCCACATCATCGGCAGGTCGAAACGGATGCGGCCGCGGTACATGGTGAACAGCCAGTTGAAGAGCTTGGCGCCCGTCGGGATGGAGATCACCATCGTCGTGATCCCGAAGAAGCTGTTGACGCTCGCGCCCGATCCCATGGTGAAGAAATGGTGCAGCCAGACGAGGTAGCTCAGGATCGTGATGACGATCGTCGCATAGACCATCGAGGTATAGCCGAAGAGCTTCTTGCCCGAAAAGGTCGAGGTCACTTCGCTGAACACGCCGAATAGCGGCAGGATCAGGATATAGACTTCGGGGTGCCCCCAGATCCAGATCAGGTTCACATACATCATCGGCGATCCGCCGAAGTCGTTGGTGAAGAAGTTGGTGCCGAGATAGCGGTCGAGCGTCAGCAGCGCGAGCACCGCGGTCAGCACGGGAAAGGACGCGACGATCAGGATGTTCGCGCACAGGCTGGTCCAGGTGAAGACCGGCATCTTCATCAGGCCCATGCCGGGCGCACGCAGCTTCAGGATGGTGACGATCAGGTTGATCCCCGACAACGTGGTGCCGACCCCCGCGATCTGCAGCGCCCAGATATAATAATCGACCCCGACATTGGGGCTGTAGGCGATGCCCGACAGCGGCGGATAGGCCAGCCAGCCCGTCTGCGCGAATTCGCCGACGAACAGCGAGATCATGACGAGCACGGCGCCCGCGGTCGTCATCCAGAAGCTGAAATTGTTGAGGAAGGGAAAGCTGACGTCGCGCGCGCCGATCTGCAGCGGGACGATATAGTTCATCAGGCCGGTGATGAAGGGCATCGCCACGAAGAAGATCATGATCACCCCGTGCGCGGTGAAGATCTGGTCATAATGGTGCGCGTTCAGATAGCCTTCGGACCCGCCGAACGCCATCGCCTGCTGCAACCGCATCATGATCGCGTCGGCAAAGCCGCGCAGGAACATGATCAGCCCCAGGATCATGTACATGATCCCGATGCGCTTATGATCGACGGTGGTGAACCACTCCTTCCACAAATAGCCCCAGAGGCGATATTTGGTGATCAGGCCGAGCACTGCGATCCCGCCGATCACCACCGCGGCGAACGTGAAGATCAGGATCGGTTCGTGGATCGGAATCGCGTCGAGCGACAGGCGGCCGAGGAAGGGGCCGGTTTCGGGGGCGGGGTGCGGGGTCATGGCGATCTCGGCGACAAAAATCAGGAAAGCGGGCGGGGCGAGGCGGCGTTGAGCGCGGTCTGCGCGGGCGCGGCGCGCTTGCCGGGGCTGGGCAGGCCGGCGCCGGTCAGCGGCGCCTGGCTCGCCGGGGCGGCGTCGGGGGTGTCGGCCTTCGCCATCAGCGGCGAACTGCACAGCGCGGCGACATAGCGCTTGCCCCAATATCCGGGCTCGGAGCCGCGCGCGGCGAACTTGTCATAGGCAAGGCTGCGGACATTGTGGATGCCCGCAATGCCGGCACCGCCCGCGGCGTCGATCGACATCATGTCGTGCATGCACATCTTGCCGGGTTCGACGCACATGTTGACCACGGCGTCGAAAAGCTGCGGTTCGACCGCCGCAAAGCGCTGAACCGGCGCCCTTTCGCTGGGCTTTTCGAGCGCGAGATAGGCGTTGCGGTCGAGCGTCTTGCCCTCGGCCTTTGTGGCGGCGACCCAGGCGGCGAAACCAGCATCGTCGAGGCTCTTTACCGCGAAGCGCATGTTCGAAAAGCCGGCGCCCGAATAATTGGCCGAAAAGCCCGTGAAATCGCCGGTCTGGTTGAAGACGCCGTGGAGCTTCGTCTCCATGCCCGGCATCGCATAAATCTGGCCGGCAAGCGCGGGGATGTAAAAGCTGTTCATCACCGACGATGCCGAAATGCGGAACCGCACCGGATGATGCGCGGGCAGCGCCAGCTCGTTTACCGTCGCAATGCCCTGGTCGGGGTAGATGAACAGCCATTTCCAGTCGAGCGCGACGACCTGCACGTCGATCGGCTGCGTCGCCGCTGCGACCGGCTGGCCCGGCGCGGTGCGCGCCAGCGGGCGATAGGGGTCGAGCAAATGGGTCGCGACCCATGTCACCGCCCCCAGACAGATGATGATGAGCAGCGGCGCGGCCCAGATCACCAGCTCAAGCTGCGTCGAATGGTCCCAGTCGGGCTTGTAGGTCGCGGCCTTGTTCGCGGCGCGATAGCGCCAGGCGAAAAAGATCGTCAGCGCCATCACCGGCACGATGATGAGCAGCATCAGCACGGTCGAAACCAGGATCAGATTGCCCTGCTGCTGGGCGACGTCGCCCGCAGGATCGAGCACGACCATGTTGCAACCGGCGAGCAGCGGAAACACCGCGAGCAGCGGCAGCAACCGGAATCGGGTGGACGGACGGGAGAGCTTTTCTGGCATGGCGGCGCGCCTAGGCCCGCTTTGCTGCACCGCACATAGGACATTTTGTCCAATCCCTTGATCGTGATCAATGACGCAGGGGCATTTTCATGAAGGGGCGCCGCGCCCTATAACCCGACTCGCGCCATCCCTCCGTGCATGCCCGTCGCGCATGCCGGCGGCGGCGCCCGATGCAGGACCGCCTATCCATGTCTGCCGATTCCGCGCCCACCACCACCCAGGCCGAACGGGACGCCCGCGCGCTTCACGATGACGGCCATCCGATCGCGCCGGGAGAGATCGCCATCGGCGTGGTCATCGGGCGCACGTCGGAATTTTTCGACTTCTTCGTCTATGCGATCGCATCGGTGCTGGTGTTCCCGAAGCTGATCTTTCCGCAGCTCGATCCGCTGCAGGGGACGCTCTGGTCCTTCGCGATCTTCGCGCTCGCCTTCGTCGCGCGCCCCGTCGGCACGGTGATCTTCACCGCGATCGACCGCGCCTATGGCCGCGGCGCAAAGCTGACGACCGCGCTGTTCCTGCTCGGCGGGTCGACGGCAGCGATCGCCTTCCTGCCCGGCTATGAATCCATCGGTATCGGCGCCGCGCTGCTCCTCGCGCTGTTCCGCATGGGCCAGGGCGTGGCGCTCGGCGGGTCGTGGGACGGGCTTGCCTCGCTCCTCGCGATCAACGCGCCGGCGGGCAAGCGCGGCTGGTATGCGATGATTCCGCAGCTCGGCGCCCCGCTCGGCCTGATCGTCGCAAGCCTGCTCTTCATGTTCCTGATCTCGGCGCTGCCCGCGCAGGATTTCCTCGACTGGGGCTGGCGCTATCCCTTCTTCGTCGCCTTCGCGATCAACGTCGTCGCGCTTTTCGCTCGGCTACGCATCGTCGTCACGCCCGAATATGCCGCACTGTTCGAGGACAAGTCGCTCGAACCCGCGCCGCTCACCGAAACGGTACGGTCGGAATGGAAGGTCATCCTGACCGGCGCCTTCGCGCCGCTCGCCAGCTTTGCGCTCTTCCATATGGTTACGGTTTTCCCGCTGTCGTGGGTGTTCCTGTTCACCGAGGAAACACCGGCGCGCTTCCTGATGATCGAGGCGGTGGCCGCGTTCGTCGGCGTGCTCGCGATCATCGCGTCGGGCCGGCTCGCCGACAGCTTCGGCCGCCGCACCGTGCTGGGCGCGACCGCCGCTGCCATCGCCGCGTTCAGCGGCTTCGCGCCGCAACTCCTCGACGCGGGCGAAGCGGGCGAGGCGGTGTTCATGATCCTGGGCTTCGCGCTGCTCGGGCTGTCGTTCGGCCAGTCGTCGGGTGCGCTCTCGTCCGAATTTCTGCCGCGGCACCGCTACACCGGATCGGCCTTCACCTCCGACCTTGCCTGGCTGTTCGGCGCGGGCTTCGCGCCGATGGTCGCGCTCTGGCTGTCGAGCAGCTTCGGCCTGATCGCCGCCGGCGGCTATCTGTTGTCGGGCGCGGTCGGCACGCTCGTCGCCCTGTGGCTCAACCGCGAACTGGCGCGCACCATCGGCTGATCGGCCTGAGACAATTTGTCCGGCCGCCGCGGTACGCGCGGCCGGTGACAAGCGTCGCGCGCCAGCGTAAAGGGGACCAATGACGGGGGTACGCGCCTGGATTGCACGTCATCGCGGGCTGGCCATGTGGCTGGTCGCGCTGGCGTTGCTTTCGAAAGCGCTGGTTCCCGCGGGCTATATGCCCGGCCATGATGCATCGCGGACGATCGACGTCGTCCTCTGCTCTGATCCCGGCGGCCAGCCGCTCGCGCAGCAGATCGTGATTCCCTTCGAAAAGGGCAGCGAAGATGTGCCCGCCAAGCATGGCGGCAAGGGCGAATGCGCCTTTACCGCGCTCGCACATGGCGCCGTCGCCGCCGCCGATCCGGCGTTTTTGCTTGCGGCGATCGCGTTTCTGTTCGCGCTCGGTTTCGCGCCGCTTCCGGTGCCGCCGCTGCGTCGTCTTTCCCGTCTCCGCCCGCCGCTGCGCGGCCCTCCGGCGCACGCCTGACACGCTGAACCCGCTGTGTCGGACAGCCGCGCGCCTTGATCGCGCGGTCCTGCCGGAGATTGTCCATGTACGAAATAATGCGCCGTCCCGAGGGGTGGCATGCGGACGATGAAGCGTCCGCGTTCGATGCGCCCGATGGCATCCGCCTGCGCATGCGCGAGAACCGGTCGCGCCTGACGGAGCACGGGCGCGAGACCTTTACCGTTCTGATCCTGCTGTTCATGGCGATGGCGATCCTGCCAGCGCTGCAGGGGCGCTGGCTGGTGCCGCTGTTCGCGTTGTCGACGATGGCGGCGCTGGTGCTGGCGCTCGAATGGCACCAGCGCAATCCGCCGCCCGAGGAATGGCTCGAACTGTCGGATGGCCGGTTCGTCTGGCGCGGGCGCAGCAGGGCGGCCGTCGACCTGCCGTCCTATTGGCTTCGCTTCGAGCTGGAGCGGCGCGGGCCGACCGACTGCCGACTCGTCTTCCACCACCGAATGCAGCGCTTCGAGGTCGGGCATTGCCTGAACCTCGACGAGCGGCGCGAGATCGCCCCGATCCTCGCCCGTGCGCTCGCGGCAAGCAACCACATGAGGTAGGACATGGCCCCATCTCCGCCTCGCCGCATTGCCGCATTGCGCCGGTTTCGCCGCCGCTGCTGGGCGGCTGTCGGTCTGTGCCTGCTGATGCAGGTCGGATCGGCAGCCGCTCAAAACTGGGCCGCCGCGCATCCCGCGCAGACAATAGTTTTTCAACAGGAGATCGTTCGATGAAACCTTCAATCCGCATCATGTTGGCGGCAACGGCGCTGGTCGCCGCGCCGCCGCTGCTCGCGCACGGCGTCGCCGCCGGCGCGCTCGCCATCGGCCACCCCTGGTCGCGCGAAACCGCGCCGGGGCAAAAGGCCGGCGGCGGCTTTCTGACCATAACGAACAAGGGCAAGACCGAAGACCGGCTCATCTCGGCGACTTCGCCCGCCGCCGCCGACGTCCAGATCCACATGATGAAGGTCGAGGACGGGGTGATGCGGATGCGCCGGGTCAACGGCGGCCTCGCCATCCCGGCGGGTGGCACGCTCGAACTCAAGCCCGGCGGCTATCACATCATGTTCATGGGCCTCAAAAAGCCATTCAAGCAGGGCGACATGATCCCCGCGACGCTGGTCTTCGCGCGGCAGGGGAAGGTCGCCGTGCGCTTCAAGGTGCAACCGATCGCATCGACCGCACCGATGGAGGGCGGTCATGGCGGACATTGAGGGCGGCACCCCGCCGATGGTCGTCGTTCGTCGCATCCTGTGGGTGCTCGTCGCCGTCGCCGCAGTCTTCGGCGTCATATTGGCGGTTGGTGGCGGAGACGGCAGCAAGAGCGCGCCGGCCGCCTCCGCCGGCACCGCGATCGGCGGCCCTTTCACGCTCACCGCGGCCGATGGCTCGACGCTCACCGACCGGACGCTGAAGGGCCGGCCCTTCGCGATCTTCTTCGGTTTCACCCGCTGCCCCGACGTCTGCCCGACCAGCCTCGCGCGCATGGCGCAGCTTCGCGAACAACTCGGTCCCGACGGGATGAAGTTCGACATCGTCTTCGTCTCGGTCGATCCGCAGCACGACCGGCCCGCCGACATCGGCAGCTATGTCGCGCTGTTCAAGACGCCGATCATCGGGGCGACCGGAACCGATGCCCAGCTTGCCCAAATCCAGAAGGAATATGGCGTCTATGTCCGCAAGGTGCCGATTGAGGGCGGCGACTATACGGTCGATCACACCGCCGCCATCTATCTGATGGACAAGGACGGCCACTTCGTCACCACCATCGACTATCACGAGAATGACAAGACGGCGCTCGAAAAGCTGAAGCGCATCATTGCCTGATCCTGGCTTCGGCGGGCCGCGCCCTCGCGGCGCGGCCCGTCAGACCGCGGCGAAGGAATCGCGCTGTTGCGCCACCTCGACCCGGTCGCGGCCCATCGCCTTCGCGCGCAGCAGGGCGGCGTCGGCGGTGCGGACCAGCCGGTCGGGCGGGCAGTGCAGCGGGGTGATCGCAACGCCGATCGACACCGTTACCGGCCCCATATTCCCAGCCTCCGATCCCAGCGCCAGTGCGGCGACGCGGGTACGGATTTCCTCGGCGCGCTCGGTCGCGCCCTCGACCGACAGGCCGGGGAGCAGCAGCATGAACTCCTCGCCGCCATAGCGAAAGGCGAGGCCCGCATCGCGCTTCACGCCCGCCAGCACCTTGCCGACTTCGCGCAGCACCGTGTCGCCCGCGTCGTGTCCGTGGACGTCGTTGAAACGCTTGAAATGATCGACGTCGATCATCAGGCAGCCCAGATCCTGCCCCAGCCGTTCGGCTTGCGCGATCTGGATACCGAGCAGCTGGTCGAGCTGGCGGCGGTTCGACAGGCCGGTCAGCGGGTCGGCGAGTGCCAATTCGCGCAGCGTTTCGCGCAATTGCAGATTGGCGATCGCCAGCCCGATATTCTCCGCCAGCATATCGAGATAGATTTCGGGGCCGGACAGCGCGCCGGGGTTGCCCGCCGGCGCTTCGAAATAAAGGAGGCCCAGCGTCTCGCGCTGCGCGGTGAGCGGCAGGCACAGCGTGTCGATGGGCGCCGCGGCATCGCTGCGGTCGACATGGTCGCACGGCACATCGACATTGTCGCCCGCGGGACGGTGCGGCAGTCCGCGGCGCAGCGCCCAGCAGGCGAGCGCCGAAAATTCTGCGCGCGAATGGCCGGCGTTCTGCCACCCGCACGCCTCGACCACCATGTTGCGCTGGCGGTCGAGCAGATAAAGGCGCCCGGCAAGCCCCGGCGTTATTTCGGGGACAAAGCGTTGCACGACGTCTTTCAGATCGTCCATCGTGTCGCAGCCCTGCAGCCGCTGTGTCATCCGCGACAGCAGGTCACGCATCGCGCGATCGGCGTCGCGTTCGCTTTCCAGTCTTTGCCGTTCCAACCCGTTTTCGCGGAAAATGCGGATCGCCTGCGCCATGTCACCGATCTCGTCGACCTGGTCGAAGGCGGGCGGCTCGGCGGCGAAGTCCTGCGCCGCCAACCGGTTGACGACGTCGCTCAGCTTGACGACCGGGTGCAGCACGCGCTGCTTGAAGACGAAATACAGCACGCACAGCACCAGTAATGCGGTCAGCGCCAGCGTGATCTCCGAAATGCCCTTCCACAGCCGCGCCACCTCGGTCGCGGAATTGACCTGCGACTGGACCCGCGCGTCGAGCCGGTCGCGGAAGCGTTTGAGTTCGAGTTCGGCGCGGTCGAGCTGGCGTTCATATTCGGCACCGAACAGCAATTGCCGCGCTTTCGCTTCGTCGCCGCCCTCGTGCGAGGCGACTGCCGCATGCTGTTCGTCATGGAGCAGATCGGCGAGCCGCACCGCATCGGCCAACGCTTCGATCTCGCCGGTCGATGCCCCGGCATCGCCGATATGAGAAATGCGCTCCTCGACTGATTTGAGCGCCGCCTCTTCGGAACGATAGCCGACCAGATAGGTCGGATCGCCGGTGTTCACATATTGTCGCGCCCGGTCGCTGAGCAGGAAAACATCCTCCTCCAGCGTCGCGGTCGCCTGATCGAGCCGGTATCGCTGCTCGACCGCCGCCCGTTCGCGGTCGGTCGCGTTCGAGGCCAGCAGCATCGTCGTGCTCGACGCGATCGTCAGCACGACCGTCGCGGCATAGGCCCAGTTGGTGATTGTCGCCAAACGCATGCTGCCCCCCTAATAGGATCGCATCGATTGGGAAATGTTAATGCGGCGATCGGCGCAGCCCGCGCTTGCGCAGCCTCGCCGTGCGTGTCACGGGGCGCGCAGCGCAAGCAGCGATCCGGGAGATGGGCGGACCATGAACTTCGACGTGTTGATAGTTGGCGGGGGCCACGGGGGCGCGCAGGCGGCAATCATGCTGCGGACGCAGAAGTTTACCGGGAGCATAGCGATCGTGGGGGAGGAGGCGGAGCTTCCCTATGAGC
The DNA here is from genome assembly GCF_025727575.1 of Sphingopyxis sp. GC21. NCBI lineage: Bacteria > Pseudomonadati > Pseudomonadota > Alphaproteobacteria > Sphingomonadales > Sphingopyxidaceae > Sphingopyxis > Sphingopyxis sp. GC21. The sequence continues at coordinate 2,463,846 of NZ_CP095845.1, read as the reverse complement.
GGCCGCCCTTGTCGAAGGAATATTTCGCAGGCGAGAAAGAGTTCGAGCGCATCCAGCTGCGCCCCGCTAATTATTGGGACGAGCGCGACGTGACGATGCTGCTCGGCAAGCGCGTCGTGGCGGTCGATCCGGCCGCGCACCGCGTCACCACCGACGGCGGCGAGACCATCGGCTATGGCAAGCTCGTCTGGGCGACCGGCGGCCATCCGCGGATGCTGCCGATCCCCGGCGGCGACCTGCCCGGCGTGCAGGGGGTGCGCACGCGCGCCGATGCCGACGCGATGAAGGCGGCTTCGGAAAGCGCGCAGCAGATCGTGGTGATCGGCGGCGGCTATATCGGGCTGGAGGCGGCGGCGGTGCTGACCAAGGCGGGCAAGAAGGTCGTGCTGCTGGAGGCCCTGGACCGCGTGCTTGCGCGGGTCGCGGGCAAGGATCTGTCGCGCTTCTTCGAGAAGGAGCACCGCGCTCATGGCGTCGACCTGCGGCTCGGCGCCCAGGTCGCGGCGATCGAGGGCGACACGCATGTCACTGGCGTGCGGCTGGCGGATGGCGCGGTGATCCCCGCCGATCTCGTCATCGTCGGCATCGGCATCGTGCCGGCGGTCGAACCGCTGCTCGCGGCGGGGGCCGAGGGCGGCAACGGCGTGCTGGTCGATCCGCTCTGCCGGACGAGCCTGCCCGACATCTATGCGATCGGCGACTGCGCGGCGCATGCGAACGATTTTGCCGAAGGCGCGGTGATCCGCCTCGAATCGGTGCAGAATGCCAATGACCAGGCGAATGTCGTGGCCAAGGGCATCTGCGGCGCCGAAGCGCCCTATCATGCGATCCCCTGGTTCTGGTCGAACCAATATGACCTCAAGCTCCAGACTGTCGGCCTCTCGACGGACCACGACCAGGCGGTGCTGCGCGGCGATCCCGCCAGCCGCAGCTTCTCGGTCGTCTACCTGAAGGCCGGCAAGGTCATCGCGCTCGACTGCGTCAATGCCACCAAAGACTATGTCCAGGGCCGCATGCTCGTCACCGCCGGCACCACCGCAACCCCCGAGCAGCTCGCCGATGGCGAAACGCCCCTCAAGGAATTGCTCACCGCCTGACGCTCAGACGATGGGCGGTGGGGCGTCTGCGGGGTCGCCGAGCGCGCGTTTGAGCCCGCCTCTGACGCTGCGGAGCAATTTTCGCAGCGCAATGATGACGAGGACAGCGGCGATCAGCAGCAATAGGGCAATGACGATGGCGACCGCGGGAAAGGCGATTACCAGCGCGAGAAGTCCCGTCGTCGCGACGTCTTCGCCGGTTGATACCGCGGCATTGCTATAGGGTTCGGGGCTGATGTTGACCACCGCGCGGGTCGTTGCCTTGGCGCTGTGACTGATGAGCGCGCCGCCGCCGCCGAGGATGAAAGCGATCATCTGCCACGCCGGATCGGCGCTGTCGACGAGCGCGAGCGTCAGCAACGCGCCGCCGAGCGGGCGGACAATACCGTGTACGCTGTCCCAGATGCTGTCGACCCACGCGATCTTGTCGGCCAGAAACTCGGCGAGCGTACCGACTGCGGCGACGCCCATGACCCAGGGGTTCGCCAATATCTGCAGCGCCTGCAAATGTTCGGGCAGCGGCAGCCAGCCGAAATGCATCGCGACGCCGGTCGCCAGGATCGTGAGGTAGAGGCGCCAGCCCGACAACAGGCTGATGCTGCCCGCGACCCCCAATATTTCGGCCAATCCCATTGCCTTGCCTCCGGCCGCGCCAAGTTGCGGCATCTTGCACCCTCTTGAATGCCGCGGCAATGGGGCCGTCGTCGCTGGCGGCAATGGCAGATGACAAGCGCGCAAAGCCTAGTTATCGAATTTTCATGACCGATCCCGCGCCACCGCAATCGCCCAAGCTACCCGACGGGGCCATCCCGGCCGCCACGCTCGTCATCATGCGGCCCTCCGGCAACGATGATCCCGACGAGATATTGATGGTCAAACGCGCGAGCAACATGGCGTTCGCGGCGGGGGCGGTGGTCTTTCCCGGCGGTCGCGTCGATCCCGACGATCATCTGGTCGCCGAGCGTTACGGCTTTGGCGAGGATCCGGCCGAAGGCGCGGCGCGGGTCGCTGCGTTGCGCGAAACGCTTGAGGAAACGGGGCTTGGCGTCGGGCTGCCCAACCTTGCCGAACCCGACCTTGCCGATGTTCGCCGCGCGCTTCTGGGCGGCACGTTGCTGTCGGACATATTGGCCGCGCATGGGGCGCCGATCCAGCTCGGCGGGCTGGTGCCCTTTGCGCGCTGGTGCCCCAATTTCAAGGAAGCGCGAACCTTCGACACACGCTTCTATGCCGTTGCGGCGCCGCCGCACGGGCACGAACTGACGGTCGAGGAGGCCGAGCATAGCCACATATTCTGGTCCAGCGCCCGCGATACGCTGACGCTCGCCGATCGCGGCGAGGTGTCGGTCATCTTTCCCACGCGCCGCAACCTCGAACGAATCGCGCAGGCCGACGATTTTGCGGGCTTCGCGCGCCACGCGGAAAATTATCCGGTCGAACTGGTAACGCCGTGGATAGAGGAGCGGGACGGCACCCCGCATCTGTGCATTCCGGGTCATCTGGGCTATCCCGTGACGAGCGAAGCGTTCGAGCAAGTCAGGCGGGGTTAGAATCGCGACCAGCTGCGCAACTTTTGCAATATTTAGCAATTTCCTAACTAGTACCGAAATAGGGAAATGGTGATTGCAATCGACGGCAATTACGCTTAAACCGATCGGGCAGGTCCATGGCGGGGAAGCCATTTCGCGGTGTGGATCGAGACGATATATCCAGTGGACGGAGAATAAGATGAACCTGCTTAAGAAGGCTGCGATCTCCCTCGCGGCGACCTCGATGCTTGCGGCGCCGATCACCGCTTCGGCTCAGTCGTTCGACTCGGCACGCGCCAATTCGGAACTCAACGGTGAAAGCAAGCTGGAAGGCTCCGGCTGGATCATCGCTGTTGTCGCTCTCGCGGCTATCATCGGCGGTATCATCATCGCTTCGGATAACAACGAAGACAGCCCGACCAGCCCGTAACAGGCTCCGGGTCAAACCGATACCAAAGGGCTCCGGGCTTTGCTCGGAGCCCTTTGTGATTCTGCAGGCTGTCTTCTGCGCGGTGACAGCGCCCGGCCTAGAGCCCCCGGCCTAGAGCCCCCGGCCTAAATCTCTATATTCCGCACCGAGCGCGATCGGGCGAGGGGGATGGCGTCGCGAGCCCGTTTCCGCGCCTGCGCGTCGATTGCCACGAAGCCGATATCATAGCCCGCGGCGCCGTCATCCTTTTGCAAGCTCACGTCCATCAGCACCGTCCCCCAGGGATCGACGGCGAGGCTGTGGCCAAAGGTCGCGCGCCCGTCGGCGTGCGTTCCCGCTTGCGCCGCCGCAATGACGTGGCAGGCGGTTTCGATTGCCCGGGCGCGGAGCAGCGGGTGCCAATGCGCTTCGCCGGTCGGCACGGTAAAGGCGGCCGGGATCGCGATCAGTTCGGCGCCACCGTCCACGAGGGCGCGATAGAGCTCGGGAAAGCGTAGATCATAACAGATCGAAAAGCCCAGCCGGCCAAGCGGCGTATCGACGAGGACAATCGCGTCACCGCCCGCATAGGCGGCCGACTCGGTCCAGTTCTCGCCCGTCGGCAGGGTCACGTCGAACATGTGGATCTTGTCGTAGCGTGCGCGGATCTCGCCCTTGTCGTCGATTACATGGCTGCGGTTGACGCGGCGCTCGCTGCCGTCGGCGAGCAGGGGCATCGATCCGCTGTGGAGCCAGATATGGTGGCGCCGCGCCATGTCCGCGAGCGCTGCGGGCCACGGGCTGTCGGCCTCGCGCTGCATATGCGCAGCCGATCTTTGCCGGTCGCGGTCGAGCAGCAGCGACATCTCCGGGAAAAAGGCCATCGCGGCGCCTTCGGCGGCCGCCGCGGCCAGCGCGCGATCGATCACCCGCAGATTGGCGTCGGGATCGATTCCGCTGGTCATTTGAACGATGGCGGCAACCGGGGCGTGCGGTGGGCGTTGCATCGGTTCTGGCTAGGCGCCTCCTTCGCGAAGGACAAGCTGTGACAGTTCAGTGGCCAGCAAGGTTCGAAAGCGATAAATAGCCGCGATGTCCGTCTCTCCCCCGTCGACCGCGCGTCGATCGCTTTCCCTTTTCCTGCTTCCGGCCTGCGCCAGCGCGCTGGCGCTCCTGATCGCGCCGCTCGCTACGGCGCAATCGACTCCGGCACCGGCGGCCGCATCGACGCTCGCGGGGCAAGCAAGCGACTGGCTTTATGAAGGCAGCGATATTCCGCGCGACGAGGGCTGGCGCTTCGGGGTTCTCCCCAATGGCTTGCGCTACGCCGTTCGCAACAATGGCGTGCCACCGGGTCAGGTGTCGATCCGGGTGCGGATGGATGTCGGGTCGATGTTCGAATCGAACAGCGAACGCGGCTTTGCGCATCTGCTCGAACATCTGACATTTCGCGGCTCGTTGCATATTCCCGACGGAGAGACGAAGCGCATCTGGCAGCGTTTCGGTGTCACCTTCGGGAGCGATTCAAATGCGCAAACGACGCCGACGCAGACCGTCTATCAGCTCGATCTGCCCAGCGTCACGCCGACGACGCTCGACGAAAGCATGAAGTTGCTCTCGGGCATGGTGCGCGAACCGCGGATCACCGATGCCGCGGTGACGGCCGAGCGCGGCGTCGTGCTGTCCGAACTGCGCGAACAGGACGGGCCGCAAAAGCGTATCGCCGACGCGACGAGCGGGCATCTGTTCGCCGGGCAATTGCTCGGCGAACGGTCGCCGATCGGGACGACCGCGGCGCTCGGTGCCGCCAGCGCGAAAAGCGTTCAGGCGTTTCACGATCGCTGGTATCGTCCCGACCGCGCCGTCGTCGTGATGGTCGGCGATGGCGACCCCGCACAGTTCGCCGCGCTGATCGGCAAATATTTCGGGGACTGGAAGGAGCCCGGACCGAACCCGGCGCAGCCCGATTTTGGCAAGCCCGATCCGTCGCAACCGGTCGCGAAGGAAATCGTCGAGGCAAACCAGCCGCTCGCGCTGACGCTCGCGATGATCCGGCCGTGGAAAAAGCGCATCGACACCGTCGAAAACACGCGGCGGCTTTATCTCGAATATCTCGCGCAGGCGCTCGTCAATCGCCGATTGGAAAATCGCGCGCGCAGCGGCGGCAGCTATCTGGTTGCCACCGTCAGCCAGGATTATGTCAGCCGCAGCGCCGATGTCACCTCGGCCGAAATCGTGCCGCTCGGCGACTGGAAGGCCGCGCTTGCCGACGTGCGCGGGGTTATCGCCGATGCCGTCCAGACCCCGCCGTCGCAGGCCGACATCGACCGCGAAGCGAACGAGATCGAGGCCTTTCTGCGCAAGGAACTGGAAAATGCGCCCAACGAGCCAGGATCGCGCCTCGCCGACGACATGGTCCGCGCGGTCGATATCGGCGAAACGGTAACGAGCCCCAAGGGGCAGGTCGATATGTTCGCCGCGATCCGCGCGTCGGCGACGCCGCAGGTGATGCTCGACATCAGCCGGGCGATTTTCGCGGCGCCCGTCACGCGGCTCGTGCTGACGACGCCGACGCCGATCGAAGGCGGCGACAAGGCGTTGCTGGCCGCGCTTGCCGCGCCCGTCACCGCGCGCGACGATCGCGTCGCGGCGGCCAAGGTCGATTTCAGCCAGCTTCCCGCGCTGGGGCATCCCGGCACGATCGAATCCGAAACGCCGCTCCCCGGCCTGCATGTCCAGCGTCTCGAATTCGCCAATGGCGTGACCGCGCTGGTGGCCGACAACAAGGTCGAACCCGGCAAGGTGCGCGTCAACGTCCGCTTCGGCAGCGGCAATCGCAGCGTCGCGGGGAACGCACCCAATCTGCTGTGGACCGGCGATTATGCGTTGATGGCAAGCGGTGTCGGTCCGTGGGGCCAGAACGAGCTCGACCAGGCAACCAACGGTCGCCAGATCCAGATGGGCTTCGATATCGACGACGACGCCTTTGAGATGACCGCAGAGAGCAACCCCGCCGATCTGCGCGATCAGCTGCGCCTCATGGCGACCAAGCTCGCGGCGCCGCGCTGGGATGCCTCGCCGATCGAGCGGCTGCGCGTTGGCCTGCTGACCGGTTTCGACCTCAATGACGCGACGCCCAATGCGGTACTCGACCGCAATCTGCGCGGCTGGCTGGCGGGCGGCGACACGCGCTGGGCGCCGCCGTCGCGCGCCGCGATCGAAGGGCTTACGCCCGCCGCCTTCCGCGCTTTCTGGGAACCGCGCCTCAAGAGCGGCCCGATCGAGGTCCAGATATTCGGCGATCTCGAATCGGTCGATTACAAGCAGTTGCTTGCCGAAAGTTTCGGAGCGCTTGCGCCGCGCCAGCCGCTCGCACCGGCGGGCGGGCAGAGCGTCGCCTTCGCGCAGCATAATGCAAAGCCGTTCGTTGCCTATCATACCGGCGACAAGGGGCAGGCGGCGGCGATGATCGCCTGGCCGACGAGCGGCGGGATCGACAATATGCGCGATGCGCGGGCGATGGATGTGCTCGCTGCGATCTTCAACGACCGCCTGTTCGACCGGCTGCGCGCCGAACAGGGCGCAAGCTATGGCCCGGTCGTCGACAGCCATTGGCCGACGGGTTTCGAAAAGAGCGGCGGCTATCTGCTGGTCGGCAGCCTGCTGGCGCCGAAGGACGTTAACCGGCTCTATAGCATCGCCGACGACATTGCCGCCGATCTCGTCGCGCGGTCCGTCAGCGCCGACGAACTCGCGCGCAATGCCGGGCCGATCCGCGAACAGGTCGCGCGCGCGACGACCGGCAATCTCTACTGGATGTATCTGCTCGAGGGCGCGACGCGCGATCCGCGCTATATCAAGGCGGCGATGGCGATCGAGGACGATGTGACCAATATCAGCGCCGCCGATATTCAGCGTCTGGCGCGGCAATATCTGGTGCCGGGGCGGAAATGGTCGCTGGCGGTGCTGCCGAAGGGAATGACGCTGGCGCAGGCGGCGGCGCTCGATGGCGGGGCGATCGGCGGCGGCAAATAGTCAGGCGCTGCCTTCGGGGCGGCGCAGCTTGCGGATGCGCGGTTCGTCGGCGAGCTCGCCCTTGGTCATGATGTCGTGGCGCATGCGCGCCCGGACATCGTGGATCGAGGCGATGACGGGGCCCATCGCAACGCCCAGATCGACCAGCACCGCTTCGGCGAGTTGCAGCGAGCTTTCGAGCGTTTCGGGCACTGCGTCGGTGGCGCCGGCCCGATAGAGCGCCGCGGCATGATCGGCGTCGCGCGCGCGGCTGATGATCGGCAGCTCGGGATATTTCTGGCGAAGCTGGCGCGTCATGCGCAATTGCTGCACCGGATCGTCCATCGTCAGCACGATCGCGTCGGCATTTTCGATCCCCATCCGGTCGAGGCTGCCCGGGCGCGCCACATCGGCGAAACGGACCGAAAAACCGTCGCGCTTCGCAGCCGCGACGGTGTCGATATCGGCGTCGACCGCGACATAGGGTCGCTGATGTTCGCGCAGCAATTCGGCGACGGTGCGCCCGACGCGGCCGAAGCCGACGACGACGGTACGGCCTTCGGGCGTTTCTTCTTCCTGCGCGTCGCCGCTGCGCATCTCTATCCGGCGCGCGACATCGTGGCCCACGCGGGCGAGGAGCGGCGTGATCGTCAGGCCGATTGCGGTGACGAGCTGCCAGAATTCGGCGGTGGTGCGGCTGATGAGCTGCGCCTGAAGCGCCGTTGCAAGAACGATCAGCGTCGTTTCCGACGGGCTGGCCATCAGCAATCCGACCTCGGCCGCCGTGCCGCGCCGCGCGGCGCCCGAAAAGCGCAGCAGCGCCGCGGTCACGATCGATTTGATCAAGACCACGCCGACTACGGCGGCGATCAGCTCGGGCCATTGCGCCGCGATCGTCTTGAGGTTGAGCCCCATGCCGACGCTGATCAGGAACACGCCGAGCGCGAGGCCTTTGAACGGCGCCGTGATTGCTTCGACTTCGCTATGATATTCGGTCTCGGCGATCATCAGGCCGGCCAGCAGCGCGCCGACGATCGGCGACAGGCCGACCGCGGCGGTCGCCAGCGCCGCGACGATCACGACCAGCAGGCTCGCCGCCAGAAACAGCTCGGGATCCTTTGCGCGCGCGGCCTGCGCGAAGATGCGCGGCAGCAGGAACCAGCCCGCGACCGCGAGGATCGCCACGACCAGCGCGCCCTGCCACAGCGTCGTCAGCATAAGCTCGGTATTGTCGCTCGCCGCGATGGGGGACAGCGCGCCGAGAACGAAGATGATCGGGACGATCGCCAGATCCTCGAACAGCAACATCGCAAAGGAAGCGCGGCCGACGGCCGATTTGGTGCCCGCGATCGGCAGCACCAGCGCCGTCGATGAGAGGGCGAGGGCGATGCCGAGGCCATAGGCCGCGGCGGTCGAATGATCGCCCAGCAGGAACAGCGCCGTGCCCAGTATCGCGCCGCCCAGCAACAGTTCGGCAGCCCCGATGCCGAAGACCAGCTTGCGCAGCTGCCACAGGCGTCGGAACGACAGTTCGAGCCCGATCGAAAAGAGCAGCAGGATGATGCCGAATTCGCCGAACAGCGCGATGTCTTCGCTCGAAGCGATGGTGATGTGCCGCAGCCACGGATAATCGGCGGCGAGCGCCCCGAGCCCCGATGGCCCGACGAGCAGCCCGACGAGAATGAACCCGATCACCGGCGAGATGCGAAAGCGCGCAAAGGCCGGGATGACGATTCCCGCCGCCCCCAGCACCACCAGCGCGTTGCCGATAGCCGATGTGTCCTGTTCACTTACCATAAGGGCCGACCTTATGCAGGCCGGCCCCGATTGGCTAGATGCCTATCCCAACCTTTTCGGTTGTTTAAGCCCGCTGGCTCAGGAGCCCATCTTCTTTTCGAGATTTTCGACGATTGCTTCGAAGAAGCCCTCGGTGGTCAGCCAGTTCTGATCGGGACCGATCAGCAGCGCCAGATCCTTGGTCATCTTGCCGCTTTCGACGGTTTCGATGCACACACGCTCAAGGTCTTCGGCAAACTTCGTCACCTCGGGCGTGCCGTCGAGCTTGCCGCGATGCTTGAGCCCGCCGGTCCAGGCAAAGATCGACGCGATCGGGTTCGTCGAGGTCGCCTTGCCCTGCTGGTGCATGCGGTAATGGCGGGTGACGGTGCCGTGCGCGGCTTCGGATTCCACGGTCTGGCCGTCGGGCGTCATCAGCACGCTGGTCATCAGGCCGAGCGAGCCGAAGCCCTGTGCCACCGTGTCCGACTGGACGTCGCCGTCGTAATTCTTGCAGGCCCAGACGAACTTGCCCGACCATTTGAGGGCCGAGGCGACCATGTCGTCGATCAGGCGATGCTCGTAAATGATGCCGGCTGCTTCGAATTTGGCCTTGAATTCGTTCTGATAGACTTCCTCGAACAGATCCTTGAAGCGGCCGTCATAGGCCTTCAGGATCGTGTTCTTGGTCGACAGATAGACGGGCCAGCCGCGCGCGAGGCCATAGTTCATGCTGGCGCGCGCGAAATCGCGGATCGAATCGTCGAGATTGTACATCGCCATTGCGACGCCCGACGAGGGGAACTGGAACACTTCCTCGTCGATGATCGTGCCGTCCTCGCCTTCGAACACCAGGCGCAGCTTGCCGGGACCGGGGACGCGGTAATCGGTGGCGCGATACTGGTCGCCGAAGGCGTGACGGCCGACGACGATCGGGTCGGTCCAGCCGGGGACAAGCCGCGGGACATTCTTGATGACGATCGGTTCGCGGAACACGACGCCACCCAGGATGTTGCGGATCGTGCCGTTGGGCGACTTCCACATCTTCTTGAGGCCGAATTCCTCGACGCGCGCTTCGTCGGGGGTGATCGTCGCGCACTTCACGCCGACGCCATATTTCTTGATCGCATTGGCGGCTTCGACGGTGATCTTGTCGTCGGTGCGGTCGCGCTCCTCGATGCCGAGGTCGTAATAATGCAGGTCGACGTCGAGATAGGGCAGGATCAGCCGTTCGCGAATCCACTGCCAGATGATCCGCGTCATTTCGTCGCCGTCGAGTTCGACGACCGGGTTGACTACCTTGATCTTGCCCATGCTGCTGCCTTTTCCTTGGGGAGTCGAATTGCAGGGGGCCTTAGGCAAAGCCGGGGCAATGTTCAACCGCCGTGGTGCCGTCCCGCGAGCGGGCGGGGCGGGATAAGCGATTGTCAGTGCTCGATGCGCGCCCTAGAACAATCGGCATGTCCACCACCATCTCTTCCAACCGCCCCGGCGGCGGCATCAAGTGGCGCTGGCCGTCGATTCACCCCGAGGGCCGCAAATTCCTGTTGATCGCGGCGATCGTCACCGTCTGTTTCTGGCTGCTCGGCTGGGAAATCGCCGGCTGGCTGATGGCCGGAATCACCGCGTGGGTCGGCGCCTTTTTCCGTGACCCGGTGCGCGTGACGCCGACCAGTGCCGACCTGGTCATCGCGCCTGCCGACGGGCTCGTCACCCAGATTGCCGAAGTCCCGCCCCCGCCCGAAATCGCTGGGGCCGACGGGCTGGGCGATGCGCCGATGCTGCGCGTATCGATCTTCATGAGCGTGTTCGACGTCCATATCAATCGTACCCCGGTTGCCGGGACGCTGCGCAAGCTCGTTTATATCCCCGGCAAGTTCGTGAACGCCGATCTCGACAAGGCGAGCGAGGAAAACGAGCGCCAGCATTTCGTCGTCGAACGCGCTGACGGGGTGCGCATCGGCTTCACCCAGATTGCGGGGCTGGTGGCGCGGCGCATCATGCCCTTCGTGAGCATGGGAACCGAGCTTGCGACGGGCCAACGCGTCGGCCTGATCCGCTTCGGCAGCCGTGTCGATGTCTATCTGCCGCAAGGCACCGCGCCGCAGGTGTTGCTGGGGCAGCGCACGCTGGCCGGCGAAACGATTGTTGCCCGGCTCGGCAAGGGCGACACGATCGACGGCATCGGGCAATAATGGCGGGCGATCGCGATCCCCGGACGGGTGTCGACCCGCGCCGTATCGGCGGCATCCCGCTGCGTGCCTTTGCGCCCAACGCGATTACCGCGCTCGCCCTGTGCTTCGGCCTGACGGGCGTGCGTTTCGCGATCGGCGAGGAATGGGAAAAGGCGCTGGCGGCGGTGATCTTCGCCGGGGTGCTCGACGGGATGGACGGGCGCATCGCGCGCCTGCTGCGCGCGCAGAGCAAATTCGGCGCCGAACTCGATTCCCTCTCTGATGTCATTGCCTTCGGCGTTGCGCCGGCGATGATCCTGTTTCTGTGGTCGCTGGACGACGCGCCCAAGTTCGGCTGGACTGCGGCGCTGGCGCTCGCGGTCGGCTGCGCGCTGCGGCTGGCGCGGTTCAATTCGCGGATGGACGCCGATGTCCAGCCGCACAAGTCGGCGGGCTTCAACACCGGCATTCCGGCGCCTGCGGGGGCTGGCCTTGCCTTTGTTCCCGTCTATCTCTGGCTTTCGACCGGCAACGACATGTTCCGCGAATGGTATGTCGTCATGCCGTGGGCGCTTGGCGTCGCGATGCTGATGATCTCGGCAATCCCGACATACAGCTGGTCGTCGATCCGCCTGCGCCGGTCGTGGCGGCTGTTCGCGCTGGCGGGGGTGGGGCTGCTCGGCGCAGCGCTCGTCACCGCGCCGTGGCCGACCTTGCTTGCGATCTGCGTCTTCTATGTCGCTCTGCTGCCCTTCGGACTTGCGAGCTACGCGAAAGTCAGGCGGCGCGGCTGATCAGCGGCTGAACGCGAACAGGGGTGCGAACGCCGCGCGGCATGTCGCGGCGGCGCAGCGGCACGACGGTCGCGGCCGGGCCGGTCTGCGGGGACGAGCCGTGCGGGAAGGCGCCTTCGCCGGCAAGCGCCGACAAGATCGCATCGCCATTGGTGCGCAGCATGGCGAGAATCACCAGCACACCCAGTCCGGCGGCACTTGCGAAGAGAAGAGCGGCGGCGACCTGAACCATTTTCTTGTCCTTTCGGCTTCCCTGTGCGAAACCTTCGCCCGGAGCTACGGTTTTGCTGACCTTTTCGTTCCATGTTCTCTATTTGTTCTCAATGCTAATGCGGCGAAGCGTTATGTTTTGTCGATGAGTTGAGTCGGGCGCGGTGCAAGGCGCGCCGAGCCAATAGGGGGGCTAATCGACGCTTGGGCCTTGCTTTTCGCGGGCAAGCCGTCTAACGGCCCGCCCATTCCACATGGAAGGCGCACATACCGGTGCCGGGATGATTCTCTAGCGGATCGCTCGGTTCTTGCCTTTCAGAGGACTAACCGGAAGGAGAAAGACTATGGCGGCTCCTGTCGTCACGATGCAGAATCTTATCGAAGCTGGCGCCCACTTCGGCCACCAGACCCACCGTTGGAACCCGCGCATGAAGCCGTATATCTTCGGCGCGCGCAACGGCATCCACATCCTCGACCTTTCGCAGACCGTGCCGCTCTTCGCGCGTGCGCTCGACTTCATCTCGTCGACCTCGGCCGCCGGCGGCAAGGTGCTGTTCGTCGGTACCAAGCGCCAGGCGCAGGGCCCGATCGCCGATGCGGCCCGCGCTTCGGGTCAGCACTTCGTCAACCACCGCTGGTTGGGCGGCATGCTCACCAACTGGAAGACGATCTCTAACTCGATCAAGCGCCTCAAGTCGCTCGAAGAACAGCTTTCGGGCGACACCTCGGGTCTGACCAAGAAGGAAGTGCTCAACAAGACCCGCGAACGCGACAAGCTCGAGCTCAGCCTCGGCGGCATCCGCGACATGGGTGGCATTCCCGACGTGATGTTCGTGATCGACGCGAACAAGGAAGAGCTGGCGATCAAGGAAGCCAACGTCCTTGGGATCCCGGTCGTCGCGATCCTCGATTCGAACGTCTCGCCCGATGGCATCGCTTTCCCCGTTCCGGCGAACGACGATGCGGCGCGCGCGATCCGTCTTTACTGCGAAGCGGTTGCCCAGGCGGCGACCCGCGGCGGCCAGCAGGCCCGCGCCGATCGCGGCGAAGATCTGGGTGCGGCGGTCGAACCCGTTGCCGAGCCCGTGCTGACCGAGGACGAACAGGTCCCGGCCGAAGCGGCTGCCGAAACCGAGCGCCAGGCCGACGCCTGAGCCCGTGCGGCATGACGGGGCGGCGCGCCGACCGGCGGTCGCCCCTGTCATCCCTTTGACTTATCGCCCCGCCATGCGCGCGGGCGTCCCGCGGGTCCAATTGCGCCCGCCCTTTTGAAAGGAACATCCGATGGCTGAAATTACGGCCGCTCTCGTCAAGGAACTGCGCGACCGCACCGGCGCAGGCATGATGGACTGCAAGAAGGCGCTTGCCGAAAACAACGGCGACATCGAAGCGTCGATCGACTGGCTGCGCACCAAGGGCCTCGCCGCCGCGGCCAAGAAGGCCGGCCGCGTCGCTGCCGAAGGTCTGGTCGGCGTTGCCGCGGACGGCACCAAGGGCGCCGTCGTCGAAGTCAACAGCGAAACCGATTTCGTTGCCAAGAACGAACAGTTCCAGGCGTTCGTTCGCGACGTGACGCAGGTTGCGCTCGCCGAAGGCATCACCGACATCGAAACGCTCGCCGCTGCCGGCTACCCGACGGGCGGCACGGTCGCCGAACAGCTCACCAACAATATCGCCACGATCGGCGAGAATCAGTCGCTGCGCCGCGCCGAGATCCTGTCGGTGAACTCGGGCGTCGTGACCGGATATGTCCACAACGCCGCGGCGCCGGGCATGGGCAAGATCGGCGTGCTCGTCGCGCTCGAATCGACCGCTGGCGCCGATGTTCTCGAACCGCTGGCCAAGCAGCTTGCGATGCATGTCGCCGCCGCCAACCCGCTGGCGCTGAACGGCGACGATCTCGACGCCGATCTCGTCGCGCGTGAACGGGCGATCGCGGAAGAAAAGGCGGCCCAGTCGGGCAAACCGGCCGAGATCGTCGCGAAGATGGTCGATGGTTCGATCGCCAAGTTCCGCAAGGAAAATGCGCTGCTGTCGCAGCTCTTCGTGATGGACGGCAAGACGCCGGTCGCCGAAGTCGTCGCCGCTGCGGGCAAGGACGTCGGCGCGACGATCACGCTGACCGGCTTCATCCGCTTCCAGCTCGGTGAAGGCATCGAGAAGGAAGAGAGCGACTTCGCCGCCGAAGTTGCCGCCGCCGCGGGCGTCTAAAAGCAGAACCGGATTGCTGCGCCTGGGGCGCCGCAGTCCGCTTGGCAATGGCGCGCACTCTCTCTAGGGTGCGCGCCATTCGCATATTACGAGTTTGCAAGAGGTTCCCCCCGACATGGCATTGCCCGGCATGAAACGCATCCTGCTCAAATTGTCGGGCGAGGCGCTGATGGGGCCGACGCCCTTCGGGATCGATCCCGAAACGGTCGCGAGCATGGCGGCCGAGGTCAAGGAAGCGAAGGATCGCGGCCTCGAACTCTGCCTCGTCATTGGCGGCGGCAATATCTTTCGCGGCATGGCGGGGGCGGCGAAGGGCATGGACCGCGCGCAGGCCGACTATATGGGCATGCTGGCGACGGTGATGAACGCGCTTGCCATGCAGAATGCGCTCGAGCAGCTCGGCGTCCAGACCCGCGTCCAGTCGGCGATCGAGATGGACAAGGTGTGCGAACCGGTGATCCGCCGCCGCGCCGAACGCCACCTCGAAAAGGGCCGCGTCGTCATCTTTGCCGCGGGCGTCGGTGCACCCTATTTCACGACCGACAGCGGCGCGGCGCTGCGCGCGGCGGAAATGAAATGCGATGCGCTGCTGAAAGGCACCAGCGTCGATGGCGTCTATAACGCCGATCCGAAACAGGATCCGAGCGCGGTGCGCTACGACAGCCTGAGTTATGACCGTGTCCTCGCCGACAATCTGAAGGTGATGGACGCGAGCGCGGTGGCCTTGTGCCGCGACAATAATATTCCGATCGTCGTGTTCAACATTCGCGAAGCCGGAAATCTGGCGCGGGTGCTGGCCGGCGAGGGCGTCGCCACCGTGGTCGGCGGCGCGGCCTGAAACGATCAAGAGAGGAAAGACAGATGGCGAAATATGACAAGGCCGACCTGGAACGCCGCATGCACGGCGCGGTCGAATCGCTGAAGCACGACCTTGCGGGGCTGCGCACCGGTCGCGCCAATTCGGCGCTGCTCGATCCGGTGACGGTCGAGGTCTACGGCAGCCATATGCCGCTCAACCAGGTCGCCTCGGTCAGCGCGCCCGAACCGCGGATGCTGGCGGTGCAGGTGTGGGACAAGTCGAACGTCGGCCCGGTGGACAAGGCGATCCGCTCGGCCGGGCTCGGCCTCAACCCGATCGTCGATGGTCAGCTTCTCCGCCTGCCGATCCCCGAAATGACGCAGGAACGCCGCAAGGAATTGTCGAAGCTTGCCGGGCAATATGCCGAAAAGGCGCGCGTCGCCGCCCGCAATGTCCGCCGCGACGGCATGGACAATCTGAAGCAGGACGAGGCGAAGAAGGAAATCAGCGAGGACGAGCGCAAGCGCGCCGAAACCGAAGTGCAGAAGCTGACCGACGCGACGATCGCCGAAATCGATGCGGCGGCGGCGGCGAAGGAAAAGGAAATTCTGGGCTAGTGCTCCTCCGCGCTGCCCTCTCGGCCGTTTGGGCTGAGCCTGTCGAAGCCCCGTCCTTTTCTTGCCCAGGAAAGAACGGCCCGTCGACAAGCTCAGGGCGAACGGAGTCTTAGGCTTTTCCGGTGTCCGAAACGCATCACGATGCCCGCCATGTCGCCATCATCATGGATGGCAACGGCCGCTGGGCCAAGAAGCGCCACCTGCCGCGCATCGCCGGTCATCGCGCGGGGGTTGAGGCGGTGCGTACGATTGTGCGCGCGGCCGGCGACCTGGGGATCGAAGCGCTGACCCTCTACGCCTTTTCGTCCGAAAACTGGAAGCGGCCGGAGGACGAGGTCAGCGATCTGATGGGCCTGCTCAAGCGCTTCATCGTCAGCGATATCGACGAATTTGCCGCCAATGACGTGCGGCTCAAGATCATCGGCGATTGGCGCGCGCTCGCGCCCGATGTCGTCGCACTGATCGAGGATGCGATCGCGCGCACCGCGCATAACCGGCGCACCACGCTGGCGGTCGCGCTCAATTATGGCGCGCAGGACGAACTGGTGCGGGCAGCGAAGGCCGCCGCGGCGGAAGGCGAGATCAGCGCCGAGACGATCGCGGCGCATCTCGACACCGCCGACATGCCGCCGCTCGACCTGTTGATCCGCACGTCGGGCGAAGTGCGGCTGTCGAATTTCCTGCTGTGGCAGGCGGCTTATGCCGAGCTCTATTTCACCGATCGGCTATGGCCCGATTTCAAACCCGCCGACCTCAAGGCGGCGCTCGATCATTTTGCGGCGCGCGAGCGCCGTTTCGGAGGATTATAAGGCATGGCGGACGCAGCGAAGTCGGATCTGTGGGTGCGCATCGGGTCGGCGATCATCCTGTTCGCGATCGCCGGCACCGCGCTGTGGTTCGGCGGCATCGCCTTCGGCCTGCTGCTGCTCGTCGGCGGCGCGCTGCTGCTGGTCGAATGGTTCCAGCTCGTCCGCGCGATGGGGCTCGGCAGCGGCGGCAAGGCGGCCTTCTCGGCGCTCGGATTGCTGCTCGTCATCGGTGCGATCGGCGGGCTCTGGTATATCCGGCAGAATCTGGGAATGACGGCGGCGCTGTGGGTGTTCGGCATGGTCTGGGCGACCGACATCGGCGCCTATTTTGCCGGACGCGCCTTTGGCGGCGCGCGGCTCGCGCCGACGATCAGCCCTTCGAAAACCTGGTCAGGGCTCGTCGGCGGCATGATCGCGGCGCTGATTGCCAGCGCGACGATCGGTGACCGCGGCCAGATTATCGGTGTCCCGCTGTGGATCGGCCTGTTCATGGGCCTCCTCGCGCAGCTCGGCGACCTTGGCGAAAGCTGGATGAAACGCCGCGCCGGGGTCAAGGATTCGGGCAAGCTGATTCCGGGGCATGGCGGCATTTTCGACCGCGTCGACGGCCTGCTGCCGGTCGCGCTCATTCTCGGTGCGCTCGCCGTCGCGGGCCAGATCGCGGTCCGGGCGGCCGGCTGACATGCGCCGCCTCTCGGTCTTTGGCGCAACGGGTTCGGTCGGGCAATCGGCCCTCGACCTCGTACGCCGCGACCGCGACGCGTGGCAGATCGTCGTGCTCAGCGCCAACAGCGACGTTGCCGAACTGGCGCGTCTGGCGCGCGAGTTCACCCCCGAAGTCGCCGTGATCGGCGATCCCGCGCGTCATGACGAACTCAAGACGGCGCTGGCGGACACGCATATCGGCGTGGCGGCGGGCGCCGACGCATTGGTCGACGCTGCGCGGTTGCCGGCCGATCTCGTACTCGCCGCGATTGTCGGTACCGCCGGGCTCGCGCCTACGATGGCGGCGATCGAAGCCGGGTGCGACGTGGCGCTCGCGAACAAGGAATCGCTGGTGTCGGCGGGCGAGTTGATGATCGCGGCGGCGCAGCGGTCCGGCGCGACGATCCTGCCGGTCGATTCCGAACATAATGCGATTTTTCAGTGCCTGGCGGGCGGGCGCCTTGATCAGGTGCGACGCATCATTCTGACCGCGAGCGGCGGCCCGTTCCGCACCATGTCGGCCGAGGCGATGGCGCGCGTCACCCCGGCGCAGGCGGTCGCGCATCCCAATTGGTCGATGGGCGCCAAGATCAGCGTCGATTCGGCGACGATGATGAACAAGGGCCTCGAACTGATCGAGGCGCATCATCTCTTTCCCGTCGGCCTCGACCGGATCGAAATCCTCGTTCACCCGCAATCGGTGATCCACAGCCTCGTCGAATATGTCGATTGTTCGACGCTGGCGCAGCTTGGATCGCCCGATATGCGCATTCCGATCGCGAGCGCGCTCGCCTGGCCGCAGCGTATGGCGACGCCGTGCGCGCCGCTCGATCTTGCCGCCATCGCGCGGCTCGATTTCGAAGCGCCCGACGAAGCACGCTTCCCGGCAACGGCGCTCTGCCGCGCCGCGATCGCCGAGGGCGGCGCGCGGCCCGCGCAGCTCAACGCCGCCAACGAGGTGGCGGTCGCCGCTTTCCTTGCAGGGCGGATATCCTTTCCGGCAATCATCGACACGGTAAAGCGCGTCCTCGATGCCGATGCGCCCGCCGTGCCGGGCGCGCTTCAGGACATATTCAGCGTCGACGCGACATCCCGCGCGGTCGCGCAGCATTTTGTGGACCAACTCGAACATGCTTGAGTCGCCCGGTTTCCTGTTCACCATTCTTGCGTTTCTGGTCGTGCTCGGCCCGCTCGTGTTCGTGCACGAATATGGCCATTACATCGTCGGCCGCTGGTGCGGCGTGAAAGCCGACACCTTTTCGATCGGTTTCGGGCGCAAGATCCTCGGCTGGACCGACAAGCGCGGCACAGAATGGAAGATCGGCTGGCTGCCGCTCGGCGGCTATGTCCAGTTCGCGGGCGACCGTGATGCGGTGAGCCAGCTCGACGCCAACTGGCAAAACATGCCCGCCGAAGAACGCTCGCACAGCTTTCCCGCGCAGCCGGTCTGGAAACGCGCTCTCATCGTGCTCGCGGGGCCGGTGACCAACTTCCTGTTCGCCATCGCGATCTTTGCCGCCTTCAACATGGCCTATGGCGTCCCGACGACGCCCCCCGTCGTCGGCGCGGTGGAGCCGGGCAGCGCGGCCGAAGCCGCCGATCTGCGGGTCGGCGACCGGATCGTGGCGATCAACGGCGGCGCGATCGAGAAATTCGACGACATTCCGATGGCGGTGGCCTTCGACCTTGGCAAACCCGCCGAGCTTGCGATCCAGCGCGGCGGCGAACGCATCGATGTGCTGCTGCGGCCGCGCGTCATCACCGAAACCGATCGCTTCGGCAACAAGGGCGAACGCGCGGTGATCGGCATCCGGTCGGGCGAGATTGCCTTGGAACCTGTCAATCCGCTCGCGGCCGTTCAGGCTGGCGCGTCCCAGACCTGGGGTATCGTGCGGTTGACCGGGGATATATTGGGGCAATTCCTCACCGGGCAGCGGTCGGTCAAGGAAATGGGCGGCCCGCTCAAGATCGCGAAACAATCGGGCGAGATGGCGACGCTGGGGCTTTCCAGCCTGATCTTCTTCGTCGCTTTCGTTTCCATCAATCTGGGGTTCATAAATCTGTTGCCATTGCCCATGCTCGATGGTGGCCATCTGCTTTTCTACGGCTATGAAGCAATTCGGCGGCGGCCGGCACCGCCGCAGGCGCAGGAGTGGGCGTTCAGATTCGGTTTTGCGGTGATCGTGACGTTGATGCTGGTCGTGACTTTCAACGATTTGGGCTCAATTGGCGTTTGGGACAGGATCGCCCGCTTGATTGGATAGCCAGACTAAGGCAGGGAGAGCGCGCACTTGGGCCGGAGCGGGGCCTGGGCGCAGGGATACGGATTTTTGCGGGATGAACGGTGTGGCTTCACAGAAATTTTCGGCACGGACGCGACTGACCGCGGTGCTTATGACCGGGTCGATGCTGGCGTGGCCGGTTGCGGCGCTGGCGCAAGTCACCCCGCCGCCCGTGACATCGACGCTGCCCGTTCCGCCGACCGAGGCGGCGCCGACCGCGGCGACGATCAAGACGATCACCGTCGTTGGCAACCAGCGGCTCGAGGCGCAGACGATCCTCTCCTATCTGCGCCTGCGCGTGGGGCAGCCCTATGACCGTTCGGTGCTCGACCAGGCGCTCAAGGATCTGGCGTCGACCGAATTGTTCAAGGATTATCAGATCAGCGACGACAATGGCGCGCTGACGATCCAGGTGACGGAAAACCCCGTCATCAACCGCGTCATTCTCGAAGGCAACAAGCGGCTGAAGGAAGACAAGATCCGGCCCGAGATCAAGCTTGCGCCGCGGCAGATTTTCACCCGCTCGAAGGTCCGCGCCGATGTCGCGCGCATCATCGAACTCTACAAGCGGCAGGGCCGCTTCGCCGCGACCGTCGATCCCAAGATGGTCCAGCTCGACCAGAACCGCGTCGATGTGGTGTTCGAGATCGACGAAGGGCCGAAGTCGAAGGTCCGCCAGATCAACATCATCGGCAACGAACAGTTCAGCGACGGCGAACTGCGCGGCGAAATGGCGACGAAGCAGGCCAGCCTCGGCAATCTCCTGTCGTCGAACACGACCTACGATCCCGATCGTCTGGCCTATGACCAGCAGAAGCTGCGCCTCTTCTATCTCCAGCACGGCTATGCCGACTTCCGCGTGATTTCGGCGGTGGCGGAGCTGACCAGCAACAAGCAGGACTTCATCATCACCTATGTGGTGGAAGAAGGCGAGCGCTACAAATTCGGCGACATCGACGTGAAGAGCCAGCTGCGCGACTTCAAGCCGGAGACGCTGAAGCGCCTGCTGCCGATGAAGACGGGCGACTGGTACGACGCCAAGCTTGTGGAAGATACGGTGGAAAGCCTGAGCGAAACCGCCGGCCTCTTCGGCTATGCCTTCGCCGACATCAATCCCGAATTCCGCCGCGATCCCGAAACGCGGACGATGGCGATCACTTTCGACGTCGGCGAAAGTCCGCGCACCTATGTCGAGCGTATCGACGTCAACGGCAACACGCTGACGCATGACAAGGTGGTGCGCCGCGAGTTTCGCCTCAACGAAGGCGACGCCTTCAACAGCTTCGGCGTCAAGCGCACCGAGAACCGCCTGAACAGCCTTGGCTATTTCCAGGACAAGCTGGAGATCGAGCGCAAGGAAGGCTCGACTCCAGATCGCATCATCCTCGAAACGAATGTTGAGGAAAAGCCAACGGGCGAATTGTCGCTTTCCGCTGGTTTCTCGTCGATCGAGAATTTTCTGCTCCAGGCGTCGATCCGCCAGCGCAACTTCCGCGGTCTCGGCCAGCAGCTTCAGGCATCGGTCAATTATTCGAGCTATTCGAAGTCGGTAGAACTTGGTTTCACCGAGCCTTATTTGTTCGACCGCAACATCTCGCTTGGCGGCAGCATCTATCGCCGCGACCTCAACTCGTTCAACTTCATCAACAACAACCGCCAGACGACCTTCCAGCAGATTACGACGGGCTTCCAGGTCAATATGGGTGTTCCGCTTACCGAATTCATGTCGGTGTTCGGCCGCTACAGCCTCAATCTCGACGATGTGACGCTCGACAAGAATCTCTATTATTTCGGGGGCAATTGCGACCCGCTGGTCGCCGGCCGCTATCTTTGCGACGCGATCGGCAAGCGCACGACGTCGCTCGTAGGATACACCATCGCCTATGACGATCGCGACAACCGCCTGCGCCCGACGCGCGGTCAGTCCTTCACGCTCGGACAGGATTTTGCCGGCCTCGGCGGCAGTGTTCGGTATGTCCGGACGACCGCGACGGCGAGCAAGCATTTCAACCTCGGCAGCAAGTTCATCCTGAACATCTCAGCCGAAGGCGGCTATATCTATCCCCTTGGCGATGCTCCGTCGCCGACCAGCGACAAGGTGCGTTTGACCGACCGCTTTTTCCTTGGCGAACCGCAACTGCGCGGCTTCGACATCCGCGGCGTCGGCCCCCGCGTCGTGCGCTACGGCAATGTCGATCTGACCGATCCCATGAACCCGATCCTCGACACGTCGGACAATGCCCGCGTCGACGACGCCCTGGGCGGACGCGCCTATTACAAGGGGCGGTTCGAGGTCGATATTCCGCTCGGCAGCGGCGCCAAGGAGCTCGGCCTTCGCCCGTCGGTATTCCTCGACTTCGGGTCGGTCTGGGGCGTTAAGCGCCCGACGCTGACAACGCTGGCCGATTTCAGAGACCCGGCCGATGGTATCACCAAATATCTTTGCCGTAATGCCTCGACCGGCGCGACGACATTTGCGAGTCAGACCGTCGTCACCGACACAACGACCGGTGTGGTGACGCCGACTGGGCAATATACCACTTGCGACGCCACCAACGGCTTCACGCCGCTGGCACCATTCGAGGAACGCTATCTGGGCGACAGCTGGAAACCGCGCGTCGCGATTGGCGCCGGCGTCAACTGGAACTCTCCGTTTGGTCCTTTCCGGATCGACTTCGCTTACGCCCTTCGCAAAGAAGAGGGTGACGATACGAAACGCTTCTCATTCAATGTAGGAACACAATTCTGATGAAGAAAATTATTGCCGCCTCGGCGCTCGCCATTGCCGCGCTTTCGGTTTCGCCGCTTCTGTCGGCTCCGGCCGTTGCACAGGCAAAATCGGTCGCGCTCGCCGACGTTCGCGTCGCGGCCTCGCGTTCGAACGCCTTCACCGTCGCATCGCAGCAGATCCAGACGACCTACAAGGCGCAGATCGACCAGCAGGAAACCCGCGGTCAGACGCTGCAGGCCGAACTGAACGTGCTGGTGGCCAAATATAATGAGGAAGCGAAGAAGACGCCGCAGAATCAGGCTGCGCTCCAGGCCGCTGCCAAGGCCGTGCAGGACAAGCGCCAGGCGGCTTCCGCCGAGCTTAACAAGATCGGCGAACCCGTCGACCTCGCGATCGCCTATGTCGAGGATCAGATCAGCGTTCGCATGAACGAGGCGATCCGCGCCGCGATGACCGCCAAGAAGGTCGACCTGCTGCTGCAGCCCGACGCCGTGCTGGCGCGTGACCCGAGCACCGACATCACCGATGCGGTCGTTACCGAACTTAACCGCATTCTGCCGAACGTGTCGATCACGCCGCCGGCGGGTTACAAGCCCGGCCAGCTCGTGCAGCAGAAGAACCAGCAGGCGATGGACCAGGCGCGCGCCGCCGCGGCTGCCCAGCCGGCCGCGTCGGGCGGCACGCCGCCGGTCACCCGCTAAGCGCGCATGACCGACAGTGACGACAAGACGATGGGTCCGGCGGATATCCGCCGGATCCTGAGTCTGCTTCCGCATCGTTACCCGATGCTGCTCGTCGACCGCGTCGAATCGATGGTCCGCGACACCAGCATCCATGCGGTGAAGGCGGTCACGATCAACGAGCCCTTTTTCCAGGGTCATTTTCCCGGCCGGCCGATCATGCCCGGTGTCCTCATTATCGAGGCACTGGCGCAGGCGGGCGGGGTGCTCGCGATCGAATCGCTGGGTCTCGCGGGGTCGGGCAAGCTTGTCTATTTCATGGGGATCGACGGGGTTAAGTTCCGCAAACCCGTGGAGCCGGGCCATCTGCTCGACCTGCACGTCACGATCCTGCAGGCCAAGCGGAACATCTGCAAGTTCGAAGGCCGGGCGATGCTGGGCGATCAACTGGCAACCGAATGCCAGTTCACCGCGATGATCGCCGACCCGCCCAGCGATTGAATGATACGCGCCCGCCCGGCAATACGGCGGGTTGCAATTCCTTCCGTTCGTCGTTAGGGGCAGCCGCTTCGCGGCCCCCTGCGGGGATCGTACCGACTCACGCCGCTGGTCGGAAACCAGCGGCACAGGAGCTTAAGACATGAAAAAAGACATCCATCCCGCTTATCACATGATCACGGTCAAGATGACCGACGGCACCGAATATCAGACGCGCTCGACCTGGGGCAGCGAAGGTGACGTGATGACGCTCGAAATCGACCCGACTGCGCACCCGGCGTGGACCGGCGGCAACCAGCGCCTGCTCGATCAGGGCGGTCAGGTCGCCAAGTTCAACAAGCGCTTCGGCGGTCTTACCCTCAAGCGTTGATCGACGTTGCCCCCGCCTTCGCGGGAGCGACGATCACGTCAAAATTTTCGCGAGCGCGCTTTGCCAGCCGGCAAGGCGCGTTTTGCGTTGCGCGTCGTTCAACGCCGGGATGAAGCGTGTCGCACGCCCGCGCATCGTCCCCGCTGCGGTGGCGAGGTCGGGGTAGAGTCCTGCGCCGCAGGCCGCCAGCATCGCGGCGCCGAGGGCGGTGCTTTCGACAAATTCGGGCCGCTCGACGATCAAGGCGAGCATGTCGGCCAGATCCTGCGCCATCCAGTCGTTCGCCGCCATGCCGCCGTCGATCCGCAGATCGGCCCAATCGACGCCATCGGCC
The DNA here is from genome assembly GCF_025727575.1 of Sphingopyxis sp. GC21. Classification (NCBI taxonomy): domain Bacteria; kingdom Pseudomonadati; phylum Pseudomonadota; class Alphaproteobacteria; order Sphingomonadales; family Sphingopyxidaceae; genus Sphingopyxis; species Sphingopyxis sp. GC21. The sequence goes on along the minus strand of NZ_CP095845.1, from coordinate 2,439,807 downwards.
GCGAAGGCGGCTTTCAGATCATGCGCCTGATAGGCTTGTGCTTCCAGCGCGGCGCGGGCGACATGCGCCTTGCCACTCGCGAAACTCAGCCCCGATATTGCAGCGAGCGCATCGGGTCGCCAGTGCGGTGCACCCAGTCCTGCAAGCGCGGGGACCAGATAGACACCGCCATTATCCGGAACCGAGCGGGCCAGCGCCTCGCTCTCGCCTGCGTTCGCAAGCAGGCCGAGGCCGTCACGGAGCCACTTTATCAGGCTTCCCGCCACGAATACCGATCCTTCGAGCGCATAGCTGCGGCGCCCGTTTTCCTGAACCAATATTGTCGCGAGCAGCCGGTTGGCCGAATGCGGCCGTTCCGTGCCGCTCGCCGACAGGATGAAGGCGCCGGTGCCGAAGGTTGCCTTGGTCTGGCCCGAAGCCAGACAGGCCTGGCCGATCGTTGCCGCCTGTTGGTCGCCCGCCATCCCCGCAATCGGGATCGCGCCGCCGAACAGCTCCGGGTCGGTGGTGCCGACCGTGGCAGTGCAATCGACGATTTCGGGCAGCAGTCGCATGGGAACGCCGAACAGGTCGCACAGGCCGCCGTCCCAGCCCTCATCGCCGTCGATCGCCATCAACAGCGTGCGTGAGGCATTGGTCGCGTCGGTCACATGCGCGCCGCCGGTCAGGCGATAGACGAGATAGGATTCGATCGTCCCGACGGCAAGCCGATCGCCCGCCTCGGCCAACTGCGGCCAGTTGCGCAGCGCCCAGCCGATCTTGCTGCCGGAAAAATAGGGATCGAGCAGCAAACCGCTCTTGGCCTGTACCGCCGGTTCGTGACCGGCCTCCTTGAGCTTCGCGCAATCGGCGGCGGTCCGCCGATCCTGCCACACGATTGTGGGGGCGAGCGGCCGGCCGGTCGTCCGGTCCCAGAACACGATCGTTTCGCGTTGGTTGGTGATGCCGATCGCGGCAATATTGGCCGCGCCGCCCGCCTTGTCGATCATCGTGCGCGTGCACGCGAGGGTCGCCTGCCATATTTCCTCGGCATCATGTTCGACGAGGCCGGGGCCCGGATAATGCTGGCGAAACTCGCGCTGCGCGCTGCCGAGCGGCGTGCCGCTCGCGTCGAAAAGCATGGCGCGGGTCGATGTCGTGCCTTCGTCGATAACGATAATCTTTTCCGGCATGGCGCTCCGGCTCTCCCCTTTATTCGGTCTTGCAGGATCAAGATCAGCACGAACCGGCGAGGGGGGCAATCCCGGCCCGAGTAATCATCTTGCAATTTCGCGTAATATTCGCCATATGCTTGTGCAGCGCAGCATGGCGGACTTCACCGCCGCAACCACCGGCAGCGTGATTTTCCCGCCCGAGGCGCCGTAAAGGCCGCCAGCGCGGGACGAGCCGGCACCGCGCTTTGTCCCTTGAGGCACCCTTTCACGCGGGTCGTTTCGAACCCGCGGCCGTGCGCCGTCCGTTCGATGCGAACGGGCGCTGTGCGCGTCGCCCATTGAGAGTATGTTATGACGAGTTTCAACGACTTTGGCCTGCACGTCGACATCAATCGCGCGCTTGCCGCCAAGGATTATACAACCCCGACCCCGATCCAGACGCAGGCGATCCCGCCGCTGATGAAGGGCCGCGATCTATGCGGCATCGCGCAGACGGGTACCGGCAAGACGGCCGGTTTCTCGCTGCCGTCGATCCACCATCTGCTGACCTATCCGCATCGCGCCAATCCGCGCGGCTGCCGCATGCTGGTGCTGGCGCCGACGCGCGAGCTCGCGGCGCAGATTGCGCAAAGCTGCCGCGACTATGGTCGTTTCACCAAGCTGCGCGTTTCGACCGTGTTTGGCGGCGTGCCGATCAACAAGCAGATCCGTGACCTCGCGCAGGGCGTCGATATTCTCGTCGCCACCCCGGGCCGCCTGCTCGACCTGATCGATCAGCGTGCGCTGCGCATGGACGATGTCGAAATCTTCGTTCTCGATGAAGCCGACCAGATGATGGACATGGGCTTCATCCATTCGCTGCGCCGCGTTGCCAAGCTGCTGCCGTCGCGGCGCCAGAATCTCTTCTTCTCGGCGACGATGCCGAAGGAGATTGCGGGCCTTGCCGATCAGTTCCTGAACGATCCGGTCACCGTGTCGGTCGCGCCGCAGGCGACGACTGCCGAAAAGATTCGCCAGCGCGTGACCTTCGTCGAGCAGAAGGAAAAGCAGGCGCTGCTCCATCATGTGCTGCGTAGCGAGGACATCGACCGCGCCCTGATCTTTACGCGCACGAAGCACGGCGCCGACCGCGTCGTCCGCCATTTGAAGGGCGCGGGCATCGAAGCCTTTGCGATCCACGGTAACAAGAGCCAGGCGCAGCGCACGACCGCGCTGCAGGCGTTCCGTTCGGGTCAGGTCCGATTGCTCGTCGCGACCGACATTGCAGCGCGCGGCATCGACGTGTCGGGGGTGAGCCATGTGATCAATTTCGAGATCCCGAACGTCCCCGAACAATATGTTCACCGCATCGGCCGCACCGCGCGCGCCGGGGCGGAGGGTGTTGCGATCAGCTTTGTCGCGCCTGACGAGCGCCCCTATCTGCGCGATATCGAACGCGTGACGCGGACCAAGGCCGAGCCGGCGAAGCTGCCCGACAATTTCGGCGAGATGGTTCGCAATCTGCCCAAGCCGGCACAGCCGCCGCGCGACACCGGCAGCAAGGGTCGTGACCCGCAGCGCCAGCGCGACGATGCGCAGCGCCGCAAGGGGCATGGCGAGGGCGGTTCGCGCGACGGCGGCCATCGCGGCCCGCGCCGCGAGGCAGCGGCCGGCGACGGCGCACAGCCGCAGCGCAAGCGTCGCTTTCGTCCGCGCGGCGGGGTCGGGGCGCACAAGGGATCGGTGAAGCGGGTCGGTTGACGCCCGCCCCCGGCACGCTAGGTTTGCGCGCGGGTCGAGGGGACGGACGATGATCGACGACGACGAATATGAACCGCTGCCGCCGCGGCGGCCGCTCTTCCGCCGCAAGCGGGTGCTCATCCCGCTGGCGGTGTTGCTCGTCATCGCAGCGATCTTCCTTGCGCTGCGCACGCCCGACACCGACCGCGATGCCATGATCGCCAAATATGGCGGCCCCGACGCGAGCTTCGCGGCGGGGCCGGCAGGGCAGCGAATCCATTATCGCGATCAGGGCAGGCGCGACGGCCGCACCATCGTGCTGCTCCACGGGTCGAACAGCAGCCTTCAGACGTGGGAGCCGCTCGTCAAAAGGCTCGGCGGCGATTACCGGATCGTGACGCTCGATCTGCCGGGGCATGGCCTGACCGGCGGCACGCCCGACAAGGATTACAGCGCTGCGGGGATGATTGCCGCGGTCGATGTGGTGGCGGCCAAGCTCGGCCTCGATCATTTCATCCTGGGCGGCAATTCGATGGGCGGCTGGGTGGCGTGGCGCTATGCGCTCGCCGAGCCGGGACGCGTCGATGCGCTCCTGTTGCTCGATGCGGCGGGCATGCCGCTGCGAAAAGCCGAAAAGGCGCCCCAATCGAATCTCGGCTTCCGGCTTCTCAAAAATCCGGTCGGACGCTGGCTCGCCGGACAGATCACGCCGCGCTCGCTGGTCGAAAAGTCGCTCCGCCAATCGGTCGCGAAAACCGGCATCGTCGATGATGCGATGGTCGACCGCTATTGGGAGTTGCTCCGCTTTCCGGGCAATCGCGAGGCGACGGCGCTGCGCGCCACGCTCGACCGCGAGCCCGCGATGGCCTACCGGATCGGCGAGATAAAGGTGCCGGTGCTCATCCTTTTCGGCAAGCGGGACCGGCTGATCAACCCGAGCGCCGCGCTGACCTTTCGCGACCGGATTGCGGGATCGGAGGTCCTTCTGCTCGACGATGTCGGCCATCTGCCGATGGAGGAAGCGCCCGACGCCACCGCGATGACGATCGCGGATTTCCTTACGCGGCGGCTTGCTCCGCCGTCGCCTCTGCCGGCTGCTCCAGAAAAGCGCTGATCCGCGCCGCCGTGTTCGCGGCGTGGGTGAAGGGGAAAAGGTGCGACCCCGGCACGACTTCCAGTATCGCGCCGTCGATCAGGTCGGCGATCGCCTGGCCGTGCGCGGCCGGCACGACGCCGTCGCGCCGGCCCATCAGGATCAGCGTCGGCATGTTCTTGAGCTGCGGCAGCATAGGCGCACTGGTCCAGCCGGCCATTGCCATCGCCTGATAAGTGAGGCCAAGCGGCGTTGCGGCGGGAAGCTTCAGTCCGCTCGCCAGCATGTCGTCGTCGAGCAGCGCGGCCCACCCGATTCCCGGTGCCCCCACGCTCGGCGTCGTTGCCATCAGGACCATGCGCCGGATACGTGCCGGAAATTGCACCGCGATCTGCTGCGCCAACGCACCGCCCCAGCTGAAGCCGGCAAGGTCGAGCTGCGGGTGGCCGAAGCGTTCGTCAATCTCCATCACGATCGCGGCCATTGTCGGCGCGGTATAGGGAAGGATTGCGTCGGGCGACCCGCCGACGCCAGGCATGTCGAGCGTCCACACCTCGCGCCCATGTATCTGCGCGAGCAGCGGTGCCGCGGCGGCGATGTCGGCGCCGATCCCGTTGAGGAACAGCAACGGCACCCCGGTGCTGCCTTTACGCCAGCGCGCCGTGCGAAGCGCGAGGCCATAAAGATGTTCGGTGCCGATGACCGGGCGGCCGCTGATCCTGCTCATGCCCATGGCTTTGGCATGTTTTGGCCGTGGACGGAAGCACCTCGCCAGTTTCCTGATCCTAGCCGGCGGGTGGCTCGGCCGCCCGCCTTTCGGCCTGCTCGTAGCGCAGGCAGTCGAAGATTTTGGCGCCAGCAAGAAATACCGAACCGCTGCACGCGACGAGCAGCAACTGGCCGCCGTACCCCGGAAATTCATGCAGATAGGCTGTTCCGCGCGCCATGGCACCCGCCGCCAATGCATAGATGATCAGGCAGGCCTCGAACCTGGTCTTGATGATAAACAGCCGTCCGATTTTCTTCAGCATCGCCACCATCCGAAGCAAGGGATGTGCCAGTGGCGCAAATCAGGGATTCGCCGCCACCGGCTTATGGTAAACTGTAAGTTAATCCGACATGTTAGGGAAGGGCGGCGGTAATTGACCGTCTATGAAGCGGGTTTCGTGGATAGGAACCGGGAGTGGCCATGCCGGAACGAGAATCGGGTTCGAATTAAGCGCCGATCAGATATTTGAAGCCGTTCAGCGCAACCACGCGGTCGTCTTCACAAACCGGTGCGGCGATCAGCCGGACCCAGCGTGGTTTGCGCCGCGACGCTTCGATCGCGACATCAAGGGTGAAGCCGCGACGATGGGTGATCGCGTGCGCGCGCAGTTTTTCCATCGCGGCGCGCGATTCCTCGCGATAGAGCGCGACGGCATCGCTGCGCGCGACTTCGACGCCGCGCGGCAGACCGAAGATGTCATAGACTGTGTCGGACCAGACAAGATGATCGTCGGCAAGGTCGCAGGTCCAACTGCCGACGCCGTGGCGCTCCATGACTGCGGCCGCGTCGTCGGCCATCGCTGGCGTGCGGCCCGGCGGACGGATCGATCGCCGGTCGACCCAGCCCAGATCGAAATGATGTCCCCGCTCGAAAAGCGGCCAGCTGTGATGCAGCGGAAGAGGGTATTGATGACGCACGCGAATCCGATCCTTCGCCCCCAAGTCTAGGCGGCCCATATTAAGGAATTGCTGCGCTCGGTAATCAGGCAGGAGCGCGCGCGGTTCCATATTCGACCCAGCCGAAAGGGCGAGGGGTTTTGGGCATATAATGTGCCGCCTGCCGTTCCACCGCAAAGCCCGCGCCCGCATAGGCGTCGGCGATCGGCCGCGTCAGATGGCAATTGCCGCCGATGCGTTTCCAGACGGGCTCGATCCGCCGTTGCCAGCGCGCAACCCCCGCGTCGGGGGCGCCGCCATGTTCCAGAAACAAGGCGGTTCCGCCCGGTTTGAGCACGCGGCGGATCTCGGCCAGCACCGCCGCCTGATCGTGCACCGAACAGAGGGTGAAGGTAGTGACGACGGTGTCGAATCGGCCGCTCTCGAAGGGCATCGCTTCACCGATGCCACCTTCGATCGTCGCCGCGATGCCGCGCGCCTGCGCCGCCGCGCGGCTCATCGCGAGTAGTTCGGGCGACGGATCGAGCCCGGTGAAGCGCGTCACCCGGTTCCAATCGTAAAATTCCATATTGATGCCGCCGCCGCAGCCAAGCTCCAGCACGTCGCCCGATGCCGCCGGCACCACCTTGCTGCGCGCCTTCATGATCTGCCCCTGCGAGCAGGCGCATTTGATCAGCCGCGGCACCCCATGACGTTCCCACCAACTCGCCATTCCCGTCTCTCCCCTTGGCGTGCAGCCTGTCCCTTGCTAGCGCGATTGGCAACACCCATCTGGGCGTCCTCGCTCATAGCCGCCAACAACGAAAGACCGTCATGCCCGCCACGCACCACACCAAGATGCTGATCCTCGGTTCCGGCCCTGCAGGGCTTTCGGCCGCCATCTACGCGGCGCGCGCCGGGATGCAGCCAATCGTGGTGCAGGGGCTGCAGCCGGGCGGGCAGTTGACGATCACCACCGACGTCGAAAACTATCCCGGATTTGCCGAAGTGATCCAGGGCCCTTGGCTGATGGAGCAGATGACGGCGCAGGCGACGCATGTGGGCGCCAGCATGATCTGGGACACGATCGTCGACGTCGATCTGTCGCAGCGGCCGTTCCGTCTGATCGGCGACGGCGGCGACGTCTATGTCGCCGAAACGCTGGTGATCGCGACCGGCGCGCAGGCGAAATGGCTGGGCGTTCCCGGCGAACAGGAATTGGGCGGCAAGGGCGTTTCGGCCTGCGCGACCTGCGACGGATTTTTCTATCGCGGCAAAAAGGTGGTGGTGATCGGCGGCGGCAATACCGCGGTCGAAGAGGCACTGTATCTGACCAATCATAGCGACGACGTGACGCTGATCCACCGTCGCGACACCCTGCGCGCCGAAAAGATCCTGCAGGACCGGTTGCACGCCAATCCGAAGATCAAGGTGCTCTGGAACAAGAAGGTCGATCGCTTCGTCGCGGGCGAAGGGACGGCGGGGCTGGTTGGAGTCGACCTGATCGACACGGTAACGGGCGAGGCGAGCCACGAGCGCACCGACGGCGGCTTCGTCGCCATCGGCCACAGCCCCTCGACCGGATTGTTCAAGGGCAAGCTGCCGCTCGACGCCGACGGCTATCTTGCGGTGACGCCGGGCACGTCGCTGACCGCGGTGCCGGGCGTCTTCGCGGCGGGTGACGTGACCGACAAGGTGTATCGCCAGGCGATCACCGCGGCGGGTATGGGCTGCATGGCCGCACTCGACGCCGAACGCTTCCTTGCGGAAGCGGAGTATCATGCGATGGTTGATGCTTGAACGCTGAGGGCGGACAGCGACCGATTGTGGAGGTTGGCCGACTTTTCTTCCATCGTCATCCCGGCGCAGGCTCCCACCCCAAAGCCGGTCTCCCGAAATAGCCCGCGCACGAAAAAGGCCCCGGAACCGATGTGGTTCCGGGGCCTTTTTGTTTCGTGCGAGCCGAAGATGCGTTAAGCGTCTTCGTCCTCGTCAGCGGCTGGCGCTTCCGCGGCCGGAGCGTCCGACGGCGGGGTGGCGTCGTCGAATTCGTCTTCGCTGTCGGGTTCGAGAGCAACCGCAGCCGCCGCAGCCTGTTCTTCTTCGAACATGGCGGCAATGACGTCGATGCCCTGCTTCTGCATTTCGGCTTCGTCCGGCGAGCGGGCGACGTTGACGCCCACGGTGACCGCGACTTCGGGATGCAGCTTCACCTTGACGTCGAACAGGCCGAGCGACTTGATCGGACGTTCGAGTTCGAACATCGCCTTGGTCAGGTTCGTCGCACCGTCTTCGATCAGCGCGTCGAGGATGTCGCGCACCGAAACCGAACCGTAAAGCTGGCCAGTGTTCGACGCCTGACGGATCAGGACGACCTGCTTGCCGTCGATGTCCTTCGCGCGGCCTTCTGCCGCGGCGCGGCGGTCGGCGTTGTCCGATTCGATCTTCGCGCGGTTGGCTTCGAAGAGCTTCTTGTTGGCTTCGTTCGCGCGCAGTGCCTTGTTGTTGGGCAGCAGATAGTTGCGGGCAAAGCCGTTCTTGACGGTGACGACGTCGCCGATACCGCCCAGTTTCTCGATGCGTTCGAGCAGGATGATTTCCATCGGTCCGCGCTCCTTACTTCACAATGTAGGGGAGCAGGCCGATGTGACGGGCGCGCTTGATCGCCTTCGCCAGCTCGCGCTGCTTCTTGGTGGACACCGCGGTGATCCGCGACGGGACGATCTTGCCGCGCTCCGACAGGTAACCCTGGAGCAGGCGGACGTCCTTGTAATCGATGACCGGTGCGTCCTTCGCGCTGAAGGGGCAGGTCTTGCGGCGACGGAAAAAGGGTCGTGCCATGGTCGTTTTCCTTATTCTTCGCCGTCGCGGTCACGGCCACGGCCGCCCCGACGTTCCTGCTTGCGCATCATTACCGACGGACCCTTTTCGAGTTCGTCGACCTTGATGGTCATCCAGCGGATGATGTCTTCGTTGATTGCCGCCTGGCGTTCGATTTCGGCGACGGCTTCGCCCGGCGCTTCGACCGACAGCATCGCGTAATGACCCTTGCGGTTCTTCGCGATCTTGTAGGCGAGCTGCTTCAGGCCCCAGGTTTCGGTCTTGTGGACCTGACCCTTAAATTCGGTCACGATGTTCGTGATGCCTTCGGCGAGCGCATCGACCTGAGCCTGGCTCAGATCCTGACGCGCGATAAAAACATGCTCGTAAAACGGCATGGTTTGCGTCCTTCGATTTGGCCGATCGCTGATTTCGCGCCAATCGCGAAACCCCTCCGGCTGTCGTCCGGCTTTGCGTATTGGTGCAAAGCAAACGGGGCGATGGCAACGTGGCCTCGCCCCGAATGAGCGCGCCTATACAGATTCGCGGGGATTAATCAAGCGCGCGATGCAAGCTTTTCCAGCAATTCCCGCCCGAAATCGGTGAGTGTGTCGTCGCGCGCGCCGAGGATCAGGATACGGTCGCCGGGCGCCGCCTCCTGCACCATCGCAGCGCCGCAATCGGCGCGGACCGGCACATGGACAGCGTCGGCACCGCCCGCGACGATGTCGGCGACGAGCGTTTCGCTCCCCATGCTGCGATCGACGGTGCCGCCGAAATAGACGGGATCGCAGACGAAGAGCCGGTCGCCGGGACGCATGCCGCGCGCAAAGCTGGCGGCAAGCTCGCGCCCCATCTGGCGGAGCGGGCCATAGCCGTGCGGCTGGAAGAAGAGCAAAGCGCGGCCGGGAAGCTCGGCAACTGCGGCGAGCGTCGCGGCGACCTTGTCGGGATTATGCGCGAAATCGTCGATCACGGTGACGCCGTTCGCCTGGCCGAGCACCTCGTACCGGCGCGCGAGCCCGGCGAAGTTGGCGAGCGCCTCGACCGAGCGGACGACCGGAATGTTGAGCGCGCGCGCGGCGGCGATTGCGGCGAGCGCATTGGCGGCATTGTGTCGGCCGGGCATCCGCAGCACCGCCGCGTGGGTGTCGCCGGCGAAATGGACCTTGAAGCGGCACCCGTCGGGAAGCGCCTCGAAGTCGCTGCCGCGCATCGCGGCGCTCTCCGAAAATCCAAAGCGCAGGACGTTTCCTCCCGCCAGCAGCGGCGCCGATTCGGGATCGTCGGCATTGACCACGGCAACGCGCGCCTTGGCCGCGAAATCGCCGAACAGGCTGTGCAGTTCGGCAAGGCTCTTGTGGTCGAGACTGATGTTGGTGACGACCGCAACGTCGGGCTGGTAGAGGGCGATCGACCCGTCGCTTTCGTCGACTTCGCTGACATAAGTCGCGGTATCGCCGACGAGTGCGCTAGCGAAGGGGGTTTGATCGTCGGCGAAATTGCGCATTACCGCGCCGTTCATCACGGTGGGATTGGCGCCCGCGCGATCGAGGATCCAGCCGATCATGCCGGTGACGGTCGACTTGCCGCTTGTCCCGCCGACGCCGACCGCGCGGCCCGCTTCGTTGAACAGGGCCGCGTTGAGTTCGGCGCGCGTCAGGCGCGGCAGGCCGAGCCGGTTTGCCGCTGCGACGTCGGGCACGCTGTCCTCGACCGCCGCCGAAGCGACGAGCGTCTGCCCGGCGGCAACGCCGCTGCCATCCTGCGGGAACAGCGCAATGCCGCGGCTTTCGATCCAGTGAAACTTGTCGGCGCTGCGACCCTGATCGCGGCTGCGATCGGACCCCGCGACCGCCGCGCCGCGCGCCGCGACAATCATCGCGAGCGGCAGCATCCCCGATCCGCCGATGCCGCAGAAGAAATAGGATTTGTTTTCGGCCATGCCGGCGCGATATGGCGTTGGCGAAGGGTTTGCAACTGGCGCAAGGCCGAGGGGCATCTCGACTTCGCTCGATGCGAACGGATCGTTGGGTTATTTCAAGTCATGCGCATAGGCATCATTGCCCCCTCCACCCCCATTCTTCCCGACGATGCGGAAGCGGTGCGGGCCATTGCGGCGCTGGGCTATCCCGAGGTCGAACTGGTGTTCGATCCGCAATGCTTTGTCGTTCACGGGCATTTTGCGGGCGCCGATGCGGTGCGGCGCGAAGCGCTGGTGGCGATGGCCAACCGCCCCGACATCGACGCGATTTGGTTCGCGCGCGGCGGCTATGGTGCCTGCCGCATCGCCGAGGATGCCGTCGCCGCCATGGGCGAGGCGGCGCGCCACAAGGCCTATCTCGGCTATTCGGATCAGGGCAATCTGCTCGGCTGCCTGTACCGCGAGGGCTTCGATCATGTCGCGCACGGCCCGATGGTCGCCGACATCCGGCGCGAAGGCGGTGAAGCGGCGGTGACGCGGGCGCTCGACTGGCTCGTCGCGCGCGATCCGGCGGCCTGCGAGCCCGGCCTGCGGCACGGCGCGCGCCATGCCGCGTTCAACGTGATGACGCTGTCGATGCTTCTCGGCACGCCGCTCGAGCCCGATCTGTCGGGGCATCTGCTGATCGTCGAAGAAGTGAGCGAATATCTCTACGCCTTCGACCGCGCCTTTTTCCATGTCGCGACCTGTCTGGCGCCGCGCGGTCTGGCGGGCATCCGGCTGGGACGCGTCAGCGACATTCCCGAAAACGACCGGCCGTTCGGAATGGAGGCCGAGGAAATCGCGCAGGACTGGTGCGCGCGGACCGGCATCACCTGGCTTGGCCGCGCCGACATCGGCCATGACGTGGCCAACAAGGTCGTGCCCTTCGGCTTGCATCGCGCGGGGTGAGCGAATAGGCGCGGCACTTTCCGTCGCCCCCGCGAAGGCGGGGGGCGTCGTCGGCCTGGTCGACGGCAAGGTGTAAAACGACAGCGGCCCCCGCCTTCGCGGGGCCGACGAGAAGGGGCTAGGTCATGCGCGCATTCATCTTTCCGGGTCAGGGCAGCCAGGCCGTGGGCATGGGCAAGACGCTCGCCGAGGCGTCGGCGCATGCGCGCGAGGTGTTTCAGGAGGTCGACGAGGCGCTCGGCCAGCATCTTTTCAAGCTGATGAGCGAAGGGCCGGAAGATCAGCTTACGCTGACCGAAAACGCCCAGCCCGCGATCATGGCGAACGCGATCGCCACGCTGCGCGTGCTCGAACGGGACGGCGGCGTGACGCTGTCGGGCAAGGCCGCTTATGTCGCGGGCCACAGCCTCGGCGAATATAGCGCGCTGTGCGCTGCCGGTGCCTTTGACCTGGCGACGACTGCGCGGCTTCTGAAAACGCGCGGGCAGGCTATGCAGGCGGCGGTCCCCGTCGGGGTCGGCGCAATGGCGGCGCTGCTCGGCGCCGACATCGACACTGCGCAGAAGCTCGCCGACGCCGCGGCCGAGGGCGAGGTCTGCACCGTCGCCAACGACAATGATCCGTCGCAGGTCGTCATCTCGGGCCACAAGGGCGCAGTCGAGCGCGCCGTGGCGATGGTAAAGGATTATGGCATCAAGCGCGGCGTATTGCTGCCGGTGTCCGCACCCTTCCACTGCCCGTTGATGCAGCCCGCCGCGGATGCGATGGCCGAGGCGCTAGGAGCCAACCCGCCGACGGCGCCGCTGGTGCCGGTGATCGCGAACGTCACCGCCAGTCCGGTGAGTGATGCCGATACCATCAGCAACCTGCTCGTCGAACAGGTGACGGGCCGTGTCCGCTGGCGCGAAAGCGTCGGCGCCATGGAAGCAATCGGGGTGACACAGTTCGTCGAATTCGGCGGCAAGGTGCTCGGCCCGATGGTCAAGCGCAGCGCATCGGGTGATGTGGAGACGGTGAGCGTGATATCGATGGACGACATCGAGGCATTGCTCAAGACGCTCTGAAAACGGATTCCAGGAGAATAATATGTTCGATCTCACCGGTATGACCGCGCTTGTTACCGGCGCCAGTGGCGGCATCGGGTCCGCAATCGCGCAGGCGCTTGCGGCGCAGGGCGCGCGGCTTGCGGTGTCGGGGTCCAATGCCGACAAGCTGAATGCCTTTCGCGATAGTCTGGGCGGCGATCATGTCGCGCTCCCGTGCAACCTGGGCGATGCCGCGGCGGTCGACGCACTCGTGCCCTCCGCGGTCGAGGCGCTTGGTCAGCTCGATATCCTCGTCAATAACGCGGGCGTGACGCGCGACAATCTGATCATGCGGATGAAGGACGAAGAGTGGATGGACGTCATCCGCATCAATCTCGAGGCCAATTTCCGCCTCGCGCGCGCTGCCGCCAAGCCGATGATGAAGGCGCGCTTCGGCCGCATCATCTCGATCACCAGCGTCGTCGGAGCCACCGGCAATCCGGGGCAGGCGAACTATGCCGCGTCGAAGGCGGGCGTGACCGGCATGACCAAGGCCTTGGCGCAGGAACTGGCGAGCCGGGGCGTCACTGCCAATTGCGTCGCTCCCGGTTTCATCGCAACTGCGATGACCGACGATTTGCCCGATGCGCAGAAGGAAGCGCTCAACCAGCGCATCCCCGCGGGCCGCATGGGCGAGGGGAGCGATATCGCCGCCGCCGTTGTCTATCTCGCGTCGAGAGAAGCGGGCTATGTCACCGGACAGACCTTGCACGTGAACGGCGGCATGGCCATGCTGTCCTGAGGGGCGCGTTTCAGGGGGTAAAAGCAGAAATGACAAGGATTTGGATAGCGGCGGTTGCACTCGGGTTCGCGGGCGTGCCCGGCGCCGCGCTGGCGCAGGACGGAGCCGCGCTCGATTGCGTCGCCAAGACGGTTTCGCCCGACCTGCGCGCGCAGATCGGCGCGGCGATGGCGGGTAGTGACAGCGACGCCGCGCGGCCGCTGTTCGAACAGTTCGGTGCGCTCTCGACCGACTGTATGACGAAGAACGGGATCGCGGCCGATCGCAAGGATGTCTATTTCGACTATAATCTTGCCCGCGTGTCGCGCGAATGGTTCGCAGGTCAGATCAGGAAGGCCGGCCTGTCGGTCGACCCGGTCGATCGCTCGCTCGACTTCGGGCCGAAGGGGGCCAACCCGGATCTCAGCAGCGAGATGACCGAGGATCAGATCAACACGATCATTAATGCCTATACCGCCGCCGGCGTCGATGTCGAAAGCGTCGATCAATCGGTATGGGAAAAAGTCGGCGCCTATGCCGCGGCCAGTTCAATTTACTGGAACCGCCGCCAGCAGTTTCTGAGCCACTAGAAGCCAAGGGGCAAAAAAGAGGGCCGGGTTTCGCACGGAAACCCGGCCCCTTTTTCGGCACGCGGTCAGAAGCTGGCGCGCGCGGTAATGCGGATGTCGCGGCCGGCAAGCGGCACATAATCCTTGGTGAAGCTCGCATGGCGGCGGGCATCGACGTCGAAGATATTGTCGGCTGCCAGCGTCAGCGACAGATTCTTCGTGTCGGGAAGCGGGCGCCAGGTCAGCGAGGCGTTGACCAGCGTAAAGCCCTTGGTCGCGGTCTCGAACGGCGCGATGCGGGTCTGGTCGTCGGTCCATTCGACCTCGGCGCGTGCATCGACGCGGTCGCTCTGCGCTTCGAGCCCGCCCCGGATGCGCAGCGGCGGGATGCGCGGGACATAGGGACCGTCGACGATCTTGGCGCGCGTCATGTCGGCGGTCGCGTCGGCAACGAAGTTGAAGCCCCCCGCCTGCGCCAGCGGGGCGGTGCCCTGAAATTCAAATCCCCATACCCGCGCCTTGTTCTGGCGGAATTCAAACAGCGGCAAGTCGTCGGCGATCAGGCCGGTGTCGGTTTCATAGATGAAATTGTCGAACCAGCTTGCATAGCCGGTCAGCCCCATCGACCAGCCGTCGCGGGTGAACTTGAGCGATGCCTCGCCGCCCCAGCTCGTTTCCTTGGCGAAATCGGGGTTGCCGCGTTCATAGGTCAGCGTTGCGGCATGCGGCCCGTCCGAGAGCAGCTCTTCGGCCGAGGGCGCGCGTTCGCTACGCGAAACCGACACGCTGGCCTTAAGGCCGTCGGCGAGCTGATACGACAGGCCGGCCGCGCCCGACAGGCTGTCGAACGAGCGGTCGAAGCCGATGCTGTTCGCCGCTACTTTGGAATTTTCGAAACGCAGCGCGCCTTCGAGCGTCACCGGGCCGCGTTCGAGCTCCTGCAGCGTGAAGGCGGCGAGGCGCGTCGTTTCGTTGGCGGGAAGAAAGGCTTCGTCGCCGATCGCCGCGAAATCGCGGAAGCTGTACTGGACCCCGCTCGCACCGCGCCAGCCGCCACGATCATTCTGGGCGAGTTCGGCGCGCGCCTCGATGCCGCGATTGGTGAAGCGCGTGCCGGGCTGACCATCGTCGAATTCGGTGTGGGCATAGTCGGCATAGGCGCCGCGGATACGCAATTTGTCGAACAGGCCGTCGCCCAGATTGACCTCGCCGCGCACATCAACGCGATACTGGCGCGCCTTGATCGTCGGCAGCTCGTTGATGTCGGCGCGCGGCGGGATGCCATATTCGTCCTCGAGGTAGCCGAAGCTGATGCCGAGCGACCCGCCGTCGTCGACGAAGGCGGCTCCGACGCCGGCGCTCTTGCTCGTGCTCTGGCTGTTCGGCACGCGGCCGCGGCTGTTCGCGGCGTCAGTCAGCCGCGCCGCTTCCTCGGCGTCGCCGCCGGCGCTCGCATCGGCGGCGAGGTCGAGTAGATGCGCGCGCAGTGCAGGCGCATAGATCAGCCCGCCGACGCGCACGTCGTTCGAATCGCGATAATTGCCGTCAGCATGGACGACGAAGCGCTGGCCGAGCGGCACGTCGATCGAGGCGCCGATGCTCTTGTCCTGCGCCGCGGTGCCATAGCTGGCGAGCGCATCGATGTGGGCGGGGCTTTCGGGGATGGCGCGCGGGATACGGCGGTCGAAGACGTTCACCGCCCCGCCGACGGCCTGGCTCGAGAAGAGCAGCACCGACGGGCCGCGCAGAATTTCGATACGATCGGCGGTCAGCGGATCGATCGACACGGCATGATCGGCCGACGTCGAAGACGCATCGATCGCGCCGAGGCCATCGACAAGGACCGCGGCGCGTTCGCCGGAGAAGCCGCGCAGGATGGGGCGCGACGCGCCGGGTGAGAAGCTGCTCGACGATACGCCGGGCTGCGATGCGAGCGTGTCGCCGATCTGGCCGCGAATATCCTGTGCCAGCTTTTCGCCCTGCATCACCGACACATTGCCCAGGATGTCGAGGCTACGGACATAGGGCGCGGTGACGACGATGCCCTGGTCGGTGTGAAAATCATCGTCGCTGCCCGACCGGGCGGCGCCCTGCTGCGCGAAAGCGGGGGTGGAGAGGAGTAGGGCGAGGGTCAGGCTGGTGACGGGGAGCAAGCGCATGGCGACAATTTCCTGTTATATCGTGACGAGTTCGACGGGCGCAGTAATGATATACTGTTACAGATGCAACCCCGCGCTGGGACCGGGCCCCGTCGTTGGTCGGCGCCGGTGCCCCGTTCGTCGACAAAGCGCGGCCATGCGCGCCGCAAGCGAAGCTGTCTTGCAGGCGCAGGGGCGCGGGCCTAGATCAAGGACATGATCAATGCGAAGAACAGCCTCGACCTGATCGGCAACACGCCGATCGTGTTGCTGCGGGGCGCCAGCGAAGCCACGGGCTGCGAAATCTGGGCCAAGTGCGAATATGCGAACCCCGGCGGATCGGTGAAGGATCGCGCCGCGCTCTACATCGTCCGCGATGCCGAAGCGAACGGCCTGCTGCGGCCGGGCGGGACGATCGTGGAGGGTACGGCGGGCAACACCGGTATCGGGCTGGCGCTCGTCGGCAACGCGCTCGGCTACCGGACGATCATCGTCATGCCCGACAATCAGAGTGCCGAGAAGATGGCGACGATCCGCGCGCTTGGTGCCGAGTTGGTGCTGGTGCCGCCGGCGCCCTTCGCAAACCCCGGCCATTTCGTGCACACCTCGCGCCGCATCGCCGAAGAAACCGACAATGCGATCTGGGCCAACCAGTTCGACAATATCGCGAACCGCAAGGCGCATATCTGCGGCACCGCCGAGGAGATCTGGCAGCAGATGGAGGGGCGCGTCGACGGCTTCACCTGCGCGGCGGGGACCGGTGGCACGATCGCGGGAACCGGCCTGGGCCTCAAGGCCAAGGACGAGCGGATCACCATTGCGCTGACCGATCCGCACGGCGCCGGCCTCTATAATTACTACAAGTGCGGCGAGCTGAAACCCGAGGGGTCGAGCGTCGCCGAAGGCATCGGGCAGAACCGCATCACCGGCAATCTGGACGGCGCGCCGATCGACACGCAATTCCGCATTTCGGATGCCGAAGGCCTCGCGGTCTGTCGCAGCCTGCTCGACGACGAGGGGCTGTGCGTCGGCCTGTCGTCGGGGATCAATGTCGCGGGCGCGATGGCGCTCGCGCGCGAGCTTGGTCCGGGTAAGCGCATCGTGACGATCTTGTGCGACAGCGGCTTTCGCTATCTGTCGACGCTCTACAATCCCGAATGGCTGGCGAGCAAAGGCCTCGCCGAGGCGGCAGCATGAGCAGCAAGCCCGAGATCAAGCCAGCGATCGCGCCGAACCCCGCGGCACCCGCAGATGCGGCGCCGCCGCCGCCACATGATGCGATGCGGCGGCTCCAGATCGGCATTGCGGGGGTGTTGACCGTCCTGCTGCTCGTCGGGATGGCGGGGCTGATCGGCGACCGGGCGCGCGAACGCGCCGCCGCCGACCCCGACACTGCGGCGGAGGTCAAGGTGCCGGGCGCCGACCAGAAGCCCGCGAGCGCGCCGCTCGAGGAGCTGGGCGTGCAGCCGGTTTCGAAGGAGCAGAATGACGACCCCGCGGCGAAGGTGCCGACCGCGCCCGCCGTCCCCGACCTCGAACCCGATCCTGAACTCGAGCGCGTTCGCCAGTCGAAACAGTGACATTGCCGCCTCCCGGCGCTCTGCTGCGTGGCGCGCTGGCGGCGGCCGCGGTGCTGGCGCTGGGCTGGTTCGTCGGCGGACAGGCGATGCTCGGCCGGATCGATCCCGCGCTGCTGCTGCCTCTATGGCCGTTGCCGCTGGCGGCGCTGGCGTGGACGGCGCGCCGCGCTTCCCGAACTGAACGCCGCGCCGCCTTTGGCGTCGCGATTGCTTTGACGCTGATCGGGCAGGCGCTGCTTGCGGCCTGGCTCGCGGGAGCCTTCCCCTGGCTGCAACTCGTGCTGAGCGCGGGTTGCGGGAGCGTGGTGGCAGTTTGGGCCGACTGCATGGTCCAGGCCGCGCGGCCGCGCGGGCTTTTTCGCGTGCTGCTGATCGCCGCCGCGATCCTTAGCTGGTTTGCCGCCGCACACGGGCTGCTGGCGCTTGCCTATCGTGCTCCGGCGCCGCGCGCCGTGCCGGTGACGATGATGACAAGCCTGCCGCTGCGCTGGTCGGGCGGCGATCTGGCCGCGATGCTTGCCGAGGGCGCCCGCGACGACCCCGCACTCGACCGGATCGCGCGCGGCGGGCCGCTGCGGCTCGTCGACAGTCTTGCCGACCACCCGCTCGCGCGCGGCGATGCCCTGTTGCTCGCGCATCCCCCCGCGCTTGCACCGCGCGATCTTGTCGCGATCGACGCCTTTGTGCGTGGCGGCGGGCGCGCGGTGATCCTCGCCGATGCGCTTTCGGGCTGGCCGCCGCGCCACCCGCTCGGCGATCCGCGCAATCCGCCGGTGACGAGTCTGCTCACCCCGTTGCTCGACCATTGGGGCATCACGCTCGCCGCGGCGCCCGATACGGAAACAAGGCCGATCGCCGTCGATGGGGGCGGCGCCCGCCTGCGCCTGTTCAGCGCCGGTCGCTTTACGCAGGTGCCGCCTGCCTGCGTGCGGATCGCGGGCGGTCATCTGCTCCATTGCCGGATCGGGCAGGGCGAAGCGTGGCTGGTCGGTGACGCCGATATGCTGTTCGCCCCGCTCTGGCAGCCGCAGCCCCGCTGGGCGGCGCATCTGCGCCATGCCGACACGATGGAGTGGCTGGATGCGCGCTTGCGCGGAGCCGACGCGCGCGGCTGGTTGCGCCCGCTCTGGATAGGCGCCGCCGCCGACTGAGAGGTCGCGGCCCCATTACACCCCGAATTTCTGCTTCCCGCGGCTGGCGTTTCGGCGCCGGAGCCCGCTTTGCTTGATCAATTGAGCACATTTTTGCCCATTTGGGGCGCAATTACCCTGTTTCACCCTAAAATACCCCTTTTCACCCTAATCGACTCTTGATACTCAGGAATCGGAGAGGGGCAATCTCCACCCGAGTCTTTTGGCGCGAAATCCTGCGATTTTCGCGGACGGGGAAGTTTTGCCCGGAGGCGCGAAACGGGGGGCTTCAGCGATGGCAGTTGTGACGCCCGGCCGGTATTCGGGTACCAACTTCGCCGCGATCGATGGCAAGGGACGCATCGCCGTCCCTTCGCAGTTCCGCAATAATGTGCCCCTCAATGCGGACGGTCAGCGCGTGCTTTGGGTTGGTTTCCATGAAAAGCTGCCTTGTTTGGTCGCCTATGGCCAGGATCAATATGATCGCCTGACCGACGAGATCGAGCGCGACCGCGACACCGCGCTCGCCCGCAATATCGATTTCGACGAGGACGAGGCGTTCAAGAAGCGGTTCAGCTATACCGAGGCCTATACGCTCGACGACAGCGGGCGCTTCCTTCCCAATTTTACCGCGCGCGACCGCGTCGGCGATGCCGGCGCGACCGCCTTTGTCGGGTCGGGCCGCCGGTTCGAAGTATGGTGGCTGCCGACGCTCGCTGACTGCGTCGATGCCGATCCGGTGCTCCAGCGACTTGCCAAGGCCTGGGAAGAGACGAAGGGGAAGGGGCGCAAGTGACCGATCTTTCCCCCGACCTGCCTCGGGATCCCCGCCATGATCCGGTCCTCCGCGAAGAAGTCATCGCCGCCCTTGCCATCGCTCCGGGCGAGCGGCATGTCGACGCGACCTTCGGCGCCGGCGGCTACACGCGTGCGATGCTCGCCGCGGGGGCCGAGGTGATCGCGTGCGACCGCGACCCCGATGCGATTGCCGAGGGGCAGGCGCTCGTCGCCGAAGCCGACGGCAAGCTGATGCTGATCCACGGCCGCTTCGGCGAAATCGACCGCCTGCTCGCCGAACGGGGCATCGGCGCGGTCGACGGCATCACCTTCGACATCGGCGTTTCGTCAATGCAGCTCGACCGCGATGCGCGCGGCTTCTCGTTCCAGAAGGACGGCCCGCTCGACATGCGCATGGCGCAGGAGGGCGAGACTGCCGCCGAATGGCTCAATCGCGCCGACGAGGCCGAGATCGCCGACGTGCTGTATCATTATGGCGACGAACGTCAGTCGCGCCGCGTCGCGCGGGCAATCGTCGCTGCGCGCCCGCTGTCGCGCACCGGCGAACTGGCGACGGTGATCCGCAAGGCGCTGCGCCATCCGCCGGGCGCGCCCAAGGATCCGGCAACGAAGAGCTTTCAGGCGATCCGCATCCACATCAACGGCGAGCTCGACGAACTGATGGAGGGGCTCGCCGCGGCGGAGCGCGTCCTGCGCCCCGGCGGCCGGCTTGCCGTGGTCAGCTTCCACAGCACCGAAGACCGGATCGTGAAGAACTTTCTGCGCGAGCGTAGCGGCGGCGACGCCGCCGGCTCGCGCCACCGGCCCGCGCCGATCGGAGCGGCGCGGGCCGCCACCTTTCAGCCGCCGGCGCGCAAGGTGCGCCCCGGCAAGGCCGAAGAGGCGCGCAACCCGCGCGCGCGCTCCGCGACGCTGCGCAGCGCCGTGCGCACCGCAGCCCCGGCCTGGCCGACCCAATTGACGACGAAGGAGGCAATCTCATGCTGATGGCGGCCCGCAAGCTTCAGGGGATCGGCCTGGTGCTGCTCGTGCTCATCTTCGCGATGATGCTCTATCCGGTCTCGTTGAAGGTCGCTGCGACGCGCAGCGAACTCGCGCGCATCAATCATCAGATCGAGCGCACGCGCGACAATATCCGCTACCTTGAATCCGAACTCGCGGTGCGCGCTTCGATGCGCCAGCTCGAACAGTGGAACGCCGACAGCTTCGGCTACTCGGCGCCGGATGCCTCGCAATATCTGTCGAGCGAGCGCCAGCTTGCTTCGCTCGACGGTTTGCCGCGCGCTCGCGGCGCCAATGAAGTCGCGCCGGTGCTGATGGCAATGGTCAGCCCCGTCGGAACACCCGAACCCGCCGCGACGCCGGTGAAGGCCGAGGCGAAGCCGGCCGCCGAAAAGCCCGTCGTACTGGCGCAGGCCGAAACGCCGGTGCGCAGCGACAGCGCGCCGCGTCTGGCGCCGACGCGTCGCCGCGAACAGCTCAAGATGATCGAGGACCAGCTCCTTGCGGAATCGACGCTCGCCGACCTCAAGCGTGCCGCGGCGCGTGAAGCGAAGGAGGGCAAATCGGGCCAATGAACACGCTGGTCGTCCGTCCGACCCGGGTTCGAACCGCTGGGGTGCGGCAGCAGATATTGCTGACCGCGCAACAGCGGCTGATGATGCTCATGCTGCTGTTCATGGCGGCATTTTTCCTCGTTTCGGTGCGGCTGCTCTATTTTGCGCTGTTCGATAGCGATGCCGGCCGCGGCGGCAACAGCACGGCCTTCGTGCCCGCGCGCGCCGATATCGTCGATCGCAATGGCGTGCCGCTCGCTCGGACGATCGACGGCTATTCGATCCGTGTGATGCCGTCGAAACTGCTCAACGATCGCCAGTATCTCGCCGACGAACTGCACAAGATCTTTCCCGACATGACGCGCGAGGACCTGCTCGCCAAGCTGACGGGCCCGCGCCCGACCTATATCCGGCGACGGGCGCTGCCCGATCAGGTGGCGGCGGTGAATGCCATCGGCGATGTAGGGTTCGATTTTCCGCGCGAAAAGGAGCGCCTCTATCCGCAGATGTCGCTCGCGGCGCATGTGCTGGGCTTCACCAACGCCGAAGGCCATGGCGTCACTGGCGTCGAGGGCGCGTTTGACCAGCGGCTGATCGACAAGGCGACGCGCGGCGATCCGCTGACGCTGTCGATCGACGCGCGCGTGCAGGGCGTGCTCGAAAGCGAGTTGTCGAACGCTGTCACCAATCTGGAGGCGATCGGCGGGGCGGGCATCATCCTCGACGTCCACACGGGCGAAGTGATGGCGATGACGTCGCTGCCCACCTATAATCCGAACAAGCTGGCGGGTAGCGATCCGACGACGCGGCGCAACGCCGTGACCTATAATCTCTACGAGCTTGGATCGGTCGTCAAACCGCTCTCGATCGGCGCCGCGATCGAC
Organism: Sphingopyxis sp. GC21; assembly: GCF_025727575.1. Taxonomy (NCBI): domain Bacteria; kingdom Pseudomonadati; phylum Pseudomonadota; class Alphaproteobacteria; order Sphingomonadales; family Sphingopyxidaceae; genus Sphingopyxis; species Sphingopyxis sp. GC21. The sequence goes on along the minus strand of NZ_CP095845.1, from coordinate 2,418,041 downwards.
AATGGCGTCGTGACGAGCATGGCGAAGCGCTATGATGCAACGCAGCCGCTGGCGATCGCCGGTTTCCGCATCCGCGATTCGCACATGATGAACCGCTGGCTCAACGTCCCCGAAACGCTCATCCACAGCTCGAACATCGTCACCGCGCAGATCGCCGACCAGCTCGGCAAGGAAAAGATGGAGGCGATGTTCCGTAGCCTCGAATTCAACAAACGCCCCGAAATCGAACTCAAGGAGCGTGCCTTCCCGCTGTGGCCGCGCGAATGGGGCCGGCTGTCGACGATGACGACCAGCTATGGCCACGGCATTGCGGTCACTCCGCTGCACCTTGCCAGCGCCTATGCCGCGCTGGTCAACGGCGGCATCTGGCGTCCGGCGACGATCCTGAAGCTGGGCGACAAGGCGCCGCCGCAGGGACGCCGCGTGTTCAAGGCATCGACGAGTGCGCGGATGCGCCAGCTCCTGCGCCTGATCGTGTCCGACGGCACGGGCCGCCAGGCCGACGCCCCGGGCTTTCGCGTCGGCGGCAAGACCGGCAGCGCCGAAAAGCCGGGCGCCGGCGGCTATCGTCGCCATTCGCTCGTGTCGACCTTCTCCGCCGTCTTCCCGATGGACAATCCGCGTTACGTGGTGCTGGTGATGATCGACGAACCCAAGGGCAACGCCTTCAGCTCGGGGCAGCGCACCGCTGGCTACACCGCCGCGCCGGTGGTCAAGAAAGTAGTGATGCGTGCGGGACCGATGCTCGGCTTGTTCCCCGACGAAAGCCGCGACGTCGACGTGTCGGAACTGACGCCGCTGCTGTGGAAGAACGGGGAAAGCGAATAATGCGGCTCGCGGCGCTGACCGGCGGCGATCATGTCGATGGGGACGGTCCGGTGGTGACCGGGCTTGCCATCGATCATCGCAAGGTTGCGCCGGGCAATGTCTTCGGCGCCTTCGTCGGCGAAAAATTCAACGGTGAGGACTTTATTGCCGCCGCGGTGGCGGCGGGCGCCGTCGCCGTCGTCGCGCGGCCCGAAGCCGTGGTCGAGGGCGCGGTGCATATCGCCGATGCCAATCCGCGGCGCGCCTTCGCGCGGCTTGCGGCGCGCTTCTTTCACCGTTTTCCCGCAACCTGCGTCGCGGTCACGGGCACCAATGGCAAGACTTCGACGGTCGAGATGACGCGTCAGCTCTGGCGAATGGCGGGCCTTCACGCAGCATCGATCGGAACGCTTGGCGTGACCACCGGCGCCGACCGGGTCGTCACCGGACTGACGACGCCAGACATCGTGACCTTTCTGTCGAACATGGCGGGCCTGGCGGCCGAGGGCGTGACCCATGCGGCCTTCGAGGCGTCGAGCCACGGGCTCGATCAATATCGCACCGAAGGCCTGCCGGTAAAGGCGGCGGCCTTCACCAATCTCAGCCACGATCATCTCGATTATCATGGCACGATGGAAGCCTATCTGGGCGCCAAGTTGCGGCTATTCACCGAGGTTGTCGAACCCGGCGGAGCCGCGGTGGTCTGGGCCGACGATGCCCATTCGCCCAAAGTGGTGGAGACGGCGCGCGCGCGCGGACTGCGCCTGCTTACCGTGGGAACGAAGGGTGAGGAACTGCGCCTTGTCGGGCGGACGCCGACGCAGCTCGGGCAGACGCTGACCGTTGCGGCAGGTGCTCTGACGCAGAAAGTCGACCTGCCGCTTATCGGCGCCTATCAGGCCGCCAACGCATTGGTCGCGGCCGGGCTGGTCATCGCGACCGGCGGCGATGGTGCGCAGACGCTCGCCAATCTGGCGCGGCTCCAGCCGGTACGCGGACGGCTCGAGCGTGCGGCGATCACGCGCGCGGGCGCCCCCGTCTATGTCGACTATGCCCACACCCCCGACGGGCTGGAGGCGGCGCTCGATGCGTTGCGGCCGCACGCCACGGGGCGGTTGATCCTGGTGTTCGGTGCGGGCGGCGACCGCGATCAGGCGAAGCGCCCGGAAATGGGCCGCATCGCCGCCGCCAAGGCCGATATCGCGATCATCACCGACGACAATCCGCGCGGCGAAGATCCCGCGTCGATCCGCGCCGCCATCGCCGAAGGCGCGCCGGGTGCCCAGGTGATCGGCGACCGCCGCGCCGCGATTGCTGCCGCGATCGAGATGGCGCGCGCCGACGACATTATCTGCGTCGCAGGCAAGGGGCACGAACAGGGGCAGATTGTCGGACGCGGTGACGCGCTGCGCGTCATCCCCTTCGACGATGTGAGCGTCGCGCGCGAGGTGGCGGCATGACCCCGCTGTGGACGGCGCGCGCGATCGCGGCGGCGTGCGGCGGCACCGCTAGCGCCGATTTCACGGTGCAAGGTGTTGCCTTTGATTCGCGCGAAGTGACGAAGGGCGACCTGTTCGTCGCGATGAAGGGCGAGGCGACCGACGGCCATAACTTCATCGACAAGGCGATTGCCGCCGGCGCAGCGGGTATCATCTGCGAAAACGATATAGACTTTCCGCACATCCGCGTCGCCGACAGCGCCGCAGCGTTGAACGCGCTCGGCGCCGCGGCGCGCGCGCGCAGCCATGGGCGGATCATCGGCGTCACCGGCTCGGCGGGCAAGACGGGGACCAAGGAGGCGCTGTTCGCGGCGCTCGACCGCTTTCGCCCGGGCAAAGCGCACCGTTCGGTCAAAAGCTACAACAATCATGTCGGCGTGCCTTTGAGCCTGGCGCGCATGCCCTCGACCGCCGATTTCGGCATCTTCGAAATGGGGATGAACCATGCGGGCGAGCTGGCGGCACTGACGCGGATGGTACGCCCTCATGTCGCCATCGTGACCACCATCGCGCCTGCGCACATGGAATTTTTCGGCAGCGAGGAAGCGATCGCCGACGCGAAGGGCGAGATATTCGAGGGGCTGGAGCCGGGCGGCACCGCAATCCTTCCCTTTGACAGCCCGCATTACGCGCGGCTGCGCGCCAAGGCCGAACAGCATGCGGCGCATGTCGTCAGCTTCGGGCTGGGCGAAGGGGCCGATGTGCGCGCGGTCGACTGGTTGCCCGACGGGCAGGGGGGATCGCTCGTTACGGCACAGGTTCAGGACGCGCTGCTCTGCTTCACCATCGCGCAAGGCGGCGCGCATTGGGTGGCCAATGCGATGGCGGTGCTTGCTGCGGTCAAGGCGGTTGGCGGTGACCTGCCCGCCGCGGGCCTGGCCTTCGCCGAGATGGGCGGTCTTGCGGGTCGCGGCGCGCGCACCCGCGTCGAGGTGCCGGGCGGTTCGATCCTCGTCATCGACGAAAGCTATAACGCCAATCCCGCATCGATGGCCGCAACCATCGGCCAGCTCGGCAGCGAATCCGGTGCGCGCAGGGTCGCGATTCTGGGCGCGATGAAGGAGCTTGGCGACGGCGGCGAGGCCTATCATGCCGGTCTGGCCGCTCCGCTCGTCGCAGCTGGTGTGCAGTTCGCCCTGCTTGTCGGCGAAGAGATGGCGCCGCTCGCCAAAGCGCTTGAGGGGCGGATCGATTTCGAGCATGTGGCCGACCACTCGGCTGCGGTAGGGCGGCTGGGGGCCTTGATCCGGCCCGGCGATACGGTGCTGGTCAAGGGATCGAACAGCGTGGGACTGTCGCATGTCGTGACCGCGCTGACCAATGGGGATTATTGATGCTATATTGGCTGGCGGAATGGCTTGGCTTTCCGGGGGTTCTGAACCTCATCCGCTATCTGAGCTTCCGCTCGGGCGCCGCGGTTGCGACGGCGCTGATCATCGGTCTGTGGATCGGGCCGCGCTTCATCCTCATGCTGCGGATGCGGCAGGGGAAGGGGCAGCCGATCCGCGAGGACGGACCGCAAAGCCATTTTGCGAAAAAGGGCACGCCGACGATGGGCGGGCTGATGATCCTGATCTCGCTAATGATTTCGGCGCTGCTGTGGATGGATTTGTCCAACCGCTTCGTCTGGGCCTGCATCTTCGTCACCGGCGGGTTCGCGCTGGTCGGCTTTCTCGACGATCTCGACAAGGTGACCAAGTCGAGCCATCGCGGGATTCCGGGGCGCGTGCGCCTGCTCGTCGAATTCGTGATTGCGGGCATCGCGGTGCTGCTGATCGTATCGCGGACCGGCACCGACCTTTATCTGCCCTTTTTCAGCGAAGTCTATATTCCCCTGGGGCCGCTCTATTATGTCTTCGCGATGGTGCTGATCGTCGGTTTCGGCAATGCGGTGAACCTGACCGACGGGCTCGACGGGCTCGCGACCTTTCCGGTGATGATCGCCAGCCTTGCTTTCCTCGTCATCGTCTATCTGTCGGGTAACGTGAAATTCGCGGGCTATCTGGGCATTCCCCATGTGCCGGGGGCAGGTGAGCTTGCAATCTTCGCCGCCGCGATCATCGGGGCCTGCCTTGCCTTTCTGTGGTTCAATGCGCCGCCCGCGGCGGTGTTCATGGGCGATACGGGCAGCCTCGCGCTCGGCGGCGCGCTAGCGACGATTGCGGTGACGGCGCAGCACGAACTGGTGCTGGTGCTCGTCGGCGGGCTGTTCGTCGTCGAGGCTTTGTCGGTGATCATCCAGGTCTTCTGGTACAAACGGACCGGCAAACGCATCTTCCGCATGGCGCCGATCCACCATCATTTCGAACAATTGGGCTGGCCCGAATCCACCGTCGTCGTCCGTTTCTGGATCGTCTCGATCGTCCTCGCGCTCGCCGGACTCGCGACGCTCAAGCTGCGGTGATCACCGCGCGCGCCTTTGCCGGTCGCCGCTATGCGGTGCTGGGACTGGCGCGCTCGGGGCTGGCGACCTGCGAGGCGCTGATCGCCAGCGGCGCGGGGGTGACCGCGTGGGACGAGCGCGAAGCGGCGCGCGATGCCGCGATGGCGCTCGGCGCCGACATCGGCAATCCGTTGGAGATCGACCTTGTCGGCTTTGCCGGCGTCGTCGTGTCGCCGGGCGTGCCGCTCAACCGCCATCCCATCGCCGACCATGCCCGCGAAGCCGGTGTGTCGATCCTCGGCGATATCGAATTGTTTGCCGAAGCTGCGGCTGATCTGCCGCCGCACCGCATCGTCGGCATCACCGGCACCAACGGCAAATCGACGGTGACCGCGCTTGTCACCCATGTGCTGGAAAGCGCGGGCGTTCCGGCGCTGATGGGCGGCAACATCGGGCTGCCGATCCTTGCCCGCGATCCGCTCCCCGAAAACGGCGTCTATGTGCTCGAACTGTCGAGCTACCAGATCGACCTGGCGCACAGCCTGGCGTGCGATGTCGCCGTGCTGACCAACATCAGCCCCGATCACCTCGACCGTTATGACGGTTTCGCCGGCTATGCCGCGTCGAAGGAGCGGCTGTTCGCGCTCCAGCACCGCGATCAGGTCGCGATCGTCGCGGTCGACGATGACCCGTCGCGGATGATCGCGGGGCGCATCAATCACCGGCTCCACCGCGTTTCGGCGAAGGACATCGATCCCGCCGATCAGGCGCGCTGGCCCGCGCTGCACGGTCCGCACAATGCGCAGAATGCCGTGTGCGCGATCGCGGTATGCCGCGTGCTGGGGCTGAACGACGAACAGATCGAACGCGGACTCGCGAGCTATCGCGCGCTCCCGCACCGTATGGAATTGGTCGGCGAAGTCGCTGGCGTCCGCTGGTTCAACGACAGCAAGGCGACCAACGCGGCTTCCGCTGCACCGGCGCTGGCGGCATTTCCGCCGGCGCCGGACCAGCGTGTCCACTGGATTGCCGGGGGGCAGGCCAAGGGCGACGGGCTGACCGCCTGTCGTCCTTGGTTCGGCCATGTCAAGCGCGCCTATCTGATCGGCGAGGCGATGGAGCCTTTCGCGGCCGAGATCGGCGACGCGCTGCCCGTCGAACGGTCGGGCGATCTGGCCGCCGCGGTCGCAGCCGCCGCCGCCGCTGCGACGCCCGGCGACATCGTGTTGCTGTCGCCCGCCTGCGCTTCGTTCGATCAGTTCAAGGATTACGAACAGCGCGGCGATCGCTTCCGCGAACTGGTGCAGGCGTTGGGGAATGGATGACGATATGAACGGGGGGGCGGACAATATGGATGCGACCACGGAGCGGCCCGTCATCGCGACGACGCGGACGACGAAGCGCCGCGGCCCGCGCCTCAGCCGCGCCGACCGCACGCCGCTGGGCCTGTGGTTCTGGGAAATCGACCGCGTATTGCTGTTGCTTGTGTCGATGCTGATCGCCATCGGCCTCGTCGCCGTGGCGGCGGCATCGCCGGTCGCCGCGCAGAAGCTGTCGACCGCGACCGCCAGCCTCGATCCGCTCTATTATTTCTATCGCCAGCTCATGTGGGTCATGGTCGGCGTGCCGGTCATGCTCGCGGTATCGATGCTGCCCAAACCGCAGGCGCGGCGCTTTGCCATCTATGGCACGATCACCTTCGTCTTCCTGTTGTTCATGGTGCCGCTGATCGGCACGACGGTGAACGGCGCGCAGCGCTGGATTGGCAGCGGCATCTTCCGCCTCCAGCCGTCGGAATTTCTCAAGCCCTTCTTCGCGGTGTCATTGGCCTGGATATTGTCGCTGCGGCTGCACGATCAGAATCTGCCGGTCGTGCCGCTGTCCTTCGTTTTTACCGGGATCATCGCGATCCTGCTGATGAGCCAGCCCGATCTGGGGCAAACGATCATCTTCGCGGGGACATGGTTCGTTCTCGTCATGGTCGCCGGCCTGTCGATGCGGATCATGGCGGGGCTCGCGGGCACGGGACTCGCGGGGCTGGTCCTTGCCTATTTCTTCTACCCGGTGGCGCAGCAGCGCATCAACATCTGGCTGTTCGCCGAGGGCGACAGCTTTCAGGTCGACAAGGCGCATGCGACGCTGACCGCCGGCGGGCTGATCGGCACGGGGCCGGGTGCGGGACTTGCCAAGTTCCAGCTTCCCGAGGCGCACACCGACTATATCTTCTCGGTCATCGGCGAGGAATTCGGGATCATCGCCTGCATCGCCATCGCCGTCCTTTATCTGGCGATCATCGTCCGCGTTCTGGTGCGGCTGCTCGACGAAGAGGACAGCTTTCTCATTCTCGCCGTCGCGGGTCTGATTGCGCAGTTCGGCGGGCAAGCGACGATCAACATGGCAGTGAATACCCAGCTCTTTCCGTCAAAGGGGATGACCTTGCCCTTTATCAGCTATGGCGGTTCGTCGTTCATCGCCTTGTCGATCGGCATGGGTTTGCTCTTGTCGCTGACCCGGCGAAACCCCTATGCGGCGCGGGTATCGATGACCCGTAACTGGAACAGGAAATGACGGCCCGGCCATGACCGCGACGCGCCACTATCTACTCGCCGCCGGAGGCACCGGCGGCCATATGCTGCCCGCTTATGCGCTGGCGGGTGAACTGATCGCGCGCGGGCACCGCGTCGCGCTGGTCAGCGACGACCGCGGCCTCAGGATTCCGGGCGCGCCGGCCGAGCTGGAAACGCATGTTCTGCCCGCCGGCCGCGTTCAGGGCGGTCCCGTCGGCTGGGTGAAGGCGGCGCTGGCGATCCGCAAGGGGCGCGCGATGGCGATCGACCTGATCCGCGATTTCGACCCGGCGGTGGTCGTCGGCTTCGGCGGCTATCCTTCGCTGCCCAGCCTGCTCGCGGCGCGCGCGACCAAGACGCCCAGCGTCATCCACGAACAAAATGCCGTGCTGGGCCGGACCAACCGGCTGATGGCGGGACGGGTCGATGCGATTGCGGTCGCCTACCATCATATCCGCCGTTTCCCGCCCGCCTGTGCCGACAAGCGCCACCTGATCGGCAATCCGGTGCGCGAGGAAATTATCGCGATCCGCGAGGACGGCTATCCGCCGCTGCCCGAGGACGGCATCGTTCGTCTGCTCGTCGTCGGCGGCAGCCTAGGCGCCACGGTGCTGAGTGACGTCGTTCCCGCTGCCGTCGCCATGCTCCCGCGCGCGCTGCTCGACCGCTTGCAGGTGGTCCAGCAATGCCGCGAGACTGACATCGAAACGGTGCGCGCCAAATATGCCGCCCTTGGCGTCGCGGCCGAGTGTGCTCCCTATATCACCGATTTTCCCGAGCGGCTGCGCTGGGCGCACCTCGTCATAGCGCGGGCGGGGGCGTCGACCGTCGCCGAGCTGGCCTGCGCCGGCAGGCCGGCGGTTTTCGTGCCCTATCCGCACGCGATGGACGATCACCAGACCTATAATGTCGGCGATCTCGTCGCGGCGGGTGGCGCGATCTCGATCCAGCAGAGCGATTTCAATCCCGCTGCGCTCGCCAAGCATATCCAGCGCATGGCGCTCGAACCCGGCGCGCTCGAAGAAGCTGCCGACCGGGCGGCGAGCTGCGGCCTGCCCGATGCGACCCGTGACCTTGCCGACCTTGTCGAAAGCTTTGCCGCGCCGCCGATGATGGATGTCATCCGCGTCGGTGCCGGCACCCAGCGCGCCGCTTCGGGTGTCGCCGCCGCGCGGCGGGAGGCGAACTGATGCGCGGCGTTGCGACCGATATCGGCATCATCCACTTCATCGGGATCGGCGGCATCGGCATGTCGGGCATCGCGGAGGTGATGCACAACCTTGGCTATCAGGTGCAGGGCAGCGACATTGCCGACAGCTATGTTGTCGAGGGCCTGCGCCAACGCGGCATCAAAGTCGCGATCGGGCACGAAGCCGCGAACGTCGATGGCGTTGCCGTGGTTGTGACCTCGACGGCGGTGAAGCGCGGCAACCCCGAGGTCGAGGCCGCGCTCGCGCATCGCATCCCGATCGTCCGCCGCGCCGAAATGCTCGCCGAGCTGATGCGCCTCAAATCCACCGTCGCGATTGCGGGCACGCACGGCAAGACGACGACGACCAGCCTGGTCGCCGCCTTGCTCGATGCGGGCGGCATCGACCCGACCGTCATCAACGGCGGCATCATCAACAATTACGGCTCGAACGCGCGGCTCGGTGCGTCGGACTGGATGGTGGTCGAAGCCGATGAAAGCGACGGCAGCTTTCTGCGCCTCGACGGGACGATCGCGGTCGTCACCAACATCGATCCCGAACATCTCGATCATTATGGCAGCTTCGACGCGATCAAGGACGCGTTCGTCGAGTTTATCGAAAATGTGCCCTTCTATGGCGCGGCGATGCTCTGCCTCGACCATCCCGAAGTGCAGGCGATCATCCCGCGCATCCGCGACCGCCGCATCGTCACCTATGGCTTTTCGGCGCAGGCCGACGTGCGCGGCACCAATGTGACACCGGGGCCCGACGGCAATCGCTTCGACGTCGTGGTGCGCGACCGCGACGGCAATAGCCGTACGATCGAGGGTATCCACCTGCCGATGTCGGGGCGCCACAATGTCCAGAACGCGCTCGCGGCGATTGCGGTCGCGCTGCACATGGGCGTGTCGGACGAAAATATCGCGTCGGGCTTCAACGGCTTTGCCGGGGTCAAGCGCCGCTTCACCAAGGTCGGCGAGATTGCAGCCGGGGACGGCATCGTGACGGTGATCGACGATTATGCCCATCATCCGGTCGAGATCCGGGCCGTGCTGTCGGCAGCGCGCGAAGGTGCCGGGGCGGGACGCGTCGTTGCCGTCGTCCAGCCGCATCGCTTTACCCGCCTGCGCGATCATATGGACGATTTCCAGCAGGCCTTTAACGACGCGGACATGGTGCTCGCACTGCCCGTTTATGCAGCGGGCGAAAGCCCGATCGAGGGCGTGTCGTCGGATGCGCTGGCGCAGGGGCTGCGCGACCGCGGCCATCGCCATGCATCGACCGTTGCCGACGCCGGCGCGCTCGCTGCAACGATCGCCGACGCGATCCGCACCGAAACGCTCGGCGCGGGTGACATGATCATCTGCCTCGGCGCAGGCGACATCACCAAGATGGCGGCGGGGCTGGCGAGCGCGGTGGAGGCGGTATGAGCACCGCCGATACGCTTCCGGCGGTCCGCGGCAAGCTAACCGCAAAGGCGCCGCTGGCGCCGCTCGTCTGGTTCAAGTCGGGCGGTCCTGCCGACTGGCTGTTCGAGCCGAAGGACGCCGATGATCTTGCCGGTTTCCTGCGCGACCTCGATCCCGCGATTCCGGTGATGGCACTCGGCCTTGGCTCGAACCTCATCGTTCGCGACGGCGGCTTTCCGGGCGTCGTCGTCCGGCTCGGCAAGGCCTTTGCTAAGGTCGAAGCCGTCGACGCGACCAGCTTGCGCTGCGGAGGCGGTGCCTCGGGCATCCTCGTCTCGTCGACCGCGCGCGACGCAGGGATCGCGGGGATGGAGTTCCTGCGGTCGATCCCCGGCACCGTTGGCGGCTTCGTGCGGATGAACGGCGGCGCTTATGGCAGCGAGGTCAAGGACATATTGGTCGAGGCCGACATCGTCTTGCGCTCGGGCGAGCGCCGGACCTTGCCGCTTGCCGATCTGGGCTACACTTATCGCCACAGCGAATTGCCCGAAGGTGCGGTCGTCGTGGGCGCGACGTTCCGCGGGCGTCCGGGTGAACCCGAAGCCATCCAGGCCGAAATGGACCGCATCTCGGCGAGCCGCGAGGCGTCGCAGCCGCTGCGCTCGAAGACCGGCGGCTCGACCTTCAAGAACCCCGACGGTCGCAAGGCGTGGCAGCTTATCGATGAGGCCGGTTGCCGCGGTTTCGCCATCGGTGGCGCGCAGGTGAGCGAGAAGCATACCAATTTCCTGATCAATACCGGTGCGGCGACGAGCGCCGACATCGAAGCGCTCGGCGAGGAAGTCCGCCGCCGGGTGAAGGCGAAGAGCGGCATCGAATTGCAATGGGAGATTCAGCGCTTGGGAGTGGCGAAGTGAGCCGGGGTCCGTGGCATGTCGCCGTGCTGATGGGCGGCTGGTCCGCCGAGCGCGAAGTGTCGCTGATGAGCGGCAAGGGCGTTGCCGACGCGCTCGAAAGCCGCGGGCACAAGGTCACGCGCATCGACATGGGCCGCGATGTGGCGCAGCGGCTTGCCGAAGCGCGGCCCGATGTCGTCTTCAACGCCCTCCACGGCGTTCCGGGCGAAGACGGCACCGTGCAGGGCATGCTCGACCTGATGGGCCTCAAATACACCCACAGCGGGCTCGTCACGTCGGTGATCGCGATCGACAAGGAATTGACGAAACAGGCGCTGGTGCCGCATGGTATTCCCATGCCGACGGGGACGATGGTCGACAGCGAAAGCCTGTTTTCAGCCGATCCCTTGCCGCGCCCCTATGTCCTGAAACCCGTCAACGAAGGATCGTCGGTCGGCGTCGCGATTGTCAAGGACGACAGCAACTACGGCAACCCGATTGCGCGCGAAGCTGTGGGGCCGTGGCAGGAGTTCGATCGGCTGCTCGCCGAGCCTTTCATCAAGGGGCGCGAACTGACCGTCGCGGTACTCGGCGATGAGGCGCTCGGTGTCACCGAACTGCGCGTGAAGTCGGGATTCTACGACTATGACGCCAAATATACCGACGGTCTGACCGAACATGTCTGTCCTGCCGATGTCCCCGCCGACGTTGCGCAGCGGATGAAGCATCTGGCGGTCGAAGCGCATCGCCTGCTCGGCTGCAAGGGCGCGTCGCGTTCCGATTTTCGCTGGGACGACGAGCATGGACTTGCGGGCATTTTCCTGCTCGAGGTCAATACGCAGCCGGGGATGACACCGCTCAGCCTCGTGCCGGAACAGGCGCGCGCCATCGGCATGGACTATGCCGAACTCGTCGAACGCATCGTGGGGGAAGCATTGGCATGAGCAGCGGAGTATGAGCAGCACCAGGATCAAACGCGCGAAGGCGCCGCCGCGCCGTCCGTCGCGCGCGCCCAAAAGGCGCCGGTCGGTCAAGCATTCGCGCCTCAACATGGTCATCAACGCCTTGCCGATCAGCCCGGCGCAGCTTCAGCGCGTCGCCAACTGGACGATCGGTATCGGCCTGGCGGGCGTGCTGGTGCTCGGTGCCGAGGTGACGGGTGTGACCGCGAAAATTCACGAAGAGTGGGCGCAGGCGGTCGGGCGCGCCGGATTTCAGGTAAAGAAGGTCGAAGTGGTCGGTGCCGATCGCATCGACCGGCTGAAGGTTTATGATATCGCGCTGGCGCAGAAGGACCGCTCGATGGCCGCGGTCGAGCTTGACGATGTGCGCCGCGACCTGATGCAGTATGGCTGGATCAAGGATGCGCGCGTGTCGCGCCGCCTGCCCGATACGCTGGTCGTCGATATCGTCGAGCGCACCCCGGCAGCGATCTGGCAGAATGACGGCCGACTGTCGCTGATCGACGACAGCGGGGTCGTTCTGGAACCCGTGACGGTCGCGACCATGCCCGACCTGCCGCTCGTCATCGGCCCCAATGCCAATCGGCGCGCGCAGGATCTCGATGCGCTGCTCGCCGAGGCCAGTTCGCTCAAGGAACTGCTCGCGGGCGCGACCTGGGTCGGCAACCGCCGCTGGGATCTGCGCTTCCGCAGCGGCGAAACGCTGTCGCTGCCCGAAGGCGATACCGAAGCGAAGGCGGCGCTCGCGAAATTCGCGCACATGGACGGGGCGAACCGCCTCCTTGGCCGCGGCATCCTGCGTTTCGACATGCGCGACCCCAGCCGTTTCGTGCTACGCATGCCGCACGAAGGGCAGGTGGCGCCGTCGAAGATCGACGACGCGCGTGCCGCCGCCGACGCGGTGTCGGCGGGTCAGGCGAACGAGGGATAGAAGCGATGGCGCCGCCGCGCATCGAAAAGATTATCACCGCGCTCGATGTCGGGTCGTGGAAGGTCTGTGCGCTCATCGCGGGCCAGACTGCCGACGGGCAGTTGCACGTGCTCGGCACCGGCCAGCGCGAAAGCCGCGGCGTCCAGCGCGGCTATGTCGCCGACATGGAGCAGACCGAGCATATCGTGCGCGAGGCGATCGAACAGGCCGAGCGTATCGCGGGTCTCAATATCGACGACGTCTGGGTCAGCTTCTCGGCGGGCAGCCTCTTGAGCGACGTCGCCCCGATCGAGAGCGAATTGGGCGGTCACCGCATCGAACAGGAAGATATCGACGATCTGCTCGCCGCCGGGCGCGCGGGGATCGATCCCGAAGGGCGGATGATCCTGCACGCGCAGCCGGCGCTCTACACGCTCGACGGGTTGACCGGCGTCAAGAATCCGATCGGCCTGCACGCCGACCGGCTGGGCGTCGACATCCACATCATCATGGCCGACGGCGCCCCGGTGCGAAATCTGGAAGCCGCGGTGCGGCAGGCGCATCTCGACGTCAATGCGGTGGTCGCCTCGCCGATCGCGGCGGGGCTCGCCTGCCTGTCGGAAGAAGAACGCGACCTTGGCGTGGCGCTTGTCGAGCTCGGCGCGGCGGTGACGACGGTATCGCTCTATGCGGGCGGAATGCTCGTCGAGATGGTTTCGCTGCCGTTCGGGGCGAGCGACATCACCGACGACATCGCCTCGGCCTTCGGTATCCGGCGCAGCCAGGCGCAGCGGCTGCAGAGCTTCTACGGCTCGGCCTCGGCCAGCCCGCGCGACAACAATGATTTGATCGAACTCGATCCCGGCGCGCCCGCGGGCAGCGATGCGCCGCGCATCACGCGCGCGCAGCTGATCTCGGTCATTCGCCAGCGGCTCGACCAGATGATGGGCGACATCGGACGGACGCTGAAGGATCTTCACTTCGTCGGCCCGATCGGCCGCCAGGTCGTGCTCGTCGGCGGGGGCGCCGATCTGAAAGGCATCGCCGATTATACCCAGATCGCACTCGGCCGGGCGGCGCGCGTCGGGCGACCGCGCGGCTTGCACGGCCTGCCCGATGCCCATTCGGGACCGGCTTTCGCGACGCTTGCCGGTCTGGTTCTTTATGCCGCATCCGACCCCGTGGATCTGCGCGACCTGCCCACGATGGCGCAGGATGTGTACCGTCCCAAGGGGTCGTCGATCATCAACCGACTTATCACCGCGCTGAAGAGCAGTTTCTGACGCGCGGTTGCGCGAAAGGTTAATTTTTTGGGTGATTCCGGCGTCACAATAGTGCAATGCGATAAATCAATGACGGGCGGCCGGACTACCGCCCGAATGGGTCGCAAGGTGAGGGAAGCGGCGTTGGTCCGCCGCTACAGGGAGATTGGTTGATGAGCATCAATATTGGCCCGCCGCAGGTCGATGAACTGAAGCCGCGTATCGCCGTGATCGGCGTCGGCGGCGCGGGGGGCAATGCCATCGCGAACATGATCGCGGCGAAGGTCGAGGGCGTCGATTTCGTCGTCGCCAACACCGACGCGCAGGCGCTCAACGCCTCGCCGGCGGAGCGTCGCATCCAGCTCGGAACGCAGATCACCCAGGGTCTGGGTGCGGGTTCGCGTCCCGAAGTCGGCCGGGCGGCGGCCGAGGAAAGCATTGCGCAGGTCGAAGAGGCGCTGAACGGCGCGCATATGTGCTTCGTCGCGGCCGGCATGGGCGGCGGCACGGGCACCGGTGCGGCTCCGGTCATCGCCAAGGCGGCCCGCGACCGCGGCATTCTGACCGTCGGCGTCGTGACCAAGCCCTTCACCTTCGAGGGCAACCGCCGCATGCGGTCGGCCGAAGCCGGCATTGCCGAGCTTCAGGACCATGTCGACACGCTGATCGTCATTCCCAACCAGAATCTCTTCCTGGTCGCCAACCCGAACACGACCTTCAAGGAAGCCTTCACCATGGCGGATGAAGTGCTCCAGCAGGGCGTGCGCGGTATCACCGATCTGATGGTCATGCCCGGCCTCATCAACCTCGACTTTGCCGACGTGCGCAGCGTGATGCGCGAAATGGGCAAGGCGATGATGGGCACCGGCGAAGCCGAAGGCGACGGTCGCGCGCTCGAAGCTGCGCAGAAGGCGATCGCCAACCCGCTGCTCGATGGCGTGTCGATGGCGGGCGCGAAGGGCGTGATCATCTCGATCACCGGCGGCGAAGACATGCGCCTGATGGAAGTCGACGAAGCGGCGAACCATATTCGCGAACTCGTCGATCCCGACGCCAACATCATCTGGGGCAGCGCCTTCAACGAAGGGCTGGAAGGCAAGATTCGCGTATCGGTTGTCGCGACCGGCATCGACGGTTCTGGCGACGCGGCGGCTCCGGCGGCTCCGGCGGCGCGCAGCTTCTCCTTCGCCCCCGCGCGCAGCCCGGCGCCGGCGCCCTTTGCCGAGGAGCCGGTCGAGGCGGCGGCTGTGGAAGCGCCGGTCCAAGCTGCGGAACCCGAAGTCGACACCGACCCCGCACCGGGCTTCTCGCTGGGCGATGCTCCCGCGGCCGAAGCACCGGCGCCGGCCGAGGAAGAGCCGATGGAACTGTCGCAGGTCGCCGCGACCTATGACGACACCAGCGACGAGCTCGTACTTGATGCACCCGAACCGGCGCCCGCGCCGGCTGCCGACCCGGCCCCCGCGGCCGAGCCTGCGCGGCCGATCGGTGGCGGCACCTTGTTCGAACGCATGTCGCGTCTGTCGCGTGGCGGTTCGGCCCCTGCCGAAGAAGGCGACAAGGAAGACGGAGTCGATATTCCGCGCTTCCTGGGCCGTCAGAACAACCAGTAACAGGGTTCATCGCGGCCGCCCGATGGGCAGGCGGCCCGAACACGGGATGATTTGCCCATGCGGCGATCCATATTGACGGCGGGGCCGCGGCGCGTTCGACTTCATGTCGGCGCGCTCGGCCTGCTGTTCCTGTCCGCTGCCCCCTTCGCAGCGGCGCATGCATTTCAGGTGACGCCGCCCGATGCGGCCACCAAGGCGGCGATGGAAAAACGCACCGCCGCGCGGACGATGCTGTCGTCGGCGATCGCTCGGCTCGCCTCGAACGCCGCCGACAGCGCCGCGCTGCTTGATGCCGGACGCGCTTCGATCGAGCTGGAGGATTATCGCGCCGCGCTCGGCTTTCTGACCCGTGCCGAGCAGGCGAGCCCGCGCGACGGCGGGGTCAAGGCGGCGCTCGGGTCGGCGATGCTCCATCTCGAAAAGCCGTCGCGGGCGCTCGACTATTTCGGCGAGGCGCAGCTTCTCGGCGCCCCCGAGCGGCTATTCCTTGCCGACCGCGGGCTTGCGCGCGATTTGCTGGGCCAGCAGGATGGGGCGCAGCGCGATTATCAACTCGCCCTGTCGATCGCGCCGAGCGACGAAGTGATCCGCCGCTATGCGATCTCGCTCGGCATCACGGGGCAGGCCGACCGCGCGATTCAGCTCCTCACGCCGCAGCTTCGCACGCAGGACCGTGCCGCATGGCGGTCGCGCGCGATGATCCTAGCGATCAACGGCCGCAATGACGAGGCGACCGAGATCGTCAAGGCGACGATGCCGGCGCTGCTGGCGCAGAGCATTTTGCCCTATCTAACCCAGATGGACCGGCTCAATCCGGCGCAGCAGGCCGCCGCCGCGCATTTCGGGCGCTTCCCGGCTGGCGAACTTGGCCCGGTGCGCAAGCCCGTGCAGATCGCTGCGGCCGCTCCGGCCCCGACACCAGCGCCTTCCCCGACTTCGACGCCGAGCAAACGGCGCGGCGACAAGGGCAAACCGGTGCAGGTGGCCACTGCCACGCCGCCACCGGCGACGCGACCGGCTCCGACGCTGACCCCGAAGCCGACACCTGCGCCCACGCCAGCGCCTGCGCCGACCTTGGCGCAGCCGCCAGCCGCCGTGCCGGTGCGCCGTGCTGATACACCGTCCGTCCCGGCAGCGAAGCCTCCCGCGCCGACACCGGCGCCAGCGGCGGCCCAACCGGTGGGCGTCGCGGTGAACAGCGGTGCCGGTCCGGTCGGTCCGGGCTTCTCGCTGAGCGATGTCGGCCAGCCGCCGGCCGCTGCCGCTGCGCCGCCGTCGGCGACGACCACGCCAGCGCCGAGTGCTGCGGCTCCGCTCGCCTCGTTGGCGCAGATCGTCAGCTCGATCGAGATTCCGCCCGAGGAGCTTGAGCGCACCAGCGGCGCGGTCGGCGCCGATACGCTTGCCAAGCTGGTCGAGGACAAGCGCAAGGCAGATGCCGCCGAAGCGGCAAAGCGCGAAAAGGAAGAAGCCGCGGCCAAGGCCAAGGCGGAGGCCGACGCCAAGGCGAAGGAAGAGGCCGCGAAGAAAAAGGCCAATCCCTCGCGCATCTGGGTGCAAGTTGCGGCGGGGTCGAACCAGAAGGCGCTCGCCTTCGATTTCAACCGCTTCGCCAAAAAGAATGCCGCGCTGTTCAAGGGCAAGGATGGCGGCTCGACCGAATGGGGCCGCACCCGCCGCCTGCTCGTGGGGCCGTTCAAGGACAAGAAGGCGGCTGCCGACTGGCTCGCGCAATATAAGAAGGCGGGCGGCGATGGTTTCGTCTTTACCAGCGATGCGGGGCAAGAGGTCGATCTCTTCAAATGACATTGTCGGCCTGTGCGAGTGACCCCAGGGCGACACGCGGACGCCGCCATGACGAACCGGGCCGCGTCGTGCGCGGGCCGCGCGATGCCTTTCAGCGCGACCGCGACCGCATCATCCATTCGATCGCTTTCCGCCGGCTGCGTCACAAGACGCAGGTCTTCGTCGCGCCCGACGGCGACCATTATCGCGTCCGGCTGACGCACAGCATCGAAGTCGCGCAGATTGGTCGCGGTATCGCCCGGGCGCTGGGGCTGAACGAAGATCTGACCGAGGCCTTGTGCCTTGCCCATGACATCGGTCACCCGCCCTTCGGTCATGCGGGCGAGGACGCGCTGAAAGC
The DNA here is from genome assembly GCF_025727575.1 of Sphingopyxis sp. GC21. Taxonomy (NCBI): domain Bacteria; kingdom Pseudomonadati; phylum Pseudomonadota; class Alphaproteobacteria; order Sphingomonadales; family Sphingopyxidaceae; genus Sphingopyxis; species Sphingopyxis sp. GC21. The sequence continues at coordinate 2,400,397 of NZ_CP095845.1, read as the reverse complement.
GGCGATGATGGCGCATGGCGGGTTCGATCATAATGGGCACACGCTGCGCACGCTCGCGCGGCTCGAATGTCCCTATCCGCGCTTCGATGGCATCAATCTGACGTGGGAGACGCTGGAGGGGTTGGCGAAGCACAATGGTCCGGTGCGTCACCCCGGCTGGGCATTGGCGGAAATCGACGCGGAATTTCCGCTCGACCTGACGAGCCATGCCAGCCTGGAGGCGCAGGTGGCGGCGGTCGCCGACGACATCGCGTACGACAATCACGACATCGACGACGGCCTGCGCGCGGGACTGCTGACGATCGACCAGTTGATGGCGCAGCCCTTCGTCGCCGAGAATTTCCGCCTCGTCGAAGCCCGCTTTCCGGGCGCGCCGCGCGACCGGTTGCTGCGCGAGCTGGTGCGCGACCAGATCGGCGTGATGGTCAACGACGTGATCGCCGCGACCAAGGCCAATGTCGCCGATGCGGGGGTGGAGAGCGTAGCGGAAGTGCGCGCGGCGGGCCGCACGCTCGGCGGCTTTTCGGATACGCTGGCGCGGCAGGAGCGCGATCTCAAACGCTTCATGTATGCGAACCTCTATCACCATCCGTCGCAGATCGCGGCCGCCGACGCGGCGCGCACCGTCGTTTCGGGGCTGTTTGCGGCCTACAGGGACGATCCTGCGCTGATGGGCGAGGAATGGGCATCGCGGCTGCCCGATACGGACGGGGCGACGGTGCGCCACATCGGCGACTATATTGCCGGGATGACCGACCGATTCGCGATCGATCGCTTTGCTGAGATGAATGGGCGGGCCGCGGTGCCCGAGGCGCTGGCGCATGTCTGATGCCGCACCCCGCGCGCTTCTGATCGGAGCGACGGGGCTTGTCGGACAGGCGGTTGCCCGCTGCGGCCATTCCCTGCCGCTTACCCTGCTGGCGCGCCGCTTGGTCGAGGCGGGGGCCGGCCATCGCGCCATGACCGCCGATCCGGGCGAATGGGCCGAGATCATCGCGGCGGAGCGACCCGGGATATTGATCTCCTGCCTCGGCACCACGATCCGCCAGGCGGGGTCGCAGGACGCGTTTCGCGCGGTCGATCATGATCTGCTGCTCGCCTGCGCCCGTGCGGCGAAGGCGGCGGGGACGGCGCACATGATCGCGGTCAGCAGCGTCGGCGCGGCGGCGCATAGCGCGAACTTCTATCTGCGGACGAAGGGTGAGGTGGAGGAGGCGCTGCGCGCGCTCAATTTCCTGCGGCTCGACCTGATGCGCCCCGGCCTGCTCACCGGTGACCGGCGGGGGCCGAAGCGGATTGGCGAGGGGCTGGCGATGCTTGCCGCGCCGCTCACCGACGCGCTGTTGCACGGATCGCTGCGCCGCTATCGCTCGATTCCGGCCGAAACGGTGGCGCGCGCGATCGTAGCCGCGGCGTCGCTCGCGGCGCCGGGACAGTTCGTCCACGAAAATGACGCGATGCAACAGCTCGCCGATTGACTCTGCCGAAGGCGAGCGCCAAGGCTCAGGCGTCTGTCGAGCCTCTCAAAGAGATTCGACCGGCCACGCGGGAGAGCGCGGGGGCAGGGAAACCGGCCGTCGCCACCGAAGGAGCAACCGCCCCGGAAACTCTCAGGTCAACGGACCGCGCGGCTGGAACGGACACTCTGGAAAGCGTTCGGGCGTCGCCCGGACCACCGAAGGGGTAACTCCATGCCGACCCGTCATCGTGGGCGCATGGACGAAAACTCTCAGGTTCCCGTGACAGAGGGGGCATGGCGAAGGAACGGCATCGGGCCGCGCCGCGTCATGTCAACGACGGGAGGCCGATATGAGCGAAACCGAAGAAATGGGCGAAACGGTCGCGATCGAAACGCTTCCGCTCGACGCCTGGCACCGTGCAAGGGGCGCGCGGATGGTCGAATTCGCCGGCTATCACATGCCGATCCAGTATGACGGCATCATGGCCGAACATCTGTGGACGCGCGACAATGCGGGTCTGTTCGACGTCAGCCACATGGGGCAGCTCGTGTTCAGCGGCGAAGGCGCCGCCGAAGCGCTCGAGGCGCTGGTTCCGGGCGATATTTCGGCGTTGAAGCCGGGGCGGATGCGCTACTCGCTGCTGCTCGCCGACGATGGCGGCATCCTCGACGATCTGATGGTCACCAATACGGGGCATGGCCTGTACATGGTCGTCAATGGCGCAGTGAAGTGGGACGACATCGCGCATCTGCGCGAACATCTGCCCGACGAGATCGAGATGAACCTGCTTGACGAACAGGCGCTGCTCGCGCTGCAGGGGCCAAAGGCCGCGGCCGCGCTGACGGCGCTCGGCGTGGTTCCCGAATTTCCCGATATTCTTCCCATCGATCGCCTCGTCTTCATGCAGGCCGGCCCCTATCTGTGGGGCGACGTGCGGCTGGGGATCAGCCGTTCGGGCTATACCGGAGAAGACGGGTTCGAAATTTCGGTGCCGGCGAGCGACGTCTCGGCCCTCGCCGATGCGCTGTGCGCGCAGGATGCGGTAAAACCGATCGGCCTCGGCGCGCGCGATTCGCTGCGGCTCGAAGCGGGATTGCCGCTCTACGGCCACGACCTTGACGAGGGCATCGACCCCGTCGAGGGCGATCTGGCCTTTGCGATCAGCAAGCGCCGCCGCGAGGAAGGCGGCTTTCCGGGCGCCGCGCGCATCCTCGGCCATCTTGCCGATGGCAGTCCGCGCAAGCGCGTCGGCCTGACCGTAGATGGCAAGATGCCAGTGCGCGAGGGCGCCAAGATTTTCGACGGCAACAGCGAAGTCGGTGTCGTCACCTCGGGCGGTTTTGCGCCGAGCGTCGGCGCCCCCATAGCGATGGGCTATGTGCCCACCGGCCTGTCCGAGCCCGGCACGGCGCTCGCCGCCGAAGTCCGCGGCAAGCGCGTCGCCGTGACGGTGACGCCGATGCCCTTCGTTCCACATCGTTACGTGCGCAAACAGGGAGGCTGATCGATGCCGCGTTTTTATACCGAAGAGCATGAATGGATCGATGTCGATGGCGATGTGGCGACGGTCGGCATCACCGACTTCGCGCAGGGCCAGCTCGGCGACATCGTCTTCGTCGAGGTTCCCGACACCGGCGCCGAACTGTCGAAGGGCGGCGACGCCGCGGTGGTCGAATCGGTGAAGGCGGCGAGCGATGTCTACGCGCCCGTCGATGGCACCGTCACCGAAGGCAACGGCCAGCTCGAGGAGGACCCCGCGCTCGTCAATTCGGACCCCGAAGGCGAAGGCTGGTTCTTTCGCATGACGCTCAGCGACAAGAGCCAGCTCGACGGGCTGATGAATGCGCAGGCGTACAAGGATTTCATCGCCGATCTGTGATCGCAAACCCCTTCCGGTCGCGGGAGGGGGAAAGGCCGCAAGACCATGACGGACCCTGCGCTTGCCAATTGCCGCCTGATGGTGGCGACGCCCATCTATGACGGGGCGCAGGGTAGCTATGTCCGCGCGCTGCTCGACCTTGCGTTACGCGCGCAGGCGATCGGCCTGACGGTGCGGTTCGAGTTCATCCTCTACCAGCCGTCGGTGACGCGCGCGCGCGACATGCTCGCCGCGATCTTCGCGGAAAGCGACTGCACCCACATGCTGTTCGTCGATGCCGACATCGACTTCGGCGCCGAGGATGTATTCGCGATGCTGCGCGCGATGGTCGGCCGCGACGATTGCGCGATTCTGGGGGCTGCCTGTCCGCGGCGGATGCTCAACTGGCGCAATGCGGCGCTGGCCGCCAAAGCCGGGCTGGGTGACGCCGATCCGGCGGCGCTCGGGCGCTTTTCGGGGGAGTTTGCGCTGCATTTCCTGCATCCCGACCAATCCTTCGCGCTCACCGATCTGGTCGAACTGACGCGGGTCGGCAGCGGGATGATGATGATCCGCCGCGACGTGTTCGACAGGTTGCGCGCGCGTCATCCCGAACTGGTCTTTCGCACCGATCCCGCCGAGCGCGCCGCGCACGGGATCGGCGAGGAGGCCTATGCCTATTTCCTGCCGATGATCGAACCCGACACGCGGGCGCAGTTGTCGGACGATTATGCCTTTTGCCGCCGCGTGCGCGATGCGGGGCTTCGCATCTGGCTCGCCCCTTGGGTGAAGACCACACACAGCGGGCCGGCGATCTTTACCGGGTCGCTTCCCGATCTGGCCCAGCTTCTTGCCATAAAATCAGCTTCTTCGACGGAGTAGTTCATGCGTTACCTCCCCCTCACGCCCGATGACCGCAGCGCGATGCTCGCGGCGGTCGGTGCTGCCTCGATCGACGATCTGTTCGTCGACGTGTCTGCCGAAGCGCGGCTCGACGGCCCGATCGCCGGCCTGCCCGGCCATGCCAGCGAACTGGCGGTCGAGCGCCATATGGCCGCGCTCGCGCGGCAGAATCGCGCCGCCGGCGACGGTCCCTTCTTCCTCGGTGCGGGCGCCTATCGCCATCATGTGCCGGCGAGTGTCGACCATCTGATCCAGCGCGGCGAGTTTCTGACCGCCTACACGCCCTATCAGCCCGAAATCGCGCAGGGCACGCTGCAGATGCTGTTCGAGTTCCAGACGCAGGTCGCACGTCTGTTCGGCACCGACGTCGCCAATGCGTCGATGTACGACGGCTCGACTGCCTGCTGGGAGGCGATCGTGATGGCGCGGCGCATCACCAAGCGCGGCAGGGCGTTGCTCTCGACCGGCCTCCATCCCCATTATCGCAGTGTCGCGCGGACGATGGCGAAATATACCGGTGACCAGCTTGTCGACGGCGATCCGACGCTTGAGGCCGGCACCGACTGGGCCGCGCTCGCCGCCGCTGTCGACAAAGATACAAGCTGCGTCGTCGTTCAATATCCCGATATATTGGGCCGCATCGACGACATGAGCGTGCTTGCTACGGCATGCCAGGCGGCCGGTGCGTTGCTGATCGCGGTCGTCACCGAACCCGTTGCCCTGGGCCTCATCAAGTCGCCGGGCGAGATGGGCGCCGATATCGTGGTGGGCGAGGGGCAGGCGATCGGCGTCGGGCTCCAGTTCGGCGGGCCTTATGTGGGCCTGTTCGCGTGCAAGACCAAATATGTCCGCCAGATGCCGGGGCGGCTGTGCGGCGAGACGGTCGATGCCAATGGCAAGCGTGGCTTCGTTCTGACACTGTCGACGCGTGAGCAGCATATCCGGCGCGAGAAGGCGACGAGCAATATCTGCACCAATGCAGGGCTTTGCGCGCTGGCCTTCAGCATCCACATGACCTTGCTCGGCGAAGCGGGGTTGCGGCGGCTTGCCGGCATCAACCACGGGCGCGCCAAGGTGGCAGCGGCGGAACTGGCGCAAGTGCCGGGTGTGTCGGTCGTCAACAGCGGCTTCTTCAACGAATTCACGCTGCGGCTGCCCGTCGACGCGCGCGCGACGGTTCACAAGCTCGCCGAAAAGGGCGTGCTCGGCGGCGTGTCGCTCGGGCGCCTTTATCCTGACAATGACGCGCTGGCGAACGGCCTGGTCGTCGCCGTCACCGAAACCGCGACCGAAGAGGATATCGCCGCCTTTGCCGCGGCGCTGAAGGAGGTGCTGGCATGACCGCGCTCAACCCCGCCGGCTGGCGCCCCGAAATGCACGGCGCTGGTGGTGCCGCCGATACCGCGACATTTACCGGCAACCGCGCGCTGATGCTCGAGGAGCCGTTGATCTTCGAGATCGGCTCGACCGCGACCACCGGCGTCGACTTCGACGAGGCGGCGCCCGCTGCCGATCTCGGCGCGCTGATGCGCCGCGATCCCATCGGCCTGCCGGGGCTCAGCGAGTCCGAAACGGTGCGCCACTATACGCGCCTGTCGCGCCAGAATTATGCGATCGACCTCGGCCTCTTCCCACTTGGCAGCTGCACGATGAAGCATAACCCGCGCCTCAACGAAAAGGTCGCGCGGATGCCGGGCTTTGCCGACGTGCATCCGCTCCAGCCGCAGGAAACGGTGCAGGGCGCGCTTGCGGTCATCAACGAACTCGCGGTGTGGCTGATCGAACTCACCGGCATGTACGGCGTCGCCATGTCGCCCAAGGCGGGCGCGCACGGCGAGCTTTGCGGGATCCTGTGCATCAAGGCGGCGCTCGAAGCGCGCGGCGAGGACCGGCGGGTGCTGCTCGTCCCCGAAAGCGCGCATGGGACCAATCCCGCAACAGCTGCCTTTGCCGGCTTCACGGTCGAGGATATTCCGGCGACCGCGGAGGGGCGCGTCGATCTCGCGGCGCTCAAGGCGCGGCTCGGCCCCGATGTGGCGGGCGTGATGATCACCAACCCCAACACCTGCGGCCTGTTCGAACGCGACATGAAAGCGATTTCGGACGCGGTGCACGCGGTGGGCGGCTATGTCTATTGCGACGGCGCCAACTTCAACGCGATCGTCGGCAAGGTTCGCCCCGGCGACCTTGGCATCGACGCGATGCACATCAACCTGCACAAGACCTTTTCGACCCCGCACGGCGGCGGTGGTCCCGGTTCGGGGCCGGTCGTGCTGTCGAAGGCGCTCGCGCCCTATGGCCCGATCCCCTATTCGGCGCGCTACGCCGACGGGTCTTTCAAGCTGGTCGAGGAAGAAAGCGCGGGCGCCGAGCACCCCGACACCTTCGGTCGCATGACCGCCTTCCACGGCCAGATGGGCATGTTCACCCGCGCGCTGGCCTATATTCTCAGCCACGGGGCCGACGGGCTGAAGCAGGTCGCCGAGGATGCGGTGCTCAACGCAAACTATATCCTGCGCAGCCTGGAGGATGTGCTCGATGCGCCCTTCGCCGCGTCGGGACCATGCATGCACGAGGCGCTGTTCAGCGATCGCGGGCTTGCCGAGGGCTTCTCGACGCTCGACATCGCCAAGGGACTGATCGACGAAGGCTATCACCCGATGACGGTCTATTTCCCGCTCGTCGTCCACGGCGCGATGCTCGTCGAACCCACCGAGACCGAATCGAAGGCGGTGCTCGACCAGTTCGTCGGTGCGCTGCGCAGCATCGCGCTTCGCGCAAAGAACGGCGATCCGGCGCTCAAGTCGGCGCCGCATTTCGCGCCGCGCGCGCGGCTCGACGAGACGCTGGCGGCGCGCAAGCCGGTGCTTCGCTGGGAGGATTGATGCGCGCCGCGGGCGAGGATGAAAGCGGTGCCGCGCCGCGCCGGGGCGGCTGCGGTCTCGCCGCCGCCTTGTCGCTCGTCGTCTTCGCCGCGATCTGGCTGGCCGCGGTAACCGGCTACGGCCTTGTCGCCGAACAATGGGAAATCGTCCGGCCCCGCCGCGCGCTCGCGCACCACTGGGTGTTCGGCTATGCGCCGCTCATCGCGCTGGGTTTCGCGCTGCTCACCGCCTTCGTCGTGATGCGGCGGCGGGCCGCGGCGCGAATGACGCTGCTGATTTTGTCGGCGGGGCTGGTTGCATTGTTCGGCGGAATCATCTTTCTCGGCGTCGGCGGACTGATCTGAAGGGGAAAAGCGATGAGCTGGGATAGCGTTTTCCTGCTGGCCAATTATTGGGCGATCGGTGGCTGGCTGCTTCTCGCCTTCGCGCCGCGCGGGCCGAAAGTGCTGGCGCTGATCCTCTATGCCGGGGTCTTCCTGCTCTGCCTCGCCTATGCCGTGATGCTCGGCGGCTTCCTCTCCGGCACGATCGATGCCGGCGGAACCGGCGGCGGCAATTTCACGACGCTGGCGGGGGTGATGAAATTATTCGACAGTCCCGGCGGCGCGACGCTCGGCTGGACGCATTATCTGGCCTTCGACCTGTTCACGGGCATGTGGATTGCCCGCGATGCCGATGCCAAGGGTTTCAGCCGGATCGTCCAGTTCCCTTTCCTGTTCCTGACGCTGATGGTCGGGCCGGTCGGGCTGCTGGCGTGGCTGATCGTGCGCGAACGTCGCGCGCGGGCGCAGGCAAAGGCGAAGTGAGGCGGTCATGAACGCCGGAACCGCCCCGTCGCCGCTGCTGCATTATCTGATCCCCGCCGGGGTCGTTCTGCTCGTGCTGTTCTTTAGGCTGCGCTCGGTCGGCAAGGCACGGCGGTTGCGGCTCGAACGCCTGTGGATATTGCCGACCTTCTACGCGCTGTTGCTGGGTTTCATTTTCTGGAACGCTCCGCCGCACGGACTGGTGTGGATATGGTGCCTTGTCGCGCTCGCGGTCGGCAGCGGCCTCGGCTGGATGCGCGGCAAGTTGATGCAGGTTGCGGTCGATCCCGACACGCATGAACTCAGCCAGACCGTGTCGCCCGCAGCGTTGCTCTTCTTCGTCGCGCTCATCTTCATCCGGGGTGTGTCGCGCAACATGGCCGAAGGCGTCGCCGGCCACGGACAGGCGGGGTTGATGGCCGTTACCGATATCCTGATGGCCTTCGCGCTCGGCTTCATCGTTTTTCAGCGGGTCGAGATCGCGCTGCGCGCCCGGCGCCTGCTCGCGGCAGCGCGTTCGTCGCGGCGATGAAGGGGCCGTGGACGCCTTCGGACGGCGGCGAGGGCGACAAGCGCCATGCCCCCGCAACCTTGCGCAATCGCGACACGATCGCCGCGGTGCTCGGCGACTGGCTCCCCGCGTCGGGCACGGTGCTTGAGGTGGCGAGCGGTTCGGGCGAGCATGCCGTCCATTTCGCCGCCGCCTTCCCGAAGCTTGACTGGCAGGCGAGCGACCCCGACCCAGCCGCGCTCGCCTCGATCGCGGCCTGGAGCGCCGAGGCAAGGCTGCCGAACATCGCCGCGCCGCTGCACCTCGACGCATCGGCGCCGGACTGGCCGCTGGGACATGCCGATGCCCTCTTGTGCATCAACATGGTGCATATCAGCCCGTGGGCGGCGACGCTGGGCTTGTTCGCGGGGGCGGCGCGATTGCTGGGATCGGGCGCCCCTCTGATCCTTTACGGCCCTTATCTCGAAGCCGATGTCGCGACCGCCGACAGCAACCTTGCCTTTGACGAGAGCCTGCGCAGCCGCAATCCCGCCTGGGGGCTGCGCGAAGTGGAGGCGGTCGTCGATGCGGCCGCGCCGCACGGATTTGGCTTAACCGAGCGCCGCACCATGCCGGCGAACAATTTGATGCTGCTGTTCCGCAAACACAGCTGAGTCCGGCGGCGCGCCCAAGCTGTCACTGCTGTCAGGTTGGGCGTTCGGCGCTTTACCTTGGCCGCCGAAGCTTTAGCGTCCTTCTCGATTGCAAATAGCAACGCGATTCGAGGAGAGAGGATCGATGGCTGCCGACGTTTCGGACCTTGTCAGTTTCGACGAATTCATCACCCACTGGGCCGCCGACCGGCCGTCGCGCATTGCGATGCGCGAAGAGGACCGATTGTTCACCTATGCCGAGCTTGAGGAGCGGACGGCGCGCGTGGCAAGCGCGCTGCGCGCCGCGGGGCTCGAGAAGGGCGATCGCATCGCGTGGATCGGCAAGAACAGCGACCTCTATTTCACGCTCTTCTTTGGCGCCGCGCGCGCCGGGATCGTCATGGCGCCGATCGGCTGGCGGCTTTCGCCCGTCGAATGGGCCTATATCATCAACGATACCCGGGCGAAGATCGTCTTCACCGGCCCCGGTTTCGACGCGGTGCCCGATCAGTTGGCGGGCAAGCTCGACCATGCGCCGCGCATCGTCGGCGATACCGAGGCACGCGCGCTGATCGACGCGACGCCGCGCGCGCCCTTCACCCCGTCCGGTCCCGACGATGCCGTGCTGCAACTTTATACCTCGGGGACCACCGGCAGTCCCAAAGGTGCCGTGCTGTCGAACCGCAATTTGTTCGCGTTGCGGAAAAACTCGGCCGACGCCGATCTGGCCTATACGAAATGGGACGATGACGAGGCGGTGCTTGTCGCGATGCCCTGCGCGCATATCGGCGGAACGGGGCTTGGGATCATGGCGCTGGCGGCAGGGCTGCCCGGCATCATCCTCGCCGAATTCAATCCCGACGGGGTTTTCGATGCGGTCGAACAGCATGGCGTGACGCGCTTCTTCATCGTTCCCGCGGCGCTTCAGATGCTGCTGCTCCACCCGCGCTGCGGCACGGTCGATTACAGCCGGCTCAAATATATCCTCTATGGCGCGGCGCCGATCCCGCTCGAACTGCTGCGCCAGTGCATCAAGATGTTCGGGGCGGAATTCATCCAGGCTTATGGGATGACCGAAACGACAGGCACCATCTGCATGCTGCCGCCCGAGGATCATGATCCCGAAGGCAACAAGCGCATGCGGTCGGCGGGCAAGCCGCTGCCCGGCGTGGAGATCAGGATCATCGGCGACGACGCGCAGGATATGCCCGTGGGCGCGGTGGGCGAGGTTGTCACGCGCTCTTCGAACAATATGCTCGGTTACTGGAACCTGCCCGAGGCGACCGCGCGCACGATGACGGGCGACGGCTGGATCCACACCGGCGACGCCGGCTATATGGACGAGGACGGTTATCTCTACATCCACGACCGGGTGAAGGATATGATCATCACCGGCGGCGAGAATGTCTATCCGGCGGAGGTCGAAAGCGCGATCTACGGCCACCCGGCGGTGCAGGAAGTCGCCGTGATCGGCATCCCCGATCTCAAATGGGGTGAAACGGTCAAGGCGGTCGTCGTGCCCAAGCCCGGGACGACGGTGGAAGAGGCCGACATCATTGCCTGGGCGCGCGAGCGCATAGCGCCATTCAAATGTCCGCGCAGCGTCGACGTGATCGAGGCGCTGCCGCGCAACGCCAGCGGCAAGATTCTTCGCAAGGATCTCCGCGCCCCTTATTGGGAAGGCTATGAGCGGATGGTGAATTGACGGCCGATCCGATCCAGAGGCAGGGGCTGGAGGCCTTCCGGCAGGAGGTTCGCGGCTGGATTGCGGCCAATCTGACCGACGATCTGCGCGATGCCGCGGCGCGCGCGACGAGCGTGTTCGTCGACAAGCCGCATGCGATGGCGTGGCAGGCGATCCTGCATCGCCATGGCTGGGCGGCGCCGCACTGGCCGCGCGAATATGGCGGGACCGGCTGGGACGAGACACAGCGGCATATCTTCGATTCCGAACTCGCCGCTGCCGGCGCGCCCAGCCTGTCGCCGATGGGATTGCGCATGGTCGCGCCGTGCATCATGCGCTTCGGCACCCCCGAGCAGAAGGCGCATTATCTGCCGCGTATCCTGTCGGGCGAGGATTTCTGGTGCCAGGGCTATTCCGAACCGCAGGCAGGATCGGATCTTGCCAGCCTGTCGCTCCGCGCCGAGCGCGATGGCGACGATTATGTGCTGACCGGGTCGAAGATCTGGACGACGCACGCCCATTTCGCGAACCGCATGTTCTGCCTGGTGCGCACCAGCCGTGACGGCCGCCCGCAACAGGGCATCACCTTCCTGTTGCTCGACATGACGCTGCCGGGGATCGAGGTGCGGCCGATCCTGACGCTGTCGGGCGACCATGATTTCAACCAGGTCTTTTTCGACAATGTCCGCGTGCCGCAATCGGGGCGGCTCGGCGAAGAGGATCGGGGGTGGGGCGTCGCCAAATATCTGCTCGAGTTCGAACGCTCGGCGGCTTACGCTGCGGGGCTGACCGCGGCGCTCGATCGCCTGCTGGCCGGCGCGGCGGCGCGCGATTTCGGCGAGGGCGGCACCTTGCTTGACGATCCGGCGATCCGGCGGCGTTTCGCACGGCTCTATACCGATGTCCACGCGATCCATGCCGCCGAGCAGCGGATGATGGCGGCAATCGCGCTCGGGCGCAGCCCCGGTCCGGCGTCATCGATGCTGAAGGTGCAGGGAACCGAGGCGCAGCAGCGGATACAGGAACTGGCGGTCGACATCGCCGGTCCCTACGCGGCGCCGCACCAGTTCGCGGCGCGCGCGCCGGGCAGCAATCTGCCCTTCGTCGGACCCGAAGACGATCTCACCGCTTCGGCGCGCTATTTCAACGGTCGCGCCGCGTCGATCTATGGCGGGTCGAACGAGATTCAGCGCAATATCATGGCCAAGCTGATGCTGGGGCTATAGCTGCGGCGCGTCGGTGCGCTGGCGTTCGCGGGCGCGAAGGAAGGCGGGGCGGGCAGTGCAGCGATGCAGCCAGTCCGTCGTCGCTTCGCCCAGCACGTCGGCCGCGCCCAGCGTTGTCGCAAGGAAGGCGGCATAGCCGATCACGATGTCGGCGGCGGTGAAACGGCCGGCGACCAGCCAGTCGCGCCCGTCGGCGAGCGCCGCCTCGATGCTCTTGGCGCGGCCGCCGAAGAAGGCCTTGTAATCGTCGACCGCCTGCGCGAGCCGGCGCTCGGCGGGTTCGACGCGCGTGTAGCGGATCATGACCGCGAGCGGGAAGGTCAGCGTGGCATCGCTGCGGTGCAGCCAGTTGCGATAGTCCCAATAATCCGCTTCGTCGCGGCGCACCTCGAGCGCACTGTCCTCGACGATGCGTTCGCATATGGCCGCGGATTCGGTCATCACCCGTCCGCCTTCGACCCAGCCCGGCACCGTCATCAGCGGATTGACGGCGCGATATTCGGGCGCAAAGGCGCGCGGCGGAAAGGGCAGGACGCGCAGGTCGACGTCTGCGCCCACCTCTTCGACCGCCCACAGGCAGCGCAGCGAGCGGGCATCGGGGCAATGGTAGAGGATGGGCGGGGTCATGCGGTGATATCCTTCATCCGTTCGATATGCAGGCGATGCTCGCGCCAGGCGATGAACAGCCCGCTCGCGACGATCAGCGGCGCGCCGACCCAGGTCGTCTCCGCAGGCAGGGTGCCAAAGAAGAACCAGCCGCAGGCAATCGACCACAGCAGGCTCGAATAATCCATCGGCGTCACCACCGCGACAGGCGCGAGGCGCAGCGCGCCGGTCAGCGACAATTGCACCACTGCACCGAGCAGGCCGAGCCCGATCAGCAACGCCCATTCGCCGGCGCCATGCGCGGTCATCACGAACGGCAGCGCCAGACCGAGCGGGAGCATCGAGATCAGACTGAACCAGAAGACGATCGTCATCGGACTTTCGGTGCGCGCCAGATCGCGGACCTGGATCGTGATCAGCGCGGTCATCACCGCCCCGCCGAGCGCAATCAGCGTGCCGAGCCCGTGATGGCCGGTGAAGCCCTGCGCGACGAGCGTCGTCGGATTGAGGACGAGCAGGACGCCAAGGAAACCGACCAGCACGGCGCTCCACCGCTGCCACCCCGTTGGCTCGCGGAGGAACAGCGCGGCAAAGATCACCGCGAAGATCGGCACCGACAGGTTGATCGTCGTCGCCTCGGCCATGGGCAAAAAGATCATCCCGCCGAAGTTGAGCGCCATGCCGGTCAGCCCCATCATCGCTCGCCGCGCATGGGTGCCGATCCGGTGGGTGCGATAGATGGCAAGGCCGCCCCGCGTCAGCGCCCAGCCGACGAGCATCGGCAGCACGATCGCCTGCCGCCAGAACAGGCTCTCGACGATATGGATGCCCGCGGCGTCGATCCGCTTCACGAGCACGAACATCAAGGAGAGGCTGAGCATGGCGAGCAGCCGCAGCGCGATGCCGCCCAGATAATGCTGCGGAACCTCGGGGGACGGGGCGGTGCTCATGCGCCGTTTCGCATATCAGCCTGCCGATGCTTTGCAAGCTAGGGTTCCGGCCCGAGCCAAGCGGCGACAACAATGTTGGGATCGATCGTGCAATCCCCTTGCGCGCGGCCCCCCGTTACGGCTAAGGGCGCACTCCGGCCTAGGGGTATAGCTCAGCTGGTAGAGCATCGGTCTCCAAAACCGAGGGTCGCGGGTTCGAATCCTGCTGCCCCTGCCATTGTTTCAATGGTTTAGCCGGACACAAAGCTGGTCGAGCGCATGGCTCCCAGTGTGGATAATCACAAGATAAGCACCAGAACGAAGAAGCCGGGTTTAGCGGATCACCACGACCGAGAGACGATGATTTCTGAAAAACGCCCTGCGCTAACGATCCTTGACTCCTTGCCTCCCCCGCTGGCAACCACCTGTAACTTTTCAGGGAGGGGCTTCGGGTAGTGAGCGATTATTCGGTTCGAAAGAGCCTGCTGGAGCAAATCGAACAGGAGCGCAGCTCTCGCGCCTTACTGTACGTGACCGGTGATCGACCAGGGATGGAGACGCAGATTTCAGATGTGATCGACATGGTGGTCGATCACCTCGATACGATGTGGCCAGCCAATCGCATTTCTCTGATACTGCACACTAAGGGCGGGAACACCGCTATCGCTTGGCAGCTAGTTAATCTCCTCCGGACATTTTGCGATGAACTGGAAGTTGTAGTTCCCTCACGGGCGCTGAGCGCCGGCACCCTGATATCGCTCGGCGCTAACCGTATCGTTATGACTAAGCAGGCCGTTCTTGGGCCCATTGATCCCAGCTTGAACAGCCCGCTAGGACCTCAAATTCCCGGATCGCCTCACCGAGCGGCTGTGAGCGTAGAAGCTATACAGGGTTACCTGAACGTAGCCCAGTCTGAGCTTGGGATCACCGACGCGAACGCACTCGCGTCGATCTGGAACAATCTAAGCGCCCAAATCCATCCGCTTGTCCTTGGGCAGATTTACCGCACCCGTCAGCAAATTCGCGATCTCGCTAAACGGCTGCTCGAGCATCAGAAGGTCGAATTGCAACAGGCTGAGAAGATCGTCTCCTTTCTTTGCAGCGAGTCAGGAAGTCACGATCACGCGATCAACCGACGGGAGGCGTCCGAACTCGGGCTGGCCGTTGAGAAGCCCAGCGCCGACTTTTACGAGATGCTAAGAAAAATTGAGGCAAGCTACGTGGAAGAGCTTATGATTCGAGTGCCGTGGAACCCGGACACGCAGCTTGCGGGCAATCCGAGTATTGATTATGATGTTCCAAGGGCGCTGATAGAAAGTACTACCCACGGCTCCCATCAATTTGCTTCCAAGGGTACACTGACACAGCTCAGCATACCAAACCCAAATGGGCCGCCGCAGATTGGACTAAAGGACGAACGAAAGTTCGAAGCTTGGCAGAAGGTTGCATGACGATGGACAGCATATCTTTCGGAATCGACATTAACCTCATCAGGCGGGATGGGGCAGCAACCCCTAATCCTTTCTTCGAAACCGCCGCAGCGCCTGAATCCCTCAGCTCCATAAGCCGGGGGGCCATCCTCGTCCGAGATATGGACGAGCCGGTCCAGTTCCCGTTCGTTGCGAGCGTCCGTAGCGATCCCCAGTAATACAGCGCCGCCGCCACCGCGCGCACGGATGTGATTTGGTGCTATCTATCCAGCACGAACCCATCTGGCAGCGGATCGACTTGGAACCCGGCAGGCGGCGACGAGCGCCCACCCTTGCGCTTGCGTTCCGGCCTCTCAGCGTTCAGCGGCTCACCGCCCACAACGTGCGCCTTTGCAGCCTTGCGCGCCGCAGCAAGGGCCTTGCTGATTTCTTCTGCCTGTGACTCCCGATCCATCGCCCGGTAATCAGGCGAGGCCATTAGCTCCCCGATCCACTTGCGAGCAAGGTTGCCGACAATGGGTTGCAGGCGGTCGAATTGCTGCGGCGTCATGTCACCGATCTTAGGCGGCGATACCGTTGCGCCCACGCGCAGCGCCTCCTGCGTAAGCGGGTCTTTCCGGTCGGTGCTGGTCCAAATGGGCGAGATGATATCAGGCCCGACGCCGCCCTCGCTGACAATCGGCTGCCCCCAAACATCACGCTTTGGCAGAAGCTCGTCAGACTTACCGGGCATGCGCGATTGCATGTAGCTGCCAATGTCCGGCGCTTCCCTCATGATGGGATCGATGACACGGGCAAGCTGCGCTGCGCCGGTCGGGACAGTGGCCGAGCCGACAAGGCGCTTGATGAAGTTGCCCGAATAGCGTTCGGGGTCTTTCAGCGCGTCTAGGGCGTCGGTAATCCCTGAAAGCCAAGTGCGGCTTGCAAAGTTCGACATGACCGAGGCGACCCACAGAAACGCGTTCTGGTCCATTTCGTCGGTCGGCACGTCATCGCCCATCGTGGCAATGTCCGCGGCGGTCCCGAACGTCATGGCGAAGGGATCAAGGCGCTTGTAGCTGTAATAGGTATCGCCAATCTTGATGCTGTAGGGCTGCCAGCCGCTCGCGAGCAGAAGGCGGCGCTTGTTCTGATCGCTCGGGTCGGAACCCGTAATGACGCCATCGCGGGCAAGCTCGGCAATCATCGCGCCGATACCCGAACCGACCATGACCTTTGCAAGCGCCAGATCGCGGCGAGCGCCACCGGCTGCAAAGTCCTTCCGCCACTCCTTCACCATCGGGGCAAGCGGCGAACGTTCGGCCGTAAACTTGATGAGATTGGTCGGGGTGCGGACGAACGGGAGAACGGCTTTCAGATAGGGATGATTCTGCGTAATGCGCGACAGCCCACCGGCAGGCCCGTCACCTAGCGGGCGCTGGAACGTGACATAGCGCCCGTAATCGAGCGCCTTTTCCATCATCGCGTCGGTGGGATCGGCAAGAAGCTCGGCAGCGCGTTCCTTTGCCGCCTGTCCCTTTAGCCCTTCCTTGCCCGCCTGGCGCACCGCGAGGCCCGCCAGTTCCATACGCCGAGCCATCGCCTTAAATAGTTCATCCTCAGCAGTCAGCAGGCGCGTGGGAACGCGGAGGATTTCGCCCTTGATACCCGGCACAGCCTTTTGGGTCTGCGATTCCATCTTCGTCACAAAGTCCGCAGTCTCACCAGTGCGGAACGCGCGCCCAAATTCTCGCAAGCCTTCCTTGGTCCCTTGCAGCAGGCCAACGGCGCGGGCGCCCAGCTCGCCGAATAGAACGCGGTCGGCCTCGTCACGCTTGAAGGCTTTCCGAGCTGCCCCGACGCCAGCCGCTACCGCATGTTCGGGAAGCTGGCCTAGCGCCGTCATGGTATTGGACAGAATGTTGACCATGTGAGTTTGCGGGCCGGACAACAGGTAATTATACCAAATTTCCTGCGCGCGATCGGCAAAGGTCGGCTTGCTCACCTTTTCGACAAAGCGATTCAGGTTGGCAGGGTCTTGGGCCAGATCAAGGATGCGGTCGGCGGCATCCTTCAACCGCCCAGCACCGCCCCCGGCGCTTGCCAGCCCTTCCAGCACTCGACCGGGCAGGTCGCGGCTATCCGCTGCCATACGGAACGCAGACAGCGCGCGCCCAGCTTCCGCCGTCATGCCGCTAACCGCCTCCTGAATTGCGGTATGGCGCACAAGGGCCTTGCGGAACATCGCCAGCGCCTCCGAACCCGGATCGTCACCCAGCGAGCGGATACGCTTCGCCATGTTGACCAGTTCGTTGCCCGACTTGGCGAGGATCACGCGGGCCGAATAGGCTTCCTCCGCGCTGAAAGCCTGCCCCTTGCGACGGGCAAGCAAATCGTCGGCCGTCATTCCGAGATCTTGCGCAAGCGCCTGCGTCTCGGCAAAGCTGATCTTGCCGCGCCGTGCAGCATCGAATCCGCCGGCCACATTGTCTGCAATCTTGAGCGCCTGCCCGATATCCTGCGGCGTCTCCAGCTTATCGACGCGCACGTTACCGACCTTGGACACTACGGCATTAGCCCAATCGTCATAGGCCGTTGCGGGCGGGGTATTGGCGATCACATCGTCTAGGGTGGCGGGCTGCCCCACGTCCTGCGCCAGCGGCGCGCCTTCCTGCCGTGCGCGTTCGACCGCGTAACGCTGATCCCGTGCGCCCTCGAAAGCCTGAATCTGCCCTTCGTCCTCAGGACGGAACCGGCGACCGACACCCCGATAGGTATCATCGAGCGCGGCTAGAAATTCCTGATTGGTCGGCGGCCGGTCCAGTTCGGGGAAATACCCTTCATTGTAAGCCTTCTGTGCCATATCCTCGACAGACAGGCCCCGTTCCTGATCGACAAGGCGACCGAGGCGGTTTTCGCCCCCGGTGAAGTCCTCGCCCTTGCGGGGCGCGTTGGTGATACCCGACGCGGCTAGCTCGCCGCCTTCATCACGTAGACCGCCTTGCGCGCGGGCGAACGTCACAAGGTCAGCAGGACCGCGACGATTGACCATCACGTCAGGATTGCGGGCCGAGGGATATTGCTGCGTCTGAAGGTAATCACGCTCACGGGGCGCGGTAACGTCCTGATAGGGACCACGACCCAGCGCCGCCATATCTTCCGCCGTCGCCTCATTGGCGGGACGCGGGAGAACGTCGCCCGGTTCAACGCGAGCAGTAGCAGCGCGCATCATGGCGTCTGTGGGGCCATCGAGCAGGCGCGTGGGGCGATTGGCGTTCACGTCCAACACGTCGCGCAGTCGCGGCGAGGACAGCGCGGGCATGGCCTCTGCATCCATATTGGCTCGGCCCTGCGGCGCATCCAGCACGAAGCCGCTAGGTGGCGCATCCTGCGCTTGAACGTCGATCCAGCTACGCTCACGCTGCGGTGCGCGGAGCAGTTCCCCAAGCGAAAGACTGTTGGTGATTTGCGTCTGTTCGGGATCGAGCGCAATCACAACCCGATGGCTAGGGCCATCGCCCCTGCCATAACGCCCCCCGCCGATGTGGGTGACGCCATCGTGACCCATGCCCCGAACAACATCGTTCATCATCTCGGCGCCTTCCCATTTGGGCAGGCCCTCTTGCCTGATAGCGTCCTCGACTTCGCGGAAGGCTTCCGCGTTCGTCATTCCCGGCCTGAATTGGTCGGTGTATTGACCCGCGGCCTTTTCCCATAGGGTCAGATCGGCTGGCGCATCCATATCCAACGGATTGCGCACATTCTGCTGGACGCCATAGATCGTGCGCCCTTCTGGCCCCCCAGCGGCTTTCATACCCTTTGCGGTATATCCAGCCGCGACAGACGGATTGTCCGTCAAATAGGTGCCCTGTCCAAATAGGCCGTAATCAGCGCGCCCATAGGGGTCAAATTCCGTAATACCAGCGCGAGGGGACCCGTGAAACATCGTTCCCTTTGCTTGGGAATTTGCCCAATCCTGTATCTTGGGCATGATGTCGCCAAGCGTCGGGGCCTTGCCAGTCACCGGGCCGGGATAGGCAGACGCGACCCGCTCACCCAGCGCGGGCAAGCCAATGCCGCCGCCATCGGAAGGGGCAATGTCGATCCTATCAATTGCGCGCGGAACAGCGGGCGCAGACTCCCCACGCCCCAGCAGCCTGCCAGCGCGACCGAGCAGCGGGCTAAGCAGTTCGCCACCTTTGCCCAAGGCACCGCCCAGGACGCCCCCAGCAGCGGCATTTAGCGGCACATTGGCAAGGCGCTGGCCTAGCGTCCCGTCACCGGACCCAAAGCCGTAGATTGCCCCCTCTGCGGCGCCCAGCTTGGCTAGGCCGCTCGCACTCCGCACACCACCGCCATAAGGCAGCAGCAGGCCCGACGCGAGTTGACCGCCAGCCCGTGCAAAGGGGTGCCGCGTCTCGTCGAAATCGATGATTGCGCGGTTCTGGCGCGTGTTGTTTTCGTAGATATCACCGAAGCCGCGATCACTGTTCCAGATCGTTTCGCGGTTGGTCGGGCCACCGATAGCGCCTTGCAGCCACGCGGGGGCGACCGCATCAATCGCGCCGCCAGCCTCGTCGATAAAGCCGAACGGATCGGCAAGACCGCGACCAGCCGCACCCCATGCACCGTCGCCGGGGTCGATAATCGGGATCGGGACGTTCGGATTCTCACCGCGAGCGCGGGCCTTGAAGAACGCATCAACGTCGCGGGGATCGAAGGTCAGGCCGTTCACATCGGCAAACTGTTGCAGCGCGTTGGCGTCGGCCTTGGGATCGCTCAGGACGGCGTTATAGGCTTGCTGCACTTCGGGGCGCAGACCGGCAAAGCCATTGGCGAGTTTGAAATCGCGGAGCGCCTGCGCGTCCCAGCCGGAATAGTCGATTGTGCCAATCCGCTGCCCTTTGCGGATGGCGTCAAAAAACTTCTCGTCGGCCGGTGCCGAACCTTTGAACCCGCGCTGTTTCCAATAGGCATCAAGATCAGCCTGCCCAAAGTCAGGCTTGCCGTATTGCGTGGACAGCCACGAAAAATAGTCCGCTTCCTGTTCGTTGGTCAGGCGCTTTAGATCGGGTTTGAGTTCGGGAACGTCGCTCGACCACACCATTTCTTCATCGGGGCGGAGCTTCTGATTCCAGCGCTTTGCCGAACGATAAATGTCCGGCGACATATATTCAGTTTGGTGCGCGCCCTGTCGGTTGAGGCGGGCAAGCCGTTCGTCCTCCAAATAGCGAGCGCGGCGCGCGGGATCGGCGCCCATGTAATCAGGCGCAGCCAGCGCGGTCCCGCTCAGCAGCGACTTGCGGACAGGATCAGCCCAGCCATTGCCGAGCGTCACGACAGGCCGGTTATAGGATTCCTTGCCAGTGCCGAACGCGGGCTGCGAAGGGCGGATATAGCTTGATAGGGTTTCGGTCCCCATCTGCCCAAGGTTCACCGGGGGCTGGCCGGGATGATAGCCCATTTGCCCTTTCTCGAACGCATCGACGCCGAACAGCCGCCCAAGCAGATTGTTGTTAAGCCGGATGGTGTCACCGTCCACGGCCTCGCCGGTCGCGGTAAAGACCGAGCCGCGATCAGTGATATCGGGGCCACTATAGGGATCGAGGTTCACCCGTCCGCGCTTGGGACGCGAAGGCGGATTGTCGAGCCGAAAGCCGCTGGGCGGCGTGTCGAGCTGGAAGCCGGGGGGAAGTTCACTCACTTGACCGGCACCCACTTGCCGCCGCGATACACGACCTTTTCGCCCGTCTTGGGATTGGTTGCGGTCTGGCCGTCGCGCACGGTGCCAGCAGCCGAGCCACCACGCCCGCCAGACGTGGGCCGGGGGTGCGTCTCGCGATAGGTCGGGGAGCCGCGAAGCTGTAGGCGGTTGCCCTGCCTCACGCCTTCCATTCCGATGCGGTTCTGTTGACGGACGCCCTCAAGGCTGACGCGGTTGCTCTGTCGGTTGTCCTCTTCCTGCATCGCGTTCGCGGTCGCGGTCGGGCCGCTGTGGCGCAGCACGTAATCCGCCATCAACGTGTTATATTCCTCCGTTCCCGGCTGCGCGCCGAGCGCCGCGGCATAGTCCTGGGCCTCAGACGGCGCCACGTAGAGCGTCTGCGATTCTCCGGTTGCCGGGTTGTAAGCAAAGCGGCGATTGCCGACCGTGGCATAGTCAGGCTGCGAATTGCGGAATTGCCATTCCTGCGCCATCTCAGCGAGGCGGCGGCGGTGATCGGCTGCGGCTTGGTTCTCACGGATGCGGGTTTGCGCGAACATCGGCGCTTGTCCGTTCGCGCCCAGCAGCGCATCGCCAAGGATGCCCGCGAGCATACGGAAATCAAGCCCGCCTTTCTTCTTCTGATCGTGCGCGATGCCCATTTGCGGGGTTGCACTGTCGGCCGGGACGCCAGCGGGCGGGGTTGAGCCAATGAGGCTGCGAGGCGCGCCGAAGGGACCGCCACGCATCGACGGCGCGGGAGTAACCGATTGCGTGGGCAGTTGGTCCATAAGGTCAGGACCGACAAGCTGCGGCCAGTTGCTCGGCGGCGGTGGGGCCTGATCGATGGACGGGGGCGCCATAGTGTCGGGGCTTGCGGCAACGTAGGCCGTGGGGCTTCCCGGCTCGACAGGGGACATGCCGGACGTTCCCGACAGGGGGCGGCGGCGCGAGCCACCAAACAGCCCGCGCGGAAGGTTCGGAGCGGGAAACGGGATCAGGCCGAGCATTGCGGCCTCTTGTGCGGTCTGCGGCTGGCGGGTGGTCATTGTCTGTTGGTCCTATCTGTCAGGCGAAAGCGGCGGCGCCGAAGGCAGGGGCGAAGATCGCCCGATATTCCTTCGCGGCTTGCATGATTGCGGGGTTCGCATTGTCAGCGGCGATGTTGAGCGAATCCATCAGCGCGGCAGCGTTGGCGGCTGGCAGCACTTCCGCCGCGAGTTCGAGCATTGCGAGCGATTGCCCTATCCAGTTTTCGGAGGCGTCATGTTCGCCGCACTCGGCAAAGGCTTGCCCAAGGTGGGCGCAATGATCGGACAGCAAGACCAGCGCGTCAGGCACACCCTGAGCGGCAGCGAGGCGGGCAAAGTTCACCCCCTCGATTGATCCTACAATGTCATCGGCAACGCCTGCCAATACGAGGTCGCGAGCGGTGCGAGACAAGCGAAGCTGCGCCGAGGCATCGCCGGTTGCCGCTAAGCGCAGATCGGCCACGTTTTGCGCATCGGTGGGGGTTACGTCCATTGTCCGGCTCCTCAGTGGATAGCGGGGGAGAAAAGGCGGTTGGTCTGCCCGCCGAAATGCTCAGCAAAGAGCAGCCCGATTTCAGCTAGGCCGGTAGGCGTATCGAGCTTGGCGAGCAGATCGACCGAGCTATTCGCCAGCCCGTTGACGATGACGGCGGGGTCAAGGCCGTGGTGGGCCGCAATGGCATTGGCACAATAATGAATATCGGCGTTCGTCATGCGGTAACGCGCCTCGCGGCCTTCCCGGTTGGCCCGCAATGCGGCATCGAGCGGGCGCAAGTCGTCGCCGCCGGAATCGTCGTTGGTGGGGTGCATGGCACTCTCCGCGATGTAGGGTAATGGCTGCGACCGGCAGCGCGTAAGCTGGCGGGGTATCGGCTAACCGTTAGTGCGACAAACCAGCCGCAGCCGTGGGATTTTGCTTAGCACGATTGATCGAAAAAGTCAATCAGAATGGGGCCAGTGATCGGCTAAACCGATATTGCCGATACCCGCAAAGTTTCGCCAGACTTTGCCTAGAATTGGGGTGGGCTATTCGGCTCTTGCCAATGACGGCGAGCAGGACGCATGATGCCCGCCATGAGGGGCGTTATAACCATTGTAGGGATTTTGGCGCTTTGCGGGTGCAATGAGGCGCCGCACAGGGCGACGGCGGAAGAGAGCCGAAGATTGAGTAAGAACATCGTCCTGGCGATGTGTAGCGACGATCAGAGCCAAAAGGCTATGGCGCTATCTCGTATCGTCGAGATTACCAACGGCGACAGTGATTACCCAGAACAAGGCGTGTATGACGAAGCGTCAGACTACGCCGAAAAGGGATGCCCAAGCACCGAGGCGCCAACCAAATAGACGGGCCGCAACGCTATGATCGTGGCGAACCAATCCTAACGGCACAGAAGGGTGATAGGTTCATCCCTGCGGCGGATTAAGGACCGCATGGGCGACAGGCCACACACGGCGCACGATATCGCCATCTAAGCCCGCCGCTGTCAGATCGTCGCAAAGCTCAGGGTCGAACGGTTCAGCGAACCATTGCCGCCAGATTGCAAGGCCGCCACGAGCGCGAGAGCGCTTCAATATTTCCTCCCATTCCGGCGCGTCTGGATTGGTGCGGCGCTCAAAGCTGACCATGGCCTCAACAGCCGCCAAGACGTCATCGGGACTAACCCCGAGAGCGCGAGCTTTCAGATTCTTGCGATAGCGGGCCTGCCGCTCAGCATTAGATAAAACCATGCGCCGTTACATAACGGAAACCAGCGCGACGCGCAAGGTCGTTACGTAACGGGCTTGACTGTTAGCCCTTTCGCCGTTACGTAACGAACTGCCAAGGCCGGAAGCCAAGGCGCGCCGAGGTAGGGATTGCCGTCCCAACCCCGGCGCTAATCGCAACCCTGCACAAGAGGGATACGACTATGGAAACCGTTACCACCACAATTGCGCCCGCGAAAGACGCGGCAATCCTCACGGCATGGAGCCAGTATGTCGAGGCGAACGCAGCCCTTGACGCGCTGCTCGAACAGGCTGGCAAGGGATGCGCACAGACCCCCGCCCAAATGGCGCAGACCGACGCAATGGATCGTGCGGAAATCTCGATCCAGCGCGCGATTGCGCAGACGCCCGAGGGCGCAGAGCGTCAGCTTTGGCTTGCGCTGGCGCACACCGTCACCGAAGCCACGGACGACGCGGCGGCAAACCGCTGCGATCTTGCCCACTTCCTCGACCACGAAACCGCGTTCGATTGGAACGTCCGCCTCATCATTTCGGCAATCCGCTCGCTTCGCGCGCAAGGCGGTGCAGCATGAACCGGCACGAACTGCCCGAGCGCCTGCGCGGCATGTGGATCAGGCTGGAGCGCGATTACCGGGCCGCCCGCGCGCAACTGGAAAGCGCCGCGACCTACAGTGACGCAACCCACAACGCCTTCACGGACGCGATTGACGCGATCCTGTTGGCGCCCGCCGAAACCGCCGCCGATATCCGGCTCAAGATCGAAGTGATCCGCGATCACGATATTTTCGATGAATGGTGGTGCGCCAAGGAAGCGGCATCGATGCTTGCTATCGACGCCAGCCGCATCCTTCCATCGCGTCAGATCGGGGGTGCAGCATGAGCGCCGCCGTCGTGAAGCTGCCCACCGCTGCGCGCCGTCAGGTCAAGCAGCCGTGCAACAAATGGTCGCGGGAGGCGAAGCGGGCCATGCGCGAGGCCCAGCCCGTGCGCTTCGACTATTGCCCGCCCTTGCGCCGTGAAGCCGAGGCCATCGCCCGTGCAATCTATCCCATGACGCCGGAACGCTGGCTAATGGTCGCCATGCTCCACGCCATGCCCGCCGAGGCGTTCGAGAAGCTGACCGCTTTTGCTGTCCACGGACAACCGGCAATCAGGGGGATGATGCAGCTTGCCAAGGGCGGCACGGGCCTGAGCCTCGCTGTAATGGATGCCCTTGAAAGGATCGGGCAGTGAGCGCCCCGCGCGTCAAGGTGGGGGCCTCGCCGGTCCCCGCCATCGTCGCCGCGCTCGCTGTCTCATGGTTCACCATCCAGATGGTTGACCTTGCAATGGCGGTGCTGAAATGAGCGCCGGGGTTCGTCTGTGGCGGGGGGCTTCGCGGCTCCCCGCCGATATCGCCCTTTCGGTCATTCCCAGCCTGCCGCGGAATATCTTGGAGCGGCTGGCGGCGCAGATCGTCGAGGATGCTGCAAACGCCATCTATGACGGCGAGGACGCGGGAACCATCATCTTGCCCGGTGCCAACGGTGCCGAGCCTACAGCATGGAGGGCAAGCTAATGCGGGCGCGAGGTCCGGCCCCTGCCGTCCAAGTGACGCCACGCCTGTTTGCCGAAATGGTCGCGGCCCTTCGCACGGGACAAAGCCAGCAGCAGATTGCCCGCAATGTCGGCCTGTCATTCGGAACCGTGAACCGTTGGCTTGCCCCCGTCGTGGGAATCTTGCGCGAGCAAGGGGAGCTATCCCGCCCCATGCCCCGCAACATCACCAAGCCTGTCAGGCTCACCGCCGAACAGGTCGCGGAGATTGGCGAGCGCGCCAAGACGGCGAACAGCTTGCGCCAGATCGCAGAGACAATGAATCTCGGCAAGGAAGCGGTGCGGCTGAACGCAACACCCTTCATCGAGGCCATGCGGGCGGCCGGGACGCTTGGGCAATGCACTTGCGGGCGCGAGCGGTTTCATCCCCATTTTTGCTCCCGCACCGCAACGAATCCCGCTGGACGGTGGGACACACTGGAGCAACGGGAAAAGCGCGCGGCTATCGTCGCAGCGATCATGGCAGGCGACACGTTCGCGGCGATCGGTCAGCGGTGGGGCATAACGAGCGAGGGCGCGAAGGGCTATTTGCGCTGGCTCACGCCCGACCAGCGGGCGAAGCGGCGCCAGTTGCAGGCCGAGCGCGGACAGGCCTGCACGTTCCGGCCCCACACCGACCAGCTATACACACGCATTGCCGCAGCGGTGCCGCGCTGGCTGTCGGAGGCAACGAGAGACGACGCGATCAGCGATATCTATCTCGCAGTTCTAGAAGGGCATCTATCGGCTAACGACGTTGGCAAGGAAGCAAGCCGATACGCTTCGCGCGCGGTCGATCAATGGGAAAGCAAATTTGCCCCGCGCTCGCTCAATGAACCAGCCTATCACGGGGCAAAGCATATGCTTGGCGACAGGATCGCAGACCCGGCCAGCCTTGTGCCGCTGGAGCATCGCCTAGCGATGTGACGCGAGAAAGGTCCGAAACGGGTGGGGGCCGCAGGTTTATGCTCGCCGCCCCTTTCTTATCGCGCTATTATAATACGCGTGGAGGGGTGGATGCTACTCGTCATTCAAGTCGCAGCCGGAATTGTCCTAGCCTATCTTGTGATCAGATTCCGACACTCATTGTTTGCTGTCGCTGCGACAATAGCAGTTGTCGGTGTAGTAATCGCTGCGTTGGTGGCATTGAGCGCCGGGGCCTCCTTGTTGGCTGATCGCATACATATAAATTGGGAAAAAGTTGCGACGACTGCGGGAGTTATCCCCCTGTTCGCCTTCGCCGGAATAGGGGCATATGGTTTGCTCACTCTGTTCCGCACCATTTTTGATACTGAACGGCCAAGCGCCGATGGAGACGGCTGCTTTCCAGTTCTTGGACTCTTTGCGCTCTTAAATATGGCGATCCTTGTTGTTACAACGGTCGCGGTTGAGGCCATTGTTCCTAACAATCCCATATCGAGGTTGGGACGCGCAATCGACCAATGGTCCCGCTCGTCTGGCTACAAGGATCTCGGATCAACCCTTTTTGCAACTGGGATGATGGCAGTATGGCCTTGGGCTATCCTGCTAATACTAGCTGGCATCGCGCGAATGCGCGCCAACATGACCACCCGAAATCTGGATAAGCCTGTTGTGGCAGAAGATGAGCGAAACCCGTGAAGGTGTTGAGCCGCGCGCAGCGGTTAGGAGAAGGGCGCAAGCTTCGCTATTCGCTGCCCAACATTGCGCGAATTTCACGCTCACCCAAAGTTCGATCGCCAATCAGGATAGCGTGGCTGGGCTGATGCGAAGGCGGAAGATTTTTCCACTTTTCGAGAACATCCCCGAGCGGCCCTTCTGCTACCTTTCCTGCGCTCACCCAGATCGGCTCATCTGGCGCGGTAGCCATGCCGCCCGATTTGCGGAACAGCGTCGCGTGCTGGGTCAAGTCTTCCTGGGTCACAATTTCCTCCGTTATGTGAGGCGCTATCAAGCGGCGGGCATATCTCCATCTTGCGGCAGATGAGAGGCCAGCGGCACCCACGACGCCCGCCAAGCCTTGAACGCCGCATCATCGGCCGGAGCTTGTCCTGTATTGCGTAGGGCCTTCCCACGCGCGCAAATCCGCGATTGCAGATCGTTATCGCGTTCCTGCATCTGCTCCATCTGCGCCCAACTGTCCGCATTGACGTTGGCGGGATCAGCAGTGATGAACCGCATCAGCTCGCCATATTCCCATGCCTGATTGCGAAACTCATCGAGAAGCGCACGGTCGGCAGGATCGTCGCTCGCGATAATGTAATCGACCCACCCGCAGCCATCTTTGCCCATATCGATTCCCTTCGGCGGCAAGATGCACGACCCACCGCGTTAGGGCTATGGCAACTAGAACCGGATACGGACCTTTCCGCGTCGTGGCGTGTCGCGAGGCAACTCCCTGATCGCCTCGGCATCAGGGATGCGCCCCAACCGGAAGGCGGGCGGAGGCACGCCACGCGCACCTTAGCCCGGAAAGTGAGCCGTTTAACCGCCTGCCATCGCCTACCGCTTATCTGTCATGGCGATCAAATCCTTTGCCCCCGCTATGAGCGATCGGACTTGCGCGCGTCGAGACAAGAAGCTCGCAGTGCGCATCCCATGAGTAACGGCGTTACGATTCCCCGGCTGCGCGCCGCTACCCTTCGCACCACCGTGCATCCTGCACCGTTTTTTGCCCTTCACCGCTGGAGATTGGCACTCCGAACCCTTGCGCGTCCTGGCTAAGCAGCGGGGCGCCGAGGCTAGTTGCGTGGGCTGGATTGTTTGTTCTGACACTTGCACCCCCGGTATGGACATTATCAGCGACGACCGCTTGGCCGCCCTCATAGACATTGACGTGTTTCACCGTCTGGACGCCGCCCCGCTGAAGTTTCGCGTAGCTTTCGGTGAGCATGGCAAAGGTTCGAGACAGCTTGTTCGCCTGGTTGGTGTAGGCTTCGTAATGGTGCATCGAGTCAGTGCTTCCGGCGCAGCGGAGCGCGTGAACCGCGGCATCATGCACAAGTGCCATTTGTGTTGCCATCGCAGATTGATGCTCGTTTTCAGGGGAGCATCCACCGACGAAGGCAAGGGCGCTGTTGATGTTCTCCGGTGTGTCCGCGTCGCGCCCGCTGAAATGCCGAAATATCTCAGTGAGACGAGCTTGCACGGCGTCCGGTGACGAAGTTGCGAATGTCTCGAATATCGTCAGGGCGTAGCTAGCCTGATCCGCTTCGGGAGGGGATATTTGCGTCTTGCCGGTTCCCGGTTGCTTTGACACCGCAACCTTGGGCCGCGAAGGCCGAGCGCGACTGGACATTGAGAGCCTGATAAGTTCGAGCTGGCGGGAGCGCTTCAGGGTGTTCCATTCGGGCATTTTGTTCGCCAGTCCTCGCTCGACTTCTGCGGGATCATCCGTATCGATCACGAAGCCTACCGCCTTGCGCTCACTCTCGCTGACTTCCGGCGTGGCACCTTTCCGGCCCTTTCGTTTCGTTGCTGTCATGTTCAAATCCAATCATCCAGTTCATTGTCGCGGCGCCAATCCGGCAACCAGTCGGGCGACCATCCGTCATCGTCGAAATCGGGATCGATCAGTTCGCCATCATCGATAGGCGGTAGGTCCGTCGTCAGATCGTCCACGGCAGCGCCGCACCGACTGGAAGGCGCGCTCACGCCGCGATCTTCAGTTTTCGATCAGGGAGAGTGTTGCCGAGCATCAGCCGCCAATCCGGACGCGGGAGGCTATCGTCGCGGCGACCATCCAGCGAAGGGACGACGACCAGCTTATTGCCGTCCCTCCACGATAAAGGGACCGCCGCGCGCCCTATCCCCATGGTCATAGCTATATATGTGCAGGAATCCGGTACAACGGACTTTGGCTGTTTTGCGTCATTTGCGGGTTTAGCGGTACCGGAATCCAGTACCGCTCGGGCCGCAATTTCGGATGCAGCAGCCTTGATCGTACCGGAATCCAGTACCGGCAATTTTTCTTGGGCCTTCGCTTTGTAGTAGGCGTTCCGAACGCTCAGGCCTCTATTCATCCTCCGCGCGGTCGCCTTGTCAGTCGGCTCAAACTTCCGCCATTCTTCGGTCACCCCCGTTCCCGGTGCGTGAACGAAGGTCACGCGCCAGCAGCGAGCGCGGGACGTGTCGGCCGCCTTCACTGAGAAATGCGCGTCTTTTGTCATCCGAAGGAACCCAACGGTCATCAGGTCCTCAAAAGCCGTGCGGGCCGAGTCCACGCTGGCCAGCCCCATCCGGTGAGTTGCGTCACGCACCGATAGCCATAAGCTGCCATTGTTGTTGCCGTTATGCATCGAGAGGATTTCGAGCAGCAGGGCGCGGGCATTAGGGTTGAGCGCTGAATATGCCCCAGAGGATTGGATCACGTGCGGGAGCCGCGTGAAAGCGTCACGGGGGTTATCGTTGCGCCCCTTCCTGTTGGGCCTTTTTGTTCTGTCAGCCATGCAAAGCTCCCTTCTTGTCTGCGTTATCGACGAGCGGGAATCCGGTAGCGTCCGACAGCAATCGCGCCGTGTCTCGGGCGAGCTGGAGATTGGTATAGGTGGACGGGCGGGCGAACGAGCGGGGCAGGGCCTCCACCGGGTCACATTGAACCCGGTAGAAGCTCCCAGCGCGCAACAGGGTTACGCGGCCCATGTCAGGCAGCCTCATTAAAGAGGTCGGCTTGATCGCATGGAAGGCGCGGCGCGAAGCACCTGGCAATCCATACGGTGTTATCGACCCCGTAATGGCCCGTTCGGCGCTCGTCGGCCTTCACCACGACCTTGCCCTTGTTCTTGAGGTCGGTCAGCCGCGGACGGACGAGATAGGGCGCACTGTCCACGATTGCCGAAATGTCCTCCGCAGACATTCCTTTGTGCCCTGATTGAAGGATGAGGTCATAATACCGATCACAGAGCGTCATGCGCTTGGGGTTGACCATGCGAGCGCCGTCCTGACTGGCCTCGCTGTTGCGCCGATAGCCTGCGCCTTCGCCATCGCGGTAGCTGGGAAGGTCATCCATGAGCGGCCTCCCCAATCTGAGGCAGCCCAGCGCGTTCAAGCAGGGTGGAAATCCATTCGGCCTGTTTGTCGGTCAGGGGCTGGGGATCGGCAACTAGCTGCCCGCACAGCGAGCCTGCTTTGCGAGTAAGGCGTGTGCGACCAAGACGATGCGCTTCTAGGAGCGCAAAAGCGGAATCAGATGCGTTCATGGGAAAGCTCCCACTGGAGGCGAACATTGATATCGGACAGCCACCGACGCTGCTTTTCGGTGATGTCGATTTGCTCGCGGATGCGGTGGAGAAACGAGGTTTCATTGCGGCTGAGAATGCCGCGCCCCGTTGCGATGGCTTCGCTTGCCAACTGCTGATGACCGTAGAGGGCTTTGAGGGCCACAGCGCGGCGCGTCGGCGTCGCAGATGCGCTCATGGCCGAACCCCCTCACGTCGCCGCATCCTGCGATGACGAAAAGCCACAATGTCAGCGATAATGCGCTCTCCGAAAACCTGCAGGCGGCGCGCCTCTGTGGCGTCCATCTCTCGCAATGCCGATAGTTTCGGCATCACCGGGACGCGCGTTTTCTGTTCCCCGTCGCGGTGGGGATGACCGTTCGATACCCCGCGCATCGTTCAGGCCGCCGCCAGTTCGCTGGTAGATGCGTGAACCGCCTTGTTCGCCCATGCGTCCAAATCAGCCGTTGCATACACAACAGCCCGACCACCGAGCTTGCGAAACGTGGGGCCGTCTCCGCTGTATCGTTTATTTTCGAGAGTGCCGGGAGCGATGCCGAGATATTTGGCAGCTTCTGGAGTGCGAAGATACATTTGCCGTCCTTTCAGACTTCCGTGGCGCACCATTGCGCCAGCGGGGACGGCAGTTGAGTTATGTGGAAAATGAGGCTTGCAACATCAGGCTAAGGCTTGGACCCTTGAAAAAAATTTGGCGCTCGCAATGGCTCTGACCCGGAAAACAACCTAATATTTTCAATTAGTTGAAGGGTCGGACCCTAGGGCCCACTCAGGGGCCATTTTTTCGCAATTCTCCAGCCATCCCGCCTTGCGCATCCACGTTTCTTAGAAACGTCGCGAGATATTCCGCCGCAGTGTCGGACAGCGCGCCATCCCCGAGGCCGAATGAAGGCGCAAGCTCAAGCAGTTTCGTTTTGATTTGCTTCTTGTAGCCATCGAAGCCGACGCCATAGCCTAACGAAACGACGTGGAGCGCGAGGCGCATGTAATCTGAGAGGGCGGATTCATCTAAGCCCGAAGGCGCGGCAACCTTTGGTGTGAGAGGGAACGCAGAAGCCAAGTCAGCGGCATCGACATAGACATATCGCGTTGCCCTGTCGCGCCAGATAACACCCCGACTTCTAAGGTTGCCTCGATCCGCATCCCAAGCCCTTATAAGTTCCCCGCCTGGCACCCTCTTAGGTTCGATGGCACTCCCCACGGCATACCAGTAAGCCGCGATATCCGAATTGAGTATCGCGTCAAACAGCGCGGTTTGCGCCTCCAAAAGGCGCCGCTTTCTGCCTTCGTTACGAACAACTAGGTCGGGAAGGACGGGCATTTCCTTAGATATTGCATCAGCCATCGCCGTTCTCTCAGCCTCGCGCTTGGCGGCAAAGTCTGGCGAAACTTTCAGGATCGGGATAGCGTTCGGGGGAAACTGTTGCCTAACTTTGGCATCAATCTCAGCCCTCCGATCAAGGGGGGTGTATTGCGAGAGCGCCAGTTCGGCCCCCTCCCATTCCTCCTTGTGCAAATATTCGCCAACCGCCCTGACCGCCAGCGCCCAAGGGACATATCTCCCGCCCACCCGTGGAGCGTCGAAGGCACTAGGATCGAGCAAGCGACGCGAGGTTGTCATGCCGCCACCTCGCGAAGCTGGACGACATTCGCACCGCCAGACGATATCGCGGTTAGGCGCTGCCCCCATTTGACGAAAGCCGCGCGCCGTTCGTCCTCAAACTCGAAAACCTGATAGACGCCCTTGAGCCCGCTCTTGGTGTGGGTGACGTGGCCTAGCATCCTTTCGATGACTTCCGACGATGCACCATCAATCTGGCAGCCACGCGCGACGGTGCGGCGTGTGTCATGGACTACAAAGGCGGGCAGGGTAATCCCACCAGGGTCCCCGCCCGCTTTCTCTGCCTCCTGCTTGGCAATCTTGAGCATCGCAGCATCAAGCCGGGATTTGGCGCGGGAGAATCCAGACACCGGCGTCTTGCCGTTCGTCGAGAACATTAGATCGCACTTGTCGATGCGAGGCATGGACTTGAGAATTTCGACAGCGGGAGGACTAAGGGCCACCCAATGCGGCTCCCCGTTCTTCATGCGCTCGGCGGGGATCAGCCAATTACACTCGTCTAGGTCAATCTCTGACCAGCGCCCCTCCGCAACCTCCCGCAAACGAAGGCCAGTCAGCAGAAGCAGACGATACATGGAGCCGAACGGCCAGCCTATTTCGTCGCAGGCAAGCCACATCAGCCGCAATTCGTTGTTGGCGATAAAGTCAGACCGCCTGCCGCCGCCCTCAGGACGCTGCACATCGCCAAAGGGCGAGGCAGAAGCAGGGAACAGGCGCTTAAGCTGCCTGTCGTTATGGACGTATGCGAAGATCGAGCGCAGCGCCGAATAGGCTTTCAGGGCAGCAGAGCTAGCACGCTCTCCCGCCTTCGCGATGCAGTCGTTGATAGCATCGGCGGTGATCGAGGGCAGGGGGGTCATTCCGAAACTTGGAGTCAGATCGCGCTCAATGATGCGTTCCTGCTCCTGCCAGCGGCGCAGAGTCTTTTTCGATGCAGCGATATATTCCGCGGCGATGACGGAGAATGCGAGCTTTGCCAGTTTTGCGCGCTCACGCTCCTGTTCCTCCTGCTCGCGGCGCTGCGCGGCAAGGGCCGCCTTTGCTGCGTCGAAAGGATCGGTCCCCCGTCGCACCTGTTCCAGCAGTTCCGCTGCGCGGTCGCGGGCCTTCTCCGCTGTCCACGGCGAACCATGCCTGCCGATGGTTACGCGCTTGGTCTTGCTGGCCCTGCCATCCATCCGGTACTGGATCAGGTAGGATCGCGTTCCCTTGTCTGTCACCATGACGCCGAAGCCCTTAAGGGTGGCGTCCCATAGATAGGAGCGCTTCCCCTCCGCCGGGATCGCCAATCCCTCCACCGCTGTCTTGGTAATCTTTCCAGTCGCCATAGTGATACCTCCGGGATAAGCACCGGACTATCACGCTGCCGTGGGTTTGCAAAGGCTCCCGTGGACATAAAGGGAAACAGGGAGTGAACGAACAGGGAAGATAAGGGCCTGCGTGGAGACATGGAGACTGGAAGAGATAGTGAGCGCAGTTCTCCAAAACCGAGGGTCGCGGGTTCGAATCCTGCTGCCCCTGCCAGGCCGGACCACGGCGGCTCTCGAAGTGTGCGCCGTTCCAGCGAATATTGTAATTGATAGGGGCTTTCGTGCCGTCGCGCTCAAGGCCGCGCCGCATGTGCCAAAGCGCGGTCGAGAAGCGAGCGCTCCGCCAGCGCATCGTCCAGGCGGTCGAGGAGCGGTATCAGATCGCCGGCTTCGGCATTGAGTTCGGCCGCGCTGGCGCCGAGCGCCTGCCAGAGTCCGGCGAGTTCTCTGGTCAGCGCCTCGCCTTTCGGCGTCAGCGCTATCGGACGTCTTCGCGCATCCTTGCCGTCGGTGAGACTGTGGACGAAGCCCTTGGCCTCCAGCGAACGCCGCGCCTGGCTTATCGAGACATGGGTTAGACGTAGCGCCGACGCGATGTCGCCTACGGTCATCGGCCCGTTGCGCATGATCTGATTGAGAATCCCGAACCATCGCTGCTCGAATTCGATGCCGTATGCGGCGTATAGTTGAGCGCTCTCGCGATCGATCCGTTCGGACAGCCGGCGCAGCCTGGCGCCCAGTGCCGCGCCGCCGGCGAGTCGGCTGTAATCGGGTTGTTCGCTCATGAGAGCGCGTTCCCGAGCGTGAACAACTTGCGTGCGATGGCCTTGATCGCGGCTTTGCTGGATGCGGTCGCCGAGCCGTTGGTGAGGATTGCGATCCCGGTCGTCGTCGCGGGATCGAGGTAGACCGCCGTGAAAACGCCGGGATCGCCGCCCCAATGATTGATGCGCGGCGCGCCTTCGCCCTCGGATTCCATCCAGCCGAGCCCTTGACCGGTCAGCCAAACCGGCAGACCTGGCGGCTTTTGCATGTGGAGCATCTCGTCCATCGAGGGTTCGGCGAGCATCCGGTGAGACCCGGTGCGGCCGCGATTTGCCGACGCCGCGACGAAGGGCATGAGGCCCGAGATCGAGGCGCGGAGCATGCCCGCAGGCCAATCGGGAAATCCGACGGGCGCAACAGGGACAAGACGCTGCGCGTCGCTTTCATAGGGCGTGACGCGAAGCGCGACCGGAACATCGGCGAGGGTCCACGACAGATGATCCATGCCGAGCGGGCTGAACAGCCGGCGCTGCAGATAGGTCCTGAAATCGACGCCGGCGACGCGCGTGCCGATATAGCCGAGCAGGCCATAGCCGACGTTGCAATAGTCATAGGCCCGTCCCGGTGGCGCGCCGGAAAAGCTTCCGGTCGCAGAATAATGCGTTCCGCCGGGAACCAGGTAACTGTGCAGGAAATCGCCGAGTGCGAGCGGCGAATCGCCGCCGTGCGTCCGGAAATCGACCGCATAATAGGTCGCATCCGAGATGCCCGACATGTGCATGAGAAGGTGGCGCGCGGTAATATTTTGCTCGGGCGCTGCCGGAGAAACGACCGCGAAGTCGAGGTAGCGGTTGATCGGCGCGTCGATATCCAGCCGTCCCTCCTCCGCCAGCATCATGATCCCGGTGGCGGTAATCGTTTTCGTCACCGACGCGAGGTGAAACATCGAATCGACGGTGACAGGCCGCCGCATGGCAATGTCGGCATGGCCGCGGGTTCGCGACAGCAGCACTTTGCCCGATCGCGCAAGGCCGACGGCAAGGCCTGTCATCCCGCCGCTGCGCCTCTGGTCCGCAAGGAAGCGGTCGAGGTTCTCGGCGGCGGGGGAGCGCGCGAGCGCTGGTGGCGCGAGCGCAACGGCCGAAAGCGCTCCGGCAAGAAAGGATCGGCGGCCAACCGCCGCATGCATGGACGCCGTCGATGCGGCCGAAGGATCATCGATCATTGGCTATCAATGTAGGCACCTACATATATTGTCAAGACAGGTAATTCGCGCGTCCCTATGCACTCGCCGTCGCATTGCCGCTGCGTCAGGAGCGATCGATCCGTTCCACGATCAGGGCGGCGCCAACCCCCATCGCGCCCGTTACGACCACGAGCCCCAAACGCCCGTCGCACGCATCGAGCGCGTCGAGCAGTGCCGACGTCAGGATCGCGCCGCTGGCGCCCATTGGATGTCCCTTTGCCAGATGCCCCCCGCCGACGTTCACCCGCATCGGATCGACATCATAATCGCGCAGGAATTTGGCGATGGTGACCGCGAAGGCTTCCATGAATTCGATGCGATCCATGGCGTCGATCGTCAGTCCGGTGCGTGCCAATACCTTGTCCATCGCGGCGAAGCCGGCGGTCAGCGACGCGGCCGGATCGCCGCCGCATTCGGCAAAGGCGACGACGCGCGCGCGCGGGGCGTCGCCGAGCCCGTCGGTTCCGAGAAGCGCGAGGGCGGTGCCGTCGCAGATCGGCGGCGTGTGGGCGACGCTGTGCAGCGGCGCAAAGCGCACGCCGCCGAGCGCCCCAGCATATTGATCCTGCAGGTCGCCAAAAGCTGGCGGTGTGTCGGCGAGGGTCTCCGCGCTGGTTTGCGGGCGCAGGCATTCCTCGCGCGACAGCGCCCCGGTGTCGATGCGCGAGCGTTGCAGCGCCAGGCTGTCCTCCGCCGCCACCGCGCGCTGCTGTGACAGGAGGGCGACAGCGTCTAGGTCGGCACGCGCAATGTCTTCGGCATGGGCGAGCCGGTCGGCGCCGAGAACCGGCGGAACGAAGCGAGCATGCGGCGGCAACTCGGCGTTGGTGTAGAAGCTCGCCCGGTCGCCCAGAAAGGGCGCGCTGCTCATCGATTCGACGCCGCCGGCGAGGATCGAATTCATCTCGCCGCTCGCCACCTTCGCAATCGCCTGGCCGATGGCCGAAAGGCCCGATGCGCAGTAATTGTTGATGCTGTGTGCGATGGTTTCGTGCGGCAGACCGGCGTGGAGTTTGGCGACCAGCGCGATGTGGCCGCCCTGCGTGCCGCTCTGCGTTACGCAGCCGAGCAGCAGCGCGTCGGGCGCGGCCGCCGCATCGCCGCATCGCGCGCGCAGCGCGATGATCTGCTGGCGAACCAGTTCCTGCGGGCTGAGCTTTGCAAGGCCGCCGTCCGGCCGCGCTTTGCCGCGCGGTGTCCGCACCGCGTCGTAGATATAGACGTCGGTCAAATCA
The DNA here is from genome assembly GCF_025727575.1 of Sphingopyxis sp. GC21. Classification (NCBI taxonomy): domain Bacteria; kingdom Pseudomonadati; phylum Pseudomonadota; class Alphaproteobacteria; order Sphingomonadales; family Sphingopyxidaceae; genus Sphingopyxis; species Sphingopyxis sp. GC21. The sequence continues at coordinate 2,364,063 of NZ_CP095845.1, read as the reverse complement.
GGTGCCGACGACGAAGCTGACTGCGGTCGTGGCACTGCCGCCGACGTTGAAGGTCGCGAAATTGCGCGCGCCTTCGACCTGATAGTCGCCGGCATTGCCCGTTACCTGCCGCCAGCCGTCGAGCAGCATCCGCACGCCCGTCGCGCCGACCGGATGGCCGAGCCCGATCAGCCCGCCCGACGGATTGACCGGCAGCTTGCCGCCGAGCGCAATCGTCCCGTCCTCGACCGCGCGCCAGCTTTCGCCTGGCTTGGTGATGCCGAAATGATCGATCGCCATATATTCGGTTATCGAGAAGCAATCATGCACCTCGACCCCGTCGCAGGCATAGATATCGGGCATCTCGGCGCGGCGCAGCGCGTCCATCATCGCCTTGCGCACGCTGGGGAAGACATAGTCGCCGCCGCGACTGTCGGCGACCTTGGTCGAATAGAGCAGGGGGGCGGTGGCGTGGCCCCAGCCCTTGATGCGCGGGATGCTTTCGAGCGGGATGCCGCGGCGCTTCGCATAAGCCTCGGCAACCTCGCGCGAGGCGAGGAAGATGGCGGCAGCGCCGTCGGTCACCTGTCCGCAGTCGGATTTGCGCAGGCTTCCTTCGATCAGCGGATTGACCTCGTCATTCTCGCCGAGATGATCGTCGGTCACCGCCCAGCCGCGCGTCTGCGAGTTGGGGTTCTTCTTGGCATTGGCGAAGTTATTCGCCGAAATGGCGCGCAGATGCGCGCGATCGAGCCCGAAACGCTCGTCATATTCCTCGGCGACGCGCGCGAACATGTACGGCCACAGGTAACGCGCCTCCTGCGCCTCGCGCCCGGCCCAGGCGGCGACGCCGAGATATTCGGCGGCGCGCTGGCCGGGCACATTGCGCATCAGTTCGATGCCGAGCACGAGCGCGAGGCCATAGCGCTCGGCCTCGATCTCGGCCGCTGCGGCGAGGATCGCAATGCTGCCCGAGGCGCAGGCGGCCTCGTGGCGCGAGGCGGGGATGCCCGCAAGGTCGGGGTGGACATGGCCGAAGAAGCCGCCGAGCTGGCCTTGGCCCGCGAACAGTTCGCCGACGAAATTGCCGACGTGCGCGGTTTCGACCTCGCGGGGTTCGATACCGGTCGCGGCGAATGCGGCCTCTGCAACGTCGCGGAACAGCTCGAACAACCCGCCGCCTTCGCGTTCGAAATTGCGTGCAAAGTCGGTTTGCGCGCCGCCGAGGATGAAGACATCTTTCGCCATGTCAGGCTTCCTTTTCGAGAGTGGCGAGCGCCATTTCGCGCACTTCGCTACGCATCACCTTGTTCGTGACGTTGCGCGGCAAGGCGTCGAAGCGGAACAGCCGTTCGGGCAGTTTGAACACCGCGAGATCCTTTTCGCGGAGATAGTCGGTTACGTGGGACAGCCCCACATCCACGCCGCCGCGCGGGACATAGGCGAGCCCGATCCGCTCGCCCATCTTCGCGCAAGGCAGCGAGAAGGAGCAGGCCTCGGCCAGCAAGGGATGGCCGCCCAAGAGTTGGTCGATCTCCTCGGGCGAGATGTTCACGCCGCCGCGGATGATCAGATCCTTGCAGCGCCCGACGAAGCGGTAGAAATCGCCGCCTTCGGCAATTTCGAACAGGTCGCCGGTGCGGAACCAGCCGTCGGCTGTGAAGGCTTCGGCGGTGCGCTCGGGCACGTTGTGGTAGCCTTCGAACAAGGTCGGTCCGCGGATTTGAAGTTCGCCCGAGATGCCGTCCGCCTCGATCGGATCGCCGCCGCCGGGCGGGACGAGGCGGCTTTCGATATTGGGCGCGCGGCCCTCGCCATAGGGGCGCCGATAAGTGCCGCGGCGCGGGAACAGGCTCGCGCGCTTGTCGGGATCGGGCATGTCGCCCTCGCCGGTGATGAAGCTCATCCCCTCGTTCGACCCGAAGACGTTGACGATGACGATGCCGAGCTTTTCCTGAAAGCCGCGCACCATCGCGGGCGCTAGCGGTGCCGAACCCGAGGCGATGACGCGCAGGCTGGAGAGATCGACGCTCGCCAGCAAAGCCTCATTCTGCAGCAGCATATTGAGCACGGCGGGCGGGGCGATCGTCAGGCTCGGCCGTTCGGTCGCGATCTGCTGCAAATAGACGCCGGGATCGAAGGGATGATGCAGCACCATCGTGCCCGCGCTGGTCAGCCAGCACATGGTGATGCCGCCGATGCTCGCCATATTGATGAGCGGGAAGGGGTTGAGCAGGACATCGCCCGGCCCGACCTTCATCGCCTCGTATCCTGCCCCTGCGACCGCGATCCAGTGGTTATGGCTGCGCGGGACGCCCTTGGGCACGCCGGTGGTTCCCGAGGTCCAGCAGATGGTGAAGATGTCGTCGGCATCGACCGGGTTGGCGGCGACATGGGCTGCAAGAGCCTCGGCGTCGCCGCTGGCGGTCGACAGGTCGATCGCGCCGACGGGCGCCTTGGGGCCGAAGGTCATCAGCCGGATACCATCCAGCAGCGGCGCTGCTACGCCGACATGATCGCAACCCTTCATTTGCGTCGCGCAGACGAAGGCTTTGGGTTCGACCACGCCGATCATGCCTTTCAGCTCATGGCTGCGATATTGCACCGCCGCCGGGCTGACGATCGCGCCGATCTTCGCCGCCGCAAAATAGAGCGCGACGAACTCGCTGATGTTCGGAAGCTGGACGAGCAGTACATCATCCTTGCCGATCCCCGCCGCGACGAGCGCGCCCGCGAGCCGATCGATCTCCGCCGTCAGCTCGGCATAGGTCAACCGCTGCGGATCGCCGAAAGCGAAGCCGCCGCGATTGGGGGCATCGACCAGTGCGAGCCGGTCCGGATGGGCGGCCGCATTGGCTGCGAACAGATCGTCGAAGGTGCGATCGCCCCACCAGCCACTTTCGCGGTAGCGCCGCCTTTTATCCTCTCCCGCGACGATCATCGTCAGCCGGCCAGCACGCTGTTCGGACCCATGCCTATGTCATCGCCGCTCGCCCAGACGGTGTGTGTGCCCGAACAGATGCGCTCTGGCAGGATGATCCGGCACACCGGCCCCGCCGCGATATTCTTCGCGTCGACCAGCACGCATTCGGACGTGTCGGTTTCAAGGTCGGCGATGAAGGACACGAGATAGCCGTCGTCCTCGTCCTTGGCATCGATGCGCGGCGCGAACGGCGCTTCGCTGCCGAAGCGGCCGGGGCCGAAAAGATACTCCTCGCTCGTGCCGGCATCGAGGTCATGCTTGACGAGGCCGCGGAAGAGGAACCAGCCCGGCTCGGGGATGGCGCTATAGGCATAGCGATAGGGTTTGCCCGCATAGCGCTGGTTGAACATGCCGAATTCGAGGTCGCGCTCGTCGAGCCTTTGTTCGGTCGTCTTTCCGGTCTTGAGATTGAAGCGCCAGCGATGAAGGCGCGGCTTGAGCAAGCCCTGGTCAAGATAGGCCATCATCCGCTCCAGCCCCTCGGGAGCATCGGGATAGGATTTGGGCATCGGCTCTTCCTGATAATAGCCGTCGAGGATGATCTCGTCGCCTTCCTCCCACGCGTTGAGCCAGTGGAGCGTGTAGGTCGGTTCGGCCTCGAACCAGCGGATATCCTCAGGGGTTCCGTGCCGCGGGATGATCGCGAAGCGCGTCTTTTCGTCGGGGTGAAACTGGACGACGTGCAGGTTCTTTTCGAGCAGTTCCGCGTTCCAGTAGAGCGGCATGTCGTTGAGGATGGTGTAATTTTCGGTGAATGCCATGTCGTGCGGCAACCGCGGTCCGGCGAGCGGGACGGGAATATAATGTTTCAGCTTATTGTCCGCGCCGACGACGCCATAATGCATATAGGGCGCGTGCTTCGAATAGTTGAAGAACATCAGTTCGCCGGTCGCGAGATCGACCTTGCAATGCGCCGAAATGCCGTCGAGCGGCACCCAGCTTTCGGTGCCGAACTGTTCGAGCGTGAACGGGTCGAGCCGATAGGCCTCGCCGCACTGGTAGAAGGTCGAGATGATCTTGCCCGCGTGGATCGCGACGTCGGTCGACGATGAATCCTTGAGCCATTCCTGCGCACCCCAGCCGTGGCGGGTCGATTTGTGCGGCGGTTCCATCAGCCCGGCCCAGAGCGAGCGGCCGGCTTCCTTCTCGGCCTCGAACCCCTTGGTGCGCACGAAGCGGCTGCGATAGCTCGCGCGGCCGTCCTTGAACGAGATCGCATGGATGAAGCCGTCACCGTCAAAGGGATGATAGCGGCCGATCGGTTCGTGAATCTGGTTCTCGCCAGTGCGGACGTAAACGCCGTCGATGTCGGTCGGGATCGTGCCGATCACCTCGACATCGCCATTGGCGAAGACCGCATTCCACTCATTGTAGGTCGGCCGCCACGCGCCCTTCATATAGGGATGGTCGTTCGGTTGAACGGTGGTCCGGATCGTGTCGACAAGCTGAGCGGTCATGCGATGACTCCTTCGGCGGCTGCAAAGCGCGGCCTGGCGGCGGCCGCATCATATTCTTTCAAGAGACGGTCGACGATGTCCGCGACGGGTTCGGTCGCGCGCACCGCGCCGACGCCCTGACCCGCAGACCAGACATTCTTCCATGCCTTGGCGTCGTCCTGCGCATCGGAGAAATTGGGGCGCTTGTCCTCGGGCATGTTCGCTGGGTCGTAGCCCGCAGCGATCAGGCTCGATTTCAGCCAGTTGGCGGTCACGCCGGTGATGCCGTTCGACGGCACGATGTCCTCGGCGCCTGCCGCGACCACCATGTCCTTGTAAGGCTGCGCCGCCATGCTCTCGGTGCAGGCGATCAGCGACGTGCCAAGATAGGCGAAGTCGGCTCCCAATATTTCGGCGGCCCGTATCGCGTGGCCGGTCGAGATTGCGCCGCCCAGCACCAAGGGCCCGTCCCAGAACTGTCGCACTTCCTCGACAAAGGCGAAACCGGCGGTGGCGCCGGTATGGCCGCCGGCTCCCGCCGCGACGAGCACCAGTCCATCGGCGCCCGCAGCCACGGCCTTGCGGGCGAAGCCCACCGAATTGACGTCGGCGAAAACGATGCCGCCATAGGCGTGGATTTGCTCGACGACGCGGGCGGGACTGCCGAGCGCAGTGATGACGAGCGGAACCTTGTGCCGCACGACGCAGGCGAGGTCGTCGGCAAGCCGGCTGTTCGACGGATGCACCACCAGATTGACCGCCCAGGCGGCGGCGTCGGGATCGTTCGAGAGTGCCGCATCGATGCGGCTCACCCAGGCTTCCAGATCGGCGGTCGTCCGCGCGTTGGGAGCGGGAAAGCTGCCGATCATTCCGGCGCGCGAGGCGGCGATGACCATATCAGGGCCCGAGACGAGGAACATCGGCGCCGCGATTGCGGGCAGGCGCAAATTGCGCGTCAAAGCTGCGGGAAGGCCGTGCTTCGGCTTCATTCCTGTCTCCCAAAACTTACTTGCATAGTGATACTAACTTGCGTAACAGAACTTATGCCCGTTCAAGAGGCATTTGCAAGCAAAACATGCCGGCCCGTCGCCGGCAGTGGGGAGAGGGAGAATCATGAAGCATTCACTTGCCATGCTGTTGGCTGCGTCGGCGCTTGCCGGTCCCGCGGCTGCGTTCGCGCAGGAGGCCCCCGCCGAAAGCCAGGGCGGCCTCGACGACATCATCGTTACTGCCCAGAAGCGCGCCGAGGGCTTGTCCGATGTGCCGATCTCGATTTCCGCGGTCAGCGGCAAGCAGGTCGAAAGCTATGGGCAGACCAACCTTGAGCAGATCAGTTCGTCGGTGCCGAATCTTAAGATCACCCAGACCGCGATCGCCAATCGCATCGCGATCCGCGGCATCGCCTCGGGCGACAACAAGGGGTTCGAACAGTCGGTCGCGATGTTCGTCGATGGCGTCTATTATGGACGCGACCAGCTTTCGCGCCTGCCGCTCGTCGATATGGAGCGGGTCGAGGTTTTGCGAGGCCCCCAACCGACGCTGTTCGGCAAGAATGCAATCGCAGGGGCGGTCAATATCACGACACGCAGCCCGACCGACGAATTCGAGGGGACGGTGAGCGGCCTCTATGAATTCAATCACAAGGAACTGCAGCTGACCGGCGTTCTGTCGGGGCCGCTGAGCGACGGCATCGAAGCGCGCGTGGTTGGCTATCATCGCTCGATGGACGGATATTTCTACAACCAGAAATTGAAGCGCAACGAGCCCAACGTCGATGAATATTATGTCCGCGGCAAGGTGGAGTTCGACAAGGGCGGGCCGCTCGCGGCCGAACTGAAGCTCGAATATGCAGACTTCGCGATGAAGGGCCAGCCACGCGACGTGTTCGGCGCGGTCGGGAATTACAATGCGGTCTTCCAGGGCCCCTTCTTCGTCAGCACCGTTCCCGACTATGTGCGCGAGGATAATGGCTATGAAAGCCGCAACAAGGTGTTCGGGGCGACGCTGAACGCCGATCTGGAAATCGGCGAGCACACGCTGACCTCGGTCACGTCGCTGCTCGACTATAAGACGCGCGAGATCGTCGATGTCGACTTTTCGGGGATCAGCTTTCTCGACGGTACGAATTTGCGCGAGGATTATCGGCAGTTTTCGCAAGAGCTCCGCCTGACCTCGCCCGGCGGCGAGGCGTTCAACTATATCGGCGGGGTCTATTATCAGCACGCCAAGCTGGACGTTCAGGATTTCACCCTCTTCAATCCGACCTTCCTGGGGCTGGGCGCACCGTTCAACGCGCTCGGTGACACGCGCAACGACCGCGACTACAGCCAGACGTCGGACTTGATATCGGCCTTTGCGCAAGGCGAATTGTCGCTGACCGACCAGCTTCGCGTTACCGCCGGCGCGCGCTTCAACCATGAGAAGAAGAGCGGCCGCCGATCGCTCGCCATCGTGCAAGGCCCGCTCAGCACCGCGCCCGCTGCCGTCGTCGCTGCGGTGTTCCGCGCGCTCAACATCGAGGCGCACAGCATCGCCGGCAAGCTGAGCGAGGACAGCTTCAATCCGATGGTCAACGTCCAGTTCGACGCGACCGACGACCTGATGCTCTACGCGTCCTACGCGCGCGGAACCAAGGCTGGCGGCTTCGACATCCGGTCGAACTCGCTGCCGACGTCGACCACGGTCGCCAAGCCCGGCGCGTTCGAATTCCAGGACGAAAGCGCCGACAATTTCGAAGCGGGGCTGAAATACAAGGGCCGCGACGTCGCCTTCAACCTGTCCTTCTATCGCACCAAATACAAGGATCTGCAGGTCAACATCTTCGACGGGACGCTCAACTTCAACGTCCGCAATGCGGCGGCGGCGCGGACGCAGGGGATCGAAGCGGATTTTCGCGCGGCGCTCGCCGAAGGCCTGACCATCAGCGGCGCGATCGCCTATCTCGATTTCAAATTCACCAACTTCACCGACGGCCAATGCTATTATCTGCAGACGCCGGGACCGGGTGGCTTCTGCGACTATAGCGGCAAGCGTAACGCGCTGAGTCCGAAATGGTCGGGTAATCTCAATGTCGATTACTGGACGCCGGTCGGCAGCGACCTCAAGCTGTCATTCAACGTCAACGCCGACTTTTCCTCCTCCTATATCGCGGCGGCGAACCTCGACCCGCGGACCTATCAGGGCAGCTATGCGAAGCTTGGCGCCCGCATCGGCTTGGGACAGATCGACAATCGCTGGGAAGTGGCGCTGATCGGCCGCAATCTGACCGACCAGCGGATCCTTCAGACCGGCAGCGCGATGCCGCTTGCGACGACGATTACGGGCGGGGCGGGCAATGCCTATAACGGGATCGTCGATCGGCCGCGAACGATTGCGGTGCAGGTTACGGGGCGCTTTTGAACCAGCTCTCCCCCGACGGAAGCATGGGCGCGGGCACCGCCCATCTTCCGTCGGACCGGCCTTGTCGCGTGCTGTTCCGCGGAGTAGGGCGGGCCCAGCAATGGACGCATCAGCCGTGAAAGAAGATCGCACCATCCGCGCCTGTTCGATCTGGCGCGCGCTCGATGTCGTCGGCGACGTTCCGGTGCTGCTCATCATGGAGCAGGCCTTTCTCGGCACCCATGGCTTCGACGAATTCGTGGCGCGGACCGGGCTCGCGCGATCGGTCGTCAGCGGACGGCTGCGCAAGCTGGTCGACGAGGACTGCCTTGCCAAACGGCCGAAGAAGGAAGGGCGCGGTTCCTATTATGCGCTGACCGAGAAGGGGCGCGACCAGTTTCCCAACGCCTTGATGATGCTGCGCTGGCAGCATCGCTGGGAAGCCGCAAGCCGCGACTTTCGCGTTCGTCTGCGGCACAGCGCGTGCGGCGCGGAAACCGAGCCGACGCCGATATGCGCCCATTGCCGGAAGGAAATCGACCCGCGCGACGTCGACTGGCGCGAAGGGCCGGGGCTGGCCCAGGTCGTTCCGCACTATGAACGCCGGCGCTTCAACGGCGCGGTGACGGCGCGCCGCCCGGGCGGGCGCCCGCTGGTCGACACGATGATCGAATTGTTCGGCGATCGATGGGCGACGCTTGTGGTGCGCGCGATGTTCACGCGCATCAACCGCTTCGATGACATTCAGCGCGACACGTTGATGGCGACCAATATCCTGACCGGCCGCCTCGAACGGCTGATCCGGCAGGGCATATTGCGCACCATTCCCTATTCGGCGCACGCCGACCGCGTCGAATATCGGCTGACCGAAAAGGGCCGCGACCTTTATCCCGTATTGCTGGCGCTGCTCCAGTGGGGCGACCGCTGGTTTTCCGACGAACGCGGCCCGCCGCTGATCCTGACGCACAAGCCATGCGGCCACGACCTTCGGATGATCGTTGCCTGCAACCATTGCGACGGCGAAATCGGCATCCACAATCTGACGTTCGAGATCGAATGAGCGTCCGGAGCCGATAGTAATGCGCAGCCGCGCTAGTTAAGCCGCGTCCACGTCTTGGTTCGACAGAAAAAGGCGAGGCAGCCCTTCACTTCCAGCTTGCCGTTGCCGAGCAGTCGCAGTTCGCCGCGCGACGCTCCGTCGCCGGTTTCGGGGTCGTACACGGGGCCGCCCTTCCACTGGGACGGGCCGCCCTTGAAATTCTGGAGCACGACCAGCCCCATCAACCGACGCTGGCGCAGCTTGGGATCGCCGTTCCGCACGTCGCGCAGATCGGGATTGGCGCGCAGCCGCTTTGCATCGACCACCTTGCCGCATAGCGCCGCGCCGCAGCGATAGATTTCGACCCGTCCGCCTTCGCTGCCCGTCGCCCACAGCCCAACGGGATCGGCAGCCATGGCGCTTGCGGGGGCAAGAGCGGCGGCGGCAGCGAGGCCCATCGCAATCGCGCGGCGGCTCATGCCGCCTGCTCCCGGCTCGCGGGCGCGTTCAGCAAAGCGAGCGCTTCGGCCAGGAGGGGGCGGTCGTCGTGCTGCCAGGGATGAAAGCCCGGCCGCATATAGCCGACCACACCTTTGAGCAGATGCCGCATCAGGCCGTGCCTTCCATAGAGATAGGCGAGCAAGTGCCGCCACGTCGTCCAGTCGTTGCGCCCGTCCTGCCGCAACAGATCTGCGGTATTGCGGAAAATCACATAGTGAAAGCGCAAAGTCGTAACGCCCATGACGGCGCAGCGCTTCAACCAGCGCCGCAGCGGCATCATGTCACGCGTTGCATGAAGATAGGTGTCGTAGGCGACCGCCTTATGCTCGATTTCCTCGATCGCGTGCCACCGCCACAAACGCCGCGCTTCCTCGCTCGCGCCGCCCAGATGCCCGGGATTCGCGAGCGCGTCATGCGCCAGCGTCGCGGTAAAATGTTCGAGTGCGCAGGTTGCCGCCAATTGCTGGAGCGGCGGGCGCTGTTTCGCCCATGCGATCGTCCGGCGCGCGCGTTCTTCGAGTGGGGCGATGTCGTAACCGACATCTTCGGCCTGGCGATTGAAGACGACATGTTCGCGCGAATGCATCGATTCCTGATAGATGAAATCGTCGATCTGGCCGCGCAGCGGCTGCGGCGTGCCTTCGCGATACTGCCGGACCGATGTCATGAAGAATTTCTCGCCGACAGGGAAGGTGGACGACAGCGCGTTGAAAAAGGCGGTGCGACCGGGGTCGCCGCTGTGCCACCAGCGCGGCGGGGCCTGCTCGCGGCCGAACTTCATGTCGCGCTTCTCGATCCTGAGATCAGGAGGCGTGGGCGTATCGAGGGTCATGAACAGCTCCTGCGAATCATCAACATTAACATCAATGTTTATAATGCAAATATTCGCCATTCGCAAGAGATGCTACTATCCTGTTTCAGAACGGCTTTTTCGGAAGCCGATCGGAAGGCTGTTTCGCTTGCGTACATTGGTCTAAGGCCATGTGGACCGCAGGTGGAGGAAAGAGCGATGGCGCGAATGTACAAGATGGCGCGGCCCGCCCCGAAACGCCGCAAGCGATCGGGCGCGGAGGTGCGCGAAGAAGGGCTGGCCGCGGCGCGTCGTCTGCTGCTCGACGGCGGTCCGGGTGCCGTGACGCTTGCCAACGTCGGCGAAGCAATCGGCATGTCGCACGCCAATGTGCTGCATCATTTCGGTTCAGCGGCGGGTCTGCAATCGGCGCTGATGGGATCGATGATCCAGGATCTGACGGGCGCGCTGGATAATGTCGTCGACCTGCTGGAAACCGACGATGCGGCGCCGCGCACGATTACCGATCATGTTTTCGATGCCTTTGACAAGGGCGGCGCCGGGCCGCTCGCGGCGTGGATCGTTCTGTCGGGCGATGTTGGCCGCCTCGAGCCGATCCGCGAAGCGGTCGGTGCGCTCGTCACCGCGATCGTCGGTCAGTCGAAGGATGCCGCCGCGCGCGAGCGCGTCCGCGCCGCAGTGCTGATGGTAGCTGTCAGCGCGTTCGGCGATGCGGTGATCGGCCCCTATCTACGCGATATGCTGGGCCAGAAGGATGATGCGATGCGCGATCTCGTCACCCGCTTTCTGCCGCTGTTCCTGTCTCCCGGCTTTCTGGGGCTGGCCGAGGACTAGGGTCAGTATCTTGGGGTCAGGGGCCAGCCGCGAGCAGGATGCTTTCGTCGGATGTCGACACGCGATGCGCAATGCCGTTGAGTTCCATGGCCTTGACGAACCCGTCGACGTCGCCCGCCTCGAACACGCCGACAATGCGGCGATCGGGCACCACGCCGTTTGCGAACGTCAGCTTGCGGATTGAATAGCGGTTCATCTGGTCAACCGCCTCGACCAGCGGGTCCTGCATGAAGACGAGGCGACCTTCGGTCCAGCTCGTTTCCTTGCTGACATCGACACGCCGCAGGGTCCAATTGCGATCGGTCCCGATCGTCAGCTTGCGACCGGGGACCATATCGGCGCCATCACCGGTCCCTGAGGCGCTCTCCTCGACGCGCACCTTACCCTCGGCCAGAACCACGACGACATTGCCGCCATCGAGGCTGACTTCGAAGGCTGTGCCGACGGCGCGAACGCTCTTGCCGTTCGCATGAACGATGAAGGGACGCGATTTGTCGTGCGCGACCCGGAAAAAGGCCCGGCCGCCGATCAGTTCGACCAAGCGCCGGCCACCGCGCTCCTGAAACCGCATGTCGGTTTCGGAATCGAGCGTTACCACCGTCCCGTCGGGTAGGGTGACGGTGCTGCGCTGTCCGGTTTCTGTACGGAATGTCTGAGCAAGCTGCGCCGGTTCGCCGCGCATCAGCGGCGGCGCCAAAAAAGCTGCGGCGACCATAAGCAAGATCGACGCCGCGATCGCCATCCACCAGCCCATAGGGCGTGAAGACGGTCTGTCGTCGATGTCCGGCTCCGCGCGCGACGCTGCGAACGCGGGATCGTCGGCAGCGGCGCCCGCAAGCGCCCACGCCCGTTCGACCCGGCGATAGACGTCGCGATGCAAGTCGGAATGATCGAGCCATTCGTGAAAGCGGCGTTCGTCGTCGACCGTCATGTCGCCGGCAAGATGCAGGTTCAGCCAATGCGCGGCTTCCGAACGCGCGGCCGCGCGATTGCCATGGTCGGTGGCGCTCACAGTTCGGCCTCCATTTCTTCGGCAATCCTGACCAGCGCGCGGTGCATCAATTCCTTCACCGAATCCTTGGTGATCCCCATGCGCTGCGCAATCGCCTGATAGGTCAGATGTTCGAACCGGTGCAATTCGAACGCCTGTCGCGCCCGTGGAGGCAAATTGACGATCGCCGCCACCACGCGGCGATATTCCTCCTGGCCGATCGCAATGCGTTCGGGCGAAAGCTGGTCGGCCTCTTCGACGCCGTCCGCCCATGCCGCCTGGAGGACCGCGCTGCTGCGCGCCTGTTTGCGGTAGCGGCTGATCAGCACATTCCGCGCGGTCGCGAACAGATAGCCTTCGACATTTTCCACTGGCGTTCCGAACTGAGCCGCCTGCAGGCGCAGAAATACGTCCTGCACCAGGTCATCTACGTCCCCGTCGTTGACCCGCCGCCGGAAATAGCGCCGCAATCCCGGACCATAGGCGTGCATCCACGCCTCCAGGTCCTGGTCAGGGCGCGGCACGCCCATGTCAGACCGTGCCCGCTCGGCAGGGGCGCCCGCAAAGGCATTGCGCGTTGATCGCCTTCATCGCCGTCATTGAGCTATCGGTCCAATCCATTTTTCCTCCTCACCCGGCAAACCGGAGCAAGGCTCGTTAAGATAGACGCCCGCGCGCGAAGAGAGGGGGGAGCAAATAACCATAATTGTACAATTTTATCATGCGTTGGTGCGTTGTTAACATTAACATCGTTGAAAATTATCACGCACTCATCCCCCCGAAACAAGGGGATGGGCGTCTAGCATATGACGGGAGGGAACTCCGTCGCATCTAGCGGGAAGACCCGCGGAACATGGGCTAGGGAGAGGAAGCATGCAATTTCGGGCATGTGGGTTGCGCAAGATTTTTCTGAGCGGGGTCGCCATCGGGTGCCTCGCGCTATCGGTCGGCACGGCGCAGGCGCGCGAGGGACAGGACAAAGCGACCAGCTACAAGATTCCCGCCCAGCCGCTGGGCCGCGCGCTGCGGGATTTCGGGTTACAGAGCGGCATGACAATCATGGCCGACGCTATGATCGTCAACGGCAAGCGCAGCGGCGGATATAGCGACCGGTCCGATCCCGAAACCGCGTTGCGCGTGCTGCTCCGCGGAACCGGGCTGGGCTATCGCCGTGAGGGCAATATTTTCGTCGTGCAGCCTGTGGGAAACGAGACCCCGACCGCCGCGGCGGTGACCGACGGCGACAATGAAATCATCGTCACCGCCCAGAAGCGTGCGGAAAAGATCATCGACGTTCCGATTGCGATCAGTGCCTTCACGCCGCGGGCACTCGACGACAAGAAGGTCGAAGGAGGGGCCGAACTCGTTCGCGCGGTGCCCAACGTCAATTTTTCGAAGAGCAATTTTTCGGGCTATGATTTCACGATCCGCGGGATCGGGACCAAAGCGATATCCGCGTCGAGCGACCCGGCCGTCGCGGTAAGCTTCAACAATACGCCGCTGATCCGCAATCGATTGTTCGAACAGGAGTTTTTCGACCTTGAACGCGTCGAGGTGCTGCGCGGCCCACAGGGTACCCTCTATGGCCGCAACGCAACGGGAGGCGTCGTCAATATTATCACCGCAATGCCGAAATACAGCTTCGAGGGTCTGGCGAAGGCCGAGGTGGGCAGCTTTGGGACGATGCGCCTCAACGGGATGCTGAACATCCCGCTGGGCGACCGGTTCGCGATCCGCGGCGCCGCGGCCATGACGAAGCGCGAAGGCTTCGACTACAACAGCTTTACCAATCGTCACGTCAACGACCGCGATCTGTGGTCGACGCGCCTGTCGGCGCAGTGGGAGCCGAGCGATAACCTGAAGGCGAATTTCGTCTGGCAGCATTTCCAGGAGAAGGATCGGCGATCGCGGACTGGCAAGCAGCTTTGCACCCGCGATCCCGGCCCCGAAATGGTCGGCGATACCCCGGTTCCCGATCATCTTCGCGGCAAGCTGAGCCAGGGGTGCCTTCCGGGATCGCTCTACAGCGAGGCTGCCTTTGGCGCACCGAACGCGACCAGCTTTGCCTTTTATTACACAGCGGGATTGATCGACGTCGGGCTGCTGCCCGATCCCGTCTTGGGCCTGGCGCCGGTGCCGATCGTCAACAATTTGTCCGATCCCTACGCAGGGATCAATCAATCGCGCAATCTGCGCGAAATTTCGACAAGCTACGATCCTGTATTTCGCGCCAAAAACGACGTCTTCCAGCTCAATCTGGAGGCCGGTCTCGGCGATCTCAAGCTGGTGTCGCAAACCGCCTATGCGCGCGATCGCTATTATTCGTCGCAGGATTACAACCGCTTCGTCTCTGCTCCGGTCTTCGCTGATTCACTGGACCCGCGGCTCGTCGACGTGCTCGGCAGACCGAACAACATACCGGGGCCGACGCCCGGCGGCGTCTACACCGATCCGCAGCTTGGTCCATCCGACCGGATGCTCGCCGTCGACGTCAGCCAGTCGCGGAACAGTCAGTGGACGCAGGAACTCCGGCTTCAGTCCGATTTCAGCGGCCCCTTCAACTTTAGCGTGGGAGCGAATGCGCTGAACTTCAAATCGCAGGACGACTATTATGTGTTCAGCAACCTGTTCAGCCTGCTCGCCGAATATTTCTACAATCGCGAGGATGCGCCCGGCGAGATCGGGACGGGCACCCGCAATTGCGATGCAGGCAACGAATTTCGCGAATGCGTCTATGTCGATCCCAATCCGATCGACCAGATCAACGGCGAGGGCCATAATTATTTCCGCAGCAAGAATGTCGTGCAGACGCGCTCATGGGCGCTGTTCGGAGAAACCTATTGGCAGATCGCCGATGATGTGAAGATCACTGCCGGCGCGCGCTATACCAACGACCGCAAGCGTTCGACCCCGATTCCGAGCCAGCTTTTGCTCGGTGGGTTCAAATTCGGAACCGAAAGCGGCCCCTCGAGCGGCGGCCGCGTAAGTCGCGGCTATCCGGCCCTTCCGCCGATCAACCAGGAATGGAATGCCTTCACCGGTCGTCTTGTCGTCGATTGGTCGCCGCAGACGTCGTTCACCGACGACACGCTGGTCTATGCGTCCTATTCGCTTGGTTACAAGGGTGGGGGCTCCAATCCGCCACGCGTCGACATCGATCCGAAGGTAATCCAGTACCAGCCGCTCGCCGAAACCTTCGAGCCCGAATATGTCAATGCGTTCGAGATCGGGATGAAGAACAGTCTCGCCGGCGGCAAGGTCATGCTCAACGCGACCGCATTCCTCAATCTATACAAGGACTATCAGGTCTCTCAGATCGTCGATCGCATCTCGCTCAACGAAAATTTCGACGCGACGACCTGGGGACTCGAGCTTGAAGCGGCGTGGCAGCCTTCGCGCAACTTCCGTGTCGATTCCAACTTCGGCTATCTGCGCACACGGATCGGCAAGGGGGAGCAGTCGATCGATGTGATGAACCGAACGCAGGGCAATCCCGACTGGGTCGTCGTGCGTCCACAGCTCGGTGTGCCGTCGAACTGCATCGCGCCCAAGGACAAGGTCGAGGCGATCCTCTCATCCTTCTTTGCGGGGCCGGGCGGGCTCGGGGACTTCATGCTCTCGGCGCTTTGTGCGGGGTCGGCGCGCTACGGCAGCTTCAACCCGAATGTCGAGACAAATTTGCGCTGGGACCAGTTCCTTGGCTTTACCTATGACCCGCTGATCGACGCGCCGAATGGCGGGCGCGGCTTTTATGCGGACCTCAGCGGAAAAGAACTTCCCAATTCACCGCGCTATACCTTCAATATCGGCGCGCAATACACGGTCTTTGCCGGCGAATGGAATGTCACGCTGCGCGGCGACTATTATCGCCAGGCGAAAAGCTATGCGCGCATATACAACACCGAATATGATCGGCTTCGCGCCTGGGACAACGCCAATTTGGCGATCACGATCGAGCGACCGAAATCGCAGTTCGCAGTGCAACTCTATGTCAAGAATCTGTTCAACGACACGCCGATCACAAACACCTTTACCAACAGCGACGACACCGGGCTGAGCGCGAATATCTTCACGCTCGACCCCCGGATCATCGGATTCAACGTCACCAAGCGGTTCTGATCCGGCACGGCCGCTCCGCCTCGGGCGCGTCTTCGGGCGCGCCCTTCTTTTTTGGGATTCGGGTCTGCTAAGCACCGACCAGACGGCTTAACTGAGCCATGTCGCGCAGGCGGATGGTGCGATAGCCGCGCCGGATCGCGCCCGCTTGCTCAAGCGCGGCAAGATGAGCGCTCACGACCTTGCGCGACAGGCCGCAGAGTTCGGCCAGATCCGATTGGCTGAGCGGTACCTCGGCGTCACGCGCGAAGGTCAGGAGCCGCGCGGCGATGCGTCCGCGGGGCCTCAGCGACAGCATCTGCGCCAGCCCGTGCACGCTGGCGTCGAGTTGCCCGTACACCAGTTCGCTCGTCGCCTTCCAGAGCGCGGGGAGGCGATGCCCGATCCGGTCGAGCATCGTGTCGCTGATCGTCAGGACGCGGCTCGGCCGGCTGGCGATCGCGGTCACGATACGCGGACCGCCGCCTATCTGGCGCGACTGACCGAAGGCGTCGCCGGCGCGGGCGATGCCGACCAGCACGATCTTTTCCCCCGCCGCGGCTTCGAGGCGCAGCATCCCGTCGAGCACGATGACGATGCCGGTCGCCATTTCCCCCTCGCCATAGACCCATTGCCCGCGCGCGAGCGTTGCCAGCCGGCCATCGGCGGCGATCGCCTGCTGCACCGCAGGATCGCAGCGGCAAAACCATCTGCATTGCCGGAGCTGATCGCCGATCGTCATGAAGAATTGTAACGAAGGTGGCATTTGAATGCCAGCGTTTGCGCTATCGTCGCCGGGATAATGCGGGAGAGTTCCATGACGTCGATACAGATGCACCCCCTGTCGCCGCACGTCGGTGTCGAAGCGACCGGGATCGATTTGAACCATCTCGACGAGCAGGATATCGGGCTTCTGCGGCAGGCCGTCGCCGAGCACGGCGTCCTCTTCGTGCGCGATCAGACGCTCACCCCCGAACAGCATATCGCTTTCGCCCGCCGCTGGGGCGAGATCGACATCAACAAATATTTCCCTGCAAATGGCGGGCACCCGGAAATTGCGGAGGTCCGCAAGTCGGAGAGCCAGCAGACCAATATCGGCGGCGGGTGGCACACCGATCACAGCTATGACCAGATCCCCGCAATGGGCTCCATCCTGCTCGCCCGCGAAACTCCGCCCAGCGGCGGCGATACATTGTTCGCGGGGATGGGCGCGGCTTTCGATTCGTTGTCACCGGGCCTGAAGGACATGTTGCGGACGCTTCGCGCCGTCCACTCGGCCGATCATATCTACAGCGCCGATGGCCTCTATTCGAAGACCGATCAGGGTGTCGACCTGAAGGGGCATGAGGAACGAACGCGCGCGGTGCATGCGGTGGTGATCCGGCACCCGCAAAGCGGGCGCGAGATCCTGTACGTAAATCCGGCCTTCACGCTGCATTTCGACGGCTGGACGCGCGAGGAGAGCGTGCCGCTGCTCACCTATCTCTATCAGGTCGCGATGCAGGAGCAGTTTCATTGCCGCGTCCAATGGGCGCCCGGATCGCTGGCAATCTGGGACAACCGGTCGACCTGGCATTATGCGATGAATGATTATCACGGCCATCGCCGCCTGATGCACCGCATCACCATTTCGGGCGAACCGCTCGCCTGATTTATGGGGCCAGACCCTAGGGTCGTTCGATTCCGTAATCGATCCTGATCCGGACCCAGGCCCCGACCATCGAGCGCCCGCCGACCCGCGGCGGCCGCACGCGGAATTGCCACGCCGCCGCCAGCACCGCGCGGTTGATCTGCGATCCTTGCGGATATTCGTCGAGCCCGACGCAATCCTCGACGCGAAACTCGGGGGCGGTGCGACAGGCGATCAGCCCCCATCCCGGCCCACTGGCGGTGGACAGATAGCCGCGCAGTTCGTCGCGGCTCGGCTCGCGATACCATGCCGCCGCATAAAGCGGCTCGCCGTTTGGAGCGCTCCCCACGCGCGGCGTGTCGCGCGATGCCGCCGACCCGCCGCTGTCTGGCGGGCCAAAGGACTGCCCGCTGTTGAGGCGTACGCCGATGCGTTTCGTCGGCGGGGTGGCTGGCGGCGCCGGTGGTTGCGGGGGCGTCGCGGGCTGCGGGACTTGTGGCGGCAGTGGGGTGGGCGGTGGCGCCGGAACGGGGGGGCTCGTCACCGGCGGCGTCGGCGCCTCCTTCTGCTGTTCGCGCGCCTTGCTGGCGGACTCGGGTGCTTGCTCGGCGACTTCGGCGGCTTCCAGGCTCACCATGGTGATCCGTTCCTGCTGCTTGTCGGGCAGCGATCCCAGGCCCGTGGTGAGAAGCAGCAGGAGCAGCAGCGCCGGAATCAGGACAGCGAGGCCGATCGCGAACAGCCGGCGCCCCGCCCCGATGCTGAGCTGTTCGACGTAGGGAGTGGCTGGAACAGGGTTCAGCGGACGCAATCTTCGGTGGCGGCGCGCGCTGGTCGCGGGCCGGGGAGGCACGCGCGAGCGATAGGCGGGAGGGCGATTTTTGACAAGGGTGCCTGCAAGCCCGCAGCGGGCGCTACTCGCTAAGCGGTCGCTCGCCGCGACCTGAGCGCGCCGACAGATGACCAACTTGTAATCCCGCCGCCATCGGCCGGGCAGGGCCCCGGGTCTATTGATCGGTCGTCGGGCAAGGCCGATCCGAACCGTTTCCCCCGTCCCTGGAACGGATCGGCCGCCCTGACAGCCCCCGATTGCGGGTGGTTGAACTGTCAAGGAGTGGAAGTCTCATGCGTAACTATAGCAAACTCGCTGCCGCCGCCGTCCTTTCGCTCGCCATGGTGAGCGGCTCGGCTTTCGCCGCTGACGCGACGCCGACCAAGGCGGCGACGTCGAAGCCCGCGAAAAAGGCGACGCACCACGCGCAAAAGATGAAGAAGGCCGAAAAGAAGGCCGCAACCAAGGGCTGATCGCCAGCGTCAGTTCCCGGTCGCCGAGGCCGGTCCGCCGATGCGGACCGGCCTTTCGGCGTCCGGCGCCGGAAGATTATCGAGCGAGGAGCGGAAGTGCGCTCAGAAAGGCGCGTGCGAGTTTCTCTCCGGCGGCATCGATTCCGGGGCGGTCGGCCTCGTCGCCGGCTTCATAGGTAAAGGCGGGGATACCATAGGTCGCGTGAAACCAGTTTTTCGACGTGCCCGAGCCGGGGTTGGCGTTGCGGCGTTCGATCGTGAAGGGATAGCCGGGCAGCGCCTTCTCCTTCCCGCCAAGCCATGCTGCAAGGAACGCCTCCTCCGCGGGCGTCGTTTCGTCGGCGCCCTGCACATAGAAGAGGCTGTGCTGCGTCGAATGGAAATCGACCATGGCGACCGGGCGCACGCCTGCGGGCAGGCGATCAAGCCAGGTTTTGACCGCGCGCGTTTCGGGCTGCGAAAAGATGCCCCAGTCGCGATTGAGGTCGACGCCGCCGCGGTTCGCGCGCCAGTGACCCCGCGCGACACCGTCGGGGTTCAGCAAGGGCAGGATAAGGAATTGCGTCGCTGCGGTGTCGACGCGCCCCGCGGCGATCTCGTCCGCGAGCGCGCGCAAAAAGGCATCCATCGCGAGCGCGCCGGTAATTTCGGGCGGATGGGCGCGTCCGATCAGGACGACGAGCCGCGGCGCCTTCGTGTCGCCGATGTGGACCGCCGATAGCAGCCGACCGTCGAGCGACGCGCCAAGTGTCAGCCGCTCGGCTGCGGGTAGCGCCGCAAGCCGGTCGAGCAACGCATCATAGCGGTCGCTGCCGAACAATTCCTGCCCACTGACGATCCCTTCGCCGGCGGGCAGCGAGAGCGTGGCGCTCATCCCGTCCGCCGCAACGCTGGCGGAAAGGGGCGCGGCGGTGCCGCCTACGGCCAATTTGGGCGCATAGCGATGCGCCGCGCCAAGATAGTCGAGTTCGACCGAAATGTCCGCCGACCCGCTCGCCCGGTAGCGGAAGGCGTACCAGGGGCTCGGGTTGATCGGCGGCGCATGTTCGGGGCCGATCAATATCGTGAACGACCGCTCGCCCCGGATGACGCAGCGCGATGCGGGCGCTTCGTCGAAATCGAAGTCGATCCGCACCGTGCTCGTCGTGCATCCCGAACCGCGCTCGACCGTCGCGGCGGCGAGGGACGGCGGAAGCGGGGGTGTGCCGCTGCACGCCCCCGTCCCTCCGATGACCAGCGCAAGCGCGACGCGCTGCGCCAGGGCGCTGGACAGCCGCATTGCGCTAGAACTTCTTGCGCAACTCGACGTGGAAGACGCGGCCGCGCGCGGTGTAGAGGCTGCTGAAGAAGCCATAATCTTCGTCAGCCAGCGGCGGATCTTCGTTGAACAGATTGTTGATCGCGAAGCGCAAACGGGTGCCGTCGAGCGGGGTGTCATTCTTTATCGTGTAGGCGACCGAGAGGTTCAGCGTAAACTGATCGTGCACCGGGTAATAGTTTGCATTCGGATCGTCGGAATCGATCAGCACGTCGCGGATCACGCTCGTGTCATATACCTTGCCCGTATATTGGCCGAACAGGCCGATATCGACCGGGCCGCTTCCCCAGTTGATCGCGCCGGTCGCGCGCCATTTCGGGCGACCCTCGATCTCGACCAGTTCGCCCAGACCGCCGACAGTAACGTCGAGCGGCAGGACGCCCGAGGCGATGCCGTCGATGATTTCCTGACCGTCGGGACCCGCCGACTGGACGAAGCTCATCAGATGCGCGACGTTGAGGCTCAGGCGGAATTTGCCCATCCCGAAATCGGGGACCTTGTAGAACAGGCCGAAGTCCCAGCCCTTCGAGACGCGGCTGTCGAGGTTGAGATAGGGGTCGAGCACCTGGGTGATCTTGCCTGCGGGGGCGAGGCTGGTGCCGGTGAACAGCGCAATATCCTCCGCGGTCGGATCGGCGCGGATGACGTTGGGGTTGCTGCTGCCGTTCAGGCGGCGCAGCAGGTCGAGCGCGATGGCATTGTCATCGCCGAACGTACCGACCAGCCCGGTCTGCTTGACGCGCCAATAATCGGCGGTCAGCGTCAGCCCCGGGATGAAGCGCGGTTCGAGCACGATACCCAGATTGATGCTGGTGCTGTCCTCGGGCTTAAGGTTCTCGGTTCCCGAACGATAGCTGATGGTGCCCGCGCCGGTGCAGGAACCGAGGCTGGAGATCAGCCCTTTCTCGAGCTGCGCCTGGCACAGGACGAAATCGTCGCGCGTGTTCGACCGCGTCGTTCCCGCGTCATTGACCTGCACCAGATTGGGCGCGCGGAAACCGCGCGACCAGGCGCCGCGGAAGGTCACGCCGGGGAAGACCGACCAGGATGCGGCGATGCGCGGCACCGCAGCGGTTTCGTCTATATCCTTGAAATGCTCGATGCGGCCGGCAAGCTGGACATCGAAGCGGTTGATCAGCGGGATATTCATTTCGGGGCTGACGACTGGCACCAGCAGTTCGGCGAAGGCCGAATAGACTTCGCGCGAGCCGCTGGTATCGGGCGAGGGGCTGGTGCCCGCAACGTCGCTGCCATTGACTTCGCCGGTCACGCTGTCGGTGAAGGTGATCGTCCCGTCGAGCCGTGGATCGCGGTCGTCATAAAAGGTTTCGCGGCGCCATTCGACGCCCGCGGCGATACCCAGATCGCCGCCCGGCAGCGACAGCAGATCGTTGCGGCTGATCTTGAAATCGCCGAGCGCGAGGCTGGTACCGCCCTTGCGGTAGACGTCGATACGGAAGGGATCGATCGACGAGTCGGGGTTGGGCGTGCAGTCGCCGATGCCGGGATCGGAGGTGACGCAGCCGCCGTTGAAGGGATTATAGGCGTCGGGCGTCGTCAGGTTGATCTGGTTCTGCATCAGCGTGAGCGACACGCGGTTGCGCGTCACATCGTTGAGCTTCGCTTCGGAATAGACGAAGCCGGTATCGAAGTCCCACGCGCCGATATTGCCGCGCAGCCCGCCGACGAGACGATAGACATTCTTGTCGACCGATACGTCGCGATTGCCGACATCGACGAAGCGATAGCGCTCCATGATGACATCCACACCGCTCGCGGCGATGGTGGTGCCGGGCAGGCGGTTGGGACTGCCGACCGGGCCGAACGGGTTCCAATAGGCATTTTTCGAAATGCCGACCGGCACCGCGCTCAGGATGGCCGAAGCGTCGAGCTGACGGTTGTTTTCCGACCGGTAGAAGCTGCCTTCGAAATAGGCCTCGACATTGTTGCTGAGTTCGTAACTCAGCAGCGCCATCGCATTGTAGCGACGCTTCTGGCTGATCAGGCTGTTACCGTAGATCGTGTTGTAGCGGACGTCCGTGGTCGGCGTCGTGCCGTTCCGGGCGCAGAGGCCGTCTCCGAAGTCCAGCTTGCAGCCGGGAAAGCTCGACGGCTGGAGATAGAAATCATCGTCGCCGATCGGTGTCCGGCTCGACGGCGACGAGCCCTGGATGTCGAATTGCCCGAACGGACCGAAGGTGTTGCGATTGTTGAACGACGCGTCGCCTTCGAAATCGGTGCCTTCGACCAGCGGCAGGCGATTATCGTCCGCGGCATAGTCGCGCGCGGCATTCGATAGCCCGTTTTCATAAAAATAGCCGCCATAGACGGTCAGGTTGCCGCGTCCGCCGCCGAAGTCGAAACCATAGCCGCCTGAAATCTGGTAGCTGTAGAGGCTGGTGCCGTCGGAGGCGCGCCAGTCGCCTTCGAGGAAGCCGCCCTTCATGTCGCCCTTGAGGACGGTGTTGATCACGCCCGCCACCGCGTCCGCGCCATAGATCGCCGACGCGCCGTCGCGCAGCACTTCGAGCCGCTTGACGCTGCCTGGCGCGATTTCGTTGGTGTCGGAGCTCACCACGGGCACGAGCAGTTCGGTCTGGAAACCGGGGTGAAGCGTCATCCGGCGGCCGTTGATCAGCAGCAGCGTGTTGCCGGTGCCGAGGTCGCGCAGGTTGATCGAGCCGACGTCGCCGCGGACATTGTTGACGGTCGACGAATTCTGTTCGTTGAACGCGACGGTGCCGGCCTGCGGGATCGCCCGGAACAGCTCGTCGCCCGACGACGCCCCGGTGTTTTCGATCGCCGTTTCGTCGAGCACCGTGACGGGCAGGACGTCGTTGATCTTCGCACCCTGAATCTGCGAGCCGGTAACGACGATCGCCTCATTCGCGTCTGCGGGCGGTGCCGGCTGGTCGGCGCTCTGGCCCGCCGCGGTTTCGGCGGCGAGCGGTTCCTGTGCCTGTGCGACGGTCGCCGCAAGCAAGCTCGGTCCGCAGAGTAGCGCCAGCTTTGCGATGGTGATTGCACGCATGGATATTTCCCTTCCCCTGTTGTCTGTATTCATCGATCGAATGGCCGCCTGGTCATCCAGGCTTCGAACAGATCGGGCCATTGGCTGAGGATCTGGTCGGGCGTGCCGAGGCCCCATCCGTGGCCGCCCTCCTCGAAAATGTGCAGCTCGGCCTTCGCGCCCTTGGCGAGCATCGCCTGGAACAGCGACAGATTATGGCCGGGCGGTGCGATCGGATCGTCGGATGCCGAAAATAGGATCATCGGCGGCGCGTCGCTGTTCGCCAACGTATCGAGCGACCAGGCATCTTCGGCGACTTTGGTCGGATGCTCGCCGATAATCTCGCGCCGCGTCCGCGTCGTGTCGAACGGCTTGCGCAACTGCACCACCGGAAAGAGCAGCGCCGCGAAGTCGGGGCGTGCCGGGGCGTTTTCGAAACGATCGGTGCCGTCGTAGAATTTTTGGTCGGGCCGCAGCGCGGTGAAGCCTGCGAGGTGCCCGCCCGCCGACATGCCCATGATTCCGATGCGGTCGGGCGCGATGCCGAAATCGGCGGCGCGGGTGCGCACGATCTTCATCGCCCGCTGCGCGTCGGCGAAGGGCGCGCTTGCGTCCCAGCCGTCGCGCGGAAGCCGATAGATCAACTCGAACACGGTATAGCCGTGCAGCTGGAGCCATTTCGCCGCGGGCGTGCTTTCCTTCCACAGCTGGATACGGAAATAGCCGCCGCCACCGCAGACGATCACCGCGCGGCCGTTGGCGATATTGGGCCGGTAGACGCGCAGCCGCGGGGTCGCGATATTCGAGACTGCGCCATAGCCGGACCCCGCGCCGCCGATCTTTTCGGGACCGCTGGGTCCGTTGCCCCCCGGCGGTTTGCCGGGCCAGAGCGGAATTTCCTCAACCGCAAAGGCAAGCGCCGGGGCCGATCCGGCAGCGCCGAAGGCACCTGCGAGCGCCGCGCTGCCGGCAAGGATTGACCGCCGCGAGATCATGCGCCTTCTCCTGACTTGGCCATCGCAAGGCTGTGCGGGCCGGAGCGTTCGTGGCGCTCGCTATCCTCGCTCGGCAGCGCCATCGGCGTGCCGGCCATCGCCGCCGCCAGCCGATCGGTGTCGAGCGCCTTTTCCCATTTGGCGACGACGATCGTCGCCACCGCATTGCCGATGAAGTTGGTGAGTGCCCGGCATTCGCTCATGAAGCGGTCGATCCCGAGGATCAGCGCCATGCCCGCGACGGGAACAGACGGGACGACCGAGAGCGTCGCGGCAAGGATCACGAAGCCCGCGCCGGTCACCCCGGCCGCGCCCTTTGAACTGACCATCGCGACAAGGACGAGCGCGAGCTGCTCGCCGAGCGACAGGTGGATGCCCGTCGCCTGCGCAATGAACAGCGCGGCGAGCGTCATGTAGATGTTGGTGCCGTCGAGGTTGAACGAATAGCCGGTCGGCACGACGAGCCCGACCACCGTCTTGCGGCAGCCAGCGACTTCGAGCTTTTCCATCAGGCTGGGCAGCGCCGCTTCAGACGACGAGGTGCCCAGTACCAGCAGCAGCTCTTCGCGAAGATAGCGGATCAGCGCGAAGATCGAAAAGCCGGTGAAGCGTGCGACCAACCCGAGCACGACGATCACGAACAGCAGCGAGGTGAGGTAGAAGGTCGCGACGAGCGTCGCGAGGCTGGCAAGCGACCCGATCCCGAACTTGCCGATGGTGAAGGCGATCGCGCCGAACGCGCCGATCGGCGCGAACTTCATCAGCATGTGAACAAGCTTGAAGATCACTTCGCTGAACGACGTCAGCAGATCGAGCACGAGGTCGCTTTTGGGGCGCGTCGTGAAGATTGCGACGCCCGAAAGGATCGCGACGAGCAGAACCTGCAGGATTTCGCCGTCGGTCATCGCGCTGAACAGCGTCGTCGGGATGATGTTGAGCAGGAAGCCGGCGAGCGATTGTTCATCGGCGGTGTGCGCGTAGGTCGCGACTGCGGTGGTATCCAGCGCGGCGGGATCGATGTTGAGCCCGGCGCCGGGCTGCACGATGTTGGCGACCGCCAGGCCGACGATGAGCGCCAGTGTCGAAAAGGTCAGGAAATAGATGAAGGCCTTGGCCGCGACGCTGCCGATCGACGACATGTCCTTCATGCTGGCAATGCCGGTCGCGACCGTCAGGAAGATCACCGGCGCGATGATCATCTTCACCAGCTTGATGAAGCCGTCGCCCAGCGGCTTCAGCGCCTCGCCGGCATCGGGATAGAAATGCCCCAGCAGCGCGCCGAGCAAAATCGCCACGACAACCTGGAAATAGAGCTGGCGATAGAGCGGTACGCGCTTGCGTCCGGCCATGCCTTTATCTGCCGCGATGCTGATCGACCCCATGCCATCCTGTCCCCTGTCCGCCGGCTCGAACCGGCTGTTGCGGGAATTCTAGGATGGTTCGCGGCGGGCGCAACGATCGCGCTGCCTTCCTTCGGCTCTATATAAAACAACAGCTTACGATGATCTCCTATCAGTTTTGTGCAGATTTCCGCATATTTTGGATATACAAAGTGCGGATATTCGCACATCAATCGGCCGATGACGGTGCTGGGAATCGATCTGCGCGCGCGGCGCTGGGCCTTGGCTGCGGGGCTATGTGCCTTGCTCGTCATCGCGCTCGCGGTCGCGATCACCGATCGGGTAATGCACGATCGCGCGCTGTCCGAGCAGGCCGGGCTCGCGCGTAACGATGCGGCGATATTGGCGTCGAGCCTGCGCAGCGAGCTCGACAAGTTCAGCCTGCTTCCGATCGCGCTCGCCGACGATCCTCAGGTGCGCGCGCTGGCCGCGGGCGACGGTGCTTCAGTGGCGCCGCTCAACGGGCGGCTCGAGGCGCTTGCGCGCCAATCGGCGGCGGCGGCGATCTATGTGATGCGCCCCGACGGCACGACGCTCGCGGCGAGCAACTGGCGGCTGCCGACCAGTTTCGTCGGGTCGAAATATGCCTTTCGCCGCTATTTTCACGATGCGCTCGCCAACGGCTCGGCCACCCAGTTCGCGCTCGGCACTGTCAGCCGCGAGCCGGGGCTCTACATCGCGCGGCGCATCGGGACGCGCGCCGCGCCGCTGGGTGTGGTGGCAGTGAAGGTCGAGTTCGACGGGCTCGAGAGGAGTTGGCGCGACACGGCCCAGCGCGTCTATGTGACCGATCGCGACGGGGTGGTGCTGTTGGCAAGCGACGAGCGTTGGCGGTTTCATCTGGCCCAAGGCGCGAGCGCCTACGCGCGCGACGCCGAGGCCGATCTGCGGCAGTTCGGCATTCGGACGCTGCGCCCGCTCGCGATCGTTTCGCCCAACGAGGGCGAGGCGGTGCGCATCCCGCTGCTCGACACGCGGCAGCCGATCCTTCCCGACGGATGGGTGCTGCACCTTCTCGCCGATCCGGCGCAGCGCGTCGATGCGGCGGTGGCGACCGGGCGGCTGGCGCTCGCGCTCGGCTTTCTGGTGCTGGCGGCCCTTGCTGCGACGGGCGTCGTGATGCGCCGCCGCCGCGATGCGCGAGCGCAGGCGCTGCTCGACGAGCGAACCCGCACGCTGCGCGAACAGCTGTCGCAGGCCAACCGACTGGCGACGCTCGGCCAGATATCGGCCGGCGTCGGGCACGAGATCGGGCAGCCGGTCGCTGCGACGCGGGTTTTTGCGGAAAATGGCCAAAAGATGCTCGCGGCCGGCGAAGTCGAGCAGGCGTCGGGCAATTTTGCCCGCATCGTCGATCTGGCGGACCGGATCGGGCGGATCACCGGCGAACTGCGGCGCTTCAGCCGGCGGCAACCCGCCGACCGCCGCGAAATGCCGCTCGGCGAGGCGATCGACGGGGCGCTGCTGCTGCTGCGCGATCGCATCCGGTCGATGCACGTCGCCATTGCCCTGCCGCCCGAGGAGGCAACGCAGGTCGTCGTCGCCGCCGAACATGTCCGGCTCGAACAGGTGCTGGTCAACCTGCTGCAAAATGCGCTCGATGCCGCCGGAGAAGGGGGCAGGGTGACCGTCGCCGTCGAGGCAGGGGGAGATGCCGTCTGTCTGCGCGTGATCGACAGCGGGACGCCGCTTTCGCTGGCGCAGGCCGACGATCTGTTCCGGCCCTTCGCGACGACCAAGCCCGACGGCCTCGGCCTCGGACTTGTCATCGCGCGCGACATCATGCGCGATCTTGGCGGCGAGCTTGCCTATGAAGCGGACGCATCCGCGACGACCTTCGTCATGACGATCCCGCGCGCATGACCGGCGCGCCGCCCACGATCTTTTTCGTCGAGGATGACGAGACGCTGCGCGAGGCGACGGTGCAGGCGCTGACGCTCGAAGGTTTCGAGGTGTCGGCCCACGCCGACGCTCCATCCGCGCTGCGTGCCGTCACCCCCGCCTTTGCCGGCGTGATCGTCAGCGATATCCGTATGCCCGGAATGGACGGGATCGCCTTTTTCGACCATCTGCGCGCGCTCGATCCCGAAATGCAGGTGATTTTCACGACCGCGCATGGCGATGTCGCGATGGCCGTCGAGGCGATGAAAAATGGTGCGGCGGACTTTTTTACCAAACCCTATTCGGTCTCGCGGCTAGTGCATGCGATCCGCCGGGCGCACGACCGGCGCGCGCTGGTGCTCGAAAACCGGCGCCTGCGCGACGCGCTGCGCGAGCGGGAGCATCGGCGGATCGGCGGCTCCTCGCAGACCGCCGAGCGGCTGCAGCGCCTGATCGCCGAAGTGGCGCGTGCCGATGTTGATCTGGTGATCTCCGGGCCGACGGGTGTGGGCAAGAATTTCGTCGCGCGGCTGGTCCACGACCTCAGCCCGCGGCGTGACCGGCCTTTCGTGACCGTCGATGCAGGCGTTCTGATGCACGACGACGCGAATCTGATCCTGTTCGGGCGCGATCCTTCGGTGGCGCTGTCACGGTCGGGCCTCGTCGAACGGGCGCAGGGTGGCACGCTGGTTCTCGACGAGATCGAGAGCATTCCCGAGCGCGCCAAAGGGCAGTTGCTGAGCCTGATCGACACGCGCCGTTTCCTCGCGATCGGCGCCGAGCGACCACGTTCGGTGGACGTCCGTATCATCGCCATCTCGCGCAGCGCGGGCGAAGGAGAAGGCGCGCGGCCGCTCGATCCCGCACTGCTCCACCGGCTCGGCGGCATTGCTATCGCGCTGCCCAATTTGGCCAGCCGGCGCGAGGATATTCCCGATCTCTTCCGCGAATTTGTGGCCGCGTTCGAGGCCGAACTGGAACTGGAGACAAGCGAACTCGGCGAGGCCGAGTGGCGCCATCTGCTGAGTCACGACTGGCCGGGCAATATACGCGAACTGCGCACCTTTGCGCGCAACTTCGCCACTGGTCTGACGCGAATCGCACAGGGCTCAGCCTACAATGCGGAGCCGCAAAGCCTACGTGAATTGGTCGCCCGCTTTGAACGCGCAGTGATCGAGGACGCGCTGCGCGATGCAAAGGGACAGGTGGACGAGGTGCAGCAACGGTTGTCGCTGCCGCGCAAGACGCTTTACGACCGATTGACGAAATATGGCCTCAGGGCCAAGGATTATCGACGGTAATTCGGACTGTCGTATCGGAGGAGGAACGGTGGCGCGGCTTCCGGAGCCTATCTAAGCCATTAATATAGTGAAACAAAATGTCGAATTATTGGTTTCTGGATGTGTGACCTTAATGTGGCCCAGCCCGCTCGTCGCGGCGGTCTATATGAAATGTGCTCTTCTCGGGATCGAGCTGGGCGATCTGCAGCGCTTCGCGTGGAAATATGCATTATGCCTCTGCTTCGTGCTCATCGGCGCAGCGCTCTTGTTCCGCTCGCAGCGGCCTAGCGTCCGCTTTTCCTGCTAAAATAATCGGACCGGTTCGGCCAGCGCGGGCCAGGAGCCGGCTCGCAGGCTTGCGTTCCGGTGCTCAGGGCTTCGCCGCCACCGGGAGGCGAAAGGGCGCGCCCAGCCGGTTGAAGGCGTTCATTGCAGCGATCGCGATTGTCAGATCGACAAGATCTTTCGCCTCGAATGCGGCGGACGCGGCGGCATAGGCTGCGTCGGACGCATGCGTCTCGCTGATGCGCGTGACCTCTTCCGCCCAAGCGAGCGCTGCGCGATATTGTTCCGGGAAAAGGTGAGGGACTTCTTCCCACACGGGAAGCAGAGCGACCTTGTCGACCGGCATGGTCTGGAGAAGGTCTCGCGTGTGCAGATCGATGCAATGCGCGCAGCCGTTGATCTGGGAAACCCTGAGGAAGACCAGGTGGATCAATTCTGCAGGAAGCGCGCTACTGTTTGTCACATACTGATGCACGCCGAAGAATGCCCTGGCTCCGGCGGGAGCGACTTCGGACCAGTTCAAGCGCTTCATATCATCATCCTTTCCTGTCGAGCCGGTGGCGGCATCACCTGCTTGACGAGGGAGAGAGGCAGACTGTGACATCGCAGCCGAAAAATTTCGTCTGCAGTCCCGTTAAAGCCATTGTCCGCTTGCCGCGCAGGGAGACCGGCTTTTGCGTCCATAATGGCAGGATCGCGGTTCCCAACTCCAAGCCAGCCCGGCGCGCCGACCCACCGGCAAATCGACATGGGCAAGCAATCAACCTGCATTTTTGATTGGGAGCGCGCGGCAAACATTCAATTCGGACCAGTCTCGCGCGCTGCTGCTAGAAGGCGATTTACCGCTTTGCAGGCAAGCCGGACGCCTTGTGAAAGGGGCAGCTCGATGTTCAAGGTTCTCGAATGCATTTCAGGCGAGCATGACATGCGGCTCGTCCTTCTCGCGGCTTTTGTCTGGATATTGGGGAGCGCCGCGATCTTCCTCCTGCTCGGCCGATCGCTCGACTGCGTCGATGCCCGGCGGCGTCAATGGCTCGCGATCGCCGCGCTGGCCGCCGGGGTCGGCGTTTGGGCAACCCATTTCATTGCCATGCTGGCCTATCGCGGCGCGGTCCCGCTGCGTTTCGCGCCCGGGATGACCGCAACTTCGGTCGTCATTGCGATCCTCGCCTTCTGGTCGGCCTTTCTTGTTCTCGGCAGGGAATTTCGGCCCGCCGCGAGCGGGATGGCGGGCTTGATGGCGGCAATCGGGGTCGCAGCGATGCATTTTGCCGGGATGGCCGCGATCGATGCGCCGGTCGCGGTGCAATACGACTGGCCGGCGATCGCCGCTGCCTTCGTGCTTACCGCGATGATATTTGTCGCTGCCTTCTGGCTGTTCGGCAAGCTCAAGGAAAAATGGCGTATCCTGCTGCCCGCGTCGCTGGCGGTCGCGGCGGTGCTGCTGCTGCATTTTACCGCCATGTCGGCGACCTTGCTCGTGCCCGATCCGGCCCGCGGGCCTCCGGCGGCCGGAACCGGCGATGGCTGGCTCGTCGCCGCAACCGTCGTCGCGACGATCGCGCTTATCGGCCTCGTGCTTATTGGCGCCTTTCTCGATCGGCTGCTGACCGACCGGTTATCGCCCGCGGGCCGCGCCCAACGGCCGCGCTCAGGCGGCAGCAGTGGCCCGATCAGTTCCCACTCCGCATCCGACAAATCCCCGCGACCCATGACTGCTCCTCAAAAGCAGTCTTGAATCAGAAGGAGGCGGGCTTGGGAATCCCTTTTGTCAACACGGCCTAGGTCTCCCAGAATAATGCCCGCCCCTGAATATCTGTCGGCGGCGCGGTCGCGGGGGAGGCCCGCCCGCGCAACATTTACTTCGGCGCGACGCATCGTTCGGCGCTGCGGCGTGTTACTGCCTTGTCGGGGTGCGCGATGCGGCCGCCCTGCCGCGCGTCCGGTGCTTTATACGCGCCCCACAAGAAGGACTGGCGATGATCCGCTTCCGCACGCTTTTTCCGGCTCCCCTTATCGCGCTCTTCGTCGGCGCGCTCCTGACACTCATTGCGCTTGTGCTTGTGACAGGAGGGCTCTGGCTCGCGCTGCTCGGCGGGTCCCTCTATTATCTTGCCACAGGCGCTACAATGCTGGCTGCGGGCCTGCTCTTGATGCGCGGGCGGATGCTTGGCGGCTGGCTTTACGGCGCCGTCATGCTGTTCACGCTGCTCTGGGCGTTCTGGGAAGTGGGCGGCAACGGCTGGGCGCTCGTACCGCGCGTCGTCGCGCCGGCCGTGCTCCTTGTCGCTGTGCTGTTCGCGATGGCCGCGCTGTCGGCGCGGCCCCGGCGCTGGCGATTTGCGCTTGCAGGAAGCGGGCTCGTCCTTCTCCTGCTGGCCACAGGCGGCGCCACCCTTGGCTGGCTGAATGCATCGCGCCCGCTCGGGCCGTTGCCGGCGAGCCGGATGGCGATGACCGACCCGGCGCTCATGCAGACCGGGGTCGACTGGCCTGCCTATGGCGGCACCGAAAGCGCGCGTCGCTATTCGCCGCTCGCACAGATAACGCCCGCCAATGTCGGCACGCTCAAGCGCGCCTGGACGATCCATAGCGGCGATCTACCGTCCAGCGCCGCCAAAGGGACTTATGGCGCGGAGAATACGCCGCTCAAGATTGGCGACAGCCTCTACATCTGCACACCGAAGAATATCGTCATGGCGCTCGACCCGGCGACCGGCAAGCAGCGATGGCGTTTCGACCCGAAGGTCCCCGATGATGCAATCCCCTATACAGCGGCTTGCCGCGGCGTGAGTTATTATGCCGTTCCGACCGCAGCTGACGTTCAGCCCTGCGCGCGGCGGATCATCTTCGGAACGCTTGACGCGCGGCTCTTCGCCCTCGACGCCGCCACCGGCAGACCCTGCCAGGATTTCGGCGCGAACGGTCAGGTCGATACCAAAATCGGCATGGGGAACACGCCCCCCGGCTATGTCTCGATCAACTCGCCACCGACGATCGTGCGCGGGGTCGTGGTGACCGGGCACCAAGTGCTCGACGGGCAGGACCGCTGGGCACCATCGGGTGTGATCCGCGGCTTCGACGCGGTAACCGGCAAGCTCAAATGGGCATGGGACATGATGCATCCCGATTGGGACGGCTATCCTCCCGCAGGCCAAACATGGGCGCGGGGAACCCCGAACATGTGGACGATCGCTTCGGGCGACGAAGCGCTTGGCCTCGTCTATCTGCCGATGGGCAATGCCGCGGCCGATTATTACTCGAGCCTGCGGCGCCCCGCTGAGAATGAATATGCAACCTCGCTCGTCGCGCTCGACGTGACGACGGGCAAGCCCCGCTGGCATTTCCAGGCGGTCAAGAAGGACGTGTGGGATTATGATTTCGGTGCGCAAGCGACGCTGATCGATTTTCCGGGTGCGAACGGAACCGTGCCAGCGATCGTGCTGCCGTCGAAGCAGGGCGACATCTATGTGCTCGATCGGCGAACGGGCAAGCCGCTGACCCCGATCGGGACGATCAGGGCGCCTGGCGGCGGCGTCGAGCCCAAGGATCGCGCGCCGACGCAGATCGTGTCGCTCTGGCACACGCTGCGCAAGCCCGACCTGACGGAAAAGGATATGTGGGGCATGTCGCCGATCGACCAGATGATCTGCCGTATCCAGTTCCGCCAGGCGAGCTACAAGGGCTTTTACACACCTCCCGAAAGCATGCGGCGCTCGATCGAATATCCCGGCTACAATGGCGGCACGGACTGGGGCGGGGTCGCTGTCGATCCCGTGCGCGGGGTGATCGTTGCCAATTATAACGACATGCCTAACTATGTGCGCCTCGTACCGCGGCGGAAAGCAAATGAAATGGGCTGGGCGCCGCGCGATCAGGCCCGCGGCAATATCGGCGGGGCGGAAGGGGCAGGCGATCCCCAAGTCCATACCCCTTATGCGATCGACGTCAACGCCGGATGGCGGCTGCCCTTTACAGGGCTGCTGTGCAAACAGCCCCCCTATGGCGGCATTCGCGCGATCGACATCGCGACCGGCAAGACGATCTGGGACCGCCCGCTCGGTACCGCCCGCACCAACGGGCCGTTCGGCATCCCCTCGATGCTGCCCGTCACCATCGGCACGCCGAACAATGGCGGCGCCGTGGTGACGGCGAGCGGTCTCATCTTCGTCGCCGCCGCCACCGACAATCTGATCCGGGCAATCGACCTCGCCACCGGAAAGACGCTCTGGTCCGACGTCCTGCCCGCCGGTGGCCAGGCCACGCCGATGACATATGAAGCCAATGGCAAACAATATATCGTCATCTATGCTGGCGGCCATCATTTCATGGAGACACCCGTCGGTGATGAGGTCGTGGCCTATGCGCTGCCCTGATCGCGGGATATGTTGACAGTCAGGCCGTCGATGCTCGTCAGGACGGATCGATGAGTAACGCGCTTTCGCTTCGTCATCTCAAGGCGAATATCGTGCTCTTTGGCGCGCTTTTCGCCAATCTTGGCATCGCTGCGGCCAAATTCGTCGCCGCCGCCATTACCGGGTCCTCATCGATGGCCTCCGAAGGCATTCACTCGCTCGTCGACAGCGGCAATCAGATGTTGCTGCTCTATGGCCAGCGCCGGGCGAGCCGCTCGCCCGATGCCCGCCATCCCTTCGGCTACGGCCGCGAACTCTATTTCTGGGCATTCGTGGTGGCGATCCTCATCTTCGCGGCGGGCGCGGGCATGTCGATCTATGAGGGTTGGATCCATATCCGCGCCCCAGCTCCGCTCCGCGATCCCGCGATAAACTATATCGTACTCGCGATCGCCTTCCTGCTCGAAGGTGCATCTTGGGCGCTGGCCGTGCGGGCTTTCGATGCCGGGCGCGGCGGACGCAGCTGGTGGCAGGCGATCCGGCAGTCGAAGGATCCCGCAGCCTTCATTGTCCTGTTCGAGGATAGCGCGGCGCTTGCCGGGCTCCTCATCGCCGCGGCAGGAGTCTGGCTCAGTCATGCGACCGGCGATGCGCGGATCGATGGGGCCGCATCGATCGCGATCGGCCTCATCCTCGCTGCAGTCGCCGCGCTGCTGGCCCGCGAAGCGAAGGGGCTATTGATCGGTGAAGCCGCCGATCCGGCGCTCATTGCCATGATCCGGATGATGGTGGGCGCGCGTGCGGGCGTCAGTGCGGTCAATCATGTTCGCACCATTCACACCGCGCCAAAGGCGATATTCGTCGCGGTGAGCGTCGATTTCGAGGATGACTTGCTCATGGGCGACGCCGAGACGCTCATCGCGGCGATCGAGGCCGAGCTCAAGGCGGCGGCACCCGACATCAGCTCCATCTACATCCGGCCTGAACGGCACGAGGATGCGCGGCTGATGCAGTCGGGGTCCGCCCGTGCTACCAACACGGGCAGCGCTCCCCCCACCCGATAACCGGGGGAAAGGCAGCAGCGACAGGAGGATGAAGGTGCAATATCCGCCCATACGGCACGCTGCGATGGCGTTCGGAAGGCCATAATGATGCCGCTCGACGGGCCGTTCATCGGCCGGACCAGCTGGCTGCTGCGCCAGTTCAGGAAGCAGATATGGGTCCGCGCGGCGATGTTCAGCCTCGCGGCGGTAGCAACAGCAGTGCTCGCTGCGATAGCCGAGCCTCTGATCCCCTATGACTTCAACCTCACCCTGGCGGCAGGGTCGGTCGGCAATATCCTCGATATCCTCGCTTCGAGCATGTTGGCGGTCACGACTTTCTCGCTTTCGGTCATGGTGTCGGCCTATTCGGCGGCGGCGGCTAACGTCACCCCGCGGTCGACCAAATTGCTGCTGAGCGATTCCGTCGCGCAAAACACCCTCGCGACCTTCATCGGCAGTTTTCTCTTCAGCATCGTGGGGATCATCGGCCTCGCCGCCGGCTTCTACAGCGACAAGGGGCGGATCATCCTGTTCGGCGCCACACTTGCCGTCCTGCTGATCATTGCCGGCACCCTGCTGCGCTGGATCGAGCAACTGGGCAAGTTCGGGCGCGTAGGCGACACGATCAAGCGTGTAGAAGAGGCCGCGACCGCACCTGCGGGGCAATGGGGTAGCCGCCCGCGCCTCGGGGCGCGGCCCTGGACGATGATCCCTTATGGCGCGTCCGAAGTTATGTGCCCGGACGTCGGTTATGTCCGGCACATCGACATGGCCGCGCTCGCCGACATCGCCGCCAATGCCGGTGTTACCATTCATATAGACGTTATCGCGGGATCCTTCGTTCATGCCGCGCGTCCCGTCGCCTACGTGTCGCCGCCCGCGCACGATGACTGCGCCGCCCGGATCGCCAAATGCATCACCATTGGTGCCGATCGCGAATATGATCAGGATCCACGCTTCGGGCTGATCGTGCTCTCCGAAATCGCGTCGCGAGCCTTGTCGCCCGCGGTCAACGACCCGGGCACCGCAATCGAAGTCATCGGTGCCGGGCTGCGCGTCATGCTCGCCTATGGCGATGCCCGGTCCGAGCCACAGGAGCCCTGTTTCGAGGGGCTTCACGCCCATGACCTGGCACCGCGCGACCTCTTCGACGATTTCTTCAATCCGATCGCCCGCGACGGTGCGGCACTGGTCGAAGTCCAGATGCGCCTCCAGTTCGCCCTCGAGGCGCTGGCGAGGAACGACCCGGCGCTTTATGAAGACTGCGCGCGGTCGCATGCGGCGCTGGCGCTCGAACGGGCAGGCAAGGCCGGGATGTTCGTCCATGACCTCGACCGTCTAAAGGCACGCGCTGCATGGGCCGCCGCCCCGCCCGAAGAATAGAAGCGGTGCAACGGCGGCAGCGGAGGGCGACAAGAAGGGAAGCGACGCGATGAGCCTCGTCATCACGCCCTTTGATGCGGCGGCAATCATGATCGTGCTCGCCGCGGCGCTTGGCTATATCAATCACCGTTTCATCGGCCTGCCGACCAGTATAGGCCTGACAATCATGGGCGCCGTCGCGTCGCTCCTCGTGGTCGCGCTCGACCATTTGCTGTCGGGCCCGTCGGTGGCCGACGAGCGGGGATCATGTATTTGTTCGCCGATCACTTTGAGCTGCTCATAAAAGTCGGCTTCCAGAGCAGCGAACCGGATGGCGGAACGAGAAAAAAAAAGGTCCTTCGAATTCGCTACTTTGTAGGGCTTGCCCTATGTAAAGGGGCGCGAATCTGCAATGTTGAGAGCATATGTGGGGCCACCAAACTGCTTGCCGAAACGGCCCTTCAATTCTTGGCCCCTCAGCCGAGCGATGGGGTGGAGCAAACGGAGACAATCTGGACCCACGGATAACCACGGCGATACCAGAATGACTGCCAAAAATCGACAATAATACTAAGTTTTCGGTATCTTAGGTGGTGCCGGCTGTCAGACTCGAACTGACGACCTACCGCTTACAAGGCGGTTGCTCTACCAACTGAGCTAAGCCGGCGCGTTCGCGCCCCTTGCGTCAAATTATGCCAAAGGTCCAGCCCTCGGTGCGTGCGATCGTCGGGGTGAGCGGTTCGGGGGACCAAGGGGCCGCATCGGCGGCGATCGCGCGAAGCCATGCGGCGTTGAGCAGCGCGTCGCTCGCATGGTCGCTGACCGGCCCTGCGAGCCCCGCCGGCGGCGAACCGAGCGCCGCGAGCGCGGTATCGAGCGCGGCGCCGTCGCGGATCTTGCTGCGCCCGGCAGGCACGCCCGCGGCGCGCGCGGCAAGCGCGGTGTAGATTTCGACGAGCAGCGGGCCGCGTTCGGGCGCCGGGTCGAGCGGCCAGAGCGGGAGGGCGCCGCCAAGATGGTGGAGCAGCCGCATTCCGGACAGGCTGGCCTTGCCGACCTGCGCCGCGCCGACGAGGTTGAAATTGCTTACGCTCGCCGCCTGGCGGGTCGCGCGCTGATGCTGTTCGACGATACGCAGCCGTCCTGCGCCACCCTCGAACAAGTCGCCGACATCGCCCTTTGCGTGACGGAAATGGCGGCGGGCCTCCGCATGACTGAGAAAGCCATGCGCCTCGAAATGCGGATCGTCCGCCGCATGGCGCGCGACGAGCGCCCACAGCGCGGGCATATCGGGCGGACTGTCGGACCATTGGGGGAAATAGGCATCGCGGTCGGCAAAGGCGAAAGCAGCCGAAAAATCGAAGCCGATCAGCATGTCGGTGCCTTGGGCGGCGACGTCGCAGAGCCAGTCGAATATTTCCGCGCGCGACCAGACATGCCCCGGCCGGACGAGCGCGGGCGCCGCCGCGCCGCTCGCCACGGCGAGTGCTATACCACGCTGGCGCGCGCCGCGGGCGCCCGACCAGTCGATGGCGGCAAAATGGGTGAATGGGCGCATATTTGGCGTGTAGCGCGGCGCGGCGCCTTGCACAAAGGGCCGCCCGGTCCCAAATGCGACCCATGCTGATCGAAACCGAATCGACGCCGAACCCCGCGACGCTCAAATTCCTGCCCGGCCGTCCGGTCATGGAAACGGGAACCCGCGACTTTGCCAGCCCCGAAGAGGCCGAAGCCTCGCCCTTGGCGCAGGCGTTGTTCACGCTCGGCGATGTGAGCGGCGTCTTCTTCGGGCGCGACTTCGTGTCGGTGACGATCGCGCCCGGCGCCGAATGGTCGATGGCGAAGCCCGATGTGCTGGGCATCATCATGGATCATTTCCTGGGCGATATGCCGCTGTTCAACCCGGCGAGCGCCGCGGGGATCAGTGTTCCGGGCGAGGCGGAGGGGGGCTTTGCCGACGACCCGGCCGATGCCGACATCATCGACCAGATCAAGGAATTGATCGAAACGCGCGTCCGCCCGGCGGTCGCCAACGACGGCGGCGATATCGTCTATCGCGGGTTCGACAAGGGCAATGTCTATCTGAAGATGCAGGGCGCCTGCGCCGGCTGTCCCTCGTCGACCGCGACGCTCAAGAACGGGATCGAGTCGCTGCTCAAACATTATGTTCCCGAAGTCACCGCCGTCCACGCGGTCTGATCTGATCCCAGCCACAGGAGTATGTCCCGATGAGCGAGCCGCTTTCCGACAGCGCCCTCGACCAGCTTTTCCGCACCGCGCGTACCTATAACGGCTATCTCGACAAGCCGGTGTCGGACGCACAGCTTCGCGCGATCTGGGATCTGATGAAATTCGGTCCGACGAGCGCGAACAGTCTGCCGGCGCGCATCGTCTGGTGCGTTTCGGACGCCGCCAAGGAAAAGCTCGCCGCGCTGTCGATGCCCGCGAACGCCGAAAAGATATTGAAGGCGCCGGTCACCGCGATCATCGCGATGGATAATGAATTCTACGAACATCTGCCCGAGCTGTTTCCGCACACCGACGCGCGGAGCTGGTTTGCGGGCAATGCGCCGCACGCCGCGACCACCGCGTTCCGCAACTCCAGCCTGCAGGGCGGCTATTTCATCCTAGCCGCGCGGGCGCTGGGGCTCGATACCGGGCCGATGTCGGGGTTCAACAACGACGCTGTCGACGCCGCCTTTTTTGCCGATACGCCCAATGTGAAGAGCAATTTCATCTCGACGCTGGGCTATGGCGATCCGGCGAGCATCTTCGACCGCAGCCCGCGGCCGGACTTTGACCGCTTCAACCGCATCGCCTGACGCGCTCCGGCTCGTCATCGATTGTGCCAGCGAGGCCTGCACGGTCGCGCTGATCGATGGCGCGCGCGTGGTCGATGCGCGGCACGAGGTGATCGGACGCGGCCATGCCGAGCGGCTGGTTCCCCTGATCGCCGAACTGCAAGGCGGGGGGCGAGCGGCCGGGATATTGGTTGGCTGCGGGCCGGGCAGCTTTGCCGGCGTGCGCATCGGCGTCGCGGCGGCGCGCGCGCTGGGACTGGCCTGGGGAATCCCCGTGCGCGGCTTTTCGACCCCGGCCCTCGTCGCCGCGGCGGCGGCCGCGCCGATTGCGGCGGCAGGCCGCGCGCTCGTCGTCATGGAGGGCGGGCACGGCCAATGGTTCGTCCAGCCCTTCGACGCCGACCTGACGCCGCGCGGGCCGGTGCAATCGCTGTTGCCCGACGCCGCCATCGCGAACGGGGATGCGTTGATCGTCGGCAATCGCGCTGAAGCCTTTGTGGCGCGCCGCGGCTTCGGCGAGGCGCTGGCGATGCTGCCCGACGCGCGGGCGCTGCCTGCGCTGCCGGCGGAAGCCCTGTTCGACGACCCTCGTCCCATTTACGGGCGGGCGCCCGACGCAAAACCGATGGCGACCCCATGAGCGAGGCGGTGCGGATCGCCACCGCGCGCGTCGCGGACCTGAACGCGGCGATGCGGATCATGGATGCGGCCTTCGATCCCGCCTATGGCGAAGCGTGGAGCGCAGGTCAGTTGCTGACGCTGTTCGCACTACCTTCGGCACGCATCTGTCTGGCATGGGCAGGGGAGCTGGCGTGCGGCTTTTATGCGGCGCGGATCGCCGGTCCCGAAAGCGAGTTGCTCCTGCTCGCCGTCGACCCGGCCTTTCGCGGCCGCGGCGTCGCAAAAAAACTCATGGCCGACTGGCAGAATTGGGCATCGGGCGAAGGCGCCGAAGACTATTTCCTTGAAATGCGGGCCGACAATGACGCTATTCATCTTTACCGGACATCCGGTTTTACGGAGTGCGGACGGCGCCCTGCTTATTATCGCGGGCGCGACGGCGTAATGCGCGATGCGATTACGATGCGCCGCCCAGTCAAGGACGCCGATCATTAGCAATTGAGGCATTGCGAAATTCCCACCAAAATGGCATGAATTTCCTCGGGGTAGGAACCCCCCAATAATCAAATCGCTGATTATCCGGGTCTTTATATGGGGAATGAGTTTCATGTCGGAGTCTGCCGATACAAATGAAATGCTCGTCACACTGACTGCCGACATCGTCGCGGCGCACGTCAGCAATAACAGCGTCGCGATTTCCGATCTCGCGATCCTGATCAACAACGTCCACGCTGCCTTGTCGAACCTTGGCGAAAAGCCGGTCGAAGAAGAAAAGCCGGTGCCCGCGGTGTCGATCCGCGCGTCGGTGAAGCCTGACCATATCGTGTGTCTGGAAGACGGCAAGAAGCTGAAAATGCTGCGCCGCCACCTGATGACCCACTATGGCATGACCCCCGACGATTATCGCGCAAAGTGGGGCCTTCCGGCCGATTATCCGATGGTTGCGCCCAATTATGCCGAGCGGCGCCGCGCGCTCGCCAAGGAGATCGGCCTTGGCACCAAGGGACGCGGCGGTGGCCGCAAGCGCAAGAAAGTCTGAGCTTTTCACGGCGCAGAATGCAGGGGCGGTGCCGGGGGGCGCCGCCCTTGTTCTATGCGCGGGGCGACCCTATACAGATTGAAGAAACAGGACGCGACCTGCGCGCTTTGCACGAAAGGCCATCATGCCCGGTTCCATCGATCTTGAAGCCCTTTGCCACGAAAAGGGCCTGCGGATTACCGAACAGCGTCGCATCATCGCGCGCGTGATTTCGGATTCCGAAGATCATCCCGACGTCGAAACGCTGTACGAGCGCGCGTCGAAGATCGACAGCGGCATTTCGATCGCGACCGTTTATCGCACCGTGCGCCTGTTCGAAGAAGCGGGCATCCTCGACCGCCATGATTTCGGCGACGGCCGTTCGCGCTACGAAGCCGCGCCCGAGGCGCATCACGATCATCTGATCGACGTCGAAACGGGCAAGGTGATCGAATTCGTCGATCCCGAACTCGAAGCGTTGCAGAAGGTGATCGCCGAACGGCTGGGCTTCCGCCTCGTCGATCACCGCATGGAGCTTTACGGTGTCGCCATCGATCGCAAGCGCGACTGATCGCGCCCGGATCACCTGGCGCTCGGTCTTTCGCCTTGCGCTGATGGTGCTGACGCTCTTTTTCCTGATCGTCCCGCACCTTTTCTACCGCGCCATCGGGCGGCCATCGCCGATGGTCATGGCCTTTCTGAATGCGGTCGGCTGGATCGCGGGGTTGCGGATCACGACGACCGGCACGCGGCTGCGCCGCGATGTCCTGTTCGTGTCGAACCATGTCAGCTGGCTCGACATTCTGGCGCTCGGCGGTGCGGCGCGATCGGCCTTCGTGTCCAAGGCCGAGGTCGGCACGACGCCGCTCGTCGGCTGGCTCGCCGACCAGAATCACACCATCTATGTCCAGCGCGAGGCGAAGCGCGAGATTCACAATCAGACGAACGATCTGCGCAATGCGCTTGCGCGCGGGCGCCCGGTGACGCTGTTTCCCGAGGGGACGACGGGGCCGGGCGACGGCTTGCTGCCATTCCGGCCGTCGCTGTTGCAGGCGGTGATCCCGACGCCGCCGCGGCTTCAGGTGCAGCCGGTGTTCCTCGACTATGGGGTCGATGCGCCCGATATCGCGTGGCTCGATCCCGAATCCGGCCTCGACAATTTCAAGCGTCTGCTGGCGCGCAAGCGGCCGATCACATTGACCATCCATTATCTCGATCCGCTGCCCAACGATGCCGAGGCGGACCGCAAGCTGTTGGCCGAGGCGGCGCGGGCTGCGATCGCCGGCGCCATGGCGGAGACGCCAAACCCTTCCGCGATCAGCCGCCATCGCCTATAGGGCGCCGATGACATCCGACTCCCCCGCCAAAAATCCCGCCAAGACCTTCCACGTCAAATCCTTCGGCTGCCAGATGAACGTCTATGACGGCGAACGCATGGCGGAGATGCTGGGGATGCAGGGTTATCTTCCCGCCGCCGACGGCGCCGATGCCGATCTGGTGGTGCTCAACACCTGTCACATCCGCGAAAAGGCGGCCGAGAAGGTCTATTCGGACATCGGCCGACTGAAGCGCGAGGACGGGAGCACGCCGACGATCGCGGTCGCCGGCTGCGTCGCGCAGGCCGAGGGCGCCGAGATCGCGCGTCGCGCGCCGAGCGTCGATGTCGTCGTCGGCCCGCAGGCCTATCACCGGTTGCCCGACCTGATCGCGCGCGCCGAACGCGGCGAAAAGGCGATCGACCTCGACATGCCGCTCGAAAGCAAGTTCGGCGCGCTGCCGAAGCGCGCGGGTGGTCAGCGCCCGACGGCCTTTCTGACCGTGCAGGAAGGGTGCGACAAATTCTGTACCTATTGCGTCGTGCCCTATACGCGCGGTGCCGAGATCAGCCGACCCTTCGCCGACCTGATCGCCGAGGCGCGCGCGCTCATCGCGGGCGGGGTGCGCGAAATCACCCTGCTCGGGCAGAATGTGAACGCGTGGGACGGCGAGGATGACAAGGGCCGGGCGATCGGCCTCGACGGCCTGATCCGCGAGCTTGCGCGGGAGGACGGGCTTGAGCGCATCCGCTATACCACCAGTCACCCCAACGACATGACCGACGGGCTGATCGCGGCGCATGGCGAGGTCGACAAGCTGATGCCCTTCCTTCACCTACCGGTGCAAGCGGGCAGCGATCGCATTCTGGCGGCGATGAACCGCAGCCATAGCGTCGACAGCTATTTGCGCGTCATCGAACGCGTTCGCGCGGCGCGTCCCGATATTGCGATCTCTGGTGACTTCATCGTCGGCTTTCCCGGTGAGAGCGAGACCGATTTCGAGGCGACGCTCGATATCGTGCGCGCGACCAATTACGCGATGGCGTACAGCTTCAAATATTCGCGCCGCCCCGGCACGCCGGCCGCGACGATGGACGAACAGATCGACGAAGCGGTGATGAACGACCGCCTCCAGCGGTTGCAGGCGCTGCTCAATCAGCAGCAACAGGCGTTCAACGAAGCGACGGTCGGGCGCGCGACGCGCCTGCTGCTCGAGCGCAAGGGCAAGCATGACGGCCAGTTGATCGGCAAGTCACCCTGGCTGCAATCGGTGCATGTGACGGCGCCGGGTCTCGCGATCGGCGACATGGTCGATGTGCGGATTACATCGGCCGGGCCCAACAGCCTTGGCGCCGAGCCGTTGATGGAAGCGGTTGCCTAGCGCCGGCTTTGAGTTTGGGTGTCCCCGCGAAGGCGGGGACCCATCTCCTTTCGCCGCATTCCGGTGCCACGGGAGATGGACTCCCGCCTTCGCGGGAGTACACAGGTTGTTACTGAAAGAAGGAGCCCTGCCCACGTGTCGAAACGCCCGCTGACCGCCGCATCGCCCGCCGAACCCGGCGACCGCGTCCGATTGTCGGTGGAGTTCGAGCGAACCCAGCTTCTGGGCATATTGTTCGGCGAGTTCGACCGTAATCTGGTGGCGATCGAGAACAGGCTCGGCGTCTATATTTCGGCGCGCGGCAACCGCGTGCAGATCGAAGGGGAGGCCGAAGCCGCAGCGCGCGCGCGCGATGTGCTGACCGAAATTTATACGCGGATCGAACGCGGGGAAGAGATCGACAGCGGGCTGGTCGACGCGGTGATCGCGATGACGGCGCAGCCGACGCTCGACGGCATCATCCGCCACGAAACCAACGACGCGCCGCCGGTGATGATCCGCACGCGCAAAAAGACGATCGTCCCGCGTGCGCCCTCGCAAATTCCCTATATGCAGGCGCTGGCACGCGACGACGTGATTTTCGCGCTCGGTCCCGCGGGCACGGGCAAGACCTATCTTGCGGTTGCGCAGGCCGTCGCCCAGCTCATCACCGGCAGCGTCCAGCGCCTGATCCTGTCGCGCCCCGCGGTCGAAGCGGGCGAGAAGCTCGGCTTCCTGCCTGGCGACATGAAGGAAAAGGTCGATCCCTATCTGCGTCCGCTCTACGACGCGCTGCACGATTGCCTGCCCGCCGAGCAGGTCGAACGTCGCATCGCGAGCGGCGAGATCGAGATTGCTCCGCTCGCCTTCATGCGCGGGCGCACGCTTGCCGATGCCTTCATCATCCTCGACGAAGCGCAGAATACGACGATCCCGCAGATGAAGATGTTCCTCACCCGCTTCGGCATGAACAGCCGCATGGTGATCTGCGGCGACCCGAAGCAGGTCGACCTGCCGCTGCCCGCGACATCGGGCCTCGCCGATGCGGTCGCGCGGCTCGAAGGGCTCGAAGGCATCAACGTTAGCCGCTTCACGAGCGCCGACGTCGTGCGTCACCCGATCGTCGGGCGGATCGTCGAAGCCTATGAGGGGCCGGGAAGCTGAGAGCGACGGCGCCCTGACGCGAAAGCCGTTCAGTCTTTGGAGCGGCTGGCGTCGATGCTCCATATCCCGGCGCCGCGCGTCGCGATGAACAGGAAGATGAAGGTATAGAGGATGATCGTCTCGCCGCCGTTGACGATCGGATAGAGCCCGTTCGGCGCGTGAACGACCCAATAGCCGACCGCCGACATGCCGCTGGCGATGAAGGCCGCGGGCCGCGTGAACAGGCCGATGATGATCAGCGCGCCCGCGACGAGTTCGATCGTTCCGGCGGCA
Organism: Sphingopyxis sp. GC21; assembly: GCF_025727575.1. Lineage (NCBI taxonomy): Bacteria > Pseudomonadati > Pseudomonadota > Alphaproteobacteria > Sphingomonadales > Sphingopyxidaceae > Sphingopyxis > Sphingopyxis sp. GC21. The sequence goes on along the minus strand of NZ_CP095845.1, from coordinate 2,319,599 downwards.
TAGAGCATCGGGTTGAGCGGCATCGGAAAATCGGTCGGGAAATTGAAGAATTTCTGCACCCCGTGCGCGAGGAACAGCAGGCCGGCGACGATGCGCAGCAGCGCATAGGCCTGTTCACGATATCCATCGAGAAACTTCATCACACGCCCCCTTCGGTCGTTGTTGATGCGCGACGCTATCGCAAAAGAGCGTCGTCGCGAAATTTATTCGCGCGCCATGTCACAATCGACCGGCGCTGCCTCGTCATGTCGGCACAACCCGAACAAAGGAGTGATGACATGACCAAGGTAACCGAACCCTTCGCCGCAGCGCCGCAGTTGATGAAGCAGTGGATGGCGGTTTCGCTCGCGGTGCAGGACAGCCTCGAGAAAAGCCTGATCGAACTCGTCAAGATCCGCGCCTCGATCGTCAACGGCTGCGCCAATTGCATCAACATGCACACCGCCGAAGCGCGCGCCGGCGGCGAGAGCGAGCAGCGCATCTATCTGCTGGCGGCATGGCGCGAGGCGCCTTGCTATACGCCTCGCGAACGCGCGGCGCTCGCCTGGACCGACGCCTTGACGCGCCTGTCGCAGGGGCACACACAGGGCGAAGCCAAGGCGGCGCTCGAGGCCGAATTCACGCCGGAGGAACAGGTGAAGCTGACGCTGATGATCAACATCATCAACGGATGGAACCGCATCGCGGTCGGTTTCGACCTTTGGTACGAACAGCCGGCCCGCGCCGCGTGACGGGGACGGCACCTTCGCACGCGGACGCGGCGGATGCGGCGGCGAGTTTCGACCCGCTGCGTCCGCTGCTGACGCGCGTCGCCTATCGCATGCTCGGGTCGGTCGCCGATGCCGAGGATGTGGTGCAGGACGCCTTCATCCGCTGGCTCGGCGCCGATCGTGCGGCGGTGCATGAGCCTGCTGCCTTTCTGCGGCGTACCGTGACGCGGCTCTGCCTCGACCAGCTCAAATCGGCGCGGGCGCGGCGCGAAACCTATGTTGGGCCGTGGCTCCCCGACCCGATCGTCGGCGAGGAACCCGACGACGATGTTACGCTGCCGCTGATGCTTGCGCTCGAACGGCTGTCGCCGCTCGAACGTGCAGCCTTTCTGCTCCATGACGTCTTCGGCGTCGGTTTCGACGAAGTCGCGGCGACGATTGGCCGCGATGCGGCGGCGACGCGCCAGCTCGCGACCCGTGCCCGCGCCCACGTCCGCGACGCGCGCCCGCGCTATCGGCTCGAGCGCGAGCGCGGACTCGAAATCGCGAGCGCCTTCTTCGCGGCGTCGCGGAGCGGTGACATGAGCGCGCTCGGCAGCCTGCTCGCGGCCGATGTCGGCATGTGGTCCGACGGCGGCGGCAAGCGGCCCGCGGCGATGCAGCCGGTACTCGGCTTCAACCTCGTCATGCGGGTGCATCGCAGCCTGGCGGTCCTGTTCGGAAAACATGCCTCAATGCTGGTCGAGGTCGGGACGATCAACGGACTGCCCGGCTTCGTGACGCGCGAGGCCGACGGCGAATATCAGACGACCGCGCTGGAAATCGAGGACGGGCTGGTCGTCGGCATCTATATCGTGCGTAACCCCGACAAGCTGCGCCACATGCACTGAAGCGCCGCCCGATTGCGCTTCGCCGCAGGAGCGATTGCGCGCTCTGTATTGGGCGTGTAATACGGCGCGAAGAATGACCGCTTTCCCGTTTTCCGATGATCCTCCGCCTCCGGCGATTGAAGAACCGCTGTTTCCGCTTGCCGAAACGCCTGCGACGCCGGCGGGCGCGAAGAAGCCGCGGCCACGATGGCTGCGCTGGCTGTCGCGCGGCATTGCGGCCTTTGCGGTCCTCTTCATCCTGCTCGTCGGCTGGCTGGCGATTACGGCGCCGCTGTCGAAATCGCTCGAACCGATTGCGCCGCCGCAGATTACCCTGCTCGCATCGAACGGCACCCCGATCGCGCGCATCGGTGCGGTAGTCGACAAGCCAGTGAAGGTCGCCGACCTGCCCGATCATGTCACGCAGGCCTTCATCGCGATCGAGGACCGCCGTTTCTACAATCATTGGGGCGTCGATCCGCGCAGCGTCGCGCGGGCGGTGTGGAGCAATGTTACCGGCGGCCGCACGCAGGGCGGCAGCACGATCACGCAGCAGCTCGCCAAATTCACCTTCCTGACGCCCAAGCGTACGCTGGGCCGCAAGGCGCGCGAGGCGCTGATCGCCTTCTGGCTCGAAGCCTGGCTGACCAAGGACGAGATCCTCGAACGCTATCTGTCGAACGCCTATTTCGGCGATAACACCTATGGTTTGCGCGCCGCGTCGCTCCATTATTTCTATCGCCAGCCCGAAAAGCTGACCCCGGCGCAGGCGGCGATGCTGGCGGGGCTGGTGCAGGCGCCGTCGCGGCTCGCCCCGACCAAGAACCCCGATCTGGCTGAAAAGCGGATGCGGCTGGTCGTGCAGGCGATGGCGCGCGAGGGTTATCTGACCGCAGCCGAGGCGAAAGCGATGCGGCCGCCGCGTATCGACGTGCGCGAGCGCGACGACCTGCCCACCGGCACCTATTTCGCCGACTGGGCGCTGCCGCAGGCCCGCAAGCTAAGCGACATCGGCTATGCGCGCCAGACGATCACGACGACGCTCGACGCCCGTTTGCAGGCGGCGGCGCGGCGTGCGGTCAATCGCGCCGCGCTCGGCAAATCGCAGGTGGCGCTGGTCGCGATGCGCCCCGATGGCGAGGTCGTCGCGATGATCGGCGGGCGCGACTATGCCGCATCGCCGTTCAACCGTGCTACGCAGGCACGGCGCCAGCCCGGATCGACCTTCAAGCTGTTCGTCTATCTCGCGGCGCTGCGCAAGGGCTGGCGCCCCGACGACCGCATCGCCAACGGGCCGATCGAAACCGGCACCTATCGGCCGAAAAACGCCAGCGGCATCTATTCGCCGAGCATCACGCTGGAAGACGCCTTCGCGACCTCGAGCAACGTCGCGGCGGTGCGACTGCTGCAGGAGGTGGGCGATGACCGCGTCATCGCGATGGCGCGCGATCTGGGCGTGACCGCGCCGCTGGCCAAGGATGATCCGAGCCTGGCGCTCGGTACCTCGACGATGACGTTGATGGAACTGACCGCCGCCTATGCTGCGGTGGCGGCGAACGCCTATCCGGTCGTGCCGCACGCCTTCAAGAGCGAGGACAAGGGCTGGTTCGAAAATATGGTCTGGGGGCCCAGCCATTTTTCGGCGCGCGAGCATGACGGGATAGAGGATATGCTGGGCGCCGTCGTCAATCGCGGTACCGGGCGCGCGGCGCGGCTGCCGATCGCCGGCTTTGGCAAGACGGGGACGAGCCAGGACAATCGCGACGCCTATTTCATCGGCTATACCGATGGGCTGGTCGTCGGCGTGTGGGTGGGCAACGACGATAATTCGCCGCTGCAAGGTGTGACCGGCGGCGGCGTGCCGGCGCGAATCTGGCGCGATTTCATGGTGCAGGCCAGCGGCCGCGGCGCCGAACCGAAGAAGCCGCCGCCGGCTGCCGATCCTGCGGGACCGGTCCAGCCGCTTGACGTGCCCGACATCGGGACGATCCCGGTCGGGGACAAGACGAGCATCGGGGTCGAGGACGGCAATGCGGTCATCAGCACCGAAATCGGCGGCACACGCGTCGATCTGCGCCTCCCGATCGGTGACCGTCAGCCACCCTCGAGGCAAGGGCCGCCCCCGACACCGGCAACTCCGTCGGCGCAGCCCCAGCCGGCACCGGCCCCGCCGCCGTAACAGGCGTGGGCAAGCAGTTTCGCATGGCGCATGGCGCGGTGCGGCAGTAGCGAGGGGCAATGATCACGCCGATTCTCTCCGTTGACAAGCGCAGCCGGCCCGCGGCCGCGATCCGGCCATGCTGAGCGTCGAAACGCACGAGGCCAGCCCCTGGCCCGACGATCTCGATTGGCAGGTGCGCGCCGGTGAGGCGGCCGCGGCCGCGCTCGCGCTGACGCCTTACGCCGCGCTGGCCGATGCCGCGCCGCTTGTCGAGGTGGCGATCCGCCTGACCAACGATGATGAAGTTCACGCGCTCAACCGCGATTTCCGCGGGAAGGACAAGCCGACCAACGTCCTGTCCTTCCCGCAGGTCCAGCCCGATCTTCTCGAAACGATGAGCAACAGCGACGATGGCGAGATATTGCTCGGCGACATCGTGCTGGCGCGCGAAACCTGCGTGCGGGAGGCCGCGGAGAAGGGGGTTTCGGTCGCCGATCATGCGACTCATCTGATCGTGCACGGGATGCTGCATCTGGTCGGTTATGACCATGTCGACGATCATGGCGCCGAGGCGATGGAGGCTTTGGAAGTGAAAGCCCTTGCATCGCTGGGCATCGCCAATCCATATGCGGTGCAGGATTAACGGCAAAAGCGAGAGACATGCCCGACGAGCAGGGGTCTTCGACCCGATCGGAAGAGGACAGTAGGTCCGGCCTGTGGGCCGGAATACGGACGTTGCTGTTCGGCGGTAACAGCGAACCGTCGCTGCGCGAGCAGATCGAAGAGGTCATCGACGAGGCCGAGGAAGAGGGCGCCGAGCGCCGCGGCAGCAGCATCGTCGGCGATCTGTCGCCCATCGAACGCAAGATGCTGCGCAACCTGCTGCATTTCGGCGAACAGACGGTCGACGATGTGGCGGTGCCGCGCGGCGAGATCATCGCGATTTCGGAAAGCGCCAGCTTCGAGGAAATCGTCGCGATCTTTGCCGATGCGGGGCACAGCCGCCTGCCGGTCTATCGCGAAACGCTCGACGAGGTCGTCGGGATGATCCACGTCAAGGACGTGTTCGCGGTCCTGGCCGAAGGGCGCACGCCGCCGCCGCTGCTCGACCTGTTGCGTCAGCCGCTCTATGTGCCGCAATCGATGGGCGTGCTCGACCTGCTCGCTGAAATGCGCGCGAAGCGCACGCACCTCGCGATCGTCATCGACGAATATTCGGGCACCGACGGCCTGGTCACGATCGAAGATCTGGTCGAGGAAATCGTCGGTGAGATCGAGGATGAGCATGACGACGAGCCGACCGCGCTGTTCGTGCCCGGCGCCGACGGCTGCTGGGACGCCGATGCGCGCGCCGAACTCGACGATATTGGCGAAGTAATCGACCCGCGCCTTGCCGAAGTCGACGAAGATGTCGACACGCTCGGCGGCCTCGCTGCGGTGCTCGCGGGGCATGTCCCGGCGGTCGGCGAGGTGCTGCACCACTCGAGCGGGTGGCGCATCGAAATCACTGAGGCCGATGAAAAGCGCGTCCATCGTCTGCGCCTGCATCCGCCGGTGGTTGTCGACCTGGAAGCCTCGGCCGACCGCGGCGCCGACTTCTGACGAATTGCCTTTGACGGGGCAAAGGACTAGCGCAAACCGGATGGACGTTTCGGACCTTCGCATCGCGCTGTTCAGCGGAAATTACAATATGACGGTCGATGGCGCGAACAAGGCGCTCAACCGCCTTGTAGGCTATCTGCTACGCCAGGGCGCATCGGTGCGCGTCTATTCGCCGACGGTTGCCGAACCCGATTTCGAACCGACCGGCGATCTTGTCAGCGTGCCGTCGATGGCGATCCCGAACCGCCCCGAATATCGCATTCCGCTTCATTTCTCGGCCCGCGTGCGCGAGGATATCGCGAAATTCGCGCCCAATATCCTGCATATCTCCAGCCCCGACCGCGTTTCGCGGCAAGTGGCGGCGTGGGCTCGGCGGCGCAATATCCCAGTCGCCTGTTCGGTGCACACACGCTTCGAAACCTATTTCCGATATTACAACCTGTCCTTCCTCGAACCGATTATGGTCGCGTGGCTGCGCCGGCTCTACCGGCGCTGCGACGCGCTGATCGCGCCGTCGGAAAGCTTTGCGCAGGTGCTGCGCGAACAGCGGATGAACTATGACATCGGCATCTGGACGCGCGGCGTCGAGCGCGACATTTTCCGGCCCGACAGGCGCGAGGCGAGCTGGCGCCAGTCATGGGGCCTCGCCGACGACATGCCCGTCATCGCTTTCCTCGGACGGCTGGTCATGGAAAAGGGGCTCGACGTTTTCGCCGACACGATCGACGTGCTCGAACGCCGCAAGGTCCGCCATCAGGTCGTCGTGATCGGCGAAGGCCCCGCGGGCGACTGGTTCGAATCGCGGCTCCCGCAGGCGAAATTCGTCGGCTTTCAGGGCGGTCCCAATCTCGCACGGGCAATCGCGTCGTGCGATATGCTGTTCAACCCGTCCGTCACCGAAACCTTCGGCAATGTGACGCTGGAAGCGATGGCGTGCGGCCTGCCGGTGGTCGCAGCGCGCGCGACGGGCAGCGCCAGCATCGTCAAGCATGGCCAGACGGGCTATCTCGTCGATCCGGGGTCGATCACCGGCTTTGCCGACGACCTTGAGCGCTATTGCACCGATGCCGGGCTGCGCGCGGCGCATGGTGCGGCGGCGCTGGCCGAAAGCATGGCCTATGAATGGGACGCGATCAATCAGTCGGTTGCCGACACCTATTTGCGGCTGATCCGCCAGAAGCAGCGGCAGCGGAGGTAGCGCGGCATGGCCGGGGATCTGTTCGGCAACGATGCGCCCGGTCGGGGCAGCCGATGCCACCGGGCCGGTTCCGCTCGCCGAACGGTTGCGCCCGCGCAGCCTCGCCGATGTCGTCGGACAGGAGCATCTGACCGGCGCCGAGGGCCGCGATCGGGCGCATGGTTGCGGCGGGGCAATTGTCGTCGATCATCCTGTGGGGGCCGCCGGGCACGGGCAAGACGACGATCGCGCGGCTGCTGGCCGAAGCTGTGGGGATGCGCTTCGCGCCGTTGTCGGCGGTGTTTTCGGGCGTCGCCGACCTTAAAAAGGCGTTTGCCGAAGCCGAGAAGATGGCGGCTGCGGGCAAGCGCACGCTGCTTTTCGTCGACGAGATTCACCGCTTCAACCGCGCGCAGCAGGACGGCTTCCTGCCTTTTGTCGAGCGCGGGACGGTCGTGCTCGTCGGCGCGACAACCGAGAACCCAAGTTTTGCGCTGAACGCCGCATTGCTCAGCCGCGCGCAGGTGCTGGTGCTGCACCGGCTCGATGAAGCGGCGCTCGCGCTGCTTGTCGAACGCGCAGAAGCGGATGTCGGCGGAGCCTGCCGGTGACCGCGGACGCGCGGGCGGCGCTGATCGCCAGCGCGGACGGTGACGGGCGCTTCCTGCTCAACCAGGTCGAAACCCTGTTCGCGGCAGCGATCGCCGATCCGCTCGACGCGGTCCAGCTTGCGCAATTCCTGCACCGCCGCATGCCGGTCTACGACAAGGACCGTGACGGTCATTACAATCTGATCTCGGCGCTGCACAAATCGCTGCGCGGATCGGATCCGCAAGCGGCGCTCTATTGGCTTGCGCGCATGCTCGTCGCGGGGGAGGAACCACTTTATGTCCTGCGCCGCCTCGTCCGCTTTGCGAGCGAGGATATCGGCTCGCCGATCCGCAGGCGCTGACCCAATGCCTTGCCGCCAAGGACGCCTATCAGTTTCTCGGCTCGCCCCGAGGCGAGCTCGCGATCGTGCAGGCGTGTCTCTATCTCGCGACCGCGCCCAAATCGAACGCCGCCTATGCTGCGCAAAAGGCGGCGTGGGCCGCGGCGCGCGAAACCGGCTCGCTTGCGCCCCCCGCGAACATTCTCAATGCGCCGACCAAGCTGATGAAGGATCTAGGCTATGGCGCAGGCTATGCCTATGACCATGATGCCCCCGACGGCTTTTTCGGGCGACAATTACTGGCCCGATACCATGGCGCCCGCGACCTTCTATCGGCCCGTCGATCGCGGTTTCGAAAAGCGCGTCGCCGAGCGCATCGCCTGGTGGGACGAGCGCCGCCGCGCCGCGCGGGAGGAGCAGTGAGCGCCTTCCGTTTCGTTGACTGGGACGATGTCGTCGCCTTTGCCTGCGCACTGCCCCGATGTCGAAATGGCGCTCTTCTATGGCACTCCTTGCCCGAAAGTGAACGCAAGGCCTTCGTTTCGCCGGGCCGCGAGGCCGGCAGTTTTCACGTCATGTGCCCGATCGAGGAAAAGGAGCTGTTGCTTGAAACCGACCCCGTATCTTCTGGCAAACCCCGCATTATGAAGGCTGGCCCGGCCTGCTCGTTCGCTTCGCGCCCGCCGATCCCGGCCGGGTCGCCGACGTCATCCCGCCGCGCCTGGTGGGATCGCGCCAAAAAGGCCCAGCGCGCGGCGTTCGGCCCGCGGCCCTGACGTGCGCGGGCGCGCGTTTCTCGTCGCAGCCATGGCGCTCACGGCGATGCCGGCGCAGGCCGCGGACGCGGGGGCCGATCTCAATCGCGCCTGGGCGGCGGCTATCGCGCCGCCTTCACCTGCTCGGCGCTTTGGGACGGCGCGGGCAAGGCGATGGCCGATATCGAACGCGACGAGCTGACGGGCATCTATCCCGAAATCGAGGCCGACGTCCGCGCGTTGACCGCCGATGTCGACCAGACGGCACGCCGCGTCCTTGTCCGCTATCGCGGCGACATGCCGCGCGCATCGCGCAGTGGACCGGGCGGGACGGCTGCGTGGCGCTGCGATTGGCGCCGATCCCGCGTCGGGGCCCGGAGTTTCGCCGCAGAAGCGCGCCGACTTCGACGCACGGCCATGGCCGCTCGGCGATCAGGGTGCGCGCGCGCCGATCCCGCGCGGTCTGACGCGCTATGAAGCGCAGTGATGAACATTGCCGGTTTCGGCGGGCGGACCAGCGCGCTGCTGATCGTCAAGGACGGCCGGATCGTCGTCGAGCACTATCAAGCCGGGCACGACGTCCATACCGCGCAGCGCACCTTTTCGGTCGCAAAGTCGCTGGCGGCGACGCTGATCGGAAACGCGGTGCTGCGCGGCAAGCTCGACGTGGCCGCGCCCGCGGCGATCGCCGAATGGCAATCGGCTGGCGATCCGCGCGCGCTCATCACCACCGAACAGCTCATGCGCATGGCAAGCGGTCTGACGAGCGACAGCGCCGGCAATCGCACCGATGCCATCTATATGGGCGGCGCATCGGTGCGCGCGTGGACGACGCAGTGGCCGCTGCTCAACCCGCCGGGCAGCCGCTATCGCTACGCCAACAACGACACGCTGCTCGCGACGCTGTCGCTGAAGGCCGCGCTGACGAAGGAGGGCGAGGCGCTCGATCCTGCGGCTTTTTCGACCGGCTGGGCATGACGCGCACCTTCGTCGAACATGAACAAGGACGGCGATTTCATCCTGTCGAGCCAGGTGTGGACGACCGCGCGCGATCTTGCCCGGCTCGGCCTCCTCTATCTCAACGATGGCATGGCGGACGGTGAGCGCATTCTGCCCGCCGACTGGCGGCGCTTCGTTTCGACGCCGAGCGGCCCGCAGCCGGACGGGCCATTCGGCTATGGTGCCGGTTTCTGGCTGCTCGACAAATCGGCGGGCGTGCCATCCGATGCCTTCGGCGCTTTCGGCAATCGCGGCCAATATGTAATCGTCATTCCGTCGCGGCGGCTGGTCATCGTCCGGCAGGGCTATGACGACGCGGCGCAGCGGCTCGATATTGCCAAACTCACCGCCGCCGTCGTCGCCGGCGACGACAAGGCCGACGCTCGGAAATAAGGCCTCACTCCTGGCCGGGGTAGCGCACGAAGCTGGGCATCTCGTCGAGCTTTTCCATCCAGCCGATCCGTTCGGCGACCTGGATCTGCGCGCCTGCGGGGATCAGGTCGGGATCGTCGAGCGTCCCCGACTGCACGTCGATCTTGCCGGGGAAAATCTGGTCGTTGGTATAGAAGAGGCCGGTACCGCAATCGCCGCAGAAATGGCGCCGCCCATGCTCCGAGGAGGCGTAGACCTGCGGCGTGCCGCTGAGCTCCAGATCGGCCTGTGCGACCAGCGCCCAGCCGACCATCGGCGCGCCGGCGTGGCGGCGGCAATCGCTGCAATGACACAGGGCGTGATGTTCTACCGCTGTCGGCATCGAATATCGGATCGCACCGCAATGGCACTGGCCGGAAGCGCGGGCAGGGGAATCGGTCATGTCTCTCTCCTTGGCTGGGAAGAGAACATACCATAAACATTTTCTCAAAGGCAATTACGTCGGCGGTCAAGCCGCGCGGTTACTCGCCCAGATCGACGTGGTGCTTCTGGGCCCAGTCGAGATATTGCCCGCGCGGGTTGGCGGCCGGGTGGGCGAGGATCGCCGGAACGTCGCGGCGCAGCGCGCCAAGGTCGAGCGAGCGGATCATCGCCTTTACCGGACCGACCCCGGCCGGCGTAATCGACAAGCGTTCGATCCCGATGCCGAGCAGCGCCATCGCTTCGAGCGGGCGGCCGCCCATTTCGCCGCAGACGCCAAGCGTGACCTTCGATCCCGACACCATTTTCACGACCCGCGCCAGATAGCGCATCACCGTCGGCGATAGCCAGTCATAGCGCTCGGCGAGCCGCGGGTGCGCGCGGTCAGCGGCGAAGAGGAACTGGGTCAGGTCATTGGTGCCGATCGACAGGAAGTCGAGGTGCGGCAGCATCAGATCGAGCGTCTCGATCAGACCCGGCACCTCGAGCATCGCGCCATAGCGGATCGCCGAGGGCAGCTTCTTGTTGTGCTGTTTCAGCCAGGCGCGCTGGTTGATGAACAACTGGCGTGCCGCCTCATATTCCCAGGGTTCGGACACCATCGGAAACATCACGTTCAGCGTGCGTCCCGCGGCCGCTTCCATCAGCGCCCGCGCCTGGACTTTCAACAGGCCTTCGCGTTCGAGCGCGAGGCGCAGCGCGCGCCACCCCATCGCCGGATTTTCCTCCAGCGCATTTTCGTCGACATTCATATAGGGCAGCGCCTTGTCGCCCCCGATGTCGACGGTGCGGAAGATGACAGGACGGTCGCCCGCTGCGTCGAGCACGTCGCGGTAGAGCCGCTGCTGCCGCTCGCGCTGCGGCAGCGTCGCCGACACGAGAAACTGGAATTCGGTCCGGAAGAGACCGATGCCGCGTGCGCCGGTGAGGTCGAGCGCCGCAACATCCTCGCGCAGCCCGGCGTTGATCATCAGCTCGATCGGGACCCCATCCTTAGTAATGGCGGGCAGATCGCGCAGCGACGCGAGGCTCGCGCGGCGCTTTTGCGAGATAACGAGCTTGGCATCGAAGGCGTCCTGCACCGCCTGCGTCGGGCGCACGTGCAGCGTTCCGGCGGCGGCATCGAGGAGCAGCATGTCGCCCTCGCGGATCGAGGTCCGGACGTCGCGGACCCGGCCCAGCACGGGGACGCCCATCGCACGCGCGACGATGATGACGTGCGCGGTCAGCGACCCTTCTTCCAGGATCACGCCCTTGAGACGGCGGCGATCATATTCGAGCAGCTCGGCGGGGCCGAGGTTGCGGGCGACGAGGATCGAATCCTGCCGCAGCCCGACTTGCGCCGCCGTCCCCATCTGCCCCGACACGATCCGGATCAGCCGGTTCGACAGGTCTTCCAGGTCGTGCATGCGGTCGCGCAGCAGCGCGTCGTCGATCTGGCGCATCCGCATCCGGGTGCGTTGCTGGACGCGTTCGATGGCCGCTTCGGCGGTCAGCCCGCTGTCGATCGCTTCGTTGATCCGCCGCGACCAGCCCTCGTCATAGGCGAACATCTTGTAGGTTTCGAGCACCTCCTCATGCTCGCCGCCGACGCCGAATTCGGCCTGGCTCGCCATGCGGTCGATCTGTTCGCGCATCTTGTCGAACGCGGCGTAAACGCGGTGGCGTTCGGCCTCGATATCGTCGGCGACCGTATGTTCGATATGCACGCGCGGCTGATGGAAAACCGCGATCCCGGCGCCCATGCCGTCGACCAGTTTCTGGCCCGACAGGCGCTGCATCGACTGGTCGGTTTCGCCCGCATCGATCCGCGCTGCGGTATCGACCAGGTCGGCGTTGGCGATCAGTTCGGACAGCACCATCGCGACCGTCTGCAGCGTTTCGATCTCGATCTCTTCATATCGGCGCGGTTCGGCATGCTGGACGCACAGGACGCCGACCGCGCGCTCGCGCCGGATGATCGGCACGCCGGCAAAGCTGTGGAACAGCTCCTCGCCCGTTTCAGGACGGTAGGAAAAGTCGGGATGCGCCGCCGCTTCGTCGAGGTTCAGCGTTTCGATCTGCTCGGCAATCGTGCCGACCAGGCCTTCGCCGAGGCCCAGCCGCGTGACGTGCACCGCCTCCTGCTTCAACCCGCGCGTGGCATAAAGTTCGAGCGCGCCTTCGCGCAGCAGATAGATGGAACAGACCTCGCTATCGAGGCATTCGCCGATGATGCCGACAACCTGGTTGAGCTTCGACTGCGCGTTGGTGCGCGCTGCCATCACCTCGTGCAGCCGCGTCAGGATCGTGCGGGCCGACTGGGCGGCGGATGTCGGCGGGGGCGGGGCGTTGGTCATCGTGCAATCCTGCTAACAGATGCACGGCGCCAACGCCATTGCCCGGCGCGACTTTTATCCCGCTATTCTGGCGGTTTCAGTTGCCGCCGACGGGCGCCCCGGACGGTCCCGAAACCGCCGTCGTGGCGGGTGCGGTCATCACCGGCGGGGGCGGGGCATATTTCGCGTCCCACGCGGCGACATCGGCCTGATATTTGGCATAGGCTTCATAGAAATCGACGAAGGGCTGGTCGAGCTGCGCAAGCTGGGCCGGAGCCTGCGGGATGACCTGTGCCGACGGGGTCGATGAGACGAGCTGGGCGACCTCGTTGGCGCGAGCGCAGAAGGCGCGCTGCGCCGGGGGCTGCGCGAAATAGTTGAAAAGCTGCGTCGACAGCTTGTCGCGCGCGGCGATGCCGTTGGTGCGCGTTTCCTTGCCCAGATCGGCGATGACCGTTTTTTCGGTAGACCGGATCTGCTTGGCATGCGCCTTGATGATATTGTTGTACGCCGACACCAGCGTCGCTTCTTCGGCGCCGCGGCAACCGATCGCCGCGACGTTGAGCGCAATCTTGAGCTGCCAGAATGCGCGGTCGCCGCTGATGCCGCTGTTCGCGGTCATGAACCGGCCGTCAAGGCCGCGCGCGGGGAGGATTTGCGTAAGAGAGGCGTTGCCGGGGGGCAGGGGGCGCGGCGGGATGACCACGGCCACCGGCGGCGGCGGCGGCGGCGGGGGGGGCGGGGGCGGGGGTTTCGGCGCACAGGCGGCGACGCTTGCCAGCAGGCCGGCAACGATGATTTTACGCGACAAATTCATGACCTTCTCCCCAGCCGCATGCTTCATGCGGCGTCAACCCCGTGCGTGCAAGGCCGTTTCGGCCTGTTGCACCAAAGATGCGATGATCTCGGCAACGCTCTCTTCCTGCGTTACCATACCGACAGATTGCCCTGCCATTAACGAGCCGTTTTCGACGTCGCCGTCGATCACCGCGCGGCGCAGCGCGCCGGCCCAATAATGTTCGATTTCGAGCTGCGCCGCCGCCATGTCGACGGTGCCCCCGTCGAGCAGATTGGCAACCTCGCGCTGCTTGGCGGTAAAGGCTTCGGTGCCCGCATTCTTTAGCGCACGGACCGGGATGACGGGCAGGCGCGGATCGATCTGGACGCTGGCGATGGCGTCGCGCGCGGAGGCGCGAATGAACGCCTTTTTGAAATTGGGATGCGCGATGCTTTCGGTGGCGCAGACGAAGCGCGTGCCGAGCTGGACGCCCGCCGCGCCCATTTCCAGATAGCCGGCGATCGCCTCACCGCGGCCGATGCCGCCGGCGACGAAGATCGGCACCTCGGAAGCGAGCGCGGGCAGGATTTCCTGCGCGAGTACGCTCGTCGACACGGGGCCAATATGACCTCCCGCTTCCATCCCTTCAATTACCAGCGCATCGACGCCCGAGCGGACCAGCTTCTTTGCGAGCGCCAGCGTCGGCGCGAAGCATATCACCTTGGCGCCCGACGCCTTGATCGCCTCGAGGCTGCCTTTCGGAGGCAGTCCGCCCGCCAGCACGACATGGCCGACGCCATGTTTGGCGCACACCTCGATCAGCTCGAAAAGCTGCGGGTGCATGGTAATCAGGTTGACGCCGAAATTGCGGGTCGCCAGCGCCTTTGTCGCCGCGATCTCGGCATCCAGCAGCTCGGGCGTCATCGCACCGCAGGCGATCACGCCAAAGCCGCCGGCATTGCTGATCGCGCTGACCAGGTGGCGCTCGGAGACCCAGCTCATCGCGCCGCAGAGAATGGCGTAGTCGCTGCCCAGCAGAGCAGTACCGCGCGCCATGAGTTCGTTCAATTTGCTCATTGCTGCGCCTTTGCCAGCAGCCGCGCGCGCGCGCAATCCATTGCCGCGCACAGCCCCGAAGGCGGCACGGATTTCGCCGTTCGGCTGGGCGCGGGAAACTCTCCTTTCGGCGCCCAAAGCAAAACAATCATTGTCAACTAAAACAATTGGGATAGTCTTGGTGCCGAATCCACCAAAGGGGAAAGGAAATGTCATGACGTCGTCCCAAGACCCATCGCCCGGCGAGCGCGAGCCGCCCTCGCGCGCGGTTCAAGCCGTGCTCGATGCGCTTGAAAAGCTCCGCTTCGGCGCCATCCAACTGACCGTCCATGAAGGGCGGCTGGTGCAGGTCGATGTGACCGAACGGCACCGCTACCCCAACTGATACTCAAGCTCCCGACGGGGATACTCCCCGCCACCTGCCGCAGACCGGACCACCGGATGTGGCAATTTCTTGCAACAGGAAATTGTCATGACCCCAAAGTCATCGTCTCGCCGCCGGGTCGCTCCGGCCGCCATCCCGCTTACCCTTCTGCTGCTTCTTGGCGACGGTCCCGCCTTTGCAGCCGAAAATGCCGCTGACGAAACCGCAGCAGCAGACACCCTCGCGGGCGAAGGCCCGCAGGCCGCCTATGGCAATGAAATCGTCGTCACCGCCCGACGCCGCAGCGAAACCGCACAGGACGTCCCGATCGCCATTTCGGTGGTCGGCGGCGACCAGATCGACAGCACCGGCAGTTTCAACGTCGGCCGCCTCCAGCAACTCGCGCCGACGCTGCAATTCTACACGAGCAATCCGCGCAACTCGGCGGTCAATATCCGCGGAATCGGTGCGCCGTTCGGCCTGACCAACGACGGTATCGAACAGGGCGTCGGCATCTATGTCGACGACGTCTATTATTCGCGCGTCGCCTCCGCGACCTTTGACTTCCTCGATGTCGCGCAGATCGAAATGCTGCGCGGTCCCCAGGGCACGCTCTATGGCAAGAACACGACCGCCGGGGCGATCAATATCACAACGAACCAGCCGACCTTCGATTTCGAGGGCAAGGCCGAACTCAGCATCGGCGACCTCAATTTCAAGCAGGCGAAGGCGGCGATTTCGGGGCCGCTGTCCGACCGGCTGGCGGCGCGCATCGCGGTGTCGGCGACGAGCCGCCGCGGCACAATCTACAATGTCACGACCGACCGCTGGATACAGAGCCAGGACAATATCGGCCTGCGCGGGCAATTGCTGTGGAAACCCACCGACACGCTCAGCGTCACGCTCGTCGGCGACTGGAACAAGCAGGACGCTGTATGCTGCGGTTCGGTGTTCGTGCGCACCGGCGCGACGCAGCGGCCGCTCGCCCGCCAATATGCCGCGCTCGCGGCGGCGCAGGGCTATACGGTGCCGAGCACCAATCCCTTTGACCGGCTGACCGACCTCGATGCCAATCTCAATGCCGGGAACGAAATCGGCGGCGTAGCGCTGCGCGCCAAATGGGATGTCGGTCCCGGCACGCTCACCTCGATCACCGCGTGGCGCTATTGGGACTGGCAGCCCGAGAACGACCGCGACTTCACCGGCTTGCCGATCGTCACCAGGTCGCAGAACCCGTCGCAGCAGAATCAATATACGCAGGAATTGCGCTACAATGTTTCGGGCGACCGCTTCGATTTCGTGCTTGGCGGCTTCGCGTTCCACCAGCGCATCGACACGCAAGGGACCGAGGCGCATGGCGCGGCCTCGAGCCGCTGGACGCTCAATCCGGCGAGCGCGCTCGCCAATGATCCGACCGTGCTCGACGGGCTGACGGCGCGCAACACGCAATTTCTCAAGAACACCAGCCTCGCGCTGTTCGGGCAGCTGAGCTGGAAGATCACCGATCGGCTGACGGTCCAGCCCGGCGCGCGGATCAACTATGACAAGAAGGAGGGCTATTATCAGCGGCTGGTCTTCGCGGGCGACGGGTCACCGGTGACGCGGGCGCTGAACGACCCGGTGTCGGTCGCGCGGCTGGGCGTGTTTGCGCCGCAGGAATATGCGCCGAGCTTCAGCGACTGGAACTTCAGTTACGACCTGACCGCGACTTACAAGGCGGCGCGCGGTGTGCTGGTCTATGCAACCTATGCCAGGACGTTCAAATCGGGCGGTATCAATCAGAATGGCGTGCCGACCGATGCAGCCGGCAACCCGCTGCTCGGCGCCGCGACGATCAAGCCCGAAGCGGTCGATCATTACGAGGCGGGGTTGAAGACCGAATATTGGAACGGGAAGGGGACGGTCAACCTGGCAGTCTTCCGCACCGACATCGGTGATTATCAGGCGAATGTGAACAACGGACAGTTCGGGGTGTTGCGCGGCTATCTCGCCAATGCCGACAAGGTCCGCACACAGGGGATTGAGGCCGACGTCGCGATCCGCCCGAGCGAACGCTTCAATGCCTATGTCAACGGCGCCTACACCGACGCCAAATACCGGCGCTTCGTCGATGCGCCATGCCCGCCCGAATTGTCGGGCGGTGCGAACAGCCCCGCGAACTGCGAGATATCGGGCGCGCGGCTGCCGGGCGTGTCGAAATGGGCGCTGTCTTTCGGCGCCGAGGCCAATGTGCCGGCATCGCTGTTCGGTCAGGAGGGACAGGTCTATCTGGGCTATGACGGCAGCTATCGTTCGAACTTTTCGTCGAACGCGAGCCCATCGATCTACACCTGGGTCGACGGCTATTCGCTGTCGAATATCCGCGTCGGCTTCCGGGCAGAACGCCGCCTCGATGTCTTTGCCTGGGTCCGCAACGCGTTCGATCGCGATTATATCGATCAGCTTTTTGTCGGTCCGGGCAATACCGGCCTGATCACCGGGCTTCCAGGCGATCCCCGGACGTGGGGCGGGACGATCAAATTCGGCTTCTGACCGGGGCGGCAGCGCAAGGCCGACGGAACAGGGGCCGCCCGATGGGCGGCCCCTTTCACAGGCAGGCAGCGCTAGCGCTGCTGGCCGGGATTGCGCTCTTCTTCGCGGCGCTGTTCGCCCGGCTGGCGGTTCTGGCCGTCCTGCTGTTGCTGCTGACGGCGCTGTTCTTCTTCGCGATCCGCCTGCGGCTTCTGCTGGTTCTGGTTGGGGGTATTAGCCACTTTCCTTCTCCTTGCAGTCCGGCTGCAAGTATCGCGGCCGGACCCATGAAAAACCCGCGGCGAACGCGCGATGTTCCTCGGTTCGTCGCATCCGCGTCCGGTCGTGGCGGCGGGGCGACGAGTGACTGATCCCGATCGTCCTTCGCGTGTTAATGATCGGAAGGGTCGATCACTGAATACAGCTTATTCGGTTATGTCGATGGGACCGCGCAGCCTATCCTCGGCCTGTCAGAAGGAGAGGATAGCGCCACCGACTCGGCGCAATGCCGGTCGGCCCGACTTTGCCCGTCACGCGTCCGTCACCGTGCCGCGTCACAATCCAATAATCTAAAAGAGGAGAGATTGCATGAACGACCAGACCCCCATCGACGCCGCAGGCGGCTGTCCCGTCCACAAGGGCGGCATGCGCGCGCTGCTCGGCCGAACAAACAAGGACTGGTGGCCGGACATGCTGGCGACCGACATCCTCACCCCCAACGGGCCTTCCAACCCGATGGGCGAAGATTTCGACTATGCCGAAGCGTTCAAATCGCTCGACTATCAGGCGCTGAAGGATGATCTGACCGCGCTGATGACCGACAGCCAACCGTGGTGGCCCGCCGACTATGGTCATTATGGGCCCTTCTTCATCCGCATGGCGTGGCACGCCGCGGGTACCTACCGCACCGCCGATGGCCGCGGCGGCGCCAATAGCGGGCAACAGCGTTTCGCGCCGCTCGACAGCTGGCCCGACAACGGCAATCTCGACAAGGCGCGGCGCCTGCTTTGGCCGATCAAGCAAAAATATGGCAACAAGATCAGCTGGGCCGATCTGTTCATCCTCACCGGCAATGTGGCGATCGAAAGCATGGGCGGTCCGGTCTTCGGATTCGGCGGCGGCCGCGTCGATGTCTATGAACCCGAACGCGACATCTATTGGGGCAGCGAAGACAAGTGGGTGAACGAAGGCGTGCAGACGCGCATCGATCCCAAGCACGGCTTCGAAGTGATCGAGGGACCTCTCGCGGCGATCCAGATGGGGCTGATCTACGTCAACCCCGAAGGACCGCAGGGCAATCCGCACGATGACGAAGGCATGGCGCGCGACATGAAGGAAACCTTCGCGCGCATGGCGATGAACGACGAGGAAACCGTCGCGCTGACCGCGGGCGGGCATACATTCGGCAAGGCGCATGGCAATGGCGACGCCTCGAAGCTGGGGGCCGCACCCGCGGGCGGCGATCTCGCTGCGCAGGGCTTCGGCTGGGTCAGCGGCGAGGAGCATGGCGGCATCGGCGAACATGCCGTCACGAGCGGCATCGAGGGCGCCTGGACCAACACCCCCGACAAATGGACCGAAAATTATTTCCGGCTGCTGTTCGACTATGATTACGAGCTGGTGAAATCGCCCGCGGGCGCGAACCAGTGGCAGCCGATCGGTCAGAAGGAAGAGGATATGGCGCCGGCGGCGTGGGATCCGAACATCAAGGTGCCCACGATGATGACGACCGCCGACATGGCGCTGAAGCGCGATCCTGAATACCGCAAGATCAGCGAGAGGTTTCGCAGTGACCATGAAGCGTTCAAGGACGCCTTCGCGCGCGCTTGGTTCAAGCTGACGCACCGCGACATGGGTCCGAAAACCCGCTACCTCGGCCCCGAAGTGCCCGCCGAAGACCTGATCTGGCAGGACCCTATCCCCGCAGGCACCATGCCTTCGGATGCCGAGGTCAAGGCAGTGAAGGACAAGATCGCCGCGAGCGGCCTCACCGTCAGCCAACTCATCAAGACGGCGTGGGCCTCCGCCAGCACCTTCCGCAAGTCGGACTTTCGCGGGGGTGCCAATGGTGCGCGGGTTCGCCTCGCGCCGCAAAAGGACTGGGAAGTCAACGAACCGGCGATGCTGGCCAAGGTGCTCGATACGCTCGACGGGCTGCGTGGTTCGATGTCGATGGCCGACGCCATCGTGCTCGGCGGCGTTGTGGGTCTTGAAAAGGCGATCAAGGACGCGGGCTTCAACGTCGCGGTGCCCTTCACCGGCGGCCGCGGCGACGCGACGGCCGAACAGACCGATGCCGACAGCTTCGCGGTGATGGAACCCGAAGCCGATGCATTCCGCAACTATCTCGGCAAGAAGAAGCTGGCGGTGAAGACCGAGGAAATGATGCTCGACCGCGCGTCGCTGCTCGGCCTGTCGGTGCCCGAAATGACGGTGCTGATTGGCGGCCTGCGCGTGCTCGGTGCCAATCATGGCGATCGCGGGCATGGCCATTTCACCAAGCGTTCGGGCCAGTTGACGAACGATTATTTCGTCAACCTGCTCGACATGACCAATGTGTGGAAGGCCGTCGACGGATCGGATGACCAGGAATATGTGGCAACCGATCGCAAGAGCGGGGGCGAAACCTGGCGCGCAACCCGCGCCGACCTCGTCTTCGGTTCCAATTCGGAACTGCGCGCTGTCGCCGAAGTCTACGCCGAGACGGGCCACGAGGAAAAGTTCGTCAGGGACTTCGTCAAAGCCTGGACGAAGATCATGAACGCCGATCGTTTCGACCTCGCGTAACCGGGCAGGCGCCGGTCCCGAACATGCCTCGGGACCGGCCGCCAACCCTCATGGCGACGGGTCGCGACCCGCCTTCCGGGGACATGGGCCCGGGAGGCGGGTCATATTTTTATGAGGGGGTCAATGCCGAAAGCTTCGAACGGTCGTTCATTTGCCCGGCGGCGAACTTACTAGAAATCGACGTCTTCATAATATTTGGGCGGCGTCACGATTTCCATCCGTTCTGCCAGCAGCGGCCGGAAACTCGGGCGCGACTTGAGGCCTGAATACCAGCCCTTAGTCTGATCGTGCCCGGTCCAGTCGATGCCGCCCAGATAGTCGGCGACCGAGATGTGCGCCGCGGCGGCGAGATCGGCGAGGCTCATCGTCGCACCGGCAAGCCAGGTGCGATGGTCGATGAGATAGTCGATATAGTCGAGGTGCTGGTTCGCCGCCTTCATCGCTTCGCGCAGCGCGCCGCCGTCGGGTGGCTGGCGGTGGACGATGCGCTTCTGCATCCGTTCGAAAAGCAGCGGGCCGGTGACTTCGAAATAGAATTCCTGGTCGAACCAGGCGACCAGGCGGCGGATCTCGGCGCGATTGGCGGCAGTGCCGTTGATCATTGCCTTGCCCTCGACCGTCTCCTCGAAATATTCGGCGATGGCGTTGCTGTCGATGAGCACTTGTCCGCGCCCCTCGTCCACCATGACCGGGGTACGCCCGGCGGGGTTCAGGTCGACGAATTCGTCACGGCGTTCCCACGGTGATTCGCGCACCAATTCATAACCAACGCCCTTTTCGCCGAGCAGCAGCCGGACCTTGCGCGAGAAGGGACAGAGAGGGAATTGATAGAGTTGCCACATGATCATCCGCATAGCGTCAGCGAGGCGGCGCGTCCAATGGCTATGGCGGACTTATCAACCGGGTCGGTTCGGGTCAGCACGCAAGCGGTGCGCTATCGCCGCGCAGTGGTGCGTTCAGCTTCCCATTGCGCCAGAAGATCACGCGCCATATCCTTGATAACCGGAGCATAAGCGGCGACGGCAGAAGCGGCATGACCGGCCATGCGCGCGCTTGCGCGAACGTCGCCGCCCATACGCTCGGCATAGCCGGGGTCGCGCCTCGCGATGTCACCGACGGTTGCGTCGGCGGGTATGCGGGCGGCATCGGACGACGGATCGATCCGCGCGACGGCTTCGGCGAGCGGACCGACGGGCATCTGCATCATTGCACCGACCAGCGCCGTGATCGTGTCGGCCATCCGGTCCTGCGTCGCCGGATCGTTCAGCACGGCGGCAGCGTCGCGCGCATCCGCCGCCGACGCCGGCACGGGGGCGAGGAGTGCGAGAAGCGGAAGGGCGGCGCGGATCGGTCGCATGGGGTCATCCTTTTGGAAGCGCGAAACATCAGCGCCGCACATAGCGGCCCGACGCTTTCGCGCGGCTGAATAACCTATCGTCTTGCGGCAGACTGGGGCCTTGATGCGGCAGACGACCCCGGCGACGGCCGGGGACACCAGCTATTCGGCGGCGACCGCCTGTGCAGGCCGGTCGCTGAGCGGATGCGCGAGACGCCCGATCATTTCCTTGGGACACACCTGCCAGAAACGCGTGCGCCAGCGATCCCAGTCGGCAAGCACTTCGGCCGACCATTTGCTGCCGGTTGCCGCCGCATGCTCCTCGACAAGTGAGCGCAAGGCGCCTTCCCAATGTGCGCTGTCCAGCCGTTGCCAGACGATCGATTCGGGATTGGCGCGGCTTTCGAAGCTTTCATCGACGTCGAGGACGAAGGCCATGCCGCCGGTCATGCCGGCGCCGAAATTCGACCCTACCGCACCCAGGATCACCGCCGTGCCGCCGGTCATATATTCGCAGCCATTAGCACCGCAGCCTTCGATCACGACTTTCGCGCCCGAGTTGCGGACCGCAAAGCGTTCGCCCGCCTGGCCCGCCGCGAGCAAGGTGCCTGCGGTCGCGCCGTAGAGGACGGTGTTTCCGACGATGCTGTTATGTTGGCTGACCAGCGGGCTCGACACGGTCGGCCGCACGATGATGCGCCCACCCGACAGGCCCTTGCCGACATAGTCGTTCGCATCGCCGAACACTTCGAGCGTGATGCCCTGGCAGAGGAAGGCGCCGAGCGACTGCCCGGCGGTTCCGCGCAGACGCACCTGCACATGGTCGTCGGCAAGCCCGGTCATCCCGAAACGCGCCGTAACTTCGGCCGAGAGGCGCGTGCCGACGGCACGGTGGGTGTTGCGGACGTTATAAGTGAGCTGCATCCGCTCGCCGCGATCAAACAAAGGTTTCGCATCGTTCAAGATCTGCGCGTCGAGGCTGTCGGGCACCGGGTTGCGGAAATTCGGTCCCTGCGAGCGGCGCTGCTCGTCGGGCGCATCAACCTTGGCGAGGATCGGATTGAGGTCGAGGTCGTCGAGATGCTCGGCACCGCGGCTGACCTGGCGGAGAAGCTCGGTGCGGCCGATCACCTCGTCGAGGCTGCGGCAGCCGAGCTTGGCGAGGATTTCGCGCACTTCCTCGGCGATGAAGGTCATCAGGTTGATGACCTTTTCGGGCGACCCCGTAAACTTCTGCCGCAGCTTCTCGTCCTGCGTGCAGACCCCGACGGGGCAGGTGTTCGAATGGCACTGGCGCACCATGATGCAACCCATGGCGACAAGGCTCAGCGTCCCGATGCCATATTCCTCGGCGCCCAGGATGGCGGCGATGACGACGTCGCGCCCGGTCTTGAGCCCGCCGTCGGTGCGCAGGCGGATGCGGTGCCGAAGGCCGTTGAGCGTCAGGACCTGATTGACTTCGCTGAGGCCCATTTCCCACGGGGTGCCGGCATATTTGATGCTCGTCTGGGGCGAAGCGCCCGTGCCGCCGGTATTGCCCGAGACAAGGATCACGTCGGCGTGCGCCTTGGCAACGCCCGCCGCGACGGTGCCGATGCCCGCCGAGCTGACGAGCTTCACGCAGACGCGCGCCTTCGGATTGATCTGCTTCAAATCGTAGATGAGCTGTGCAAGATCCTCGATCGAATAGATGTCGTGGTGCGGCGGCGGCGAGATCAGCATCACGCCCGGCGTCGAATGGCGCAGGCGCGCGATGAATTCGGTGACCTTGAAGCCCGGAAGCTGGCCGCCTTCGCCCGGCTTGGCACCCTGTGCGACCTTGATTTCGATCTCGTCGCAGGCGCCGAGATATTCGGCCGTGACGCCGAAGCGGCCCGACGCGATCTGCTTGATGTTGCTGTTGGCATTGTCGCCATTGGCATAAGGCTTGTAGCGTTCGCTTGCTTCGCCGCCTTCGCCCGACACCGCCTTCGCGCCGATGCGGTTCATCGCAATCGCCAGCGTTTCATGCGCTTCGGGGGATAGTGCGCCCAACGACATGCCCGGGGTAACGAAGCGCTTGCGGATTTCGGTGATCGCCTCGACGCTGTCGAGCGCTATGCCCTGCGCTGGGAAGTTGAATTCCATCAGGTCGCGCAGATAGATGGGCGGCAGGTCGGCGACCCCGCGCGCGAATTGCAGATAGGTCGAATAGCTGTCGGTCGCGACGGCGGTCTGCAGCAAGTGCATGAGCTGCGCCGAATAGGCGTGCGCTTCGCCGCCCGCGCGCTGGCGATAGAAGCCGCCGATGGGGAGCGTCGTGACGCGCGCGTCGAATGCCGCCTCATGCTTCTCGGTCGCGTTGATGAAGAGCGACTGATAGCCTTCGCCCGAAATCTTGGCCGGCATGCCGGGGAAGAGATCGTTTACGAGCGCGCGGCTAAGGCCGACCGCCTCGAAATTATAGCCGCCGCGATAGGAGGAGATCACCGCGATCCCCATCTTGGCCATGATCTTCAAGAGGCCGTCGTCGATTGCCTTGCGGAAGCGCTGCAGCGCGTCGGCGAGCGCTAGGTCGCCGAACAGGCCGCGCGACAGACGGTCGGCGATCGCCGCTTCGGCGAGATAGGCGTGGACCGTGGTCGCGCCGACGCCGATGAGCACCGCAAAGCCGTGCGTGTCGAGTATCTCGGCCGAGCGGACGTTGATCGAGGCGTAGCTGCGCAACCCCTTGCGCACGAGGTGCGTGTGGACCGCCGCAGCGGCGAGCACCATTGCGACCCCGACGCGATCTTCGCCGATAGTCTGGTCGGAAAGGAACAGCTCGCTCCGCCCCGCGCGCACGGCGTCCTCTGCCTCGCGCCGGATGCGCGCGATCGCGTCGCGCAGCGTCGAGGCGTCGCCGCCGGTTGGGAAAGTGCAATCGATCTCGGCCACTGCATCGCCGAAATAGGCGCGCAGCCGGTCCCAGTCGTCGCCGACGAGCACCGGCGAATCGATGACGAGCACGTGCGGGCTCTGGCCTTTTTCGTCGAGAATATTGGCAAGGTTCGAAAAGCGCGTCTTCAGGCTCATCACATGTCGTTCGCGCAGGCTGTCGATGGGCGGGTTGGTGACCTGGCTGAAGTTCTGGCGGAAGAACTGCGCGACATGGCGCGGCTTGTCGGAAATGACCGCGAGCGGCGTGTCGTCGCCCATCGAGCCGATCGCTTCCTTCGCATCCTCGACCATCGGCGAAAGGATGAGTTCCATATCTTCCATCGTGAAGCCGGCGGCGACCTGGCGGCGCAGCAGTTCGGCGCGGTCAAAGCCCGGCAGGCTCGACTTGCCGCCCTTGGGCAGGTCGGCCATCGTGCGGAAACCCTTCACGCGCGCCGCATAATCGTGCGTTCCCGCGATCTTGTCCTTGATCGCGCGGTCTTCGTAGAGAGTGCCTTCGTCGAGGTCGACGGCGATCATCTGGCCGGGGCCGAGGCGACCCTTCTTGCGGATGCTCGCCTCGGGCAGCAGCACCATGCCGCTTTCAGAGCCAACGACGAGCAGATTGTCGGCCGTCAGCGTGTAGCGCAGCGGACGAAGCGCGTTGCGGTCCATCCCCGCGACTGCCCAGCGGCCGTCGGTCATCGCGAGCGCGGCTGGGCCGTCCCACGGCTCCATCACGCTTGCGAGAAAGTTGTACATCGCCTTGTGCGCGGCGGGCATTTCTTCATCGGTGGCCCAGGCTTCGGGGACCAGAATCAGCTTTGCGGTCGGCGCATCGCGGCCCGCGCGGCATAACGTCTCGAACACTGCGTCGAGCGCTGCCGTATCGCTGGCGCCAGCCGGGATCACCGGCTTGATGTCTTCCGAATGTTCGCCGAAAGCGAGGCTCGCCATCTTGATCTCGTGGCTTTTCATCCAGTTCTTGTTGCCGCGGATCGTGTTGATCTCGCCATTATGGGCGAGGGTGCGGAACGGCTGGGCGAGCCACCATTGCGGGAAGGTGTTGGTCGAATAGCGCTGGTGGAAAATCGCAACCCGGCTCTCGAACAGCTTGTTCGCAAGGTCGGGATAGAAATCCGCCAGGCTCTCGGCGAGGAACAGTCCCTTGTAGATGATCGATCGCGCAGACAGGCTGCAGATGTAGAAATCGGCGATCTGCGCCGCGATCACCTTCTTTTCGATGCGGCGGCGGACGAGATAGAGCTGCTTTTCGAATTCGTCGATCGACTGCTCCTCGGGCAAAGGGCCGGCGATCATGATCTGTTCGATTTCGGGGCGCGTGCGCTGCGCCTTGTCGCCGATCACCGACACGTCGACCGGCACCTGGCGCCAGCCGTAGATGGTGTAGCCCGCGTCGATGATTTCGGATTCGACGATCGTGCGACATGCTTCCTGCGCGCCCAAATCGGTGCGCGGCAGGAAGATCATGCCGACGGCGAGGCGGTTCGGCAGCACCTTGTGCCCCGATGCCGCGATCGCATCGTCGAAAAAGCGTTCCGGCAGGTCGACATGGATACCCGCACCATCGCCCGTCTTGCCGTCGGCATCGACGGCGCCGCGGTGCCAGACGGCGCGCAGCGCCTCGATCGCCGCCTCGACGACGCGGCGCGAGGCCTTGCCGTCGGTCGCCGCGACCATGCCGACGCCGCAGGCATCGGATTCAAGGTCGGGGCGATACATGCCGTCTTCGGCAAGCCGCTGGTGATCGGGGGTCGGGTAATAGGTCATGTCGTGGTTCCTGCCGGAATGGGCGTGGGTCAGGTCGAAGGCTTGAGCCGCTTGCGCGCGTTGGCGACGGCTTCCTGTTCGGCGTCGTAGGCGGCCGAGGATGCCTTGTCGGCCTCGGCCTCCAGATCTTCGACCTTCTGCAGATCGGCGGTCGACCAGTTGCTGCGGTCATACGCCTCGTCATAGTCACCGGCCGCGTCGGCCGCCGCTGCGGCTGCATCCGCGGCGTCAGCGGCCGCGTCTGCGGCATCGCCCGCTGCATCGACGGCATCGACCGCGGTGGCGTCCGTCGTCATGTCGTCGTTCCACATATCGCGGTTCTTCTTGAGCGTCTTGACGTCGACTTTCATCAGCTTGGCAAGCTTCGCCAGCTCGGCGTCGGTCAGGTCGCTCATCGCCTTTTCCTTGGGCAGATCCTTGAGCTTGCCTTCAAGCTCGGGGCCGCGGTCGATGAACTTGTTGATCAGCGGCGGCACGGCCTTGACCATCGCGATCATGACTTCGGGATCGGCCTGCAGCGACATCCATTCGGCGCCATAGGCCTGGCCCGTCGGGGTTGCGAGAAAGGCGTTGAGGTCGCCGAGCTGCTGCGCGCTGAACTTGCGGGCGTAAGCGCGGGCGAGGCCGTCGCGCATCGGCGGCTCGAGATCGCCGAGCGCCTCGCTGATCAGCGGCTTGATCACCTTGTTGATCTGATCCTCGCGTTCCTTGCGGTGCGGGTCGAACATATCGGCGATCGCGGTCTTGCTCGTCGCATCGAGCGCGGCGATCTTTTCGCTATCGACCCCCGTCTTGATCGAGAGCATCAGGTCGGACATGCTGCTCGTCTGATCCATGAAGGCGCGGAACAGCTTGCCGTACATATTGTCGAGCATCTTCTCGATGCTGCCCGCCGGGATCAGCGCGTTCGTCGTCTGCTGCGCCAGCGCAAGCTGCGCCGGATCGACCGGCGGCAGCTTGTCGACCTCGAAGATTTTTTCGATCAGCGCGATCGCCTGATCGATTTCCTTCTGCATCTTCGCCTTGGCGTCGGCGAGCGACTGTTCGCTGTCGGGTTCGGCTTCGCTCTCGGCGGGCATCGCGACGGTGACCGCCTCGGCGATCGGCGCTTCCTTGGGTGCCGCATAGGCGTGGGCCGGTGCCATCGCCATTGCACCGGCGAGCAGCAGATTTTTTAGTTTCGAGTTCGTCATGCCTTGGGCTCCTCGACTGGCTCTGCCAGAGCGTGTTCCAATTCGTTCACCAATGCTTTGATTTCGTCTGGATATCTCGCAAAGCTTTTAGTCATCAGATTGCGTTGCCATTCGACGATGTCGGGATCGGACAGGATTCCGGAGGATTCCCGCGCGTATAATTGTCCAGTGGGCGTGTCGAAAAATGCATGCAGTTCTGCAAGCTGTGGTGTCGTAAAGCGCCGTGCATAAGCACGTGACATTGCGGTGAGCATGCCCGGCATCTCGGCCTTCAGTTGATCTGAAGCCAGCTGTCGCTGTCTATCGAGAAACCGGTTGAATACTGCCTCCACCTTCGGCTGTTCGAGAGCTGACGCGATCTCTGGCTGGCCTTTTATGCTGGCAATCATCGTCGACATTATGGACTGCATCATCTGATCGACCATCGCGTCGCGCTGCGTTGCGGGTAGCATCAGGCTTACCAGTTGTGTGGCTGCGGCAAGCCGGTCGCTTTCGACTTTAGCCGAAGAAGCTGTTCCGCCGGTGCCTTGCGCCTGTACTGCGACGGGGAATGCAATTAGCACGGCGGCTGGCAAGGCGAATTTCCAGTGTCTCATAAGCATGTTCCCTTCCCTGTTGGTCAGGCTGCCTTCTTTTCGCTTTTCGCCTTCGCCTTCAACCATTTCGACATCTGTTCGCTGACATCGCGGCCGTCGCGGATACCCCAGACGACCAGGCTGGCGCCGCGGACGATGTCGCCGGCGGCAAAAACGCCGGACAGGCTGGTCATCATCGTCTGATGATCGACGCGCAGCGTGCCCCAGCGCGTGACCGACAGATCGGGCGAACCGAACAGGTGCGGCAGTTCCTCCGGATCAAAGCCCAGTGCCTTGATCACCATGTCGGCGGGCAGGTCGAAGGTGCGGCCGGGATCGGGTTCGGGGCTGCGCCGTCCGCTTGCGTCAGGGGCGCCAAGGCGCATCCCGGCAACCGCGACCTCTTTTACATGCTTGTCGGCGGCGAAGCTTGCGGGGGCGGACAGCCAGACGAACTCGACGCCTTCCTCTTCGGCGTTGGCGACTTCGCGCTGCGATCCCGGCATATTCTCGCGGTCGCGGCGATAGAGGCATTTCACCGATTTGGCGCCCTGACGCACCGCGGTGCGGACGCAGTCCATCGCGGTGTCGCCGCCGCCGATGACGACGACATGCTTGCCTTCGGCATTCAGGCTGCCGTCGTCGAAGGCGGGGACCGCGTCGCCAAAGCCCTTGCGGTTCGACGCAACCAGATAATCGAGCGCCGCGATCACCCCTTCGGCGCCGTTTCCGGGGACGTTGATCTCGCGCGCCTTGTAGACGCCGGTCGCGATCAGCACCGCATCGTGGCGCCGGCGCAGCTCGTCCAGCGTCGCATCACGCCCGACCTCGAAGCCCTGATGGAAATGGATGCCGCTTTCGGCGAGGCGGTCGACGCGGCGCATCACCACATCCTTTTCCAGCTTGAAGCCGGGGATGCCATAGGTCAGCAGGCCGCCGGCGCGGTCGTGCCGGTCGTAGACATGCACCTCATGCCCCTCGGCGCGCAGATATTCGGCGGCGGTCAGGCCCGCGGGGCCCGCGCCGACGATTGCGACCGACTGGCCCGTCGCGGGGCCGACATGGACGGGTTCGACCCAGCCCTCGGCCCAAGCGGTGTCGGTGATATATTTTTCGACGCTGCCGATCGTCACCGCCCCATGACCCGAAAATTCGATCACGCAATTGCCTTCGCAAAGGCGGTCCTGCGGGCAGATGCGGCCGCAGATTTCGGGCATGGTCGACGTCGCGTTCGACAGTTCATAGGCTTCGCGCAGCCGCCCCTCGGCGGTCAGGCGCAACCAGTCGGGGATATGATTGTGGAGCGGGCAGTGGACCGAGCAATAGGGTACGCCGCACTGCGAACAGCGCGATGCCTGATCGTCTGCCTCGGGCTGCGCGTAGCGCGCGGCGATCTCGTTAAAATCGCGCGCGCGTTCGTCGGCAGAGCGCTTGTCCGGATAATGTTGTTCGCGCCCCACAAATCGGAGCATGCGTTCGGAAGCCATGCAAAATCCCCTTCGTTGAAGCGCGGATGCATGGCGGGAGCGCCGCTGTCACGGACATATTGGGCATTAGGGCAGCTAAACTGACCTAAAAATATGCCACTTCAGTCAGTCGAGACGAAGGTGCGCAATTAAGTTTCGCAATTAGTAAATTATCGGCCCTATCTCATGGTGAGCCAGATAAGCGCCGCGCCGCCGACGATGATTCGATACCAGGCGAACGGTGCGAAGCCATAGCGCGTAACCACGGCCAGAAACGCCTTGATGACCGCCCAGGCGACGACGAACGACACCGCGGCGCCGAGCGCGATCAGGCCCATATCGTTAGAGGTGATGGCATCGCGATGCTTGGCGAGCTGCAGCACCGTCGCGCCGGTCAGCGTCGGCAGCGCGAGGAAGAAACTGAATTCGGCGGCGGTCTTGCGGTCTACGCCCATCGCCATCGCCCCCATGATCGTCGCGCCCGAGCGGCTGACGCCGGGGATCATCGCGAGGCACTGGACCAGCCCGACCATGATCGACTGGCGCAGCGTCAGCTTGGCGACGCCGCCGCTCTCCTTCGGCTTGGCGAGCTTTTCGACCAGCAGGATCGCGAAGCCGCCGATCACCAGCGCCCAGGCGACGACGACGGCATTTTCCAGCAACGTCTCGATATAGTCGCCGAACGCGAGCCCCAGCACCACCGCCGGAATGAAGGCGACGAGCAGGTTGCGTACAAAGGCGATCGCCACCGGATCGCCCCGGAAAAAGCCAGTGAACATGTCCCAGAATAATTTGCGATAGAGGACGACGATCGCAAGGATCGCGCCGGGCTGGATCGCGATGTTGAAGATCGCCCATTTCGACGCGTCATAGCCGAGCAATTCGGTGGCGAGGATCAGATGCCCGGTCGACGAGACGGGCAGGAATTCGGTCAGCCCCTCGACGATGCCGAGGATGATCGCGGTCAGCCACAGGCTCATCGTCCGGCCTCCGCGCGCAGGAGGAGGGCGGGGCGGGGCGATGCGGCAAACTGGATCATGGATTTCCCGAAGCTGGAGATGACATGCGAAGGGGCGCCCGCGCGGTGCCGGACGCCCCTGTCCTGATGTCAGACCTACGCAGCGCGGACGGAATTATCCAGCCGCTAATTGCGCCTTTCGTCGTGCGCGCGGCTCAGCGGGCCACCGCTGCGAAGCGGCCATGGCGGCGATACTGGACGAGCCAGCCATCGGCGACGTCGGCCAGCGCGGTGGGGGCGATGCCCAGTGCGGCAAGGCCGTTGGTGCCGTTGACGACATTGTCGTGCTGCAGCATCAGCCATTGATCCTTGGTGATCGGGGCGCCCGGCGCCCAGCCGAAGCCGCTCGCCAGAAAGCCCGACACGGCATCGGGAAGCTCGACGAACAGGCGGTTCCGCCCGGTCGCCTTCGCAATCCACTGCTGTAGCTCCAGCATGGTGAACTGCTGCGGACCGCCGAGCTCGAGCGTCTGGCCCGGGGTGTCGAGCGCCGCCACCACCGCATCGGCGACGTCGCCGACATAGACCGGCTGGAATTTCGCCTTTGGCGCGATGACCGGCACCGCAGGCAGCGCGCGGATCAGGGCCGCGAAGCGGTTGATGAACTTGTCCTCGCGGCCGAAGACGATCGACGGGCGCAGGATCGCCGCGTCAGCGAAAGCGGCGCGCACGGCGGCTTCGCCGTCGCCCTTGCTGCGGCCATAGGCCGACGCGCTGGCCGGATCGGCGCCGATCGCCGAGACATGGACGAGCGCTTTCGCGCCCGCCGCCTTTGCCGCGGCCGCGACATGGCCGGCGCCGGCGGCCTGGACCGCCGCCATATCGGCAAAGCTGCCGACGAGGTTGACCACGGCGTCGCTGCCCGTCGCGGCGCGGGCAACGCTGCGTGCATCGCGCACATCGGCGGCGACGAACTGCGTCTGGCCCAGCCCGCCGAGCGGCTTCAGAAAC
The DNA here is from genome assembly GCF_025727575.1 of Sphingopyxis sp. GC21. Classification (NCBI taxonomy): domain Bacteria; kingdom Pseudomonadati; phylum Pseudomonadota; class Alphaproteobacteria; order Sphingomonadales; family Sphingopyxidaceae; genus Sphingopyxis; species Sphingopyxis sp. GC21. The sequence goes on along the minus strand of NZ_CP095845.1, from coordinate 2,288,501 downwards.
ACCGCCTGGCGCGGGTCGCGCTGCGCAATCCGCACGCGCGCGCCGCGCGCCAGCAGCCGCTGGACGACATAGCGGCCCAGAAAGCCGCCGCCGCCGAACACCGTGATCAATTGCCCGCTCAGATTCTGCATCACCCTTGCCTGTCTTGCCGATTCTCGAAGCCGGACGCCGCAGCGTCCCTCGCGTCCCCATGCCGCGAAGCGCCCGAAGGGGCAAGCGCGAAGGGAGGGGCAGGGCGCGCGAGGGCAACAAATCCGCGACTTTGAAATAAAATTTGCCGCGGGGCGGGCCGACGCGGTTGACAAGCCCGCCGCCCCGCCGCTAAGCGCCCGCTCCTACCCCGTGCCCAGATGGCGGAATTGGTAGACGCACCAGCTTCAGGTGCTGGCGATCGCAAGGTCGTGGAGGTTCGAGTCCTCTTCTGGGCACCATTTTTCCGTTTCAGGGCATCCCACAAGGGTCGACAAACCGGCGGAAATCTGCCATTTTCAAGCCTCACCAATCCCGGAGCGTGCCAGGCGATATCAGGCAATCCGGGGCCATGAGGTGCCACGGTTGGGCTAATATGGCCCCACGGAAAATTTGATGGCCCCATTGCCCCGAAAAGCCCTCGCCGGTCCTCTCACGGATCAGCTGAGGAGATTCGACCGTGGCACTGAAGGAGTTGCAAATCCGGAACATCCGTCCGACCGACAGAGTGACCCAATGCACCGATGACCGGGGCCTCTATCTGGAGGTTCATCCGAACGGTTCGAAACTGTGGCGCTACAAATATCGCTACATGGGCAAGCAGAAGCGGTTGGCCCTTGGTCGCTATCCCGATGTCGGCTTGGCTGAGGCGCGGAAACGTCGCGACGATGCTCGCAGGCAGTTGGAAGCCGGGACCGATCCGCTGGCCGAACGCAAGCACGAGAAGCTGGTTGCAGTGTTCAAGTCCGCCAACACCTTCGGTGAGATCGCCAAAGAGTATATCGACAAGCAGGTGGCCCAGGGCCAGGCAGATACCACGACGCAGAAGGCCAACTGGCTGCTGGAGCAACTGGAGCCTATTGCGGCACGACCAGTGGCAGACCTCAAGCCCATTGACCTGCTGGCCGCGCTCAAGCGTATCGAGGCCAAGGGCAAGCATGAAACTGCCCGGCGTTGCCGATCCTTCGCCGGCCGCGTCTTCCGCTATGCTGTCGCCACCGGACGTGGCGAGAGCGATCCTTCCTCGATCTTGCGCGGCGCGCTGGTTGTGCCGAAGGTCAAGCATCATGCGGCGATCCTTGATCCCAAACAGATGGGCGAGCTTTTGCGCGCGATAGATGCCTATTCCGGCCATGCGATCACGCGATTGGCCATGCAGGTTTCACCGCACGTCATGGCGCGACCTGGCGAACTGCGCATGGCGGAATGGTCGGAGTTCGACCTTGAAAAGGCAGTCTGGAAAATCCCCGCCGAGCGCATGAAGATGCGCCGCCCCCATGAGGTTCCCCTGTCCCGGCAAGTGCTGGCCTATCTGGACGAGTTGTTCGCGCTGACCGGGCCAGACGGCTATGTCTTTCCGGCGTTCCACACGTCGCGGCGTCCGCTCAGCGAAAACACCGTAAATCAATCATTCCGGCGGATGGGTTATGCGGTGGGCGAAGTGACGGCGCACGGGCTGCGTACCACCGCTTCGACCTTGCTCAATGAGAGCGGCAAATGGTCCCCGGATGCTATCGAGCGGTCGCTTGCCCATGCCGACGCCAACAGCATTCGCGGCGTCTACAACCGGGGTCGCTATTGGGACGAACGTGTCGCCATGCACCAATGGTGGAGCGATTATCTGGACGAGATGCGCGAAAACGCGCCCACGGACCAGCCCGACAAGATCAGGGCGCGCGCCTAGCGCGTGCCCTGATCTTGGTGACGCCGAGCCGAAGCGGCACACTACGAACTCCGCCCGTGCTGCTCTTCTCGATACCCAACCGGATCGGCAATCCAGCGGTTGAGTTCGGACTCGTGCCAGCCCGCCCCGTGGATGCTGATCCTCACCTGAGCCGGGAAGGTGCCCTCGGCGATCTTGCGATACATGGTCGAGCGGGAAAGGCCGGTGCGGGCGAGGACGGTCTTGAGACGGATGATTCTTTCGGAATTGGACATGGGACGCTCTTTCATTCCTTGACAGTGGTTGGCTCCCCATGAGCCGAAGATTGGCCGTCACATCCGGCCGCGCAAGAGCGTTTTCAAGGCAGGGAAGTGCAGGCGCGCATTGAGAAGCGATACGAAGCGAACGGCAACGGACGGCTAGAGCGGGGTGCGGGCGACAATGGACGGCGGCCCTCGGCGGCATGCGGTGGGAAAAAATCTTGCGGCCCGGATCGACTTCGCGCCGACGGCGGCGATCATCGTTGCTATCTGCGCAGAATTGCGTCGGCTTGCGCCGGAATCTGCGCCGGTGTTGGTCGATTTTGCGCCACCCCTTCGAACTCGGTGATTCGCTTCACCGAACGGTTTGCGCACGGGTGTTTGTAGGAACCGAACTCAGCCTGTATGGCGTCACTTGACGCCGAACGGATGTTTCGCTAGGAGTGTGCATGAAGATTCGGAACGTCATCCACAAAGGGTTGCGGCGCTTCATCGAGAACGATGACGCCAGCGGGTTGCAGCCCGCCGTTGTCGTCAAGGTGCAGCGCATCGTCTCCTTCCTCCAGGACATGGAGAACGAAGACGAACTTCGCACCGTGCAAAGCTGGAAAGCCCATATGCTGACCGGCGACCGCAAGGGAACGTGGAGCCTTTTCGTCACCAAGAACTGGCGAATGACCTTCCGGATCGACCGACAGGAAATCGAGATCATCGACCTCGATTATGAAGATTACCACTAGGAGTTGGCTATGAGCAGTCTAGCAGGCATCCGCATGAAGAACCCGGCGCATCCGGGCGGCTTCGTGAAGTCCGAGATTATCGAGCCGCTTGGCCTGTCGGTTACAGCGGCGGCGCAGGTGCTGGGCGTCACCCGCGCGACGCTATCGACCTTGCTCAACGAGCATTCGCAGCTTTCGTCCGAAATGGCGCTGCGGATCGAAAAGGCATTCGGCGTGTCGATGGACACGCTTATGCGGATGCAGAACAGCTACGACATTGCCCAGGCGCGCAAGCGCGAGGGAGAGATCAAGGTTGCGCCGTTCAAGGGGTTGCCGGGCGATTCCCATTCTGCGGCTGCGGCTTAACAGGCGCACGACTGATATGTCATTCGCCACACATCGAGCGGGAGCGGGCTTAACCCTTGCCGATGTCGCCAAGGAATTTGGTATATCGCCCGATGTTGCGCGCGATTGGGAGGACGGCAAGGCGCAGCCGCCCGCGCATGTCATCCGGTCGCTCGATCTTATCGGCAAGATGAGCGCGCATGAAAAGCCTGTGGGGCTGAAGCCGCGTCAGCCGGAGTTTGCCGTCACCCGCGACGAGGTGCCGCTGTTCAAATCCGATAGCCTGATCAAATCGAAGAAGCGCGTTGCCGATCATGGCGAGGTGTTCACGCCGCCCTGGCTTGTCGAAAAGATGCTCGATCTGGTGAAGGGCGAGAGCGAACGGATCGACTCGCGCTTTCTGGAACCAGCCTGCGGCAGCGGCAATTTCCTTGTGCCGATCCTCCAGCGCAAGCTGGCGGCGGTGGAGCTGACCTATGGCAAGTCCGAATTCGAAAAGCGGCATTATGCTCTGGTCGCACTGACCTGCTGCTACGGGATCGAACTATTGCCGGACAACATCGCCGAGTGTCGCGCCAACATGCTGGAGGTGTTTGCCGCCTATCTGAAGCTGGACGAGGCCGACGAGCATTATCGAGCCGCCGCGCATGTTCTCTCGGTAAACCTGATCCACGGCGATGCGATGACGATGCTCGACAATGCAGGCGATCCGATCTTGGTCGTCGAATGGGGCTATATGGGCAAAGGCAAGTTCCAGCGCCGCGATTTCCGGCTGGACAGGTTGACCGGCATGTCGGCGTTCCGGGAGGAGGGAACACTGTTTGCCGGATTGGGCCGCCACGAAATTTTCCAGCCAACGCCTGACCGCTACCCGCCGATGACGGTGCGCGAGATGGCAGCGCAAGAGCCGGAGCCTGTCCAATGAACGTCCAGGCCCCATCGCCGTTGCGCAGTCGCAATCCCGATGTGCTGACCTGTATCGCCAATTTGTCGAATGATGAGGTGTTTACGCCCCCCGAATTCGCCAACCGGATGCTCGATACGCTGGCGGCAGGCTGGGCGGCGGGGAATGACGGCGCGGACATTTGGGCGAACAGCAAAGTCCGCTTTCTCGATCCATGTACCAAATCAGGCGTGTTCCTGCGTGAGATCGCGACGCGGCTGATCAAGGGGCTGGCGGCGGAAATCCCGGACCTGCAAACCCGCGTTGATCACATCCTGACGCGGCAGGTGTTCGGCATCGGCATCACTCGGATGACCAGCCTGCTTGCGCGGCGCAGCCTCTATTGCTCGAAACACGCGAGCGGCGAACATTCGGTCGCCACGGGGTTTGCGAGCGATGACGGGAACGTCTGGTTTGAGCGGACGGAGCATAGCTGGGACAAGGGCAGATGCAGCTTCTGCGGTGCTGGTGACGCAATCTTTGATCGCGATGAAGGTCTTGAGAGCCACGCATACGCGTTCACTCATACAGACGACATTGGGATTCGAATGTCCGAGATTTTCGGAGGTGACATGCAGTTCGACGTTATAATCGGCAATCCGCCGTATCAAATCACTGGTGGGGGAGGAGGAACGAACGATTCCCCAATCTATCAGCAGTTTGTGCAACAAGCCATGCGACTGGAACCGAAATTTCTGAGCATGGTCATCCCTTCAAGATGGATGGCCGGGGGCCGCGGCCTTGGTGAATTTCGCGCAGAGTTCCTTGCCGACGATCGCATCCGCACTCTCGTTGATTATGAAAACGCCAAGGACGCATTCCCAACGGTAGGGATTGGCGGTGGCATCTGCTATTTCCTATGGGAACGCGATAACCCCGGGCATTGCCAATCAATATATCACAAAAACAACGCGACCATTGGACCGAATCCACGAGTTCTTGGCGAGTTTGATGTATTCGTCCGCGACAAGCGGGCCGTGGACATTCTTCGTAAAGTCGTGGTGCTTGGCGAGCCTGCCTTTGAGGAGCTTGTCAGCGGTGATACACCATTTGGCTTGGCCACAAATTTTACGAACTACGCACGCGACAAGTCTCCGAAAGCTGGGCAGGTTCGGCTCTATGCCAATGTTGGGACCACCCGCGTCAAGGGTGCAATGGCACGCAATGCTATAGAGAAGAACGCCCAACTAATCGACGTATGGAAGCTATTTCTCCCGGTTGCTGGCTCTGGCCGCGAACGGGAGCGAAGCGGAGTTGATTTGGTCCTCGGCCCATCTCTTATTGGCGAGCCTGGCTCCGTTTGCACTCAAACCTATCTCGTCGCAGCGCCGTTTGACGCAGAGGTAGAATGCAAGAGCGTCGAGTCATACCTTCGCACTCGGTTCGCGCGGTTTCTCATCTCGCTTCGCAAGCCTGCCCAGCATGTATTTCGCGGAATGTATCGCTGGCTACCCATACAATCGTGGGACCGCACTTGGACTGACGCCGCTCTCTACGAGAAATACGGGATCACCGCCGACGAAATCGCCTTCATTGAAAGCATGATCCGCCCAACGAATGGCGGCGACGAGTGAACAAACCGACCATCGAGGACATCCTCGCTCCCAAACCCGAAGCCAACCCGCGCATCTACGCCTACGCGATTGCCGACGCGGCGCATGAGGGGCAGCTCAAGATCGGCCAGACAACCCGCGACGTGAAGGCGCGCGTTGCCGAACAGCTCAAAACCGCTGCGATCGCCAACTACACCATCGAACTCGACGAAAGCGCCGCACTGGAGGGCGGCGGCATCATCACCGATCATGCTGTCCGCGCTGCGCTCGCCACCAAGGGCTTTGCCAATCCGCAGCTCGAATGGATGGTCTGCACGGTCGCCGATGTCCGCACCGTGCTCACCGAGTTGCGCACAGGCCAAGCCTTTACCGGCACGCACCACGAAACATTCCCGCCTCGCGACGAGCAGGCGGCGGCGGTCGAGCAGACCTACGCCTATTTCCAGTCGCGCTGGGCGGAGGACGCCAAGGCCGTCCCGCGCTTTCTGTGGAACGCGAAGATGCGTTTCGGCAAGACCTTCACCAGCTATCAGCTCGCGAAGAAGCTTGCGGCAAAGCGTGTGTTGGTTGTGACGTTCAAGCCCGCCGTCGAAGATGCCTGGCGCACCGATCTTGAAAATCATGTCGATTTCGATGGGTGGCAATATCTATCCCGAAACACCGGGGGCGACCCGCGCGCGGTGCCCAAGGACGCGCCGCTGGTCTATTTCGGTTCGTTCCAGGATTTGCTCGGTAAGGAAGGCGGCGCGATCAAAGCGCGGAACGAATGGATTCACGAGATCAACTGGGATCTCGTCGTCTTCGACGAATATCACTTCGGCGCGTGGCGCGAGAGCGCCAAGGAGCTGTTCGAAGGTGAGGAAGAAGCCATCGCTCGTGAAGAGGCCGCGCTTACTGCGAGGACCGAGAAGCTAATCGAGCGGATCAACGAAAAGGCGGCGGACTTACAGCAACCTCTCGAACCCGAGACGGATTTCTTGCCGATCACCACCCGCGCCTATCTCTACCTCTCCGGCACTCCGTTCCGCCAGATCAGGACGGGCGAGTTTATCGAGGAACAGATTTTCAACTGGACCTACACCGACGAACAGCGTGCGAAACAGGACTTCGGCGCGGCCAATCCGGGGAAGCGCAACCCTTACGCCGCGCTGCCGATGGTCAGCCTGTTCACCTATCAAATGCCAGACGAGCTGACCGCAATCGCTAGCCAAGGCGAATTCGACGAATTCGACCTCAATGAATTTTTCGCCGCCAGCGGTGCCGGGATTCTCGCGACCTTCAAGCACAAGGACGATGTGCAGAAATGGCTGAATATCATTCGCGGCTCCTACAATCCGCAGACCGTGGATCAGTTGAAATCGGGGACGAAAGCGCCCTTTCCCTACGAGAACGCGCGGCTGCTGCCCTATCTGAACCACGCCTTCTGGTTCCTGCCCAATGTCGCCGCCTGTCAGGCAATGGCCAATCTTCTGGAAGAAAAGCAGAATGTCTTTTGGCATGAATACAAGGTGATCGTCGCGGCGGGAACGGCGGCTGGGATGGGTCTCGCCGCGCTTGATCCGGTGCGTAAAGCCATCGGCGGCGGGCATGACAGCAAGTCGATCACGCTGTCCTGCGGCAAGCTGACCACCGGCGTCACCGTGCCGCAATGGTCGTCGATCCTGATGCTCCGCAACCTGCAATCGCCTGAGACCTATTTTCAGGCGGCGTTTCGCGTTCAATCGCCATGGTCGATCAAGAACCCCGAGGGCGACGATCCGAACGTCGAGCAGATATTGAAACCGGTATGCTTTGTCTTCGATTTCGCACCAACCCGCGCCTTGCGGCAGCTTTCTGAATATGGTGCAAATCTGTCGCCCGGGGAGCCGAACCCCGAAAGTGCGGTACACGATCTCCTCTCCTACTTACCGGTCCTGGCGCACGATGGCGCTGTGCTGCGGCAACTCGATGCCGGCGAGGTGCTGGATTACGCGATGGCCGGCACCACCGGCACGCTGCTCGCGCGCAAGTGGGAATCGGCGATGCTGGTCAATGTGGACAACGAGACGTTGCGGCGCGTGCTGGACAATCCAGAAGCGATGGCGGCGGTAGAACGGATCGAAGGCTGGCGCGCGCTGGGCGACAATGTGATCGAGACCATCATCAACAAGAGCGAGAACGTCAAAGAACTCAAAAAGAAGGCCAAGGATGGCGAGCTCTCAAAGGCCGAGAAGAAGGAACTCAGCGACGAGGAGAAGGAATACAAATCGAAGCGCAAGCTGGTTCAGGAAAAGCTGATCAAATTTGCGACGCGGATTCCGGCCTTCATGTATCTGACCGATTTCCGCGAGAACACGCTTCAGGATGTGATCACCAAGTTGGAGCCGGAGCTGTTCCTGACCGTGACCGGGCTGACCGTCGAGGACTTCCATTTGCTGGTGCGGCTAAAAGTGTTTAACACTGAACGGATGAACGCGGCAGTGTTTGCGTTCCGCCGCTACGAGAACGCTTCGCTCGCCTATACCGGCATCGATAGCCATGAGGGTCTGACGCAGATCGGGGGCTATGACACTGTGGTTGCGGCATGACCATTGAGCGCTTCTAGCTCTTTTTGATGGCTTTTACCCGCGCCAGACCCTGCAAGGCATACTTCCCCAGCGCCTTCACTTGGCGCTTTATGGCCTCGCTTTGAAGCTCATTGGATGAGCGATCAGCATAGGCCAAGAAATTACGCAGCCCGACATGAGTCAATCGACCGCGCAACTTGCTAGTATAGATTCTGTCTTTTTGGCCCGACTTGGCGAGCCTTTCCGCCTTTCGTTCGGAGCGGCGAATAGCCCGCTTGGTTGACCGCCATTGCCGCGACAGCGAGCCGGGGCGGATCAATGCCGGTCCAAGGCCAAGCTGGTATCCGAGATACTGAAAGTTGTCCCGCTCATCGCCGGTGAAGCGCAGGCGGACGGTCTTGTCGCCGTGCAACTCCAAGGCTTCGTTGGTGAGCGCATCCGCCACGGCAGCGGCAATCTGATCGGCGTGTTCAGGTTCGCAGATGATGAGGATGTCATCGGAATAGCGTTGATACAGCGCACCGTGCTGATCGGCCAGCGCCTTCATCGCCATGTCGAAATCGACCAGATAGAGGTTAGACAAGCTGGCGCTGATCGGCGTGCCTTGGGGAACGCCGTAGGTGTTGGGATTTGGCCGCATGGCAATGCCAGCAGCCTTCAACTCCTTGACCGTCGCCAACGGACGATCTGCGCCGCGTTGCTTCATACGCTGGCCGAAAACGGGATGGGCCTTCAAATCGGATTTGCGGACATAGCTATAGCGGGTGACGGAGCGTAAAACGCGGTGCCAGTCATCGACAAGTTCATCGACGCCAAGCAGCCATTTGAGCCGCCGCTTGAGGCGCTTGTGGTCGATGTTGTCGAAAAAGCCGGTCACGTCGAAGCACATGGCTTCGACCGATTGATGTTTGCGCACATAGGCCTGCGCGGTGGCGGCGAAATGGTAGTTGGATTGGCCAAGCGAGCGATAGGCGATCACGGCGTCATCCAGCCCGTTCGCGCCATACCATGTGTCCAGCCTGCTGGTCAGCTCATGCGAGTATTTGGCTAGGATGCAGGCATCACGGTGCGAAGCGTGCATGATGTCACGGGGCTTCACCTTCAGCTCCATCACACCCTGATCGTTCAAGCGATAGCGCGGTGTTTCCTTGATCCAGTGGAGCAGGGGCGACCACGAGTGGGCCGAGACGTGCTCAGGGGTGAGCGCGGTTGCCCAGTCGCTGCCAATCGGCACGTCGAAGTGTTTGTAGTGTCGCGGCTTGAACCAAGACGGCTTTGCCATCCCCCCTCATTTCTAGCAGTCTCTGGGGGATAGTTCTGGCTCTGAACCCGGCTTGCGCCGCTAGACCCCCCAGAGGCACGCCACCATCCGTGGTTGCCTTCTCGCAAATGCAACCACGCGAGCCTGTAAACGCTAGGTGGTATTGTATGGTCGAGGAGGTCCGATCAATGAAGATCGAAGTCTCGCCGCTGCAACTCGCAGAGTGGCTGATCCACGGCATCGCCGTAATCATATCGCTCTGGCAGGTTGACAGTGTAAACGACCGCACCCGTCGGCCAATTCCGAGGGCATCGGCGACATAGGAACGAATTGGCAACGATCAAGGGCGCATTGGCATTTTTTGTCGGGTCGATTCTACCGCTGCCCTGCGGGCAACCCGCTCTATCCGCTGGCGCGGACCAGGCCTGTAGTCCCGGCCCATCCGGGTGACGATCGGGAGCCGGGCAATTGAGCGGGAGGATTGGCGGTCGCACTCTGTCCCGCGCTTAGCGCTCCTGAGGGTGCGGAGTTTCCTGTCCTGACCCGCTGGCACTCTTGCCTCTCTCATTGCCGGACGCCCGCTGGCGCACTTGCGCGCGCAGGGTGTCCGGCGGCTTCGCGCCGTTGCAAGGGTGCCGTAGTTGGCTGGATCGCTTCGCGATCCGGGCAGGAACGCCAAGGGCTTTGCCCTCTCGTTCCCCAAACCGGAATAGACACCCCCGTGTGGCGGGCTCTGCCCGCTGGCCCGCGCCAGGGCATCGATTCCGGTTTCCCTTCCCCCTCCCATCCTCGCCGGAAGGCAGTCCGCATGTCGCATGTCGAATGCGGCTTTGCCGGAAGGAGGCAGAAAATGGGTGACCTGATCTTGAACTACCGGGCTTGCGGGGCCGAGTGCCGCGAGGACTGGCTGCGGATGCTGGCCAACGAGAACGGTTTGCCGTTCGGGACGGTGCAGCGTCTGGCCGAGGAACTGGGCGAGCGCGAGGATTTCGGCGAGCTGGTCCACTTGTGCGAATGCGGCGGGAGGGCAGTGCAATGACCACCGGTAGGGAAGCGCATTTCTCTATCTCTATCAGCTGAGGCAAAGGTCGGACTTGTCGCCCTGCGGGTTTATCGATCACATTAAAGCCCAAGCCACGCTTAGTAAAATCTGAAAAATGTAAACTCGACATTGGTTTGAAAATCTGCCAAAACGCTAAGCATGGCTACGCGTTCTGATAGCAAGCTAAACCGACTCCAACAGGAACTCCCCGAGGGACTCCTGGCCGATGCCGCATGGATGGAAGCCAACGGCTATTCATCGGCGCTCCGCAGCCAGTATGTTCGTGCCGGGTGGCTCGATAGCCCAGCGCGGCGCGTCTATCGCCGTTCGCGAACGCCGCTGACATGGCAACAGGCCGTCATATCTCTCCAAACCTTGCTGGATTTACCGCTAGCCGTTGGAGGGCGCACCGCGCTCGAACAACTAGGATATGCGCACTACCTTTCGGCGGAAATGCAGGAGGTCCATCTCTACGGCCCGAAGCGAGTGCCGACATGGCTGGGCGATCTGCCGCTCGACGTGAAATTCCACTGGCATAACAGCCTGCGCCTGTTTCCCGGCGATGCCGATGCACCGCCTGAGCCTAGTCCCATCATGTTCAGCGCCGCAGGGATGCACTTGCCTATCCGATATTCGAGCAAGGAACGCGCCGTGCTGGAGTTGCTGGACGAGCTGCCCGAGCGTGAGAGCTTCCACCAGGTTGACGCCCTGATGGAGGGGCTGAGCGATCTCAGTCCGCGCCGACTGCAAACCTTGTTGGAAGCGTGCGCGAGCGTGAAGGTGAAGCGGCTTTTCCTGTTCTTTGCCGACCGGCACCGCCATGCTTGGCGATCCCGGCTCGACGTGTCCCGCGTTGATCTCGGATCGGGCAAGCGCGTCCTTGTCAAAGGCGGCAAGCTAGACCCCACTTACCATATAACCGTGCCGTCCGATCTGGGAGGCCAGTGAATTCATGGCCTTTCTCGACACCTACCGGCAGCAGGTCGCACTTCTCATTCGCACCATTCCTTTCGTGGCGACGGAGGAGGCATTTGCGCTCAAGGGCGGAACGGCAATCAACCTGTTCGTGCGCGACATGCCGCGCCTGTCGGTGGACATCGACCTGACATATCTGCCCGTCGAGGATCGCACCACATCGCTTGCCGCAATCGACGCAGCCATGCTGCGGATCAAGGAACAGATCGAGTCCGGAGTCCCCGGCGCGAAGGTCAACCCTTCCCGCTCGGCTGACGAGAAAATTGTCACGAAGCTGATCGTCCGTGCTGGGGAAGTGCAGATCAAGATCGAGATTACACCGGTGCTGCGCGGCACCGTCTATGATCCAGTGGTGATGGCCGTAGTGCCGACCGTGGAAGACGCCTTTGGCTTTGCTGAAATGCAGGTTGTGTCCTTCGCCGACCTCTATGCGGGTAAGATCGTGGCAGCGCTCGACCGCCAGCATCCGCGCGATCTTTTCGACGTACGCGACCTGTTGGCACACGAAGGCATCAGCAACGAACTGCGGCGCGCATTCCTTGTCTATCTTATCAGCCATAATCGCCCGATGGCCGAAGTCCTGGCACCGACCAGCAAGCCACTGGCGGAGGAATTTGCACGGGGGTTTGTCGGTATGACGCAGGAACCTGTTGCCCTTACCGATCTTGAAGCCGCGCGTGAAACAATCATCGCCGCGATGGTCGCCGACATGCCCGACGCGCATCGGCATTTCCTTGTCGGGTTCAAGCGCGGCGAACCGGATTGGAAACTTCTCGGGATACCGGAAGCCCAGCACTTGCCCGCCGTCCTGTGGAAGCAGCGCAATCTGGACAGGCTTCCCGCCGACAAGCGGCGCGAACTGGCCGACGTACTTGAGAAGTTATTGCTTCCGTGATGAAGTAGCGCACCGTGTCATTATGGCCGTACTGATTTCTATTAATCTCCTCAGCATGATCTCCAAGCACGAAAACAAGAGCGGAGTTCGTCGTGGCAGCGCGCAAAAGTCTGGTACATCCTGTTCTGTTTTCCACCCGCTTCGGGTTGTCGGCGAATGCGCTGAACTCGGCAAAGCTACTAGACCCGATTCTGAACAGCGACACCAAGCTATTCATTGATCCACTACTCTTGTGGAAAAGCCAGAACGCCGTGATCAAAAAGGAGGGGCGCAAAGCCGTCGAAGCGAGCTTTGAGAATGTGATCGGCCTTCTCGATATCTCAGCTGCCGAGGGGGATGTCGCATGGAAGGGCGCATATCGAGCGCTTAATCTTGATGAGCGTCCTGAGACCAGCCTTGGCTATGGCGCAGCAGGTACGAGCGGCAGTTCACGCCCGCCCAAGCTCCGCAATGGCATTCTGCGCACCGCCAAGGAGATCATTACTCTCGGAGAGAAAAACCCAAACATGATCCCCCTCATGGGCTTGTTCGAAGAGGGCGTTGGTCCCGACACGCTCAGCGACATGACAACTAACTTTCTGTTGCCGGCACTCAGCCAGATCACCGAAGAATTCTGCGTCGCCAACGGCGTTTCGGTCCAACAGTTTGGTCCCAAATACTCGGATCGCAAGCTCCCAGTGAATCCCTATCATGCAGGCGCGCCGGTGCTCCTCGTTCCACGAGATATCTTGCGTGATTTGCCTCTTGCAGCCGACTGGTCCGACGTGAGCCGGGTTGTCATGGAGGTGCGGGAAATCCGAGATGCCGTAAATCAGATGTTCGGAAACATCGCCAAGGCAAGCGTATCACAGAAAAAGGCGGCCCTGCGCCGCGTTGTATTCTCATCGCGAACTCTGCTGCGCAAACTTATCGATGCGGTCGCCGTTGCGTCGGAAAGCTACGACGAAAAGGCAGACCTTGACGGCTATTACCAGTTCCGACGCGTCTTGAGCGAAGACCCGACGCCGTTTGTAGGAATGCTGAAGAAGCCAGCGACGAACGACGGGAATGCACTTGAGCAGACTGTGAACGAAATCATCGCGCGGTTCCAGGCAATGGTCGAGGACAACAATATGTGGGAGCTGCTGTGGAACGGCACTACTCCCCGGCACGAACGAGCAAGCCAGCTACTCTTTTTCGCCGTAGCGAACGTCATGTGTGCGGTTAACGACGTCGACATCTCACCAGAGACCAACTCGGGTGGCGGGCCGGTCGATTTCAAATTCTCGACCGGCTTCAGCGGACGTGTTCTCGTAGAGCTAAAGCTCTCCAAAGGCTCCGTTGTGCATGGCTACAAGACCCAGCTCGAAGCCTACAAAAAGGCGGCGACGACCAAAGCTGGCATCTTCGTCGTCATGGATATTGGTGGCATGGGTAGAAAGCTCCGTACGATCGAAAAAATGAAAGCGGATGCTGAGGCTCGTGGCGAGCGGGCCTCTGAGATCGTGATGATTGATGCGCGACGCCAGAAATCGGCCAGCAAACGATAGGCAGCGGGCCGATGTATGTGGCAGTGATTTTCTATCATTGCTCAGCCTCAAACGCTCTTTTCCCCTTGCGCTTCCACAGCATGAGCGCCTGATCGCGATCCTCGCCACGCAGCTTGCCAGCGACAGTAAGGAACGCGCCGTAAAGCGTCGCGCGATCATCATCGGCGAGTTCCACCAGCCCAGCCTTCACGACCAGGCCGCCCAGTTCGATCAGTTGCCGCGTGCGTTCGCGCCTTTTGACCTGCCATTCGCGCATGTCAGTTCGCGCCTTTCGTGCCTCAAGCCGATGCCGCGCCGCCATCAAGCGGGAGAGTGCCATCCGGCTGGCCCTGAGTTCCGTCGCCACGCTTGCGCGCCTTGTTCTGAAAGAAGGCTGCGCCACGCTTGCGCCACGCCTCCTTCTTTTGGGCATCGCTGCTTTCCGCAATGACGAGCAGCGCACCGGCCAGCGTTTCCGCATCGGTCGCATCGGCCCCGGTAGCGATGACCAGTTCGCCAAGCTGTTGCACGCGGCGTTCTTTCAGTTGCCTCGCCTTGTCGGCGAGCGCCTTCAGTTCCGAATCGAAGTCACGGGGTTTGCGCATCGAAAGTCTCCATTGAGAGTTGATGCGCCCATGATAATATCGACCCGCTTCCAATGCTGTAGAGTCGTCGAGACAGTCTGATACCGGATAGTCCCGAGCAGGATTTTATCATGGGAGGGCGCGCTTATACGTCGTGCCGACGTGGCGCTCATGGCGTAGATGGATTGCCGTCATGGCGATCTTCCATCTCTCCGTTAAAGTCATCAGCCGGTCGAGCGGGCGCAGCGCCGTGGCGGCAGCGGCCTATCGCGGGGCCGAGCGGCTGCATGACGAACGGCTCGACCGCGACCATGACTTCACCAACAAGGAGGGGGTCGTCCATTCCGAAGTGATGTTGCCCGAGGGCGCGCCGCCCGAGTTTGCCGACCGCGAAAAGCTCTGGAACGCGGTCGAGGCGGCGGAGAAGCGCAAGGACGCGCAGCTTGCCCGCGAGGTCGAGTTCGCGATTCCCAGAGAGCTGAGCCAGGAGCAGGGCATCGAGCTGGCCCGCGAGTTTGTCGAGACCGAGTTTGTTGCAAAAGGCATGATCGCCGACCTCAATGTCCATTGGGATATTGGCGCAGACGGCCAGCCCAAGCCCCACGCCCATGTCATGCTGACCATGCGCGAAGTCAGCAAAGACGGGTTCGGCGCGAAGGTGCGCGACTGGAACAAGTCCGAGCTGGTCGAGCAGTGGCGCGAGCGCTGGGCCGAACATGTCAATGAGCGGATGGCCGAACTCGATATCGACGCGCGCGTCGATCACCGCAGCCTGGAGGCGCAGGGCATTGCGCTCGAACCGCAGGACAAGATCGGCCCCGCCGCATCGCGCATGGGCGTGCGCGGGCTTGAGGCCGAGCGGATCGAGGAACACCGCGCTGTCGCGCAGCGCAACGGGATGCGGATTATCGCCAATCCCGCTGTCGCGCTTGACGCGATCACGCACCAGCAAGCCACCTTCACGGGCCGCGACCTTGCCATGTTCGTGCATCGGCACAGCGACGGAAAAGAGCAGTTCGATTCTGCAATGTGCGCGGTGCGCGGTTCGTCCGACCTGATCGCACTGGGCAAGGACGGTCGCGGCGAAGACCGGTTCACATCGCGCCAGATGATCGAGACCGAACAGCGGTTGCAACGCGCCAGCGAATTGATGGCGGAGCGTGAACGGCACGGCGTCGATCAGCAGGACCGGGAAGGAGCGCTGGGGCGCGCGGAAGGGCGCGGGCTGGCGCTGTCCGGGGAGCAGCGCACTGCATTCGGGCATGTGACCGATGGGCGCGGTCTGAGTGTTGTGGTCGGCTATGCCGGGACGGGCAAGAGCGCCATGCTGGGCGTGGCGCGGGAGGCCTGGGAAAGCGCGGGCTACACCGTGCGCGGCGCGGCGTTGTCCGGCATCGCGGCAGAGGGGCTGGAGCACGGTTCGGGCATCGCCTCGCGCACCATTGCCAGCCTTGAGCATCAGTGGGGCCAGGGCCGCGAGCATCTGACTTCGCGCGATGTGCTGGTGATCGACGAAGCGGGCATGGTCGGCACGCGCCAGATGGAACGTGTGCTGTCTCATGCCGCCGATGCAGGCGCGAAAGTGGTGCTGGTCGGCGATCCCCAACAGCTCCAGGCCATCGAAGCTGGAGCCGCCTTCCGCGCGATCCATGAACGGCATGGCGGCGTCGAAATCAGCGAGGTCCGCCGCCAGCATGACGGCTGGCAGCAGGACGCCACGCGGCACCTCGCCACCGGGCGCACCGGGCAGGCCATTCACGCCTATGACGAGCGCGGCATGGTGCACACTGCCGGGACGCGCGAGGCAGCGCGCGAAGCGTTGATCGATCGCTGGGATCGCGACCGGCAGGCCAGTCCCGACGATACACGGATCATTCTCACCCACACCAACGATGAAGTGCGCGAGCTGAATGAAGCTGCGCGCGGGCGGATGCGAAACGCGGGTGAGCTGGGCAGCGATTTGTCGGTGAAAGCCGAGCGCGGTGAACGTGCCTTTGCTTCCGGCGACCGCATCATGTTCCTGCGCAACGAGCGCGGGCTTGGTGTGAAGAACGGCACGCTTGGCACCGTCGAGCAGGTGGCACCGCAGCGCATGGCCGTGCGCACCGACGATGGTCGCAGCGTCGCCTTCGATACCAAGGATTATGCGCACATCGATCACGGCTACGCCGCCACGATCCACAAGGCGCAGGGTATGACGGTGGACTGGGCGCATGTGCTCGCCACGCCCGGCACGGACAGCCACGGGGCCTATGTCGCGTTGTCGCGCCACCGCGACGGCGTGGACCTACACTATGGCCGCGACGATTTCGCCGATCAGTCAAAGCTTGTCCGCACGCTCAGCCGCGAGCGCGGCAAGGACATGGCGAGCGACTACAAGCCTCAGCAGCAGTTCGCCGAGCGGCGCGGGATCACGTTCCGCGAGCGCATTGTCGAGATTGCCCGGCAGTTGCCGGAGCGGGCGAAGTCGATCTTTGCGGGCTTCCGTCCCCAGACCCACAAGCTCGAAGCACTGCCGCCCGAACAGGCCGGACAGTCCGATCAGCGCAGGGCGGTCGAACGCTACGCGCGGGCAGCCGCTGACGTCGGGCAGATGCGCGAACAGGGCTTGCCCACCCTACCCCACCAGCGCGAGGCGCTGGAGAAGGCCGGAAAGGCGCTCGATGCAATCCGGCCCCATGGCTCAGTCGATCTTTCCAGTGCCTTGCAGCGCCAGCCCTCGCTTACCCGCGAGGCCGCCGATGGTCGCAGCCAGGGCGCGATGCGCGCCATGCAGCTTGAAGCGGAAATCCGCATCGACCCTGTGAAGCGCGCCGACCGCTTCGTCAGCGACTGGCAGCGGCTGGGGCAGGCCCGCACGACCATGCAGCAGGGCGGCGACACGGACAGCGCCAAGCACATGTCCGGCCGGATGGCCGATATGGCGAAGGGTCTTGAGCGCGATCCTCAGGTGGAATCACTGCTGCGCAACCGCACGCGAGAACTCGGAATCGACAAGGATATCGCACGCGATCTGTCTCGCGAGCTTGCCGCCTCCGTGTCGTTCGAGCGGACCCGCTCGATTGGAATGAGCCTGTAGGAGAAGTGAAGTGGAAAATGCCGAAACCGAAGAAGTGACACTGGACATGGAGATCGAACCCGAGCCTGAACCTGCCAAGGTCGAGATCGACCAGGCCGCCGAGGCGTTTGCGCGGCTTGAGGGCGAAATGGCGCTCATGCGCCGGGCGGTCCAGCATCTTGCCGCTGAGCGCGCCGATATCGTAATTCCTGACTACGGCCCGACCTTGACGGAGATGACCAAGCGGCTCGGCGCAATCGCTGGCAGCATTGGCGACATCGCCGAGCATCCGGCGATGCAGGTAACGCCCGACGGCTTTGGCAGGCGGATTGAAGCCGCAGCGCAGGCGGCGAGGCGCGACGATCAAGGCCGGATCAACGACGCGCACAACGAGCTACGGCAAGCGGCGCAGGACATGCGGGGTGTCACATCGCACGCCCGCACCAGTGCGGAGCAACGCCGGAAGTTGTTTCAGACGGCAGGCGGCGGCGTGATGGCTGGCATCCTGCTATGGTCCTTCCTTCCCGGCACCATAGCCCGCATCATGCCTGATAGCTGGCATTTGCCAGAGCGTATGGCAGCAAGGATGGTGGGCGAGGAGACACCTTGGGCTGCCGGTATCCGGTTGATGCGCGCCGATGATCCAGCGATGTGGAATGCGATTGTGCAGGCGTCCAGGATTGAGCACGAGAACCGGGAAGCCATCACTGGCTGTGTAAAGAACGCGAACGCGACCAGGCAGTCGGTCAGGTGCAGCGTCAGGGTTCAGCCTATGGGCAATTGACGCACAGGAAGACACCCGTTCGACTCACGGCGAGTTAAGTCAAAATTGGAATTTGGCTTGCCGTGAAGCGGAAAGGAATGTATTGAGACAATATGAGTTGAGTTAGATTCGGGAAACGAACCACTCAATAAAAATAATTCAGTGCCACCATTTGTGCCACGAACAAAAACCAAATTCCCTTTAAAAAACAATATCAAATTGTTACTTGTTACTATTGACGCCTCTTCTGGGCACCATTTGTTCTTCCGTGGACGTCCGAGACCGTCCGAAAAACGGGAGATTTCAGCCATTTTTTGTGCTATAGCCGTCCGGTCAAATCCGGGCGGATACGGCACCAATCGGGAACAAATCGGGCACCCTGATAGGTATCGCTTTCGCCTCTTCGAAAAGGCGATACCCCTATGAGCAAGCTCTTTGCCACGACCATCGCGAACGCGAAACCCCGCGAGCGTCCCTACAAGTTGTTCGACGGTGCCGGTTTGTACCTCTTCATCAAGCCGAACGGCTCGAAGCTCTGGCGCCTGAACTACAGCTGGCTCGGCAAGCAGAAGACCCAGTCGCTTGGACAGTGGCCGGCCCTCGGCCTCGCGGATGCAAGAGCGAAGCGCGATGAAGCAAGACGCTTGCTGGCCTTAGGCACTGACCCTGCGCATCAGCGGAAAGTCGATTTGGCGAAAGCCCGTATCGAAGAGGATAACAGCTTCAAATCGGTCGCCTTAGAATGGATCGCCAAGAACGAGCGCGAAGGCATGGCCGAGATCACGCTGAGCAAGATCCGCTGGCTGCTCGACAAGGCATATCCGAAAATCGGCGCCCGTCCGATCGCCAAGATCACCGCTCACGAAGTGCTCGTCGTCCTAAGGTCGGTCGAGGCGACCGGCCGCTATGAAAGCGCGCGCAGGATGCGCAGCGTCGTCGGACGGGTGTTCCGCTATGCCGTCGCCACGACGCGGGCCGAGCGTGATCCCACGAGCGACCTGCGGGGCGCTCTCACCGTGCCCAAGCCCAAACACCTTGCGGCGATTACGACCGCCAACCGCGCCGGTGAGTTGATGCGCGCCATCGAAGGCTATACCGGCCACGCGATCACCCTCTTCGGGCTGCGGCTATCGGCGCACCTGTTCGTTCGCCCCGGCGAGTTGCGCCAGGCCGAATGGAGCGAGTTCGACTTCGACCGATCCGTCTGGAACATCCCTGCGGAGAAGATGAAGATGCGGCGTGCCCACCGGGTGCCACTTTCAAGGCAGGTTGCCGGCCTGCTCGAAGAGCTATGGGAGTTGACCGGGACCGGGCGGTATTGCTTCCCCTCGTTCCGCACAGACCGCCGACCGATGTCTGAGAACACGGTGAATGCGGCCCTTCGTGCGCTCGGCTTCGGGCAGGAGGAAATGACCGCCCACGGCTTCCGTGCGATGGCGGCGACGCTGCTGAACGAGAGCGGGAGGTTCAATCCCGACGCCATCGAGCGACAACTGGCACATATGGAGAATGACGGTGTGCGGCGTGCTTACACGCGCGGCGAGTATTGGGACGAGCGTGTGACGATGATGCAATTCTGGTCGGACGAACTCGACCGGCTTCGCGGCGGCGCCAAGGTCCTCAAGCCGAATTTCGGTGGCCGACGGTCGGCTTAAAGCGCAATCAATCTGGGCGGATCGGGTCATCGATATATGTGGCGAAGCGGGCCGAGGTCATCGCGACCAGTTCGTCCCGTTCGACGCCCGGTGCCAGCTCGACCAGGCGAAACCCCGCGCCCGGCGCGGTGCGTTCGAAGATTGCCCGGTCGGTGATGAGCAGGTCGACGACGCCCTCGCCGGTGAGCGGCAATGTACAGCGCTCGACGAATTTCGGGCGGCCATCGCGCGAACAATGATCCATCACGGCGATGATCCGTCGCACCCCCGCCACCAGGTCCATCGCGCCGCCGATTCCCTTGACCATTTTGCCGGGGACCGTCCAGTTCGCGATATCGCCGTTTTCGGCCACTTCCATCGCCCCGAGGATCGCAACGTCGATATGGCCGCCGCGGATCATCGCGAAGCTATCGCTACTGTCGAAATAGCTGCTGTACGCAAGTTCGCTCACAGTCTGCTTGCCAGCGTTGACCAAGTCGGCATCGACTTCGTCCGCAAACGGAAAGGGGCCGATCCCGAGCATGCCGTTTTCGGATTGCAGCGTGACCTGCACGTCTTCGGGGATATGATTGGCCACCAGCGTCGGGATGCCAATGCCAAGATTGACATAATAGCCGTCGCGCAACTCGCGCGCGGCGAGGGCCGCCATTTCGTCACGGGTCCAGGGCATGAGTCTTTCGGTCCTTATCGCAGATATAGCCCGCCGTTGATGTCGAATGTCGCGCCGATTGCCGAAACGGCCTCAGGAGCGGCGATGAGCGACACAAGGCGTGCAACATAGTCGGGGTCGCCGAGTGTCCCGGCCGGGATCGTGCCAACCACGGCCGCGAGTTTCTCGGGCGGCAGCAGTTCGCGTACCGAGTCGAGATCGAGCGGACCGGGAGAAATGGCGTTGACCGTTACTCCGTCGGCGGCGAGCTCGCGAGCGAACACCTTGGTCAGCGTCAAAATCCCGCCCTTGGCCGCGGCATAATGGGCGCCGGTCGCTGACCCGCCATTTTGTCCGGCGAGCGAAGCGATGTTAATGATCCGGCCGTAGCGCTGCGCGCGCATATAGCGCCCGGCGACCTGACAGCCGATGAAGCTGCCCTTCAGCGCCGCCGCAGTGACTGCGTCGAATTCCTCGGGCGAAATGTCGAACAGCGGTGTCGTGCGGGTCAGTGCGGCATTGTTGACGAGGATGCCGACGCCGCCCCACCGGGCCGACGCCGCGGCAAAGGCCGCCTCGAAGGCTGAGGGGGCGCGGACGTCGATCGCGAACGAGGCAACGTCGCCGGGCAAACCCTCCGCCGCGCGGGCCGCCGCTTCACCGTCGATGTCGGTCACCAACACGCGGAAGCCGTCAGCGGCCAGCCGGTTCGATATGACCCGGCCCAGTCCCCCGGCCGCGCCGGTCACGATCGCGACATTGTGCCAGGCGGGACGTGTCACAGCAGGAAGCTCATGCCGGCGAGCGCGTCGGTCGAATTGAGCAGGCGGACGGTCTTTTCAGTCAGCCGGATCTCACTGCCTTCCCGGCGCAGCGCATAGGTGACGTTAGCGGCATAGGTGCGATGCGTGCCGCGCCGATATGCGACCAGATTCTGGGCGCAGCGGATGCGCGTCACCCCGTCGCCGTCGGCGTCGAGGAGACGGAAGCGCGAGACGCTGCGTAACGTATTCGCCGCATCGCGCGCCGACATGGATTCGCCGCTGGTGAGGCGCGCAACGCGCATCCGGCGCATGGCTGCGTCGTCATAGGCATAGTTGAGCCGGTCGGCGAGATCGGCGGCGGCTGGGTCGATCGGAATGGCGTAAATGCCGTCATCGGCCCATAGCGACAGCCAGGCGGCATAGTCGCGATGGTCGAGGCAATCGGCCTCCATCGATATGAAGTTCACCGCGTCGTCCAGCGCGATCGCATCGATTGTTCGGGTCATGCCGACATCATCCTTTTCCACATTTGATAGGCGGCGCGCATCCCGGTTTCGGCCGTGACGTCGCCGGCGTTGGTCGCGGTCTTGTCCTCGCCCCGGTTGACCATGATCCACGACGGATCGGCTGATCCGGCGGAGCCGCGCTGCACCCGTTCCCACGCCTCGGCATCGTCGGGGGTGCCAAAGCCCATCGGGCCCTGAAAATGCTCGTGCAGGCGCAGGCGCGCGCGGTTGGCAACGTCGGGACCGCCGTCCATGCCGATCGCAATGTGGCGAATTTCGGTCTCGTCGACGGCGAGCGGGCGCAGGACCCGGAAGAATGCCATCGAGCAGGCGAGATTGGGAAAGAGGTTGAGGTTGAATCCCGACCCGCCAACCGCGCGGACGATCCGGCGGACTTCGATCTCGCTATAATCCTTGCGCAGCTCTGCGGCGATCGCGGCAAAGCGGTCGGGGATGTCTGCGTCGAGATCATTCTCCAGATCGACGAGTTCGGGGATCATGACCATGACGCTATGGCCGTTGCCGAGATCCTCTACATAGCCGCCGGCATCCATGAACGAGAAGAGGTCCTCGGTATCGCCGTCGAGCGACGTCAGGAAGCTCTTGTGAACGACCGGGAAATGATAGGCGTCGGTTGTATTCTCGAGCTGGATTTTCCAGTTGCCCGGGAAAGTGAAGCGATGCTCGCCCATCGTCTTGATCGGGAAGCCGCCGCCCTGTTTCATGAACAGGTCGATCCACGGCTTGGCACCGCCGAGGAAGCTGTCGAGCGGTTCTATCTCTTCGTTGAAGGTTGCAAAGATCAGGCCATTATATTCTTCGACGCGCAGCTGGATCAGGCCGTAATCGGCCTTGTCGAAATCCTTGTACCCCTTGGGCAG
This sequence comes from Sphingopyxis sp. GC21, assembly GCF_025727575.1. Classification (NCBI taxonomy): domain Bacteria; kingdom Pseudomonadati; phylum Pseudomonadota; class Alphaproteobacteria; order Sphingomonadales; family Sphingopyxidaceae; genus Sphingopyxis; species Sphingopyxis sp. GC21. The sequence goes on along the minus strand of NZ_CP095845.1, from coordinate 2,265,742 downwards.
CGGTATGCCGCGCAACCTGCCGTCCTGCGCGTAGGTCCAGGCGTGATAGGGACAGACGAAGCCCGCGGCATTGCCCTTGCGCGCTTCGCACACCGTTGCGCCGCGATGCCGGCAGCGGTTGACCATGACATTGACCTCGCCCGCCTTGGTGCGATTCACGATGACCGGCTGGCGCCCGACATGGGTGGTGATGAAATCGCCCGGTTTAGGAATGTCGCTGTCGTGCGCGACCCAGACCCAGGTGCGGTTGAAGATGCGGTCCATCTCCTCCTCGAAGATCGCGGGATCGCGATAGAGCGAGGTGTGGACGCGGTCGGGAAGGACCAAGGCGTCGAAATCATTTGCAGTCACTTGCTGTCTCCACTGCTGGCCTGTTCGGGCACGGGGATGTCGGCCGCGTCGTTCCAATGATCGACGCGGCGCGAGAAAATATTCGCGGTGCGAAAGTCGGCGATCCGCCACTGGCCGTTTTCATGCGCAAAGCGCAGGGTCAGCGCGGCGCTGCGCAGGTCGGCGTTCCCGGCGGCATAGGTCGAGGTCTGGAGCATCATCCAGTCGCCGACCGCGCTGTCGCCGGTCACGGCGATGCTTTCGGCCGAAAAGAAATGCGCGGTCATCGCGAAATGGGGCTGCGGCAGGCAATAGCTGCGGATCATCGCCACGATTGCATCGCGGCCTTCATAGCCGCCGAACGCCGCCTGATAGCGGCCGCTGCCCTGCCACCGCGCATCGCGGGTGAATAACTCGCCCAATTCCTCGAACGGCGTGTCGGGGCCGAGATGATCGCAAATCTGGAAGTAGCGCGCGACGACACGCCGGATGGCCCCTTCGGCCTCCAGCGTGTCGAGCCGCGCGAGGATCGCGGCGTCGCTCATTCGGGCATGACCAGTTCGCGGCCGAGGCGGGCTTCGACGCGCATATATTTCCACAGGCGATGTTCGCCGACCTCGATTGTGCGGAAGAGGCCGCAGATCGCGACGGCGGTATCGCGATCGGGAACATCGGCGAGGATGTAGAAGGTCCACGGCCAGCCGTTAGGGGAGGTGCCGACCATCGTCTCATCGTCGTCGAAGGTGCCGAGGACATCGACGCCCGGCATTTCGCGGACGGCTCGCAGCAGGCCGCCGGTCGCCTTGAGCACCGTCGGAATATCCTTGCCGGGAAGGTCGAAGAAATTTTGCAGCACCGCGCCGCAGAAGAGGGCACGAATTTTCTTGGGGGTGTCGTTCATGTTGTTCCTCATGATTGGGGTCAGGGATATCCCGGGGGCGGCGTCTTCCCGAGCAACACCGCGCCGCCCGGTTGCCAGGTCCCGTCGTTCATGAAGGCATGCTGCGCGACAACGAGCGCGTCCATGAGGAGCCGCGAAAGCGGGTGGCTGTTGAAGATGCCTGTCGTTCCGGACATCTCGAACGCGCGCCTCGCAACATCGGCCCCGGTCTTGGCGACATGGGTCGAAGCGATCCGCAGCGCGGCGACATCGACAGGCGTGACCTCGCTCCCGGTCGATACGCGATCCCACATCGCGTCGGTCTCTTCGTAGAACCAGGCGCGCGCCGAGCGGAGCTTCGCTTCCATCTGCGCGAGCGCGGTCTGAAATGCAGGGCGGTCCGCCATCGACGGCGCGCCGGTGATCGAATTCTTTCGCGTGGCAAGCTTCACGACCTCGTCGATCGCCTCGCGTGCGACCCCCGCGCCAACGATCGCCAGAACCTGTGCCGCCATCGCCATCGTCGGATAGCGATAGGCTGCGGTGTCGATTGATGGCGGTGCACCACGGATCAGCGTCCATTCCTCGGGAACCAGCACATCGTCGACGACGAGGTCGTGGCTTCCGGTCGCGAACATACCGATCGTGTCCCAATTCTCCTCGATCCCGACCTGTTCGCGAGGTATCACCGCCATACGGGGCAGGCCGCCACTTTCGCCTTCGACGCGGATGCCCACCCCGATCAGCGACGCGCCCATGCTGCCCGACCCGAAGCCCCAGCGGCCGCTGACGCGGTAGCCCTTGCCCTCGGGCGTCGCGACTTGCGGCGGAAAGACCGCGCCCGCGAAAACGACGTCGGGCGTGTCGCGATAAAGGTCGGCAAGCGTCGATGCGGGAAGCGAGGAGAGATATTTGCTCGCGAAGCCGAAGCTCGCGACCCAGCCCGCCGAGCCGTCAGCCGCCGAAATCTTCTCTATCAGCCGCAGAAACTCCGATGGTGTCATGCCCCCACCGCCAAACTGCTCGGGGACGAAGGCACGATAAAGGCCGATCGCCTGAAACTGCGCGACGATATCCTGCGGGATATGGCCGAGCGCGTGCAATTCGGCGCGCCGGCTTCGGATGTCGGCTAGAAGCGGGGTGAGGGCAGGGCTCGCGAGCCCCATTGACGGGGACGCCGTCGTCATGCGGATTCTCCTTTGCTGAACAGCGGAATGGCACGCGCGAGTGCGCAAAGCGCCTCGTCGCCACCCGGGCGGCCGACGAGCTGGAGCGACACCGGAACGCCGTCCACTTCGCCGACCGGCAGCGCGATCGCCGGATGGCCCGACAGGTTGAAGGGGCGGCAATGGGCCGTCATGGCGATGGCGGCCGCCGCATTGTCGGCGTCGTGCAGCCGAACCGGCATACCCGCGAGGGTCGGCAGGACGATCGCATCGAATGTTTCCAGCAGGTGATCGACTTCGGCGCAGAACAGCGACCGGACATTCTCGGCCTCGGCGATGTCGCAATCGTCGATTTGACTGGCGGCTCGCAGGCGAGCCTCCACGTCGGCGCCCAGCAAGCCGCTACCAAGCAATGCGGCGTGCGCACGCGCCGTCTCGCGCCCGATAATTGCCAGTCCCGCTGCCTGCGCGTCGCCAAGGCGCGCCAGCGTGACAGTCTCGATCGTCGCGCGGAAAGCGGCCCCGGCAAGCGCTGCCTGAATCACGGGATCGGCGGGCCCACCGGAAATGAAACCAATTCGTGCGGCGAGCGGCGTCGCTCGGCCGGTCCATTCGCATAGCATGGCCATGGCCTGCTCGATGGCTGGCACGGTGCGCGCAAGCGGCCCGACGCAATCGAGGCTGCTTTCCGCAGGCTCGACGCCCCGTCGGCTGACCCGTCCGAAGCTCGGCTTGAAGCCGACGATACCGCAACAGGCGGCCGGAACCCGGACCGAGCCGCCGGTATCGGTTCCGATCGCGACATCGACGAGCCCGGCGGCGACGGCCGCCGCGCAGCCACTCGATGAACCACCCGGAACGAGCGAAGGATAAAAGGGGTTGATCGGAGTGCCCGTCCAGCCGTTGATCCCGGTCACCCCGTAGGCGAGTTCGTGCATCGTCACGCGGCCGGAGATCGTGCACCCACCGGCGCGCAGCCGCGCCACAGCTTCCGCGTCGGCGGGCGCCGGCTCCCGCCACGCTAGCGCGCGGCTCCCCGAAGCAGTGACTTCGCCGGCAACGTCGAAGCAATCCTTCACCGCAACCCGCATCCCGTTGCCGGGGAAAGGACCCGTGAGGAAGATTGCGCGGTGCGCCGGCGCATGCATCATTTCGCCGGGCTTTCCGCGGGCGCGGGGTCGTCGCGAAAGACATGTCCGTCCTTCATAACGAAGGTGACATGCTGCAGCGCGGTGATATCGGCGAGCGGGTCGGCGCCGACCGCGATGATATCGGCAATCTTTCCCGGCTCGATCGTTCCGAGTTCGGCATCGCGTCCGATCAAACGTGCGCCATTGACGGTTGCTGCCTTGATCGCGTCGGCCGCCGGCATGCCTTCCTTCACATAGAGTTCGAGTTCGCGCGCGTTATTGCCGTGCACGCCGATCCCGGCGTCGCTTCCCGCCGCGATGGGCACGCCCGCGCGATATGCCGCCATCATGCGCGGGCCGTGCTTGGCGAGAAAGTTCTGCATCACCGCCAGCATCGATCCCTTGGCGGTGACGATATCCTTGCGAATATTGTCCTGGACCGACAACGTCGGAACGAGAAAGGCGCCGGTCTTCTTGAAGAGGGGGATAGCATCGGGCGGTGTGAACGACCCGTGCTCGATCGAATTGACCCCCGCATCCAGTGCCGCGCGGATCGCCGCTTCGCCGTGCGCATGCGCCGCGACGCGCAGCTGGCGCGAATGGGCGGTATCGACGATCGCTTTCAGTTCGTCGGGAAGAAAGGTCGGAGGCGCATCCTGTCGGCCGCATGGCCGGCTGCCGCTGCAGCTGGCGTAGATCTTGATGAGGTCGGCGCCCATGTCGATCTGCCGCCTCGTCGCGCGGCGGCAGCTCTCCACCCCCGAACAGGCACCCGACCCATCGTCTGATCCAGGATAAAGCGTCGCAACCGAAGTCAGGATACGCGGCCCTTCGAGCTTCCCGGCTGCGATCGCCTCGCGCAGCGCGACGATGTGCCAGCCTTCGCTCCCGACGTTGCGGACGGTCGTATAGCCCGCCATCAACGTCTTTCGTGCGTTGAGCTCGGAATCGATCAGCTGGGTAACGTCGTTCCGCTGAGCCGCGGTGGCCCCCTCGATCTCGTCCGACACGCCGCGAATCCGGAACGCGGTCTCGCCGCCCGAGTTCATCGAGAGATGAACGTGCATATCCATGAGGCCTGGCAGAACATAACGGTTGCGCAGATCGAGGACGCTGACATCCGCGTTCGTGATCGTCTCGGGACGCGTATAGCCGGTGTCGATGCGCTCGATCCGATCATTGCGAACGACGATCGTGCGCTCGCGCGCGGGCGCGGCTCCCGGGACGGCCAGAAGCCAGCCGGCCTGGACCAGCACCACCTTGTCTCGCACCGGGGCATGTGAATTTGCGTCGGGCTCTGGCAGTCCGAATTCGCCCGGATGGGCCAAGGCCGGGCAGCACACAGCGGCGCATGCCGCGAGCAGCAGCGATAGTCTCTTCATCGTCATTTCTCCTTCCTCGACGCTGGGTTCCAGCTACCCTTGCCTTGGAATGCAGGGACTTCGACGGGCTTCAGATCGGCGATGCGTTCGCGCAGCAGCTTGATCGCCGCGTCGAGCTGTTGATCCACGCCGCGCGCGAGAACGCCCGGATCGTTGTCGATCTCTATATCCGGATGAACGCCCTCGTTGCCCTCCGCCCACGTCCCTGACGTCGTGTAGACGCGCTGCGGCGCTGGCGAGATGAACCCCCCGTTGATGAGAGGGAGGCTGAGGCCCGGGCCGATGAGGCCGCCCCAGGTCCTCGTCCCGATCAGCGGTCCAACCTTTGCGGTCTTGAACAGCAGCGGGAAGCCGTCGCCACCCGAATAGCTCCAGCCGTTGGTGAGCATCGCTTTGGGACCACGGTGCGCCAATTCGGGCAGTGGATAATCGCCGGAATTGCGGGCGCGGAAATAGACGAGGGGCGGGCGATCGAGCAGTTCGACCATGCGGTCGCCCAGCGCGCCGCCGGTGTTGAAACGCTCATCGATGATCAGCGCATCCTTGTCGACCTGCGACCGGTACTGGATCATCAGCTCGTTCTGACCTTCAGTGCCGGTGTTGGGGACATAGATGTAGCCGATGCGGCCAGCAGACGCCGCGTCCACCTTGCGGCGGTTCTCTTCGACCCAGTCAAGTTCGCGCAGCTTGCGTTCGCTCCCCAGCGCCTTGACCCGGATCTTGCGCACAGGTCCTTCGCCCGACGCCGGGGCGACCTCGAGTTCGATGACCTTGTTCGCAAGTCCGGCGAACGGCTTCCAGGGGTCGGCCGACGATGCGAGCGCCTGGCCGTTGACCGACAGGATGAAATCGCCTTCGCTGACGCCGAGCGCAGGGTCCGAGAGCGGCGAGCGGATATCGAATTCCCGCGACCCCGACCGATAGATGCGCTTGATCCGGTAGCCGGAGTTCACGGCCTCGAAATCGATGCCGAGGAGTCCGACGCTCGTCGCATCCCCCCGCGGCCGCGGGGCGGTCGCTGACGCATAGACATGGCCGCCGTTAAGTTCGCCCATCATCTCGCGGACGATGAAAGTCAGGTCGTCGTCGTTGGTGACATAGGGGACAAGCGGCGCGAAGCGGGCGCGTTCGGCGGTCCAGTCGATCCCGTGGATGCCCGGATCGTAGTAGAAATCCCGGCCGTAGCGCCAGGCGTCGTTGAACATCTGCTGCGCCTCGGCCATGGGATCGACCCGCGCCGTGAACCGCGCCATGTCGAGCTTCGCAGCCTTCGCCTTCCGTCTGCCAACTTCGAACAGCTGCCCGTCGCTTCGTGTAAGCAGCCGATTACCGCAGGCATCGACGAGAGTGAGACCTTTCTCCGACTGCAGGAGCGTCGGCTCCGGCTTGTCATAGGCATAGGCCTCGAGACGGTTCGGGGTGTCACCCTCGCCGGGACGGATCAGGACATAGCCGCCGTCGATCGTGCGAAGGTTCGCAAGCAAGCCGGGTTTGGCGCCGAGGATGCGGAGCCTTCGTTCGGCGTCGGCGAAGTCGATTTCGACATCGCGCGCGGCGACGGGCATCGTCCAGCCATCGCTGCCCGGGGCAGCCACGCCGGCACGCAGCGGAATGACGCTGACCACCGTTCCGTTCGTGTAAGTCCAGGTGGCATCGAAGGCGAGATCGCCAAAGGTCGGATCAAAGCGGCGATGCGAAAGGGCAAGGAGATAATTTCCGCCCGGATCGAACACCGGGCTGGCGTCGTCGAACGCGCCAGAGGTCAGCTGTCGGGTTTCGCCGCTGCAACTGTCATAGACGAAGATCGCGTTGTTACGGTTATCGAGACCGCGCGAATAGGCGAGCCAGCGACTGTCCGGCGACCAGGACACGGTCGCATCGACCATATCGGGGTGATAGCCCCATTTGCCCTGATCGACCCGCCGCTTAACCCCTGTCGCCGCGTCAACGACCCAGAGGACCTGCTCTTGGTCGAAGATCGCGATCCGCGCGCCGTCGGGTGACCAGAAGGGGTTGTAGCGGAAGCCGGCGCCGAAGTCGGCGAGCTTTCGCACCTCACCGCCTCTCGCAGGACGGACATAGAGCGCATATTCGCCATCGGCGTCGCTGACGAAGGCGATGTCGCCGCTTGTGTTGGCACGTGGAAAGCGCTCGGCCGCGTTCGATGTGGCACTGAGATTGGTGCTGCTGTTTTTTCGGCTGTCGTAGAGGAAGATGTCGCCGCGTGCCTCCACCGTTACCCCGCCCGGCGCGAGGGCCGCGCTCGTCAATCGCTCGCCGACCTTCATGTCCCGGGGTGCCGGGCGATAGCGGGCGGCGTCGATCGCGAGTACAATTTTTCGGGTGTCGCCGCTTGCGGGGTTGAAGATCGCCAAATCGCCGCCGACTTCGAAGATGATGCGGCGTCCGTCGGTCGCCGGGCGGCGCACGTCGGTATCGAGATAGCGGGTGACCGGCGTATCGCCAGCGGGCGTGGCGCCCAGCCGCCAGATGTTCGAGCGACCTGCCGCATCGCGCTCGGAGAGAAAATAGGTCTCCCCGCCGACGATCATCGGCATTGAGTCAGAGGCCTGATGGTCGGTCAGCTGCCGGGTCGCGCCCGTTGCGATGTCGAAGCGCCAGATATCGGGCGCCCGGCCGCCGTAGTAACGCTTCCAGGCCTCTTCCTGGAAGTCGCGCTTGTAGGTAAAGAGCAACGCCTTGCCGTCGGGCGTGAAGGTTGCGGTCTCGCCATAGGGAACCGCAACACGATCGGGCAGCCCACCCTCGACCGGTACCAGATGAAGCTGGTCATAGGTGGCGCGCGGGCTACTCATCGTCGAGGCGAAAAGAACCGCGCCGCCGTCGGGTCGCCAGTCGACGACAAGATCGGCGGCCGGATGATGCGTCAGCCGGCGCGCGCCGCTGCTGCCGTCCGCGGGGACGACATAGACGTCGACATTGCCCTCGACCGCCGCCGAATAAGCGATCCATCGGCCGTCGGGCGAGAAGCGGACGCGCGAGAGCTGGGTACCGGCGACCTCGATCCGGCGAGCGTCGGTGCCATCGTCGTTGGCGGTCCAGAGTCCGTCCGCATACACGAACCCGATGCGCTTCCCGGCGAGGTCGGGATAGCGCATCAGCTTGGGCTGCGGCGCAGGGGGCTGGGCCAGCGACGCTGCCGCGAGCCCAAGCGCGGATATTCCCGCAAGCATGATACGCACCGCTGATCTCATGGCCGAAAACCCTCCCTCAAAGGGTGCCGGCTCGTCGCTCGCTGCGCACCGGTCGTCCCCGGCGAACGAGACTAGGCGGGCCGGCGGGGCCGACAATCAAATGCTGCTAAGGCGGCGCATGACGCGATCTAATGCGGGGTGCCGTTACGGCGCGGCGGCATGAGCGGGGCTCATCCATTGCGCAAATTTATCTCGTTTGTGGCGCGCGCGGCGCATCCCATAACTCCTTGGCCTCCGGAAATGGGACCGGGTGGGGCGCAGGACAGGCGGCGGCGGCGATGTGGACGGCATTGCTCCGCCCCCTTGCCGGAGCACTGCTCCAGACCGCGATTGCTCCAGCCGGGTTTTGGGAGGACATGCAAATGACATATGATAATAGTGCACTTGGGAGACGGCCTCGCGCCATGCGAATTCAGGGTGTCATCGGTGCGTCGCTGCTTGCGATGGCGCTGCCTGCGGCGGCCGCGGCACAGGACAGCTCCACCGGCTCGGCGCCTGCCGCCGACGACACGCGCGACACCGACATCGTCGTGACGGCGCAGCGCAAATTGCAGACCATCCTCGACGTGCCGGTGAGCGCGACGGTTTTCTCGTCCGAGACGATAGAAGACCGCAATTATACCGACGCAAAAGACTATCTGCTGCAAACGCCGAACGTCTCCTTCCAGCAAGGCGGGCGCAACGGCGCGCGCGAAATCATCATCTCGATCCGCGGCATCGCCGATCTGAAAGGCGGCGAGAAGGTGCTGACGCAAAGCGCTTTCGCGACCTATGTCGACGAGTTCTCCGCGGGCACGCTCGCCTCGGGGCAGGCGAATCCGAACATTTATGACATCGAATCGGTCGAAATTCTCCGCGGTCCGCAGGGCGTCTTCTTCGGACGCAATTCCGAGGGCGGCGCGATCAACATCCGGACGAAAAAGCCGACCGAGGAATTCTACGGCCGCATCGACGCGGGATTCGGCCGGTTCAGCACGTACAGTCTGGCCGGCGTGATCAACGGTAAGGTGGCGGACGGCTTGTTCGCACGCCTGTCGGTTCAAGGCGAAACGACGAAGGGGCCGCTGCGCAACCGGCACCCGATCGGCGGCGGGACCGACGCCGATTATCTGAACGTCCGGGGGCAGCTGCGTTGGCAGCCTGACGATGCGACGACGGTCGATCTGCAGGTCAACCACACGATCGACAATTCGGGGATGCAGGCCAAGATCGGCAGCTGTATCAACCAGGGTGCCTTCGGGCTTCCCTATAATCTCGCGACCCCCGAGCTCTTGGGAGGGATCGGATGCTATGATGCCAAGGGCGAATTTCGCAAATGGGTCGCAGCGGGGCCGGGCGGAACGCGGCCGCAGCTCGGCGGGCTCAATGTCGCTTCGATCCGCGACAACCGCGATTCACTGTATCAGGACACCCGCGACCACACCAACAACGAAACCACGCTCGTCATCGGCAAGGCCTATCACGAATTCGGCGACAAGGTCGGGCTGACCCTCGTCGGTGGCTACGCCGAGTCCGATCAGGACCAGTTCCTCGACCTCGATCGCTCCGGGATCAACGCGATCAATCGTCTGGGGACCTTCTCCACCAAGTCGTACAGCGTCGAAGGGCGCCTTTCGTCGGTCGGTGAGGACAATGCCATCGACTGGACGATCGGGGGTATCGCATACAAGGAGAAGTTCGCTGCGGTGAACCAGATCCTGATCGAGCAGGTGCTCGGACCGTGGGTGCCTGGCGACAAGGCCAACGAGAACCGGATCTTTAACAGCCTGAAAGGCTGGGCGGCTTTCGCGAACGCCGAATGGCATGTGACCGACCAGCTCTCGCTGATCGTCGGTGCCCGCTATTCCTACGACCGTGGTACCAATCGCTGGAGCGACGTCTATGCGGCGTGCGGACGCCGGGCAGTAGGCGATCCGCTCGATACATCGACGGTCGCCGATGGCAACGGCCCATGCCAGCTGACTCCGGAGCAGGCACTCATGAATGCCCGCGGCCAGCTTCCGGTCTATGGCGGCTTTGTCACCGGCGGTCGGTACGAACAGCTGACGGGGCGGTTTGCGACCGGCGCGGCGCACGACTTTTCGCCGCGTGTCGCGATCAACTGGAAGCCGAGCGACGACGCGTCGATCTATGCGAGCGTCTCGAAGGGCTACAAGCCCGCTGGTGGGCAAGCCAACCCCGACAGCGGAATCGGCGGCAACTCGTCGTTCGGCCGCGAGAAGCTGTGGAACTATGAGCTTGGTGGCAATGCCTATCTCGCGAACCGCCGGCTCCTGCTCCAGGGTGCGTTGTTCTACATGGACTGGAAGGACTTCCAGTTCACGTCGCGCCAGACGCTCTGCGTTCGCGCATCGGACGGCGCGATCATCGTGGTGACGTCGGACATCGACCTGTCGACCTGCTCGCGGCAATTGCAGGTGGACTCGGTCACCAATCTTCCCAAGGCGCGTTCCAAGGGCTTCGAATTCTCGGCGACGGCGCGCGTGACCGATGGTCTCACGATCGGGGGCTCTGTCGGTTACCTCGATGCGAAATACGTCAAGGGGCAGGGGCTTATCGGCGGCTCTTTGCAGCCGCTCGACGGCATCCGGATCGGCAATTCGCCGCGCTGGACCGCCGCCGCCAATATCGAACAGCGTTTCCCCTTCGCGGGCGGCGATGCGGCGATCGGCCTCAACTGGAGCTACCGCGGCAAAACGTCGCTCGGGGTGGTCGAGCAAACGACACAGACCTTTCCCGCCGCTGTCGATGCCGTCAGCCTGTTCAATCTTCGAGTCACCCAGGATTGGGGGAGCAACAAGCTGTCGATCAACGTCGATAACCTCTTCGGGAGCGAATATTATACGGCGACCGAGGGCTTCAGTTTCGTGGGCCCGCAGCTCAGCTACAACCCGCGAACCTGGTCGGTGAAGTGGACCACCGAGTTCTGATCTCTCCCCGGGAGAAGGACGCTCTCCTCGCCTACAGCCCGCTTCCGAAAGGGAGCGGGCTGATTTTTGGTGCGGAGGCACTCGGATTAGCGGGCCGAATATATCGCATGAAAACTTCTCGCGGCGAGGGCGGGGCATGCCTGGGCTATTCCTCTTGAAGGAGGGAAGGCCATGGAGCGCATCGATAAAATCGAGGTGGTGATCGCCGACGTGCCGACCATCCGGCAGCATGTCCTCGCGATGGCCACGATGACGACCCAGGCGATCGTGCTGGTCTTCATCCACTGCAGCGACGGAAGTGTCGGGGTCGGCGAGGCGACGACGATCGGCGGGCTCGCCTATGGCGATGAGAGCCCCGAGGGAGCGAAGCTCGCAATCGAAACCTATTTTGTGCCGCTGCTCTTGGGTCGCGACGCCAACCGGCCGGCCGAGCTTATGGCTCTCCTCGGCCAGGCGATCGTCGGCAATCGTTTCGCGAAATGCGCGATCGAGACCGCGCTTCTCGACGCGCTCGGGCAGCGCAGGGGGCTCGCGCTCTCCGAACTTCTCGGCGGTCGCCGACGCGATGTGCTGCCGGTCGCCTGGACGCTGGCGAGCGGCGATACCGGCCGCGATATCGAGGAGGGCGAAGCCGCACTCGCTGCAGCGCGGCACCGGGTCTTCAAGCTCAAGATCGGCAAGCGCGACGTCGCCGCCGACTGCGCGCATGTCGCCGCGATTGCCAAGGCGTTTGCCGGGCGGGCTTCGGTGCGGGTCGATGTCAACCAGCACTGGACACGCGCGCAGGCGGCCCGCGGCATCGCGCATCTTGAAGCGGCGGGAGTCGAACTCGTCGAGCAGCCGATACCGGGCAGCGATGTCGAAGGAATGCGGATCCTCTGCGATCGCTTCGATTGCGCGATCATGGCTGACGAGGCGCTTACCGGCCCGGCAAGCGCATGGCGCTACGCCGTCGCCGGCGCGGCCGACGTCCTGTCGATCAAGATCGCCCAGTCAGGAGGGCTCGCCGCCGCCGCCAGGGTCGGCACGATCGGCGATGCGGCGCATCTGGCGCTTTATGGCGGCACGATGCTCGAAAGCGCGGTGGGGACCGCGGCGTCGGCGCATCTCTTCGCGGCGCTCGGTGAGCTCGAATGGGGGACCGAGCTGTTCGGCCCATTGCTTCTCGCCGAGGAGATCATGGAGCAGCCGCTGGTCTACGGCGACTTTTCGCTTCGCGTGCCCGACGGGCCCGGTCTCGGCGTCCGTGTCGACCGCACCCGCCTGCGGCGCTTCGAGCGAAATTGAAGGAGACAGACATGCTTTTCCAGGTCGAAATGACGGTGAAGGTCCCGCACGAGGTCGACAAGGTGATGTTCGAGCGACTGAAGGCCGAGGAGCGCGCCCGCGCGGAAGGGCTGCAGCGTGAGGGCAAGTGGCGCCACTTGTGGCGCGTGGCCGGCCGGTACGCGAACATCAGCGTCTTCGATGTCGCCGATGCGGGCGAGCTCCACGACATCATGATCAGCCTGCCGCTCTACCCCTTCATGGATGTGCGCGTGACCGCGCTCTGTCGCCACCCCTCGGCGATCGACCCCGAATAAGCACCGAAATGGGAGAAAGATAATGACCGATATTGTCCGCACGCAGGCCGTGCAGCAATTGCTCGACCGCGCGGCCGGCATATCCGGACAGGCCCCGGGGCCACGTCTCAATGCTATCGTGCGCGACCTGCTCGAGGCCCTGATGTCAGTCATCGAGCGCCACGATATCTCCGAAAGCGAATTTTGGGGGGCAGTCGAGTTCTTGGGGCGCGGAGCCGGCGAGCTCGGCCTTATCGTTCCGGGACTCGGTATCGAGCATTTCCTCGATCTTCACATGGATGCGAAGGATGCGGCGGCCGGCCGCGTCGGCGGTACGCCGCGTACGATCGAGGGGCCGCTTTACGTGGCCGGGGCTCCGCTTGTCGATGGCGATCTCACGCGCACCAACGACGTCAATCTCACCGACGACCCCGATGAAACCGAGGAACTTACCATGTCCGGGCGCGTCTCCGGGCCCGATGGCGAGCCGGTGGAGAATGCGATCCTGCATGTGTGGCACGCCAACTCGAAAGGCTTCTATTCGCACTTCGATCCGACCGGGGCCCAGTCCCCGTTCAACAACCGCCGGCGAATCCGACTTGGCGCCGATGGGCGCTATGCGTTCCATTCGAAGATGCCGCAGGGCTACAGCGTGCCTCCGGGCGGCGCTGCGGACCAGCTGATGACTGCGCTCGGACGGCATGGCAATCGTCCGGCGCATGTCCATTTCTTCATCGAGGCGCCGGGCTACCGGACACTGACGACGCAGATCAACTTCGGCGACGATCCGCACGCCCGCGACGATTTCGCCTTCGGTACGCGTGAAGGCCTACTGCCCGTTCCCGACCGGAGTGGTGGGTCGCCTGCGGTGCATTTCGACTTCGTGCTCCAACGCTCGGCGAGCGCCGACGATGAAGCATTTTCTTCGCGGCCGCGAGCTTCGGCATGAGAAAAGTCTGCCCCGATGCAGCGAGCGCGCTCTCCGGCATTCTCTTCGACGGCATGACGATCATGTCGGGTGGTTTCGGTCTTGTCGGCAATCCGGAGAATCTGATCGCCGCGCTTCGGGACAGCGGGGTGCGCGATCTGACGGTGATCTCGAACAATTGCGGCGCCGAGGGTTTCGGCCTCTATACTCTGCTCGCCAATGGGCAGATCCGCAAGATGGTCTCCTCCTACATTGGCGACAACAGGCTGTTCGAAAGCCTCTATCTGGAAGGCAAGCTCGAGCTTGAGCTCAATCCGCAGGGCACGCTCGCCGAACGGATCCGTGCCGGCGGTGCCGGCATCCCCGCTTTCTACACCGCGACCGGCGTCGGTACCGTCGTAGCCGAGGGCAAGCCGGTCGAGGAGTTCGAGGGCAAGCGCTATGTTCGCGAGCGCTGGCTCCGCGCCGATCTGGCGATCGTCCGGGCCTGGAAGGGCGACACCCACGGCAATCTGGTCTTCCGCAAAACAGCGCGCAATTTCAATCCGCCCATGGCGACTGCGGCGACGGTGACGGTGGCCGAAGTCGAGGAACTGGTGGCCCCGGGCGACCTCGATCCCGACATGATCCACACCCCCGGCATCTATGTCGCGCGGATCGTGCATGGCGACCATTATGAACGCCGGATCGAGAAATTGACCATCCGCGAGCGCGCCGCATGAGCGGGTTGCTGCACACCGACGACGGCTGCGGCATCGCATACGACTTCCGGCCCGTCGACGGCAGACCGGCGCTGCTGCTTTCGCCCTCGCTCGGTACGACGATGGCGCTGTTCGAGCCGCAAATCGACGCCCTTGCGGACCGCTATTCAATCCTGCGCTACGACCCGCGCGGGCATGGGCAGTCGCAGACGCCCGCCGGGGGCTATTCGATCGATCGGCTTGGACGCGACGCCGTCGCATTGCTCGATCATCTTGCCATCGAACGTGCCCATTTTGTAGGTGTCTCGCTTGGCGGCATGGTCGGGCAATGGCTGGGTTACCGCGCCCCCGAAAGGTTGCTGCGCCTCGTGCTCGCCAACACCTCCGCCTATATGGGGCCGCCCGCAGGCTGGGCGGTAAGGATCGCGGCGGTGAGTGAGCATGGCGCCGCCGCGCTCGCCGACGCCGTCATCGAACGCTGGTTCACCCCTGAATTTCGTACAGCGCATCCGTCACGTGTCGACCATGCGCGCGCGATGCTCGTGCGCACCGATCCGCAAGGCTATGCCGGGTGCTGCGCGGCAATCCGCGATATGGATTTGCGAGCGACTGCTGCGTTGATCGACGTGCCGACCCTCGTCATCGCGGGTGCGCGCGATCCCGCGACGCCGCTCGATCACGCCCGGTTTCTCGGCGGGCATATTCCCGGCGCGGCCCTGGTCGAACTCGATGCCGCGCATCTCGCCAATCTCGAGCAGCCTTATGCGTTCAACTGCGCTCTTACCGAATTTCTGGAGGCTGAATGATGCCCGACCTGCGCGCCGAATTTCTCGAAGGCATGAGCCGCGCCGCGGCGACGGTCAACATCATCACCACCGACGGGGAAGCCGGGCGAGCCGGACTCACAGTTTCCGCGATGACGGCAGTCTCGGCGGATACGCCGAAGCCGACGCTGCTCATCTGCATCAATGCGGGGAGCGCCGGCGCCGCGCCGATCCTCGCCAACGGTGTTTTCGCCGTCAATGTGCTCGGCGAAGGGCAGTCCAGCGTCTCCGACGTCTTTGCCGGCCGGACGGGCGACATCGGGGCAGCGCGCTTCGCATGCGCGCGCTGGCACGTCGGCGTCACCGGCGCGCCGCTTCTCGACGCGGCGCTGGTGTCCTTCGACTGCCGGGTCAGCCTGCACCGGCAGATCGGCACGCACCATGTTCTGTTCGGCGAGGTCGAAGCCGTGCGTTTGTCCGGCGAGGGTCGTCCGCTCATCTATGCGCGCCGCGGCTATGCGGTGCCCGCAGAACTGCTCCGCTGAGCGCGCCGAATTAGGCGGGCTAATCCGTAGGGGCAGTTTGTTTCAATTGTCCGCGCCGCGGCAATTTCCGAAAACTCGACCGACAGGAAGAAGCGCGCGCCGGCCCGCCGGGCAGGGCGCACGCAACCGAAAACTGACGGGATCGAAAAACAAAATGACAGCAATGACCGGGGCCGAGGCACTTTTGACACAGATCCGCGCCAATGGCGTGGACACGATTTTCGGACTGCCTGGCGGCCAACTCGACTATTTCTTCGATGCCATGTTTAACGCGGGCGACAAGCTCCGCGTCTTCTGTACGCGCCATGAGCAGGGCGCGGCCTACATGGCCTTCGGCTATGCGCGTTCGACCGGGAAACCCGGTGTCTATACCGTCGTGCCGGGGCCGGGCGTCCTCAACAGCACCGCGGCGCTGTGTTCGGCTTATGCGACGAACGCGCCCGTCCTCTGCCTCACCGGCCAGATTCCTTCGGAGGGGATCGGCAAAGGGATCGGCTATTTGCACGAGCTTCCCGACCAGCTCGCCACGATGCGCACGCTCACCAAATGGGCGGACCGGGCGATGACCCCCGAGGCGGCGCCCGAACTGGTCAACGAAGCGTTCCGCCAGATGCTCGGCGGGCGCCAGCGCCCCGTCAGCCTCGAAATGCCGATGGACATCATGGCGCAGAGCCGCGACGTCGCTGCGCTTCCAGCCGCGATCGTCCCGGCAGCCCCGCTGCTCGACGACGACTCAATCAACGCTGCGGCGAAAATGTTGGCCGGTGCCAAGCGCCCACTGATCATCGCGGGAGGCGGCGCAATCGCAGCAGGTGCCGACGTCGAACGGCTTGCCCGGTTCCTTCAGGCCCCGGTTGTCGCGTTCCGCAGCGGCCGCGGCATCGTGAGCGATCGCAGCCATTTGTCGCAGATGTTCCCTGCCGGTAACGATCTTTGGAAGGCCGCCGATGTGATCGTCGGGCTCGGGTCGCGGATGGAGCAGCAATATCTCTATTGGGGCATCGGTCCCGACATGAAGGTCATTCGCATCGATATTGACGATGCCGAGTTCGACCGCGTCAAGTCGCCCGACGTGCGCATTCATGCCGACGCCGCCGAAGCCGTTCCGGCGCTGATCGCAGCGCTTGAGCGCATCGCGACGCCCGCGGCGTCGCGCGAGGAGGAGCTGATGGGGGTGAAGGCGCGTGTCCGCGGCGAGATCCAGGCGACCGTGCAGCCCCAGTTCGACTATCTCGATGCGATCCGGCGCGCGCTGCCCGACGATGGCCTGTTTGTCGATGAAATCACGCAGTGCGGCTACGCGTCCTGGTACACGCTTCCGGTCTATGCTCCGCGCACGTTGATTAACTGCGGATATCAAGGGACGCTGGGTTATGGCTATGCAACCGCGCTCGGGGTCCAGGCCGCGCATCCCGACAAGGCCGTCGTCAACATCGCCGGCGATGGCGGTTTCATGTTCACCGCCAATGAAATGGCGACCGCGGCCCAATATAATCTGCCGCTCGTGACGGTTCTGTTCAACAACAACAAGTTCCAGAACGTCCAGCGCCAGCAGAAAGAGTGGTTCGGCGGGCGCTTGATCGCCTCCGACCTCACAAATCCCGACTTCGTCAAATTTGCCGAGAGCTTCGGAATTCGCGGCGAGCGGGTCCATAGCCCCGCCGATCTCGAACGCGCGGTCAAGGCTGCGCTCGAGCGGCGCGCGCCGGCGCTGATCGAAGTGCCGACGCCCGACATGGCGTCGCCCTGGCCGTTCATCATCCGGCCGCCCGTGTTCGAGCAGGGAAGGTGAGGGAGCAATGACCGTGCAAGTTTCCGATCGGGCTAAGCCCGTTCCCACGGCTGGCGTCGCGAGCCTCGCGCCCTACCGCCAAGGCAAAATCGAGATCGCCGGCGTCGCCGAGCCGCTGAAATTGTCGTCGAACGAGTCGATGGTCGGCCCCAGCAAGGCAGCGATCGCGGCTTACAAGGGTATGGCGGACCGGCTGGCGCTCTATCCCGACGGGTCGCAGCGCGCGCTTCGCAATGCCCTGGCAGAAGTCTATTCGCTCGACGCAGAAGAGATCGTCTGCGGGAACGGATCGGAGGAGCTGATCCAGCTCGTCATCCGCGCCTTCGTCGCTCCAGACGACGAGGTGGTGCTCAGCCAGTACAGCTTCGCCATGGCCTTCATCCATGCAACGGCGCAGGGCGCCCGGACGGTGGTGGCCGAGGAACCCGCCCTTTGCCCCGACGTCGATCATATCCTCGCTGCGGTCACCCCGCGCACGAAACTCGTGATCGTCGCCAGCCCAAACAATCCCGTCGGTCAATATCTGCCGAAGCGTGAGCTGACCCGGCTTGTCGATGCACTGCCCAGCGACGTCATCCTTTTGCTCGACGGGGCCTATGCCGACTATGTCGATGCCGATGATTTCGACGCCGGCGAGCTTTTCGTCGAAACGCGCAGCAATGTCGTGATGACCCGGACCTTTTCGAAGCTTTACGGCCTCGCCGGACTGCGGATCGGCTGGATGTATGCGCCCCCGGGAATTCTCGATGCGGTCCAGCGCATCCGCACGCCGTTCAATGCCAATGCGGCAGCATTGGCGGCCGCCGAAGCGGCGGTGCGCGACACCGGTCATGCGGCGTTTGTCCGGCAAGAAAATGGTGTCGAACTATCGCGGATTGCCGCGGCGCTTGCTGGCAGCGGCATCGAATTCATTCGCTCGGCGGCCAACTTCTACTTGCTGCGCTTTGCCGGAAAAGATCGCGATGCCACGGGTGCCGCCGCCTTTCTCGAAGCGAACGGGATCATCCCGCGACCGGTCAACGCCGGTGGTCCCGCCGGCTGCCTCCGTGTGACGGTCGGGCGTCCGCATCACAACGACCGCGTTGTGGCGGCGCTGCTCGCCTTCATGCAGGGTTGATCGGCCATGCGCATGGTGTCCGCGTCGACGTCCGAATATCTGGCGACCACGCAATTGTTCCTGTCGGGCGGGCATTGGCGGGCAGGGCGAGCGAGCTCGGTGCTGCCCTGTTTCGATCCGGCGAGCGAAGGCCAGATCGGCGAAGTGTATCTCGCGACAGCGGCGGATGTCGATGAGGCGGTAACCGCCGCGCGGCGTGCGTTCGACGATCGGCGCTGGCGGGGAAAGACGCCGTCCGAACGGCAGGCGATCCTGCTCAAGGTCGCCGAGTTGATGATGCGCGATGCCGAAATCCTCGCCGAACTCGAAACGATCAACGGCGGCAAGCTGTATGGCGGCGCCGTTCATGGCGAAGTCCCGCACGCCGCCGAAACCTTTCGCTACTATGCGGGGTGGGTCACCAAGCTTGGCGGGCGGCTCTTCGAACCGTCGGTTCCCGGTCGGCGCTATCACGGCTTCGTGCGCGAGGACCCGATCGGTGTCGCCGCGCTCGTTACGCCGTGGAACGGAGCGCTCGTTTCCGCGGCCTGGAAGCTTGCGCCGGCCCTAGCCGCGGGATGTTCATGCATCCTCAAGCCCGCCGAGCTGACGCCGCTCTCCTCGCTCTATCTCGGCTCGCTGCTTCAGGAAGCCGGCGTACCCGAGGGGGTTGTCAGCATCCTGCCGGGCGCGGGCCGCGATGTGGGATCGGCACTCGTGCGGCATCCCGGCGTCGGCAAGATTTCCTTCACGGGCTCGACCGGGGTCGGACGTCAGCTGCTCATCGACAGCGCACAGAACATCGCCCGCGTTTCGCTCGAGCTGGGCGGAAAGTCGCCCTTCATCATCTTTGCCGATGCCGAACTCGAGCTCGCGATTCCGGCTGCGGCCGATGCGATCTTCTCCAATGCGGGGCAGGTCTGCGTCGCCGGCTCGCGCATCTATGTCGAACGCTCTGCTTTCGAAACGGTCGTCGAAGGCCTCGCCGACATCGCGCGGGCATACCGGCTCGGCCCGGGTCTCGACCCCGCGAGTACGATGGGGCCGCTCATCAGTGCTGCGCATCGCGAACGGGTGCATGCGATGGTCGAGCAGGCGCAGACCGACGGTGCCAATCTTGTGACTGGCGGACAACGCGTCGGCGAGCGCGGCCATTATTACATGCCAACGCTTCTTGTTGGAGCTGCCCGCGACAGCGCGATCGTCCAGGAGGAAGTCTTTGGTCCAGTCGTCGTCGTGACGCCGTTCGACAGCGAGAGCGAGGCGCTGGCCCTGGCGAACGACAGCCGCTACGGGCTCGCCGCGAGCCTGTGGACGCGCGATGTCGGCCGCGCCTTGCGGATGTCTGAAGATGTCGAAGCGGGGATCATCTGGATCAACGACCATGGCATCCCAGAGCTCGCGATGCCGATCGGCGGCGTCAAGCAATCCGGCCTCGGGCGCGAGCACGGGCTCGAAGGGCTCAAGGCCTTTACCGAGCCGCGCTCGGTCATGCTTCGGCTGTAACCGTCTGCAGGCCGAGCGTTTCGACTTCGTCCATCAGCCAGTAGGAAAAGGCCTTCACCGAAGCAGTGTCGGCATCTTCGTGGCGGCACACGATATAATAGGATTGGTCCGACGGCATCGTTTCCTTGAGCGGGCGCACCAGTTCGCCCCTTTCGAGCGGCGCCGCGACAAGCGCCTCGCGCCCGAGCGCAAAACCGTTGCCTGCGATGCAGGCCTGGATCACAAGGTGCGAGTGGCTGAAGCCGAAGCCGCGCCGGACGTTCAATGATGTCACGTCGAAATGCGCCAGAAAATGCTGCCAGTCGATCGACATTACGTCGTGGAGCAGGTCGAATCGCGCGAGATCGGCGAGCTCCAGCGGCGCCTCGCAGCCTTCGAGCAGCGAGGGGCTGCACACCGGGAAAATATCTTCCTTGAGAAACTCATAGACATGCATGCCCGGCCAATGGCCCTGGCCATAGCGGATCTCGACATCGGCATCGCCCGCCGCGAGCGCATCCTGTTCCATCGGTCGCGCAATGAACCGCAGGTCGATATCGGGAAAGCGGCGGTGAAAATTGGAAAGGCGCGGCAGGATCCAGGCGCTGGCAAAGCTGTCGAGAACCGCGACATTGAGCACTTGGCGGTCGTCGCCCGCCGCGACGTTGGCCGTGATTTCCGCCATCATGTCGAACGCGCCGGTGAGCGGGCCGACGAGCCGTTCGCCGGCCTCGGTCAATTTGAGCGCCCGGTTCAACCGGCGGAAAAGCGGCTGGCCGAACCATTCCTCGAGCGCGCGGATCTGGTGGCTGACCGCCGCCTGGGTCACGCAAAGCTCTTCAGCCGCGCGCGTGAAGCTCAGGTGGCGTGCAGCGCATTCGAAAACCCGCAGCGCGAGCAAGGGAGGAAGCTTTCTCGACACGGTCCATCCGATCATGAGGCCAGCTAATCGCCTCGATAAAAAACTGCAGTTTGTCACAGCTGCACCCCGCCCATAGGCGTTGGAAATCCTCATACACAAAGCGGTTGGACCATCCATGAAAATCACTCGCGCCAGCGTCATTATTACCTGCCCCGGTCGCAATTTTGTCACACTCAAGATCGAGACCGACGAAGGCATTTACGGCATCGGCGATGCGACGGTGAACGGACGCGAACTTGCGGTTGCTTCCTATCTCGAGGATCATGTCATTCCGTGCCTGATCGGGCGCGATGCGCATCAGATCGAGGACATCTGGAACTATCTCTACCGCGGCGCCTATTGGCGGCGCGGACCGATCACCATGTGCGCGATCGCGGCGGTCGACACGGCGCTTTGGGACATCAAGGCGAAAGCGGCGGGACTGCCGCTCTACCAGCTGCTCGGCGGCAAGAGCCGCGAGGCCGTCATGGTCTATGGCCATGCCAACGGCCGCGATATCGAGGAAACGAGCGACGAAGTCGCGAAATATATCGACATGGGGTATAAAGCGATCCGGGCGCAGTCGGGCATACCGGGGCTGGCTTCGACCTATGGCGTCGCCAAGGACAAAATGTATTACGAGCCCGCCGATGGCGCGCTGCCGACCGAAAATATCTGGTCGACCGAGAAATATCTCGATCACACGCCCAAGCTGTTCGAGGCGCTGCGCGACCGTTTCGGGTTCGATCATCACTTGCTGCACGACGTGCATCACCGGCTCACCCCGATCGAGGCGGCGCGGCTCGGCAAGTCGCTCGAGCCCTATCGATTGTTCTGGATGGAAGATGCGACGCCAGCCGAAAACCAGGAGGCCTTTCGGCTGATCCGCCAGCACACGGTGACCCCGCTCGCGGTCGGCGAGATCTTCAACACGATCTGGGACTGTAAGGATCTGATCCAGAACCAGCTCATCGACTATATTCGCGCCACCGTGGTCCATGCTGGCGGCATCACGCACCTGCGGCGGATCGCCGACCTCGCGTCGCTCTACCAGGTGCGCACCGGATGCCACGGCGCGACCGATCTTTCGCCGGTCTGCATGGGCGCCGCGCTGCACTTCGACATCTGGGTCCCCAATTTCGGTATCCAGGAATATATGCGGCACACCGCGGAAACCGACGAAGTGTTTCCCCATTCCTACCGGTTCGAGAAGGGCATGCTCTACCCTGGCGACGTTCCCGGGCATGGCGTCGATATCGACGAAAAGCTCGCGGCCAAATATCCTTACCAGCGCGCCTTTCTTCCGGTAAACCGCCTTGAGGACGGGACGCTCTGGCATTGGTAGCCTTCCGCCCGCGGGGTCGGGCAGCGGCGACATGACGGGGCGCTCGCTGCGCGATAGCCGCCGTCTCCGTTTGGCAACATTCGGGATTTTATATGCCGCGCAGGGCATTCCCGATGCCATGGTGCTAATCCTCTTTCCCGCCTATCTCGCCGCCAGCGGCGCGACGGCCGGCGTGATCGGCACATTCCTCGCGACCGCCATGGTGCCCAATGCGGCAAAGCTGGTCGTCGGCCCCCTGATCGATCGGCACGCCTTCCTGCCGATGGGGCGGCGCAAGCCCTGGCTTATGGCGGGGCAGATCGGAATCGCGTCGAGTTTTGCGGTGCTCGCACTGCTCGACGATCCCGTCCGCCATGCCGGCTGGTTCACCGCGGGCGCTTTTGCGATCACGCTCGCCACCGTTTTCCAGGATGTCGCCACCGACGCGACGGCGATGGACCTCGTTCCCCCGCTCGAACAGGGACGCGCGAACAGCATCATGTGGGGGAGCAAGACATTGGGCACCGCGGGGGCCGCGAGCCTTGGCGCTGCTGTCCTGGCGGGGTTCGGGTTTGCCGCCCTGGTCCTGGGCGCCGCCGGGCTGCTCCTGACCGTGCTCTGCTTTCTGATCCTGGTCCGTGAGCGGCCGGGGGAGCGTCTGCTTCCCTGGACGCGCGGCGCGCAATCCGCGGACGCCTTCGCGCACCGGCTTGACGACTGGCGATCGATATTTGGCGAACTACGACGTGCGCTTGGTGGGCGACAAGCCCAAAGATTGGTGGTCCTGTCACTGGCAATCGGCCTGATGGTCGGAATGACCGGCGCGCTTGCGCCGCTCCTGATGATCAAGGATTTTGGCTGGGAGCAAAGCGATTATGCGCAGTTCCGCTCGTCGCTGAAACTGACCGCGGGCCTCGCCGGGATGCTTGTCGGCAGTTATGCGATCGACCGGCTCGGACATCGCAACATGCTCGTGGCGGCCTTGTCAGCCATCGCCGTCGCCAACCTGTCGTTGGCGCTTGTCTTTGGCGAGCGAGGCGCCGTCGCTTACCTGATACTGTACGAGATGTTGCTGGTCTTCACCTTCACCACCTTTTTCGCCGCGACGATGAGCCAGTGTGCACCAGCGATCGCGGCGACGCAATTTTCCGTCACGATGGTGTGCGGGAACCTGACGATGTCGCTGGGCGCGGCGCTGCTGGGACCGATCGTCGGCGCCGGCGGTGCGGTCGCGATGCTGCTGATCATCGCGGCGGTCGCGCTGGGCGGGGCGGCTGTGATGGCCGGCTGGCGGACCCAGCCGGTCTAAGGCGCGGAGACGGTCCTTTCGGCCGACAGGATGTCGGTCGCCGAAAGGGTGCTGAAATCACCGGGCAATGCGTGTTTGCGCAGACAGGCGCGATGCGCAAACGCCAGCGCGTCCGGATCGTCCCAGTCGCTAGCCAGCGCGTGGAGCAGCGCCGCGGCAAAGGCGTCGCCCGCGCCGATACGTTCAACGAAGGGACTGATGAGGGTGGGCGTGATTTCGCAGATGGCGCGGCGGCCGGCGAGAACCGCGCCAAGGCAAGGGTCTCCTTGCACCTCGGTCCGGCGGGTCATGGCGATCCAGCGCGCGTCGGGGAATATATCGAGCAGCGATGCTTGAGCGGCGCTATCGTCCGCGAGGATCAGCCGCGCATCCCAATCGCTTGCAAACAGCAGAGTGGCGGCTTCCGCAAATTCGCGGATAAGCGCCCGCGCGTCGTCGCTCCGACCCGCCCACAGCTGCGGCCGGAAATTGCAGTCGAACGAAATCGCCACGCCCCGCTCGCGGGCGACGGCGACGGCACCGCGCATCGCTGCGACGGGAACGTCGCCGAGCGCGGCTGTGAGCCCCGAAATATGCAGCCACGTTACGCCTCGTAGCGCCTCAGACCAATCGATCTCGGTCGCCGCGCGGGTGAAAGCCGTATCGGCCCGGTCATAAAAAAAGCCGCCCTCGCGGCCCGAGCGCGGCGCCTCGATGAAATAGAGACCCATGCGGCCCGGACGGCGCACGCAGGTTTGGGTTCCGACGCCGTGCGCCGCAAGCGTGTGCAGCGCGCGGGCGCCCAGCGCATTGTCGGGAAGCACGGTTGCCATCCGCGCCGGCGTCCCGAGCGAGGCCAGGGAAATCGCGACATTGGCTTCGGCGCCGGCGACGTGAGGGCGCAGTGTCTCGGCCTCGCGCAGCCCCGTGTCGGTGTCGGGGGCGAGACGGATGAGCATTTCGCCGAAGCACAGGACCGTCATGCGCTGCGCCGCGCCGTGAACCTCACCATGGCTTGTTGAGGCCGGTGCGGCGCCGCCGCTCCTGCCACGCGTCGCTTGTGCCTGGCGCCTGACGCCGGAATGCTGCGAAGGGCAACGTAACAAGAAACAGCCAGACGGAGGGGCTCGTCAGCAGCGCTGCGACCGACCGCAACGCGTCCGCCGGCGTGACCGTGACCTTGGTCGCGATGGTGCTGTCCGCGCTGCTTTCGATGACCAGGTCACGCCCGGCGCGCGCAATGCGGCCGATCGCGAAATCGATGTCTGCGAGTGAACTGACGACGCGCATCTCGGCCCCCTCAGTCGTCGCGCTTCAAGGTACCGATCGCCTGCGCCGCCTTGACGCGGCGCTCATGCTGGTTCGCCATGTCGTCGGTGGTCATGCCGGCGGGCGGCGTGAACTGGCCGCGGCCGTATAGATCGCGGAACACTTCCTTTACCGGGCCCATCTTGTCGGCGAGGGTGCGCGGCGGTCGGCCGCTCGGGAACTGGTTCGCCGGATAGATCGGCTTCTCGTAAATCTGGCGGAACCCTTCGGTCCGCACATCGACCCAGGTGTTGTGGTTGCAGCGCGACCGATGCTCGCGCAGCCCCTCGATATCGATCGTAACCCCCAGCACCTGCTCCTGCGGATAGGGCGCATGACGCATCATCATGCCGGTATAGTCGATACCGAAGCTGCCGCCTGGGCAGAAGGCCTTGGGGTAATAGGCATAATCGACGCTGCCCCAGTTCGATCCCAGGACATACGCCATATTGTCATGCGCACGGGTGCGGCGGGTAAAGACCCAGAAATCCCACGGTTCCGACACGCCCTCGACCTCTTGCAGCGCGACCGGGTGACAGATGACTTCGGCACCATTGTAGCCGAGCGCGCGCGACACCTCGGGGGTGCAGCCGTCGTGACAGGTCATCGTGCCGAGCTTGCCGATCTCGGTGTCGATCACCGGGAAGAGTTGCTTGATGTCGCCGCCGAACGCTTGGCAATACTCGTCGAAGATGTCGTGCGGGCTGGTGCCGAGGCCGATCGAGGCCGGGATGTGCCACTTATGGTATTTCAGCACGACCTCGCCAGACGGGCCGATGATGAAGGCGGTGTTGAACCAGCGGTCGGGGAATTCGGGGACCTGCTCGATCACGCCGCCGCCCGCGATATACATGCCATATTCGCGCGCCTTCTCGCCGAGGCGCTGCATTTCAGGACCGTCGAGGGTGATCGCTTTCTTCATAAAGCTGTCGATACCATGCTCGCCCTTGCCCGGCGTCGTCACGCCCTGCATGAAATATTCGGGGAAGACCGCAAGCTTTGCGGGCAGCTCCCAGAAATAGCCGACCCCGAAGTCGATCATGTTGAGCGCGCGGTCGAGATTCTTGGTGATGCCGTCGCGGTCCTCGGCGACGCAGACATGGGGCTGCATGACGAGCGCCGTATATTTGTCGATCTTTTTGGAAGCGGTCATCGCTTGTTCCTTTCTTGAGAAATTACCAGAAATCGGCCGGCTCGATGCCCATGTCGTCGAGCATCACGCGTGCGGTGATCGTGCCGGCGGCCGAAATGCCGCCGCCTGGGTGGCAATGCGGGCCTGCCATGTAGAGATCGCGAACCGGCGAGCGATAATGCGCGTAGCCGGGGAAGGGGCGGAACGAGCCGAGCTGCGCCGCGATCCGCTCGCCGCCGTTGGTGGTGCCATCGACGAAGCTCGGATTTCCTTCCTCGAGCGTGTGGCGATGCTGCACGTGCAGGCCGAGGATCGTCTGCTCGTTGATATTCGGCGCATATTGCTGGAGCTTCGGGATCAGGACGTTACGGGCATAATCCTCGCCAATTTCGTCCCAGGTTCGCCCGTCGGCGAGCCAGTTCGAGACATAGGTGTCGAGGATCAACGTGTGCTTGCCTTCGGGCGCGCGCGTCGGGTCGAGCTTCGTCCAACAGGCCGACCAGAGGAACGGATCGCTCGGTGGCTTGCCGGTGGCAAGTTCGGCGTAGAAATTGATCATCTGCTCCATCGAATCGACGATCCGGTGGAAAGGGCAGGCACTCATATCGGCGCCGTTCGTAAATTCGGGCGCCTCGGAGAGCGCGAGTTGCAGCCGGCAAATGCTGATCTTGCCGAAGGAAAAACCGCGGACCATGTCGGTAAAGCCGGGTTCCAGATGCTCTTCGCCGACGAATTTGAGGAAGGTCTGTTTCGGTTCGAGCGCCGAGACCACCGCGCGTCGTGCCCGGATGATGCTTCCATTCTCGAGCTTCACCCCGGCGGCGCGGCCGTCTTCGATCAAGATCTTCGCGATCGGCGCTTCGCGGTGGACGGTGCCGCCCTTCGATTCGATGTAGCGGACCATGGCGTTCGGAAGCTCCATGCTGCCGCCTTGGGGTATGGCCTGGCCGTAGTAGTGGATGGCCGGGATCATGATGTAAAAGGACTGCCCGGCGCCCTCCTGGTCGGGAAGGATTTGCGGCGCGAGCGCCCAGTTGAGCATCACTGCTTTCACGAAATCATTCTCGAAATTGGCTTCGACCCATGCCCGCGCCGACATCGAGAATTCGCGGAGGCGGCGAAGGCCCGCGTCGCTCGTCTCGAGCGCGCTGGCGAGCGCCGACGGCGCCGCGGGAGGCGAGAAGAAGGCCTTGATAAACCCTTCGCGGACCTGCTCGAAATCGGCGTAAACGCCGCGATACCGTTCAGCGTCTTTTGCCGAATAGGCCGCTATCGACGCGCAAGTCTTGTCGATCGACTTGTGAATGACGATCCCCGGGCCGCCATTCCTGTCGGGGTGGCCCGTAATATGGTCGGCGGGCTCGATATATTTGAGCCCCAGCGCTTCCAGCTCGGGCCGGATTTCCTTGAAATCGGGGTTGCACTGGATCCACACGTGTGACGATCCGTAAAGATCGTGCTTGAAACCGGGCAGGGTCACTTCGCGCGTCACCGCGCCGCCGCCGACCCAGGGATTGCGCTCCACCACGCAGACGTGCAGCCCTTTGCGCGCTAGGGTCGCGGCGCAGGCAAGCCCGTTCACGCCGCCACCAGCGATCACAATGTCATATTCGGTTTCCGCCATATCGCCTTTTGCCCATGTTGTTCGGTGCAGGTTCGCGCGAACGTAGGGCGGTGCGCTGCGCCTGAAAAATTAGGCTCGCTCACGGTGGGGATTAGCAATTGTCATCCGAACTTTTCCCGGCTTCGCCTAAGAAGGGGGGATGCGGCGCCAATAGACCGTATGTTTCGGAGAGGATCTGGATGGCAAGTGTGCTGGTCAGCGGTGCGTCGCGTGGATTGGGTATGGCATTGGTCAGCGCGTTCCGCGAGGGTGGCCATACGGTATTCGCAGGTTCGACCGAGCCTTACCGTGAGCGCGATATCGAACTCAATGTTCGTTCGATCGAAAGCTGCGAGGCCGCGGTCAGCCAAATGGTCGCTGCGGTCGATAGCATCGATATTCTTGTCAATAGCGCCGCCATCCATCTCGCGGGCGCCATGACCTCGCTCGATCAGGATGCGTTCAAGGAAACGCTCGATGTCAATCTTCTCGGCGCGTGGCGGCTGACCAAGGCGGCCGTGCCGCACATGGGGCGCGGCGCAACTGTCGCAATGATCTCCTCATTGTCGGGTCTTGTCGGATTGCCGGATGAAGGCGGCTATGCGGCCAGCAAATTCGCGCTGGAGGGGATGAGCCAGTCGCTGGCAGCTGAACTGGCGCCCGCCGGCATTCGCGTCATCGTTTTCGAACCTGGCCGCGTCGCAACCGAATTCCCCGGCATCGTCGATGGCCTTGCGCCAGAACTTGCCGCGCAATCGATCGCGGCGGCGATTGCCAGCCCTGACGCCCCATTCCGTAACCCGATTGGCAGCGACGCGGAGCATGTGTTTGCCGAGCTCGGCGTCGATCGCGGTCAACACGCCGAGGCGATGGTGCGCGCGGTGGCAGGGTGTGACTGGCAATGGCAGTCCGCCGCGCAGACTGTTGGCTGACTTTGCAGAGAGACATTTTTCCATGACCCTGATTGCAGCTGATAATCCTGCGGCCTTGCTCGCCGTCATGCTCGGCCTGGTCCTGCTCGGGCTATGGAGCGAGCGCAACCGTCTCGCGTCGAAGATTCCTGCCGTCGTCTGGGTATTGTTGGGCGGCGCCTTGCTGTCGAACTTTAACGTCATCCCGCATGACGCCCCGATTTATGGCATCATCGTCGGCGTGATCATGCCGATCGCGATACCGCTCCTGCTGTTCAAGGCGACCTTCACTCGCATTTTGGGCGAAAGCGGGCGGGTGCTTCCGCTGTTCTTTGTCGGCGCGGTGGCCGTTTGTATCGGTGCGGTCGTCGCTTATGCGCTCGTCGATATCGGGCCATATGGACCGCATATCGCGGCCACTTACGCTGCGGCATGGATCGGTGGAATGACCGACATGGTTGCGATGGCGGAGATCACCAAATTGCCGCCCGAGGTGTTTGCGGTGGCCGTGAGTGCGAGCGCACCCGTCAGCATCGTCGGATTGATGATCCTTGTAACCCTGCCCAATGTGGCTTGGGTTCGGCGGCACTTGCCGTCGCCAATCGTCGACGCGCAGGTCGAATCCGACACGGCGATCGTCGAGGCGCGACCCGAACTCGACCTTGTGCATATCAGCTTCGCGCTCGCGCTGAGCGCCGCCATCTGCTGGGCAAGCGCATGGATCGCCAACGCGACCGGATTTGGCCACTACAGCCTGTTCATTGTCACCTTGATCGCAGTTGCGATCGCCAACCTCTTTCCGGGGCCGATGCACGCGCTCAAAGGTGATTTCGAACTCGGCATGTTCATCATGTATCTCTTCTTCGCGATGATTGGCGCCACCACCAACTTGACCGCGTTCCTGACCTCTGCACCACTCTATTTCGTGTTCGGGCTGGTCATCATTCTGGTTCATGTCCTGATCGTTCTGATCGTCGCGCGCCTGCTCCGTTCCGATCTCGCGGAAGCGATCATCGGCTCGGGGGCGAACATCGTTGGGGCCGCCGCCGCCGCCGGGATCGCGACGTCGAAGGGATGGAAATCGCTGGTAACCCCGGCGATTGCGACAGGCATGCTGGGCAAGGCGATCGCCAATTTCTTCGGCGTCGCCGTGTTTCAGCTTCTCAATTAGGTGCCAGGGGCGGTGACAAATTTGCCGAAGATCGTGTCCGATCTTTTCGCAGCGATTTCGTTGGAAGGGGAACCCTCGTGTCTACCGTTTTGATCAGCGGCGCCTCGCGCGGGCTCGGTGCCGCGCTGGCGGCCGAATATGTCGCCCGTGGCGACCGGGTATTTTGCGGTATTCGTTCGCGCGATGCCGAAGTGCCCGGAACTCCCGTCGAACTCGACGTCACCGACAACGACAGCGTGCGACGCGCTGTCGCGCATGTCGTGCAAGCCGAGGGCGCGATCGACCTGCTTATCAACAATGCCGGTGTGCACCTCGCCGGACCGCTCCTTTCCCTTGACCTCGACGCGTTCAAAAAGACGCTCGATATCAATCTTCTCGGAGCATGGCGTTTAACGCGCGCGGCCAAGCCCCATCTCGCCCAAGGATCGACCGTGGCGATGATTTCCTCGCTGTCCGGATTGGTCGGCCCTCCGAACGACGGGGCCTACGCCACCAGCAAATTCGCGCTCGAGGGAATGAGCCAAAGCCTGGCAGCGGAACTCGCGCCCGAGGCTATCCGGGTGCTCGTCTTCGAACCCAGCGCGGTCGCGACCGGCTTCGCAGGCGCAATGCATGGCGATCCGCCCGCTCTCGTGGCGAGCGACATCGCCCGGCTTATCGCGTCTGGCAAGGCACCCTTTCGTAACCCGCTCGGAGAGGTCGGCAGGCGCGTCGCAGCCGCTCTGCACATCGACGACGGGTCGCGGGCGACGGCATTGTTTGAATCGATGGCGAAATAGACCGGCGGGGCACGGGCATGGACGCGGGAAGGGGACCACGGGAATCCACCGCGAGGACATGCGGGCCTCATGTCGGGAGGGATTGGCGGTCGCCGGATCTTGGGAAGGAAGGGAGAGATGAGGCCATGAGTGCAATTTGGGTCGGAACCGGGCTGTGACCAGGCTCGCGCATGTCTGCATCGAATCCGTCGATCTCGACGCGACCGAGCAATTCTATGCTCGGCTGGGGCTGTCGCGGCAGTTCGATTTCCGGAACCTGCAGGGCGAACCAATTGGCTATTACCTGCGCTTCGACGACGTCAGCTTTCTCGAAGTCGTTCGGGTTTCCGACGTGAAAGCCGAGGGAAGGGTCATGCATTTTGCGATCGAGACCGACGATATCGACGGTCTGCGCGAGCGCCTCGTCGCCGGCGGCCACGCGCCGAGCGAAAAGACGCTCGGCGCCGACCAGACATGGGTCGTGACGTGCCGCGACCCAAGCGGAATCCTGATCGAACTGCAGGAATATGGCGAGAACAGCATGCAGTTCCGCGGCGGCACCTGCCTGATCGATTATACCCCATGAATTTCCAGCGCTTGGGGTTTGAGGCTGCGAAGGGCACTCACAGCGCGCGCGGCGGAGAAAGGACGAAAGGGAAGGAGCCGAACTGACACGATGGAAGGATCGGTATCTTCTCCGGCCGACGATCCTTTCCTCCGCGCGGCGACACAAGACGAGGAAATCCACGCTCGCGCGCTGCGCAATGCCGAGGCCGTGCGGCAGGCGAGCGAGCGATACTGCACGAATAGCCGGTGCGCAGTTTCCCGGTCGCCCAGCCGGATGGAACGCCGTGGCGTCGGTTCCGGCCCGTGCTGCTTGGCGCATCGATGTGTCGCCGGCGGAGCGATCCGGCACTGTCGAAACGGCCGGCGGAGACGCGATGCGCGTGCAAGAGCCGGTGGCCGGGCGGCCAAGACGTATGTCCAGGCCCGACCGGGCTAAAGGTCTTGGCACATGCTCAAGCATGTTTCCGTCGCCCGGTTCGGCTCCTAATCATTTGCTTCGCCTCGCGCCGGGCTTATGATGACGACATGCGCCGCCCGCGTGCGGCGCATGAGGCAAGATCGCCGCGTTAACGGGAAATTGGGCCGGAGCATCTTGTGTCCGGGCCGCAGCCGCGAATGTCCAGGCCGCGCAGGCGGTTAAAGGCGGCAGCACATGTTCCGGGCCGGCGTCTGACAACCGGCGTAGCCGGCTGGCCTCCTGCCGGAGAACTGCCCATGGCTTTGGGCTATCCGATCGTGCGCGGCGCGTGCGGTCGACATATGCGGGGCGCCGCGCGCGCTCGCATGGTGTGCTTATGCGCCTGAAATCCGTTCCCGATCATCCCCGCATCGCCGGCCTCGAGGAATCGGACCCGCTGCCGCCCGACGACGTGAGACCGCGGACGCGCGGTGCCTTTCTCGAAAGGCTGTATCGCGCGCATCACGACGGGCTCATTCGCTTCATCCGCCGTCGTGGGCGCGACGAGCGCGCCCACGACGTGGTGCAGCAGGTCTTCTGCAGGCTCGCCGGTCTGACCGAGCAGGAACAGCAGGGGATTGTCGCGCCCGCCGCCTATCTTCGGCGCGCGGCCGACAACATGCTGCGCGACAATGCGCGGCAGGACGAACGGCGCTCTGCATCGCTTCATCTGGGCGAGGATGAGGTCGTTCTGCACGCGGGAGATCAGTGGGCCGCGCTCGAGGCGCGCGATCGTCTGCGCCGCCTCGAGGACGCGCTTCTCCGCCTCAAGCCGCGAACCCGCGAAATATTTCTCGCGCATCGAATTGACGGCTATAGCTATGCCGAAATCGCCTTCCGCACGGGGTTGAGCATCAAGACAGTCGAAATGCATATGACGCGCGCCATTGCCTATCTCGACCAATCGCGTGTGAAAGCATGACGAACGATCCGCGAGGAAAGAGGGCGCGCAGCGCAGCGGAATGGTTCACCGTCATGCGAGGGGCCGATGCCGACACCGAACGCGGCGCCTTCGAAGAGTGGCACGCTTTGCCAGAAAATGCCGCCGCCTATGCGCGGCTGGAAGAAACCTGGAACGAGAGCCGCTTTCTCGCCAACAGCGCGGCAGGCCGCTCGCGCAATCTCGCGGGGGCGCGCAGAAAGTTTCCCCGTGGCGCCCTGCTGGCGGCTGGAATCGGCCTGTTCACATTGCTGTCGGGAAGCCTCTACGCCGAGCGGGTGGGATGGTTCGGTCCCGCGGCTGTCAACCGGTCTGCTCCCGCACAGTTCGTGGCTCACGACGCGGTCCGGACGATCCGGTTGCCCGACGGCTCGCGCGTAACGCTGGGCCGCGGTGCGGCGCTTCGCGACGTCAGCACGTCGGACGAGCGGCGCTTCGTCCTGCTGCGCGGACGCGCGCGCTTCGAAGTGGCACATGATGCCGCGCGATCTTTTCTGGTCGACGCCGGCGAGGGGCGTGTCGTCGCGCATGGCACGGTCTTCGATGTCGGTTTCGAACAAGGGAATGTCCGTGTCATTCTCATCAAGGGCTCGGTAGAGGTGCGCGGCCGGCGGGCGGCACAATCCTCCGCTGGCGCATCGCGGCTCCTCGCGCCGGGCGAACAATTGCTCGTGGAGCATGGCGAAGCGGGAGCGCCTTCACCGGCAAGCGCGCGGCTCTTGTCCTGGCCCGACGCGATGATCAGCTTCGACGAAATGCCGCTTGCGGAGGCCGTCGCCGCCTTCAATCGGACGAGTGGGCGCGCGATCCGGCTCGAAGGGGGCGACTTTGCGTCTCGGCGTCTTTCGGGCGCGTTCCGGCGCGACGATCCGCAAGGGTTTGCGGACGCGCTCGCGGTCAGTTTCGGGCTCGACGTCGGGATAGCCGCGGACGGCAGCCTGGCCTTGCGCGCGCGCGCCGCGTCCCGTGGTTGATCGATCGAAAAAGTCACAGGGTTAATTCCGGCATCATCGTCTCACCGGTCGAAGAGGGCATGCAGCTTGCTCTCTCGATTGGGAGACGATGATGCGAAACGGGGATTTATTGATATTCTTGATGGGCTCGGCGGCGGCGCTGGCCTCCGCACCGGTTCTGGCACGCGAAGAGGCGCGGCAGGATGTGCGCCTGCCCCGGCAATCGCTTGGCGCCTCGCTGCGTACGGTCGGGGCGCAATTCGGGCGCAACGTCAGCGTAGCATCCGATCTCGTCGAGGGCCGGACTGCCCCTGCGGTCGAAGGGCGCTATAGCCTCGAAGAAGCCGTCGCGCTGCTTCTGCGCGGCAGCGACTTGACCGTTGTTCGCGTGGGGCGCGGGCTCGCGGTGCGGCGCGCGCAGGCTGCGGCCGCAGTCGATGGCACCGTGGGCGCCGATGACGATATCGTCGTGACCGGCAGCCGCATTCGCGGCACGGCGCCTGCAGGCGCGCGCGTCGTCACGGTCGACCGCGACGACATCGAGCAGAGCGGCTACGCGACGACGCAGCAGATCGTTCAGGCGCTGCCCCAGAATTTCGGCGGCGGCCCGAATGAGGGGACGATCGGTTTTACCCTTCGCGGCAACAGCAATGCCAATCTCGGCTATGGCTCGGGCGTCAATTTGCGCGGGCTCGGATCGACCTCGACGCTCACGCTGATCGACGGCAACCGCGTCGCGCTGGGGGGCGTGTCGGGCATGTTCGTCGACCTTTCGCTGATCCCGGCCTCGGCCATCAACCGCATCGAGGTGCTCGCCGACGGCGCGTCGGCCATCTATGGCTCCGATGCCGTGGCAGGAGTGGTGAACGTTCGGCTCCGCAACGATTTCGAAGGGGCGGAGACGCGGGCCCGCTTCGGGTCGGCCAAGGGGTTCGAAGAATGGCAGCTCGGCCAGATTGTCGGTGCCGGCTGGTCGAGCGGCCATCTGACCCTCGGTTATGAATATTATGAGCGCGGCAATCTCGCCGCATCGGACCGCGACTATGTCACCGAAGATTTGCGGCCGTTCGGCGGCCCGGACTATCGCAAGAGCTTCGCCAATCCCGGCACGATCATCGCCGCCGACGGGTCGGTCTATGGCATCCCGCGCGGGCAGGACGGCACGCGGCTGACGCCGGGGCAGTTGCTTACCGGGCAACCCAATCTTTCAGACGGGCGCGCGAGCAGCGATATCCTGCCGAAGCAGAAACGGCATGCCGCCTTTGCGTCGCTGACCCAGTCGCTCGCGCCCTGGCTCCGGTTTACGGCGCAGGGCTTTTACGCGGTGCGTCACAGCGAGGTCCGCACCACGCCCGACAACTACGGCAATATCGTCGTGCCGGTGACCAATCCCTTCTACGTCGACCCGATCGGGACGGGGAGGCCGGTCAGGGTCAATTATGATTTTACGGAGGATTTGGGGCCGGAGACGCGGCGTGCCGATGTCCGGGCGTGGAGTGCCAATGCCGGGCTTGAGGCAAGCCTCGGGCAATGGCGCGCCGAACTGCGCGGGTCCTATGGTGTCCAGCGCGAGCGCAACCGCACGGACAACGTCCCCAACTATGTTCGCCTCGCGCAGGCACTTGCCGATCCCGACCCGGCGACCGCCTATAATCTCTTCGGCGATGGCTCCTTCACCCCGCGCGCGACGATCGAGCGCGTCCGGGGATTCCGGGAAACCGATGGGACGTCGCGCGTTCGCGCTGCGGCCCTCAAACTCGACGGGCCCTTGTTCGCGCTGCCGGGCGGGTCGGCGCGGCTCGCCATCGGCGGCGAACTCCGCTCGGAGCGCTACAACGCGCGCTCGGTCACGTTCGACTTCTCGCCCGAACCGGTCGATGGCGGATCGGCCGGATTTCCGATCGCGCGCCGGGTAAAGGCTGCCTATGCCGAGCTGTCACTGCCGCTGGTTGGGCCGAGTCAGTCGGTTCCGCTGGTCGAGGCGCTCGACGTTTCGCTGGCGGCCCGTATCGAGCGCTACAGCGATTTCGGCACCACATCCAATCCCAAGATCGGGGCTACATGGAAGATCGGCGGCGGTCTCGCGCTTCGCGGCAGTTGGGGGACCTCGTTTCGCGCCCCGAGCTTTGCCGACATACGGACCGGGCCCGGGACCGCCGCCTACATACCGCTTCCCGTTCCGGATCCCGCGTCGCCGACGGGCTCGACCAACGTCCTGGCCCTGATCGGCTCGAATCCCGACACGGGACCCGAAAAGGCAGATACCTGGACGCTCGGCGCGGTCTATGCACCGGCGAGCTTGCCGGGCCTCAAGCTCGATATCGGCTATTTCGATATCCGCTACCGCGACCGGATCGCCAATCTCGGGACCGACTATATGTCGTTTCTTGGCAATCGCAGCCTCTACGGCTCGCTGATCAGCGATAATCCGCCGGCCGAGCTTCTCGCGCGCTACTATGGCGACCAGAATTTTCGCAATCCGTTCGGCATCCCGGCGGGTGCCATCGGTGCAATCGTCGACGGGCGCACGCTCAACCTTTCCTCGGTGCATATGACCGGGCTCGACTTCGACCTTGGTTACGCCTTCACCGCGGGGCAGACGGCCATATCGGCAGGTGTCAGCGGGGCATGGATTTTCAAGCAGCGCCAGCGGATCACCCCGACCGCGCCCGCCGAAGACGTGGTGTCGACGACCGGCAATCCCGTCGATCTCAGGCTGCGCGGCCGCTTCAACCTGTCGAACGGTCCCTGGAACCTGGCCGCCTTCGCCAACTATGTGAACGACTACCGCAACACCGCGGTCGTGCCGGCGGCACGGGTATCGAGCTGGACCACGGTCGATCTGCAGCTCGGCTATGATTTGGAAGAGATTCTGCCGGGTACGCGGATCGCGCTCAGCGTATCGAACCTGTTCGATCGCAAACCACCCTATGTCGAAAATGCCAATATCTTCTCGGCATCGGGATATGATCCCGACAATGCGAGCCCGGTGGGCCGCCTCTTCGCGCTGCAACTGGTGAAGACATGGTGATCGGCGTGCTCCCGGCGATCACGCTGCTAGTCGCTAGTCCGGTCAGCGAAGGAACGGTCGACGCCGGGCGGGCCGGTCCGCCCCCGCTCACGGCGAGCGCAGTCGAGGCTGGGCCGACACTGCGCCAAACCATCGAGCTTGCCGATATGTCGAGCATCGCGGTCTCGCCCGACGGGCATTTGCTCGCTTTCCGTATCGAGCACGCATCGGTCGCCGCGAACGATTTCGAACTTGGCTGGTATGTCGTGCCGACCGACGGCTCGGCGCCGCCGCGGAGGGTCGCCGACGCCGGTGAGGGCGAAAGGCGCGATGGCGAACTGGCAACCGAGCCGCCGGTCTGGACGCACGACGGGCGTGCCATTCTCTTTCGCAAGGTCGCGGGGGGCGAGGTGCAGGTTTGGCGCGCCGAGGTCGACGGCTCGAAGAGCGAAGCTGTGACCCGCGACGCCTCCAATGTCCGACGGTTCGCGCTTGGCCCGGAGCCAGGGACGATCCTGTACTCGGTCGGTGCGACCCGCGCGGCGGTCGAGGAGGCAGAACGACGCGAATATGATGACGGCGTGCTGATCGATGCCACGGTCGATCCGGCGCGCCAGCTCTTTCGGGGGGCGCTGCTCGAAGGTCGCAAGGGCAGCGATCGATTCTCGGGCCGATGGTTTACGTTCGGGCACTTGCTCGCGGGGGCGCCTTTGACCTATCGCGCGCTGGATCTCGGCACCGGCGTCGTGCGCGACGCAACGCCGTCGGAAGCGGCGCGGGTCACCGACCCGCCCCGCACGCCGGATATCGGAAACCCGCGTCCCGTCACCGACGAAGCGCGGTCCGGAGATCATCGCGGCAATGCTCGTGTCACTGCGGAGGATTTTGCTTCGCGTCTCTCGATCGTCCGGCCGAATGGTCGCTCGATCGCCTGCGCGCAGTCTTCATGCAAGCTGCGGATCGGCAAGATCGCTTGGCAGGGCGCGCGCGACGCGGTCGTCTTCGCCACCACCGATCGGGGAGGCGGGCAAGCCTTCCAGCTGTGGACGCCGAGGGACGATAAGGTCCGCCGGATCGGCGGGGGTGCCGGGCGATGGGGAGGCGGGCGTGACCGGGCGGGGTGCGCCGTCGATGTCGACGCGATTTACTGCGTCGTGGCGGACGCCAACACGCCGCCGCGCCTCGTTCGCGTCGCGATCTCCTCCGGAGTGGTAACCACGCTCGCGAATCCCAATCATGACCTGGTTCGGCCCGGTACGTTACAGTTCGAGCCGATGCGATGGTCCGGCTTGTCGGGGCAGGAATTCACCGGGCAACTGATGCTGCCGGCAGGCAATCGCCGCGCTTTGCCTCTCTTCGTCACCTATTATCTCTGCGAGGGTTACCTGCGCGGGGGTATTGGCGACGAGTTCCCGCTCCGGCAACTTGCGGCATCGGGCATGGCCGTTCTCTGCATCGACCGCGTCGCGATGCGGGCCGGCTTGATGGACCCGGTCGAGCAATATCGTATCGGCCATGAAGGAGTGCGCGAGGCTGTCCGGATATTGGCGGATCGCGGTATCGTCGATCGCTCGCGCGTGGGCATGGGCGGGGTCAGCTTCGGAGGCGAAACCACGATGTGGGTCGCCCAGAACAGCAACCTGCTCTCGGCGATCTCGATCGGGAATACCTTGCTTTCTCCTACCTATTACTGGTTCAACGCCCTGCCGGGCAGCCAGATCTCGCCGATCCTCAAGCAAGTCTGGGGAATCGGGCGCCCGGAAGACGATCCCGCGCGCTGGGAAATGCTCTCGCCCACATTCTCGACCGACAAGATACACGCGCCGCTGCTGATGCAGCTTCCCGAACGCGAGTTTCGCTTCAACGTCGAGTTGGCAGCGAGGCTGGGCCAGGCGCACAAACCCGTCGAGCTATGGGCTTTTCCCGAGGAGACCCATCTCAAGTACCAGCCGAGGCACAAGCTGGCGATCTACGAGCGCAACCTCGACTGGTTCCGATTCTGGCTGCAGGGCTATGTCGATCCGGACCCGGCCAAGGCCGAGCAATATAGGCGCTGGCAAGCGATGCGCGGATCTGGGTCAAGATGACGCGGCAGTAACGCCATATGCCCAGGCCTCGGCATCGACGATTGGCAGCAGTTGATAGAAGAGCTGGTCGCGGTTGGTAAAGGGGCGCGCGAGATAGGCTTCTATTGCGCGACAGTCGAGCAAACCGGCAGCGGCGAGCTGGCCGTCGAGCAGAAAGGGCCGGAGCCTTATGCGGTTGATCTCGAACATGTGCGCGCAAAAGGCATCCATACCGCCCTTGGTACGCCGTTCCGCGACGATCCGCGGCAGCTCGGTCCGGAACGCGGCCCGCGCGACAGCCCGGTCGCGGCCGCCCGCTACCCATAGCCAGGTCGGTATCGAAAGACAGGCCTCGACGACGGGCTGCGACAGCAGCGGAAAGAGCGACGGTGCCACGGCGTGCCGGCCATAGCCGTCGAGATGTGCATAGGAAGCGACGATCGCATGGACGTGCGCACGGGTTCCGGAAGGCGTATCCGGCGGCGCGTCGAGCCAGGGATGGTAGCTTGGCGCAGCGGGCAGGCAGTCGTCGTTCAGGAAAAGCTGGTTTCGCCGCCAGGCGGGAAGGGGCGGCCGGCGCCAATGACGGCGGAGCGCCATACGCGTGACATTCCAGATGTTGTCCCCATGCACCCGCGCGACGTCGCGCACCGTCGTGGCAAATCCGGTGAACGGGCCATGGGCTTTCAACCGGTCGGTCGCCGGCGCTGCGGTCCCGAGCGAGCAGAAGACGCAGTCGCCCCCGGTGCCGTTGACGAAGGCACCGATGCGGTGGTCGCGGCCCTGTTCGGCAAAATATCGGTCCGCGAGCCGCAAAATCGCCAGCATCCCCGGCCGAGCCTCCAAGCGCCGTCCCACCTCGGTAAGGTCGATTTCTCCATCGATCAGCGCTTCGAGGAGCGCGATCCCGGTCTTTTCGCTGACAGCGCGTGCATAGTGGCGCTCATCGCCTTCCGGTCCCGGAGTTGCCAGGTTGGCCGCGATCGCCCTGCGTCCCACCGCGGCCAGCGCTGCGGCGACAATCGAGGAGTCGAGACCGCCGGATAGTTCGAGCAACACGGTTTCGTCCGGCGGAACCAGCGCCGCGGTCGCCTTCAACACGGCACCGCGCACCCTTGCAGTAGCATCTGCGAAGCTCGGCGCGTGCTTGTCATGGGCCGTAAAGATCCAGGGAGTCCATAGAGAGCGGCGCTCGGACGACCCGTCATGCTCGATCGAGCAATCGCCGGGCAGGATCTCGTCGATGCCGACGATGCCGGTCCCGGCGCAATGGAGGTGCATGAAGGCAAGGTGGTGTGCGACGAATGCCCAGTCGATCTTTGGCGGTTGCATCGTTGGATCGATCAACAGTTCGATATCCGAGGCGATGCAGAGGATCGGGCCAAACCGCGCGCGAAAGGCATGTACGCCGCCCGACGCCGACCGGGCTATGGAGAGGGGCCCCTTACCCTCGCCCGCGGCGGCGAAGGCAACATAGTCGCCCCAGTATCTATCCATCGCTATTGGCTCGCCGGCGCGGGTCTCGTCTCCGTCCAGGCTGGTCACTCTCGACGACATGCCAGCACGAAAAAGATCGCCGATGACAAGGCCTTGGTTTCCTGCTCTGACTACGTGCGTTTCGGCCGTGACAAAGACGGAAAGCGGACCGCTATCAAAGACGGGAAGGAGGCCTTGCTGTTTGGTTGCCCGGGACCTGCGCCTCGCGCCGACGCTCGAAGCGCCCGGATCAACGATCGCAAGGAAGCGGGCGGGCTTCATATGGCGAGGATCGGCGAAAAGGCGCGGGCATGGTCGAGGACGTCGTTGAGCACGAGATCGTCCGATTGCGCCCAGCAATGCGCGGCGAATGGCCATGCCTCGACACCGAATATGAGCGTTGGAAAACAGCCGCGACGACCCGAAAATCGTAGGAAGGCGAGCGTATCGGGAAGGCATTGATTTCCAAGCGGAACAAGGCGACGATATCGGTCGAAGCGCCGAGCGAGGTCGGCGCTTTCCCCGCTTGATATATCTACCGTGCGAGAAGCCTGGACCTGCCAGAGGATAGAATAGAGCGAATGGCGGCGAAGCGCCCGGCGCGCGGCGAAGACCAGGCACGCGACCTCGATGGCCTCTAATAGATCAAATCCAGGCAGCCGCGCATCACCTTCGATCGCACTCCTCCGCGGAATCGCGGGCTCTCGTGGGTGAATGTCCATTTCGTCGGCTGGTCGCCAGTCGACAAGACCGAGTTGTTCAAGCCTGACCAGGCTTCCCATGTCGATTGGGCCGGACCGGCGCCCGGTGATCCAGTCGAGCGCAAAGGCGGCTCCGGCATCGACCTTCCAGTAGCGGTCGCGGCGGATGTCGAGAATGATCGCGCAGTCGGCGAAACCCCGGTGCGAGATCCCGGGGCAAATTCTAAGGCTGTGCATTTGGAGTATCCCCCAAACGCGGGCGGGCAAGGGGCCCGCCCGCGCCATCATCAGTCTTCGTCGCTGATGCCGTCGCGCACCTGGGTGAAGGCGCTGAACTCGATCTGCAGGTCGGGCGGGCCCTGCGTCTCGATGCTGGCGGCGCCGAGATCGATCAGGTCGGACGGTTCATAGCCGGGTTTCATGAGGTTTCTCCTCGATGCCGCGGGATTGCGGCACCGGGAAGCCTAGGAAAGGGGGGCGGCTATCCGAAATTTATACGCCGATGATATGCCGAATGTAGACGGGCTATAGCGGGCGCGTCAGGCGAGCCGGTAGATCGTCTCGACGATCGCCGGGACGAGCGCCATGCGCTGCCGGTGATAGAGGTCGATACGCCGCGCGATCGACCGTGCATCGCCCGCTTCGATCAAGGCGTCGATCTCGGCGAGGTCACCCCCCGCGTCGGCCGCGACCCGGCTTTCGGCCGCGCGCGAAACGGCGAGCCGGTCGCTCGCCGCCTCGACCTG
This sequence comes from Sphingopyxis sp. GC21, assembly GCF_025727575.1. Lineage (NCBI taxonomy): Bacteria > Pseudomonadati > Pseudomonadota > Alphaproteobacteria > Sphingomonadales > Sphingopyxidaceae > Sphingopyxis > Sphingopyxis sp. GC21. The sequence goes on along the minus strand of NZ_CP095845.1, from coordinate 2,224,524 downwards.
GCGGGCGAGTTCGGTGAGCCCCGAGCGCGCAGCGACAATGCCGAACAGCGCCCGAAGGCGCGCCGCATAGTCTTCGGGCGGTGGTAGCTCGATCTCCCGCGACGCCGCGGCGGGCCAGCGCCGCAGCGCGATCCGCAGAAGCTCGCCGTTCCATTGGATGAGATCGCGCAGGGCCGGCTCGGTCACGAGCGGCAGCTGGAATCCTTCGGCGGTCCGCATCTCGACGATATGCTCGCCCGCGAGCCGGTGTAGCGCATCGCGCACCGGCGACACGCTGCTCGCGAGTAGCGCGGCGAGCTTCTTCGGCTCGAGCCGCTCGCCGGGCGGGACGGTGCCGGCGAGGAGGCGCGCCTTGAGCGCCTCATACACCCGCTCCGAGGTCACGCCGGCGTTCATGGCCGCCGACGCTGGTCCGCGACATAGGCGGTGACGAGGTCCTGCTGGTCGGGACGCAAGGCGTCGATCGCGCCGATTCGCGTGGGGACGGTGTCGCCGAGCAGGATCGAGGGGCATTGTCCCTCGAAATTGCCGAGGTTGGGGCGGTGCTGGCGATAGCCGACGAGCGCGGCGAGTTCGGGGTCGAATCCGCGTGCGACCTCGGGCGGATAGGCTAGCCATTGATTCTCATAGGGCTTGAGCCAGCCGAGGCAGTAGCTCACGATCATGCCGCGGCGGATATCGTTGCTTTCGTTGCCGCCCGCGCCGTGCAGCGTCGAGCCGAGGAAAAGCAGCGCCGAGCCGGGTCCCATCTCGGCGACGACGGGATCGCGTATCGGCGCATCGGCGAGCGCTGCGGCGCCATGGCTGTTCGGCCAGAGCAATGTCGCGCCATTGTCGGCGCGGTAGTCGGTGAACGGCCACATCACGTTGACCAGATATTCTGTTTCGCCGATCGCGCCGCGCCACATGTCCTGGTCGCGGTGCGGAAGCTGCGGCAGCGCGCCAGGATGAAGCGCGATCGCTTGCGTCAGATTGAGCTGCATGCGGTCGCACCATGGCGCGAGCAGTTCCTCGGCGATGGCGAGGATGAGCGGATGACGCACGAACGCATCGGCAAGCACGGAGCGTCGGAGCAGCCGTCCAAACCTTTTGGTGCGCACGCCGTAGAAGCCGCCCTCGCAGAAGGGCGTCGTCTCGAAGTCCGGGCGCAGGTCCGCGTCGAGCTGCCGCACCAGCGCTTCGGGGACCGCATCGGGAATGATGCAATAGCCATCGCGCGCGAGCTCGGCCGACCACCGGACGAGGTTGGCTTCGGCGGCTTGCAGTGGGTCAGAGCGCATGATGCGGCTCCTGTGCCCGTGCCTGTGGCCGTGTCTCGACTTGAGCCGGGTTCGCTCGGATGCCGGCTTCCGCGAGCAGGCGCGGCGTGTCGGAATCGATCTCGATCGCCAGCGCGCCGAGCCTTCTGCCGCGGATCGGGCGGGGGCGCCCGAGCGGCGCGGCGCGCCAGCCGAAGGCAAGAATCTGCTCGAGCCAACCCGTCTCGGCGACTCCGGTGTAGCGCTCGATACCCTCGGCGAGCGCGAATTCGGCGAGCGCCATGACCAGCCGGTCGCGCGCGAAACGCCGCTGCTTCGCGCCGATATGGCGGTCGAGGCAGAAGCGGGTCACCTCGTAGATGCCGGGGCCGCGCGGGACATTGCCGTCGCAGAGCGGCGCATAGAGATCGGCGAGGATATGCGGCCGCGTCGTCAGCAGCAGCCGCGCCGAGGCAAGATGCCCGCCCGCGGGGTCGGTCACGACGAGATAGATCGCATGTTCGTCGTCGAACTGGTCGACCTCGTACCGGTCGGCAAGGACCGGAACGTCCCAGCCGAGGAGGTCGACGAACACCTCCTTGCGCGCTGCGAACATCGCGCGCAGCACATCATCTTCTGTCGCGGAACAATCGGCTTCCGTAAGATGCAGCATGTTGGAAACTCCCGTCTTGCGTGTGCACGGGAGGGTCGGGTTCAGGCCGCGATCACGCTATTCCCAGAAATGGGCATATCAATGCCCGAAGATGTCGGAGAAGCTGATGATCCCATCGAACAGGGCAAGGATCAGCAATGATGTCTGCTTATCGACCCCATATCTTTCGCGGGCTTGCTTGAGATGGCGCACCGCCGTCTCTTCGCTGATCCCGAGAATACGGCCGATCTCCCACGCGGTCTTGCCGCGCGCCGCCCAGATCAGGCAGTCGCGCTGGCGATCGGTAAGCTGGGGCCGGGGGCCTGGCGGAGCAACGTCCACAAGCCATATGCGACGCGCCGCCTCGAACGCGGCGGTCCCGGCAAATTGTGCCCAGAGCAAGGCGTCCGACGGCAGGCAATGGTCCGGTCCCGACGCGAAGCTGCACGAGCCCGTCGCTTCCCCGACGATATTGGCGGGCACGGTAAAGCCGTCGGCGAGCCCATGGTCCTGCGCCAGCTCGAGCAGTCGGTGGTCGCCGGGCGTCATCTGGATCAGGTCGGGTATCCTGTTCCATCGGAAGCCGGCGCTCGTCTTGTGGCTCGCGCGGTGCACCGGGTCGGAAAAACCGAGGCGTCGCCGGTCGAAAAAGTCGACCCACCCCGCCGGGTAGTTGTGAATGCGGATCATCGGGCGCGGCACGTCGAGGATATTGGCGTGATGCGTGAGCGCGAAATGCCCGAAGCCGAGCCGGCCTGTCATCTCTCCGAGAACCATCGCAAGCGTACCGGCATCGCGGACGAGTGCGATGGCATCCACGAACCATTCGATTTCCGCACGCATGTCTCTCATGCGCGACATCGACCCGAGGCGGCGTCTCAAGCCGCACGAACCCTCGCGGCCGTCCTTTCCTGCTCGTGGGAACCCGCAGGCGGCTTTCCGTATCCGCCGAGTCCCGCTGCTGGGACGAGGCCCGATTGTAACAATCGCGCTTCGGGAGGCAACAGCCTGTTTCCGGGCGATTTGTCCGCTCGTCGCGCCATCTGCACGGGGGAATGATTGCCGCCGCCGGTGCCTCGACCCGACTGGCGCGACCCGGCACCCTATCGGCGGCTTACCGGGATCGATCGCGCCGGCATGATGTGGGAATGGCTGCGGCGCGATCCCGCCTATGTCGCTTGGTACACCTCGGCGAGCAAGGCGACCCGTGACCAGAAGGGCAGGGCCGGCTCGCTGCAGTGGGGCCTGCACTTTCGCCGAGGATCCGGCCCGCGCATCTCCCGATGCACGGCTGATCTGGGATGCGTGCGTCGATCCTGGCGCGCTGCCGGTTTCCGCGGTACCGGTCGATCCGGCGACGGTCGACCGGTTTGATCACCAACGTTTCGGGCGTTGGCTTTATGTCGTCACCGACCCCGAGGGCCAGGAGCACGCGGTCATATCCGACGGCTATCGGCGGATCCGTATCGATGTCGAAGCGGGCAGCCTGGCAGCCGGACATCCCGTGCTGCTCCGTTATGCGCTCATTGGGTCTGTCGGCTGCGACGCCGAAGCGCAAGTTCTCCCGCTTCGGCGCTTGGCGGGTCTCTACCGGACGGGCCAATTCCTGCCAGCGCTTTTTCCTCGAGAGCGAAAGGTGGAAAGGCTGATCGAGGTTTTGCGGGTGGCTGACGCCTTGAGCGCCGGGGCTTCGCAGCGCGAAATCGCGGCCTGCTTGTTCGGGACAGAGCGGATTTCGCGGGACTGGCGCGCCGCCTCCGACTCGCTGCGCTCGCAGGTCAGGCGGCTGGTGAGCAGGGCGCGGCATATGGCGGCGGGTGGTTATCGGTCCTTTCTGGCGATTGATGGCACCGACATGTGACACGAAGACAATGGCCGTGACCTTGGAGCAGGTCGTGCAGGCATACAGGTCGTCCTTCTTGGCGGGGCGGACCTCGATGCCGAGACCCGCGGCACGAGCCGTGCGGATGACCCAGTTGTCGTTGATGACCCCGCTATCACGGAGAGCTACGCGAACGGCCTCCGAGAAGGCCGATACGGGTTGCTGGAGGAGCGCCGCGACGCGCTCGAGATAGCCTCTCAGCGGCCTCGGGGCGTCGGTCGAAGTCGAGTTCTTTCCTTGTCCCTCGAAATACTTCGCTTGGCCAAGTACGCGCAGCACGTTGCCGAGTACGCGCCGCGCGTTCTCGTCGTCCGTGCCGAGCCGCGCACCGTGCGCGCCCGTCGGCACGACATAGGCGACGCCGACCGATTCCAGGTCCCTGCCGCCGCGGTCGAACAACGCCCCGGCGAGGTGATTGGACAAGAGGCTTGCCAGCCGTTCACGCGTCGATTTCGCGGCCTCGGGCGACAGCGCGTCCCAAGAGAGCCCCGGTGGCGGCACGAAGTAGCGCCACCAAGGCTCGCCACCCTGCTGCTGTTCCGACGCCGCGGGGCCGGCCGGGTTGATCCCGCGCGCCAGGAGCTTTTGCTGTACGCGCTCGACCAGTGTCCCCCAGGCAATGGCCTCGCTAGAGCTGTACCGGTCGAGGTAAGCCGCGATCTTTTCGAGGTGTCCCTGCTTGGCGGCGCCCTGCGACTCCATCATGAAAGCTAGCCAGCACGAGGCGTCGCGTTGCTGGACCAGGTCCGCGATCGCGCGCTCTTCGTCGTCGAGCTCGGCGGCTTCCGCCTCCTTCCCCGCGATTTCCCGTAATCGATCGGCAGTGGGTTCGCCGGCGTCGTGGAGCGCCTGGAAGAGCACTTGCCGTACCACGTCGCGGAAATGGTTGAGCTCGAGGCCCGCCGCGACGTCGGCGGCGTCGTCCCGGCTGTCGGTGACGCGCGGCCTGCGCGGATCCAGTCGCGAGCCTCTAGGCGACCCAGCTCCATCGTTACGGGAAATGGCTGCAAGGGCAGGAGTTCGCGTTCGATGGGCTCGTGTCGTCGCTGGTGTTCGTCACCTACGGGTCGGCTGCCCCGGCGGACTTCGTGGACCGGCGGAACGTCCATGCCGCCTACGCGCGACCTCGACGCGTCGAGCGCACGCGTGACCCGCGCCGGCGCCGCGATCAGCCGCTCGCTTCGGCAGTCGCACGACACCGCGATCTCGAACGTCGTCGCGACGCAGATCGACCTCGACAGTGCGAAGGGACTCCTCGAGGAGCGCACCAAGGCGGTGAGCCACGCGTCGACCGTCGTGTTCCCCGAGGCCAGCTCGGTCATCGCCTCGACCAGGGGGATCGCGATCCCCGCGGCCACCCTCGCGAAATGGGTGGCGCGCAAGGTCGATGCCGCTGGCAAACCTCTCGAAACCGACGACCAGTTCAAGACGCGCGTCGAGGGGCTCGCGGCGCAGGCCGCGACCTGGCTCGAGCTCAAGTCGACGACTGCGCTCGTCGATCCCGCGAAGGCGAGGGCGGTCGCCGCCTCCGGAAAGCCCGGCGACACCGGTCTCAAGGATGCCAGCGACCCGGGGCCGGAGGCAGGGGTTCGCTACCGCGTCGGCGTCCCCGCCGTGCTGAGGGCGTGCAAGGGCGGACCCTGTACCAAGGTTGGCGTCGAGGAGGGCGAACTCTTCAAGACCTTACCGGTCACGCTCCTAAACCGCGACACCACCTTTTTCCTGCCTTTCCACAGCAAGGCGTTCACCAACGGCGCCCTCTCGGCCACCTTTGCCGAGAGCGGCGTGCTCACCAGTGCCGGCTACGAGCAGAAGAAGGCCGCTGGCGAAGCGGTCGTCGGCGTGCTCGACGCGCTGGCCGCGGAGGTCTCGACCGTTGTCGAGGCCGACCGCGCCAACTCCAAGTCGAAGCTTGAGAAGCTCGAGGAAGAGATCAAGCTCGCCAAGGCAGAGAAAGATCTCGCCGACGCCAAGGCCGCGCTCGACGAGTCAGGGAACGACGCCAACGAAGACGCGATCGCCGCCCTCGCGGCGGACACGGCGCTCAAGCAGGCGCAGGTTGCGAACACCATAGCGCGCCACGCGCCCGTCGTCGTCACCATGGCGGCCGAAGGACGGTTCGCCCGCGTGAGAGACTTCTCGATCTACCGCGACGGCGGAGGAGACACGGACCTTATCATTGTGCGCGGCAAGGACGAGCGCGGGGCCGATCTTGTCATCGCGCGCGACTATATCAGCCACGGCTTGCGCGAACGCGCCTCTGAGCTGGTCGATCTCGATCTCGGCCCGCGTACCGAAGCGGCTATCGAACAGCGGTTGCGAGCCGAGGTCGAACAGGAGCGGCTTACCAGCATTGACCGCGCCATGCTGCGCGAAGCCGACAGCGGTGTCCTCGTGAGTTCGCAGGGGCGCGGGGCTTTCGGTCAGTCCATCCGCATGGGCCGGCTCCGGAAGCTCGAAGGTCTCGGGCTGGCGACGAAGGTTGGTGCGGCGCACTGGCGACTGGCGCCCGGTCTTGCGGAACGGCGCAACCATTGGGAAAAGACCTCGCATTCGCTCCTCGTCGGCGCGATCCTCCACATCCTCTACGCCGAGGAAGACAAGACGCTCGCGCGGGTCGCGACCTTCCTCTCCGATCCGCAGCGGCCGTTGGTGGCGACGCTGCGGCGGATGATGACCACCAATCATCTCGGCAGCGCCGATGCGCCGCGCGTCCATCCGGTCGTCGCCTCGGCCGCGCGAGAACTGCTCAACAAGAGCGAGAATGAACGCAGCGGCGTGCTCTCGACCGCGATGTCGTTCCTCGGTCTCTACCGCGATCCCACGGTCGCGGCGGTGACCTCGCGCTGCGACTGGCGGATCGCCGACCTTGTCGAGGCCGATCACCCCGTCTCGCTCTATCTCGTCATTCCGCCGTCCGACATCTCGCGGACCAAGCCGCTGGTCCGCCTCATCCTCAACCAGATCGGCCGGCGGCTGACCGAGAAGCTCGACGCCGACGGCGCGAGCGGCCGCAGGCACCAGCTGCTGATGATGCTCGACGAATTTCCGGCGCTCGGACGGCTCGATTTCTTCGAGACGAGCCTGGCCTTCATGGCGGGCTATGGGGTGCGCGCCTTCCTGATCGCGCAGAGCCTCAACCAGATCGAGAAGGCCTATGGCGAGCATAATGCGATCCTCGATAACTGCCATGTCCGTATCGCCTTCGCGACCAACGACGAGCGGACCGCGCGGCGCATTTCGGATGCGCTCGGGGTCGCGACCGAGCAGCGCTCGATGCGCAACTATGCCGGGCATCGCCTCGCGCCCTGGCTCGCGCATGTCATGGTCAGCCGGCAGGAAACCGCGCGCCCGCTGCTGACGCAGGGCGAGGTGATGCAGCTGCCGCCCGCCAATGAATTGGTTCTCGTCTCGGGCATGGCGCCGATCCGTGCCCGGAAGCTGCGTTATTATGAGGATCGCAATTTTCGCGGACGCGTCCTGCCGCCTCCGGCCCTCGGGACTGGCGGCTATGCCGACCGGCCCGCGCCGCGGGCCGACGACTGGAGCGGGCTCGTCCGCGAAGCCGACGATCGCCTCGCTGCCGACGCTCGCACCGGTGCCGATGATGATGGCGGGCTCGAGCAGCAGCGCCATCCCGCGATCGAGGGGCCGGCACCAGTGTCCGCGCCGGCCCAGCAGCTCGAACTGCCCGATCTCGAACGCGACGATCCCGATGCCGCCGCCGACAAGCGCGTCATGGACCGAGTTCGCGCCACGATCGTGCGCGGCCAAGGGCGTCGCTCTTTCGACTCTGCTCGGTGTCGGGACCGAGATAGGGTTCGGAAGCGGCGAAACCGACCTCGTGCGTGCGCTTCGCGAGGCGGCGCAGCAGAATATCGGTCGATCGCCCTCAGCAGTTCGCCGACATGCCGCGGATCGACGATCGCGGCGCGGTGCGTTACCCGCGGGACGAGCAAGGCACCACGGAGCACCTCTGCATGATTATGCTCGGCGCGAAGGGTCGCAATTGCGTATCGGAATATCCGTCCGGCGAAGCCGCGGGTACGGACGGCGGTTTCATGGTGGCCGCGGCGCTCGATCGCCTTTAGAGCCGAGAGCAGGTCGTGCGGTGATACGCCGCCGATCGGCATGGCACCGATATGCGGGTCGAGCAGGTCAAGAAACCAGCGGAGCTTGGCGAGGGTGGCCGGCGCTTTTCCTTCGGCCTGCATCTTGGCGATATATTCGTCGGCGACAGCCCGGAAGGTGGCTCGGCATGCCGCGATGGTCTCAGGGGTTCCGTTTCTCCTCGCGACCGCGGGATCGATCCCGGCCGCAAGCTGGTCGCGGACGTCGAAGCATTTCGCGCGCGCAGCCCTCAGTCCCACGTTCGGATACTTGCCGAGCGACAGCCTGCGTTCGTGACCATAGAGTCGGTATCGAAAGCGCCAGAGGCGCGAACCATTGGGCTGGATCAGCAGGAATAGCCCATTCCCGTCATAGACCTTGTACGGCTTGGGGCGGGGGCGGAGCGACTGGATCTGACGGACGGACAACATCGGCATCACCTCAACTGTTGGTTGACGATGGTCGGATGCTGCGCCCCCTGCTGCACGGGGGCAAGAGGTTGCGATCAGTGCCAAGCGGCCCGAGAAAATCGTTTATTTTCAATGAGTTGGCTGGTGCCGCTTACAGGACTCGAACCTGTGACCCCATCATTACGAATGATGTGCTCTACCAACTGAGCTAAAGCGGCAACGAGGGGCGCCACTAGCAGCGCCGCCGTGCGATGACAAGCATCGTCTGGCAATTGTTTTCTGAGCGTGCGGCGATCGCGTTCGAAGCCGAAAGGGTTTGATTTCCGGCGCCGGGCATGGGGATATCGTCCACCCCAGAATCCTGTCTTCCCAACGGTCCGGAGCCGCGCGATGTCCCAATCTTTCAGCCGCCAGGAATTCTACGACCTCGTCTGGTCGAAGCCGATGACCCAGCTCGCCAAGGAATTTTTCCTTTCGGACGTGGCGCTGCACAAGATTTGCAAGAAGCACGACATTCCCAAGCCTCCGCTCGGCTGGTGGGCAAAGAAACATGCCGGCAAGCCGGTCGAGCAAACGCCCCTGCCGCCAACGAAGGAGGGCGCGGCAGCCAAGATCAGCATCATGAGCGGCGAGCTGCGCAAGGAGTCGGAGGTGATGTCGGCTGCCCGCGAGCGGGCACGTATTGCGGCATCGGGGATCGACAGCGAAGCCGAGGTCCCCTCGCATCGGATAGTCGCGGCCACCGTCGCGAAACTTCGGAAAGCAAAACCCGACGCCGATTCCATCCTCGTCGCAGCGAGCGGAAGCGGCATCATCCCTACGCTGGTTGACACCGGATCGATCGACCGCTTCGAACTGGTGCTCAACCGGATCGTCGCGGCGGCAGAGGCTCTCGGCATCACGCTCCGGGCAGGAGAGAAGGGCGCTGTTTTTCTCTGCGACGGGGAGACCGTCGGCTTCGCGGTGACGGAGCTAACGCGGCGCGAGAAGCATGTGCTGACCGAGAAGGAGCAGAAAGAGCGCGAAGCTTGGGAAAAGAAGCAGGAGCGATACTGGGCCAAGCGCCGAACGCCGCGGGGTTGGGATGACGACGACGACTTCGGCTTCGAGTTCGCACCTCGGTTTCCCGAATGGGATTATCATCCCACCGGACAGCTCTCATTCGAACTCGATCAGCACTATTTCTGGGACGCCAGTCCGCGGCGGTCGTTTCGCGACGCCAAGGTCCAGCGCCTCGAATTGATCGCTGGCGATATCGCCGTGGGTAAGGGTCATTTGCTGCAGCGCGGGCTTGAGGTCTTGCGCAGAAGCACTTTGATGCTTTCCGCCCGACGCTATATGGGGCCCAGATCGATTGCGTCACTCGTCTCGCGGTCGGCCGCCGCGCGCAGCCCTTCATGGAAAAGCAGATCGCAGAGCTTTGAATTCTGATGAATTATCGTCATTCCTTCCATGCAGGCAACAGCGCCGATGTCGTGAAGCATAGCCTGCTGATCGCTCTCGTGCGGGCCTTGCAGCAAAAGCCCGGCGCGCTGACCCTGATCGACACCCATTCCGGTTGTGGGCTGTATGATCTCAAGGGCGATCAGGCGCAACGCACCGGGGAGGCTGCGCAGGGTGTGCTGCGGGCCTTTGCCGACGCGAATCCCTTGCTCGACGACTACCGCGCCGCCGTACAGGCAGTGAATGCCGGGGGCGAGCCGCACCTCTACCCCGGCTCGCCGCGCATTCTGGAGCAGCTATTGCGGCCCCAGGATTTTCTGATCCTCAACGAAAAACATGCCGAAGACGTCATGGCCCTGCGCAGCGCGATGCGTGGCACATCCGCGGCCTTGCATGAGCGCGACGCTTATGAGCTGTGGCTGGCGATGCTGCCGACCCGCACGTCTCGCGGCGTGGTGGTGGTCGATCCGCCCTATGAGCAAACGGATGAACGCGCCCGGATCGCCGCCACTCTCGCTGCCGCTCACCGCAAATGGGCGCATGGCGTAACGGTGATCTGGTATCCGCTGAAAGACCGCGCGGCGCATGTGCGATGGAAGCAGCAGCTCAGGCGGCTGGGTATCCCGAAATTCCTGTGGGTCGAACATTGGCTGTACGATGCCGATCAGCCCGGCATCTACAACGGCGCGGGTCTTTTCATCATCAACCCGCCATACGCCTTCACGCAGGCGCTGCCCCCGCTGCTCGAAGCCCTCCGCGCCGCGCTCGCGCCGGAAGGGCACAAGGGCGAGATCGCGGCGGATTGGTTGGGGGATTAAAACATCCCCATCGCAGATTTCGCTGAAGAGGTCACAGCGAGCCCCGTTTTCCAGCGTGTCCCGGACTTTGTTGCCAAATTCAAAGGATAGGCGGCCAATTGTAACGCGACGCTGCTAAAGGCGTCCCGGACAAGACCCAATCAAGCGCCCACGCAAAGGGCTTTTCAGCCGCATGTGTCGGGATTGCTTAGAGAGAATAGTGGTGCGCTTACAGGACTCGAACCTGTGACCCCATCATTACGAATGATGTGCTCTACCAACTGAGCTAAAGCGGCAACGATGGGCGCCTCTATCAGCGTGCTGTGGCGAAGACAAGCGTCCTTGCGAAGAAACTGTTTCCGGCGATTTCGTGCGCCTGCGGGGGCGATGTGTGACGACGATAGCGGCCATTTCTGTCCGGCCGCCGCATCGGCGCGGAACGCTACGGTCTTTCTCCAATGTCAGGGCGCTGACCGCGCCGCGACGGCTGCGCGGACGATCGCGGGTACCCCCGGATCCTCGATCGTCGGCGGGCATTCGACATGCTGGCCGTTGACGATGTTGCGCAGCAGGTTGCGCAGTATCTTTCCCGACCGCGTCTTGGGAAGCTGCGGCACGACATAGGCGGTCTTGAGCGCCGCGACCGCGCCGAGTTCGGCGCGCACCGCGGCGATGACCATGCGTACCAGCGTGTCGGGATCCGCGGCTCCGGCGCGCGGGACGACGAAGGCGACGGGGATCATCCCCTTGATCGCATCGTCGGCGCCGATGACTGCGCATTCGGCGATGCCGTCCTGCTGCGCGACGATCTGTTCCATCTGACCCGTCGACAGGCGGTGGCCCGCGACATTGATGATGTCGTCGGTGCGGCCCATGATGTGGAGGAAACCCTCGGCATCGAAATGGCCCGCGTCCCCCGTCTCATAATAGCCGGGGAAGCTTTCGAAGTTGCGCGCGAAGCCGACCGGATTGTTCCACAAGGTGCGAAAGGCGCCGGGGGCAAGGGGGGCCTTGATCGTGATCGAGCCGCTCTGCCCGTCGGGGACCGGCTGGCCGTCCTCGCCGAGCACGACGAATTCATAGCCGGGTACCGGAAAGCCGGCGCTCCCGCGCTTGCGCCGCAGGTCGCCGAGCGCAAAGCAACTGGCGATTGCGGGCCAGCCGAGCTCGGTCTGCCACCAATGGTCGATCACCGGCAGGCCGGTCTTTTCCTCCAGCCAGGCGATGGTGTCGGGATCGGCGCGCTCGCCGGCGAGGAAAATCGCTTCAAGATCGCCCGTCCCGATGTCGGCCAGAAAGGCGGCGTCGGGGTCTTCCTTGCGGATTGCGCGGATCGCTGTCGGTGCGGTGAAGAAGGTCTTGACCCCGTGGCGGACGATCGTGCGCCAGAAGGTGCCGGGGTCGGGGGTACCGACGGGCTTGCCTTCGAACAGGATCGTCGTCGCGCCGACCAGTAGCGGGGCGTAAACGATATAGCTGTGGCCGACGACCCAGCCGACGTCGGATGCCGCCCAGAAACAATCGCCCGCGCCGATGCCATAGATATTCGCCATCGACCAGGCGAGCGCGACGGCATGTCCACCATGTTCGCGCACCACCCCCTTGGGCGTGCCCGTCGTCCCCGAGGTGTAGAGGATATAGAGCGGATCGTTCGCCGCCATGACCGCGGCTTCGGGTATCGGATCGCCGGCACATTCGCTGCGCAGCGTCATCCAGTCGATATCGCGCGGCGGCTGGAGATCGGCGGCAAGCGCATCGCGCTGGACCAGCACGACATGCTCGACCGGGTGGCTGGCGAGCGCGAGGGCTTCATCGACCATCGGCTTGTAGGCGATCAGCCGGCTCCCCTCGATTCCGCACGAGGCCGTCAGGATCAGGCGCGGCGCGGCATCGTCGATGCGCTTGGCAAGTTCCAGCGCCGCAAAACCGCCGAAAACGACCGAGTGGATCGCGCCGATACGGGCGCAGGCGAGCATCGCAAACACCGTTTCGGGGATCATCGGCATGTAGATGACGACGCGGTCGCCCTTGCCGACGCCCAGCCGCTTGAGCATCGCCGCGACGCGGCCGCTTTCTTCGAGCAATTGCGCATAGGTGAACCGGCGCGCCTGTCCGGTGACGGGACTGTCATAGACGAGCGCCGGCGCATCGCCGCGCCCCGCCGCGACATGGCGGTCAAGGCAATTGGCGGCGGTGTTGAGCGTGCCCCCGGCAAACCAGCCCGCATCGGCATCATGGATGCGCTGCGGCGGCGTCACCCAGTCGATCGCCCGCGCGGCCGCGCCCCAAAAGGCTTCGCGGTCGGTGATGCTGTCGGTCCAGGCCTGCCGGTAGGCGTCGCTCATCTGTCGTCCTTTATCGAAATGTCTTGGCGAGAACCACCAGCGTCGGATCGCCGTCGAACGCTTCGGGGGCGAAGCCCTTTTCGCGCTCGAGTTCGATGGCGGCGTGATTTTCGCGCGCCTCGATCGCAATCGCGCGCCGGACGCCGCGCCGTTCGGCCTCGCGGCTGACGAAATCGAGCAGTGCCCAGCCCACGCCTTTGCCGCGATAGTCGCTGCATATCGACACCGCGATTTCGGCGGTGTCCATCGCCGCATCGCAGGCGAGTAGCGCCGATCCGATCAACTTGCCGCTCGCCGCGTCGAAGCCGAGGAAGCTTTCGCTGCGATAATGGTCGGCGTGGATCAGCGGTTCGAGCTGGCGGTGGTTGACGTGGGCGCCGGCCGAAAAGAAGCGGAAGCGCCGGTCCTCGTCGCTGACGCGGTCGAAGAAATCGACGAGCGCCGCCTCGTCGGCTTCGGTGGCGGGGCGCACCAGCACGTCGATGCCGGAACGGGTGGGAAGCAGAAGCGTCGTGTCCATGGGAGAGAGCCTTTCGTTCAAGAGCCTGTGCCTCTTGCGCCCCGGCGTCCGATTATGCCTTGATCCAGCGCAAAGCCACGAAAAATCAGGGGCGAAAAAATCAGGGGAGGATGCGCGACCCGCCATCCTCCCCAGTCCATGCCGAAAGGCCTGCCTATGCGTCGATATTGCGGCGGAAGGTTTCGGGCAGGAACAATAGCCCCACGATCACCGTCAGCGCGGCGATGACGATCGGATACCAGAGGCCGTAGTAGATATCCCCCGTTGCCGCGACCATCGCGAAGGCTGTCGTCGGCAGAAAGCCGCCGAACCAGCCGTTGCCGATATGATAGGGCAGCGACATCGAGGTGTAGCGAATGCGGCTCGGGAACAATTCGACCAGCATGGCGGCGATCGGGCCGTAGACCATCGTCACGAGCAGGACGAGATAGGTCAGGATGGCGATGACCATCGGCTTGTTGATCGCATCCGGATCGGCCTTCGCCGGATAACCCGCCTTGGTCAGCGCCTCCTTGATCTGCCCCTGGAAAGCGGTAATCGCGGCCTTGCGTTCGTCGCCCGTTACCTTGGCGGGATCGGGAGCGGTAAAGCTTTCGGCACCGATGCGGACGACCGCGACGCTGCCTGCCGGCGCGGCGACGTTCGCATAGCCGATCGCGTTTTTGGCGAGGAAGGCCTTGGCGATGTCGCAGCTCTTGGCGTCGAACTTGTTCTTGCCGACGGGGTCGAACTGCAACGAACAGTCGGCGTCGTTCGTCACCACCGTCACCGGCGCCGAAGCCTCTGCCCGGGCAAGCGCCGGGTTCGCGGCTTCGGACAGCGCGTGGAAGGCGGGGAAATAGGTCACGACGGCCAGCGCGCAACCGACCAGGATAATCGGCTTGCGCCCGATCTTGTCCGACAGCCAGCCGAAAAAGATGAAGAAGGGCGTGCCGATCGCCAACGCGATTGCGATCAGGATATTGGTTGTCGCGCCGTCGACGAGCAGCATCTTTTCGAGGAAGAACATCGCGTAGAACTGGCCGGTGTACCAGACCACCGCTTGGCCGGCGACCGCGCCGAGCAGCGCGACGAGAACCCATTTGGCATTCTTCCATTGGCCGAACGCTTCGGTCAGCGGCGCCTTCGAGGTTGTGCCTTCGTCTTTCATCTTCTGAAAGACCGGGCTTTCGGAAAGCTGCATGCGGATCCACATCGACACCGCGAGCAGGATGATCGAAACGAGGAAGGGCACGCGCCAGCCCCAGTCCTTGAACGCTTCTTCGCCGATCAGCGTGCGCGTGCCGATGACGACGAGCAGCGCCGCGAACAGGCCGAGCGTCGCGGTCGTCTGGATGAAGCTGGTGTACAGCCCGCGCCGGTCGTTGGGCGCATGTTCGGCGACATAGGTCGCCGCACCGCCATATTCGCCGCCGAGCGCAAGGCCCTGCACCAGCCGCATGACGATGAGCATGATGGGCGCTGCAACGCCGATCGTGGCATAGGAGGGAAGAAGGCCGACGACGAACGTCGAAAGTCCCATCAAGCCCATCGTCACCAGAAAGGTGTTCTTTCGGCCGACGAGATCGCCGATCCGCCCGAACACCAGCGCCCCGAAGGGACGCACCGCAAAGCCCGCGGCAAAGGCCGCCAGCGCGAAGATAAAGCCGGTCGTTTCGTTGACGCCCGAAAAGAATTGCGCCGATATGATAGTGGCCAGAAGGCCGTAGAGATAAAAATCATACCATTCGAAAACGGTGCCCAGCGACGAGGCGGTGATGACGAGCTTTTCGCTCTGCGTCGCCTCGTGATGCTTGGGCAAATGGTCATATGCCGTTGCCATGAAACCTCTCCCTGTCCCTGTTCGGTTTAGAAACTATATTTTGCGGCAAATTCAAAGCGATCGAGCTGGCCCTTGGCGCCGCTCACGATTTCGCGCTCACCGTGGCGATATTCGATGCCAAGGTCGATGCTCTTGACCGGCGACCAGAAAAGGTTGGCGGCCGCGCTCCACGCCTTGTCGTTGAACCCCGACAGGGTCGCGAGCGGGATCGAACCCGCATAGTCGACATTCTGGTAGCTACCCATCAGGTTGACCCGGAGCTGCGGCGCCACGGCAAGGCGTACCGCCGCGAGCGCGGCGAACTCGCGAACATCGGCAAGGTTGCCGGTCGCCGGGTCGAACACCGAATCGGGCGCGAAGTTCAGGCCGACATAGCGGCCGGCATTGCTGCCATAGGTCGCCATGAAGCGGATATCGCTGCCCTTGTCGGCGGCAAGATAGATTTTGCCCGCGGCGCTGACACCCCAGCCGAAATTCTTTGCCGAGACACCGGCATTGGCAACGCGCACTTCGCGCGCGAGGCCCGCGAGCGACAATTCGCCAAGCTTGCCTGCATAGGCGATCCGCACCGCGAAGTCGGGTATGCTGTCGTCGCCGTTTTCGATCAGCGCCGGGGCGCCGAGGGTGGCGGTTCCCGACTCCGCATTTTCAATCGATGCATGGAGCGTCACGCCGCCGCCGAGCGGCGCCGAATAGCGGACAAGCGGCTGGCGGACGAACACCGTGCCTTCCGTCGCGCCGACGAAATCGGTGCTTTCGGGCAGCGCGCCGACATATTGGAAGGTCGACCAGTCCTGCCCGAAGGTGAATTTGTCGACCTGGATATAGGCGCGCCGCAGCGCCAGATTATAGCCGTTGGTGGTGCGCTGCGACCCTTGCGTACCCGGCGAGGTCTGAAAGTCGGTTTCGACATAGCCCTTCACCGCATGGCCCGCGACATCGGTCGACAGGTTGAGCCACAGCCGCGACTGTTTGGCGCTGAAATCCTGCACGCGAGCGGCCGGACCGGATCCGACCGGGATCGATTGCGGCAGATAGAAATCGCGGCCGAGCGAGTTGGTCGCGACTTCGCCTTCGCTGAACCGGCTGTTCGTCGCGGTAAGCTTGATGAAGCCGCCGATCTTGATCGTCGTTGCGCCCGAACGGAAACCGTCGGCGGGCGCCGCTTGCACTGCCTGCGGCTGCAGCGCCGCGACCTTCGTAGCCGCGGCATCGCTCTTCGCGGCGGCTTCTTGCGCGACGGCGGCGGTCGCTGCCTGATCGCTTCGCGCGCTTGCCAGATCGGCGCGCAGGCTCTGCATTTCGGCCTCGAGCTTCGCCAGCCGGGCCTCGAGCTCGGCTTCGCGCGGCGTCGATTGGGCAAAGGCCGTCCCCGGCGCGACGAGCGCGGTGGCGGCCAGCAAAAGATGGAGGGGTGTTGTAATTCGCCTTTTCATCCGACGTCTCCCTGTTCCCGATGTTCACCTCGGGATCGGGGCAGAGTGCGGCGCGCGCCATCGCGGCGCCATCCGGACGATGGTCGTAGACCTACGACCTTTGTCTAACAGCGCGGCGAGCGATGTTTGCGCTAGGCAGACCGGCAAAAGTCCCCGCGGACCAAAAGGAGCAAGCGATGGGAGAGACGATTTATCCGGTGCCGTCCGCCTGGGCGGCCGATGCGCTGGTCAATGACGCCAGCTATCATGCGATGTATCGGCAATCGGTCGAGCAGCCCGATGCCTTCTGGCGCGATCAGGCGAAGTGCATCGACTGGATGCGCCCCTTTACCCGCGTCAAGGAGACGAGCTTTGACGAAAGCGATTTCGGCATCGCCTGGTTCTCCGACGGGACGCTCAATCTTTCGGCCAATGCGCTCGATCGCCATCTCGCCGAGCGCGGCGACGCGATCGCGATCCTGTGGGAACCCGACGATCCGGCCGATGCGCACCGCGCGATCAGCTATCGCGAGCTGCACGCCGACGTCTGCCGCTTCGCTAATTTGCTCAAAGCGCAGGGGGTGCAGCGCGGCGAACGCGTGACCATCTATCTGCCGATGGTGCCCGAGGCCGCGGTGGCAATGCTTGCCTGCACGCGGATCGGCGCGATCCATTCGATCGTTTTTGCCGGCTTTTCGCCCGATGCGCTCGCCGGACGCATCACCGACTGCGACAGCCGCATCGTCCTGACCGCCGACGAAGGGCTGCGCGGCGGCAAGCATGTGCCGCTCAAGGCCAATGTCGACGAAGCGCTGGCCCATTGCCCCGGCGTCGAGCGCGTCATCATGGTACGGCGTACCGGCGCCGATGTTTCGATGGTGGAGGGCCGCGACATCGACTGGCACATGGCGGTCGCCGCGCAGAGCGACGATTGTCCGGCCGAGGAAATGAACGCCGAAGATCCGCTGTTCATCCTCTATACCTCGGGATCGACGGGCAAGCCCAAGGGCGTGCTGCACACCACCGGCGGCTATGCGGTGTGGGCGGCGGTCACGCACCGCTATGTCTTCGATTACCGGCCGGGGCAGATATATTGGTGCGCCGCCGACATCGGCTGGGTCACCGGGCATAGCTATGTCGTCTATGGTCCGTTGATGAACGGCGCCACGACGGTGATGTTCGAAGGGGTGCCCAATTTCCCCGATCCGTCGCGTTTCTGGCAGATCGTCGACAAGTTCGGGGTCGAAATCTTCTATGGCGCACCGACCGCGCTGCGCGCTCTGATGCGCGAAGGCGACGATTGGGTGACGAAAACCAGCCGCAAGACGCTGCGCCTGCTCGGCAGCGTGGGCGAGCCGATCAATCCCGAGGCTTGGGAATGGTATCACAAGGTGGTCGGCGAAGGGCGCTGTCCGATCGTCGATACCTGGTGGCAGACCGAGACCGGCGGCGTGATGATCAGTCCGCTTCCGGGCGCCACCGCGCTCAAGCCCGGTTCGGCGACACGGCCCTTTTTTGGCGTTCAGCCGGCGCTGGTCGACAATGACGGCGTCGTTATCGAAGGGGCCGGTGACGGCTGCCTTGTCATCACCGACAGTTGGCCGGGGCAGATGCGCTCCGTCTGGGGCGACCATGCGCGCTTTTTCCAGACCTATTTCACGACCTTCAAGGGCCGCTATTTCACCGGCGACGGCTGCCGCCGCGATGCCGACGGCTATTACTGGATTACCGGCCGTATCGACGATGTCATCAACGTGTCGGGTCACCGCATGGGCACCGCCGAGATCGAAAGCGCGCTCGTCGCGCATCCCAAGGTCGCCGAAGCAGCGGTCGTCGGCATGCCACATGACATCAAGGGGCAGGGCATCTATGCTTTCGTCACCACGAACGCCGAGGTCGAACCCGACGAGGCGCTGCGCAAGGAGCTGGTCCAATGGGTGCGCCACGAAATCGGCCCGATCGCGACGCCCGACGTCATCCAGTTCGCGCCATCGCTGCCGAAGACGCGTTCGGGCAAGATCATGCGGCGTATCCTGCGCAAGATCGGGGAGAATGATGTGAGCAATCTGGGCGACACATCGACCCTCGCCGACCCCACGGTGGTCGATCATCTGCTCGCGCATCGGCCCTTGCTGGCGGAGGCGTGACAGGAACCGTCCTCGTTGCGGACGACCATCCGCTTTTTCGTCAGGCGCTGCGCCTGGCGGTCGAAAAAATATTGCCCGAGGCCGCGATTGCGGAGGCCGGAACGCTCGCCACAGCGGTCGCCGCGGCCACCGCCGCGCCCGATCTCCGGCTGATCCTGCTCGATCTCAAAATGCCCGGCGCGACCGGCTATTCGGGGATTGCGCTGCTTCACGCCGAATGTCCCGACGTTCCGATCCTCGTCGTATCGAGCGCCGAAGGCGCGGCGGCTGCCGATGAGGCGCGGGCATTTGGCGCGATCGGTTTTCTGCACAAGGGCAGCGACCTTGGCGCGATCGAGGCGGCGGTTGCGGCAGCGATTGGCCGCCGGTCGGCGCCGCGTTCCCCCGCGCCGGATTCGGCCACCGACGAGATTCGCGAAACCGTCGCCAGCCTGACCCCGACTCAGCTCAAGGTCCTGCTCGCCGTGCTCGGCGGCCAGCTCAACAAGCAGATCGCCCATAATCTGGGAATCAGCGAGGCGACGGTGAAGGCGCATATGACCGCGATCATGCGCAAGCTCGACGTTCGCAACCGCACCCAGGCGGCCCTTGTCGCGCGGTCACTCGGGCTCGATCTCGCGCACTGACAGCGCCGTCAGAAAATCCTCGATCGCGCCCGCCGCGACGGGTTTGGCAAGGATCGTCACCCCCAGTTCGGCCGCGCGGGCGCGCATGGCAGCGCCATTTTCCGCCGTCACCAGAAGGGCTGGGAGACCGGGGTGCTGCATCTGCAACTGCGCGATCAGGTCGAGCCCGTTGGCGCCGTCATCCAGCTGATAATCGACGAGTGCTGCATCGAAACGTCCCGGCGCTGAGAGAGCATCGCCCGGCCCGCGCGCGCCAACCGCATCGTGGCCCATGCGCGCGAGCAGGGCGAGGCTCGCCTCGACGATGCGCTCGTCATTATCGACCGCCAGAACACGCAGCGACTGCGGCGCTGGGTTTCCCGTCGCTGCGATCTTCGGGAACGCGGTCGGCGCTTCGCCGGACTCGGCGGCCGGCAGATAGAGGCTGAAACGGCTGCCGCGACCGGGCGCCGATTGCACCTCGATCCGCCCGCCGAGCAGCCGCACGATGCGGCGCACGAGGGCAAGGCCGAGCCCCAGACCCTCGACCTCCACCTCGCCGAGCCGCACGAATTCGGAGAATATATCCTCGATCTGTGCCTCGGCGATGCCGACGCCGGTGTCGATGACGTCGATCCGCCAATCGCCGCCGCGCCGCCTTACACCGATAAGGACGCCGCCGCGCGCGGTGTAGCGCACCGCATTGCCGATGAAATTCTGCATCACCGATCGGAGCAGCCCGGCGTCGCTTTCGACGGTGCCCGGCATCGCGCCGATGCGTAGTCGGAGGCCCTTGGCTTCCGCCATCGGACGGAAGGTTTCGGCGAGATCGCCCAGAAACGGCGCAAGCGCGATGGCGGCGGGTTCGGGCGTCACCCCGCCCGCGTCGAGCCGGCTGATATCGAGCAGCGAGCGTAGCAGGTCTTCCGCCGCCACCAGCGCGCTTTCGACGCGGCCGATCAGGTCGTGCTGCGCCGCGCTCGCATCGCGCCCGAGCGCGGCGGTAAACAGCCGCGCGGCATGGAGCGGCTGCAGAAGATCATGGCTCGCCGCAGCGAGAAAGCGCGTCTTGTCCTGATCGGTCCGCGCGAGGCGGCGGTTGGCATCGCTGAGCTCGCGCGTGCGATCGGTGACGCGCTGTTCGAGCTCCTCGAGGGTGCGGCGCAATTCTTCGCGCATCCGGGCTTCTTCGCTGATGTCGGTGAAGGACATGACATAGCCGCCGCCGGGCATCGATCCGCCGACGATCTTGATGACGCGGCCGTCGTTGCGGTGCCGTTCGACGCTGTGTTCCTGCCCGCGGCGCAGATGTTCGAGCCGCTTTTCGACATGATGTGCGACATCGCCCGGTCCGAAATCGCCCTGCTCGGCATTATGCCGGATGAGATCGGCGACGGGCACGCCGACGCGAACCAGACCGGGGGGGTAGTTGAACAGTTCAAGATAGCGGCTGTTCCATGCGACGAGGTTGAGGTCGGAATCGACGACGCTGATTCCGGCGCCGACATTTTCGAAGGTCGCGGCGAGCAGCCGGCGCGAAAAGCGCAGGCTCTGACCCCCTTCGTCGAGCAGCCGCGTGACTTCGTCGAAGCTGAGCTGGCCGCCCGCGAGCGCAGAGGCGACGAGCGCGCGTGCCGAAGAGGCACCCACGACCTGCGCGATCAGTTCGCGGGCGCGCTGTGCCGCCTGCCGGTCCACCGGATGGCTGCGATCGGCGCCCGGAAAGGCCTTGCCCGCCTGTTCCTCGCCGACGAAGCTTCCGGTGAGCTGCGCAAGATCGGCGAGGTTGGTGATCGGCCGCTGCGCGCGGACGAAGCGCGGCAGCGGCGGCGTTTGCACCTTGCGCGCGGCGATCGCGGCATAGACGATCAGATTGGCGCCGACGCTCCAGATGACGCCGTGCGAGAGTGGCGCGGCGCCGCCGATCCCGAGCAGGCGCAGCGGATCGATAGCGGTCCCCGCCAGCGCGTCGAGCCACGCGGTCGGGACGACCGGCGGCAATGCGAGCGTGTAGAGCCAGAGTGCCAATCCCACCGAAAGGCTGGCGCGTGCCGCGAGTGAATCGCGGCCCTTGCCAGTTGCCGCGAGGATGAGATGCGGGGTGAACTGCGCCATGGCGGCAAAGGCGATGAGGCCGATGGAGGCGAGCGAATCCCGTGCTGAAACGAGCAGAGCCCAAACGAGTCCCATTGTCAGGATCGCAAGGATCGACAGTCGCCGGATCGTGAGCATCCGCCGCCCGATCGCCCCCGATTCTGTCGTCGCCGGCGCGCGCATCAGGGTCGGGAAGACAAGGTCGTTCGATACCATCGTCGCCAGCGCGGTCGAATCGACGATCGCCATCGACGCCGCCGCGCTGACCCCGCCAAGCAACGCCGCTGCGAGAACGAAGCCGAAGCCCTCGGCCGCGGGCAGTTCGAGCACATAGACGTCCGGGGCGATCGCCGGGCCGAGCACGGTCAACCCCGCGAGTGCGATCGGAAGGACGACGATCGCCATCGTGCCGAGATAGGCGGCAAGGCCGAAGCGGGCGCGCACGAGATCGTCGGGCTGGCGCGCTTCGACCAGTCCCATGTAGAATTGCCGCGGCAAGGACAGGATGGCGGGCATCGCGATCAGAAAGATGATCGCGACATTGAGCGTCAGTCCTTGCGGCTCGAACCGCGATTGCAGCGCCGAAAAGCCCTCGATCACGCGTTGCGGCGGGGTGGCGGCGAGTACGGCCACCGCCACGCCCGCGACCGCGACGAGCGCAAGCAGCTTGATCGCCGATTCAAGGCCGATCGCGTAGAGCAGCCCTTCGCTGCGGCCCGCGAGTTCGAACCGCCGCGCCCCGAAGAGGATTGCGAACAGCGCCAGCAGCGGTGCCGCGACCAGCATCGCCTGCGCCGTGACATCGGCGCCCGACACGATGCTGAGCGCGGCGCCGATAGAGCGAAGCTGCAACGCGATATAGGGAATGGTGCCGAGCAGCGCGATCACCGTCACCAGCCGCGCGACGACGACATCGTGGCCGAAGCGCGCAGCGATGAAGTCCGATACGGTCGTTGCTTGCTCCTCGTGGACCGCCTCCGACAGGCGACGCAGAAAGCGCGGCGCGGCGAGCAGCAGCAGCATCGGCGCTGCATAGATGGGCAAATAGCTCCACCCGTCGCGCACCGCGCTGCCGACCGCACCATAGAAGGTCCAACTCGTGCAATAGACGCCGAGCGCCAGCGTATAGGCACGGTGGCGCAGGGCGGGACGCCGCGCGAGCGCCGCACCACGCGTCTCGACGAGCGCCGCAATGACGAACAACAGCAGGATCATGGCCAGCGCCAGCAGCGCCGCGGACTGCAAACTCATCGTCGGCTCCTGCCTCGGGCAATCCGCGGGATCGTATCTGGGAAAGCGAGCGGAGCAAGCGGCTTTATCGTGAAGGCGGCGCGCCATGCCGATAAGCGCCGCGCCGATCGAGAGCCTCGCCGGCTGCGGACGCAACGCTTGTCCTACTCCTTATCACCGCGGCACGGGCCTAACCCGTGCGCTTCCGTTGATGAAACGTCGCGTGGCATCGGGGGCGGGGCGGGCCGGGCATCGATCTCCGCGGCCCATGTCCGCTTTTGCATCGCCGTCTCGTCTAACGGATTGTCGGATCGCTGCGCATGCCTTGTGCCTCCGGTCCGACAAGAGGACGGGATGGGAGGAAGACGATGCAGAACTGGGTAAGGCCGGGTTATTGGACCGCATTGGCATTGGTTGCCGCGCTTGGTTCGGCGCCCGAATCCCGCGCACAATTCGCCGCAGCGAGCGAGCCACCCGAAGATGAATCGGCGCAGGCGAGCTCTCCGAACGGGCCGGTGGTGGCGCCGCGCCGGGCAAGTGGCGTCCCCACCGTCGCGGCACAGCCGACTAGGATATTGCATATCCCCAATCGCTCAGCGCGTACGGGGATCGGACAGACGCCAGAGCCTTCCGCAGCCTTGGACGCACGCGATGGCAATCGGGATGCCGCAGCCTTGAGCAACGGTTCGGGTCGGGCTTTGCCGGGCGCGGGCGGGCCGCGCAGCGGAGCCGCGGGCGCCCCCCAATCCCGTCCTGGCAGTACCGGCGGGGCGTCGGCCGCCGATGTCGAGCGCGGCTATGATCGTGCGGTCGTCATTCCCGATAATGGCAATGGTGGACCCACCGGCGGTTCCGGCCGCAATTCTGCCGGCGACGGCAATTTGGGGGCCAGCGCCGGTCTGCTCAATTCGGCGGCCGGGCTGGGCGGCAACAGCAACGGTGGCAGCGGCGGCAACTCGGCGCAGGGCGGCACCAATTCGGGCAGCACCGGGATCGAGGGCGCACTAAACTCCTTCGGCGGCGCTAGCGGCGGTCGGTCCGAAAACGCCAATGGCAACGGCAACCGGCGCTCTAACGGTGGTTCTGCCGAGAATGGAAATGCAGGCGGCGGCCGCGACAGCGCCGGCGGATCGGCAAGAAACCTGCCTGCGCGGGGCAATTCGGGGGGCTCGGGATCGGACAGGTCGGTCGATCGAAACCAGAATGAGGCGCCGGCAAACAACTCCGGACGCGAAGCCCCGAACAGCCAGAAGGACAAGTCGGGCGCCGATAGCGAAGATCGCTCGGCCAGCAACGACAGCAACGCCAACGACAATGGCGGATCGGAACGGAGCAATCGGGACGCGCCGCCGGAAGGCAATTCGGATGGTGCGGCCAAGGCGGGGGCGCCCGACCGCCCCGAAGAAGAGGGCTGGTCGGCTGGCAGCGACCCGGTCGGTCAGGCGGCGGCGCGGCGGCGCTTCGGCGATCTGGGCGCCGGTGCGGCGGGGCGCGATTTGCTGGGTGAGAAACGCGACGCGGAAGCGGTCGATGCCGAGGATGCGTTGCACCGGATCGGCGACCGGATCGATCCGCTAACCGGTGCCGTGGGTATCGAGGCGCCGGTCGCCGGCGGCGTTTCGCCGCTGCTGCGCGCGGTTGTCGAAACCGCAAAGAAAAGGAAGCAGAAGAAATGAGATATCTCGGAGCAATGATTTTCGCGCTTGCGCTCGCCGCGCCCGTTGCCGCGCAAACGGGTCCAGCGAGTGACCTGTTCGCCTTTTCGCAAGGCGCGCGGCTGGTGCAGGTTCCGGACGACGCCGAATTTACGGCGATGGACAGCAGCCCGCTCAACCTGATCGACGGATCGGCGACGACCGACTGGACGGGCGAAGCGGGGCGGCCCGCCGTGTTCGTGCTCGAACTGGCGGAGCGAACCGAATTGTCGCGCATCGCCTTTGACACCGCCTTCCTCAATCGCGACGAAAAGTCGCCTCGGGCGATCCGCGTCGAACTGTCCGACACATCGGCGCGCAGCGGCTTCGTGCCGATCCTGGCCGCTGATCTGAAGATGAAGAAGGATGGTCAGAGCTTCGGCTTCGACCCCGAACATCGCCCCGTCGGCCGCTGGGTGCGGCTGACGATCGCGAGCAATTATGGCGATGATTATACCGGCTTCACCGGCTTTCACGGCTATGGCCGTCCGCTCACCGCAACGGCGACCTTGCCGGATGTCACCGGACGCTATGAAGGATGGAGCGGCTGGGGGACGCTCAACCTGACGCAGAGCGGCAATACGGTAACCGGCTGTTACGAATATCAGGCGGGGCGCGTTACCGGCCACATCGACGGCCGGGTGTTGACGCTCGACATGGTGGAGACGGGCCCCGACGGGGCGCCGCGGCGGATGCGCGGCTATTTCGGGCTGACCCCTGACGGCGGCAAGCTGATCGGCTTTGCGCGCGGTCTCACCGAGTCCGACCGCCTTGGCTATGCAACCTATATGAGTGCGGACCGGCGGGCGAACCGCCCCGGCGCGTGCCGCTGACATCGCTTGCGAATGAAAGGATTTAGGGGATGAGCAGATCGATCATGCTGGCTGCCGTCGCGGCGTCGCTGACGCTTGCAGGATGTGGGGGCGAAGCGGCGGACAAGGGCGATGGCGCGGGGGCGGCTTCGTCGGCTGCGGCGAAGAGCGGGACGGCGCCGCCGCGCGACTGGAATGCCGCCGACGCCTGCGCCGTAGTCGACAAGGCGGCGATGGCGGCGATCCTCGGACAGGCGGTCACCGAAACCCGGCTGGGCAATGTCAGCCAAAGCGATGGCGCGACCGCGGTCACCTCCGAGTGCAGCTATCAGCTTGCCGATGGCGGTTCGGCCGCCTTGATGCTCCGCTGGTCGCCAATCGGCGACAATAGCGAAGGTTCGATCAACCTGACCCGCAATGGCCTGGAGCAGACGCTCAAGGGGTTCGGCGGTCATGTCGAGACGGTCGGCGGGCTTGGCAAGGCGGCCTTTTGGGCCGCGATGACCAAATCGCTCAATGTCTTCATCGGCGAGGATAAATTCGCGATCATCACGGTGCCGGCCAGCGATGCGTCGAAGGAGCAGGCCGTCGCGCTCGCGCATAAACTTGGTGCTTGACGGCCGGCGCGCAGCGGTGCTGGTTCGCACCGAGGTGCGATGATGCGCCAGGGGAGGGGCGATATGGTGCGGCAGCCGAGCCGGTCCGAATGGAGCCATATCCAGGCCCTGTTCGCCGAACTGATCGATCTCGACCCGGCGGCGCAGGACGGTCGGCTGGCGGCGGAGGATGACTTCATCGCCGGCCAGCTACGGTCGTTGCTCGCCGCGTCACGCCATTCGGGGATATTGGACGGTGCGGCGCCGTCGTCGTTCGAAACCGCCCCGCGCCGCGCGTACAGCTCGCTTGCCGAAGGCGCGATCATCGGCGGTTTCACCATCGACCGCCTGATCGGACGCGGCGGGATGGGCGAGGTCTACGCCGCGCACCGCAGCGACAAGATGTTCGACCAACAGGTGGCGATCAAGCTGCTGCGCCCCGAAGCGGCCGCGCACAGCGAGTTGTTCGATCGCGAGCGCCGCCTGCTTGCCGGGCTCGAGCATCCGGGGATTGCCCGGCTGATCGACGGCGGGGTAACCCCCGACGGGCGGCCCTATATGGCGATGGAATATGTGACCGGCGAGCCGATCGACGCTTGGTGCCGGACCCATGACGCCGATCTGGCGGCGCGATTGCGGCTATTCTGCGACGTCTGCGAGGCGGTGGCCTATGCGCACGGCCACCTGATCGTCCACCGCGACCTCAAGCCGTCGAACATATTGGTCGACGGCGACGGCCGCGCGCGGCTGCTCGATTTCGGAATTGCGCGCCTTGTGGAGATCGAAGGCGAGGGCGAGGCACTAACCACGGTCGCGCTGATGACCCCCGATTATGCCGCGCCCGAACAGCTCGGCAATGCCGCGCCCACTGTCGCGACCGACGTCTACGCGCTGGGTGTCTTGTTGTTCGAACTGCTCACCGGTCGCAGCCCGTGGCGCGAGCCGGGATCGGCGCTGCCGTCGGTGATCCGGCGTATTCTGAACGACGATCCTCCCTTGCCGAGTGCGCTTGTGCCACCCGGCTTTCCCTTCGGGCGGCGCGAGGTCGTGGGCGATCTCGACGCGATCGTGCTCAAGGCGATGCGCCGCGCGCCGCAGGATCGTTATCGCGGCGTCGGCGATCTGGTCGACGATGTCCGCAGCCATATGGCCCTGCGCCCCGTTACGGCGCGCTCGGGTTCGGCGGGCTATACGATCGGGCGCTACCTGCGCCGACACCGCGTCGCGACGGCAGCGGCGGCCGCCGCGCTCCTCGCTATCGTGGCGGGCGGCGGTGCGGCGGCGTGGCAGGCGCGCCAGACGGCGATCGAGCGCGATGTCGCATTGGCCGAAGCGCGGCGATCGGAATCGATCAACCGCATGCTGACCGTCATGTTTCGCGACACTGCCAGCAGCGCGGTGGGTGAAGAGGCCACAGTCAAACAGATGCTCGATCAGACGGCGGCGCAGCTTGTCGCGTCGGTCGACAGGAGCGCCAAATCGGCAACGCTGATTACAACGCTCGCCGATCTGTACGTCAATCTGGAAGACGCGGCGGGCGCCGACGCGCTGCTCAGCCAGGCGCTTGCGCGCGGGATCGGCGCGGGCGATCCGGTGGCGACCGCAGAAATCAAGCTTCGCCTCGCCTCGACCGCCGCCGCAATGGGGCGGACCGACGACATGGCGCCGCTGCTCGATTCGGCCGACGCCGTCTTTGCTGCCGACCCGGCGCGTTTCCGCAAGGAACGGCTGGAAAGCATGAGCGGCCGGGCGCAGCTCGCCCGGCGCAAGGGCGATTACGACACCGCCATCCGGCTGCTGCAATCGAGCCTGCCCGACGCCGACCGCGTCTATGCCGAGGATCATCGCGAACTGCTGACCCGCTACAATAACCTGCTCGTCTATATGGTCGAGGCGAACCGGCTCGATGCGATGCCCGCGGTCTTTGCCGCCGCCGACGCGGCGCTCGCGCGGACGGGGCAACAGGGCAGCGCGCAGGGCCTGGCGATCGAGCAGTTGAAAGGCGTGCGGCTGATGAAGCTCGACCGGCTCGCCGAGGCCGAACGCCTGTTTCGCAGCGTTGCCGACCGGCGCCGCGCGGTGTTCGGCAAATCGGCGGCGTTGGCGGTCGATCTGTTGCAACTTGGGCGCGCCGAACTGGCGCTGGGGAAATTCGCCGCGGCGCGCGACGTCCTTGGCGAAGCGCGGCCGATGGCTATCGACAATCTCGGCCCCGATGCGGTGCCGACGCTCGTCATCACGCTGGGCCTTGCCGAAGCCCTGGCCGAGGCAGGCGACACCGGACGGGCCGACGCGCTGGTTGGCGAAGTCGCGCCGCCGGTCGCCGCCATGGGGCCGGTCGGCCTGCCGCAGGGCATTGCAGCGCGGACGCGGGCGATCATCCGTCTGAAACAGGGGCGGATCGCCGAGGCGCGGCGCGAGGCCGACGCATCGGAACAGATATTCCGCACGCTCGGTGCGCCGGGCGAATCCTACCTCAAATCCTTCGCGGCATTGCGCCGGCGCTTGACCGGCTAGCCCGCGTCCATTTCCTTGTGCACCCAGGCGCGCGCCTGGAGCCACCAGCGGCGTACCGTCCGGTCGCTGACGCCCAGGACTTTTGCGGTCTCTTCCTCGGTCATTCCGGCGAAAAAGCGGCAGTCGATCAGCTGCGCAAGATTGGGGTCGAGGCGCGCCAGCCGCTGCAACGCCTCGCCCAGCCGCACGACATCTTCGTCATCGGGCGCAGCCGCAAGCGAATCGAGGCTTTCGGTAAAGGCATATTCGCCCGCGCCGCGCTTTGCCGTCATGCGGGCGCGGGCGGCGTCGATCAGGATGTGGCGGATGGCGGTTGCCGCACAGCCCAGGAAATGCCGTTCGCTCTCCCAGCCTTTACGCCGGTTCAGCTTCAGATAGGCTTCGGAGATCAGCGCCGTCGTTTGCAACGTCTGCCCACCGCCGGCCCGGTAATGTTCGCGCCGGGCAATGGTTTTCAACTCGTCGTACAGGGTCGCGATCAGCGCGTCGGCGTCGCTGCCTTTGATGCCCGCCGGCTTGCTCTCATCGTTGATCGTCGGTCTCCCGTTATCCCGCTTTCGAGGCGTGACGCGCGCTCTAGATGCCTGATTTCGGGGACGTTCGCGAGACAATATTGAAGATCGCCCGGCCGCCCTGTCCGGTTTCGGCGATGCTTCCCGTCTTACCGAGTGTCGCACCGCTGCGCCCGCCCGCCGGGCGACCGCGGCGGATTCACGAAGCGATGGCGCCGGTAACAGGTCGCCACGGCAATCCTGCAAGCCGGTCGGTGCGTCGCCGACCCAGAATGAAAGAGCGATCGATATGAAAAACACCATCAGGCTTCTTGGCACCGCCGCACCATTGGCGATCCTCGTGACTCTTGGCGGAGCAACGCCGGCGCATGCCCAGACCGTGCCCTGCGTCCAGAATCCGGGGCCGGACGATTTTCCCGGCACCGCCGACGACCCTGAAAATTCGCTCCAGTGTGGCATCAATGCCCAGGCAACCAGCGCCGATACGACCGCTTATGGCAATGCGGCGTTTGCGACGGCCCCAGACAGTACGGCAGTCGGCTTTCTTGCCACTGCAGGCGACCTCAACGCGACCGCAATTGGATCCTTCAGCCAAGCCAGCGCCGGCGGAGCGGTCGCGCTGGGTTCGGGATCGGTGGCCGACCGTAATGCCACCGTATCGGTCGGCAGCGCCAATCTGCAGCGCCAGATCGTCCAAGTCGCAGCCGGCACGCAATCCACCGATGCCGTTAACGTCGCGCAGCTCAATAGCGCGATGACCGACGCCGTCCTCAACGCGATTTCCAATTCGGCGGTGGGCGTCGGCACCAGCGGTGATGGCAGCCTGCAAAGCGACGGCAGCACCGCAAGCGGCAACGGCGCCGTCGCGCTGGGGCAGGGGCAGACTGCAACCGGCAATGGCGCCGTCGCGATCGGCGATCCGAATGTCGCGACCGGGACCGGCGCCGTGGCGATTGGCGCCGACAATCAGGCGATCGGCGACGGCGCTGTCGCCTTGGGCAACGCCTCCAACGCCTTTGGCTTGTCGGCCATCGCTATCGGCAACAATGCGAATGCGCTGGCCGATGGCAGCATCGCCATTGGTCGTGACACGATCGCGTCGCCGGCATCGGTGGCGATCGGCGCCAACGCCGCGGCAGGCGGGCAAAACGCGACCGCAGTCGGTCGCGACAGTCTTGCCAGCGGCCTCGCAAGCGCCGCTTTCGGCCAGGGCGCCGCTGCCGGGGGCGATTTCTCGACTGCCACCGGCTATGGCGCGCGCGCGATCAAGGAGGGCGACACGGCGACGGGGTCCGGGGCTTTCGCCAACGGCGGCTATTCGGTCGCCTTGGGCGTGAACAGTCAGACCACGGCCCTCGGGGCGACGGCACTGGGCGTGAATGCGAAAGCGTCGGGGGCGGACTCGGTTGCGATCGGCTCCAGTTCGGTTGCCGATGAAGCGAACACGGTTTCGGTTGGCTCGGCGGGCTTTCAGCGGCGTATCGTGAACGTCGCTGCCGGTACGGCGGCGACCGATGCGGCGAACGTCGGTCAGGTCCAGACCGTCGCAACGGCCGCTGCAGCGGCACAGACGACCGCCGATGCCGCCGCGTCGCAGAATATGGTCCAGGACGGCCAGATTGCGGCTATTCAAACGGTAAACAGCGTGCAGGACAATCGGCTGATGTCGCTGGAAAGCATGGCCGGATCAGCGCTTCCGGCGCTCCAGTCGCTTGCCGCGACGCACAGTGCACAGATCAGCGACCTCTATGCGATCACCGATCGCGACCGCCGCGATGCACAGCGCGGAACTGCGGCCGCGGTCGCGCTCGTCCCCGCACCGATGCCGTCGGAACCGGGCAAGACAAGCTACACCTTCAACCTCGCCACCTTCCGCGGTGAGCAGGCGGTGGGCGCATCGATCGCGCACCGGTTCGGCACTGACAACCCCTTCGCCTTCACGGCAGGCGTTTCCTATGCGGGGAGCCGGAATACGGCGGCGCGCGTCGGCATCGCCGGCGAATTCTAGCCTGGCACGGGAAGGAGGGGGCGGTCCGAAGCGCGCCCTCCTGCCGCCTCGTCTGCGCTGGGCCCCGACCCTAAAAGGCGATGCCTTGGCGGGACAGCGTTGCCAGCTTTTGCTTCACGAAGGCGGGGCTGGGCGACGCGACGATCGTGCCGTCGGCGAACAGCGCCGTCGGCTTGGATCCCCCGAACATGCCGCTCAACGTCTCGAAATAGCGACGGTCGTAGCGACAGCTTCGCGATGCCCGCGGCGGGAGGGCGCCGGTGCTGATGGCGCGCCGCCAAGTCGCGGCGCGATCGGGACTGCACCAGATGTCGGGCAGGAAGGGCTTGTTCGCGGTTCCGATCGTGCTGGGTATGATGGCATAGCGCGTCCCGGCGGCGGCAAGGGCGGCCTCCAGCTTCTTTGAAAAGGGACAGTCATAGGCGGACAGAAGCAGCATGCGGAGCGGGCCGTTTCCGCCCTGCTGGATCAGATCCGAATAGCGGATCTGGTCGCGCCAGCGCAGCACCAGCGCGCCCCATTCGGACCCCGAAAGCGGCGCCCCCGTGTCGCCCTGCTGCGCGCCGAGCTTGCCGTTGTTGAAGCTGTATTCGCCATCGCGCGTCACCAGTATCGGCGCGGTTTCGCGCGGCGAATAGGGGATGGGGCGATCGATCTGATATAATCCCGCAAAGGGTGTCGCGACGAAGCGTTCATTATACAGGCGCTGCAGCGTTTCGATGTCGGCGCGCTGCGTCGCGGGGGGCGATGCGGTTTGCGCGTCCGCCGGTGCGGCCGCGGTCAGCACGGTGCAAAGGCCGGTGAGGGTCAGGACGGCAAGATGGCGCATAAGGGTCATCCCTGCGAATAGCGGAAATGGGGAGGGCAGGCGGGATATTGGCGCTTGCTGTTGCGCACGGGCTGGAAGCCGGGGATGCAGCGGCTCATGTTCGGCATGAGGGCGGCATTGTAGCGGCCGTCCGACTGGAACACCCAGAAGTTAAGGAAATTATCGCTCAGCGGATTGAAAAACAGATAGTTACGGATCGTCTTTGCGTCGCCATAGGACTGCCCCGGCGCTAGCGTGATACTGCCGTGATCGCTGACGCGCCCCGCATAGCCATCGGTCTGGCTGACCAGCACGACGCTGACTTCGCGTCCGCATTTGTTGACGAACCGGAAGTAGACGAGTTTCTGGTCGGGGCTCTTGTGCCCCGGCTTGGCGATCGTCTGGTGACTCCATTCGACGCAGCCGCTTGTCTGGCCGCCGCTTTCGAGCGTCGCCGCAACGCCCGATTGCTGCGCCGATGCCGGTTCCGCAACCATAAGCAGCAGCGCGCCGAAGGCGATGCAAAGGCCGCGGCTCATGGCTGCACCGTCACGGTTTCGCGGGCGATCCGGCTATATTCGGAAGGCTCCAGATCGAACCCGACAACCTCGGCCTCGATCGTGCCGCCGTTGCCGCTGGGTCGCGAAGCGACGAGGCGGGCCCGGATGACGAGGCCGAGATTGCCGAGCCAGCTGTCGGCCTTGAGCGCCGCAGCCTTGTCGGCGGACATTTTCCATACGCGCGCCTTGTCCGCGTTGCGGAACTTGAGCGCGATCTGCATCGCCCCGTCGCGGAAGGGATAGAAGGCGTCGGGTGCGAAGGCACCTAGCGGGATGCCGCCGAGGCCGGGGTCATAGTCCTTGGGATCGGCGCGGGTGCGCAGGGTGACGCAGCGGACGTCCTTGATCGCATTCCACTGCGTATCGACCTGCGCGTTCGCGCGCTTCCATGCCTCCTCGGCGCCGAGGCCCCGGTCGAGGCCGGACAATGCCTCGTCCGCCCATTTTTCGCGCGGTGGGGCAAGGCCGGTCATCGCATAATAGATAATCGCCCAGTCGCGATCGGTGAGGTCTTCGGTGTAGCTGTCGCATTTTTCCGGCGGTGCGGCGGCAGGTTGGGCGGGCTGGGCAGCAGCGGTCACCGGCTGGCTGGAAGCCGAAGTCGCGGTGCCTGCGTCCGTGCCGCCCGCGGCCTGCTTGTCGCCGCACCCGCTTGCGGTGAGCGTGATGCAAAGCGCCGCGACCGATGTCAGAAATATCCTGCGCATCAGAATTTGCCTCCCTGGTTGGCGCCGGCATCGGCGGCTTGCGACGCGCGATAGGCATCGCGCTCTTGCGGGAAGCGGTTGACCTCATAATCGTAATAGGCGGCAGCATCGATCATCGCGACACGAACGGCCTGCGCCAGTTGCGGATTTCCATATGCCGGCTCGATCATCGCGGCGATGGTCAACCCGCAGTCGGGGCGCCAGTTCATCTGCGTCCCGTAGATCGATATGCCGGCGCTGCATTCGCGCAGCTTTTCGCGGTCGAATTCGGGTAGCGGCTTGCCATCGAGACCGCGCAGCCAGAACATCTCGCCGCGATCGCCGGTGAGCGACGGCTTGCCATATTTTTGTTCTAGCGCCGCCTGCTGAGAAGCGATCGTCGGCTCACCGCCCTTTTGGAAGGGCTGGGTCAGCCACAATGCATAAAGCTTCTCCTGCCCCGGCATACCGTCGGCATAGAGGCTCCATTCGGCATCGACCTGCTCCAGCCGGTTGCGCGGGTCATAGTTCAGCACGTCGGTCGAGCTCCAGCGCGCCTTGTGCTGGCCCGTGGCGACGCGCACGAAGCTGCGGATCTTGAGGCCGGCCTGATCGCGCGACAGTTGGGGGCCGTCCCCTTCGAGGAGGATGCTGTCCGCCTCCTTGCCGTCGGGGCATTGGACAAAGCGGACTGCGGTATCGAGCGGGACGCCGAGCCGGAGGCCGCGCAGGTCGTCGACCGCGCTTCCTTCAGGGCGCGGCGGTATCACGGTGCCGCCGCAATCGACCTCGATCTTCTTGCCATAATAGGTCATCGCACCCGACGGACCTTCACCCGCGGCCAGGTCGCGCGTTTCAGACGGCTTGGGATCGCCGCCGCCGCAGCCAGCGAGCGACAATGCGGCGGCGGCAACCAGGAATTTCTTGGCGTGAGGCATCGTATCAGTCCTTTGCGAGCGGGTTGCGCAGCTTTCCGAGTCCGGCGGCAATCAGGGCCGCGCCGGCGAGCAGCAGCAGCCATGTGCCGATGCCGAGGCTGATCCCGTCGGCCATCCGGTCGCGGACGAAATCGGGGACCATCGACAGGATCGCCGAACGAAGCATGACGACCATCAGCGCCGCGACGATCGATGCGGCGCCGGTTACCAGCATGGGCAGCCGTTCGGACTTGCCCGACCATGCGGCCCAGATCAGCCACAGCGCGGCGATCGGCGCGGCGAAGCGCAGGATGAGCAGCGTCTGGACGGTGTCGAAGCCCGATTTGCCGCCGCCGAGCATTTCCTGCGCCGCGGCCACGCGACCCAGATCGTCCATCGCATTGCCAAGGCCGATCAGCGTCGCGCTCTGAACCGGTGAGGTGAGCGCGGAGAGGAAACAGGCAAGGAGAACGAGAAGCGCCAGCGGAACCGCAAGCGAGCGGGTCATCAACGCGGCGATCCGCGCCCCTTGTTCGGACTCGGTCAGCGCGCCGAGATCGGCCCCGATCGTGCCGAGCGCGGCCATCGCGGAACCGCCGACGGGATAGATTTCGCGCGCACCGCCGTTTTCGCTTTCGAAGTCGACCACGAGCCCGGGCGCGGGCGTCTTGTCGCCGCCGCGCCAGTCGGCGCGATCGAATTTGTGGCGCGTGCCATCGTCCGCCGATATCGCGCCCTTGCCGGTCGCCTCATCGAACCCGAGTATCTTTCCCTTCATATACCGCCCCCGAAAAAGGCCGGCGGACGAACCCGTGGGACCGCGCACCGGACGCTTGAAAAGCGGAAGCACCTGCGAAGGATGCCTCGCGTGACGAACGGGCTATTTTGGTGGGTCCTCAAAGTCTTGAAGCTACTCTAAAGAATTTCTAAAGTTGACCGGACAGGGGGTCGCCATGACGCAATCAAGCTCTTCCCGACGGAGGCGCAGGCTCTGGAAGTTCGCGGGGGCAGAGTTCGACGAAGCCAGCTGGACGCTGCGTGTCGATGGTCATGCCGTAACGCTCGAGGGCAAGCCGCTCGAAGTGCTGCACGAGCTGCTTCTGCGCGCGGGCGAGGTCGTGACGAAGGATGAGATCTTCGATGCGGTGTGGCCGGGCGTCACCGTGGTCGAGGGGTCGCTGACCACGGCCATATCGAAATTGCGCAAGGCGCTCGGCGAAACGCGCGAGCAGATTGTCGAGACGGTGCCGCGGGTCGGATACAAGCTCGCCGCGCCGGTTGCGATCGAAAGCGTCGAGTCCCCGCTGGCGCCGCGCTTCGCTTTTGCCGCCGGCGACGCGGTCCCCGGCCGCCGGCAATGGCGGCTGGTCGACGCGCTTGGCGATAGCGGCGCTGATGATGTCTGGCAGGCGCGCCATGACAAGACCGGCGAGACGCGCGTCTTCAAATTCGCCGATGCGCCTGACCGGCTGCGTAGTCTGAAACGCGAAGCGGCGCTGACTCGGCTGCTCTTTGCCGGACTCGGCAAATCGGCCCCGCTTCCCGCGCTGCTCGAATGGAATTTCGACGCGTCGCCCTTCTTCCTCGAATATAGCTATGGCGGCCGCGATCTGACGGCGTGGGCGTCCGAGCGGGGCGGGCTGGCGGAGATTGCGGTCGAAACGCGCATTGCGGTCGCGGCGATGATCGCGCGCGCGGTCGCGCGGATGCACGATCTGGGCGTGCTGCATAAGGATCTGAAACCCGCGAATATCCTGATCGCGACCGAGGACGGCGGCGAAACGATCCGGCTGGCCGATTTCGGTAGCGGGCGCCTCCTCGACGATAGCGTGCTCGCCAGCTTTCAAATCACCGATCCGGGATCGCTCGACCCCGATCTGGCGCGCGACGAACCGCGGTCGGGAACGCTTGCCTATCGCGCGCCCGAGCTGACCGGCGATGCGATGCCGACGGCGAAAAGCGATATCTATGCGCTGGGAATGATCCTCTATCAGCTCGTGGTCGGCGATTTTTCGGCGTCGCTGGCGCCCGGCTGGGAAGGCCGCATCGCCGATCCCGTACTACGCTCGGACATTTTGGCCGCGGCCGAGGGCGATCCGGCGCTCCGCTTGGCCAGCGCCGCCGATCTCGCCGACCGGCTCGAGACGATCGACCGTCGGCGCGCCGACGCATCGGCGGCGGCGCGGCGGGCGGCGGCCGCCGAAGAAGCGCGACGGGCCGAGGAAAAACAGGCGGCGCGGCGTCCTTGGATCCGCGCCGCCATCGCGAGCCTCGCGGGCGGCTTTATCGCGTCGAGCGCGCTGGCGGCCTATGCCTGGCATCAGCGCGGTGCGGCACTGGACGCACGCGATCAGGCCGAGACCAGCTATGCCTTCATCGCCGAAGATGTGCTGTCCAGCCCCGATCCGGCGAAGTCGAGCACCGACGAAACGGTCATCGAGGCGATGAAGCGCGCGAGCGCGAATATCGACGCGCGTTATGCCCGCTCGCCGGGCACCGCCGCGCGGCTCCATCTCGCGGTCGCGCGCGCCTTTTATCAGCGCAGCGATTTCGACACCGCCCGCACCGAATATGCGCGCGCCGCCACGCTGTTCGGCAAGGCCGGGGAAGCCGACAGCGAGGATGCCGTCCTGGGCCGGCTCGGCAGCATCCATATGGACGCAACTTCGGGCCAGCCTGGACGGTTGGAGGCGGCAGGGGCCGCCATCGCCAAAGAGCAAAAGGCGCTCGGCGACCGGGCGAAAAGCGGGCGTATCGGCTTCGCGCTGGCGCAGTCGGAGGGGGCTTATGCCTACACCGCCGACATCGAGCGGGCCGAGCGCGCGATACGCCGCGCGGTCGCGATCGGTTCGGCGCCGGGCGCGCGCGTTTCGCCGACCCAATTGCTGAAAGCGCGGTCTTCGCTGGCGCTCGTGATGCTACGCGAGGGCAAGGTTAAAGAGGCGGAACCGGTGGCGCGGGCTATCGTCGCCGACTCGACCCGGATACGTGGAGCGGACAATCCGGACACGCTTGTGACGCGGCAGCACTGGGTGACGGCGCTGTCGATGCTCGGCGAACATGAGCGCGCGCTGCGCGAAAGCGGTCCGCTGATCGCAGCGCTCGAACGGCGCTTCGGTCCCGATCATCGCTTCACGCTGGCGATGCATTCGACGCGGTTCGAGAGCCTCGCCGCTCTCGGACGCTATGACGAGGCAGCGGTGGAAGCGAAGCGCGTCTGGGAGGGGGCCGCTACGCAGGCCGGATCGCTGTCGCATCAGGCGCTTGTCGGCCAGAATGACTATGCGTCGGCTCTCTGTCAGACGAACCGGCGTCGCGATGCCTTGCCTATCCTGGTGGATGCGGCGGCAAAGGCCCGCCAAGCATTCGGCGCCGATTACGGCCTGACCCATACGATTCAATTCTATCTGGGCGAGTGCGAACTTGCGAACCACCGGTTTGCCGAAGCGCAGCGCAGCCTTTCGCTTGTCGATGCAACCAAGGTTGCCGAATTGACCGGGCGGCCCGATTTCGCCGCGACTCTGGCCGCGGCGCGGGCCGAGACGATGCTGGGGCTGGGCGACCGTGCCAAGGCCGGTACGCTGCTCGATACGGCCGAGGCTGCGGCAAAGGCGTCGGAAGATCCCGAACTCAAACAGCGGTTGCAACGGCTGCGCGCTCAATTGCGCGGGTAAGGCTGGAGCGCGAGGCGGTTCTGGCTTGAGATAATCTTTAGAACGGCGTGAAGACTTCGTGGCATCGCGCTCGCTAGCTCTCTGATGAAACCCGGCGGACGGGCCGGAATCGGTAGAGAGGGAGCGATCATGCGGGCACAGTCAGGCCATCGGTGCGTTATGACGGCGGAGGGGCGCCCATGATCCGCCCGTTGATGACGGCGTCGTCGATGCTGCTGCCGCTGCTCGCGCTCGTCCAATCGCAACCCGCGGCGACGCCAAAGGTCTGGCCGCGCGAGGTGCAGGCGCTCTATGACAGTCTGAAACAGGAATGCCGCGCCGAAGGCGGCAAATTCATTCCCGATCGCGCGCATTTCGCGGTCGAGACCGAGGTGACGGGCGACGGAAAGCCCGACTGGGTGGTGGATTACAGCAGTGCGCGATGCTCCAACGCGGGCTATTCGGCCTATTGCGGCACCGCCGGATGCATGATTGCCATCTTCGGGGCCGACCGCAACGGCTATCGCGAAATCTTCAACGATAATGTCCGGGACTGGCAGGCGGTGAAGCTCGACGGAAAGGGGCGCACCGGGCTGGGCCTTTCGGTTCACGGGACGGTGTGCGGAAGCGTCGGGGCGGATATGTGCCTGGAAGTCCTGCGGTGGGATGGACGCAAATGGGCGGTGGTTGAACGGCGCCGCGGCACCGATGCCGACCTGTCGGCGTCAACCGGTGAAGACGCCGGGCCGCCGCCCGCCCTTCACAGCGCGCGCTGGCAGGTCGCAGGAGGCGGTGCCGGCACCGTCGCCGCGGTAACGGGGCATCCCGAATTCACCGCGGTGGGGCTTCGTTGCCAACCGGGCGGCGGCGTGGCGATGACGATCGTGCCGGCCAAGGGGCTGCACCTGCCCCCGCCGGGCAAGCCCCTGCTGATCGGCTTTCGAAGCGCCGGCGAAGGCAGCGAGGCGACGCAAAGCCTGAGCCCCGAAGCCGGAAAGCCCGATTTCAGCGGCGCGCTCGATCCCGTCGCCCGCGGCCTGCTGATGGGCGCCGACAGCGACCTTTCGCTCTATGCAAGCTATGACGGCGGCGATGAATGGACCGAATTGACGGCGCTTTCGCTTGCCGGATCGACGGCGGCGATCCGAACGCTGGAGAAACAATGCCCACGCGGTGCTGTGGCCAATGCTGGGGGAGCGGCAGGTCCGGGCCAGTCGCGCATTTTGCCGCTGCCGGTCGGCTATTATGTCGATGCGCGCATCTCAACCTGCGAAAAGCCCTTCGCCGACATCGCGATTTATCTAGCCGAGGACCGGATCGTCCAGCGCGGCAACAGCTGCAAGTTCACCAGCCTGAAGATGACGAGCACAAACGCCTTTCGGCAAACCGAGAGCTGCCCCGACATCGATGGACGGCCGATGCCCGCCACACAGGATTACAGGATCACCGGACCCCAATCGTTTGAGCTTGTTGGGGTGGGCGACGCATGGACCTTTTGCTCTGCCAATCGCTTGCCCGCCAATGCAAAATTTTACCGGGCAGCGAAATAGGCGGGCTCGACGGAGCTGCAAAAAGGCAGGCAAGCGCGACCATTTTCCGGATATCATTCGGGGCCGATCGCGCGACATAATAGAGGTCGGGTGGAAGACGATCTGGCTTCTGCTGATCGCCTTTCGGGTGTGGCTCGCGGGCAAATGGACGCATGATATCGAAGCGCTTTTCCAAAACCGCATCGGGATGCTGCTCGCCTATAACTTCATGCCGTGGCGCCAAGTCGGGGCGCGTTAGGTGATCCAGCCGATGGGCCGCTACGTCGGCTGAATTAGCCGCGCGCGAAGATAGTCGCCGAGCTCCTGGCGGGACGAAAGGCCAAGGAGCAGCAATATCCGCGACAAATGGTTGCGGACGGTAAAATGCGAAATACCGAGTTCGCGGCCGATGCCTTTGTTCGACAGGCCGCGCATGACGCCCAGGGCGATTTCGAATTGCCTTTGCGTCAGACCGTCCCGCAATCCCCTCATGTTCGACTCGACCGGCGATATCTCGGGACAGGGGTCGGCATTGGTACGATCGTCGATTTCGAGGCAGGCCGACGCCAGAGCCCGAATTTGCGCAACCGCATGACCGTCGGCTGCGACGACAATGAGCAATTTGGAATTCTGCCTGGTTCGAAGGGCGTCGCGGAGCGACGCCGCGTACGGCTTTTCGCAAGGCGTATTTCGATCGCGCCCGAATTCGCCTCGCTTGTCGGGAGCGCTCATCGGCCTTGCTCGGGCAGAACGGCTTCGCTCTGTGTTCGCATATTACGCCTCGCGCTCGCGAATGCCGAACGCCAGCAACCACAGTGCGAGCGCCAGTTCGCCGAGCAGAGTGGGCAGGGTGAAATATTGCGGAAGCTGCGCCGCCCGGAGCGGCGCTCCGAGCCAGGCGAGGCTGTTGACGAGATTGCATGCGCCCGCCGCAGCAACGAGAAGGCCGATGGCTCTTGGCATCGCGCGTCCGTGCCAAATGAGCCAGCCAAGGAGCAGGCAATAAGCGCCGAAGAAAACAAGGCTGATCTTGTAGCCGTCGCCATGGACGCGCAGCAGCAGATACACCCAATCGGCGAGCGAGGATGACGGCTGCCCCAAATCCGGGAGCCGCAAAATCATCGCCGACAGCAGCGTATCGCATGCGAGCATCGCGATGCCGATCAGGCTGAAAGAAGCGGCTATGGCCGAGACCCGCGGCGCTCCCTTGCGGAAGATGCCATGCAGGAGAATGGTGACGCCGATATAGCAACCCAGCATCGCGAGATCGGCGATCATCCCGAGCCGGAATGTCGATCCCGATGCGAAAATGGCCTGTGCGGTTGCGGCGGGATCGCCGCGCACGATCAAGGCGCCGCGGGCGACGACTTCTGCGTAAACGCCAAAGCCTATCGTTCCCAGATACAGGAATCCGGCGAGGCGGGCATGCGAAGCGTCCGCGCTCATTCCGGGCCTCCTTCGGTGGTAGTCCACGTCCAGGCGGCGATGACGATCGAGGCGGTGAGCGCCATCTCGATGATCGCCAGAGTGATGTAGAATGGCGCGGCACCCGGCAGCGTCATCGCCATGATAGCGGTATACAAAAGGCCGAAGACGATATTGCTCCAGCGGCAAATTGCTGCCGGGAGATAGAGCGTCGCCGCGATCAGCAGCGCGGGGATCGCCATCATCAGCGAAACGGCAACCAGCGTTCCAGGGGTTGCGGGTCCAAGCGGCCCGATGTTTCCCTGCGCCATCGATGCCAGCTTGTTATCGGTATAGAGGCCGAAATAGTCGCCATAGACATAGCAGAA
The DNA here is from genome assembly GCF_025727575.1 of Sphingopyxis sp. GC21. Lineage (NCBI taxonomy): Bacteria > Pseudomonadati > Pseudomonadota > Alphaproteobacteria > Sphingomonadales > Sphingopyxidaceae > Sphingopyxis > Sphingopyxis sp. GC21. The sequence continues at coordinate 2,183,729 of NZ_CP095845.1, read as the reverse complement.
CATTGTTGCTGTCCAGAGCGTCGACAGTTTGAGGCGGGTAGGGACCGGGATGTCCGTGAGACTCTTCATCGCATGACCTTGTTAAGTCCAAAATATGGGCGGCCACGGATCGTCGGGTCGTTGCAAAGAGGCGGGCCGGTCGGCCATCTCTCCTTCGTCCCCGTTTCCGCTCGGGCCACCCGCCGGATCGGTCATTTTGGCGCCGCTAGTCTTGCCGGTTTGGAATTCGGCGATGTTTTTTTGCGTCGATTGCCTCACATTGCCGATGAAATTTCGGCCATCGGATCCGCCGCACGGGCCAGCGGGCCGCCGAATATGCTTGCCGATCGCCCCCCGCGGCTTACTTGTTGCAGGGTGCGATTGCCGATGGGGGGCATGCGAGGCCAACCGATCCGGTGAGCGTCGTGGTTTCTGTCCGGAGTCTTTAAGGGTTCTGCGTTGATGGCGTCGATTTTGCAGCCTGGCATTCGTTCGCAGCGACCGGACCCGATGAGGATCGACCTTTCGCTTCTCTACGGCGCGGCCTTTTGTTGTGCGTCGCTCGCATTCTGCCTCAAGTCCGTGCTGGCATCGCGGCTGGGTATGGCCGTCGACGCGGTTGCGATCCTGGGTAATGCGACATGCGGATGGTCGTGGCTGGCAACCCGGTCGCTTTTCCGGTGCGAATCTCCGTCGCGAGGCGACTGGTGGCCGGTCGCCGCGGTGCTGATGGTGATGATCGCGTCCGCTGTGACATCGCTGGTGCCGGCAGACGGCATGCCTCTCAGGATCCTGGATAATCTTGCCAGATTGGGGAGTTCCGCCATGCTGCTTATGGCGGTGGCCGAACCGTTGCTCGATCTGCGCGCGCAAAGCGACAAATCCGAACGGCGCTTCCGCATCCTGTATTCAGGCATCTACGCAGCCATATTGGCGGTGGCGGTCCTGGCCGTCGACGGGGCGCCCGACGGGTCGGCCGCATCCCAACTCAGCATTCCGGTCAAGGTCGTTTGCGCGATCGCGGCGGTATTCGGCTATGGGTTGGCCCTCGGCCATCGGAAACGGCATCCGCTCGTCGATCCGAAGGCGCGCGCTTCGCGGAAACCCGTTGCGTCGGACCCCCGGCTTGAAGCGCAGTTGATCACGCTCATGCGCGAGAACAGCCTCTACGCCGAGGCTGATCTGCGCGTTGCCGACCTGGCACGGCTCACGGGTGAGCCCGAATATAAGGTGACCCAGTGCATTACCGGTGCGCTTGGCTACCCCAATTTCAATCAGATGGTGAACGGCTACCGCATCGAAGAGGCAAAGCGCCGCCTGGTCGATCCGGCGCTCGCCCACTTGCCGATCCTGACGATTGCGCTGGATTGCGGATTTGGTTCGATCGGCCCGTTCAACCGAGCCTTCAAGGCCGACACCGGCATGACGCCGCAGGAATTTCGTCGGCAGTCCCGATAGGCGTCGCCTCTGGAGGCGCGATACTGGACGAACATCGGCTTGTCGTCCGGTTCGGCGTTCCGCTTCAGCGATTTAAGTGAATGGCTCCCCGGGTAGGATTCGAACCTACGACCGATCGATTAACAGTCGATTGCTCTACCGCTGAGCTACCGAGGAGCAGCCCGCCGAGGCGGGCAAGGCGGCCCCTTTGCCGCCATGCGGATCATTTTGCAAGGGGGTTGTACGGCAATTTTTACGGATCGTTCAGAAGCCCGACCGAAATTTTTCGCGCACCCAGCTTTCGGGCGCCGGGAGGATGGGCGAGAAATAGTCCGAGCGGCCGCAGACCGTATCGATCAGCTGCCGTAGCACCGATCCCGACTGCGCGGTGGTCGAGTCCGACGGCCCCGCTTCGGTATCCAGATATTTGCCGGCGACGTAAAAGCTGCTGTCGCGCATGAATGACGTGTTCGAACCACAGTCGGCCTGCCGCGTGGTCATCGTGCGGTCGAAATCGCGCGTATCGGTCGTGCTTTCGTAGAGCGTCTGCTGGCGAAAGGTGACGGTGGTGCCCGACCGCTGCACCGAATCGATATCGACAAGATAGACAAGCTGCGGCGCGTTGCTGGAATAGGCGGCAAGCCGCCACGATTCGGCGAAGGCCGGCTGCGGCGCGAGCAATGGCAAAAGAGCAAGCATGGTCAGACGCATGAAATTCCCCCATTCATGTGAAGGGCGATGCTAACCGCGCCCGGCGGCCGCGCAAGCGGTCAAACGATGAATTGTTCCATCGCGATACGTTCGTCGAGCCCCTGATCGGGATCGAAGAGCAGCGTGAGCGGCCGGCTGCGATCGGTGGTGACGAGCACGGTCTTCACGTCGCGGATTTCGCGTTGGTCGGCGACCGCACTGACGGGCCGCTTGGCGGCTTCGCGGACGTTGAAACGGATGCGCGTCGATTCGGGAACCAGCGCGCCGCGCCAGCGTCGCGGGCGGAACGGGCTGATCGGGGTCAGTGCGAGCATTTCGGATTCGAGCGGCAGGATGGGGCCGTTCGCCGACAGATTATAGGCGGTCGAACCCGCCGGGGTCGCGACGAGCACGCCGTCGCAGGCAAGTTCCTCGAGCATCTGCTTTTCGTTGATCAGCACCTCAAGCTTCGCGGCCTGCCGCGTTTCGCGCAGCAGCGAAATTTCGTTGATCGCCGGCAGGATGTGCCGTTCGCCGCTGATCGTGGTGATATCGCCCTGCAGCGGGTGGATCAGGAAGGGGCGGGCGCTCGCGATGCGGTCGATCAGCCCTTCGACGCGAAATTCGTTCATCAGGAAGCCGATGGTGCCGCGGTTCATCCCGAACACGGGCAGACTGCGCCGCTGATCGAGAAGCTGGTGCAGCATGTGCAGCAGGAAGCCGTCGCCGCCGAGCACGATGAGCATGTCGGCTTCGCCAAGATCGACGAAATCGTAAAGCGGGCGAAGCTCGGCCTCCGCCTCCATCGCCGCGGGCGCATTCGACGCGACGAGCGCGATCTTGCGTTGCATCTGGTCCCCCTGGGGCGTGATCTAACCGCCCGTTGCACTCATATGACGCGCGACCGCCGGTGTGGACTTTCGTTCGATCTGAAAGTCATGCGCGCGGGGTTTGCCAGCCAATGCGGCATCAATCAAGCCATCGACATCGCTCCCTTCACGCAGCGCGGCGCGCAGGTCGACATGGTCGTCCTGGCCGAGGCACATATAGATGCGCCCCTCGACCGTCAGGCGGATGCGGTTGCAACTGGTGCAGAAATTATCGCTGAGCGGGGTGATCAGGCCGAGCGTGACCGGGCTGTCCTCGATCCCGAAATAGCGCGCCGGGCCGCCGGTGTGGCGATCGACCGGAAAGATGGCGCGATCGGCGCGCAGCGGCGCGATGAAATGGTGGAGCGGAATATAATGATCGCTGCGCTCATCGGCGACCTCGCCCAGCGGCATGGTCTCGATGAGGGTCAGATCGCAGCCCTCGTTGGCGCACCAGTCGAGCATCGGCAGAAGCTGGTCTTCGTTGAGCCCTGCCAGCGCGACCATGTTGATCTTCACCGCCAACCCGGCGGCCCGGGCTGCGGCGATGCCGCGCAGCGCCGTAGCGAGTTCGCCGACGCGCGTAATGTGGCGAAAGGCGTCGGGGTCGAGCGTGTCGAGACTGACGTTGACGCGGCGAATCCCCGCTTCGACAAGCATCGAAGCATGGTCGGCCAGCCGCATGCCGTTGGTGGTCAGCGTCAGTTCGTCGAGCCCGCGGCCGATGAGCGCGCCCAGTTGCGCCGCGAGCAGATCGATCCCGCGCCGTACGAGCGGTTCGCCGCCGGTGAGGCGGATACGGCGGACGCCGCGCGCAACAAAGCGTTCGGCAAGTACGCCCATTTCTTCTATACTGAGGACCGCGGATCGAGGCAGAAACTGCATCTCCTCAGCCATACAATACCGACATCTGAGGTCGCAGCGATCGGTAACGGACAGGCGCAAATAGCTGATGCGCCGACCGTGACCGTCGGTGAGTGGAGCGACAGGCGGGGCGGAATTTGCGGCCATCGCCTGAATGATGGTGCAAAAGGGAAGAGATTGGCAAGCAAAGCCTGCTAGGGGGCGCCAATGAATCGCACAGTTGACACGAACGCACAAAGCGTTCGGCACCTTGAAAATCTCCACGGTCGGCACGGCGCCGACGCGGGCGTCATTCTGGTCCAGGTCGACCAGCTCGCCCGAATCAACCATAGCGCCGGTACCGAGACCGGAAACGCGCTGCTCGACGAAGTCGCGCGCCGGCTCGAAACCTTTGCCGCTGACGAATTCGGTCATGGCTCGTTCGTCGGCCGGCTCGAGGGGCCGCGCTTCCTGATCGTGCCTGCGGTGCCCTTATCGCTCGGAGCGCTGCGCGCGCAGGAGCGGGCTTTGCACGTCGCGCTGGCCGAACCGATGGTCGGCGATCCGAATGGCCGGCTTGCGATTCGCATCGTTACGGCGCTGATCACGCGCGACGAGCCCGTCGAGGAGCAGCTTCGCGCCGCTGCCGACCAGCTCGCACGTCCAGCATCGGCGCGCGACGGTGTGATGGTCAAGTCGGCGCTCGCCAATGACGAGGTCGCAATCTTCTATCAGCCGCAATATGAGGTCGCGACGGGAGCGATGATCGGGGTCGAGGCGCTGCTGCGCTGGCAACATCCCGAACTCGGCCTGCTCGGCGCCGGACCGCTGGTTACCGCAGCGCGCGCGGCGCGCATGGAACGCGAGCTTACCGAACATGCGCATCGCGTCGCGCTGGCCGAGATCGCCGGCTGGCCGCGGGCGCTCGGCAAGCTTCGCGTGTCGCTCAACATCACCGCCGCCGACCTCGGCGATCCCGATTTCGCCGACCGTTTCGCGGCGATGGTGAAGGCCACTGGTGTCGATCCCGACCGCCTGACGCTCGAACTCACCGAACAGGCGATGCTCAGCGATCCGGCCAGCGCAGCGGCACAGCTTGCCCAAATCCGGGCGCTTGGCTGCGCAATCGCGATCGACGATTTCGGAACGGGCTATTCCAGCCTGTCGCTGCTCGCCAGGCTGCCGATCGACTATCTGAAGATCGACAATGGTTTCACGCGCACGATCGACGGCAGCGACCGCGACCGCATCGTGGTGCGCGCGATCGTGGACCTTGCGCGTGCGCTTGGATTGCTCGTCGTCGCCGAAGGGGTCGAGAACGAACGCCAACTCGAGCGGCTGCGCGAACTGGGCGTTGCGACCTGGCAGGGCTTTCTGAAGTCGGGGCCGGTGCCGGGAAGCGAACTGCCGGGGCTGATGGAATAAGTCCGCAATAGCGGCCGTCTTAGCTCGCCTGCCGTGCGAGTTTCCCCAAACCTTTCGACAGTTGCAGTGCGCCGTTGAGCCGCGCGCCCGCGCTGATCCAGTCTCCGCTCACCGACAGCTTGTTGTCGGGCCGGATGCGCGCGCGACCCTTCAGCCGCTCGACATAGGCGATCAGACCGGGGACATTGGCGAACTGGTCGCCGTGGAAGCTGACGAGGGCGCCCTTGGTGCCGACGTCGAGCTTGGCGATGCCAGCCGCCCTCGCGTTCGCCTTGATCTCCATGAGCTGGATGAGGTTCGCGGTTTCGGGCGGCAGCGGGCCGAAGCGGTCGATCATCTCGGCCGCGAAACCGTCGAGCCCGGTACGGTCCTCGGCCTCGTTGAGGCGGCGATAGAGCGCCATGCGTAGCGGCAGGTCGGGTACATAATCTTCAGGGATAAGGATCGGCGCATCGACCGTGATAACGGGCGACAAGGCCTCGCGCGGCGGTGCGACGCCGGCACCTTCGGCCTTGGCGACGAGGATCGCCTCTTCGAGCATCGATTGATAGAGTTCGAATCCGACCTCGCGAATATGTCCCGACTGTTCGTCGCCGACGAGATTGCCGGCGCCGCGAATGTCGAGGTCGTGACTGGCAAGCTGGAAGCCGGCCCCCAAGGTGTCGAGATCGCCGAGCAGCTTGAGCCGCTTTTCGGCGGTGTCGGTGATCGCGCCGCCCTCGGGCGTTGTGAGGTACGCGTAGGCGCGCGTTTTTGACCGGCCGACGCGGCCGCGGAGCTGGTAAAGCTGGGCCAGGCCGAAACGGTCGGCGCGGTGCACGATCAAGGTGTTGGCGCTCGGAATGTCGAGGCCGCTTTCGACGATCGTGGTCGATACGAGCACGTCATATTTGCGATCGTAGAAGGCGCTCATGCGCTCTTCGACTTCGCCGGGCGCCATCTGGCCGTGCGCGACGACATATTTGATTTCGGGGACGCGGGTGCGCAGGAACTCCTCGATGTCGGGCAGATCCTTGATGCGCGGGGTGACGAAGAAGCTTTGGCCGCCACGGTCATGCTCGCGCAGCAGCGCTTCGCGGATCACCACCGGATCCCACGGCGCGACATAGGTGCGTACCGCCAGACGGTCGACCGGGGGCGTCTGGATGACGCTGAGTTCGCGCAGCCCCGACATCGCCATCTGCAAGGTGCGCGGGATCGGCGTCGCCGTCAGCGTCAGCACATGGACGTCGGCCTTGAGCTGCTTCAGCCGTTCCTTGTGGACGACGCCGAAACGCTGCTCCTCGTCGACGATGACGAGGCCGAGATTACGGAATTCCACCGATTTCGCGATCACCGCGTGGGTGCCTACGACGATATCGATTTGCCCGCTGGCGAGGCCGTCGCGCGTTTTCTGCGCTTCGCCCGCGGGCACGAGACGCGACAGGCGGCCGATGTTGACCGGGAAGCCTTTGAAACGCTCGACGAAGTTCGTGTAATGCTGGCGCGCGAGTAAGGTCGTCGGCACGACCACCGCGACCTGCACCCCCGCCATCGCCGCGACGAAGGCGGCGCGGAGCGCAACCTCGGTCTTGCCGAAACCGACGTCGCCGCAGACGAGCCGGTCCATCGGGCGGCCCGACGCCATATCCTCCAGCACGTCGCCGATCGCGCGGTCCTGATCGTCGGTTTCCTGGTAGGGGAAACGGTCGGCGAAAGCGGGATAAGCGGCGTCCTGCGCCAGCACTTCGCCGGGGCGGAGCGCGCGTTGCGCCGCGGTCGCGAGCAGTTCGCCAGCGATTTCGCGGATGCGCTCTTTCATCCGCGCCTTGCGGCGCTGCCATGCCTCGCCGCCGAGCTTGTCGAGCGCAACCCCGTCGCTCTCGCCTCCGTAGCGCGAGAGGACGTCCAGATTTTCAACGGGGACGTAGAGCTTGTCGCCGCCCGCATAAGTGAGCGCGACGCAATCGTGCGGGCTTTTCCCGACCGGGATCGACGTCAGCCCTTCGTAGCGGCCGATGCCATGATCGAGGTGGACGACGAGATCGCCGACGCTGAGCGTCGCGAGTTCGGCGAGGAAGGCGTCGGCGCTTTTGCGGCGCTTTTGACGACGTACCAGCCTTTCGCCGAGAATATCCTGCTCGGTGAGCAGGCTGATCGCGTCGCTCGCGAAGCCGTGGTCGAGCGGAAGAACGACCATTGCGGTCGCGCCGCCGGCATCGGCCGAAGCGGTGCCGAGTGCTTCCTGCCAGCCGTCGGCGGAGGCAAGCGCGCTGACGCCATGGTCCCTGAGCAGCCCCGACAAGCGATCGCGCGCGCCCACCGAATAGCTGGCGATAATCGTCCGGCGGCCCTTGCGGCGTTCGTCCGACAGATGGTCGGCGACATTGTCATAGACGTTGAGGTCCGCCGCGCGCTCGGGCGTGAAATCGCGGGCGGCAAAGCTTTCGAGATCGATGACGTTCGGCGCGGGCGGGACATCGAAGGGGGAGACGACATGCACCGGCCGGTCGCGCTCGGCAGCCGCCCACTCGCTCGAGGTCAGGTAAAGCGTGTCGGGGGCGAGCGGGCGATAGCTGCCCGCCTGCTCGCGCTCGGCCGCGACGCGGTTTGCATGATAGTCGGTGATCGCATCGAAGCGCGTCTCCGCCGTCGCGTCGGTGCGGTGGCCGCGCAGCACCGGGGTTGCGGGGTCGATATGGTCGAACAGTGTCGCCAGCCGTTCCTCGAACAGCGGCAGCCAATGGTCCATCCCCGCCTGCCGCCGGCCCTCGCTGACCGCCTGATAGAGCGGATCGCCGGTTGCCTGCGCGCCGAACATCTCGCGGTAGCTCGACCGGAAGCGCTTGATCGTGTCCTGATCGAGCAGCGTTTCGGCCGCAGGAAGCAGTTGCAGCGACTTGGCGGGGCCAAGACTGCGCTGGTCGGCGGGATCGAAGCGGCGAATACTCTCGATCTCGTCGCCAAAGAAGTCGACGCGCAGCCCCGCGTCCTCGCCGGCGGGGAAAAGGTCGACGAGGCTGCCGCGCACCGCGAATTCGCCCTGATCGGCGACGGTATCGACGCGGTTGAACCCGTTGGCGACGAGCAGTTCGGCAAGCGCGTCGCGATCGATCCGCTGCCCCGGTGCGAGCGTGGTCGCGAGCTGGCGGATGCGGAAGGGCGTGAGGGTGCGCTGGGTGATCGCGGCGACGGTGGTCAGGATCAGTTCGCCGCGCTTCGGCGGCGCCTGCAGCGCCGACAGCGTGGCGAGCCGGTCGGCGCTGACGCGCATCGACGGCCCGGCGCGGTCATAGGGCAGGCAGTCCCAGGCGGGAAAGCGATGGATGACAAGGTCGGGCGCAAAGAAAGGCGCGGCATCGGCGACCGCCTGCATCGCGGTATCGTCGGTCGCGACATAGACGAGCCGCTTGTCGCTGGCGCGTGCCAGATCGGCGAGCAGCAGCGGCAGGAAGCCGTCCGCGGTGCGCGCGAGCGTCAGCGGTGCCGACGCCGACGCGATGGCGGCGAAAATGTCGGCGGAGGGACGGGTCATGGCAGCGGAATATAGTCCAGCCGGCGCATCGCGGCGATCATTGCCGGACGGTCGAGATGCGCGGGCGGGTGCCCGGTGCCGAGCGCCCACGCCATGATATCGACGTCATCTTCTTCGACGACGGCTTCGAACCACGCGATTTCGTCTTCGCCCCACGCCGCCGCATAGCGATCGAAGAAGCCGCCGATCATATAGTCGGCCTCGCGCGTGCCGCGGTGCCAGGCACGGAATTTCAGGCGTTTGAGGCGGTCTTGCATGGCGGGCCTTCTAATCGCGCAAGCGATGAAGTGAAAACGGACATCGCCCCCACTCACCGTTCGCCCTGAGCTTGTCGAAGGGCTGTTCTCTCTTTCCGCCGCTGGAAATAAGGACGGTGCTTCGACAAGCTCAGCACAAACGGAAGAGAGGTTGGGTTTCCTTCGCTCGACACGAACGGAAAGACGAGGCTAGACACGCCCTAGCCATGCGACCCGAAATCCTCAACCCGCTCTTTGCCGCGCTGACCGACCTCAAGGGTGTCGGTCCGCAGCTTGCCAAGCCGCTGACGCGACTGGGGCTCGAGCGCGTTGTCGATGTGCTGTTCCATCTGCCGACCGGCCTGATTTCGCGCGTGCCCGTCGACCGCCTCGATCAGGCGCAGGCGGGCCAGACGATCATCGTCGATCTGACCGCGCAGGATTACCGCCCCGGCCGATCGCCGCGGGCGCCCTTCGGCGTCGAGGCGTTCGACGCGGCGGGCGACCATGTGCGGCTGGTCTATTTCGGGCGGACGTCGGGTCTGGCGCGCAAACTGTTCCCCCTCGGGGAGCAGCGCCGGGTGTCGGGGCGGCTCGATCTTTATGGGGATATGCGCCAGATCGTGCACCCCGACCATGTCGCCGAACCGGGAGACGAGGCCGGGATTGCGGAACATGAGCCCGTCTATCCGCTGACCGAAGGACTGACCAATGCGCGGCTGTCGCAGCTGGCGGCGGTGGCGCTCGAGCGCCGACCCGAACTTGCCGAATGGATCGACGCGCCGCTGCTGGCGAGTCGCAACTGGCCCGCGTGGCGCGATGCGATGGAACGCGCCCACGCCAGCCCGCGCGACGAAGCGGCGCGCGACCGGCTCGCCTACGACGAGATATTCGCCAGTCAGGTCGCGCTGATGCTGATCCGGCAGGGATTGCGCAATCGGCGGGGGAGGGCGGTGCGCGGCGACGGGCGATTGGTCGATGCGCTAAGGCTGCCGTTTGGCCTGACCGGCGCGCAGGAGCGCGTCGGGCGCGAGATCGCCGGCGACATGGCGCAGGACACGCCGATGCTGCGCATGCTGCAGGGCGATGTCGGATCGGGCAAGACGCTTGTCGCGCTGCGCGCGATGCTGGCGGCGGTAGAAGCGGGAACGCAGGCGGCGCTGCTCGCGCCGACCGAGATTCTGGCCCGCCAGCATTATGCGACCTTGCAATCAATGCTCGCCGGGCTGCCCGTCAATCTCGCCATCCTGACCGGCCGCGACAAGGGACGGGCGCGCGAATCGACGCTGATGGGGCTTGCCGACGGCAGCATCGACATATTGGTCGGAACGCATGCGATCTTTCAGGACGCGGTGAACTACCGCGATCTGTCGCTCGTCGTGGTCGACGAACAGCATCGTTTCGGCGTGGCCCAGCGACTGATGCTGACGAACAAGGCGGCGCGTCCGCCGCATCTGCTGGTCATGACCGCCACGCCGATTCCCCGCACGCTGCTGCTCGCCAACCATGGCGAGATGGACGTGTCGCGGCTCGACGAAATGCCGCCCGGGCGGACGCCCGTCGATACGCGCGTCGTGTCGGTCGACCGGCTCGACGAAGTGATCGACGGCCTGGCCCGGCATCTGGCGAACGGCGCGCAGGCCTATTGGGTGTGCCCGCTGGTGGCCGAGAGCGAGGCGAGCGAACTGGCCGCGGCCGAAGATCGCGCCGCGCTGCTCCGCGCCCGGTTCGGCGAGGCGCGCGTCGGGCTGGTCCATGGCCGCATGAAAGGGCAGGACAAGGATGACGTCATGGCACGGTTCGAGGCGGGCGAGATCGGCGTTCTCGTTGCGACGACGGTGATCGAGGTCGGGGTCAATGTCCCCGCCGCCAGCCTGATGATCGTCGAGCATGCGGACCGCTTCGGGCTGGCCCAGCTCCACCAGCTCCGCGGCCGCGTCGGACGCGGAACGGCGAAATCGGTGTGCCTGCTGCTGCGATCGCAGACTCTGTCCGAAACGGCGCGCGAGCGGCTCGCGTTGATGCGCGACACGAACGATGGCTTCGTGATCGCCGAAAAGGATCTGGAGCTGCGCGGCGGCGGCGAATTGCTGGGGCTCAAGCAGTCGGGCGACGCCGATTATCGTTTGGCGACGCCCGAACAGCTCGTTCGCCTCTTGCCGGTGGCGCATGACGATGCGCGGCTGTTCGTCGAACGCGACGGCGGAATGGAAGGCGCGCGCGGCGAAGCGGTACGGTTTTGCCTGTATCTGTTCGAGCGCGATGCGGCGGTGCCGCTGCTGCGGAGTGGGTGAGCAAGCGTCGCCCCCGCGCAGGCGGGGGCCGCTGGCAGTTTTTGCAACGACGGAGAGACGGGTCTCCAACGGCCCCCGCCTGCGCGGGGGCGCCGCGATCGGGAAGCGCTAGTTTACGTCGCCGCGGGCGCCCATGGCGCGGATCATCGGCAGATAATCTTCGGCGGTGATCGATTTTTCGAACTGCACACCGGTCTTGCCGCCGAGCGACCAGACGACCTTTGCCGCCGTGCGGCCGATGATGGGCATGCGGAACACGACCAGATCGCCTGGCTCCAGCCCGCGTTCGTAACGCATCAGCAAGCCGTCGGCGCTGATGTTGACGCAGGTGCACATTTCCTGCCGCCCGTCGGGCAGCACGAAGGGCAGGCGACAGTAAACGTCGCTGCGCGGAGCAATTCGCTGGTCGAGCCCGACATAGTGGGCTTTGCTCGTGTCAATCTTACGCATACGTCCCGGACCTTTGTGGTTTGCCGGAGAAGATCATCGCGATTGCTGAAGAATCCGTAAACGCTTTTTTGCGGATTCAGCGCGTGACGAGCCCGTGCTTCTTTGCCCCCAGGCTGACCGGCACATCGTTTTCGCCGGGCACGACCAGATAATGGGGGTCGTGGATCACCGTGCCGTCGACCTTCACCGCCCCCTCGTCGAGCTTGCGGCGCGCCTCCTTGTTCGACGCCGCAAAACCCATTTCGCGCAGCGCGTTCAGGATGCCGATCCCTTCGGCCGGGGCCGAAACGCGCGGCAGGTCGCCGCCGATGTGGCCCTTTTCAAAGGTTTGCGTCGCGGTTTCCGCCGCAGCCTTCGCTGCATCGGCGCCGCGGCACAGCGCGGTCGCTTCGTTGGCGAGGATCTTTTTCGCTTCGTTGATCTCGGCGCCTTCGAGCGCTTCGAGCCGCGCGATCTCGGCAAGCGGAAGGTCGGTGAACAGCTTCAGGAAGCGGCCGACGTCGCGGTCGTCGCAGTTGCGCCAATATTGCCAATAGTCAAAATGGGACAGTTGATCTGCATTTAACCAGACGGCGCCGGCGGCGGTTTTGCCCATTTTGGCCCCCGCGGCGGTGGTCAGCAGCGGAGTCGTCAGCCCGAAGAGTTCGGCGCCGTCCATGCGGCGACCGAGTTCCATGCCGTTGACGATATTGCCCCACTGGTCCGATCCGCCCATCTGGAGCCGCACGTCCATCGCCTTCGACAGATGGCGGAAGTCGTACCCCTGAAGGATCATGTAGTTGAATTCGAGGAAGGTCATCGGCTGTTCGCGTTCGAGGCGCAGCTTGACCGAATCAAAGGTCAGCATGCGATTGATCGTGAAATGCGTCCCGACTTCCTGAAGCAGCTCGATATAACCGAGCTTGCCCAGCCAGTCCTGATTGTCGACCATCACCGCGTCGGTCGGGCCGTCGCCGAAGATCAGAAAGGGTTCGAAGATCGTGCGGATCGACGCGATGTTCGCGGCGATCGTTTCGTCGGACAGCATCTTGCGGCTCTCGTCGCGCCCCGTGGGATCGCCGATCCGCGTCGTCCCGCCGCCCATCAGCACGACCGGCTTGTGCCCCGTCTGCTGCAGGCGGCGCAGCATCATGATCTGGACGAGACTCCCGACATGCAGGCTGGGCGCCGTCGCGTCGAAGCCGATATATCCCGGGACGACCTGTTTGGCGGCAAGCGCATCGAGCCCTTCCGCGTCGGTCATCTGATGGATATAGCCTCGCTCGTCGAGCAGGCGCAGCAGGTCGGATTTATAGTTCGTCATGGCGGCCTCATTGAAAGCGGGGGGCGCTTAGCATGGGGTTTGCGATTTGGATAGCATGCGCACACAGCTGATCTGCCACCCCGGGACGCCCGCGAAAGCGGTGCGCGCGGTGTGGGCGGAGGTGGCGCTGTCGTTCGAAGACGGTTTTTCGCTGCGCTTCGGGGTCGAGGGCGATATCGGCGCCTTGGTGCTGCCGCCCTGCGAAGGACAGCTCGTAATCGCCGACACGGCGACCGACGGGCTATGGCAGAGCAGCTGCTTCGAGGCGTTTCTGACCGAAGAGGGGCAGCCCGACTATACCGAGTTCAACTATGCGCCCGATGGCCGCTGGGCCTGCTACCAGTTCGACGATTATCGCTCGCTCTTGAAAAGCGACGATCTGGCGCCGTGGGACATGACGTGCGAGCGCGGCGCCGCGCTTTATATCCTGCGCATCGAACCGGGCATCTATCCCGATCGCGGCAGCAAGCTCGCGCTGTCGGCGGTGATCGAGGAACTGGACGGCACCAAAAGCTATTGGGCACTGCGGCACCCGCCCGGCAAGCCCGACTTCCATCATCCCGATTGCTTTCAACTGACGCTTGGGGCACCCGGCGCAGCATGACCGTGACATTTGGCATCGACCGCCTGCTCGCCGATCCGGCGCTTCGCAAACCGCTCGAGGGGCGCCGCGTCGCGCTGCTCGCGCATCCCGCGTCGGTGACGGCCGACCTGACGCACAGCATCGACGCGCTGGTCGCGGCGGGGGTGAATGTCACCGCGGTGTTCGGGCCGCAACATGGTGTGCGCGGCGACCTGCAGGACAATATGATGGAGTCGCCCGACTTCACCGATCCGGCCTACGGCATGCCGGTGTTCAGCCTCTACGGCGAAGTGCGGCGGCCGACCGGGCAGGCGATGCACACGTTCGACGTGATGCTCGTCGATCTTCAGGATCTGGGTTGCCGCATCTACACCTATGTCACCACCTTGCTCTACATCCTCGAGGCCGCGGCGGCGCACGGCAAGGCGGTGTGGGTGCTCGACCGGCCCAATCCCGCGGGGCGCCCGGTCGAAGGCATGCTCCTGCGCGCCGGATGGGAAAGCTTCGTCGGTGCGGGGCCGATGGCGATGCGCCACGGGTTGACGCTGGGCGAAATGGGGCACTGGTTCCTTCGCCACTTCGGCGTCGACGTCGACTATCGTGTCATCGCGATGGAGGGGTGGCAGCCCGATGGTCCGGGTTTCGGCTGGCCCGCTGACCGCGCTTGGATCAATCCCAGTCCCAATGCGCCGAACGTCAACATGGCGCGCGCCTATGCCGGGACGGTGATGGTCGAGGGCGCGACGCTCAGCGAGGGGCGGGGGACGACGCGCCCGCTCGAACTCTTCGGCGCGCCCGACATCGATGCGCGGGCGGTGATCGCCGAGATGCACCGGCTCGCCCCCGAATGGCTGACGGGCTGCAAACTGCGCGACATCTGGTTCGAGCCGACCTTTCACAAGCATAAGGGACAGCTCAACAGCGGCATCCATATCCACGCTGACGGCCCGTGGTACGACCATGCGACGTTCCGCCCGTGGCGCGTGCAGGCGCTGGGCTTCAAGGCGATCCGCGCGCTCTATCCCGATTATCCGATCTGGCGCGGCAAGGATTTCAAATATGAATATACCGACGATGTGCTTGCGATCGACGTGATCAACGGCGGGTCCGACTTGCGCCTGTGGGTCGATGATGCGGCGGCAGCGCCGGGCGACCTCGACGCGCTGGCGCTGCCCGACGAGGCGGCGTGGCGTGAAGAGATTGCGGATTTGCTGATTTACCAGGGATAAGGGGATGGCGATGCAGCGGCGGCAATTTCTGGGTACGGCGGCGCTGACCGGATTGGTGGCGAGTGTGCCGATTTCCGCGCTCGCTGCCGACACCGCGGGCCTCCCCAACCTCGCGGCAAAGGCCGTCCCGATCGGTGCCGACGAACGCAAGACGCGGATCGCGAAGGCGGCGGCGCTGCTGCGCGCGAACGATATCGGCGCGCTGCTGATCGAGCCGGGGTCGAGCCTCATCTATTTCACCGGGGTCGAATGGTGGCGGAGCGAGCGGCTGACGGCCGCGGTGCTGACGTGCGAGGGCGAGGTGGCGATCGTCACGCCCTTTTTCGAGGAACCGTCGGTGCGCGAAAGCCTGGGCGTTCCGGCCGACGTGCTGACCTGGAACGAGGATGAAAATCCGCTCCGCTTCGTTTCAGACTGGCTGGCGAAGCGCGGACTTGCCAAGGGCAGGATCGGCGTCGAGGAGACGGTGCGCTATTTCGCGGTCGACGCGCTGGAAAAGGCAATGCCGGAGGCGCGCGTCGTCAATGGTGCGCCGGTCGTGCGCGGTTGCCGCATGATCAAGTCGGCGGCCGAACTCGCGCTGATGCAGGTCGCCAGCGACATAACCATCGCCGCCTATCGCCACACCGCGCCGCGGATCGAGGCGGGGATGACCCCGGCCGACATTGGCGCGATCATGCGCGCCGCGACGCGTGCGCTGGGCGGCAACAGCGAATTCGAGCTGATCCTGCTCGGCGAAGCGAGCGCCTATCCGCACGGATCGGGCAAGCCGCAGGCGGTGAAGGCGGGCGAGGTGGTGCTGATGGACTGCGGCGCGACCGTGCACGGCTATCAGTCCGACATCTCGCGCAACTTCGTCTACGGCAAGGCGAGCCCGCGCCAGCGGCAGGTGTGGGACGAAATGCGCAAGGGGCAGGACGTCGCCTTCGCCGCGGCGCAAATCGGTGCGGCGGCGGGAACGGTCGACGATGCGGTGCGCGCCTATTACCAGAAGCTCGGCTGGGGGCCGGGCTATCGCCTGCCCGGCACGTCGCATCGCACCGGCCACGGGATCGGCCTCGACGGGCATGAGCCGGTCAATCTGGTGCGCGGCGAAACCACGAAGCTGGCGGCGGGCATGTGCTTTTCGAACGAACCCGGCATCTATATTCCCGGCGAGTTCGGTATCCGGCTGGAAGATTGCTTTCACATGACCGACAGCGGCCCGAAATGGTTCAGCGAGCCGCCGCCCTCGATCGATCAGCCGTTTGGTTGATCCGGCCCCTTCGGTTGCTGCACCAGACTGACCAGCACGAAGCTGATGATCATCAGCAGATACCAGCTGCCCAGCTTCTCGAACCCCACCATGTGCCAGCCATCGGCCTGGCTGGGATAGGTCCAGGCGCGCGCGAAGGTACCGATATTCTCCGCGAACCAGATAAACAGCGCGACGAGGCCCCAGCCGACGAGCAGCGGCATGCGGCGGTGGATGTGGAGCGGGCGGAACCACACCTGACAACGCCAGAAGAGAAGCGCGGTGACGGCGAACAGAAGCCAGCGGATGTCGGGCAGCCAGTGGTGCGCGAAGAAGTTGACATAGATCGCGGCCGCAAGCGCGTAACTCGTCCACATCGGCGGATAGCCGGTGTAGCGGAAATCGAAGATGCGCCAGACGCGCGCGATATAGCTGCCGACCGCGGCGTACATGAAGCCTGAAAACAGCGGTACCGCACCGATGTGGAGCAGGCTGCCTTCCGGATATTGCCATGACCCCGCGGCGGTCTTGAACAGCTCCATGACGGTGCCGACGATGTGGAAGATCAGGATAACGATCGCTTCCCGCGGTGTCTCGAGCCGGAACGCGAGCATGCCGAGCTGGGTCAGCACCGCGCCGATGGTGATCGCGTCATAGCGGTGGACCGGCGCGCTGTCGGGCCAGAATAGATGGGTGCCGAGCAAAAGCGCGAGCATCAGCGCGCCGAACAGGCACGCCCAGCCCTGTTTGAAGCCGAACACCAGAAATTCGAGAAACCAGCCGCGCGGCCCGGGCTCGACCGCCATCGCCTCGAGCCGCGTGCGGACGGCGTGAAAGCGGCTGTGCCGCATCGGCGCGTCAGACATGCACGGAAACGTAAGCGATCAGCGTCGCGGCGGGCAGCAACAGCGCCTGCGCGAGGATCGTGCCGGCGAGCCGGCTCAGCGAGATGAAGGTGATCGCGCGGCGGAAATCACCCTCGTCGACTTTGCCCTCGACCGCGTCGTCGGTCATCACCGACAGCTGCGGGTCGATGAAGGCGAAGAGCAGGATCGTCGCGAAGCCGTTGATGAGTGCCGAAAGCTGCGAAGCGGTAACGCGAAATTCGGGGGCGAGATAGCCCGCATAAAGCGACGCGACGACGCCGACCGCGAGGAGCGATTGCGCAAGGCAGTTGGCGATCAGGACACCCCAGCCGATCCCCTTGGGCATGCGCCACGCTTTGAGGTGACCAAGGCTGGGCACACGAAGCGACTGGCGCATCGTGCGCAGGCCGCTCGGGCTGACCGCCTTCATCGCGAGCCGCGTCGTCGAGCGGTTGTTCTGGTACCAGCCGATCGCCGCGGCGAACATGCGCTGGCCGGTGGGAACGAGCAGGATGCCGAGCAGCGTCGCGACGCTTGCCGCCGCCAGCACCAATTGCATGTCGAGGAACAGCGAGGCGCCGCTGCCGTCATGGATGCGCGTTTCGATCCGCTTCGCGAGGAACGGCCCCAGAAAACTGTTCGAGGTGCGCGAAAAGAGCACGAGGATGTTGAACAGCGCGAACGACATCGCGATCCGCCGCGTCCGCACGCCGGCGATGCGGGCGGCATAGGCCAGCGCACCGATCAGGTTGATGAAGCCGGTGAGCAGAAGGATTGTAACGAGAGGGAGATCGATCATTCGGGGCCTAGTTTCTCGTCATTGCAAGCGGAGCGAAGCAATCCAGGGCGGTTGACGCAGGCTCTGGATTGCCACGGGCCTTCGGCCCTCGCAATGACGATTAAAGAAAACCGTGGCTCAATGCTTGCGCGTCAGTTCGCGCATCGCGTCGTCGAGCCCCGCCAGCGTCAGCGGATACATGCGGTCGTTCATCAACTGTTTGATCAGCTTCACCGACTGGGTGTAGCCCCATTGCGCCGAAGGAACGGGGTTCAGCCACACGGCGGCGGGATAGACGTGCGTCATGCGCTGCATCCACACCGCGCCCGATTCTTCGTTGAAATGTTCGACGCTGCCGCCCGGATGGGTGATTTCATAGGCGCTCATCGACGCATCGCCGACGAAGACCAGCTTATAATCATGGCCATATTTGTGGAGGATATCCCACATCGGCGTGCGTTCGGACCAGCGGCGCTTGTTGTCCTTCCACACGCCTTCATAGGGGCAGTTGTGGAAATAGAAGAATTCGAGATTCTTGAATTCGCTCGTCGCGGCGCTGAACAATTCCTCGCAAAGCTTGATGAACGGGTCCATCGATCCGCCGACGTCTAGGAAAAGCAGCAGCTTGACCGCATTGCGCCGTTCGGGACGCATGCGTATGTCGAGCCAGCCCTGCCGCGCGGTCCCTTCGATCGTGCCGGGAATATCGAGTTCGTCGGCCGCGCCCTCGCGCGCGAATTTGCGCAGGCGGCGGAGCGCGATCTTGATGTTGCGGGTGCCGAGTTCCTTGGTGTTGTCGAGATTGGCGAACTCGCGCTTTTCCCAGACCTTCAGCGCGCGCTTGTGCTTGCTTTCGCCGCCGATCCGCACGCCTTCGGGATTATAGCCCGAATTGCCGAAGGGCGATGTGCCGCCGGTGCCGATCCACTTGTTGCCGCCCTGGTGGCGCTTCTGCTGTTCTTCGAGCCGCTTCTTCAGCGTCTCCATGATCTCGTCCCAGTCGCCGAGCGCCTTGATCGCCTCCATCTCCTCGGGCGTCAGATATTTCTCAGCAACGGCCTTCAGCCATTCCTCGGGGATGTCGACGGGGTTCTGACCGTAATCGGTGAGCAGCCCCTTGAAGACTTTATTGAAGACCTGATCGAAGCGGTCGAGCAGCCCTTCGTCCTTCACATAGATGGCGCGGCTGAGATAATAAAATTGTTCGGGACTGCGATCGATCACCTCGCGGTCGAGCGCCTCCAGCAGCATCAGATGCTCTTTCAGGCTGGCGGGAATGCCCGCGGCGCGAAGCTCGTCGAGGAAGCCGAAAAACATGCGATATGCCTATCGCGTCGCGGCGGCGCGCGCAATCACTTTACGTTTACGGAAAGTGCGGGGTTACACCAACCACTCGATCCACGCGCCATGCGGGTGCGCGCGCGCCAGCATAACCGGCGCCGCGCCGCCCGGCCAGTGGCGCACGACGAGTTCGTGGCCGTGAACGGTGCGATTCGCTTCCAGCGCGACCCAGGCGAGCGGCCGGTCCGCGGTCGCGCGTGCGCCCGCCGCTTCCATCGCGGCGGTGATGCGCGCCTGTTGGTCGCCGGGGACATATTGCCAGACGATCGAGTGCATCAATAGGCGCGTCGTGCCCGCGGCCTGCGGCTTTGCCAATTCCTGTTCGACGAAATCGGCCGCGGTCATGCGCACGAGGTCGGGCGGCCGCGCTTCGGCGGCAACGATCGCCGCCTCGATTCGCGCGAAGCGAATGGCATGTTCGGGCCAGACGAACGCTTTGAGACGTAGTGCCTGCGCCGGATCGGTCAGATCGATGGGGGCGACATCGCATCCCTTCGCCGACACGATTTCGATCGCATGCTGCGGCGGATGGCGGCCCTGCCAGTCCGGGGTGAAGGCCATGACGCCGGGCTGGGGGCCGACCTGGACGCCGCCGAGGTCGTAATGATAACGGTTGAGCATCAGGTTGATCCCCGCGCTCGATCCGATTTCGAGGCACTCGAAACGCGCAGGAAGGCCCTGATCGGCGAGCCACAGCATTGCGGCGATGAAGTTGGCCGACCGGCCCGCCTCGTTTGTCTGCGGCGGACCGTCGAGCCACGGCAGCAGCGCCGCCTCGTGCCGTCGCACCACGCCCGCCACGATGACGGCATCGTTGATGTCGTTGGCGTCGGCATAGATTGGCGCGAGATCGTCTGCGGCGCCCGAAAGGTGCAGCGCATGGAGCCCGCCGGCGGCGCGCAGCGGCAGCGCGTCGGCAAGCGCCGCGCCGGGCCAGTCGGCGATGCGGCGTGCGAAGCCGGTTTCGGGCCGGTCGAGGAGCGTTGCGACAGCGGCGACGATGCGCGCCGTGATCGGCGCTTCGGCCGCGCGGCAATAGGCGACCTGATTGGCAAAAGCGGTGCGGACGGCGTCGGGTCCGGTTTCGTTCATGTCGACGAACTTGTACCGCTCGCTCATTGCCCTTTCTCCCGCTGGCGCTTATGTGCGCCCTCGCTTATGCCCGAACCGATCATCTTTGCCATCCCCAAGGGACGCATCCTCGACGAGGCGCTGCCGCTGCTCGCCCGTGTGGGCATCGAGCCGGCCGCCGACTTCTTCGACAAGAAGAGCCGCGCGCTCGTGTTCGGGACGAACCAGCCGCATATCTCGCTGATCCGCGTACGCGCCTTCGATGTCGCGACCTTCGTGGCGCACGGCGCCGCGCAGCTCGGCATCGTGGGTTCGGACGTCGTCGACGAGTTCGACTATTCGGAGCTCTATGCGCCGGTCGACCTCGGCATCGGTCATTGCCGTCTGTCGCTCGCCGGGCCGGAGGGCAGCGCGCCGCCGGGGCTGGGCGAAAGCCATATCCGCGTCGCGACCAAATATCCCGCGACGACGCGCCGCTGGTTCGAGGGGCAGGGGATTCAGGCCGAGTGCATCAAGCTGAACGGCGCGATGGAGATTGCGCCGAAGCTAGGGCTGGCTTCGCACATCGTCGACCTTGTGTCGACGGGGCGGACTCTGGTCGAAAATGCGCTCGCCGAACAGACGATCATCAGCGAGGTTTCGGCGCGGCTCATCGTCAATCGCGCGGCGTTCAAGCTGCGTTCGGCCGAGGTGCCCGCGCTGGTCGAGAAATTCCGCGAGGCCGTCCGCGATGCGGCGGCTTGACGCCTCCGACCCCGGCTTTGCCGCCGCATTCGACGCGCTGGTCGACGACCGGCGCGAGAGTGCGTCGGACGTATCCGCCGATGTCGCTGCGATTGTCGCGCGGGTAAAGGCCGAAGGCGACGCGGCGCTCGCCGATTATACCGCGCGCTTCGATCGCTTCGACCTCGACGGCAGCGGCTGGCGCATCACCGCTGAGGACTGCGCCGCGGCCTATGCGGCGCTGGCCCCCGAATTGCGGGGCGCGCTCGACCTCGCGGCGACGCGCATCCGGGCCTATCACGCCGCGCAATTGCCCGAGGACCGCGATTATCGCGATCCCGCCGGCGCCCGGCTCGGCGCGCGCTGGCGTGCGGTCGATGCCGCGGGCGTCTATGTTCCCGGCGGCCGCGCGGCCTATCCGTCGTCGGTGCTGATGAACATCCTGCCCGCCAAGGTCGCGGGGGTCGAGCGGATCGTGATGGTCACGCCGACGCCGGGCGGCGAAACCAATCCCGTCGTGATGGCGGCGGCGCATATTGGCGGAGTCGACGAAATCTGGCGCGTCGGCGGCGCGCAGGCGATCGCGGCGCTCGCCCATGGCACCGGCCGGATCGCTCCGGTCGATGTCGTCACCGGCCCCGGCAACGCCTGGGTGGCCGAGGCGAAGCGCCAGCTTTACGGCGTCGTCGGCATCGACATGGTCGCGGGGCCGAGCGAGATCGTCGTCGTCGCCGACAACCGCAACGCGCCGCACGTCATCGCCGCCGACCTTTTGAGCCAGGCCGAACATGACCCGACGAGCCAGTCGATCCTGTTCACCGACGATAGCGCCTTTGCCGATGCGGTCGCCGACGCGGTCGCCGCGATTATTCCGACGCTGAGCACTGCGGCGACAATGCAGGCGAGTTGGGCCGACAATGGCGCGATCATCGTCGTGCCGAACCTGACTGATGCGATCGCGCTCTGCGACCGGCTGGCGCCCGAACATCTGGAACTCGCGGTCGATCCCGCCGAGGCCGACGCGCTGTTCGCGCGCGTGCGCCACGCGGGCTCGGTCTTCCTTGGCCGTCAGACACCCGAGGCGATCGGAGACTATGTCGCCGGGCCCAACCACGTCCTCCCGACCGGCCGCCGCGCCCGTTTTTCGAGCGGGCTTTCGGTCACCGATTTCATGAAACGCACCAGCTTCCTGGCGCTCGACGAAGCGAGCCTTGCGGCCATCGGACCCGCAGCGGTCGCGCTTGCGGATGCCGAGGGACTTCCCGCGCATGCGCTGTCGGTCAGCCAGCGCCTCAACTGAAACGAAAAGCCATGAACAAACGCGCCCAATCCCGCTCCGCCGCCCGCCTTGCCGCCGTCCAGGCACTCTATCAGCACGAAATGGAAGGCACCCCGGCCGCGCAGCTGATCCATGAATTCCACCAGCACCGCATCGGCGCGATCATCGAGGACGCCGAATATGCCGAAGCCGACGTTCCCTTCTTCGACGATATCGTGAAGGGCGCGCTGGCGCGGGCGGTAGAGGTCGACGCGGCGATCACGGCGCGGTTGGCAAGCGGCTGGACCATGGATCGGCTCGACCGCACGATGAAGGCGATATTGCGCGCCGGCGCCTATGAACTGATCGCGCGCGGCGATGTGCCGGTTGGCGCGGTGGTGAGCGAATATGTCGATGTCGCCAAAGCCTTTTTCGACGGCCGCGAGGCGGGTTTTGCCAACGGCCTGCTCGATGCCATCGGCAAGGATGTGCGCGCGAAATAGAAAATCCTCCCTGCCGCGCAGCGGTGGGGAGGGGGACCGTCCGAACTATGGTGGAGGAGCGGTAGCTTTGCGTCATAGCCCCTCCGTCAGCGCTTCGCGCTGCCACCGCCCGATGGCTTCGCCACAGGGAGGATCGATGTCTCCCTTTTATGCCGGCCCATGATCCACTAGGCTTGCCGCAATGAACGAAGCCGATTTCATTGCCCATCTGCGCACCATCGCGACCGATCCTGCGGCGCGCGGGCTGGCCGATGACACGGCGCTGCTCGGCGATCTTGTGCTGACGCACGACATGATCGTCGAGGGCGTCCATTTCCTGCCCGACGACACGCCGCAGGACATTGCGTGGAAGCTGGTTGCGGTGAATCTGTCGGACCTTGCGGCGAAGGGCGCAGCGCCGCTCGGCGTGCTGCTCGGCTATAGCCTGTCGGGCGATGCGGCGTGGGACGCCGCCTTCGTCGCGGGGCTGGACGATGTGCTGCGCCGGTTCGACGTGCCGTTGCTCGGCGGCGACACGGTGCGCCCGCCCGCCGGCGCGCCGCGCAGTTTCGGCCTGACCGCAATCGGCCGCGCGCCCGCGACCGGAGCGCCGGCGCGCAGCGGGGTAAGGCCGGGCGATCAGATCTGGGTGACGGGGACGATCGGCAACGCGGGCGTCGGCCTGGCGATGCGGCTCGGCGAGATCGAACCGGGCGCAACCTGCATGGCCGCCTATGCCCGGCCCTTGCCGCAACTGGCGCTGGGCGCGGCGCTTGCGCCGCATGTCCATGCGATGATGGATGTTTCCGACGGCCTGCTGATCGACGCCAAGCGGATGGCGGCGGCAAGCGATTGCCAGATCGCGCTGATGCTGGAGGTGGTGCCGCTGTCGGCGGCGCTGCTCGCGGTGCGTCCCGACGTTCTCGACACGCGGCTCGCAGCGGCAACGGCAGGCGACGATTATCAATTGCTCTTCGCGGCGGACTCGGGGCAAGCCGATGCAATCCGGGCGCATGCGGCCGCCGAAGGCGTCGCCGTGACGGCGATCGGCCATGCCGCCGTCGGCGCCGGATTGCTGCTGACGCACCGGGCGCAGCGCGTCGCGCTACCGGAGCGTCTCGGTTTCGCGCACTAGGCGCGGAAAAGGGCGAAAAAACCGGGCTTGCCAAAGGGCGAGGTTTCTTCCCATAACGCGGCGTCCAGAATTTGGGGCGGTCGCATCAGGGGAGAGAGCGAACCGGCATCAATAAGTCGGACGTTCGACAGCTATCCTGTGTCCGCCCCCTTCATTGGGGAAGGAACAGACACGCATGAATCCGGTTTTGATCGCGATAGCGTGCGGCCTATTGGCCGTGCTCTATGGGTTCATTACCTCGCGGCAGGTGCTCGGCGCCTCGGCGGGGAATGACAAGATGCAGGAAATCGCCGCCGCCATTCAGGAAGGCGCGCAGGCTTATCTGAAACGGCAATACAGCACCATCGCCATCGTCGGCGTCGTCGTGGCGGTGATCGTCGCGGGGGCACTCGGACCCGTTTCGGGGACGGGTTTCGTCATCGGCGCCGTCCTGTCCGGTGTCGCCGGATTCATCGGCATGAATATTTCGGTACGCGCAAACGTCCGTACCGCGGCCGCTGCCCAAAAGGGGCTGCAGGCCGGGCTGACGCTCGCCTTTCGCGCCGGTGCCATCACCGGCCTTCTCGTCGCCGGGCTCGCGCTGCTTGCGATTGCGGTATTTTATTGGGTGCTGACGGTCCAGATGGGCAAGACGGTGGGCGGCGATGACCGCACGGTCGTCGACGGGCTCGTCGCGCTGGCCTTCGGCGCTTCGCTGATTTCGATCTTCGCGCGTCTCGGCGGCGGCATCTTTACCAAGGCCGCCGACGTCGGCGCTGACCTGGTCGGCAAGGTCGAAGCGGGTATCCCCGAGGACGATCCGCGCAACCCCGCGGTCATCGCCGATAACGTCGGTGACAATGTCGGCGACTGCGCGGGCATGGCGGCCGACCTTTTCGAAACCTATGTCGTCACCGTCGGAGCCACCATGGTGTTGACCGCGCTGCTGCTGAAAGGGGCGGGCGATCTGCTGCCCGGCCTGATGTCGCTGCCGCTGCTGATCGGCGGGGTGTGCATCATCACCTCGATCATCGGCACCTATTTCGTCCGCCTCGGCGGCTCGAACAATGTCATGGGCGCGATGTACAAGGGCTTCCTGGTTTCGGCGATCCTCGCGGTCCCCGCGATCTGGTTTGCGACCAGCCACGCGCTGGGCGGGATGGAAACGGCGGTCACCGGCACCGACTTTACCGGGCGCGATCTTTTCTATTGCTCGCTGCTCGGTCTGGTCATCACCGGCCTGATCATCTGGATCACCGAATATTATACCGGCACGGGCTTCCGTCCGGTGCGGTCGATCGCCAAGGCCTCGGAAACGGGCCATGGCACGAACGTGATCCAGGGCCTCGCGATCAGCCTCGAAGCCACCGCGCTGCCGACGCTGGTCATCGTTGCTGGCATTATCATCGCCTATCAACTCGCGGGGCTGATCGGCATTGCCTATGCTGCGACTGCGATGCTGGCGCTCGCCGGCATGGTCGTCGCGCTCGACGCTTATGGCCCGGTGACGGACAATGCGGGCGGCATCGCCGAAATGGCGGGGCTGGACGACAGCGTGCGCGAAAAGACCGACCTGCTCGACGCCGTCGGCAACACCACCAAGGCGGTGACCAAGGGTTATGCCATCGGTTCGGCGGGCCTCGCCGCGCTGGTGCTGTTCGCGGCCTATACGACCGACCTTCGGGAATTCTTCCCGAGCCTGACGGTCAATTTCAGCCTCGAAAACCCCTATGTCATCGTCGGGCTGCTGCTCGGCGCGCTGCTTCCCTATCTGTTCGGTGCGATGGGCATGACCGCCGTCGGCCGCGCGGCGGGGGACGTGGTGAAGGATGTGCGCGATCAGTTCGCGGGCGATCCCGGCATCATGGCGGGCACGTCGAAGCCGAACTATGCGCGCACGGTCGACCTCGTGACCAAGGCGGCGATCAAGGAGATGATCATCCCCTCGCTGCTGCCGGTGCTGGCGCCGATCGTCGTCTATTTCGTGATCTCGGCGGTTGCGGGCCAGGAGAACGGCTTTGCCGCGCTCGGCGCCCTGCTGCTCGGCGTGATCGTCGGCGGCCTGTTCGTTGCGCTCTCGATGACCTCGGGCGGCGGCGCATGGGACAATGCCAAGAAATATATCGAGGACGGCAATCATGGCGGCAAGGGCAGCGAAGCCCATAAGGCAGCCGTGACGGGCGACACTGTCGGCGATCCCTACAAGGACACCGCGGGTCCGGCCGTCAACCCGATGATCAAGATCACCAACATCGTCGCGCTGCTGCTGCTCGCGGCGCTGGCGGGACACGCGATGTAAGCATCGCGCCCGTCAGGGTGAAAGAATGGCCCCGCCGGAGCGATCCGGCGGGGCTTTTTGCTCTGCCATATTGTTGCTATAAGGGTAGGCGGCCTTGGACCGCCAAGCCCCGCTCAGGACGCTGACGTGGCGCCCATCTGCTGGGCATAGCCCGCCTGCACCATGGCGTTCATCCGGTCGAACAGCGCGTTCGGGTCGCTACGGCGCAGGGCGGCGATGGCGGCTTCGGCGCCTTCGGCGACCACCAGTTCGCGCGTTCCGGCATCGACTGCGGCGAGCATCTGTGCCGCAGCATCGTCGGGCGACAGGCCGTTGTCGATTGCCGCATCGCTCGCGCCGCGGACGCTGCCGTCGGCGTTGAGCGCGTTGCGGCTGACGTTGGTGCGCACCGATCCGGGCTCGACCACCAGCACCTTCAGCCCCAGATGCTCATTTTCGGCGCGGACGCTGTCATGATAGCCGATGATGCCGTGCTTGGCCGCCGAATAGGCGCTGCGCAGCGGCACGCCGGCAACCCCCGCGACGCTCGATATGGCGATGATCTGACCGCCGCCGGCCGCGATCATGCGCGGAAGCAGCGGCTGGGTGAGGGCAATCGGCGCAAGCAGGTCGACCGCGATGATCTTTTGATAGACCGCAAAATCGGTTTCGACCGCCAGGCTGCGCTGCGAAATACCGGCATTGTTGACGAGACCGTCGATGCGGCCGCCCCAGGCCCAGGCCTGTTCGACAAGCCCTGGAATCGCGTCATAGTCGGTCGCCTCGAAGGGCAGGATCATCGTGCCCGCGCCGCAATCCTTTGCCACCGCTTCGAGCGCGGCGACGTTGCGACCCGACAGAATCAGCCGCGCGCCGCGCGCCGCAAGGCCGCGCGCCAGCGCCGCGCCGATACCCGACGAAGCCCCTGTAACCCACCAGATTTGATCTTTCATCTTGGCATCCCCATCTGTCTTTCCGTCTCAAGGTGAAACGCGTTTTGGGGGGCGTCAAGCCGCCGACCCGCGGATTTCCGTGCGGGGTGGCAATTTTGTTGCGAATCTGATATAATAAATATCAACGCGTCGACAGCTTGCCTCTTTCCATCGCCGGAAAGGCACCCTGCGGCGTCCTTATGGAGCCATATCCCTTGTCGCTTTGACTGGCTAGCGCCGACCGCCTTGCTTCGATCCCCCTCCGACGAGGGCGGACGTACCCGGCCTTTTCGCGCTTTTCCGGTCCCGACGGGGCAAATGAAAGGAACCTGCATGTCCGCAAACACGCTCGTCTTTGAAGTCGGTGACTATGTCGTTTATCCCAAACATGGCGTGGGGCGCGTCATTGAACTGCAGAAGTCGGAAATCGCCGGCATGCAGCTCGAACTTTATGTCCTGCGCTTCGAAAAGGAGAAAATGACCCTGCGCGTCCCGACCAACAAGGCCGAGGGCGTGGGGATGCGCAAGCTGTCGTCGGACAAGACGCTGAAGGAAGCGCTTCAGGTCCTGACCACGAAGCCGAAGGTTAAGCGCACCATGTGGTCGCGCCGCGCCCAGGAGTATGAAGCGAAGATCAACTCGGGCGATCTCGTGTCGATCGCCGAAGTGACCCGCGACCTGTTCCGCGCCGACGATCAGCCCGAACAGAGCTATTCGGAACGTCAGATCTTCGAAGCGGCGTCGAGCCGCCTCGCGCGCGAACTCGCCGCGATGGAAGAAAGCGACGAAAAGACCGCGCAGGCGAAGATCCTTCAGATCCTCAACGAACATGCGCCGCTCTATTACGCTGAAAAGGCGCTCTGAGCCTTTTCTGCCGAGACGTGAAGAGGGCGGTCCGCAAGGGCCGCCCTTTTTCGTGGGTCAGGGATATCTTGCTTCGATGAAATAGAGGCCGTCGGGCGGTGCGTTGAGGCCGAGAGCCTGCCGGTCGGCGGCGTCGAGCGCGGCTTTCAGGTCGCGCGCCGACCATTTGCCTTCGCCGACGAGGGTGAGGCAGCCGACCATCGATCGAACCTGATGATGCAGAAAGCTGCGCGCCGCGGCTTCGATGACGATCTCGTCGCCATGGCGGCTGACCGACAGGCGGTCGAGCGTCTTCACCGCGCTTTCGGCCTGGCAATGCACCGAGCGGAAGGTGGTGAAATCGTGCCGCCCCACCAGCGCCTGCGCCGCGCCGTGCATCGCTTCGGCGTCGAGCGGCTTAGCAAATTGCCAGGCGAGCCCCTTGTCCCAGGTCAGCGGCGCGCGGCGGTTGACGATGCGATATTCATAGGCGCGGCCGAGGCACGAAAAGCGCGCGTGCCAGTCGTCGGCGACCGTCTCGCACGCAAGGATGGCCACCGGCGCGGGGCGAAGCTGGGCGTTTAGCGCTTCCATCAGGCGAAAGGGCTGGATGGCCTTTTCGATGTCGACATGCGCGCGCATCGCGATCGCATGGACCCCGGCGTCGGTGCGCCCGGCGCCGTGAACGGGGGCCGTTTCGGCGGTGATGCGGGTGACAGCTTCCTCGATCGCCTGCTGAACGCTGGGGCCATGCGACTGGCGCTGCCAGCCCATGAACGGGCGGCCGTCATATTCGATGGTGAGGGCGAAGCGGGTCATGCCAGGCGCGTTCCCGCAGCTATCGGTCGACCACGCAGCAGTTCGGCCGCATCCATTGCCGGCTTGCCCGCGCGCTGCACACGGGTGGCGCGGATCGCGCCGGGGTTGCAGGCGATGGTCAGCGCATCGTCGAGCGTGACGCCGGGCGCGGCTCCGGCGACGGTGTCGGCGGGATGCACGACATCGGCCGCGAGAATCTTGTACCGCTCGCCCTCCAGCTCGAAAAAGGCGCCGGGTGCCGGGTTGAACGCCCGTATCTGGCGTTCGGTCTGGGGCGCGCTGACCAGAAAATCGAGCCGCGCCTCGCTCTTGTCGATCTTGGCGGCATAGGTGGCGCCGTCATCCGGCTGCGGCGCGGGCGGACAGGCGGACAGGTCGGCCAGCACCTCGACCATCAGCGCCGCGCCCATTGCGGCGAGTTCGTCGGTCAGTTCGCCCGCGGTCTTGCCCGCAACCGTCGTGCGGCCGATCAGGCGCATGCCGCCGGTGTCGAGCCCCGCATCCATCTGCATGATGGTGACGCCCGTTTCGCTATCGCCCGCCAGAATCGCGCGCTGCACGGGCGCCGCGCCGCGCCAGCGCGGCAGGATCGAGCCATGGACGTTGAGGCAACCTTCGCGCGGCGCGTCGAGGATCGCCTGCGGCAGAATGAGGCCGTAGGCGGCGACCACCGCGACATCGAGGTCGAGGGCGGCGAATTCGCCCTGCGCTTCTTCGGTCCGCAGGCTCTTCGGCGTGCGGACGGGCAGGCCGTGCGCCTCCGCCCAGAGATGCACCGCGCTCTGCTGAAGTTTCTTGCCGCGCTGCGCCGGGCGCGGCGGCTGGGTGTAAACCGCCACGATCTCATGCCCCGTCGCGTGGAGCGCGGCGAGCGTCGGCACCGCAAAGGGCGGCGTTCCCATGAAGGCAATGCGCATGGGCAGCGCCTTTGGCGGAGGATGCGATGTTGTGCAAGGTCGATGGCTGGAGATTGCTTCGTCGCTGCGCTCACAATGACGAATGTTGCGGGCCACGCTGTGGGTCATTACCACCCTACCCATGGCGTCCACCGAAATCGAAGCCCTCGTCCAGCAACTCGCCCGGCTCCCGGGCCTTGGCCCGCGGTCGGCGCGGCGCGCGGTGCTGCATCTGATGAAAAAGCGCGAGAGCAGTTTCGCGCCCTTGCTCGCGGCGCTCCAGACGGTGTCCGAGCGGCTGGTGACGTGCGGTATCTGCGGCAATGTCGATACCAGCGACCCCTGTGCGATCTGCGCCGATCCGCGCCGCGACCCGCGCAGCCTGTGCGTGGTCGAGGAAGTGTCGGACCTGTGGGCGCTTGACAAGTCGCGGCTGTTTCCCGGCAAATATCATGTGTTGGGCGGGCGATTGTCGGCTCTCGAAGGTGTGCGGCCGCAGGATTTGAGCATCGACGCGCTGGTGGCGCGCGTCGCGGCGGGCGGCATCGACGAGGTGGTCCTCGCGATGAACGCGACGCTCGAGGGGCAGACGACGGCGCATTATCTCGCCGAGCGACTGGAGGGCTATCCGGTGCGGCTGACGCAGCTCGCGCATGGTTTGCCGGTGGGAGGCGAACTCGATTATCTCGACGAGGGAACGCTGGCGCAGGCGCTGAGGGCGCGGCGACCGGTCTCTTGACGGAAGCGCCGTCAGTCCATACCTCGCACCCATGGCCATCCTACCCATCATAGAGACCCCCGATCCGCGGCTGCGCGTGATTTCAAAGCCCGTCGAGACGTTCGACGCCGAGCTGAAGCAGCTCGTCGCCGACATGTTCGAGACGATGTACGACGCGCCCGGCATCGGGCTGGCGGCGATTCAGGTCGGGGTGCCGAAGCGCATTCTCGTCATCGATCTTCAGGAACCCGATCCCGAGGACGAGGAAGGCAAGAAGGTGATCCGCGAGCCGCGCGTCTTCATCAATCCCGTCTTTTCGGACGAGAGCGAAGAGCATAGCGTCTATCAGGAAGGCTGCCTGTCGGTCCCCGAACAATATGCCGATGTGACGCGTCCCGCCGAAGTCACGGTCGATTGGCAGGACGTGGACGGCAAGCACCACCAGGAGCGCATGACCGGCCTGATGGCAACGTGCATCCAGCACGAGCATGACCATCTGGAAGGTATTCTCTTCATCGACCATCTGTCGCGGCTGAAGCGCGACATGGTGCTGAAGAAGCTCGCGAAGCTGCGCAAGGCGGCCTGAGTGCCCGCGTCGCGATAGTGTGTCCCCGCGAAGGCGGGGACCCATCTTCTGGCGGCGCAAATCTGAAACGGTCGGCGATGGACCCCCGCCTTCGCGGGGGAACGCGTTGGAATTATACGCGGGGTTATTCCGCCTTCTTCGCGACCCCCACCATCGCGGGGCGCAGCAGGCGGTCCTTCATCATATAGCCAGCCTGCATTTCCTGCACGATCGTGCCGGCGTCCTTGTCGCTGGGGATTTCGAGCATCGCCTGATGCTGGTTCGGGTCGAGCGGCAGGCCGATCGCGGCGATGCGCGTGATGCCGTGGCGTTCGAACACGCTCATCAGTTCGCGCTCGGTCGCCTCGAGCCCCGTGAGCAGCGGCTTGATCGCCTCGTCGGCGCGCTGTTCTTCGCTGAGCGAAGCGAGCGCTCGGCCGAGATTGTCGGCGACCGACAGGATATCGCGCGCGAATTTGGTCGCCGCATAGGCGTGCGCGTCGGCGACTTCCTTTTCGGCGCGGCGGCGCACATTCTGCGTTTCGGCGCGCGCGTAGAGCAGATCCTGCTGCACCGCGGCGAGTTGTTCGGCGAGCTTGCCCGCTTCGTCCTGCGCGGGGGCCTCGGCAGTCGCTGCCGCTTCGGTTTCCGGGGCCTGGCCGTCTTCGACCGGCGTTTCGTTTTCGATGTTCGTCATAACCCTATCGTATCAGTCTTGAGAGCGATTGTGCTGTAAAATCCACCATGGGAACGATGCGCGCATAGTTCAAGCGGGTCGGGCCGATAACCCCAACGACGCCGACCACCCGTCCATCGGATCCGCGATAGGGCGCGGCGATAACCGACGATCCCGACAGCGAAAAGAGCTTGTTCTCCGACCCGATGAAAATGCGCGTCGCGCTGCCTTCGCGCGCGCTGTCGAGCAGGCCGGCGATGTCCTGCTTTGTTTCGAGCTCGTCGAGCAGCTGGCGCACCCGGTCGAGATCGCCGACCGCGCTGTCGTCGAGCAGATTCGCCTGCCCGCGAACGATCAGAACCGGCCGATCGGCGCCGTCGACCGACCAGATGGCCAGCCCGCGCGCGACCAGATCGGCGGCGGCGCGGTCGATCGCGATCCGTTCGTCCTCTATCTCGCGCCGCACCCGCGCCATTGCCTCGGCCAGCGTCAGGCCGCCGAGCATGGCCGAGATATAATTGCCTGCTTCTACCAGCGCCGACGGCACCAATCCGGCGGGCAGGTCGATGACGCGGTTTTCGACCGATCCATCGCCCGCGACGAGCACGACTAGCGCCTGACGGTCGGCCATCGGAACGAAGGCGACCTGCTTGAGCACGCGTTCATGCTTGGGGACGAGGACAAGGCCGGCGCAGGCCGAGAGGCCGGACAGCGTGGCCGTCGCCTGCGCCAGCGCGCTTTCGATCGGGCCGCCTTCGGCGAGGCTCGCCTCGATCTGCGCGCGATCCTCGGCCGAGGGTTCGGCGACCTGCATCATCCCGTCGACGAACAGACGCAGCCCCTGTTCGGTCGGCAGGCGTCCGGCGCTGGTGTGCGGACTCGCGAGCAGACCGAGTTCTTCAAGATCCTGCATGACATTGCGGATCGACGCGGGCGACAGGTTGAGCGTCGCCAGCTTCGACAGCGTACGCGACCCGACCGGCTGCCCATTTTCCAGATAGGCATCGACGACGAGCCGGAACACATCGCGCGCGCGCGTCGTCAATTCGGTGATCGGCGGGGTCGTCATGGCATGGATTTAGGGATGCGAAGGGGCGGGGGCAAGGATGGCGCTGACGCCGTCGCCGTCCGGCCGGGCCTGCCGAGGCGGCGCGAGGATCGTGCGATAGAGGCGCGCGACGCTTTCGGATGCGGCGTGCCAGGAAAAGGCGGCGCTTCTTGCGCGTGCGGCGGCGCCCATTGCGCGCCGCGCGTCGCCGTCCGCAATGAGCCGAACGAGCGCGTCCGAATAGGCGCGGCGGTCGCCGGGCGCGCATAGATGACCCGTTTCGCCCTCCACGATCAGCGCGCTCGCGCTCGGCGCGTCGGCGCTGACCACGGGCATGCCCGACGCCATCGCCTCGAGCACGACATTGCCAAAGGCTTCGGTCGTGCTCGGGTTGAGCATGATGTCGGCGCTGGCAACCGCGTGGGCGAGTTCCTGCCCATCAAGATGACCGGTCAGCACCGCAGAGGGGAGCGCAGCAAAGGCCTCCGTCGCCGGTCCTGCGCCCACCACCAGCGGCGTGACTGGGTGGCTGGACAGCAATTCGCGCAATATCGCGACATATTCCTCGACGCCCTTTTCCAGCACCAGGCGGCCGAAGAAGAGGATGACGATCCGGTCGTCGGCGATTCCACGCGCGCGGCGCCATTCGAGGCTGCGATGCGACGGCGAGAAAAGGTCGCGATCGACGCCGCGACTCCAAAGGCTGACCCGGTCATCGCCGCGCAGCGTGCGCATCTCGTCGACAAGGCCCGGAGTTGGGGCGAGGACATGATCGGCGCGGCGATAGAAACGATGGATGTGACGGTCGACCACCGGCCGCAGCCAGTCGAGGCCGTAATAGCCAAGGTAGGTTTCGAACCGCGTGTGCAGGCTGACGACAAGCGGCGTGCCGCGATCGAGGGCGAAGGTCTGCGCGCGGGTGCCGAGAATATCGGGGGTCGCGACATGGATGATGTCGGGCGCGAACCGCGTCAGGTCGCGGCGGGTCGCGCGGGGCAGGCCGAGCGCGAGCCGAAACTCGCTGCGCACCGGCAGCGCGATCGACGGCACCGGGACCAGGTCGCCCGCCGGTTCGAACGCCGGCGTGTCGGTGACGGGGGAATAGACCCGTACCGCGGCGCCCGCATGCTGCTCGAGATGCGCAACAAGGCGGTTGAGCGCCTGGTTCGCGCCTTCGCGCACATAATTGTAATTTCCCGTAAATAGCGCGATCCGCACCTTACACCTGTCGAAAATTGAGCACCGCGTTCAGCACGAACATCGCGAGCCCGGCAAAGACGGACACGATCACGCGGGCGACGAGATAGTGGATGGCAGTCCATTTGAGCAAGGCGGCAAAGAGCAGGATGGTGATCGCCATGCCCACCCCAGCATTGACCAGAAAGATCAGATAGCCCGACCCGATGGCGCGATCGGTGCCGCGAAATATCCACGAACGGCCGAGCGCATAGTGCAGGCTGTTCGAAGTCAGAAAGCCGATCGCCGCCGCGGGGACCGCCTGCATCCTGCCCCATTGCACCAGACCCCAGAGAACGGCTAGCCCGACCAGAAAGACGGCGCTGCTGACCGCCGTGTTCTTGAGCAGCATGCCGCCGACGCGGCGATTGAACAGGCGCGACGCCAGCCCGGCTTCGCCCGCCGGGGCCTGTCCGTTGGCGGGCAGTTCCACCCCTCCGCTATAGTCGGTCATGCAGCAGCGTGGGCGACGGCGGGGAGCGGGCGATCGCAATAGGCTTCATCATCGCGCGCATCGGGCCAGGCGGTGCGGCGCCCCACCCAGGGGTTGAGGAAAAGCCACGGCAGCTTGATGAACAGCAATTCGGAATGGATGAAAGCGTCGATCGCCCGTTCCCACCAGCGCGGGCGCCGGCGCCCGTGCGCGACGAGCCACGCCTCATAGGGGGCCCAGTGGCTCGGTTCGTCCTTGTGGATGATCCGGAAAATCCGCGTCAGGATCGGATCGTCGAGCACGAAGCGGTTTTTCAGCAGGGTTTCGACCTGCTTGTAACCGCGCCGTTCGGTCAGCGCGATAACGCGGCAGAGCCGTTCGAACAGCTCGTCACGATCGATGACCGCCTGCGTATCGAGCTTGTCGATCGGCGTGCGAAAAATGATTTCGACGAAGCGGTCGATATGCCCGAAGGTGCGATCGACATCGAGCGGCATCGAACCGCGCCGTTCGAACCAGCGGCGAAACATCATATAATGTTTGCGCTCGTCGACGCGGTGGCTTTCGATCGCGGCGATCAAGGCCAGATCGTCGGGCGTCCGCGCGCGAACCGCTTCGATAACCCGGTCGATCGCCGTATAGCCACGATGTTCGTTATAAATATAGATCGACCCGAGTACGAGCAGATAGCGTTCGCGCAACCAGCGCAGCATAGGCATCTCCCACCAAAGCGACTGATTATCACCCTTCGCGGCGCTAGTCGAATGGCGCTACGACGCCTCATCGTATTGCGATACCGAAATTGGGCCGAGCGCGCGACGAAAACAGGTGCATCGGGCGCATCTTCTACCTACCTTTACCCAGCTTCAGGGGGCCACCCGGGGGGGAGAGAAATATGACCACACGTCCGCTCGATCGCGACGATCCGCTCGACGATTTCGACCGGCGGATGATTCGCCTGCTCGGCACCGACCGGCTCGTCTATGTGACGGGCGGCGGCCCGGCGGTGATCGTGATGACCGAAATGCCGGGAATCAGCCCGCATGTCGCGCGGTTCGCGCGCTGGGTCCGCGATGCGGGCTTCACTGTCTATATGCCGCATATCTTCGGGAAGGACGGCGCCGTGCCGCGCATGCCGGGCGCATTGTTCACGATGATCGGGGGCTGCATCAGCCGCCAGTTCCGCGCCTTTCAGGCAAATGAAAGCTCGCCCGCGACGCGGTGGCTGCGCGCGCTCGCGGCGCTGGCGCACGAAGAATGCGGCGGCAAGGGCGTCGGGGCAATTGGTATGTGCTTCACCGGCAATTTCGCGCTGTCGATGATGCTCGAACCCGCGGTGCTGGCGCCGGTGCTCGCGCAGCCGTCGCTGCCGCTGAATGATCCCGCGGGCATGCATATCGCACCCGATGAACTGGCGGCGGTGAAGGCGCGGATGGAGGCCGAGGATCTGACCGTACTCGCCTATCGCTTTGCGGGCGACAAATTCTGCAAAGCGGCGCGCTTTGCGGCGTATGCGGACGCGCTGGGCGAGCGCTTCGTCGGCCGCGTCCTGCCCGACGAGGCGGCGAACCCCGACAGTCCGATGAAGAACCCGCACAGCGTCGTCACCATCCACCTGATCGACGAGGCAGGCCAGCCGACGGTGCAGGCGCGCGACGAAATCCTCGATTTCTTCAAGATGCGGTTGAGTGGATGACAGCGCGCGCCTAAGAGCCGCGCCTTCAACGATGAAAGGAATATCATGCGACCCTCCGGCCGCGCGCCCGACCAGATGCGCCCCATCGCCATCGAAACCGAATTCACCATCCATGCCGAAGGCAGCGTGCTGGTGAGCTTCGGCAACACCAAGGTGCTAGTCACCGCCAGCGTCGAGGAAAAGGTGCCGCCCTTCCTGCGCGGCAAGGGCCAGGGCTGGGTCACCGCCGAATATGGCATGCTGCCCCGCGCGACGCACACACGCGGCAGTCGCGAGGCGGCGAAGGGCAAGCAGTCGGGGAGAACGCAGGAAATTCAGCGGCTTATCGGGCGCAGCTTGCGCGCCGTCGTCGATATGAAGAAGCTCGGCGAGCGCCAGATCGTGATCGATTGCGACGTGATCCAGGCCGACGGCGGCACGCGCACGGCGTCGATCTCGGGTGCGTGGGTCGCGCTGCGCCTCGCGGTCGACAAGCTGATCGCGGCCAAGGCGATTGCCGAAGATCCGATCGAGGACAAGGTCGCGGCGATTTCGTGCGGCATGTATCAGGGCGCCGCCGTCCTTGACCTCGATTATGACGAGGATTCGAACGCCGAAGCCGACGGCAATTTCGTGCTGACCGGCAAGGGCCAGATCGTCGAAGTGCAGGCGAGCGCCGAAGGCGCGACCTATGACGAGGAAGGCCTGCTGCGCCTCCTCCGCCTCGCGCGCATCGGCTGCGGCGAGATTTTCGCGGCGCAGGCGAAGGCGGTGGGACGCTGACATGACGCGCCAGCTCGCTCCCGGCAAACTCGTCATCGCGAGCCATAATGCGGGCAAGGTGCGCGAAATTCGCGCGCTGCTGTTGCCTTATGGCATCGAACCGGTGTCGGCGAGCGACCTCGGCCTTCCCGAACCCGACGAAACCGGGACGACCTTCGCCGAGAATGCGTTGTTGAAGGCGCATGCGAGTGCGTCGGCTTCGGGGCATCCCGCGCTTGCGGATGACAGCGGGCTAGAAGTAGCGGCGCTGGGCGGGCGGCCCGGCGTCTATACGGCCGACTGGGCCGAGCGGCAGTGGTTCGAGGGCGAAAAGGGCCGCGACTGGTATATGGCGATGGGCAAGGTCGAGGGGTTGCTCGCCGAGCAAGGATCGGACGTCGACCGCAGCGCCTGTTTCGTTTGCACGCTGGCGCTCGCCTGGCCCGACGGGCATGCCGAGATTTTCGAGGGGCGGGCAGGCGGTAGCCTGACCTGGCCGCCGCGCGGTACGCTGGGGTTTGGTTATGATCCGGTCTTCGTGCCGACTGGCAAGTCCCTGACTTATGCCGAGATCGATCCGGCCGAGAAACATGCGATCAGCCACCGGGCCGATGCTTTTGCGAAGCTGGTGGCGGGGGTGTTTTAGAGCGCTGGCGTCCCGAGATTCGTCGTCCTGAACTTGTTTCAGGGTCCATGGGCCACCCCTGCCTTTGAGCACCGCACGAAAATCGAGCTCGGGCCATGGATGCTGAAACGAGTTCAGCATGACGAAGTGAGATGGGCATCGCTATATTCCTTGGTATGACCGAACCGCTCGCCCTGTATGTCCATTGGCCCTTTTGCGTCAGCAAGTGCCCCTATTGCGACTTCAACAGCCATGTCCGCGAAAGCGTCGATCAGGCGGTCTGGCGCGATGCGTTGCTTGCCGACTTGCGGCATGAGGCGGCGCTGTTGCCGGGGCGGCGGGTGTCGTCGATCTTCTTCGGAGGCGGCACGCCCAGCCTGATGCCGCCTGCGACGGTGGCGGCGGTGATCGCCGAGGCGGCGGCGCTATGGGGCCTGACCGACGACTGCGAGATCACGCTGGAGGCCAATCCGAACTCGGTCGAGGTTGCCGCCTTCGCCGATCTTGCGGCTGCGGGGGTCAATCGGGTGTCGATCGGGGTTCAGAGCTTCGATCCGCAAGTGCTTGAATTTCTGGGGCGCGCGCACGGCGGCGACGAGGCGCGGGGGGCGATTGCGGCAGCGCAGGCGCATTTCCGCCGTGCCAGCTTCGACCTTATCTACGCGCGGCCGGGCCAAGGGCTTGTCGATTGGGAGCGCGAACTTGCCGATGCGCTGGGGTTCGGCACCGGGCACCTTTCGCTCTATCAATTGACCATCGAACCCGGCACGCGCTTCGCGACGCTCGCTACCAGAGGCGAGCTTCTCCTGCCCGACGGCGATGCGGCCGCGGACCTGTTCGACGCGACGCAGGCGATGACGCGCGCGGCGGGGCTGCCGCGTTACGAAGTGTCGAACCATGCACGGCCGGGCGAGGAAAGCCGCCATAATCTGACCTATTGGCGCTACGGCGATTATGCGGGGGTCGGGCCTGGCGCGCATGGACGGCGGCTTGCCCAGGCGACCGAGCGCCACAAGAAGCCTGAGAATTTCATCACGGCGGTCGAACGCAACGGCCACGGCCTGAAGGTCGAGACCGACCTGCCGCCGCACGAACGCGCGACCGAGGCGATGCTGATGGGCCTGCGGCTGACCGAGGGCATCGATCTGGCGCGGATCGAGGCACGGAGCGGGCTGGGGCGCGATGCGTTCGTCGATGCCGACGCGGTGGCGCGGCTGGTCGGGCAGGGGATGATGCGGCAGGCTGGCGACCGGCTGAGCGTGACCGACGACGGCATATTGCTGCTCGACAGCATCCTTTCCGAGGTGGTGAAAACCCACTAGGCTCTCCAAGACCGTTCGCATCCAGAAGCCGAAGTTCATCCTGGGCGCCTACCCAGGCAGCCGACGGGCTCGACACGGACGGAATGGGAGGGGAGCCGTGACCGATCAATTGATCCGCGACTGGAACGCCCATCTGGCGCATGAAAAGCGCCGGTCGGACCATACGCGCCGCGCCTACATCGCGACCGCCGAGCGCTTTTGCGGCTTTCTGGCGCATCATCGCGGCGGGGCAGTCGATGCGCGCATGCTCAAAGGCCTGACCCCGAACGATCTGCGCTCCTATCTTGCCGATCGCCGGGCCGACGGGCTGGGCAATGCCTCGGCCGCGCGCGAATTGTCGGCGCTGCGCAGCTTTCTGCGCTTCGTCGGCGGGTCGAACGCCAGCGTACCGCAGATGCGCGGTCCGCGCGTCAAAAAGGGACTGCCGCGCCCGGTCGCGCCGGCCGAGGCGATGCAGCTTGCGCAGGATGTCGAGGACAATGCCCGCGAAGCCTGGGTCGGCGCGCGCGATTTTGCCTTGCTGCTGCTGCTCTATGGCGCGGGTCTGCGCATCGGAGAAGCGCTGTCGCTATCGGGCGCAGCGCTGCCGCTCGGTGAAACGCTGCGCGTGACCGGCAAGCGCGGCAAGACGCGGATCGTGCCGATCCTGCCCGCGGTCGCGGCGGCGGTCGCACGCTATGCCGCGGCCTGCCCCTGGCCGATGGGAAAGGATGCGCCGCTGTTCGTCGGCGCGCGCGGCGGGCCGCTGCAACCGGGTGTGGTGCGCGCCAGCGTGCGGCAGGCGCGCCGCGCGCTCGGCCTGCCCGAGCGCACGACGCCGCACGCGCTGCGCCACAGCTTCGCAACGCATCTGCTGGCGGGCGGGGCCGATTTGCGCAGCCTGCAGGAACTCTTGGGCCATGCGAGTCTGGCATCGACGCAGATATACACCGCAGTCGATGCCGCGCATCTGCTCGACGTTTATCGCAGCGCCCACCCGCGCGCCGGTTAGTCGCGGCGGTGCTTGGGTTTCCAGGTGAAGACGCGCCAGAAGTAGAGAAGGACCAGCGAGCCGATCGCGACGAGCGCGAGCGGGCCAACGAACTGTTCGATATCGGCGAACTGCTTGCCGAACCAGTTGCCCGCACCGGCGAGCGCGGCGATCCAGATTGTCGATCCGGCGGCGGTCCACAGCAGGAATTTCGCCTGATTCATATGCACCATGCCCGCGGGCAGCGACACCATCGTCCGCGCGACGGGCATGAAGCGCGCGACGAAGACGATGCCCGGACCATATCGGACGAAGCCCGCGTGCAGCCGCTCGACCTCGTGCCAGTCGAGCGTCAGCCAGCGGCCGTGGCGGTCGATAAAGGGCTTCAGCCGCTTGTAGCCGATCCAGCGCCCGATTGCATACCACACCCAATTGCCCGCGGTGGTGCCGGCGACCGCGACCGCGACGAGGGTCCAGAAGTCGAAGCGTCCTTGCGCGACCGCAATGCCGCCCAGCCCCATGATGACTTCGGACGGGACGGGCGGGAAGACGTTTTCGAGGAACATCAGGACGGCAATGCCCCAATATCCCCACGCCTGAATTAGATCGAGGATGAATTCGGTCATGGATGGCAAACGCGGTGGCGGCTCAAGCGATCCGGCGTTCTATCGCATCCCAGATCATGCCGGCCGTATCGCTGTTGTTGAAACGGTCGATCGCGACGATCCCGGTCGGCGAGGTGACGTTGATTTCGGTGAGCCATTCGCCGCCGATCACATCGATACCGACGAAGATCAGGCCGCGTTCCTTGAGCTGCGGGCCGAGCGCGGCGCAGATTTCCTGCTCGCGCGGCGTCAATTCGGCCGCTTCGGCATAGCCACCAACGGCAAGGTTCGACCGGAATTCGCCTTCGCCGGGCTTGCGGTTGATCGCGCCGGCCACGTCGCCGTCGACCAGAACGATCCGCTTGTCGCCTTTGGACACGCTGGGCAGGAATTGCTGGACCATGAAGGGTTCGGGCCAGACCTGACCGAAAAGTTCGACCAGTGCGCCGAGATTGCTGCCGTCGGCGTCGATACGGAACACCGCCTTGCCGCCGTTGCCGTGCAGCGGCTTGACGACGACGGCGCCGTGGCGCGCCTGAAAATCCTTCACCGCGTCAAGATCGCGCGTGACCATCGTCGGCGGCATGAATTGCGGGAAATCGAGCACGAAAACCTTTTCGGGCGCGTTGCGCACCGAAACGGGATCATTGACCACCAGCGTTTCGCCCCGAATGCGTTCGAGCAACCAGGTGCCGGTAAGATAGCCGAGGTCGAAGGGCGGATCCTGCCGCATCAGCACGACATCGACATCGCGGCCAAGGTCGATCGTCACCGGATCGCCGAAGCGGTAATGCGCGCTGGTCTCGCGCTTGACGTCGAGCACGGGGTGCGCCCGTGTCGTCAGCCGTCCGGCCTCCCAGGTCAGCCCGCGCACATCGTAGTGATAGAGGGTGTAGCCGCGTTCGAGCGCTTTCAGCATCAACGCGAAACTGCTGTCACCGCCTATATTGATGCCATCCATCGGGTCCATTTGAACCGCCGCGCGCAGGGTCATTCCGTCTTCCTTCAGGGCTGCCAGACGTGGACCAGATGGCGAGGCAAGCGCCCCGGCGCAAGGAGCATCACGTCGATGCGAATATCATCATCGGGTCGCGTAAAGCGCGCGCTGAGCATTTCTGCGGCTGCCGCGACGCAGCGCAGGCGAAATTCGCCGATCGCCATATCGAGGTCGGCGGTGCTGTCGCGCCATTTTGCCTCGATGGAAGCGAGGGTGCGGCCGCGCCGCGCCACCAGATCGACTTCGCCCGCGGGAACGCGCAGCCGTTCGCCCCGGATACGCCAGCCATGCAGGCACAGCCACCAGGCAGCGCGCAGCTCGGCCCGGCGTCCGCACGCTTCGGCGGCGGAGCGGTTCAAGCGCGATCCTCGGTTCAAGCGCGATCCCTAAGCGCGAGTGCGCGCGCATAAACGGCGTGACGGTCGAGCCCGAAGCGCTTGGCGACGGCCTTGGCGGCTTTGGCCACCGGCTGCTCGTCCAGCGCATCGCGCAGCGCCGCGTCGATCGCTGCGTCGTCGGCAGCTTCGACGGCGTGCTCCTGGGTCGGGCCGACCATCACGACGATTTCGCCTTTTGGTGGTGCGTCGGCGTAGCGCGCGGCGAGATCTTCGAGCGAGCCGGTGACACATTCTTCGTATAATTTGCTGATTTCGCGCGCGACCGCCGCCTCGCGATTGCCAAGGCCGGCGGCGAGCGCGGTCAGGGTCGCGGCGAGGCGTGGCCCGCTTTCGTAGAAGACGAGTGTGGCGCGCAAAGCGGCGAATTCGGCGATCGTGTCGGCGCGTGCCTTGGTCTTGTTCGGCAGGAAGCCCGCAAAAAGAAAGCGATCGCTCGGCAGGCCCGACAGGGTAATGGCGGCGATCGCCGCGCAGGGGCCGGGCAGGGTAGTGATCGCCCGTCCCGCCGCGCGCGCATCGCGCACCAGCTTGTAGCCGGGGTCCGAAATCAGCGGGGTTCCCGCGTCGGACACCAACACGACGACTTCGTCCGCCATCCGGGCAACCAGCGCCGCACGGGCGCGTTCGTCGCTATGATCGTGATAGGGGGTCATCGGAACACGCAAACCCAGATGTGCGAGCAGCTTTGCCGTGACGCGCGTGTCCTCCGCCGCAATCACGTCGGCGCGAGCAAGCACCGCCGCGGCGCGCGGGGTGATGTCGCCAAGGTTGCCGATGGGCGTCGCGACGATATAGAGACCGGGCAAGGGAGATATAGAGATGGTCGAATCCGGCATGGCGTCAGAGATGGCAGAAACGACGCGCGAGCGCCAAGGGAATGCGTCGCCGCGGCGGCAATTGCTGCGCGGTATCGCGACGCTGGCGCTTGGCGGGCTGCTCGCCGCATGCCAGGTGGTGCCGAAGACCAGCGGTCCGGCGACCCCGCCGCCGCCCGACAAGCCCACCGACAATGTCGGCCCCGGCCTGCCGACCGATACCGACCGCCACCGCGTCGCGCTGCTCGTT
Source organism: Sphingopyxis sp. GC21 (assembly GCF_025727575.1). Lineage (NCBI taxonomy): Bacteria > Pseudomonadati > Pseudomonadota > Alphaproteobacteria > Sphingomonadales > Sphingopyxidaceae > Sphingopyxis > Sphingopyxis sp. GC21. The sequence goes on along the minus strand of NZ_CP095845.1, from coordinate 2,141,147 downwards.
CCGCAGACGGGAACCAACGCCGATGTGGGCATGGCGATCGCCAATGCGACGACGATGGCGCTGCTAGATACCAAGGCCGACAAGGTCCGCATCACGACTTATGACACCGCGCTGGGCGCCGCCGCGGCCGCGAAGCAGGCGGTGGCCGACGGCAACAAGCTGATCCTCGGCCCGCTGCTCAGCGAGGATGTGACCGCGGTGGCGCCGATCGCGCGGGCGGCGAAGGTGCCCGTCATCAGCTTTTCGAACGACAGCAGCGTCGCGGGCAACGGGGTCTTCATCATGGGCTTCGTCCCCGGCCAGTCGGTCGAGCGGGTCGTGAGCTTTGCCCGGGCCAAGGGGCAGCAGCGCTTCGGCGCGCTGATCCCCAAGAATCTTTATGGTGAGCGTTCGATGGCGGCATTCAAGGCGGCGGTCGCCAATGCGGGCGGAACGCTCGTCGCGACCGAAACCTATGACCGCAGCGCCGCGGCGTTGACGGGCGCGGCGCGCCGTCTGGCGAGCGCCGGTGCGATGGACGCGGTGCTGATCGCCGATGTCGGCGGCAATGCAGTGCGCGCGGTTCCGATCATCAAGGGCGCGGGACAGCGCCAGATCCTCGGCACCGAATTGTGGAACACCGATGCCACCTTGGGCGGCAATCCGGCAATGCGCGGTGCGTGGTTCGCCAGCGTTTCAGATGGCCTCTACGGCCAGCTTGCCACCAAATATCGCACACGGTTCGGCAAGGCGCCCTATCGTCTGGCCAGCCTTGGCTATGATTCGGTGCTGCTGACGGTGCGCATTGCGCGTGACTGGAAGCCGGGGACCAACTTTCCTGCCGGACGCCTGATGGCGGCGGATGGATTCGGCGGCATCGACGGCATCTTCCGCTTCAACGACCGCGGCATTGCAATCCGCGCGCTGGAGGTCAGCGAGGTGGGAGCGGGCGGCTTCCGCGTGATCGACCCCGCACCCGCCAAATGGTAGGGTCCGGATCCTAGGGGCAGCGGGCGTGGCATAGCCGCCACAGTCGGACGAAAACCGCCGGTAAATTGCGCACGGCAACCTTTACGCCGCGCCAATGTTCATTATATGTGCACCGCGCGCGCGTTTGCGCGCCCGCTGCGCATACGAACTGAAACGACACAGGAGATACAGCTATACGCCCGCCCATGACCCGCCGCCCGCTGGCGCCAATGCCGCCGAAGAACGGCCCGCGATACAATGAATTCATCGCCTCGCCCAAGGTCCGTGTGATCGACGAGGAAGGCGAAAATCTGGGCGTAATGCTGACTGCTGAAGCGATCGAACAGGCGGCCGAAGTCGGCCTCGATCTGGTCGAAGTATCCCCCAACGCCGATCCGCCGGTGTGCAAGTTCCTGGATGTGGGCAAGTATAAATACGAAGCCCAGAAGAAGGCCAATGCGGCCCGCAAGACGCAGAAGACCCAGGAAATCAAAGAGATCAAGATGCGTCCGAACATCGACGATCATGATTTCGAAGTGAAAATGAAGAAGGTCTTCGACTTCCTCGAGGAAGGCGACAAGGTCAAGATGACCATGCGCTTCCGCGGCCGCGAAATGAGCCATACGCAGCTCGGCCTCAACGTGCTGCAGCGCGTGGCGGAGATGACGGCAGAGATCGCCAAGGTCGAGGCGCATCCGCGCACCGAAGGGCGTCAGATGCTGATGGTGCTCGCGCCTAAATAGGATTTGCGGCTCAGCCGATACGAAAATCGAGGGCGGTCGTTCCACCGGAGCGGCCGCCCGCTTCGTATCGGCGCTCGACCATGCGGGCATCGCCGCTCGCGCCGATCATGACCAGCGTCGAGGCGCGCGTGCCGTAGACCTCGCCGCGCAGGAACAGCGCCGGGCCTCCTTCGGCGGTCAGTGTATCGAGCAACCCTTCGGGATCGGCGCCGGCCTCGACCGTGGCGGCCAGTGCAGCGCGCAGCCGTTCGGCGCGCGGGCAGGGGTGGTCGACGGGTTCGTTGGCGAGGGCATGAACGCCGTCCGCCAGCGCTGCGATCAGCGGCTGCGGCCGGTTGGTGAGCAGGCGGGCACGTCCATCGGCGGCGAACAGATTGAAGGCATTGAACCGGTCGAGATCGGCTTCGGACGGATCGGTGAAACGCCCACCGCCGCGCAACATGTCGACCACCAGCGCGCCGCGCGATTCCTTCGCCAGATCGGGCATCGCGCCGCGGACATTGGTCACCACGACGACGCGTCCGCTCGGTCGATGCACGCCGAGCCACGTCCCGCCGGCTTGCAGGTCGCGCCCAGCAACGATGCCGCTGCCATCGTCCCATTCGGCGAGCGCCGCCGCCGGCCGGGCGTGAAACTCGTCACGGTTGCCGATCAGGATCAGCGGCCAGTCGGGATGGACGCGGCGGGCAAGGGCGACGACACACATGCGCTGCCTATCGGAGAGCGCGACGGATTTGCCAAGCGTTCATGGTGTGTTGCGCGCGTAAATCACCAATTGTCCAGCGCGCGAATGGATGATAGTCTGCCCCCATCTTTCTGGAGGGGGAGATCAACATGAATGTAGCCGTCAAAACGCCGTGGCACCTGTGGGTTGTCGGGGCCGTATCGCTCGTCTGGAACGCTTTCGGCGCGGTGGACTATGTGATGACCAAGATACAAAATCCCGATTATCTGGCCGCTTTCACGCCCGAGCAGCAGGCATGGTTCACAGGCTTTCCCGCCTGGGCGAACGCCGGATGGGCGCTCGGCGTTTGGGGATCGGTGCTCGGATCGCTTCTGCTGCTCGTTCGCAGCCGCCATGCGGTCACGGCGTTCCTGGTTTCGCTCGTCGGGCTCGCCGTCAGCTGTATCTACCAGTTCGGCATGCATTATGGCGACCTGATGCGGATGTTCGGGACCTTCCCGATGATCTTCACTGCGGTTATCTGGGTCATCCTGATCGCGCTGTTCGTCTATGCGCGCAAACAGGCGGCAGCGGGGGTGCTGCGCTAGATGGCGCGCATAAGCCGATAAAGCGTCGCCCCCGCGAAGGCGGGGGCCGTTTTTGGCCTTGCCTTCGCGGTGCGACGCTATCGATTCGTCGCGTCCCGTCCTGCCTACCGCGCGCGAATGAACGCGCGGATGTCCGACGACAATTTGTGGCGATCCTCGTCGCGAATATACATCATGTGTCCGGCGTCATAATATTTATATTCGATCCGGTCCTGCGGGATGCCGGTGCGCGACAGCGAATATTCGGCGGCGAAAAAGGGCGTCGCGAAATCATAATAGCCCTGACCGACAAAGACGCGCAGTCCGCTGTTTTCGCGCAGCGCCTGCCCGATATAGGGCGCGACGTTGAGATAGGCATTGGAGTCGCGGCCTCCGATGCGCCAGTCCCACTGGCCGCCGATGCCGCTGATCGATTGATATTCGCGGTCGGTCTTGAACCCCAGCGTATCGCGCGCCCAGCTATTGATCGCGGCGGTGTAGCCCGCGTCGATGCCATAGAAGCTGGGATCATTGTCGGGCTCTTCGCCCGCATTGTCATAGTCCTTGCCCGTGTAGCGGCTGTCGAGCCGGCCGACGGTCAGGCCGCGGTCGCGCAGCAGTTCCTTGTAGAAGCGGCCGGGCGTGACACGCAGATCCGCCTGTTCGAGATAGGTTTCGGACAGGCCGGTGAAGCGGGCAAGCTCGCGGCGGATCGTGGCGCGTTCCTCGCCCTGCAGCTTCTGTCCCTTGAGCAGCGCCGCGGCATAGGGGCCGATCGCCCACTGCCGCGCCTCTTCTGCGAATTGTTCGACCGACGGCGCGCTCGCCTTGCCGTGATAGAGGGCGGTCGTCGCCATCGACGGAAGGTTGGTGATGTAGCTGAGTTCATTGCCCGGCGTATCGGACCCGGCCGCGAAATCGAGCACGGTCGAGATGAGGATGATGCCGTTGAGGCCGACATCGTTGAAGGTGACATTCATCAACTGGTTCGCGACCGCCGCCGAGCGCGTGGTGCCATAGCTTTCCCCGCCCAGGAATTTGGGGCTGTTCCAGCGGCCATTGTCGCTGAGCCAGCCGCGGATGACTTCGGCGACGGCCTTCGCGTCCTGCGTCACGCCGTAATAATCCTTGGGATCGGCCTTGCCTATCAGGTGCGAGAAGCCGGTGCCCGGCGGATCGATGAACACGATGTCGGTCACGTCGAGCAGCGAATCGGGGTTGTCGACGATGGGGTAGGGCGGGGCGCCGTCATCCTTGGCATCGCTGGGGATCGCGACGCGCTTCGGCCCGAACGCACCCATCATCAACCAGACGGTGCCCGACCCGGGGCCGCCGTTGAACAGAAAAGTCACCGGGCGGCCCGGATCGCGCGGCTCCTTGATATAGGAGGTGGTGACGATCGCCGCTTCGGGCCCGCCATCCTTGTTCTTGAGGATCGTCTCGCCGATCGTCGCGGCATAGCCGATCTTCTGCCCGCCGAACGTGCCCGAAAGGCGCGTCGTGTGCATCTGCGGCACGATGTCCCCGGCCTTTTCCGGCTTGGCTTTTTCGGCCGGCGCGTCCTGCGCGGCAAGCGTGGCAGGAACCGCAGCGGCAAGCGCCAGCGCGATCAGCGACAGACCCGTTTTCATAGATATTCTCCCCGTTTGCGGAGCGGACGCTAGGCCGCGCGTAAGGGGGAGACAAGGCTACTTGTCGGTTACAATCGGGCTTTGGTCGAAGGGGGCGTCAACGCCCCCACTTCGTCTTGCTCTGCTTCCCGAAGCGCCCCTTGCGCGTACCCGGCTTGCCCTCGTTCGAGCGGCCGACGCGCGGGGCGACCTGTTCGTCTGCGGGCAGGCCGAGTTCGTCGGCTTCGAGGCGGCGGATTTCGTCGCGCAGGCGACCGGCTTCCTCGAATTCCAGATCGGCGGCGGCGTCGCGCATCTTCTTTTCCAGCTCCTGGATATAGGCGCGGAGGTTGTGGCCGACCATATGCTGCGGCTGGTCGTCGCCGAGGTCGATGGTGACCTGATCCTTCGACGCGACATGCGCGATGATGTCGCCGATATTGCGCTTGATCGTCGTCGGCGTGATGCCATGTTCTTCGTTATACGCCTGTTGCTTGGCGCGGCGGCGGTCGGTTTCGCGCAGCGCGCGTTCCATGCTGCCGGTGATGCGGTCGGCATAGAGGATGACGCGGCCATCGACGTTGCGCGCGGCGCGGCCGATCGTCTGAACGAGGCTGGTTTCGCTGCGCAGGAACCCCTCCTTGTCGGCGTCGAGGATCGCGACGAGCCCGCATTCGGGAATGTCGAGGCCTTCGCGCAAGAGGTTGATGCCGACGAGCACGTCGAACACGCCGAGCCTGAGGTCGCGAATGATCTCGATGCGCTCGAGCGTTTCGACGTCGCTGTGCATGTAGCGGACCTTCAGCCCCGCTTCGTGGAGGAACTCGGTCAGATCCTCGGCCATGCGCTTGGTGAGCGTAGTGACGAGGGTGCGATAGCCCGCCGCGGCAGTTTTCTTCGCCTCGGCGATCAGATCGTCGACCTGCTCCTCGACCGGCTTGATCTCGACCGGCGGATCAATCAGCCCGGTCGGGCGGATCACCTGCTCGGCGAAAACGCCCTGGGTGCGGTCCATTTCCCACGTCCCCGGGGTTGCCGACACGCTGACCGTCTGGGGCCGCATCATGTCCCATTCGGCGAAGCGCAAGGGCCGGTTGTCGATGCAGGACGGCAGCCGAAAGCCATATTCGGCGAGAGTGATCTTGCGGCGATGGTCGCCCTTTGACATCGCGCCGATCTGCGGAATCGTCTGGTGGCTTTCATCGACGAACAGCAAGGCATTGTCGGGCAGATATTCGAACAAGGTCGGCGGCGGCTCGCCCGGCAGGCGGCCGGTCAGGAAGCGGCTGTAATTTTCGATCCCTGCACAGCTTCCGGTCGCGGCTATCATTTCGAGGTCGAAATTTGTCCGCTGTTCGAGCCGCTGCGCTTCGAGCAGCCGGCCCTCGGTTTCGAGTTCCTTTAGCCGCTCGGCGAGTTCGTGGCGGATCGCTTCGGTCGCCTGCTTCAGCGTCGGACCGGGTGTTACATAGTGGCTGTTGGCATAGACGCGCACATAGTTGAGGCTGGCGATCTTCTTGCCGGTCAGCGGATCGAATTCGGTGATCTCCTCGATCTCGTCACCGAAGAAGCTGACGCGCCACGCCATGTCCTCATAGTGCGACGGGAAAATTTCGAGGCTGTCGCCCCGGACGCGGAAATTGCCGCGCGCGAACGCCTGGTCGTTGCGCTTGTACTGGAGCGCGACGAGCTTGCGGATAATCTCTCCGCTGTCGACGACCTGCCCCTTCTTCAAATCGAAGATCATCGCCGAATAAGTCTCGACCGATCCGATGCCGTAAAGGCACGATACCGAGGCGACGATGATGACGTCGTCGCGTTCGAGCAGCGCGCGCGTCGCCGAGTGGCGCATGCGGTCGATCGCCTCGTTTACGCTGCTTTCCTTCTCGATATAGGTGTCGGACCGCGGCACATAGGCCTCGGGCTGGTAATAGTCGTAATAGCTGACGAAATATTCGACCGCATTGTTCGGAAAGAAGCTCTTGAACTCGCCATAGAGCTGCGCCGCGAGGATCTTGTTGGGCGCGAGGATCAGCGCCGGGCGCTGCAACTCCTCGATCACCTTCGCCATGGTGAAGGTCTTGCCCGATCCCGTGACGCCGAGCAGCACCTGATCGCGCTCGCCCTCCCTGGCGGTATCGACCAGCTCGCGGATCGCGGTCGGCTGATCGCCCGCCGGGGAATAGTCGCTGACCAGTTCGAACCGCTTGCCGCCCTCCACCTTGTCGGGGCGGGCGGGACGGTGCGGCACATAGTCCTGCGCCGTGTCGATTTCGTCGAGCGAGGTGCGAATCTGAATTGCCATCGCTGCCAATATGGTGAGGATGCCGCGCATCGGCAACGGCGGGAGTCTGGGTGATGTTCAAGCGCAATATTCTGATGGTGACGGGCGCGCTGCTCGCGCTGTCCGCATGCGACAGCGGCAAGGGCGTGTCGGCCAAGAATGAATCGGTCGAATCGGTGCAGAACAAAGTCGCCGATGCCGTCGCTTCGGGCGAGTTCATGAAGCCCGGCCAATGGGCCGGCACGGTGAAGATCACCGACATGACGATGCCCGGAATGGAAAAACTGCCGCCGCAGATGCAGGAGCAGATGAAGGCGCGGCTGGCACAGGGACACAGTTTCGAAAACTGCCTTACCCCCGAGGACGCGCGCGATCCGAAGGCGCGGATGGCGGAAAATTCGGGCGGCAAATGCACCTATGATCATTTCGAGATGGCGCATGGCGTGATCGACGCGAAGATGAGCTGCACCAGCGAAGCCGGTCCGCGCACGATGACGATGAAGGGCACCTACAGCGGCGACAGCTATGAGATGGAAATGGCGAGTACGGGGGAGGGCGAAGGCCCTGCGGGCATGTCGATGAAGATGCAAATGTCGGCCAAACGGACCGGCGCCTGCAAGGTCTGACGTGACGAGCGCAGACTTCGGCCGACGGCCCCATCTGGATCGCACTGGCGTGACGCTTGGGAGCGACCATTCTGCGGAATAGGGTAAGTGCGGACTTGCCGGGCGGGGTGCAGGTGGGGCTACAATCCCGCCCGGCGAAGTCACTTGTTCATGAGGCCTCGGGATATACCGGAGTGCGCCAGGGACCAGCTCGCGCGCTTCGATCCTGAAACCTCAATTGCCCGGCAGGCAAAGCCCGAACCGGGCCGTGACCGCGCAAGCGCGCATCACGACAATCGAACGATCTCATGGCGTCGGGGAAGATGACAGTAACATGGGGTCACGTTGCGGCATGTCGCCCAAAATTAGGATTTCCTTAATCTTTTCGTCCTGTTCTTTCACCTCTCCGAGGCGGGTTAAACCCGGCGAAATATGGCCAATCCGGGCTGTTACCGTTACATTGAAACAAATATGGCTGGCCGCATTCATCGATTTGCGTATCTAGCGGACAGACCCCGCCAGAGGGTATAAGAGGGTTGCATGGACCGCGCGAAAGCGAACAAGACACTCGAGGCCGGCGAAACCGACCAGATCATCGCCGAGGAGTTCGAGAGGCTCCGCGAGTCCCAGTTGTTCCTGCGCTCGCCGGTCTTGTCACGCCTGCTGCAATATCTGGTCGAACACCGGCTTCGCGGCGGCCGCAGCGCCCCCAAGGCCTATGCGATCGCGACCGAGGCGCTGGGGCGTAACGCCGATTTCGACCCGGCGGTCGACAGCTATCCACGCGTGATGGTGGGCCGCCTGCGCAATCTGCTCGACCGTTATTATGCTGAAACGCCGTGGGTTCATCGCCTGCGCGTGCCGCAGGGCAGCTACGAGATCGTGGTGCAGCACCGCACCGCACCGCCGGCACGTAGCGCCGCTGTAACCCCTGGTGTCGGCGAAGAGGCGGTGGCTGCGGAGGCGGGCGGGGCCGGTGTGACGTCAATGCGTCATCCCGGCGTTGGAGCGCCATCGTCGCGGGCGCGCTGGTGGACGGTGCTGGTCATTGTCGCGGTTGCCATGCTGGCGGGCGGTTGGTGGCTTGCCGGCAACTGGCAGCGGATGTTCGCGCCTTCGGCGGTGCCGCCGCCGCTGCTTGAGATTGCGCTTCCGCAATCGGGGAGCACTCCCGTTTCGCGCGCGCTGGCCCGCGCGCTCGACGGGCGGCTGCGCGACGGCTTGCGCCGTTTCGACCTCGTCGATCTGCGCAGTGCAGCGTCGGCGGGCAAGCCCGATACAGCTCAGCGCCCCGATTATCGCCTCGATGTTTCGCTCGTCCGCACGCTCGCGGGGCCGGCCGATGTCACGCTGGTCCTCAACCGCGTTTCCGATCAGCGTACCATCTGGTCGCAGCAATTTCACCTGACCCAAGATCAGATGCCTGGATTCGAGGCAATCGACCCTGCGATTGCCCAGATTGCTGGCGATTATGGCGTGATCGTTCGCGATCAGTTGGCGCGGCAGCCGGAGAATTTTGCGCCCGGCTATCCGTGCCTGGCGCAGTTCAACCGGCTGCGGCAGTTGCGCAACAAGGACACCGCGAAGAAGGTCGATGCCTGCCTGCGCGCGACGATCTTTCGCGATCCGCGCAACGCCGCGGCGCTGTCCGCGCTGTCGCTCGTCCGCTTCGGGGATTGGCAGCCGCTGCGCGGCACACCGGCGGGCGACAAGGCCTATGCCGAAGCCGTCTCGCTCGCACAGCGGGCCTATGACACCGGCGCCGAAACCGCGGCGGCGACCTTCGCGATGGCGCGCGCACAATATTATGGCGGCAATTGCCGCGGCGGCGTTGGCCTTGGCGATGCCGCGGTACGGCTCAACCCCTATGACGCCGACACGGCCGGATTCCAGGGCGTGTTCAAGATTGCCTGCGACCAGCCCCTAGAGGGCATTGCGCTGCTCGAACGGTCGCTGGCGCTCGACGCGTCGGCGCCAGGCGTCCCGGCGGTCACGCTCGCCTTCGTCTATTCTCAGCAGGGGCGGCAGGACGACGCGCTGGCTGTCCTCGATCATATGCCATCGACCAGCACCATGGAGCCGCAATATACGATGGTCCGGGCCATCGTTTTTGCGCGGCAGGGAAAGGTCGATGAAGCGCGCGGCCTGTGGCGGCATCTGCTCGATTACACGCGCCAGCCGCAGGATGCGCCACCCGAAAAGGTGCTGCGCCAGTTCATGATAAATCCCGAAGTGATCCGGCGTGCGTCGCAGGCGCTGCGGGAATCGGGGGTAGTGGCACCGCAGCCGGTCGCGCGATGAACGGTGCGCCTGGCGCTTGAAGGCCGCGGTGCCGTTTCCTATTTATGCGGTGGTTGCCCAGGGGACGAAAGGGGGAGGCGTCTGCACCCGCCGCGCGGCAGGAAAGGGCGGGTTGATGCGAGCTTCGGCGCCCACAACGCGCCAGCCCTCTTGCCAGCCCCGCCGACGGACACTAGGGCAAATCCCAACATTCACGAGACAGTCAGAAAAAAGGAACTGTGCATGAGCGATTCGGCCGAAAAGGTTAAAAAGATCGTCGTCGAACATCTGGGCGTCGAAGCCGACAAGGTCACCGAAGAAGCGAGCTTCATCGACGATCTGGGCGCTGACAGCCTCGACATCGTCGAACTGGTGATGGCGTTCGAAGAAGAATTCGGTGTCGAAATTCCCGATGACGCGGCGGAAAAGATCGCCACCGTCAAGGACGCGATCGACTACATCGAAGCGAACAAGGGCTAAAGCGGTCCGGTCCGGCACAGCCGGACGCGGCGGCGACGCTGCCCACGCGTTTCCGGCTTCCCGGTCCCGAGCGCTCGCGCGCAGTGGCCGGGAAGCTTTTTTTATGGGCATGCCCCGACAAGAATGATGCCGGGTTCCGCAAGGGCCGGAACCGACGAAAGGAAAGTCTATGCGCCGGGTTGTGGTGACGGGTTTGGGATTGGTGACGCCGCTGGGCGGAGACGTCGAAACCAGTTGGGCCAATCTGCTTGCCGGGAAGTCGGGCGCGGGAACGATCACCCGCTTCGACGCCTCCGACCAGAAATGCACGATCGCGTGCGAGGTCAAGCCGGCCGACCATGAATATGGCTTCGACGCCAACAAGCGCGTCGACCACAAGGTGCAGCGGCAGGTCGATCCCTTCATCATCTATGGCATCGACGCCGCCGGACAGGCGCTCGAAGACGCCGGGCTGACCGAGATGGACGATGAGACAAAGCTGCGCGCCGGCTGCTCGATCGGGTCGGGCATCGGCGGCCTGCCGGGGATCGAGAGCGAAAGCCTGCTGCTCGCCGAAAAGGGGCCGGGCCGTGTCAGCCCGCACTTCGTCCACGGCCGCCTCATCAACCTGATTTCGGGTCAGGTCAGCATCAAATACGGCCTGATGGGGCCGAACCATGCGGTCGTCACCGCCTGCTCGACGGGCGCCCATTCGATCGGCGACGCGGCGCGGATGATCAAGGATGGCGATGCCGACATCATGCTCGCCGGCGGATCGGAATCGACCATCTGTCCGATAGGCATTGCAGGCTTTGCACAGGCGCGCGCGCTCAACATGAGCTACAACGACCGCCCCGAACAGGCGAGCCGCCCCTATGACAAGGATCGCGACGGCTTCGTCATGGGCGAAGGCGCCGGCGTCGTCGTGCTCGAGGAATATGAACATGCCAAGGCGCGCGGCGCCAAGATCTACGCCGAAGTCGTCGGCTATGGCCTTTCGGGCGACGCCTATCATGTCACCGCGCCGCACCCCGACGGTTTCGGCGCCTATCGGTCGATGGAAATGGCGCTGAAGAAGGCGGGAATGACGCCCGCCGACATCGATTATATCAACGCCCATGGCACGTCGACGATGGCCGACACGATCGAACTCGGCGCGGTGAAGCGCCTGTTCGGCGACGCGATCGGCGATGTATCGATGAGCTCGACAAAATCGGCGATTGGCCATCTGCTCGGCGGTGCCGGCGCGGTCGAGACGATCTTCTGCATCCTCGCGATCCGCGACCAGATCGTGCCGCCCACGCTGAACCTCGACAATCCCGACGAGGGGACCGAGGGCGTCGACCTGGTGCCGCACAAGGCGAAGAAGCGCGCGGTGAAGGCCGCGCTCAACAACAGCTTCGGTTTCGGCGGCACCAATGCGAGCGTGATCGTCAAGGCACTCGACTAACCCATGTCGTCATGCTGAACTTGTTTCAGCATCCATGACCCGCACTCTCCTTTGGCGCTGCGTCGATGGATGAGGCAGGCCGTGGACCCTGAAACAAGTTCAGGGTGACGAAAGAAGTGAGGTTGGAATTTGGCTCGGATAATCCTCACATTCTTTCTCGCGCTGCTGCTTGCGGCCTGCTCCGGCGGCGCGCCGCGCGATACCGTGGTCGTTATTCCGCCCGGTGCCAGCATCGCCAAAGCGGGCGAAATATTGGAAAAGGCGGGCGCAACCTCGGCCTCCGGCTTTCGCAACCGCGCGCGCCTCTTCGGTTCCGACGCTCCGATCAAGCCCGGTGAATATGAGGTGAAGAAGGGCATGGGCGCCGGCGACATCCTGCGGATGATGCAGGAAGGCCGAACCGTCCAGCGATTCGTGACCGTCCCCGAAGGCATGCCGTCGATCATGGTGTGGGAGCGGCTGATGGCCGAGCCGCGCCTGACGGGAACGGTCGCGGTGCCCGCCGAGGGCAGCGTGCTGCCCGACACCTATGCCTTTACCACCGGCGAGAGCCGTGCAGCCGTGGTTGCGCGGATGCAGGCGGCGATGACCAAGACCTTCGACGCGCTCTGGGCCAAGCGGAGCCCGCGCACCGCGGCAAAGGACCGCAACGAAGCGATCACGCTGGCGTCGATCGTCGAAAAGGAAACCGGGGTTGCGGCGGAGCGCCGCACGGTCGCCGGCGTCTATACCAATCGCCTCGCCATCGGGATGCGTCTGCAGGCCGATCCGACGATCATCTATCCGATCACCAAGGGCAAGCCGCTCGGTCGCCGCATCCTGCGCTCCGAAATCCAGGCGGTGAACGGTTATAATACCTACGCCATGGCCGGGCTTCCCAAGGGGCCGATCGCCAATCCCGGCAAGGCGTCGATCGCCGCAGTGCTTGACCCCGAGCCCAATGAGTATCTCTATTTCGTTGCGAAGGGCGACGGTGGCCACGTCTTTGCGCGCACCCTGTCCGAGCATAATGCCAATGTGCAGAAATGGTATGAACTGCGCCGCGACAGGGGGGAGATGTAGCGATGACCGGGGGAATGACTGCAAAGCTTTTCCTGCACGGCGTTCCCGACAGTCCGGCAATCTGGAGTCCGCTGCTGGATGCTCTGGCGCTGGGTGATACACCGGTTGCCGTTCCTGCGCTTCCCGGCTTCACCGGGCCGCTTCCCGCCGGTTTCGCTGCGACGAAGGAGGCCTATGCCGATTGGGCGACCGGCGAGGCCGCGGCGCTGGCGGCCCAGCATGGTCCCATCGATATCGTCGGTCACGACTGGGGGGCGCTGATTGCGCAGCGCGTCGCGATGCTGCGCCCCGACCTGATCCGGAGCTGGGCGGTTTCCAATGCGGTGATCGATCCCGACTATCGCGGTCACCGGGTCGCGCGCATCTGGAACACGCCGCTGCTGGGCGAAGCTTTCATGGCGATCAGTCGTCCCGGCGCGCTTGCCCGCGGACTGATCGATCAGGGCGTTCCAGCCGACATCGCGCAGGAAGAAGCGGCGCAGTGGGCGCTCAAGGACAAAAGGCGCGCGATACTGAAACTCTATCGGTCGGCGCATGGGCTCAGCTTCGCGCACGGCTGGGCGCTCGACCTGGGCCGCCTGCCGCGCGCGGGGATGCTCGTCTGGGGGGCGGGCGACCCCTATGTCGAGCTTTCGGTGGCACAGCGGTTCGCGGCGAATCGGGCGATGCCGCTGACGATCGTCGGGGATGCGGGACATTGGGCGATCGCCCAGCGGCCGCACGCGGTTGCGGCGGCGCTTCACGCTTTCTGGAACAGCCTGTAAGCGCACCCGAATTTTTCTGATCGTTTCGGGCGATCATTCTGAACCAATTAATCGATTGGATGCCGGGCGCGCTTGGGCGCAGAGGCTGCTGCAGCGAGAAAGGGCGTCCCATGGACGACAGCGAACTCCCCTCCCGAGCTCACCGTCCATCCCATCTCGCAAGCGGCGGCGCGGACACCCCCCCTCCCGCTCGCGTCGCTGACGCCGCGCCCATCGTCATCACTGGAACGATGGGCGCGGCCGATCAGCGCTACTTCGATGCGCTGCGCCGCGCGCATTTCCCGCCCGAACGCAATTACCTCTCGGCGCATATCACGCTTTTCCATCATCTGCCGCCGTCGCTGCTCGAGGAACTTGCGGCTCTGTTCCGCGCCATCGCCGCTGATACGCCGCCGCCGCGCGCCGTCGTGTCGGCCGTCTATTCTCTCGGGCGCGGGGTTGCGTTTCGGATCGACAGCCCGGACCTGATCGCGATCCGGGCGCGCATTGCCGATCGCTTTGCGGCACTGTTGACGCCGCAGGATCAGGCGACGCCGCGTCTGCATGTCACGGTGCAGAACAAGGTTTCTCCGGCCGAGGCGCGCGCCTTGCTTGCCGACCTCGCGCGCAACTTTCGTCCGCGGCCGGTCGAAATCACCGGAATCGCGGCCCATCACTACCGCGGAGGCCCGTGGGAGGCGGCATTCGCAAGGAATTTTCGCGGGCCGCGCGCATGATATTGACCGGACGCATGGTGCATCCTATAGGCGCCGCTCGCCCACGGGCGGTCTTTCGGGGCGGAGTAGCTCAGCAGGTTAGAGCAGCGGAATCATAATCCGCGTGTCGGGGGTTCGAGTCCCTCCTCCGCTACCAAGTCCGAATCATCTTCAAACCTAGCATTTCCGGCAGTTTTCTGCCATTCGTCGAAGTGCTGCCAATGGCGACACATCTTCGTCCAAAAGCGCGTTGCCTGGACAAATCACATCGGATTTGAACCTGCTTGGACACATCTTTTGCGAGAATTCTTGCGAATGTTCCATGGCCTCGATTCCTTCGAGGTCATCATGGACAAACCCGTGAAACTGACTTCCGCTCATATCGAGCGGCTCAAGGGTGGCGCGCTAGCCGACCGGGAAGTCCCGAGCCTGTCTGTCGTTGTCGCTGCACATGAAAGAAAGCAGCGGCGCTTCAAGCGCCTTGGGGCCGGAACGAAGAAAACCGTCGAACTGATCTTGGGAGCTCACCCGGCATTTTCAATCGACGAAGCTCGAGAATGGGCCGCGTCGCTCAGCAGGGTCAAAATGGTCTGGCCCCTTCGCCGTCTTGGTACGCCGTTGGGTTGCGTTCCGAACCCGGGGTCCTGACCCTAGCGTAGCGCCTCGGCGGCAAGTGCGCGGCAGTTGACCGTTCCGGGCTTGGGAAGCGGCGCATCGCGCTGCGGGTCCTTATGCAGGCCGAGCGCCGCGCCGATCGACCGCGTCACAGCCCCGAATAGACCGCCGCCCGATTTCTTTCCCGGCGGCGCGAAATCGATGGTGGGCTGCGACAGCGTTCCCTCGACCTTCACCGGGTCGACGAGCTTGAGATCCGGCTTTTCGCTCCCCGCGCCATTCATGGCCAGCGCGATGCGCTCACCATCGAGGTTTATCTGGCCGCGCCCGCGCGCCCGGGCGATGGTGGTGTCGATGACCAGCGGGGCGGGCGTCAGCAGCCCGTCCTTGGCCGAGAAGGCGAGGATCGCGCACCGGATCGGTGTCATTGCCTCGTCGTCGCCTAGTTTCTGTCCGATCGCTCCGCCAAGATCCTGCGCCATCACATAAGCCGCAGCGCGGTTCATTGCGCCGCCACTGGCAACGAACGCGATCTTCCCGTTCCCCGAAGCGAAGGCCTGGCGGACGGTGTCGCCGCGTCCCGAAATCCGAACCAGCCCGCGCACGGGGCCGCGGATCATGTCGGGCTGACCGACAAAATCGTCGAAGCTGGCTCCGTCGATACGCAATTCGGTCGTCAGCAGGGGAACCTTGCCGCGGGAATCGACCCTTATCCGGCCGCTCATAGTGCCGCGCCCAAGCTGTGCGACGGCCTTGTCGAACGTCAATATCCGATGGTCGAGCGACAGCTGGCCCTTGAGGCTTTTGAACACCGACCCGCCCTTCACGAGCAACTGATGGATCGTGATGCGGATGACACCGTCGGTCGGCCCCATTTTCGCAAGATTGATCCGCGTGTCGGGAAAGATGCGCGGGCCGATGCGCGCTTCCTGCGCGCGTGCTGCCGCAAGTCCGGCGTCGTCGGCCAGATCGTCGAAGTCCAGCCGGGGCGCATCGATGCTGGCGTCGATCCTGGTGCGACCGTCGCGCTTCAGTATCTTCGCGGTGGCGGCAATCGTCGAACGACCGATGCGCCCGTCGAGCTTGTCGATAAACCAGTCGGTCCCGTCGCGGCGCACCGCGCCGTCAAGGTCGATCGCCTGGGTACCGAACAGCCCCGCCTCGATAATATAGTCGAGTTGCTTGAGGCTGGTACCGCGCGCCGCCATCCGCATGGTCATATGCGCGGTGTCGAGGGGGGCGGCCATCGTGCCCGACGCGCGTAGCCGGAGCAGGTCC
This sequence comes from Sphingopyxis sp. GC21, assembly GCF_025727575.1. NCBI lineage: Bacteria > Pseudomonadati > Pseudomonadota > Alphaproteobacteria > Sphingomonadales > Sphingopyxidaceae > Sphingopyxis > Sphingopyxis sp. GC21. The sequence goes on along the minus strand of NZ_CP095845.1, from coordinate 2,125,103 downwards.
GACGTCAGTTCGGCGGAAAAGGGCCAGCGGCCATCGGCGTCTGGGGTCCAACGCGCCGCCGCGCCAAGCTTCGCGGCGGCACCGTTGAATTGCCCTTCGGCGGCGATTGCGAGACCTTTGGCGTCCTTGGCTTCGATCGTTCCGGCGATATCAAGGCGGCGCTTGGCATCCTTCAGCGTAAAGCGGCCCTCATTTATCCGAACGGTGCCGATGGCAGGCGGCGGCGAACTGTCCGAACCGCCGGGCCGAGGGCCACCCCAATTGCTCCGCCCTTCGGCATCGCGCACCAGCGCCAGCGACAGCCCGTCGATATCGATCGAGCGCGGCGCAATCGTCCCGGTCAGAAGCTTAAGGATGGGCAGACGGATGCGCAGGCGTCCTATCGTCGCCATGTCGCCGCGTCCCGCCCAGGCGGGCTGCCCGATGCGGACGCTGCGGGCTTCGATCTCGGGGGAGAAGGAGAAAACATCCTTTCTCTCCAGCGCCCCGATATGAACGGGCGCGCCGAATTTTTCGCTCAGGCGCGCCTCGGCCGTCCCGCGCAGCATTCCCACCGGAAAGGTCGCGAGCAGCAAAGCGGCGAGAAGAACCACTCCCGCGGCGACGACAAGGGCCACGCGCGCTTTGCGCGACAGGTGCGGCAGAGCGGGGCGGTTCACGCGGTTCGCTCGCAAGCGCGAACGGTCGGGGAGGTTATCGAAAACATGCGTCTTCGATATGCGGGAGCGAGCGCAAGGTTCCTTGCGCGCCATTGATGGTCGTTCGCGGGCGCCGGCGCCGTTCCCCACGCGCCGCGGTGAGGCGAGGCGCGCGGGGAGGTGCGACTATTGCTTGTGCGCGGCGATGTAGCGCTCGACCTGTTCTTCCAGGATGTCGAGCGGCAGCGCGCCTTCGCTTAGAACGGCCTCGTGAAAGTCGCGAATGTCGAAACGCGGGCCGAGTTCGGTTTCGGCGCGTTTGCGAAGTTCGGCGATCTTGAGCTGGCCGACCATGTAGCTCGTCGCCTGGCCCGGCCAGTTGAAATAGCGATCGACTTCGCGCGCAATGTCGGTGTCCGATACCGAGCTGTTGGCCTTGAAATAGGCGATGGCCTGTTCGCGCGTCCAGCGCTTCGAATGGATGCCGGTGTCCAGAACCAGCCGGATCGCGCGCCACACCTGAAGCGACAACATGCCGAAGCGGTCATAAGGCGTCTTGTAAACGCCCATCTCGTCCGCAAGCCGCTCCGAATAGAGGCCCCAGCCTTCCATATAGGCGCCATAACCGCCGAATTTCCGGAATTTGGGTATGCCGGTCAGCTCTTGCTGGCGCGCGATCTGGAAATGATGGCCAGGTGCCCCTTCATGCGCGGCGATCCCGGCGACCTGCACCTTCTGCGTCTGGTTCATGTCGACAAGATTGACATAATAGATGCCAGGCCGCGTCCCGTCCGCCGACGGCGGGTTGTAGAAGGCGGTCGACGCCGTGGCCTCACGCCATTTCTCGACCGCCCGCACTTCGAGCGGCGCCTTGGGCAGAACGCGGAAATAGCGCGGTGCGGCCTCCATTACCGAGGAGATGACGGCGCGCGCGTCGGCCAGATAGGTTTCGCGGCCCGCATCGGTATTCGGATATTTGAACTTGGGGTCGGTGCGGATGCTGTCGAAAAATTCGGCGAGGGTGCCCTTGAAGCCGACCTCGCGCATCACGGCTTCCATTTCTTTGTGGATAGCCGCGACTTGTGCGAGGCCAAGTGCGTGAATCTCGTCCGCGGTAAGATTTGTCGTCGTCGAGCTCTTGAGGCGGTCCGCATAATAGGCCGCGCCATCGGGAAGGTGCCAGGCACCGAAATTGCCTGTCGATTTGGGTTCGATCTCGTCGATCGCGGCGATCAATGTCTCATAGCCATGCTTGAAGGGGCCGGTGAGGGCCGCGCTGGCATCCGCGAGCAGTTTTTCCTTCGTCGCCACCGGCGCATCGAGCGCGCTGACTTTTTTGCGGAAGTCGGCCATCAGCGTTGAATCGCCGCCGCCGTCGAACGGGGCACCGGCAAGGATTTTGAGTGCATCAGCGCGGGCGGGAGCGAAATTGACCTTGTTGGGGATGATCCCCGCCGCCGCCTGGTCGCGCATTCGCGCCGCGACTTCGCGCATGACGCGGTCGGTGTCGCGCAGTCGTGCGATATAGGCTTCGGCGTCTGCCACGCTGTCGATCTTGTGATTGTTGATCAGCAGAACGGGGATGTCGCCCGCGGGGCTGCCATTGGTCGACACGGGAAAACGCAGTTTGCGGAAGCGAAGCGATTCGCGGCCGCGCTCGACTTCATATTCGAACAGTCGATAGCTCACCCGCGCGCTTTCACCGAGCTGGTCGGGCTTGAAATGGGCGTGCATGGCTTTGAGCTGCGTTTCGGCCAGCGCCTGCTCCCGCAATGCCGCCGCATCGCTATAGTCATCGAGCCGGTCGTAGTTGGTTTTGAGGCCAAGCTGCGTTTGCGATTCCGGGCTGAGCGTCAGGCGCGCGTCGAAAGCCTGATCGAGAAATTGCAACAGCGCGGCATCCTGCGCTCGGGTCTGTGACGCGGTTTGGGCAAATGCCGGGGCGTTGGCGGCGATCGGGACGACGGGCAGCAGCATCAGGGCAACGGCAAGGCGCATCATATTCTCCTGTTGAACGAAGGACCTTGTTGCCCAAGGTCCGAGGATGCGCAATTATATTTCCGTTGGCGGTGAAGCCGTGCAGGTGTTGGCGTTCAGAAAGATCGGTGAAAGCTGAACAGGTCGGCGTCGGGATCGCGATCGCCGCAGATGGTGCTGCGCAGGATTTGAGCCGCCATCATCGAAAAAGTGATTCCGTTGCCGCCATAGCCCATCGCCGCATAGCAATTGGGCATGCGCGGTATGCGTCCCACCGTCGGGATACCGAGCGGACTGTTGCCGAAGCTTCCGGCCCAGGCATAAGCGGGCGTGGGGTCGATAGCGGGAAGCAGCGCCCCGAGCTTGCGGGCGAGCGTTTTCGCCTTGTCCGCAATCTTCGCGTCGCGCGCCGTCGCATCGGAAATATCCTCGTCTTCCCCGCCGCAGATGACGCAGCCGTCAGGGGTTGTGCGAATGTAGAGATAGGGGTCGGACGCCTCCCATATCATGGCCGCGTCGCGCCAGATCCGCTGCGGTTGCGGACGCGTCGCGATCGACCAGGTCGACATAATGTAATTTCCCTTTTTCGAGATGCCTTTCAGCATCTCGTAGCCGGTTGCGAAGACGGCGTGCGCCGCGGTGATCGTGGCCCCGCCGTCGATCTGAAGCTGGACGCCGCTGTCGTTGCTATCCACGCCGATCACCTCGGCAGGCGCGTATAGGCGCATCCCGCGCTCCTGCGCGACCTGCAGATAGGCCGCGGCCAGGCGTCGCGGATCGGCCGAGTAATTGCCGTACCCGACGATCGCATGGCGCCTGCTGATCCCGTAGCGTCGCTCGACCTCGGCAGGGCCGATATATTCGATCTCGAAACCCGCATTGCGCCGGGCATCCGCTTCGACGGCGAGCGCGGCCGGGTCGAGAATATTGCCGTCGAGATACAGCGTAGAGCGCGTGGCAGCGCCGACATCGAGACCAAGGCGTTCGGTTCGTTCGCGCAAGGCGTCGACCGCCAGCCGCGAGCGGCGCCAGATCCGCGTTGCGCGTTCCGTGCCGATCCGCCGGGCCATTTGCGAGAGCGGGAGGTCGATCTCATATTGCAGCATCGCGGTTGACGCGGCGGTCGATCCTGCGGCGGGGCCGCGACGATCCACGACCACCACGCCGAGCCCGGCGTCGCTGAGCGTCTCCGCAATCAGCGCGCCCGATATGCCGGCGCCGACGACCGCCACGTCGCAGCGCAGCGATCGTGCAAGCCCTTTGATTGCAAGCGGGAGGCGACGGTGGCGGAGCCAGATCGGGCGCCCCGTTCGCAGATCGCGATGCTGGGTGACCGAAGGCTCGGACACGCGGGTCATCGCGCCATCGCCCTGAGTGGTTGGCCCTTGATGGGGAAGGCGACTGCCGAACGGAGGTTGACCAAGAGTCCGACGAGGCGAAGCGAGGGGTGCATAACCGTCGCATACTCGCGGCCGCGCGCGCTGGTTCCCACGGGCGGAGCAATGGCGCGCAGATGCAGCGAGCGCTTTGCGATATGGTTTTGCAGTAAATTTGGTCGGGACGAGAGGATTCGAACCTCCGACCCCCACACCCCCAGTGTGATGCGCTACCAGGCTGCGCTACGTCCCGACCGGCCCTTTCGGGCAGGCGAGGCCCCTAGCGCGGCTTTGCTGGCGATGCAAGCGGCGATGGGCATTTGCCGGTGTTTCTTTCGGCGGGCTTGATCGCGCCGTCGTCGACCCCATCTGGCGGGGAGCTTGCCGTGGGGGAGGGGCGCAGCGACGGTTGCGCGGGACGCCCCTGCGTGATAGGCGCCGCGCTTATTTTTGCGCGGTCCTTCCATGGGGAGAGGCCGCGCCACGGTAACGGAAAGTCTTTCATTCATGTCGACCCAATTGCTTCTGACCCAGGCGGCCGGATCGGGGGGCGGGGCAGCCGGCTTCATCATGCTGGTGCCCTATCTTTTGATCTTCGTCGTATTCTGGTTCTTCCTCATCCGTCCGCAACAGGTGCGCATGAAGGAGCATCGCGCCAAGATCGCATCGGTGAAGCCGCGCGATCAGGTCGTCACCGGCGGCGGGATTGTCGGCAAGGTGACGCGCGTCGACGATGATTTCGCCGATGTCGAAATCGCCCAGGGCGTGAAGATCAAGATCGTGAAGTCGACGATCTCCGACGTCCTCCAGCCGGGCGCCAAGCCCGCCAACGACTGACGCGCCGGCGTCGGGGAACCGGCGCCGCTCAGACCATCGGAACCCCGTCATGCTCGATTTCCCGCGCTGGAAAGTCATTGGCATCAGCGTCATCCTGGCGCTTGGTGTCATCTTTTCCATTCCCAGCTTCCTTCCCCAAAAGCAGTTCGAAAGCCTGCCGTCCTTCGCGCAGATGAAGGTCAATCTGGGCCTCGACCTTGCAGGGGGCAGCCACTTGCTGCTCGAGGCCGATCTTGGCGATCTCCAGAAGACGCAGCTTGCCAATATGGAAAAGACCGTGCGCACCGCGATGCGCGGCGAGCGGGGACCCGATGACGATATCGCAATCGGCGAATTGTCGACCGCGGGCGGCAAGATCAGCTTTCTGGTCCGCGATCAGGCGCAGCTCGACGAAGCGCGCGAGCGGCTATTCCGCGAGACGCAGGGTGCGGGGCTGACCGGCCAGCGCGACTGGACGATCGATGTCGTCGATACGACGCGCATCGTGATGACGCCGACCAAGGCGGGTCAGGCGCAGGCCATCAGCCGTGCGATGGATACCGCCCGCGACATTATCGACAAGCGCGTCAACGCGCTCGGCACGCGCGAGCCGACGATCATCCGTCAGGGCGACGACCGGATCGTCGTGCAGGTGCCGGGCCTTCAGGACCCGCAGCAATTGAAGGATCTGATCGGCAAGACCGCGCGGCTCGAATTCCGCATGGTCGATGCCAATGCCGATCCCAACGAAGTCGCCGCGGGGCGCGTCCCGGTCGGCAGCGAGGTCGTTCCCTATTCGCCTGACGCCGGCAATGGCGTGCCGTTCGAAGTATTGCGCCGCCAGGTCATGATCAGCGGCGACCAGCTTATCGACGCCAAGCAGAGCTATGATCCGCAGAGCGGCCTGCCGGTCGTCACCATCCGCTTCGATTCGGGTGGGTCGGCGACCTTCGCCAAGGTGACGGCGCAGAATGTGGGCAAGCGCTTTGCCATGGTGCTCGACGGCCGGGTGCTGTCGGCGCCGTCGATCAACGAGCCGATCCTGGGCGGTAGCGCGCAGATTTCGGGCAATTTCACCGTCGCAAGCGCAAATGCGCTGGCGATTTCGCTGCGATCGGGAGCACTGCCCGTCAAGATGGCCGTCGTCGAAGAGCGGACGGTGACGCCCGAACTCGGCGCCGATTCGATCCGCAAGGGCGCGATCGCCGGGATCATCGCGACGGTCGCGGTGCTGGCGTTCATGATCGTCGTCTATGGCCGCTTCGGCATCTACGCGAACGTCGCGCTCTTCTTTAACATCTTCCTGATCGTCGCGATCATGGCCGCCTTCAACGCGACGCTGACGTTGCCCGGTATCGCGGGATTCGTACTCACGATCGGCGCCGCGGTCGATGCCAACGTGCTGATCAACGAACGTATCCGCGAAGAATTGAAACGCGGGCGACGCGTTTTTCAGGCGGTCGAGCTGGGCTACAAGGAAGCCAGTCGCGCGATTTTCGACGCCAATATCACCAACGTCATTGCCGCCGCGCTGATGTTCTGGTTCGGCACCGGGCCGATCAAGGGCTTCGCGGTTGTGCTGACCATCGGCATCGTGACCAGCGTTTTCACCGCAGTTACCGTGACCCGCATGTTCGCCGCGCACTGGGTGCACAAGACGCGTCCGGCGTCGCTGAATATTTGATAGAGGGACCGATCCCATGCGTCTGCTGAAACTCGTCCCCGAAGACACCAACATCCATTTCCTCAAGTGGCGCAACATCGCCATGGGGATCAGCTTCCTGATGATCGTCGCATCGATCGCGCTCGTCGCGGTGCGCGGGCTGAACCTTGGCGTCGATTTCGTCGGCGGCCAGTCGGTGCGCGTCGAATTTTCGGGCACCATGCCCAAGATCGACGAGATCCGCGAAAAAGTTAACGACATAGGCCTCGGCGAAGCCACGATTCAGCAATTCGGATCCGATCAGGCGGTGGCGATCCGTACCGCGCTGCCCGAAGGCGACAAGGCGGCCGCCGACCGGGCCGGCAAGCAGCTTGTTGACGGAATTCACAAGGCCTTCCCGACCGCCAAGACCGGATCGGTCGAAACGGTGTCGGGCAAGGTTTCGGGCGAGTTGCTGCGTACCGGCGTGCTCAGTCTCGCGCTCGCGATGATCGCGATTTCGATCTATATCTGGATCCGCTTCGAATGGCAGTTCGGGGTGGGCGCGCTGTTCGCGCTGTTCCACGACGTCATGCTGACCTTCGGTTTCTTCGCGCTGACGCAGATGCAGTTCGACCTCAACATCGTGGCCGCGCTGCTGACGATCATCGGCTATTCGCTCAACGATACGATCGTGGTCTATGACCGCATCCGCGAAAATCTGAAGAAATATCGCAAGATGGAGATCATCCCGCTGCTCGACCTCAGCATCAACGAGACGCTGGCGCGCACGGTGATGACGAGCTTCACGATGCTGATCGCGCTCGCGGTGCTGCTGTGGGTCGGGCCGGACGTGATCTTCGGCTTTACCGCTGCAATGCTGCTCGGCATTTTCGTCGGCACCTATTCGTCGATCTACATGTCGGCGCCGATTCTGGTGTGGCTGAAGGTCGGTCCCGACAGTTTCGTCCCGCGGACCAGCGCCGCGACGCAGGGCGCCGAACGCGTGACCAGCAAAGAGGACGACGACGGCGCGGTCGTCTGATCGCTCAGCGGCCCGCGCAGCGACGGAGATGCTCCGCGAGCTCGCGGCCGTTGCGGTCCCAGTTGAAGCGGTCAGCAAGGCTCGCCGCGACCGCATCCGGCGCGGCGGGCGCCGCCAATAGCGTGCGCACCGCATCGGCGATCGCCGCTGGTGTGCGCTCGACGATTCGCCCTGCCGCTGGCGAGGTCACGAGTTCGGCCGCGCCGCCGGCATCGCTGATGACGATCGGGGTGCCGCAGGCGAGCGCCTCGACCCACGCATTGGCAAGCCCCTCGCTGACCGACGGCATCACCACGGCATCGACCGCGCGATAGAGCTGCGGCAAGTCGGCGTTGGCGACGGGCCCCATCAGGTGAACCCGGTCGGCGACGCCGATCCGCTGCGCCAGTGCGCGATATCGCGCTTCCTCCTCGCCCGCACCCGCCAGCCAGTAATGGACGCCCGGCAGGGCAGGCAGCGCTTCGATGACGAGCGCCTGGCCCTTGCGGGGGATCAGCGCGCCGACGGTCGCGATGGCGGGCGCGTCCCCCATGCCGAGCGCCGCCCGGGCGGCAGGGCGGTCGCCGGGGTGAAAGCGCATGGTGTCGATGCCCGTATAGTGGACCATCGTCTTGCCCGCATCGATACCGATCGCCGCCATGTCACCGCGCATCGCCTCCGACACGGCAAGCAATCCGGCGGCGCGTTCGGCGGCGGCGAGCAGTTGCGGGCGGGTCGCCGGATCGTGGCCGAAATGGCTGATGTCGGCGCCGCGTGCCTTGACCGAAAAGGGAGTACCGAGGGCGTCCGCGATATTCATTGCGGCGGGGCCGTCGGGATAGAAGAATTGGGCATCGACGACGTCGAAGCTGCCTTGCTGCGCAATCGGCAGCACGGCGCGCGCGATGGCCGCCGGATTGCGCGCTGCGCCGAATTTCGGAATCAGCGTGAAGCGCGGCCGATGGACGATGAGGCCCCGCCACGCCTCGCGCTGTGGCAATCCGCGCAGCGCCCGATATCGTGGATGGAGCGAAAGCGGGAAGGGCGGAAGGCCGATGGGGGCGACGATGGTCAGCATGACGCCCGGCTGCGCGGCGAGCGCAAGCAGGCTCTTTTCGACGAAAAGGCCGAAATTGGGGCGCGCCGCATCTGGAAAGAGCGTGGCGACCGACAGAATGCGGAGGGGCTTCATGTCCGCCTCATCGCGCCATCAAAGCGTCCGGATGAGGCGGACCGCGACCGCGGCCCATGGCGGGTTGCTTACCACCTGCTGGCGCTGACCGGCTCCAAGCGGCAGCAGGTGCAGCTTTTCGCGATCGACGTTGAGCAGCCGCGCAAAAATGTAACGCCCCGCGGGGCGCGGCACGAGCAGGTCGCGGTTGAGCGCGCTGGTCCAGTCGCCCTCGACCTTGCGGCACCATATCTCGTCGCCCGCGCGATAGTCGCCGATCGATGAGGTGACGCGCATCGCGATCATGTCCTCGGTCGGACGCGCGGTCAGCGCCTGTTCGACGCGCGTCGGCGCGTGGGCGCCATCGGCGCCGAGCAGCGCGGTAATCGCAAGCTGGGTATCCTGCGGCAGCTGGACGAGATCGGCAGCATCGACGCCGAGCGCCTTGGCGATGCGGTTCATCCAGCCGAGCGACAGGGTGCGCGTTCCCGTTTCGAGGCGCCCGATCGTCTGGGCGGTCGTCGGCGGGTCGCAGCGCTGCGCAACCTCTTCGAGCGTTAGTCCCTTGGCGCGGCGCACGGCGCGGATGCTGTTGATCAAGACGAACCTCCGATAACCAAATCGGTTTTTTCTTTCCTGCAAAATATTCCAATGTCAAGCCGGCACTCCCAGCCAGGAGAATCGCATGACGACGCGCCATTTCGTAACCCGCCTGCATCCCGATCGGGTTGATCCCGGCAAGGCGGGGCCGCAGGTGATGCGGCATGTCACCGTCAATGTCGCGGAAAGTCCGCTGACATGGCTCGCGGCGCGCGGGATGGTCTCGGACGCGCAGTATCGCGCCCGCGAGCGGCTGCGGACCGGTTATGAGCGGGCAGGGCTGGCGGGACGGGGGACGATGCGCTGGGACGCCGCGCCGCCGTCGAAAAGCCGCGGTGGTGCCCGGGCCACCGATGCCTCGCTGCCGCGCATCGACGCGCATCGGCGCTTCCACGCCGCGGTGGAGCATGTCGGGCCGGGGTTGGCCGACATCTGCTGAGGCGTGATTTGTGCGGGCGAGGGGATCGGCGGCGCCGAAAAGGCGCTGGGGTGGCCATCGCGATCGGGAAAGCTGGTTTTGACGCTGGCGCTCGACCGGCTGGTGCGCTTCTATGGAACCGGCTGAGCGGGGCGGCGCAACTTCTCGCTGGACCCTCGCGCACCGCACCGCCTATAGGCTTCGCCGATGTTTTCGCCCGAACGGGCAGGGGAAGGACAAGAGCATGAGCGTAACGACGGTTCCATTGCGCCCGGTGAGCAAGGGCGGGCTGTGGCTGCTGTGGATCGGCCTGATCGCGCTGCTGGGCATCGGCGTCGCGTTCGCCCTGACGCACACGCCGCGGATCGGCTTCGAGGTCGTCAAGGAAGGCAGCGGCCCGAGCCCGACCAAGGCCGACATCGTCCTCATCAAATATGAAGGCAAGCTCGACGACGGCACCGTGTTCGATTCGAACGAGCAGGCGCCGCTCCAGGTATCGCAGGTCGTCCCCGGCTTTGCCGATGCGCTGACCCGCATGAAAAAGGGCGGCAAGTACAAGGTCGTGATTCCGCCGGCGCTGGGCTATGGCGACCGCGCCGCCGGGCCGATCCCCGCGAACAGCACCTTGCACTTCGACATCGAGCTGATCGACTTCCGCAGCGAAGCCGAAGTGCGCGCGATGCAGCAGATGATGCAGCAGCAACAGATGATGCAGGGCGCCCCCGGCGGCGCACCCGGAGCGTCGGGCGCCGCGCCGCAGCCCTGATCGGGATTTTCCGTTTTTAAGACGCGGCGGTGAGCTAGGCGCTCGCCGCCGCGTTTTTCTTGGGGGCGGCTTTCTTGGGGGCGGCGCTCGCGTTCCGCTCGGCCTCGCGCTCCAGTGCGACCTTGATCATCGCGACGATCGGGTCGGCGAGGAACAGCCCCATGATACCGAGCAAGGTGCCGAGCAGGATCTGCGCGCCGAGGACGAGCGCCGGGGCGAGGTCGACGGTCTGCTTCGCGACCATCGGGACGATGAGATAGCCGTCGACGGTCTGCACGAAGAAATAGATGCCGATCGCCCAAAGGCCGGTGTCGGTGCCCGCCGAAAAGCCCACGAGGACGAGCAGCACCCCCGACACGATCGCACCGATGTTGGGGATGAAGGCAAGCAGGCCGGTGAGCAGCCCCATGAGCGCCGCCATCGGTATCCCCACCGCCATGCAAGCAAGCCAGGTGCCGACACCCTCGACCGCCATGCCGAGCAGCCGTCCCGCCATCAGGCGGCGCAGCGTGAAGGCCATGCGCGCGGTCGTCACGTAGAAATCGTCGCGGTTCTTCATCGGCAGCAGCCAGGCGATGCCGCGTTCATAGAGTCGCGGTTCGATCGCAATGAAGATGCCGAGTACGACGACCATGACGAGGCTGGTGAGTGCGCCGAGCACCGACCCGACCGCTGCGGTAACGCGCCCGACGGTGCCTGCGAGATTCTCGGTGATCGTCTTGGTGTCGATGTCGATCGTGCCCATGCCATGCTCGCTCGCCCAATTGGCGGCGCGCTCGACCTGGCTCATGATCACCTTTTGCAGTGTCGCCGCCTGATCGGCGATCTGCGAGCCTGCGAACATCGCGGTCCAGGCAAGAAATGCAACGAGCGACAGGCAGATGATCAGCAGGCGCCAGCCGCGTCCTATCGGCAGCACGCGGCCAAGGAGGCGGGTGCCGCCATCGAGCATCGCCGCCATCACGATCCCGGCAAAGATAAGCAGAATGGGCTGGATCAGGATGACGCAGACGCCGACGAGCAGCGCGACGCCGAGCCAAACGCCGGCCTTGAGCAGTTCGGTACGAACGAGCTGGCTGCGGATCTCGGTCGGGCCGGGGGCTTCGATCCGCGTTTCCTTGTCGGCCATCGCTTCGCTTCCCCGCTATTGCGCCTCAGTTCTCGCTGGCCTGACGCTCCGGCCGGAGATTGGTTCCGGCGCGGCCGGGGCGCAGCGCCTCGAACCAGCTCAGCGGGTTATACCATTCGGCGGTACCGTCGGTCGAAAAGCTGATGATCTCGGCCCGGCCGGCAATCGCGTCGAAAGGCACCGGGCCGCCAAGCCCCTTGCGGTCGACCGGCACGCGGCTGTCGGCACTGCCGTCGCGATTGTCGCCCATCAGGAACAGGTGGTCGGCGGGCACCGTGATCGGCCCGTAATCATCGGTCAGATAGCCTGGCCCCATGTCGATCGTGTCGAAGGTCGCTCCGCCGGGCAGCGTCTCGCGCACGATCGGCAATTCGAGCACCGCCTTGCCGGCCGCGTCGCGGGTGACGAAGCGGCCGAGGCTGCTGTCCGAACCCGGCATATTGGCATCGACAGGCACCGACAGCATCGGCCGCACCTCGCGCTTGATCGGCTTGCCGTTGATGATCAGCGCGCCGCCACGCAGTTCGATCGTGTCGCCGGGCAGGCCGATGACGCGCTTGATATAATCGACGCGCGTCACGGGATGTTCGAGCACGACGATGTCGCCGCGTTCGGGCAGCTTGCCGAACCAGCGCCCCGGCTTCTTGGGTGCGAGGTGAAAGCTGACCGAGGCGTAGGACCAGCCATAGGGATATTTGCTGACGATCAGCCGGTCGCCGTTGCGCAGGATCGGCATCATCGAATCGGACGGGATGTAAAAGGGCTTGGCAACGCAGCTATGGATGCCGAGCACCAGGATCAGGATCACGACGATGTCGCGCAGCAGTTTGAGCATGCTGCCTTCGTCCGCGGCCTTGTTCTTTGCCGTCTTGTTCTTTGCCATGGTCAATCCTTGATGGCTTCGATGATTACGAAGGCCTGCGCCCAGGGATGGTCATCGGTGAGCGTGAGGTGGATGCGCGCGCTATGGCCGTCGGGCAGCATCGCGGCGAGCCGCTCCGCGGCGCCGCCGGTGAGGGCCAGTGTCGGTGCGCCCGAAGGGGCATTGACGACGCCGATGTCCTTCATGAACACGCCGCGTTTGAAGCCGGTGCCGACGGCCTTGGAGAAAGCCTCCTTAGCGGCGAAGCGCTTCGCATAGGTGCCGGCGCGGGTGAAGGGCCGCCGGGCCGCCTTGGCCCGCTCGACTTCGGTGAAAACGCGCAGTTCGAAACGCTCGCCGAAACGGTCGAGCGAAGCCTGAATGCGTTCGATGCTGCAGAGATCGGAGCCCAGGCCGATGATCATGACGACCCCAAAAGGCCGTCATTGCGTGGAGCCGAAGGCGACGCCGCAATCTCCAGCCATCGGCCTCGCGCAAGGCGGAGGGCTGGAGATTGCTTCGCTTCGCTCGCAATGACGAAATTCTTCATCCGCGCGCCTCGTCCATCAGGTCGCGCATGCGGCGCACCGCGGGTTCGAGCCCGGTGAAGATAGCCTCGCCGATCAGATAATGGCCGATGTTGAGCTCGGCGAGTTGCGGGATGGCAGCGACAGGGATGACATTGTCATAAGTCAGGCCATGGCCGGCGTGCGGCTCGATCCCGTTCTTCCACGCCAGTGCGGCGGCGTCGGCGAGGCGGCGGAGTTCGGCGGCGCGTTCCTCGCCCTCCACATGCGCATAGCGGCCGGTGTGGAATTCGACGACGGGGGCCTTCAGCCGCATCGCCGCCTCGATCTGGCGCGCGTCGGGTTCGATGAACAGGCTGACGCGGATTCCCGCGTCGGACAGGCGCGCCACGATCGGGGCAAGATGGTTGTGCTGGCCGGCGGCGTCGAGCCCGCCCTCGGTCGTGCGCTCCTCGCGCTTTTCGGGTACGATGCAGGCGGCGTGCGGCGCATGGCGCAGCGCAATCGCCAGCATCTCGTCGGTCGCCGCCATTTCGAGGTTGAGCGGCAGGTCGGTCGCGGCCTGGATGCGGGCGAGGTCATCATCGCGGATGTGGCGGCGGTCTTCGCGCAGATGCGCGGTGATGCCGTCGCCGCCGACCGACGCGACGATTTCGGCCGCGCGCACCGGATCGGGATGGTCGCCGCCGCGCGCGTTGCGGATCGTCGCGACATGGTCGATGTTGACGCCCAGGCGTAGCCGCCGAGGGGAGGACGCGCTCAATTCGCGCGGCTCCCCGGCTTCACTGCGGGAGTCGCAGCGAGTTCGGGCGGCAGTTCGTCTTCGGCATAGGTCGGAAAATTGATCGCGACGAGCGGGTAGAAGGGAACGCCGAGGTCGACGCTGCCTGCCGAACGATCGACGAGGGCGGCTTCGGCGATCACGTCGCCACCCGCAGCACGGACCGCCTCCATCGCTTCGCGCGACGACAGGCCGGTGGTTACGACATCCTCGACCATCAGGATTTTGGCGCCGGCCGGGATCGCGAAGCCGCGGCGCAATTCGAATGTGCCGGTCGGCCGTTCGACGAAGATCGCGGACTTGCCGAGCGCGCGGCCCATTTCATGGCCGATGATGACGCCGCCCATTGCGGGCGAAACGACCATGTCGATCGCCGCGCGCAGGTCGCGCGGCAGCTTGGCGGCGAGGGCGATCGCCAGCCGTCCGGCGCGTTCGGTGTCCATCAACACCCGTGCGCATTGCAGATAATATTCGCTGTGACGCCCCGAAGAGAGCAGGAAATGCCCCTGCAGCAGCGCCTCTGCGGCACGGAACTCGGCCAGAATTTCGTCGTCGGTCATGGGAGGTTCGGTCTTTTGTCCATCAAGTCGCCCGCGTCGGATGAGCGGGTTTCGGGCACGAAGATTATCGTGCTGCAAAATAGTGTTAGAGATGCTTGAGGCAAGCGGCAAGCGGGTCTATAGCCCCGGCGAGTTTCAGCCTGTTCGCGGGCTGTCCGGGCCTGTGCCCGGCTGCCGAGACGGAGAGGTTGGGGGATCGAGAACAGCAACAGGCAACGGGCGGCACTATCCTTATGAAGAGCTTGAAAACCCTTGTAATTGCGGCGGCTTTGTCGCTCGGCACCGTGGGCGCGGTGCAGGCGCAGGCCCCGGCGGCAGCTCCCGCTGCGGCGCCGGCCGCGACGACGAACGCGACTCCGGCCGCGGCGACCAGCGATGCGGCGGCTCCCGCCGGCAACAAGGCTGCGGTACCGGCCGGCGATGCGACCTATGTGCCGATGAAGCCGACCGCAGGCATCGGTCAGCCGGTCGAGGGCGGATGGAACTTCCAGGAGCAGGAAAGCCCGATCGGCAAGCGCGCTTACTGGTTCAACCATTATATGCTGCTGCCCGTCATCACCTTCATCTCGCTGCTGGTGCTCGGTCTGCTGCTGTGGGTCGTCGTGCGCTACCGCGCGTCGGCCAATCCGGTGCCGTCGAAGACGACGCACAACACCTTCATAGAAATCATCTGGACCGCGATCCCGGTCCTTATCCTTGCGGTGATCGCGGTTCCGTCGATCCGCCTGCTCGCGGCGCAATATGAGCCGCCGAAGAAGGATGCGCTGACGATCAAGGTCACCGGCTATCAATGGTATTGGGGCTATGCCTATCCCGACCAGGGTATCGGCGAATATGTCTCGAAGATGCTGCCCGAAGACAAGGCCGTCGCCGCCGGCGAGCCTTATCACCTCGCGGTGGACAATCGCATGGTCGTCCCCGTCGGCAAGCAGGTGAAGCTGATCATCACCGGCGCGGACGTGATCCACAGCTTCGCGGTTCCCGCGCTGTGGACCAAGATGGACGCGGTTCCGGGCCGCGCCAACGAAACGACGTTCACCGTCGACAAGCCCGGCGTCTATTACGGCCAGTGTTCGGAACTGTGCGGTGTTGACCACGGCTTCATGCCGATCGCGGTCGAAGCGCTGCCGATGGACAAGTGGAAGGCGTGGGTCCGCTCGAAGGGCGGCAATCCCGACGGCGCCCAGGCCGCCGCTGCGGCAGCGCCCGCTGCCGCCGCTCCGGCCCCGACCGGCCCGATTCCGGCGACGACTGTCCCCGCCGCCGACACGACCACAGCGGCTCCGGCTGCGGCGCCCGCCGCCGCACCGGCCGCCAAGAATTAATCAGGGGGTCCGACAGATGACCGATATCGCAGCGACTGCACCGGCGCATGGCCACGACCACGCGCACGACCACGACCATGACACGCCCAGCTTCTTTGTCCGCTGGTTCATGTCGACGAACCACAAGGACATCGGCACGCTCTACCTGATCTTCGCGATCATCGCCGGCATCGTCGGCGGTGCGCTTTCGGGGATGATGCGTCTCGAACTCGCCGAACCCGGCATCCAGTATCTTCCGGGCTGGGCGCATATGCTCGGCGGCGCGGCGGACGCGACCGCGGGCAAGCATTTCTGGAACGTCATGATCACCGCGCACGGCCTGATCATGGTCTTCTTCATGGTCATGCCCGCGATGATCGGCGGCTTCGGCAACTGGTTCGTGCCATTGATGATCGGTGCGCCGGACATGGCCTTCCCGCGCATGAACAACGTGTCCTTCTGGCTGACGGCGGTTGCGTTCGTCATGCTGTGCGGCTCGATGTTCGTTCCCGGCGGCAGCGGCCTCGGCGCCGGCACCGGCTGGACCGTCTATGCCCCGCTGTCGACCAGCGGGTCGGTCGGCCC
Organism: Sphingopyxis sp. GC21; assembly: GCF_025727575.1. NCBI lineage: Bacteria > Pseudomonadati > Pseudomonadota > Alphaproteobacteria > Sphingomonadales > Sphingopyxidaceae > Sphingopyxis > Sphingopyxis sp. GC21. The sequence continues at coordinate 2,108,927 of NZ_CP095845.1, read as the reverse complement.
GGCGGTCGACATGGCGATCTTCTCGCTCCATCTTGCGGGTGCGGCATCGATCCTCGGTGCGATCAACTTCATCACCACGATCTTCAACATGCGTGCACCGGGCATGACCCTGCACAAGATGCCGCTGTTCGTCTGGTCGGTGCTCGTCACCGCCTTCCTGCTGTTGCTCGCGCTTCCGGTCCTCGCCGCCGCGATCACCATGCTGCTGACCGACCGTAACTTCGGCACCACCTTCTATGACGCCACGGGCGGCGGCGATCCGCTGCTCTATCAGCACCTCTTCTGGTTCTTCGGCCACCCCGAAGTATACATTATGATCCTGCCGGGCTTCGGCATCGTCAGCCAGATCATCTCGACCTTCAGCCGCAAGCCGGTGTTCGGCTATCTTGGCATGGCCTACGCCATGGTCGCGATCGGTGTCGTCGGCTTCATCGTGTGGGCGCACCACATGTTCACCGTCGGCATGAGCGTGAACCTGAAGATGTACTTCACCGCCGCGACGATGGTCATCGCGGTCCCGACCGGCATCAAGATCTTTTCGTGGATCGCGACTATGTGGGGCGGTTCGATCAGCTTCAAGACCCCGATGGTCTGGGCGATCGGCTTCATCTTCATGTTCACCGTGGGCGGCGTGACCGGCGTCGTGCTCGCCAATGGCGGCGTCGACACCAACCTGCACGACACCTATTATGTCGTCGCGCACTTCCACTATGTGTTGTCGCTCGGCGCGGTCTTCTCGCTGTTCGCGGGCTTCTATTACTGGTTCCCGAAGATGTCGGGCCGGATGTACAACGAGTTCCTCGGACAGTTGCACTTCTGGATCTTCTTCATCGGCGTGAACGTCCTGTTCTTCCCCCAGCACTTCCTGGGCCAGCAGGGCATGCCGCGCCGCTATCCCGACTATGCGGAAGCCTTCGCCTATTGGCACTATATCTCGTCGTTCGGCTATGTGATCATGGCCGTGGGCATGATCTTCTTCTTCGTGAACATCGCCTGGTCGCTGTTCGCGGGCAAGAAGGCCGCCGACAACCCGTGGGGCGAAGGTGCGACGACGCTGGAATGGACGCTGTCGAGCCCGCCGCCGTTCCACCAGTTCAACGAACTGCCGCGTATCGCCTGATTGCGCTGCGCCCCCTGCTAATAGCCTTGGCAGGGGGCGTCCCGCTTTCCGGCCTGGAGTTAGCATGGCGCAGAGCCTGACCCACGGCGAGATGTCGCTTCCCGCAGATTGGCGCGACCTGTTCGCGCTGACCAAGCCGCGCGTGATGTCGCTCGTCGTCTTTACCGCGCTGTGCGGTTTGCTCGCGGCACCGGGCAGCGTTCATCCGGTACTTGCCTTTTCGTCGATCCTCGCGATCGCGCTCGGGGCAGGCGCATCGGGGGCGCTCAACCAATGGTATGAAGCGACGATCGACGCGAAAATGAAGCGGACGGCGAACCGCCCGCTGCCCGCCGGTCGTCTCGACCGCCAGACGGCGTTGCAGTTTGGCGTCGGACTCGCTGCCTTTTCGGTCTTCCTCATGCTGTTCGCCGCCAATTGGCAGGCGGCGGTACTGCTGACCGTCTCGATCCTATTCTACGTCTTCATCTACACAATGTGGCTCAAGCCGCGGACGCCGCAGAATATCGTGATTGGCGGCGCGGCGGGGGCATTCCCGCCGCTGATCGGCTGGGTCGCGGCGACGGGCAGCGTCGCACCACTGCCGATCGCGCTGTTCCTGCTGATCTTCCTCTGGACCCCGCCGCATTTCTGGGCGCTCGCGCTGTTCGTGCGCTCGGACTATGCCGCAGCGGGAATTCCGATGATGCCGGTGGTCGCAGGCGAGCGCGCGACGCGCCGCCAGATTCTGTTCTATGCCATCGTGATGGCAGCGGCGGCGATCGCGCCGTGGCCGCTCGGCTACACGGGCGCGCTCTATGGCTGGACGGCGACGATCCTGTCGGCGCTGTTCGTGCTGCTGTCGGCGCAGGTCGGCTTGCGCAGTGCGGGCGCGGACGACCGGATGCAGCCCGAAAAGCGCCTCTTCGCCTTTTCCATCGCCTATCTCTTCATCCTCTTCGGCGCGGTGGTCGCCGATCACTGGTTGCCGCTATGACCGACGAAAATCCGCAACAGCCGTTCGACGAAGCCGAATATCGCCGCCGCCAGCGCGTGCGCGCCAACCTGATGGGCTGGATCCTCGGCGGGCTCGCTTTCCTCTTTTTCTTCATTACGATGGCGCGCATGGTGGTGCCGACATGACGGACGAAGCGACACGCCGGAAAAATGGCCGCACCGCGGCGCTCGCGGCCTTGCTCGCGGCAGCGATGGTCGGGCTGGGTTTCGCGGCGGTGCCGCTCTACAATCTTTTCTGCCGCGTCACCGGCTTTGGCGGCACGACGCAGCGTTACGACCCGGTCGCCGCGGCCGAGACGCCGAAGGTGCTGAGCGACACCGTCTCGGTGCGCTTCGATGCCAATGTATCGCCCAAGCTGCCGTGGAAATTCTATCCCGAACATCCCACCGATACGGTCAGCATCGGCGCGCGCGACATGGCGATCTTCATCGCGCAGAATAATTCGCCGCACCCGATCACCGGCACCGCGACCTTCAACGTGACGCCCGACCAGGCGGGGAAATATTTTACCAAGATCCAGTGCTTCTGCTTCACCCAGCAGACGCTGAAGCCGGGCGAACAGATCCGCATGCCGGTGCTGTTCTTCGTCGATCCCAAGATCAAGGACGATCCCGACGCGCGCGACATTCAGGAAATCACCCTCAGTTACACCTTCTACCCAGTGGACGAGGGCAAAAAGGCGAGCTAAGGCCGCAACCAATAGAGTCTTACCAAGGACCGGCAGATGATGGGGATCATCGCGCTGGGGCAAAAAACGGGAACTGTGACATGGCCGGTGCCAAACATCATGATTATCACCTCGTAAATCCCAGCGTCTGGCCGCTTTTCGGCTCGGTCGCCGCGCTGGTGATGTTCTTCGGCCTCGTCATGGCGATGCACGCCGACCATTTCGGCGGTGCCGGCAAATGGGTGCTGGGTCTCGGTTTCATGGGTGTGATCGCCACCTTCTTCAGCTGGTGGGGCGAGGTCATCAAGGAAGCGCATGCCGGCGATCATACGCCGGTCGTTCAGCTGCACCTGCGCTATGGCATGATCCTGTTCATCGCATCGGAAGTCATGTTCTTCGTCGGCTGGTTCTGGGCCTGGTTCGATTTCTCGCTGTTCCCGGCGCCGGTCGAGATCGTCGACGGTGCGGTGACCTCGCTGTTCGGGCAGGAAGGCGCCGTTGCCGCGTCGATCTGGCCGCCGAAGGGCATCCATGTCATCGACGCCTTCTCGCTGCCGCTGCTCAACACGCTGATCCTGCTCTGCTCGGGCACGACGATCACCTGGGCGCACCATGCGCTGATCCACGGCGATCGCGAAGGGCTCAAGAAGGGTCTGTGGCTGACCATCATCCTCGGCCTGACCTTCAGCTGCATTCAGGCTTATGAATATGCCGAAGCGCCGTTCCCCTTCGGCACGATCAACTATACCTCGGCCTTTTTCATGGCGACCGGCTTCCACGGTTTCCACGTTCTCGTCGGCACGATCTTCCTGATCGTGAACCTCGTCCGCGTCTACAAGGGCCATTTCACGCCGACGCAGCACTTCGGTTTCGAAGCCGCTGCCTGGTATTGGCACTTCGTCGACGTGGTGTGGCTGTTCCTCTTCATCATCGTCTATGTCTGGGGTGGCTGGGGCGCACCGGTCGCCGCGCACTAAATTGCCGGACAGCGAACAGCATCAAAAGGGGCAGCCGCCGGTCTGGCGCGCTGCCCTTTTCGGTCTCTGCCCCGAATGCGGCGCGCCGACGCTGTTCGACGGGCCGACCAAATTCGCGCCGCGCTGCCGCGCCTGCGGACTGGACTATTCGACCTATAATGTCGGCGACGGGCCGGCGGCGTTTCTGACCATGATCATCGGTGCGCTGATCGTTGCCGCGGCGATCGCCGTCGATTTCGCATTCGAGCCGCCGCTGTGGGTGCATGTGCTGTTGTGGGTGCCGATAACGGCCGCCGCAGTCATCTACGGCCTGCGGGTTGGCAAGGCCGCGCTGCTCGCGAGCGAGCATCAGCGCAAGGCGGCGGAAGGGCGCCTGGTGGACCGGCATGACGACGACGCCTGACGCTCCTTCGCCCGGCGAAGCCGCCGCGCCGCCGCCGCGCGGCTGGCCGGTGATTCCGACGATCCTGGTTCTGGCCGCCGTGGCGACGATGATCGCGCTCGGCATCTGGCAGTTGCAGCGCAAGGGAGAGAAGGAAGCGCTGATCGCGCTTTACGAGCGCAACGGGGCGATGTCGGCGACGGTGACTTATCCGAAGCTGCCGCCGGTTCCCGACGCGATGCTCTATCGCAAAAGCAGCGTTATCTGTCTCGAACCGGTGCGCTGGGATCCGCGCAGCGGCACCGATCGCGAGGGCGGAGGCGGTATTCGCATGATTGCGGATTGTCGCACCGGCGCCGAGGGGCCGGGGGTGCTGGTCGACATCGGTATCGCCGACGATTTCACGCCGCCCAAATGGGCGGGCGGCGCGGTTCAGGGCACGATCGTACCGGGGCCCGAGCAGCCGAGCCTGATCGAGCGGCTGACCGGCCGTGCGGTGCCGGCGCGCGCGATGCTGGTCGCCGACCAGCCCGCCGTGGGACTACGGCCCAGTGCGGTGCCATCGGCGGCGGACATGCCCAACAACCATCTCGCTTACGCCGTGCAATGGTTCCTGTTCGCGGCGATCGCGCTAATTATCTATATCATCGCGGTGCGCCGCCGCTTGCAGCGGTGACGGTGCGCCGCTAGGCGCTTTTCCGTCATGGACTATATCAGCACCCGCGGCTCCGCGCCGACCCTCGACTTCCGTGCCGCTACCCTCGCCGGCCTTGCGAGCGACGGGGGACTCTACCTCCCCGCCGCCTGGCCGCAGATGTCGGCGCAGGATATTCGCGCGCTCGCGGGGCTCGACTATGCCGAAACCGCGGTGCGCGTGATGATGCCTTTCGTCGCCGGCGTGCTCGACGAGGCCGAACTGCGCGAATTGTGCCAGGCCGCCTACGGCCGCTTCAGTCATGATGCGGTGACGCCGCTCGTCCAGCTTGACCATCGCCACTGGCTGCTCGAGCTGTTTCACGGTCCGACCCTGGCTTTCAAGGATGTCGCGCTGCAACTGCTCGGTCAGCTGTTCGAAAAATTCCTGAGCGGCGGCGATACCGATCTGACCATCGTCGGCGCAACGTCGGGCGATACGGGATCGGCGGCGATCGAGGCGGTCGCTGGGCGCGAGCATATCCGTATCTTCATGCTCCACCCCGAAGGGCGGGTCAGCGACGTGCAGCGCCGCCAGATGACGACCGTGCTGGCGCCCAACGTCCACAACATCGCGATCGACGGCAGCTTCGACGACGCGCAGGCGATGGTGAAGCGGCTGTTCGGCGATGCCGAGGCGCGCAGCGCGCTGACGCTGTCGGCGGTCAACAGCATCAACTGGGCACGGCTGATGGCACAGGTGGTCTATTATTTCTATGCCGCGGTCCGCCTCGGCGCCCCCGACCGCGCGATCGCGTTCAGCGTGCCGACGGGCAATTTCGGTGACGTGTTCGCAGGCTATGTCGCGGCGCGCATGGGGCTGCCGGTGGCGCAGCTGGTCGTCGCTACCAACGTCAACGACATCTTGCACCGCGCCCTGTCGAGTGGCGATTACAGCGCGGGCAGCGTGACCGCGACCGCGACGCCGTCGATGGACATTCAGGTGAGCAGCAATTTCGAGCGGCTGCTCTTCGACCTCGCGGGTCGCGACGGGGCTGCGATCGATGCGATGATGGCCGAATTTGACCGCAGCCGAGCGATGACGATTCCCGAGGATATGCTTGCCGGCGCCCGCGACCTGTTTTCGAGCGCGCGCATCGATGCCGATGGCATGACGCTGGCGCTGCGCTGGGCGCAGGAACATGGGGGGCAGATCATTGATCCGCATAGCGCCGTCGGGCTGGCCGCGGCGCGCGCGCTCGATATCGATGCCGACGTTCCGGTGGTGACGCTCGCGACTGCGCATCCCGCCAAATTCCGCGATGCGGTCGAACGCGCGACAGGCGTTCGTCCGGCGCTGCCGACCCGCCTCGGCAATCTGTTCGACCGCGAGGAGCGCTATGAAAAGTTGCCCGGCGACTATGACGCGGTAAAGGCCCATATCCTGCGCGAGGCGGCCCGTGGCTGATCTGCTGCCGCTCGCGACGCTCGTCGGCGAGGGGTGGGACGATTACGGGCTGCTCGACAGCGGCGGCGGGCGCAAGCTTGAACGCTACGGCTCCTATCGTTTCATCCGTCCCGAACCGCAGGCGATGTGGCAACCTGCGTTGGCCGAAAGCGAGTGGGATGCCGCCGACGGCGAATTCATCCCCGCATCCGACGAAGATGGCGGCGGCCGCTGGTATTTCCATCGCCCCGTGCCGGCCGAAGGGTGGCCGCTGGCTTGGCGCGAAGCGCGCTTCACCGCGTCCTGCACCCCGTTCCGCCATCTCGGCTTTTTCCCGGACATGGCGCCGGTGTGGGACTGGCTGCGCGGCTGCGTCGCCGACAAGGCCGATCCCGCGTTCCTGAATCTGTTCGGCTATACCGGTGTCGGCAGCCAGGCGCTCGCCGCGGCGGGCGCGGCGGTCACGCATGTCGATGCGTCGAAGAAATCGGTGGCGCAGGCGCGCGACAATGCCGCACTCGCGGGCATGAGCGACCGGCCGATCCGCTGGATCGTCGACGATGCCGGCAAGTTCACCGCGCGCGAGGTGCGGCGCGAGCGGCGCTACGATGCGATCCTGCTCGATCCGCCGAAGTTCGGACGCGGTCCCGGCGGCGAACGCTGGCAGATCGAGGAGGGGCTGGCGCCCTTGCTCGCCGATTGCCGCCAGCTCCTCGATGCCGACAGCCGCGCCCTGTTCCTCACCGTTTATGCGGTGCGCATGTCGGCGCTGGCGATCGGCGAACTGCTGGCGCAGATTTTCGCCGATTTGCCGGGCAAGGTCGAATGTGGCGAGCTTGCGGTGCGCGAAGAGGCGCGGGGGCTGCTGCTGCCCACCGCGATTTTCGCGCGCTGGAGTCGCTGACTCTCGATTGGTGATCGATGGGCAGGGGGCCTCAGATCCCCGCCAGCTCGATCCGGTTGCGGCCGCTTTCCTTGGCGCGGTAGAGCGCGTCGTCGGCGGCTTTCAGCGCGTCGCGCGCATTATTGTAACCGAAAACGTCGGCGACCCCGCCCGAGAAGGTGATCTGGCCGAAGGGCTCGTCGGTCTTGCGGTTGATAAGGCGGCGGCCCGCGAGCTGTTCGCGTGCCTCGTCGAGACGTGCGGCGGCTTCGCTGGGCGGCAGGCCGCGGAACAGCATGACGAATTCCTCGCCGCCGTGGCGTGCGACGTGGCAATGGTCGTTCGAGATATGCGCCAGCGTATCGGCGATCAGCTTTATGACGCGGTCGCCCGCCTCATGGCCGTGGGTGTCGTTGACCAGCTTGAAATTGTCGATGTCGCAAAAGGCAACACTCAGCGGCTCGCAGCTCGCGCGCGCTTCTTCATAATGGCGCTCGAGCAGCACCTCGAAGGCGCGGCGGTTCGGCAGGCCGGTCAGATAGTCGACCTCGGCGTCGCGCTTGGCGCGGGCGAGGCTGCGGCGCAGCGATTTCGCTTCATCCTCGCTGCGGCGCATTTCTTCTTCGGCATGGCGCGTGCGGTCGAGCATGGCCTTGGCGAGATCGGCGAGATGGGTGACGAGTTCGCCCGTGACCTGCACCTGCTGAAGGTCGGTCACATGTTTTTCGAGCTTGACGCCATAATCGCTCGTCGCGTTGCGCGCGGCCTTGGTGTTGGTCTGGAAAGTATCGAGGTTGGTTTCGAGGCGGGTGACGAGGCGATCGAGTTCGGCGCGGTCGGGCTGGATCGGTTCCTGCTGCGCCAGTTCGTCCAGCCACTGCTGGGTGATTCCGTCGGCGGTCTGCGATCGCGTCGCGATCTGCCGCGCAAGCCTCGGATTGATCCCCGAAAAGGCACTGTGCGCGATCAGGAGATTGGCCGCCGATACATCGAGATCATGGTCGAGCAGGAAGGAAGCGATCGCGCCGACGAGCTGCTGACGGGCTTCCGTCACCATGTCGCGCGGGGTACGCCCCCCGGGCGATGCCGCGTCTCCTGCCTGGGCGCCGGTTTTTCCGTGGCGGAGCCCCAGCCAACCAAGGAGCCGCCCTACCGGCTCGTTCGATGATGTAGCATGTGTGGTCATACCCGCTTTAACGGGCGCCGGCGTCGGCCTTTAAGGTGGCGCGGCGCGTCTTTTGTACCGGTACGGACAAAAAATTTCAGGGGATCACGCGGCCGTCATCGCGGCGCGGCATCGGGGCGATGAGCGGGAGCAAAAGACCGGTAAAAGTCAGCCATCCGGCAGCGGTGAAAAGTGCCGTCGGCAGGTCGGTGAGATCGGCGAGCGTCCCGAGCAGCCAGGCGCCGAGCGCCATCGCGCCGAAGGTTACCGCCTGATAGATCGACAGGCAGCGGCCCAAAATCTCTTCGGGCGAGCGGAGCTGCATGGCGACGTTGAGCGTGGTCAGCGTCGAAACCCAGGCCGCGCCGGCGACGAAGGCGGTCGCCAGCAGCGGCGGCAGCGTCAGCGCCGTGGCGGCGGGTATCATCGCGGCGGCAAAGACCAATGACGCAATGCTGACGACGCGGTCGCTGCCCCAGCGTTTCCGCGCTTCGCCGACCCAGAGCGCCGCGAAGATCGATCCTGCGCCGAACGCGGCGAGGCAGAGGCCGTAGATGATCTCGGTTCCGTGCAGCCGATCGCGAACGAGCGAGGGCAGCAGCGCCGAAAAGGCAGCGCCGGCGATGCCGAAGGCAAAGCCGCGCGTCAGCACGCGGCGCAGCGGGCTGGAGCGGGCGCAATAGCCGATGCCGATCGCGATCGCGCCCAATATGGGGGTGCGCCGCGGCGGCGTGACTTCGGGGTGCCAGCGCAGCAGGACGACGATCAGCGCCAGATAACTGAGCGCATTGATCCCGAAGGCCGTGGCGGGGCCGGTCAGCGAGATGAGCAAGCCGCCAAGCGCCGGGCCGGCGCTGCGCGCGAGGTTGAAGGCGACGCTGTTGAGCGTGATCGCCTGCGGCAGATCCTTCGGCCCGACCTGCAATCGCACCGATGCCTGCCACGCGGGGCCGTTGAGCGCGGTACCGCAACCGACCGCGAGCGTGAAGCCGAGCAGCAGCAGCGGCGTCAACTCCCCCATCCAGGCCGTGACGGTCAGCGCCGCCGACACGATCAGCATCGCGCTTTGCGCCGCCAGCATGATCCGGCGGCGATCGAAATTGTCCGCGATTGCCCCGGCAAAGACGCCGAGCAGCATGATCGGGATCGTCGCGCTCGCCTGCACCAGCGCGATGAGCAGATGCGAGCCGGTGAGCTCGGTCATCAGCCAGGCGGCGCCGACCGACTGGATCATCGATCCGATATTGGACGCCAGATTGGCGATCCAGATCGCGCGAAACGCAGGATAGCGAAAAGGCGCGAAGGGAGAGGATGCCCGGGGTGTCGTTGGCGCGTTCACCCCTCCGCGCTAGCTTTTGCGGCCGCGAGACGCAATATGGAGGCGATGCGGATGTTCGATTCCGACCTGCGCCACCGCGTTGGCGTCTTTCTGGCGTGGCTGGCGCTCGTTGCGCTCGGCGCGGGCGGCCTCGTGCGTGATGCCTCGGCGCCGGCGCGGCTGGTCGATCAAACCGCCGCCGCCATCGCGGGAGCGCCCTATGATGGCGGGCATCCTTTCGTCCGTGCCGGCGGCCTTACGCTCAGCGCGCATTATCGCGCCGGCGAGGACGACCGGCATCCGGTAGGCGGCGATCTCGCCAAGCTGTCAGCCGCGCCGCCGGCATTGCCCGCCGTCGGGCTATTCCGGCCCGACTTCGGCCGGGTCGCCGCCGGCTGGACGCGCAGTGCTGCTGCTACGCCCTATTCGGCGCGCGCACCGCCGATGATTGCCATCTGATCGACGGGCCGTGCGCGACCGTGCGCCGGCCGATCCTTGCCCCCTGTGCGGAGGGCGATCATCGATGGAATTTGAACATGACCGAACCAATTGCCGCCGGGCCTCCGCTCGGCGCCGACGCGCTGCGCGCCGAGGACATATTTCGCCGTTATCCCGATGTGTCCGAAGAGGAAGTCGCGCACGCGCTCGCCTTTCTCAAGACGGGACGTCATCTTGAGGTCGGACGCGTCACCGGAACCCCCGATCTGCGCGCCAATGTCGCGGCCTTTCGCGCCCGGCACGGTGCGAAGCTCACATTGGGCGTTGCCGACTATCTGAAGTTCGCGGTCGGCGTGACGCTGTTTATCGGCGGGCTCTTCCTCGTGCTCGGGCGCTGGTAGGGGCAGGGCGGCGGGAGTGCGGACAGTTGGCCGCAAACCCGCCGCCCTTTCGCGCCGCGAACCGGCGCAAATATTCCTGCGCCGCCCACTGGCGCGCCGGGAATTGACTGGTTACATGGGCCGCCACCGAACGAATCGCGTGTGCCGCCCGCCGCCGCGGGGTCAGGCGACGCCCGCACCAGAAAGTGGCACCCATGGAAATTTTCACCGGCCTGACCTTCGACGATGTGCTGCTGGTGCCGGGCCCCTCGGACATTCTGCCCTCCGACGCCAATCTGTCGACCCGGCTGACCAGCGAGATCAGCCTCAACATTCCGATCCTGTCGTCGGCGATGGACACGGTTACCGAGGCCGACATGGCCATCCTGATGGCGCAGATCGGCGGGATCGGCGTCCTCCACCGCAATCTCACCATCGAAGAACAGGCCGCGGCGGTGCGCCAGGTGAAGCGCTTTGAAAGCGGGATGATCGTCAATCCGATCACTATCACGCCCGACGCGCCGCTGTCCTACGCCACCGCGCTGATGGCGCAGCACCGCATTTCGGGGATTCCGGTGGTCGAGACCGGCGGGAAGCTGGTCGGCATCCTCACCCACCGCGACGTGCGCTTTGCCGATAATCCGGGCCAGCCGGTGCGCGAATTGATGACCGCGGAGAATCTGGCGACGGTCCGCGCGGGCGTCAGCCAGGAAGAGGCGCGCAAGCTGCTCCACCAGCGCCGCATCGAAAAGCTGCTCGTGGTCGATGAAGATTATCGCTGCATCGGCCTCATCACCGTCAAGGATATGGAAAAGGCGGTCAACTTCCCCGACGCGACCAAGGACGAGAGCGGCCGGCTGCGCGTTGCCGCCGCGACTAACACCGGCGACACCGGGGTCGAACGGGCCGAGGCGCTACTCGATGCCGAATGCGATCTGATCGTCGTCGATACCGCGCATGGTCACAGCAAGATGGTTGGCGCGACGGTCGAGAAGATCAAGAAGCTGTCGAACCGGGTCCAGGTGCTGGCGGGCAATGTCGCGACCGGCGAAGCGACGCGGGCGCTGATCGACGCCGGCGCCGACGGGGTGAAGGTCGGCATTGGACCGGGATCGATCTGCACGACGCGGATCGTCGCCGGGGTCGGCGTCCCGCAGCTCACCGCGATCCTCGACAGCGTCGAAGTTGCCGCCAAGCATGGCGTTCCGGTCATCGCCGATGGCGGTCTGCGTACCTCGGGCGACATCGCCAAGGCGCTGGCGGCCGGGGCGTCGAGCGTCATGGTCGGATCGCTGCTCGCCGGGACGGCCGAGGCGCCGGGCGAAACCTTCCTTTACCAAGGACGCACCTACAAGAGCTACCGCGGCATGGGCAGCGTCGGGGCGATGGCACGCGGCAGCGCCGACCGCTATTTCCAGCAGGACATCAAGGACCAGATGAAGCTGGTTCCCGAAGGCATCGAAGGCCAGGTACCGTTCAAAGGCGCGGCGAAAGATGTCATCCACCAGCTCGTCGGCGGCGTGAAGGCGGCGATGGGGTATACGGGCAGCCGCACGCTGCCCGATTTCCGCGAGCGCGCCAAATTCGTGCGCATCACCAATGCGGGCCTGCGCGAAAGCCATGTCCATGATGTGTCGATCACGCGCGAGGCGCCGAATTATCCGGCGGGCTGAGGCCACCGCATGACCCCCGCCGCCCGCGTCCAGACCGCGATCGAGATTCTCGATACCATCGCTGCCGCGGCGCGCGAGGGCGGGGCGCCCGCCGACGCGCTGTTCGCCGAGGCGATGCGGGCACGGCGCTATGCGGGATCGAAGGACCGGCGCGCGATCCGCGGTCACGTCTATGACGCGATCCGCGCGGTGCGGTCGGTGCCGGCGTCGGGGCGCGCGGCAATGCTCGCGCTCGCCGACCGTGATCCGGCGCTCGCAGCGCTGTTCGACGGATCGCCTTACGGGCCCGCGCCGATAGGCAGCGACGAGCCGCGCGCCGAAACCGGCATCTCCGCGTCGGCGCTCGCCGAATTGTTCGATCCGCTGATCGAGAGCGCCGAAGAGGGGGCGATGCTCGAGCGCGCACCGCTCGACTTGCGCGCCAACCGCCTGAAGGCGTCGCGCGACGGGCTTGCCGAACTTTTCCCCGAGGGGCGCGCGATCGAGGGTGCGCCCGACGGCTGGCGCCTGCCGCCTGAAACCGCGGCGATCCAGCATCCCGCCCATGAAAACGGCGCATTCGAGGTGCAGGATGCCGCGAGCCAATATGCCGCCGCAGCGCTGGGTGCCGCTGCGGGCGCGCGCATCGTCGATCTGTGCGCCGGGGGCGGCGGCAAGACGCTCGCCATCGCCTCGCTGACCGGCGATGCCGCCGACATATTGGCGTGCGACGTCAATCGCGCGCGGCTCCAGCAATTGCCGCCCCGTGCGGAGCGGGCGGGGGCAACGCGCATCGAGACGCGCCTGCTCGATCCGGGGAAGGAATCGGCGATGCTCGCCGACTGGCGCAGCAAGGCGACGCATGTTTTCGTCGACGCGCCCTGTTCGGGCAGCGGCACCTGGCGGCGCAGTCCCGAACTGCGCTGGCGGCTGACGCCGGCGCGGCTCGAGCGTCATCTGGCCGATCAGGCGAACCTGCTCGCCATCGGTGCCGATATGGTGGCGCCGGGCGGTAAACTCCTTTATGCTGTGTGCTCAATCATCGCGCGCGAGGGGCGGGCACAGGTGCAAGCGTTTCTGGACCTACGTCGGGGCTGGACCGCCGACAGCGGGTATTTGCCGGATGGCATCGCGCGCGCCGCGGGCGCGGGCTATCTGTTCACCCCGGCGCACGACCGATGCGACGGCTTTTTCCTCGCACGGCTGACCGCGCCATGTTAGCGTCGCCGCAAATGAAGCGATGGGAGAATGCGATGCGCATCAGTTTACTGGCCCTTGGCGCCGGTCTCGTTCTGGCCAGCCTGCCTGTAGCCTCCGATGCGCAGCGTGCCGACAATGATATCCTGCCCCAGTCCGTCGCGCTGATGAACCAGGGCCAGGCGGCGCAAGCGAAGGGCGATCTCGACGCCGCAATCGACGCCTATGAATCGGCGCTCGCCGCCGACCCGCGCAACCGTTCGGCGATCGTCGCGCTGGCGCAGGTCGCGCGCGCTCAGGGCCTGCCGGGCAAGGCCATCGGTCTTTATCGCGAAGCGCTGCTGCTCGAACCCAACGACATCGCCGCGCTGGCGGGGCAGGGCGAAGCGCTCGCCGACAAGGGCGCGATCGAACTGGCGCGCGAAAAGCTCGCCGACGTGCAGCGGCTGTGCAAGGATAAATGCCCGCAGGTCGCGGCGCTCGAAAAGGCAATCGCCAATGGCGACACGAAGCGCGTCGTCGCGGCAGAGGCGATCACGCCCAAACCCGTCGTCGCGACCGTGACTCCCAGCCAAAACTGAGGCAGCCAAAACTGAGGCAGCCAAAACTGAGGCAGCCAGGACTGAAGGCGGCGCGCCGCTTGTGCTGTCCTATTTATAGATGCACGCGTCCAGACCATCGCGTCGGACCTGACCGATGCGCGCCGCGATCATATTGCCGTAACGGCGTGTGAACCCCGACGGACTGATCGCCTCGCGCTTCTTGGGGAGCGGCAGGATCGCGGCAATGCGCGCGGCCTCGGCCGGGCTGAGGCGGTTCGCGCCATGGTTGAAATAGCGCCGAGCGCCCGCTTCGACGCCATAAGTGCCGATCCCCGTCTCGGCGACGTTCAGATAGACTTCCATGATCCGCCGTTTGCTCCAGAAGGTTTCGATCAGGAAGGTGAACCAAACTTCCGGCACCTTGCGCAGATAGCGGGTCCAGCCGCTGCCCTGCCACAGAAAGACGTTCTTTGCCGTCTGCTGGCTGATCGTCGACCCGCCGCGCAGCCGCTTGCCCTTGGCATTCCGCTCGATCGCATCTTCGATGGCTTCGGTGTCGAAGCCGTTGTGGGTGCAGAATTTTCCATCCTCGGCGGCGATGGCGGCGCGGACCATGTTGCGGTCGATCGCCGAAAGGCTCGTCCAGTCCTTGGTGATGCCGTTGCTGTCGGCGAGCATGGTGAAGGTGACGGGCGGCGGCACCACCGCATAGACGAGCACCCACGCCGCCGACCCTATGGCGAACCACAGCAGCCATTTGAAGGGGCGCAGATACCAAGGGAGCGTGCGCTTTCTTGCGCGGGATCGGGATGCCATGCCGGGCAAATTAACCGCTCGCGCGCCTGAGGCAAGCGCGCGATCGGAACAAGACCGCTAACCTCGCTCCCAACCGGGGTGGGCGCGAGGCTTAGCGTTCAGGCGCCGATAAGGCGGCGTTCACCGGCAAGCTTGAGCATCGCCTTTTGCAGCTTTTCGAAGGCACGCACCTCGATCTGGCGGACGCGTTCGCGGCTGACGTCATAGACCTGGCTCAGATCCTCGAGCGTTTTCGGGTCGTCAGTCAGGCGCCGTTCGGTCAGGATGTGACGTTCGCGCTCGTTGAGCGTTGCGAGCGCTTCGGTGAGCAGCTCGTGCCGCACGTCGCGTTCTTCGGCCTCGGCCACGCGCTCGTCCTGAAGCGGTCCTTCGTCGCCGAGCAGGTCCTGCCACTGGCTGTCGCCATCCTCGCCCATCGGCACGTTGAGCGACGTGTCGCCGCCCATCGCCATGCGGCGGTTCATGCTGACCACCTCATCCTCGGTGACGCCCAGATCCTTTGCGATCTTGGCGACGTTTTCGGGGCTGAGATCGCCGTCCTCGAACGCTTCGAGATTATTCTTCATCCGGCGCAGGTTGAAGAACAGCTTCTTCTGGGCCGCGGTAGTGCCCATCTTCACTAGGCTCCACGAGCGCAGGATGAATTCCTGGATCGAGGCGCGGATCCACCACATCGCATAGGTGGCGAGGCGGAAGCCGCGTTCGGGGTCGAATTTCTTCACGCCCTGCATCAGCCCGATATTGCCTTCGCTGATCAGTTCGCTGACCGGCAGGCCATAGCCGCGATAGCCCATCGCGATCTTAGCGACGAGACGCAGGTGCGAGGTGACGAGCTGCGCCGCAGCTTCATTGTCGCCATGCTCCTGAAAACGCTTGGCGAGCATATATTCCTGCTCGGGCGTCAGAAGCGGAAATTTGCGGATTTCGGCCAGATAGCGGTTCAGGCTCGCCTCACCGCCGAGCGCGGGCACCACTGCCGGAACATTGCTTTTGTTAGCCATGGAGAGTGTCTTCCCTAAAACCTGAAAATATCCTGCCGCAATTGCCTTTCGCGGTCAAAATAGATTTTCATTCGAAACCTAAACGCGCAATTCATCGATCAGTTCCCGCATGTCTGCCGGGAGTTCGCTGTCGAGCGCGATGCTGTTACCGGTCACCGGATGAATAAAGCCCAAATGGGCTGCATGCAACGCCTGACGCGCAAAATGGCGGGCTTTCAGCAGGTCCGAAAGCGGCTTTCGGGCGCGCCCATAGACCGGATCGCCGACGAGCGGGTGGCCGATATGCGCCATATGGACGCGAACCTGATGCGTGCGGCCCGTTTCCAGCCGGCATTCCACCAAAGTTGCGTCTCGCAGCGGCTCGATCGTCCGGTAATGGGTGATCGCATGTTTGCCGCGGCCCGGCTCGACCACCGCCATCTTCTTGCGATTGACGCTCGACCGGCCGAGCGCGGCCTCCACCGTGCCGTTGGCGGGCATCGGGCGGCCGGTCGCGATCGCGAGATAGCGGCGGTCGATGCTGTGCGCCGCAAATTGCTTCGCCAGCCCCTCATGCGCCTTGTCGTGCTTGGCGGCGACGATCAGTCCGCTCGTATCCTTGTCGATACGGTGGACGATGCCGGGGCGCGCGACGCCGCCAATTCCCGACAATTGCCCGGCGCAATGATGGAGCAGCGCGTTGACCATCGTGCCGTCGAGATTGCCGGCGGCAGGGTGAACGACCATTCCCGCGGGCTTGTCGACCACTATCAGATGCTCGTCCTCATAGGCGATGACGAGATTCATGTCCTGCGCCACATTATGCGCGGGGGCGGGGGCGGGCAGGCGCAGTTCGAGCTTCGCCGGTGCGGATGCCTTGGCGGCGGGATCCCACAGGATGCGCCCGCCAGCATCGGTGACGCGGCCGCCCTTGATCAGCGTCTTGACGCGCTCGCGCGACAGGCTGGGCAAAGCCTCGGCCAACGCCCGGTCGAGCCGCAACCCGGCCGCGCTGTCGCCCAACGCCACGGTCAGAATGTCGTCGTCCCCCTTCATTGGTCGTCATGTGGCCCCGTCCGGTCAATATTCAAGGGGATGGCGCTTGCCCTGAAGGGGGCGGCTGCCCTAGGAGCGGCGGTGCCGGAAACTGCCGAGCTTGGGGAGCCAATGCATCCATGACCGACGATCGCGTCGATTTCGCCTCGATGATGGCCTCGCGCCTGTGTCACGACCTGCTGAGCCCCGTCGGGGCCTTTGCCAACGGCCTCGAGCTGCTGGCCGATGAAAAAGACCCTGAGATGCGGGCGCGGGTGGTCGACCTGCTCGAACAAAGCGCACGGACATCGGCGGCGAAGCTCAAATTCTTCCGGCTCGCTTTCGGATCGGCGGGCGGCTTCGGCGAAGCGGTGCCGCCGACCGAAGCGAAGGGCGCGATCGAAGGGATCATGGCCGACCGCCCGATCACGCTCAACTGGATGATCGGCGACGACGCTCTGCCCAAGCCGGCGGTCAAGATCATCCTCAACCTCGCGCTGATCCTGGTCGATGCCCTGGTCCGCGGCGGACGGCTCGACATCGGCTGCGAGCGGCAGGGCGAAAACATCGAGATCGCGTTGCATGCCGAGGCCGAGCGCATCCTTGTCGATGCCGACGTCGAACGCATCCTTGCGGAAGGCGAGGCGGCCGCCGCGATGACCTCACGAACCGCTCCCGCGGTGCTCGTCCAGGCGGTGGCGGCGCAGAATAACGGCACCGTGATGCTGGCGCGCGAAACGCCGACGTCGTTGCTCGTCGGCGCGGTGCTGCGGCCCGCCAGGTAAAGCCCTCCTTAACCATTGTCGGTCATGGTTGCGCCTTGATTTTGGGGCGCTGCGGAACCGCGATGGACGATCTTCTGAACGATTTTCTGGCTGAAACGTCGGAAATCCTTGCCGATGCCGGCGGGGCGCTGGTCGTGTGGGAGGCCGATCCGGCCGGCCGGGCGCAGCTCGATTCTATCTTTCGGATGATGCACACAATCAAGGGAAGCTCGGGCTTTCTGGCGTTGCCACGCGTGACCGCGCTTTCGCATGCCGCCGAAGAGGCGCTCGACCAGGTTCGCCGCGGTCATCGCGCGCCCGACGCCGCGCTCGTCACGGGCGTGCTCGCCATCGTCGATCGACTGTCGATGCTGTGCGAGCGGTTGGCGAGCGAAGGCGCCGAGCCGGCGGGTGAGGATGGCGACGTGATCGCCGCCCTGTCAGCCGGTGCGCCTGATCCGGTGCAGGCGGACGCGGCACCCGCGGTTCCGGAGGCGATCCGGATACGGCGCGAAGATGATATCATCACCGAATTGCAGGGCTGGCGGTCGATCCGCGTGCCGCTGCCGCTGCTCGACAGCGTGATGACGGGGGTTACCGACATCGTGCTCGCGCGCAACGAGTTCGCGCGGATGCTGCGCGAATCGGGGGCCGATGCGGCGCTGATTGGCGCGTTCGACCGTTTGTCCGATTCGATCGCGGGGATGCGCCAATCGGTGAGCCAGATGCGGATGCAGCGCATCGACAAGCTGTTTGCGCCGTTGCCGCGCATTGTGCGCGATCTGGCGCAGGAACTCGGCAAGAAGATCCATTTCGACACGAGCGGCGGGGAGGTCGAACTCGACCGCGAGATGATGGAGAATATCCGCGATCCGTTGATCCACATCGTCCGCAACGCCATCGATCACGGGATCGAGGGGCTCGACGAGCGGGTCGCGGCGGGGAAGGATATTACCGCCACCATAAGGGTTTCGGCGCGCCAGTCGGGCAATCAGATTGAGATCGAGGTGAGCGACGACGGGCGCGGCCTTTCGCCCGACGCGCTGGTTGCCAAGGCGATCGCCAACCGGCTGCTCTCGGCGGCCGACGCACGGACGCTGACGCCGGCTGAAAAGCTGGAGCTGATCTTTCGTCCGGGCTTTTCGACCGCGGCGCAGATTACGGAAATTTCCGGCCGCGGCGTCGGCATGGACATCGTCAAGGCGAATGTCGAAAAGATCGGCGGCCTCGTCGAACTGCGCAATGAAGAGGGACGCGGCCTGTCGGTGTTGCTGCGCGTTCCGATGACGCTGACGATCATTTCGGGGCTGATGGTGCGCGCTGCAGGGCAATATTTTGCCATTCCGCGCGGATCGGTGCGCGAAATTCTGCTCGAGACGAACGACAGCGTTCGTATCGAGCGGCTCGGTGGCGGCGAAATCGCAACGGTGCGCGGCGAGCAATTCCCCTTGCTGCGGCTCGAGGATGTGCTGGCGCGTCAGCGCGGCGACGACGACGATGTGGACGACCGCGCTCTCGTCATCATCCGGCCTGGGCAGGGGCAGAGCTATGCGCTCAGCGTCGCGGCGATCCATGACCATGAGGAACTGGTCATCAAGCCCGCCGCACCGATGATCATGGCGACCGGCCTTTATGCGGGCACCACGCTGCCCGACAACGGGCGGCCGGTGCTGCTGCTCGATGTTCAGGGGCTGCTCGCGGCGTCGGGCGTGGATGCCGGTGAGGCTGGCCGCAGTCAGGACCGCGCCGACGAACGCGAGGCGCAGGCCGAGCGGGCGCGCAACGCGACGCAATTGCTGCTGTTCCGCGAGGCCGACGGCCGCACGCGCGGTGTTCGCCTGTCGGTGATCGAACGGGTCGAAGAAGTGCCGCAATCGGCACTGTTTGAAAGCGGCGGCGCCGTTCGGGTGCAGGTTGGCGACGAGATATTCCCGGTCCATGCGGCAACGGTGCCTGCCGGCGAGGCGGCGGTGAAGCTGCTTCGGCTGTACGACGGCGACACGGTGATCTGTTACCCGATCGAGGCGGTGATCGACATCGTGCGCCTGCCCGACGTGGTCGAACCCGCGTCGGCACCGGGCCTGATCGCGGGCGTGGTGCTGGTCGGTGGCGAGCCCGTCGAACTCATCGATCCTTTCTGGATCATGGAGTGTCACGCCGGCGGCCGCACCGCCGTCGCGGGCCGCGCGCCGCTGTGCCGGCTCGCAGGCGATGCCGACGGGTGGGGCGAGAATTTTCTGGCGCCGCTGCTGCGCGGCGCGGGCTACCGCGTTGCCACGGCCGCCGACGCGGGCGAGGGGGCCGATGTGATGCTGTGCCTGACCGAAAGCGGGCAGGGCTGCGCCCATGATGCGGGCGATCTTCCCGTCATCTGCCTGCGATCGGCAGCGGTTTCGGCAAGCCCCGAGGATGCGAGCGTCTATCGCTACGATCGAGCGGGCTTGCTCGCGGCGCTGCGCCGTAAGGTCGGAGGAGCGCGGTCATGATGGAAAAACTGTATCTGATCGCGCGTATCGCCGACACGCGCGTCGCGCTGCGCTCGCGCTCGATCAATTCGGTGGTCACGGTCGGGGCACCGGTCGAGGTGCCGGGCGCGCCGCCGCACGTCGCAGGCCTGTTCGCGCTGCGCAGCCGCGTCTTCACGCTGATCGACCCGCATGTCGTCGTCGGCCTGCCGCCGGTGGCGGTGGCGAGCGGGCAGCGGGTGATCGTGGTCGATGTTGCGGAACATGGCTACGCGCTGCTCGCCGATGAAATCGAGGATGTGTGCTTCATCGACGCGGCCGAGACGCGCCTGGCCGGCAAGCTGATGCCGGGATGGGCGCGTGTCGCCGAAGCGATGATCGAGCATGAGGGCGCGTCGCTGCTCGTGGTCGACCCGTCGCATTTTATCGTACCGCCCGCGCTTAAGGCAGCGTGATGCGGGCCGTATTAACATAGTGGACACCCCTTGGCCGTAACGTGGCGTAAATTCCGGGGGTCGGAGGAATAAATGTCGAAATCCTGTCTGGTCGTCGATGACAGCAAAGTCATTCGCAAGGTCGCGCGACATATTCTTGAAAGCATGTCCTTTTCGGTCGACGAAGCGGCCGACGGGCAGGAGGCGCTGACCTTCTGCCGCGCCAATCGGCCCGACGTGATCCTGCTCGACTGGAATATGCCGGTGATGAGCGGGATGGAATTTCTCGGCGCCTTCAACGATCTCGATTTCGGGATCGAGGAGCGCCCGCGCGTCGTCTTTTGCACGACCGAAAACAGCATCGACCATATCCGCGCCGCCATCGAGGCCGGAGCCGACGAATATGTCATGAAGCCGTTCGATCGCGAGACGCTGGAAGGGAAATTGCAACTCGTCGGCGTTGCCTGAGCCCGGACGTGTCGCTGCCCCAATCTTCGCTGACCGACCCCAGGGTCGAAACCGACATACCGGCGGCGCGCACGGTTCGCGTGATGCTGGTCGACGACAGCCTGGTTGTCCGCAGCATCCTTGAACGTATTGTCGACGGGACACCGGGGCTGACGGTGTGTGCGTCGGTTGCATCGGCGCATGATGCGCTTGCCTTTCTCGCGAGCGAACCTGTCGATGTCGTGGTGCTCGATATTGAAATGCCGGGGATGAGCGGGATCGACGCGCTGCCGCATATCCTGCGCAGCGCCGTGAACGCCCGTGTCCTGATCCTCTCGTCGAACTGTGTCGAAGGCGGCCCGGCCGCGATCGACGCCCTCTCGCTCGGCGCGAGCGATACGCTGGCGAAGCCGGGGCGGGGCAGCTTTTCGGGTCGCTTCGCCGAGATTCTGACCGACCGCATCCTGTCGCTTGGCCAGCGGCAGCCGAACCCGCCCGAGGCGCGGCTCGCCCGCCGCGAAATTCCGCCCCCGGTCCCGGTGGCATTCGATACGGCGGCGCCGCTGGCCTGCATCGCGGTCGCGGCGTCGACCGGCGGCATTCCGGCCTTCACCAACTTCCTCGTCAATCTCGACCCGCGAATTTCGGCGCCGATCCTGCTGACCCAGCATCTGCCTGATGCCTTCATGGAATTTTACGCGCGCCAGATTGCGACGATGACGGTGCGCACCGTCCGCGTCGCGGCGGCGGGCATGCCGGTGTTGCCGAACCATATCTATCTCGCCCCCGGCGACGCCCATCTGATGGTCGTCAACGCAGGGCGGCGGCAGGAGATCGCGCTCGATCGCCGTCCGGTCGACAATGGTTGTTGCCCCTCCGCCGACCCGATGCTGGCTTCGGTCGCCGATGTCTACGGCGCCGGGGGCGTGGCCGTCGTGCTGAGCGGCATGGGCCGTGACGGGGCGACCGGCGCGGCGCGGCTGAAGGATGCAGGCGGGACCGTCCTCGCGCAGGCGCCCGAAAGCTGCGTTATCTGGGGGATGCCCGGTGCCGTTGCCAAGGCGGGGATTGCCGCGGCGACGCTCAACCCCGATGCGATCGCGCTGATGCTCGGCTCCTATCTTGGCGGCAGCAAAAAGTCATGATGGGCGGCGGTGCCAGCGAGTCCGCCTATCGCGTGCTGATGGGCGTGCTCGAATCGCGCACCGGCCAGACGCTGTCGCCGAACCGGATATGGCGGATCGAAATGTCGCTGAAGCCGGTGATGCAGCGTCACGGTATCGCGGATCTCGACGCGCTCGTCGCTGCGCTCGTCACCTCGACCAGCCGGCAGCTGCTTGACGACACGGTCGATGCGATGCTCAACAATGAAACCTATTTCTACCGCGAACACAGTGTGTTCGATGACATAGCGAAGACAGCGCTTGAGCATATTCGCGAAACCAATGCGGCCAAGCGGCGCGTGACCATCTGGCATTGCGGCGTGTCGACCGGCCAGGAAGCCTATTCGATGGCGATGCTGCTGGCCGAACAGGGCGAGCAATGGGCGGGGTGGCAGGTCGATGTCGTCGGCACCGACGTCAGCTATCATGCTATCAGCCGCGCGCGCGTCGGGCTGTACAGCCAGTTCGAGATTCAGCGCGGCCTGCCGGTGCAGCGCATGGTGCGCTGGTTCGACCAGACCGAAGGCGGTTGGCTTGCCAAGGCCGACCTGAGGCGCCGGATCGACTTTTCCGTGCAGAATATGCTCGTCGACCGCCCGCCGCTTGCCAGCCCGGCCGATCTGATCTTCTGCCGCAACCTGTTGCTCTATTTCTCGCTGCCGATGCGCCAGAAGGCTTTCGCGCGGCTGCGTTCCGTGGCCGCGCCGCAAAGCTTTCTGGTCTTGGGAGCGGGCGAGACGGTGCTCGGCCAGACCGACCAGTTCGTGGCGAGCCGCCGTCTGCGCGGACTTTATGAGCCGGCCGATCAGCAGGTGCGCGCGCCGGTCGCGGCCTGACCTTGCATTTTGCGCTCGACTGGCGCAAGCGAACACAAGGCAGGGCAGGAACGGGCCGCGACACGCATGAGCGACTTTATCGAACGCTGGTCACCCAATTTCGACGAGCGCGCGCTGCCCATCTCGATGATCGTGCTGCATTATACCGGCATGAAGACCGGCGCCGAAGCCCTTGATCGGCTTGCTGATCCCGAGGCGAAGGTGTCGGCGCATTATGTCGTCAGCGAAGACGGCCAGATCACCCATATGGTGCCCGAGGACAAGCGCGCGTGGCACGCGGGCAAGTCGCACTGGCGCGGCATCAGTGACATCAATTCGGCGAGCGTCGGTATCGAAATCGTCAATCCCGGGCATGAATTCGGCTATGTCCCCTTTCCCGACCCGCAAGTCGCCTCGGTCGTGCGGCTCGTGCACCAGATCAAGGACCGCCACGCGATCACGCGCGGCAATGTCGTCGGTCATTCGGACATCGCGCCGACGCGCAAGCAGGATCCGGGCGAGCTTTTTCCGTGGGGTGAGCTGGCGCGCCGGCGCCTGGCGCTGCCGCGGCCGACCAAGAAACTGACCGATCCGCTATGGACCGACGCCGGCTTCCTGCTCGCGCTCGAACGTTTCGGCTATGATGTCACCGACGGCTTTGCCGCGACCGTCGCCTTTCAGCGCCGCTTCCGCCCCGAACTGATCGACGGAACGATCGACGGCGAATGCCGCGCGATCCTGCTCGCACTGCTGCTGCCGCAGCCCGAGGGTGATTGATCGAGCGGGAGTGACCGAAGCGAGACATCGCAGCATCGTCATCCTGAACTTGATTCAGCATGACGAGCGTTAAACGGCTGGGATCCACCCATGTCAGTCGTTCACGCAATCGCTCGCAATCGGCGTTCGTTCGCGTTATAACTGCATGAGGCCAGAGGGTCGGGCGATCGCCGCCGCGCAAGCGGGGGAGGAAAGTCCGGGCTCCACGGAAACCACGGTGCCGGATAACGTCCGGCGGCTTCGGGCAACCGGAGCAAGGGAAAGTGCCACAGAGAGCAGACCGCTAACGGCTTCGGCCCGGCGAAAGGTGAAAGGGTGCGGTAAGAGCGCACCGCGCGGACGGCAACGGACGCGGCACGGCAAACCCCACCGGGAGCAAGGTCGAATAGGGATGGCACGAGGTGACTCAGGGCTGGTTCCGGCCCCGCCGTCCGGGTTGACTGCTTGAGCGTCCGGGCAACCGGCCGCCTAGAGGAATGATCGCCCATCCCCGGCAACGGGGTGGACAGAACCCGGCTTACAGACCCTCTGGCTTCACTCTCCCATCCCCGCGCGCCCCGCGCGCGGGAACCGCGCTGTCCAGCCCCGCGTTGGATGCAGACAGTCTGAAGGGAGACGAACCATGAAAGTCGTCGACGACCATGTCGAAGTGACCGACGAAGAAGCCAGCAGCGGCGTCAAAGGCAACGGCGTGCGCTATGTCCTTGCGATTTCGCTGTTTCTGGCGGTCATCGTGCTGTCGGTGGTCTGGATCATCCCGGCGCTGATGGGGCAGGGGCAATAATTATCTGGCGGCAGCGCCGAACGCATCCTCGCCGCTGGGGGCGTCTTCCATCCAATAGACGCGGATCGGGCGGCGGAAGCGCTTGAGTCCCGTCTTTTGATAGGATGCATTTTCGCGCGACCCGCTTAGCTTGAGCGTCGAGGTGATGACGTCGCCGGTCAGCAGGTTCCAGCTCAGTTCGCTGCCGTCCTGCGCGAAGGTGCGGCTATACATCGTTGCATCAAGGCCGATGAGCTTCATGCGCCCAGCCTCCGGGTCTAGCCGAAAGCGATAGGTTGCCGCCGTCGCGGTCGTTCCCCCGGTCAGATCCTTGACCACCAATACGCCTTTCGCGACGGACATCTCGGCTGCGCCGAGCGGGTAGGCGTCGAGGTCGAGCATGCCCTGCGGCGCGCGACCGAAACCCTTGCCCTTGTCGGCCAGGCGGACGCGCAATATCCTCTTGTCGTCGCCGCGCACGATATAGGCGATGTCATCGACGCCGTCGCCATTCAGGTCGCCCGCGATGCGTGCTTCAATCTCTTCGCCGCGGCCCAGTTCGGCCTTGATCTGCGCGTCGCCCGGCGGCTGCATCGCCTGGCTATCGGTTGCCGCCAGCGACAATGCAACGATGATGATTCCCCGCATCGACCCTCTCCTTGCGTGACGATCGGATGGCTTCGCACGATCTTTCGCGCGTCGCTGTGATCGCGCGCACAGGCGGCACGTGCCGCGATCACGGATAGGCGATGGCGACGATTTCCCATTCCTTGGGCCCCGCGGGCAGTTGGACCGTGCGCAAATCGCCGGTCGCCGCGCCGCGCAGCGCCCGGGCCAGCGGACTGTTCCAGCCGATCCGGCCGGCGCCCGCATCCGCCTCATCGTCGCCGACCAGCGTGACGGTGCGGCGCGCGTCCTCCTCGTCGGCGAGTTCGACCGTGGCGCCGAACCAGATACGGTGCTTGTCGGGCTGTTCCGCGGGATCGACGACCCGCGCGGCCTTCATCCGGCGCGCGAGGAAGGACAGCCGCCGGTCGATCTCGCGCAGCCGTTTGCGTCCGTAGATATAGTCGCCATTCTCGCTGCGGTCGCCATTGCCGGCCGCCCAGCTGATCGTTTCGACGAGCTTGGGGCGTTCGGTTACGAACAGCAAATCATATTCGGCGCGCAGCGCGGCGAAGCCCGACGGGCTGATGATATTGGTCTTGTCCCCCGCCATCGACCGGTCAGCCGGGTGTGCGCTTGCCGAGATAGAAGCTCAGCGGTGCATTGGGCAGCGACCGGTCGCCGTCGCGCAGCGTGTCGTAGACGACCGCATTTTCGAGCACGCGCTGAACATAGTTGCGCGTTTCGAAAATCGGAATCGCCTCGATCCAGTCGATCATGTCAACCGTGCCCGATCGCGGATCGCCATTGGCGCGCAGCCATTTGTTCACATTGCCCGGCCCGGCATTGTAGGCCGCGACCGCGAGCGGATAGCTGCCGCCGAAATAGCTGAGCATCTGCTGAAAATAGGTCGACCCCAATGTCATATTATAATTGGTGTCGCTGGTCAGCGAGCTCGCGTCATAGCCGAGGCCGAGCTTACTTGCGACTTCGCGCGCGGTTCCCGGCATCAACTGCATCATCCCGCGCGCGCCGGCGTGACTGATCGCCTGGCGGTCGAACTGGCTTTCCTGACGGGTGATCGCGTGGATGAAGGTCCAGTTGTTTTCCTGCCCCGCCGGGACACGCACCGTGGGGAAGCCCGAAACCTCGACCGCGTCGAGGCTGTTCGCCTGCGCGCTGCGGCCGATCATGACGCCGAGGTCGGGACGGCCGATCGACGCGGCGAGCTGGCCCGCCAGAACATGATCGGTCGGCGTCGTCGCGCGCTGCGCCAGCGCACGGAGGAACAGCGACTGTTCACGCCACGCGCCAATCTCGCCCAGCGCGCGCGCGGCGCGCACCAGCCGGTCGTCATCGAATGCCTCGCGCTCTGATGCGCTGACCCGGATCGTCGGGACGGGCACCGGCTTGGGCTGGCGGCGGCCAAGCCGTTCGAGCGAGAGCTGGCCGTAAAACTGGTCATAATGTTCGGCCGCGTCGGCGAAATGCGCTTTGGCCGCAGCCGTGTCGCCCGCTGCGAGCGCGGCGCGGGCCGCCCAGTAAAAGCCCTTGGTGCGCGTCTGCGCCGAGCGCGCGGCTTCGCCATAAGCGCGGAACAGCCGTACCGCTTCGCCTGGCCGGCCGAGGCTCTTGTAAGCGAGCTGGCCTGCGAGCCATGCCAGCGAGGTATAATCGTCGCGCACGCCGAGCGGCTGTTCCCGCACGACCGTCCCCGACGGCAGCGCGTCATCAAGCTGTCGCGCGATATTATAGGCAGTCACCTTGTCGCCCGCGGCATCGGCCTGGCGCGCGTTGGTGAGCAGGGTTTCGAGCCATTCCTCGGCATCAGTGGGTGCCGAGGCCAGATTGCGCGGCCCAGCGAGCAGCGCGCGCGCTTCGCCGACGCGGCCCGCCTTGCGCAGCCACGTTGCCTTGTCGGCGATATAGCCGGGGTCGGTGCGGGTCAGCGACGGATATTGCGCTTCGATCGCCGACGCCTGCATCGCGGCGTCGACCGCGCCGCTGCGCATTGCGAGCCGCACCGCGAAGATCGGCCGCCGGTCGGGCGAGGTGAAGGCGAGTTGGCGCGAGGCGGGGCCGGTCGCGCCCAGCCACAGCAGCTTGTCCATCCGTGCATCATGATCGGCGAGCGAGATCGCGCCGGGGAAGAGACTCAGCACCCGGCTGACCTCCGCTTCATCGAGCGTGCCGCCGGTCCAGGCCCGGCGCACCGCGGCATAGGCTTCGTCGCGGCGGCCCGACGCGTTGAGCGCTAGCGCCATACGCAGCTCGCCGCTCGCGGTGCGCGGCGGAAAGGCCTGGAAATAGGCGAGCGTGCGCGCGGGATCGAAACTGTCGATCGCGATCGCCTTTTCGGCGCGGACGCGCATCTTGTCGGCATCGGGCCAGTCGCGATTGGCCATCAGGAACCGCGAAAGCCGGTCGAACGACGCAGTCTGGTCCTGCGTCAGCCGCCGCCATTCGAGCACCGCGTCGCCGACGGTGTTGGTCGCGCTCGGCGGCGAGGTCGAGACCGACGCGAGCCCCATCTGAGCGCGATACCATGCCATCTGATCGGGCGTCAGTTCGCTCGCGGTGGCGACCGATGGGACAAGCAGCGCTGCAGCGAGCGCGAGGCGGGAAATTGGGGGCAGCGAAAACATGCCGGCCATGTTAGTGGCAAACTCCTTGCAGGGCGCTGAATAGGCGTTCATGACGCGGCGCGCTGACCGGATTCTATCGGTGAAAGCGGCTTTTTGTAAAGGAGCGGAGCATGTTCTCGGGGTCGATTCCCGCTTTGGTGACGCCATTTCGCGACGGTGCGTTGGATATGCAGGCCTTTGCGCGCCTCGTCGACTGGCAGATCAAAGAGGGGACGAGCGCGCTCGTGCCGTGCGGTACGACCGGCGAGAGCCCGACGCTGAGCTTCGACGAACATTATCGCATCATCGACGCGTGCATCGAGGCGGCGGCGGGACGGGTGCCGGTGATCGCCGGCTGCGGGTCGAACGACACCGCCACCGCGATCCGCCACATGCGGCATGCGCAGGCCGCAGGGGCGAGCGCCGCGCTGATCGTCGCGCCCTATTACAACCGCCCGAGCCAGGAAGGCATGCTCGCCCATTTCAGGGCGCTCGCCGACGCGAGCGATCTGCCGATCGTCGTCTACAATGTCCCCGGCCGTACCGTCGCCGACATCAGCGCCGAAACCATGTGCAAACTCGCCGAAATTCCGACGGTCGTCGCGACCAAGGATGCGAGCGGCGACCTTGCGCGCGTGACGATGCACCGGGCCGGGGCGGGCGCCGATTTCTGCCAGCTCAGCGGCAACGACGACCTGTGGTTGCCGCACGCCGTTCTGGGCGGGGTGGGCTGCATTTCGGTCACCGCCAATGTCGCGCCGCGCCTGTGCGCCGATTTCGCCGCCGCTTGCGCCGCGGGCGACTGGGCGCGCGCGCTGGTCCTGCACGACCGGCTGTTTCCGCTGCACAAGGCGATGTTCACCGACGCGTCACCGGCGCCGGTCAAATATGCGCTGGCGCGGGTGCACGACTGGTTTTCGGCCGATCTGCGCCTACCTATCATTCCGGCGTCCGCTGCATCGCGCGCCGCCGTCGATGCCGCACTGGTTTCGGCGGGCGTTCTCTAGGTTTTCTTCCTCGAGGTTTTCTTCATTCATGGCCCGTCCGCAATCCGCCCCCGAATTCGACAAGAAGAAGGTCGTCGCCGAAAATCGGCGGGCGCGCTTCGACTATGCCATCGACGAGGTTTTCGAGGCGGGGATCGCGCTGCAGGGCACCGAGGTGAAATCGTTGCGCTTCGGCGAGGGGACGATCGCCGAAAGCTATGCCGAAGTCGCCGGCGGCGAGGTGTGGCTGATCAACGCCAACATCCCCGAATTCAGCCATGGCAACCGTTTCAATCATGAACCGCGCCGACCCCGCAAGCTGCTGCTCAACACGCGCGAGATCAATAAATTGCACGCGGCGGTGGCCCGGCAAGGGATGACGCTGGTGCCCTTGAGCGTATATTTCAACGGACGCGGGCGCGCGAAGGTCGAACTCGCGCTCGCCAAGGGCAAGAAGGCGCACGACAAACGCGAGTCGATCAAGGAACGCGACTGGAAGCGCGACAAGCAGCGATTGATGAAGGAACGGGGATGAGCGGGGGGAAGCCGCGCGACAAGGCGGCGGTGATGAACTGGATCAAGCGCCACTCGCCGTCGCGTGAGGAGCTGCTCGAAAGCCGGTTCGTCAAGCCCTTTGCCCATCGCGTCGCGCATAGCCATTTATGGCGCTTCACCCGCACCTCGGTGCGCCGTGGCACCGCGCTCGGTCTGTTCGTCGGCATCTTTTTCCTGATCCCTGGCGCGCAGATACTGGGCGTGGCAATGCTCGCGCTGCCTTTCCGTGCCAATATTCCGATCGGCGTCGCGATGACTTTCCTGTCCAACCCCGCGACGACGCCG
Organism: Sphingopyxis sp. GC21; assembly: GCF_025727575.1. Lineage (NCBI taxonomy): Bacteria > Pseudomonadati > Pseudomonadota > Alphaproteobacteria > Sphingomonadales > Sphingopyxidaceae > Sphingopyxis > Sphingopyxis sp. GC21. The sequence continues at coordinate 2,079,614 of NZ_CP095845.1, read as the reverse complement.
CTGCTGATCGCCGCGGCGGTTTGGCTCGGCAATGATCTGTTCGGGCTGCATGCGAATGTCGCGACCTTCTCGATCATGATCGACAATGGCGCATCGGTCGGCGAATGGGCGCGGTGGCTGTTGTCCGACGCTGCGCCGGCTCTCATCGCGGGCCTGTTCGTAATCTCGGTCGTCACCGCGGTGGTCGGCTTCCTGCTCGCGGCGGTAATCTGGGACAATTGGATCCGCCTGCGCTGGCGGCGCAAATTGCGCCGCGCGCGCGACCAACGACTTGAGTCATCGACGAGCGACACGGCGGCCGGTTGATCGCAGGCCGCCAGCTTTTATAGCTGTCTCCATCGCAGGATCCGCGCCATTCACGGTGCGGAGAATCATGTCCTGCCCGTCAACCTGGGGATAATCATGACACGTATGACGCATTCTTCGCGCCTGATGGCGACCGCCGCGCTGGGCGCGATACTGTTCGGCATGGCGCCGGCGGTTTCGGTTTCGGCCAAGGAGCAGGCCGCCGCCTCGGCCAAGGCCGACAAGCCCGAAATCGGCGATTTCGGCTTCGACACGACCGGCATGGACAAGAGCGTGCTGCCCGGCAACGACTTCTACGCCTATGCCAATGGCACCTGGGCCAAGAACACCGCGATCCCGGCGGACAAGTCCAACTATGGCATGTTCACCGCGCTTGCCGATCTGTCGCAAAAGCGCACGCAGGAGATTCTCGAAGCGGCGAAGGGCGATCCGAGCAGCATGATCGGACGCGCCTATGCCTCCTATCTCGATTCGGCGTCGGTCGAGGCGAAGGGGCTTGCCCCGATCCAGCCGTGGCTCGCGAAGATCCGCACCGTCGACAAACCGGGCCTTGCCGCGTTGCTCGCCGAAGCCGACCGCAACGGCGTCTCGCACTTCTTCGGCGGCTATGTCGGGCAGGACGACAAGAATCCCGACGTCTACATCTACACGATGTTCCAGGGCGGCCTCGGCATGCCCGATCGCGACTTCTACCTGAAGGACAATGAGCGCAACGCCAAGCTGCAGGCGGCTTACCTCAAGCATCTGGAAAATGTCCTGACGCTGGCAGGCGAACAGGACGCCGCGGCGCGGGCGCAGGCAGTCTATGCCTTCGAAAAGCAGATCGCGACGGTCCATTGGGACAAGAATGACAGCAGCGACGCCACCAAGGTCTATAACAAGATGACGCTTGCCGAACTGGAAAAGGCGGCGCCGGGCTTCGACTGGACGACCTTTGTTCGCGGCATCGGCGTCAAGGAAGACGCGCTGCTCGTGTCGCAGCCGAGCGCCTTCACCGGCGAGGCGAAGCTGATTGCCGACGCGCCGATCGGCGTGCTGCGCGACGCGCTGCTCGTCCGCAGCCTCGACGGCTTTTCGGACGTGCTGCCCGATGCGGTCGCGAAGGAAGCCTTCTCCTTCTATGGCACCGCGCTGTCGGGAACGCCGCAGATGCAGGAGCGCTGGAAGCGCGCGGTCGATTTCACGACCGGCAATCTGGGTGAAGCGGTCGGCAAGGATTATGTCGCGAAATATTTCCCGCCAGAAACCAAGGCGGAAATGGACAAGCTGGTCAAGAATGTCATCGCGGCGCTCGGCCACCGCATCGACAATCTTGCGTGGATGCAGCCCGAAACTAAGGTGAAGGCGAAGAAGAAGCTGGCCAATTTCACGACCAAGATCGGCTATCCCGATCGCTGGAAGGATTATGGATCGCTGGAGATCCGGGCCGACGACCTGTTTGGTAACGCGCTGCGCGCCAACCAGTGGCAGCATGACGACAATATCAGCCGTCTCGGCGGTCCGATCCGGCGCTGGGAATGGGGCATGACCCCGATGACGGTCAATGCCTACGCCAATTTCGGCATGAACGAGATCGTCTTCCCGGCCGCAATCCTGCAGCCGCCCTTCTTCGATCCGAAGGCCGACCCCGCAATCAACTATGGCGGCATCGGCGCGGTGATCGGCCATGAGATCAGCCACCATTTCGACGACCAGGGTTCGAAATATGACGAAACCGGCAAACTCGCCGACTGGTGGACGCCCGAGGATGTGAAGGCGTTCGAAGCAGCGAGCAAGGCGCTCGTCGCGCAATATGACGCCTATGAAGTGCTGCCGGGCGAGCATCTCGACGGCACCTTCACGCTGGGTGAGAATATCGGCGATCTCGCCGGCCTCAACATCGCCTATGACGCTTACAAGGCGTCGCTGGGCGGCAAGGAGGCGCCGGTGATCGACGGGCTGACCGGCGACCAGCGCTTTTTCCTCGGCTGGGCGCAGGTATGGCGGCGCAACTATCGCGAACAGAATCTGTCGCAGCGCATTTCGACCGATCCGCATTCGCCCTCGATCCAGCGGACTTGGGTCTCGCGCAATCTTGACCCTTGGTATAAGGCCTATCAGGTTAAGCCGGGCCAGACGCTCTATCTGGATCCGAAGGATCGTGTTCGCATCTGGTGATGCGCTGACTGGGAAAGTGTGAATTGACCGCGCAGAGCCTGCCTTCCGCTGATACCGATTTCAGCAGGGGGGTGGGCGCTGCCGGTCCGCTTTCCGCAATTCAAGGGCTTTCCCGGATCGACCTTGCGCTGCTCGGCGGCCTCGCGCTGGTGTCGGTCGGGCTGTTGTTCTGGGCCACCGGCGACGCGGTGCTTGCCGCCGGTTTCCTTGCCGGACTCGCGCTCGCGGCGGGCGGCATGATCCTCGCGCGGCGTCTGTTTCCGGCGGCCGCGGTGGGCGAGGCGGCGCCGACCGATTGGTCGATGCTGCGCGCCGCGGTCAATCATGACGATATTGCGATTGCGATCACCGACCGGGCCGGACGCCTCGTCTGTGCGAACGACCTGTTCGCGACATGGATGGGCGGCTTCGTCACGCCGCCGGGCCTGCCGCTCGAAGGGCGCGGCGCCGAGCTGCTCAAAAATGCGGGCCGGACCGCGTGGCGCGAAGGTGAGGGCGGGGTCGATGAAATCGCAGTCGGGCCCTTGCAACTTCGTGCACAAGTGCTGCGATCGGGGCAGGCCGAAGACTATCTCATCTGGCGCTTTTCGGCCCATGAACGGCTCGATCTGGCAGGAGAGATCGTCCGCCACCTCGACGGACCCGCAGGGCGCACGTTGGCGCAGGCGGGGGTGATGGCGGCGCTGGTCAGTGCCGAGGGCCGGTTGCGCGTTGCCAATCAGGCATTTCTTTTGCGCGCGCTCGGCGAAGAGGATGCGCTGCATTATGCGGGGCGCGATGTCGCCGGAATGTTGCGGCTCGATGATGCCGGCGCGCTCTATTTTGCGCGTGAGGGCGATCGGGCAACGCCGGTGCGGATGCTGCAAATCCCGCTGACGCCGGCCGATACGCACGGGCCGATGCTGCTCGCCATGCTCGACGAGGAGATCGGACCCGCCGATCGCGGCACCGCGCAAAGCTATATCGAAACGCTGCTGTCACTGCTGCCCTTCGGGCTTGCGCTCGTCGATCGCGACGGGCGCTTTCTGTACATGAACCGCGCTTTCATGCGCGCCGCGGGCGTCGCCGATGGCAAGAGGCCGCGCTACCCCGGCGATCTTGTGGTCGGCGAGGACAAGGGACCACTCGCCGACATGATCCGCCGTCACAGCAGCGGGCAGCAGGTCGGCGGCGATCTGTCGATCCGGCTGGCCGGACAAGGCGACGAACCGGTGTCGATGCGCGTCGTCGGCGTGCGCGGGCTGGGCGAGGCGGCGGTTCTGCTTAGCCTCAAGGATTCGAGCGAAGAGTCGCGCCTCAAGCGGCAGGTGGCGCAGGCATCGAAGATGCAGGCGGTCGGCCAGCTTGCGGGCGGCGTCGCGCATGATTTCAACAATATCCTGACCGCGGTGCTCGGAAGCTGCGATCTGATGCTGATGCGGCACACGCCGGGCGACAGCGACTATGACGATATTCAGCAAATCCGCAGCAACGCCAACCGCGCGGCGAGCCTGACGCGGCAGTTGCTCGCCTTTTCGCGCCAGCAGACGTTGCGGCCGCAGATATTGCAGCTTCCCGACGTGATTTCGGAAGTGTCGCATCTGCTCAAGCGGCTGATCGGCGATACGGTGCAATTGTCGGTGCATCATGGCCGCGGGCTGGGTGCGGTGCGCGCCGACCCCGGGCAGCTAGAGCAGGTCATCATCAACCTTGCGGTCAATGCGCGCGACGCGATGCCCGGCGGCGGGACGTTGACGATCGAAACCTATCCCGTTTCCGCCGCTGAAGTTCGCCAGATGGGCAATGAATTCATGCCGCCCGCCGATTACAGCGCGCTGAAGGTCGGCGATACGGGGACCGGCATTCCGGCCGAAGTGCTGCCTAAAATTTTCGAACCCTTTTTCACGACCAAAGATGTCGGCAAGGGGACAGGGCTGGGACTGTCGACGGTCTATGGCATCATCAAACAATCGGCGGGCTTTATCTTTGCCGACAGCAAACCGGGCGCGGGGACCAGCTTCACCATTTACCTGCCGGTCCACCGAGCCGAAAGCGGCGTGCCGGCAACGCCGCCGCCGGCTGCGAAGGCGAAGAAAAGCCAGTGGGGCACCGGTACCATCCTTCTCGTCGAGGACGAGGATATGGTGCGGGCCGTCGCCGAACGGGCGCTGACCCGCGCGGGTTATACGGTCGTTACCGCTTCGCAGGGCGAAGAGGGGCTTGAACGCTTCGCCGCGATGGACAAGATTGACCTGGTGATCAGCGACGTTGTGATGCCGACGATGGACGGGCCGACGATGGTCCGCGCGATGCGCGCCAAGCGGGCGAACCTGCCGGTGCTGTTCATGTCGGGCTATGCCGAGGAGCAGTTGCGCCAGTCGATCAACATCGATGATGTCGCCTTCCTGCCCAAGCCCTTCTCGGTTGCGCAGCTTGCAGAAGCAGTATCGATGGCGCTCGACGATGCGGCGCATAGGGTGGGTCATGGCTGAAGACAGGTTGATCCTGCTTGTCGAAGACGATGTCCTGATCGGCATGATGCTCGTCGATATGTTCGACGCGCTCGGCTATCCCGAACCGGCGCAGGCGACGACCAACGAGGAAGCGCTCGCGGTAGTCGCGTCGCAGCCGGTGGCGGGCGCACTCGTCGATATCAACCTGGGCGACGAAAAGGGATGGCCGGTCGCCGATGCGCTGGCGGAGCGGGGGATTCCCTTTGCCTTCACGTCAGGCGGCGGCGACGTGATTCCCGCGCCGCATGCGAACCGCAAGCTGGTGACGAAGCCGTTCCGTATCGCCGAAATCGAGGCCGTTCTGGATGGTTTTTTCGGGGAATAGCGCGCGCCTCGCCGATAGCGCAAAAATATTTGTTCTCCACTTGTTCCTATAGAACAAATAGCGTACACAGCTCTGGCGTTGCGGTGGTTCTGCCTTCGCTCTAGAGCTGGAAAGGAACGGTCATGGCCGGACAATTATCACTCGTCGAATCGGGGAAATCAGTGAACAGCACAGACAGGCAGAAGGCGCTCGACGCCGCACTCGCGCAGATCGATCGCGCGTTCGGCAAGGGCTCGGTGATGAAGCTCGGATCGAAGGAAGCGATGCAGGTCGAGGCGGTCTCGACCGGATCGCTCGGGCTCGACATCGCGCTCGGCGTCGGCGGTCTGCCGCGTGGCCGCGTTATCGAAATCTACGGTCCCGAAAGCTCGGGCAAGACCACCCTCGCGCTGCATTGCATCGCCGAAGCGCAGAAGACCGGCGGAACCGCGGCTTTCGTCGATGCCGAACATGCGCTCGATCCCGTCTATGCGAAGAAGCTGGGCGTAAACATTGACGAGCTGATCGTGTCGCAGCCCGATACGGGCGAACAGGCGCTTGAAATCGTCGATACGCTGGTGCGCTCGAATGCGATCGACGTGCTCGTCGTCGACTCGGTCGCGGCGCTCGTCCCGCGCGCCGAAATCGAAGGCGAGATGGGCGACAGCCATGTCGGCCTTCAGGCGCGCCTGATGTCGCAGAGCTTGCGCAAACTCACCGGCTCGATCAGCCGTTCGCGCTGCATGGTGATCTTCATCAACCAGCTGCGCATGAAGATCGGCGTGATGTACGGCAATCCCGAGACGACGACGGGCGGCAATGCGCTCAAATTCTACGCCTCGGTCCGCCTCGATATCCGCCGCACCGGCCAGATCAAGGACCGCGACGAAATCGTCGGCAACACCACGCGTGTCAAAGTCGTCAAGAACAAGGTCGCGCCCCCGTTCAAGCAGGTCGAATTCGACATCATGTACGGGCAGGGCATTTCGAAGATCGGCGAAATTCTCGACCTCGGGGTCAAGGCCGGTCTCGTCGAAAAATCGGGCGCCTGGTTCAGCTATGATTCGATCCGCATCGGTCAGGGCCGCGAAAATGCGAAGAATTTCCTGACCGAAAATCCCGAACTGATGGAACGGCTCGAAAAGGCGATCCGCAGCCGCACCGATGCGGTGGCCGAAGAGATGATGACCGGCCCCGACGCGGACGACGACGATATCTAATCCGGATCCGGCGAGCCGTCGCAATACGGCTCGCCGGCGAACGGCGGCGGGTCCGTGCCTCTCCGGCACGCCTCCTTGGATCTGCCCGACCCCTCTCTTGGCAGGTCGGCCCGGCCGCCGTTGACCATGCCGCCGCTGACCATGCTGGCGGGGGCGTGTACCGCATCCCGGCTTGCGTGTTCAGGGGCAAGGACTACACAGGCTCGATGCCCGCGATCCGCCTTTTCGGTTTGCCGACCGACGTCAACAGTAGTTTCGAACGCGGCGCGGCGGGCGGGTCTGCGGCGATCCGTGCGGCGCTGCGCAGCGATCGCGGCAATATGGCAAGCGAGCTCGGTCCCGAAATCGGCACGGATATCGCCTTCACTGACGATGGCGACCTGCCGCTGACCGAGCATGTCGCACACGACGATGCCGCGATCCGGCGCCATGTCGCGATGCTGCACGAGGATGGCGAAATTCCGCTCGCGCTCGGCGGCGATCATGCGGTGACATTTCCGCTCGTCGAAGCCGCCGCCGCTTGTTTCGGTCCGCTCAACATCCTGCACATCGACGCGCATCCCGACTTGTACGACGACTTCGGCGGCAATCCGCGCAGCCATGCGTCGCCCTTTGCCCGGATATGCGAAGCGGGCCTTGCCGCGCGGTTGGTCCAGGTCGGTATCCGCACGTTGAATCGCCATTGCGCCACACAAGCCGATCGCTTCGGCGTCGAGATCGTCCCGATGGCGGGCTTGGTTCCCGAAGCGGTGCCGGTGCTGAGCGGCCCGCTCTATATCTCGATCGACCTCGACGGGCTCGATCCGTCGGCGGCGCCCGGCGTCGCGCATCCCGAGCCCGGCGGGCTGACAGTGCGCGAACTGCTCGCGGTGCTGCACCGGCAGTGCGCGCCGATCGTCGGCGCGGACATCGTCGAACATCATCCGGGCCGCGACATCGGCGGCGTGACCGCTATTGTCGGCGCCAAGCTGGTGCGCGAGCTGGCGGCGTTAATCGATCGCAACGGATATTGGCGCGGATAAGAGGAGAATGCGATGAGCCTGATCGTCCACCATTTGAACAACAGCCGGTCGCAGCGCATATTGTGGCTGCTCGAGGAAATCGGCGCTCCATTCGAAATTCGCCACTATCAGCGCGACGCCGTTACCAACCTCGCGCCGCCCGAGCTGAAAGCCGTCCATCCGCTCGGCAAATCGCCGCTGCTCGAGGACGACGGGCGGGTGATCCAGGAATCGGGCGCGATCGTCGAATATTTGTGCGAGCGCCATGGCGGTGACGCCCTGATCCCGCCGCGCGGCACCGACAATCATGTCCGGCACCTTGAGCTGCTGCACTTTGCCGAAGGTTCGGCCATGACTCCTGTTCTCCTCAATCTCTATGTTGCCCGCCTCGGCGATGCTGCGGCGCCGCTGCGACCGCGGATCGACGAACAGCTCGGCGCGCATTTCGCCTATCTCGAAAGCGAGATCGGCGACGCCGGGCATTTCATCGGCGATCGCCTGTCGGCTGCCGACATCATGCTGAGCTTCCCGGCCGAGGTTGCGGCGATGAACGGTGCCGATCGCTATCCGCGCCTCGCCGCCTTCGTCGCGGCGTGCCACGCGCGCCCCGCCTGGCAGCGCGCGCGCGAACGCGGGGGCGATTATTTTGTCTTTTGATCGCCGGTTTGGCGTGCTGCTCCTGACCGCACTATTCACAGCGGCGACCCCGTTGGCGGCCGCGCCGCCCGTTCTGGGGCCCGGGGTCGAGCGCGACGTCGTGGTACCCGCGGGTAAGAGCTTCGAGCCCGCCCCAGCCGACGAGGAGGGCGCGATCGACCGCTTCACCGGGTTCACGATGGCGTTGGCGAAGCGCGACTATGAGGCGGCCTATGCGATGCTGCGCCTGTCGTTTCAGGCGTCGAACCCGCGGCTGGAATGGGAGATGAACCTGCGCAAGCGGGCTGCGCTGTGGGCCGATGGCACGCTGCGCATCCTGCGCCTGACCTGGTATGCCGACCCGGCGGGACAGCCGCCCGGCCTTTATGCCGCGTTCGATTTTCGCGGCGATCGCAAGGATGGCACGATGGATTGCGGCTATGTCGTCGTCCATCGCAGCGCGCCCCGTGCCGCCTTCACCGTCGTGCGCGTCGATACGTCGGAAGTGCCGCCTGCCCTGATCGAGGACGGGGTGCCCAAGGCCGACGTGCTGCATCAGCTTCCCTGCTATCTGGGCAAGGGCATCGCGACCGCTTTTTGAGCGCAGTGGCGCTGAGCCAGCCCTCATCGGACTTGCGGCGCGCGCCCGTTGTCCGCAATATCGGCCTGCGGTCATCCGATCGACGGAAGGCGGGGGGAGTTCGGGGTTATGGCAGGTCTGCTATTGGCGCTGTTGCTTGCGGCGGCGGGCGAGCCCGCAATTCGCGTCGAGAAGCTGGCCGCGGGTGGTTTCAGCGCCGATGTCGCCGATATCGAGGCGGCGCGGCTGACGACGACGATGGAAGAGGTCCAGCGGATTGCGGCGCAGCGCTGCGGCAAGATGAAGGTGCGTTTCGGCCGGTATAATTTCGACAGCCGCGTCGATACGACCCGCAATGTCATGATGATCGAAAATCTGCGGCAGAAATTCTTCTGCTACGATCCCGCGACCGATCCCTACAAGCCCGTTCCGGCGGACTGGAAGGCGAGCGACGCCGATACGGCGGCGGCGACCAGCTTCGTGACGCGCTTCCTCGACCGGCTCGATCGCGGCGATCAGGCCGGGATCGCGATGATGGACCCGCTGGCGGAAATCACGCCGAAGGACTGGGCAAACCTGCATGCCGGCGCCACGCAGTTCCAGACCGGCGACGGATCGATGACGCCGCAATTCGTCGCGTGGAGCAACAATCCAGGTGGCGCCGCATATCCCGGCGCCTATGTCCTGTTTTCGGTGCTCGACGATCATCCGGGGATTGCCGGAACGTGCGGCGGGATATTGGTGCAGCGCGTTCGCGAAGGCGAATATCGCATCGCCCAATATGATGTGCAGTTCATCTCGCAGGCGCTGGTGAACCAGCAGGGGTTGACCGGGCAGCAGCTCGACCGGCTCTGCCAGCGCTGATGCTGCGCGTCTGTGCTTGAGTAACGGACGATCCGGCACTAGATCGCGCGCATGACATCGACCAACGACATCCGCCGCTCGTTCCTCGACTATTTTGCCGGGGCCGGCCACCATATCGAACCGTCGGCACCGCTGGTGCCGTTCAATGACCCGACGCTGATGTTCGTCAACGCGGGCATGGTGCCGTTCAAGAATGTCTTCACCGGGCTGGAGAAGCGTCCGTACAGCACGGCCGCGTCGTCGCAGAAATGCGTTCGCGCCGGCGGCAAGCACAACGATCTCGACAATGTCGGCTATACGGCGCGGCATCATACATTCTTTGAAATGCTGGGGAATTTCTCCTTCGGCGACTATTTCAAGGAACAGGCGATCGACCATGCCTGGACGCTGGTTCACAAGACCTGGGGCCTGCCCGCCGACAAGCTGACCGCGACCGTCTATCACACCGACGACGAGGCGTTCGACCTGTGGCGCAAGATTGCGGGTCTTCCCGAAGAGCGGATCATCCGTATCCCGACGAGCGACAATTTCTGGTCGATGGGCGACACCGGTCCGTGCGGGCCGTGCAGCGAAATCTTTTACGACCATGGCGACCATATCTGGGGCGGCCCGCCGGGATCGCCCGAAGAGGATGGCGACCGCTTCATCGAAATCTGGAATCTGGTGTTCATGCAATATGAGCAGATGCCGGATGGGCAGCGGGTCGACCTGCCGCGCCCGAGCATCGATACCGGCATGGGGCTGGAACGCATCGCGGCGGTGATGCAGGGCGTCCACGACAATTACGACATCGACACGTTCAAGGCGCTGATCGCAGCGTCGGTCGATCTGACGGGCGTTGCCGCCGAGGGCGGAAGCCTGGCGAGCCACCGTGTCATCGCCGACCATCTGCGCGCATCGAGCTTCCTGATCGCCGACGGCGTGCTGCCGTCGAACGAAGGGCGCGGTTATGTGCTGCGCCGGATCATGCGGCGCGCGATGCGGCACGCGCATCTACTCGGCGCCAAGGATCCGCTGATGTACCGACTGCTCCCGGCGCTGACGACCGAGATGGGCGCGGCCTATCCCGAGCTGATCCGCGCGCAGGCGCTGATCGCCGAGACGCTGGAGCGCGAGGAGGTCAAGTTCCGCCAGACGCTCGACAAGGGATTGCGGCTCCTCGACGAGGCGACCGTGGGCATGGGCAAGGGCGCGACGCTGCCCGGCGATGTCGCCTTCAAGCTCTATGACACCTTCGGCTTTCCCTATGACCTGACCGAAGATGCGCTGCGGGCGCAGGGTATCGCGGTCGATCGCGCGGGCTTCGATGCGGCGATGGCGCAGCAGAAGGCAGCGGCGCGCGCGGCATGGAAGGGCAGCGGCGAAAAGGCGTCGGATGAAATCTGGTTCGACCTTGCCGAAGCCAATGGCAGCAGCGAGTTCACCGGCTACACCTCGACAGAGGGCGAGGGCGAGGTGATCGCGATCGTCAAGGACGGCCAGCCGGTCGAGACCGCCGAAGCCGGCGACACGGTGGTCGTGCTGACCAATCAGACGCCCTTTTATGGCGAAAGCGGCGGCCAGATGGGCGACGCGGGAACGATCACAACGCTGGAAGGCGCCAAGGCCAATGTCGAGGACACCGGCAAGCCGCTCGGCCGGCTGCACACGCATCAGGCGAAGCTGGAGGCGGGCAAGCTGAAGGTCGGCGACACTGTGCATCTGTCGGTCGATGCCGCGCGCCGCGATCGCATCCGCGCCAACCACAGCGCGACGCACCTTGTCCACGCCGCGCTGCGCAACCGTCTGGGTGCGCATGTCACGCAGAAGGGCAGCCTGGTTGCCGAGGATCGTTTCCGGTTCGACTTTTCGCACCCCAAGGCGCTGACGCCGGAGGAAATCGCCCAGATCGAAGCCGATGTGAACGCGCAGATCCGGGCGAACGAACCCGTCTCGACGCGGCTCATGACCCCCGAGGACGCGATCGCAGCGGGGGCGATGGCGCTGTTCGGCGAGAAATATGGCGACGAGGTGCGCGTGCTCAGCATGGGCAAGGGCGACGAGCATAGCTATTCGGTCGAACTGTGCGGCGGTACGCACGTGCGGGCGCTGGGCGACATCGCCTTGTTCAAGATCATCAGCGAAAGCGCGGTTTCGTCGGGCGTCCGGCGTATCGAGGCGCTGACCGGCGAGGCGGCGCGCCAGTGGCTGCTGGGCCGCGACGAGGCGCTGAAGTCGGCGGCGGCGGCGCTCAAGACCTCGCCCGACGAGGTGCCGGCGCGCGTTGCCGCGATGGCCGAGGCGCTGAAGAAAGCCGAACGCGAGCTGGCCGACGCGAAGAAGGCGCTGGCGCTTGGTGGCGGCGGTGCGGGCGGCGGAGCGGCGGCGGGTCCGGCGATCGAACAGGTCGGCGATGTCGCCTTTCTGGCGCAGGTCGTCGAGGGGCTCGATCCCAAGGAACTTCGCGGCACGGTCGATGGCCTCAAGAAGCAGGTCGGCAGCGGCGTCGCGATGCTCGTCGCGGTCAATGATGGCCGCGCGTCGGTCGCGGTTGGCGTGACCGACGACAAGACGGGCAGCCATAGCGCGGTCGATCTGGTCAAGGTCGCGGTTGCGGCGCTCGGCGGGCAGGGCGGCGGCGGCCGTCCCGACATGGCGCAGGGCGGCGGCCCGAACGGCGGCGCGGCGGACGACGCCGTCGCGGCGGTCAAGGCCGCGCTCGCCTGAAACGGTGGGACGTGAAACCGACAAAGAAGACGCGGCGCACCGATCATGCCGAGAGGCTGATCGCCGCGCCGCTGGTCGATGTGTTCGCGGCCTTTACCAGCGCCGAAAAACTGGCGCGCTGGCTACCGCCCGAGGGCGCGACGGGCGCATTCGAGCATAGCGATCTGCGCGAGGGCGGCGGGTTCCGCCTGCGCCTGACCTTCGACGACTCCGATGTCGAGACCAAGAGCGACGATGACAGCGATCTGGTCGCGGTGCACATCCCGGTGCTCGATGACGGGCGGCTGATCGTGTGGGAGGTCGAATTCGTGTCGGATGATCCCCGCTTTTCGGGCACGATGGCGATGCACTGGTATCTGTCGCGCAAGGGCGGCGGGACGCTGGTCACGGTCGATGCGCATCATGTGCCGCCGGGGATTTCGGCGAAGGATCATGAGGCGGGGCTGACGTCGTCGCTGGCGAAGCTGGCGGCGGTGGTGGGAGAAAGAGCGGCCAGTTAATAGCGACCTGTATCCCCGCGAAGGCGGGGATCCATCATCCGGCAGTGCAATTACGAGCCGGCGGGAGATGGGTCCCCGCCTTCACGGGGACACACAATTGAGAGCAGGGCTTGGAAAGGTTCAGTCCTCCCCCCCTTTCGCTTTCCCCCATGCGCGGGCGGCGGTGTAGCCGAGGTAGCCGGTGCCGAAGAGCGCGTAGAGCGGTTCGGGGATGCCGGCGAGATAGGCGTTCATGCCCTCTGCGATGCCCTTTGCCATGTCGGGGCGCGTCGCGGCGATCAGGCCCATCGGGATCGCCCACAGAAGCAGCGTATACATGACGTAGAGGAAGCTGGGCCGCGCGCGGCTGGTCCAGGGGTCGGTGCTGTTCGCTTCGGCGACGATCGCGGTCATCCGCGTTTTGATCGCCTCCATTTCCTGGCTGTCCTCGAGCTTCAGCAGTTCGAGCTTGGCGTGGTCGCGCGCTTCGGGGTCGGGGATGATCTTGTCGATCAGCTTGGCGACGGGGCCGATCAGGCCTTCGATGATGCTCATATTTGCGGATCCTTTTGCTGGAAGTTGTCAAAGTTCACGGTACGTCCCGGTATGATGATACTCATCAGCCGCCGCCGATGCGGTTTGCGAGCCAGCCGTAGAGAAATGCCTCCTGGCTCGGGCGGCGTTCGGCGAGCGCGATGTAGCGTTCGCCCTGCAGCGCCTCCATCGCTCGCAGCAGCACGGTTACGCCGCCCTTGCCGCGCGCTTTCAGAAGAACCGTCGAGTGCCGACAGCGTGCGCGGGCCGATGGCGCGGTCGACCATGATATCGGGATAGTCGCGCGCCGTGCGGTTGAGCGCGTTGCGTGCGCGCTGGAGAACGCCAGTGGCGATCGCGGTACCCATGTGACGCCGGTATCTAACGGTTCGGCCGCAATGCGCGGCGCGCGCGGCGATGCGATCGAAGGCGGGGCGCAGCCAATAGATGCGGCAATAGATGGTGGCCGCCTCGGCGCGGGGCAGATCGCGCATCGGCCCCGTATAGCCCTGCGCCCGCGCTACGGCATCGGTGATCCCCCGGCGCGTCGGGCCGCCGCAATCGGCGGGGTGGTTTACATATCCGCCTTCGCGGTCGATGAGGGCATCGATCAATGCGTCAATCGCAAGGCGGGGCAGGTCGGCAAGTGACATGATTCGCTTCTTTGGTTCACTGAGATATTGAAACGAACCATATTGGAATATTGTAGGAAAGGATTTTCATGCGCGCGCTGCAAGTGAGCCAATTGGCGCCCGATCACGCGGGTTGCGCGATCGCCGACCGGCCGCGACCCGAACCCGGGCCGGGCGAGGTGCGGGTGCGGGTGCGGGCAGCAGCAGTGAATTTTCCCGACCTGCTGATGACGCGCGGCGCCTACCAGCTCAAACCCGAGCTGCCCTTCGTGCCGGGGCTGGAGTTTTCGGGTGAGGTCGATGCGATGGGCGCGGGCGTCGAAGGCTGGGCGCCCGGCGATGCGGTGATCGGCGGCAATCGTTTCGGTGCGATGGCCGAATATTGCATCGTTCCGGCGGCGACGCTGCGGCGCAAGCCCGCCGCGCTCGACTGGGCGGCGGCGGCGGCGTGTCCGGTCGCCTATCTGACCGCCTATGTCGCGCTCGTCCGCTGCGCGCGGGTCGCGCCCGGCGACTGGGTGCTGGTCCACGGCGCGGCGGGCGGTGTGGGCCTGGCGACGGTCGATCTGGCGCGCGGACTGGGCGCGCGGGTGATTGCGGCGGCAAGCAGCGCCGCGAAGCGCGATGCCATTGCCGCGCTTTACACACCCGACGCGGTGATCGAGGCGGCGCCCGGTTTTCGCGAGACGGTTAAGGCGTTGACGGAAGGGAGGGGCGCCGATGTCATCTTCGACCCGGTCGGCGGCGATGTGTTCGACGAATCGACGCGCTGCATCGCCTTCGGCGGCCGCTTGCTTGTCGTCGGCTTTGCATCGGGGCGGATTCCCGATATTTCGGTCAATATGCCGCTGATCAAGGGCTTTTCGGTCGTTGGGGTGCGCGCGGGCGAATATGGCCGCCGCTTTCCCGAGCGCGGGGCCGAGAATATCGTCGCAATCGACGCAATGGCGGAGAGCGGGGCGATCCGCCCCCATGTCCACGCCGTGCTCGATCTTGCCGATTGGCGCGCGGGGTTTGCCATGCTCGAGCGGCGCGAGGTGGTGGGGAAGGTCGTGCTGACGCCTTGACGAGTGGGCGCGGCGGCGCTTTGGCCCGCGACTGCGGCACCACGGCGCAACTGGCATAGTTTTGCGACAAACCATGGGTCATTGAGCCGCGGGGTGCCCGGCGCTTTGCCGCCCATAGTGAAGGACGACATGTGAGAAAATTTCTGACGATTGCCGCGCCGCTGATGCTTGCAATACCGGCCGCGCACGCGCAGCCGCCGGCGCATAATGGCGAACGCATGTTCGCGATGATGGACGCCAATGGCGACGGCAAGCTCGACAAGGACGAGATCGCGAAGATGATGCAAATGCGCGCCGAGCGCATGGGCGAGCCATCGATGGCGACGCCCGAGCGGGTCGATGCGCTGATGAAGCGGCTCGACACCAATGGCGACGGCTTCGTCGACAAGGCCGAAATGGAAGCGATGCGCAAGGCGCGCGCGGCCGCCCCGCCGGCCGAAGCGCCCGCCGACGGCGCCGATCAGAGCGAATCCAACTGAAAAGACGGAATTGAACGGGGCCGGCGGCGGTTTCGGCCGCCGCCGGTCAATCACCGCCGATCAATGCGCGCGCGATCAGGAGCAGCGCTTCCAGCCCGATCCGCGTACCGCCTTGCCCGGCGTCGCGCCGGTCGGGTCGCCGCCGCGCAGCACCGCGGTACCGTTGACGAACACATCGCGCACGCCGGTCGCATATTGGTGCGGCTTTTCGAAGGTCGCGCGGTCGCCGACGGTCGCCGGATCGAAGATCACGACATCGCCGAAATAGCCGGGGCGCAGCGCGCCGCGATCCTGAAGGTTGAGGTTACCCGCGGGGAGCGAGGTCAGCCGCCGCACCGCCTCTTCGAGCGGGATCAGCTTTTCGTCGCGAACATAGCGGCCGAGCAGGCGCGCGAAATTGCCATAGGTGCGTGGGTGGGCGCCCGACTTCAGGAACACGCCCTCGGCCGCCTGCGATGCGGCGTCCGAGCCGAAGCTCATCCAGGGAAGCTGGATTTGGCGCCGGACATTGTCTTCCGACATCAGGAAATAGACGGTCCCGACGCGCGAGCCATCCTCGACGACAAGGTCCATCGCGGTTTCCTCGGGCGATTTTCCGCGCATCGCCGCCACTTCGGCCAGCGTCTTGCCGGTGAGCGGCTTGAGCGCGTCATTCTTGAAGCCTGTCAGGATCATCTTGTCGGCACCCGCGCCGATGTAGAGATTCTCCCAGTCGCTGCCCGGACTTTTCATTTCGGCCGCGACGCGGGCGCGGATCGCCGGATCCTTCAGCCGCTCGATCCACGCTTCCAGTCCGCCCGCCTGAACCCAGGTCGGCATGGCGGCGTCGAGCCCGGTGGCGCCCGCGGTATAGGTGTACATGTCGGCGGTGATCCGCGTTCCCGCGGCGCGCGCCGCCTCGATCTTCGCTACGACGGGCGCGAATTTGTCCCAGTTCGCGCGGCCGGCCATCTTGAGGTGATAGATTTCGGCTGGCGCGCCCGACCGGCGCGCGATGGCGATCAGTTCGTCGACCGCTTCCTCAAGCCGGTCGCCTTCCGAGCGCATATGACTGATATACATGCCGCCGCAGCGCGCCGCCTCGCTGGTCAGCGCGACGAGTTCGTCGGTCTCGGCATAGGAGCCGGGGGCATAGATCAGCGAACTGCCGACCCCCAGCGCGCCTTCGTCCATCGCCTGACGGACGAGCGCGCGCATCCGCGCGAGCTGTTCGGGGGTGGGATCGACATCGCCTTCGCCCAGTTCGTGCACGCGCACTGTCGCCGCACCGACGAAGCTCGCGACATTGGGCGCAATGCCGCGCTTTTCGAGATAGGCGAAATAATCGCCCAGCGTCGTCCAGCTGATGTCATATTTGATATCGCCCTGACGCTCGGTCTCCTGCGCCTTCATCGTCGCGTTGAACGGGCCCATCGACCAGCCTTCGCCCATCACTTCGAGCGTCACGCCCTGGCGGATGTCGCTGAGGCTGCGCGGGTCGGCGATCAGCGATTCGGTTGCCCAGCTCAGCATGTTGATGAAGCCGGGCGCGACAGCCATGCCCTTTGCGTCGATCTCGGTCCGGCCGCGGCCCGCGACCGTGCCGACCGCGACGATGCGGTCGCCCTTCAGCGCGATATCGCCAACGACGGGGGCGGCGCCCGAACCGTCGTAGAGCGTCCCGCCGCGGATGACGACGTCATAGGCAGGGGCCGCGCCGCGCGCGCCGGCCGAGGCCGAAAGGAGCAGCGAGCTGGCGAGCAGCGCCGCGACGAAGGGCGAGCGGCTATGCATGGAGGCTCATCAGCGAATCCATCAACCCTTCGTCGGCGCTCGAGCAGACGCCGAGGACCAGCGCCTCGTCGCAGCCGTCGGCGACGACATAAGCGTGACCCATCGACGAATCGATATAGATGCCCTGACCCGCGTCGAGGACCACGGGATCGTAAAATTCGCTGTGCACTTCGATCCGTCCTTCGATGACATAGATGAACTCCTCGCCCTGGTGGTGGACGAGCTCGCCGAATTCGCTCGCACTGCGCGCGCGGATGCGCGTGATGATAGGGATCATGCGCTTTTGCCGCAGGTCGGTGCAGAGATAATGATAGTCGTAATTGTCGGTGGTGACGCGAACCGCGGTGTCGATGGTGCCGACGCTGCGCCGGCCGGTGACGCGCGGCGCGCTGTCCCCCGCATCTTCGGCGAACAGGTCGGACATGCGGATGTTGAGCCGCTGGCTGAGCTGTTGCAGCTTGTCGTAGCTGAGCGTCAGCCGGTCATGTTCGACCTTCGACAGCGTCGATACCGGGATGCCCGAGCGCGCGCTCATTTCCTTGAGCGTCCAGCCATTTCGGGTGCGAATTCCCCGCATGACCTCGCCGAGCGTCGGGGGATTCGATCGGGATGTCATCGGGTCGGTCCATTCCTCATTTGACAATTTTCCAATCAGGATCATTATGTCCGCATTGGGTCACTTATTGCTGACCCTTGGTAAGGCGTCTCGCGGCTCGCTGCAAGCATGTCGCGCGGCGCGCCGGATAAGGGGGATAAAGCGATGCGTTTCCTTCGCAAGCTTATGATAGGATTGGGAGTGCTGGCGGCCGTCCCGCTGGCCGCGCAGGGGCCGGTGCAGCAGATTGCCGCCAAGCCGGCGGAGCAGACGCCGGCCGTGCCGCCGCCGCCCGCGGGCGCGGCCAAGCTCGACGCCGCCGATGTCGAGGCGTGGCTCGACGGTTTCATGCCCTATGCGCTCGCGCGCGGCGAGGTTGCCGGTGCGGTCGTCGTCGTGGTGCGCGGCGGCGGCACGGTGCTGCAGAAGGGCTATGGCTTTGCCGATGTCGCGTCGCGCAAGCCCGTCGATCCCGCGACGACGCTGTTTCGCCCCGGTTCGGTGTCGAAGCTGTTTACCTGGACCGCGGTGATGCAGCTTGTCGAAGCCGGTAAGCTCGACCTCGATAAGGATGTGAACACCTATCTCGATTTCAAGATTCCGCCCTTCGAGGGCAAGCCGGTGACGCTGCGCAATATCATGACGCACACCGCGGGCTTTGAAGAATCGATCCGCTATCTGATCAGCAGCGATCCCGAGGCGGTGATGCCGCTGAAGGATTATGCGCGCGAAGCGCTGCCCGCGCGGGTTTTTGCGCCGGGAAGCACGCCCGCCTATTCCAACTATGCGACCGCGCTGGCCGGATACATCGTTCAGCGCACCAGCGGCGAATCCTTCGATGATTATATCGATCGGCACATTTTTGCGCCGCTGGGCATGAAATATGCGAGCTTCCGCCAGCCGCTGCCGGCCGCGCTCGCGCCCTTCATGTCGAGCGGCTACCGCGTGATGACCGACAAGGCCAAGCCCTTCGAAATCGTCGTGCCGGCCCCCGCGGGCAGCCTGTCGGCGTCGGGCGGCGACATGGGCAAGTTCATGATGGCGCATCTGAACAACGGCGGCGTGCTGCTGAAGCCCGAGACGGCGAAGCTGATGCACGATTACAAGGCGCCCGGCGTCGGCCCGCTCAACAGCATGGCGCTCGGCTTCTACGAACAATGGGTCAACGGGCATCGCGCGATCGCGCACGGCGGCGATACCGAATGGTTCCACAGCTATCTGTGGCTGTTCCCCGATTCGGACATCGGCTTGTTCGTGTCGATGAACAGCCCCGGCAAGGAAGGCGCAGCGGGCGCGATCCGCAGCGCGCTGTTCCACCAGTTCGCCGACCGCTATCTGCCCGGCACGCCCAAGCCCGGACAGGTCGATGAAAAGACTGCGCGCGACCATGCCGCGATGCTGGCCGGCCATTATGTGTCGAGCCGCGGGTCCTTCACCAATTTCATGAGCCTGTTCGGCCTGCTCGGCCAGGCGCAGATCGTGGTCGGAACCGACGGCAAGATCGCGATGCCCGCGCTCGACGGGCTGAGCGCCGGACCGCGCGACTGGGTCGAAGTCGAGCCCTTTGTGTGGCGCGACACCGGCACCGGCGAACGGCTCGCTGCCGAGGTCAAGGACGGACGCGTCGTGCGCATCAGCCTGGATGCCGCGTCGCCCTTCATGGTCTTCTGGCCGGCCCCGGCGGGCGAAAATGTCGCCTGGCTGAACCCGGCGCTGATCGCAGCGCTGCTGCTCGTGCTGCTTGCGGCGCTCGCATGGCCGGTGCGCGCGCTGGTCCGCCGCAGCTATGGCGCGACCTTTGCGCTCGAAGGCCAGGCGCGGCGCGCGTGGCGGCTGTCGCGGCTGTTCGCGTGGCTCGTCATCGCGGCGGTCGCCGGATGGGCGATGTTCATCGTCACCTTCTCGGGCGATATCGGGAGCGTCGGCGGCCCGCTCGACTGGCTGATCATCCTGCTGCGCGTGCTGACGCCGATCGCCAGCCTTGGCCTGTTGGCGACGAGCGCGTGGCACCTGTGGCTGTGCATCAAGGACAAGCGCCGCTGGACGATGAAGCTGGGGGCGGTGCTGTTGCTGCTGTCGGCGCTGGTGCTCGTCTGGCTGACGCTGCACTTCCACCTCTATGGCTTCGGCATGGTCTACTGATGACGGCCGATGTCATGACCGGACTGACGCTCGACCTTCGCGTCGAGCGTTTTCCCTATCACCAGCCGTTCCGCATCGCGGGCCATGTGTTCACCGAGACTGCGCTGCTCGTCGCCACCCTGTCCGACGGCCGCCATGAGGGCCGCGGCGAGGGGGCGGGGGTTTATTACCTCGGCGACGATATCGACCATATGCTCGCCGAAGCGACGCGGGTGCGGCCCGCGATCGAAGGCGGCGCGACGCGCGAGGATCTGCAGCATCTGCTGCCCCCCGGCGGCGCGCGCAACGCGATCGACTGCGCCTTCTGGGATCTCGAGGCCCGGCGTGCGGGCAAGCCCGTTTGGGAATTGGCCGGGCTCGACCCGCCGCGCGCGCTGCGCTCGACGCTGACGCTCGGCGCCGACAGCCCCGAAGCGATGGCCGCCGCCGCGCTGGCGATCGACCCGCACGCGCCGGTGAAGGTAAAGCTGACGGGCGAGGTCGACCTTGACGCGGCGCGCATCGCCGCGATCCGCGCGGCGCGGCCGCATGCGTGGATCGGCGTCGATGCCAATCAGGGTTATGACCGCGCTACGCTGGGCGATCTGTTGCCGCTGCTCGTCGCGCATCGCATCGCGCAGCTCGAACAGCCGCTGCGGCGCGGGCGCGAGGCCGACCTCGACGGGGTCAAGCGGCCCTTGCCTTTCGTTGCCGACGAAAGCGCGCTGTCGCTCGCCGACACCGCCTCGCTCGTCGGGCGCTTCGATGTCGTCAATATCAAGCTCGACAAGTGCGGCGGGCTGACCGAGGGGCTGGCGATCGCGCGGCAGGCGCGGCGGTTGGGGCTCGACGTGATGGTGGGCAATATGATGGGCACCAGCCTGTCGATGGCGCCATCCTACCTCGTGGGGCAGCTCTGCGACATCGTCGACCTCGACGGGCCGACGTTCCTCGCGCGCGACCGCGAGCCCGGCGTCACCTATCGCGACGGCAAGATCCATTGTCCGCCGAGCCTGTGGGGTGGCGGCTGATATGAATTTTCCTGTCCTAAATGGGTTGACAATTTTCTGATTAGGACAATAGTCTAGAAAATGAAATTTTCTTGAGGTGGAGGGTGGAATGACCGCGTCATTCCCGGCGACGCGCCGCGCCTTTGTGGCGGGCGCGGTCGGGACAGCCTTGTCTGCGACGATCGCAGCGCCGATGATCGGACGCGGCGCCTATGCCTTCGCCGCAACGCCGGCGCGCAGCTATTCGACGCGCGCGGTCGATCTGGTCGCTGCTTCGCTCGTGATCGACATGCTCGCGCCGCTCAAGATCACGATGGCCCCCGATTATATCGCGCACCGTCTGACCGATGCCGAGGCGGGGGAGTTTCGCGCGAGCGGGATCACGGGCTTCCACAACAGCTTCGGTCTGGGCGGCCCCGATGCGCGGGCGCAGGCGATGGAATATATGGCGGGGTGGCAGGGCTTCGTCGGCCGCAACGGCCATGTTTTTTCGCTCGTCGACACGGTGGACGACCTCGACAGCGCAAAGGCGATGCGCAAATGCGCGGTCATCATGGGCCTTCAGAATGCCGACCAGTTCGACGGCGTCGAGGATGTCGCGGTCTTTCGCCGGCTGGGCCTGCGCTGCGCGCAACTCACCTATAACAGCCAGAACCGCATCGGGTCGGGCAGTACCGACCGGGTCGATGGCGGGGTCAGCGACTATGGCGCGGCGATCATCGACGCGATGGAGCGGGCGAAGATGCTGATCGACGTGTCTCATTGCGGCGACCGCACCACGCTCGACGCGATCGCGCTCGCCAAGGGGCCGATCGCGATCACCCACAGCAATGCGCGCGCGCTGGTCGACCATCCGCGGGTCAAGACCGACGAGGCAATCAAGGCGCTCGCCGCCAAGGGTGGGGTTATGGGGATCACCGGAGTGCGGATGTTCGTCCGCGCGAGCGACCCCACCAATGTCGGCCATATGGCCGATCATATCGACCATGTCGCCAAGCTGGTCGGGATCGAGCATGTCGGCATCGGGTCCGACGCCGACCTCAACGGCTATGACGACATGGCGCCGGCGGAATATGCGGCGCTGAAGGCAAGCTACAAGGACAGCTATGCCTTTCGCGACAAGATCGACATCGACGGTTTCGACCACCCGCTCAAGGTCTTCGACCTGACCGAGGAACTGATCCGTCGCGGCTATTCGGACGATAACATCCGCGCGGTGCTGGGGGGCAATTTCCGCCGCCTGCTCGCGCAAGTGTGGGGGTAAGGCGATGAAACAGGGTCTTTGGATTGCAAGCAGCATCGCGGCGCTCGCGGTGGCGATGCCGGTGCAGGCGCAGGAAGCGGGCGGCGCGGAATATAGCGGCGAGATCGTCGTCACCGCCCAGAAGCGCGTGCAGAACGTGCAGGACGTGCCGATTTCGATCAGCGTGGTCGGCGGTGAGGATATCCAGCAGCAGGGTTCGGCCTCGCTCGTCGATTATGCCGGCTATGTTCCAGGCATGAACGTGAGCAACGGCGGCACGCCGGGGCAGACGACGATCACGCTGCGCGGCGTCGCACCGCTGAGCGCCGCGCAGACGGTCGGCATCTACCTCGACGATGCGCCGGTCGGATCGAGCGCGATCTACAATCGCGCGGGGGCCTTCACGATCGACCTGATGCCCTATGACCTCGATCGCGTCGAAGTGCTGAAGGGTCCGCAGGGCACTCTGTATGGTGCGAGCTCGATCGGCGGCCTTGTCAAATATGTCACGGTGCAACCCGACACGCATGAATTCCGCGTGCGCGCCGGGCTCGAGGGCTTTTCGATCAAGGATGCAGGCGGTCTCGGCTGGGGCGCGCAAACCTATGTCAACGTCCCGATCGCGCAGGACACGCTGGCGATCAGCGGCAGTTTCGCCTGGCGCAGGAGCCCGGGCTGGGTCGACAGCGTCAATAATTCCGGGCTGACCGATCAGAATGATTTCGAACAGCGCGGCGGCCGCGCGGCGTTGCTCTGGCAACCAACGCCGCAATTGAGCGTCAAGCTGGCGGGCATTTGGCAGTCGCTCAATTCGGACGGCAACGGCCTCTATGCCGCAGATCTTGCGGGCAACCGGCTCGGCAAGGGCCATTCGTTCAACAATTATGTCCCCGAATCCTATGATATTTCGCTCGATTATTATTCGGCGACGATCGATTATGATTTCGGCGTGGCAACGCTGACCTCTGCGACCACCTACAGCAAGACGAAGAGCCGTCAGGTGCAGGATGCGAGCTATGCTTTCGGCGTACTCTTTCCGCTGCTTACGGATGGCGCCGTCGATCCGGGCATCACGCCGTTTTACCTCGACCTCGGGCTCAACAAGTGGACGCAGGAAGTCCGGCTGACCTCGCCAAGCGGCGGGCGGTTCGAATGGATGATCGGCGGCTTTTTCACCGACGAGAAGACGAGCAACGCGCAGCTTGTGCGGTCCTATGACATGAACGGCGATCCGATCGCCGGGCTCGATCCGCTGGCGATCGTCGGGCTGCCCGCGACCTACAAGGAATATGCGATCTTCGGCAATGCGACGCTGAAGCTCGCCGAGCAGTTCGACGTGACCGGCGGGCTACGCTGGGCGCGCAACAAGCAGACGTTCCGCCAGATTAGCTCGGGCGCGATCGTGCCCCAGGCCGACGATCCGGGAAGCTCTGCAGAGAGCGTCTGGACCTTTTCGGTCAGCCCGCAATTTCACATAAACAAGGACGCAATGCTCTACGGCCGCGTCGCCACCGGCTACCGTCCGGGCGGCCCGAACGTCATCGTTCCCAATGTGCCCCCGACGGTATCCGCCGACCGCATGACCAACTATGAGGTCGGACTGAAGGCCGATCTGGCCGACCGGATGGTGACGGTCGATGTCGCCGCCTTCTGGATGGACTGGACCGACATTCAGGTCGTCCGCTCGTTCGGCGGGGTCAATGGCGGGGCCAACGGCGGCAAGGCGACGAGCAAGGGTTTCGAGGGCAGCATCGCCTTTCGCCCGGCGCCGGGCCTGACGATCAGCGCGACCGGCAGCTACACCGACGCCTCGCTGAGCGAGGATGTTCCCGAAATCAGCGGAGCGAAGGGCGACCGTTTGCCAGCGGTGCCGAAGTTCAGCGGCGCGCTCCGCGCCGACTACGACTTTGAGCTGGGCGGCAGCGCCAAGGGCAGCCTCGGCGCCGGCATCCGCCACGCGAGCAGCCGCTTGTCGCTGGTCGAAAGCGATCCTCTGACCGCGCGCGCCGAGCCGTATACCTCGGTCGACCTCAATGCGTCGGTGACGTGGGACGGCCATTGGACGCTGCGCGCCTACGCGCGTAACCTGTTCGACAACAAGGGCGAGATGGCGCGCTCGACGATGGCGGACGGGCTGAACCAGCCGAGCTTCCTGTCGATCTCGCCGTTGCAGCCGCGCACGATCGGCGTCGCGATCGACATGGCCTTTTGAACGAAAGCGGAGTGACAGCGATGAACGCGCCGACGGGCCGGCTGGACAGCCAGCTCACCCTCCCGCAGCCCTATCTGCTCTTTCTGGGCGACACGACCGAGGCGGGCTATGCCAAGACCGCCTTTGGCCTTGCCGACTGGGCCGCCGACCGCTGCGTCGGTGAATGGGGGATCGGCGGCTGCGCCGTCACCACCGGCCTGCCGCGCCTGTCGCCGGCAGAGGCGCGGGCGGCGGGCGCGCGTTCGTTGGTCATCGGCGTCGCCAATCAGGGGGGCATCATCGGCGACAGCTGGGTCGCGGTGCTCGTCGAGGCGATGGAGGCGGGGCTCGACATCGTGAGCGGGCTTCACGTCCGGCTGACGAGCATCCCCGCGCTCGCCGATGCAGCGCGGCACACCGGCCAGCGGCTGATCGACGTTCGCACCCCGCCGCCTTCGATTCCGATCGGCAACGGCCGCAAGCGCAGCGGCAAGCGGCTGCTGACCGTCGGCACCGATTGTGCATTGGGCAAGAAATATACTGCGCTGGCGCTGCACCGCGCCTTTGCCGAGCGCGGGATCGATGCCGATTTCCGTGCCACTGGGCAGACGGGGATCATGATCGCGGGCGGCGGGATGCCGATGGATGCGGTGGTGTCGGATTTCGAAGCGGGTGCTGCCGAAATGCTGAGCCCCGACGCGCCTGCCGATCACTGGGATCTGATCGAGGGGCAGGGGTCGATCTTCAACCCCGCCTATGCCGCGGTATCGCTCGGCCTGCTCCACGGCAGCCAGCCCGACGTGTTCGTCGTCTGCCACGATCCGACGCGCACGGTCATTCTGGGAATGGAAAGCTTCGCCCTGCCGAGCATCGAGGAGGTGATCGACCTGACGATCCGGCTCGGCAGCCGGACCAATCCCGCGATCCGCTGCGGCGGCGTCAGCCTCAACACCTCGAGCTATGATGCCGATGCGGCCGCGGCGCTGATGGCGGCCGAGGCGGCGCGGCTAGGCCTGCCGGTCGCCGATCCGATCCGCGGCGGCGCGGCGTTCGCGGAGCTCGTCGAAAACTGTCTCGCGTGATGGTGGGCGAGGCGGGCAGCGGAGGGAGCTGGTTTCAGCGCTTTCTGCTGCCCGGTTTCGCACTGAAGGCGGTCATCATCGGCGGCGGCTATGCGACGGGCCGCGAACTGGCCGAATATTTCGTGCCGGCCGGACCGTGGGGCGGGCTTGCCGGGATGCTGCTCGCGACGCTGATCTGGAGCGTCGTCGCGGCGCTGACCTTCGCGCTCGCGCGGCAATTGCACGCCTATGACTATCGCAGCTTCTTCCAGCAATTGCTCGGCCCCGGCTGGGTGCTGTTCGAGGCGGCCTATCTGATCTTCGTCGTGCTGATCCTCGCGGTGTTCGGCGCCGCCGCCGGCGCGATCGGGGCGGCGACCTTCGGCTGGCCCGAACTGATGGGGGCGATCGTGCTGGCCGCCGCGATCCTGTTTGCGACCGCGTTCGGCGAAGCGGGGGTCGAGCGCCTGTTCAAATATGCCTCGATGCTGATCTATGCGGTCTATGCGCTGTTCCTCTTCTTTGCGCTGACCCGCTTTGGCGACCGCATCGGCGCGGGTTTCGCCGCGGCCGGACCGCCGGCGGACGGGTGGATGGCGGGCGGCATCACCTATGCGAGCTATAACATCGTCGGGGCGGTCGTCGTGCTGCCGGTGCTGCGCCACCTGACGAGCCGCCGCGACGCGTTGATCGCGGGCGCGATCGCCGGGCCGCTGACCATGCTGCCTGCGATCCTGTTCTTCGTGGCGATGATGGCCTTTTATCCCGGCATCGGCGACGAGACGCTGCCCTCCGACTTTCTTTTGCGGCAGATGGCGGTGCCGGGCTTTCACCTGCTGTTCCAGCTGATGATCTTCACCGCGCTGCTCGAAAGCGGGGTGGGGGCGATCCATGCGATCAACGAACGGATCGCGGGTGCGTTCGAGGCGCGCGGTCGCGCGGCACCCGGCACCGCGGGACGCGCGCTGATCGGCGCGGCCATCCTGGCGGGTTGCATGTTCGTCGCGGCGCGCGTCGGGCTCGTCGACCTGATCGCGAGCGGATACCGCATCCTCGCCTGGCTGTTCCTGGCCGTTTACGTCGTCCCGCTGCTGGGGATCGGCACCTATCGCCTCGTCAAGCGGGGCCCCTCGTCCAAGCAGGAGGTTCGTCCATGAAATCCGCGCGTCTGCTGGCGGCATCGCTGATGCTCGCCCTTTCGGTTCCCGGCTGGGCCGA
Organism: Sphingopyxis sp. GC21; assembly: GCF_025727575.1. Classification (NCBI taxonomy): domain Bacteria; kingdom Pseudomonadati; phylum Pseudomonadota; class Alphaproteobacteria; order Sphingomonadales; family Sphingopyxidaceae; genus Sphingopyxis; species Sphingopyxis sp. GC21. Next base: position 2,052,945 of record NZ_CP095845.1, on the reverse strand, counting down.
GCCGCCCGCCGACATCGGCGACAGCGTCGAGGCGCTGCGCCAGATGATCGGCGCGGTCGGCGTGTCGATCGCGATCGTCGAGGACGGCCGGACGACGCTGGCGCGCGGCTGGGGCGTGCGCAAGCTGGGCGAGAGCGCGCCGATCGACGCCGAAACCATCTTTCAGACGGGATCGACCGGCAAGGCGATGACCGCCGCCGCGCTGGCGGTGCTCGTCGATCAGGGCAAGATCGCGTGGGACGATCCGGTCATCAAGCATATGCCGTGGTTCCGCATGAACGACCCGTGGGTCACGCGCGAGATCACGATCCGCGATCTGCTCGTCCACCGGAGCGGGCTGGGGCTGGGGCAGGGCGACCTGATGTTCGTGCCGCGCACCTATCTGACGCGCAAGCAGACGGTCGAGCGCGTCGCCTTTCTCAAGCCCAAGACGAGTTTCCGCTCGGCCTATGCCTATGACAATATCCTCTATGCCGTTGCCGGGCAGTTGATCGAGGAGGTGACCGGCCAGCGCTGGGAGGATTTCATCCGCGAGCATGTGCTGCGCGCCGGCGGCATGAAGAATGCGACGAGCGATAGCGAAGACCGCTTCCGTATCCCCAACCGCTCGTGGCCGCATGCGCGCCTGTCGGGGGCGCTGCGCGGGCTGGGGCCCCAGCAGGCGCTCGATGAACGCGACGAGCTCGGCCGCAACGGTGCGCCCGCGGGCGGGCTGGCGCTGAGCGCCGACGATATGGCGGCGTGGCTGAAAATCCAGCTTGCCCATGGCGCGCTGCCCGGCGGCGGACGGCTGTTCAGCGAGGAACAGGCGAAGCAGATGTGGACCCCGGTAACGCCGATGCCGATCACCGAACTGCCCGACAGCCTGAAACCCGCGCAGCCGATGCAGCAGGCCTATGCGCTCGGCTGGCAGGTGCAGGATTATCGCGGCCACCGCATCATCCAGCACAGCGGCGGCGTGTTCGGTTCGATCACGCGCGTCGTGATGATTCCCGACAAGAATGTCGGCTTTGCGATCATGATGAACAGCGAGGACAGCGGGATGATCCTAGGGCTGACCTACGAACTGCTCGACCATTATCTGGATCAGCCCGATTATGGCTGGACGACCAAATGGCAGGACTGGTTCGAAGCGCGATTGGCGGGCGGCGTCGAATATCTGAAACAGGCGAAGGCATCGCCGGCGAAGGTCGGCCCGTCGCTGAAGCCCGCGGGCTATGCGGGGCGCTATCGCGATCCGTGGTACGGCGATGTCGTGATCGCCGACGGGGCGAAGGGGCTGACGATCGACTTCACCTCGACCCCGCGCATGGCGGGCCGGCTCAAGCATTGGCAATATGACAGCTTCGTCACCGAATTCGACGATCCCGCGATCGAGCCCGCCTATGTGACCTTCGCGCTCGACGCCGACGGCAAGGTGACCGGCGTGACGATGAAGCCCGTCAGCATGATCGCCGATTTCAGCTGGGACTATCAGGATCTCGACCTCAAGCCCGTGGAGGACAAGAAGTGAAGCGCATTGCCATTCTGCTCGCCGCCACCGCGCTGTTCGCCTGTTCGGCGGCGGGCGACAAGCCGGAGGCGGCGCCGCCGCCGCTGCACAGCCGGATGCTGGTGCTCGACACCCATCTCGACACGCCGCTCCACTTCGAGCGGCAGGACTGGAACTTCGCCGACCGGCACGATCTGGCGACCGACCTGTCGCAGCTCGATATCCCGAGGATGCGCGACGGCAATCTCGATGGCGGTTTCTTTGCCATCTACACCGAACAGGGGCCGTTGACCCCGGCGGGCTATGCCGCGGCGCTTGCCCATGCGCGCAAACGGTCCGACCTGATCGACAAGATGATCGCCGACAACAGCGGGGTCATCGGCGCGGCGCGCACCGCCGACGATGCGCGGCGGCTGAACAAGGAAGGCAAGCTCGTCGCCTTCAAGTCGATGGAGAACAGCTATCCGCTCGGCGAGGATCTGTCGCTGTTGCAGGAGTTCTATGACAAGGGCGTGCGGCTGGCGGGGCCGGTCCATTCGGCGAACAATGAGTTTGCCGACAGCGCGACCGACAAGCCGCGCTGGAACGGGCTGAGCCCGCTCGGCAAACAATGGGTGGCAGAAATGAACCGGCTGGGCATCGTGATCGACGCGAGCCATTCGTCGGACGCGACCTTCGACCAGATCCTGCAATTGTCGAAATATCCGATCCTGCTCTCGCATTCGAGCCTGCGGTCGGCGCATGACCATCCACGAAACCTAGACGAAGGACGCTTGCGCAAGCTGACCGAAAAGGACGGGGCGATGTGCATTTCGACGATCTTCATGTCCGAGATGAACATGTCGCCGGCGCGCGCCAAGCTGTTCAGAAAATATGAGCATATCGGCGAGATTACGCCCGAAGCGCAGGCGGACCTGACGCGTCAGTGGCGCGAACTCGACAAGAGCGAGGCGATGTGGGCCGCGGATTTTGAGGATTATATGAAGATGGTGCTACGCGCGATCGAGGTCGGCGGCGTCGATCATATCTGCTTCGGCGCCGACTGGGACGGCGGCGGCGGCCTGAAGGGCATCGAGGATATTTCGGCCTTGCCGAAAGTCACCGAGCGGCTGAAGGCCGCAGGCTATTCGGACGCTGACATCGAAAAAATGTGGAGCGGCAACATCCTGCGCGTCGTCGCGGCGCAGGGGAAATAGCCTATTCGGCGAGGGCGGCTTCGATCATTGCGACATCAGTCACGGCGAAGAGCGCGCCGAGTTTCGATGCGATGACGGCCGCCGCGCCATCGTCGAGGCCAGGTACGTCGATCCGCAGTCGCATCGCGCCGTCGCCGGTCTGCATGGCAACCGCCGCGGGGACGAGGCCGCGCTGCCCGAAGAAGCCGGTGATGCGGGGAAGCGACTGCGGATCGGCGAGCGCGGCGATGTGAAAGCGGTGCATTCAGGCCGCCGCGCGCTGTGCCCCGGCCGCGATGACCTCCTCGGCCATTTCGTCGGCGACGATGGCAGGCGAGCGTCCTTCCTGTGCGGCGCGGTCGAGGAGTGCGGTCACGCGCGGAGCGATCTTCGCCACGCGCGCCGCAACCTCGGCTTCGTCTTCGCCCAGATATTCGGCCGACACGCTGATGATCCCGCCCGCGTTGGCGACATAATCGGGGACATAGGCGATGCCGCGCGCCATCAGCAGGTCGGCGACCGCCGGTTCGGCGAGCTGGTTGTTCGCGGCGCCGCACACCAGCCGCGCCTTCAGCCCGCCGACGCTTTCGGCATTGAGGGCGCCGCCGAGGGCGCAGGGGGCGAGGATGTCGGCTTCGACGCGAAGGATGTCGTCGACATGCACGACCTCTGCCCCGTGGATCGCCGCGAGCCGGTCGCGCCGCGCGGGGTTCGGATCGGCGATGACGAGCCGCGCCCCGGCGTCGGCGAGGCGGCGGCAGAGGTCGGCGCCGACATTGCCCGTGCCCTGCACCGCGACGGTCAGGCCGGTAAGGTCGCGGCCCAGCGTGTGCGCCGCCGCTGCCTGCATCGCGTCGAAGACGCCGCGCGCGGTCCAGGGCGAGGGGTCGCCGCCCGCGCGGCCGCCCGCAGGGGGCAGGCCGGCGACGTGGCGCGTGACGCCCGCGATATCCTGCATGTCGGCGACGGTGGTGCCGACGTCCTCGGCGGTTACGTAGAGCCCGCCGAGCGCCTCAACCGCGCGGCCGAAGGCGCGGAACAGCGCTGTGCGGTCGAACGAGCCGGCGGGGCGGCGCAGCACCGCCTTGGCGCCGCCGAAGGGCAGGCCCGCGAGCGCATTCTTGTAGCTCATCCCCTCGGCCAGCCGCAGCGCATCGGCGAGCGCGCCATCGACATCGTCATAGTGCCACAGGCGGCAACCGCCAGCGCCCGGCCCGAGCGCGGTCGAGTGAATTGCGATCACGCCGTCGAGGCCGGCGGCGGCATCGAACAGGCGGACGCATTCGACCGGCGGGGTCATACGGGCGGGGCGGCTGACCATCATGGTTCTCCTTGAAATGATTGGCGGAATGGCTGGTGTAAATTCGCTCAGCCTTATCGCATCATGTCGCCGGACATACTTGTTCGCATTTTCGTCCGCATTGGTGATTTTGAGGATTTTGAAACCGGAAATCTGCTGATATGGGAAATGAATGACCGATCTTGATCCGTTCGAGATAAAAATCCTTCGCGAATTGCAGCGCGACGCGAGCCAGACGACCGCCGAGATCGCCGATCGCGTCGGGCTGTCGGTGTCGCCCTGCTGGCGGCGTATCGACCGGCTGGAGCGCGAGGGATTTATTCGGAAACGCGTCGCGATCGTCGACCGGCGCAAGGTCGGACTGAACGCGCATGTCTTTGCGCAAGTGAAGCTCAACGCGCACGGCCGCGCCAATCTTGATGAATTCAGCGCGACGATCCGCGGCTTTCCCGAAGTGCTCGATGCCTATGTGCTGATGGGGACGACCGATTTCATGCTGCGTATCGTCGCGCGCGACATCGACGCCTATGAACGCTTCTTCTTCGATCAGCTGAGCAAGCTGCCCGGCGTCCAGGAAATCAATTCGACGGTCGCGCTGTCCGAGATCAAGTCGACGACCGAACTGCCGCTATAGGCTCAGCGCCAGAAGGGGGCGGCATCGCGGAGCGCGCGAAAGGCGGTGCGCGCTTCGCCGAGCAGGCGCTCGCGATCGCCAGTGGCGAAAAGTGCTACCACTTCGGGAACCGCATCGAGCGACAGGCTGCGCAGCAACTGGGGTGCGGTGGCGATGTCGTTGAGCGCGCCGAGATGGTCCTGCAGCGCCTCGGTGAGCTTGGCATGATCGCGCAGGGCCGCAGACCGCCCGTCGTCGGAAAACAGCGGTGCGAAGAAATCGGCGGTGTAGCGCAGCTTCTTGACCGTCTTGCGGAGGCGGTGCCGGGCTGCATCGTCGAGGCGCGCGAAGTGGCGCCCGCGCTTGCGGACCTTCCGGTGCAGCCGGTCCAGCTCCTCGGCCGCGAAGCCGCGTACCGGACGTGCGCACGGCGCCGCGGCTTCATCACCCGTGCGCCAGTCGCCGATGGTGAGCCACTCGACGAAATCGAGCATCAGGTGCCGCGCGCGCGGGGCAAGCAGCGCCGCGGTGGCGCGCGCATAGGCGGCTTCGCGCGCGGGACGCAGCCGGTCGGCGAGGGCGCCCGGTCCGGCGCGCACGGCGAGAACGTCGAGATCGCGCGCCGCGCCCAATTCGCCGGCAAGCCAGCGTAGCTCGTCGTCCCAGCGCGCGGAAGCGGAGGGCGGAAACAGCGGCGCGTGAACCGCGAGCGCCGAACGCAGCCGTCGCAGCGCGACGCGCGCCTGATGCAGCGCGCCGGGATCGCCGCGCTCGATCACCGTTGCGGCGTTGAGGCGGAACTGGCGCAGGCAGGCGCGGGCGATGGCGCAAAACGCCTCCGCCGCCGTGATCCCGGCCGCCAGCGCCACCGGCCGGGCTTTTTCGCCGGGAGCCGGCGGCGCGAGCAGCCGGTAGCCGCGGTCGGCCTTGCTGAGTATAGCGATCTGAACCGGGGTTGCCGCATCGATCCGGCGGGCGAGGGCGAATAGCGCGGGAATTGCGCTGCCCTTTGCCTCGAGCTCGATCTCGTCGATCGGGGTTTCGGCGTCGGGGGTGGCGACGCGGGCGTGATCGAGTGCGACCTCGATCCCGCCCAAATCCCAGAGCATCCGTTCGTTTTCGATCGTAAAGACGGGGCCAAGCTTCGCCGTGCGCGCGCCCAGCGTCGCCGCGACTGGGGTGCGATCGTCGAGCACGGGGATGTCGCCCTCCACCGCAAATTCCCATTCGGCGCGTGCGAAGAGGCCTGCGGCCGCGGCACGCGCCTTCACCGTCTGGAGGCGCTTGGTGCCGCTCGTGCGGATACGCAGCGAAAAGCCCGCGGCGGCGAGCGCGCGGTCGGGAGTGTCGAAATAGACCGCATGCTGGGCGATCATCGTCGGCGGCGCGCCGAACAGCGCCGGCCAATCGACCGTGCTGCGCGCGTCCGGCGGGAGTTCGAGCTTGAGCTCGACCTCTTCGCTCGACTTGCCGCCCATCCCTTGCCCCTCTTGCGATCGCCACCGACCCGTGCCGCTGCTTAGCGCCTTTGCGTCCGGATTGCCATCGCCTGGCGGCGCAGCCGGAACTTGCAGTGGGATGAACGCGGGGGGCGTTTTGCGACATTTTGCGACACTATTCCGACCATGCGGCAATGCTGTGGGACAAACGGAGCCTAGAAGGGTGTCATCGGGACCGAAGGCTCTTCCCCCTTTCATCTGGTCCCTTGGACAGGAGTTCGTGACGTGAAGAAAAAGATGACCCTTTTGACGCTGGGCGCCGCGCTGATCGCGGTGCCGGTGCTGGCTGCCCCCGGCGGCGACCGCAACATGGGCGACGCCAACAAGGACGGCGTGCTGACCCGCGCTGAGGCCGAAGCGCACGCCAAGGCGATGTTCGTCAAGCTTGACATCAACAAGGACGGCAAGCTCGACCAGGCCGATCGCGCCGCTCGCCATGCCGAAAAGCGCGCCCAGATGTTCGACCGCCTTGACGCCAACAAGGATGGCAGCATCAGCAAGGCCGAATGGGACCAGGCCGATGCCGCGCGCCAGGCGAAGCGCGCCGAATGGAAAGCCAAGCGCGGCGAACGCGCCGGTGCGCCGGGCGAAGGCGGCGAGCGGCACGCGATGCGCGGCCATCACGGCGGCAAGCGCGGCGGACATGGCGGTCCGGGCGGCTGGATGAAGGCCGATGCTAATGGCGACAAGGCAATCAGCCAGGCCGAATTTGTCGCCGGCGCGCTGGCGCGCTTCGACCGGATGGATACCAACAAGGACGGCAAGGTGACAGCGGAAGAGCGGCAGGCCATGCGCCAAGGGATGCGCGACAAGCGCGGTGCGCCGCCGGCGCCGCCCGCCACCAACTGATTGGCAGTGACGCGGGCGGCGTGGGTGGGCCTATCCCCCCTCCCTAGCCCCCCACGCTGGCATTGCCTTTGCCGCCGCGTCCTGCCAGCTATCGCCCATCGGCCCCCTGCGGGCCGGTGGGCGAACTAGTTATTTGTAGCGGATAGCCATGACCGATAGCGACACCCCCCGCATTCTGCTGATCGACGACGAACCGTCGATCCGCGAGCCGCTTTCCGAATATCTGGAGGCGCAGGGATTTGCCGTGACCGACGCGGCCAATGCCGCCGAAGCGCGGTCGGTGCTGCGCGCGCAATCGGTCGACCTGGTAGTAAGCGACATCATGATGCCCGGCGAAGACGGCCTGTCGCTGACCCGCCATCTGCGCGAGACGAGCAGCATCCCCGTGATCCTGCTCACCGCGCGCGCCGAAGATACCGAGCGCATCATCGGGCTGGAGATCGGCGCCGATGACTATGTCGTCAAACCCTTCAACCCGCGCGAACTGGTCGCGCGCATCCGCACCGTGCTGCGCCGGACGCAGGCGAACGGCCGCGCGGTCGATCCGGGCGGGACGAGCTATGCCTTCGGGCCGTGGGTGCTGCGCGAGGTCGAACGCGTGCTGGTCGACGAGGCGGGCACCGAAGTCGCGCTGTCGTCGGGCGAATATCACTTGCTTCAAGCGCTGGTGCGCCATCCGCGACAGGTGATGAGCCGCGACCGGCTGCTCGATCTGGTGCGCGGGCGCGAGGCCGACATCTTCGACCGCGCGATCGACAATCTGGTCAGCCGCCTGCGCAAAAAGATCGAGGAAGACCCCGCGCACCCGCAGATCGTCAAGACGGTGTGGGGCGGCGGCTATACGCTGGCCTGCGAGGTCAAGCGGCTGGGGCCGGCCGCATGAGCATTCGTCTGTGGCCGCGCAGCCTGATCGGGCAGTTGGTGCTGGCCGTCGCAGCGATGCTGTTCGTCGCGCAGGGGATCAATTTCGTGATGCTCGCACGCGGCCAGAAGCAGCAGACGCTTGCGCATGGCGGCGGCATGGCGGTCGCACGGATCATCGATGCGATTGATCGCGACCGACGCGGCCGGATCGACGACGGCGCCGCGAGAGGCCGGCACGACCGGGTCCAGAAACTACTGATTACCGACGGGCCGCCGCCGCTGATTCCGGGGTCGGTGCCGCTTGCCGACCTGTCAGCCTATGTCGCCGACCTGCTGAGCGAGGGCGGGGTCAAGGCGAGCGAGGTGTCCGCGTGGGCGATGCCGCTGCGGCCGCGTGCGCAGAAAACCAGCTATCCCGGCCGCGTCGTCGTGGTGAGCGCGCGCGTCGACGGGCGCTATTTCACCGTGCGGAGCCGCATTCCGGCGACCGGCGGGCGGCTGCAAGGCTTTTTGCTATGGCAGACGCTGTCGCTCTATCTGCTGCTCCTCGTGCCGATCATCCTGATCGCGTGGCGCGTCGCGGCGCCGCTGCGCGAGTTGACCCGCGCGGTGCGGGCCAATCCGGCGGCGCGCGATCTGCCGCCGATCGACGAGGCGGGGCCGTCCGACGTGCGCGACCTGATTGCGGCGTTCAACGCCTATCGCGCGCGCATCGGCACGATGCTCGCCGACAAGGATCGGATGCTGGGTGCGGTCGGCCACGATCTGCGCACCCCGCTCGCAAGTCTGCGCGTCCGCGTCGAGCAGGTCGACGACGACCGGCTGCGCGAAAAGATGATCGCTTCGATCGAGGAAATGACCGCGATGCTGGCCGACATATTGGCGCTCGCGCGGTCGGGGGCGGGAACCGAGGCGCCCGAGGCGATCGCGCTGCCGCTGCTGCTGCGCGAACTGACGGAAGACTATGGCGAGCAGGGCAAGGATGTCGCGGCGGGCGCGCTCGCCGAGGCGGCGGCGCGGGCGCGCCCGATGCTGCTGCGCCGGGCGCTGCGCAACCTGATCGACAATGCGCTGGCCTATGGCGTTCGCGCGCGGCTGTCGGTGGTGCGCGAGGGCGACCATGCGCGCATCATCGTGTCCGATGACGGCCCGGGGCTGACCGACGAGCAAATCCTCACGCTGGTCGAACCCTTTGCGCGCGGCGAGCAGTCGCGGAACCGCGCGACGGGCGGCGCCGGCCTCGGCCTGTCGATCGCGCGCGAGATTGCGGCGGGCGAGGGCGGCGAGCTGGTACTGGCGAACCGTCCGGGCGGCGGGCTCGAGGCGGCGATTGTGCTACCGGTTCTGACGTAAGACGGGTGGTTAGCCGAAGTCCGCCGGCATCGCGCCGGGTTCGCTGACCATCGCAAATCGGACCTCAGCGAAGTTCACCTGCAATGTGTCTTCCAGCGCAACCGCGTAACCCTCAATGAACGGTAGCCGCTGTTCGTGAAGGTGAAGGATGATGCCAAGGCCAAAATCCAGCCCTTCAACCGCGACCCAAACATGCTCTCCTAAATGAAGACTTTCCCGGCGAGGGGCAATCGGTGCAGCTAGGGTTGTGAAGAAACCTCCGCCGGTGTTTTCGCGTGACAGCACCTCAGCATCGAGCAGACGGTCAAGACCTCTTGCGAGATTACCAGCTTCTGCAAAAATTGCCTGCAATGCGGCGCGTTCCAGTTGAGTCAGGCCAGCCATCTGGTTTTTTTGGCTTCGATCACCTAAGTCCGCGATGGGGTCGTTATCAGGCGTAAATCGCAATCGCCTGGCTGCCGTGCAGCACCGGTTCGCCGGCGCGGTTCCACAGCATCATGTCCTGCACCGACAGCCCGTTGCGGGCGAAGCCGGTCTTGGCTGAGAGCAGCCACCAGCCGTCGTCGGTCTCGGGCTTTGCGGTGAGCATGTTGACCGTCCAGTTCATCGAGCTGATCGGACCGAATTCGGTGAACAGCGCCATCGCCGCGGGGGGCAGTGCATCGCCCATCGCGAGCAGCGCGACCGCCGGATGACAGGCGGGCTCTTCGACAAAGCGCACCCAAGTCAGATATTCGCCGACATCGCTTTTCCAGTTGAAGCGCGGGCCGGTCGTCGGGCGCATGTCGAAATGGCGGGTGAAGCTGGGCCGCGCCTTGTGCTCGGGCACCGGCTGAAGCGTTTCGGGGGCGGGCGCGTCGGGTATGGCGAGCCGGTCGTGATCGAGATGGCTTTGCCGGTCGGGCGAGAAGGCGAAGACCGCGGCGGTGCCGAAGCCTGCATCGCTGGTGACGCCAGCGTCGATGAACAGGCTCGATTTCGATTGGCGCAGCACGCGCGTATGCACGGTGCAATCGCCGCTGACCGGCCCGACGAAGCTGATCTGCGCATAGCGAAGCGGCGCCTCGGTCGGGTGGAGCGCCATCGTGCCGGCGAGCGCGACAGCCGAGCTGATCCCGCCATAGGCCGTGCGGCCCTGCATCCAGCCGTCGTCGATATGCGCCGTCGCGACATTGCCGTCGACGCGCAGGGTGGAGAGCAGCGCGTCGAGCGCGCTGGGGGAGCTTGTCATCGGTAAACTCAATCCTCGATCTGGAAGGTCAGTCCGGCATGGGCGGTCAGCCGGTCGATCAGGGCCTGACCAAGCAGCGCGCCGGGGGTCCACACGCCGCCCGCGCCATCGGTTTCGAGCAGCGTCATGCCGGTTTCGGCGAGCATCTTCGACGTCGATCCATAGCCGGGGTCGCGGTCGCCCTGGACGCTGGCGCGGATCGTGGTGCCGTCGGGATATTCGCCAACGAAGAGGATGTCGTAGAAGCCGTTTTCGCGCTCTTCCTTGCTCGGTCCCTCGCCGGGTTTGAGCTTGGATTCGCCGAAGGGGCTCGCCTTCGCCATCGCTTCGGCCATCGCCTTTCCGGCCTCGCCGATCGTCGTCATCACCATCTCGTCATAGACAAGGTCGGACCCCCATGGGTGGCCGAGCAGGAAATTGGTGCGGTGGACATTTTTGGTGTTGATCGGCGCCATCACGAAGGGCGCAGTCCAGGTGCCGGTCGCATGATCATATTCGGGGATCAGTCCCGACGGCTGGTGCGGACCTTCGAACCCCGGGGTCAGCGCGAAGGAGGATTTGAGCAACAGCGCGAGCGACGGCTTCTTGGCGACGGCCTTCAGTGTTTCGGTCAGGCTGGCGATGGTGCCGCCCGAGGCGCCGCCCTGCATCTTGCGTACGCGGCCCTTCACGCGCGGCGCGGGTTTGCCGTGGCGCTTCACCGCCTCGGCCTGGAGAAACAGCACGCCGAGGTCGAAGGGGATCGAATCGAAACCGCACGAAAAGGTGATGCGCGCGCCCGATGCCTGCGCCTGATCCTGATGCGCGTCGATCATCTCGCGCATCCAGCCGGGCTCGCCGCACAGATCGGCATAGGCGGTTCCGGCCTTGGCGCAGGCGTTGACGAGGTCGCTGCCATAAAGCTGATAGGGGCCGACGGTGGTCAGCACGACGCGCGTGCGATGCGCCATCATGTCGAGGCTGGCGGGCTCGCTGGCGTCGGCGACGACGAGCGGCGTGTCGGCCGGCGCGCCGATCAGGTCGCGCACCTCGGCAAGCTTGTCGAGACTGCGTCCCGCCATCGCCCATTTGGGCGCGTCCTTGCGGCCGCCATAATGCTGCACGAAATATTCGGCGACGAGGCGGCCGGTAAAGCCGGTCGCACCATAGACGATGATGTCGAATTCGCGGGCCTCTGCCACGGCACCCTCCCATTTACGTAAACGTTAACTAGAGGCTAGCGCAGATGGGCGGCGGTGCCAAGGGGCGTCGCGTCGCGCCGGGTCCGCGGGCCTCAATCCACCAGCGTCAGGCGGCGGGCGTCAGCGACCGTGCAAGCGCCACCCATTCGGCGACGCTGACCGTCTCAGCGCGCCGGGTCGGATCGATACCGAGCGCGTCCAGCGCCTCGATCGCGCCGGGAACCCCCTTGAGGCTCTGGCGCAGCATCTTGCGGCGCTGTCCGAACCCCTTTTCGGTGAGCTTCGACAGCATCGCAGGCGACACGCCCGGCGGTTCGTCTCCCGGGGTGACATGGATGATCGCCGACATCACCTTGGGCGGCGGGGTGAACGCCGAGCGGTGGACCTTCATCGCGAGCTTCGCCTGGGCGCGCCACTGCGCCAGCACCGCGAGCCGCCCGTAAGCCGAGCTGCCGACGGGGGCGACGATGCGTTCGGCGACCTCGAGCTGGAACATCAGCGTCAGCGACAGCCATTGCGGCGGCCAGGCAGCGGGTTCGAGCCAGCGCGTGAACAGTGCGGTACCGACATTATAGGGAAGGTTGGCGACGATATGATAGGGGCCGCCCGCCAGCGCGTTCGCATCGACTGCCATCGCGTCGTCTGACACGACGGTCAACCGGCCCTCGAAGGCATCGGCAAGATCGGCGAGCAGCGGCAGGCAGCGTTCGTCGCGTTCGACCGCGATCACCCGCGCCCCGGCGCGCAGCAGCGCGCGCGTCAGCCCGCCCGGTCCGGGACCGACCTCGAACACCGTCGCGCCGTCGAGATTGCCGGGGATCGCCGCGACGCGATCGAGCAATTGTTCGTCGAAAAGGAAATTCTGCCCAAGCGCCTTGCTGGCCGAGAGCCCGTGCGCGCGCACGACATCGCGCAGCGGCGGCAGCGGACGATTGGGCTGCGTCGTCACGCGGCGGCGGCGCAGCCGCGCGCCCGCGCCCCGGCCATCCGCGCGGCCATTGCGATCGCGGCGATCGTCGGTCCGGGATCGGCGGTTCCCGAACCCGCGATGTTGAAGGCGGTGCCATGATCGGGCGAGGTACGGATGATCGGCAGCCCGAGCGTCAGGTTGACGCCGTCGTGGAAATGCAGCGCCTTGAACGGCGCCAGCGCCTGATCGTGATAGCCGCAGAGCAGAGCGTCATAGCGGTCGCGGATGCCGGGTGCGAACAGCGCATCGGCGGCGAGCGGGCCGTCGACGACGATCCCCTCGGCGGCAAGCTGCTCGATCGCGGGGGCGATGATGCGGATTTCCTCGTCGCCGAGTCGGCCGCTTTCGCCGGCATGGGGGTTGAGCCCGGCCATCGCGAGGCGCGGCTGGGCGATACCGAAGTCGCGGATCAGGCCGCGAACGACGATGCGCGCCTTGGCAACGATAAGCTCGGCGGTCAGGCGTTCGGGCACCTCGGCGAGCGGGATATGGACGGTCAGCGGTACGACGCGCAGGCCGGGGCCGGCGAGCATCATCACCGCATTGGTCGCGGTAACGCCGCAGCGTTCGGCGATGAATTCGGTCTGCCCCGGATGGGTATAGCCGATGCTTTGCAGCGCATGTTTCGACACCGGACCCGTCACCAGCGCCGCGGCGGCGCCGTTGCGGGTGAGGCCGATGCCGGTTTCCAGCGCATGCAGGGCGCAAGTCGCGCCGGCCGCAGTCGGTTCGCCGGGGGTGAGGGGGCCGCTGTCCTCGAGATGCCAGACGGGCAGCGCCGTGTCGAACAGCCGTCCGGCCTCCTCCATGTCGTTGACGCGAACGATCGGGCCGTCCCAGACGGCTTCGATCACCGCAGCGTCGCCGACGGTGACGAAGGGGGGAAGGTCATGCTTGTGGCGTTCGGCCCAGGCGCGGGCCGCAACTTCGGGACCGACGCCCGCCGGGTCGCCCATGGTGACCGCGATCGGGCGTCGTTTAATCATAGCCGTCATCAATTATATTCGATCACCGCATCCCGGCGCAGGTCGCGCAGATAGCGTTGCGCGCGCTTGTTGACCTTGTCCTCGAGCAGCTTCTGCTCGATCGCCTGAACGTCGGGAGCGGTCGCCGATTCGGGCAGGTCGCGGCCGCAAAGGACCAGGACGCTGACCCCTTCATTGGCGGCGCCGAACGGCTGAGTGACTTGGCCGATCTGCATGTTGGTCAGCGTGTTCTGCAGCTGCGGTGGCAGTGCGCGCATCGAGATATTGTCGCGCGACACGACATTCGCGCCGAGCTTGGCGGCGATATCGTCGGCCGCGCCGCAACCGGCGATGCTGCGCGTCGCGTCGGCGAACTGGCTGGCGAGCTCGCTCGCCTTTGCTTCGGTCGTGCCGGGGGCGAAATCGAGCGACACCTGCTTGAGGCTGAGCACCGCGTCGCGCGGGTCGGCCGTCAGAACTTGGCGCCGGTCGATCATCAGCAGGATCGATATCCCGCCCGGGACTTCGACCGGGCCGACGAGCTGGCCGGGCTGCATGTTGAGCGCCGCCTGCGCCATCGACGGCGGAAGGGTCGCGGGGCGGACCCAGCCGAGATCGCCGCCAACGACCGCGGTCGAGGCTTCGGAGAATTGGCGTGCATAGGCAGCGAAGCTGCCGCCGGCCTGAAGCGCCTGAATGATCTTTTGCGCATTCGCCATCACGGCGGCGGCATTTTCGGGCGTCGTCGCGAGATAGATTTCGCCGAGGTGCAGTTCGTCCTGACCCTTGGCCTCCTGCAGCCGCTTGACCACCGCTTCCACCTCGTCGGTCGATACATTGGTCGTCGACTGGATATTGCGCGACAGCAGGCGGTCCCAAGCGAATTCGCCGCGGATTTGCTGCTTCACCGCGGCGGCCGAAGACCCCTTGGACGCGAGATATTTGCTGAATTCGTCGGGCGTCTGCTTGAAACGCGCCGCCAGCCGGGCAAATTGTTCGTTGATGACATTTTCGTCGATGTCGATCTTTGCCGCGCGGGCTTCCTGAATCTGGAGCTTTTCGTCGATCAGGTTGCTGAACACCTGCTGGCGCAGCCGCTGAATTTCCTCGGCGGGCAATTCCATATTGTTGTTCGCAATGCGGATCAGCGCCATGCGCTGCTCGATGTCGGTCGCGGTGATGACTTCGCCGTTGACGATCGCCGAGGGGCGATAGACGTTGGGCTTGCCGTCGCCGTAAAGCTGGACATTGCCGGGAATGGCGAGGTTGGTCGCAGGGGTTTCGCTGTCGGCTACGGTCTGGGCCGACACCGGGACGGACCCCACGGCCGCAGCGGCAATCAGTCCGAACATGGTCGAAATTTTGGTCATTGCCATCCTATTCGAGTAAGAATGCGACGCTCCGTATCAGCCGAAGCGCCCGATGGTCCAGCGCAATCCGCCATCCGGACCTTTGAAGCCGGGAGATAGCGGGAAAACGCTGAACGCAGGCTGAGCGATCAGAAACCGAGGTTGCGGAACGCGACGCGGAAAGAGAAGCTGTTGCCGCGCCGCGCGTCGCCGGTGTCGATGTAATCGCGGCGCCAGGTGAAGGCGATCGACAGGCAGTCGTCGTCATAGGCGACGCCGAGCCGGTGGCGAATCGGGTCGAAGCCGTCCGATGTGCTGAGCGGATCGTCGGCCTTGCTGGTCAGATCGACGATCGCCGAGCCGAAGATCGACCAGTTTTTCGCGACCGCCACACGGCCGCCGACGCGCGCTTCTTCGCGATCCTGCAGATCTTCGCCGAGCAGGGTGATGTCGCGGTTGAGGCGCGAATAGCCGAGCACGGCATAGGTCGAGCGGCTGCCGATCGTCGCGTCGAATTCGTTGCGGCGGATCGCCAGATTATCCTTGTCGAGCCGGAAGCGGTGGGTGAGGCGCAGGAAATCCTTGTAGGCGACGGTCGTCCGCCCGACGATGTCGGAGAGCCGGTCGGTGAGCCCCGTCCCGTCGGGGAACAGCGTCGGCTTGTCCGACAGGCGATAGCTTTGCCCGATGACGCTGCTGATATTGAAGCCGGGGCGACTGAAATTCCATTCGACGCCATAGGTGATGCGCGCGCCGTCCTCGAACCGGTCGTAGCCGTTGAAGCGATTGATCGCGAAAAGATTGCCGTCCTCAAGATCGAAGGCGCGCGAATCCTCGTTCGGAATATCGACATTCTTGAGCGGCGGCGTCGCGACGATCTGCACTCGCGGGGTCAGCGTCTGGGTGCCGCCGAGGAATTCGCCGATGAAGGGCCAGCGCATGTCGGCGGCGATGGCGGCGATGCCGCGGGCCTGCCAGCCCGACTTGCCGCGATAGTCGGCGATCGGCGTCAGCAGATTTTCGTCACTGTGATAGACATCGCCGCGCACCAGTGCGGTCAGCGTGACTTCCTGGCCGAGCCCGGTCAGCCCGCGCAGATCCCAGCGCGCGCCGGCGAAGGCGCGCTGCGTATCCTGTCCCGCGGTGCGGGCGATCGACAGCGTGTTGAGCTGAAGCTCAAACTGTCCGCCCAGCCACGGATCGGGCAGGCGTTGGCGATAGTCGATGATCGGAAGCGCGATCGGTTGCTGTCCCTGGCTGTCGCCCGCGCGCAGGGTCTGCGTCGCCCAGCCGGCTATCGACAAATAGCTCTGCCCACCGATCCGCTCGAGCTCGAACATCGATCGCAACCTGTCGTCGCGGCTGATATCGTAGCGGCGCATGAAGGTGCGGTCGGTGGTGATCCGGCCCGAATAGGTCAGGCTCCACTTGGGATCGAACTGGAACTTGCCTGCGCTTTCCAGATAGCCGCGAAAATCGTTGCGCTGATCGGCGGCGGTGCCGGTTCCGGTCAGCGGCACCACCGAGCTGTAGGTCGCGTAGCCGTTGATTCGGAAAGCGCCGATATCGGTGAGAGCGCGGAACTCGCCTTCGATCATCGGCGCCGTATTGGTGTAGACGTGCGGCGTAATCGTCAGGTCGCGGTCGGGGGCGAGGCGCAGATAATAGGGAAGGGCAATTTCGAACCCGTTGGTGCGGCCGAGGCGGACGTCGGGGACGAGGATACCGCTTCCTGCATCATTGTTGGCGGGGTGGCTGAGCCCCGGCAGCGGGATGAGCGGCAGGCCGAAGACTTCAACGCGCGCGCCCTTGTAGCGGATCTTGTTCTTCGCCTGGTCGTAAATGACGCGGACGGCGCGGATCTGCCAGCTGGGGTTCTTGGGGCAGCCAGCGTCATCCTCGACCGGGCAGGGCGTGTAGGCGGCGTTTTCCAGCTCGATATTGCCGTTGTCGAAGCGCCTACCCTTCACCGCGGCGAGCCGCGCGCCATTATCGAACACGACGAGCATATTTTGGACGATGCCGTCGCGCAGCGTGTCGGTCAGCACGATGCGGTCGCCATAGGCGGTGTCGCCTTCGGGATTCTTGATCGCGACATCGCCCTCGGCGACCACTTCGCCGGTCTTGCGGTTCCACGTCACCTTGTCGGCGCGCATCGAGATGGTGTCGCGGTTCATTTCGACATTGCCGTCGGCAACGACGATGTCGGCATCGCTGTCGTAATTCAGATTGTCGGCGGCAAAGCCGATCTGTTCTTCGTCACCGGGCTTCGGTGCATCGACCGTGACGGCCGAAACGTCGCGATTCTGGAGGTCGGGCTGCGCGGCCGGAGCCGACGCGGGCGTGTCGGTCTGTGCCGCGGCGGGCACGGCGACAAGCAGCATGCCGCTTGCGGTGGCGACCCAAAGGGGCCGCGCGCGCGCCGCGTGGGGGAACAAAGTCCGACTCATTTAATTTCTTTGTCCCACACCTTATCTTGCGTCCACCCTTTGCGGGCTGGCTGCTTTAGTTTTGCAACTCGCGAGCGAAACCCCTATCGGTCCGGCACGTTCCAATCAATCATCGCATAAGAGAGTTAAAAGATGGACATTCAGTTTGTCGCGCAAATCGATGCGTCTGCCGACGTTGTCGCTTTTCCGGTCCGCAAGGGCGAGGCTGGCGCCCTCGGCGCGTTGCTCGGCGCGCTGGCGAAGCAGGCGCGGTTCGACGGCGCCGCGGGTTCGGTGGCCGAAACCGCCGCTTTCGATGGCGACCGGGCCACGCGGCTGCTGCTGGTGGGCATCGGCGAAGGGACGGTCCATGATCTCGAGCGCGGCGGCGGCGCGCTGACCGCGCGGCTGCAGACGAGCGGCGTGGCGGTGCTGCACGTCGATTTTGCGAGCGCGGGCCAGATCGACGAGGATGATGTGCTCGCCTTCGCGATGGGTGCGAAGCTGCGCGATTGGCGCATCGACACCTATCGCACCCGCCTTTCCGACACCGCCAAGCCCAGCCTGAAAACCATCGTGATCGCGTCGCCCGCGGGCGATATTTCGGCGCGCTGGGGCAGCTATTCGGCGGTTGCCGACGGCGTGGCGCTGACCCAGACGCTGGTCGCCGAGCCGCCGAACATCCTCTATCCCGAAAGCTTCGTCGAGCGCTGCCAGCATCTGGCCGACCTTGGCGTCGAGATCGAGGTGCTCGACGAACGGCAGATGAAGGCGCTCGGCATGGGCGCGCTGCTTGGCGTCGCGCAAGGGTCGGTGCGGCCGCCGCGGCTGCTCGCGATGCGCTGGAACGGCGGCAATGCCGACGACAAGCCGGTCGTATTCATCGGCAAGGGCGTGACCTTCGATACCGGCGGGATCAGCCTGAAGCCCGGCCCGGGCATGGACATGATGAAGTGGGACATGGGCGGCGCGGGCGCCGTCGCGGGCGCGATGAAAGCGATCGCGGGCCGCAAGGCCAAGGCGAATGTCGTCGGCATCGTCGGCCTTGTCGAAAATATGCCCGACGGCAATGCGCAGCGCCCCGGCGACATCGTCACCACCATGTCGGGCCAGACGGTCGAGGTGCTCAATACCGACGCCGAAGGGCGGCTGGTGCTGTGCGACGCGATCACCTGGGCGCAGAAGGTCTATGAGCCCAAGGTCATCGTCGATCTGGCGACGCTGACCGGCGCGATGGTGATCTCGCTCGGCCACGAATATGCGGGCATTTTCGCCAATGACGACGGGCTTTCTGAAAAACTGATCGCAGCGGGTGAGGCGACGAACAACAAGCTGTGGCGCTTTCCGCTGTCGCCGGCCTATGACAAGCTGATCGACAGTCCCATCGCCGACATGAAGAATATCGGCCCGCGCGAAGGCGGTTCGATCACCGCGGCGCAGTTCCTCAAGCGCTTCGTCGAGGACGGAGTCGCCTGGGCGCACCTCGACATCGCCGGCACGGCCTGGAGTGACAAGGACGGCCCGGTGTGGGCGAAGGGCGCGACGGGCTATGGCGTCCGCCTGCTCGACCGCTATATCGCCGACAATCACGAAGGCTGATCCGGTTCGGGGAGCATGGCGCGCGTCGACTTCTATCGGCTGACCCGCGACCCGGTCGAACGGGTGCTCCCCGCGATCGCCACGCGCATATTGCAAGGCGGCAACCGGTTGCTCGTCGTCGCCGCCGCGGCGTTGCAGCGGCAGGCGATTGACGAGGCGCTGTGGACGCTGCAACCGGCAAGTTTCCTGCCGCACGGCGCGGCGGGATCGCCGGACGAGGCGATCGAGCCGATCCTGCTCGCGGGCACGCTCAGCGCCCCGGCGATCAACGGCGCCACCCATGTCGCGCTCGCCGATAGCGAATGGCGCGAAGAGGCGCTGGCGTTCCAGCGCGCATTCCTGTTGTTCGACAACAGCCGCATCGACGATGCGCGCGCGACCTGGCGCGCGCTGACCACGGCCGAGGGCGTAGAAATTCACTTCTGGAAACAGGATGAACGCGGACGCTGGTCCGAAGGGCCGTGACGCGATAGGCTGGCCGAGCCGGGGCAGATCGTCTTCTGTGAGGGGGATCACCGACGGCAATCGGGTCGCACCCTAGGGACAGCAGCCGAGAGATTCGGGGCAGCAGGAGGTAGATTATGGCGACACTCAGGACATTGACGCTTGGCACCGCGATCGCGCTGGCGATAACGCTTTCGGCGTGCGGGTCGAAATCTGAAAAGGAAGTCGCCAGCGGCACTTACACCGACCCCGAAACCGGAAAGACCGCCGACTATAAGGTGACGTCCGACACCAGCGGCGAAAATGGCACGATCAGCATCAAGACCGAGGATGGCGAGATGCAGTTCGGCGGCGGCGCGGGCAATGCGAAATTCCCTGCCGGTTTCTCGCCCTATCCGGGTGCAAAGGTTACGGGCGGCTTCACCGCGACGAACAAGGATGGCGCTGGCGGCATGGCGAGCTTTGAGGTCAAGGGCCAGGCCGCTGACGTGATCGCGCATTTCCGCAAGCAGGCCGAGGCTGCGGGCATGAAGATCACGACCGAGGTCAAGGCCGGCGAAACCGCTATGTTCGGCGCCGAACGGCCTGGCGACAGCAAGTCGGGCGTGCAGGTCACGGCGACGCAGGCGGGCGACATGGTCAACGGGTCGATCACCTACGGCCACGGCGGCTGATCCGGCGCCGGGAAAGGCCCCCGCGCTCTTTGCTTGCGGAGCGGCGAAAGCGCGGCTAGAGGCGCGCCCATTCCGACAAGATATAAAGCAGGAGCTTTCCCAATGGCGGTCACCCGCACCTTTTCGATCATCAAGCCCGACGCGACCCGCCGCAACATCACCGGCGCCGTCACCAAGATGCTGGAAGACGCCGGCCTGCGCGTCGTCGCGTCGAAGCGCATCCACATGACCAAGGAACAGGCCGAGGGCTTTTACGCGGTCCACAAGGAACGCCCCTTCTTCGGCGAACTCGTCGAATTCATGACCTCGGGTCCGGTCGTCGTCCAGGTTCTCGAAGGCGAGAATGCGATGCAGCGTAACCGCGACGTGATGGGCGCTACCAACCCCAAGGATGCGGCCCCCGGCACGATCCGCAAGGAGCTGGCCGAAAGCATCGAAGCGAACACGGTACACGGCAGCGACAGCGACGAAAATGCGGCGATCGAAATCGCCTATTTCTTCAAGCCCGAAGAAATCGTCGGCTGAACCAGCCGAGCCGCAAGGCCAAAGAGGCCGCCGGAGTGATCCGGCGGCCTTTTTCAGTTGCGCGACGGGTAGATGCCTTGGATCGCGACGCAGTAGCGAATGGCTAGTGTCGGCTGCGTTTTGACTGCGCCCGACGCCGCGGGGTCGCGGGCGACGCTGCTGTTGCCGCCCTTTTGGCCGAGCACCAGCGGCGGTACGTCACGGCCGTTACCTACATGAACCGGCGCGCGTCCCCGCAGATCGGGGAGCGCAAAGGTCTTGCTCCCATCCCCGCCATAAGTCGTTCCCAGCAACGAAAAAAGCGCCATATTCTCGCTGATTGATACAAGTTGGCCATTGGCTTCGGTCCAACCGCGCGGACAGAAGGTCGCGGCTGTCATCATTACTTCGCCGATAAAAGGGTCGCTCGCTGCATGAGCTGGCACCGATGTCGCCAGCAGCGCCACGCCCACGATCGAAAATGCATTGAATTCCTTGCCCATCGTCAAATCCCCCAGATCTAGCAGCGCACTTCTCGGGAAGGGGCGGAGCGCTGTCAACATGCCCGCAATCAGGTGGAACGGGCGGTGGCGGAGCGGCTGGCGCTAGAGCAGCGGACTGACCGTCGCGACGAGGTTTTGCCACAGCCGCCGGACGATGCCGAAGGATGCGACATCGGCGGCGCCGACGGGTATCGAATCGGCGCGGTAGACTTCCTGCCGCGTACGAAGTTCGGTAGCGAAAGCCTTGTCACGTAACAGGATATTATTCTCGAAATTGAGTTCGAAGCTGCGGCGATCGAGGTTGGCGGAGCCGATCAGTGCGACTTCGCCGTCGACCACCATCGTCTTGGCGTGGAGCAGGCCGGGACGATATTCGTAGAGCTTTACCCCCGCGTCGACGAGGTCGGCATAATAGCTGCGGCTCGCGCCCGCGACGACGCGGCTATCGTTGCGGTGCGGCACGATCATCACCGTCGCGACGCCGCGCCGCGCGCAGTCGAGCAGCGCGAAGAGCAATTGTTCGTCGGGGACGAAATAGGGGGTGGTGACGACCAGCTCGTGCCGCGCCGAATGGATGAGCGCGGTGAAACAGGCGGTCATCGCGGCATAACGAACATTGGGGCCGGTCGCGATCACCTGCGCCGCGATGCCCGGGTCGACGGCGGCAGGCGGCTCGGCATCGTCCTGCAAAAGGTCGCCGATGTCGTCGCCGCGCTCGCTTTCCCAGTCGGCGGCAAAGACAAACTGGCAGTCTCGCACTACCGGGCCTTCCCAGCGCGTCATGATGTCGACCCATGGCGCATATTTCGACTTGATGCGAAATTCGGGGTCCGCGAGATTCTGGCTGCCGCACCAGGCGATGCGATTGTCGATGATGAGTTGCTTGCGGTGATTGCGCAGGTCGAAGCGCCCGCGGATCAGCGTCCAGATGAGCCCGCCGATCGGCAGCGCGATGCGCGCATCGACCCCGGCATTTTCGAGCTCGATCCAATAGGCCGACCGGATGAAACCGCGCGAGCCCAGCGCGTCGGCGAGGACGCGGACCTTCACGCCGCGCCGGGCCGCGCGGACCAGCGCGTCCTTGATCCGGAAGCCGTTACTGTCGGCGAGCCAGATATAGAAACAGAGGTGGACGGTCGACTTCGCATTGTCGATGTCGTCGACCATCTCGCGGATCGCGGCGTTGCTGTCGGCGGCGAGACGGGCGCGATTGCCCGCGGTCGGCGGCAGCGCGTTCACCGTTTCGGCGAGCACGAAGGGCGCCGCCCAGGCGCTGCGGGCGAGCGCGCGGCGGACGGCGTCCTTCTCGCTGGGGTGCGGCAGATGCGCCTCGATCGCGGCATAGCGCGCGCGGCGCTTAGCACTGATCCGCGCCTCGCCGAGCAGCAGATAGGCGAGGATGCCGACGACCGGCACCGCGATCGTCGCGATCAACCACGCGAGCCGTGAGGCGGGCTCGCGCTGCGGCCGCAGGATGATCCGGCCCAGGATGACGATGAAGACCGCGATGTACGCGGCCCACAGGATCAGGGCGAAATCATACTCCATCGCCGCCAGTTCATCGTGCTTTGGCGCAAAATGCCAGTGCGAATTTTGGGGGAGGGGAAAGGTGGGGAATCCTTGGCGTCATTGCGAGGAGCGAAGCGACGCGGCAATCCCGGGCGGGCGTAATCTGCTCTGGGTTGCTTCGCTCCGCTCGCGATGACGAATTGGCTGACTGCGGCCCGAGCCTAAAATTCCTCCGCCACCCCCATCAGCCCCGCGAGCTTTTTCGGCGCGATCGCCAGCCAGCTCTTGCGGAGCCAGTCGCCGATCGCATCCCAGTCGGTATCGCCGAGGTCGAGGCGGATGCCGATCCAGCCGTCGCCGAAATAGGCGGGGCGGTAATAGCGCGCTTCGTCGAGTTCGATGAGCTGCGCCTGCTCGTCGGCGCCGCTGATCTTGACCAGCAGCGCGGTCTTGCCGTCGCCATGGTGGTCGTGCGTGAAATAGGCGAATTTCTTGCCCTTGACGATGCCAAAACAGGGCATGCCGTGCGACGTCACTTCGTCGGCTTCGGGCAGCGCCATCGCCAGCGTGCGGACACGGCCGAGCAGCCAGTCGGGTGCGCGTTCGCGCGTCACGAAGGCGGCGAGCGCGGCGGGATAGAGCTGATGCTCGGCAAAACGGACGCGTTCCGCCAATGTTTCAGCGGTGTCGCCGGGCACGATCGCGACCGGGGTCTGGGCCAGCACCGGCCCATCGTCGAGTGCGGGCGTGACAATGTGGACGCTGCACCCCCCGAAACGGTCGCCAGCGTCGATCGCGCGCTGATGGGTGTCGAGCCCCTTGTAGAGCGGCAACAGACTGGGATGGATGTTGAGCATCCGGTCGGTCCAGCCGGCGACGAAATCGTCGCTGAGAATGCGCATATAGCCCGCAAGCGCGACATAGTCGGCGCCGGCGGCACGTAGCCGTTCGTCGACCAGCGCGTCGAAGGCGGCGCGCGACATTTCCTTGTGCGATTGCGCCCAGATCGCAATGCCTTCGGCAGCGGCGAGCGCGAGGCCCGGCGCTTCCGGGTTGTTGCTCGCGACCAGCACCAGTTCATAAGGGCAGCCGGCGGCCTTTGCGGCATAGAGCAGCGCCGCCATATTTGTCCCGGCGCCCGAGATGAGGACCGCGACTTTCGCTTTCATCACGGCGCCACCCTTTCAATCCGTTCGTGCTGAGCTTGTCGAAGCACTGTTCTTCTCTTTCAAGGTCCAAAGGGAAGGACGGCCCTTCGACAAGCTCAGGGCGAACGGAAATGTGCGTCAGCCGTGGTGCGTGGCGCTCCACGCACCCATCGCGCTCCACGTTTCCGCGCCGCCCGACACGGTGCAGCCCTTTTCGCCCGCCGCGATGTGGCCGATGCGGTGGACGGTTTCGCCGGCTGCTTCGAGCGTTTCGGTCGCGGCCGCGACGTCGCGTTCGGCGACGACGACTGCCATGCCGATCCCGCAGTTGAAAGTGCGCGCCATTTCTTCGGGCTCGATATTGCCCTGCGCCTGCAGGAACGCCATCAGCCGCGGCTGGTCCCAGGCGTCGGCATCGATATGCGCGTGGAGCGTTTTGGGCAGCACGCGGGGGATATTTTCGAGCAGGCCGCCGCCGGTGATGTGCGCGAGCGCATGGACCTTGCCGGTCTTCACGAGCGGCAGGAGGCTTTTCACATAGATGCGCGTCGGCGCCATCAGCGCGTCGATCAGCAGGACGGTCTGATCGAACAGCGCCGGGCGGTCGAGCTTCCAGCCCTTGTCGGCGGCGAGGCGGCGCACGAGCGAAAAGCCGTTCGAATGCACCCCCGACGAAGCGAGGCCGAGGATCACGTCGCCCGCCGCGACCTTGTCGGCGGTGAGTACCTGGTCGCGCTCGACCGCGCCGACGCAAAAGCCCGCAAGATCATAGTCGCCGTCCGAATACATCCCCGGCATCTCGGCAGTTTCGCCGCCGATCAGCGCGCAGCCCGCCTGCTTGCAGCCCTCCGCGATGCTGGCGACCACTTCGGTCGCGATCGCATTGTCGAGCTTGCCGGTGGCATAATAGTCGAGGAAGAACAGCGGCTCGGCGCCCTGCACGATGAGGTCGTTGGCGCACATGGCAACGAGGTCGATGCCGACGCCGTTATGCTTGCCCGCGTCGATCGCGAGTTTGAGCTTGGTGCCCACGCCATCGTTCGCGGCGACGAGCAGCGGATCGTCGAACCCCGCCGCTTTCAGGTCGAAAAAGCCGCCAAAGCCGCCGAGGTCGGCATCGGCGCCGGGGCGGCGTGTTGCGCGGGCAAGCGGGGCGATGGCCCGGACCAGCGCATTGCCGGTCTCTATCGAGACGCCGGCCTGCGCATAGGTGTAGGAGGCGGGTTGGCCGTCGGGCGGGTTGTGCTTGGAATCCATGGCCCGCGCGACTAACGCTTCCGGCCGACAAATGCCATGATTTCCTTGTCCGGCTCCGCACTTCGGGGCAAAGAACAGAGAAGAGATGATTTCCGCCCTATCCCTTCGCCCGCTTCCGCGCATCGACCTTGGCGGAATTCTTGGCCGCGACCGGCGGCTTGCCGTCCTGCTCGGCTTCCTCACGCTGATTCTTGTCGTCGGCGTCGTCCAGGGGCAGATCGCGCATGGCGACCGCGGGATCACGCCGATCAACAGCAGCGGCGATTTTCTGGCGAGCGGCATCGCGATCGACGTCACCGGCGACAATCCGGAGGATGCGCGCGAAAAGGGATGGCGCGAGGCGCAGCGCAAGGGGTGGCAGCAACTCTATCGCAAGACCAACGGCAGCGACGGTCCGGCGCTGTCCGATTCGGTACTCGACGGCATCGTCACCGCGATCGTGGTGGAAAAGGAACAGGTCGGGCCGCGCCGCTATGTCGCGACGCTGGGCGTCCAGTTCGACCGCGTCCGTGCCGGGCAGATCCTCGGCGTCAGCGGCCGCACCCTGCGTTCGCCGCCGCTGCTGGTGATTCCCGTCTATTCGATCGACGGCATTCAGCAGGTATTCGAACAGCGCAGCGCGTGGCAGCGCGCCTGGGCCGAATATAATACCGGGCAGAGCGCGATCGACTATGTCCGCACCGCGGGCACCGGCGCCGACACGCTGCTGCTCAATCCGGGGCAGACCGGACGGCGCGGCCGCGTCTGGTGGCGCGTCATCCTCGACCAATATGGCGCAGCCGACGTGCTGATTCCGATCGCGCGGGTCGAATACAGCTATCCCGGCGGACCGGTGACGGGCCATTTCGCCGCGCGCTACAGTCCCGACAACCGCCTGATCGGCGCTTTCACGATGACCGCGCCCAACGCCGCCGCGATTCCCGACATGATGGAAAAGGCGGTGGCACGGATGGATGCGCTCTACACGCAGGCGCTCGCCGCCGGACAGCTGCGCACCGACGCCTATCTCGTGCTCGAAAAGCCGGTCGAGAAGGAGGATCTGCCCGAAGAGGTGGCGACTGACGAGACTGTGGTGGCCGGCGAGACCGACACCAGCCTGCCGACGACGGCGCCTGCGGGGCTGCAGACCTTCACGGTCCAATATGCATCACCCGACGTCGAATCGGTTTCGGCGACCGAACGCGCCGTGGGCGGCATTTCGGGAGTCCAGTCGGCCGCGACGAGCAGTCTCGCGCTCGGCGGCATGTCGGTGATGCGCGTCACCTTCCGCGGCGACGTCGGCGCACTGAAGGCGGCGCTCGCGGCGCGCGGTTTCAAGGTGCAGGAAGGCGGCGGCCAGCTCAGGATCAGTCGCTGATGCCTCGTGGTTCGGGACAGATCGCGCTGCCGCTCGACTGGAGCGCGGGCGGCGCCAATGACGGTCCGCTGATCGTCGGGACGAGCAACGCCGACGCGGTGCGCTATCTGCGCCATGTCGCGACCTGGCCGGTGCGCACTGCGGTGCTGACCGGGCCGCGCGGATCGGGGCGCAGCCTGATGGGGCGGCTGTTCGCACGCGAATCGGGCGGGCGCGTGATCGATGGTCATGCCAGCGTGTCCGAAGAGGAGATTTTCCACGCCTGGAACGCGGCGCAGGCGTCGGGAACGCCTCTGCTCATCATTGCCGATGCGCCGCCGTCCGAATGGGCGATCGCGCTTCCCGACCTTGCTTCGCGGTTGCGCGCAGTGCCGGTGCTGACGATCGGCGAGCCCGACGATTGCCTGGCACGCGACCTGATCGACGCACTTTTTGCCCAGCGCGGGATGGCGATTTCGCCCGACGTCGCCGCCTATGTCGTGCCGCGGATGGAGCGCAGCTATGCGATGATCCACCGCGTCGTTGCGGCGCTCGACGCGGCATCGCTCGAAAAAGGGCGCGCCATTAGCATTCGTCTTACGCGTGAAACATTACTGTCACAGGGGCTCATCGATCCCGATTTGCTCGAAAGGCAGGAAACAGGCACATGTCGATAACCGGTCAGCCCCTTCGCGCCGATAATGATCCAGTGGTTCCGGACTTCGACAAGAAGAACCCCGACCGCTTTTTCAACCGCGAACTGTCGTGGCTCGCCTTCAACCGGCGGGTGATGGAGGAGGCGCGCAATCCGGCGCATCCCTTGCTCGAGCGGCTGCGCTTCCTGTCGATTTCGGGGAGCAATCTCGACGAATTCTTCATGGTCCGCGTCGCCGGCCTGAAGGGGCAGCAGCTTCAGGGGATCGACGATCCGTCGGCCGACGGCCGCTCGCCGGGGCAGCAGCTCGCCGAGATCGAGGCCGAGGTGAACCGGCTCGTCGACGAACAGCAGAGCGAGTGGCAGAAGCTGCACGGTCTGCTCGCCGAACAAGGGGTCATCGTTCATGGCGCCGGGTCGGAGCGCGAGCGACTGCGCGCTTCGCTCCGCCAATATTTCAGCGAACAGATATTCCCGATCCTGACGCCGCAGGTGCTCGATCCTGCGCACCCCTTTCCCTTCATCCCCAACCGCGGCCTTGGCGTGATCTTCGATCTCCAGCGCCAGGCGACGGGCGACACGGTGCGCGAACTGGTGATGATCCCCGCTTCGCTGCCGCGACTGGTACCGGTACCGGGCGAGGCGACGAGCTTCGTGCCGATCGAATATCTGGTCGAACTGTTCGCCGACCTGATTTTCCCCGGCTATACGAGCCGCTCGATCGGCGTGTTCCGCATCATCCGCGACAGCGACATCGAAATCGAGGAAGAGGCCGAGGATCTGGTGCGCCTGTTCCGCACCGCGATCCGCCGCCGCCGGCGCGGGCGGGTGATCCTGCTCGAACTCGAGGCCGACATGCCGGCCGAACTGGCCGCAGTGCTCAACGCCGATATTCAGGGGCATGAAGCGATCGTGGCGAAGATCGGCGGTTTCGTAGGGCTCGCGGCGCTGTCTGCGCTGGTCGATGTCGATCGCCCCGACCTGAAATTCCCGGCCTATTCGCCGCGTTTTCCGGAACGCATCCGCGAACATGGCGGCGATTGTTTCGCGGCGATCCGGTCCAAGGACATCGTCGTCCATCACCCCTATGAAAGCTTCGACGTCGTCGTGTCCTTTCTCCGGCAGGCAGCCGCCGATCCAGATGTCGTCGCGATCAAGCAGACGCTCTATCGTGCCGGCAACCAGTCGCCCGTCATCCGCGCGCTAATCGAGGCAGCCGAGGCGGGCAAGTCGGTGACGGCGGTTGTCGAACTCAAGGCGCGCTTCGACGAGGAGCAGAATCTACTCTGGGCGAACCAGCTCGAACGCGCCGGGGTGCAGGTCGTCTACGGTTTCATCGAGTGGAAGACGCACGCCAAAATCTCGATGGTCGTGCGCCGCGAGGGGCAGGGGTACCGGACCTATTGCCACTTCGGTACGGGCAATTACCACCCGATCACCGCGCGCATCTATACCGACCTCAGCTTCTTCACGGCCGATCCGCGCGCAGGGCGCGATGCGGCGCAACTGTTCAATTATATCACCGGCTATGTCGAGCCCGAGCGGCTCGAGCTGGTGACGATGTCGCCGCTCAACATGCGCGCGCATCTTTGCGAGCTTGTCGATGCCGAGATTGCGGCGGCGCGGGCGGGATTGCCGTCGGGGCTGTGGGCGAAGATGAACAGCCTTGTCGATCCCGGCATCATCGACAAACTTTACGAAGCGAGCGCGGCGGGGGTGCCGATCGAGTTGATCGTGCGCGGCATCTGTTGCCTGCGTCCCGGCGTTCCCGGCCTGTCGGAGACGATCCGCGTCAAATCGGTCGTCGGCCGTTTCCTCGAACATAGCCGCATCTGGGCCTTCGCCAACGGATCGCGCCTGCCGCACCAGCGCGCCAAGCTTTATATCTCGAGCGCTGACTGGATGCCGCGCAACTTCGATCGCCGCGTCGAATATATGATCCCGATCGAAAACCCGACCGTCCACGACCAGATATTGGATCAGGTGCTCGTTGCCAATCTGATCGACAATGAACAAAGCTGGGTGCTGCAGGCCGACGGCACCTATGTGCGCGTCGATCCGGGCGACAAGCCGTTTAACCTGCACCATTATTTCATGAACAACCCCTCGCTTTCGGGGCGCGGGACCGCGCTGCACAAGCGGCAGGATGTTCCGACCCTCGATTTCAACATGCGCGAAGACTGACACTTGCCGATCGCCCGATCCACCAGACTGACCGCCCATCGTTCCGCCGTCATCGATATCGGGTCCAACTCGGTCCGCCTCGTCGTCTATGAAGGGCCGCCGCGCGCGCCCGCGGTGATCTTCAACGAAAAGGTGCCGGCCGGGTTGGGCCGCGGGCTCGCGATCGACAATCGCATCGCGCCCGAAGATGCCGAACGCGGGCTGATCGCGCTGCGCCGCTATGCGCTGCTCGCGCGGCACATGGAGGTGAAGGACCTGCAATGCGTCGCGACCGCGGCGGTGCGCGATGCAGAGAACGGCCCCGATTTCATCGCCGGTGCTGCCGAGGCGGGATTGAAGATCCGCCTGCTGTCGGGCGAAGAAGAAGCCGAAGCGGCGGGCTGCGGCGTCATCTCGGCAATCCCCGACGCGCACGGTATCGCGGTCGACCTAGGCGGCGGTAGCCTTGAGCTGGCCGAAGTGTCGGGCGGCACCGTCGGGCGGCGCGTGTCCTTCCCGCTCGGCGTGCTGCGCCTGCCCGCGCTGCGCAAGCAGGGGCAGCAGGTTTTCGAGCGATCCGTGCGCAAGATGCTCAAGGGCGCGGGCTGGCCGGACAATATGACCGGGCTGCCGCTCTATCTTGTCGGCGGATCGTGGCGCGCGCTGTCGCGTCTCGACATCGAACTGACGCAGGACCCGCTGCCGGTGCTCGACCATCATGTGATGCCGCGCGCCGCGCTGCGCCGGCTGCTGCGCGCGACAAAACGGATGAGTTTCGAGGAGTTGCGCGCGATACCGGGGATGGCGTCGAACCGCGCTGCAACGCTCCCCGATGCCGCGGCGCTGCTCGCGGCGCTGGTCAATATCATCGACGTGCCCGAGATGACCGTCTCCTCATCGGGGCTGCGCGAAGGGTTGCTCTATCAGGCGCTCGACCCCGCGACCCGGGCGCAGGATCCGCTGATCGTCGCGGCGGAGTTCGAGGGACGACGACTTGCTCGCTTCGCCCCGCACGGCCGCGCGATCGCCGAGTGGATCGCGCCGCTGTTCGCCAATGAGGAGGCGAGCGACAGCCGCATCCGGCTCGCCGCCAGCCTGCTCAGCGATGTCGCCTGGTCGGCAAACCCCGATTTCCGTGCCGAACGCGGGACCGAGATCGGGCTGCACGGCAACTGGCGCAGCATCGACATTCCCGGCCGCATCCTGCTCGCGCGCGCCCTGCACGCCGGGTTCGGCGGCGCCGACATCGATTTTCCCGCGATGACCAGCCTCGTTCCTGCGGACCGCATCGACCGGGCGCGGCAGTGGGGGCTTGCCATCCGGCTGGCGCAGCGGCTCACCGGCGGGGTGGAGGCGCCGCTCAAGGCGAGCGCCATCGCACTCGACGACGGCAAGCTGCGGCTCAGCCTCGATCCCGGCTGGCATCATCTGGCGGGCGAATCGGTCGACCGGCGCCTGCGTGCGCTGGCGCAGGCGTTCGGAGTCAAACCGGAGCTGGTGCTGCTCTGAACAGAATGGGAGGGCGCGCAGGTGCGCCCTCAGGCGTCGGTTTCGGCCGGAGCGGGGGCTTCGATCTCGCTCATTACCAGCTTGCCGTTCTTGACCGCAAAGCCGACGCGGCCTTCGACAAGGTCGAGCGCGGCGTGGCCGAACACGTCGTAGCGCCAGCCCTTCATCATCGGGATATCGTCACGGCGCCCGGCCGCGAGCGCTTCGAGATCGTCGCTGCGCGCGATGAGCCGCGCCGCGGCATTGAGTTCGCGCGAGCGAATCTTGAGCAGCAGCTTGAGCAGATCGGCGACGAGCGCGCCTTCCTTGCCCAGCCCCGGACCGCGCGGGGCGCGGTCGGGCATGTCGTCCTTGGGCAACGGCTTAGCGCTCGCGAGCGCGTCCATCAGCCGCCCGCCGATGTCGTTCGACCGCCATGTCGCCGACAGGCCGCGCACGCTGCCGAGGCCGTCCTGATTTTTCGGCGGATGCGCGGCAAGGTCGGCGAGCGTCTCGTCCTTGACAATGCGTCCGCGCGGCAGATTCTTGTTGCGCGCCTCGCGCTCGCGCCATGCGGCGAGAGCCTTGAGCCGGCCGAGCGCGTCCAGCTTGCGCGACGGCACCTTGATCCGCTGCCACGCCTTTTCGGGGTCGATCGCATAGTTGGACGGATCGGCGAGCTTTTCCATTTCCTCGTCGAGCCAGTGGCCGCGGCCCGTCTTGATGAGCTTTTTGAGCATCATCGGGAAAATTTTGGCCAGATGGGTGACGTCGCCGATCGCGTAGTCGATCTGCCGCTTGTCGAGCGGCCGGCGGCTCCAGTCGGTAAAGCGCGCGCCCTTGTCGAGCTGCAGGCCGAGCCAGGCCTCGACGAGATTCGAATAACCGACCTGTTCGGCCTGACCGAGCGCCATCTGGCCGATCTGGGTGTCGAAGATCGGGTGCGGCGTCTTGCCGGTCAGGTTGAAGATGATTTCGACATCCTGCCCGCCCGCGTGGAAGACCTTGAGCACATCTTCATTGTCGACGAGCAGGTCGAGCAGCGGGGCGAGGTCGATGCCCGGCGCCATCGGATCGACGGCGGCGGCGTGGTGTGCATCGGCCACCTGGATCAGGCAGAGTTCGGGCCAGAAGGTGTTTTCGCGCATGAATTCGGTGTCGACGGCGATGAAGTCGCTGCCCTTGATCAGGTCGACAAACTGGTGAAGCGCTTCGCTGGACTCGATTAACGGATGAATTTGCATGGGGAGCCTATACAGCGCCCGCAGCATAATCGTCAGGAAAATTTACCGCTGTTCATCGCAGGGACATGGGCGGCGCCGTTCGGGGCGAATCGCGGGTCCACCCTTGACAAAAGGCCCCGCGACCTGCCTTAGGCGCGGCCATATTGGCACGTTTTCCGGCGCGCCTCCCCGGACATTTGAAAGACGAACATAATGCACGCCTATCGCACCCACACATGCGCCGACCTTCGCGCCGCCAACGTCGGCGAGGAAGTCCGTCTTTCGGGGTGGGTGCACCGGACGCGTGAGCATGCGAATGTGCTCTTCGTCGATCTTCGCGACCATTATGGCATCACCCAGATCGTGGTGGAGACGGATTCGGACCTGTATCCGACGGTCAATGGCGTCGGCCCCGAGTCCGTCCTGACCTTCACCGGCAAGGTCGCCGCGCGGTCGCCCGAGACGCTGAACCCCAAGCTTGCGACCGGCGAGATCGAAATCTATCCGAGCGCGGTGACAGTGCAGTCGGCGGCCGACCGCCTGCCGCTGCCGGTGTTCGGCGAGGCCGAATATCCCGAAGAAATCCGCCTCACCAACCGCTTCCTCGATCTCCGCCGCGAACGGCTGCACAAGAATATCGTGCTGCGCTCGAACGTCATTTCGTCGCTGCGCCGCCGTATGATCGACCAGGGCTTCACCGAGTTCCAGACCCCGATCCTGACCGCGAGCAGCCCCGAGGGCGCGCGCGACTATCTGGTGCCCAGCCGCGTCCACCCCGGTAAATTCTATGCGCTGCCGCAGGCGCCGCAGATGTTCAAGCAGCTGCTGATGGTTGCGGGCTTCGATCGCTATTTCCAGATCGCACCCTGTTTCCGCGACGAGGATGCGCGCGCCGACCGTTCGCCGGGCGAATTCTACCAGCTCGATTTCGAGATGAGCTTCGTCACGCAGGACGACGTCTTCAACGCCATCGAACCCGTCTTGCACGGCGTGTTCGAGGAGTTCGCCGATTTCGACGGCAAGGGCCGCACCGTGTCGCCGCTGCCGTTCCAGCGCATTCCCTACCGCGAATCGATGCTGAAATATGGCAGCGACAAGCCCGACCTGCGCAACCCGCTGCTCGTCAATGACGTGGGCGATTTCTTCAAGGGCTCGGGCTTCGGCCGCTTCGCCTCGATGGTCGAGGAAGGGCAGGTCGTCCGCGCCGTTGCCGCGCCCGAAACGCACGAGAAGAGCCGCAAATTCTTCGACGAAATGAACAGCTGGGCGCAGTCCGAGGGTTTTCCGGGGCTGGGCTATGCGACGCAGAAAGACGGCGTGTTCGGCGGCCCGATCGCCAACAACCACGGCCAGGAAGGCATGAAGGCAATCGCCGATGCGATGGGTCTCGGCCCGAACGACGGCATCTTCTTCGCCGCGGGCCCGGAAGCCAAGGCGGCGAAGCTCGCCGGTCTTGCACGCACCCGCGTCGCCGAACAGCTTGATCTTATCGACAAGAGCCGCTTCGAATTCTGCTGGATCGTCGATTTCCCGATGTTCGAGGCCGACGAGGAAACCGGCAAGATCGATTTCAGCCACAATCCCTTCTCGATGCCGCAGGGCGAGATGGAGGCGCTGGAAACCAAGGACCCGCTCGACATCCTCGCCTATCAATATGACATCGTCTGCAACGGCGTCGAACTGTCGTCGGGGGCGATCCGGAACCACCGCCCCGATATCATGTACAAGGCGTTCGAGATTGCGGGCTACAGCCAGCAGGATGTCGACACCAATTTCGCGGGCATGATCAACGCCTTCAAGTTCGGTGCGCCGCCGCATGGCGGTTCGGCGCCGGGCGTCGACCGCATCGTGATGCTGCTCGCCGACGAGCCGAACATTCGCGAGGTGATTGTCTTCCCGATGACGCAAAAGGCCGAAGATCTGATGATGGGCGCACCGGCACCGGTCTCCGAGAAGCAGCTCAAGGAATTGCATATCCGTCTGGTGGACGGGCCGAAGAGCTGACCCGATGAACGGGCCGCGCGAACACCGGCTCGCTACGCCGGAAGGCGACATCTGCTGGTTCGAATGGGGGACCGCGGGGGCGGGGCCGTCGCTGCTGCTGCTTCATGCGACGGGATTTCATGCGCGGCTGTGGGACCAGGTCGTCGCCGCCTTGCCGCAAGGCACGCATGTCATCGCGCCCGATCATCGCGGGCATGGGCGCAGCTATCGCCCCGCGACGCTCGCCGATTGGGGCGCGACCGGCGACGCGCTGTTGCCGCTCATCGATCGCTTTGCCGGAACGCCGCTGATCGGGTGCGGGCACAGCATGGGCGGGCATGCGCTGACCCGTCTGTCGGCGCAGCGGCCCGATGCCTTTCGTCACCTTGTCCTGATCGATCCGGTCATCATGGCGCCCGACCTTTATGAGGGTCAGGATGCGCTGCCGATCCCCGATCCCGCCGAGCATCCCGTGGCGCGTCGGCGCGATAATTGGGACAGCGCAGAACAGATGCGCGCGCGCTTCGCCGATCGTCCGCCCTATGCACATTGGCAACCGGCGGTGCTGGATGATTATTGCCGCTATGGCCTGCTGCCCGCGTCCGGAGGGACGGGGTTGGAGCTGGCCTGTCCGCCGCGCCTCGAGGCGTCGGTCTATCAGAATGCGCTGCGCATCGACCCCTATCGCTGGCTATCGGGGCTGGCGGCGGCGGTGACGCTGATCCGCGCGCCGAGCGGCGAACGCGGCGATTCGATGGACTTTTCGCAAAGTCCCACCTGGCCGGGGCTCGGCGCGCATATCGGCGCGGTGCGCGACGAGCGCTGGGACGAGCATAGTCATTTCATCCCGATGGAAGACCCCGCGCGCGTCGCCGCGCTGCTCGCCGATCTTGCCGCCATTCAGGGTTAACCCCGTCGCATCGACCGCGCTGCTGTGTTAGCAGCGGTCGCGGACCAAGGGGATGGATGGATGACGATCGACCTCGCCGACTATGAAGCCGGCGCCAAATATGACGGCGATTACGCCAAGGATCTGGCGGCGCTGCAGGCGCGGCTCGAAAATGTCCAGGCGGCGCACATCACCCATGGGCAGCGCAGCATCATCATGCTCGAAGGCTGGGACGCGGCGGGGAAAGGCGGGATCATCCAGCGCCTGACCGCGCAGCTCGATCCCCGCTATTTCGAGGTCTGGCCGATCGGCGCCCCCACCGACGAGGAAAAGGCGCGTCATTTCCTGTGGCGTTTCTGGACCCGCCTGCCTGGCAATTGCGACATCTCGATCTTTGACAGGAGCTGGTACGGCCGCGTCCTTGTCGAGCGGGTCGAGGGGTTCGCGACCGAGGCCGAATGGCGCAAGGGCTTTGACGAGATCAACGAGTTCGAGGCGCAGCTGACCGGCAGCCGCACCAATCTGGTCAAGCTGTTCGTCCATGTGACTCAGGCCGAGCAGGACAAGCGCCTTGCCGACCGCCTCGACGATCCGTGGAAGCGTTGGAAAACCGGGCCCGAGGATTATCGCAACCGCGCGCACCGGGGCGCCTATCTGGACGCGATGCACGACATGTTCGCGCACACCGATACGCGCTGGGCGCCGTGGAAGGTTATCGACGGCAACAACAAGAAGGCGGCGCGGATCGCGGCGCTGTCGCATGTTGCGGCCACGCTGGAGGCGGCGGTTCCGATGACCCCGCCCGACCGCGATCCCGCTGTCGTGAAGCTGGCGCAAAAGGCGTTCGGATATAAACCAAAGACTTAGGATTTTGGCCGGCTCGGGTAGCAATCGCTGCCGTGAGCCGCTACATGGTCCCGATGAGCCGCGCCAAGAGATCCGACGATTGGGGTTTCCCCCGCTGGCGCGCCTATGGGCAGGGCCGCGAGGCGCAAAAGGTTCGTCTGTGCGACCGCCATGGTTGCGACGCCCCCGGACGATGCCCCGCACCCAAATCGCCCAACAGTCCTGAACGCTGGTATTTCTGCGAAGCCCATGCCGCTGAATATAATCGCGGCTGGGACTATTTCGCAGGCCTGAGCGCCGAAGACGCCGCGGCGCGCGCCGCCGAAGAGGCGCAGGGCGCACGCAGTTACGCCCGCGCACAGCATTATGGCTGGGGCGGCCCGGGCGACGGCAGTCGCAGCGCGGACGAGATGCGCGCGCTGGAGGTGTTCGGGCTCGACAGCGACGCCGACTTCGACGCGGCCAAAAAGGCCTGGCGCGCCTATGCCAAGGAATGCCACCCCGACGTCAAGCCCGGCGACGCCGACGCTGCCAAACGCTTCGCGGCCGGGCAGGCGGCGTTCGAGGTGCTGAAGCAGGCCGAAGACCGCAAGAGCTGGAAGCCGGCCTGAGCGCGCTTTGCGAACGAATAGAGGGGCGGCATTGATATTGTTTACCCCGGCAAAGGCCAGGGTCCAGGGCGTCCAGCGCTGACATTGCCGGCACAGGGCCGTGGACCCCGGCCTTCGCCGGGGTACGCAAAAGAGATTTCGGCAACGTCTGCTGCTCCCCACTGCCGCACAGGGTTAGCCGCATCGTGTCGGCCCGTGCCGCCTAGCGTTTGATCGCCAACGCGGCGTCGCTCGCGAGCTTGTCGGCGAGTTCGTTGTCACCGTGGCCGGCGTGGCCCTTGACCCACAGCCATTCGATCTCGTGCCGTGCGGCCTCGCGCACCAGGCGTTGCCACAGGTCGGCGTTGGCGACAGGCTTTTTCGCGGCGGTCTTCCAGCCGTTGCGCTGCCACCCATGGACCCATTTGGTGATGCCGTCGCGGACATAGACACTGTCGGTCGACAGTTCGACCTTGCACGGGCGCTTGAGCGCGGCGAGCGCCTCGATCGCGGCGAGCAACTCCATGCGGTTGTTGGTGGTATCCGCCTCGCCGCCCGACAGCGTCTTGACGACATCGCCCCAGCGCAGCACCGCACCCCAGCCGCCGGGGCCGGGATTGCCCTTGCAGGCGCCGTCGGTCGCCACGATTACGGTATGGCCTTTGCCCATTGCAGCGCTCATCCCGCGCGGAACAGGTCGGCGGCGTCGGCGGCCTGGTAGCGGCGCAGGCGTTCGAGGAAGGGCGCGGGATCCTTGCGTGTGACCAGCGCATCAGCGGGGGTGTGGATCCAATCGTGCGCGCGGGTGAGCAGAAAGCGCAGCGCAGCGCCGCGTGCGAGCAGCGGCAGCGCGGCGACTTCGTTTGCGCTGAGATCGATTTCCGAAGCATAGCCGCGCATCAGCGCCGACGCGCGGGCACTGTCGCAGGTCCGGCCGTCGTCGGAAAAGGTCCAAGAGGCATGGGTGACCGCGAGGTCAAAGGCGCGAAAGTCGGTCGCCGCGAAATAAAAGTCGATGAGACCGGTCACGCGATCGCCGAGCATCAGCACATTGTCGGGGAACAAGTCGGCGTGGATGACGTGGCGCGGCAGGTCTGTCGGCCAGCGATCGTCGAGGAAGGCAAGCTCGCCATCGACGATTGCCTGCAGCCCGGCAAGCACGGTGTCCAGATCGCCCGCAGCGGCGGCGACGCCGCGCCAATGCGCGCGGCCCATGCTGTTTTCACGGGCGCCGGAAAAATCTTCGACCGCCTTGTGCATCGCGCCGAGCGCGGCACCCGCAGCGGCGCATTGCGCGGGGGTCGGATGCGTCAGCGAAATGCCCGCGAGAAACTGGATGATGCAGGCGGGGCGCCCCGAAATCTGCTGGATCGCGCGGCCGTCGCGGTCGCGGATCATCGCCGGCACCGGGCAGCCTCGCCGTGCGAGATGGCCGAGCAGATCGACAAAGAAGGGCAGGTCGCCCTCCTGCACCCGCTTTTCGTACAGCGTCAGGATGAAGCGCCCGCCGGTCGTTTCGAGCAGGAAGTTGCTGTTTTCGACGCCCTCGGCAATGCCCTTGCACGACAGCACCGTGCCGATGTCGTAACGGCCGACCAGCGCGGCGAGATCGTCGGGGTCGACCGCGGTATAGACGGCCATCAGGCGGCCGCCGGCTCGAGCCCGCGGGGGAGCTTGAAGGTCATATGCTCCTCGGCCGTGACGACGACATCTTCGACGATCGCGCGATGCGCCGCGACCGCGTCGATTACCTCGCGCACCAGTGTTTCTGGCGCACTGGCTCCGGCGGTAATGCCAAGCGTCGCGATCCCCGCCAGCCATGCGGGTTCGACGTCGGTGCCGCGCTGGACGAGGTGGGCAGGGGTGCCGAGCCGTTCCGCGACTTCGACGAGACGCAGGCTGTTCGAGCTGTTGGGCGCGCCGATGACGATGACGCGGTCGCACTGGCCGGCGATTGCTTTCACTGCTTCCTGCCGGTTCGACGTGGCATAGCAGATATCCTCGCCGCGCGGCCCCTGGATGGTGGGGAAGCGATGCTGCAGCGCCGCCACGATGTCGCGCGTGTCGTCGACGGATAATGTGGTCTGGGTCAGGAAGGCGAGATTATCGGGATCGGCGGGCGACAGCGCGGCGACATCGTCGACCGATTCGACCAGCGTCATTGCGCCATCGGGCAATTGGCCGAGCGTGCCGATGACTTCGGGGTGGCCGGCGTGGCCGATGAAGATGATGTGACGGCCCTGTTCGTTGGCGCGCTCGGCCTGTTTGTGGACCTTGGATACCAGCGGACAGGTCGCGTCGATATAGTCGAGCCCGCGCGCTTCGGCCTTTGCCGGAACCGCCTTGGGAACGCCGTGCGCACTGAACACGACCGGAACGCCGTCGGGTACCTGATCGAGCGATTCGACGAAAATCGCCCCCTTCGCCTTCAGCGATTCAACGACATAGCGGTTATGGACGATCTCGTGCCGGACATAGACGGGCGCGCCATAACGCTCGATCGCGAGCTCGACGATGCGGATCGCCCGGTCGACGCCGGCGCAAAAGCCGCGTGGGGCAGCCACCAAAACCTTGAGTTCCGGGGCTTCGGCGGCGGATTGCGTAAGATCTGTCATGACCCGCGCGCTCTAGCGCAGCGGCCGTGACAAGGTAAAGCCGCTTCGTCCATGTTGCGCCTTGTTCATCGCACCGATAAGAAGCGGCGCGCATGGAGCGGTGACGTTCGTCCTCCGCGGCCCGCGCCTGATTGGAAAGCTATATCATGATGCCCAGTTTCGTCCCGCCCCGTAAATCAATCGCCATGCTGTGCGGCGCGGCCGCCATGGTCATGGTCGCGGGGTGCGCGAAGGACAATGATATCGACCTGTCGTCGGGCGTCGGCATCACCGCGACGCGCAGCGCTTGTCCGGCGGTTGCCGTGCCGCTGCACACCGGCGACATCACGCTGTTCGATCCGGCGACGAGCCGCGATGCGAGCGCGGTCGACGTCGTCGCGACGATCACCCATGTTGTGCCGCAGTGCAACGACCAGGCGGAGAAAGTCTATCAGCTTGCCGATTTCGACGTCGTGGCGACGCGCCGCGATGCCGGCCCGGCCCGGACGGTCGAGCTTCCCTATTTCGCGACTGTCGTCCAGGGCGGCACCGCGGTCGTGGCCAAGCGGCTCGGCACCGTCACCGTCTCCTTCCCCGAAGGCCAGACGCGCGGCAGCGGCCATGCCCAGGCGGCCGCCTATGTCGACCGCGCCGCCGCGACGCTGCCCGCTGATGTGCAGGAACGCATCAACCGCAAGCGCCGCGCCGGCGATGCCGACGCCGCGATCGACCCGCTGAGCATCCCCGAAGTGCGCGCCGCGGTGCAGCGCGCGAGCTTCGAACTGCTCGTCGGCTTTCAGCTGACGCAGGAACAGCTCGAATATAACGTCCGACGATAGGCGTCGCGGCGGCGCGCATGCGCGCGCCGTTCGCATCCGTTTCACCCTGCGCCGCCATCCGGGCGACGCGGGGCTTTTCGTGCCTGCCAAGCTGCGGTAGGGCGCCGACCGACCTTTTGACCGAAGATTGACCTGACCCATGACCCTGTTCAGCCGTTTTTCCGACCATATCGATACCGCTCTGGATGCGCTTGTCGCGCGCGGGGCACTGCCCTCCGGGCTCGATCGCGGGGCGATCAGCGTCGAGCCGCCGCGCGACCCGGCGCATGGCGATGTCGCGACCAACGCCGCAATGGTGCTCGCCAAGCCCGCAGGGACGAACCCGCGCACGCTCGCCGAACTGCTCGTCGCCGAACTGACGGCGATCGGCGAAGTGACCGAAGCGAGCGTCGCCGGACCGGGCTTCATCAACCTGCGCGTCGCCGACGATAGCTGGCGCGGCGAGCTGGCGCTGATCCATGCCGAGGCGGGCGATTATGGCCGCTCGGCGATGGGCGCCGCGCGGCGCGTCAATGTCGAATATGTGTCGGCGAACCCGACCGGCCCGATGCACGTGGGCCATTGCCGCGGCGCGGTGGTGGGCGACGCGCTGGCGGCGCTGCTCGAATATTCGGGGCACAAGGTCACGCGCGAATATTATGTCAACGACGCCGGTGCGCAGGTCGATGTGCTCGCGCGCTCGGTCCACATGCGCTACCGCGAGGCGCTGGGCGAAGATATCGGCGCGATTCCCGAGGGGCTCTACCCCGGCGATTATCTGAAGCCCGTCGCTGAAAAGCTCGCCGCCGAATATGGCGACCGTTATGTCGGCGCGCCCGAAAGCGCGTGGCTCGGCCTGTTCCGCGCCGAGGCGGTGAGCGCGATGATGGACATGATCCGCGCCGACCTCGCCAAGCTGGGCATCCATCATGATCTCTTCTCGTCGGAGGCCGAGCTGCAGGCCGAGGGCAAGCCCGCCGCCGCCGAAAAATGGCTGCGCGAGCATGACCTGGTCTATGACGGTGTGCTCGAAGCGCCGAAGGGCGAGACGCCCGAGGATTGGGAGCCGGTTGAACTGCCGCTGTTCCGCTCGACCAAGTTCGGCGACGATCAGGACCGGCCGATCAAGAAATCGGACGGGAGCTGGACCTATTTCGGCGCCGACCTCGCCTATCATTATCAGAAGGCGCAGGATGCCGACGAGCTGATCGACATCTGGGGCGCCGACCATGCGGGGACGGTCAAGCGCATCAAGGCGGCGGTCGCGGCGCTGACCGGCGGCGCCAAGAAGTTCGACGTCAAGCTGGTCCAGATGGTCCGGCTGCTCAAGAATGGCGAGCCGTTCAAGATGTCGAAGCGTGCGGGCAATTTCGTCACGCTCGCCGACATCGTCGATGAGGTCGGCAAGGATGCGGTGCGCTTTACCATGCTGACGCGCAAGGCTGACGCGCAGATGGATTTCGACTTTGCCAAGGTGGTCGAGGCGTCGCGCGACAATCCGGTCTTCTATGTTCAATATGCCCATGCGCGGATCGCATCGCTGAAGCGCAAGCTCGCCGATGCGGGTATCGCTGCGGCGGCGCCCGACATCGCGCGGCTCAACGCCTATGAGCTGGGGCTGGTCAAGCTGCTCGCGCAATTCCCGCGCACGGTCGAGGCGGCGGCGACGGCGCGCGAGCCGCATCGCATCGCCTTTTATCTGGGCGATGTCGCCGCGGCCTTTCATGCGTGGTGGAACATGGGCAACGATCGGCCCGACGCCCGTATCATTTTGGCAAATGACGCCGAACTGACCGCAACCCGCCTTTATTTGGCCGATGGAATCGGGCAGGTTATCCGCAACGGGCTGCACCTGATGGGGGTGGAGGCGCTCGAGGAGATGGCGTGATGGCGACGGATGCGGGATTGGGGCTGGAGGACGAGGATCGCCTGCCGTGGCTGGAACCCGCCGAAGGTTTCGAGGATGATGCCGAAGTCTCGCCCGCGCGCCTGCTCATCATGGTGCTCGGCGGGCTTCTGCTGATCGGTGCTGTGCTCGGCGGGCTGTGGTGGGTCCAGAACGGCGGCGCGCGCGGGCAGGGCGAGCTGATCGTCGCCGACAAGGGCGACTACAAAGTGCCCCCAAAGACCGACGGCGCCAAGACGTTCGAGGGTGAGGGCGCAGCGAGTTTTGCGGCGAGTGAAGGATTGACCCCCGGGGGCAAGGTCGAT
Organism: Sphingopyxis sp. GC21; assembly: GCF_025727575.1. Lineage (NCBI taxonomy): Bacteria > Pseudomonadati > Pseudomonadota > Alphaproteobacteria > Sphingomonadales > Sphingopyxidaceae > Sphingopyxis > Sphingopyxis sp. GC21. Next base: position 2,011,241 of record NZ_CP095845.1, on the reverse strand, counting down.
CCGAGCCGCATGCCCGAGGAACCCGCAGTGACACCCGCCGAACGCGACGCGATGGCGCAGGCCGAGGCCGCGAAGGCGCAGGCCGACAAGGCCGCCGCTGCAAAGGCCGAAGCGGCGCGGATCGCGGCGGCTGACAAGGGCAAGCCCAAGCCCGCGGCGATGTCGGTCAAGACCGGCGAAGCGACAGGCGCGCAGGCCGAGGCGGCTGGCGCCGCGACCGGACTGGTTCAGCTTGGCGCGTTCAGCAGCGAGGCGGCGGCGAACAAGGCGTGGGGCAATCTGAGCAAGCGCTTTGCCTATCTGTCCGAATTGAACCGGTTCGTTTCGCCGGTGAAGACCGGGAGCGGCACCGTCTACCGTTTGCGCGTGGCGACGGGTACGGCGGCTAACGCATCGAATTTGTGCGGAAAATTGCGTGTTGCGGGCGAAAATTGCGTCGTCGTTCGTTGATATCGCCCGTTTTGCCGCACCCGCCGTTGGTTCGCCGCACCGGCTATGGCATAGTCGATCCCTTGGCCGATGCCTGAGGGGGCGTCCGCCGGTGGAGGTTGACGTACGATGATACCCGCGATCTTCGGCCTGTCGGGCCTGACGCTGACCGACGACGAGCGCGCTTTCTTTCGCGACAGCGCGCCCGCGGGCTATATATTGTTCGGCCGCAATATCGAGAACCGCACCCAGCTTCGCCGCCTGACCGACACGCTGCGCGAGCTTGACGGGCGCGCCAATCTGCCGATCCTGATCGATCAGGAAGGCGGCCGCGTCGCGCGCATGAAGGCGCCCGAATGGCCCGATTTTCCGAGCGGGGCGGCGTTCGATGCGCTGTACGAACGCGCGCCGGCGAGCGCGATCGAGGCGGCGCGGCTCAATGCGATGGCGCTCGCCTCCATGCTTGCCGAAGTGGGGATCACCGTCGATTGCCTGCCGCTGCTCGACGTGCGCCAGCCGGGGGCAAGCGATGTGATCGGCGATCGCGCGCTGGGCAGCGAGCCGATGCGCGTTGCGGCGCTGGGCCGCGCGATCCTGAGCGGATTGCAGGACGGCGGCGTCGTCGGGGTTGTCAAACATATTCCGGGGCATGGCCGTGCGCTGATCGATTCGCACAAGGCACTGCCCGTCGTCGATGCCCACGACCGCGAGTTGCAGACCGACCTTGCGCCCTTTGCTGCTCTGCGTGACGCGGCGATGGCGATGACCTGCCACGTTATCTTCAAGGCGTGGGATCCCGATCTGCCCGCGACGCTTTCGCCGACGATCATCGGCAGCGTGATCCGTCAGCGCATCGGCTTTCACGGCCTGTTGATGACCGACGACCTCGATATGGAGGCGCTGTCGGGCGACGTCCCGACGCGCGCGGCGGCGGCGATCGCCGCGGGCTGCGACCTGGCGCTCAACTGCTGGGCGAAGATGGACGACATGGTCGGCATCGCCAACGCACTCGACCCCATCGGCGCGGACTCGCTCGCCCGGCTCGAAGGCGCGATGGAGCGGATCGCCGGGATGCACGACGAGCGCCAGTTCGCGGCGCTGATCGACCAGCGCGACGCGCTGCTGGCGCTGGCGTGATGGCGGGCTGAGGCATCGATGGAGGAACTGCCGCTCGAATATGAAGTCGTGCCGGCAGCGGCGGAGCGCGAGGATGCGCTCCAGCTCAATCTCGAAAGCTGGGAAGGGCCGCTCGACCTGCTGCTGACGCTCGCGCGCAGTCAGAAGGTGGACCTGCGTCAGATTTCGATCCTGGCGCTGGTCGAACAATATCTGACCTTCATCGCCGAAATGCGCGCAAAGCTGGAGGTTGCGGCCGATTATCTGGTGATGGCAGCGTGGCTTGCCTATCTGAAATCGGCGCTGCTGCTGCCCAAGGATCCGGCCGAAGATCCGTCGCCCGACGAACTGGCGCTGCGTTTGCAATTGCGCTTGCAGCGGCTCGCGGCGATGCGCGAGGCGGCGGCGCGGCTGCTGGCGCGTGACCGGATCGGCCGCGACGTCTTCCTGCGTCCGAATCCCGAGGGGTTGCAGGATGTGAAGGTGCGGCGCTGGGATGCGAGCCTGTACGATCTGCTCTCGGCTTATGGGCAGGTCAAGCTGCGCACCGAACCCGTCGTGCATATGGTCGCGCGGCGTCCCGTGGTGACGCTCGACGCGGCGCTCACCCACTTGCAGCGGATGCTGGGCATCCAGCTCGATTGGGCCGAGTTGTCGGCCTTTCTGCCCCCCGATTATCAAGGGCCGCTGCGCCGGTCGGCGATCGCGTCGAGCTTTGTCGCCGCGCTCGAACTGGCGCGGCAGGGGCGGGTCGAATTGCGGCAGGAGGCGGCGTTCGAGCCCCTCTATCTGAAAGCGAGCCAGGGATGAGCGAGATCGACGACCGCGAACGCGCGATAGAGGCAATGGTCTTTGCCAGCGACGAGGCGCTCGATGCGCGACAGATTGCCGGGCGTTTCCACGACGAACTGACGCCGGGCGAAGTGCGCGCGATTCTGCAGGCGATCGCGGCGCGCCACGCGGGGAGCGGTATCGAACTGGTCGAGCGCGGCGGCCACTGGCATTTCCAGACCCCCGCCGATCTTGCGCATCTGCTCCGCCGCGAACGCGACGATCCGCGCAAGCTGTCGCGCGCCGCTGCGGAAGTGCTGGCGATCATTGCCTATCACGAGCCGGTGAGCCGCGCCGAGATTGAGGCGATCCGCGGCGTTCAGACGTCGAAAGGGACGCTGGACGTGCTGATGGAGGCCGAATGGATCGCGCCTGCCGGGCGGCGCGAGGTGCCGGGGCGGCCGCTGATCTACAAGACCACCGACGCTTTCCTGCAGCATTTCGGGCTCGCGAGCCGCAAGGATCTGCCCGGGATCGAGGATCTGCGCGCGGCGGGCCTGCTCGACCCGGTCGATCTCGCCTTCGATGCGGCGATGGACGAACTGGACCTAGTAAAAGACGGCGAGGAAGCCTAGATAGCGGCCTCAAGGAGAATTTGAGATGGGTAGCTTCAGCATCTGGCACTGGCTCGTGGTCGGGATTCTCGTCCTGCTATTGTTCGGCAAGGGTCGCTTTTCGGACATGATGGGCGACGTCGCCAAGGGCATCAAAAGCTTCAAGAAGGGCATGGCCGAAGACGATGTGCCGCCGCCCGCACCGCGCCAGATCGACGGTCAGCGCGCGCCCGAGGCCACCCCGACCCCCACCGCGGAAACCGAAAACCGCTGATCGCGGCCCGCACGCGGGGGAAGGCCTGAACGATGTTCGACGTCGCGCCGACCGAGTTGCTGCTCGTCGTGGTGGTAGCCCTGGTCGTCATCGGACCCAAGGATCTGCCGAAGGCGATGCGTTTTGTCGGCAAATGGGTCGCCAAGGCCCGCGGCATGGCGCGTCACTTCCGTTCGGGACTCGACACGATGATGCGCGAGGCCGAGCTTGAGGAGCTGGAAAAGCAGTGGCGCGAACAGAATGACGCGATCATGCGCCAGTTCCCGCGCCTCGATGGCGTCGATGCGCCGCCGATGATTCCGGCGACCTCGCTGCCCGACGCGGCCGCGGCCGACGCCGGCGAAACGCCGCCCGTCGATCCCGATCATTCCGCGGCCCTGACGCCGCCTACCGCCGCTCCGTCCGGTACGTCGACCGAAACTCCGCCGGAAACCCACGCCGTTCCGCCGAAGGACGGCCCGTTACCATGAGCGCCGATACGCCGGTTCATAAAGAGGATGAGGATGGCGCGGGCGGCAAGATGCCGCTGCTCGACCATCTGATCGAGCTGCGGTCGCGGTTGCTGAAATCGCTACTCGCGATCGCGCTCGCATTCGGCGTGTGCCTCTATTTCGCGCGACCGATCTTCGGCGTGCTGGTGCACCCGCTCGTCGCGGCGGGGCAGGGCAAGCTGATCTACACGCAATTGTTCGAGGCGTTTTTCGTCGAGATCAAGGTTGCGCTGTTTGCGGCGATGATGATCGCCTTTCCGGTGATCGCCAATCAGCTGTGGAAATTCGTCGCGCCGGGCCTTTATCGCAAGGAGCAGCGCGCCCTGCTGCCCTTCCTCTTCGCAACGCCGGTCCTGTTCGCGATCGGCGCCTCCTTCGCCTATTTCATCACGATCCCGATCGCGCTGAAATTCCTGCTCGGCTATCAGGGCGAGATCGGCGGCGTGACGCAGGAAGCGCTGCCGTCAGTAGGCAATTATCTGAGCTTCGTGATGCAGTTCATCATGGCGTTCGGCATCGCCTTTCTGTTGCCGATCCTTTTGATGCTGGTCGAGCGCGCCGGGCTGGTGACGCGCCAGCAGCTGATTGGCGCGCGCCGCTACATGATCGTCGCGGCGTTCGCGATCGCCGCCGTGTTCACGCCGCCGGACGTGATGAGCCAGCTCCTCCTCGCGGTGCCGCTTGTCTTCCTTTACGAGATTTCGATCTTTGCGATCTGGTTTACCCAGCGCCGACGCAAAACAGGCGCCGAAGCGGCGCCTGTCGAGCCTCCGGAAGAGGCTAAAGGGTAAGTAACCCGCCGATCAGTGAATGGCGTCGTCGCCGGCTTGGCCGACCGATTCGATATCGCGGCCGACGCCCTTCACCGTGTTGCAGCCAGCGACCAGAAAGCTGGCGAGCAGGGTAAGAAGGATTACGCGAGCACTCGTCATAGTCTGTCACCTCTCACGGGATTTTTTGCAAAATGGCCCGGCGCGCTTCGAGGGGGGGGGAGGGAATGCGAGCCGGGCCAATGTTGCTGAGCAGCGCTGCGGGGGGGCGATGATCGCTGCTCAAATGGGAAACCCGCGTTGCGAGGGATAAGTTCCGCAAAAAAATCGCCGCGATGAAAAAATTTTCGGGGAGCCCGGCGAAGCGTGCAAATCCAGCGATTTGGGTCAGCCCATCGCCGTCAGGCCGCTGAGCACCGCAAGCCCGAGGAACGAGAAAAAGCCCATCATGTCGGTCATCGTCGTTACAAAGACGGCCGACGACACCGCCGGATCGATGTCGAAACGGTCGAGCGTTACCGGCACCAATATGCCCGCGAGCCCCGCAACCAGATTGTTGATGAGCATCGCCGAGGCGATCACCGCACCCAGAAGCGGGTTGCCGAAGATGAGCGCGGTGCCGGCGCCGATCAGAATGCCGAGCGAGAGGCCGTTGACTGTCGCGATGCGAAATTCGCGCAGGATCATGCGCATCGTGTTCGACGCGGTAAGCTGATTGGTGGCGATCGCGCGCACGGTCACGGCGAGCGTCTGGGTTCCGGCATTGCCGCCCATGCCCGAGACGATCGGCATCAGCACCGCGAGCAGCGCATATTTGGCAATGGCGGTTTCAAAGATGCCGACGACCGATGCTGCGAGCATCGCGGTGCCGAGATTGACGACCAGCCAGCTCAGCCGGGTGCGGATAGTCAGCGTGATCGGTTCGTTGATGTCGCCGTCGCCGGCACCCGACAGGCGCAAAATATCCTCGCCCGCCTCTTCCTGGATGATGTGGACGACGTCGTCGACCGTGATCATCCCGACGAGCCGCCCCGCCCTGTCGACCACCGCGGCCGAGATGAGCGCATATTTCTGGAAGCGCAGCGCGACCTCTTCCTGGTCCATGTCGACCGGGATCAGCGTCTGTTCGCGCCTCATTATGTCGTTGATTGCGACGCTGCGCGGCGCCCGCAATATCCAGCTCAACTGGCAGGTGCCGACCGGGCGGTGCATCGGGTCGACGACGAAGATTTCCCAGAAGTCGGTGGCGAGATCGACATCCTCGCGCAGCCGGTCGATGACGTCGCCGACGGTGACATGTTCGGGCACCGCGACGAATTCGCGCTGCATCAGGCGCCCGGCGGACTCCTCGGGAAAGGAGAGGGCGTCCTCGATCGCGGCGCGATCTTCGGGCTCCATGGCGCGGAGAACGGCCTGCTGCTCGTCCTCCTCCATATCCTCGATGATCGCAACGGCATCGTCGGTGTCGAGTTCGGACGCGATTTCGGCGACCTGTTCGGGCGCGAGCAGATCGATCAGCCGCTCGCGCACATAATCGTTCATTTCCGCCAGCACGTCGGGCGACAGAAGGTCGCCGAGCACCTGCGCCAGGAGCGGGCGGTCTTCGTCAGAGACGAGCTCGAAAAGGTCGGCGATGTCGGCAGGGTGCAGGCGGCCGACGCGTTCGCGCGCCGCCTCGACCTCGCCCTCTTCGGCAAGATCGATGACGTCGCGCACGAACGCGGGTTTCAGGCGATCGTCTTCGTCGAGTTCGGTTTCGGTTTCGCGCGGGGGATGGCCGGGGTCATGATCGAGCCCGTCGGCGGTGAGCACGTCTTCGGGCGGCAGGGAATCTTCGCGTTTGTCCATCGCGCGGTCCTCCCTGGCTGCTACGGCGTCGAAGGCCCTCCACTAGTCGCGGACGCGCGTCATGGCAACGCTGCAGCCGAATTTAGTGCGTGGCATTGGCGCGGCGCGCCGCTATGGCGGCGCCAACTCATTCGAAGGAGAGACACCATGTCCGAACAGACCCTTACCCTGTCGCTGTCGACCGGCGACGTCGTCATCCGCTTGCGCCCCGACCTCGCGCCCCAGCATGTCGAACGCATCACCCAGCTCGCGCAGGAAGGCTTTTACGACGGCGTCGTCTTCCACCGCGTCATCCCCGGCTTCATGGCACAGGGCGGCGATCCGACCGGCACCGGCATGGGCGGCAGCAAGCTTCCCGACCTGCCCGCCGAATTCAACGCCGAACCGCATGTCCGGGGCGTCTGTTCGATGGCGCGCGCGCAGAATCCGAACAGCGCGAACAGCCAGTTCTTCATCTGCTTCGACGATGCGCGCTTCCTCGACCGCCAGTATACGGTGTGGGGCGAAGTGATCGAAGGCATGGAAAATGTCGACGCGCTGCCCAAGGGCGAGCCGCCGCGCGAGCCCGGCAAGATCGTCAAGGCGACGGTTGCGTAACTCGCTCCGTCATTGCGAGGAGCCGCAGGCGACGACGCAATCTCCAGCTGTCGGCATGACGTTACGATGGCTGGAGATCGCCACGCGCCCTGCGGGCGCTCGCGATGATGATTTGGCTTTCATCATTCTCCCACGAACCCGTTCAACCGTTCGCAAGCGGCGATCCAGTCTTCCTTGAACGCCTGGACGACCTGGCCCGCGCTCATCGCCTCGTTCATCAGGCCGACGCCCTGGCCGACCCAATAGGTTGCGAGCTGCTTGGCGCCTTCGTGACCGCCTTCGGACAGCTTGTCGACCTTGCGCAGCGCGGGTTCGCTGACCAGCGATTGCAGCGGCATCGGGAGCGGTTTCGGCGCGCCCTCGGCCTCCCACGCATCGGTCCAGGGCGAGCGGAGCTGGCGCGAGGGCTTGCCCGTCCGGCTCTTCGATCGCACCGTGTCGCGCGACGAGGCGGCGAGCATTTTTTCCTTCACCACCGGATTGGTCTCGGCTTCCGACGTGGTCAGCCACACCGATCCACACCAGGCGCCATGCGCGCCCATCGCCATCGCTGCGGCCATCTGACGCCCGGTGACGATGCCCCCCGCAGCGAGGATCGGCGTCGTCGCGCCGACGGCATCGAGCGCCGCAGCCACCTCAGGCACCAGCACCATCGTTGCGACCTCACCGCAATGGCCGCCCGCTTCGCCGCCCGCAACGACAAGGATATCGACCCCGGCGCGGACCTGCGCCAGCGCATGATCGCGGGTGCCGACGAGCGCGGCGACCGGCACGCCGTGCCGCTTGCCGAGTTCGAGCATCAGTTGCGGCGGCACGCCGAGCGCGTTGGCGATCAGGCGAATCGGATGGCGAAACGCAACTTCGAGCAGCTTCGCCGCGCCTTCTTCATGCATATTGTCGCCGAAGCTCTGCCGCGCTTCGGTCGCACCGTCGAGGCCGGCCGCATCGACGCCGAATTTGTCGAGCACATCGGCCGCGAAGCCGAGATGCGTCTCGGGCACGCGCGCCGCGCCCGCCGCCGGTGCCTCGCCCTTGCCGGCGAAGCTGTTGGGGACGATCAGGTCGACGCCATAGGGCTTGCCGCCGATGTGCGCGTCGATCCACGCAAGCTCTTCCTCAAGTCGCTCGGGCGGCAACGAAGCGGCGCCGAACACGCCCATGCCGCCGGCTTTCGACACCGCGACGACGACGTCCCGGCAATGCGAAAAGGCGAGCAACGGAAATTCGATTCCGAGCATGGCGCAGATGGGCGATTGCATGTCTCTCTCTCCAATTTGCTATTTGCACCCATGTCAGCGCCAGTTGACGTAAACGTCAAGTTGATTTGCGCCCGCCACGCTTTATCGCCGGGGCATGACCGGATTTTCCTTACCCGATTTCGACCTCGACGCCTTCGTCCGTGCGACGCTTGCCGAGGATATGGGGAGCGGCGGCGACATCACGTCGATGGCCGTCATCCCCGCCGACGCCGTTTTCACCGGGGTGATGGACAGCCGCGATGCGATTAGCGTTGCGGGGCTGCCGATCGCCGAGCGATTCTTTCGCGCGCTGGCGCCCGATATGGTCATCGAGATTCTGGTCGAGGAGGGCGCATGCGTTCCCGCCGGCACCGACCTGATGCGCCTTTCGGGCAATGCGCGGGCGATGCTGACCGCCGAACGGTCGGCGCTCAACACCGTCCAGCATCTATCGGGCATTGCGACGATGACGCGTAGCTATGTCGATGCGATCGCCGGCACCGGCGCGACGCTGCTCGATACGCGCAAGACGATCCCCGGCCTGCGCGTGCTGGAGAAATATGCAACCCGCATGGGCGGCGCGACCAATCACCGCATGGGCCTTTGGGACGCGGCGATGATCAAGGACAATCATGTCGCGGTCGCGGGATCGGTCGAAGAGGCGGTGCGCCGGGCGGTGGCGGCGGGAATCGCCGATATCATCGTCGAGGTCGACCGTATCGACCAGGTCGAGGCCGCGTTGGCATCGGGCGCGACGCATCTGCTGCTCGACAATATGACCCCCGACCAACTGCGCGAGGCGGTGGTGATCGTCGCCGGGCGCGTTCCGACCGAGGCGTCGGGCGGGGTGCGGCTCGACACGATTGGCGCCATCGCCGCGACCGGCGTCACCTTTGTTTCGGTCGGGCGCCTGACCCAGTCGGCGCCGGCGGCCGACATCGGGCTCGATTTTGCGCTCGTCTGATACGCCCTCCCTATCCGCTCGCCCTGCGCTTGTCTGAAGGGTGGACCTTCATCATCCTTGGCAAGGAAGAACGGTGTTTCGACAGGATCAGCACGAGCGGAAGATAGGAAAGGCGCTTCTGGCGCTGACTCTGCTGCTCGCCCCCGCGGCGGCGCAGGCGCAATCGCTGGCCTGTGCCGCGCCCGACCGGACGCCGGTGCCGCGGATCGAGCGGCCCGCGCGCGGCGAACCCGTCCGCAAGCCGCCGACGACCGGCTATCTGCTGAGCATGAGCTGGTCCCCGCAGCATTGCGCAGGCGCGCGCAATCCCAAGGATGCACGCGACCGGTTCCAATGTTCGGGCGAAAACGGGCGTTTCGGATGGGTGCTCCACGGTCTGTGGCCCGAGACCGATACACCGGCCTATCCCCAATGGTGCCGTCCCGCGAAGATCGTCGCCGCGCCAGTGCTGCGCCGCCATATGTGCATGACCCCTTCGGCGCAGCTTTTGCAGCATGAATGGGCGAAGCACGGCACCTGCATGAGTTCCAACCCCGCCGCCTATTTTCGCGCCGCCGAAATCCTGTTCCGCGCCGTGCGCTTCCCCGACATGAAGGCGCTGTCGGGGCACGTCCGCACCGCGGGCGACGTGCGGCGCGCCTTTGCGAAGGTCAATCGCGGCATCGATGAGCGGATGATCGCGGTCGCGACCGATCGCGGCGATTGGCTGACCGAGGTACGGCTGTGCCTGGGGCCGCGGATGCGGCCGGAGGCGTGCAAACCCTTTCAGCGCGGCCTCGCCGATGCGCGCGCGGTGCGCGTGCGGCCGATGGATTAACACCTGCAGGGCAAGGCGTCCCGCGCCGGGACGGCGGCGATGTTAACACTCTTTTAACCTTATCGACTCGTTAACGGGCGCCTAGCCTGCCGGGCATGGATTCGGACGAGCATATCGACATCCGCGAGCGCATCCGCGCTTATGGCGCCCGGCAACTGGTCCTTGCGCGGCTGAGCGCGCCGGAGGATTGGCAGGGCGAATTGCGTGGCGCGCTTGCGGCGCAGCGCGAGCGTCCCGCGCTCTGGTCGCGCGACAGCGATTTTCGTCTGTTCGCGGAAAGCTTCGCGATCTTCTTTACCGCGGCGATGATGTTCCTGATCTGACGGCGGACCGCCGATCGGGCCACACTGCTAGAGAATCTCGCGCACGACATCCTGCGGGCGGCAGAAGCGGACGCCCTTGTCGGTTTCGACGAATGGGCGGTTCACATAGGCGGGGTTGGTGACCATCGCCGCGATAATTGCTTCTTCGTCGGCGTCGGGCAGGCCGCGTTCCTCGGCATCGGTGCCGCGCAGGCGCAGCGCGTCCCGCGCGCTCAGACCCGCGTCGCGAAACAACTGGCGCAGCTTGTCGGCGCTGTAGGGCGTTGTCAGATATTGAATCACCTCGACATCGACGCCGGGGGTTTCCTCGAGAATCGCCAGCGTCTTGCGCGAAGTGCCGCAGGCGGGGTTATGCCAGATGGTTGCCTTCATGGCGCAGTTCCTAACGGGAGCGTAATGGAACGTAAACGCACTATTCATGGCATATATGGCACATTTGCCCGCATGAAGAGGCTTGGACTCCTTGCCTTTGGCGCCCGAACCACGGCTTATAGTCTGCCGAGGGACCGCCAAAGGCGGCAATGAGGGCTGGGTTGCACGTGAAAGAATTGATCGATCGCAGGGCTATGCTGGCGGCGATGGCGGGCGCGGGGGCGCTGGCCGCGACATCGGCGCGCGCAGCCCCACTTCCGGACTGGATCACCGGGCATGGGCAGGCGGCGACACCGCCGGTCGACTATCTGGCCGTCGCGCGGCAACAGCTGGCGCGGCAGGGCAACCGGATCGCGCAGGCCGACCGTGTCGGGATCGTCGATTTCGGGCTGCCCTCCTATCGCCCGCGCTTTGCGCTCGTCGATCTGATCGCCGGCAAGGTGGACATGTATCCGGTCACCCATGGCCGCGGATCCGACCCGCAGCATGACGGATGGCTCAAGACCTTTTCGAACGTCCCCGGCTCACTAGCCTCGTCGCGCGGCGCCTATCGCACGAGCGATTATTATTGGGGATCGAACGGATCGTCGATGCGGCTCGCGGGGCTGGAGGCCGACAACAGCAATGCCGACATGCGCGCGATCGTCGTGCATGGCGCCTGGTACGCCGAGCCGTCGCTGATCGCGACGCAAGGCAAGCTGGGGCGCAGCGAGGGCTGTTTCGTGTTCGGAGAGGAGTTGCTGCCGCAAATTCTATACAAGCTGGGGCCGGGCCGATTGCTCTACGCCGACAAGCTGAGCTTAGCGCCCGCGTCTCCGCTGCCCTTCGAATTGCCGCCGGTCGCCGACAATATCATCCGCACCGGCGCCACCCAGGGATCGATGCCGACCAAGGCTGATTGAGAATTCTCGGGTTTCATGCCCGAGGATGTCAACGCAATGTCATCCGATTCCGAAAGGAAGAACGGAGCCGGGGGCATCGCCGCCCGGTCGCCGCTTGATCAGTAGATTGCGCCTTTTTCGGGTTTGGGCGCCTGCACCGTCTGCGTCGTCGGAACGACCGCGGGCGGCGTCGGCGAAATCACCACGGCAGCGGCGCGGCCGGGCTTGGCGAAGCTCGTCACCACCGGCGCGTCGCGGCCGTAAAGGTCGTTCAGCTTCTTGATGCCGCCCTTGCCGTCGGGGACGACGGTCCAATAAGCGACATAGACGGGGAAGGGCTTTTCGAAGCCGAAGCGCGTCGTCTTGCCGCTAGCGACGACATCCCCGAATTCCTCGGGCGTGCGGCCGGCGAACATCACCGCCATCAGGCCAGAGAAATGCAGCGCCTTTTCGGTGCGGATGCAGCCGTGGCTGAAGGCGCGCGAATCCGCGGCGAACGCGCCCTTCGAGGGCGTGTCGTGCAAATAGATGGCGTGCGGGTTCAGCATTTCGAGCTTCATGACGCCCAGCGCATTGTTGGCACCCGGCTGCTGCACCACTGACAGCGCCTTGCCGCTGCCCGTCCAGGTATAGCCCTGCGCGCGGGCGCGCGCCGGATTGGTCGCAATCGTCGATCCGATGCCTTCGGCGATGATGCTCTTGGGCAGCGTCCAGGTCGGGTTGACGATGATCCCCGTCGCCATGGGGTTGAGCTGCGGCGTCGGGGTCGACGGTTTGCCGACGACCGCCTTGTGCGTCGCGATGACGACGCCGTCATGGACGACGCGGGTCAGATATTCGGGCACGTTGCTGACAACATAGCCTTCGCCAAGATCGCGCGGCATCCAGCGCCAACGTTCCATGTTGACGCGGATCGCGTTGGCGTCGGCGGGCGTCTTTGCGGTCTTGAGCGCGGCTTTCAGCACCGCGAAATCGGGATGGACAGGGTCGAGGCTGACCAGCGCCTGCGCGACGTCGTTCGCGGTGAGCGCGCTGCCGAGCAGCGGGATCAGCGGTTCGGTCTGCGCGTCGCCATCGGTCATGAACCATTGTTTGCGCGCAGCATTGGGCGTGCGGCCGTCGCGCATGTGCGTGGCGAGCAGCAGGAAGCTATCGGTCGCGACCTTGTCGAGCGTGATCTGATTGCCGCCGTCGATCGCGGCCTTCAGCGCTTCTGGATTGTAATCCTTGGGGAACAGGCCTTCATCGCCCGCCGACTGGATGAAGGCGAGCAGCGCCCTGGCATTGTCGACGCTCCAGCTCGGCAGATTGGCCTCGGCGACCGTTTCGATCTCGGGCGCGTCATCGGTCACCTTGTCGGGTTGCAGAACGACCGAGTCCTCCTTGACGCTCGTCTGTGCGGCGACGGGCGCCGCAAGCAGGGTCAGCGGGAGGATAAGCGCCGCGGCCGGGCGCGCGTAAAGGGGGAGATTTCTGGCCATGGTTAAGGCCCATAGCCAATAATCCCCCCGTGCGAAAGTGAGCTGGGACACAATCCGTCGTGTCCGCGCGCGAACCCGGCGTCGATGGGGGCAGCGTCAGGCCTTGTTGTCGGCATCCTGCTTCGCCAGCCATTCCTCCAGCCACTTGATCGTATAATCGCCGTGGATGACGTCGGGATCGGCGAGCAGCGCCTGATGCAGCGGAATGTTCGTCTTCACCCCGCCGATAACCATTTCCTCGAGTGCGCGGCGCATCCGCATCATGCAGCTTTCGCGCGTGCGGCCATAGACGATCAGCTTGCCGATCATGCTGTCGTAATAAGGCGGGATCGAATAGCCGGCATAAAGCCCGCTATCGACGCGCACATGCATGCCGCCGGCGGCATGATAATTGGTCACCTTGCCCGGTGAGGGCAGGAAGTTACGCGGATCTTCGGCGTTGATCCGGCATTCGATAGCATGGCCGCGGAATTCCAGCTCGTTCTGCTGCACCGAAAGACCCATGCCGTCGGCGATACGGATCTGTTCGCGGACGAGGTCGAAGCCGGTGATCATCTCGGTCACCGGATGTTCGACCTGGATGCGCGTATTCATTTCGATGAAATAGAATTCGCCATTTTCCCACAGAAACTCGATCGTCCCCGCGCCGCGATAGCCCATCTTTGCCATCGCATCGGCGCAAATGCCGCCCATGCGGGCGCGCTCTTCGGCCGAAATCACGGGCGAGGGGGCTTCTTCGAGCACCTTCTGGTGGCGGCGCTGCAGCGAACAGTCGCGTTCGCCGAGATGGATGGCGTTGCCCTTGCCGTCGCCGAAAATCTGAAATTCGATGTGGCGCGGGTTGCCGAGATATTTTTCCATATAGACGGTCGGATCGCCGAACGCCGCCGCAGCCTCGCTCGATGCCTGACCCATGAGGCTTTCGAGGCCGGAGGGGTCGGGGACGACCTTCATCCCGCGGCCGCCGCCGCCCGACGCGGCCTTGATCAGCACCGGATAGCCGATTTCCTCGGCCATCCGTTTCGTTTCCTCGCCATAGGTGACGGCGCCGGGCGAACCCGGCACCACCGGGAGACCGAGCGCGACCGCGGTGCGCTTCGCCTCGACCTTGTCGCCCATGGTGCGGATATGTTCGGGCTTCGGCCCGACGAAGATCATGTCATGCGCTTCGATAATCTCGGCAAAGCGCGCATTTTCCGACAGGAAGCCATAGCCGGGGTGGATGGCGTCGGCGCCAGTCACTTCGGCAGCCGAAATGATTGCCGGGATGTTGAGATAGCTGTCCTTCGCCGCCGGCGGGCCGATGCAGACGGCTTCGTCGGCCAGGCGGACATGCATCGCATCGGCGTCGGCAGTCGAATGGACCGCGACCGTCTTGATGCCCATTTCGTGGCAGGCGCGGTGAATACGCAGCGCGATCTCGCCGCGGTTGGCGATGAGCAGTTTCTCGATGGCCATCGGCGGTCCCTCAGCCGATGGTGAAGAGCGGCTGGTCATATTCGACCGGCTGGCTGTTCTCGACATGCACGGCCTTGAGCGTGCCCGAGGTGGGCGCGGTGATCGGGTTCATCACCTTCATCGCCTCGATAATCAGGATGGTATCGCCTTCCTTCACCGCCGAACCCACGCTCGCGAAATTGGGCGCGCCCGGTTCGGCAGCAAGATAGACGGTGCCGACCATCGGCGACTTCACGGCGTCGGCGAAGCTGTCGGCGGCGGGGGCAGCTACGGCGGCCGGCGCGGCGGCTGCGGGTGCGGCAGCGACGGGCGCGGCAACCGGGGCCGGCGCGAAAGCGACCGGCGCCGCGGCGGCGGTCAGCGTCCGCGCAACGCGCACCTTGCGTTCGCCGTCCTCGACCTCGATTTCGGAAAGCTGCGTGTCGTCGAGCAGTTCCGCGAGCGCGCGGACGAAGGCCGGATCGATGTTGATGCCGTGCTCTTTATGGTCACCCATGAGATATTTCCTGTTGTTGCGGCACTGTTGATCGCGTGCCTTGACCCCGTTTCTGATCGCGCCTCTTGTCAGAAGCGCGCGGCGGCGTCCAGCGCCAGCATATAGCTGTCTGCGCCGTGGCCTGCAAAATGCGCGGCCGCCGCCATGCCGATATAGCTGATATGGCGAAAGGATTCGCGCTTCATCGGGTCCGACAGATGGACCTCGATCACCGGAACGCGGATCGACTTGATCGCGTCGTGCAGCGCGACCGATGTGTGCGTATAGCCCCCGGCATTGAGCAGCACCGCCTTGGCGCTGGCGAAATGCGCTTCGTGTAGCCAGTCGATCAGCGTGCCTTCGTGGTTCGATTGGCGGCAATCGACGCGCAGACCCAGTGCCGCCGCACGCTCGGCGAGCCGCTCGTGGATGTCCTCCAGCGTGTCATGCCCATAGATTTCGGGCTCGCGCGTGCCCAGCAGGTTGAGGTTGGGGCCCGAAAGGACAAAGACGGCGGGCGTTTCGGAACACTCGTTGGACAAGGGCACGGTCTTTCGGTTGCGACGCGGGTCGCTCCCCCTATATGGGCTGCACGTCAAAAGGCAAAGCAGGCGGGACTCGTGATTTCCATCATTCTCAACGGCGATCCGCGGCAGGTGCGCGCAGGCAGCATTGCCGATCTGGTCGCGTCGCTGGGCCTCGACGTCAAGAAGGTCGCGGTCGAGCGCAATCGCGAGATCGTACCGCGCTCGACGCTCGCCGACATCGCGCTTGCTGAGGGCGATGCGCTGGAAATCGTTCATTTTGTAGGAGGCGGTTGTTGACCGACCAGTGGAGCGTTGCCGGACGGACCTTTAGCTCGCGCCTGATCGTGGGCACCGGCAAGTACAGGGATTTCGAGCAGAACGCGGCGGCAGTCGCCGCGTCGGGTGCGGAAATCGTCACCGTTGCGGTGCGGCGCGTCAATGTGTCGGACCCGACCGCGCCGATGCTGACCGATTATATCGACCCGAAGAAGATCACCTATCTTCCCAATACCGCCGGCTGCTTCAATGCCGACGACGCGATCCGCACCTTGCGGCTGGCGCGCGAGGCGGGCGGCTGGGATCTGGTGAAGCTGGAGGTGCTGGGCGAAGCGAAGACGCTCTATCCCAATATGCGCGAAACGCTGGAGGCGACCGAGGTGCTGGCCAAGGAAGGCTTTCTGCCGATGGTCTATTGCGTCGATGATCCGATCGCCGCCAAGCAGCTGGAAGATGCGGGCGCGGTTGCGATCATGCCGCTCGGCGCGCCGATCGGGTCGGGGCTGGGCATCCAGAACCGGGTGACGATCCGCCTGATCGTCGAGGGGGCGTCGGTGCCGGTGCTGGTCGATGCGGGCGTCGGGACGGCGAGCGATGCGGCGGTGGCGATGGAACTCGGCTGCGACGGCGTGCTGATGAACACCGCGATCGCCGAAGCCAAAGACCCCATCCGCATGGCGCGCGCCATGAAGCTCGCGGTCGAGGCGGGGCGCGATGCCTATCTCGCCGGCCGTATGGGCCAGCGTCGCTACGCCGATCCGTCGAGCCCGCTCGCCGGGCTCATCTGATATTGATCCAGCGCAATGCGCCGCCCGCGCGGCGCTGCCATGCCGGTGTCTCTGACAAGGAGGCATGGGCATGGGTGGCACGCGGCGCCGGATCGTCATCGTCGGGGCGGGACCGGCGGGGCTGAGTTTCGCGCGCGCGCTGGCGGATACGCCCGCCGAGATTACGCTGATCGAGCGCGCGCCGCTTGCCGCACTGGCCGAACCGCGCTTCGACGGGCGCGAGATTGCGCTGACGCATCGGTCCGAACGCGCGCTGCGCGACCTGGATGCCTGGTCGCGGATTCCGGCGGCGGACATTCACCGCCTTGACCGCGCCGAGGTGCTGAGCGGCCGGGCGCGGTTTGCGATGCGGATCGATCCGGGGGCCGGCGACGCGCGGCCGCTCGGCCATCTCGTGTCGAACCATCATTTGCGCCGGGCGCTGTTCGAAAGCGTTGCGGGACAGGCGAATATGGATCTGCGCGCGGGATGCGCGGTGGAGCGCGTTCAGGCAGGGCGCGGCGGCGTCACCGTGACCCTTGCCGATGGCGCTGTGATCGAGACCGATCTTCTGGTCGCGGCGGACTCGCGCTTTTCGGCGATACGCGATCAGCTCGGCATCGGCGTGGACGTCAGGCCGGTCGGCAAGACGATGCTCGTCGGCCGGGTAGGTCACGCGCCCTGCAAGGCGGGCGTCGCGACCGAATGGTTCGCCCGGCACCACACGCTGGCGATGCTGCCGCTGGGGGAGGGGCTTTCGTCGGCAGTCATCACCCTGATGCCCGAAGCCGCCGATGCCTTCATGGCCGAATCCGGCGAGGTAAAGGCGCGCCGGATTGCGGCGATGACGCGCGGCAGATGGGGCGCGGTCGCGTTGGCGAGTGATTTTCATGCCTATCCACTGACGACGACCTTCGCGCATCGCTTTGCGGCGCCGCGTGCGGTTCTGATCGGCGATGCGGCGGTCGGCATGCATCCGGTGACCGCCCATGGCTTCAACTTCGGGCTGGCGGGCGCGGTCCGGCTCGCGAAGCTGTTGGCGTTTGCGGATGATGTCGGCGATGCGCGCCGCCTTGCGGGCTACGCTGCCGCGCATCGTGCCGAGACCTGGCCGCTGTTTCAGGCGACGCGTGCGATCGTTGGCCTCTTCACCGACAACCGCCATCCGGCGATGGCGCTCCGCCATGCGGCGCTGCGGCTTGGCGCGCTGCCGCCGGTTCGGATGGGCCTGCGCGCGCTGCTCATGCAGCAGCGGGACGCGCGTGCGGCCTAAGCCCCTCGGTCGACGCTTCGTCTCGTTTCGTCCCGCGACCAAGGAACAATGAGGGGTGGCAAGTCGTTGATTTGACGAGAGGCGCGATCGCCTCTTTGCAGCAAAGGAGACTCCCCATGGGCGAACTGACGGAAAAGGCGAAAGGCCTGACGAACGAAGCGATCGGCAACACCAAACAGGCGATCGGCAAGGCGACCGACAATGAACGCCTGCGCGCCGAAGGCGACCTTCAGGAACGCAAGGGCGAAGCCCAGAACATCAAAGGCAAGGTGCAGGGCGCGCTCGGCGACAAGGTCTGACCGACCCGCTCTGGCCACCGGCCAACAAAAAGCCCCCGGGAGCGATCCCGGGGGCTTTTTGCTGGTTCGGGAACGCGGCGTTATTTGCCGCCGGATGCGACCAGATCGACGTCGGTCATCCCGCCGTCGGTGCGCAGGAACAGGACATAGGCGAGGTCGCCTTTTGTCCCGCCCAGAATATGTTCGTTGCCGCGCACGCGGTGGTCGCTCGTATAACCCGCACGCACCGCCATCGTGTGATAATAGTCGAGAACGCCCTGGATCGAGGCGGCGGTCTGGAAATTGACGACGCGGATGTTGCATTTTCCGCCGGCCACCCCCGCCGCCTCTCGCAGCGTCGCGCGCGGATAGAGCTTGAACGCTGGCGGCAGACGGTCGGCCCACTGGTTGCCGTAGGTCAGCTTGGCGTCGCAGCTGCCCTTTTGCTGTTCACGCGCCAGCGCGCCGATGGTGACCGGGCGCTTGGCGGCGCAATCGCCGTTGCAACCTTCCTCGAACGGCAGTGCCTTGGGCGCGGTGAGCAGCTTGCCCGCAGCCTGCGCCGCCGCCGCTTCGGCCGCCGCGGCCGCCTTGCCGCTCGCCACGCCCGGAACGCCGCCGTCGACGGGCCGGTTGCCCGGCGTCGCCGCATTGCGGTTCGCCTGCCCGGCCAGCTTGGGGTCAACCATGATCTTGTCTTCGAGCGCGCCCTTCAGCGCGGGGTCTTCATTGGTCAGCCCGTCGTCGAGCGGATTGAGGTCGGCCTTTGCCTGCGGATTGTCGCGGCACCCCGCGAGCGGGGCCGCGGCCATCAGCAGGCCGGCAATCAGCCATTTTCCCCGGACGATCATTGCTAACACTCCCTTAATCTCTCACCCGGACTTGCCGGAAGCTGGTTAAGAAGATGTGAGCAAAAAGCGTTAATTGGTAAGACTTTGTTAGCCGAAAACTGTCTCGGACCGAGACGGATTCCTCGCGCAGCGGATCAGGCGAGAGGTTTCGACCGCCGCCTGACGGTGGACAACCGCCTGACGATAGACCGGATCGGTGACCATCTCCATGAAGGCGCCGCTGTTCGGATAGCGGGCGATGAACATCGCGTCCCAATGTTCATCTGCTGGGCCGATCACCATCGCCTCCATCATGCCGCTCCAAACGACACTGCCGCCGACGCGCGAAAAAACGGCGCTGCTGTCCTTGCCATAATTGGCATAGGCTTCCGCGCCGGTCAGTGCCTTGCCGGCGAGGGGGTGATCGTCCGGATAAGTCGCCCTGTCCTTGAAGCGGACGAGGTTGAGCATGTGGATCGGCGTATCGCGCGGCAATGCCTTGAAAGTGTCGAACTGCGCGCGTTCGGGGTCGATGTGACGATCGCTCATGGCTGGAACTCCTTGCGTTTGCCCCGCCATGCCTCGGCGCTCTGCGTCCAGGCGTCGACGCGGGTCTGTTCGAACGGGGCGGGGAGGTGCGTCGGGCCGCTGTTGGTCGCGCCCAGCCTTTTGGCCAGCGCCTGCGAGCGGACATTGTCGGGGGCGATGCTGTGCATCAGCTCGGGCCATTTGAGGAATTCGACCGCGAAGTCGCAGGCGGCGACCGCCCCCTCGAACGCATAGCCTTTCCCGGCGAATTTGGCGCGCACGCCATAGGCAATCTCGGGCGCGGGCCAGCCGTCGGGTTCCCACGGGCCGAGCCGCCCGACCCATTCGCCGCTTGCGCGTTCGAGGACTGAAAACATCGAGAAGCCGCGGATATGCCATGCCCCCGCGAGCGTGCACCATTGGCGCCACGCCTGCGATCGCGCGCAGCTGCCACCGATGAAGGTCATCGTGTCTTCTTCGGCGCACATTTCGGCGAAGGCGTCGAAATCTTCGGTCGCGGGCGGGCGGAGGATCAGCCGCTCGGTAACGAGCAGAGGGCCGTTTAGCATCGATATTCTCCCGCAGCAGTGGCCAACGCTTCTGGGAGAAAGGAGGCTGGCGGGCAAGCTGAAACACGCACCGCGAACGCGCGATCGGCCTTGAGGGCGTCGGTTCGAACCGACGCCCTCGCCATCACAGAGTGCGGATGGAGGGGTCTCGGACCCGCACCCGGACGGTTTCTGTCAATTAGCGGCAGCGATATTTGTCGCGGTCGATCTCGCGGCCGAGGAGCGCACCGGCGCCTGCGCCGAGAACCACGCCGAGCAGCTTGTCGCCCCGGCCAGCGATTTCGTGACCGGCAAGGCCGCCGACCGCGGCACCGATCAGCAGGCCAGTGGTGCCATTGTCCTTCTTGCAGTAATATCGGCCGTCGTTACCGCGCCAGATCCGCGTGTTGGCGCCGACGCGCTGGTCGCGGCTCGCATAATAGCGACGGTCGTGATGCTTGCGCTTGTAAAAGTCAGCGGTGATTTCGCTCTTGTGCAAGACCTGCGCCGGAACGGCGCTTGCCATGCCGGCATAGGCGGGGGCGGTCGCTACGACACTGGCGGCCGCAATTGCGCCCATCATGCCTTTGGTAAGAATAGCCATATCCTGTCCTTTCCTGGTTCGCGCCTCGACCGTTCAGGAACGAGCGCTTCGCCCGAAACAACGAGAAGGGTCCGCACAGCGTTGCATGAACCTTCGGCAACAAGACGAAATGAGTGCTGTCATCGACGAACCGAAAGGCACTTGTCCGCCGTCCGGCGGCGTGCGAAACATTGGAAATGCTGAACATTGCTTCGATTTTCATCGGTCTGGTCGCGCTGATTCTCGCGATCCCCGCGTTCATTCCGTTTCTGGGCTGGGCGAACTGGGTCATCATCCCGATCGCCGTGGTCGGGCTCGCGCTTGGTGCGATGTCGAGCCGCACGAGCGGGCGCAATCTGAACATCGTCGTGATCGTCGTCGGCGTCGTCCGGCTGATGCTCGGCGGCGGTCTGCTCTAAGCGCGCATAGAATGTCAGCGCCCGCCGCTCCGTCGGAGAGCCAGCAGAACGGCTTGCCCTTCGCGCTCGCCGCCTATGGCATCTGGGGCTTCGTCCCGCTGTTTTTCAAGCTGCTTGCGAGCGTGCCGCCGGTCGAGGTGCTGGCGCAGCGCATCGTCTGGTCGCTGCCGCTCTGTTTCTTCATCATGGCATTCCGGCGGCAGATCGCCGACTATCTTGTCGCCTTGCGCGATTGGCGGGTGCTGCGCATGCTGTTGGCGAGCGCGCTGCTGATCGCAGTGAACTGGCTCGTCTATATCTATTCGATCTTCACCGATCATGTCCTCGCCGCCAGCCTCGGCTATTATCTCAATCCGCTCGTCAATGTGATGCTGGGAATGGTCTTCCTGGGCGAGCGCCTGTCGCGATTGCAGATGGTGGCGGTCGCGATCGCCGCCGTCGGGGTGGCGATCCTGCTCGGCGGTGCGCTCGACACGCTGTGGATCAGCCTGACGCTCGCCTTCAGTTTCGGCCTCTACGGGCTGCTGCGAAAAGTGGTGCCCGTGGGCTCGCTGCCCGGCCTCGCGATCGAAACGACGCTGCTCATGCCCTTGGCGCTCGCGGCGTCGGCCTGGTATCTGTGGATCGGCGACGGGCGCGGTTTCGGATCGGACCCGAAAATCAGCCTACTGCTGATGGCCGGGGGAATCGTCACCGCGGTGCCGCTGCTCCTCTTCGCCACCGCCGCGCGGCGGATGAGCTATGCAGCGCTCGGCTTCGTCCAGTATCTGGCGCCGACACTGCAATTCCTGCTCAGCCTGTTCGTCTTCGCCGAACCGCTGAAGCCCGTGCAACTGGCGTGCTTCTTGCTGATCTGGATCAGCATTGCGGTGTTCAGTTTCGACATGTGGCGCAAAATGCGCGCCGACAGGATGGTCGAGATCGCCTAGGGCCTATGAGATCGCCTAGGGTTTAGACGATCCGCCAGCCGAGCGTTTCTCCGGCATGGAACGGCACCACATCGCCGATCCGGTCGGGAACCACGGTCGCGCCGCGTTCGAGCGTGATCGTGCCCTGATTGAGCGGCAGGCCATAGAAGCGCGGGCCATGTTCGCTCGCAAAACCCTCGAACCGGTCGAGCGCGCCGTCTTCGTCGAACGCCGCGATATAGCTTTCGAGCGCGAAGGGGGCGTTGAAAATGCCGGCACAGCCGCACGGCGCTTCCTTGGTATGCACCGCGTGCGGCGCGCTGTCGGTGCCGAGGAAGAATTTGGGCGAGCCCGAGGTCGCGGCGGCGCGCACCGCGAGCCGGTGATGCTCGCGCTTGGCGACGGGCAGGCAATAGGCGTGCGGACGGATGCCGCCGACCAGCATCGCGTTGCGGTTGATGTGAAGATGCTGCGGCGTAATCGTCGCGGCGACATTGGCGGGCGCATCGGCGACGAACTGCGCCGCCTCCGCCGTCGTGATATGTTCGAACACGATCTTGAGTTCGGGCAGCCGCGCGACGAGCGGTGCGAGCGTGCGATCGATGAATACCGCCTCGCGGTCGAAGATATCGACGTCATGGTCGGTGACTTCGCCGTGGATCAGGAGCGGCATGCCGATATCGGCCATGCGTTCGAGCACGCCCATGATGTTCGCGACATCGGTCACGCCGTGGGCGCTGCCCGTCGTTGCATGCGCGGGGTAGAGCTTGGCGGCGGTGAACACGCCCTCGGCGTGGCCGCGCGCCATTTCCTCCGCATCGGTGCCATCGGTCAGATAGGCGACGATCAGCGGGGTAAAATCGAGCGCCGCGGGGATCGCTGCGACGATCCGCTCGCGATAGGCGCGGCCCTCGGCCACGGTCGTCACCGGCGGCGACAGATTGGGCATGACAATCGCCCGCGCGAATTGGCGTGCGGTATAGGGCGTGACATGCGCCAGCATCGCGCCATCGCGCAGATGGACGTGCCAGTCGTCGGGGCGGCGTATGGTCAGGCGATCGGTCATGGCGGGCCCTCGGGCAAATCGTGGCTTGGCTTTGGCTGCCCCGTCCCTAAATTATCGGCATGGCCAATACCACCCTCAACGACCGCGCGCTGATCCGATTGTCGGGCGATGATGTCCGCGGCTTTCTGCAAGGCCTTGTCACCAATGATGTGTCGGGCAATCTGCCGGTCTGGGCGGCGCTGCTGACCGCACAGGGCAAGGCGCTGTTCGATTTTCTGATCTGGGCCGACGAGGCGGATGTGCTGATCGATTGCGAGGCGGCGGCAGCGGACGATCTGACCCGGCGCCTGACGCTCTATCGCCTGCGCCGCGCGATTACGATCGAGCGCGAGGAGGTTTTGCGGGTTCACTGGGCGCCCGAGGGCGATCTTGGCGTCGTCGACCCGCGGCTTGCCGAATTGGGGCAGCGCTGGCTCGCTCCCGCCGAGGAAGGCGGCGCGGCGGGCGTCGAGGCGGCATGGCGCGCGTACCGCCTGGCGCTCGGCGTCACCGAAGGGCGGGCCGAACTCGGCGACGGCACGACGCTGTGGCTCGAATGCAATGCCGCCGAATTGAACGGCGTCAGCTTTTCCAAGGGCTGCTACGTCGGACAGGAAAATACCGCGCGGATGAACTGGCGGCAGAAGGTCAATCGTCGACTCATAGTCGTGCCGATCGCCGAAGCCGACGAAAAGCGTCAGGTCATCGCCTATCCCGAACTCGGCTGGTCGGTGGAGCATCGGCGCGTCGAGGGCATTGATCCGGCGAAAGCACCCGCCTGGATGCACAGCGCCCTTCTTTCGCCCGGTTCATGACCGGTGCAGCGCGGGCGGGGTAGAGGGGAATGATGATCGCACCGCTCGCCCTGCTTGCTCCCGCCGCGCTGGCCGCCGCCGGTCCGGCCTCCTGCCCGGACGATCATGCGCGCACGATGACGCTGGCCGAAGCCGCTGCGGCGGAGCCGGGGCTTTGCGTGCAGCTCGAGGCCATCGCGTGGAACGGCCGCCTCTACGCCGATGTGGGCGCCATCTATGCCGGGGTGTCGATCGCCTATCGCGGCGACGTACCGGGCCGCCCTATGCGCGGCGGGCCCGCGCGGATGGTCTTCGACCCGGCCTCGCGCGAATTTGTCGATGCGGGAAATTCCGGTGCGCCGCGTGCGTCGATGCCCCAATGGCTGCACCTGACCGCGCTGACGGCGCGCTGCACGGGCGTGCAATGCGCGGCCGAAGCGGCGCCGACGCTCGACATCGTGGGGGCGGACAGGGTTCGTGACCGGCCGGTGGAACGGCGACTGCGCGCCGACGTCGCGCCGGCTGCATGGAAGCTTCGCCCGCTTGCTGCGGATTCGCCGTGGGCGGCGCGCTTTGCCGCGGCGGCCGATGCGCTGTTTCCCGCGTTGCGCTCGGGCGATCCGAAGCAATGGGTGCCGTTGCTTGGCGGGCGCTGGCTGGCCGCCGCCGACCGCGCGCGGGTCGAGCGCCTGCTCGGCGCGCAGGCAATCCCCTTTGCATCGGCGTTGCGCGCTCCGGCGAAGCTGCAGCGCGTGATTTTGGGTTGGGACGCGGCCACGCTCGATGCGGGCGAACGGGCGCTGGTCGATGCGGGACAGGAGGCCGAGGCGATCGTGTGCTGGTCCGATCGTGTCGATGCCGAACGCCTGTGGCCGATCGCCGCCTTCGATGCCGACAACCGGCCGGGACGCCCCTATGCCTGCGCGCGGATCGCCTACAGCATCCGCGGCGGGGAGCCGCAATGGCGCGCCTTCATCGATCAGGCGGAAGGCGGTCTTGCCGAACCACAAAATCGCGGCGCCATTTAACCATTCTCCAACCCCGATTTGCGAATAAACCGGGCATGGTGAGGCGTTTCATTACCCTGGTAGCCGGGATCGCGGGCATATCGATCGGCATGGCGAGCATCGCCGGCCGGCAGGTCGCCGATGTGCCCGAAGCGCCTGTGGATCCTTATGCCGGCGAGAGCAACTGGACGACCGGCGCGCGCGATAAGGCCGCCGTGACTGCCAGCGACGCCGCCTCGCGGCCCAGCGAAGTCCGGATCCGGCGGGCATCCGATTCGCACTTCTATGCGGACACCCGTGTCCAGGGCAGGCAGGTTCGTATGCTGGTCGACAGCGGCGCATCGCTCGTCGCGCTGACGCGGATCGATGCCGAGGCGATCGGCATCGATGTCGACCGTCTGCCGATCGGCGGCACCGCCCAGACCGCGGGTGGCACGGTGCCGATGCGGACGGTCCTTCTCGACAGTGTCGAGGTCGACGGCATCACGATCCGCAATGTCGAGGCGGCAGTGGTCGATGCCAACATGGGGGTGTCGCTGCTCGGCCAAAGCTATCTTGCAAAGCTCGCTGCGGTGAATGTCGAAGGCGACACAATGACGCTGCGCTAGGACGCCAAGCCAGTCGCCGGGTATTCGCCGTCGGCTTAAAGTACGACGGACGCGCCATCCGAATGGCGCGCCCGTCGCCGGGAATCAGTCGAACAATTCTTCCAGGAATGACTTGCGCCGCTTGGGGTAGCCGCGGCGATAATCGTTGCCATGGCCGTAAGCTGGCGGCGGCGTGGCCTGCGGCGCTGCCGGGCGGGGCGCGGCTTCGGCAGCGCTCCGTTCGATGATCTTGTCGAGTTCGCCGCGATCGAGCCATACCCCGCGGCATTGCGGGCAATAGTCGATTTCAACGCCTTGCCGGTCGCTCATCGCGAGCGGAACCTTGCAGATGGGGCAGGGCATATTGTGGGCAGATGTCATGGTCACCTCGTGGAAAGATTTCGATCCATCGAGGATGCGCGGAGAGCGAAGGCCATGGCCGATCACGCACCGAGCACGCTCGATGCGGTCCGACATCACGATCCTGGGATCGCCAGAGGGGCCCGGCCCGCACCGGATAAATGGGGACTGTCCGGGAACCTTCAAGTCCTGACGCAGCGGCATCGGTCGCGGGCGGTTCTTCTTCAGGGCTCGCGCCTGCTTGCCATTTGCGCGGCATTTCCCCACATCTGCGAGTATGAACGCTCCCAACCCGCCGCTCAGGGCCGCCATCATCCCGGTCACCGCCTTTCAGCAGAATTGCACTCTCCTGTGGTGCACCGAAACCAACAAGGCGGCGCTCGTCGATCCCGGCGGCGACCTGCCCAAGCTGCGCGAGGCGATCCGGCAGACGGGGGTGGAGGTCGAAAAGATTCTCGTCACCCACGGTCATATGGATCATTGCGGGCAGGCGGGGGTGCTCGCCCGGGAATTGGGCGTGCCGGTCGAAGGGCCGCACGAGGACGATCGTTTCTGGATCGAGCGGCTGGGCGAGGATGGCGCGCGCTTCGGCATGACGGGCGAGGTGTTCGAGCCCGACCGCTGGCTGGTCGATGGCGATACGGTGAAGGTCGGCAATCTGACGATCGACGTCATCCATTGCCCCGGTCACACCCCCGGCCACGTTGTTTTCTATCATGGCCCCTCGAAGCTCGCGATCGTCGGCGACGTGCTATTCCAGGGGTCGATCGGCCGCACCGATTTTCCGCGCGGCGATCACCAGCAACTGATCGATTCGATCACCGGCAAGCTGTGGCCGCTCGGCGACGATACCATCTTCCTGCCCGGCCATGGTCCGCACAGCAGCTTTGCGCAGGAGCGGCGCACCAATCCCTATGTCGCCGACGGCGTTGTGGGCGGCTGAAGCGGCCGCCCCGCTTGCATCATTCTATTGCGGCTGGATGGCGACGGTTTCGGTGACTTCGGTGCTGACGAATTTCGTCGGGGTCAGATAGACCGACAGCAGCGCGGCGATCGCAAGCCCGAGCAGGGTCAGCATGGTGATAACGGTGCCCACCATGCGGCCCCACATCATGCCGTCCATGCCGACCGCGTGCAGGATGCGCCCGACGAGATAGAGCGCGCCCACCGCCCACAGCCAGATCGACGAGCCGATCCCCAGTTCGATCAGCGCAAGCAGGATCAGGACGAAGGGCGTATTCTCGACATAATTGGCCTGCGCGCGCATGCGGCGAATCAGCCTGTCGTTGCCGCCGTCGCCGATCGAGACTTTTTCCTGTCCACGCACGCGCCCGACCCGGGTCGCGAGCCAGAGATTGAGCAGGGCGGCGCCCGCGGCGATGGTCAGGCTGATCGGCAACATGAACATGAAATTCCCCCTCTTGTTATCGGCCGGCGCTCGTGCTGGCGCGACCGGGTGCAGATGTGGCACCGGCGCGCGTCCGCGGCAAGGGGCGACGGGGAAGGAGCATCCGCCCGTACTCCGACGCGCGGCGAGGGGGTTGCCTTTGCGGGCAAAAACGCTATAGCCGCGCCCGATCCGGCACCCGACACCATCAGGCGTTGAGGCACCTTCCGGCGGAAGATTATACTGCAGTTCCAAGGCAGTTATGGTTTTCGGCGCGGCGGGCGGGCCAGTCATTCCCCGGCATCGGGGGGTGACAACACCGGGTTTGCCGATTCGTATAAACATTTGAGAATGCAGGATTTAAAATGGCCGTCCCCAAGCGAAAAACCTCGCCCTCGAAGCGCGGCATGCGTCGCAGCCACGACAGCCTGAAGGTCGAGGCCTATCAGGAATGCCCGAACTGCGGCGAACTGAAGCGTCCGCACAACCTTTGCAACGCCTGCGGCCATTATAACGGCCGCGAAGTGGTTTCGGCTGGCGCCTAAGCATTAGCCGGAGGGCGTTGGTATGAGCCTTACACCGCGAATCGCGATCGATGCGATGGGCGGTGACGTCGGCGTGCGCGTGATGCTCGCCGGCGCGGCCATGGCGCGCCACCGGCACGACGGCCTGCGGTTTCTGCTCGTCGGCGACGAGCAGCAGATCAAGGCTGCGCTCGACAATCACCCCAATCTGCGCGCCGCGTCGGACATCATCCACACCGACAAGGTCGTGTCCGGCGAGGACAAGCCCAGCCAGGCGCTACGGAGCGGCCGCGGCAGCTCGATGGGGCTCGCCATCGATGCGGTGAAGCGCGGCGATGCCGGCGGCGCCGTTTCGGCGGGCAACACCGGCGCGCTGATGGCGATGTCGAAGCTGGCGCTGCGCACTATGCCCGGCATCGACCGGCCGGCGCTCGCGGCGCTGCTGCCGTCGCTCGGCGACAATGACGTCGTCATGCTCGATCTCGGCGCGAACACCGACTGCGACGCCAACAACCTCGTCCAGTTCGCGGTCATGGGCGCTGCCTATGCGCGCACCGCGATGGGGCTGGAGCGTCCGCGCGTCGCGCTGCTCAATATCGGCACCGAAGAGCTCAAGGGCACCGACGAAATTCGCGACGCCGCCGCGATCCTGCGCGATGCTACGGGGCTGCCGATGGAGTTCGCGGGTTTCATCGAGGGCGACAAGCTGTCGCGCGGCAATGTCGACGTCGTCGTCCACGACGGTTTTTCGGGCAATATCGCGCTCAAGACGATCGAAGGCACCGCGCGGTTCGTGACCGATCTGCTGCGGCGCGCCTTCACCTCGTCGGTGCGGTCGAAGATCGGTTTCCTGATCTCGCGGCCGGCGACCGAACTGCTGCGCCACCATCTCGACCCCAATAATCACAATGGCGCGGTATTCCTCGGCCTCAACGGCGTGGTACTCAAGAGCCACGGCAGCGCCGATGCAAAGGGCGTCGCGAACGCGGTGCATCTGTGCGCCGAACTCGTCGAAAAGGACATTACACGCCAGGTGACCGAGGATCTTGCCAATTTCCGCAGCGACGCCGCGGCATGACCCGGCGCGCTGTCCTCGCCGGCACCGGCTCGGCGCTCCCGCGCACCCGCGTTTCCAACGCCGAACTGGCCGAACGCGTCGATACCAGCGACGAATGGATCGTCGAACGCACCGGTATCCGCTTTCGCCATATCGCCGAACCCGATGAAACGACAGCGACGCTGGGCGCCGATGCGGCGCGCGAGGCGCTGAAGGCGGCGGGTTTGTCGCCTGCGGACATCGGCCTGCTCATTGTCGCGACCGCGACGCCCGACAACACCTTCCCCGCCACCGCCACCAAGGTCCAGGCGCTCCTCGGCGCGCCAGACTGCATCGCGTTCGACGTGGCGGCGGTCTGTTCGGGCTTTCTCTATGCCGTCTCGGTCGCCGATTCGATGCTGCGCACCGGTACGGCCGAATATGCGCTGGTGATCGGCAGCGAAACCTTCAGTCGCATCCTCGACTGGGAGGACCGCACGACCTGCGTCCTGTTTGGCGACGGTGCGGGGGCGGTGATCTTGTCGGCAAAGGACGTGGCGGACGACCAGGGCATCCTCGCGACGCGGCTGCACGCCGAGGGGCAATATTGCGACATGCTCTATGTCGATGGCGGTCCCTCGACCACCGGCACCGTTGGCCATGTCCGGATGCAGGGCCGCGAAGTGTTCCGCCATGCCGTCACCAATCTTGCCAGTGTGCTGGGCGAGGTGCTGGCCGACGTCGGGCTGAAGGCGGAGGATATCGACTGGGTCGTTCCGCATCAGGCGAACAAGCGCATCATCGACGCAACCGCGAAAAAGCTGGGCCTGCCCGCCGACCGAGTCGTGCTGACGGTCGATCAGCATGCGAATACGTCGGCGGCGTCGGTCCCGCTGGCGCTCGATCTTGCGGTACGCGACGGGCGCATCAAGCGCGGCGATCTGGTCGTGCTGGAGGCGATGGGCGGCGGCTTTACCTGGGGTGCGGCGGTCCTGCGCGTCTAGTTTTTGCAGTCCACGAACGGGCGTTCGACGCTCGTCGCATCAACTCCACGCTCCATCCGTTTAAGTTTGGCGGATTAATTCGCTTTTGTTACATATAATCCCGGGACTCGCGACGGTGGGGGCTGTCTGGGTTCCTCTTGTGCATCCGCTTCAGGAGGGGAGGGGTCAATTATGACAGCAGGAACGCTTACCCGCGCCGACATTGCCGCGCGCATCAATCAGCAAGTCGGCCTGTCGCGAAACGAATCGGCGACGATCGTCGAATCGATTCTCGCGCATATGTCGGACGCGCTGGCCGCGGGCCAGAATGTGAAGATTTCGGGCTTTGGCACCTTTGTGCTGCGCGACAAGGCCGAACGCGTCGGCCGCAATCCCAAGACGGGGATCGAGGTTCCAATCCTCCCGCGCCGGGTGATGACCTTTCGCGCCAGCCAGGCGATGCGCGCCCGCGTTGCGGGCAAATAAGCCGGTCGTATCCGATGGGCGATCACGATAGCCGCAACGGGGACGGCAAGGCGGTCGGAGCGATGCTTGCCATTGGCGAGCTCGCGGACCGCATCGGGGTGCCGACCCACGTCCTGCGCTACTGGGAAACGCGCTTTCCGCAGCTTCGGCCGCTCCAGCGGTCGGGCCGTCGGCGCTATTACCGGCCCGATGATATTGCGCTGGCGGAGCGCATCCATCACCTGCTTCACGTCAAGGGCTATACGGTCGATGGCGCCCGCAAGGCGCTGTCGTCGGAACCCGACGGCGCTGCCGCCACACCCCGCGATGTCCCGGTCGCGCGGGCGACGCACAGCGAAGCGAAGGGCATTCCGGTGGCGGCGCTGGTGGCACTGCGGGAGCGGCTGGCGGCTGCACTGCGCTGAGCCAGCCAAGCCCCATCTGAACGACCCGCGGCCCGCCTATCGGGCGTAGGCGTCGCGCAATTCGCGCTTCAGCACCTTGCCGATCGGGCTGCGCGGCAGTTCGTCGACGGTGGTGATCGCGCTCAGCCGCTGGGTCTTGCCGACCTTGGCGTTGCAATCGGCGCGCACGCTTTCCGCATCGGTGCCGGGTTTCAGCACAACGAAAGCGACGGGGGTTTCTCCCCACTCCTCGCTCGGCATGCCGACCACCGCCGCCTCGACCACGCGCTCGTCGGCAAGCAGGATCGCCTCGAGGTCGCTCGGGAAGATGTTGAACCCGCCCGAAATGATCATGTCCTTGGCGCGGTCCATCAGCGTCAGGAAACCGTCCTCGTCAAAGCGGCCGATGTCGCCATGACGATAAAAGAGATTCCCCTCCGCATCGTGCCAGTGCATCGCCTTGGTTGCATCGGGACGGTTGTTGTAGCCGGTCATCATCGCCGGGCTGCGACCGACGATTTCGCCGACCGACCCTTGCGGTAGTTCCTGCCCCTCTTCGTCGATGACCTTTGCGACATGGCCCGGTGCGGGCTTGCCGACGGTGTGCAGCTTGTCGGGGAATTGATGCGCTTCGAGAATGAAGGCCGCGCCGCCTTCGGTCATCCCATAGATTTCGACGAGGCCGCCTGGCCAACGCTTCAGCACGTCGGCCTTGAGTGCGGCGGCGAAGGGCGCCGAGGTGCAATATTTCATCACGAAGCTGGACAGATCGAAACGGTCGAAATCTTCGAGCGCCATGATGCGGCGATACTGGACGGGAACGAGCATGGTGTTCGTGGCGCGTTCGCGCTCTGCCAGTTCCAGAAACCCGCGGGCATCGAACTTCTTCATCAGCACGACCTGACCGCCCGAACCGACCGTGGGCAGAAAGCTTGCCATCGTCGTGTTCGAATAGAGGGGCGTCGACAGGATCGTCACCGCGTCAGGGCCATAGGCCGGGACACCGCGCTGGATGTGCTGCCAGCGCATCGCGTGGCTGTGGACGATCCCTTTCGGCGTTCCGGTCGTCCCCGACGAATAGATGATATTGAAGCCGTCGAGCGGATCGATCGGGACCGCTGCAGGTGTGGTGCCTGCGGGCGCCATCCATTCGACCAGCGCGACGCCGACGTCGCTGCCGTCCATCGCGATGCGATCGCTGGCTGTGACCGTCTGGCCTTCGAGGCTTGCGGACGCCGCGCTGTCGAGGAAGAGGTGGCGCGCGCCGGTATCGGCGATCATCGCTGCCATTTGCTCGCCCGTCGCGCTGTTGGTGATCAGCCCGGCGACGCCGCCGGCGCGCAGCGTGCCGAGAATGACCGCCATCTGTTCGACGCTGTTCAGGCCCGCAATCGCGGTCCGGTCGCCCTTCGCCAGCCCATCCTGCTGCAACCGCGCGGCGATTCGGTCGGCCATCTGATCCAGTTCGGACCAGCTCAATCGCCGCGCCGGGTCTGCGGCCGCTACGGCATCGGGACGTTCGGCGGCATGGGCGCGAACGAGGTCGGGCAGGGTGGCGAAAGCGCTGTCAAGCAATTCGATACTGGTCATGGCAACCGGTTAGCACAGCAGGGGGGCGGTGCAATGCCGGTGGGGCGGCGGGGCGCGACAAGAAGTTGCGTCACGGCAGGGGAGAACGAGGCATCCATCGGGGAAGGTGACAGAAGGCGACACGAAGTTGCCCGTCGCCCTCTATCATCCGGATACCGCCGCCGTCGATCGTTCGTGCAGCGAGGCTTCATAAATCATTCCTACTGAAATTCGACGGACGCCTCGCCGCGGCTGACTTTTTCAACAGTATCGGCAGATTGCTGACGTAGGAAATCCTTAGTCCTTGGTCGTCATACGGGTAGCCAATTAACAAGAGGTCTCGATGTGATGGAACTGTTAATCGACTGGATCGAACTGGTCGTGGCATTGGCGCTAGTGCTGGCAGTCGGGGTTATCTGGCTTGCTAGACCACTATTTGAACATTTTGCGGGCTCAAAAATGCAGCAAAGCAACTTCGTCGTGTTTGAGGCACACGAAGTCCATTGGAAGTGCTTGAAAAGCGACATGGATAGAGCGGGTTGGCGGTCCACCGATATTGAACCTGCAAACGGTGAAGCGAATCTGTATCGCTTTCAGAAATGCAGTCCTCTCGCAGAGAAGCTTGGCGATCTCATAAGCAAGGGAATGCCAGAAACAGCTAACCGTAAAGAAGGTGCCGACCTGCTAATCAAAGTCGCCGAACACGGAATTGCATGAGATCGAACTGAAGGTAAGGCTTGTGGCGGCTCTCCACCCCACAATTGTCAAATCCCTTAGTCGTCGTCCATCGCGGGGGACAGTGATGCGTCGAGGTCGCGGGGGCGGATGAAAGCGACGAAACGCGCGCTCTTTGTATCGAGGTCGCGCCAGTCGGCGATGTCGAGTTCGAGGCGGGCGAGTGCCGATGTCGGCAGTTTCTCCTCGACCTTGGCGCGCAGTTCGTCGTCGGGCGATTCGGGGACGAGTTCGAGGATCAGGTCCTCCAGCCCCGGATTATGGCCCGAGATCAGCAAATTCTGCGAGTCCTTGCCCATGTCGCGGATTACATCGATCAGCGTCGCAGACGAGGCAAGATAGATGCGGCGGTCCCAATCGGGTTCGATTGCATCGATTCCCGCGGCAGGTTGAAACAGATCGAGCGTTTCAGTCACGCGCACCGCGGGCGAGGCGATGATGCGGTCGATCGCCATCGCGTGCCGCCGTGCATATTGGCCGACGAGTTCGGCGCCGCGACGGCCGCGCGCGTTGATCGGGCGGTCGAAGTCGCGTTCGACGGTCGCGTCCCAGCCCGATTTCGCATGACGCAGGATAGTCAAAGTCTTCAAAATCTCTCCCCGCGCCGCTGCGCCAGCCCCTAAGCCCAATAGCCTTGCTGCGCTGCCTTCTGCCGGAAACTCATGACGGTGAAAAGGCAGCAAACGCTCTTTTTCGCTGTTCGCCGTTCGCCGCCGCAACATGGTTCACAACCTCGTCGAGTGGCAGGCGGCGGACGGGCGTCCCGGCGGGAAAGGCGCTGAGCAGCCGCGACGGGAAACTGGGCGACAGCATGACGAACTGTCCGAAATCGTCGGCGCGGCGGATCAGGCGGCCGAACGCCTGCCCGATGCGGGCCCGGATGACGCCGTCGTCATAGGCGCCGCCGCCCTGCGCCGCGCGCCGCGCCGCGTGAAGGATCGTCGGGCGTGGCCATGGCACCCCTTCCATGATCACCAGCCGAAGCGATTCACCGGGCACGTCGACTCCGTCGCGCAGCGCGTCGGTGCCGAGCAGCGAGGCGTGCGGATCGGCGCGGAAAATGTCGACGAGGGTGCCGGTGTCGAGCGGGTCGACATGCTGGGCGTAGAGCGGCAGCCCGGCGCGCGCGAGGCGGTCGGCGATGCGGGCGTGGACGATGCGCAGCCGGCGGATCGCGCTGAACAGGCCGAGCGCGCCGCCACCCGATGCTTCAATCAGGCGGCTGTAGGCGCCGGCAAGGGCGGGAAGATCGCCGCGCGCGATGTCGGTGACGATCAGCACCTCGGCCTGCCGCGCATAGTCGAACGGGCTCGGGACCGCGAAATGGCGGACGCCGCCGTCGATGTGCCGTGCGCCGGTGCGGATATCCGCGTCAGTCCAGCCGCTTCCTGCATCGCCGGTCGCCTGCGCGCCGCTGCGCAACGTCGCCGAGGTGACGAGCACGCCCTGCGCCGGCGCGTAGACGATATCGGCGACGGGGCGCGCCGGATCGAGCCAGTGGCGGTGCAGGCCGATATCATATTCGCGCCCGTCGAAGCGGTCGACCGCCAGCCAGTCGACAAAGTCGGGATCGGCCGGGCCGCCGACGCGCCCGAGCAGCGACAGCCACGCGCCGAGCGTGTCGATGCGCGTGCCGAGGCTGGCGCGGGCGCCGTCGACGCGGGCGCGGGCCTGTCCGTCGAGCCAGTCGGGCGGATCATCGACCAACGCGTCGAGCCGCTTGCCGAGCGTCATCAGCGGCCGCAGCAGCGCCTCGATCGCATCGCTCGCGTCGGCGGCAGCCGCCACCAGATCGGGGCCGGGATCGGCAAGTTCGGTTTCAAGGCCATAGCCGCTGTCGGCATTTTTCGGATCGGTGCCGCGTGCATAGACTTGCCCGCGTGCGGCGACGAGCAGCCGCTCGATCGCGCCCCAGGGGTCGTTCTCGGCAATGCGCGCGAGCCACCCGTCGCCGGGAAGCTGGCCCGCGGCCTCGATCGCCGCGTGAATCGCCTTGTCGCCAGCCTCGTCATAGCTTGCGACATCGGCCAGCCGCGCCGCGAGACCGCGGCGGCGGCCGCGCGACTTGCCCTCCGGCCCCAACACCCAGCGGCGGATCTCGATCGCTTCCTGCCCGGTGAGCGCAGCGGCGAACATACTGTCGGCGGCATCCCACAGATGGTGGCCTTCGTCGAAGATCAGCCGCGTTGCGGGGGCGCCGCCGTCGCGGGGCCGGGCGGCCTGCACCATCGTCAGCGCATGGTTCGCAATGACGATGTCGGCCTGCGCTGCCGCGCGGGTCGAGCGTTCGATGAAGCATTTGCGGAAATACGGGCAGCCCGCATAGATGCACTCGCCGCGCCGATCGGTCAGCGCGGTCGTGCCGTTGCGGCGGAACAGCGCGGGCAGCCAGCCGGGCAGATCGCCGCCAACCATGTCGCCGTCGCGCGTATACGCGGCCCAGCGCGCGACGAGCTGCGCCAGAACGGCCGCGCGGCCCGAAAAGCCGCCTTGCAGCGCATCCTCGAGATTGAGCAGGC
Source organism: Sphingopyxis sp. GC21 (assembly GCF_025727575.1). NCBI lineage: Bacteria > Pseudomonadati > Pseudomonadota > Alphaproteobacteria > Sphingomonadales > Sphingopyxidaceae > Sphingopyxis > Sphingopyxis sp. GC21. The sequence goes on along the minus strand of NZ_CP095845.1, from coordinate 1,975,970 downwards.
AGAGATAATTTTCACGTCCCTTGCGCACCACCACCTTTTCGCGGTGCGTGCGTGCATCGGGATACAACCGCTCGGTCTCGCGCGCGAGCTGGCGTTGCAGCGCCTTGGTATAGGTCGACACGCAGACGCTGCCGCCCGACTGATCGATCCATTGCTTGGCGGGGGAGAGATAGCCCAGCGTCTTGCCGATCCCCGTGCCCGCCTCGGCGACCAGCATCTGCGGTCGATCGCGGCGTTCGCGCGGTTCGAAGATCGCGGTGGCGGCGCGGGCATAGTCGCGCTGTCCCGCACGGCGTTCGGCGCCATCGCCGGTGAGCCGGTCGAGCCGGGCGGTCACATCGTCGGGATTGACCGTTACCTGGCGCGGCTGCGGGCGCGGGGCAGCTTCCTCCCATTCGGGCAGCCGCGCGAACAGCCAGCGCTCGCTGCGTTCGGGCGCGCCGATGCGGGGCTGCAGAAGCGGCGCCCACGGCCAGCGCTGGCGCGACAGCGCCTGCAGGCCGTGCCACGCGCCCTCGCGCTCGGGCCACGCGGCATCGCCCGCGCGATCGAGCATCGCTGCGGCGGCGCGCGGCAGGAACGCCGCAACATCGGCTTCGCTAGCGGGCGGGGCGATGTCCATCGCGGCGGCGATGCCCGCCGGCGTCGGCACCGCAAAGCGCGCGGGAAACAGGAAGGCGAAGAGTTCGAGCAGATCGAGCCCCGACAGCTCGGGATAGCCGAGCCGGTCGCCTGTCAGCGTCGCGCCGAGCAGGACATGCGGAGTTGCGGCGACCGCCGCGATCGCTTCGCCGCGTCCGACGCGCTGGACGCGGCCCGAGGCGTCGGCGATCCAGATGCCGACATGGCTCGCGTGGATTGCGGGGAGGGAGAGCGGATCGGGCGCCATTGCCCCACGCTAGGCACAAAAGGCGAACGCGGCAAGGCGGGCAATCAATGTGACACGCTTTCGGGTTGCAGCGGCGTGAAAAACGACCATCGTTCGGCGGGCGATTGATGAGAGGGGCGACACAATGGGTGAAGAGGCTGCGATCGGCGCGGTGGTCGACGAAATGTATGCGATGATTTCGGGCCCGAAGGGGCCGCGCGACTGGTCGCGCCAGGATAATTGCTTCCATCCCGATGCGCGTCAGATACGAACGGGCGTTGATGCTGATGGCCGCGCGATATTTCGTAGTATGGGCCTCGCCGACTATGCTCGCGATACGACGCCCTTCTTTGCCGAGAATGATTTCTTTGAGCTCGAAATTGCGCGGCGGATCGACGTACTCGGCAACATGGCGCACGTATGGAGCGCTTATGAAGCGCGTTCGGCGCTCGACGACCCCCTGCCCGAGAGGCGCGGCATCAATTCGATCCAGCTATTCAAAGATCCCGAACGCGGGTGGCGTATCATGGCGATGATCTGGGACAATGAGCGCGACGGCGTTACCATCGCGCCCTTCTGATCGCTCAGCTCAGCCCGCGCCGTCCGAAACCTGCGCTGCGGTTGGACAGAAATATCTGCGCAGGATGCGCGCTGGCGGCGCCGCGCGCGCGTTCGAGTGCGTTGAACAGCGGTCCGTGCGACAGCTCGTAGGGAAAGCGCACGCCCATGCGGTCGAATTCGGACCACATGACGATCGCATAGACGACCTGGCCCCCATAGTGGATTTCGCAGCGGGATCGCGCCGGCATGCTCGCGTCTTCGATGCGGGCGCCGCCTTCCGAAAGGTCGCAGATGCGCCCTTCGATCTGGTTGAGCACGCCGTTGACGATCACCTCGATCGTGACCGGGGTGCGCTTGTGAGCGCGGGTGATGGGAGCGTGGGGACTCGTCATGGCCCGAGGCTAGGACGGACGTGGTTAATCTGGCGTAACCATGTCTGGCGCGGTTCCTTTGCGGTGTGCGGACAATTTTGCCTTTCGATTCGGGGGCGCTTGCCGCTATGGGCGCCCGATGACCGACTTGCACCTTCATCCTTCGCTGAGCGAGCCCGCGCAAACGTCCAAGGCCTGGCCGTTCGAGGAAGCGCGCAAGCTCATCAAACGCTATCCCGACGGCAAGCCGGGCGGCGCGCCGGTGCTGTTCGAAACCGGCTATGGTCCGTCGGGCCTGCCGCACATCGGCACCTTCAACGAAGTGCTGCGCACAACGATGGTGCGGCGCGCTTATGAAACGCTGACGGGCGGCGCGCCGACGCGCCTCGTGGCGTTCAGCGACGATATGGACGGGCTGCGCAAGGTTCCCGACAATGTGCCGAACGGCGACATGCTGCGCGAGCATCTGGGTCGGCCGCTCACCGCGATTCCCGATCCTTTCGGCAAATATGAGAGTTTTGCGCATCACAACAATGCGATGCTGCGCGAATTTCTCGACCGCTTCGGCTTCGAATATGAATTCGTCAGCTCGACCGAACGCTATCGGTCGGGCGCGTTCGACGATGCTTTGAAGAATGTCCTGCGCCACAATCAGGATATTCTCGACATCATGCTGCCGACGCTGCGTGCCGAGCGCGCCGCGACCTATTCGCCGATTCTGCCGGTGAGCCCCAAGTCGGGGATCGTGCTGCAGGTGCCGGTGACGGTTGTTGATCCCGATGCGGGGCTCGTATCGTTCGAGGATGAGGGCGAGACGATCACCCACAGCATCCTGTCGGGCGGTGCCAAGCTGCAGTGGAAGGTCGACTGGGCGATGCGCTGGGTCGCGCTCGGCGTCGATTACGAGATGTATGGCAAGGATCTGACTGACAGCGGCATCCAGTCGGGCAAGATCGCCAAGGCGCTAGGCGGACGCAAGCCCGAGGGGCTGATCTACGAAATGTTCCTCGACGAAAAGGGCGAGAAGATTTCGAAGTCGAAGGGCAATGGCCTGTCGATCGAACAATGGCTGAGCTATGGCAGCGAAGAGAGCCTGGCTTTCTATGCCTATCGCGAGCCCAAGGCGGCGAAGCAGCTTCATATCGGCGTCATCCCGAAGGCGGTCGACGAATATCTGCAGATGCGCGGAAGCTATCCGGCGCAGGAACCCGACAAGAAGCTGGGTAACCCCGTGCATCACGTCCATGTCGCGCGCGGCGAAGATGTGCCCGACGCGGTGCTGCCGGTGACCTTCGGGCTGCTGCTCAACCTTGTCGCCGTGATGGGCGCCGATGCGGCGAAGGACCAAATCTGGCGCTACCTCGGTCAATATGTCGCGGGCGCCGACGCGGCGACCTGGCCCGAACTCGACCGGCTGATCGACAATGCGATGGCGTACAATCGCGACTATGTCGCCCCGACGCTGAAGCGCCGCAAGCCCGTGGGGGGCGAGGGCGCTGCGCTCAAGGAACTCGACGAGCGGCTCGCGGCGCTGCATGTCGATGCGTCGGCCGACGATATCCAGAATATCGTCTATGAGATCGGCAAGAATGAAGCCTATGGCTTTGAAAATCTGCGCGATTGGTTCAAGGCGCTTTATGAAACGCTGCTCGGGTCGAGCGCAGGTCCGCGCATGGGCAGCTTCATCGCGCTGTTCGGGATCGACAACACGCGGCGCCTGATTGCGGAAGCCTTGGCGTGATCGACATCTTCACCACCGGCGGGACGATCGACAAAGTCTATTTCGACGCGCTGTCAGAGTTCCAGATCGGCCCGGCGGCGATCCCCGACATGCTGCGAGAGAATAATGTCCATGTGCCCCACCGCGTCACCCAGTTGATGCGCAAGGATAGCCTGGAACTCACCGACGCCGACCGCGAGGCGATCCGCGCTGCGGTCGCCGCGAGCGATTCGGCACATGTTCTCGTCACGCATGGCACCGACACGATGGTCGTGACCGGCCGGGCGCTGGCGGGAATCGCGGGCAAGACGATTGTGCTGACCGGCGCGATGCAGCCCGCATCGGTGCGGGCAAGCGACGCCGAGTTCAATGTGGGCTTTGCGCTGGCGGCAGTGCAGACGCTGCCGCCCGACGTCTATGTCGCGATGAACGGCATGATCTTCGATCCCGAGACCACGGTGAAGGACCGCGCGGGCGGCCGTTTCGTCGCGGCGGGCGAATAGCCCCGGCTGTAACCTCGCGCGCGCGTCTCCGAATATAGGAGCATGGACGGACATATTGTCCCTCCATCCCGTCTTCGGAGGATAGTATGACCAACACGAAATTCGCCGCTGCCATCGCCGCTTCGGCCACCGCCCTCGCGCTCGCCGGCGCCGCTTTGGCCGCTCCGGCGCCTGCCGGCAGCTCGGGCGCCGCGGTCGGCGCCAAGGACACCGTGCATTGCTATGGCGTCAACAGCTGCAAGGGCACGGCCGACTGCAAGACCTCGGCCAACGAATGCAAGGGTCAGAATGAATGCAAGGGCCATGGTTTCAAGGCCATGGCCGCCGCCAAGTGCCTGACCGGCGGCGGCGTCATCGGCGACGTCGGCTGATGCCATTCCCTCCCGCGCGGCGCTCCGGCTCCGTGCGGGAGGGAATAATCGAGCTCGGTCATGTCTCAAGATCAGCAGATCGCGATCCCTTCGCCCGGCTTTGGTCTGGGACTGCGCCCCGCCCACTATCCCGATTTCCTGGCGCGGCGCCAACCGGTCGAGTGGCTGGAGATCATATCGGAAAATTATATGGTGCCGGGCGGACGCCCGATGGCGACGCTCGACCGGCTTCGCGCCGATTATCCGATCGTCATGCACGGTGTGTCGCTGTCGATCGGGTCCGACGAGCCGCTCGACCACATCTATCTGTCAGCGCTGAAGGCGCTCGCCGATCGGGTCGATCCGCTTTGGATTTCGGATCATCTGTGCTGGACCGGGATCAACGCGCATAACAGCCATGATCTGCTTCCGCTGCCCTATGATGCACCGACATTGCAGTGCGTCGTCGACAATATCGGCCGCGTGCAGGATTATCTGGGGCGGCGGATCCTGATCGAAAATCCGTCGAGCTATGTCAGCTTTCGCGCCTCCGATCGCAGCGAATGGGATTTTCTGGCTGAAATGGCGGAACGCGCCGATTGCCTGCTGCTGCTCGACGTCAACAACATCTACGTCAGCGCGCGTAACCATGGCTTCGATCCGCTGGACTATCTGAGCGGCTTGCCCGCCGGGCGTATCCAGCAAATCCATCTCGCGGGCCACAGCGACATGGGCGATTATGTCATCGACACGCACGATGCAGCGGTATGCGATGCGGTATGGGATCTTTACGCCCGCGCCATTGCGATGGTCGGCCCCGTCGCGACGATGATCGAACGCGATGACGACATTCCGCCGCTGGCGGCGCTGTTGTCCGAACTCGAACGGGCCCGCAAGCTGGCGCAGGCGGCGCTGGAGCCGGTCGGTGGCTGACGCACTGTACGCCATCCAGCAACGCTTTCTCGCCGCGATCATGGGCGAGGATGCGGATGCCGAAGCCCTGATTGTCGATGACGCGCGCGTCGGCGCGGCCCGCCGGATCGGCATTTATCGCAACAATTACCGCGTGAGCCTGACCGGCGTCCTCGCCGATCATTTCGAGCGGCTGCATGCCTATCTGGGCGATGCGCAATTTGGCCATATCGCCGATGCCTATGTAAAGGCGCACCCGTCGACGACCCGAAATCTGCGCTACTACGGCGCCACGCTGCCCGGCTTTATCGCGCATCATTTTCCGGAAGACGGCGAATTGGCCGAACTTGCCCGGCTGGACTGGGCCCTGCGCCACGCCTTCGACGCGCCCGACGCATCGCCGCTCGATGCCGGCGCGATCGGCGTGCTCGGCGACGGATGGATCGGGGCCGGCCTAGCGCTGCATCCCTCGGCGCGGCTGCTCACCATGCACCATAACAGCGCCGCCCTGTGGAGCGCCCTCGGCGCCGGCGAAGCCCCTCCGGCGCTCGCGGTCCTTGACCCGCCTGTCGATGTGCTGGTGTGGCGCAGCGGGCTGCAGCCGCAGTTTCGCAGCCTTGCCGGGGTTGAGGCGGCTGCGCTGGCGCGGATCGGGCGCGGCGCCAGTTTCGCGGATATCAGCGCGCATTTAGTGGACGAAGTTGGGGAGGCGACCGCGATGGAAACTCTGGCCGCGCTGCTCGCCCGGTGGCTTGCCGACGGCGTGCTGATACTGGCCGATCAGGCCGCAGGGGCAACTTGACGCAGTACCGCAGCGTAATTCGGCGCGATCGTCATCGCATCATGCTTGCCGGCGCGGCCGAGCGCGGCATGGACTTGCGGAAGGCGATAGCAGGGCACGCCCATGAAGAGGTGATGCTCGGCATGATAATTCACCCAATAGGGCGCAACCGTCGCGCGCGCGAGCCAGCCGGCGTGCGTCGTGCGCGCGTGGCTGAAGGGATCGTCGCTTCCCGTCGCGGTGCAGGCATGTTCGGCGATGTTACGGATGCGCAGATAGAGCTGAAAGGTCGTCGCCAGTCCGGCAAGCCAGAGCAGATAGGGCGTCCAGCCGTAGAGCAGTAGCGACGCCGCGAGCAGTATGGCCTGAACGAGTAGAAAGCGGCCGACGGACCGTGTGACCGTCATCGCACCGGCAAGATCGATCATGGGCGATGTTACGCCGTCGTCGGATTGCTTGTTGAACGGCGTGCCCGCCTTGGTGCTCGCGCCTCTTTTCTCCGCCCTTTCGCCGCGAAGCATCGCCTTCAATCCGACGAGCGCGAAGCGGAACTGGGCGGCGCGCTGTTTGAAAAATGTCTGTCCGGTCAGGTCGCGGTTGATCTTGCGCATCAGGCTGGCGCGGGTGGTCGGGAATGGCTCGGACAGCGCAAGGTCGGGGTCTTCGGCCTGCTGCGTATATTTGTGGTGCTGGAGATGATAGGTGCGATAGGCGATCAGATCGGACCCCACCGCCGCTCCGGTGAGCCACTGCCCCAGAAAATTGTTGATCTTGCGATCGGGGTGCAGCGCGCCGTGCGCGGCGTCGTGCATCAGGATCGCAAAGCCGAGCTGGCGTCCGCCGACAATGATGATGGCGAGCAGCCAGGCCAGCGGATTGCCGCTCCACGCCGCCAAGCCGATGGCAGCGACGCTGACGATCCAGCCGTGCGCGACGAGCCAGATACCGTACCAGGCGGAGGGCTTGGTGATCGCCGCCCACTGCTGGCGGTCGAAAAAGCGATCGGGCGGCAAGAGGCGGACGGCGGCCATGTCCCGGTGTAACCCGTTGCGAAGCGAAACCCAACCCCTTCCATTTTGGCACAGCAATGGGGTTAACGATCCACCCGCAGTAAGGATTTGGAAACCCCGTCGGCGACAGAGCGGCTGGCGGAACCAGATAGCGGGATTGGCAAACACATTGGGGGTTAGGCACAGCATCAGCCGGGGCGCAAGCGGCGGGTCATCCGACAACGAATCGCTGTTGCAGACCCCCGAATTCGTGGGGCGCATGATGCGCGTCGCGCAGCTGTGGCACTATGTGCTGATCGGCCGGACCGTGGCCTTCTTCGCTTTCGCTTTCGTCCCCGGCCTGTCGGGCTTCCTATCGCATCCGCTGCAATGGGCCACATTGGTGGCTGGACTGCTGTGCGATGTCGCGCTTACCGTGATCGGCCAATGCTCGCGCTTGCGCTGGGCGCACCGGATCGAATGGCTGCCGACGCTTGCCGCCGCCTCGCTTGCACTGGTCGGCGCAGGAACATTCTTCGTTTCCATCGGCACCTTCGCAGCACTCGCGACGCCTGACGCGCTGTCCCACCTCGATGCCTTTTCGGCAATCCGGCTTGGTACCGTCCTCGTAGCCGCGGCCGCGGCGGCGATTGTGCGTCCGGCCTTCTTTGCCTTTGCCGGCGGCACCGCGATCGGCGGCGCGGTCGGTATCGCGTCCTGGCCGTTCGGGATTGCGGGTATCATCTTCCTGGGAATGCTGGTCGTGATGATGCGCGAGGATGTCCGGCATCAGCGGCGCGCGACGCGCGTGCGACGCCAGTCGGGAAGCGAGCAGCAGCGGGCGCTTGGGCTGATGCGCGACTTCGAGCGTGCCGGACGCGGCTGGTTCTGGGAAACCGACCGCAACGGCGACCTCGTTTATATTTCGCCGACCGTCGCGGCGAAGCTCGATCGGCCGGCCGAAGATCTGCTCGGGCGCCCGTTTACCGACATGATCCGCAAGCGCGGCGGCGCCGACGAGAGCGAGGAGCGCACGCTGGGCTTCAGCCTGTCGTCGCGGACGCCGTTCAACGACCTGACGGTCCAGGCAGCGGTCGCGGGCGAGGAGCGCTGGTGGTCGATTTCAGGCCATCCGATTTCGAACGCGCTCGGCAATTTCCAGGGCTTTCGCGGCAGCGGCACCGACCTCACCGAAAAGCGCAAGTCCGAACAGCAGATCAATCAGCTCGCGCGGTACGATACGCTGACCGGCCTCGCGAACCGCCTGCACATCACCGATCTGCTCGAGCGCGCGCTCAAGAATCATCTCGGGCAGGCGCAGCCCTGCGCGCTTCTGCTGATGGACCTCGACCGGTTCAAGGCGGTCAACGACACGATGGGGCATCCGGTCGGCGACCAATTGCTGCAACAGGTCGCGGCGCGACTGACGCAGGTCGTCGGCGACAAAGGGCAGGTGGGACGACTGGGCGGCGACGAGTTCCAGATCGTGCTGCCCCAGATCACCCAGGTCGAAAAGCTCGCGGGGATCGCCAATGCGATCATCCTGAGCCTTGCCAAGCCCTTTCTGATCGAGGGCGAGCGCATCCGCATCGGATCGTCGATCGGCATCGCCATTTCGGAAAGCGACGGGATCGGCTCGTCGGCGCTGGTGCGCAACGCCGATCTTGCGCTCTATGCGGCGAAGGACGCCGGGCGCGGGGTTTATCGCTTCTATGCCGACGCGATGCATAATCAGGCAAGCGAGCGCAAGGCGATCGAAGATGCGCTGCGCGATGCGCTGGCGAAGGACGAACTGAAGCTGCTGTACCAGCCGATCGTCAATGTCTGCAGCGAACGCATCAGCGGCTTCGAGGCGCTGATCCGCTGGCAACAGGGCGGCGATGCGGTCATCAGCCCCTCTAAGTTCATTCCGATCGCCGAAGAATCGAACCTGATTGTCCCGATCGGCGAATGGATCATCCGCACCGCCTGCGCCACGATTGCGCGATTGGGGCAGGAGTATCGCGTTGCCGTCAATGTGTCGCCGCGACAGTTTGCCAATGAAAAACTGCCCGCGACGATCCTCAGCGCGGTCGCGGCCGCGGGTATTCGTCCCGATCAGCTCGAGCTGGAAATTACCGAAGGTGTCTTTCTCGACGAAAGTCCCGAGAATCTGGAGATGTTCCAACGGTTGAAGCGCACCGGGGTACGGCTAGCCCTCGACGATTTCGGCACCGGCTACTCGGCGCTCGGCTATCTGAAGAAGGCGCCGTTCGACAAGATCAAGATCGACCAGAGCTTCGTGCTCGGCGCGGCCGATCCCAGCAGCATGAATGCCGCGATCATTTCGTCGATCGTCGGATTGGCGACGGCGCTCAAGATGGAAACCACCGCCGAGGGGGTTGAAACGCACGACGATCTGGCGCTGATCCGCGGCCTCGGCTGCAGCCATGTCCAAGGCTATATCTACGGCAAGCCGATGACCGTCGAGGAAGTGCTGGCTTTGCTTGCCGACGGCAATGGCAAGGCTGTCGCGCAGGGTTACAAGAGCGCGCGCGAAGCGCGGATGCGGACCTTCCGGACGATCCAGATCGCGAGCGGCGGCTATCGCTATGAAGCGATTGTGCGCAATCTGTCGTCGCGCGGCGCGCTGATCGAAGGTTTGTGGAATGTCCCCGCAGGAACGTCGCTGCTAATCGAATTCGGCGCTGATGTGGTGATGGACGCCGAAGCGCGCTGGTCCGACGGGAACCGCGTCGGCGTCCGTTTTGCACAAATGGTCGACATCGGCGCGCTGGTCGGCGGCGCCGGGGCGAAGGAACGCCGGACAGGCGGGCGGATCGACCGCGCCGCCTGATCTCCTGTCGTCAGTCGGCGATACGCCCGCGCGCCATGACCCAGCGCACATGTTCGAGGGTCGTCACATCGCCGAGCGGATCGCCATCGACCGCGATCATGTCGGCAGACATGCCCGGTGCGATGCGGCCGATCTCGTTTTCCATCGACAGCAACCGGGCGGCGGTGGTCGTCGCGCTCGCCAACGCCTCTCGCGGGGTCAGCCCCGCCTTGACGAGCAGCGCGAACTCGCCAGCGTTGCGGCCATGTTCGAACACACCGGCGTCGGTGCCGAACGCGATCGGCACGCCCAGCGCCTTTGCCCGCGTCACGGCCTGACCCACGCGGCCGAGCGTCATGCGGACCTTTTCCTCGACAGTGGGGGTGTAGATGCCCTTGCCGAGCCGTTCGCGCACGCCCTCGAACGCCATGAGGGTCGGGACGAGATAGGTGCCCTTGGCCTTCATGACCTTGAGCGCCGCATCATCGGCGAAGGTGCCATGTTCGATGCTGTCGATCCCGGCGGCGGCGGCGGCCTCGATCCCCCGCTCGCCATGCGCATGCGCCATGACCTTGAGGCCCAGCGAATGGGCGGTATCGGCGATGCTGACGAGTTCAGCATTCGAGAAATGCGCACCGAGGCCGCGGCCCTGCTGCGACAGGACGCCACCGGTCGCGGTGATCTTGATGACATCGGCGCCGGCGCGCGATGCCTTGCGCACCTTTTCGGCGCATTCCACGGCGCCCGTGCAGGTATAGCCCTGATCGAGTATGGCGTGGACATCTTCGCGGAAGCCCGTGACGTCGCCATGGCCGCCGATGATCGACAAGGGCACACCGGCGGCTATGATCCGCGGTCCTTCGATCAACCCTTCGGCGGTACCGCGGCGCAGCGAGAAGGCGGTATATTGCCCCGACCCCGCCTCACGCACCGTGGTGAAGCCGGCGCGCAGCGTGATCGCGGCATTTTTGACGCCGACGACAACGCCCCATTCGTCGGGATCGACCGCTTCGTTGCGGAAATCACCGCCCGGATCGCCGGTCAGATGAACGTGGAGGTCGATCAGGCCGGGAAGCAGCGTCTTGTCGCCGAGATCGATGAATTCGGCACCTGCCGGAGTGGCGGCGCGGCCCGGCTCGATCGTCATGATCCGGCCATCGGTGACGGTCACGGTCGACGGGCCAAGCGCGGGCTTGTCGGGATCGGTGATGACGCGCGCGGCATAGATGAGCGTCGTCTTGGCTTCGGCGGCAACGCCGCCCAGCATGGCGGCAACCGCTGCGGCGGCGAGCAGGCTTTTCTTCAGCATGATATCTCCCCTGTCTTTCGCCTACCGTGGCGCGGCCGGAGCGCGAGGGCAAGGGGAGGGTGCATAAAAGAAGGGCCGGACGAACCGGCCCTTCAGTTTGGCTTCTGATAACCGAAAGGAATATTACCAGAAGAAGTCGTAGATCACATCGACCACCTGGCCCGTGTAGGTGTTCACGAGCAGCGCATCGTCATAATAGCGCACCCAGCGATAGGGACCGTAAGCGGGCGGCAGGCGATAATAGCCGGGATCGTTGATCCAGTAGCGCTGGCTGTAGAAGAGCGAACCCAGCGAAAAACCGATGCTGAAGCGCGTGTAATTGCGGCCCCGGTACGGGTTGTAATAGCGCGGCATCCGGTAATAGCTCCGGTTGCGGTCGCGATACCCGCGCCAGTCGTAGCGACGGTCGCTGCGCCAGTCGCGGTTCCAGTTGTTGCCGCGCCGATTGTCGTAACGACGGTCGTTATCATAGCGCCGGTTGTTATCGTACCGGCGGTTGTCGTTCCGGTCATAGCGCCGATTATCGTTGCGGTCGTAACGCCGGTCGTTCCGGTCATTGTCCTGACGATAGAAACGGCGGTCGGGCTGGCCGCTGCGATCTCGGCTGCGGTCGCTCGTGTTGCCGCGCTGGCCTTGCCATTGCTGGCGCTGACTTTCGCCGCGCTGACCCTGCCATTGCTGCTGGCGCTGCGTATCGTTGCGCTGTCCCTGCCACTGCTGCCCCTGCGGCGCGCGCCGGTCGGTGCGGTAATTGCGCTGCTGCGGCTGGGCCTGCGGTTGCGGTGCTGGCTGGGCGGTCCGGTTCTGGCCGCGATTGCCGCCGTTCCAGTCGCCACGGCGGCCATCGGTCCCACGCGAGCCGCGGTGGTCACCGCGATCGCCGCGCTGGTCACCGCGATCGCCGCGCTGGGCAATCTGAATGCGCTCGCCATTCGCCTGAGCGGCGGCGGGCGCGATGGGGGTGAGGATCGTCGCTGCGATCAGCAATCCTCCGAATGTCTTCTTCATTTCGGCACACTCCAGATCCATGTCCCATGCGGCACCCGGCCGATCGGGATGATGAATCGGAAATTACCGCCGATCAGATGAGTGAGCGCTGAACCGGACTGTTGCCTGTCGTTCAGTTTCTCTCCGCCGGGCGCAGCGCCGGGACGGCGCGAGCAGCGTCGTCGGGTCGGATGCCCGGCGGCGGTGCGGCGGCGATGCGCTCCTCACCCCGGATCACCCGGCCGGCGCGGCGGATCGCTTCGCGCATGCGGGGGTAGCTGCCGCAGCGGCAAATGCCCGTCATCGCGGCGTCGATTTCGGCGTCGCTGGGGTTGCTGTTCTTGCGCAGCAACGCGGCGGCCGTCATGATCATCCCAGACTGGCAAAAGCCGCACTGCGGCACTTGTTCGGCGACCCAGCTTTGCTGGACCGGGTGACTGCGGTCGCGTGACAATCCCTCGATCGTGGTGACGAAACGGCCTTCGCATTCGGCAATGGTCACAAGGCAACTGCGGATGGCCTCACCGTCGATATCGACGGTGCAGGCGCCGCAGTCGCCGGTGCCGCAGCCATATTTGGTCCCGGTCAGGTTCGACGCATCGCGCAGCGCCCAGAGCAGGGGCGTTTCGGGATCCATGCGATATTCGACCGGGCGGTCGTTGACCGAGAATTTTGTCATGCCGCCCGTCTTAGCCGAACGCGGTGATTAGTCACGCCAGCTCGTGTCGATCTTGTCGACCTTGCGCACCATCGCGTCGAATTCGGCCTTGCCCGACTGGCCGGGAATTGCGGCCATGTATAGGTCGCGCTGATGAACCTTGATCACGTCTTCGGGGACGGTGATCGGCTTGCCCATGCTCATCGTAGCGAGCTGGATTTCGCAGGCGCGCTGGAGCGCCCAATATTTGATGAAGGCGTCGGTCAGCGTCTTGCCCATCACGACGGGACCGTGATTCTTCAGCATCAGGATGCGCTTGTCGCCCAGATTTTCGACGAGGCGTTCGCCCTCTTCCTCGCGCACCGTCACACCCTCGAAATCATGATAGCCAAGCTGGCCCATGAAATTGCAGGCATAGAAGTTTACAGGCTGGAGCCCACCCTCTAGCGAACAGACCGCCGTTGTCGCGGTCGTGTGGGTGTGGATGATCGCATGGGCGTCGGGCAGCACGCGGTGGAACAGGCTGTGCTGGACGAAGCCCGCCTTGTTGACGTGCCACGGATTATCCACGTCGACCTTGTTGCCGTCGATGTCGATCTTGATCAGGCTCGACGCAGTCACTTCGCTGAAGTGCATGCCATAGGGGTTGATGAGGTAGCTGCCGTCCTCGTCCGGCACCTTCACCGTGATGTGGTTGAAGATCATTTCGTCCCAGCCCATCATCGCGAAAATTCGGTAGCAGGCGGCGAGTTCGAGCCGCGCCGTCCATTCGGCTTCGCTATATTTGCTGTTGCGCTTGAGCTGGGTTGCCATCGGGCGATCCTCTTCCTGTCGGTTTCGTCTTGCTACCTATGCCACAGGCGAGCGGGCGCGCGCAATGGCGGCGGCGGGCATCCGCGCGCGGAAGAGCGACGATTTGCCGCGTGGGGGCTTGCATTTTGGCGCGAATCTCTCTAGTGGCCGCCCCAACGGAACGTCGCGCCTTTGCGACGCTCTTTTTATTGCCCGAATATCGGCGAGCTATGGCAACCCGGATTTCCGCCGGAAGCCTCGGCCGTCTGACGAACAGGAGACGACACGGCGTATGCAGATCATCGTTCGCGACAATAATGTCGACCAGGCCCTCCGCGCGCTCAAGAAGAAGCTGCAGCGGGAAGGCGTGTATCGCGAAATGAAGCTGCGCCGTCACTACGAAAAGCCGAGCGAAAAGCGTGCGCGCGAACGCGCCGCCGCCGTCCGCCGCGCCCGCAAGATGGAGCGCAAGCGGATGGAACGCGACGGTATCAAGTAAGACCGTCTTCGATACGAAATCCTGTTTCGTAGAAGGGCGCCGCGGCAACGCGGTGCCCTTTTTCTTTGCCTATGGTGCAGGACTTATCCCAGCGCGTCGACTTCTTCGGCCAGCGCCAGCCAGCGATCCTCGGCTGCGGCTTTTTCCGAGCGCAACGCGTCGAGCTTTGCCGTCAGGGCGCTGAAACGCGCATTGTCGCGCGTGAACAGGCTGCCGTCGGACAATTCGGTTTCGATGCCGGCCATCTCCTTCTCAATCTCCTCGATACGGCCCGGAAGCAGGTCATAGTCGCGCTGGTCCTTGTAGGAGAGTTTCCGGCGTGCCTGGGGCGGTGGGGGCGGCGCGGTATCGGCGCCGGCCGCCTTGGCTTTCGCCGACGAGGGCTTGCTGCGCTTGGCTTCCCAGTCGGCATAGCCGCCCGCGACGATATCGACCTTGCCGGATCCGTCGAGGCCGAGGGTGACCGTCACGGTGCGGTCGAGGAAGTCGCGATCGTGGCTGACCAACAGCACGGTTCCCGCATAGTCGGCGATGACCTCCTGCAAGAGGTCGAGCGTTTCGAGGTCCAGATCGTTGGTCGGTTCGTCGAGGACGAGCAGGTTCGATTCGCGCGCGAATTCGCGCGCGAGCAGAAGCCGCGAGCGTTCACCGCCCGAAAGCGCGGCGACGCTGGCCTCGGCTACCGAAGGATCGAAGAGGAAGTCCTTGAGGTAACCCTGGACATGCTTCTTCACGCCGCGCACCTCGACCCAGTCGCCGCCGTCCGCGAGGATGTCGCGCACGGTCTTTTCGGGCGACAGCAGGCTGCGCTGCTGATCGATGACGATGCCATCGAGCGTCGGGGCGAGGGTGACCTTGCCCTCGTCGGGTTCGATTTCGCCAGTGAGCAGCTTCAGCAGCGTCGATTTGCCCGCGCCATTGGCGCCTACGATCCCGATGCGGTCGCCGCGCTGGACGCGAAAGTCGAAGTCCTTGATGATCGTGCGATCGCCGAAGCGCTTGCTGATATGGTCGGCGACGATCACCGACTTCGAGCGGACGTCGTCGTTGGCGAGGCCGAGCTTGGCGACGCCGGGGCCGCCGATCATCGCCGCGCGCGTGGCCCGCATCTCGATCAGCTTTTCGAGCCGGCCCTGGTTGCGGCGGCGGCGCGCGGTCACGCCGCGCTGGAGCCAGTGTGCCTCCAGCTTCAGCTTCGCATCGAGCTTTTCCGCAGCGCGCGTTTCTTCGGCATAGATGGCCTCCATCCACGCATCGAAGCCGCCGAAGCCGATCTCCTTGCGCCGGATGCCGCCGCGGTCGAGCCAAAGGGTCTGGCGCGTCAGGCGCGTCAGAAAGGTGCGGTCGTGGCTGATGGCGACGAAGGCGCCGGAGAAGCGTGACAGCCAGCCTTCGAGCCAGTCGATCGCCGCTAGGTCGAGGTGGTTGGTCGGCTCGTCGAGCAGCAACACGTCGGGGTTCTGCGCCAGCGCGCGCGCGATGGCGGCGCGGCGACGCTCGCCCCCCGAGGCGCTTGCCGCTTCGCGCGCCATTTCGATGCCAAGCTGGTCGGCGATCGCCGCCACCTCATGTTCGGCGGGCGGGTTCGCGCCGCCGATCGCATAGTCCATCAGCGTTGCATAGCCCGTGAAATCGGGCTCCTGCTCCAGCAGCACGACGTGGGTGCCGGGGACAATCGTCCGCTTGCCCTTGTCGGGCTCGATACGTCCGGCGAGCAACTTGAGCAGCGTCGTCTTGCCCGCACCATTGCGGCCGATCAGTGCAAGCCGATCGCGCGCGCCGACGTAGATGTCGAGATCCTGAAACAGCCAGCCGGTGCCCTGCACCAGGGCCAGGCCTTCGTAAGAGAGAATGGGAGCTGCCATGATGAACGGCTCGCTACATAGGCGTTCAGCGTCATGCAAGCGCCGAGCGCCCAAAGGCGGGAACGGGCCCACTCCGTCCTGCGTATGGGGTGGGTATCCACGATCGGCCGGGGGTCCGGCCTACAGGAGTTTGATATGACCAAGCATATGTTCACCGCCATGGCGACCGGCATCGCGCTGCTGGCTGCGACGCCGGCCATTGCACAGCAGGGAGGTTCGACGGTGACGACAGCGACGACGGAAGGACCGATCCTGAGCTTCAGCGTGAACGAGGAGGTCCGTTCGCGGCCCGATGAGGCGACGGTGGGCGCCGGCGTGACGACGACCGCGCCAACCGCAGTCGAAGCAATGCGGCTGAACGCCGCCGCGATGGACAAGCTGATCGCCGCTGCCAAGGCGCGCGGGATCAAGGCCGAGGATATTCAGACAAGCGGCATCAGCTTGTCGCCGCAATATGACTATAATAATCGTAGCGACGGTCAGCCGCCGCGCTTCCTGGGCTATCAGGTCAGCAACAGCGTGCGCGCGACGACGCCGAAGATCGACGATATCGGGCCGCTGCTCGATGCGCTCGTCGCGGCGGGTGGGACCAATATCGATGGCCCCTGGTTCGCGATGAAAGATCCCGATGCGCAGCTTGTCGGCGTTCGCGGCGCGGCGATCAAGGCTGCCGAAGCGAAGGCGGCGGACTATGCCAAGCTGGCCGGCTATCGCGCCGCCGAGCTGGTTTCGATCAGCGAAGGCGGTGCTGTCGGCGGGCCGGTCCCCATGCCGCGCGTGCAGATGATGGCCGCAGAGGCCAAATCGACGCCGGTCGAGCCGGGTCAGGTCGGCAACACGTTGACTTTGAGTTTCCAGTATCGGCTGGTACGCTAAAGGTCTGGGCCGTGTCTCGGCAGACGCCGAGGCACGGTCGGCCGGATCAGCCTAGCTCGCCCTCGGCCCAAGGCCAGGTGCGTTCGCGGAACCATTTGGTGATGATATATTTGCGGCCCTTGCGCACCTTCATTCCGTGATGGAGCGTCTCGGGGTTCGGCTTTCCGTCCGCGCGGACATTGTTCCACGCGACGAGTTTGCCCGTTTCAGGCTGGTGCATCTTGCCCGTGGCGAGAAAGCGCGTCGCGCCGCCCGCCTGGGGCTGGTTGAGATAGACCATCAACGTCCAGGTTCGCTGTCCGGGAATCGCGCAATAGGTCTCCCAGTCGGCGCCGTGCGGGTCGAAATAGTCGGTATGCGCCTTGAACTCCTGCCCCACATCATAGCGCTGCCCCTGTAGCGGCTCGCCATGATCCAGCGGTATTCCGGTGATATCGTGCAGCCGCGCGTTGACCGCCCGCACCAGCGGATCGCGGTGATCGAGGTCGCAGGTCGTGCTGGTCCGGAAAGCTTCGTCACCATTGGGATCGGCGATCGTCGAAGGGCGCACGTCGCGGTCGATCTGCGCCATCAGCCCGGCGCATGTTGCGGGATCGAGAAAACCCACCAGCATGAATTGCTGCAGCTTGGGCGTCGGTGCGCGCCGGATGCCGGGAAGCAGCGCCAGCCGCTCGGCGGTACGGTCGGCGCCCGACAGCGCCATATCGACATGCTCGTTTCCGGACATGGCCTCTTTTAGGCGGCGTTGGCCATGCGAACAATGCTTGACGAAAGGGGTGGTCACGCCTATCGCCGCGCGCTGTCGCAGGCGGTCTCGCCCGGCATATGGCGATCGTAGCTCAGTTGGTTAGAGCACCGGTTTGTGGTACCGGGGGTCGCGGGTTCAAGTCCCGTCGATCGCCCCATTTTCAAAGCTTTTCGTTGATCAGAACCGTGGCGATCCCTTTGGGGGTGACTCGCGCCGACTATTTCATTATTACGCCCCTACGTAATTTTTTAACGCGAGGGTGACGCCATGTCCGCAGTCTGGGATTTCGCCGATTTCGACGATCATGAACATGTTCACATGTTCCGCGATCGCGACAGCGGACTGACGGCGGTCATCGCCGTGCATTCGACCCACCTCGGCCCCGGTGCGGGCGGGGTGCGCTTCTGGCATTATCCGCAGCGGTCGGCCGCGATCGTCGATGCGCTACGCCTCTCGCGCGGCATGAGCTATAAGAATGCGATGGCGGGGCTGCCGATGGGCGGCGGCAAGGGCGTAATCCTGGCCGACGAAGCCGGCACCAAGACCCCCGAACTGCTTGCCGCCTTCGGTCGGGCGGTCGAATCGCTGGGCGGCGCCTATGTGACCGCGGAAGATGTCGGCATCACCGACGCCGACATGGTCCAGATCGCGAAGCAGACCAAACATGTCAGCGGCCTTCCGGTCGCGAGCGGCGAGGCCGGGGGCGACCCCGGTCCCTATACCGCGCTTGGCGTTTATCTGGGTATCAAGGCGGCGATCCGCGAAGGGCTGGGTACCGACAGCGCCGCGGGCGTGCGGATCGCGATCCAGGGCGTCGGCAGCGTCGGCGGCGGCGTTGCGCGGCGGCTTGCGGCCGAAGGCGCGAAGCTGACCCTTGCCGACGTCAATCTGGCGCGCGCAAAAGCACTGGCAGAGGAATTGGGTGCCGATCTCGCCGACTCGGCGGCTATCATGGAAATCGAAGCCGATGTGCTCAGCCCCAATGCGCTGGGGGCGATCCTGACCGAACGCAGCATCGAAAAGTTGCGCGTGCCGATCGTCGCGGGCGGCGCGAACAACCAGCTTGCGACTGCCGCCGACGGGCAGCGCATCCACGATCGCGGCATCGTCTACGCGCCCGATTATGTGATCAACGCCGGCGGCATCATCAACGTGGCGCTCGAATATCTGGGGCAGGGCAGTCAGGAGGAGGTCGAAAGCCGCATCCACCTGATTCCGGGTCGCCTCGCCGAGATCTGGGCCGAGAGCAAGGCAAGCGGCACGCCGGCATCGACGGTAGCGGATCATATGGCGCAAAAGCTGATCGGGCGGCGCTGACCAGCGGCCGGTTGCAACATGGGATGGCGTGCGCGCGAAAACGCGCTAAGCCGCTCCCATGAAGCGGCATTTCTATCTGGTTTCGGGATGGGCCTCATTGGGGCTCGGCGCGCTCGGTGCGTTCCTGCCGCTGTTGCCGACCGTGCCCTTCGTGATCCTAGCCGCCTTCTGCTTCGCGCGCTCGTCGCCGCGCCTCGAGGCCTGGCTGCTCACGCATCCGACCTTTGGAAACCACATTGTTGCTTGGCGCGAGAAGGGGGCGATCAGTCGCCGCGGCAAGCTTGCCGCAAGTGCCGCCTTTGTTTTCAGCATTGCGCTGGCGCTGCTCTTTGCGCCCTGGCCGTGGATGATGGCGCCGATCATCGCGGCCGTCGTAACGGGAAGCTGGATATGGACAAGGCCGGAGGCATAGCCCCCGGCCTTGTCCCTTTCAGCAATGTCGTCCGAGCTTAGAAGTCGACCGACACACGCCCATAGACGAAGCGACCGCTGAAGCCGAACGGCGACTGCGACGAATAGGGCAGGAAGCTGTTGTTCAGGCCATAGTTATAGCCATCGACAACCCCGAACGGCAGGCGGTCCGGATATTCGTCGAGCAGATTATTGGCACCGACGGCGATCTGCACCGGCTGGATCGGGCGGAAGCGGAACTCCAGATCGACAACCCATTTCGGGGTCAGGGTGATATCGCCAGGAGCGGCACCCTTCGGGATGGTGATGTCGAGGCTGGGGCCGGGCAGAAAGACCTTGCCATAGCGATTGGCACGGAGCGTCATGCCGGCGGGACCCGCCTCCCAATCGACCCCGACGTTCAGCTTGTTCGAGGGCTGGCCGTCGGTCAGGCGGAAGCTTTCGGGGCGAGCGAACAGCCGCTGCGCCGTAAAGCCGCTGAACGTTCGGCGATCGGTGATCTTGGTATCGTTGAGATTATAGCCGGCAGTGAGCGTAACCTTGCCGATCCCGAAATCGGGCAGGCGATAGCTTCCGACGATATCGACACCCTGCGTGCGGGTGTCGATTCCGTTGATGAAGAAGCGTGCCGATGTGCCCTGCACATTGGCTGCCTGAAGGATCGCGACGACGTCTGCGCCCTGCAGGTTTTCGGTGAGCGTGATGCGATCGTTGATCTTGATGCGGTAATAATCGACTGTCAGGCTGAGTCCGCGAACCATGTTGAAGGCGAAGCCGCCGCCGAAGTTGACCGATTTTTCCGGCTTCAGCGGCTGCGCCCCGAGTGCGACGGCAATCGGCGATGCAACCGGGAAGGTGCCGATCTCGATCAGCGTCCCGTTCACATTGTTCGTCGAGGTGGTCGAGAAGAACTGCTGGGCCATCCCCGGTGCGCGGAAACCGGTCGAAACCGACCCGCGGAAAGCGAGACCGTCGATGGGCTCGAACCGCGCCGCAAGCTTCCCGTTCACCGTGTCGCCGAAGTCCGAGAAATGTTCGTAGCGGCCGGCGGCCTGGACGTTGAACATATCGCTGATATCGGCATCGAGTTCGAGATAGCCGGCAAAGCTGTCGCGCGACTTGTCGATCGCGGTGGTCGGCGAAAAGCCGGGGAACACCTGCGAACCCGGCGCCGCGCCGTTGGAGAAGGTGTAAGGACCGGCGATATAGCTTTCGAGCTGCCCCGGAACGATGCGGTAATTCTCGTTCCGCCATTCCGCGCCGAGCGCCAGCGTGGTGCTGCCGATACCGAGGTTCAGGTCACGGCTTGCGTCGAGGTTGACCGAGGTTTGCCCCGAGCGGAGACCGCCTGCGTCGAACTTGCGCGGGCTGTTCAGGCTGCCGAGCGAGGTGTTGACGCTGTTCTCGACGCCATAGTCGAGCCGGTTCGATCCATAGTTGACCGACAGGTCGAGATTCCAGCCTGCGGTTTCGCCGCGCAGCCCGCCGGCGATGGCGATATCCTGAATGGTGCTGGTAATCAGCGGCAGGAAGCCGTCGGGATAGATTGGCTGGCCGCCATTGTCCCAGTCGGCGTTGCGCGAGTCGAGCGAGCGGCGATAGAAGCCCGCGCCATTGGCGTCACGGATGCCGTAACTACCGAAGCTGTAGAGCTCAAAGCTTTCGCCAACATCCATCCCGGCGTTGAAGAAGAAGTTCATGTCCTTCGATTCGCCATCGCCGAAGCGGTGTTCGTAGCGGTTGAAGGTGACCTCGCGCGGATCCCCCGCAGCGGCATAGTTGCGCCGCAAATCGGGGCCCGAGCGGTTGGTTGGCGAACGGTCCTTATATTCGGCCGTGAAGTTGAAATAGCCCGCATCGCCGATCGGCAGGCCTATATTGGTCCCGATGGTCCAGGTGTCGCCGTCGCGGCGCTTGCGATCCTCGCCCGTGTAGGTGATTGCCGGATCGTCGGACGCGCCCGTCGTCGGTGCGACGCTGGCGACCTGCGCGACATCCTCCATCGTCGTGATATATTTGCCGAAGCTGATCTGCGCACGGCCCCCGACGCTTTTCTTGAGCTGGATGTTGATAACGCCAGCAATCGCGTCCGAGCCATATTGCGAGGACGCGCCGTCGCGCAGCACCTCGATACGCTCGATTGCCAGCGGCGGAATCGTGTTCATGTCGACGCCCGCCGAGCCGCGTCCGATCGAGCCATTCAGGTTGAGCAGCGACGAAAGATGGCGGCGCTTGCCGTTCACGAGCACGAGCACCTGGTCGGGCGCGAGGCCGCGCAGCGTGGCCGGACGCAGCGAGTCCGTGCCGTCGGTCAGCGACGGCTGAGGGAAATTGAACGAAGGAACGAGCTGGTTGAGTAGCCGGTTCGTTTCGGTCGTCCCGCTATTCTGCAGCGATTCACTCGAGATCACGTCGATCGGCACGGTGCTGTCGGCGATCGTCCGGTCGGTCCGGCGGGTGCCGGTTACGATGATCGTTTCGTTCGCATCCGCGTCGTTGGCGCCTTCCTGTGCGAAAGCCGGCGCAGTCCAACCGCTTGCGACAAGAGCGGTGGCGAGCGCGAGGCTCGATAATTGGGTCGTGTTTTTCATGGTCATCTTTCCCTGTTGATTGCCCCTAGAAACGACCTGCACAGGTTTGATGAGAAATGCCGACGCTTCCACCCCTCACGCGGCCGAGCGGGGCGCTATTATTTCGTTTTGGTGACATATGTGGCAATTGAGCCACACAATCGCCGCATGCTAAGTAATTTTATGTCTTCCCACCATTGCTATCGATATCATTCGTGCGTGACGCCGATGGCGTCAATTGTCTAGACCGCGGCCGTGCGCTCGCCTAAGGCTCGGCGCGCGATGCACGCCTATGCGAATCCGACCCGTTTTCTGGCCATTGCGCGTCCGCTGACGCCGTGGCTGCTGTGGCTGGGACTGGCGTTCTTGCTCGCCGGGGCATGGGCCGGACTGACGATGGTGCCGGGCGAAGCGAAGCAGGGCGAGACGGCGCGCATTCTCTATGTTCATGTTCCCGCCGCCTGGCTCGGCATGGGGGGCTGGACGTCGCTCGCTCTTGCAGGATTGGTGCAGCTCGTGTGGCGGCACCCGCTGGCAGGGATTGCGGCGCGCGCGATCGCGGTTCCTGGCATGCTGTTCACCGCACTGTGTCTCGCGACCGGATCGATCTGGGGAAAGCCGACCTGGGGGACCTGGTGGGAATGGGACGGCCGCATGACGTCGATGCTCGTGCTGCTCTTTCTCTATGCCGGTTTCGTCGCGTTGACGACGGGCGACGAAAGCGAGCGGCAGGGCGGAACGCTTTCGCGCGGTGCGGCGATTTATGCGCTGGTCGGCGCGATCAACATCCCGATCATCAATCGCAGCGTCGTGTGGTGGAACAGCCTGCATCAAGGGCCGAGCATCACCATGCGCGGATCGAGCATCGACGGCAGCCTGTTGTGGCCGCTGGGCTTGACCTTGGCCGGATTTTCGCTGCTATTCGGGGCGATCGTATTGATGCGCATGCGGCGAATCATTGCCGACAATCGCGTCGCGGCGCGCCTGCGCCGGTTGGCGGACGATGAGGGGACCGAATTTTGACCGGCGTCATAACCGGAAACGGTCAATGGGCCTATGTCGCGGCTGCCTATATGCTGACCGCGCTCCTGACCGGAGCGGTGGTCTGGCATAGCTGGCGGACGATGACGAAGGCTGAAAAGCGCAGCGCTGCGCTGCGCAGGGACCGGACATGAAGGCGAAACATCAACGACTGATCCTGGCGGCGGTGGCGCTGTGCGGCGTCGGCGGCGCGGGGGTTCTCGCGGCGAGCGCGCTGCGCGACGAGGCGGCCTATTTCCGCACGCCTGCCGAAATTCAAGCGGGCAAAGCCGAAGTGGGCGAAGCAATGCGGCTGGGCGGAATGGTGGCGGCCGGCAGCATCAGGCATCAGCCCGACGGCGTGACGATCCGCTTCGTCGCCACCGACGGAAAGGCATCGATCCCCGTCGAATATAAGGGCATCGTGCCCGATCTGTTTGCCGAAAATGCCGGAATGGTCGCCGACGGCCGGATGCGGGCCGATGGCACCTTTGTGGCCGACCGTATCCTGGCCAAGCATGACGAACGCTATATGCCGCCGCAAATGGGCGATATGCCCAAGGCTATGAAAGCAGCGCCGAAAGCATGATCGCCGAACTGGGTCTCGCGCTGTTGTGGATGGCTGCGGCGCTCGCCTGCCTGTCGCTCGTCGCGGGCAGCCTCTATCTGCGGAGCGGCAAAGGCGATCTTGCAGCCCTCGTCCGGCCGGCGAGCGTCGCGCAGGGCGTTTTGACCGCGGCGGCTTTCGCGATGCTGATCGCGCTTTTCGTGCGGTCCGACATGTCGGTCGAACTGGTGGCGCGCAACAGCCACAGTTTGAAGCCGATGCTGTTCAAGGTCGCGGGCGCCTGGGGCAATCATGAAGGATCGATGCTTCTGTGGCTCACGATCCTCGGCCTGTCGGGCGCGCTCGTTGCGATCTTCGAAAAGCGGCTGCGCGAGGATACGCTGGTCGCAACGCTTGCTGCGCAGGCGGCGCTGAGCCTCGGCTTTTTTGCGTTTCTGCTCTTTTCATCGAACCCCTTCAAGCGGCTGCCGATCGCGCCGCCCGACGGGCAGGGGCTGAACCCGCTGTTGCAGGATCCCGGGCTCGCCTTTCACCCGCCGACGCTTTACGTCGGCTACGTCGGTTTGTCGGTCGCCTTCAGCTTTGCGGTCGGCGCGCTGATCACGCGCGAGATCGGCCCGGCCTTCGCGCGCGCCATGCGGCCGTGGGTCTTGGGAAGCTGGATTTTCCTGACTCTGGGAATTACCGCCGGCAGCTATTGGGCCTATTACGAGCTGGGCTGGGGCGGCTGGTGGTTCTGGGACCCGGTTGAAAATGTGTCGCTCATCCCGTGGCTTGCAGGCGCGGCGCTGCTCCACTCGGTGAGCGTGACCGCGACGCGCAACGCGTTGCGCGCATGGACGGTGATGCTCGCGGTTGTCGCTTTCTCGATGTCAATGGTCGGCACGTTCATCGTGCGGTCGGGCCTGCTGACCAGCGTGCACAGCTTTGCCGTCGACCCCGAACGCGGAACCTTCCTGCTCGCGCTGATGGCGATCTACATCGGCGGCGCATTGACGCTGTTCGCGTTGCGCGCCAGCAGCGTCGCCGAAGGCAAGAAATTCGCGCTGCTCAGTCGCGAGGGGTCGCTCGTCATCAACAATCTGCTGCTCACGACGATCCTTGCGCTCGTGCTGCTCGGTACGCTCTATCCGATCGTGGCTGAGGCCATGGGCGAAAAGATTTCGGTCGGACCGCCCTATTATAACAAGGTTGCGGGCCCGCTCGCGCTGATCCTGTGTCTGGTCATGGTGGCCGGTCCGCTACTCGCCTGGCGCAAGGACGACGGGCGCAAGCTGTGGTCGCGACTTCCTGCCGCGATTCTTGCCGGGTCGGCGGTGCTGTTCGGCCTGATCCTGTTCGGCGGCAAGGTCGGCGTGCTGCCGCTGCTTGGCATGACGGTCGCCGGGATCGTCGCGGTTGCCAGCCTGGCGCCATTGTGGGGCCGCAATCTGCGCCGGACGCCGCTGCCGACATGGGGCATGGTGATCGCGCACTTCGGCGTCGCGGTCGCGCTTGCCGGGATGGCCGCCGAAAGCGCTTTCATCAAGGAACGGCTGGTGGCTGCGGCGCCGGGCGAGACGGTCACCGTCGATGATTTTACGGTGAAGTTCGTCGGCGTCCGCCCGATCGCTGGCCCCAATTACACCGCGGTCGAAGGAACGCTGATCGCGACATCGCCCTCCGGACACAGCTTCACCCTGCGGCCCGAGGCGCGAACTTTTCCGGGCCTGATGGGCGGCGCGCCAACCGAAACCAATGAGGCCGCATTGCTGACGCGGCCGGGCGGACAGCTTTATGCCGTGCTCGGCCAGCCGGTCACGGGCGCCGATGGCCGCGCCGACCGCTACCAGCTTCGCCTGTGGTGGAAGCCGCTCGTCTGGTGGATCTGGCTGGGTGGGGCATTGATCGCGATCGGCGCGGCGCTGTCGCTGCTCGGCCGTGCGCAATTGCTGGCCCTGTGGCGCAGTCACCGCGCGCGCAAGGCCGAGGGGCGCTACCCATGAAGACCCGCTGGATCCTGTTTGTGCCTTTGGCGATTACCGCGCTGCTGTTTGGGGCCTTCATCTATCGCCTGACGACTCCGCCCGAAACGCTGATCCAGTCGCAGTGGATCAACAAGCCGATGCCGTTGTTCGACCTGCCGCCCGCAACCGCCGGCGTCGAGGGCCTGAAAAGCAGCGACCTCGCCGACGGGCGGCCGCGCCTCGTCAACGTCTTTGCCAGCTGGTGCATCCCGTGCCGTGCCGAGGCGCCGCAGCTTGAGGCGCTGAAGGCCGCGGGCGTTCCGATCGACGGCATCGCGATCCGCGACCGGCCCGACGATGTGGCGCAATTCCTGCGGGAAAATGGCAATCCCTTCGACCGCATCGGGTCGGATGTGCAAAGCAGCGTCCAGATCGCGCTCGGCTCGTCGGGCGTCCCCGAAACCTTCCTGATCGACGGCAAGGGGATCATCCGCGAACAGATACAGGGCGTAATCCTTCAGGAACAGGTGCCGGAAATCGTCGCCAAGCTGGAGAAGATGAAGTGAGGGGCTGGACCATCCTGCTCGCCTCGCTTGTTCTGGCCGCTGCGCCTGCGGCCGCGCAGGATCGCCTGCCGCCGGCGCCCTATGCCTATCAGCAGCTTCCCGATCCCGCGCAGGAAGAAAAAGCCAAGGCACTTATGGAAACGTTGCGCTGCCTCGTCTGCCAGGGGCAGTCGATCGCCGACAGCGATGCGCCGCTCGCCGGCGACATGCGGCATGAGGTGCGCACCAAGATTGCCGCGGGAGAAAGCCCCGATGCGATCCGCCAATGGCTGGTGGCGCGCTATGGCAATTGGGTCAGTTACGATCCGCCGTTCGATGCGGCCACCGCCCTGTTGTGGCTCGGCCCGCTCGCTTTCCTGTTGCTCGGAGGATGGCTGGCCTTCGGGCGTTTCCGCCGCGACGCAGGCGATGCGGAGAACGCTCCATGATCTGGATGTGGATATTGCTTGTCGGCTTGGTCACGCTGGGCGCCATCTTCTTGTTCGGCAAGCTGCCGGCGGCGGCTCGGCCGCTTGCTGTCGCTGCGGTCATGGTGGGCGTCGCCGGTTATGCTCTGCAGGGTAGCCCATCCTTGCCCGGCAAGCCGATCGTGGCGCCCGAACAGCTTGAAGGGTTCGGCGAGGCGATCACCGATCGTCAGCAGGGTATGGCCGACCGTTTTGGACCGGCCGCACAATGGATCGCGATGTCGGACGGCTTTGCGCGAACCGGCAAGACGGCGCTGGCTGCGCAAACGCTTGAAAAGGGGCTGGAGCGTTATCCCGACAATGTCGATCTTTGGGTCGGCTTGGGCAATGCGCTTGTTGCGCATGGCGGAGGCGTGATGTCGCCCGCCGCCGCGCTCGCGTTCGATGAGGCCGCAAAGCGCGACCCGAACCATCCCGCGCCGCCTTTCTTTGCAGGCCTTGCGATGGCGCAGAGCGGCGATCTGAAGGGTGCGGACGCGGTATGGAGCCAGCTTCTGGCGCGCACCCCGCCCGATGCGCCGTGGCGCGCGGACCTCGAGATGCGGCTGGCCCAATTGCGACAGGCGATGGGGCCGGACCTGTCCCCCGATGCGCCGACCGGGCCTTGATTCAATGCTATTCCTGTCTCTCCCGCTGGTCTAAGGCGCGCCAATGACTGTCGAGTCGCAACAGGGTCAGGCAAGCGCCGAAAGCGCCGCGCCCACCGGAATCGAAGCGGGCCAAACGGGTCACGGCCATCACGGTGACGGCACGCTGAAGCTGGCGGTCGGCGCCGTCGGCGTCGTTTTCGGCGATATCGGCACCAGCCCGCTCTACGCTTTCCGCGAAACCTTCGCCGGCCATCATTCGATCGAAGCCGACCAGCTGCACATCTATGGCGTGCTCAGTCTCGTCTTCTGGTCGATGATGCTGGTCGTCACTTTCAAATATGTGATGACGATCATGAAAGCCGACAACAAGGGCGAGGGGGGCAGTCTGGCGCTGCTCGCGCTGATAAGTCGCTCGTCGGGCGGTGCTCGCTGGACCTGGCCGATCGTTTTGCTCGGCGTTTTTGCCACCGCGCTCTTTTACGGCGACAGCATGATCACTCCGGCGATGTCGGTGTTGTCGGCTACCGAGGGGCTGCAATATGTCAGCCGCGGTTTCGAACCCTATATCGTTCCGATCGCGCTTGCGATCCTGATCGGCCTCTTTGCGATCCAGTCGCGCGGAACCGCGAAGGTCGGGATGCTTTTCGGGCCGATCATGCTCGGCTACTTCGTGATGCTCGCGGTGTTGGGCGTCATGCATATCGTCGATCATCCGACGATCGTCATGCACACGCTGAACCCCATCAACGCGATGCGCTTTTTCTATTATGACGGCTTCACCGCCTTCATCGCGCTTGGGGCCGTCGTCCTCGCGGTAACGGGGGCGGAGGCGCTCTATGCCGACATGGGCCATTTCGGCCGCGCGCCGATCGGGCTGAGCTGGTTGTGTTTCGTACTACCCGCGCTGATGCTCAATTACATGGGGCAGGGCGCGATGGTGCTTGCCGGACAGGTCGCACCTACGGCGCAACTGATCCAGGATCCCTTCTTCCTGATGATGCCCGACGCGTGGCGCGTCCCCGTCGTGCTGCTCGCGCTGCTGGCGACGATCATTGCCAGTCAGGCCGTCATTTCGGGCGCCTTTTCGTTGACGCAGCAGGCCATCCAGCTCGGTTTCGTGCCGCGCCTGCGGGTCGAACATACCAGTGCGTCGGCGCAGGGGCAGATTTACATTCCCGTCGTCAATTGGGGCCTGATGGTCATGGTCATTCTGCTCGTGCTGTTCTTCGGTTCGTCGAGCAATCTGGCTGCGGCTTATGGTATCGCCGTGACCGGCGCGATGTTCATCGACACCTGTCTGATGAGCGTGGTGCTGTTCAGCCTGTGGCGCTGGCCGGCGTGGAAAGCGCTGCCCGTGCTCGCGGTATTCTTCATCGTCGATGTCGCCTATTTCGGCGCCAATCTGATCAAGGTGCCCGATGGCGGCTGGGTGCCGCTCGTGATCGGTCTGACGATCTTCACCATGTTGACGACCTGGTCCCGCGGCCGCAAGCTGATGCAGCAGGAAATGGCGGAAAGCGCGATGCCGATCCCGGTGTTCGTGAAGTCCGCGGCGAACAGCGCAACGCGCGTTCCGGGCACCGCTGTCTTCATGACGTCGACCTCCGATGGGGTGCCGCACGCTCTGCTTCACAATCTGAAGCACAACAAGGTGCTGCACGAACGCATCATCCTGTTGACCATCAAGATTGCCGACGTGCCGTTCGTGCCGGAAACGAAACTCTGCCAGCTTGACGATCTGGGGCAGGGATTTCACCGACTGATCCTGCACTATGGTTTCATGCAGCCGGTCGACGTGCCCGATGCGCTGAAACGCACGACCGCGTGCGGCGGCGAATTCAAGATGATCGAGACGAGCTTCTTCCTGTCGCGTCAGACGCTGATTGCCGCCAAGAAGCCCGGCATGCCGATCTGGCGCGAAAAGCTGTTCGCATGGATGCTGCGCAATTCGGAAAGCGCGATGGAGTATTTCCGTCTGCCGACCAACCGCGTGGTCGAACTGGGAAGCCAGGTTGCCATCTGATCGTCAGCTCTGAACAGACAGGCGTCTGAACATCGGCGCGCGTCGTGCGATGCTGGGGCGAACCCATCGGGACGCGCGACATGCAAGCAGGGATTAGCTCCGCCTCGTTACGGCCCGCCGCGCCGGCGCCCTTCGCGCTGATTGCGGGAAATGACTTTTCGACCCTGCCGGGGGGCGCCGAAGTCGCGCTGAGTCATACGGCGCCTCGCTCGGAGCCGCTGGCGCTGTCGTGCGGCCATGCCCAAAAGCCGCGGCCCTCACCATGGTTATCATGATGTGATGACGGCGCGGGTCGATAGGATCCGGATATGTTTCGAGCGGCAGATCAATCGCGACGCCCCCGCGGCACGGCGCACGGCCGCGATGCGTCCGGCGTTGCTGCAGGACAGCTTGCGCCGCGCGCTCACCGACCGCCGCGGCACCGGCTTTAACCGGCGCGATCCGATGCGCTTGTTCGCGGATCGCCCATATCTTGACGAAGCGATCACGCGGCTGTTCCGTTAGCCTTGGAGCCGCACCTTGCCCTGCAATTCGGACCATGCGTCCTGATATTGCGCTTCGAGTTCAGCGACGAATTCGGCGACCGGGCGCACGCCGCGGACCGAGGCGATCCCCTGACCCGAGCCCCAGATATCCTTCCATGCCTTTGCCTTGGTGTTGCCGCCAGACCCGAAGTTCATCGTCTTGAGGTCGCCTTCCGGCAGATTGTCGGGATCCATCCCCGCGGCCACGATCGATTGGCGCAGATAATTTCCGTGCACGCCGGTGAAGAGGTTTGAATAGACAATGTCGGCCGCGCGCCCTTCGACGATACCGTTCTTGTAGCCGTCGTCGGCATTGGCTTCGGCAGCGGCGATGAAAGCGCTGCCCATATAGGCCAGGTCGGCGCCGCACGCCTGGGCAGCGAGGATCGAGCGACCGTGGGCAATGGCACCCGAAAGCGCCACCGGGCCATCGAACCATTCGCGGATTTCCTGCACCAGCGCAAAGGGCGACTGGGTGCCGGCATGGCCGCCGGCGCCCGCGGCAACGGGGATCAGTCCGTCGGCGCCCTTTTCGATCGCCTTGCGCGCGAAGCGGTCGTCGATGACGTCGTGCAAGGTGATGCCGCCCCACCCGTGGACCGCCTGGTTCAATTCCTCCCGGGCGCCCAATGAGGTGATGGTGATCGGCACCTTCCATTTTTCGCAGGTTGCAATATCCGCCTCGAGCCGATCGTTCGAGCGGTGAACGATCTGATTCACGGCAAAGGGGGCTGACAGCCGGTCGGGGTTGGCGCGGTCCCATGCCGCCAATTCCTCGGTGATGCGGTGGAGCCACTCGTCCAGCAGCGATTGCGGCCGGGCGTTGAGGGCCGGGAAGCTGCCGACAATCCCCGCCTTGCACTGCGCGATGACCAGATCGGGGCCCGAAACGATAAACAGCGGCGAGCCGATGACGGGCAGGCGCAGGCGGTCGAAAATCGGGGGAAGGGCCATGAATCAGTCTCTCCAAGATGGTCTTGAGCTTACCCTAACGTAAACGGAAGGTGGCGCAAGCATGAAGCGCCGCGCTCTGCTTGGCGTAGCCGCGTCTGGGGACATCGAGCGTGTTGGGCATCAAGACAGACTTGCGCCGTTGTTTGGAAGGATGGTGCCGTCGTTCGTCGAGCCGCAGCGTCGGCCCGTCGAAGAGACGATGCTTAGTAGATAAAGCAAAAATATCTCTATCTTTCTATAAGTTGGACTAAGCGTGTGCCGGTTGGGCGGTATGCGATTCGGAGTTCGCGCGTCGAGATATTGCCCTGCCCAGGTCGCGGGCTGGCCTGACAAGCCTGCCGGACCCCTTCGTTTCCCCCCGCCGAAGGATTTATACCATGCCTATCCCCTCCCCAAATAACGGTGTGCCGCGCGGCGGTTGCGACTGCCTGCCGCTACCGGCCGGTGATGCGCCCGCTATGCCGCCGCCAAACACATACGTCCTGCGTTACGAAGATCGATGGTTCGGCATCGAGAAGCACGTCGCTTTCGAGGCGGCAGATCTCGTTGCAGCGCTAGCCCTAGCTGAGAGCGAGCCGGTTGGTAGCTGGGCCGAGCTTAGTGATGGTGAAGGCGTGCTCATCTGCCGCCGCGGCGGGGCACTGGGGGCCGCGGATTACTGGTCGGTCGATTAGTCCGGCGCTGCATCAGTGGAGCGCTGCGACCAGCTGGCGCATCGCGGCGTGAAGCCGCATCATTTCCGTTTCGCCCAGCGTTTTCGTCAGTTCGGCCTCGGCCTCGCGGCTTAGACGGGCAAGGGTGTCGACCGCGGCTTTGCCTCGTTCGGTAAGCACAACCCGTTTCGCTCGCCCGTCGTCGGGATCGGGGCCGACGGCGACATAGCCGAGTTTGGCCAGGCTGTCGGTCAGATAGGCCATGCTCTGTTTCGTCATGCCGGCCCGCTCGGCGAGGTCGACGACCCGCGACCCGGCGGGGTCGATGTTGCGTAGCAGGCTGGAGTGAGCGGGGCGGAGGTCGGCGAAGCCGGCGTCGCGGGCCTGGCCGTAGATGCGGGTGCGCAGCCGGTCGTAGGCAAGGTGGAAGAGCTGAGCGAGGCGTTGGCCGTCGCCGGATGGCGGGGGAGGGAGATTTTCGGTCATTGCAGCCTCTTGACACAAGACAGATTAACTGTCTATTGCACCATTAGACAGAATAACTGCCTATATCGGCGATCCGCCGGAGGCTGTGATAGAAAGTGACGGCAATGGAGCAGGTGGTGGCCGCGATGGACCGCAGCGACGAGATGGTGGCCCGCAATCTGGCGGTGGCGGCGGAGCATATCGAGAATGAGGCGCGCGATCCGGCGTCGGTGATGGATCTTTATACCGATGACATCGTCCTGGAAGTGCCGGGACGGGGGCTATATCTCGACAGCAAGTCGGCAATCGAGGCCAATTACCGCCGCATGTTCGCCTCGCTGGCCGAGGTCGAACTGGAGCCGCTCGACCGTTTTGCCACCGAAACTCGCGTCGTCGATGACATGAAGGTGCGCTTTCGCCTGACGGGTGACGGGATGGTCAATGCACCGGTGGCGATCGGGGCGCGGGTCGAGCTCCGGCTGGTGCATGTCTTTCACATGCGCGGCGGACGGATTGCCCGCGAAATCGTGCATGAGGAGTGGCGCACCATCGGCTGAGCGGCGCCTCGCACGGCGCACCTGTCAGGGCGCGGGCGCGGTCGTTCTGGCTTCAGCCTCCTCCACGACCCGCGCTTCCTTTTCGGCGCGCAGGCGTTCGGAGTGAAGCAGCTTGTCGGCCATCGCCTGCCACGCCGCGGCGGCGCGCAGATTGCGGTCGCGCACCTGCGTCAACGACGATGCATCGGCATCGGTGCGGCACTTGTCCGCCTGGGCGATGTAGAATTCGGTGGTGGCCGACATGGCTGCTCTTCCTTGTACGGTTGTCCGTTACGGTCGATCAATCGACCATATCGGCGATCAGGCGCCGAAGCTCGCGGCGCGACAGCGTCGGGCGGCGGCGCGGCGCGCGGGCCGGAGAAATCCGGGCCGTCTGCGCCCGGCCGGCCAGCGACAGCGCGGGCAGAGCGGGAAAAATAGAAGGGTTGTTATAGAAGTTCGTCATCATCTTTATCTTTGCTTTGGATGTTGTGGTTTTTGGAGACCGGCGCCACTGCGCCGATCCCGTATCGTTTGACCCTTGAAGGATCAGAGCCCGCGCCGTTTGCGCTGGCTGGGCGGAACCGGCCCGCCGCCGCGTTCGCGGTAGACAAGGCGGCCCTTGCTGAGGTCATAGGGCGTCACTTCGACGCGCACGGCGTCGCCGACGACCGACCGGATGCGGAAACGCCGCATCCGGCCCGCCGTATAGACGATCAGCCGATGACCGTTTTCGAGCGTGACACCGAAGCGCCCGTCGGGCAGGATCTCGTTGATCTGCCCTTCGAAGGTCATGACTTCCTCTTTGGCCAAGATCAGGCCGACTGGAGGTTGACTGCCGACGTCTTGCCGTTCTTGCCGGTTTCGAGTTCGAACTGGACGCGCTGGTCCTTGTCCAACGTCGTCATGCCGGCGTTCTGGACGGCGGTGATGTGGACGAATGCGTCGCCCGAGCCATCTTCATTTTCGATGAAGCCATAGCCCTTGTCCTGGCTGAAGAATTTTACGGTGCCGATCGGCATAGGGTGTTTCCTTTCACGAGAAACGGGAATCCCCCGGCAAAAGCACCGGAGGAGCTGGTAGCGTGTGAAGGGAAGAGTCTGCCCCAAGGGGCCGTCAAATTCCGTCGCAGGCGACGTTAGCGAGGCCGATATGGAGGATTGTTCCCGAAAAGTCAAGGTGCCGCGCAAATGGCGGTAAAATTGCGCGCCGCAACGCCCCCCGATTTTAAGTCATCCCGAGCCGGCGGAATATAAGCAAGACGCGCCATTCTATTTTCCACGATCGCCACAATATTCGCCATTATTCAGCCGCGCGGCGCCGTTTTACGTGGCGTGCGCCGCGCGCCCGGCGGCGGGGGGCGGACCGACCGCGCGATCGTTCGCGCGCGCCCGCGTTTCGACCATGCGGTCGAGCCGCGCGTCGGTGCGGCGGCGCTTGGCAAAACTGCGCCCCTCTTCGCGCAGCATCTCCACCGGCTCGTCATGCCCCCGGATCGCGCAGTCGAGAAACTCGTCGGCGAGCCGCGTCCGCGCAATCAGCACCGCCGCCGCGCAGCCGATGCGAAACGTCGCCCCTTAGGGCCGCTGTTTCAACTGATAGACGGCGGACGGCGACATGCCGACCTTCGCCCGCTGGAGCTGAGTTTTCCAATGGGAGATTGCGAGGAGGCGAGTGATGGATGACTTCTTTAAGCCCCATTCGCCGCGCTAAGTATCGCCCGCACGCTCGCCGTCGCGACGTCGGTATCGAGGCCGCAGCCGAACAGGCTTTTCCCGTCGGCGGTACGGCATTCGACATAGGCTGCGGCCTGCACATTGCTGCCTTGGCCGATCGCGTGTTCGCTGTAATCGACGATGTCCATCAGCGGGCCGCCGGATTCGGCGAGCGCAGCGATAACGCTGCTCATCAGGCCGTTGCCGCGGCCGCTGACGCTGCGTTCGGTGCCGTCGATGGTTAGCTTGCCGGCGAAGATGCGGTCGGCGCCCGAATGGGTCTCCGACCAGTCGACGAGCTGGAAGCGCTTGCCTTCGGTGGCGAGATAGGTGCGTTCGAACGCCTGCCAGATATCGTCGGCGGCGAGTTCGCGGCTCGTTTCGTCGGCGAGCGCCTGGACGACGTGGCTGAAGCTCGCCTGCATCTTCTTGGGCAGCTTCAGTCCCTTGTCCTGTTCAAGCACCCAGGCGACGCCGCCCTTGCCCGACTGGCTGTTGACGCGGATCACCGCTTCGTAGCTGCGGCCCAGATCGGCGGGGTCGATGGGCAGATAGGGCACCTCCCACGCTTCGTCATTCTGGCGTTCGCGTGCGGCAAAACCCTTCTTGATCGCGTCCTGATGGCTGCCCGAAAAGGCGGTGTAGACCAGATCGCCGCCATAGGGATGGCGCGGGTGGACGGGGATATTGTTGCAATATTCGACCGTCTGGATGACCTGATCGATGTCCGAGAAATCCAGCTCGGGATCGACGCCCTGCGTGTACATGTTGAGCGCGATGGTGACGAGGCAGGTGTTGCCGGTGCGCTCGCCATTGCCGAACAGGCAGCCTTCGACGCGGTCGGCGCCGGCGAGCAGGCCGAGCTCGGCCGCGGCGACGCCGGTGCCGCGGTCGTTGTGCGTGTGCAGGCTGATCAGCGCGGCGTCGCGGTTCGGCAGATGCTTGCCGAAATATTCGATCTGGTCGGCGTAGATATTGGGGGTCGCCGCCTCGACCGTCGCGGGCAGGTTGAGGATGATCGGCTTGTCGGCGCTGGGCTGGAGAATGTCCATCACCGCGGCGCAGACCTCGATCGAGAAATCGATCTCGGTCGTCGAGAAGCATTCGGGGCTATATTCGAAGCGCCAGTCGGTGCCGGGCAGGCGCGCGGCATTGTCGCGCAGCTGCTTCGCGCCTTCGACGGCGATCGCCTTGATATCGGCCTTGTCCATGCCAAAGACGATCTTGCGCCACGCGGGCGCGACGGCGTTGTAAACGTGGACGATCGCGGTTTTCGCGCCCGCGAGGCTGTCGAAGCTGGTGCGAATGAGGTCGGCGCGGCTCTGCGTCAGCACCTGCGGCGTGACGTCATCGGGGACGCGGCCCGAGCGGACGAGGTTCTGGATATAGTCGAAATCGGTCGCGCCCGAGGCGGGGAAGCCGACCTCTATCTCCTTCAGCCCGCAGCGCACGAGCAGGTCGAAGAAGCGCGTCTTTTTCTCGGCATCCATCGGATCGATCAGCGACTGGTTGCCGTCGCGCAGATCGGTCGACAGCCAGATCGGCGCGCGCGTGATCGTGCGCGAGGGCCACTGGCGATCGGTCAGCGGAATCTGGGGAAAGGGGCGGTATTTGACCGAAGGGTCGCGGAGCATGGTCATGGAGTGAAATTCTTCTGCTGGGGTTGGCTGGCTGTGTCGATCGGACCCTTGAGCGGGTGGCCGCGACTAACGCGCAGCCAGTGTCACGCCCAAGGGCGTGTAAGTCGCAGAAGAAGAAGAGCGTTGCCGCGCATGGCGCCCCCATGATGCATTATGTCGCGCTTGGCAAGGGCAACGTGCGAAAATGTCGCCGGACCGCCATCCGAGAGGATGGGCGGCGGCCCGGCGCAGGGTGGGGTTAACGGCGGGAGAGGGCGTTGCCCCCTCAGGCGTCTTCGTTGTCGCGGACGTGGCCTTCGGCGGGATCGCGCGCGTCGTCGTCGTCATCGTCATCGAAATCATCGCCGAATTCGAAGACTTCCTCCTCGACCATATTGTCAGCGGCGTGGATGCGCACGCCGATCAGCCAGTCGGCAAGCGGGCCTTCCCAGCCCGCCTCAACCGGGGCGAGCGCATCGGCGGCGCTGCCCGCCGGGCGATCGCCGACAAGGTCGAAATCCTGCACCCCGTCGTCGGGCGGGGTGATGTAGACATGGGGTTCGAGCCGGACATGCGTCCATCCGGCGGTGGGGGCGAGGCCGTCGGCCTCGACAATCAGCAGCGGATCGTCCGCATCGCCGCCGACCATGGCGGCCACCTCGACTATTTCGCGAACCAGTTCGCTCATCGTGCCGACTCCTGCGAAAAGGGCGGGGCCCCAACCGGACCCCGCCCCCTGGCTAGCGGCGCTGTGTGACAGATTGATGCGTCACTGTTTTTCGAAGGCGGCGTGGATGTCGAACTTCACCTCGTCGCTGACGAAGGGGATGCCGTAGAGGACGCCGAAATCGCTGCGCTTGATCGTTGTTTCGGCTTCGAAGCCGACGGTATCCTTCTTGCTCATCCCCATGCCGGCGCCGTGAAATTCGACGTCGAGGGTGACGGGGCGGGTAACGCCATTGAGGGTGAGGTTGCCCGTGACCTTTGCCTCTGTCCCGTCGTCGTCGAGGACGACCGCAGTCGAAACGAAGCGGGCGTCGGCGGGGGCGGGACCGAAGAAGTCGGGCTTGCCGCCGTCCTTGCCCGCGCGCAGCAGATGCGCGGTCAAGCCGGCGCTGGCGGTGGTGACCTTCGACACCGGGATGACGACGTCGACCTTTGCGGCGGCAGGGTTGGCGGGATCGAGCACGAGGGTGCCGGTCACGTCGCCGAAGATGCCGGTATAGTTGCTGAAGCCGAGGTGATCGACGCGCCACACGACCATCGTGTGCGCAGGATCGGCGGCGTAGGTGCCGGCGGTAACGCGGCTCTTGTCGGGCGCGCCGGGGGCGCCGGGCGCCTGGGCGACGACGACGGGAACGGCAACGACGGCAAGAGCGAAAAGCGTGGTGAGCGATGCGATACGGCGCATGAGCGGGAGCCTCCTGTTGGGGAGACGCGATGCTAGGCGAGGGCGCGCGTCGCCGTCAATCGCGTCGCCCGGAAACGCAGCGTTTCGTCCGCTCAGTCGATCCCGTCGCCGATCAGCGAGAAGGGCGCCCAAGCGCTGGGGTGCGACCAGCTTTTGAGGAAGTCGTCGGCGCGCGGATCGTTGCGGATATCGCGCATCGCGTGCTGTAACGCCTCGGCGCGCGAGAGGCCGGGGTTCTTCTGCATCAGTTCGAACAATCGCACGGTGAGTACCGAGGCGACGTCGTCGCGCACCGGCCAGTGCGAGGCGAGCAGGCTTTCGGCGCCCGCGAAGAAGAAGGCGCGCGCCAGCCCCGACAGCCCCGGCGCCCCTTCGCTGCCGTCGCCCGAGGCGGTGTTGCACGCCGACAGCACGACCCAGCGCGCGCCGAGGTGCAGCCCCGCGACTTCAGACGCGGTAAGCAGCCCGTCGTCGAGCGGGGTCGCGGTGGCGGGCGGGGTGAAGACCAGGCCGGGTTCGGCGAGCCCCTTTACCTCGCCCGCGATCAGCCCGTGGGTCGCGAGAAAAAGCACCGAGAGATGTTCGAGATCGCTGCGCTTGAGATTCGTTTCGGTAGCGGTGCCGGCGAGATAGAGGCGCGCGGCGTCGGCGCCGAGCAGCGCCTGCATCGCCTTCAATTCGGCCTCGGTCCCCGGCAGCCGGGCAAGGCGGCGCAGCGCCGCGGGATCGGCGAGCGGCTGCGCATCGCCGATCGCGGGTTGCAGCCCGGCGGTGACGGGGAGTCCGCTGCTGCGCGTGCCGCGCGCGCGGGCGCCGGCAATGCCGCGTGCGGCCGCCTGACCCTCGAGCACCGGATCGCCGAAGCCGACCATGCGCGTGCCCGCCTGGCCCTCGTCGCGCGCCGCGACCGCGCGCAGCAATTGCAGCGACTGGAGCGAAGGAAGCTGAAGCAGCGCGGGGCCGTCGGCGAGCCATTTCGTCGCGCGCAGCACCGCAGGATCGCCATCGGCGCCGGTCGGCTTTTCGGTGACGAGGATGCCGAGCGGCAGCGAGGAAAGCGACCCGGTCGCGGCGGTGAAGAGATGGCGCTTGCCCGCAAGATCGGCGGCGAAGGGCGCGAGCAGCCGGTCGTAGAGCAGCCAGGCGGTGCCGCGATCGAAGGGAAAATCGCCTTCGCCTTCGGCCGACCATTTTGCATCCTCTTCGGCGGTGACGTCGATACTGGCGCCGACGTCCCACAGCAGGCGGCGCACATGCGCGTTGACCTCTGCCGCGGGCATGTCGGCGCGATTCCAGCGCAGCGCGTCATGGGTGACGAGCAGGACATGGGTGCCACATTCGGACGGCACGAGCATGACGAAGGCTTCGTCGGGCGCGAGCAGCGCCTGCGCCTCTGCGATGGCGAGCGGACGCGGCCGGATCAGCGCGAAATAGTCGGGTGTCGCCGCGGCAATCGCGGCATCGACCTGCGCGCGGCGATCGTCCTTGCGCGCGATTTCGGATTGCAGCGTCGAGAACTGACGCTGGCGTTCGGCGGGGTCGTCGGGGAGCGTTTCGAGCTTCGTGTTGAGCGCCGCGATCTCTGCATCGATCCGGCGTCGTTCCTCGACGAGCGGCGAGACCGAAGCGCGCGCCGCGGCGCGTTCGGCGGCGGCGCGCGCGACGGCCCGGCTGGTCGTTCCCGCCATCGCATCCTGCAACGCGGTGAAAGCCTGTTCGGCGGCAGCGCCGTCATGTACGCCCTTCGCCCACAGGGCGTCGGCGTAGAGCAGGAAATAATCGGCGTAGCGGCGTTCGCCGAGCCATGCCCAGGGATCGGCGGTCACCCAGTCGAGCTTCATTTCGTCGAAGCGGTCGAAGCCGAGCGCATCGCGGAAACTGGTCATGCCGAGCGCGGCATGGCGCGCCGCGGCGAGCGCCAGCGCCGGATCGCCGCGGTTGCGCAGCAGCAGTTCGGAAAGATCGGCCTTGAGCGCGTTGAGCGTGTCGTCGGGATCGCCGAAGCTGCCGCGCCGCGCCGAGCGCCGGTCGGGGTCGAGATAGAGGGCGAGATGGTCATTGGCGGGATCGCCCAGCACATCGGCCAGCACTGCGATCGCGGCGGCGCTGCGATCGCGCTTCTTGAGGAAGGTGGTCAAATTGTCGAGCGCATGAAGGGTACGGAAATCACCGGCGCCAAACGCCTTGCGTTCGACGGCCAGCGCCTCGCGGTAGACGGCTTCGGCTTCGGTATCATTGACGGGCAGATCGTCGAGATCCCAGGCAAGGTCGCGCAGCGCCTTGGCATATTCGTCGCTGTCCTTGCCGTAATGGCCGGCGAACAGCGCCACCTTGCGGCGGCTGTTGGCGATGCGTTCGATCTCGTCGCCATAGCTCGACAGGGTGCGTCTCTCCGCCTCGATCGCCTTTTGCTCGGCGTCGAAATCGATCCCGGCGAGCTGGGTGCCGACGAGCGCACCGAAACCATAGCGGGCGAGCTGGTCGCGGGCGCGGTCGGCCTTGCCCGCCGCGACCGCCGCCTTGGCATAGGCTTCGGCGATGCCAGTCACATCATTGACCATATCCTTGTCGAAATATTCGCCGCTGCCCGCCTTGCCCTTCGTATAATGCGGGCTGGCGACCAGGATTGCGAGGATGCGTTCGTCGAGGGCAAGCGCGTCGTCGGGGTGGTTCGCGCCCGCAAGCGCGGCGCGATAGTCGTAATAGCGGCGGACGAGGCGGAAATCGGGGCCTTCGCAATCGTCGCCGGTGCAGGCATCGATCGCGGCGAGGCTGTCGTCGAACAGCCGTTTGCGCAGCGCCCCGGCGTCGTCGGCGCGGCCGACGAGGGCGAGCAGCGCAGCGTAGCTCGACAGCATGTCGGCGCGCTTGTCGCGCGCGCGGTCGCAGCGCGTGCCCCATGCCGGGCCCTCGCACCCCGCCCAGCGCGGTTCGAAGCGCGCGATGACGGCATCGAAAGCGGCGACGGCTTCGCCGCCGCGCCCGACGTCGTTGAGCATCTGTCCATATTCGAGCAGGGTATCGCCAAGATCGGTATCGTCGCGCGCGCAGCCCATCACCATGCCGGGGACCCGGCGGCCGCAGCCATAGGCTTCCTCGGTCAGCGCGTGGACATAGTGGGAGAAGGGCTCGATCGCCTCTTCGCGGTAGCCGTTGACGCGCAGTGCGATCGCATATTGGCGTTCGACATCGGCGGTCGCATAGGTGCCCGCCCCGTACAGCGCGGTGGCGATTTCGACGGCGCGTACGAGCGCCTGCCGCGATTCGGGTGCCCGGTGCGCCCAGCTGAGATTATTCGCGTGGACGAGCAGCTTGGCGAGATAGGGAGCGCTCTTCTCGCCGCGGTCGGCGGCGATCAGCTTGAGCGTGCGTTCGGAGATGGCGGCGCGGTCGGTAAGATCGGCCGCCAGTTCCTTGCGGTCATTCTCGGCAACCTTCTCGGCGGTCGCCGGTGACAGGTCGGGGACGATCTGCGCCGCGGCCGGTAGCGCGGCGACGAGCCAGAACACCGCCCATATCCCCGCCAGCATCGTCCGCATCCGCCGCATATCCCGCCCCCCGCGAACGGCCGCGCCGGCAAGGCGGCGAAGCCGGAAGCCAAAGGGTTAGGCAAAATTGCGACGCGGCGCAAATCGGGCGTAGAGGGCTTTGGGGAGCTTGGGCGGCTTTGGCGGGAAGCGAGGGTTATTGCCCCGCGGCGCGGCGCTCCGCAAACCATTGGCGCAGCATCGCGGCGGTGCAGCCGGTGAAGCCGTAAGAGCCGATCACCGAGCAACTGTCGGGACGCGTCAGGCGGGCGACATTGTCATAATCCTCGACCCGCGCGCCCCAGGCGCTGCCGCCGACCGACGTGTCCTCGTCCTTGCCGCGCAACTCCTTCGGCACGCGGTAGCGGTCCGATTCAGGGCGCTGGGCGCAGACGACGATGTCCTCACCCTCGGCGACCGGACAATGGTCGTCGCCATAGGTGACGAGAAAGGAGATGCGTTCGGGCGGTTCGCTGTGCTGCGCGAGGCTTTCGTCCTGCGCGGCGGCGGGTAGCGGGGCCAGCAGCATGGCAGCGGCGAGCAGCAGCGACGGGGCGGCGGTTGAAATCGACATGGCGTTCCCTCTGACCATCCCCGTATCCGCAATAGGCACGCGAAGATGAACGCAAGCCGAACCGGGCTCAGGCGATATCGAGCGACGCGGCGATGGCGGCCCATATTTCAGCGAGTTCGTCAGCGCCGGTGCAATAGGGCGGCATGACGTAGACGCTGTTCCCAAGCGGGCGCAGCAGCACGCCCCGATCGCGGTAGAAGGCGGTGAGGCGGGGAGCGAGCGCCGAAAGATAGCCCGCATCGGGAACCACGAGATCGAGCGCGGCGATGGTGCCAAGGTGGCGCGTGTTGGTGATGCGCGGATCGGCCGCCAGCATCGCGAGATGCGCGGCCTGCGCATC
This sequence comes from Sphingopyxis sp. GC21, assembly GCF_025727575.1. Taxonomy (NCBI): domain Bacteria; kingdom Pseudomonadati; phylum Pseudomonadota; class Alphaproteobacteria; order Sphingomonadales; family Sphingopyxidaceae; genus Sphingopyxis; species Sphingopyxis sp. GC21. The sequence continues at coordinate 1,934,570 of NZ_CP095845.1, read as the reverse complement.
GGCGAGCGCGTCGATCCGCTGCTGCACCGGTTCGTTGCGCCAGATGGCGAGATTGGCGTTGGCGGCGGCGCAGGCGATGGGGTTCGCGGTGTAGCTCGACGAATGATAGAAGGTCTTTGCGCGGTCGGGCGAATAATGCGCCGCGAATATCGCTTCGCTGCACAGCGTCACCGCGAGCGGCATCGCGCCGCCGGTGAGGCCTTTCGACAGGCAGACGATATCGGGGATCACCCCCGCCTGGTCGCAGGCGAAGCGCGTGCCGGTGCGGCCCCAGCCGGTCATCACTTCATCGGCAATGAAGAGAACGCCGTGCGCCGCACAAATGCTGCGCATTTCGGCGAGCACCCACGCGGGATAGATCAGCATGCCGCCGGCGCCGAGAATCAGCGGCTCGACGATGAAGGCGGCGGGCTTTTGCAGGCAGGCGGCTTCGAGCGCGTCGAGCGTGGCCTGCTCCATGCCTTCATGGGGGAAGGGGATGGCGTCGACGTCGAACAGCAAAGGTTGCCACGCGCGGTTGTAGACGCCGCGCTCCCCGACCGACATCGTGCCGATCGTGTCGCCATGATAGCTGTGGTCGAGGACGAGAATGCGGCTGCGCGCCTCGCCGATGTTGAACCAGTAGCCGAGCGCCATCTTGAGCGCGACCTCGACGCTGGTCGAACCCGAGTCCGAAAAGAAGACGCGGGTGAGCGGGTCGGGGGTGATGCGGATCAGTTCGGCGGCGAGGCTCTCGGCGGGTTCGTGTGTCCAGCCCGCGAAAATGAGCTGGTCGAGCCTTTCGGTCTGGGCCCGGATCGCGGCCATGATTTGCGGGTGCGCATGGCCGTGCGTCGTCACCCACCAGCTTGAGATCGCGTCAATCCAGCTATTGCCCTCGGCGTCGTAAAGGCGCGCGCCGCGGGCGCGGTCGATCAGCGGGATCGGCTCGCCGAGGCCGTGCTGAGTGAAGGGGTGCCAGACGGGGGACATTGGCGGTTTCTCTCTTTTGCGTTTGCGCTGCGCTTGTCGAAACACCGCATTTTCGTCGGATGCCCGATAAAGACAAGGACGGCCCTTAGACAAGCTCGGGGGCGAACGGGAATTGGAGTCAGGAGAAATCCGCGATGTTGAAATTGGCCGCGAAAGCCGCCGCGAGCGCCTCGGGGGTCAGCGGGTCAAGGTGGGGGAGGCGGCCGAGACGCTTTGCGCCCGATAGTGCCGCGATGATCGCTTCGCTGTCGGGGGCCGCCTCGCCGACAAAGGCGATCCCGTGGATGGGGACGTGGCGGGCCTTCAGCGCCTCGATCGTGAGCAGGCTGTGGTTGATCGTGCCGAGCGCGGTGCGCGCGCAGACGATCACCGGAATCTGCCAGCGCGCGAACAGGTCGGCGTAGAGCATCGTGCGGGTGACGGGGACGAGCGCGCCGCCCGCGCCTTCGATCAACAGGTTGCCGGGCGGCGGGGCGAGCGCGTCGGCGTCGATGGTCACGCCGTCGATTTCGGCGGCAAGGTGCGGCGAGGCGGGGGTGACGAGGCGCCAGGCTTCGGGATGGACGCGAACGCCGGCGAGGCGCGCGACGGCTTCGCTGTCGGTCTCCTCTTCGAGCCCCGACTGGATCGGCTTCCAGTAGGGCAGGCCGAGCGCGCCCGCGAGCGCGGCCGAAAAGACAGTCTTGCCGATGCCGGTATCGGTGCCGGTGACGACGAAGCGGGTCATGCCGCCGCCATCGCCGCCGACAGCGCATCGACCATCGCGTCGATGTCGCGGGTCGAGACGTTGAGGGTGATCGCGATGCGCAGCCGCGCCGTGCCCTGCGGTACCGTCGGCGGGCGGATGCCACGGATGTCGAAACCCTCGGCCTGCAGCATGGCGGCGATCCGCATCGTGCGGGCGTTGTCGCCGATGACGACGGGGATGATCTGGCTGCCGCTCGGCGCGATGCCGAGCGCCGCGAGCCGCTTTTCGGCGTGGCGGACGAGCCCCGAGAGCCGCGCCGCGCGCTCGGGCTGTTCGGCGACGATTTCGAGCGCCTGGCGGACGAGCCATGCCATGAGCGGCGAGGGCGCGGTCGAGAAGATGAAGGGACGGCCGCGGTTGACGAGGAAGTCGCGCACGATCGCGGGGCCGCAGAGCAACGCGCCCTCGCAGCCCAGCGCCTTGCCGCAGGTGTGGAGCGTGATCAGATTGGCCCGCGGCGCGAGCGCGTGGGCAAGCCCCTGTCCTGCCGGGCCATAGACGCCCGTCGCATGCGCTTCGTCTACGATCAGCACCGCGTCGTGGCGGTCGGCGAGGACGGCGAGATCGGCGAGCGGGGCCCTGTCCCCGTCCATCGAATAGAGGCTTTCGACCGCGATCCATGGCGTGCCGGTACCGCCGCCCGCGCGCCAGCGGAGGATCGCGTCTTCAAAGGCTTGCGGGTCGTTGTGCGCAGCCTCCGTGCGCTCGGCGCGGCCGAGTTTCATCCCGTCGTGCGCGCTCGCATGGATCAGCGCGTCGTGGACGATCAGGTCGCCGCGCTGCGGCAGCGTCGCGAACAGCGCGGCGTTGGCGGCGAAGCCGGTGGGGAAGAAGAGCGCCGCCTCGGTGCCATAGTGGCGCGCCGCATGCGCCTCGAGCGCTTCATGCTCGGCATGGTTGCCGCGCAGCAGCCGTGAGCCGCCCGAGCCAGCCGGAATGCCGCGCGCGGCGCCCTGCGCCAATGCTTCGGCGAGCGCGTAGGAACCCGCGAGCGCGAGATAGTCGTTCGAGGCGAAATCGATCCCGGCGCGCGGCGCGAGCGCGCGGCGGCGGTCGGCGGCGGCGAGGGCTTCGAGGTCGGCACGGTGGGCGTGAAAGGGATCAGGCCGTGGGGGCAAGGATGATAATCTCACAACAGGAAAATCCGCTCGCCCCGAGCCTGTCGAAGGGCGGTTCTATTCTTCGACGATGGAAGAAGGACGAACGGTGCTTCGACAGGCTCAGCACGAGCGGAAAGAGAGGGAACGCTTTCCCCCGTCGCCAATCAGTTGACCGCCTTGTCGACCAGCTTGTTGTTGGCGATCCACGGCATCATCGCGCGCAGTTGGGCGCCGGTCTGTTCGATCGGATGCGCTGCGGCGGCCTTGCGGCTGGCCTTGAGTTCGGGCTGGCCGGCCTGGTTGTCGAGGACGAAATCCTTGACGAAGCGGCCCGAGGTGATGTCGGCAAGGACGCGCTTCATTTCGGCCTTGGTCTCGTCGGTGATGATGCGCGGACCCGTCTTGATGTCGCCATATTCGGCGGTGTTCGAGATCGAATAGCGCATATTCGCGATGCCGCCTTCATAGAGGAGATCGACGATCAGCTTGGTTTCGTGGAGGCATTCGAAATAGGCCATTTCGGGGGCGTAGCCCGCCTCGACGAGCGTTTCGAAACCCGCCTGGATGAGGTGGGTGATGCCGCCGCACAGCACCGCCTGTTCGCCGAAAAGATCGGTTTCACACTCTTCCTTGAAGGTCGTTTCGATGATGCCGCTGCGGCCGCCGCCGACGGCGGAGGCGTAGCTGAGGGCGAGCGCCTTGGCGTGGCCGTTACCGCTGTTGCCCGATGCTTCCTGCGCAACCGCGATCAGGCAGGGAACGCCGCCGCCCTTCTGATATTCGCTGCGCACCGTGTGGCCGGGGCCCTTGGGCGCGACCATGAAGACGTCGATGTCGGGGCGCGCCTCGATGAGGCCGAAATGGATGTTGAGGCCGTGCGCAAAGGCGAGCGCGGCACCGGGCTTCAGATTGTCGGCGAGATCGTCGTAATAAATCCTTGCCTGATGCTCGTCGGGCGCCGCGATCATGATGACGTCGGCCCAGGCGGCGGCTTCCTTGTTCGACAGGACGCGGAAGCCGGCGCCTTCGGCCTTCTTCGCGGTTGCCGAGCCGGGGCGCAGCGCGATCGCGACATCCTTGACGCCGCTGTCGCGCAGGTTCTGCGCATGGGCGTGGCCCTGGCTGCCATAGCCCAGGATGGCGACCTTCTTGTTCTTGATCAGATCCTGGTCGGCGTCGCGATCGTAGTAAACCTGCATTTTCTTCTTCCCCATAGTGTGTCCCCGCGAAGGCGGGGACCCATTTGACGTTGACTGGACCCCCGCCTTCGCGGGGGAACGCGAAAGTGAAACTAGAGCGCCTCCGGCCCGCGGGCGATGGCGACGATGCCGGTGCGGCCGACCTCGACCAGACCGCATTCGCGCATCAGCGCGATGAAACGGTCGACCTTGTCGCTGTTGCCGGTGATTTCGAAAATGAAGCTCGTCAGCGTCGTGTCGACGACCTTGGCGCGGAAGACGTCGGCAAGGCGCAGCGCCTCGATGCGCTTTTCGCCGGTGCCGGCGACCTTCACCAGCGCGATCTCGCGTTCGACATGCGCGCCCTGATCGGTGAGGTCGGTGACCTGATGCACCGGCACCAGCCGGTCGAGCTGCGCGATGATCTGGTCGATCACCGCGGGCGGACCCGAGGTGACGATGGTGATCCGCGACAGCGCATGATCGGCGCTGATGTCGGCGACGGTCAGGCTTTCGATATTATATCCGCGCGCCGAGAAGAGCCCGGTGATCTTGGCGAGGATGCCCGCCTCGTTATCGACGGTGACGGCGAGCACGTGGCGCTCGCCCGTTTCGGTGGTGATTTTCATCGTTATTCCTTCCCCTCCCGCTTGCGGGAGGGGATCGAGGGGTGGGTGCGAGCGCATCGAGCAGGCGGCGTTGCGGTGCCCACCCCGCTGCGGCGAGCGAACAAGTTCGCAAGCCTTGCTGCCCCTCCCGCAGGCGGGAGGGGATGAAGAGCGTCTGCCATCATCACACCAGCGCTTTCGCTTCGTCGTCCATCGTCCCGGTGACGTCGCTCGGCTGGAGGATCATGTCGGTGTGCGCCGCGCCCGACGGGATCATCGGGAAGCAGTTGGCGAGCTTGGCGACGCGGCAGTCGACGATCACCGGACCCGGCGTCTCGATCATCTGCCGGATGCCGTCCTCAAGCTCGCCTAGCGTGTCGATCCTGAGGCCGGTCCAGCCATAGGCGGCGGCCAGTTTCACGAAATCGGGCAGGCTGTCCGAATAGCTGTTCGAATAGCGGCTTTCGTAGGTCAGTTCCTGCCACTGGCGGACCATCCCCATCCATTCATTGTTGAGGATGAAGATCTTCACCGGCAGGCGGTACTGGCTGACCGTGCCCATTTCCTGGATGTTCATCTGCAGCGAGGCTTCGCCCGCGATGCAGACGACGAGGCGGTTCGGGTGCGCGATCTGTGCGCCGACGGCGGCGGGAAAGCCGTAGCCCATCGTGCCGAGCCCGCCAGAGGTGAGCCAGCGGTTGGGCGCGGCAAAGCCGAAATGCTGCGCCGCCCACATCTGATGCTGGCCGACCTCGGTCGTGATGATGGGATCGCGGCCGCGGGTCGCGTCGAAGAGCGCCTTGACCGCACGCTGCGGCATGATTTCGGCGCCCGCGTCCTTTTTTTCGGGGAAGTCGAGGCAGCGCGTCGCGCGCCAGCCGTCGATGCGGCGCCACCATTCGCCAAGGTCGCGCGCCTTGTGGCCCTTGTCGGCCCAGGCCGCGATCAGCGCGTCGAGCGCGCGGCCGGCATCGCCGACGACCGCGATGTCAACCGGGACGATCTTGTTGATCGAGCTGCGGTCGATGTCGATGTGGATCTTCTTCGCCTCGGGCGCGAAGGCGTCGAGGCGGCCGGTGACGCGGTCGTCGAAGCGCGCGCCGACCGCTATGATGAGGTCGGCGCGGTTCATCGCCATGTTCGATTCATAGGTGCCGTGCATGCCGAGCATGCCGAGCCATTTCGGATCGTCCGACGGGAAGGCGCCCAGCCCCATCAGGGTCGAGGTGATCGGAGCGCCGGTCAGGCTGACGAGCTGGCGCAGCGCCGCGCTGGCGTCGGGGCCGGCGTTGATGACGCCGCCGCCGGTATAGAAGATCGGGCGTTCGGCCGCGGCGATCATGTCGATCGCCTGCGCGATGGCGCCGGCATCGGGTTCGACCTGCGGACGATAGCTTTGATGCTCGATCTTTTCGGGCACGCTATAGCTGCCCGTCGCGACCTGAACATTTTTCGGAATGTCGATGACGACGGGGCCGGGGCGGCCGTGCGTCGCGATGTAGAAAGCCTCGTGAATCACGGCGCCCAGCCGGTCGGGGTCCATGACCAGATAATTATGCTTGGTGCAGTGGCGCGTGATGCCGACCGTGTCGCATTCCTGAAAGGCGTCGGTGCCGATCAGCGTCGTCGGCACCTGACCCGTCAGCACGACCATCGGGATCGAATCGAGCAGCGCGTCGGTGATGCCGGTGACGGCGTTGGTCGCGCCGGGCCCCGAGGTGACGAGCACGACCCCGGGCTTGCCGGTCGAGCGCGCATAGCCCTCTGCCGCGTGGGTCGCGGCCTGTTCGTGGCGAACGAGGACATGCTTGATCGAGGGATGATTGAAGAGGGCGTCGTAGATCGGAAGTACCGCGCCGCCCGGATAGCCGAACACCGTATCGACCCCGAGGTCGACCAGCGCCTGAACCACCATGTCGGCACCACTCATTTCCTTCACGACATGCGCTCCTTCCTTCGTGCGGCCCGATGCTGGGCGCAGCCTGTCCGCGGCCTTGTTGCGCCGCAGCAGGCAGCGGGCAATAGGTATATGATTCTATCCTGTCAACAGTCTATCACGTAATAATATTGCGATCTGATTGACGGAATCGACGGATAATGACTCTTCGTGGCGCGGCCATCCGGCGGGGGGCTGGTGGCGGAACCAGGTATATTGCCGCTTCGCATATTGGCGGGTCGCCGCTTGCGCCGCCTCGAGCGCCGTCTCGCGGCTGCTTTCGCCGCGGACATGCGCCGCGACCTGCGGCACGCCGATCGCGCGCATGACAGGCAGATCGGGGTCGAGCCCGCGCGCGAGCAGCGCGCTCACCTCTTCGATCGCGCCGCCGTCGAACATACGCACAAGGCGGGTGTCGCAGCGCTCGCGCAGCCAGTCGCGCGGCGGCAGCAGAATGAGCGGCACCAGCGTGATCGCCTCGGCGATGCCGCCGCTGCGTTCCTGTTGCCACGCAGCGAGCGTCCGGCCGGTCGCGCGCACCACCTCGAGCGCGCGCGCGATGCGGGTCGTGTCGGCAGGATTGAGCCGGGCGGCAGCGGCGGGATCGGCTTTGGCGAGCGCGGCATAAGCGTCGGCGACGGGCAGGGCGCGCACTGCTTCGCGAATATCCGGGTCGATTTCGGGCACCGGGGCGATGCCGTCGAGCAGCGTGCGCAGATAGAGGCCGGTGCCGCCGACGAGGATGGGAACCTTCCCCGCGGCGTGCGCGTGGGACAGGGTGCGGCGCGCTTCTTCGGCCCAACGCGCCGCATTGTGGGCGGACCCGCCATCGACATGACCGAAGAGGCGATGCGGGATGCCGGCCATCTCCGCCGCGTCCGGCCGTGCCGAGAGGAGGGGGATGTCCACATAAACCTGACTCGCGTCGGCGTTGACGACCTCTGCGTCGCCGAGCGCCTGGGCGAGGGCGACCGCCAATGCGCTCTTGCCGCTGGCGGTGGGGCCAGCGATAAGCGCCACCGGTGGACGGTGCGTGAAGGAAGAAGAAGGAGATGCCATGTTCGTTGCAACGCTGATAGCAGCCGGGAAGCTGACGGGCGAGGTGGTCCGCGAAGCGATCGACCGTCTCGATGCGACAGGACATGAGGTGGGCGCGCCGCACTGGATCGACGAGGGCGACGCCGCGGACATCTTCTTTCAGGGCAGTCTGGTCAGCGCGCGCGCCGAACTGGCAAAAATGGATCATGGCGCGCTCGACGTCGTCGTCCAGCCGCTTGGCGACCGGACGAAGAAGCTGATCATCGCCGACATGGATTCGACAATGATCACCGTCGAATGCATCGACGAACTGGCCGACTATGCCGGGATCAAGCCGCAGATCGCCGCGATCACCGAACGCGCGATGCGCGGCGAACTAGATTTTCGCGCCGCGCTGATCGAGCGCGTCGGGCTGCTCCGCGGCATGGCCGAGGCGACGATCGCCGAATGCCGGGCGGAACGCGTCAGACTGACCCGCGGTGCGCGCACGCTGGTCCAGACGATGAAGGCGCATGGCGCCTGGTCGGTGCTGGTGTCGGGCGGTTTCCTGCCCTTTGCCGCGCCGGTTGCCGAAGCGATCGGCTTCGACAAGGTGGTCGCGAACGAGCTGGAGATCGCCGGCGGCCAGCTGACCGGCAAGGTTGCCGAACCGATCGTCGACAGCTCGGCGAAGCTCGAAACGCTGCGCGCCGAGGCCGCGGCGCGCGGGCTGACGCTGGGTGACACGCTGGCGGTCGGCGACGGCGCGAACGATATTCCGATGATCACTTCGGCGGGGCTCGGGATCGGCTATCACCCGCATCCCGCCGCCGCCGCGGCCGCCGATGCGGCGATCCGCCACCACGACCTGACCGCGCTTTTGTGGGCGCAGGGCTATGCGCGGCGCCAGTGGGTGATGGGATAGGCGATGCTGCGCGCGGCGGGGGCGGGCCTTGCCATGCTGGCGCTGTCCGCCTGCGCGGGCGGCCAATATCGCCCGGTGGCCGATACTCCGGTGCGGATCGGCAAGCCCTATGCGGTCCGCGGAACGACCTATGTCCCCGCCGCCGCGCCTGCCTATGACGCCGTCGGCTATGCGAGCTGGTACGGCAGCGAATCGGGCAATCGCACCGCAAATGGCGAGAAATTCCGGCCCGGCTGGATCACCGCCGCGCATACCACGCTGCCCCTGCCGACCTATGTCGAGGTGACGGCGCTCGACAGCGGGCGGCGGATCGTCGTGCGCGTCAACGACCGCGGGCCGTTCGCCGGCGGCGGGCGCATCATCGACCTGTCGAAAGGCGCCGCCGAAGCTCTCGGCGCGCACCGCCATGGCGTGGTGCCGGTGCGCGTGCGGCGGGTCGAACCGTCCGACGAGGATCGCGCTCGGCTGCGCAAGGGCAAGCCGGCGGCGGCGCTCGCCCCCTTGCCACCGCGCGAGCTGGCGGCGCTGCGCGCGCGGCTGGCGGCGGGGGAGCGCTGAGGCGAAAGAGGGCGGCGGGCGTCAGTCGCAGGCGCGGTGGAGCTTGACCGCGAGCCACGCCGAGATCAGGCACATGACCGCGCTCATCAACAGCTGATCGACGACGCCGACGCCCGCGAAGCCGAGCCCGATAGCGAGCAGCGAGCCCGCGACCATCGCGCCCGAATTGACGATATTGTTCGCCGCGACGGTGCGCGCGGTCTGGTCCTTGGGCACGGTGGTGGTCAGGAAGGCATAGAGCGGCACGACGAACATGCCGCCGCTGATCGCGATGCCCATCAGGCTGGCGAGCAGCGGGATGACATCGGCGTGGTTTAAAAAGCCGCCGATGCCGTAGAGCGTGCCCGCGGGATCCTGCTCCCAGTTGCGGCAGACGAAATAGAAGGCGACGACGAACGCGCCCATCACGACGACGCTCGCCGGGCTGTAGCGCGCCGATACCTCGCCCTTGAGCAGCCGGTTGACCGCGACCGAGCCGATCGCGATGCCGATCGAGAAGACCGCGAGGAACAGGCTCGCGACGCTCTTGTCGGCGTGGAGGATATTCTTCACCAGCGGCGGGAACTGGATGAACAGCACCGCGCCAATCGTCCAGAAGAAGCTGATCGACAGGATCGCGAGATAGAGCCGCTTGATATGCATCGTGCCGCGCACCAGCGCGATCGACGAGCGGACGATGTGCCAGTCGATCCCCGTTTCCTCGTGCTGCGGCGGCGCGGGCGGCACCTTGCGCCCGGTCCAGTAGCCGATGAAGGCGACGAGCACGACGCCGAGCGCCGCCCATTCGACGTCGATGATACCTGCGAGGATCGTGCCCGCGAGGATCGCGATATAGGTGCCGGCCTCGACCAGCCCGGTGCCGCCCAGCACCTCGTCGCTTTCCAGATGCTGCGGCAGGATCGCATATTTGATCGGACCGAAGAAGGTCGAGTGGATGCCCATCGAAAACAGCGCCAGCATCATCAGCGGAATGGCGACCAGATGCACCGCCCAGCCCATCCATGCGAGGACGAGCCCGGTGCCGCCGACCGCCATGATGAGGATTTCGCAGAATTTGACGATGCGGATGATCATCGCCTTGTCGCGCGTGTCGGCAAGCTGCCCGGCGAGCGCCGACAGGAGGAAGAAGGGCAGGATGAACAGCCCGGTCGCGACCGCGCTGAACAGCGTTTCGGACGCTTCGTCGTTGAAGACGCCGTAGACGACGAACAGCACCATCGCATTCTTGAACAGATTGTCGTTGAACGCGCCGAGCAATTGCGTGACGAACAGGGGAAGGAACCGGCGTTGCTTCAAAAGCGCAAAGGATCCGGTCATTGAAATTCCATCATTGCAGTCCGACATAGCGACCCGGCCGCGCCAAAGGGGCAATTCGGTTGTCGCCCGGGGGGCTTATCGGTTAGGGCTTGGACGGTCAAAGCCCATTTTGGAACTTTCGCGCGATCAGGGGTCATGCTCAGCCTACCGAACATCTTGACGCTTTCGCGCATCCTGACGGTTCCGATCCTGCTGGCGCTGCTGTGGCCGGGCGCGCGCGAGGGAACGCACCAGCCGGCGCCGCTCTATTATGCGCTGGCCTTCGTCCTCTACTGCCTGATGGGCATCACCGATTATTTCGACGGCTATGTTGCCCGCGCGCGCGGCACCGTGTCGCGGCTCGGCGCCTTCCTCGATCCCATCGCCGACAAGATCATGATCGCGGCGGTGATCCTGCTGCTCGTCTTCACGCGCGACATCACCGGCATCCACGTCATCGCCGCGCTCGTCATTCTGCTGCGCGAGATCATCGTGTCGGGACTGCGCGAATTCCTCGCGACCTTGCAGGTGTCGATGCCGGTCACCCGGCTCGCCAAATGGAAGACGACCTTTCAGCTTGTCTCGTTCGGCGCGCTGATCCTGGCGGGCGCGCTGCCCGCTATGGAATGGGTCCGCAGCGTCGGCCTGGCGACCCTGTGGGGCGCGGCGGTGCTGACGATGATCACCGGCTGGGATTATCTGCGCGTCGGCCTGAAGCATATGGACTGACGCCGGTGGCGCTGCAGCTCGCCTATTTCGCATGGGTGCGCGAACGCATGGGATGCGGCGAGGAGCAGGTCGAACCGCCCGCCAATGTCGCGACCGCGTCCGACCTGATCGCATGGCTCGCCGCGCGCGACGACCGCGGCGCCCGGGCCTTTGCCGATCCGGCGCGGATTCGCGTCGCGATCGACGGCCAGATGATGGGCAATGACGCGGCGCTTGCCGGCGCCCAAGACGTCGCGTTGTTCCCGCCGGTGACGGGCGGATGATCCGCGTCGTCGTCCAGGACGCGGCGATCGACTTTGCGACCGAGACCGACCGCCACGACGCGGGCGGGCACGGCGCTACCGCTAGCTTCGTCGGCCGGGTGCGCGGCGACGACGGCGTGATCCAATTGTTCCTCGAACATCACCCCCAAATGACCGAGCGCGGCCTCGCCGACCTGGCGCACGCCGCCGCGGACCGCTGGCGGCTGCCGGCGCTGACGCTGATCCACCGCGTCGGCGCGATGGCGCCGGGCGAGGCGATCGTGCTCGTCCTCGCCAGCAGCCCGCACCGCGCCGAAGCGCTCGCTGCCTGCACCTTTCTGATCGACCGGCTGAAGACCGACGTCATGCTGTGGAAGCGCGAGACGCTGGCTGACGGCGCCGTCCGCTGGGTCGAACCGCGCGCGGCCGATCAAGAGCGCGCGGAGGGCTGGGATTAGGGAGCGGGCGGAAGGGACGGTTTGGGATGGTTAGGTGCTTCACGGGCCGCGACCACCATATACCCCCCATATCTTCGAGACCGCCCCGTTCTCGGCCTCCCAGCCGACATTCCATATGTTTGAGACGATCAGCTTCTTCTCTACGAATGTGGCGAACCGACCATGTGGCCCCTCTTTGATTGAGAAACCTTGTCGCTCCAACTCCTCGATGATGGCGTTTTCAGCAGTGCCGAGGGGGAAGCGAGCTTTCAGCCTCGCATCGAAGATCGGCCCACCCTCGGCGTATGTTGCTGGGAGATCTCGCGTGATCTCCGGGATTCGCTCCATCCCGCTCGCGATAACACAGGTGATCACGATGGACGCCGCGAGCAAAGAAAAGGCCGAAATCATAAGCCGCATCGGGCGTTCGATAATCAATATTCGCCGCAACTGCCATGGGGTCGTTAGCGATTGTTCGATCGCCGGGGACCAATATATCGACGCGGGACTTTCATAAGATTATAAATGGGGCCGCTGCCGGCCGGGCGCTTTACTGCTGCGCGCCCTGGCGCGGTTGCGGTCTGTCGGTCAATTTGCCCGGTGTTTGCGGAAAATGTCGGCGAGCATGCGGAATTCGTCGGCGCGCGGGCTGCCCTTGCGCCAGACGAGGGCGATGGTGCGCCAGTCGTGGTCGGAATCGAGCGGGCGGGTGTCGATGTCGGTGTGGTCGAGTATGCCCGCCTCGATCGCCATCTGCGGCAACATGGTGATACCCAGCCCGTTGTCGACCATCTGCACGAGCGTATGGAGCGAAGTGCCCATCATGCGTGCGCCCGCGCGCAGTTCGGGGCGGTTGCACGCCGCAAGGGCGTGGTCTTTGAGGCAGTGGCCGTCCTCGAGCATCAGCATCTGCGCGGGGTCGATCTGGTCGGCGCTGACCATTGCGGGAAGTTCCTCCGACTGATCGCCGGGGAAGGCGACGAACAGCGCGTCGTCGAACAGCGCCTCGCTCTCCACATCGCCGCAGGCGTAGGGCAGGGCGAGCAGCACGCAATCGACCTGGCCGTGGTGCAGCGATTCACACGCCTGCGCGCTCGGCTCTTCGCGCAGGAACAGCTTGAGCGACGGGCGTTCCTTGCGCAGCCGCGGCAACAGGTCGGGCAGCAGGAAAGGCGCGATCGTCGGGATCACGCTCATCCGCAATTCGCCCACTAGCGGCGCCGAGGCGGCGGCGGCCATGTCGGCAAGCTCCTCCGCCTCGCGCAGCACCCGGTGCGCCTTTTCGACGATCGCGTCGCCGAGCCCGGTAAAGCGGACGACGCGGCGGGTGCGTTCGACGAGGGTCTGGCCGAGCAGGGTTTCCAGCTCGCGGATACCCGCCGACAGCGTCGACTGGGTGACGTTGCAGGCATCGGCGGCGCGGCCGAAATGGCCATGCTCGTGCAGCGCGACGAGATATTGCATCTGCTTTAGCGAGGGCAGGTAATATTGCATTGATCGAATATAGCAATCGGATTGGTAATTTCGAGTGACTTCGTCGATTATATGCGTCGCGGTCGCATGAGAGGAAGGCAAGGGGACCGAGCCGATGGCAGACGAAGGTGGACGACGAAGACGGGGCGCTGGGGTCGGGGAGCTAAGGCGCATGGACAAAAACCAACCTCATGGAGCGTCCGCTTTCGCGAATGTTCGGCATCGAGCTGAATGAGCGGGATGGGATGGGGAGCTGAAAGGCTGCTCTGCGTCTTCTATATGCAAATGCTGCCGGGATTTGGCTACAAGTATCCGATGGTGCCACGACTTAATAATTATCAGCCAAGATAGAATTAACGCAGTCATGGGAAATTTGCACAAGGGTAGCGCTGAAGAAGGGGTGGGAGCAAGAAATGTCATTCCGCAGGATCGCAGAGATCGTTGTTATTGCGGCGACGACAACGGCCTCGCCAGCTTTTTGCCAGGACGCGGATGTCTCGTCGAACGAGCCAATCCGCACCATTTCGGCAGTGGTCGAATCAGATGCGAAAGCAGCTATTTCAGGGATCAACACGTTCTCGCTTGACCTTTATCGGCGCACGCTGACCGCTGATGAAAACCATTTCCTTTCGCCCGCCAGCGTTTCGGTTGCCATAGGTCTTGCCTATCGCGGCGCGCGCGGTACGACGGCGGGGGAGCTTGAGAAGACATTCCATTTCACCAAGCCGCCGTGGGACTATCTGCGTGCCAACGGGCAAGTGCTTGACACGATGAATTTTTCCGGACCGCGACGCGAACTACGAACGGCGAATGCCGTCTGGTTGCAGGACGAGATGCCGCTTCTGCCCGAGTATGAGAAGGACGTGACGGCTTTTGCGCAGGCAGGGTTGCAGCGTGTGAACTTTCGCGGAGGAGCGAATGCCGCGCGCATCCAGATCAATAGCTGGGTTGCAGAAAGCACTCGGGGCAAGATCAAAGACCTGCTGCTGCCGGACGACATCACAAAACGAACTCGCGCGATCCTCGTCAATGCCATCTACTGGAAGGGCGCATGGGCTGGCGCTTTCGATAAAAAGCAGACAAAAACGGAGCCTTTCACGCAATTGAGTGGCGATCAGGTTTCCACGCCGCTCATGCGCCAGCAGTCCAACTTTCGACTGATCGAGCGGGGCGGCTTCAAGGCGATCTCGCTGCCGTACGTGGGTCACGAAGTCGAAATGGTTGTGTTTCTGCCCAATTCGGCAAAGGGCCTGCCGAAATTCGAAGAAGAGCTTACCGCCGCTGATCTCGCAAATTGGCTTACCGACCTCGCCAACGCCGAGCGGCGCGAAACCATCCTGACGATACCCAAGATGCATGTAGAATTGCGGCAGGACCTCAAGAATTCTCTTATCTCGATGGGCGCACCCACAGCATTTTCAGACGATGCCGACTTTTCGGGAATGGCCACAATTCCATACCCCGGCGAGGTTCCCGAAGCCGTCGGACTGAAAATCGCTCGCGTCATTCACAAGACATATCTTGATGTGGACGAGGTCGGTGCGGAGGCTGCGGCCGCCACTGCGGTCGGGGATATCGTCGTCTCCAGCGCCCGAAGGGAACCACCTCCGCCGCCGTTCATATTCCGGGCGGACAAGCCGTTCTTTTTCCTGCTGCGCGACCTACGGACTGGTTTGATCCTGTTCATGGGACGCTATGTGAAAACCCAAGCGGAGCGTCCGCTCGGCGACTAGGGATTCAGGCCTCCGGCTACACGATATTCAAGCACCGCGATGCCCCCCCCCCGGGGCGTCAACGTATGACGGCTATTGGCGCACCCTCGTCTCGATTGGAATGGCCTAAGATCGGTTGATACTGTTGAAAAAGTCCGAAAGGGGTTTTGGCGGGCCATATTGGAACCAAGTATAGTTGCCTATGCGCATCGATCGTTCGCGCGGCCGAGACTTCATGAATCATTATTACCGAAATTCGATGGGCGCCGTGCGGCGGCCGACTTTTTCAACAGTATCTGTCGAATGCTGTCGTAGCACCGGTCAGCGAGCACTTTGGCAATATTGCCCATTGGCTTGCCATCTGCCGCCCGCGTCAAGACATGCATCAACGACAAGTAACCCCCGGAAAGCCCACCCCATCCATGCTAAAATGACCGCTAGCGCGATAAAGGCGATCAGAAGGCTTGGTTTCATCGACGCTTAATGCCGCTGCGATGCGACGTCCGCAATGGTCTTTAGCTGCCATCTCGGCCCGAACTGCACCCGATGGCGAAAACCGGGGTGGTGAGCTGCCATTAAGATTTCGCGCTTAAAAAAAGGCAGTATGTCCATCAGGATCATCACGATAGCCATATTGGCGGCACCCGCGGCCTTGCTCCTGCTACTAAAGCTTTTTCCAAATCTGATATTGTTTGCCCTTCATCAGCTCTACTATGCGCCGCTGGGATCGTGGATCGGTCTGCCGTTTTTCCGACCTGACTCCGAGATTGTTTTCGAGGTGCTTTGGCCGGGACGGATGCTGGCGATAGCAACCTATTCTGGAATGATATGGCTTTTCTGGCTCGCTCGAATGAAGCTTTTTCAAAGCGGGGACACAAAATAGCAGTCAGTTGAGCGGCCGGACGTCTACAATCGGTCGTGTCCGGAAAGGCAGCTTTCGGAACGAAATGGAGGTTAGCTGCCGTCCTCGCAGCATTGGAATTTGTCTACGCGGCCCAGTCTCCGGCGCCTAGCTTCTGTGATCGAAGCCCAGCCAGTCGGCCGTCGGCATCAGGAAGAGGTCGGTGTCTTCGGTGCGGCACCCGGCGGCGGTCAGCATCGCGTGCACCTGACCGCGGTGGTGCGTCTGATGGTTGAAGATATGCGGCAGCACGATGCCGAGCGGGGCGGAGACGTCCCGGCCCGCGGCGCCGCTGTACCAGTCGAGATTGCCGGCAACGGCGCCCGGCGCCATCGCGTCGGCCCAGGTCACGACGAGCGTGTCCATCGCGGTGCGCTGCGCCTTCAGATCGTCCCAGTCGGCGACGAAGCCGCCGCTTTCATTGCCCGGACAATCGGGCGGCGGGCAGCGGTCGAAGCGCGACAGCCAGATGCGGTCGGCCCACAGAAGGTGCGAGAGTGTCGCGTGGATCGACCCGAAAAAGGCGCCGCGATCCAGCCGTCGCTCGGCATCGGTCAGCGTGTCGGCGGCGGCATAGGCGGCGCGGTTTTGCCACCCGTTGTAGCGCGCCATCATCTGCACAAAGCGATTGTCGATCATTCGGCCTGTCTCCCGCGCGCGTGCCGCCACGCCAATGACATGCTTGTCAGCAAGCCGCTTGGCATCCGTCAAGTCTTGCCGCATGCTCGGGCAAAACAAGGGAGAGTGTGCAATGCGATTCCATGTCCTGTCGCTGGCCGCCGCGATGGTCGCGGTCGCCGCCAGTCCGGCCGCGGCCAAGACGATCAATGTCTCGGCCGAGGGCGCCGACGCCAACGAGAAACTGCAGGAAGCGCTGATCCTCGCCGAGCCCGGCGATGTCGTGCAACTGGGTGCGGGCACCTGGAAGCTGACCGACGGGCTGTCGCTTGATGTCGATAACGTCACGGTGCGCGGCGCGGGGACCGGCGAGGGCGGATCGATCCTGGACTTTTCAGGGCAGCAGGGAGCGGGCGAGGGGCTGCTCGTCACCTCCGACGATGTGCTGCTGACCAATTTCGCGGTGCTCAACACGCGCGGCGACGGCATCAAGTCGAAAGGTGCCGACCGCATCGTCTACAACGAACTGCGCGTCGAATGGACCGCGGGCCCTAAGGAAACCAACGGCGCCTATGGCATCTATCCGGTCGAAAGCCAGGATGTGCTGATCGACAGCGTCTATGTGCGCGGCGCGTCGGACGCCGGCATTTATGTGGGCCAGTCGCGCAACATCGTCGTGCGCGATTCGATCGCGACCGAAAATGTCGCCGGGATCGAGATCGAAAACTGTTTCGACGCCGACGTGCACGACAATATCGCGAACAAGAATACCGGCGGGATCCTGGTGTTCGACCTGCCCAATCTGCCGCAGCAAGGCGGGCATAATGTCCGCGTCTTCGACAATGTCGTCAGCGACAACAGCACGCCCAATTTCGCGCCGAAGGGCAATATCGTCGCCAGCGTGCCGACGGGGACCGGGGTTCTGGTGATGGCGAACCGCAATGTCGAGGTTTTCGACAATGTGTTCGAGGACAATGGCACCGCCAATGTGATGATCGTCGGCTATCGCTACGACCAGAAAGACCCCAAATATCAGCCGCTGCCGCGGCAGATCGTGGTGCGCGACAATGCGCATGGCAAGGCGGGCTTCGCGCCGGCCTTTCCGGGCGGAGCCGAGATCGCGGCGGCAATGGGCGGAGCGATTCCGCCGGTGCTGTGGGACGGCGCGGGCGACGCGATCGTCCTCGACGATGTCGGCGTGCTGTCGCTCGGCCTGCCCGACGTGACGACGCCGCAGAGCGAAGCGAAGCCGGTGCCGGTCAAGCTGGGCGGCACGCCGCCGCCCGCGCTGCCCGCCATCGTGCTGCCGGAGGGCATGGAGGCCAAGGTCCAGTGAAGCGTATCGCCGCCGCGCTGATCGCGGCGCTGCTCTACGCCAGCGCGGGCGGCGGGGCGGCGCCGGCCGCGGTCGATCAGGCCTTGATCGTGGGCAGCGCGATGCCCGCAAAGCTCTCCGCCTTTGGGCTGTTCGCGGGGAATGATCCGGCGCGGCCGATCGCGAGCTTTGCCTACACGCTGCGCACGCCCTTGTTCAGCGACTATGCCGAAAAGCATCGGTTCGTGTCGATCCCGGCGGGCAAGCGGGCGACGGTGCTGGCGGACGGCACGGTCGATTTTCCGGTCGGCACTGTGATCGTCAAAAGCTTCGGCTGGCCCGACTTCAACGATGGCCGTCCGGTCGAGACGCGGCTGCTGATCCACCGCGCGAGCGGCTGGGTGGCGCTGCCCTATATCTGGGACGCCGACGGCCGGGACGCCTCGCTCGCCATCGCGGGGCGGCGCGTGCCGGTGGCGTTCAAAAGCCCCGACGGGACGGCGCATGCGATCCAATATGGCGTGCCCAACCGCAACCAGTGCAAGGAATGCCACAGCCGCGCGGGTGCGATCGTCCCGATCGGCCCCAAGGCCCGCAACATGGTGCTGGCGGATACGGTCGGCGCCGATACGCGCGCGCTCTATTTCACCAACCCTGCGGCGCTGAAGCCGGCGATGCCGCGCTGGGACGATCCGGCGAGCGGCACGCTGCAGGACCGCGCGCGCGCCTATCTCGAGGCCAATTGCGCACATTGCCACAATCCCGAGGGCAGCGCGTCGAACAGCGGGCTGTTCTTGCGCTGGACCGACCCGGTCGGGGTCAACTACGGCATCGGCAAGCGTCCGACTGCGGCCGGGCGCGGAAGCGGCGGCATGGATTTCGCGATCCAGCCGGGCGATCCCGACCACAGTTTCCTGATCTACCGCCTCGAAAGTCTCGACCCCGGCATTGCGATGCCCGAACTTGGCCGCTCGACGGTTCACAAGGAAGGCGCGGCGCTGTTGCGGGAATGGATTGCGGCGATGCCCAAAGACGCGCATTAGGCTGGCCCGATGACCGCTCTCATCCTCCATGATTATTTCCGCTCGTCGGCCAGCTTTCGCGTTCGCATCGCGCTGAACCTCAAAGGTCTCGATTACGAGCGCGTCGAGGTCAGCTTGATCGCCGGCGAACAGAAGAGCGACGCCTATCTTGCGCAAAATGCCCAGGGCTTCGTGCCGATGCTCGTCGCCGACGGCGAGCCGATCATCCAGAGCCTTGCAATCATCGACTGGCTCGACCGCGCGCACCCCGAACCGCGGCTGATCCCCGACGATCCGATGGCGCGCGCGGTAGCGCTGGCGCAGGCCTATGTCGTCGCGTGCGATATCCACCCGCTCAACAATCTGCGCGTGCTCAAATATCTGACCCGCGACCTGGGGCTCAACGAACAGACCAAGGATCGCTGGATCGCCGAATGGATATTGCAAGGCTTCGATGCGCTGGAGGCAATGGCCGGCGAAGGCCCATATCTTGGCGGCGACGAACCGGGGATCGCCGACTGCTGTCTGGTGCCGCAGATGTACAATGCACGCCGGTTCGAGGTGCCGCTGGATCATTATCCGCGCCTCATGGAAATCGACGCTGCGTGCATGGAGCATGAGGCGTTCCGGCGCGCGCATCCCGATGCGGTGAAGCCCGCGTGATCCGGCTGGTGTTGGGGGTGGCCGCGCTGGCGATGCCGGCGGCGGCGCTGGCGCAGGAGGCGGCGTCCGATAGCGACATTGTGATCGCCGACTATCGTCGCCCGCAGCCGCAGGACATCATCGTGACCGGTGGCGGCCTGCTCAGCGGGAGCGGCGACGCGGGGCAGGCGGTGGCCGTGCTGACCGACCTTGATCCCGGCCTTGGCGCGCGCGTCGAGAACCGGCTGCGCGACGAGGCGGGGCTGGTCCAGTTTCGCCGCAGCGACAGCCGATCGGCGCATCCGACGAGCCAAGGCGTCACGCTGCGCGGGCTGGGCGGCAATGCGTCGAGCCGCGCGCTGGTGACGCTCGATGGGGTGCCGCAGGCCGACCCGTTCGGCGGCTGGGTGGCGTGGAGCGCCTATGATGCGATCCGGCTGGGCGGCGTCGCGATTACCCGTGGCGGCGGCAGCGGCGCCGACGGACCGGGCGCGCTGGCGGGCACCGTTGCGCTCTATTCGCAGATGACCGACGGCGGCGAGGCGAGCCTTGCCTATGGCAGCCGTGACGGCTGGGATGCGGCGTTCAGCGTCGGCACGCGGCTTGGCGACGGACAGGTCGCGGTCGACGGCCGCTACAGCCGCGGCGATGGCTTTGTGCCCGTCGTCGAAAGACAGCGGGGCAGCGCCGATCGCGCCGCGCCCTATCGGCAAGGCGGGCTGGGCGTACGCCTGCGCTTCGATACTGGCCCCGACAGCCGGATCGAGGCGAGCGTGCGCGGCTTTTCGGACCGGCGCGACCGCGGCACTGATTTCACGACCAGCACGGTCGACGGGATCGATGCCAGCTTGCGGTACCTGCACGAACCCGCGGACGGGCTGCAATGGCTCGCGCTCGGCTATGTCCAGGTCCGCGACTTCGACACAGGTTTTGCCAGCGTCGCGGCGAACCGCAACAGCGTGGCGCCGGCGCTCTTTCAGCAGGTGCCGACGACCGGGCTCGGCGCGCGCGTCGAATTGCGGCCTGCGTTCGGCGCGGCCAACCCGCTGCGTATCGGCGCCGACTGGCGCCGCACCGTCGGGCGGACCGAGGAGGATTATTTCTTCACTGGCCTCAATCCCGGCCGTCACCGCAGCGCGGGGGGCAGCAGCGACACCGTCGGCGCCTTCGCCGAATGGACGTCGGGTGGCGAAGATGACGGCTTGCTGTGGACGCTCAGCGGCCGGGTCGATCAATGGTGGATCGGCACCGGATACCGGCACGAATATAATTTCGGTGGATCGACGATCACCGACGCCCGCATTGCGGCGCGGCAGGGCTGGGAAGGCAGTGGGCGTGCGGGTGTCCGCTGGTCGGCGGGCGATGTGGCGCTGCGCGCCGCCGCCTATCGCGGCTGGCGCCTGCCGACGCTCAACGAACTCTACCGGCCCTTCCGCGTCGGCGCCCATGCGACGGCCGCGAACGAGGCGCTGGCTCCTGAACGATTGTGGGGCGGCGAGATCGGCGCCGACTGGAGGCGCGGCGGTACGAAGCTGAGCGTCACGCTGTTCGCGAACCGGCTCGACAATGCGATCGCCAATGTCACGCTGGGCACCGGTCCGGGCAATTTCCCCGGCGTCGGTTTCGTCGCGGCGGGGGCGAGCTATAGCCAGCGCCAGAATCTCGATGCGATCGACAGCAAGGGCGCCGAAGTCAGCGCCGAACAGCGCGTCGGCCCGCTGACGCTGGGCGCCACCTATGCCTTCACCGATGCGCGCGTCGCGGCGTCGGGCGCCGCGGCTGCGCTCGACCGCAAGCGGCCGGCGCAGATCGCGAAACATGGCGCCAGCCTGTCGCTGCGCGCAGGCGATGCGGGACCGTTCGGCGGCTTCGCGACCCTGCGCTATATCGGCAGGCAGAATGAGGATGATCTGGGGCTGCAACCGCTCGGCGATGCGCTGACCGTCGATGCCGGGATGTCGTTGCGGTTGACGCAGGGCTTGCGGATCGAAGCGCGCGGCGAGAATATCTTCGACGCGCTCGTTCCGGCGGCGCTGTCGTCGGCGGGCATATTGGAACGCGCGACGCCGCGGACCTTGTGGGTAGGTATACGCGCCGCTTATTGATTTCGCAGGCGGCGCAGAGGCGATAAGGATAGGGGCATGGCGGCGAAGACACTCAATCTCGGGGAATTTCTGCCCTATCGGCTGTCGATTGCGTCGAACGCGGTATCGAGCCGGATTGCCGCCGAATATCAGAGCCGCTTCGGCCTGAAGATCCCCGAATGGCGGCTGATGGCGGTGCTCGGCGAAGGGCGACCGCTGACCCAGCGCGAACTGGTCGCCGCGACGCGGATGGACAAGGTGACGGTCAATCGCGCCGCCAAGGCGCTGGCCGACCGCCAGCTTATCGCGCGCCAGGCGCACGAGGCCGACGGACGCTCGCACCATCTGGAACTGACCGCGGAGGGCCGCTCGCTCTATGACGCGATCGTGCCCGCTGCGCTCGCCAGCGAGGCGAAGCTGGAGGCGGCGCTGGACGCGGGCGAGCGCGCCGCGCTGATGGCGATCCTCGCCAAGCTGACGAGCGCCGCGGAAGATTATGGCGGATAGGCTTTATCGTGCCCCCGAGGCCGGCGCGCTGCGTATCGAGCCGCTTGGCGACCTGACCGCGATCTTCGACCGGCGATCGATGCAGACGCACCTTGTCGTCGCGCCCATGCCCGAAATAATTGCCGCAATGGGCGATACGCCCTGCGATGCGGGCGCGCTGGCGGAGCGGCTTGCCGCCATGTTCGACCTGGGGGGCGCGGGCGGCGACGATGTCGCGGCGGTCTTGCGCGAGCGGCTCGCCGAGCTTGCGGCGCTGGGGCTGGTGGCGCCGGCGTGAGGCACAGCACGCGCATCGCGGTAGGGCCGGTCCAGTTTCGCATCGGCAGCGACTGGCGCGCGCCGATCGAGACGCTCGACCGCCTTTATGCGGGCTATCCCGAGGACATGGCGCGCCCCGCCGATGCGACGGTGCGGCTGTTCGCCGCGCGCCCGTGGCGCCGCTGGCTGCGCCCCTCGGTGCATATCGGCGGCGATTTTATCGTTCCTGACGCTCTTCCGCTGCCGCTGTCGATGGGCTTGCTGGCCGCCGAAATGGGGATGAATTTGCAGGTCGCGCTCGGCTGGCGGCGGCACATGTTGCTCCACGCGAGCGCAGTGGCGCGCGGCGGGCGCGCGGTGATCCTGTCGGGCGAATCGGGGTCGGGGAAATCGACGCTCGCGGCGCTGCTCGGCGAGGGCGCGTGGCGGCTGATGGGCGACGAATTCACGCTGATCGAACCCGCAAGCGGCGATGCGCTGGGCTTTCCGCGCGCCATAAGCCTGAAGAATGCGGCGATCGCCGAAATGGCGGTGCGCGTCGACCCCGCACGGCTCGGCCCGCTGCTTGCCGGAACGCCCAAGGGCGATATCCGCCATCTGATCCCGCGCGCCGATGCGATCGCCGCGATGCACGAACCGGCCCGGCCCGCGCTGATCCTGTTTCCGCGCTTCGGCGGCACGGCGGCGATCGAGCCGATGGCGCCGGGCGAGGTGTTCGTCCGCCTGACCGAAGCATCGACGAACTATGTCGCGCTCGGCGAGGCGGGCTTTGCCGCACTGGCGCGGCTGGTCCGCGAGGCCCCCGCTTTCGGCATCAGCTATCCCGACAGCGCGGCCGGCATGGCGCTGGTCGAGCAATTATGGACGGAGGCAGCGCGATGAGCGCGGTGCGTACGCTGATCGATCTGCTCGCGGGGCGGCGCGATGCGGACGGCCTAGCGCCGCGCGACTGGAACGGAGTGATCGGCGCCGCGCGCGCCGAGGCGCTGCTCGCGACGCTCGCCCACCGGCTTGCGGATGCGGCGCTGCCGCCGCCCGTCGCGGCGCTGCTTGCCGACCAGCGCGCCGCCGCCGCGGTCGCGCGGGCGCAGGCGCTGTGGGAGGCCGAGATGACGCGCCGCGCGCTCGCGCCCGAAGGGATCGCGTTCGTGCTGCTGAAGGGCACCGCTTATGCGGCGGCGGGCCTGTCTTGCGCCGAGGGGCGCCAGATCGGCGACCTCGACATTTTGGTCGGCTGGCACGACATCGGCCGCGCCGAAAACGAGTTGATCGAGGCGGGCTGGGAATGGGTGAAGCCCGATCCCTATGACGACGCCTATTACCGCGAGCATATGCACGAGTTGCCGCCCTTGATCCACTCGGGCCGAGACCGGATGATCGACGTCCACCACACGATATTGCCGCGCACGCACCGGGTGACGCCCGATGCGCTGGCGATGATCGGCGATGCAGTCTTGGTCGATGGCGGTTTTGCCGTGCTGTGTCCGAGCGACATGGCGTGCCACTGCGCCGCGCATCTGCTCGCCGACGGCGACTTGCAGGGCGGCCTGCGCAATCTGTGGGATTTCCATTGCCTGACGCGCGACTTCGCGGCCGCCGATGCGGATTTCTGGGCTAAGCTCGAAGCGCGCGCCGCGCTTCATGGACTGCGCGCGCCGGTGCAGCGCGCCGCCCGGCTGGCGCGCGATCTTTACGGTGCGGCGCTGCCGCCCGGCTGGGACCGGCGCGAGCCGGGCGATGGCTGGTTCGTCCGCCGCCTGCTCGCGCGCGACGATTGGGGGCGACCCACGAATTTCGCGTTGCAACAGGCTTTCTACATCCGCTCGCACTGGCTGCGCATGCCGCCGGTGCTGCTGGCGAAGCACCTTTGGACGAAGTGGCGGAAGAGCTAGAGTCCCGCTAGCAGCGGCAGAAGCTCGTCATAATGGCCGATCAGATGGTCGGCGCCCAAGGCTTCGGCGGGGCGATCGAGAAAGCCGAAACGCACCGCGACGCTGGGCACCCCGGCGGCGCGCGCCGCCATGACGTCATAGATTGAATCTCCGACGAAGGCGGTTCGCCCGCCGCCGCTCCGCTCGATCATCGCGATGATGGGGTCGGGCGCGGGCTTGCGGACGCTGAGCGTGTCGCCGCCGACGATCGCAGCCATGCGATCCGCCAGTTCCAGTTCGCCGAGCAGCTTGCGCGCCATATGTTCGGCCTTGTTGGTCGCCACCGCGCAGCGCACCCCGCGCGCCTCGAGCGCGTCGAGCGCCGCGATCAGGCCGGGGTAGGGGCGGCTCTCGATCGCGATATGCGCTTCGTAATAGGCAAGAAGTTCGCCGAGCAAGCGATCGAAATCCTCCGCCGGAACGCCGCCGGTCGCGATCAGCCCCTGTTCGAGCATGTGACGCGCGCCGAGCCCGATCATCGGCCGCACCATTGTTTCGGCAAGCGGCGCGCGGTCTATCCGCGCCAGCGCATGGTTCACCGCGGCGGTCAGGTCGCCCGCGGTGTCGATCAACGTGCCGTCGAGATCGAAGCCGACGATGCGGAAGGGAAAGTCGCTCATGCCGGTCCGCATGGCCGCTCGCTCTGGAAACCGCAATGATTTGCTGGCATGGCACGCGGCATGAGCAATTCCATCGCCGCCGTCATCCTTGCCGCGGGCAAGGGCACCCGCATGAAGTCCGATCTCCACAAGGTGCTGCACCCCATTGCCGGGCGGCCGATGCTGATGCATCTGATGGCCGCGGTCGACGCGCTGGCGCCCGCGAAGAAGGTCGTCGTCGTCGGCGACAAGGCCGACCAGATCGAGGCGGCACTCGCGGGCAGCGCGGCGCTGGCGGTGCAGGAGCCGCAGCTCGGCACGGGGCACGCGGTGCAGCAGGCGCAAGATGCGCTTGCGGGCTTCACCGGCGATGTGTTGATCCTTTATGGCGATGTGCCTTTTGTGCCCAGCGCGACAATGCAGGCAATGGTCGACCGTCTGAACGCTGCCGATGCGCCCGCAGTCGTCGTCCTCGCGTTCGAGCCTGATGATGCGCTGCAATATGGCCGCGTGATCACCGATGGCGATCGCGTCGTGAAAATGGTCGAGCACAAGGACGCGAGCGAGGCCGAACGCGCGGTACGCCTCTGCAATTCGGGACTGATGGCGGCAAAGGCGGCCGATCTATTCGCGCTGCTCGCACGCGTAACCGACGACAACGCGGCGAAGGAATATTATCTCGTCGATATCGTAAATATCGCCAATGCCGACGGTCGGCACTGCGCCGTGGTCAGGACAGACGCTGCCGACGTCGCGGGGATCAACAGCCGCGCCGAACTCGCCGCTGCCGAGGCGCAGTGGCAGGCGTTCAAGCGCGAGGAGGCGATGGCGGGCGGCGCGTCACTGCGTGCGCCCGAAACCGTCTGGTTCAGCTGGGACACCGAAATCGGCCGCGACGTGACGGTCGAGCCCAATATCGTCTTCGGCCCCGGCGTCCGCGTCGCCGACGGCGCGACGATCCGCGCCTTCAGCCATATCGAGGGCGCGAGTATCGGCGCGGGGTGCGAGGTCGGCCCCTATGCCCGGCTGCGCCCCGGCGCGGTGCTGGAAGACAAGGCGAAGGTCGGCAATTTCGTCGAGGTGAAAAAGGCGGTGCTCGGCAGGGGCGCGAAGGCGAACCACCTCAGCTATATCGGCGATGCGACGGTGGGGGCGGGCGCTAACATCGGCGCGGGCACAATCACCTGCAATTATGACGGCTATTTCAAATATCAGACGGTGATCGGCGAACGCGCCTTCATCGGGTCGAACAGCGCGCTGGTCGCGCCGGTGAAGATCGGCGCCGACGCGATCGTCGCGGCGGGCAGCACCGTGACGCGCGACGTGATGGATGGCGAGCTGCGCATTGTCCGCGCCGAACAGTCGGTAAAGCCCGGCTGGGCCGACCGCTTCCACGACGCGATGCGCAAGAAGAAGGCGGCGGAGAAAAAGGCATGAGCGACCGTTACGAAGACAAGCCCTTCCTGCGCTATGTCGACGCCTGGGTGCTCGACGCGATCGGGCATCTCGACGAGCCGACGCGCAGCTATTGTGCGGCGATGGAACCGACGCTGCGCCACAGCCTGGGCCTTGCCGGAAGCTGGCAGGAGATGGTTGCGCAGCAGATGAAATTCGCGCCCGACCTTGCGGCGCAGATCCGCAAGATTTGGGACGACGGCCGCGTCAAATTCGCTGCCGCGCACGGCCGCCCTGCCGATCCGGTGCAATTTGCAATGACCTTCGTCGACCGCAATTTCGGGCGCGCGTGAGGATTGACATGATATCATGATATGATATCAGTATATCAATGACGCGGATACTTGCCGACCTGCCCGATGAGGACATCAAGTGGCTCGACCAGCTTGCGACCGAGCAGGGCAAGTCGCGCGCGTCGATTCTCCGCGATGTCGTGGCCACCTATAAGGCGCAATCGCACGATGCCGGTTCGAAGCATTGGCTCGATCAGGCCTTCGGCGCATGGAATGATCGGGATGACATCGGCGACGCCGTTGAATGGCAGCGTCGCGAGCGGGCATCCTGGACTCGTCCGTGGGACGATGATTATGAGGAAGTGAAGGCTGAATTCCCAGATTTGTTCGACGAGGATGATGGCCGGGAGCGTCAGCGTTACCTTGAAATGAAGGCGCCCCGAAAGTCGGGCAAGAAGCCTTCGCGCAAGCAGAAGAAAAAGTGAGCGGCTACTCATTCGACAGCAACATCCTGATCGATGCGCTGACCGGGGACCGGATTGCGCATGCGGAAATTGCGCGCGTCGACCGTCCCTGGATCAGCCGGATCACATGGATCGAGGTGTTGTCGAAAGAGCCCGGCGGCACGCTCAAGATCATCGAAAATTTTCTGGGCGGCTTTTCGATCGATGAAGTCGATACGCGCATCGCGGCACATGCGGCTGCTTTGCGCAGGGAGCGTCCGCGCCTGAAGCTTGCCGATGCCATGATCCTGGCGTCGGCGCAGGTTAATCATCGCATCCTCGTGACCCGAAATGTCAAGGATTTCCCAGCAAATATGCCGGGTATTCGCGTCCCTCAAATTCGCTAAGCAGAAAGAATCCCCATGTGCGGAATTATCGGAATTATCGGCCAGGCCCAAGTGGCGGATCGCCTCGTCGACGGGCTGAGGCGCATGGAATATCGCGGTTATGACTCGGCGGGGGTGTGCACGGTCGAGGATGGCCAGCTGATCCGCCGCCGCGCCGAGGGGAAGCTTAATAATCTCGTCAAGGAACTGGCGGGCCATCCGGCGCCCGGCACCGTCGGGATCGCGCACACGCGCTGGGCGACCCACGGCGCCCCGACGACGAGCAATGCGCACCCGCACGCGACGCAGGAAGTCGCGCTCGTCCACAACGGGATCATCGAGAATTTCAAGTCGCTGCGCGAGGCGCTGCAGGCGCGCGGCCGGGTGTTCGAAAGCGAAACCGACACCGAAGTCGTCGCGCACCTCGTTTCGGAACAGGTCGAGGCGGGCAAGTCGCCGCAGGAGGCGGTGCAGGCGGTGCTGCCGCAGCTTCGCGGCGCCTTCGCGCTCGCGATCGCGTTTCGCCAGCATCCCGACCTGCTGATCGGCGCGCGCCTCGGCTCGCCCCTTGTCGTCGGCTATGGCGAAGGCGAGACCTATCTCGGTTCGGACGCGCTCGCACTCGCGCCGCTCACGCAGAAGATTTCCTATCTCGAAGAGGGCGACTGGGTCGTCATCACGAAGGGCGGCGCGCAGATCCACGACGCCGACAACAATCCGGTGACGCGCGAGATCACGACGTCGGGCGTCACCGCCGCGGCAGTCGAAAAAGGCAATTACCGCCACTTCATGCAGAAGGAGATTTTCGAGCAGCCGACCGTCGTCGCGCAGACGCTCTCCTCCTACATCCGCCCGCTCGAACAGACGGTGGCGCTGCCGCAGATGGATTTCGACCTGTCGGCGATCGACCGCATCACCATCGTCGCGTGCGGTACCAGCTATTATGCCGGCATGGTCGCCAAATATTGGTTCGAGACCTTTGCCCGGGTTCCGGTCGACATCGATGTCGCGAGCGAGTTCCGCTACCGCGATCCGGTGCTGCAACCGGGCGGGCTCGCGCTCTTCATCTCGCAGTCGGGCGAGACCGCCGACACGCTCGCCGCGCTGCGCCACTGCAAGGCCAACGGCCAGACGATCGCGGTGGTCGTCAACGTGCCGACGAGCAGCATGGCGCGCGAGGCCGACCTGCTTCTCCCGACGCACGCCGGGCCGGAAATCGGCGTCGCGTCGACCAAGGCCTTCACCTGTCAGCTCGCGGTGCTCGCGGCGCTCGCCGCGCACCTCGCGCTCAAGAAGGGCAAGCTCAGCGAGGCTGACGAGCGCGAGATCGTAAAGCATCTGATCGAAGCGCCCGCCGCATTGAATGCGGCGCTCGCGCATGACGAGGAAATCGCAGCGATGGCGCATCTGATCGCCCCGGCGCGCGACGTCCTCTATCTGGGGCGCGGCCCCGACTATCCGCTGGCGCTCGAAGGGGCGCTGAAGCTCAAGGAAATCAGCTATATTCACGCCGAAGGCTATGCGTCGGGCGAGATGAAGCACGGCCCGATCGCACTGATCGACGAGGCGGTTCCGGTGATCGTCCTCGCGCCCAGCGGGCCGCTTTTCGAAAAGACCGTCAGCAATATGCAGGAAGTGATGGCGCGCGGCGGGAAGGTCGTACTGATTTCGGATGCGGAAGGCCTCGCCGAAGCCGGCGACGGCTGCATGGCGACGATCGAGATGCCCAAGGTCCACCCGCTGATCGCGCCCTTGGTCTATGCGGTGCCGGTACAACTGCTGGCCTATCATGTGGCGGTGGCGAAGGGGACCGACGTCGACCAGCCGCGCAATCTGGCGAAATCGGTGACGGTGGAGTGACCTGGAACACGACCTGCCATTGCGGCGCCGTCTCGGTGCGTCTTGCCAAGGCGCCCGAAGAGGTGGCCGAGTGCAATTGCTCGCTCTGCCTTTCGCACGGCATCCTCTGGGCCTATTATTCGCCGAAGGACGTCGCGATCGGGGGCAAAACGCGGACCTATAATCGCGCCGACCGGGCGAACCCCAATTCGGATCTGCATTTCTGTACGACCTGCGGCTGTTCGACGCATTGGTCGGCGACCGCAGGGTTGATCGAGCGGATGGGCGGCGCGGTCGATCTGATGGGGGTCAACATGCGGCTGTTCGCGCCCGACCGGCTCAGCGGGTTGAAGCTCGTCTATCCCGACGGGCGCGGCTGGTCGGGCGAGGGGGCGTGGGGCTATGCGCGCGAAGCCGCGGTGATGCCCTGAGTCCGGTGGTTCACTCCGCCGCGTTCGCTTGCGCCAGGATCGACGCCGCAATGTCGTCGATCTTGCCGGCGACCAGAAGCGGCGCACCGCCGACCATACCGACCTGCGTCTGGCCATTTTCATAGTCGCGAAGCCAGGCGACATTTTCGGCAACGAGGAGATAGTCGCCGCCGCGCGATTTCAGGGTAATGAATTTCATGACTGTGTCTCCTGACCCCGGCCGCTCTATCGGTGAAGTATGAAGATAATGAGTTTCGCGTAATGCCCACCGCCATCATTTTCGATTTCGACGGCGTCATCGCCGACAGCGAGGTGCGCGCCAACACGACGCTTGCCGAAAGCCTGACCGCGATCGGCCTGCCGACGAGCTATGACGAGTGTCTGCGCGACTATTACGGCCATAATTGGCAGGAGACGCAGCGGCGGATCGAGGTGCGGCTCGGCGGGCCGCTGCCACCTGATTTTCGCGAGCAGCACCGGGCGCGGGCGCGCGAGCGCTTTGCCGAGGGCTTTGCGCCGGTGCCGGGCGCGCCCGAGTTTCTGGCGACGCTGGGCGACCGGCCGCGCGCGATCGCCTCGTCGAGCAGCCCTGCCTATATCGCCATGTCGCTCGACCGCTTCGGGCTTGCGCATCATTTCGGCCGGCACGTCTACAGCGCCGACGGCTGGGATCGCGGCAAGCCGCATCCCGACATCTATCTGGCGGCGGCGAAGGGTATCGGCGCCGCTCCCGCCGCCTGTCTGGCGATCGAGGATTCGCCGACGGGCGCGCAGGCGGCGCTTGCCGCGGGGATGACAGTCGTCGGCTTTTGCGGCGCCGGGCATATCGTCGATCGCGGCGCGCATGGCGCGATGCTGCGCGCCGTTGGCGTCCACCATGTTGCGGAGGACTTCGCCACGCTGCACCGCCTGCCGATTGCAGCCACCGCATAAATTGCTGTCCTGCAAGGGAAAGGCCGGTTAGGCTGCGGGTAACCCGGCGATCCGTCCGCGCGAACCCTGATCGCGCGTGACGAGCGGCGGTTTCCTGCCGTTTCTCACGGCCCACCCCACCCGAGGAGAGATGCGATGTGCGATGAATTTACCGAAGCCGACCTTGACCGTGCCGGTCTGCCCGTGCGGCGCCGCGACTTCGGCGCGCTGATGGGCGTCGGGGCGGTGGCGGCAATGCTGCCCGCAGCGGCCTGTGCGGCTGGGACGATCAAGGGGCGCGACGTCACGATCACGACCGACGACGGCACCGTCGACGCCTATTTCGTCGCGCCCGGCGAGGGCAAGCATCCCGGTGTGCTGATGTGGCCCGACATTCGCGGGCTGCGCCCCGCCTTTCGCCAGATGGCTGACCGGCTTGCCGGGGCGGGCTATTCCGTGCTGTGCGTCAACCCCTTCTATCGCTGGGCGAAGGCGCCGGTGGTCTATGCAGGACATGATTTCGACGATCCCGGCGTGCGCGAGACGCTGTTCGGCTATCTCAAGCAACTGAACCGCGCGCTCGTGCAGACCGACGCCAAGGCGCATCTCGCCTTCCTCGATGCGCAGGCGGAGGTCGATACGGCGAAAGGGGTCGGCACCGCGGGCTATTGCATGGGCGGGCCGATGGTCATCTATACCGCGGCGCTGAATCCGGCGCGCGTCAAGGCGGCGGCGAGCTTTCACGGCGCGTCGGTCGCGACCGACAAGCCCGACAGCCCGCATCTGTTGATCCCCGCGAGCGACGCCGGGTATCTCTTTGCGATCGCCGATAATGACGATGCGAAGGACCCTGAAGAAAAGACCCGGCTGAACGCGGTCCTATTGCCGCGCAAGCAGTGGCACGAGGTCGAGGTCTATAAGGGCGCGATGCACGGCTGGTGCCCGCCCGACGGCCGGGCCTATGACGAGGCGGCAGCCGAAAAGGCGTGGGGGCGGATGCTCGAGCTGTTCAAGGCGGCGCTCTGACGCCGCCGATGATGCGATGAGGGTTCATTTCATTCGGTCGGGCGAGCGGCGTTACGCGATGCGGATCGATCGCGCGTCGGCGCCGGCCCTGGTGATGGATCCCGCGCCGGGTTTCGATCCCGACTTGCCGCACGACATGGTGCATTTTGTCGCCTAAGCGCTTCTCGGGTTGAAAGGCGGCGTGTTCGGCCAGATTGGGGCGGGCGGGGATGCCGGGTCCTTTCATATCGGCGCCCCGGAAGGCGCCGATGCCAGGACCCATCGCCGCGCGGCGCGCAAACAGGCAGCGAAGGGTGCAGCGCTGATGAAGGGGCAGGGGCGCGAAGGCGAACTGTCCGAGCTCGCCGCTTTCCTGTTCGACATCGGTTGGCGCAGCCGGACCCGTTCGGACAGCGCGTCGCAGCGCGCGGCGGTGGACGAGGCTGCGCGCGTGCGCACAACGCTCAGCAGCGACGAGCGCGCGCGGATCGACGCTGTCCAAGCCGACGTGTTTGCTGCCTTCGATACGGTGTCGAAGGCATGGCGGGGCTTACGGTGTGGGGAGGCGCTCGTCCTCGAATGGCCGACGCTTCGCCGTGTCGATCACCCCATCGGGTAGAGGATGTCCTTGCCGACGCGGTCGAGCGTCTTCATCAGCGCGGCGTCGAGCACCAGCTCCTTTGCGGCGAGGATCGGTTCGAGCTGGTCGTAGCCGCTGACGCCGACGATGGTCGAGGCGACGAAGTCATGCTGCTTCGACCAGGCGGTCGCCATCGTCACCGGGTCGATGCCGGCCTCGGCGGCGATCGCGAGATAGCGTTCGGTGGCGGCGAGCGACTTGTCGTTGACGAAGCGCCGGCCCATTGCGGCCTGCCGCCCCTCCATCGCCAGATAGCGGGAGAAGCGCGCGCCTTCGGGCGTCGCGCCGCCCTGATACTTGCCCGACAGGACGCCGCCGGCGAGCGGCGAATAGGGGATCAGGCTGACGCCCTCCTGGCGGCAGACCTGCGCCAGCTCGTCCTCGAAGCGGCGGTTGTTGAGGCTGAAATTATTCTGGATCGTGTGATAACGGGCGACCCCCAGCTTTTCCGACGCCGCGAGCGATTTCATGAGGCCCCAGCTCGTCTCGTTCGAGCAGCCGAGGATGCGTACCTTGCCTTCGCGGACCAGCTCGTCGAGCGCGTCCATGATCTCGTCATAGGGCGCGTCATGGTCGGGCCAGTGCGTCTGGTAGAGGTCGACATAGTCGGTCTGCAGTCGCGTCAGGCTTGCTTCGATGGCGGTGCGGATGTTGTGGCGGTCGAGCGCAGTCATGCCGCCGCGGCACGGCGATTTGAACCAGACATGGCTCGGTCCCGAGACCTTGGTCGCGAGGATGATCGCGTCGCGGTTCTTGGTCTTGAGCCAGCGACCGACGATCTCTTCGGTGCGGCCGACCCATTTGATGTCCGGCGGTACCGGATAGCCTTCGGCGGTGTCGTAGAAATTGATCCCCTCGTCGAAGCAGCGGTCGAGGATGCGCAGCGCCTCGGCCTCATCGGTCTGGCTGCCGAAAGTCATCGTGCCCATGCAGATGTCGGTGACGTGGATGGCGCTCTGGCCCAGGCGGCGCGTTTTCATGGGGCGGATCTCCGGTCTCGAGAGGGGTAGCTGGCCCGTGCATAGGTTGCGGATCGCAACCTTGCAATCAGATCAGCAACGCGAGCGATCCGACGAGCAGCACCGCCATCGTCCAGTTGAAGGCGCGCAGCCGTGCGGGCGATGACAGCCAGCCGCGCAGCGAAACGCCCATCACCGCCCACAGGCTGGTCGAGGGCAGGTTGATGACGCCGAAAATCGCGGCGACGAGCAGGACCGCGGCGATATTGCGATCGGGCGCATAGAGCGCGATCGCGGTCAGCGCCATCGACCAGGCCTTGGGATTGACCCACTGGAACAGCACCGCCTGCCCGAAGCTCATCGGTCTGCCGCGCAGGCTGTCGCCGCCGCTCGGCGCGCCGGCGTTGGCCATCTTCCACGCCAGCCACAGCAGATAGGCGACGCTCACGACCTTGAGGATGAGGTTCAACACCGGAAACAGGTCGAACAGGCCCATCAGCCCGACGCCGACGAGGACGATCATGAGCGTGAAGCCGAACCCCACGCCGAGCGCATGCGGCGCGGTGCGGCGCAGTCCGAAATTGGCGCCCGAAGCCATCAGCATCATGTTGTTCGGCCCCGGCGTGATCGACGAGACGAGGGCAAAGGCGGCAAGCGCGGCGAAGGTGGTCTGTTGCATGCCGCGCAACATAAGGGCGAAACTGTCCCGGCGGGTTGCAAATTTTGGCGTCAATGTGATAAGTTTTGCAACTTATGGCTGGACTGGATCAGATTGACCGCAAGATATTGCGCGAACTTGCGAGCGAGGGGCGAATCTCCAACATCGAGCTCGCCGACCGCGTCGGGCTGTCGCCCTCGGCGTGTCTGCGCCGCGTGCAGGAACTCGAGCGCAGCGGGGTCATCAAGGGCTATCGCGCGGTGGTCGATCCGGCGAAGCTGGGGCTGACCTTTCTGGCCTATGTGACCGTCGGCCTGTCGTCGCACACGAAGAAGTCGCAGAGCGATTTCGAAGCGGCGATGGCGCTCGCACCCGAAGTGCGCGAATGCCACAATATTACCGGGACGATCGAATATCTGCTACGCGTCGAGACGCAGGATCTGGCGGCGTACAAGCATTTCCATACCGAAGTGCTCGGCGTGCTGCCGCAGGTCCATTCGATCACCACCTATGTGCTGATGGATTCGCCGAAGGACGAGCGGGCTTGATCGAGGGTAACGCCTTGAACCTCATCGTCCGCCACCGCATATCGGTTTCATGCTGAAACTGTCCTTCCTCGATCTCGTCCCCGTCACCGACACGGGCACGATCGCCCAGTCGCTCGCCAATGCCGCCGATCTTGCCCGCCATGCCGAAGCGCTCGGCTATGCGCGTTACTGGGTGGCCGAGCATCACGGGATGGCGGGGATCGCGAGTGCGGCGACGTCGGTGGTGCTCGCGCATATCGGGCAGGCGACGTCGACCATCCGGATCGGCGCCGGCGGAATCATGCTGCCCAATCATGCGCCGATGGTGATCGCCGAACAATTCGGGACGCTGGAGGCGCTGTTTCCCGGCCGCATCGACCTGGGCCTTGGCCGCGCGCCGGGATCGGACGGCCGCGTCGCGCAGGCGCTGCGCCGCAATCTTGCGAGCGACGAGCGCCAGTTTCCGCAGGATGTGGTCGAATTGCAGGCCTTCCTTGCCGGGGACGACCCGCTGGGTATCCGCGCGGTGCCGGGCGAGGGGACGAATGTGCCGCTGTGGATCCTGGGGTCGAGCCTGTTCGGCGCGCAGCTCGCGGCGATGCTCGGGCTGCCCTATGCCTTTGCCAGTCATTTCGCGCCCGACGCGCTCGACGAGGCGCTCGACATCTATCGCCGCCAGTTCCGGCCCTCGGAGCAGCTGGCCGAGCCCTACGCCGCCGCCGCGTTCAACGTCTTCGCCGCCGACACGCGCGAGGAGGCCGAATTGCTCGCCTCGTCGCAGCAGCAGGCGTTCGTCGCGCTGCGCACCGGCAATCCGGGCAAGATGAAGCCGCCGCTGGCGGGTTACAAGGACAGCCTTCCACCCAATGCGCGCGCGATCCTCGACCATGTGCTGCAATGTTCGGCGGTCGGCACGGTCGACGACATCGCCGCGGGCCTAGAGAGTTTTGCCGCGCGCACCGGCGCCGACGAGGTGATCGTCGCGTCGTCGATGTACGACCATGTCGCGCGCAAGCGCTCGCTCGCCATCGCGATCGAGGCGGCGAAGCGCCTCTGATCAGGCGGGCGGATCGCTCGGTTCGGGACGGAAGCTCAGGCTGGCGAGGCGCCACGCCGCGTCGCCCCCCATCAGGTCGGCGGCGGTCGGCACGTCGGCGGGCGAGGGGCAATCGACCTCGGCATCGATATAGCGGCCCGTTTCGCGCAGCCGCACGCTGACATCGCCATAGCGGGCCTTGAGCGCCGCGATCAGATCCTCGGCATCGTCGGACAGTTCGTTCGAGGCCAGTTTGCGCGGCGTCCCGTCGAGCAGTTCGGCGACCGCCTGATCGAGCGCGCCGATCGCGTCCTTGACGATCGACAGCGCGATGAACAGCGCTGCCGTCGCATCGGCCCACCACCAGCCGAGACCGATGCCGACGATGCCCGCGATGCCCGCCAGCCCGGTCTGCCAATCGGCCTTTTGCATCAGCGCGTCGGTGTGCAGCACCTTGTCCTTGATGCGTTCGGCAACGGGCTGCTTGATCCGGCCGAGGATGATCGGCGGGACGATCGAATAGACCAGCGCCGCGATCATCAGCCAGCCGAGCCAGACCGTGTGGCCGAAGAGGGTGACGCCGCCGACGGTGGGATGTTCGCGGCGGATGAGCGTGGTGATGCTTTCATAGGACAGGAAGGCACCGACCGAGAGCAGCGCGGTTGCCGCGATCAGAAAGGCCAGGCTGTTGCCCCGCCGATAGCCGAAGGGAAAGCGCCGGTTCGGATCGCGGCGTTCCCATCGCGCCGCGAGCAGGAAGACGATCGCGGGCACCAGGCTCAGAAAATCTTCGATCACCGCCGATTTCATCGCCTGGCTGGCGCCCATCGTCAGCCACATCAGCACGATCACGCTGCTCATCCAGAAGAGCGTCCACCATTCGAGCCGTTCGCCGCGCCGGACGTCGGCGGCGATGACGGGATCAATACCGCCGTGGACGGTCATCGCCGCGCCTCTGCGACCATGCGGTCGGTAGCGAGGACGAGGGCATTTTCTCCGTTGCGGCGCGCGATGCGCAGGACGGGCGTGTCGGCATCGTCGGGCTCGCCATGCGTCAGCGGCTTCGACAGCGCGATTTCGGTCTTCCACGGCGAGGCCTTGGCGAAATGGCCGACCACCGCATCGACATCGCCTTCTTCAAGCATGTGGAGGGCGTGCTCGCCATGCGCCTCGACGCGCGCGAGGGTTGCGCCATGCGCCGCAGCGTAGCGACCGAGCAGGGCGAGCGCGGGCGCGGCGTCGGGTGTCGCGGGAAGGACGATGACGCGCATCGTGCCGGTGCGGGAAATGCGTTCGCTGGTGCCGCCGGCATCGCGCGGCATGCCGTCGCATGCGGCGAGCAGCAGGGGCAGCAACAGGAGCGCGGGCATCTTTCGCATCATTGGGCGAACGCGGATCAAAGGGCTTGGTTGCATCGAACAGGACAGGGTCAGGCGCCGTGTTGACGCGCCTCTGGCGGCGGCGGTATAGGGGCGGCCCGTGCAAGGGCGGCCCGCTTTGGGGTCGCCTTTTTACTTTAGGCTTTTTGGAAAGGTGCCCGATATGTCGATCACGCCGCTGATGCCCGTTTACCCCCGGTGCGGTGTGCGTCCGGTGCGAGGCGAGGGCGCCTATCTGATCGGCGAGCGCGGCGAGCGTTATCTCGATTTCGCGAGCGGCATCGCGGTCAACCTCCTCGGTCACGGCCATCCGCATCTGACGAAGGCGATCCAGGATCAGGCGGCGACGCTGATGCATGTGTCGAACCTTTACGGCAGCCCGCAGGGTGAAGCCTTTGCGCAGCGGCTGGTCGACAATACGTTCGCCGATACGGTGTTCTTCACCAATTCGGGCGCCGAGGCGGTCGAATGTGCGATCAAGACCGCGCGCGCCTATCATTCAAGCGCGGGCAATGCGCACAAGCACACGCTCATCACCTTCAACAATGCGTTTCATGGGCGCACGCTCGGCACGATTTCGGCGACCAATCAGGAAAAGCTGCGCAAGGGCTTCGACCCGTTGCTTCCGGGCTTTGCCTATGCGCCCTTCGACGATCTCAACGCCGCGCTCGATCTGGTCGACGACAGCACGGCGGGCTTCCTGCTCGAACCCGTGCAGGGCGAAGGCGGTATCCGCCCGGCGTCGCAACCCTTTCTGCAGGGGCTGCGCGACATCTGCAACGAACGCGACCTGATGCTGGTGTTCGACGAGGTCCAGTGCGGCGTCGCGCGCACCGGATCGCTCTATGCCCATGAACAGTTCGGCGTCGCGCCCGACATCATGGCGACCGCAAAGGGCATCGGCGGCGGCTTCCCGCTCGGCGCCTGCCTTGCCACCGAAAAGGCGGCGCGCGGCATGGTCATCGGCACGCACGGATCGACCTATGGCGGCAATCCGCTGGCGATGGCGGCGGGGCAGGCGGTGTTCGACGTCATCCTGGAGGATGGCTTCATGGATCAGGTCAAGGCGACGGGCGAGCGGCTGCGCGGCGCGCTCGAACAGCTTATCCCCAATCACGATCATCTGTTCGAAAGCATCCGCGGCATGGGCCTGATGCTCGGCATCAAGATGAAGTCCGACAGCCGTGCCTTCGTCGCGCATCTGCGCGACAACCACGGACTGCTGACGGTCGCGGCGGGCGACAATGTCGTGCGCATCCTGCCGCCGCTGAACATCGAACAGGGTCATATCGACGAATGTATCGAGAAACTGTCGGCGGGGGCGGCGAGCTACACGCCGCCGGAAGCATGAGCGCACCCGCGCTGCGGCATTTCCTGAACCTGTCCGACGCGGGCGGGGATGCCATCGCGGCGATGCTTGCCGACGCGATCGACCGCAAGACGGCGCGCGCAGCCTGGCCCAAGGGCCGGGTCGATGCCGACGCGCCGCTTGCGGGCCATGTGCTGGCGATGATCTTCGAGAAGAATTCGACCCGCACGCGCGCGTCGTTCGACATGGCGATCCGCCAGCTCGGCGGCAGCGCGATGGTGATGGAAGCGGGGTCGATGCAGATCGGCCGCGGCGAAACCATCGCCGATACGGCGCGCGTCCTGTCGCGCTATGTCGATGCGATCATGATCCGCACCGATGATCATGCGAAGATCGAGGAGCTGGCCGAACATGCCAGCGTCCCCGTGATCAACGGGCTGACCGACCTGTCGCACCCGTGCCAGATCGTTGCCGACCTGCTGACGATCGTCGAGGGCGGCAAGGCCTTGCCCGGCCTTGAGCTCGCGTGGCTTGGCGATGGCAATAATGTGCTCGCCTCGCTGATCGAGGCGGCGGGGCTGTTCGGCTTCAATGTTCGCGCCGGGGTGCCGCAAGGCTACGACCCCGACATGCGCTTCGTCGAGGCGGCCCGCGCACAGGGCGCGCGCATCGACATCCTGCGCGACGCGGCCGAGGCGGTCGCGGGCGCCGATATCGTCGTCACCGATACCTGGGTGTCGATGGGGCAGGAGCATGCCCACAACAAACTGGCCGCAATGGCGCCCTATCAGGTCGATGAGCGATTGATGGGCAAGGCGAAGGGCGATGCGCTCTTCCTCCACTGCCTGCCCGCTCATCGCGGCGAAGAGGTGGTCGATGCGGTGATCGACGGCGCGCAGTCGCGCGTGTGGGACGAGGCGGAAAACCGCGTCCATGCACAGAAATCGGTTCTTTTGTGGGCGTTGGGGAAATTGTGAGCGAGACGCGCGAAACCTGGTTCGACGAACCCCTGATCTTCACCATCGCCGAGCGGCATGTCCGCGGCCGCTTCGTGCGGCTGGGGCCGGTGCTCAACCGCATCATGGCGGCGCACAGCTATCCGCCGGTGATGGAAAAGCTGCTCGCCGAGGCGCTGGTGCTGACCGTGCTGCTCGGTTCGACGCTCAAGGACGATGAAAGCCAGATGACGCTGCAGGCGCAGACCGGCGGCGGTCCCGTCGATCTGCTCGTCTGCGATTATCGCGCTGGCGAGCTGCGTGGCTATCTGAAGTTCGATGCCGAACGACTGGCCGAGGTCGGCCCCGATCCGACGCTGTTCGGTCTGTTCGGCGAGGGTTTTCTGGCGATCACCTTCGATCAGGCGGTGAGCGGCGAGCGCTGGCAGGGGATCGTCCCGCTCGAAGGATCGTCGATCGCCGATGCCGCCGAACATTATTTCGAGCAGTCCGAGCAGATACCGAGCCTCGTCCGCCTTTGCGCGCGGCACGACGCTGAGCTCGGCTGTGTCGCCGGCGGGCTGCTGCTGCAGCATCTGCCCGACGGCGAGGTCGGGCGCGACCGGATCGAAGCGCGCGCCGATCATCCCGAATGGGACCATGCGCGCACGATTGCGGCGACGCTGAAGGACGAGGAACTGACCGACGCCGCGGCCTCGCTCGAGACGTTGGCGTGGCGGCTGTTCCACGAAGAGGAAGTGCGCGTCGAACCCGGCGTGGCGGTGTCGCGCGGCTGCCGCTGCAACATCGACCATTATGCGCGGGTGCTGGCACAGTTTCCCGAAGCCGAACGGCAGGAAATGGCCGACGAAGAGGGGATCATCCAGGTCGATTGCGCCTTTTGTTCGCGGTTGTTCCCCGTCCCGCTCGCCGAGATCGCGACCCGCCACTGACGCACGGGCCGTCGATGAAGCGAGGCATGCGTGCGCTGAATGGTTGAAATATGCGGGTTCGATGATTAGGTGATGCGCGGGGTCGTTGCCGTTCCACACGGAACGGCCGGTGGACAAGGTGCAAATGACGATCTTCTCTCCCATGTTTCGCATATCGGCGATGGCGCTTGCCCTGACCGGAGCGACGAGCGCGGTGCCTGCGCAGGCGCCGACGCTGGCCATGCTCGACCGGCTGGAAAAGGGCAGTTGGCAGCTGCGCGAGCGCGGCACGGATGCGGTACTCCAGACCGTATGTCTGGGTGACGCGCGCCGCCTGATCCAGGTCTATCATCCGCGCGCGACCTGCTCGCGCTATGTGATCGAGGATACGCCGACATCGGTGACGGTGCATTACACCTGCCCCGGCGCCGGGCATGGCCGCACCACGATCCGCAGCGAAACGAACCGCCTCGTTCAGATCGACACGCAGGGGATCGCCGACGGCAAGCCCTTCTCGCAGGCGATCGAGGCGCGCCGCGCCGGCGGCTGCTGAAACAAACCTTTTGTTAACCATCCTTCGCTAGAAGGGGGATTGCGACACGCCGATGTGTGTCCTTCTCCCTAACGGCATTCATGCCGCACTGGGCCGCTCGTCGAACGACGCGCGGCCCATTTTCTTTGGTGCGCCGCACAAATCGCGGTCTTGCGCGAAGCGCGGCGCGGGCGTATCGCGCCGCGATGCAGGATCTTTCCGGAAAAACGGTGATCGTCCTTCTGTCGGGCGGTCTGGACTCGATGGTTTGCGCAGGACTGGCGCGCGAGGCGGGGGCACGGATCGTTGCACTGACCGTCGATTACAACCAGCGGCACCGCGTCGAGCTGGACTCGGCGGCGCGGATTGCGACGGCGGTGGGCGCGGCCGAGCATATCGTGCTGCCGCTCGATCTGCGGCGCTTCGGCGGGTCGGCGCTGACCGCCGACATCGATGTGCCCAAGGACGGCGTGTGCGAGGATATTCCCGTCACCTATGTTCCCGCGCGCAACCTGATCTTCCTGTCGCTGACGCTCGGCCTCGCCGAAGCGCGGCGGTCGCAGGACATCTTCATCGGCGTCAACGCGCTCGACTATTCAGGCTATCCCGATTGCCGCCCCGAATTCATCGCGGGCTTCCAGCATCTCGCGCAGCTCGCGACGCGCGACGGCGACAAGGGGGTCGATTTTGTGATCCATGCGCCGCTGCAGCATATGACCAAGGCCGACATCGCGGCCGAGGCGGCGCGGCTCGGCATGGATGCGGGGATGAGCTGGTCCTGTTACGACCCGACGCCCGAGGGACTGCATTGCGGCCTGTGTGACAGCTGCCGCCTGCGCCGCAAGGGCTTCGCCGACGCCGGGCTCGCCGACCCGACGCGCTACGCAGTCGAGGCCTGACCCATGACCTATGCGGTCAAGGAAATATTCCTGACGCTGCAGGGCGAGGGGGCGCAGGCCGGACGGCGCGCGGTCTTCTGCCGCTTTGCGGGTTGCAACCTGTGGACGGGGCGCGAGCAGGACCGCGCCAGGGCGATCTGCAAATTCTGCGACACCGATTTCGTCGGCACCGACGGGACGCTGGGCGGCAAATATGCCGATGCTGCGGCGCTGGCGGAGCGGATTGGCGAAACATGGGGGGCGGCGCAAGGGGGCCGCTATGTCGTGCTCACCGGCGGCGAGCCGATGTTGCAGGTCGACGATGCGCTGATCGAGGCGCTGCATGGCGAGGGCTTCACCGTCGCGATCGAAAGCAACGGTACGCTGCCGGTGCCGCGGCTGATCGACTGGATCTGTATCAGTCCCAAGGCAGGCAGCGAACTGGTCCAGACGAGCGGCGACGAACTCAAGCTGGTGTGGCCGCAGCCGGGAAGCGATGTCGAACGGCTCGCAGAACTCGATTTTGCGCATCGGCTGATCCAGCCGCTCGACGATGCCAATGCCGCGGACAATGTCCGGAACTGTATCGATCTGGTGATGCGCGATCCGCGCTGGCGCCTGTCGCTCCAGACGCACAAGACGCTGGGGCTGCGCTGAGCGAAGAGGCTCGCGACCGCCCTACTGGCTGTCGACCTGGGCCTTCTTTGCCGCCGGAGCGGGAACGGCGTCGGGATTGTCGCTCTGATCCGCGGGCGCTGCATCGCTGCTGCTGCTGTCGACGCTTTCGTCGTCGGCCTTGCTGTCGGCCTTTTTCATATTGTCGCTCGGTACGCTCGTGTCGACCGCGGTGCCGTCGCTCGCCGCATTGTCGAGGACGATCATCGAGTCGCTGATCGCGCCGGGTTCGACCTCGACCGCGTCGAGCTTGGTCGTGGTCTTGCTGCCTTCGCTGCCTCCGCAGGCGGCGAGCGACAAGGTGAGGAGCGAGGTGAGGATGATCCGCGTCATGTGCCGGTCCTAATCGCTGGCCGCGAGCTTGTCGAGAAAGGCCGGAAGGGCATCGGCGAGTGCGGCGTCGACCGCGGCGAAATCAGCGGGGCGACCAAGCTCCGCCAGGCTCGTCACCGGAAATTCGGCGATGCCGCATGGTACGATGCCGCCGAAATGCGTCATGTCGGGCGCGACGTTGAGCGAAAAGCCGTGGAGCGTCACCCAGCGCCGGACGCGGACGCCGATCGCGCCGATCTTGGCCTCGCGGCCGTCGCGGTCATCGGTCCAGATGCCGATCCGCCCCTCGGCGCGGCGCGCTTCGACGCCGAGCCGCGCGAGCGCGTCGATCACCCAGCCTTCGAGCGCATGGACATAGGCGCGCACGTCGCGCCCGCGCTGCGCGAGGTCGAGCTGAACATAGCCGACGCGCTGGCCGGGGCCATGATAAGTGTAGCGCCCGCCGCGGCCCGCGTCATAGACCGGAAAGCGCGGGTCGAGCAGCTCAGCGGGGTCGGCGCTGGTCCCGGCGGTATAGAGCGGCGGATGTTCGAGCAGCCAGATGCGCTCGCCCGCCGTGCCTGCACGGATCGCGGCGGCGCGCGCCTCCATATCGACAAGCGCGGCGGGAAAATCGACAAGGCCGGGCGAAACGGTCCATTCGGGAGGCGGGAGCGCGGACATCGCGCGGCTTCTGCCCCGCGCGGGCGCGAAGCGCAAGGGGGCGGCACCCGCACCGAACGGGGCTGGACTTTGGCTGCGAAGCCAGTCAGGTTCAGCGCCAATCCGAAGCGATAAATGACGGGGTATCAATGGCAAAATTCGATATGGGCGCGGCGTGGGACGATGCCATTCAGCTTCTGAAGGCGCACCGCCCGCTCACCGGCACCATCGCGGCGGTTTTCCTTTTCCTGCCGGCGCTTGCGGTGGCCTGGTTCGGCCCGGCGCCGATCGAGCCGCCCGCCGAAGCGACGATCGACCAGCTGACCGCAGCAATGCGGCAGAATATCCTTCAGATGCTGCCGTATCAGATCGGCGTTGCGCTGTTCACCATGTTCGGGACAGTGGCGATCATGCGGCTGTGGCTGTCGCGGTCGAGCACCAGCGTCGGCGAGGCGCTGGGCTTTGCCGCCTCGATGCTGCTCACCATCGTGGCGGTGCAGATATTGACCGGCCTGATGCTGGGCGTCGGCTTTCTGCTGCTCATCATTCCGGGGCTTTATCTGATCGGGCGGCTCGCTTTCGTCGCGCCGCTGGTCGCCGACCGCGCGATCCGCAATCCGGTCGAGGTGATCGCGACGAGCTGGCAGATGACGCGCGGCAATGGCTGGCGCATTTTCCTCTTCCTGTTTCTCGTCACGCTGGTCGTCATCATCGCCGCCTCGCTGGTGGGCGGGCTCGTCGGCATGATCGGCGGCGCGGGCAGCGTCGGCAAGATGCTCGGCGGGTTGGTCGAAGCGGGCTTCGGGCTCGTCGCGACGATGGTCTCGATCGCGATTTCGGCGGCCGCCTATCGGCAGCTGGCGACAACCCAGGCGGGAGATATTTTCGCCTGACCATGTCCAACAGGGGAGAATGGATGTGAATAATATCAGCATCAGTCAGGCCTGGTCCTATGCGACCAGCTTTTTCAGCGGCCGTGCCGCCGAGCATGCCATCGCGCTGATCGGCGTCGGCATCGCGGTGCCGCTGATCCTGCAACTCGCGCTCGGCGGCGGCATGGCCGCCTTCGATCCGGCGCGGATGACGAGCGGGGCAGGGGCTTTCGCCGCGTTCAGCGGTTTTGCGATGCTGCTGGGCCTGGTCAATTACATCCTCCAGACGGGCAGCTATTTTGCTTCGTGGCGGTTGGGCTTTAGCGACGGTCAGGAAAATGTCGGGGGGGCCCTCGGCTATGGGCTGGTCGCCGCGCTGCCCGTGCTGCTTTTCACGGCGGCGATCCTCTTCGTGATCGGCATCATCGGTTTTCTGCTCTTCGGCGGCGCCTTTGCGCCGGCGCTGCTTAGCGGCCGCCAGCCGAGCGAATCGGCGCTGGCAGGGATGGGCTTCGCGATGTTGATCCTCGTGCCGCTGTTCCTGCTGTTCATCGTCTGGCTCGCGGCGCGGCTGTGCTGCACCGGGCCGATCATGGCCGACAAGCGGACCTTCAACGTCCTGACCGGCCTGTCCGAATCGTGGCGGATCACCGGCGCGGCGCAGTGGAAGATCTTTGCCTATTTCATCCTGCTGGGCATCGCCTTCCTGGTGATCGCGATGATCCTTGGCGCGGTGGTCGGCTTTTCGGTTTTTGCGAGCGGCGGGATGCCGGGCGCGGGATCGATGGTCGGCCTGATCGTCGGCAGCATCGTGATGAGCATTCCCGTCGCCTATCTGCAGGTCGGGATTCCGGCGGGCATCTACCGCGCGCTCGGGCCCGTCGATGCGG
This sequence comes from Sphingopyxis sp. GC21, assembly GCF_025727575.1. Lineage (NCBI taxonomy): Bacteria > Pseudomonadati > Pseudomonadota > Alphaproteobacteria > Sphingomonadales > Sphingopyxidaceae > Sphingopyxis > Sphingopyxis sp. GC21. The sequence goes on along the minus strand of NZ_CP095845.1, from coordinate 1,889,861 downwards.
GCAGCGTATTCGCCTGATCGACGGTCAATATCGCAAGATTCAGGGGCGCCCGCAGCCGACGCGGCGCCCCTTTTTCGTCAGCTCCATTTGGCGAGCGGCGGCAGACTCATCAGGATCGCGTCGATATTGCCGCCGGTCTTGAGCCCGAACAGCGTGCCGCGGTCGTAGACGAGGTTGAATTCGGCGTAGCGACCGCGCCACACCAGTTGCTCCTCGCGCTCGGCTTCGGTGAAGGGCTGGTTCATCCGGCGCCGCACGATCTGAGGGAAGATGTCGAGGAAGGCCTCGCCCACGGCGCGGGTGAACTCGAAATTGCGGTCGAAGCCTGCATCGTCGGCGCATTCGAGATGATCGTAGAAGATCCCTCCGACGCCGCGATGGACGCCGCGATGCGGGATATAGAAATAATCCTCCGCCCATTTCGAATAGCGGGCATAGGCATCGGGACCGAAGGGCGCGCAGGCGGCGCGCAGCCGCGCATGAAAGGCGTCGGTGTCCTCGGCATAGGGGATGGGCGGGTTGAGGTCGGCACCGCCGCCGAACCAGCGCCTAGTCGTCGCGAGAAAGCGGGTGTTCATATGCACCGCCGGAACATGCGGATTGGCCATATGCGCGACGAGGCTGATGCCGGTGGCGAAGAAGCGCGGGTCGCTTTCGGCGCCGTTGATCGACTGGGCGAAATCGGGCGCGAACTCGCCCGCGACGGTCGAAACATTGACCCCGACCTTTTCGAAAACCTGGCCGGTCATCACCCCGCGCACGCCGCCGCCGCCTTCGCCCGCCGCAACACCCTCGGCCTCGCGGTCCCACGGCGTATAGGTAAAGCGCGCGTCGCTGCCCGCCTCGGCCTCGATCGCCTCGAACGCGGCGCAGATCCGGTCGCGCAGCGACTCGAACCAGTCGCGCGCCGCCTGTTGCTGGGGATCGAGCGAAATCATGACGCAAAGCCTTTCGTCTGCCGGAGTGCCTCGGCCAGCGCGATGCCAGCCGCGACCGCGACATTCAAGGACCGAAAGCCCGGCCGCATCGGAATCGCGACCCGCGCCGCCGCGGCGGCATGGACATGCGCGGGGACGCCCGACGACTCCGCGCCGAGCAGCAGCACGTCGCCCTCCTGAAAGACGAAATCGGGCAGGGCGGTCGCGCCCGCGGTGGTCATCAGCACCAGCCGCCCGCCTTCGGCCCGGTTCCAGTCGCCGAAGCCCGCCCAATCGGCGTGGCGCTGCACATTGGCGCGCACGGCATAATCCATTCCGGCGCGGCGCAGTGCCTGGTCGGAAAAAGGAAAGCCGCACGGTTCGATGATGTGCGCGCGCGCGCCGAGACAGGCCGCGGTTCGCAGGATGGTGCCGACGTTACCGGCGATGTCGGGCTGAAACAGGGCGATTTGCATCGCTCCGCCTTAGCTTCGCGCGCTTGCGGAATCGAGAGGGGGCAACATAGCGGTCACAAAGCGGAAATTGCCTGTTGGCAAGGCTGTTGTGTGCGGCTATCAGGCCCGCAATTCCCGGAGGGGCCGCCGGGATTTGCGACGCTTTGCGCGCGTAAAACGGGGTGGCCAGTTTTCCGAGAACCATTGTCAGTTCACCCAGCGCAAGGGCAATCGAATGGCCAGTGAATCCAATCTCAACGCCGGCATCGAGGATGGCGTGCGGCGCCGGGACTTCATCAATATCGCGGCGGTCAGCTTCGCGGGTGTTGGTGCGGCCACCGTCGTTTTGCCGCTGGTGAACCAGATGAATCCGTCAGCGGACGTGCTGGCGCTGTCGTCGACCGAAATCGACATTTCCGCGATCCAGTCGGGTCAGGCGATCAAGACGAGCTGGCGCAAGCAGCCGGTGTTCGTCCGCAACCTGACGCCCGTCGAAATCGCCGAGGCGAAGAAGGTGCCACTGAGCGATCTGCGCGATCCGCAGACGCTCGACGAGCGCACCAAGCCCGGCAAGGAAAACTGGCTGATCACGCTAGGCGTCTGCACCCACTTGGGCTGCGTGCCGCTCGGCGCCGCCGAGGGCGAGCCGCGCGGCGATTATGGTGGCTATTTCTGCCCGTGCCACGGTTCGCACTACGACACCGCGGCGCGTATCCGCAAAGGCCCGGCGCCGAAGAATCTGTTCGTGCCGCCTTATGAATTCAACAGCGACACCGTCGTGACGATCGGCTGAGGAGCGAGATAAGATGAGCTTTCCCTGGGCCAAGAACTATGAACCCCAGCAGCCGCTGATGAAGTGGCTCGACGCGAAGCTGCCGCTGCCGCGTCTCGTCTATAATGCGATCGGGGCCGGCTATCCGGTGCCGCGCAACCTCAACTATTTCTGGAACTTCGGCGTCCTCGCCGGGGCCGCGCTCGCGATTCAGATCATCACCGGCATCGTGCTGGCGATGCATTATGCCGCCAATGCGGGCGTCGCGTTCAACTCGGTCGAGCATATCATGCGCGACGTGAACGCCGGCTGGTTCCTGCGCTACGCGCACATGAACGGCGCGAGCATGTTCTTCATCGTCGTCTATCTGCACATCTTCCGCGGCCTTTATTACGGTTCGTACAAGGCGCCGCGCGAAATGGTGTGGCTGCTCGGCGTCGTGATCTTCCTCCTGATGATGGCGACCGCCTTCATGGGCTATGTCCTTCCCTGGGGCCAGATGAGCTTCTGGGGCGCGCAGGTGATCACCGGCTTCTTCTCGGCGATACCCGCCGTGGGCGAACCGATCCGCGTCTGGCTGCTCGGCGGTTTTGCGCCGGACAACGCCGCGCTCAACCGCTTCTTCTCGCTCCACTATCTGCTGCCCTTCGTGATCGCGGGCGTCATCATCCTGCACATCTGGGCGCTGCATATCCCGGGCTCGTCGAACCCGACCGGTATCGAGGTGAAGGACGAACAGGACACCGTCCCCTTCCATCCCTATTACACCGCGAAGGACGGTTTCGGCCTCGGCGTGTTCCTGATGATCTTCGTCGCGCTGACCTTCTTCAGCCCGAACCTGCTCGGTCACCCGGACAATTATATCCCGGCGAATCCGCTTTCGACGCCGGCGCACATCGTTCCCGAATGGTATTTCTGGCCGTTCTACGCGATTCTGCGCGCCTTCACCTTCAACTTCCTGTGGATCGATGCGAAGCTGTGGGGCGTCATCGCGATGTTCGCGGCGATCGCGCTGCTCTTCTTCCTGCCGTGGCTCGACAGCTCGCCGGTGAAGTCGTCGAACTATCGTCCGCTCAACCGCATCTTCTTCTGGATCCTCGTCGTCGACGTGTTCATCCTGGGCTATTGCGGCAAGAGCCCGGCGGAGCAGCCCTATGTGATCCTCAGCCAGCTGTGCGCGGCCTATTATTTTGCGCACTTCCTGATCATCCTGCCGATCATCTCGCGGATCGAACGGCCGCTTCCGATGCCGAATTCGATCACCGAGGCGGTCCTCGCCAAGAATGCCGACGCGTCGTCGGCCCCGGCAACGGCCTGAGCGCCGGACTTTTATAGGAGCTGATACAGCCATGGTTCGTCCGCTCGGATTTCTCGTCGGCCTGGGTTTCATCCTGGCGCTGCTGTGCGCGATCTTCACCACGCCGCTCTCGAACGAGCCCAACGCGGTGCATGAATTCCACAAGCACCCGCGCCACCTCGCGCTCGCCAGCGACGGCATGTTCCCGCATTGGGACAAGGCCCAGCTGCAGCGCGGGATGCAGGTGTACAAGGAAGTATGCTCGGCCTGTCACAGCCTGAATCTCGTCGCGTTCCGCGACATCGCCGAACTCGGCTATACCGAGGGTCAGGTGAAGAGCTTTGCCAAAAGCTATGATAATATCCCGTCGATCAACCCCGACACGGGCGAGCCGGCGACCCGCACCGGCCTGCCGTCGGATCACTTCCCGGCGCCCTATGCGAACGAAACCGCGGCGCGCGCGGCGAACAACAATGCGCTGCCGCCCGATCTTTCGCTGATCACCAAGGCGCGCGAAGACGGCAAGAATTACGTCTATTCGCTGATCACCGGCTTCCAGAACCCGCCGGCGAACCTGCCGAAGGAACTGCAGCCGGCGACCGGCCTGCACTACAACCCCTATTTCGCGAACCTCAACCTCGCGATGGCACCGCCGCTGGCCGATGGTCAGGTGACCTTCGCGGACGGTTCGCCGAACGACCTCAAGAGCATGGCAAAGGACGTGACCGCCTTCCTTGTGTGGACGGCAGAACCCAAGCTGGTGAAGCGCGTGTGGACCGGCTGGGCCGTGTTCCTCTACCTTCTGATCTTCACCATCCTTGCCTATCTGTCGTACCGGAACATCTGGGCCGGCAAGGAACATTGAGGATTGGGGACGCGGGCATAGCGAAGGGCGGTCGAGGATGATCGCCCTTCCGCCGCGTCCCGACCTCGACCTTTCGGGGCTGGTGCGCACGATCCCCGATTTCCCGAAACCCGGGATCCAGTTTCGCGACATCACGACATTGATCGGCGACGCGGCGGGCTTTTCCGAAAGCGTCCGCCGCCTGGCAGACCGCGCGGCTCGCTATCGCCCCGACCTGATCGTGGCGATAGAGGCGCGCGGTTTTCTGTTCGGCGCGGCGATGGCGACCGCGCTCGGTATCGGGCTGGTGCCGGTGCGCAAAGCCGGCAAGCTGCCCGGCGTGACCATCGGCGTCGACTATGAACTGGAATATGGCACCGACCGGCTCGAGCTGCACGAAGGCGCCGTCACCGAGGGCCACCGCGTCGTGCTGGTCGATGATCTGCTCGCCACCGGCGGGACCATTCTCGCGACCGCCGAATTGATGCGCAGCGTTGGCGCCGACGTCGCCGCGGCGCTGTTCGTCATCGACCTTCCCGACCTCGGCGGCTCGCAGCGGCTCGAGGCCGCGGGCCTCGCGTGCGAAACGCTGATCGCCTTCGACGGCGATTGAGGTGCGGCGGATTTGAAATGGTCAGTGGACGGATCATATCTTAGGCTGTTGATGATGCCGATGAATGTGAGACGCTACGGGGAGAGGTCGCGCTACCGGATTGGTTCGGCAGCGCTTGTAGCAATTACTGGCGTTGCTTTAGCGTCGGCAAATATCGGCATTCCCGCGTGGTTTATCTTTCTCGTTGCAGTCGTTGCCGGGATTGCCCTGACGATAATGTCTTATCATCGCCTTCGCGATGCGAAGCTATCCACTGCGTGGTTGCTTTTGATGATCCTCCAGTTTGGCATGGGATCAACATTGCATGTTTCGGATCATGTAGCTTTCAACATCGGCGGATCAATCATCAACTGGGTGCCAGTGATATTCGGATGGATCGTGCCCCGAGAGGCGGATCAAAAGATTGAGCTAGAGTCTGCTTAAGGGCCGATTCCAGTCATATCCCACCGCGCCGCAACGCGGCTTCCCTCCAAAGAAAAAGGCCCGCGTCCGGAGACGCGGGCCCATCGCCCTTTGGGGGTGGCGGGTGCTTCAGAAGGGCACCCAGCTCTGTTTTTTGCGGAATTTCATATAGCCGATATTGGCGCCGAGCCGCGCGCCGACGCCGACGCGGATCGGGATGAGGACTACGTCGCCGCGCCGCAGATAGCTCGCATTGAAGCCGCCAATGAGATAGGCGGCGCCTTCGCCCGCCGGATAACGTTTGTAGAGATCCTCGCTGTCGAACAGATTGTAGACCAGCACGAAGGTGTTGCCGGCATTGGCGCCCGCGTCGAAGCCGATCGAGGGACCGGTCCAGTAGACGGGGCGTTCACCCTCGATCTTGTGGTACAGTGTGCCCGATCCGTAGCGCAGCCCGATACCAAGCGCGCCGCCAGCTTCGCGGCCGACGATATAAGCGTTGGGCTCGCCCTGCTTCTTCAGAATATCTTCGATGAGGCCGGCGAGGCCCTGCGCGCCCTTGCCGAAGACGCCTTCGGCGGCGCCGATCAGATCGTCTTCCTTGTATGTGGTGCCATCGGCGGCCGTCGTTCCGGTTGCAGGCGCAGCGGTGGTCGTGCTCGCGTCGGGGGAGGTGACCGAATATTGTTCGGCACCGGTCGCAAGGTCGCTGTCGAGCGACGGGTCGCTGGTCGTCGTGGCGGGCGGGGGAGGCGGCGGGGGCGCCGGATTGTTGAGGTCAGAATCGATCGCCGTATTGGGATCGACCGATGTCATCTGTGCGTGCGCCGCCGGCCCGGCGAGCATCAGCCCGATCGAGGCGAGAGCCGCAACGGCAAGATTGGTGAGCGCATTCCGCATATAATCCCCCAAAAATCGGCGGCTTCGGGCGCCGCAAGCCGGGTTAACCATGACTCATCCTGTCGGCGCGACAATGAACGGGCGATGACTTGAGTCGATTTTGCGCCGGACCGAATCATTTCCACCGACCAATAGGGGAATAAGTGACAAAAAGGCCAATGTTAGGCGTTGCGGGGCGGGATCGGTCTGGCTATAGCGCCCGCTCAGGCCAACCTGCCGTTCGCGCGGCAGACCATGCGGAGACGTGGGTGAGTGGCTGAAACCAACGCTTTGCTAAAGCGTCGTACGGGGAACCGTACCGAGGGTTCGAATCCCTCCGTCTCCGCCACCTCTTCCTTCCATTTGTCTCGAGCAGCTCGCGGCGGTCGCCCGCGGCTGCGGGCATGCGCGCAAATTTCGCCCGCTTATCTATTGTAAATGCGAATCGTTCGCGATAGTGAGGGCCAAATTTCAAGGGCCTCTCTCCTCCATGCACGCACCGACCCCAACGCGCACGCCGACCAAGAAGAGCCGCCGCGCCTTCTGGCTCAAACAGCTTCACATGTGGCACTGGATGAGCTCGGCTATCAGCCTGATCGGGCTGCTGTTGTTCGCGATCACCGGTTTCACGCTGAACCATGCCGCCGATATAGAGGGGGCACCGCGCGTCGCCGAGCGTAGCGCGCAATTGCCGGCGCCGCTGCTCGAAGCGCTGGCGGCGGCGGACCCGGCGGACGACAAGAGGACGCTCCCCGCGCCGGTTGCGGCGTGGGTCGAGGCGAATTTTCCGGTCCGTGCGGGCGAAGTCGAATGGTCCGCCGACGAGGTCTACATGGCCGCGCCGCGTCCCGGCGGCGATGCCTGGGTCGCGATCGATCGCGCGACGGGCGCCGCCACCGCGGAAATCACCGACCGCGGCTGGATTTCCTATCTCAACGATTTGCACAAAGGGCGCAATTCGGGCGGCGCGTGGAGCCTGTTCATCGACATATTCGCCTTTGCCTGCCTGGTGTTCGCGCTGACCGGGCTTGTGCTGCTTCAGCTTCATTCGGCCAAGCGCAAGAGCACCTGGCCGCTCGTCGGCGCGGGGGTGGCGATCCCCGCCACCATCGCGATCCTCTTCATCCATTAAGGAGATGCCATGCAAACTGAGTTTCGATCCGTCCTGACCAGCGCCTCGCTGGGGCTGGGCGCGGCGCTGTCGGCGCCGGCGCTCGCCGCCGATCCGGGGATGATGGAGGTCAGCGTCACCATCCCTCAGATCAAGGTCGCCGAATATCATCGGCCCTATGTCGCCATCTGGGTAGAGAAGGCCGGCGCGCCCGCGAGGACCGTCGCGATCTGGTACGACCATGACATGAAGAATAACGAGGGCACCAAATGGCTGCGCGACGTGCGGCAGTGGTGGCGCGCCTCGGGCCGTTCGATGCGTTTGCCGGCCAATGGCGTGACGGGTGCGACGCGCGCGCCGGGCGCGCACAGGATCGCCTTCAGCCGCGCGCAGCTCGGGGCGCAGGCGCCCGGCGACTATGTCCTGGTGATCGAGGCTGCGCGCGAAGTCGGCGGGCGCGAGTTGCTGCGCATTCCGTTCCGCTGGCCCGCCAAGGCCGGCGCCGGGGGCCGCGCGGCGGGCAAGACCGAACTTGGCACCGTTTCGATTTCCTTCCGTTGATCAAGAGAGGACCGATCATGAAGACCCGATTGCTGATCGCCGCGAGTGCCGCGCTGGCCCTTTTCGCCGCAGCGCCCGCGCAGGCGCACCGCCAATGGATGCTGCCGTCCTCGACCGTGCTGTCGGGCGACGATGCGTGGGTGACGGTCGATGCCGCCGTTTCGAACGACCTGTTCTATTTCGAGCATCAGCCGCTGCGGCTCGACGCGATGAAGGCATGGGCGCCCGACGGCAGCGAAGCGCCGATCGAGAACAAGGCGACCGGCCGCTATCGCAGCACCTTCGACGTGCATCTGACGCAGAAGGGGACGTGGCGCATCGCCTCGGTCGCCGACATGCTGATGGGCAGCTATGATCTGGACGGCAAGACCGAACGCCTGCCGCGCGGGACGACGGCGGCCAATCTGGCCGAGCGCCTGCCCGCCGGGGCGACCAATGTGCGAACCGCCGAGGCGAACAACCGCAACGAGATTTTCGTGACGGTGGGTGAGCCGACGACGACGCTGTTCGCCCCGACCGGCAAGGGGATCGAGCTGGTACCGGTGACGCACCCCAATGATCTGTTCGCGGGCGAAACCGCGACCTTTCAATTCCTGCTCGACGGCAAGCCCGCGGCGGGCCTGCCCGTCACGGTGATCCCGGGCGGTATCCGCTACCGCGACCAGCTGGGCCAGATGGTCCTCAAGACCGGTGCTGACGGCAAGGTCGCGATCAGCTGGCTCGAACCGGGTATGTACTGGCTCAACGTCACCACGCCGCAGGCGGAGCGCGAAGAGGGCGCGGGCGGCCCGCCGCCGCTTGCCCGCCGCGCAAGCTATGTGACGACGCTCGAGGTCATGGCGCCCTGACCGACCGGATATTGATCCCCCGGGCGCTGACGCCCGCCGCCTTTGCGGCGCGCCGTCCGGGGGTGCCGGTCCGGAGCTTTTCGGGACGGACAATGGGCACGAGCTGGTCGTTGCAGGCGGTCGACGCACCGGCGTCGGCGGGCGAAAGCGTCCGGCGCGCGCTCGATCGCGTCGTGCGGCAGATGAGCCAGTGGGAAGCGGAATCGGACCTGTCGCGCCTGAACCGCGCGCCCGCGGGGGAATGGCACGCGATCCCGCCCGAATTTGCGCGCGTGATGGCTGCGGCGACCGCGATCGCCGAAGCGAGCGGCGGCGCGTTCAATCCGGCGCTGGGGCTGCTGACCGAACGCTGGGGCTTCGGTGCGGCGGGGCCGGTCGCTGCGGTGCCCGAGATCGCACCGCCCGATGCACCACCTGACATTGCCTTCGATGCCGCGGCGGCGCGCGTCCGGCGCGGGACGGGGGCGGCGCTCGACCTGTCGGGGATCGCCAAGGGATTCGGCGCCGATCTTGCTGCCGAGCAGCTGCTCGCGAGCGGGGTGCGCCATTTCCTGATCGAAGTCGGGGGCGAATTGCGCGGCGAGGGGCTGCAGCCCGACGCACAGCCCTGGTGGGTCGATGTCGAGCCGCCGCCCGGCCAGTCGCTCGCGCCCTGGCGGCTCGCGCTGCACGACCTGTCGGTCGCGACCTCGGGCAATTACCGGCGCGGCTTTACCGACGGCTGCCGCCATTATTCGCACAGCTTCGATCCGCGCAGCGGGCGCCCGCTCGTCAACGGCGTGGCATCGGTGACGGTGGTGCATCGCAGCTGCATGATCGCCGACGGCTGGGCGACCGCGCTCACCGTCGTTGGTCCTGAGCAGGGCATGGCGCTTGCCGATGCGCAGGGTCTTGCGATGCAGATGATCGCGGACGGCCGCGAATATGTCTCGCGTGAGTGGCGCGCGATGCTGGATTAGGAACGCCAGGCCTTCAGGCGTCGGCCCATTGGCGCAGCAGATTGTGATAGACGCCGGTCAGACGGACGACGGTCGGATCGCCCTGACCCATTGCCGCGGCGGCGCCCTGAACCCCTAGGTCGAGGTCGAACAGCAGGTTGCGCTGCGCCTGATCGCGGATCATCGACTGAATCCACATGAAACTGGCGACACGGACGCCGCCCGTGACCGGTTCGACGCGGTGAACGGTGCTCGACGGATAGAGGATGAGGTGGCCGGCGGGGAGCTTGACGCCGGGCGCATCGGCCATGCCGTCGATGACCAGGCCTCCGCCTTCATAGCTGTCTGGGTCGGCCAGAAACAGCGTCGCCGACAGGTCGCTGCGAATCCGGAAATCGGTGCCGCGGCGCATCCGCACGGCATTGTCGATATGATCGCCGAACGCCTCGCCGCCCGAATAGCGGTTGAAGAAAGGCGGATAGATTTTGAGCGGCAGCGCCGCCGCCATGAACAGCGGCGAGCGGCCGAGCGCGTCGATCACCATCCGGCCCGCCTCGACCGCCGCGTCGCCGAATTCGGGAAGCTGCTGGTTGCGCTTGGCCAGTGCCGCCTGCGGTCCCGACGTCTCGTTGCCGTTGATCCAGTCGGCGCGGTCGAGGATGGTGCGGAGCGCCTTGACGCCCTCGGCATCGATGAGGTCGGGAATGATGCGGATCATGCGCGTTACTAAGCCGAAAAGCCCGGGCGCGGCAATCGCCGCGCCCGGGGTTGCAATCAGAATTTGTAGAAGAGGCTGAGGACCGCCGAGCGTTCCTCGCCGGGCGTCGCCCAGCCGCCGGTGACGATGCCGGTGGTGCTGTTCACATTGTTGCGCACGCCGGTGTAATAATCCTCGTTGGTCAGGTTCGACACATTGAGCTGCGCCACCAGGCCGTTGCCGAATTCATAGGACACGAACGCGCGGTGGATCAGATAATCGTCGACGAAATATTGCGAGCGCTGCGCCATGTTGCGCTGGCTGGTCGCAAAGCTGCCCTGATAGGTCAGGCCATAGCCAATCTGCAGCCCGAACGGCAGCGTGTAGGTGGTGAACAGGCTGCCCGAATGTTTCGGGGTCTGGATCAGCCGGTCGCCCGCCTGCGGATCGGGCAGCGCGGCGCTGTTGGTGCAGTTGCCGCCGCCGGGGTTGGCGATGCAATAGTCCGACACGCTCTGCCGCACCGTTCCGTCGAGATAGGTGTAATTGGCGAAGATCGACCAGTTGGGCGTGATCGCGCCGGTCAGGCCGAGCGCGAAGCCGTCGACGCGCGACTTGCCGTCGAGCACCTGCAGCGAGCTGGGCAGTGAGGCGTCGTTCGACGGCACGCGGTAATTGCTGCGTTCGTTGCGGAACAGAGCGGCGGTGAGCAGCAGCTTCTTGTCCATGAGCTCGGCCTTCGCCCCGATCTCGTAAGTGCGGCCGCTTTCGGGCGCGACATCGCAATTGGTGCCGCAGCCGAGCCGGACCGTCGCCGACGACGGCGTCTTGCTGTTGCCATAGGCAGCATAGAGGCTGACATTTTCGACCGGGTGGAACACCGCGCCGACGCGATAGGAAAAGAGATTTTCGTCGCTTATCTGGTCGGCGCCGCGGGTGTAGACCGCGCCGGTTGCGGGCGTCGTTATGGTGTCCGCGCGGAATTTGGCGCGCGAATTTTCATAGCGCAGCCCGGCGTTCAGTTCGAACATCGGCGACAGCTCGAGCGTGTCGAAGGCGTAAATCGCCCAGCCGCGCGTATCGCCATAGCTGTTGCCGGTGCGGACATAATTGACCGGGCCCGACCAATAGGTGTCGGGGTTCGACAAGCTGATCGGTCCCTGCACGGGATTGGGCGTGGCGCCGCCCGCGTTGCGCAGCAATTGCGCAACCTCGATCGAATAATCCTCCTGGCTCAGCGAGCCGCCGATGACCAGCGTGTTGTGGATGCCGCCCTTGGTACCGCTGACGATGGTGAGGTCGGTCTGGTTGTAGAGCAGTTCGTTTAGCTGATCGCGGACCAGTCCGCGCGGTCCGGCGGGGTAATAATTGCCCGGCATATCCTGGCCGCTGGGGCAGGGGACGCCGACGGTCGCATCGGGCGCCGCACCGATCGGCTGCAGGCCACTGGCCAGGCAGAAGACACCCTGCGGCGCGCTCGTCTGGCTATCTTGGTGGACGCGCTGCCAACGCGTGAGGTTACGGATCGACACGGCATCGCTGAACGCGTGGCGGAAGGTTGCGGTGAAGCGGTCGACCTTGGTCTTCTGTTCGTCCAGATCGACGATGCCGAAATAGGAGCTGTCATCGACCCCCGGCAGCGGGCCATCGTTCACGCCGCTCAGGAAATAGGGGACGCCATAGATCGGCGTGTTGTCGTCATCCTGGTGAATATAGGCGAGGGTCAGGCTGGTGTCGCTGTCGACGCCGATGGTGATCGATGGCGCCACGCCCCAGCGCTGATAGGATTCGACGTCGCGGCCGGGCACGTCATTTTCATGATACATGGCGTTGAGGCGCACCGCGATCAGCTCGCTGAGCCGCCAGTTGCTGTCGACCGCCGCCCGATAATAATTGTCGGTGCCTACCGCGGCCTGCACCGTCGTCGCATCGCGCGCGAAGGGAATCTTGCTGACGAGATTGATCGTCCCGCCGACGCTGCCCGATCCGTTGAAGACCGAGTTGGCGCCGTTGTAGACTTCGATCTGCTGGAGGTTGAACGGGTCGGTCCGGCTGTATTGTGCGCTGTCGCGCACGCCGTCGACGGTGATGTCGTTGCTCGCCGAATAGCCGCGCAGGTTGATCGAATCGCCATAGCCGCCGCCGCCTTCGCCCGCGCCGAAGGTGATGCCCGGAATCGTCGAAAGCGCGTCGCGCAGCGTGAGCAGATTCTGCTGCCTGATCTGTTCCTCCGACACCACGGTCACCGTCTGCGGCGTGTCGACGATCGGCGCGGTCGATTTGGGCGTTTCCACCGCGACGCCATTGGTGCCGGTGACGATGATATTTTCCCGATAGCCGGGCGCATCCTGCGCATCGTCGGCGGTCGCGGCAAGCGCGGGCGCGCTGACGAGGCTGCCGACGCAGGAGAGAGCGAGGAAAGAAACAGGCTTCACGGTGTTACCCCCTTATGGTTGTTGGGAGTCCGCTATTGAGAGTCGTTCGCAGAGTCAACAATAATGCGAATCGTTCGCGATAATGTCGCGACTTTGTCGCAGGTGGTGGTAGTGATCGGGGTGTGGCTACGCCTGCGGGGCGGTGACTAGCGCCGTGGCTCGAGCCACCAGCTCTGCCGCCAGCCATAGGGGCTGGCGACGAATTCGCCGCGCGCATTGGTCGCGGGCCGGAAGCGAAAGCGCGCCTCGATCAGCCGGCACGTGGTCGAATCGAGCGAGGCATCGCCGCTCGATCGGCTGACCCGGCATCCGCTGACGCGGCCGCTGGCCTCGATGGTGAAGCGTACTTCGACGACCCCGCCGATATGCGCGCGGCGCGCCTCACGGGGATAGTCATTGTCTTCGATCGTTCCGCTGCGCCACACGGCGCGCGTGCCGCCGCCGGTTCCGCTGCCTGCACCGCCGGACCCGGTGCCGTCGCCGCGTCCGCCCGCGCCCGATCCGGGGCCCGGGGTTGGGGTCGCGCCCGCCGATGGATCGCTGCCGCTGCCGGGCTGCGGTGACGCCGCGACCGGAGGCGGCTCGGGCGGGACGATCCGGGGCTTGGGCGCTGCGACCGCCGCGGCCTTGGCAAAGCGGTTCGCCGCCGACGCCTTGCCGCTCGCCGCGTCGCTTTTCGCCGGAGCGGGGCTCGCGGGTGTCGGCGGAGGTTTCGGTGCGGGGAGCGCGATGGCGCTGATCGCCTCGCCGGCCTTGCGGATTACCGCAATGTCGAGGCTGCTGACGAGCGCCGAGCCGACCAGCAGCGCGGCCATTGCCGCGCCGCCGCCTGCCAGGGCGCGCTGCCGCGCCGGAAGCTGTCCGCTATATGCCATCGCCCGATCCCGGCGCGCGCCCATCGCGCGGCTTCGGGGCCAATATTAGAGGAAATCGTCTAGCGTGGACATGAACCGCTCGAACTGGTCGTGGTGCAGCCAGTGGCCGGCGTTCTCGAACTCGATGACCTGCGCGGACTTGAAATGTGCGATCCGACCGTCCTTCGCCGGGTTCGACGCCCAGCTGTTGGCGCCATAGAGCAGTAGCGTCGGGCATGTGATTTCCGCCCACAGCGACGCGATTTCGTCGTGCGACAGATCGAAAACCGACCAGATGTTGAGATAATTGTCGAACTTCCAGCTCCACGTCCCATCCTCGTTGCGGCTGACGCCGTGGATGGTCAGGTGACGCGCCTGTTCGGGGGTCAGATAGGCATTTTCGCCCATCATCCGCGCCAGCGCATCGTCGAGCGTCGGATAACGGCGCGGCGAACGGCCCGCCGCCTGTCGTTTGTCGTCGATCCATTTGCGGAACCGGTCGGCGACCGGGGTTGCGAGGCGTTCGGCGATCAGCTTGGGCGAGGGGCCAAGCCCCTCGATCGCGACGAGCTTGGATACGGTGTCCGGATAGAGCCCGGTGTAGCGCAATGCGACATTGCCGCCCATCGAATGCGACACGATCGTCACCGGCGACAGATCGAGCTGGTGGATGAGCTGCGCCAGGTCATAGACGAAGGCGTCCATGTCGTAATTGCCGTCGGGCGACCAGGCGCTGTCGCCATGGCCGCGCAGGTCGGGCGCGATGACATGATAGCGATCGCGCAGCTTTTCGGCGACCCAGTCCCAGTTGCGGCAATGATCGCGCCCGCCATGCACGAGAAGCAAGGGCGGCGCGTCGGCATTGCCCCAATCGACATAGTGCAGCTTCAACCGCTGCGAGATGTAGGAGTGCGACGTGGGGCCACTTGCCATCTGATCATCCTTGCTGTCTGGTTGCGTTTCAAAAGGCGACCGAATCCGATCCGTCAACCCCGCATGGGGCGGCGGCGCGGGGCGAAGGCGCTGAAACAGCGAAGGGAAGAGTGAGGCCATGACCAGTTTTCGCGACAATCTGCTCGCCGGCAAGACCGCTTTCGTCGCGGGCGGCACGAGCGGCATCAACCTTGGCATTGCCAAGCGTTTTGCCGAATTGGGCGCGCGCGTTGCCGTCGCGGGGCGCGATCCCGACAAGGCGCGCCGCGCCGCCGACGAAATCGGCCATGACGCGATCGGGCTGTCGGGCGATGTGCGCGATTATGGCGCGATTCGCGGGGTGATGGAGACGGTCGCGGACAAGTTCGGCCCGATGGACATCGTCATATCGGGCGCCGCGGGCAATTTCCTCGCGCCGGTGCTCGGCATGTCGGCCAACGCCTTTCGCACCGTGGTCGATATCGATCTCAATGGCACCTTCAACGTGTTTCGGGGCTGCCACGATCTGCTCAACAAGCCGGGTGCCTCGCTGATCGCGATCACCGCAGGGCAGGCGGTCAATGCCTCGGCGCTGCAGGCGCATGCCTGTGCGGCGAAGGCGGGGATCAACCAGCTCGTGCGGGTGCTGGCGCTCGAATGGGGCCCCGATGTGCGCGTCAACGGCATCTCGCCGGGACCGATCGCCGACACCGAGGGCATGAAACGGCTCGCGCCCGACGACGCGACGCGCGAGGCGCATTATGCCCGCATCGCGATGAAGCGCTGGGGCAAGGTTTCGGAGGTCGCCGAATCGGCGGTTTTCCTCTGCTCGCCCGCCGCGAGCTATATCACCGGAACGATCCTCGACTGCGATGGCGGTAGCCAGGTGGGCGACGCATCGCGGCTCGACCTGGCGCGCGGCATGGCCTGAGGCTCGCCGCGAGCGCTGCCGTCAGTCGCGGCTCTCGACCCGGATGACCGCCGTCATCGGCAACGTGCCGTACAGGTGTGGGAAAAGCTGGCCGCCGCGCGACTCTTCCCAGCGCACCGCCTTGCCGAGCTGCGCGAGGTCGACCTCGGCGATCACCAGCCCCTGCTGCCCGGCAAAATGTTTGGCGAGCGTTTCGGCAAGCTGCTCGGCGGTCGACATGTGGATATAGCCGTCGGCATGGTCCACGGGGGCGCCGTGGAACAGGCCTTCGCGCTCGAAATCCATCCACTGGTCGGCGGTCAGCACCTTGAAGGCGGTGCCGGCGGTCATTCGCCGGCGCCGTCCGGTCCCGCGTCGGTGGTCCCGCCGGCGACCGCTTCCGTTGCCTCCGCCGGGGCGTCGGCCGCATCGAGTGCTTCGTCCTCGCTATCCTCGATCAGCGCCGCCGATACGACATGTTCGTCCTTGGCAACGTCGAACAGCCGCACGCCCGCCGATCCGCGGCCGATGACGCGCAGGCTGTCGAGCCCCATGCGAATGAGCTTCGCCTGATCGGTCACGAGCATCAGCTGATGCGCCTGCGTTGCCGGGAAGCTCGCCACGACGGGGCCGTTGCGGCCGATATTGTCGATATTGGTGATCCCCTGGCCGCCGCGACCGGTGCGGCGATATTCATAGGCGGAGGACAGCTTGCCATAGCCGTTGGCGCAGATCGTCAGGATGAACTGTTCGCGTGCGGCGAGCTCGTCCATCCGGTCGGCCGGCAGCGTCGGCGCGTTTTCATTGTCTTTCCACGGGGCGGCGCGCAGATAGGCTTCGCGCTCCTCGCTGCTGGTGCCGACGCGGTGGAGGATCGAGAGCGAGATCACCTCGTCGCCGTCGGCCAGACGCATACCGCGCACGCCGGTCGAATTACGGCTCTGGAATTCGCGCACATCGTCACCGGCGAAGCGGATCGCCTTGCCTTGCCGCGTCGCGAGCAGCACATCGTCGCTTTCGTCCAGCAGCGCGACGCCGATCAAGCGGTCGTCTTCGTCCTCGCCTTCGAACTTCATCGCGATTTTGCCGTTCGACGGAACGTTGGTGAAAGCGTCCATGCTGTTGCGACGCACGCTCCCCTTCGCGGTCGCGAACATGACGTGGAGCTTGCCCCATTCACCCTCGTCCTCGGGCAATGGGAGGACGGTCGAGATCGTCTCGCCCTGCGCCAGCGGGAGCAGGTTGATCATAGGTCGGCCGCGCGTGGCCGGCCCGCCTTCGGGCAGGCGCCATACCTTCATGCGATAGACCTTGCCCGCGGTGGAGAAGAACAGCACCGGCGTGTGCGTCGAGGTGACGAACAATTCGGTGACGACATCCTCGTCCTTCGTCGCCATGCCGGCGCGGCCCTTGCCGCCGCGACGCTGGGCGCGAAAGGTGTCGAGCGGGGTGCGCTTGATATAGCCGTCGAGGGTGACGGTAACGACCATCTCCTCGCGCTCGATCAGATCCTCGTCGTCGATGCCATCGGCGGCGGGGGCGACGAGCGTCTTGCGCGGGGTGGCGAATTCGTCGCGCACCGCGACCAGCTCTTCCCGCATCACGCCATAGAGTTTGACGCGGTCGGCGAGGATCGAAAGCAGTTCCTCAATCTCGCTCGCCAACTCGCCGAGTTCCTTGCCGATTTCGTCACGACCGAGTGCGGTCAGACGATGCAGGCGGAGGTCAAGGATCGCCTTCACCTGTATTTCGGAAAGACGATAGGTCGCGGTGTCCTCCATCTCGCCCTCGATCGCTTCGACGAGGCGGATATAGGGCGCGATTTCGCCGATCGGCCATTCGCGCGCGAGCAGCGCTTCGCGGGCCGCTGCGGGCGAGTTCGAGCCGCGGATGATGCGCACAACCTCGTCGAGATTGCTGACCGCGACGACAAGGCCGAGCAAGATGTGCGCCCGGTCGCGCGCCTTGGCGAGTTCGAATTTGCAGCGGCGGGTGATGACCTCTTCGCGGAAGGCGATGAAGGCCGAAAGAATATCCTTCAGCCCCATCATTTCAGGGCGGCCGCCACGGATCGCGAGCATGTTCGCGGGGAAGCTCGACTGCGCCGGGGTGTGGCGCCAGAGCTGGTTCAGGACGACCTCGGCGGTGGCGTCGCGCTTCAGCTCGATAACGACGCGAACGCCCTCGCGGTTCGATTCGTCGCGGATGTCGGCGACGCCCTCGATGCGCTTGTCGCGCGCCGCCTCGGCGATCTTCTCGACGAGTCCGGACTTGCCGACCTGAAAAGGAATGGACGTCAGAACTATCGATTGGCGGTCGTTCCTGCCTTCCTCGATGATATGCGTCGCACGCATCATGATCGAGCCGCGGCCGGTGGCATAGGCGTTGCGCGCGCCGCCCTGGCCGAGCATCATCGCGCCGGTCGGGAAATCGGGGCCAGGGACGATCGCCATCAGTTCTTCGAGGGTGATGTCCGGACCGCCCTCGAGCTGGCGGTCGATCATCGCGAGCGTCGCATCGACGACTTCGCCAAGATTGTGCGGCGGGATGTTGGTCGCCATGCCGACCGCGATGCCGCCCGCGCCGTTGACGAGAAGGTTCGGGAAACGCGCCGGGAGCACCGTCGGCTCTTCGCGGCTCGCGTCGTAGTTGGGCTGGAAGTCGACGGTATCCTTGTCGAGGTCGTTCAGCAGCACCATCGCGGTCTTGGCAAGGCGCGCTTCGGTATAGCGCATCGACGCCGGCGGATCGGGGTCCATCGAGCCGAAATTGCCCTGGCCGTCGATCAGCGGCACGCGGAGCGACCAGTCCTGCGTCATGCGGGCGAGAGCGTCGTAGATCGCTCTGTCGCCGTGCGGGTGGTAGTTACCCATGACGTCGCCAACGATTTTCGCCGATTTCTTGTAGGGGCGGCCGGGAATGAAGCCGCCTTCCTGCGCCGCGTAGAGGATGCGGCGATGCACCGGCTTCAACCCGTCGCGCACGTCGGGCAGCGCGCGGCTGACGATTACGCTCATCGCGTAATCGAGGTAAGACGTCTTCATTTCGTCGACGATGTTGATCGGCGAAATGCCGTCGTCGGACGGCGGCAAATGCGTATTTTCTTCGGTCAAAGCCCGGCCTTCTGTTGCGCTATCGGGAGATGCTCCGGGCCTAGCCCATGACCGGTGTCTTTGCCAGCGATTCGGTGCCTTTCAGCGTGATTTTTTCGTGGCTCGGCAACGTTTTTGCGCGGGGCGGGAAGGATGACGTCATAGCGGTGCTTGCGCAGATGATCGCTTGCCAATCGATCCTTCGCGCCTAAAGGTCGGCGGCGATGAGCTGTGCTGCAAATGGGGGGCGCCGATGGCCTTGATCGCGCTGGTCGGCGCCAGCGAAATGCTGCCCGACGGCGGCCTGCGCGCGCTCGTCGCGATTGCGGGCGAGACACTGATCGAGCGGCAGGCGGCGCGGCTTGCCGACGTCGGGGTCACGCATATCGCCGTGGCCGTCGCGGCGGTGCCGGCCGACCTGCTGGCAACGTGCGACCGGATCCGCCGCCGCGGGATGAAGGTGACGCCGGTGCGCGAGGCGAGCGACCTGATGGCGCTGGTCGAGGGCGACGATCGCATCATCCTCGTCGCCGACGGTTTGCGCGCGGGCAGCGCCCATTATGCCGCGATCGCCAAGCCCGGTTCGCCGGCGATCCTCGTCACCGCCGATACGCTGCTGACGCAGGGGTTCGAACGCATCGACGCGACCCGGCGCTGGGGCGGGCTTGCCTGTATTTCGGATGCGATGGTGCGCGATCTCGCCGAGATGCCCGGCGAGTGGGACGTAATGCTGACGCTGCTGCGCATGGCGGTGCAGACCGGCGCGCGCCGCCTCTATTGCGAACCCGCGCTGTTCGAACAGGGCGACATCGCGATCGTCACCGACCGGCCGACGGCAGCGCTGATCGAGCAATCGAGCCTGCAACAGGTCGATTATGGCGGCATGGGGCTCGGCCGCTCGGCGGTCATGATGCCGTTGATCCGGCTTGCGGGGCCGCTGCTCGTGCGATCGCCGAAAACTGCGCGCTATCTGCCCTATGTCACCGCGCTGCTCTGGATCGGCGTTGCGCTGCTCGCCGCGAGCGGGCTGGCGGCGGCGGGGGCGCTCGTCGCGGTGTTCGGCGGCCTCTGCCTGGCCGCGATGCGCTTTCTTGCCTCCTTTCGCGCCCAGAGCGCGGCGCACGACCGTGTACGCGCGACCATCCGGAGTTTTGCGTGGCTGTTGCTGGCGGCCTTTCCCTGGCTGCTCTCGCTCGGCGGGGCGGGGCACGCGATGCCGCGCTTTTCGGAAGCGGCGCTTGCACCATGCCTTGCCGCGACGATCCTGCTCGCGCGCCTGCTCTATGAGGATGCGGGTGAAAAGCGGCGCTTTCACTGGCTGCTTCCCGACGCCGATCAGGCATGGATCATGCTCGCCCCCGCGCTGGTTTTCGGCGCGGCGCCGCTGATGTTCGCGATCCTTCCGCTGTTGGCGCTGTTCCAGATTTTGCTCTGGATGCGCCTCGCGCGGCGACCGGAGGCCAAGTAGAACAAAGGCCTTCAAGGTTTAATGCCTATTAACGACATGCTGCTATCCGCGAGCGTGCATGGCTGAATCCTTCCCCTCGACCGGTCTCGATCTGCCGTCGCCGACGCTGTCGGCGCGGCTGCGCGAACTGGCAGCCTATCTGGCGGCGCCGACCGCGGGGCATCTGACCGAGGAACAGCGCGCGCTGTCGCTGGGAATTGCCCGGCGGCTCGTCACGACGCTGGCGGCTGAACTCGATGTCGGGATCGATGGCGCGGCGCTGTGGGACGACTGGCTTGCGGGCGGAATTCCCTCGGCCGAGCGACTGGCCCGGGCCTGTTTCGCGCGCGCCGAAGAACATCGCTGGCGGCAGCAATCGGCGCAGCGCGCGCCGACGGTGTCGCCGGGCGCAGCCGAAACCGCTGAGGCTGGGCCGGCTGCGGACGAAAGCGAGCTCAGCGATACCGATCGGGCCTTTCTTGCGCTGCGGATTGCGGACGGGCGCCGCTTTGACGCGCTCGGAAACCCGGCGATCGCGGTCGCCGATCTCGATCCCGACCTGCTCCGCGCGCTGCTGCTCGATATTGCGGCGTGGTGGCTGGCGCGGGACGAAGGCGACGGCGATCGCGCGGCGGCGCTCGGCGACGCGGTAAGGACGACCGGCGAGGCACAGCAGAGTGCCATAGGAATCGACGCCGAAGCAAAGGCTTATCACGCCCTACTGATCGCGAATGGAGATTTGTCCGCAGTGGCGGCGGGAGCCATCGCGCGAAACGACTGGCCGACGCTTGTTGCGCTGGCCGCGGCGGCGGGCAAACGGCGCTATGCCGACATGGCACTGGCGCTGATCACTGCCGAGGCGGCCGCACTGCCGGTCCTTCTTGCACCGTTGCGGCTCGATTCGGCTGCGCTGGCGCCGCTCGAGGCGTCGCTCGCGATGCTGCCGGCGCGGGCGCTGGCCGGCGATGATGCCGGTTCAGGGACCGCGGTATGAGCGGCGAACGCATCATTCGCGGCCGCGTCGACGCCAGCGGGGCGCTCGTCAGCGCCGATCCGTCGCTGCTCCGCCTGCAACAGCGCGCCGGGGCGGGGCTTGGCCGTCCGCTGGCGCTGCCGCAGCTCGCGCGGCTCGTCGCGCTGGCGCAGCGGCTCCAGCGCGACATCAGCCGGCCGCTCTATGCCGCGGACGATCATAGCGACATTCATGCGCTGGTGCGCATTGCCCCCGATGCCGATGGCGCGGCGATCGAGATCAGCGACTGGCGCACACGCCCGGTCGTGATGCCGCAGACGCCGCCGGTCGCTGACGTGGGAATTGTTCCGCACGGATGGGCGTGGGAATGCGACCAGCATCTGCGCGTCGTGGCGCTGCGCGCCGGGGCGGAGGCTCCGTCGATCCCCGCCGGTTGGGAGGGGCGGTCGCTGTCCGAATTGTTCGAGCTTCAGCCCGATGCCGACGGGCGCTTTGCGGTGCTGCGCGCGCTTGCGCGGCAGGCAAGCTTCGAAGGCCAGCGCGTTCGCGTCGAGATCGGCGGCGCGCCGCTGACGATGACCGTGGCGGGCGAGGCGCTCTTCGACGCGGCGGGGGGCTTTACCGGTTTTCGCGGCATGGCGACACGCGATCCCGAAACGGCGGGCGCTGCGCCGACGTCCGGCACCATCGATCCCGCCTTCGGCTCGCTGCCGCTGTCGGATCCGCAATTCGGGCGGCGGATCGACGGCGCGCTGCGCGGTCCGCTCAGCCGCATCATCGCGACTGCGGAGACGATCCATGGCCAGTTCGACGGCCCGATCCGCGCCGACTATGCCCGTTATGCTGGCGATATCGCGCATGCGGGCCGGCACCTGCTCGGCCTCGTCGACGATCTTGCCGACTTGCAGAATATCGAACGCCCGGGGTTCAAGGCGGCGCGCGATGAAATCGACCTGGGCGATCTGGCGCGCCGCGCAGTCGGCCTGCTCGGCATGAAAGCCGAGGAAAAGGGTATCCGTATCGACGCGCCGCGTACCGACGACCGGATGCCCGCCTATGGCGAGTTCCGCCGCGTGCTTCAGGTGCTGCTCAATCTGCTCGGCAATGCGATCCGCTATTCGCCCGAACAGTCGCAAATCTGGATTCGCGTCGACCGCGAAGGCGACCGCGCCATGGTGACGGTCGCCGATCAGGGGCAGGGGATTGCCACCGACCAGCAGGCGGTGGTGTTCGAAAAATTCGAACGGCTTGGCCGCACCGACAGCGGCGGATCGGGGCTTGGCCTCTATATTGCGCGCCGCCTGGCGCGCGCGATGGGCGGCGACCTCACCGTCGACAGCGCCCCCGGCCAGGGCGCCCGCTTCACCTTGAGCCTGCCCGCGCGCGAAGCTTAGCCGAGCAGCAGCGCCCTCGTCGCCGCTTCGACATCGGCGTGGCGCATCAGGCTTTCCCCGACCAGAAAGGCGCGAACGCCGCTCTGCGCAAGCCGTGCGCAATCGGCGTGGCTCGCGATGCCGCTTTCGCCGACGAGCAGGGTTCCGGCGGGAACAAGTTTCGCCAGCCGTTCGGTGACGCCAAGATCGGTTTCGAAGCTGCGCAAGTCGCGATTGTTGACGCCGATGAGCCGCGACCTGAGCTGCGTCAACGCGCGGTCGAGTTCGGCCTCGTCATGCACTTCAACGAGCACGTCCATGCCGCGTTCGACCGCCGCCGCCTCGATCTCGCGCATCGCGCCGTCATCGAGCGCCGCGACGATGATCAGGATTGCATCGGCGCCGATCGCGCGCGCTTCGGCGACCTGCCACGGATCGATCATGAAATCCTTGCGCAGCACGGGTAGCGGGCAGGCCGCGCGCGCGGCGATCAGATAATCCTCATGCCCCTGAAAATAGGGGGCGTCGGTCAGCACCGACAGGCAGCCCGCGCCGCCGGCGGCATAGGCGCGGGCATGGTCGGCGGGAGAAAAATCTTCGCGGATCAGCCCTTTGGACGGCGATGCTTTCTTGACTTCGGCAATCAGGCCGTAGCCGCCCGCGTCGATCTTGCGGCGCAGCGCGGCGGCAAAGCCGCGCACAGGCCCGGCATCGACGGCATCGAGATCGGCGAGCGTGCGCTGCGCACGGCGCGCGGCGACTTCGCCGGCCTTGGTTTCGAGGATCTGGGTGAGCTTGTTCATTTATACGCGATCCAGCAGTTGAGCAGCGCGTTGGCGAGCCCCTTTTCGATGGCTTCGGCGGCCTCCTCGACCCCGTCCGCCAGCGTGTTGACCGCGCCCGCGACCATGAGCGCTTCGGCGGCATTGTAGAGAACGGCATCGCGATAGGCGCCGGGTTCTCCCTGGAGCAGCGCGCGCAGCGCCTTGGCATTATAGCTTGCGTCACCGCCACGGATCGCCGCAATCGGATGCGTCGGCAGTCCGGCGTCGGCGGCGCTGCTGCGCTGCATCTGCACCCCGGCGCGTGTGACCACCGCCACCTCGTTGCCGCCCGCGAGCGACAGTTCGTCGAGCCCCTCGTCGCCCGAGACGACCCGCGAATGATCGGTGCCAAGCTGGTGCAGCGCGCCGGCATAGACAGGGACATAGGCGGGACGCGCGATGCCGACGAGCTGGCGCGTGACGCGCGCCGGATTGGCGAGCGGCCCCATCAGGTTGAAGATGGTGCGGCGGCCGATCGCTTTGCGGATCGGCTGGATGCGCGCCATCGCGGGATGGTGGTTCGCCGCGAACAGAAAGCAGATGCCAAGGTCGGCGAGCTGGGCCTCGGCCATCCGGCCCGCGCGCGCCATGTCGAGGCCGAGCGCCTCGAGCGTGTCGGCGGCACCTGCCTTTGACGAAGCCGCGCGATTTCCGTGCTTTGCAACGGGTACTTCGCATGCTGCAACGACCAGCGATACGGCGGTGGAGACGTTGAGCGTGTGGTGGCCGTCGCCGCCGGTGCCGCAGACGTCGATGGCGCCCTCGGGCGCGGCGATCGGGATCAGCCGGTCGCGCATCGCCTGCGCGGCGGCCACGATTTCGACCGTCGTCTCGCCGCGCTCGGACAGCGCAACCAGAAAGGCCGCGACCTCCTCGTCGCTGCCGCCGCCATCGAGCATCGTCGCAAACGCGCGCGCCGCCTCATCGGGCGCGAGCTGTCCCGTCGGGTCGGGAAAGGGACCGAAGCGGCTC
Organism: Sphingopyxis sp. GC21; assembly: GCF_025727575.1. Lineage (NCBI taxonomy): Bacteria > Pseudomonadati > Pseudomonadota > Alphaproteobacteria > Sphingomonadales > Sphingopyxidaceae > Sphingopyxis > Sphingopyxis sp. GC21. The sequence continues at coordinate 1,865,735 of NZ_CP095845.1, read as the reverse complement.
ATGCCGCCTGGCGGGCGCGAACCGGCAGCCCGGCGATCGTGAGAAAGTTGGCGAGCATCGCATGACCATGCTCGGTCGCGATGCTTTCGGGGTGGAATTGCACGCTGTGGATCGGCAGGTCGACGTGCCGGAACCCCATCACCGCCCCATCGTCGCTCGTCGCATTGATCGCGAGGCAGTCGGGAATGTCGACGACCTCGAGGCTGTGATAACGGGTCGCGGTGAAGGGCGAGGGCAGGCCGGCGAACAGTCCCGTGCCATCGTGGCAGACCGGCGAGGTCTTGCCGTGCATCAGATGCCCGCGCTGGACGGTCGCGCCGAAATGCTGGCCGATCGCCTGATGCCCCAGGCAGACGCCGAGCAGCGGTCGCCGCGCGGCGGCGCAGGCGGCAACGAGGTCGAGACTGATCCCGGCTTCGTTCGGCGTGCACGGCCCCGGCGAGATCAGCATCGCTTCGGCCCCGGTCGCCAGCGCCTCGGCGGCGGTCAGATCGTCGTTGCGCACCACGCGCACCTCGGCGCCGAGCTCGATCAGATAATGAACGAGGTTGAAGGTGAAGCTGTCGTAATTGTCGATGACCAGGATCATGGCGCGGCCCTAATGCTTTTGCGTAGCGGGGGGAAGGGATAGAAGCTTCGGCGGCTCCAAAGCGGGCTTTATTCGGCCATCAGCTTCGCGAGATCATCCTTCCAGAATTTCGCCCAGCTATGCGTGCCGTGCCCCTTGGTTTCGGGTGACGCGGGGATCAGGACATAGCGGGCCCTGGGCATGCGCGCGGCCGCCTTTTCGGCGATGCCATAGCCCGGCGGATTGATGAAATCGTCGGCCGAATTGACCCACAAAAGGGGCACGTCGATCTTTTCGATCCCCGCCCAGGGATTATAGGTTCGCGAGGCATCGAACTGATAAATAACGTCATTGGCATCGTTGCGGCCATAGCTGCGCGCAAAGGCGGCATCCTTATAGGCTTCGGCGGCGGCGCGGGTCGGATATTGCGCCTGCAGCGCATAGGGGTTCGATCCCGCAATCAGGCCGATCGAGGCGGCGGTCCGCAGACCCGCGGCAGGCTGCTGCGCGTAATTGCCTCCGTTCCACTCCGGGTCGGCCTTGATCGCATCGATGATCAGCGTCCGCCACATCCGGTTTTCGCCCGCTATTTCGACGGGCAGCCAAGCGAAGGGCGCGAGCCGTTTTGCAAAGCCCGGCCAGCTTTCGCCCCAGACAAAGGCGTGCATGCACCCCATCGAGGTGCCGAGGATGAGCTGGAGCTCGCCGATTCCCAGCTTTTCGGTGAGCAGCCGGTGCTGCGCCGCCACCATGTCGTCATAGTCATATCTGGGAAAAGCCATGCGCATCCCGTCGCTCGGCTTCGACGATCCGCCATGACCGATATTGTCGGGCAGGATGATGTAATATTTTGCGGTGTCGAGCGGTTGGCCGGGACCGAATAATTCGCCCGCAAATTGGGGCTGGAGAAATTGTTTTCCCGTGCCGCCGGTGCCGTGGAGGATCATCACCGCATTGACGATTGCGCCGGTCGCGTCGCGCTGCGGCTTGCCGAGCGTCGTATAATGCATCTTGAGTTCGGGTAGTTTTTCGCCCGAACGGAAGGTGAAATCCTTCAGTATTGCATCGCCGTCGGTCGCGCCCTCGACCATCTGGGCCTGAGCGGGAAAAGCGGCGAGCAGCAGGGCGAGCGGGAGGAGGCGTTTCAGCATGAGCGCGACGCTAACGCACCGCACCCGCCGGTCAAGCTATTGTCCGTAACCCGGCGTGCCGGCCAGCTTCACCGCCTCGCGCGCGGCGGCGAACAGCGCGCCCGCTTTGGCCTCGCATTCGCGCTGTTCATAGGCGGAATCGCTGTCGGCGACGATGCCCGCGCCAGCCTGCGCGTACATCGTCCCGTCCTGCACGATCGCGGTACGCAGCACGATGCAGCTGTCCATATTGCCGTCGGGCGCGAAATAGCCGACGCCGCCGGCATAGGGCCCGCGCGCTTCGGCCTCGAGTTCGGCGATGATCTGGCACGCGCGCACCTTGGGCGCGCCGCTGACGGTTCCCGCCGGAAAGCCCGCGAACAGCGCGTCGATCGCATCCTTGTCGGGCGCGATGCGGCCGATGACGTTCGACACGATGTGCATCACATGGCTGTAGAATTCGACGGTATAGCTGTCGGTGACCGTCACGCTGCCGCCGACCGCGGCGCGGCCGACATCGTTGCGGCCAAGATCGAGCAGCATCAGATGCTCGGCGCGCTCCTTGGGGTCGGCGAGCAGGCTTTCGCGATTTTCGGCATCCTCGGCGCTGGTCCGGCCGCGCGGTCGCGTGCCCGCGATCGGGCGAATGGTGATCTCGCCATCGCGCACGCGCACCAATATCTCGGGCGATGAACCAATCAGCGCAAAGCCCGGCAGGTCGAGGAAATAGAGGAAGGGCGAGGGGTTGATGCGCCGCAACGCCCGGTAGAGATCGAAGGGAGGCAGGTCGAAAGGTGTCGAGAAACGCTGCGACAGCACCACCTGAAAAATGTCGCCCGCCGCGATATATTCCTTCGCCGCCGCGACCATTTCGGCGAAGCGCTCGGGCGTCGTTGCCGGCTGCGCCGCGACCATGTCGGGGGTCAGTGCCGTTTCTGCCTTCGCGCTGTGCGCGTTCGCGCTCGACAGGCGGGCCGCAATGGTGTCGAGCCGGTCCTGCGCGCCCTCGATCATCCGGTCGATCGGCGCGTCGGGATCGGGCCAGATCGGCGCGATCAGGAACAGCTCGTCGGCCAAGCGGTCGAAGACGAGGATCGTCGTCGGGCGCACGAACACCATATCGGGCAGGTCGAGCCCGGCCCCCGCGGCGCGCGGGATGCGCTCGACAAGCCCGATCGTCTCATAGGCGAAGAAGCCGACGAGCGTCGCAAGCGCCTTCGGCAGCGCTTCGGGAACGTCGAAGCGACATTCGGCGACCAGATCGCGTAGTGCTTGCAGCGCCCCCGCCTCGACCGGGCGAAAGGCCTCGCGGTCATGGCGCCAGTCGCGGTTGATCCGCGCCGTGTCGCCGGTGACTTCGAAAAGCAGGTCGGGGTCGAGGCCGATCAGGCTGTAGCGTCCGCGCGTCTCGCCGCTTTCAACCGATTCGAGCACCCAGTCGCCGCGGCCGGGCTCGATAAGTTTGAGCGCCGCCGATACCGGGGTTTCGACGTCGGCAATCATCCGTTGCCAGACGACGGCGCCGCGCCCTGCGGCCAGCGCTTCGAGCGCGGCGGCCCTGCCTTCCAGCGCCACCGGGGTTATTCGCCGACCGGCGACGCGCCGGTCAGCTCCCTGGTGAGCTGGGTGACGAGATCCTTGTTGATCTTCACGCCGATGCGGCGCTTCGCCTCGGCAGCGAGCTGTTCGACCAGTTCGTTGCCGAAGGCCTGCGACAGCGGCTGCGCCATCGCGGCGATGCGCGCGGGTTCGATCTGCTTGGGATCGGGGCGGTTCACCTCGGTCAGCGACAGGACCATCCAGCCGCGGTTGCCGGGGATTTCGAGCGTCTTGACGCTGCCCTTCGCCATCGAGAAGAGCAGGGCGAGTTCGGGCGGCACCGGCTTGCCATCGCGGCCCATGTCGCCGCGCAGCCCGCCGATGGTCTGGACATTGCCCAGATTGGGGCCGGCTGCGCGCGTCGCATCGGCCAGGCTCTTGCCGCCTTCGACCGCCTTCACGATCGCACGGGCCTTGTCGCGCGCGACCTTCTGGCCTTCGGACAGGCGCCATTCGGCGAGCAAGGCGCTGCGGATCTGGTCGAAGGGCGGCGGCGCCGCGGCGACGACCGACTTAACCGAATAAACCGCGAATTTCTCATTCTCGACCAGCGTTGCAAGTTGCGATTCGCCTTCGCCGGCGACCTGGAAGGCCTGACCAACCATCGGCGCGAGTTCAGGGGGCAGCGCGAAGCCGGGTTCGTTCGGCGCGCGGCCGCTCGGCAGGACGGCGGGCGTTTGAACCAGCTTGAGCTTGCGGTCGGCTGCGATCTCCTCGATCGACGCGCCGCTGTTCACGGCGTCCTGGACCTGGTTGTAATAATCAACGATCGCTTCATTCGCCTTGTTCTTGGCCAGTTCCTCGCGAATTTCGGGGGTCGCATCGGCCAGCGTGCGCGCGGGCTTGGCAATGACATCCTCGACGCGCAGCACGGTCCAGCCAAGCCCGGACTGCAGCGGCCCGACGATTTCGCCGCGCTTGGCCGCAAAGGCCGCCTTGGCGATTGCGTCCGACGTCGCGCTGGTGAAGGCGGCCAGCGTCTGTTCGCCGCTGGTCGAAGCCGCGAGGCCCGAACCCTGCGCCGCTGCCGACAATGTGGCGCCGCCCCGCGCCTTCGCCGCGATGCTGTTGGCGGTCGCCTGATCGGGCGCGATGACCTGCGCAAAGCGCCGCGTCTCGCTCGCTGCATATTGGGCGGCATTGGCCTTGTAAGCGGCGGCGATCTCGGCGTCGGTGACTGCCGGAACCGGGACCGCGCTACGGTCGAACAGCGCATATTGCAGTACGCGGCGTTCGGGCACGGTGAATTTGGATTTGTTTTGCGACAGGAAGGTCTTGAGCGCGGCATCGCCGGGGTCGGCGGTCGGCGCGAAGGGCGCAGAGGGGATGTAGACGGCCTGACCGGCGCGCTTTTCGAGCAGCAGCGCGGCATAGGGCTGGGCAACGCCCGGCGCGATTGTTGGCAGTTTGCCGATCGGCGCGCCCAGCTGTTCGAGCAGCAACTGCTGCTTGATCTCGGTCCGCACCTGCGCCTCGTTCAGATTATTCTCGCGCAGAAACGCTTCGTAGCGGGTCTGGTCGAACTTGCCCGATACGCCGGCGAACGCGGGGATATCGGCGATGCGCCCGTCGATCTGCCGCTTGCTGACGCCGAAGCCCAGCTTGTCGGCGAATTGTTCGAACGCCAGCCCGTCGATCATCTGGTCGAGCACCTGATCGACCGCGCCCGATTCGACGAACGCAGCCATGGTTAGCGTCGGCTGTTGCTGGCGCGCCTGATTATAGGCGTTGCGAACGCGCTCGCGCAGATCGCCAATGCCGATATTCTCCTTGCCCACCCGCGCGACATTGGCGCCGCCGAGCCCGCCGAAGCTCGAATTGCCGGTCACATCGGCAAGCGCAAAGCCGACGCCGATGAGGATGACGAAGCCCAATGCGAGGGCCTTGCCCAGCCGGGATCCGAAAAGGCGACGGATTGCGGTAATCATGGAGGAGCATTTCTTTCGGCGTGGCGCATTGCGCGCGGTTTCGGCGTTGCTTTAGGCGGGGAGGCGGCGGGCATCAAGGCGGGAAAGCCCCTTTTCTAGCTGTGGTGAGGCGCGGCTTGCCTTTCGATCCCCACCGCCGCTAGGGCTCGGCGCAACGGCTCGATCGCAGGAGAGGAAATGATGGCACGGCGCAAATATGTGGTCGGCAACTGGAAGATGAATGGACTTGCCGCCTCGATCGACGAGGCGCGGGCGATATTCGATGGCGCGCGCGCGCACGGTGCGGTCGATGTCGCCCTGTGCCCGCCTTTCACGCTGGTGCCCGCGATGGCGGCGGCGGCGCCGGGCGGGGCGGTCGGCGGGCAGGATTGCCACAGCGCGGCATCGGGTGCCTACACGGGATCGGTGTCGGCGCCGATGCTGGCCGATGCCGGGGCCGTACTCGTCATCGTCGGCCATAGCGAGCGCCGCGAAGGTTTTGGTGAGAGCGACGTCGATGTGCGGGCCAAGGCCGAGGCGGCAATGGCAGCCGGACTCGCGGTGATCCTTTGTGTTGGCGAACCGCGCGGCGTGCGCGAATCGGGCGGCGCGATCGACTATGTATTGGCGCAGGTCGCGGGGTCGCTGCCCGCCGAATTCGATCCGGCGCGGCTCGCCATCGCCTATGAACCCATCTGGGCGATCGGTACCGGACTGGTGCCGACGGTCGGCGATGTCGCGGCGATGCACGGCGCGATCCGCGCGCAGCTCGATGCGCAGGTCGGTGCCGATGCGGCGGCGGCGATGCGGCTGCTCTACGGCGGTTCGGTCAACGGCGACAATGCCGCCGAACTGCTTGGGGCGGGCGACGTCGATGGCGCGCTTGTCGGCGGGGCGAGCCTGACCGCGGAGAAATTCCTGCCGATCGTCGCGGCGGCGGCGACGCTCGGCTGACGCGCGGCGCACGCTGTGGGTTGAAGCGGAGGCGCTTCGTCTCTATGTGCGCCGCAAGCACGGCCCATCCGGCGCCAACCAACGCTTTCGGGAAAATTCGATGTCCAGCCTCTTTACCTTCCTGCTCGTCGTTCAGGCGCTCGTCGCCGCCGCGATGATCGGCGTCATCCTGATGCAGAAGTCGGAAGGTGGCGGCCTGGGTGTCGGCGGTAGCCCGGCAGGCCTGCTCTCGGCCCGCGGCGCCGCAGACTTCATGACCCGCGCGACGACCGTGCTGGCGACGCTGTTCGTCGGCCTTTCGATCGTTCTGGCCGCCATGGCGTCGGTCGGCAGCGCCGGCACTACAGCGCTCGACACCTCTTTGTCGAAGACCGCGCAGCAGCCGAGCGGGGGCGCAGCGCCGCTGACCGGCCCGGCGCAGCAGCCCGCTCAAGGTGCTCCGGCCGCGCCGGTAAGCGACGATCCGCTTGCCGCCGCCGCCGCCGCTGCAAATCAGAACGCTCCGGCCGAGCAGGCTCCCGCCAAGAAATAACCGGAAGCTCGGCTTCCAGCTTCGTCCCCGCATGCTGCGGAATTTTTTCCGCGGGATGCGATTCGACGGCTTGCGCCGTCACCCACCCTTTGAGTAAGTCTTTCCTCCCATGGCGCGGTTCATTTTTATCACCGGCGGCGTGGTCTCCTCCCTTGGCAAAGGTTTGATGGCGGCTAGCCTTGCGGCTCTGTTGCAGGCGCGGGGTTATCGCGTCCGCATTCGGAAATTCGATCCCTATCTCAACGTCGATCCGGGCACGATGTCGCCCTATCAGCACGGCGAGGTTTATGTGACCGACGACGGGGCCGAAACCGACCTCGATCTCGGCCATTATGAACGCTTTACCGGTGTTGCTGCGCGGCAGAGCGACAATGTCACCTCGGGCCGCATCTATCGCGACATCATCACTAAGGAGCGCCGCGGCGACTATCTGGGCGCGACCGTGCAGGTCGTCCCGCACGTCACCGACGCGATCAAGGCCTTCGCGCGCGCCGAAACCGACGATCTCGATTTCGTTCTGTGCGAGATCGGCGGCACCGTCGGCGATATCGAATCGCTGCCGTTCATCGAGGCGATCCGTCAGCTTCGCAACGAAGAGGGTCGCGACAAGACGCTGTCGGTGCATGTCACGCTGGTGCCGTATATTGCCGCAGCAGGCGAATTGAAGACCAAGCCGACGCAGCACAGCGTTCGCGAACTCGCCTCGCTCGGCGTCCAGCCCGACATTCTGCTCTGCCGCTGCGAAAAGCCGCTGCCCGAGGGCGAACGCGCCAAGATTGCGCAATTCTGCAACGTGAGGAAGGAAGCGGTGATCCCGGCGCTCGACGCCGACTCGATCTATTCGGTGCCGGTGCAATATCATGGCGAAGGGCTCGACAGCGAAGTGCTGCGCGCGTTTGGCCTGCACGACGTGCGCGAACCCGACCTGACCGCCTGGTACGACATCATGGACCGCAAGCGGCACCCCGAAGGCGAGGTGACGATCGGGGTGGTCGGCAAATATGTGTCGCTGCCCGATGCCTATAAATCGCTCAACGAGGCGTTGGCGCACGGCGGAATGGCGAACCGGGTGAAGGTCAATATCCGCTGGCTCGACGCCGAAATGTTCGAGCGCGGCGACGATCTCGCTGCGCAGCTCGAGCCGATGCACGGCATCCTTGTGCCCGGCGGCTTCGGCGAGCGCGGTTCGGAAGGCAAGATCGAGAGCGTCAAATTCGCGCGCGAGCGCGGCGTCCCCTTCTTCGGCATCTGCCTCGGCATGCAGATGGCGTGCATCGAGGCGGCACGGAACACGAGCGGGATCGAGAAAGCCTCGAGCACCGAATTCGGCCCGACCGACGAACCCGTCGTCGGCCTGATCACCGAATGGATGAGCGCCGAGGGGCTGCAGAAGCGCGGCGCAAACACCGATCTTGGGGGGACGATGCGGCTTGGCGCCTATGAGGCGAAGCTGTCGCCCAACAGCCATGTCGCGACCATCTATGGCGCGAACGACATCAGCGAGCGCCACCGCCACCGTTATGAAGTCAACGGCGCCTATCGCGACCGGCTCGAAAGCGGCGGTCTCGTCTTTTCTGGCATGTCGCCCGATGGCATGTTACCCGAAATCGTCGAACGTCCGGACCATCCGTGGTTCATCGGGGTGCAGTTTCACCCCGAACTGAAGTCGAAGCCCTTCGATCCGCATCCGCTGTTCAAGGGATTCATCAAGGCCGCGGTGAAGCAGAGCCGGCTCGTCTGACGGATCAACAGGGGAAGGGGGCCCATGGATCACGCGAAACTCGCCGAGCTTCAGGGGCCTGACAGCATCTTTTCCGGCCTGTCGCTGGAGGATTGGTCCGATATCGCCAGCCGCGCGGTGCAGATCAACTTTGCCAAGGGCAAGGAACTGCTCGTCCAGGGCGACCCGGGCGACATCATGCTGATCCTGACCGAAGGCACGGCGCGGGTGTCGATGCTGACCGCAGGCGGGCGCGAGATCGTGCTGGCCTATGCCGAGCCGGGCGCCGTCCTGGGCGAGATCGCGTTGCTCGACGGCGGCGAACGCACCGCGTCGGTCGTCGCGACCAGCGCCGGCAGCGCGCTGCAACTCGGACGCAACGCGATGCGCGATTTCGCCGCCAGCCATCCCGAATTCGCCTGGTCGCTGCTCCAGCAGCTTGCGCGCCGCCTGCGCACCGCCGACCAGACGATCGAAAGCGACCGCGCCTATGCCTCGGGACCGCGCCTGGCGCGCTACCTCAAGCGCCTGATCCGCAAGGATAGCGTCGATGCCGAGCATAAGGTCGAACTCAGCCAGACCGAACTTGGCAATTTCGCGGGCATGAGCCGCGAACATATCAACCGCCAGCTTCGCAGCTGGGAGGAATCGGGGATCATCGCGCTCGAACAGGGGCGCGTACGCGTCCTCGACGCCGATCTGCTCGAGGACATCAGCGAAAGCGAAGGTTAGCGCGCTTTCCGGCCACGCTGCCGGACGGCGCGCGCTCGGTCGAGCACCGCCTCGCGGGACATTATAGCAGTTCGAACACGTCGCAGCGGACGGCGCCGCCGACACTCGCGCCCAAGCCTACGGCGACTATGTCGTTGAGCCACGCATAGCGTTCGTCGCCGGTTTCGAACATCGGAGTCGTGCGGAAATAGATTTCCTTGCGCTCGTCGGCGGTTTGCGGCCCGCCGTTCCGGGCGTGCCGATGCGCCACCGACAGCGGTCGCAAGACGCCGCGATACGATACGTAGATCAACGCCCCATCATGGGTTTCGAAGGTGATCCTCGCATCGAGGCGAAGCGTGTCCTTGCTGTCGATCGTCGCCCAGTCGCCGCCGCTCGGCATCACGCGGCCGCGCAAACGCTCGCCTTCGACTTCGCCGCCCGTGAGCGCTGCGATCATCCGGCGCCCGAAATGGGCGGTTCCAATCTGTTGCTGCGGCTCGGTAAAGGCGGCACGGTAGGAGCAAAGGTAGCGGAATTCGGGACTAACCATCGTTCATCCTCTCGTCGAACCGGTCGGCGCGGCGGGAGATGATCCCGCCGCGCCAGAACTCAGATGCCGAAGGACAGCGTCACGCCATAGGTCCGCGGCGGGGCATAGGGGGTGAGCGTCTGGCGATAGGGGCCGAAGTAGGTGACGTAGGTCGGGACCAGCGCGTTGGTCAGATTCTTGCCCCACAGCGAGATTTCCCAGCGCTTGTCGGGCGCCCCTAGCGAGAGGCGCGCATCCAGATTTTCGTGACTGGGCCAAAGCTGCTGCGGAATATTCGATGCCTCGAAATAGGCATCGTCGACCCAGCTGTAATCGACGCGCAGCTTGGCCGACAGGTCGCCGATCGCGGCTTCATACTGGCCGCCGATATTGAACTTGTTCTTCGGCGAGCGCGGCAGCCGGTTGCCCGTGTAATTCTGCCCCGGGATCGTATATTCGGTGAACTTCGCGTCGAGCCTGGCATAGCTGCCGTCAAGCTGGAAGCCGTCGAAGGGCCTGACGACAGTTTCGACCTCGATGCCCTTGATCCGCGCCTTGGCCGCGTTGCTGACGACGACGCAGCAGAGCGGGACGAGCTGCGAGATCTGGAGGTCCGAATAATCCGTGCGGAACGCCGCGACGTTGAGCCGCAGGCGGCGATCGAACCAGTCGGTCTTCGCACCCAGTTCGTAGCTCCACGCGAATTCGGGATCATAGGGGGTCGATGCGCCCGCGGCAGTGCCCGAAAGCCCCTGAAAGCCGCCACTCTTGTAGCCGCGCGCGATCGATCCATAGAGCAGCACGTCGTCGGTCGCTTTCCAGTTGAGTGCAAACCGCGGCGTGAAGGCTTTCCAGCTCTTCTTGCCGGTCACGTCATAGCCGGCGAGCGAACCGAGCGGCGGCGGAAGGCCCGGGCCGTCGTCGGCCTTGTAGCCCGCGAAGCGGCCCCTCTTGCGCTCCCACGTCATGCGCGCTCCGACCGTCGCGACCAGCGACGGGACGATGTCGTAATCGAACTGACCGAAGACCGCGATGCTGCGGGCATGGACCGACTGGGGGTAGATGCCGGTTCCCGATCCCGCCGGAGTCGGGAAATCCTGGATCTGGCCCTCTATGCGATCATTGTTTTCCTTCAAATAGTAGACGCCCGTCTGGCCTTTCAGCTTGCCGTCCAGTGCATCGAAGCTGAGGCGCAGTTCCTGGCTGAACTGGCTGTTGTTTTCTTGGCCGAAACTGGTCGATTCGATCTGGTCCGGCGGATTGATCGGGTTGCTGAAGAAGGGGGTGACGAAGTTGAACTTGACCTTGCGGAGCGCGGTGAGCGAGGTCAGCGTCCCGAACGGAAGGTCGAGGTTGACCTCGCCGGAATAGGTCTGGATCGTCCGTTTGACCTCGCCGTCGATATAGGCGTTCACGACGCGCGGGTCGGGGTTGATACCGACGCAATGGATGCCACCGGCAAAGGTGGCATCGCAATTATTGTGGCGTGGGTTGCCCTTCTGGTCCTGACGCGAGACGTCGGCGCGCAGGATGATGTCGAGCGTGTCGGTGGGCACGAAGCGGAGCGCGGCGCGGCCTGTCGTCAGGTTGAGATCGTTGACGTCGTTGCCCGTGGTTTCATTATATTCGAAGCCGTCGCGCTGTTTATGCGACAGGCCCGCCGACAGATAGATTTTGTCGGTGAGCGCCATGTTGCCGCGCGCGATCACCCCGACGCGGTTGTAGTTGCCATAGGTGCCTTCGAAGTGGAAACTTTCTTCGTCGGTGGGCTTGCGGCTGACGAACTGGACGAGCCCGCCGATTGCATTTTTCCCGAACAGCGTGCCTTGCGGTCCGCGCAGCACCTCGACGCGTTCGAGGTCCAGCGCGTCGAGATCGGGGGTGCCGCCGCGGCCGGCGTAAACGCCGTCGATGAAGACAACGACCGATGGGTCGCCGCCTGCATTCTGACTGATCCCGGGCGCGCTGCCGATGCCGCGCATCGCGAAGTTTGTGTTGACCGGGTCGACCGCGCTGATCGCCAGGCCGGGGGTGCGGATTGCGATGTCCTGCACGGTCTCGATGCTGTTGCCGCGAAGCTGTTCGGCCCCGAAGGCGGTGACCGACACAGGGACGTCCTGTAGCCTTTGTTCCTGCCGCTGCGCGGTGACGATGATATCGCCGCTGTTATCCGCTGCCGCATCCTGTGCAGTCGCCGCCGCGGGCATCGCGGCGAGGGCCACGCCCGTCAAAAACAGGGCAGACTGCTTCCTTCCGTTTTTTGCCATCTCAACTCTCCCAGCCGTTTTGTTATTTTGCTTCCCGATCGCGCTTGACTCGGTCACAAATTTACTTAGTGTTCTAAGTATATGTTTCTATATAACAGGCTGACTTGCGATGCAAGAGCGGGCGGCTGCCGGGGAGATGGGTGCGATGGCGGGCGGAAACGCGGGACAGGGTGATCTCCACGGACGCGTGACCGACGCGGGCGATACCGCCGATTTCCCGCGACCCGCCTATGCCTGGTACACCGTTGCTGTCCTGCTGCTCGCCTACACCTTGTCGTTCATCGACCGTATGATCCTGACCCTGCTTGTCGCGCCGATCCGGGCGGCGCTCGACATTTCGGACACGCAGGTCAGCCTGCTCATCGGGCTGGCATTCGCGCTTTTCTACACCTTGCTCGGCTTGCCGATCGCGTGGATCGCCGATCGTTGGAACCGGCGGAAGCTCATCCTGATCGGCGTCGCTCTGTGGAGCGCGATGACGGCGGGATGCGGTTTCGCCGGAAGCTATGCGACGCTGTTCCTCGCGCGCATGGGGGTGGGGGTTGGCGAAGCGGCGCTGTCGCCGGCCGCCTATTCGATGCTCAGCGACACTTTCCCGCGTGATCGGCTCGCGCGCGCGATGGCGGTCTATTCGATCGGCGTGCCGCTGGGGTCGGGGGTTGCGATGATCCTCGGCTCTTTCGTCGTCCAGGCCGTCCTTGCGGCGCCGATGGTCCATCTGCCGCTGGTCGGTCCGGTCGAGGCTTGGCGTACCATTTTCCTGTGGGTTGCAGCGCCGGGGATTCTCGTCTGCCTGCTGCTGCTCACGCTTCGCGAACCGCTGCGGCGCGGCATGGCCAGGGCTGACGCCGGGCCGCGCGAGGCGGCGGCGCCCGGTTTTGTGGCGCATCTCAGGGCACAGAGGGTCGCGCTTGGCGCGCTGTTCGCCGGCATGTCCCTGATCGGCCTCGTCATGTACGGCGTGATCGCGTGGGTGCCGACCTTCTTCGCGCGGACCTATGGCATGGACGTGTCGCAGGCGGGCCTGTGGTTCGGCCTGATCATGGCGACCGGCGGGGCGGCCGGTCTCGTGCTCGGCGGGACGCTGGCTGACCGGATGTTCGCGCGGGGCCGGACCGACGCCCATCTGCGCGTGATGCGCCTTTCTATCCTTCTGGGCGGGCCGCCCCTTTTAGCGGCTGTGCTCATGCCGAACCCGCCGCTGGCTTTCATCCTGCTCGCCGTCGCTTTCCCCATGCTTACAATGCACGGCGTCGGCACGGTGGCGCTGCAGTTCATCACGCCCAACGAATATCGCGCGCGCGCGACCGCGCTCTATTTCTTCGTCGTCAATCTGGTCGGGCTGGGTTTCGGTCCGATGCTGATCGCATTGCTGACCGATCATCTGTTCATGGACGATGGCGCACTGCGCTATTCGATCGCGCTCGTAACGGGGATCGCGCTGCCCCTTGCTGCGGTGATCCTGCCCGCCGGCTTCTCGGCCTTTGCCCGCGATATCGAAAAGATGGCCGACGCCGAGTGACGGACGAACGGCAGCGAATGTTCGAAGGCGATTGCGTGGGTTTCGTCCTCAGATCGAAGGCGACGCCTACGGCTCCCTATCGGCGAAACCGTCGGACCAATTTCAAGAGATAATGGTGGACGCACTAGGGCTCGAACCTAGGACCCGCTGATTAAGAGAAATTGGATTCGGCGAATCCACATGGAATATCCGCGAACGCCGTGCAACTATATCGCCATAAAAAGCACTAGTTTTCCTTGATTTAGCCATGTTCTGTGGCAAACCTCTGAACATCGGGGTGCGGACGATCACCTCCAGTTTGTTGCACGTTTTGTTGCACGTTTTGAGGTAGGCATGGCTACGAAAAAATTCAGCGACCCTTGGCTTCGCGGCTTGAAGGCAGCCGAGGGTGGAAAATGGGACGAGTGGCTGGACGAAGGTGAAACGGGCTTGCTCGTCCAGGTGAACGCCAAGCGGCGGGTCAGATTTTGCCTCATCGGGCGGTTCCCGCGCGACGATGGGACGCCTGGCCATCCGGGGCGGCGCGTTCTTGGGGACTATCGGCCTCTCGACACGAAGGACCGGGTGTTTGTCGTCAAGAAGGGGGTTCTCACGCTCACTCTGGACGAGGCCCGGCAGAAGGCGCGTGAGTGGAAAGCTGCGCTTGCCGCAGGCGTCGACCCAAGCAAGCCCGTCGAGGAAAACGAACCTGACGCAGCGCCCCCTGTGACGGAATCCTCCGCCACCATCGGGGAGGTTTTCGCCGAGTATCACAAGCGCCATGTGATGAAAGAGGGGCAGAAGGACGGTCGGGGGAAGGCGCTGGCGCCGCTGCGCTCGGCGAGTGAGATCAAGCGCGTCTTCGATCATTACGTTCTGGAGGATCTCGATGGCAACGTCCGGTGGCGCGACCGCCAGATCGAGTCGATCACGCGCAAGGAAGTCACGGGTCTCCTAGATACCATCAGCGACTCGAGCGGCGCGACCCAGGCCGATGCGGTGCTCGCCCAGATCAGCGCCCTTTTCAATTGGCACGCGGCCCGGGAAGATGACTTCCTCTCGCCGATCGTTCGCGGGATGAAGCGTAGCAAGCCTTCGGAGCGCAAGCGCAAGCGCGTGCTGTCCGACGACGAAATTCGCATTTTCTGGCAGGCGGCCGGAAGCCAGGAGACCTTCGGCACCTATTGCCAATGTCTCCTGCTGATGGCCCAGCGCCGGGAAAAGATTCGTGTGATGCACCGCGACCATCTGTCCGACGATGGAATCTGGACAGTCGAGACCGAGGATCGCGAGAAAGGCAACGTAGCCAGAATTAGGCTTTCTGTGCAGGCCATGCGGATCATTCGGCGGCAACCCACGACACCGACCCGGCCGTTCATCTTCCAGGGACGGCTTGCCGGTCCGATCAACGGGTTCACCAAGGACAAGGCGGCGTTGGACGCCAAGATGGCGGAAATCGCCGGCCACCCGATCCCGCACTGGGTCCTTCACGATCTTCGCCGTACCGCGAAGACGCTGATGACGCGCGCCGGCGTGCTGCCGCACATTTCGGAACGGGTATTGGGGCACGCCATCGAAGGGGTCGAAGGCGTGTATGACCAGCATGACTATTTTGCCGAGAAGAGCGACGCCTTGAAGAAGCTGGGGGCCTTGGTCGACAATATCCTCAACTCCACAGGAAAGGTCGTCGCCATCAAGCGGGGGCGCAAAGCGCCGTCAGCCCTCAATGGAGACGGGCTGAAGCGGGCATCGTAGATTCCTACTGCGGCGGCAGGACAGGTTCGATGTCGCAGAACGAAATCAGTCCGTCCCGAAGCGCATGGAAAAGAAGCTGCTGACGGTTGAACACCCCGTATCGGCGCATGGCTTGCGTTAGATGATAGTGGACGGTTGCGGGGGCGAGCGACAGTATCTGGGCTATCTCCCATTCGGTCTTACCCGCGGCGGACAGGGCTACACAATCGATCTGGCGATCGGTCAGCGGTGGAGGCCAAGGCTTGCGGGGAGGCCCCTGGATAAGATCACGCGCCGCTTGATAGGCGAATGTCGCGATCACATGCGCTGTTGCCAGTTGCTCGATCAGTGCGTTCTTTCGCTTCCCGGTCGCGAAAGTGCAGGTGGCGAGCCGTTCTCCCGGCATATGCAAAGGAACTGTCAGGCCATCGACGATACCAAAACGTCTCGCCTCGATAAAAACCCTGTTCTGCCGCTTGGTCATAGCAAGCACGCTGGAAATCAGACTCCAGTTGAACGGAGCGCCGTAGCGATGACTGGTCGCAACTACGGGGTCGAAGCGATGATATCCACGCGAGACGAACCGTTTTATCCATTCGGAAGGGTAGGTCGAGAGCGCCACGACATTTTCAAGCGGCCCCCTCAGATCGACATGCTGTACCAGACTGAAGCAGTCGTAACCCAGTTCGACCGTTGCCGATTGGAGGAGATCAACAAGCTCGGCAACCGAATTGGCCTCCATGAATTCCTTTAAGAAGTGATGCAGTCGGTTGCCAATCCGCATGTATGGTATATACCTACTTTACCAAAATCGTTCTTGTTTCGCCAGTTTCATCAAACTGTTGGTCGCAAATCCCATCTGATCAGTCAGTTTTCAAATGCGTATCTTTCGGAGAACTTTCCCGATGCCGCGAATCTGCTGCGCTCGCGGGCAATCGATCTGAACGGCATGAGGGGAAGCATATGTGGAACGATGAGGAGGGCGATCAGCCGCTCGCCCGGTGCAGGTCCCAAGAGGCCGCCAGTTATGCTGCGATCGCGGAAGCGATCCTTACAGCTCGCAAGAAATTCGGCCGCGCATTTGGCTTCGACCTTGCGACGGATCCGAACGGTGACATGCTGCTTTATCTGTATATTCGAGAGCATGATGGCCGCACGACGTCGTTGTCTGCCCTATGGGGTGCGTCGAACGTCGCCTACAGCACGGCGCGGCGGTGCGTGACGGCGATGGAGGAGCGCGGCGTTGTCCAGCGTTTTCCGGACCCCAGTGATGGCCGTCGATATCTCGTCGGCTTGACGCCTCGGGCGCGTCAACTCATCGAAGCCGGTCTCGAATTGGTCCGCCTTGCAGGAGCGTGCCTGCCATCGCGAAATGACGGCAGTCCGTGACAACGGAATGAGGTTCACGTCCATCGCCGCCAGACGAGGGCATATGCCATCCATAGAATACTCCCGAACAGAACCCGGCGCGACCTCGATATCGCCGCATCCTGTCGGCGTTTCGATCTTCAAGCCGAATTGGCTATTTCGGACAAGGACAACTGGAACCAATCAGATTGTTTCTGACGCGCCCACCATGCCTGTCGGGGATCGCCATGATCGACCTCAGCGTTCCCGGCCAGCCTGAGCTATGCTGGTTTGCAAGGGGCTGAGTAGATAGCTGATAATGCGGCGCGTACCCGTTTTCACATCGACGGTTGCCGCGAGACCCGGCGCCAGACCCACCCGGCGACCGTCGGCATCGACATAGTTCCGCTCAAGCGTGATCGTCGCGACATAGACCAGTCCGAGATCCTTGTCCTGGACGGCATCACGGCTGATCGACCGCACGCGGCCGGGGATTGTGCCGAAGCGCGTGAAGGGGAAGGCTTCAAGCTTGACCGCCGCTTCCTGCCCGGTGTGGATGAAGCCGACATCCCGATTGAGGATCCGAACTTCCGCCTCAATCCCGCCCTGGGCGGGTACGACCGTCATCAAGGGCTTTGCCGCCTCAACAACCCCACCGACCGTATGAACCTCGAGACTCTGGATCGTGCCATCGACCGGAGCGACAAGACGCTGGAACCGGTTCATCTGGCTTGCCTTTGTCACTTCTTCCCGGCGCAAGATCGCGTCGGCCTCCGCCTTCGCGAGATCGGAGAGCGCCGTTCGTTGGGCTTGCTCCCGTGTCTGCCGAATCTGATCGTCGAGTTTGCGCGCCTCGGCCGCGCCTCTTCCGATTTGCGCGAGAGCGACCTCCCGGTCTCCCGCCTCTGTTCGGCGTTGCCTCTGCAGCTCAAGAAGGCGCTGGCCTGGCGCGTAGCCCTTGGCGTCGAGCCGGTCCATGCGCTCAATCTGACGGTCGAGGATCGGGACGGTATCACCAAGCCGCGCCGCAGTCGCCCGGGCGGCACTGGCATCGGCGACGGCCGAGGCCCGCGCATTGGCGAGGCTGGCGACTGTTGCATCGATTTCGGCAAGTTGGGCGGTAATCAATCGGCGCTGTGTGTCGGCCACTTCGGCAGGCGTACCCGCTGGCGCCGCGAAATGGATTCCTCGCCCGGATAGGGCATCGGCGATGGCCTTGTTGCGGGCGATATCGAGTTCCGCAGCGGCGAGCGCCTTTTGCGCCGCAGCCAGATCAGCGCCGACAATCGTCGGGTCGAGGTCGAGGAGCGGTTGCCCCTTGCGAACGACATCGCCGTTGCGAACGTAGATAGTCCGCACGACGCCGGCTCCTGGCGACTGGACCAGCTTGATGTTGCCGGTCGGGATCAGGCTGCCGGGCGCCGATGCAACGACGTCGACCCTGCCGAACACGGTCCACAGGATCGTGAGCAGAAGCCCGACCAGAAGAGCCCAGGTTACCGCCCGCGCCGTTGGCGAGACGGGGCGCTCTGCAACTTCAAGGGCCGCGGGCAGGAAATCGGCCTCCCGCGACGGGATGAAGCCTTTGCGCCGTTCGCGGTCGGCGCGCAGCGATTCCCTCAGCACTTCCCAGTGATGGCGCCATCCGCTCATTGCGCGCCTCCCGCACCCATGCCGCCGCCGCTCTGGCGGCGGTGAAGATCCGCATAGCGACCGTTGTTGCGCAGCAGTTCCTCATGGGAACCGCGCTCGACGATATGGCCCGTCTCCAGGGAAATGAGATTGTCGCATTGGCGGACGGCGGAAAGACGGTGCGCGATGATGATCACGGTGCGGCCTGCGGAAATCGCCTTCAGGTTGTTCTGTATGATCTCCTCGCTTTCGGCGTCGAGCGCGCTGGTCGCCTCGTCGAGAATGAGAATACGCGGGCCGGTCACGAGCGCGCGGGCGATCGCAAGGCGTTGGCGCTGGCCGCCGGACAGATTGGTGCCGCGCTCCTCGACGGGTGTGTCATAGCCTTGCGGCAGCCGGACGATGAATTCATGCGCGCCGGCAAGCTCGGCGGCGGCCATGACCTGCTCAAGCGGCATGGCCGGATTCGCGAGCGCGATATTCTCGCGGATCGACCGGTTGAAGAGAAGGTTCTCCTGAAGCACGACGCCGATTTGTCGCCGCAACCAGGCCGGGTCTATCTGGGCGATGTCGACGCCGTCGATCATCACCCGCCCGGCGGCGGGGACATACATCCGCTGAAGCAGCTTGGTCAGCGTCGATTTGCCCGATCCGGAAGATCCGACGATACCGAGCGACGTGCCAGCGGGCACCGTCAGATCGATGTCATCCAATGTCCATGGGCCGTCGAGCCCGTAGCGGAACTTGACGCCCTCGAACTTCACCTCGCCCTTGAGCGAGGGGAGGGCGGCGCGGCTTCCCGTGCCGGGCTCCACGGGCTGGTTGAGCACGTCCCCCAGGCGTTCGATGGCGATGCGGACCTGCTGGAAGTCCTGCCAGAGCTGCGCCATGCGGATCACGGGGCCAGAGACGCGCTGCGCAAACATGTTGAACGCGACGAGGCCGCCGACAGTGAGTTCCTTGTCGATCACCGCCCGCGCGCCGAAATAGAGGATCAGGACCATGTTGATCTTGGAAATGAGCTGGATGAGCTGGCTGCCGGTGTTGCCGAGGTTGATGACCTTCTGCGACGCGAAGCTGTAACCTGCGAGCTGCCGTTCCCAGCGGTCCTGCCACTGCGGTTCGACGGCGCCGGCTTTTACCGTCTGGATACCGCCGATGCTCTCGATCAGCAGCGCATTGTTGGCGGCCGCGCGTTCGAACTTTTCCTCGATGCGCGCCCGGAGCGGCCCGGTAATGAAGACGGCCACCGCGATATAGGCGGGGATCGCGAGTATGGCGATGAAGAATAGCTGGCTCGAATAGAACCACATCACCACCAGGAAGACGACCGTGAAGATCGGATCGATCAAAACGGTGAGCGACGTGTTGGTCAGGAATTCCCGGATCGTTTCGAGCTGCCGCACCCGCATGGCGATGTCGCCCACGCGCCGCGCCTCGAAGTAGGCGAGATTGAGGCCGAGCATATGGCGGAACAGCTTGGCGCCGAGTTCGACGTCGATCTTCTGGCTGGTCTCCGAATAGAGCCGGGTGCGCAACCATCCGAAAATCGTTTCCCAGAGCGAAACCACGCCGAAGCCGATCACCAGGATGGTGAGCGTGTCCAGCGTGTTGTGGACCAGCACCTTGTCGATGACGTTCTGGAAGAACAGCGGGGAGGCCAGGCCAAGAAGATTGATGCCGAGCGTGACCAGGAGCACTTCGCCGATCAGCCGGCGATACTTGACGATCTGGGGTATGAACCAGGAGACGTCGAAGGCCCGCGTCACGCCGCCGATGCCCTCACGGGTCGTCACCAGCAGGAGTTCGCCCGACCACATCGCCTCCAGGGCGGCGCGATCGATCTTCGTGATTTGCGGCTGCACGCCCTCGCTGCTGGGGCAAGGCGGCTGGATCAACGCCTCGTCGTCGTTGACCCGTGCGATGATGAACCAGCCCGCAGGGCCGTTGGCGAGGGCGGGGAGCGGAGTCTGCCTGAGCTTGTCATAGCTGGAGCGGATCGACTTGGCGCGAACATCGTCCTGCCGCTTGGCGATCCGCTTCAGATCGTCGGCTTCGACCGCTCGTTCGTGGCCCAGGCCGTGACGAAGCTGGGCAGGATCGACCGCTATGCGGTGAAGGGCAAGCAGCGTCGCATAGGCGATGAGCCCGGAATCGTCGCGGCCGCCGGCGGGCTCTGGAGCATTGCTCGGCGGATCGCCGAGATCATCAGTCGTCATTACCTTGGTCCCTGGACGAGGGGCGCAGTGCCGGTTCCCGCCTGCGCGCCGCGCAGCAGTTCGGCTGGGGCGGCGCCTGGCTGGGCCGGAGCCGCGCGGGTTCCGGGCGTCCGTTCCGGTGCTTCGAGCGCTTGCGGCTTTCCACCCGGAGCGCCCAATTTGTCGATGGCGCGGAGCGCGCCGCCCCATGGAACGGCGCTTCGCTGGCGCACGCGGCGCAGATAGATGTCGGGATCGTATCCCGGTCCCTCCAGAATCAGCCGATCGGCTTCGAGGCGACCGAGCCGCCGAAGCAGAATAGCCTGCGCGAGATACCGGTCGCGCTTACTGCCAAGTAGTGCGATTTCCGTCTCGCTGAGCGAGTTCTGGGCGTAGAGAACGTCGAAGGTCGAGCGCAGCCCTTCGCGATATTCCTCGAGCGTGCCTTCGTAATAGATCCTGGCGGCGCGGGCCTGGAGTTCCTGCGCCCGCACGTTGCGGTCCGCGGTGACCCACTGGTTCCAGGCGTTGACGATGCCTTCGACCAACTGACGGCGAGCAGCCTCGACACGCAGTGTGTCGGCGCTCTCCCGGTTGCGGGCCTGGTCGACAAGGGATCGGACGCGACCGCCAGCGAAAAGCGGGATGGTGAGGGTAGCGCGTCCGGTAAACGTCACATCGTGATCCGCCCGGTCGAAAGGCACAGCGGGACCAGTCGTGCCCGCCGTGCCGCGGAGCGAGAGTTCCGGGCGACCCTCCGCCTCGGCAACGGCAATGCGTTCCCGGGACGCCCGCGCGGTGGCGAGAGCAGCAGCGAGCTCCGGATTGCCGACTTCGGCAAGGGCGAAGGCTTCATCGGCGGAACCCGGCAAGCCCGGTAGATCGGGCTCTGGCGCCAGATTGCCGGGTTCGCGTCCCACGATCGTGACGAAGGATGCGCGGCTCGACTCCAATTGCGCCTCGGCCGCATTGACCTGGACGCGCGCGGCCTCGAGCTGCGTCTCGGCCTGGGCAATATCGGTCCGGGTAAGCTCTCCGGCCTCGCGTCGCGCGACGATCTCGGCAAGAGTGGCGTCGAGGGTTTGAAGATTGCGCCGACGGATCGCCAGCGAGCGTCGATCACGCCGGACGTCGCTGTAGGCGGCGATGAGGTCGACCAGCATGTCGCCCTCGGCGCCGCGCAGGGTCTCGCGCCCGGCGGCGCTGCTGGCCGTCGCCGCACGCAACGCACTCGCGGCGCGGCCACCGGTCCAGACCGGCTGATCGACCACGAACTGGGAGGTAATGTCGTTGCGCTCGATGTTGGGGTTGGCGAGGCGGTCGGCAAGGGAGCGGTTCGACTGGGTGATTTGACCGGGGAGGGTGAGATCGTAGCCGCCCGATACCTGCAACTGCACGTTCGGCCGCGTCTGCGACATGGCCACGCCGACTTCGTCATCGGTGGCGCGCAAATCGTAGCGGCGTGCGGCAAGCTCCGGATTTGACGCAAACGCGTCGGCAATGGCGGCTGACAGGCTGTCGTCAGACGCTGGCTCTGTCGGCTCCTCGTCAAATGCGATCTTCGGGGCGGGGTAGGCGTCGTGTACCGGACTAAGGCGCTCCGGCTCCGCCCGTGCCTGCCATGCGAAGGCCATCGTCGTGGTTGCCAGCACGAGGCTGGAAAATCGCCGAACGCGAGTCATGCCCGAATCGTGAACTCACAAATCGGCGTGAGTTGTTACCTGTGCCGCGCCCGGAACCCGCCCGCGCCACAACGAACGGACTTCGGAGAATTCCATGAATTTCGGGCATAGCGGGCATGTCGTCAGTTCAGCCAATCGGTAGTTCATAATATAGCCCGCCCCCCATTGCTGCCAAAATGGCACCCAGCGGGTCCGGATTAATCCATTGACTGACCGAGTCAATGCGGGCCAAGCTACATGCAATACATTCAAAATGACTGTATTATCGCTCTATGTCCCGCAGCGCTACTGATGGCGAGATCCGATAATCCGTTTCGTCTGCATCGTAGCGAGGCCGGTTGTCAGGCCGAAGCCAACTTACGGGGACGGCCACCCTTGCGACCGTTTGCCCGTGCAGCCGCAATCTTGGCAGTGGTGCGTGAGCGCCCGCCTTGTGCTCCCAGTTCACGCGCCATCCATTTTTTTGAACCAAACACGCCTTGTAGCAGGGCCGGCACATACAGATCGGCGTCAAGCTTCGGCCAATGCAGGCCGAGACCAGCGGGACTGACCTCGATTTCAGCCAGGGCGTCGGCAGGCGCGTCCGCAAGCCCTTCGGCCAGCCGCGCGGGAAACGTCAGCTCGACTCCCGTACTGAGCTTGACCACAACCCTTGCACGTCGCCGGTCATAGCGCGCTGCAACGGCATGCCCTGCATCGCGTAGCGCTGCCATGCGCTGTTCGGCTTCGTCCAATTGCTGCTCAGTAATCGCCATGAACCGCGCTCCATTGCGCGCACAGAACGGCAAGGTTGTCATTCAGTGCGCCTTCGATCCTGCCTATGTCCACCAGCCTGAAACCGTAGCTCTCCCGCAATTCCGGCGGTCCCGCCGGGCAATGCAAGATGAACACCGCTTCGCCTTCCGCACCTTTGATGTGGACGTGAGCGGGGCGATGATCGTTCGGATAGATCACGACCCGCAGGCCACCCAAGCGCAAGACAGTAGGCATCAGTCGCCTTATAGCAAAAACCCAAGCGCTAGGGAATAGCCCTCGACTACAGTGCAGCGATTGTCTGGCATGGGGCCATGCCATCCCGTTCAATCAGGACAGATGGCTAGCGGCGAACCAGGGACTGGCAGATGCAAGCAGTTTCGCGTTGGGCGCTGGCGGGTTGTCGAGGAGATCGAGAACGAAACGCGTCTGCTGCTCGTCAAGCTGCAGGCGTTCCGCCTTCTCGATAACCGCCGCGACCGCAATCAAGGCATTGCGGAGCACAAAATCCTTCAGACTTGTTCGTTCAAATTCGGCTGCCCGGATGAGCTGCGATTTTTCAGCATGCGGGAGCCATAACTGGAACCAGCTTGAGCCTGCAGTGCCGTCGGACATGTGGCGGTCCTTTTCATTCCTGAAACGCGCCACATGCCGAAGCTCGCGCTATTTGGCCAACTGAAGCGCCCGGATCGGTTGCGTTCTTCTCACGCGAACAGATCGACGGGCCTGGGCGCCTCCTGCTTCCATTGGCCGAGGCCATCGCCGGCGGTTTCGGCGCCGAACGTGACCATCCCCTGGATCATCGAAGCGACGAGGTGGTCCACGCGAGCGGTGTTCGGCTGGACCGGCACCGGCGTTGCCTTGTCCAGGTCCGAACCCGTGCCGCTGTCCTGCAGCAGGCGGGCGATTGCTGGCGGCGACTCCGGTTCTAGCATCAAGTTGCGCTTCCGCCAGGCCAAGCTGCCGAACGCCTCGGTGGCGTCATCATTCGCCGCCTGGAGCGCGGAAGCGAGTTGGTCTGCCGCCTGGAACGGATCGATTGCGCCCATATCGCCCGCCTTGACGACGAGAGCCGCAGCCTCCGCAGCGCTGATCGGCCTCAAGGTCGGGGCGGGATCGCTGAACCCGAGGGAGGCGCCAGCCTGATCCGAACCGCTCCCCGGAACCTCGACGCCATCGATCAGGGCCTCGATCTGGAAGCGACCCTTCCATCCTGCGTGAGCAACCCCGAACGGTTGCCGGTAGGTGGCAAGCGTGGGGGATGGCGCGGAAGCGGAGAAGTAGGTGAGGGCGGCGTCTACGAACCCGGCGGTGGTGCCGTCGGTGCGGGTGAAGCTGCCCTTGTTCACGATGACCGCATCGCCGAGCGCGAAGGTGCCCGTTACGGCCGCGCCGGTGAGGTCGATCGACTGGACGCCCGAAGCCGTCAGCGTGGCGATCTCGCCATCATCGACCAGACCATCCCCGTTACGGTCCCGCCAGATGCGGAATTCGGCGAACCGCGCGTCGGCGGCCGAGAGAATTCCGTCGCCGTCGGTGTCGAAAGCGCGCAGGCCCGCGAGGTCGCTTGCGGCGCCGGCGACGTCGTTCACGAAGCTGAACTCGCCCGCGTTGCTGAGTGTGCCGTTGCCGTCGCGGTCGAGGAACAGCATCCCCTCGCCCGAACCCATCCAGCTCGTATCGTCTGCCAGGCCGTCTCCGTTCATATCGAAGCGGGCGCGGCTGACCGAGGCGGAAACGGTGGTGACGCCGCCGCCGTCGAGATCGAGGATGATGGGCGCTGCCAGGCCGACCTGCACGCCGTTCTTGAACTCGGCGATCTCGATGCCGGTCAGCGTGTCGGTGCCGTCGTTGCCGTCCTGGGACGCGTTGTTGTCGACGATCCGGATGCTGCCGTTGACGGTCGAGATCGAGTAGGTCGTGGACAGCCCGGCAAACACCGCGACGTCCGTTCCGGCGCCGCCGTCGAGCGTATCGTTGCCCGCCCCGCCGGTCAGGCGGTCATTGCCCGCCCCGCCGCTCAGCACATTGGCTGCCGTGGTGCCGACGATCACGTCATTGCCCGAGCCGGTTTCGACATTCTCGAAGTCGTATACGCCGTCGGTCTCGCTTCCCGACGTCGCGGAGCTGTTCGCCAGATTGATGGTCCACGCCGCAGTCGCGGAGGCATAGGACAGCTTGTCGACACCGGCGCCCGCATAGACGAGATCGTTGCCCGCGCCGGGTGCTATGATGTCGTCGCCATTGTCGCCGGTGATCGTATCGTTTCCGGCGCCGCCGTCGATGACATCGTTGTTATCGCCGCCGTTGATGGTGTCATTGCCGTCACCGCCCGCCAGCTGATCGGCTCCGGCGTCGCCGGTGATGATGTCGTCTCCGTCACCGCCATCGATGATATCGTCGTTGAGGCCGCCGTAGAGCCGGTCGATCCCGGCCCCGCCATAGAGGATATCGTTGCCGTCGCCGCCGGTCAGCTGATCGTCGCCGTCGCCGCCGTTCAGGGTGTCGGCGCCGGCGGCGCCGTTGAGCTGGTCATTGCCGGCCCCGCCGAAGAGGGTGTCGTTCCCGGCTTCGCCATTCAGGATGTCGTCGCCGTCACCGCCATCGAGCGTATCGTTGCCATCCCCGCCATTGAGGCCGTCGTTGCCCGCACCTCCAAGCAAGGTGTCGTTGCCCGCCCCGCCGTTGAGCGTGTCGTTTCCGGCTCCGCCATCGAGGACATTGGCGCCGCTCGTGCCCGTGAGGGTGTCGCTGCCGCTACCGCCGCGGAGGTTTTCGACATTGGTGATCGTGTCGGTCTCGCCCGTGGTCACGCCCTGCGCGGTCGTGACGGCGAGACTGACGCTGAGGTTCGTGGTGGCGTAGCTGTAGTCGACCCAGTCCGTGCCTGCACCGCCGTTGAGGCTGTCATTGCCGGCTCCGCCGATCAGCACGTCGTCCCCGGCATCGCCGGTGATCGTATCGTTGCCATCGCCGCCGTTCAGCGTGTCGTTGCCATCGCCGCCGGAAATCACGTTCGCCGCGCTGTTGCCCGTAATGACATCATCGCCGGCATTGCCGCTGATCTTGGTGATCCCGGTCAGGGTGACGTTGGTGAAATCGAGACGGTCGCCATTGGCGGTGCCCGCGATCGTCACGTTGGAAAAACCGTTGGACGTGACGGTCGTGACCCCGACGGTATTGCCCATGCGGATGGCGTTCGACGCCTTCCACGCCTTAATCACCGGCTGCTGACCGACGAACAGGAAGTCGTCGGCGGTGAGATTTGCGAGGGCGATGTCCTCGATGACGATCGCCGGATGGCCGGTGATCTGGATCTGCACGTCGTCGCCGACCTGCGACATGAACGGCGCGAGCGCGGCAAAGCTGGTGAGCCCGTCAGACCCGCTCAGGAACACGATCTTGTCGGCGCCATCCTGGAAGTCTCCGATCGTCGCCCATAGCGTATCCCATGCGGCCGCTTCCAGCATGGACGAGTCGAACACGAAATAGTCGTAGCCAGGCCCGCCAAAGGCGTAGTTCTGGGTGCCGAACAGTTCGATCACATCGTTGCCGCGCCCGGCGTAAACGCTGACGTTCCAACCGTCCGAGGTGATGTAGTCGTTGCCGTCGAGCGCATCGACAGATGTGTTGCTGGCCCCTTCGCCGACGATCCGTTCACTGGCGTTGCCGATGTTCTGCCAGTCGGTCAGCGCGCGCGTAACCGTGGTGGTCGGCCAGGGCACCGCGCCGGCCGCCGGAGCGGCGCCGAAGCCGCCCGAGGTCGCCCAGTTGCCGAACATGAAATCGGACGCATCGAGCGCGGCCAGGGTGATGTTCTGGATGGTGATCCGTGGCAGACCCTGAAGCACGATGTCGACGTTCGCGCCGTTCTGGACGAGGTGCGGCGCCAGCTCGGCAAAGGTGGTGACACCGCCCGTGCCGTTGACGATGCCGATGCGGTCCGTGCCGTTCTGGAAATCGGTGATCGTCGCCCAGGTGTCGGTGTCGCTGCCCGCGACCAGCGAGAAGCCGTCGAAGATGAAGGTATCGGCGCCCGCGCCGCCTTCGCCCGAGCCGCTGTAGCCCATGAACTCGAGGATGTCGTTGCCGTCATCGCCATGGAGGCCGACGTTCCAGGCATCGGCGGTCATGTAGTCGTCGCCGCCCAGCGCCCAGATCGCCGAGTTCTGTGCGCCGCGCCCGACAATCCGGTCGTTGCCATTACCGAACAGCGCCCACTGCGAAGGCGTGCGCTCCGCGCTCACCGGCAGCATGCCGACGGTGAGGGTGAAGACGTCGCTCGCGGTCGCCTTGCCATCGCTGGCGGTGATCCTGATGTTGTAGTCGCCGAGCGCGCCTGCCGCGACCGTGCCGGTGAGATGGCCGTTCGCGAAGGAGAGCCAGGACGGCAGGGCCGAACCATCGGCCATGCTCGCCGTATAGGTCAGCACATCGCCGTCGGCATCGGTGAAGGCGCCTGCCGGCACCGCGATATCGAGCGTGGCGCCGCGCAGCTTCGAGACATCCGCGAGCGGCTGTGCGACCACCGGCGCGTGGTTGGTCGTGGCTGGCGGGCTGATGGTCAGACGGAACACGTCGGAGGCGGCGAGCGAGCCGTCGCTGGCCGAAACCTCCAGATCGAGGAAGCCGTTGAAGCCGACAGGCGGCGTGCCGGTGAAGTGCGAACCGTTGAAGCTCAGCCAGCTCGGGAGGGCATTGCCGTTTGCGAGCTTCGCGGTGAGGGCAAGGGTATCGCCATCGACATCGCTGAAGCTGCCCGCCGGCAGCGCCACGTCGATCGCGCCTGGCGCGGTCCAGGTCACGTTGGGCAGGGCGGAGGCGAGAACGGGAGCGTCGTTGACCGGGGTGACCGTGAGCGTGAAGACGTCGGAAACGCTGGCGGCACCATCGCTCGCGGTGACCTTGATATCGAGTCCGCCGTGGTAGTTGGCAGGCGGGGTGCCGGTGAAGCGGCGGGCCGCGGCGTTGAACGAGAGCCAGGACGGCAGGGCAGCGCCGGTTGCGAGGGCCGCGGAGAGGGTCAGGGCATCGCCGTCGACGTCGCTGAAAGCGCCTGCGGGCAGGGTCACGTCGAGCGCCGTGTCCTCGGCGATGGACACATCGCTCAGCGGCGTCGCCACGACCGGCGCGTCATTGACCGGCGTGATGGTCAGGCGGAACGTGTCGCTCGCCGAAAGCGAGCCGTCCGACGCGACAATCTCGATATCGAGCGCGCCGTTGAAATTGGCGGGAGGCTGGCCGGTCAGGCGTGCGCCATTGAAGCTGAGCCAGGCAGGCAGGGCACTGCCGCCTGCGAGCCGTGCGCTGAGGGTGAGCGTGTCGCCATCGACGTCGGTGAAGCTCACCGTCGGAATGGCGACATCGACGGCGTTGTCCTCTGCAATCGTGACGTCGACCAGCGCCTGAGCGAGCACCGGCGCATCGTTGACCGCGCTCACGGTCAGGCGGAAGCCCGAGCTTGCCGCGAGCGTGCCGTCCGAGGCGGTCACGAGGATGTCGATAACCCCGTTGAAGTTGGCCGGCGGCGTGCCCGTGAAGCGGCCGTTCGCAAAGCCCAGCCATGAGGGCAGCGCCGCGCCCGAGGCCAGCTTCGCCGCGAGAGTCAGAGTATCGCCATCGACATCGGCAAACGCGCCAGCGGGAATCGTGAAGTCGATCGCGGTGTCTTCCGCGCTTTGCTTGTCGGCGAGCGCGAGGGCTGCAACCGGCGCGTCATTGACCGGCGTGATGGTCAGCACGAACACGTCGCTCACGCTCGCATGGCCGTCGCTGGCCGACACCTCGATCTCGAGCGCTCCGTTGAAGTTTGCGGACGGCGTGCCGGTGAAGCGACCGCCAGCGAACGACAGCCAAGACGGCAGCGCCGTGCCGTCGCTGAGCCGCGCGCTCAGGGTCAGCACATCGCCATCGAGATCGCTGAACGTCCCTGCCGGCAACAGCAGATCGACCGCCGCGTCCTCGGCCGACTGCCGGTCCGCGATCGGCTGCGAAAGGACCGGGGCGTCATTGACGCCGGAGATCACCAGATCGAATGCGTCGCTGACGCTATATTCGCCGTCGCTGGCGCTGATCTTCAGGCCCAGCACACCATTGAAGTTGGCGGGCGGCTGTCCCGAGAGAACGCCATTGGCGTAGCTCATCCAGGCCGGAAGCGCGCTGCCATCGGCGAGCGTCACGGCGAAGGTGAGCGCATCGCCATCCACGTCCGCGAAACGGTCGGTGTGAAGCACGAAGCTGAATGCCTGATCTTCGGTGCCGGCAAGGTCGGGAAGCGCCTGGGTCAGGACCGGGGCGTCGTTCACCGCATCGATCAGGACCGCGAACTGCCGGATGACGGTCGCGCTCTGGTCGGCGGCGAGGATTTCGAGTGTGATCGCGCCGTTGAAGTTTGCGGGCGGGGTTCCGGTAAAGCTGCGGGTCTGCCGGTCATAGGTGAGCCATGAGGGCAGTGCGCTGCCGCCCAGACCGCGCACTTCGACCAGCACCGCATCGCCATCGGCGTCGGACACGAGACCGGCCGGCAGGCTTGCCATGAACGGCTGATCCTCGACCCCGCGCAGGGCGGGGATCGCGGCGATGACCGGAGCGTCGTTGACCGCGGTCACGGTGACCGCAACCCTGGCGATGTCGGTCAGACCCGCCGAGTCAGTGACTTCATAGTCGAACCAGGCCGCGCCGTTGAAATCGGCGTCGGGGGTGATGACGAGCTGGCCGATGCCGTTGTCGGTGACCGTCAGGCCGTGCGCATCGACGATGCGGGTGAAGACGAGGGCCTGGCTGTCGGGCTCGACATCATTTTCGAGCAGTTCGGAGATGAACAGCGTCAGCGGCTGATCTTCGGTGAGGGACAGCGCGTCGTCGACCGCGGTCGGCGCATCGTTGACCGGGAGCACCTCGATTTCGACGGTGGCGGTCACCGGGAAGCCGGAAGCGTTGGTGATCGCATAGCTCAGCGTCAGCGTGCCGTTGAAGTTGGCCGACGGCGTGATCCGGTATTGTCCGTTCGCAAGCGCGGTGATCGAGGCGTCGGCCGGAGCGCCGATGAAGCCGAGGAACGAGAGGGTTTCGCCTTCGGGGTCGTAGTCGTTGGCGAGGAGCTGCGCCGGATCGATGTCGATATAGGTGTCTTCGAGCAGACCGAAGCCATGATCGGAGACCGCGATCGGAATGTTGAACTCCGGCAGGATGGTGAGCGAGACGGTGCCGATGCTGTCGGCGCCGTGGCTATCGGTTACGCGGTAGGAGAAGCCCGCATTGCCGAAATAGCCGGCCCGCGGCGTGAACACCGCCGTGTTGCCGACCATCGCGACAGTGCCGTTGTCGCCATCGAGCAGTTCGACGATTCCGAAGCTGTCGCCCTCGATGTCGCGGTCGTTCGCGAGCAGAACGGCAAGATCGATGGTGATCGGCGTGTCCTGATCGCCGACGAAGACGCCGGCCGGATTGTTGACGGTGCCCACGCCGTCGGCGTTGGCATAAGGCGCGTCGTTGACCGGTGCGACGGTGAAGGAGAAGGTTCCGGTGGTCTCGTTGCGCCCGTCGGTGATCGTGTAGCGGAAGGTGGCCGTGCCGCTGACATTCTCGTTGGGCACGAAACTGTAGCGCCCGCCGGGCAGGCGCTGGATGCGGCCCAGATTGTCCGCGGTTTCGAGCGAGACGAAGCGCACGGTGTCGCCGTCGAGATCGCTGTCGTTGGCGAGGAGGTCGGCCGCCGTGAATTCGAAGGGCGTGTCCTCGTCGGTCGCAAACAGGTCGGCGGCGGCGGTCGGCGCATGGTTGGTCGATTGCACGTTGACCGTGACCGACCCGGTGCGGGCGCCGTCGATGTCGTCGGTGACGACATAGTCGAAGCTTGCCTGGCCGCTGAAATGGGCGTCGGGCGTGAAGGTGATGTTCACGCCGTCGAAGGCCAGCGTGCCATGGACCGCGTTGAGGACATCGACGAAACGGATCGGATCACCATCGACGTCATGGTCGTTGGCCAGAAGCTGCGCCGGGGTGATGACGATCGGCGTCGCCTCGATTGTCGAGAAGCTGTCGGCGCCGGTGTAGGGGGCTTCGTGCCGGCCTTCCACCGCGATGCCGACGCTGGCGCTGCTGTCGCCCTGCAGGTCGTCGGTGACCACATAGGAGAAGCTGTCGCTGCCCGACCAGTCTGCGTCCGGGGTATAGGTGACGGTGGCGGCGAGCTTGCCGTCGAACAGGTGTGATGCGCTCGCGCTCTGGCTGCTGCCGCCAAGGCTGGCGTTCCAGGTGATGGCAAGCGTCTGGCGCAGATCGAACGGAACGGCGGCGATGATCGTGCCGGTCGCGCTGTCGATCGCCATCCACGATGGCAGGGCCGAGCCATCGGCGAGCGTCGCCGACCAGGTGGCGCCGGGCACGCTCAGCGAGGCGGGCGGGCCATAGGCCACCGTGCCGTTGTGGACGACAAGCGTGCCATGGCCGGCGGCCGAGACGGACTTCACGCGCAGATAGTCGCCGTCGTCCTCGCGGTCGTTGGCGATGAGGTCCATCAGCGCGAAGGTCAGCGCCTGGTTCTCGATCGTGCCGAAGCTGTCGGCCACGGCATCGGGCTTTTCGGCGGTGGGCAGGACGTTGAAGATGATCGTGCCGCTGTTCTGCGAAACGCCGCCCTTCTCGTCGATCGTGGTGTAGGTCAGCGCGACCGAGCCGTTGAAGTCTTCCGGCGCGGACAGGTCGATCTGTTCGCTCGAGGTACGGACGCCGATCCCCTGCGTGCCGCCTTCGGCCAGCGTATAGGTGGTATCGACCGCGACGCCGGTGAGGATGGACAGGCTGGGCAGCGAGCCGCCATTGCCGGTGACATCGAGGCGGACGCCCAGCGTGCCGACATAAGCAGGCGGCGGCGTGCCGCCAAACGACAGGTCGGCGCCGTCGAAGCTGAGCCAGGAGGGCAGCGACGCTTCGCTGTCCTTCTTCGCCGTGATCGCGGCGGCAGCGCCGAGGTCGATGGCGAAGAGCCCCTGCGCCTTGAAGAAGGCGCTCTGCTGGAGGAGCGCATTGATGGCAGGATCGAGCGGCAGCGCCGGGTCGATCACGAACTCGAGCGTGAAGCCGCCCTTGCCCGAACTGAAGGCGCCTGTCGGCAGTGCCGCCGCGTCCGGCGTGAAGGTCAGCTGGAGGCGGACAGGCTGCGCTCCGGCATCGGGCGCTTCGCCGGTGAGCGACAGCGTCATGGTGTCGGGATCGAACGCGAGCCAGTCGGGAAGCGGCCGGCCGCCTTCGAGGCTGGCCGAGAAGCTGCCATGGCTGACATCGAACAGCGCGATGTGGCTGTCATAGGTGATGCCCGCGCCGAAGGTCGCCGGGTCGATCGCGACGGTATCGGTGAAGACCGAGGCCGCAGCCCCGGCATCGGCGCCGGGCTTCGTGAAGGTCAGCACGACGCTCAGCGGCTGCGTCGCACCGGCGTCCGGCGTGCCGCTGAAACTCAAGGTCAGGGCATCGAACAGCAGCCAGGACGGGAGCGGATCGCCATTGGCGAGCGCCGCCGAGACCGTGACTCCGACGCCGAGGTTGTCGGCGCCGAAGGCGATTTCGCTATGGTGGGGCTCGCGGACAGTGAAGCCCGCCAGGACGGCGTCGTGGACCGACAGGCCGTTTGCGAGAAACAGATTGCTGGCTGCGCTGAAGGTGAAGATGTGCGCGTAGCTGCCGCCGGCCGGATCCTTGAGGATCACGTTCACCGAAGCGGTCGCGCCCGCCGGCACCGTGCCGGTGAAGATCATGGTGGCAGCATCGAAGGTGAGCCAGCCCGGCAGGTCTTCGCCATTGGCCTGCTTGGCTATGA
Source organism: Sphingopyxis sp. GC21 (assembly GCF_025727575.1). Lineage (NCBI taxonomy): Bacteria > Pseudomonadati > Pseudomonadota > Alphaproteobacteria > Sphingomonadales > Sphingopyxidaceae > Sphingopyxis > Sphingopyxis sp. GC21. Next base: position 1,833,151 of record NZ_CP095845.1, on the reverse strand, counting down.
CGGTGTAGTCCGCCGAAATATAGCGCGTGTCGAGCACGCCGAGGACACCGGCGCTGCGGAAGAACAGCACGTCGCCTTCCGGCTCGATGTCATTTCCGAAGGCTTCGGCCGGGATCACGAACAACGGATGGTCCTCGAGCCCGGAGACGAGATCGTCGCCGAGGATCGCGCCGTCGTTCTGCGGCAGGATCGAGATCGCGACATAGCCGGTCGCCGTGCCGCCCTTGCCGTCGCTGATCGTATAGTGGAAGCCCGCATTGCCGTTGAAGTCGGGCCGCGCCTTGAAGACGATCTGTCCCTGGGCATTGACGCTGACCTTGCCGTTATCGGCGAAGCGCTCGACACCGACGAAGCTCAGGCTGTCGCCGTCACGGTCGCTATCGTTGGCGAGCAGCGTCGCGGGGTCGATGACGATGGTCTGGTCTTCAAGGATCGTGAAGCGGTCGTTCGCCGCCTGCGGAGCATAGTTCGCCGGCAGGACCCGGATGAAATAGGTGAGCGTTGCGCTGGCGCCGCGTGCGTCGATCACATCGAAGGAGATGGCGGCCATGCCTTCGGCGTCTGGCGTGAAGGCTACCGTCGCCCCATCGAGCGCGGCCGTGCCGTTGAACGCGGAGTCCCCGTCGGCGCCGGTGTGCAGACCGATGAAGGAGATCGCATCGCCCTCGACGTCATGTACGGTGCGCATGATGTCCGCGACCGCGATACTCGTCGTGCGGCCGAACCGGACGCTCTGCGCATACTGATCGGAGCCGCGCGGTGCGTCGTTGACCGCATCGAAATAGAGTTCGATCGGCGCGACCGAACGCGCGCCCGACGGATCCTCGAGGATGTAGTTGAACCCGGCAAACCCGTAGAAATCGGGGCGCGAGACGATTTCCAGGAAACCGCCCACCACGCGGGCCGAGAGGTTGGTGCCCGGCGTCCACGGCCCGCCATTGCCATCGTAGTCGAACGCATCGATCGTGTCGCCGTTCTCGTCGAGAAGCGGAGTGACCCCGACGACGCGCAGGTCTTCCCAATCGTTGTCGATGTCGTAGTCGTTATCCTTGAGGACGGTATCGATGCGGATACGCAGGATCTCGTCCTCGACGCCGTGCAGGGCCGCATTGGTGTCGGGCACCGCGACCGGCGCGTCGTTCACCGCCGCGACATTGACGCGAACGCGGGCGGTGGACTCGCGGCCATAGGGGTCGGCCACGGTATATTCGAACGAGGCCTGGCCGTTGAAGTTCGCGGAGGGCTGGAAGGCGATCTTGCCGTCCTCGCGAAGCCATGCCGTTCCGGTGCTCGTGCCATTGACCGACTTCAGGACAAGCTGGTCGACGCCTTCCTCGGCATCGTTCGCCAGCAGGCTGGCCGGATCGATGACAGCGATCTCGTCCTCGACGCCGAAGAGATAGACATCGTCCTCGGCATTGAACCGGCCGATGCGGGCCAGATCCTCGATCTTCGCGCGATCCCACACGGTGCCGTTGGCGAATGCGATTTCCTCGATCCCGGTCTCGGTTCCGAGGAAGTGATCCTTGATCAACATCGTATCGAACGTGAGGACGCCGGCCACATTCTCCAGTTCGATCAGGAGATCGTCGCCCTGCCGGACGAGCGAAACGTCCTTGGGCAGGGCGCCGGCCTTGATCGCCACCCGGTCGATGTCGCTCGCCGCGCCCTGTTCGATCACCTGGTCGTTGTCGCTGTCGAAGCCGAGCAGATAGGTGTCCGAGCCGAAGCCGCCCTTGAGGATATCCGCGCCGTAGCCGCCATCGAAGCTGTCTGCGCCCGACGAGCCGATGAAGGTGTCGCCGAACACCGACCCCATCAGCATCTCGATGCTGATCAGCGTATCGCCCTCGGCCTCGCCCGCGAGGCCCTGTCCGAGCGACAGGTCGACCGTCACCGCTTCGTCCGCCGCGCTATAATCGGCGATGTCGAAGCCGCCGCGCCCGTCGATCACATCGGCGCCCAGGCCGCCGCGCAGACGGTTGTCGGAGGCATCGCCGCGCATGATGTCGTCGTGGTAGGACCCCTGGACGATCTCGATGCCGACAAGCGTGTCGCCAAGCGCGTCGCCGCCGCCCGCGAGGCTATCCGCGAGATCGATCGTGATCCCCTCGGCCGACAGCGAATAGTCGGCAATGTCCACGCCGTCGCCGCCGATCAGCGTATCGGTGCCGCGACCGCCGATCAGGACGTCGTCGCCCGCGTCGCCGCTGAGGACGTCGTCGCCGCGACCGCCCTCGAGCCGGTTGTTGCCGCTATCGCCTTCGAGCGTATCGGCAAAGTCGGTGCCGATGACGTTCTCGATGGAGATCAGCGTATCGCCCGCCGCATCGCCGCCAGAGGCGGTGCCGTTGGCGAGCGAGATGTGAACGCCCTCGGTCGCGCCCGAGCTTTGGGTCGCGTCGAAATAGTCGGCGGTGTCGATCCCGTCGCCGCCGTCGAGAATATCGGCGCCCGCGCCGCCACTAAGCGTGTCGTTGCCGAGGCCGCCAAGCAGGGTGTCGCTGCCCGCCCGGCCTTCGAGCCGGTCGTTGCCCGCGCCGCCTTCGAGGCGGTTGTCGCCGGCATCGCCGCCGAGCTGGTCGTTGAAGTCGGTGCCGACCAGCGCCTCGATACCGACGTAAATATCGCCTGCGGCCGTGCCGCCCTGACCGACGCGCGATTCAAGATCGGCTCGCACGCCGACATTGGAACCGGCAAAGACCACGGTATCGTAGCCGGCGCCGCCGGTGATGTGGTCGCCGCCGAAGCCGCCGTCGATGATGTCGTCGCCGTCACCGGCGTCGATGACATCGTCACCGGCGCCCGTCTCGATGCGGTCGTTGCCGCCGAGAGCAAGGACATAGTCGTTGCTGTCGAGGCCCTGGATCAGCTCATCCCGCGCATTGCCGACGATGTAATCGACATAGCGGCTGCCGCGCAGCGTCCCGTCGTAAGTCGTCTCGACCGTCGCGTGGACAAAGCCCGTATCCTCGAGGCCGGTCGGGTCGGCGATCCGGTACTGGATCGTCGCATCGCCCGAATAACCCGGATTGAAGCGCACGACGACGAACTGCTCACCCGAGAAGGTGACGACCTCGGCGGTGCCGATGCTCACATGATCGCCGTGCGCGAGCGCGACGGGATCGAGCACCTCGTCGATGCCCGTGAAATGGGGCAGGGGGCCGCCGTCGACATCGTAGTCGTTGGCCATGAGGTCCGAGACGCGCAGCACCAGCGGAACGTCGAGCGGGGTGGAGAAGTCGAGATCGTCGACCGCCGTCGGATCATCGGGCTGAGCGATGATGGTGAGATCGACATAACCTTCGACCATGCCGCCCTCGGCGGTATCGTCGGTGATGGTATAGTAGAAGCCCGACGATTGGGTGGCGTTCGCATTCGGCGTGAACAGGATGTTGCCGTTCGCGTCGTATTCGAGCGTGCCGTTGAGACGGTCGTCGGGCCGGAAACCGACGAACCGGAGCGGGTCGCGGTCCATGTCGGTGTCGTTGGCGAGCAGTGCCGAGATCGGAATGGTCACCGGCACGTCTTCGAGGACATCGACGAAATCGTCGCGCGCCACCGGCGGGCCGTCGCTCACATTGTCGAACCAGAGCGTGACCTTGCCGTCGTCGACCGCCCCGTCGGGATCGGAGACGAGGTAGTAGAAGCTCGCTTCTCCCCAGAAATTGGCATCCGGCGTGAAGATGATCGTGCCGTGGTCGGTGAAGGTGATGTCGCCGTTCACCGCGGTCGGTACGCTCGACTGATCGGTCAGGAAGGTGAGCGAGTAGCCTTCGGGATCATGGTCGTTCTTCAGGAGTTCGATGATCGGGATTTCGATAGCGACGTCTTCCGGACCGCGCAGGAAGTGCAGGCCGGTCGCCGCATAGTGATCGTCGCCGGCCACCGGACGATCGTTGACCGGCTGATAGGCGATCGTCGCGCGGACCCATGCCGAACCGCCCTGGCCGTCGCTGACCCGGTAGTCGAACCAGGCGTCGCCGTTGAAGTTCGCGGAAGGGGTGAAGAGGATGGTCTGGTTGGCGAGCAGCTGCGCGCTCCCGCCATGGGCCGAGCCGATGGCGTCGATGGTCAGCGGATCGCTGTCGGGGTCGATATCGTTCGACAGGAGACCGGGAACGATCGTGCCGTTCACCTCTTGCGCGAGGGCATTGATGACGATCGGGTTGTCCTCGAGGATCGGCCCGCCGGTCTGCGTGGTTTCGATCCGGTCGGCTGCCGGCTGCGGCGCGTCGTTGACCGGCGTGAAATAGAGATTGACGCGCGCGGTCGAGGTTGCTCCGGACGGATCCTTCACCACATAGTCGAACCAGGTGTCGCCCCAGAAATAGTCGCGGGGGCGAGCCTGGATCATGCCCTGCGCATCGATACGCACATCGACATTGGCGTTGGAGATGACCGACTGGATAGCGAGCGTATCGCCATCGGCGTCGCTGTCGTTGGCGAGCAGCGACAGCGGATCGATCGCGAGCTGGATACCCTCCGTACCCGTGATCGTCCCGTCATTGCGTCCGACGGGAGCATCGTTCACCGGCGTGACGGTGATATAGACCTTAGCATTGGCCGCGCCGCCTTCTGGGGTGTTCGCCACATAGGTGAACTCGGCCGTGCCGTTGAAATTGGCGTTCGGGGTGAAGGCGATGTTGCCGTCGCTCGAGAGCGAGACGGTGCCGTTCGTGGCCCCGTTGACCTGGCCGACGATCATCCGGTCGCCGTCGAGGTCGTTCGAGAGCAGCCGCTCGGCGCGGATATTGAGCGAGCCGTCCTCGGCCACGGTGAAGCCGCGATCATCGATCGCGGTGGCGACCGGACGGATGCGGATATCGACCTCTGCCGTGTCGAAGGCATTGCGGCCATCGGACAGCGTGTAGGTCAGCGCGGTCGGGCCGTAATAGCTGCTGCTGGCCGTGAAGACGACGTTGCCATTGGCGTCGAGCGTGGCGGTGCCGTTCGCGCCGCCATCGACCGAGGCGATGCGGATGGTATCGCCGTCCGCATCGAGGTCGTTGCGCAGGAGGTCGCTCGCCAGGATCGTGATCGTCTGGCCGGCGATCAGTGTGTAATAACCATCGTCGAGCGCGGTCGGAGCGTGATTGTCGACCAGATCGCGCATCGTCGCCTTGGTCCATTCGACGCCATCGGCGAAGCGGATGCGCTCGACACCCTTCCCGTCGGTAGCCAGCGCGTCGATGATCGTCAGGCTGTCGGCGGTAGAGGATTCGAAGGCGATGACGACGGATTCGCTGCCGCGGAACAGGCGCGATACCGAGGCTTCGGTGGAAGCGAAGTCGGCGATGAACACGGCGTCCACCGGATAGGTGAGGGTGTCGCTATCCTGGATGGTGTCCTTGCCGCTGCCGCGCCCGAAGGCGTAGGTGTCGGAGCCTTCGGCGCCATACAGCAGATCGTCGCCAGCGCGGGCGGCGAAGCTGTCGTCGCCGTTGAAGCCGTAGGCCTTGTCGTTGCCCGAGCCGTCGATGTCGGACAGCGCGCGGGCGCGCATGGCGGCAAGATTCCACACCGTCCCATCGGCAAAGGCGATGGTGAGAGCATTCGAGGACGCAAGCGCGCCCGACAGCACGATCTGGTCAGTGCCGTTCGCGAAGGTCAGAACGAGGTCGAGGTTTTCAGGGCCGCCGCGCACGGCGCTGAGCACGTCGGACGGATTGAGGCCTTCGAGGCGCAGGACGTCGGCGTCGGTGCTGAACCCCTCGATCTGGTCAATGCCGTCGCCGGAGCGGTAAACGAAGGTGTCGGCGCCGCCATTGCCGCTGATCACATCGTTGCCGCGTCCGCCTGTGATGGTCTCGCCGTCCGCGGTGCCGACGATCCAGTCGTCGCCGTCGGTCTGCTGTGAGGCCAGCGTCGCCGCACGGATGTCGGCGAGGCTCAGGACCACGTTGCTGTCGGTGAGCAGGATGCGTTCGACACCGCCGCCGTCGCTCAGACCGCCGCGAACGACGATCTCGTCGCCCGCCTGCGAAAGGCGGATGACGATGTCGTCGCTCTCCGGCGAAAGCAGCGCGAACGCGAGATCGGCAAGCTCGTATCCGGCAATCTCGAGCGTGTCGCCGGTAGAGGAACTGTTGTCGCTCACGGTGTCACGGCCATCGCCGCGGGCAAAACGATAGGTATCGTCGCCGCCCCTGCCGATGAGCAGGTCGTCGCCCTTGCCGCCGGCAAGGATATTGGCAGATGCATCGCCGGTGAGAATGTCGTTGCCGGTAGTCGACGCGCGCTGAAGGAGCGCTTCGGTGGTCCAGATGGTCCCGTCCGCGAAACGGACCTGCTCGATACGCCCTGACGTCAGCGCGTTCTCGATGACGATGCGGTCCGCCGTGCCGCCGACCAGCAGGGTCAGGTTCAGGCCATCGGCGCTCTGCTCGGCCAGGATATCGGCCGGGCCGATGCCGGACGCGAATTCGAGCACGTCGTTGTCGCCGCCGGTATCGGCGATCCGGTCATGGCCGTCGCCACGGGCGAAGCGATAGAGGTCGTTGCCCGCGCCGCCCAGCAGCCAGTCGTCGCCGGCACCGCCCGCAAGGGTGTCGTCACCCGCGAGACCGGAGAGCCTGTCATCGCCGCTGCCGCCGGTCAGATTGTCGGCCTGCGCCGTGCCGTAGAGGGCATCGTTTCCGGCGCTCGCCGCGAGCGCCATGCTCGCCAGCGTCGCTGCCGACCACACGGTGCCATCGATGAAGCGCACTTCGCGCACGCCCCTGGCGAAGGACGCGTCGGTGCCGAGATCGATGCGATCCGCGCTGCCGATGATTTCGAGGGAAACGGACTGTGCGCCAGCCACGAAACGCACGTCGCTCGCCGCAATGCCTGCGCCGAACGCGAGGACGTTGAGGCCCTGCGTGTCGACCACGGTGTCCTGGCCATCGCCCCGGTTGAAGACGTAGGTGTCGTCGCCCGCGCCGCCTTCGAGACGATCGTCACCCGTGTTTCCGGCGATCGTGTCGTTGCCCGCGCTTCCCCGAAGAATATCGTTGCCGGCAAGCCCGGAGAGTTGCGAGCCCGCCGCGATGCGCAGAACATCGTCGCCATCGGTTGCGGTCTGCGCCCGGACGAGGACGTCTTGCCAGCTCCACTCGGCGCCATCGGCGAAGGCAATCGTCTCGATCGCGGTCGTGCCGCCGCGCAGGACATCGGCAAACCGGATTCGTCCGCCGTCCTGGGCAATGCGCAGTTCGATATGGGCATCGTCGATCTGCACGACGCTGACATCGGCGGCGGTGATCCCATCCGCGAACACGAGACGGTCGTTGCCGCCGGCATCCGTGACGACATCGCGGCCATCACCGCGCGCGAAGCGATAGGTGTCGTCGCCCGCGCCGCCGAACAGCGTGTCATCGCCGGTCCCGCCCGATAGTACATCGTCGCCATCGGCCGAAGTCGCGGTCGAACCGCCGTAGATCACGTCGTTGCCGGAACCGCCGGACAGGACATCGTTGCCCGCGCCGCCGCGAAGCAGGTCATCGCCTTCTTCACCCGCGATCGCGTCGTTGCCCGTACCGCCGTCGATCGTATCGGCATCGGCTCCGCCGGCGAGTTGGTCCGCGCCGCCGCCGCCGAGGATCGTATCCGCGCCGCCGTGACCGTAGATGATGTCCGCGTCTTCGCTGCCGACCAGCGTATGCCCGGCATCGGTATCATGCACGGTTCCGGTAGCGGCGACCGGGAAGGAAAGGCCGCCGAAATTCTCGGGCGTGAGCGACTTGGCGCTGATATTCTGCAGACGCAGGACGGCGCGGCCATTGCCGACCGCATCGCGGTAGAAAATGACGGTGTCCGGTCCGACCTGCTTGATCACCAGATCGCTGGTCAGGAACGGATTGCCGCTCGTGCCGGTGATCTGGATGACATCGCCATCGGGTCCGACCTCGAAGTCGGTGATGACGTCTTCGGCATCGATGGTCGGCAGAACCCGAATATCGAGAGCGCGATAGGTATCACGGCCCGTTCCGCCCGTGAGGATGTCGATGGAATCGTCGCTTGCCACATCGGCAAAGATATCGTCCCCGGCGCCGCCGGCGATCAGATCGGCGCCCGCGCCGCCCGTTAGCGTGTCGGCCCCGTCACCGCCATCGAGCGTGTCGTTGTCGGTGCCGCCGTCGAGCACGTCGTCACCGACCCCGCCGGACAATGTGTCGTTGCCCTTGTCGCCTGACAACGTGTCGTTGCCCGCGCCCCCGGAAAGGGTGTCGAGACCCCATCCGCCGCGCAGCGTGTCGTCGCCGTCTCCACCCAGACGGTTCTGGTCATCGAGCCGGATGATGAGCTGGCTCTCGACATTGTTGGCAGTGAGCGCATTGGCATCGACGTTCTGGAGCAGCGCCGCCCGGCGATAGGTCTGCTCGCCCGCCTCATTGACGCTGTCATAGACCTCGAGCGAGACATCGGCGCCGACCTGGCGCACGAACAGCGAGTTGTAGGGACTGTATCCATAGAGGCGGATGACGTCGCCGCCTTCGCCGGCCTGGAAGTCGGTGATGAGATCGGGCTCGTCACCGTCCGCATATGCGTTGACCTCGAAATAATCGCTGCCTGCGCCGCCGGTGAAGGTGTTGCTCCCGTCGCCGCCGATCAACCTGTCGTCGCCGCGGCCGCCTTCGAGAATGTCGTCGCCGGCACCGCCGTCGAGATAATCGTTGTAATAGGGCAGGCCGGTGATGATCGTGCTGCCGCGCACCTGCGCGACATAGACGCCCGGGACCCCGGAGTTGCCCGCCGCAGTATCGAGATCGGCAAAACCGCCAGCGGGGAGGGCGAAGACAGCCGAGGCGTCGCCAACGCGGATGGAGGGCGACTCGTAGCCGCTCGAGGTCCAGTCCATGTTCTCGTAGCGCAGGACGATGTCGTAGGAATCCGCGCCCAGAATCCTGATCTGGAGCTGAATCGCGCCGGGCGCATAATCGTAGTAGTAATAGGGCTTGCGAACATCGTCCCAGGTGACGGTGATCGTGTTCGAAGCGGCGTCGAAATCGTACCAGACTTTCCCGCTGCCGGTCGAATTGCCGCCGTCGCTGAGATAGCCGCCCGAGTTTGGCGCGGCCACGATATCACCCACGCTGATCCGCAGGCCGCCAAGCTCTATGTCGCCATACCGCGTGAGCGTGAGTTCGCTCGTCGTCTCGCCGTTCTGCGTGACGCCGCCGCCCATGAAGTCGGTGGGAAGCGGGATCCCCGAATAGTATTCGCCTTCGGACTGCGCCTGTTCGCCGAACCCGGCGTCGCCCCCGAGCGTGTTCACCAATGCGTTCGACAGCGGACCGAAATAGGCGCCGAGGTCGGGCAGGTTGGTCTGCTCGCTTCCGTCGTCGCCGATCAGGTGATCGTTGCCCTCGTTGCCGTAGATCGTATCCGCACCGTAGCCGCCGTCGATCGTGTCGCTGCCGAAGCCGCCATTGATGACGTCGTTGTAGTCGGTGCCGGTAAGACTGAGATCATCCTGGCGGATGAAGGGGATGTCCTGGAAATTGGCGAGCGTGAGATTGTCGGCATCGACCCCTTCGAGCTTCAGAAGGGTGGTTGGTTCGAGGTCATCCTGCCCCAGCGCCCGGACATAGGTGTCGGCACCGACCTGCTCGACGAGCAGCTTGTAATAGGCCTGCGATCCAACTTCGCCGTTCCAGGTCGAGCGGAAACTGTCGGGCAGGGCGATGGTGTCGCCGACATCGCCTGCGGTGAAATCGGTGATGATCTCGAAGGCGGCAGGAAGGGAGGCATCCATCGCCACGATCCCGATAGGCGGAGGCAGTCCTTCCTGGTCCGCACCGAAGCTGATGACGTAGGTATCGCGGCCAGCGCCGCCGGTCAGACGGTCGGTATCGGCGTCGTTGACGAGATTGAGGAATGTATCATCGCCGCCTTCGCCGTTGATCTGGTCGGCTCCAATCCCGCCGTCGAGGGTGTCGTTGCCTTCGCCACCGAAGATTTGATCGTTGCCGGGACCGCCGGTGAGTTCGTTGTCATTTTCGTCGCCGACGATGATCCGGTCGAGCGTCAGCAGGAAAGGAAGGCCGCCCAGGTTCGCGGAGGTGAGGGTGCTTGCCTGCACGCCGCTGAGAGTGACGAGCTTCGACGCACCCTCGAACGACTGGCCATTCCAAACGAAATAGATGCCGGTGTCATCGCCTTCCTGGAGCGCCAGGAGCGTGCCTTCATCCTGCCCATCGATCAAAATCGCCAGCACATCGCCAGCATCGCCGATCGCGAAATCCGTCACGGTGTCGGGCGCCCATGGCGTTCCGTCGGCGCTGCTGACCTGGATTTGGTAGGTGTCCCGGCCTTCGCCGCCGGTGAGGGTGTCGCCCGCGCTGTCGCTGCTGACCCGATCGAACAGGTCGTCGCCGGCCCCGCCATCGACGGTATCGGAACCGCCCGAGCCGCCAATCAGGACATCGTCGCCGCCGTTGCCCTGGATCACATCGTCGAACGGGGTTCCGGTGAGCTCGTCGGCGTCCTCGGTCCCGGTGAAGTTCAGGCCGCCGAGAATTGGCGAACGACCGTCGAAGTTGGAGAAATTGTCGGAGGTGAGCTGCGAGCCATCGACATTTTCGAGGGTCAGCACCGTGGTGAAGCTGCCGTCCTGATTGTCGTAGGCGACAAGGACGTCCGCGCCCTGCTGGACGACGACGATCCGGTCGTATTCGATCGGCAGCGGATTGCCCTGGCCATCGCCCCAGGTCTGGAAAGCGATGACGTCGCCGCCGCTTCCCGCCGCGAAGTCCGAAATGCGGTTGCCCGCGACGAACGCTTCGTTGCCGCTCGGCAAATGGAGCCAATAGGTGTCGCGTCCGGCGCCGCCTTCGATCTGGTTCGAGCCCTCACCGGAGTTGAGGAAAAAGGCGTCATCGCCGGCGCCGCCCGACATGACGTTATCGCCGTAATTGTCGTCGAAGACGTCGTTGCCGTCGCCGCCGTCAAGGGTGTCGTTGCCGGATTCGCCGCGAAGATAGTCGTCTCCGCTCCCACCGATCAGGACATCGTTCCCCTGGCCGCCGTCGAGGTAGTCGTTGCCGACGCCGCCATCGAGCAGGTCGTCGCCATCGTTGCCGTAGAGGCTGTCGTCCTGCGACGGCAGAAGGCCGATGACCTCGCTGCCGCGGATCTGCATGGCCCAGACGCCGGGTTCTTGCAGATTGCCCGCAAGCGCAGACAGGTCATCCGCGGCGCTGGCCTTCAATTGATAGGTCGTGTCGGTTGCCGCCACATAGATGCCCGGCGTCCAGAAATCACCGGCGGCATTGCCCCAACCCGCATTTTCATAGCGGTAGATGACGTCGAGATCGCCATTGTCGAGAATCTTGACCTGAGCCTGGAAGGCGTTGGGCACGGCGCCCGCTTCGAATTGTCCGACATCGTCCCAAGTGACCGTGATGGTCTTGCTGGTTTCGTCGAAGTCGTACCAGACGCGATTGGAGCCGGTCGATGTGCCGCCCGCGCTCGGCGCAAGCGGGCCGCCGGTCGTATCGACGTCGGACGGCCAGATGTCGAACGACAGGCCGCCGATCGCAAAGTTGCCGTTGTTGTCGATGTGGATGGCGGTCACCGCTTCGCCGTTCACGGTGAGCGCGCCGCCGGTCAGGGTAGCGAGGAAGGTGGCGGGGATGTCGATGTCGAGGTCGTTATCATCCGCGACCGCAATGGCTTCCTCACCAAAGCCTGCCGTTCCGCCCAGGCCGTTCACGAGGGTCTTCGAGAGCGGACCGAAATAGGCGCCGAGCGCCGCGACAGTGGCCACATCCAGCGTTGGCGCGATCCCGTCATCGCCATAAATCCGGTCGCTGCCGCCATTACCGAAGATCATGTCGGCCCCGCCAAGACCGTGAATCAGCTCGGCGAAGTCGGAGCCCTGGATTTCTTCGCCAGCCTCGGTGCCGGTGATCTCGCCCGACCAGAGGACAGGCGTGACGCCGCCGAAATTGTCGGCGGTGAGGTCTCCGGCATCGACACCGACAAGCCGCAGGACGGGCACATAGGCGCCGATCTGGTTGTCGTGGGTCGCCGCATAAACGACGACATCGCCGCCATCCTGCGTCAGCCGGATCTCGCCTGCCGCGAAATAGTCATAGCCCGGCGCCTCAGCCGTCTCGAACGAAAGCGTTACGAGGTCGCCGCCATTACCAGCGGTGAAATCGTAGACGACGTGTTCGCTGGACGGATTCCAGACGGTGGCCGGGTCGAACGCGGTCGGAATCAGCAGCCGGATGTCATCGCGCCCTTCGCCGGTCGTGACATGGCTGGTGCCCTGCCGCGCGCTCAGCAGGAAGGTGTCGTCGCCGTTGCCGCCGTCGAGATTGTCGATGTAGTTGCCATTGAGGTCGATGCCCGGATCAAGGGTGTCGTTGCCTTCCCCGCCCGAAAGATAGTCGGCGCCTTCGCCGCCCTTCAGGACGTCGTTGCCGCCGAAGCCGTAGAGAACGTCGTTGCCGCCAAGGCCTTCGATCAGATCGTTGTTGTCGCTGCCGTAGAGAAAGTTTGTGTTGTCGTCGCCGGTCATCGAGCCGCCCGGCGTTTCCTCGACGTCGCGCACGCCGATCGTGAGCTTGGTGACAGTGCTGCCCGCGCTCGGATCGAACGCGCGGACGTAGACGTCGATCGCGGGGGCGGTCTCATAGTCTAGCTGAGCGCCCGCGCGCACGCGAAGCTCGTTCCCGCCCACGATCTCGAACGGGCTGTCGGCGATAGCCGCGCCGTGGGCATCGACGATCTGGTAGGCCCAGGCGCTGTCGAGAGCCGGATTCTTGACGCGCAGGGTCGCGACCAGCGTGCCCGATTGCGCGTTTTCCGAAACCGCAAGCGGCGCCCCGCTGCCGAGGACCGACTGCACCGTGACTTGCTGCGGGTTGTACCAGTTCGACGTCGCCGCGCCGAACCCGAACTTCGCAATGCTCCCGCCGCCGAGCAGCGTCCCGCGAACGTCGAATTCCTTCGATGCGATCTGCACCCCGTCGAGCGAATAGGACAGTTCCTGGCTAGCCGCATTCCAGCGAATGGTGACGTTGTGGGCCGCGCCGTTTTCGAGGTTGGCGTGAAGGTGGAAGGGGTCGAAGGTCGCGGAGGAGGGGGCGATATTGCCGTTCAGGACGAACTGGCTGAAATCGTCGTTCGGATCGCCCGAATAGCCGTAGTTCGCGCTTGTATCGAAGCGGATGCCGAAGGACTGGCCCGACAGGACGCCGAACTTGTTCACGTCCGTGCCCAGCGATGTCGCCGGAGCGAGGACGAAGGCGATGCCGTTGCCGCCGTAATAATCGTTGTAGCCGAAGCCCAACTGGACGTTCCAGGTGACGTCCTGCGACAGGTCGATCTCGCCCCAGGCCGCGCCGCTCTTGTTGGCCGTCGAGTTGGTCAGATAATAGGTCGAGCCGCCATAGGTGTAGGCCGAGCCCTGGACCGACAGGGTGGTGTCGATCGGCGCCTCGGCGACCAGCTCCACTTGCGCGGACGAACCGCCGCCGGCCCCGCCGAACAGCGGATCGTCGAACGGGTTCGCGTTCGGCGTCTCGCCGCCGCTTGCCGTCTCGCCATAGCTGCGCACCGAGATCAGCTCGACGCGCTGGTCGTTGACCGCGCCGCCGGTCGCCGCGCCGAACCCGAACCAGGCGTTGGGGTTGCCGCCGAAGTTGAGATCCACGACGTCGTAAGCCTTGGAGGCGACCAATTCACCGTCCAGGCTGTAGGACAGCCGATTGTTGTCCGCGTCCCAGACGATGACGGCATCGTGCCACAGGCCGTCCTCGAGCTGGCCATGCGGATGGAACGCGTCGAAGGTCGTGTCGTTACGCGCGCCATTGACGACGATCTGGCTAAAGTCCTCGGCCGGTTCGCCGCCGTTGGAATAGGTATCGAACGCGATGCCGAGCGAGCCGCCCACCAGCGCGCCAAGGCCGCCGCCGCCGTCCCCGGTGGTCACCTGCGGGCCGATGTTCTGGAGAGCGAAGGAGAGCCCGTCCGCGCCGCCTTCGCTCGCGCCGAAATAGATCCTGGCCGTCCACACGGTGCTGCGCGAGAGATCGACCGCACCCCACACGGCCCCGGCCTGGTAGCCGGCCGCCGGCGTCAACTGGTAGGTGTTGCTGTTCACGGACGAAGCCGACCCGGCGATCGACAATCCGGTCACGGGCAGGTCGACGCTGGTGCTGTCGGGGAAGGGGGTGTCGCCGGTCCAGCCCGCGATCGCGGCGGTCGCCTTCGACAGGATGTCGCTCTGCGTCCACACCGTGTTGTCGGCGAACTCGAAACGCTCGATCCCGTAGTCGGGCGAGCCGCTGCCGATGGGAACGATATTCCGGAGCGTCAGCCGGTCGTCGGTCCCGGCGATGCGGATGACGAGGGCGTCGGAGTCCATCGACAGGAACTGGATATCGGTCGCGGCGATTCCCGGTGCGAAACGGATTTTGTCGATCACGCCCGCTTCGGCGGTCTCGACGATGACGTCCTGTCCATCGCCCCGCGCGAAATAATAGGTATCCGCGCCGCTGGCGCCTTCGAGCAGGTCGTTGCCCTTGCCGCCGGTAAGGATGTCGTTGCCCCGGCCGGATTCGATATGGTCGTTGCCGAGGCCGCCATAGACCTCGACGCCCGATCCGCCGCCAGGATTGGTCGCGTCGGCGGGGATGATGATGTGATCGTCCCGGTCGGTCGGCGCGATCGAGAGTGCGATGTCGGTGAGCTTGCGCTGGCGGCCGTCCGCGAACTTGATGGACGCAATGATCCCGTCGACGTCGCCGACCGGATCGACCAGCGTCAGCCTGTCGTCGCTGCCCGCGATCAGGAGCACGATGTTGCCGTCCGCGTCGCGCGTTGCCGTCACATCCTCGAGCGCGATGTCCGCGCCGAACTCGATAGTTGCAAGGCCGTCGAAGCCGCTCGTGCTCTCGATCCGGTCGTGACCGTCGCCTCGGGCAAAGCGGATGACGTCGGCGCCGCCGTTGCCCGAGATCGTGTCGTCGCCCTTGCCGCCGGTGAAGACCTCGGCGGCGGCGGTGCCGACCAGGCGATCGTCGTGCGCCGTTCCCTGGCCGCGCCAGATCGTTTCGAGCTGCGCCAGCGAGAGGCTCGTGCCGTCGTCGAACAGCACGCGGTCCACCGCATAGGTGACACCGGAATCGGTGAAGGCGTGGCGCAGCGTGATCGAATCACTGCCGTCGCCGAACGAGATCTCGGTCTCGTGGAAATCGGGCGTGAAGGACACGCGCATGTCGGCCGGCGCATAGCCCTTGATGCGCAGCACGTCGTCGGCGCCGCTTGCGTCCTCGACCACATCCGCGCCGTCGCCGCGGTTGAAGACGTAGGTGTCGTTGCCGCCGCCGCCGTTCAGATAGTCGGCACCGAGGCCGCCGGTGAGCGTTTCGGACCGGCGCGAACCGAAGATGACGTCATCGCCGCTGCTCGCCTGGTCGCCCACGAGGCGCTGGACCAGCGCCGCGCCATCGAGCGTCTGACCGTCCGCGAAGGTGAGCGAGGGAAGGGCGCCGCCCAGCATCCCGTCGACGAGGATGACCTGATCGCCGTTCGCAAAGACGATGGCGATGTCGTTGCTGCCGCGCGCCAGCGGGCGGAACGTCGCATCGGCTGCGCCGTAATCGGCAAAGTCGATGGTCGCGTTCGTGACGCCGGAGGGCATCTCGACCCGGTCGATGCCGTCGCCGGCATTGATGGTGATCGTGCCGCCGTTCGCCATCAGGACGCGGTCGTTGCCGCGTCCGGGCACGACCGCCTCGGACACGTCGAGTTCGCGCAGGTCGATGATGTCCTGCCCGCTGTTGTCCTGGGCCGCGAGGATAAGGCTGCGCACATCGCTGAGCGAAAGGGTCGTGCCATCGGCGAAGACGAAGGATTCGACCGGGTTGATCTTGTAGCCGCCGAGGACGACGAGCTTGTCGGAACCCGTCGCGAGCGAGATCAGCAGGTCGCCATCGACATTGGTGAAGGTCACCAGGTCCTTGGTGATCCCGCCGCCGAACACGATCCGGTCCACGCCGCCCGTGTCGGACACCGCATCGAGGCCATCGCCGATGCCGAACTTGTAGGTGTCGTTTCCGGTGCCGCCTGCGAGCAGGTCGGAGCCCTTGCCGCCGGAGATCACATCGTTGCGCCCGTCGAAGCCGACGATGTTCTCGTCGCTCGCGCCGCCCGTGAGCATGCGGTCGATGAGATCGTCGCGCGTCAGCACGGTGCCGTCGGCGAAGTGATACTCCTCGATGCTGGTCGAGGCGAGGCCGCCGACGATGCGCACGACGTCCACGCCGCTGCCGAGATCGATGACCATATCGTTGCCGTCGCGGGTGACGATCAGGTCCTCGAGATGCACCGAAGCGCCGAAAACCAGGCGGTCGATTACGCCCGCCTGGTCCTGCTTCTCGATGATGGTGTCGAAGTCGTAGCCTGCCGTGAAGGCATAGGTGTCGCCGGCATAGCCGCCCTTGAGCACGTCGTCGCCCTGACGGCCGTCGAGCGTGTTGGGGACGTTGATGAGAAGGCCGCTGACCTCGATGACGTTGTCACCCCGGTTGCCGCCCTCGATCTGCAGTTCCTGCTCGATGTCGCCGGCGGAAAGCACGGTGCCGTCGGCGAACTTGAAGACTTCCACCGCATCGTCGATGCTGCGGAACTGGTTGCGGATTCGTAGGCTACTGTCGGGCCGGCCGGTGATGGTGATGAGCAGGTCATCGCCCGACTTGGTGAAGACGACGTTCCGGTCGCCCTGGTAGCGAATGTCCGCGCCGAACTCGATCGTATCGTTCACCGGCACCGAGATGCCGGGCCGGTCGCTCCAGTGCGCGCGGGTGCGGCGGTCGGTGATGGTGTCGTGGCCGTAGCCGACATCGAAGATGTAGGTGTCGCCGCCATCGCCGCCGATCAGCTCGTCGTCGCCGCCCCGGCCATCGAGGATTTCCCCGAAATCCGATCCGGTGAGCGTGTCGGCGCCGCTCGTCGCGCCGCCGGTGAAGCGGTCGAGGGCGATATCTTCGGGATTGAGATCGGTGAACGCGATCTGGCGATCGCCGAAGACGAAGAGTTCGACCGCTGCGTGCTGGCCGCCGTCGCGGATATACTGGCCCTCGACGATCAGCTTCTCGCCGGTCGCCTTTACCGTGAACACGAGATCGAGCGCCGTGCGCGTGACGGCGATGTCGGAGAAGTTGAGGTTCGAGAAGACGACGCGATCGGAGCCGTCGTCGTCGTA
Organism: Sphingopyxis sp. GC21; assembly: GCF_025727575.1. Classification (NCBI taxonomy): domain Bacteria; kingdom Pseudomonadati; phylum Pseudomonadota; class Alphaproteobacteria; order Sphingomonadales; family Sphingopyxidaceae; genus Sphingopyxis; species Sphingopyxis sp. GC21. The sequence continues at coordinate 1,815,948 of NZ_CP095845.1, read as the reverse complement.
GATCGTATCGTTGCCGTCGCCAAGCGCGTAATAGTAGGTGTCGTTGCCCGACAGGCCTTCCATCCGGTCATCGCCGGCGCCGTTGCTAAAGACGTCGGCGATACCCTCGAAGCCGTAGACGAGATCGTTGCCCGCCGTCTGGCCGACATCGACGAAATGCTGGAGGAGCTTGAGATAGCTCCACTGCGTGCCGTCCGCGAACTCGATCGTCTCGATCGCGTTGACGTAGCCGAGGAAGGGGATTTCCTCGAGGAAATCGACCATCGTCACCTGATCGTCGGTGCCGCTGATGCGCAGCGTCAGCGTGTCGCTCTTGCCGGTGCGCAGAAAGTCGAGGTCTGTCCAGCGGATGTCGTCGACGAACTTCAGGACATCCTTCGACGGTGGGTCGAACAGGCCGTATTTGGGGCCGTTGTCCTCGACGACATCGTGGCCGTAGTCGCGGCCGAAGATGTAGGTGTCGTCGCCCCGACCGCCCTGCAGATAGTCGTCGCCGGCGCCGCCATCGAGTGTGTTATCGTTGAGGAAGCCGTAGATCGCATCGTCGCCCGCCGTCTTGGCGTTGGCGAGGACGCGTTCGGCCACCTGCGTGAATTCGAGGCTGGTGCCATCATCGAAGATGAAGCGCTCGACGAGATTGGGGGAAACGTAATCGAGACCATCATCGCTGCCCAGCGTATCGGCGAACAGGCCAAGGCCGAGCGAGAGGCCGCCGAAATAGTCCTCGATCTCGATGCTGTCGCCGGTAGGATTGCCGTCTGCATCGATGAGCGTGATGAACAGGTTGGTGTCCGAACCCGTCCGCGTCAGCCTCAGGTTGTCGATCGTGATCCCGCCGCGGACCATCAGGAAATCGATGCCCGCCTTGACCGGGCCGAACGAGAATCCGCCGCGTTCGCTGATGACGTCCTGGCCGTCGCCGGGCGCGAAGATGTAGATGTCGCCGCCGAGACCGCCGGTGAGGACGTCGTTGCCCTTGCCGCCCCAGAGAACGTCGGCCGAGCCGGAACCGGCGTAGACGTCGCTGCCGTCGCGTGGGTCCGCGACCTCCATCGCCATGCGGAAGCGGTCCCAGATCACGCCATCGGAGAAGACGATCTGGTTGACGCCGCTCTCCATCTGCTTGCCGTTGGAGAGATAGGGGTTGAGTTCGCCGAGAAACTGGTCGGTCAGGCGGACCGTGTTGAGCAGGGCGCCCGCGTCGTCGCGGACCTCGATGATCAGATCCTGGCCGTCGCGGACGGCGTTGACGTGCCCGGAATCGACAGCGGTGAAGCGCAGTTCGTCGTCGCCGCCGATGTCCTGATCGTGGATGACGTCGTTGCCCGAGTTCTTGCCGACGAAATAGTAGTCCGCGCCATTCCCGCCGGAGAGGGTCTGGTTGCCCGCGGTCATGTAGAAGAAGTCGGTGCCGCCGGTGCCGTTGACGGTCGTGGCGTCGGCGGCATGGGTGATGATCCGCTCTTCATCGATCGAGAGCGCATGGGCGACACCGCGAATGTCGAGGCCGGTTCCCTGGCCGGTCGCAGGATCGTAGGTCCATCCCCGCGCCTCGAAGGCCGGGATGAGCATTTGCATGATGAACGCCTGGTCGATGCCGACGCTCGCGCCGGCGAGATTGCCGTCGCCGGTCGGGGCATAGTCGGGATAGACCTGCCACAGGATCTCGTTCCAGCGGGTCAGATAGTCGAGAACCGCATCGTTCTCGTTGGTCGCGGGCGCGTCTTCGAAGATGGCCTCGAACATGGGCGCGAGCTGGCGGTCCGTGGTCGGCGCATAGACGTCGCGCGCCGCGTCATAGGTCAGGCCGCGGGCATAGTCGCTGAGGCCGCCCTGCAGCGCCAGGCGCACCGCGAAGCGGCGCGAGCTGACGATATATTGCTGCATCACCGGCTGCAGCATCGCGATCATCGTCTTGACGTCGCTCTCGTAGGTCGTCGCCTGGGCCGTCGTCCCGTCGGAATAGGTGACCGTGACCGGATTGCCGTTCGCATCGACCTCGTTCACATAGCGGCCGGCCTGCTCCACGCCGTTGACGCTGTAGGCGAGCTGTCCGGTCGTATTGTTGTAGGTCGCGCTCAGCATCTCGGGGCGGAAGTCGATGCCGCCGAGGCTCGTCGCGAAATGAAGCTGCGCGGGCGTCAGCAGCTCGACACGGTAAGTGCTGTCGTCGGTCGAATTGACCTCATCGAGCGTATCGAAGTCGATCGCGTAGTTTCTGAGGTTGAACTCGAAAGCGCTGCCGGTCTTGGCCTGAAGCTGGAGGGCGCGGTCGAGATTGCGCGCCCAGACATAGAAGCTACCGTCGTTGTCGGTGACCTGGACGGTGTAATCGACCGCGACGCCGTTGATGAAATTGACGCCGATCTTCTCGACGGTAATGTCGGCCAGCGGATTGGCCTCGATCTCCTCGCGCCGCCATTCCGTGCCCGCGGCATGGGGCAGGGCGAGGATGGCGCCGACATCGGCATAGATTGTCGAGGGATCGGACGCGAGAATCCAGGTGCCGTCGCCTTGCGCGATGCCGTAGTCGAGGATCACCGCGCGGCCATCGACGATACGGGTGAGGTAGGGCGCTTCGGCGCGCGCGGGCATTTCCGCCGCGCTGCGGTCCGCCGGGCTCCAGCCCTGTTCGAGCGTCCAGCCTTCGCCGAGCGTCTGGCCGTCCCAGGCCTTGCGCTCGAGCAGGGTCGCGCCGTCCGCCGAGAGGCGGACCGCGTAAAGCTCGCGCGACTGTTCCAGGGTTTCGCCCCAGGCGCCGAGCACGGCGCCCGCCTGGCCGACCAGCACCGACAGGTCCGCCGTCGTCATGGCGGCGGCCGTTGTCGTGGCCAGTTCGCCGAGTGCGGGATCGTTCGCCATTGCCACCGACAGATCGGTGATCGTACCGAAGCCCTTGGCGTCGAGCGTCGAGGTCTGCCATGTGGGCTGCCCGGCCTCACCGGCGTATTTGGTGTCGACATCGTTCGTCGACAGCACGGCGTCGAACATCTGGCGAACGACGCCCCCGGCAAAGGTCACGCTGCCTACAGCGGTCAGGTGCGCGCCCTGTGCGGTCGCCGCGTCGAGGCTCGTGCCCGTAGCGTCGAGGCTGATCACGCCCAGCGCGTCGAGCGAGAGCATCTCGCCCGCATCGGTCACCCCGTTCTCGTTGCGATCACGCCAGACCCTGAGGTCCGCCCAGATCGCGTCGAGCGCGGTGATCTTGCCGTCCTGGTTGGAATCGTAAGCGGCAAGGTTCGCGAAACCCGACTCGCCCACGCCGCCAAACATCTCGGAGACGTTGTCGATTCGGCCGTTGCCGTTCCGGTCGAGGACGAGGAACCCGTCGTCGCCTTTCAGCCAGCCTACCCGCTCGGCGAACAGGTCGTTGTCGACATCGAAGTAGATCGACGTCGCATCGCCCGACAGCGTTTCGAGCCCGTCGCCGTCGAGATCGATCACCAGCGGATCGCCCGGCTTCTTCAGGCCCAGTTCTTCCGCGTAGCGGGTCGCATAATAGAGGGCGGTCAGCGCCTCGTCGACCAGGGGTGTGTTCGTGCCGGCGATCGCAGTGGCGTAAAACGGGTCGATGGCCGAATAGAGCGCTGTGATCGCCGCGATCGGGTTGGCCTTCTTGAAGACCATGCCCAGCTTGCCGGTGAGCCCCTTGGATTTGAGTTCCTGCAGGTCCGTCCCGCGGTAGACCACCGGAAGGGCATTCGCCGCCGCGTCCTTGGGAGAGACGAAATCCTTGATCGTCATCGTGCCCAGGAACGTCTTGAGCAGGTTCCCAAGCGCCGTGTCGTTGTTTGCGGTCATCGCGTCGAAAGCGTCGACGAAGGCGGAGAGGACATTGCCGACCTGCAGGTCATAACCGCCGTCGGCATTCTTCACGAACTTGTAGGAAATGAACGGAAGTATATCGTCGCTGAAGATCGTATTGGCGGAAGATTTGTCCTTTTGCACCAGACCCGCGGCCGCGCCCACGCCGCCCGTCGCCATGGTCAACAAGGTGCCGACGATGCCGCCGGTATCGGTCCCGCCTATCAGCGGAATGCCGAACAGCTTCAGTCGGTCGTGATACTGCGGGTCTTCCAGCGTGGTGTTGCCCGCCCACCAGATAATGTCCGCATTGGTGGCGTCGTCGGCGATATAGTGTTTCGTTTGGTGGACGTTGCCATCGGCGTCGGTGGTGCTCTCCAGCGTATATCGCTGATCGTAGTGACCGCCGTTGACCTGGATATCGAGGTAGCTGTTCTCTATGTCGCCCCAGATGATTCCGCCGGTAGACCAATTGGCGATCCAATCGCGCCCAAGCCCGCCGACCGATACGCCCTGCGCACCCAATGGGTCGATAATCCAGTCGTCACCGTCGCCGCCTTCAATGCGATCTCCAGCGAAGCCGCCAACCAACAGGTCTCCACCAGACCCGCCAAATATCCTGTTGTCCTTAAGCAGATCACCGAAAGCCCAGTCATCGCCTGCTCCGGCAAATATGATCGCTCCCTTCTCTGCCGCTTGATGGGTTTCATTGACAAAATCGAGGTGAGGAGTTCCGAGAACTGACTTTAATACAGATCCAATTCCACCGGTCGTGACAGCGCCGGCGATCAATGTAGTCAACTTGAGGTAATTTTTATCACTCCAGGCGCGAATGATTTCAGCACCAAATGCCGCAATAATTGCCTCGGACTGTGTGTTTGGCTCCGCCAGCGCGTTATTGAAAGGGACGCCAAGGCGCCACAACACTGCCGACTCATCGTGTGTGCCGCCGGCAAGAGTTCTCTTCAAATCGGCCAGATAGCGACCAAGACTGGCGATCGGTCCGTCATCCTGGTTAGTGCCTAAATAGAGATCGTATCCATCTTCCCTGCTAGCAATAACGTCTTCGCCGTAAAGCCGACGGAAGTAATCCACATAGCTTTCTCCCAGCAGCGCTGTCGCAACTGGCTTATCGCCGGCCCCAGATGGCAAGCTACCAACTGAAAGCATATCGCCGTTAACGACGCCACTCGAGGCTGTCAGGTAGGCGTTATCTTTTCCGGATATAGATTTACGCGCAGCTATTCGCGATTCGTCGGTTAGCTGTGCTTCGTATTCCCAATCATTGTATACATAAGGCCCGCCAACGCCGTCTGGCTCGGTGAAGATAATGTTAACTTTGCGTCCTATGCCAAATGGATCGGTCAAAGGTTGCGCTATAGGGCGAAAAAGATTAGTAAATCCCCCACCATTGAAATCAAAATCTTCCCCAATATTCTGACCATCTACGGATTTAACATTGGGATCAATTGAGAAGTTTTCAATCCTCTTTGTGCCAGTGACTGGATTGTATATAAATTCCGCATCTTCGTTGATGTGAAAAGCTGATGTTCCCCAAATAAACACTCTCTGAAAATAGTGATCGTCCGACTCGCCATCGCTCTTAAAATACGCTTGATTAAACGAAAGCTTATCACTGCCTATTCCGAAAATTCCGGGCGTTTTTGTTATAGAATCTCCCGCCAATTCCTTCAAGGTGAAGTGGTACTCCCCATTCAGCAGCGGCTTTCCGATTAAGGCACTCAAAAATCGGCTGTTATCCGCTTGGTAATTTTCCTGATTTGCAGATGAATCGTTGAAAAATCTACGAACCACCTCAAACAGCTCGGGATTTGCAAATCGACCAGGGCCATTTTTGTAATCGAGCGCTGTAACGTCAATCGTGGTGACTGCGTCGTCAGGGCGAATAAGCGCTTCATTTGCCGGACCTGTCAGACCAAGCTCTTTCCCATAAAGGAACAGTCGAATAATCCGGTCATTGACATCATTGCCCGAGACATCTTCCGACATCGAAAACCCCTAAACCTTGTGTGTATTAATAGTTAACATCAGAAAATCCGCAACTGTAAGCGGCGGATCGTACATGCACACTATTACGAACATTTGGCCCAATTGTTCCATTGGAAAGTAGATTACCATCCTCTGAGAGATTAGAAAATTCCAACTTTCCATTTTGTAACTTATTTAAGACATAAAAATTTGCGAAATATGTTTCACCATCTGGGTGTTTGCTTAATTCCCCCAAGGGTCTTCCGGGAAAATTAACATTATAATACGGGTTGTCGCTTCTGTTCTCTCCGCCCTTGTCGTTAACGAGCGCCGCATCCACGGTGGTGATTTGACAGCACAACGGGTTAGCTTCGACAAATGTCTGTAGAGTAGCGCGGATTGACGTATCTGGGGCAGATGCGGGCAGTTGCTGAATGAGGTAGGCTTCGAGATAATCTGGTAACCCATGCACAACTTGGCCGTGGCCATACGGGTAGCCGGTGCTGAGGGTGCCTGACTGGTGTTGCTTGTGAATGCTCAGCAACAATCGCGCCTTCATCTCATTTTCGGGAATACGCCTGTTTTCTGGCTTGCAGAAGCCATCACCCTCCGAGGGGTATACGTCTCCACATGCGCTTAGCATCATGGTGCTTGAAACTAGCGCCATGTTCACGATTCTTCGCAATCGCGCTCCGGAAAACCCGGCGTTCACGCCGCCGCCCTCTTCGATGTGCGTCCATTCGCAACAAAGCCTTCGCTAAGCGAGCAACCCGTCTTGGCGATGAGGATGCTGGCACCGTCAATTCGGCTGACGCCAGGCGACAGCTGATCTGCGGTCTGCTGTCCTCGTCTTCCCACGCTCGACACTCCCAGGCGCCCGAGCCTCGGGGTTATACGATCGCATGCAGAATGGAATATCATGGCCCCAGGAACCCCTCTTCACACTTGCCTAGATGCCACAGCACTGTAAGTATGCAATAGAAATTTGTCGATCCGGATGGTGGAAAGCGGTACTTGAATTAATAGGGGTGAGGGTGGCTCTAGGTTTGAGTCGGATGGACGTGAGTTTTCGAGGCGATACCTCGTGATAGTCGCAGTCGATACATAGATTAAACTACATTCAAATTGAATGTATCTGGTAAATACATGAGATGCCGCAATGGCATGGCAAGAGCGGGCAGGGTGATCTGGAGATCGCAAGTTGAGTATCCAAATTCCCTGCAAATTTTGCACATAGTTGGCACGGCAGAGAACGCGATCAAGGGGACATATAGTGGTCAAGAAATCTAACGGTGCGGCAAAGGGTTTGGAAGCCAGCTCTTCCGGGGCGGAATCTGTTCAAGGTCAAGGGATTGATCCCGAGATTGCGGCGAAGATTACGGCCGTGCGGACCCATATCCGGGAAAGCTTCGGCAAGGTTGTCATGGCGATGATGATGTTGCCACGCTACCGCAACCAGACGCTGGCGGACCTCCAGCATCTCGTGCTTGAGCCGCTGATGCGCGACCGGGTGGCGATCGCCTATCCGGGTGGTGACAAGGCGGGACCGCTGGCCGACATGGCGGGCCTGGCGATCTGGGCGAGCGTCAACGCGGACGCGGACGTGCGCATCCGCGAGCAGATCCAGGCTGGCACCTTCCCGGTCCGGCTCAAGGCCGAGGATTGGAATTCCGGCGACATCAACTGGCTCCTCGACGTCGTGGCGCCCGATCAGAGGACAACGGCCAACGTGATCGCCAATTTCAAGCAGGTCGTGAAGGAGGGCAGCCTGCGCCTCCATCCGATCATCACGCGCCTCGTCGATGCCGAAACCCTGGCGAAGATGGGTGCCGAGAAGATCGCCCCGACGACCGAGGCGGCAGTCCCGGAAAGCGCGACCGTCAACTGACGCTCTGCCCATCGAGCCGGGCCGCCCAGTGAGACGGTCCGGCTCACCCCGCGACTAGACAACGATGCGTGCACAGGCTTTTCATAGCGCATGAGCAAGCTTGTCCCCCTGGTCTTTCTCGATGCAAACGTGGTCATCGCCGCGGGCAAGCCGCCCGGCGGCCCGGAGATCGACCGAGTCAAGGATCTGGTGGAAGCAGGCCTCGTCCGCGTGCTGACGACCGACCTAACCATCACCGAGGTCGCCAAAAAGCACGCACAGAACGACTTCGATCTCATCCGCGAGATCTGCCAGCCCCATTTCCGCAAGGTTGTCGAAGAGGTGACCGGCGTCGGCTTGCCCGCGCTCAAGCGCCCCGAACTACGGGGCCGTCTGAAAGAGCGCTACGATGCCGCGACCGCCGCAATGTTCGTCTCACTCGGCGCGCAAGAGCTGGCGATCGACGACGTGAAGGCATCGGATGTGTTCGATGCATATGCGCAGGGGAAGGGGTTCTTTTCCGGGGAGGGGAAGAAGGATCAGTTCCCCGATGCATTCACGTTCGAGTGCTTGAAAACGGTCGCGTCGAAGAAGCAGCCCGTCATCATCGTCTCGGCCGACGGCGATTTTACGGGGCCGGTGGAGGACACCAAGCACATCACGCTGGTCAAATCGCTGCCCGACCTATTCGCTGCGCTCGGTCTCGAGATGGCGGCGCCGGAGGTCGATGCCTTCCTCGAAACGCAGGAGGTTTGCGTGACCGATCTCGTCAATCAGGAGATGACCAGTTGGGGCCTGCAAAGCGATGATGTGGTGGACGCGGAAATCGACGAGATCGTCGTCAACGGAATCGAGCTGGGTAAGGTCACCGCCTTCAAGGCGATTGAGAAGGGGGGCTCGATCCTCGCGGTCACTTCGGCCGAGGTGCGCGCCACCATCTCCTATACCCATCCCAATTGGGACGAGGCGATGTACGATTCCGAGGACAAGGTTCTCATCCCCTTCGATGACGTGAGCGGCGATACCGAGGTAGAGCTTTCGATCGATATTGCCATGAGCATCACGGTCAACCAGAAGGGCAAACCTGACGAGATAGAGGCGCTGCGCTTTCGCAACGCCGATTTCCAGTATGTGACGCTTTATCCGCCCGATTACTATAATTGAGGAGCGCGAGCGGCATCCCTTGCCGCCTTTGGTCCGCGCTCGTCCACGAAATCAGGCCTACAGCGCGGCGATCATGGCGGCGATATCGGGTTGGTTGCCGATGCGCTGGGCGAGCGGCGCCGAGGGGGCCGCCTGCTGCGGCGTTCCTGTCGATCGCAGGCCAGCGCGGACATTATTCGGCGTGAGCGTTCGGCCACGCGCCTTGGCGATGCCCTGGAGGACCGCCACTGCACCGGTGACGATCGGCGAGGCGCTCGAGGTGCCGCTGAAGCTGACGGTAAACCACTCGTCCTCGCCCTGGCCTGCATAGAGGTCACCATAGCCGGTCGTCGTGACCTCGCGGCCCCAGCCCTGACAATCGACCCGTTTACCATGGTTGGAGAATCCGAGCCGTGATCGGGCAAGTCCATAGTGACCGGATACCGGTGCACCAGCACCAACGATGATCGCGCCTGAATCCACCTCGCCGCGAAACGGATTTCGCCAATCGGCTGTAAAATCCGCGGCCGGCGTGTCGTATAGCGGATCGTCGAGATCTTCCGCACCGTTGCCGGCGGCTTCGACGACGATGATGCCGCGTTTGATCGCGCGGCGGATCGCCAGGAAATCATCGCGCCACCATTCCACTGCGATATAGCCGCGCTGATCGTCGCGCTGGGTGAAATCGAAGCGCGGGCCTGGCCGATGCATTTCGAGAAGCAGGATGTCGCCAGGTTCGAGTTGCGCGGACGCCATGTCGATCGCCGCTGCCGAGCCGATGCCATTGTGCGAGACGGCCGCCATCCGCGCATCGGGTGCGATGCCCATGGCACCCTGGCCGTTATGCCTTGCGATCACTTCCCCTAGCACGGCGGTTCCGTGATTACGCCAATCCACCTCGTCGATCGCTGTGCCGCCAGCGAGACCGCCATTGTCCTCAAGATCGACATGAGTGAACTGCCAGGCGCCCTCAATGTCGATAATGCTGACGTTCGCGCCTCTTCCGCCCGGGAGGTTCCAGGCGTCGATGGCACCAATCCCGCCCGGTGCTGCGGCGAGGTAGGTCTGGAACTGGTCGAAGCGGGGGATTGTGCCGCCGGGAGGCGCGACCGCTTGAATCGCGGGGGCCGCCACCGCTTCGTCAAAAGGGGCGATGGGGTTGAAGGTGGGGGGTTTTACATAGACTTTCTCGACGGCAGCCTGCTCCCGCATTCGCGCGACGAAGGCATCGACCTTGTCGTCGGGCACCTCGGCGTGGAAGTAGCGCGCCATTTCGGTTTCTTCGGGGTCGGGCGCTGCCTGAGCCGCAGCGCCGCCATCGAGGGCATGCGGTGCTCCCCTGTCACCGGGGCTGTCGAACATAGGCGCGAGAACCACCCCGAATTCCCCGAGCAGACTGGAGAGGCCGTCATCACCGGGTGCATCGGACAGCAGGCTTTTGGTGGTCCGGGCTGCGTGTGCAGTGGTGTCATCGGCGAATACCACCACGACTTCCGATGTCGGCATGACGATCTCTCCTGACTGGAACCTTGGATTAGAAGTGCGTCGACAATGTCACGGTCGGCCCAACATCCCAAACCGAATAGTCCTTGCCCGCGCGGTCGGACCAGTTGCGCTGGAAATTGGCTTGCAGGTCGAGGGCGAGGTTTTCGCTGAGGGCGAAGCTGACCCCGCCGAGAACCCGCAGCAGAACGTCGTCGCGCCCCTTCGATGTGCCGCCGGTATAGTGCGAATATTGCCCGCGGGCGCTCAGCGACCAGCTCGTCGTCTCGTTGATGTCGGCCGAGTAGGTGAGAGTGGCTGTCCCGCGATTGAGTTCGACCGTGTTCACGCTTGCCTCGCGTCGCAGCACATTGGCGTCCAGCGCCACGCGGGCGTGATCGCCCGCAGCCCAGGATCGCTTGGCGCCGAGGGTGAAGTGATGGATCGTAACGTCGTGGCTGTCGAACTGGCCCGTGTAGAGCGACATCACCGTATAGTGGACATAGGGCGCGATGCCGGTAGTCGCATCGCCGAAGCGGAAACCCGCCTGACCCATCAGCGTCGAACTGTCGTTTTCGTTGTGCGCGGTATAGGCGTCGCTGTCGACATCGCCCTCGATGAAGAACTGCGCGCCGCCGCCGATGGCCCATTTCTTGGCGATCGTGATCGTCGGATCGGCGTGAAACGCCTGATCCCTGTTCGTCTCCGCATTGGCGACATTGCTGTTGTAGGTGAACGGCACGGAGACGCTGACTTCCCACGGAAACCGCTCGGGTTCGCCCGGTGCGGCGCGCATCGCCGGGCGCTCAGGGCGTTCGACCCGCTCCAGCCGCGCCTCCGCCCGATTGACCCCGACGTCCGGACTTGTCTGGGCCTGCGCGCCTGCGGCAATCGTGAGCAGGCCCGTCGTCAGGCCTGCTTTCCAAAGTGTCTTCATGTTTCCCCCCATTGTTGCGTGCGCGTTGGCACGGTCGGATGATTGTCGCGCGCTCGCGGGCTGCTTCCCGCCGGTCGCGGTTGGTTTCGGCGCGAGTTATGCGGCTGTCGGTGTTCTGATCGGGCGCCGCGTTCGCCGCGCCGTTGGCGGCGAGGAGCATGGCCATCGCCAATCCAGGCAAAAGGTGAGGCGCTCGGAATGTCAAACCGAGAAGACCTCACCGTCCGTGAACTGCGGATTGGCCACGCCGACGGGCAGGTAATTCGGCGATTGCGAAGAAGGCAGGCGCTTGCGGATCGCCTTGGTGAACTCCGCATAGGTGCCCTTGAACTTCCCGTTCGCCCAGGTGCTGATCAGTGCGCCCGTGAATTTCCCGTTGAACGCGCCATCCTGCGAAAGCTGGTTGTCCTGGCAGCCCGAGACAAGCAGGACCGTGCAGGCGGGCTCTGGAGGCGGCGCGGGCTTCTGCAGCAGGTCGTCGTAGAATTCGCGGTTTGCCTCATAGGTCCGGTACTGGATTTCCGGCGGCATGATGCGGTAGCCGGCCGATGGATCGAGAGCCCCCAGCGGACGCGAGATGACGTGATGGGCCAACGCGAGTTCCTTGATGACGGTCCCGCTGTGACAGCTGTCTGAGAAGACCGCGATCCGCACGCCCGGCTTGAAATTCGCCCAGGCTCGATACAGCTCGTCATCGAGCAGTTGGCCGTCGAAAAGACACCAGGTCTCGTCGAGGCCGTCGTCTTCGTCGCCATTGCGGTCGGGAAGCTGTCCGCCATGCCCGGAATAGCTCACGATGAGGGTGTCGCCGGCGATCATGCTTGTCGCCAGATCTGACAGATGATCAAGGACGGCCGGGCGGGTCGCTAGCGCCGTCAGCAAAACCTTGGGCTGGAAACCGCGTCCCTGGCAGATCTTGCGCATGGCAGCCGCATCGGCTTCGCAAGCAACAAGAGGCCCGCTCCAGCCGTCGTAGTGGTTGGGATCAACGCTATTGAGCCCGATATGGAGAGAATACCCGTTCGCCATTAGCCCGACTCCTCTCGTATAGTTTGCAATCCATCATACACGGCAAATCGCGCGCTGCGCGTATTGCATTCAGACTGGTTCTTATTTGGGTTGAGGGCGGCGTAATCATTCCTGCCGCCTGTCATCCCTGCCGCCTGTCATCGCTTCGATCCGTCGCGGAAAACTCTCAGCGAGGTCGAGGCGACCCGCGAATCCCGTTCACCGGCTGCGAATATCCATCACAGGTGCGAGAATCTGCGAAAAACGATCTCCGTGCGACTGGTTTGGGGAAGACTATCAGCGTTTCCCACCGTGCAGATCATTGGCAAAATGCGCTTCCGTCTCCCGGTTTCGCGCCAAAGCCTCGGCTGGGCCCTGGTAGCGCGCTTCCCCCTGCGTCTGTGCCACGGCCATGGTGTTGTCGGACGGGGGGAGGGGCTTGCGGCATCGCGCGCAAAAAAAGGCCGTCGCCGTGGTCAACAGTTCAAGCAGCCTGCCTTGGTTGTGGCTGCACGGCGCAGGAATTTGACGATGGTAAGGATTTTTACTTGGCTTTTCGTTCGTGGTGCAAATGCCTCGGTAGAAACGAATTCGCCGTTATGAGAGCTGTTCAAGAGACTGACCTGCGATGATTTATTGCATTTCGCAGGCGTTCCACCCTACAATCGTTGCGCCTGCAAAAACAGCAGGCGGAGGCGTGCAAACCTCCTGAAGCAAGGGCTCGCCGAGCGTATCGGCCGGGTGGTGGACATCGCGTGCCGCTTGTCCGGCTGCGCGCGCTCGCACCTTCCATGCTCCAGGTCTGTACCGCCGGTTCAGCGACCGGCCGTCTCCGATTTGTGACCTGCCGCAGGCGATGCCGGCGACGGGAACGAGCGGTGTTCAATCGCGGATGGTGCGCAGGGGGCGCAGCGACCCGCGCAGCGTTTCAAGGGGGGAAAGTGAGCGGTTCCGACAATTCTTCGGGCTCGATCCTGGGCTGGCTCGGCTTTCGCGGCTCGCGCGGGTCCGACCGCGGCACTGGCAAGGCGGCTTCCGCGATCGGCAAGGGTCGCGGCGGTGTATTCCAGCAGGCCCGCCAGCATCTCCTTGATGAGATCGCCGCTTTCCTGCTCTCCTACGAACTGGATGTGACACCGGGTAACCTGGTTATCGCCCACGGCGCCTTTTCCGGTTCGAATCCGGCCCTCGCGCGCAAGATCGCGCAGCGCGTCACCGCCGGCCTCGACATCACCCAGGCATGGCTCGATGAAACCACGGCGGCAGACGAAGCCACCGACAAGCACGACGGCATCCAGCAGCTCATGGCGAAGCTGGAATCGACGCTCGAGACCTTCTCGAGAAACACCTCGGCCGCGCGGAGCGCGACGTCGATCTACGGCGACGATCTGGAACAGCACGTCGCCGAATTGGTTCAGGTCCAGGAGACCGGCCACATCATCTCGAGCCTCGCCGATCTCGCAAAAGCCATGCTCGAACGCACCCGCACGCTCGAGGCCGACATGCGGCGCAGCGAGGACGAGGCCAGGTCGCTGCGCCGCAGCCTCGAAAAGGCGAAGCGCGACGCCGAGGTCGATCATCTGACCGGGCTGCCCAATCGCCGCGCGTTCGAGGCGGTGCTCGAGCGCGAGTTCCGCGAGGCGCGGGCGTCGTTCGATCCCCTCACCGTCGCCTTCTGCGATATCGATCATTTCAAGCGTATCAACGACACCCACGGCCACGATGCCGGCGACCGTGTCATCCGCCTGATCGCGGAAATGCTCGCCACCATCTCGAACGACAATTGCCATATCGCCCGGCATGGCGGGGAAGAGTTCGTGATGCTGTTCCGCGCCGTCAGCCTGGCGCAAGCCCACAGGAAGCTCGACGAGCTGCGCGAGCAGATGGCCGACCGTCGCCTGGTGAACCGCAAGACCGACGAGCCTTTGGGCCAGATTACTTTTTCGGCCGGCATCGCCGACGTGTTCGATTTTCCCGACCCGCGCGCAGCGCTGAAGGCGGCCGATGAAGCGCTCTATGCCGCGAAGGAAGGCGGCCGCAATCAGATCCGGATCGCCCCCAGGGCGGGGGCGCCTGCAACCGGCCCCACAACCGGCAAGGGGTCGGCATGACGGACGCTCCCTCGCCGCTGGCGCGCGCGGCGGGCCTCATGCGCGTGGCGTTGTCGATACTCGACGAGGCCGGTGAAGCGAGCCCGGCCGCGTACCTGCAACAGGCGCTCGATGCGCTTGGCGGCGTGGAGCCCGCCGCGCCCGGCAGCGAGCTTCTACGGCAAGCCGCGGTCGCGGCCGATCCGACGATGGTGCGCGCGATCGGCGGCATGCTGGCCGTCCTCTGCACCGTGCTGGGCCGGGAGAAGATTGCGTCGGTAGAAGAAATCTCGGGCATCCTCGGGGTCTATGCCGCCACGACCGCGGAAAGTTCCGCCGCCGAAGGCCTGATCCTGGGATATTGGGCCGCGATGCTCCGTGACGTAGGGCAGGCACTCGGCGACAAGCAAGCGCCGTGAGCGCGCGGAGAGGGGGCGTTTGCCGCCGGACCCGTTTTGGTCCGCCTGGCCTGAAGGTCTGATCGCGGGGCAATGATCGCCAGCGTCTCGTGTGGTAATATGCCGCCGACCATCGGGAGAGGCGGCATGGCAGACGGGCAGATCGCCACGAACCGCATCGATGACGCGGTACTCGCCCTCATGTTTCTGACGCTGCATGACCCGCATCGGCCTTCAGGCACGGAGCGCGCCTGGAAGTCGTTCGACCTGGACGCACTCGATCGCCTCGCTGACCAGGGCCTGATCCTTGATCCGGTGAACCGATCGAAATCAGTGGTGTTGACGCTGGACGGTCGGAGGCGAAGCGAAGAGCTCTTTCGTCGGCTTTTCACCAGATCCGGGTGACGGTTCCTTTCGGAGCGCCAAAATATCGTGCGTGCATCCCCCGCGGCGCAGCCGGCGTGGCTGCGCTAGGTTGCTTTTCTTAACGACTTCGGCCTACCATGCCACCGCCTGCGGAGACGTGGGTGGAGGCGTGCAAACCTCCTGAAGCAAGGGCTGGTCGAGCTTATCGACCGGGTGGCGGACGCGTATGTCCAGGCCACCCGGCTAAAGGCGTCCGCGCCTGACTTGCTTCAGGTTTGCAACACCCGGTTCTAGTGGCCGGCACGTCTCCAACGAGAGACGTGCCGCCAGCTACACCTTTTTGGGTCCGGTCGCGCGCAAGAGGAGTCCATTCTGAATGAGAGCAGGACGCGCGCAAACCACTCGATTGCCGAGGGAAGATTCCGGTCAGGGGAGTTCGCCCGTCTTCCCGGTGCCCATGCAGTCGTCACCGACGAAACTGTCCGCGACGAAGGTCTGGTCCCGGGATCTGGGGCCCGCATCCTGCGCGGCTTCGCGCACCGCCTGATCGACCCGCGGCAGAACCGAAACGCGCAGGGTCAGGGAGTCGAAGCGATATGGGGATACTGACACGGACGGCCGCGCGGCGGGGCAGGGTGGTGTTGATCGTCGAGGGCGAACCCCAGCTTCGCAAGATGGCCGCCGACAGATTCATCGATTCCGGCTACCGCGTGTTCGAGGCCGGCAATGCTCTGGAGGCGATTGCGATCCTGGAGCGAGGCAACGATATCACGGCGGTTTTCACGGACATCGAGATGCCGGGCGAGACAAACGGCCTCTCGCTGGCCGCCGAGATCAAGACCCGCTGGCCGCACATATGAGTGCTGATAACGTCCGGGCGAGTTCGGCCCGATGCGGCGGTGATGCCCACCGACGCCGCCTTTATCGCGAAGCCCTATCGCCCGAGCGAAGTCATCAGCCGGCCCGCATCGATCGATCCACTACGAGTCACGCGACGATAGAAAGCCTGGCTCGCTATGCGCGGTGCGGACATGGAGATACTCCGGTTCCTCCGAGATGGCGCGCAGGCCGGGAACCAGCACGCCCGAGACATGGACGCCGGCGACGTGGGGCCGATTGACCATGATACCCAACGTCAGGTTTGCCTTCCCAGAGTTGATGACGGCTGGTGGCGATCAAGCGCTCAGCCTGCGAACGTCGATCCGCCGGGACGCTGCTTCGACGCCGATCTCGAAATGGTCTGTCTGGACGACATCGGTGATTCCAGCAGGCCGATAGCCGACCACGTTCCTGCCGCCACGATGGCGCAGACTATCATAGGCGATGCCGGCTGCGGCGGACGCGCGAACCCGCTCGCCGAGCGCCTGCGCCCCGTCATAGCTCCCCGGGGTATAGGCATCGGGATAGGCGGTCTGTTTGCCGCAGATATCGAGAAAGTCGCCGGTCAAGGTGGCGCTGTAGGTGCGATAGGTTCGCCGCATGGTCCCGACCGATCGCGCCGCGGCTTCACGCCGCAGATGATGGCCAACCTCGGCCGCAGCGGTGACGATCGAGGCGGAGGCGTACCATGCCCCGAGATCGGCGCCGTTGAACCGCATGCCGCCGGGCGCGACGTGGAGAAACGACGCCATGACGATACTCGCATTGGCCCGGCCGTAAACCCATTGGTCCTGCGGCAAACGGTCGATGCGTTCGGCCACCAGACGGTCGTTGGTCCAGCCTGCAAGTTCCATCACGGCAGCCGCGTCGGCCGCCGTCGCCACCGTGTCGAAAAGACCGACCGGAGGGAAACGCGACGGCACCAGCCGGAAGGCCGGGCGAGGCGCGGGAACATAGCTGTCGGTCACCCGAAAACGATCTCGCTGTCGCTATAGGGAGAAAACCCGTCATCGGCGGCGTTCGGCGCCATGTAGATGCCGCCACGCGCGCTATCGAGGAAGCGCCGCACGGTCATCAAACCATCCTGCGTGCCGCTCGTCACCAGATCGATCGGCGGATGGCCGCCGAATATCGGTGCGCCGTGCGGATGCCGCAGCCATTCGACGCCTTCGTGTTCGTCGGCGAACAGCACGCCCAGCGCCTGGTGGATGCCGAACAGCGCCGAGATCCGGGTCAGCACATCGACATCGAGCGTGATCGCCCCATGTTCGCGCGCCTGTTTGCACCAGTTGTGATAGGTCGATCGCGAAGGGTAGCCGAGGATCAGGCGGCGCTGTTCCTCGTTCAGGCCCCACAGGTCGGCGACCGCGACGAAGGTCCGCATGGCCGGCGCGCTCAATCGCCGGCGGTTGGCCGGCGCGAAGCGCGACAAATCCAGGCGGGGCGGAATGTCCGCTGTGGGGCCACTGCTCCCGATCGCGTCGATCGCCATGCTCTTCTCCTGACTGGATCGGGATATAGTCCAAATTTGGACAAAATGCAACCCGGCGCTGTTCTCCGATCCAGATGCGGGTTCGTTCACTCTCTTCGAAAAGGCTTCCGTCGCCCCTGCCTGCTATCCGCGAGCGAATGCAGGGTGATGTGAAAGAGCCGTTTACGCTCGGAGACTGGGCTGCCGCAGGCCTGCTGGTCCTCACGGGCTGCGCATTGGTGTTTCGCTATGCCAACCCCGATCTGGCCGAGGAAGGGATCTGGGCTTATATTCGCAGTCCGCCTACGGTCGCTGCGAGCGGCCGGGTCCGATAGGCTGGTGACATCGCAAGGGCTACGTTTCAGCCGAAAACAATTCCATGATGTAGCAATCCACTGCCGCCGACAGGTTGCCCATCATGGACAACGTCGGATTGGCCTCCCCACGCTCGATATGAATAATCAGGGATACGGCGACTCCGCTTCGTTCGCCCAGCTCGCATTGGGACATGGCGAGAGCCAGCCGCCGCTCGCGCAGCCGATCCCCGAATTGTTTGGCCAAGGGCGACGCCACTTTGTCCGGGAAGATGTATCGCGCCATTCTTGAACCTGCACCGGGAAAACGACCTATGGCCGAGCTGCGTGACGGGCAATGTTGCCGACTCCGATACGCCATAGGGTGCTGAAACGGAAATGAGGATAGCGCCACGTCACTTGAACAGCGCCCTTGGCAGTCGATCCTGGCGCGCACGGGGCTGAAGATCGGCCATCGGCATGCGATAACAGGCTCATGGCAACCCGACTGAAACGATCCGCTTCCACCGGCGCGGACCTCTGGCCGATCATCGAGGCGGCCGCGCGCCATGATGATGGCGAAGCCGCACGGTCGCATCTCGCGGCAGGGCGGCCGATCTATTATGGCGAGCGCGACACGCCCCCCGGCCTGGTCGTGAAGGAATATCCTGACGGCCGCCGCGAGCTGGTCCGCTTCGACCATCTGGGCGAGCATCGCGTCTGCGGCGCTCCGCGAGCTTGAATTTTCTGCGCGACTATCGTACATCTTCAATAAGTACACAAAGGACGAATTGACCATGCCCCGCGCGGCTATCGACGACAACAAACGCATGAACCTCAGGGTTTCGGCCGAGGCCAAGGCCAAGCTCGTGCGCGCGGCCGCCCTGCGCAACACGGACCTGACAAACTTTGTGATGCAAACCGCGCTGCGCGAGGCGGAAGCGGTGATCGAGGCGGCCGAAGCGGTCCGAGTTTCGGCGCGCGACTATGCGCGCGTGCTTGATCTGCTGGAAAATCCGCCCAAGCCCAATGCGCGTCTGAAAGCGGCTATGGCAGCACTGCCCGCCAACCTATGACGCTGCCGGATTGGCGCGAGGAGGCCATAGCAAAAGCCCACGATTGCCACACTTTCGACTGCGGCGACATGGCGATGAACGATTTTCTGCGGCGCTACGCACGCCAGAGCCACGAACAGAACGCATCCAAGACCTTTTGTGCGATCGATGCCAGCGCCCCCAATCGGGTGCTTGGTTTCTACACGATCACCCCGTCTGCGGTGGCCCATGAGGACGTGCCCACCCGGATGACCAAGGGCCTGGCCCAGCATGAAATTGCGGGTTTCAGGCTGGCGCGGATCGCCACCGACATTGCTGTGGCCGGTCAAGGATTGGGCGGCCAGCTTCTCGTTTCGGCCGCTCTGCGCTGCCTGCGAATAGCCGAGCAGGCTGGTGGCCGTCTGCTCATCATCGACGCCAAGAACGAACGCGCCGCCGAGTGGTATGCGAGCTATGGCGCGGAGCCGCTACAGGACAAGCCGCTCACGCTGGTCATGCCGTTGCAATTGTTCGCGGGCGGACTGCAAGCCAGAAAGCTGATCTAGCCGCCGGATGCCAATCGCACCCCACCCCTGAATCCGGGGCGGGGCGCGCAAACTGGCCGCTCGCTACGGCGCTATTGGGGAACGCGCTCCCGGCCAGCTTCGACCCGATCAACGCGGTTATTACACCGAAACCATCGACTATGAACCTTGGGGCGTGGACCCGGAGCTGATTTGGCGATTCACCGCCGATTGGGCGTTTGACCGCAACTCACCCCAGTTCCATCCCGCGCCCGCCCTTCGGCGCGGCTTGCTCGGCCTGGTGCGCGATCTTTGGCGCGCGCTCCGGTTCTAGCGCCGTCTGCCGCTCGCCCGCGCGAGGCTCGATCGCATCAGTCAACTTCTCTTTGCTGTATCAGGCCAACCGGCTGTTCAAGCCGATGGCGGATATCGAAAAGCTGTTCGGGGCGTTGGACGGCAAGCCGCCTATTCAGTCGTCACCAGGCCAGTCGTCGGTCACGCCGAAATAGTCGTAGAGAAGGTCCACGGTCGCAGGCCGCAGGGCGACGAAATGCCGTCTCCCGTCATCGGGATCGTCGATCCGCACGACGTGCCCTGCTTCGCACAGGTCGTTGACCCGCCGCAGCGCGGTGCTCGCCGGCGCATAGGAGGCATGACACAGCGCGCTGATCGGCACCTTCTTGCCCTCGCATTCGTGAACGAAGATGTCGATGAGGATGTCCCACGCCGGTTCGTTGAACAGTTTCGACGTGCCGAACAGACCGCGGCGATGCTTGCGCCGGGCGAAGGCGCGGCGGGCATTTTCCAGCGCGATCGAACGCTTCCCGGAAGGATCGCCGCGGTTGATGCTGTCGCGCAGGCGATGCGCGGGACCGTCGCAGCGATCGCCGGACGTGGGGCCAAGCGCACCGATGCGGCGCGCGCTGGTCGCGGTGACGACGATGTGATCGACGATTTCGACATCGAGCGAGAGGCCAAGGTCCACGAGTTTGCGCGTGGCGTCGATGTCGCTCTGGCTCGGCTTGGGATCGCCACTGGGGTGATTGTGGACGAGAATGAGTCCCGTGGCGCCATGCTCCATCGCCCGGCGGAAGATCGTGCGGGGGTACAGTTCGATCTGCCTGACGGACCCGCGATGCAGCGTCTCGTCCGCGATCAGCCGGTGGGACGCGTCGAGGAAGAGAATGCGCAGCACTTCGTCCGGAAGCGAGCCCATCGAAGCCATGAGATAGCGGTTGAGCTTCGGGCAGGCGGGATCCACCGGCTGCGTCGCGAGGTCGGCTTGCAGGCCCTCGAGAAACACATCGCGCGCGCCCAGCAGGATATTGGCGATCGTTCCATCCTGGCCGAGAACGCGCGCGAGCGCCTCGTGCGATTGCGCCAGGATGCGGTTGATGCTCTGGAATTCCTCGAGCAGCGCGCCCGCTAGGCGCTCGCCATCGACCGGTTCGACCGTCGCCAGGAAACGTGCCAGGACGGATCGCTGCCGTTGCGACGCAAGCGCTGCTGGTGCCGCCAGGTTGCGACGAGGAGAAGGGGCGGGAGCAGCCAGGACGATGCGACCTGCATCGTGAGATAGGCAATCGGGTTCATCGTAACGTCCAGCGCGCGGCTGATGTGGCCCAGAAGCGGCAGGACGTGCAGGACCGCCGCGACCATCGGCCAGAAACGGTGCGCCACCAGCGCAAGGGTTACGGTCGCAGCCGCACCCATCAGATCGAGCGCCAGATACTCCCGATCGAGATTCCCGTAGTCCGCCAGTCCGAGCGCCGACAGCAGGAAATCGAGCGCGACCATCGTCAGCGCTATGACCACCATCACCCGTTCCGGCCCGCCACCCTTCCAGGCGGCGTAACCGAGAGCCACCAGCAGAAGGGCGATGAAGATTGCAATGCGCATCGCTATCGCTTTTCATGCTGGTCGCTCCCGGTCAACCACAGTCAGGCCACCGCCGCGAGATGCGGGGTGGTACCGGCCGAGCCGTTCGGACAGTCGCGCAGGTCGTAGCTGCCGGTTTCCTTGCCGATCTCGATCAGATCGCCATGAATGCGCAGCACGTCGCTGCTGACGTCGACCAGCGACATCTGCGCCTTGGCGAGACGCAGGATCGTGGCCTGGCCGGTCTTCGCCGGCACGCCGCTTTCGCGCCGCGCGGTCACCATGCTGGTCATCAGCGAGGAGAGCGCGATGATGGCGTCATCGACCTTGGCTTCGGCGGCGGGGACATCTTGCTGCAGACGCGCAGCCATGAGCTTGGTTTGAGGCATGAGTTCTCCTTTGCCGGAAACGCACCGCGCGCCGGCGAACCTTGGGTCAACAAGTGGACAGGTTCAGTTGGAGACCAGCCTCGTCAGCGTTTCCGCGATGCCGAGGCCCAGGAACACGACGATGACCAGGGCGAAAAGGATGCCGACCATGATCACGACGCGGGCCTGGATGCTGTAATCGTGTCTCCATCCGTCCCGGAACGGCAGGAAGAACTCCCTCGACCCGATCCCGGCATCGAAGCTGGGCGACGCACTGTCGCTCAGCGTCAGGACCGGGCTCGGGTCGCCGTCCGGAAAGTCGGATGGCACGAACATGGGGGCCGGCGGAACCTCCACCGGATCGTATGCGACGTGATCGTATATCCGTTTGAGCCGGGCATATTCCTTCGCAGCCGCCCGGCGATCCTGCACATCAAGAACCTGCTTCGCCGTGTCAATGCGCTGATCGACCGTCCATTTGGAAATGCCGAGCAGGCGGCCTATCTCTTTCGATGTGAGACCGTCGATGAGCGGGTCGAGGCAAACGCGCTGCTTGTCGGTCAGCCGGCGCCAGCGCGCGAGATCGCGCTCTTCCTGCTCCTGTTCGGTCATGATCGCTTCCGAACCCGCGCGGCGCCTGCGGATAGGCCGGGATGCCCGCGCCTATCGCAAACGGTCCGGAACGAGATCCGGTCTGGAGAAAAGAGAGGGGCGATCATTTTATCGCCGTAGTCCAAATCCGGACATCGCCGCTACCCCAAACGCACGCGCGACAGCCCCCACGCGGACCGTGCTGCGGCAGGACAGGACGCAATTCCCCATATTTTCCGATCCCCTCATAGTCGCATCCTGCACCTGGCAGGGCCTGGCTTTGACAAGAATCAACTACGGGCCGCAACGGCGCGGAGATGATGCCTGCGAATCACCATGATGGTGACAACCACGCCCGCTCCGATCCCGCAAGCGGAGCGCAACTTGTTCGGTCAGGCTATTGTCTGCAATAGGTTACGTTATCTATTGGCCGTGTCGTTGGCTTCGGGGGGAATCGATGGCGCGTCTATGTCCGTGGGGAGCGGTGGGCCTTGCCGCACTGTGCTCGAGCACAGTTGCGGCGGCGCAGGAGCGAGACGCCGATTCGGCGATTGTCGTCACCGGCGAAAAGGCGAGGAGGTCCTTGCAGGACACGCTTGCCAGCGTCGCGGTGACCACCCCCAAGCGCATCGATCAGGAAAATATCGTCTCGGTCCAGGAGATATTCCAGCGCACCGCGAACATGAGCGATACCTTCTATACCGGGGGTTTCACGCTTCGCGGGATTGCCGATCGCGGGATCAAGGGCGGGGAAGGCGCGGCCCTGGCCACGGTCTTTGTCGATGGCGCAGCCTTGCCTGCCGCCCTCGTTCACGCGGCGCCGACGGATATGTGGGACGTGGCGCAAGTCGAGGTCCTGCGGGGGCCGCAGTCGACCATACGCGGATTGAACACGCTGGCGGGCGCGGTTGTCGTCGAAACGGCGGACCCGGCCATGACCTGGGACATGCGGGCCAGGGCGATGATCACCGATCATGGCGAGACCCAGTTCGCCGCTGCCGCAGGCGGGCCGCTCGTTCCCGGCGAACTGGCCTTTCGGGTGGTGGTGGACAAGCGCGATGCGGATGGCTTCACCTGGAATCCGACGCGGCGCACGCACGAAAACCCTCTCGATTCGACCCTTTTGCGCGCGAAACTGCTGTGGAGCCCGAGCGCCTTGCCGGGCTTCGAAGCGCGTCTCGGCTACACCCGCTACCACCGTCTGAGCGGCTATTCCTTCAGCTACGTCGATACGACGACACCCGACTTCTTCGACCATCGGCGGAATTTCTCGAACGACCCCAACGATAGCGACGCCAGGAGCGATATCGCCACGATCGACCTGCGCTACGATCTGGGTGACGGGCTCTCCCTGACGGCGATCACCGCCTATGACGATGTGCGGGAATCCAGCCGCTACGACAATGACGCCGGTTCGGCGGATGGCGGGACCTATCGCCAGCAAAGCCGCTTCAAGACGCTATCCCAGGAATTACGGCTCAACTACGAGGGCGAACGTCTGAGCGGCCTCGTCGGCGCTTTCGCCTATCGCCGCACGAGCAGCGTCGCCACCGCCAGCGACAATGCCGTCCCGACGCCGATCGACACAATCGTCGCGCTGTTGCGCAGCAGCGGCGTCGATACCCCAACGGCCCGCTTCATAGCCGGGGAGTACGGCCGGGCGCTGCCACAGATCCCGGTTCGCTTCGCGGCGCAGTCTACGGACCGGGTGAACACCTATGCCGTCTTCGGCGACGCGCGCCTCAGGCTGACCGATCGGCTCTCGATCCTGGCCGGCTTGCGCTATGAGCGGGAAATCAGCGACACGGGCATCGTTCAGGCCGCGAGTTTCGCCGGGACATATCCCGACCCGCGCGCGTTCGGGCCTGTTGGATCGCCTCTCTACCTCGCAGTCGCCGGAATTAACCTGGGCGTGGACGGCATCGTCGCCCAGGCGAGCGGCTCGGCCGCCGCCGACGATCGGACCTTCGCCACGTTCCTGCCCAAGGCGGGGATCGAGATGGCGTGGACGCCGAATATCAAGACAGCCTTCACCGTTCAGCGCGGCTATCGTTCGGGCGGCTCGAGCAGCAATGTCGCGCGATCATCGACCTTTGCCTACGATCCGGAATTCACCTGGAACTATGAACTGGCGCTGCGGTCCGCCTGGCTCGATGGCCGGCTGACCCTCAATGCCAACGCCTTCTATATCGACTGGAAGGACCAGCAGGTTTCCGCGAATTTCGGGCTGAACATCTACGACACCAATATCGTCAATGCGGGCACGTCGCACCTCTACGGCTTCGAAATCGAGGCCGCCCACCGGGTGAGCCCCGTCATCGACTGGTATGCGTCGCTCGGGTATACGCGCACGAAGTTCGACGCATTCGCCGCGGCGATCGGCAGCGTCACGAACTATGCGGGGCTCGAATTTTCACATGCGCCGCGCTGGACGCTCGCGGGCGGCGTGAATTTTCGGCCCGCCGAATGCGTCATCGTCAATCTGAACGCCAGCCATCGCTCGTCCATATTCACAGAGGTGCGCATTCCCCAGGCCGCGACCCGTGCGGCCGGGCGAACGCTGGTCAACGCCCGGCTCGCCTACGGAACGCGGAACTGGACCCTGGCCGTCTTCGCGTCCAACATCTTCAACGACCACTACTACCAATATCGTCTCGACGGATTGCCGCGTGCCGTTCTCGGCGATCCGCGGGTATTCGGGGTCACCCTCGAGACACGGTGGTAAGCAAGGCGTCCGGCGCTGTCCGATAGGCCGCTGATCCGCGCGGTCTTCATCGTTCCAAGGCTTCGGTTGACGCTGCGATGACAGGGCAATGCCGAGGCTGGCCTGGGCCGCCCCGGCATTGCGGTTGATTACCCGTTCAACTTGTCCTTCACGGCCTTCGCCGGCGTGAACGTCAGTTTCCTGGAAGCCGCGATCGTCATCGCCGCGCCGGTGGACGGATTGCGGCCTTCGCGCGCCGGGCTGTGCTTCACCTTGAACTTGCCGAAGCCGTTCAGCGCGATTTCCTCGCCCTTGGCCGCGGCCTCGACGATCGCGGCAAAGATGCCGTCCACGTATTTGCGCGCGTCGGTCTTGGTTATGCCGTTGGCTGCGGCGAGGACGTCGGCAAGATCACTGTTGTTCACCGAGGGAAACTCCTTTTCGATTTGTCGTGGGGCCCATGCCGAATCACCCCGGCGCAGGCGTTCGACGCTTCTATGCAGCAACGCGTCGGCGGTCATCTCCGGCGTATCGGCACTTCGCTGATCGATCACCGATTGCCCGGACCTTGGGAAGGGGAGGGGGCGGGAAGCTGGCGGAAGGAATTTCGTCATGCCGCACAATTGCAACCTCGACCTCGAGACTGCCGCCGCCGATCTCGTCAGACGGCTCGGAGGCCGCTGGAACGGAAAGTTCGGCCTGTGCCGGTGTCCCGCTCATGCCGATCACGATCCAAGCCTGTCGGTGCGGGCGGGGCGTCGAAGCCTGCTGTTCAAATGCTTCGCCGGCTGCGACACCATCGATGTCCTGCGCGCACTTCGGCTGCTGCGACTGGACGTGCCCACCAACGACAATGACAATGATCGTCCGCCCACCTGGCGATCGCGCGACGAGCGTATCGCCGTGCGGGCGCGGGAACTCTGGAACGGAGCCTGGCCGATGAGAGGGACGCCGGCCGAGCGCTATGCCCGCAGCAGGGCGCTTGTCGGCAGTGCCGCCACGCTGCGCTATCATCCCCGAACGCCGCTTGGCTCTGGACATTGCTTGCGGTTCCGTCCCGCGCTGCTTGCCGCCGTCCGTAGTCAGAACCGCGTCGTGGCCCTGGAGCGGCTGTTTCTCGATCCCGTCACGGGCTTGCCCGCCGCCGACCTCGATCCTCCAAAGCGAATGCTCGGGCGCCCCCTTGATGGCGCTGTGCGCTTCGGTCTGCCCGGCGACACGCTCGGCCTCGCCGAAGGCTGGGAAACCGGCTGGTCCGCGCACATCCTGCTCGGAATTCCGGTCTGGGCGTCGCTCGGAAGCGAACGCTTCGGTCACATAGCCATACCTGACAGCGTGACCAGGCTCATCCTCCTTCCCGACGATGATCAGGCCGGGCGCATCGGCACCGCGACCGCACGCGAAGCCCATGATCGGCCCGGACGCTCGATCGACGTCTGGTTGCCGGACCATGGCTGCAACGACTGGAACGATCAGCTTTGCGCGGACATTCAGGAACGCCGCATTGGCGCCGGACAAGAGTAGCCTGCGTCAACGCTTCCGGATCGCGCCGAAGGCTCCGGCCAGCAGCCCCAGCAGAAATCCGATTGGCCCGGTAATGAAAATTCCCAGCATCGGCCCCTGGTTGGCATCCGGGGTGAAGATCATCGGCCCGAAAAAGCCTCCAGCAAATCCGATCGCCCCTAACAGGCAACCCGTTCGGGCCGCCGCCTTCAAGATCGCCATGGACCCGATCCCCTCTGGCGCAGCGCAGCATAGGCGCAAATCCCATCCATCCAGCCGACCTGTGGCCGCGCGGTCTGCGCGAATTTCCCCAAGCTGACGCGGCTCTCGACCGCACCGGGCTGGAGGGGAGGGGGTGAGGGGATGGTGCGGAAAGTGGCCTGATGGTCAGGCGAACACGCCGCGCAAGGAGTAACACCCATGACCTATCCGATCATCTACGTCCCCGCGGTCAACTGCCGGGTCGCCGAAGACAATGTGCGCAAGCACTCCAATGCCGATGCCGACGCCCAGTTCGAGGCCCACCTCGGCGAGACCGGCATCGTCCTCCAGAATCTGATCGGCGTGCCGATCAAGCGCCGCAAGGACCACTACGATATCTATGCCGGCGGCCGCCGTCTGTCGCGCACGCTCGGCAACATCGAAAAGGGCGTTCTGCCCAAGGACTTCCAGGTCCCGGTGATGGTCGTGCCCACCGCCGAGGACGCGATCTCGATGAGCCTTGCCGAAAATTTCTTCCAGCTGGCGATGAACCCGGCCGACGCCTGCACCGCGTTCCGCACCATCATCGACAAGGAAAAGAAGACGGCCGCCGACATCGCCAAGCGGTTCAGCCTCACCGAGAAGTTCGTGCTGGGCCGTCTGCGCCTCGCCAATCTGGCAACGCCCGTGTTCGAAGCGCTGGCCCGCGGCGAAATCACCCTCGATATCGCCAAGGCCTACGCCAAGACCAGCGACACGGTTCGGCAGGCCGCCGTCTATGAAAGCCTCGCCGGCACCTACTACGCCAACAACGTGCGCGAAATCGAGACCCAGGTCACGGCGGGCAGCTACACCGGCGGCCACCCCAAGGCGCTGCTGGTCGGTCGCGAGGCCTATCTCGCGGCGGGCGGCACGATCGACAGGGACCTCTATTCCGATGCGGAAAGCGAACTGTGGACCAGCCGCGAAGTGCTGGACCAGCTGGCCGAGGAAGCCCTCGCCGAGGCGGCGGAAGCCATCCGGCAGCGTGAAGGCTTCGCCGAGGTCCGTACCATCGCATCCACCCATGTTCCTTATACCGCAACGATGGGGCTGCGGCGGATCTCGGGCGTCATTCCGCTGCTCAGCGACGAACTGCAGGCCCGAATGCAGGAAATCGAGGCCGAGATCGAAGCGATCGAGCAGGACGCCAACGAGGTCGACGGGTACACGGACGATCAGATCGAGAAGGTCGAGGCGCTCGAAACCGAACTCGGCAAGATCCTGAACCGGCAGCCGGTCTATGAGCCTGAGCAGAAAGCGACCGCGCTCGCCTATGTCGTGATCGGCGAGGATGGCAAGCCCGTCGTCGAGGAAACGCTTTTCCTGTCCGAGAGCGGCGATGACGACGACGTGTCGGGTGCCGACTACGAGGGCGACGGCGAAGACGACGGCCCGGCGAACGATGCGGACGGCGATCCCGCTCCGCGCAAGCCTGCTCTCAGCCAGAAGCTGGTCGACCGGCTCTCGGTCATGCGGACCGAACTCGTCGCGCTCCATGTGGCGAACGATCCGCACTTCGCGATGGACCTCGGCACCTTCGTGATGATCGATGCCGCGCATCGCAAGTTCGGCGGCGCCTATGATCTCGCCTCCGGCCTCAAGGCGCCTCTGCCCGAACGCCGCGTGGGCAACTACGTCACCGAGACCGCCGCGGCCGAAGCCTGGGCCAAGCTCGAAGGCGAACTCGACCACTCCTGGCGCGATGCGGGCGAGGTTATCGCGCGGTTCGATGCGTTCCGGGCGCTGGACGACGAAAAGCGCGCCGCCTGGTTCGCCTGGGCGATCGCGCGGACCATCGAGCCGGTCAATGACGCCGGTTCGGGCGCACCGTTCCTCCGCCATATCGGTCGCAGCCTCGACATCGATGTCGCTCGCTGGTGGCGGCCGACGGCGCGGAACTTCTTCGATGCCGTCAGCCGCAAGTGGATCCTCGACCTGTTCGAGGACATCGGCGGCGAGGATCTGACGACGCGGTATGGTGCCGCGAAGAAGGGCGAACTGGCGAAGTCCGCTGAAAAGCTGTTCGCCGGCCAGACGATCATCGAAGCCGAGATCAAGGACAAGATGCTCGCCTGGGTTCCCAGGCCGATCCGGTTCGAGGAGCCCTCGGCCGAGGACAAGGCGGCCCGGCCCTCCAGCGATGATCCGGCAGCCGCGATCGGTCACGGCGCAAACGAGGATGGCGGTCTGACCGTCACGCCCGTCGAGGCTGCCAACGACGGCGACGGCGAGGATCTGGCCGAAGCCGCCTGAGCCCATCGCCTCCGCACCTTTCGGGCCGGGACGCACCGTCGTTCCGGCCCGATTTCGTTTTTGCGCGTGACTTGCCGGCCCGCCTCGGGAGCTGCCGCGCACCCATCGGAGTATTTCGACATGAGCAATCCACTCACCGCGGTTCGCGGCGCCTGCACCGACGAGGCTGCCGCAAAGGCGGTCAACCTCCACACCGTCGCCATGCTGGTCGCCGAAAAACTCACCCAGGGCGGGCTGATCTCGCGCCAGGCGCTGGTCCGCATGATGCGCGAGACTTTCGGCGCCACCGATGCGTCGGGCGCCTGGTCGATGCGCGACGCCTATGACGCGCTTGAAGCCGGGCAGGTTCTGTTCCTTCGCGATGCCGGGACATCGCCGCTGGCCTCGGTCGGTCCGGACGCGACTCTCGAGGCCTTGATCGACATCGAACGCAGCCTTCCGACGCAGACTTACCGCTCGGAGCATCAGGTCGACTTCCAGCAATTCAGCACGCCCATGGCGCTGGCCTGGATCGCTGGGCTTTGCGCCCGGACCAGCTCGAAAGACGTGGTGCTGGAACCATCCGCGGGCACCGGCATGTTGACGGTTCTGGCGGCGCGCGCCGGTGCGGTCCTCCACCTCAACGAGCGCGATCCCCAGCGCGCGGCGCTGCTCGCCAAGGTCGCCGACCAGCCTGTCACCGTTTATGATGCTGCTTCGATCGACGACTGGCTCCCCGCGAGCTTCGCGCCCGACGTCGTGCTCATCAATCCGCCATTTTCGCGGAGCGAGGGCAGGGGACGTGATCGCCATGCCGGCGCTCGCCATCTGCGCTCGGCGCTGCTGCGGCTCCGGGACCATGGTCGCTGCGTTGCAATCATGGCGTCCAGCTTTACCGCCGACGGACCGGGCCGAGCCGGATATGCCTCGGTGTCCGAAGTGGTTCGCCCGCGCGTCGAGATCGACATCCGCGGCGATGTCTATGCCAAGCACGGGACAGCCACGCGTATCCGGCTGCTGATTTTCGACAAAGGCTGGATCGGCGAGACGGCCCATATCGCCGTGGACTCGCTTGTGGACGCCTTGCCCCATGTGCTGGCGCTTCCTTCCCGCCTGGGGCCGCCACCATCGCCGCCGGGCGATCCGGCGCCCATGCCTTCCGCAAGGCCGGTCTGCACCCGCAGGCCGGCCTTTTCTCTGTTTGGCGGTGTCAAGCCCATGCCCCGCGTCGCGCCGCCCGAACGCGAGACGGTGGACACCGAGGCGAAGCCCGTCGACTATGTGCTCCGCGACGAGCCGCTGCCGATGGGTGAGGCCGCAGGCATCTTTGCGCCGTGGCGCCTGGCCCGCGTCGACATAACAGGCGCGACGCCGCATCCCGACATGCTGGTCGAAACGCTCGCCATGGCCTCGGTCCTGCCGCCGGCGCCAACCTATCGCCCCTCGCTGCCGCCAGCCACCTTTGCGGCGCTGTCGGATGCCCAGCTCGAAACGCTGATGCTTGCCACCAGCGCGTTCGACCGGGACCTTCCGGGACGCTACCAGACCAATGAAGCCGGTGACGTCCTGCACGAGAACGATCAAGGGCATGTTTACCGGCAAGGGTTCTTCATCGGCGATGGCACGGGCGTCGGGAAGGGGCGCGAAGCAGCCGCCTGTATCATGGATCAGTGGTGTCGCGGCAATCGGCGGCATGTCTGGATTTCGCTGAACGGCCCCCTCCTGGGCGATGCGAGGCGAGACTGGGAAGCTCTTGGCGGCGTGGCCGCCGACATCCAGCCGCTAGATGCGATCGCGCTCGGACAGCCTATCGCCATGTCATCGGGTATCCTGTTCCTGACCTACAGCACGCTGCGCTCGGTTCGGGACAAGGAGGCCTCGCGCCTCGATCAGATTCTCGCCTGGCTGGGCGGTGAGTTCGATGGCATCATCATTTTCGATGAATCCCATGCGCTTGCCAATGCCGCGCCGGGTGCCAGCGAGTTCGGCGATGCGGTAGCCTCCCAGCAGGGCATTGCGGGCCTGCGTCTCCAGAACGCGGTGCCGCGTGCGCGCATCCTCTATGTCTCGGCGACCGGCGCCACCACACCCGCCAATCTCGGCTACGCGATGCGGCTTGGCCTGTGGGGCGCAGGAACCGCGTTCAACACGCGCACGAATTTTACCGCCGCCATGGAAAAAGGCGGCATTGCCGCGATGGAAGTCGTCAGCCGCGACCTCAAGGCCACCGGCCTCTATACGGCCCGGTCGCTATCTTATGCCGGCATCGAGTACGATCCGCTCGAGCACAAGCTCACACCCGCACAGATCGCCATCTATGACACCTACTGCGATGCCTGGGCTATTGTGCATGCGGGCCTCGATGCCGTGCTCAAGGCGACCAATGTCATCGACCGGGTGAGCGGCGATACGCTGAACGGGCAGGCCAAGGGCGCGGCGCTCTCCCGGTTCGAAAGCTCTCGCCAGCGCTTCTACTCGAGCCTTCTGGTCGCGATGAAAATGCCGACGCTCTTGACGGCGATCGATGAGGAACTGGCGCGCGGCCACGTTGCCGTCGTCCAGTTGGTCTCTACCTCGGAGGCGATCCTCGAGCGGCGCCTGGCCGAGCTTTCCCCCGACGAGCGGGCCTCGCTCGACCTGGACCTCTCGCCCCGCGACGTCCTGGTCGGGTACTTGACCGACGCTTTTCCGACCCGGCAGATGGCGGTCTACAAGGACAATAGCGGTGAGCTTCGTTCACGTCCTGCGGCGGACGCCGATGGCAATCCCGTGCTCTGCCAGGAAGCCGTGCGCGCCCGCGATGCGCTGATCGAGAAGCTCTGCGCCATGCCGCCGGTTTCGACCGCACTTGACGAACTGATCCGTCGTTTCGGGACGGACAGGGTGGCGGAAGTCACCGGGCGCACGCGCCGGATCGTCAACGATTGCGCGGGGCGCCAGAAAATCGAGCGCCTGACCCCGCTTGCCCGGATTGCGGACACGAACGCGTTCCAGAATGGCGACAAAGACATTCTGGTGTTCACGCGGGCCGGCGGCACCGGACGATCCTATCATTCCGACCGAGGCTCCAACAGCGCTCATCGGCGGCGCGTGCACTTTCTGCTGGAACCGGGCTGGTCGGCCCCGGCGGCGATCCAGGGACTGGGCCGCACGCACCGCACCAATCAAATGACACCACCGATCTTCCGCCCCGTGACCACGGATTGCAAGGGCGAACGCCGGTTCATCTCGACCATCGCCCGTCGGCTCGACGCGCTGGGCGCGCTCACCCGCGGCCAGCGGCAGGCCGGGAGCCAGAACCTGTTCGATCCGGCCGACAATCTGGAGAGCGACTACGCCAAGGATGCGCTGCATCAATGGTATCATCTGCTTCACGCCGGCAAACTGGCCAGCACGACCCTTGCGACATTCGAGATGATGACGGGTCTCAAGCTCACCTATGGGAATTCGGGTGAGCTGCTTGACAAGCTCCCGCCGATCCAGCGCTGGCTCAATCGGCTCCTGGCGCTCAGGATCGCGATGCAAAATGCGATATTCGAGGAATTCTTCGCGCTCATCCAGACGCGGATCGATGCTGCGCGCGAGGCTGGGACGCTCGATCTTGGCGTGGAGACGATCCTCGCGCAAAAGGTCGAACTGCTCTCCGACACCATCATCCACCGCGATGAGGTATCGGGCGCGGAAACCCGACTGCAAAAGCTCAACCTCCATCTCAAGCGCAATGTCACCAGCTTTGGCCGGCTGATGAATGTATGGGAAGGGGCCGACGATATCGCGTTCCTGCGCAATGCGCGCTCGGGCCGCGTCGCGCTGCGCGTACCGTCATGGTCACAGATGGACGAAGAAGGTCGCCCAATACCGATGTGCCAACTCGTCCGGCCGACGGGCCAGGATCGCATGCGTCTCGAAAGTCTCGCCCGCAGCTTCTGGCAGCATATCGACAAGGAAGCGTTCGAACGTCTCTGGCGCGAGGAGGCCGAGCAGGCGCGCGAACAAGTCGATACCGAGACGGTGCATGTTGCGACCGGCCTGTTGCTGCCCGTCTGGAACAAGCTCCCGGAAAACGACGTGCGGGTGTGGCGGATCGTCGATGAGGCCAGCGGGCAATCGCGGCTCGGCCGTATCATCTCTGCCGAAATGCTCGCCCAAACCGCCGCGAGCTTCAATGTCGCCGACGCCGTGAAGCTGTCGCCCGCCGATCTCATTGTCGCCGCCTCGAGTTACGACGGCGCCCCGATCGATACCTTGCCCGGTGCGCGTCTGATCCGGGTGCGCGTCAATGGGCAGCAGCGCCTCGAGATCAGGGGGTATCCCGCCGAGAGGCTCGATTGGCTGAAATCGCTCGGCTCGTTCACCGAGATCATCAGCTTCCGAACCCGGCTGTTCCTTCCGCCTGACGATGCCGAACGGATATTGTCCGAACTCGGATAATTCAGGGCTTGCTGGCCGGATTTACGCACTGCGGAATTCGGTCAGCAGCCAGGCTCATTGCGGACTCCGCAAGGAATGGACACATACGAGCTACACGAAGGAAGCTACACATGACGCTGAACATCCGCAATCCCGAAGCCGATGCGCTTGCACGACGTCTCGCTCAGATCGACCAGACGACGATTACCGAGGCAGTGGTAGCTGCGCTCAAGGAGACGCTGCAGTCACGGATTCGGCACGAGAGTCCCTCCCAGACCGCACAGAGGCTCCTTGCTCGTCGAGGGCTTGCGTTCAAGCCGGATCGCAAGCCGGTGCCTGATAGCGTGTGGCATGAGCTTGATCACGATCTCGCCGGGGAGGCGTGATGTTCGTGGATGCCCGTGCAATCGTTTCTATCTTCGCTGGGGAAGAAGCCGCTGAAGCATACGAAGAGGCGCTCGTGGATGCGCAAGCTCCGTTCACTTCGGCGCTTGCCGCCTGGGAGCGATCATCGTCCTGTCGAGGCCCGAACAGTTGGGATGCAGCTATCGAGATGCTCATGCCGTCGTTACCGAATGGCTTGAACTGCGAAATATCGCGCTGCGTGAAGCAACGTCTCCCACCAAGGTTTTGAGTTTGGCGGTCGAAGTTGCCGAAGACCACGGAATCGGCAAGCGGCGGCTGAGCAATTTCGACTGCTTCCACTATGCGCACGCGAAGGCAGCCGGACAGCCAATTCTCACCCTCGACAGCCTTCTGCGAAAGACTGACCTGGAAGTACTCCCGGCGAATCATTGACACTCTGCCCGGTTTTCCGGGAACGTGCAGCAGCACAAAGCCGACGTCTGTAAACTGCTGAACACATAGGTTTGGAGATCAGTGTTGCCGGTGGAACATGACATGTTCGAACATTGATCAGAAAGCTCCGGCGGTCCTGCTCCTGAAAACCGACACCGAGCATTTTTCCGCAGCCCTTCGAGAAGATGTCCGCCGCTTGACCGGCATTCTGTTCGATACATTTTCCGGCATCGTTCAGGGCAAGTTGTCCGAGCATTTCAGGTCGGGGCGGATTTTGAAGCTCATCCTCCATGGGGCGCACGCTGGGGCCGAGGGCGCACCCGCTGTCACGGGAGCCATCGAACTGTTGGCGATCGTCAACTATCCGAAATTGGCGGCAAGGCGACGAGCCTGGGGGCCGGTACACGATCGCTTGCGGCTCGCATGGGAGCGTGGCGAAGTCTCCCATCCGGTTCGGCTCGAGGTGGAAAGCCTTGAATCGGTCAACAGAGCCCTGGTCACGGGCGATCCGCGCCTCGTGGACATCGTATCGAACGGCATCGCGCTGTATCAATGCGACGCGACACCGTTCAAATCCCCGCGACACCTGTCTCCGGCTGAACGGCAATCGCGCGGACGGGCCGAATATGCGCGCTGGTATGCACGAGGAAGCGACTTTCTTCAGTGCGCAGGTTTCTGCCGAGACCAGGTCAACGATTCCATGGCGGCGCTGCAATTGCATCAAGCCTGTGAGCTCTTCTATAGCTGCGTCAGCTGGTCGTTGACCCTTTATGGTTTGCGGACGCATGAGTTGGACGATCTCCGGCGGGCGGCGGAGGTGCTCGACGAACGCCTCTTTGCGGCCTGGCCTCGAACCACATACTTCGAGCGGCGAGCCTACAACTGCATCCGCCGCGCCTACCTTGAAGCGCGATATGGCCATAACTACCGGATCACCCGCAGCGAACTTGAATGGGCGTTCGAGCGCGTCGTTGTTCTCAGCCAGCTCGTGGGAGAGGTCTGCCGAGCGCGCTTGGCCCCGGTCGATGCCTTCTACGGGCCGATCGCGGATCACTGATGCAGGAAGCCGTGATCGGTGATGCGGATACATGGTGCAGGGGCATGACGGAAAACCCCCGAGTATCTGTCCGGTGAGGCCCGCTTGCTGAGGAAGGCGGGTGTGGCTCAGGACGTCCTTATGGACGCACATATGGACGTACGCAGGGCAGCATGATGCAGGTGACGGTGTTGTCGGACGCCCGGCGCCGACGTGATTGGTCGGATGAGGAACGGCTGGAGATCCTGCGGGAGGCGTTCTCACCGGGCGCTGTAGTTGCCCAGGTCGCTCGCCGGTATGACGTGTCGCGAGGCCTGATCTACATCTGGCGCCGGGAGGCGCTGAGGCGAGCACAGTCAGCATTCACACCGGCGGTGATCGAGGATGCGGCGCGATCGGAGCCGCCCTGCGGATCGGCTGCAGAACCTGAAGCGGCGATCGTGCTGGAGCTGGCCGATGGTCGGCGGCTGCGGATTTCGGCGTCGGCCCCGCCAGCGCTTGCGGCCGCCGCGCTGAGGGCGGTGCGATGATCCCGTCGGGCGCGCGGGTGTGGATCGCAATGGGGCACACCGATATGCGGCGCGGCATGCAGAGCCTGGCCGCCCAGGTGCAGCAGAACTTCTTCAAGGATCCGTTCGCCGGCGATCTGTGGGTCTTTCGCGGTCGTTCCGGATCACTGGTGAAGATTATCTGGCACGATGGGATCGGCATGTCGCTCTACGCCAAGCGGCTCGAGAAGGGGCGGTTCGTGTGGCCCTCGGCGAAGGACGGCGTGGTCAGTTTGACCACTGCGCAGCTGGCCTGCCTGCTCGAGGGGATCGACTGGC
The DNA here is from genome assembly GCF_025727575.1 of Sphingopyxis sp. GC21. Taxonomy (NCBI): domain Bacteria; kingdom Pseudomonadati; phylum Pseudomonadota; class Alphaproteobacteria; order Sphingomonadales; family Sphingopyxidaceae; genus Sphingopyxis; species Sphingopyxis sp. GC21. Next base: position 1,780,073 of record NZ_CP095845.1, on the reverse strand, counting down.
GCAACCCGCAGTACAGCTGGCGGCCGCAGAGCGCCGGATAGGCTGCAAAGTCCCGCATTTACGGCTTGATCTGCAGGGCTGGCAGTGATTCACTCCTCCCATGGAAGCCGCTGTTCCACCCTTTCCGGACGATGTTGAAGTCCTCAAGGTGCTGCTGGCTTCAGCGCTGCAGAAGATCGATCAGATCGAGGCCAACGCCCGGGCCAGGGAGAACGCCACCGCGGCGATGATCGCGCACCTCAAGCTGCAGAATGCCAAGCTGCGACGCGAGCAATATGGCCCCAGCGCTGAACGCACCGAGCGGCTGCTCGGCCAAGGCGAACTGGAGCTCGAAGACCTCGAAGCCGATGCCGCCGAGGACGAGCGTGCCGCCGAAGTGGCGGCGGCGAAGACTGCAACCATTGCGGCCTTCGAACGGCGCAAGCCGGCCAGGAAGCCCCTGCCGGACCATCTGCCGCGTGAGCGTGTCGTCATTCCCGTGCCATGCGCCTGCCCGGCCTGCGGCGGCGACCGGCTGTCGAAGCTCGGCGAGGACGTGACCGAGACGCTCGAGGTCATCCCGCGCCAGTGGAAGGTCATCCAGACGGTGCGCGAGAAGTTCGCCTGCCGGGACTGCGAGAAGATCACGCAGCCCCCGGCGCCCTTCCACGTTACGCCACGCGGGATGTTCGGCCCTGGCTTCCTCGCCATGCTGCTGTTCGACAAGTACGGCCAGCATCAGCCGCTGCACCGACAGGCCGAACGCTTCGTCAGCGAGGGCGTGCCGCTCAGCGTCTCGACCTTGGCCGACCAGATTGGCACCACCTGTGAGGCGCTGATGCCGATCTTCCGCCTGATCGAGGGACACACCTTTGCCGCCCAGCGGCTCCACGGCGATGATACGACCGTGCCGGTCAGAGCCAAGGGCAAGACCATCACCGGCCGATTGTGGAACTACGTTCGCGACGATCAGCCCTTCGGCGGCAACGATCCGCCCTCGGTCGTATTCCACTACTCGCGCGACCGGCGCGGCGATCATCCTCGCCGTCATCTCGGAGCATGGTCCGGCATTCTCCAGGCCGATGCCTATGCCGGCTACAACGAGCTCTATGCCCCGAACCGCGAGCCCGGTCCGATCCTTGAGGCGGGCTGCTTCGCCCATGCGAGGAGGAAGTTCTTCGAGCTCGCGGATGTCGAGGGCGCTGCGCGCCGGAAGAGCCGCGGCGAGAAGCCTGGCATGATCTATCCGATCGCGCTCGAGGCCGTGCAGAAGCTCGACGCCCTGTTTGCGATCGAGCGGGAGATGAATGGCCAAAGTCCGGCCGAGCGCCTTGCCATGCGCCAGGCACTCAGCGCCCCGCTGATGGCAGAACTCCACGATTGGCTGAACACCCAGCTCGGTCGGATATCGCGCAACCATGACCTCGCCAAGGCCATCAACTACATGTTGCGCCGGTGGGACGCGTTCACCAGGTTCCTCACCGACGGCCGGGTCTGCCTGTCGAACAACGCCGCGGAGCGGGCGCTGCGTTGCGTACCCCTCGGACGCAGGTCGTGGCTGTTCTGCGGCTCCGATCGCGGCGGGCAACGCGCCGCCGTCGCCTACTCGCTCATCCAGACCTGCCGGCTCAACGATGTCGATCCCCAGGCCTGGCTCGCCGATGTCCTGGCCCGCATCGCCGACCATCCCGTCAGCCGTCTCGACGAACTCCTGCCGTGGAACTGGCGCCTCTCTCAGCTCGCGCTGGCCGCCTGATGGCCCACGTCAACAAGGTCCATTCCGTGCGAACCATCGGCCTCGTCGCCCGGGAACTCGACAAAACCGAAGACGAGATCGCCGATCTCGCACTCGGCATGGATCCGCAAGACGGCCTGATCTGGATCTACAGCCCCGAGCACGAAGACGGCATCATGGCCTTCACCTATGACGGCGTCGACAACCTCGAAACGCTCATCGCTGACCAGCAAATCGCCAAACGTTAGTCTGCCTGCGGCCCTCGCCGTATGGCTACACCCCCGAAACGGCATTGTCGGACACTTTTACTTTCCGACAGTGTTTTTCGGACACTCCGGCCTACAACGGATGGGACCGCCCCGCCGATCGGGGATTTTCCGCAGAAATGCGTGGCACCCTGTCGGGAATCATGTGATTGTCGGCGCATGTGGGTCAATCGGATGAAATCAGGGCAAAAGCGCCGATTTAACCGCCTTGCTTATCTCGAGTGCGAGAGCAAAGTAGCCGCCTCGCAATGATATTTTCGCTTCGTCCGCGAGAATTTCGGTCGCGAGAACATCGGGATCGAAATGCCATCCTTCATCTTTATCCCAGAAATAACTCATAAAAGTGGCGAGTGCCATCGCATGGGGGGAATCGCTGTCCAGCAGCGTAAGTCTCCTGATTTCGTTCGGCATTTCGTGCCAGATTTCGATTAAATAGTCCTGTCGGACTTCATCAGCGGTGCGATCCTCAATCCAGCAGCCCCGCGCCTCCATGATAGCTGACACCGCTGGAAGCCATTTGGCTTTCCCCGCTTCGAACTCGCAGTATCCGACAGCCGCTATGTCGCGCATCGCCTCAACATAGTAGCTGGGGACCGGGAACCAATCCTTATGAATCGGCAGGCCAGCTAGGCGCACATTTCCAAGAACATCGTGCCTGTCCATGCGCACCGCATATCGGATGAAACACCCGACCAACCATTGTTCATCGACGGAATCGGAAAGAGCCTCCCGAGCAAGTTGCTCGCGTAGTGTCGGATACTGGAGTTTCAGCGCATGGACGTAATAATCATATGATCCTGGAGCCGCTTCCCGTTCAAGAAAACCGAGCTTGTCCAGAGCTTCAAAGATTTCGTCGTCTTCGTCATGGGTAAGCCATTGCGTTAATAGCGCCCCATTGGGGATTTCGGCATGGAGGGCAATGTCGCTGGGATCGTCCAGCAGCCGCCGCGCAATTTCGTATTGGCGCTGATACAGCGTTGCTATGAGGGCATGGAGTGTGTGCTCGAAATTCATCTGGCTTCATTAGCGTCATAGCGGTTTCAAAGCCGTGAAGCTGATCTTTCGCAGATCAGCCGAGTGCAATGCCCCCTAATGCACGAAAAACAGGTGTTTTCCGCACTTTGAGGGCTTCCGGCGTTCGCTCAATGGCTTTCCCACGGGTTGAGTATGAGAACGCCCGTTGCCTCGAAGTCTGCGACATTGCGCGTCACGACGGTCAGACCATGTACTTGAGCGGTGGCCGCGATCCAGCCATCGCGCTCGCTGACCGGATCAGGGACGTGCAGTGCTGCGCAGGCGATCGCAACCGTGGTGTCCATCGCCAGCACACGACCGGCAAAACCAGGTTTGATGATATGGTCGAGCCAGTGCCGTAGTTTCTCACCCTGCGCAGGATCGCGGCGCTCGACGCGAACCACGCCCAGTTCCAGTTCGAACAGCGACATGGCCGAAATGAACGTCGTGCTGGGATCGGTCGCCTTGAGCCATGCCACGACTTCCGGCGCCGCACGCCCTGATCGGGCCTTGCGACTTTCGGAAATGACATTGGTATCAACCAGGAACATCAATCGAGGTCCGCTGGCCGCGCGCCGATGCGTGCCTTGGGCGGCTCGAAATCGAAATCCTGATCGTCGTCGGGCATCAGCACGTCGAGCAATGAGGTGCCGCGCCCCGCAAGGCGCTCATAATCCTTGATCGCCAGCACGACGAGCGAAGGCTTGTTGCGGTCGGTGATGAACACGGGACCCGACAGGGCAGCACGCTTGATGCTGCCAGGATCACGGTTGAAATCCCTGCTGGTGAAGGTGGCTGGCATTGGTGCATCCGTATGTCGTTACATACAGACATATGGATGCACGATAGCTGAATGTCAACGCAGTCGCGATTGCGACTGTGATCGGCGTCTAGTCAGGAGCAGAGATTCGCAACAGGAAGCTGCCAATCGCGTCCCGCCCCATTGCGGAAGTATTCATGCCGGATCCCCACGCCCACCGGGAGGCTTGGCTGCGTGGGTACGCTTTTGATCGCATTCGCTGACATATCACTGAAACGCTCATCCAATTCGACAGGCAATCAGTTGAATCCAGCCGTTGCAGCCCGGCCAGCAAGGTGCCATCATCGGCGCGATGGGACGAGGCGATCCTTCGGGAAAGTGGTGGCGACGCGGCGACCGCACCAGCTATCACACCTACTATCGGCCAACGAGCAACCGGCAAGGGAAGCTCTTGTTCGGCTTGTTCGTGCTGTTGGGACTCGCCGCGCTCGGCCTCGCGGGGTTCCACCGGGCGGGAATGGCCGCTCTGTCCCATGGCGATGCGGTGCTGGGCGTCATCGGCTTCTTTTCTGTCCTGCTCGGTCTATGGCAGATTCGCTCCCTTTCCCGTTAGGGCGATACCCTGCGACTGGACAATGTTACCCGCACAAACAGGAGGAATCCGCCGCCACGCCGCTACAACGGACCGGCCAAACCGAGCGTTCACCTGCTCTCAATTCAATTGCAAGGCGACGTCGTGGTCCCGTCCTGGTCCGGTGGATGAAGATGCGATCCGGCTCGGCGCAGTAGCTATCCCTTGCGAACGCCGCCTGATCCCATGCTGTTCGTAGCGCGAGACCAGCGGCGATGCGTTTTGAATAACTGGATTCAGCCTGTGGCCATCGCGCGGAACTGCGCGGCGAGCGGGCGGGCCATTTCGCTCATCATGTGCGCGACCGGCGCAGAGGTCGTGGCAAGCGTGCCGCCCTTGATCGGCGGATCGGGCGCATATTCACTCTGGAGGACCAGCGATTCCGCGTAAGCGCGGCCGCGCAGCATCTCGACCAGCGCGATGGCGAAATCCATGCCGGCCGTGACACCGGCGCCGGTCAGGACGTTGCCGTCCCTGACCACACGTTGATCGACCGGGATCGCTCCGAAGTCTTTCAGGGCGTCGCGCGCCGCCCAGTGCGAGGTGGCCCGCTTTCCCTCGAGCAGACCGGCCTTTGCCAGGATCATCGATCCGGTGCAGACGCTGGTGACGTGCCTGGCGCGCGAAGCGCGGTCCCTGATCCACGCCATGACGTCGGCCCGGCCCATGACCGAAAGGGTGCCCTCGGTGCCGCCCCCCATGAACAACACGTCGAGCTCCCTGGGGGCGTCCGCCATTGTCACCGTGGGCTGGATCGCAAGACCAAGATCGGAGACGACCGGCGACATATCCTTCTCGGTGGTGACGAGATGGACCTTTGCGCCGTAGAGGCTGGCGAAGAAGAAATGCGGGCCGACCAGATCAAGCGCGGTGAACCTGGGATAGAGCAGCATCGCCACCTGTTCCTGCCCCCACAGGCCCGGCCCCAGCACGCGGTTCATTTCTTCCATGTGCATGTCGGTCATCGCCGTCTGATCGGCGGCAACCGGATCAGCGGAAGCGGCCGATCCTGCCGGTTTTGTCGTTTGCGCGGCCATGGCCTTTTCGACAGCCAGGTAGGGGGCAAGCAATGCTGCTCCGGTCATGCCCTGCAAGAAGGCGCGGCGGTTGGTGTCCATGATGACCCTCCGATCAATATTTGACGCTGAAGGCGAGGAAGGCGGAACGGGGCGTTCCCGGCCGCACGACCGACTGGTTGAGGTAAAGATAGGGCAGGAAATAGAGCTTGTTCGTCAGGTTGGTGACCGACGCGCTGATGCGGAATGGCCCCGTTTCGTAGCTCGTCTGCGCATCGAACACCGCGTAGCCCTTGGTCTTGTCGGTATTGGGCAGCGTGGTTTGCGAGCCCGACGCAGCGGTCATGCCCGCACCCAGACCGAAGCCCTCGAGCGGCCCGTCGAGGAAGCGATAGCGCGCCGCGATACGCCCGCTATGCTCGGGCACGCGCGACAGCTGCTGGCCGACATTGGCTGGCGTGAATGCGTCCTGCGTGACCTCGGCGTCGGTATAGGCGTAGCTTGCAAGCAGCGAAAAGCGCTTGCTCGGTTCCCAGATCACGTCGGCCTCGCCGCCGCGTGCGCGCTGCTGCCCGATTTGATGGGTCGTAAGGCTCAAGGGGTCGGTCAGCGGCGTGTGATTGCGCGTCTGGTCGAAGAGGGCGAGCGTTCCGGACAGCCCGGCCTTGCGCAGGGCGAACTTCACGCCGCCTTCCCAGCTCCGCGATGTTTCCGGCGTGGTCGGCGTCACGGTCGGATTGAAGAAGATCGCCTCGCGCGAGCCCGTCGCATATCCGGCGAAGAGGGCGACACCATCGGCAAGGTCAAAGGTTACGCCGATGCGGGGATCGACATGATTGAAGCGGTGCTTCGGACCGAACATGCCGTCGAAGCCCTCGGTGCTTTCCAGCCTGCTGTATCGCAGCCCAGCCAGCACATGGAGGCGGCCGCCAATCGTCATCTGATCCTGCGCGTAGAAACCCAGGGTCCGGTAGGTGTTGACGTAGGTATCGACCGGATAGGCGGTCGGACCGAACGGCACGTCGCTGCTCGGATTGGAATAGTCGAGCAGCCCGACGGGCACGAGGTTGAACCCCATCGCGCCGTGATAGTCGACCATGTCATATTGCGCGCCGGCGATCAGAACGTGCTCGATCGGGCCGGTCGCGAACGTCCCGGTCAGGCTCCCGTCGAAGGTCATTTCCCTGATCCTGACGCCCGGCATGTAGGCGGTGACGATCGGGTAAACCGTACCGGCCGGCGGATAGAAGGCAAGGTACGGGAAGCTGCCGTGCTCGGTCATGGTGTTGTTGTAGCTGCGCACCTGGACCTGCGTGGTCAGGTGGTCGGAGAGACGGTGGGTGAACACGCCCGTCAGCACGACATTCTCGATCGTGGTTTTCGGTCCGTTCCTGGCGCCGGTGAAGTGGAACGGATCGACGCCGGGGTAGCCCGCCATCGCAAAGGGCAGCCCCGAATATTCCAGCTGCTCGATCCGGTTGTAATTGGCCCGAAGCACCAGGCTGGTGTCATCGAAGCCGATCTTCAGCGACGGCGCGACGGTCACGCGGCTGTTGGTGACGGCATCGATGGCATCCTTGGCATCGACATATTCCGCTGCGATGCGCGCCGCGACGTTGCGGCCCAATGGCTGATTGATATCGACCGAAGGCTGGATCGTGCGGAAGCTGCCGGCGCGGAAGGTCGCGCTGTAGCTGGCCTTCTGTTCCGGGCTTTGGCTGATCACGTTGATCAGTCCGCCCACGGGTGCGCCCGTGCCGCCGCCGAACAGTTGCGAGGTCGGCCCCTTGGCGATCTCGATCCGCTCGACGCCGATCAGGCTCGAAGGATCGTAGGTCGAGGCATCGCCATATTGCGGCAAGCCATCGACATAGATTTCCGAGGAAAACCCGCGCACGATCGGCTTGATCAGCACGGCTTCCGAAGGCTGGGCGGGCACGACACCGGAAATGTTGCGCAGCGCTTCGGCCAGCGTGGCCAGGCTCTGCTCGTCGATCAGCGTCCTGGTCAGCACCTGCACCGATTGCGGGGTTTCGAGGATCGGCACAGGCGTGCGCAGGGTGGCGGTGTCCGTGGCCGTGTAATCGCTGTCCTTTCGGGCGGTGACGACGATGTCGGTCGGCGTCCAGCCGCTCGGCCGATCGACCGTTTGAGCATGAGCCGGCGTTGCGGCCGCAAGTGCTGCGCCAAGCGCGATGATAGAAGTCCTCATGGTATTTCCCTGTTCAAATCTGGTTGGTCACGCGATCAGGTGCTTGAGCTTCTCAAGCGCGGACGCGTCGGATTCCTGCGTGTCGATGGTCCCGGAGAACTCGCCCCTGGCGGTCATCAGGTAGATCGCAGCGGTGTGATCGATGGTGTAGTCGCCGCCCGGCTGCGGCACCTTGGCCGAGTAAACGCCGTAGCCCTTCTTGATCTGCTCAAGCTGGGCGTCGGTCCCGGTCAGACCGATGATCGGCGTGCCGAACAGCGCGACGTAGTTTCCGATGTCGGCCGGCTTGTCGTGGCCGGGATCGACCGAGACGAAGACGATGTTGAACTTCATCGCCTGCGGCCCGAGCTGCTTTCTCAGCCGCGCCATGCGGGCAAGGCTGGTAGGGCAGACATCCGGACAGCGGGTGAAGCCGAAGAAGATGGCATAGGCCTTGCCCGCCAGCGTCCTGTCCGTGACCGTCGATCCGTCCGTGGCGGTCAGCGTAAATGGGCCGCCGACTGCACCGGCATAGCCGCCCGGCGCATCTCCGGCGGCGCCGTTACCGCGCGTGAAGGCGGCGATGGCAATCCCGGCCGCGACGAGAAGCGCGACAAGCCAGAGAATCCAGCGCGGCGAGCCGCGATCTCCGTCCTGTTCGTCAGCGACAGGCTCGAATGGCTCAGGGTCAATGACCTGCATGGCTGCCCTCCATCGGACCGGTCGCGGCGACCGGCTGCACGGTGAATTGGACAGTCACGCTGCCGGCGCGCTGAAAGCGGAGTGCGACGGGGAAGCGCTCGCCCTGGCGGAGTTGCCGCCTCAGCCCCATGAACATGATGTGATAACTGCCAGGCTTCAGCTCGACCGATCCCTTGGCTGGAATGGCAATGCCATCGGTGACTTGCCGCATCCGCATGACACCGCCGTCCATCGTCATCGTGTGCAACTGGACCTCGGCGGCGACCGGAGTGGTGCCGGAAAGGAGGCGCTCGTCGCGGCTTCCACTGTTCGTGATGGTCAGGAAACCGCCGCCCACAGCCTGGCCGGCCGCGGTTTCGCGCGACCATGCGTGCTGGACCGACAGGCCGGTCTGGCGTCCGTCGGCGAGGGCGGTGCCGGCGATGAGGCTTGCCGCGGTGCCAAGCGCCAGGATCTTCGGGTGAGGAATCATATCAAAGGCTCCCTGGAGACCGCGCAGGACTGAACTTCCTGCGCTGAAACTTGCCGGGTGGGTTCGATGAGCCCGAGACCGAATGCCGCGTCGGTTCCGCGGGCAAACATGCACAAGGCGATCAGCAGCCAGGTGCGGCGGCGAAAGCGCTGCAACTGACGATGACATTCATCGGAAACGGAGAGTATGCACATGGTTCATCGCTCCCGCGCTTGTGCGAGAGCTGCCGCCACCAGCGGGATGATCGCACGGCGTTCATCGAGACTGAGGCAGCGCCCGAATTCGATCGATCCGTTCCGGCCTCGCAAGAACAGGCGCAGATCGGATGGACTGCGTCCTTCGGTTGCAAGCCTCATCCACAAAGCGGGCAGTTCGATCAGCCGCCCGGCGCTGTCACGATGCCGGACACGGCCCTCGGCAAGCTCGAGCGTCTCGCTGGCCGGCCGGGACTTGCCATGCCGTTCGAGGGCAAAGGTCAGGCCTGCCATCGCCAGGATCGAGAAGGCAGGAACGAGCCACTGGCCGCGCAGGGCGGGGCCGATGCTGGTCACCATGAAGAGCAGGGCAATGACGCTGAAACAGACCCGCGCGTCTTGCGTCAGGTGTGAGCGGTTCTCCTGCATGTGCAGGATGAGGGGCCTGGAATCGCCCCGATCGGGCTCCGACCCCAGCTTTACAGGCTGGGGCGCCCAGGGCCGTTCGGATGAACGGCACAGCAGTTCGTACATGGAATTGTGCTCCGGCAAGGCCGGCGCACGCAAAGGGAAGGCGCGCGCGCCGGTCGGTCCGACAAATCAGGCTAGATTGTCAGACGAGAGCCGGCGGTCCGCGGAGCGGCGGACGCAGGTAGGATACGCGCTTGGGGTGCGGGGTGGGGAAGGGCGCGAAGCCCAGAGCGAGGATGAACGCCAGCGCCAGCGCCAGCAGCGCGGTGTCGGCACCGGACATCGAGGCCATCGAGAGCGACGCGAAGGGGCACTCGGCCTTGCCCTGCTTCCCGGACGAGTCGCTTGGCTCGCCCTTCATCGGAATCGCGATCTTGGCGGTCACAGCATGGCCGAGGCCATCGGTGCAAAGCTGCACCGTCAGAACCTTGGCGTTCTGACCGATCATGTAACCGGCGGGAACGACGATCTTCATGCACAGAGCAGCCATGACCAGGGTGATGGCCAGGAACCGATGTTGCAAAAGAAAGGCGCGCATCCTCGACATGCCCCGCCGCCACTACCGCCCGTCGGGCCGATTGTCATCCAGATTGCGAAATTTGACGCATTACTTGGCCCGATTCCGGATCGCCTCGGTGAATCCGCCCAGACGGGTCCAACTTCACATGCAGATCTCGCAGATACTCCCGCTCGGCCATGGTGTGCCGCCATTTGTATCCCATTGACCGAAATAGGCCCAACTCCGCCGGGATCGGGACATATTTCAAATCCTCGCCCCTCATGTTCTCGCTCGATGTCGCCAGGACAGTGCGATCGCTTTGAGCGTATAGGGTGAGCCAATCGTCGAAATTCAATTTCTCGGCGAGCATGGCAGATTGCCAAACCTTGCGGTCCGCCAGATGAGCGCGCTGAACCTTCATGCCGCTTACACATCGAAAATCATGTTCAGCAAAACGCTCCAGCGCGGCCCCCGTTACCCCGATCACCGGCCAGTGATCGGGGTTTTCAACAAAGGCCCAGGTAAGCATTTCGCGCCGCAGGCTATCTCGTAGTTCCATGTCGAAGATGGCGAGATAGGCGCGATATATGCGCTTGGCGATTTCGATATCCATTACGCCCCTTGGGTCTTGCAACAGGTCTTGCAGTGGATCGAAATGAACTCGATCGCAAAATAGTGTCGCAGATCGCCGCCCGTCCTGCAGGACGGCCATCCGATGGAAATCACATGGTCAAGGCCATTTAAGAACCTAATTCCAAATAGATTATGACCTTCCTTGGATCATGATGAGGACGGGCGCTATCTGCCGCCCTCCACGCCGCCCAGACGGCGAAGTTCATTGCCGAGCGGGCGACCGCCGATCATGCAGGTGGCAACGATGCGGTCATAGCTGCGTCGGCCTGCGCGGCAGATCAGGGTGTGCCCCATCGTAGCAGCGGCGAGCAGGCGCTTGGATCGCTCGCCGCCGGGCTCATGCAGCTCGGGCGCGCTAAAATCTCCGAGGCGGATCTCGATCCAACGATCCGGACGGTCCTCGGGGCCGATGCACAGGCTATCACCGTCGCCGACGTACCGCACGACGCCGATGAACCGCGTACCGGCGGAGGGCAACACTCCGGTGCATGGGTCAGCATGGCCAGTCGAGGTGAATGCCCCCATTGCGGAACAAAAGATGAGAGCCTTCTGTCCGAACGTCATGCAGGCTGGGTCGCCTCGGCTTTCCTGCGCCCGCGACGGGCTGCGGGAGCCTTTGCTGGAGCAGGGGATGGCGTTGCCATTTTGGCGGATTTGGCTACCCGCACGCCCGGTTTACGGCCCAGGCCAATCGACTTCGCAAGCGCACGGCGCTTTTCGGCATAGGCCGGCGCGACCATCGGATAGTCGGACGGCAAACCCCATTTCGCACGGTACTGATCCGGGCTCATCTGATAATGCGTCATCAGGTGCCGCTTGAGCATCTTGAGCTTTTTCCCGTCTTCCAGACAGACGATATATTCGGGCTTGACCGAAGCGCGGATGGAAACCGCGGGTTCGGGCTTCGGCTGAACGGCCTCCGCCGGCTGGCCGAGTGCGCTCAGCGCGGCATGGACATTGCCGATGAGCACGGGAACGTCCGCGACCGCCACACTGTTGTTGGTGAGGTGCGCCGCGACAATATCGGCGGTGAGCGTGATCAGCGTTTCGGAAAGGTTCGGCGTATCAGTCATGGGTCTTTTTTCCTTTTCGGCATGATCGGACCGGGCCGATACGGCTTGCTTGCTTGTGCGTTGTCCTGATGAATAGCAACGCGTAAAAGTTGGCTTCGTCGGGTTGGAAAGCTCCACTGCCGATGAAGATTGTCGTCAGCCAACTGACAAGACGACATCATCAGGCAGACAACCGATAGCCCACGGTGCGCTGCATCGTGTAAATATGCAATGAACCAGGATCGCCACGATCGGAGCGGACAATGCTTACAGAATTGTCGGATGCGCAGGACATCATCGCCGTTTCCATTAGCGGACGTCTCGAAAGGGCCGACGTCGAGCGCATCATGCAGCGTCTCGACGCCGCCTTCGCGCGCCATGGCAAAGTGCATATCTTCGCTGAAGTGCGCGCCTTCGAAGGCATGTCGGCCGACGCCTGGCTCAGCGACATCCGACACGGCCTCGGATATCTCGGCCGTCTCGGACAGTTCGGACGGATAGCCATCGTCAGCGACCAAAGCTGGATCCGGATCGCCTCGCGGATCGAGAGCGCGTTGCTGCCCTTCGTGTCCTACGAGGTGTTCACCCCTGAGCATCGGGACCACGCTCTGGCCTGGGTCAAGGGTGAAATCGATGTCCCGCGCCCGCCGGCGGTGACCCTGGCCGACGAGGACGGGTTCATCAGGTTCGATGTAAACGGCCGCATCACGCGCGAGAATATCGAAGCACTGCAAGCACGCATAGAAGCGGTGGCGGGCGCCGAGGTGCCGCTGCGACTTCTCACGCGTATCCGGGCCTACGACGGCTTCGATCCCGCGATTCTGGTCGATCCCGAATGTGCGGCGTTGAAGCTCTCGCTGCTACGGCGCGTCGCGCGCTACGCCATCGTCGGCGGCCCCGAGTGGATGGAGCGGATCGTCCAGCTCTCCGCACCGCTGCTCAGGATGGAATTCCGCCATTTCGATAGCAACGAGGAACAGGCTGCACGCGACTGGCTGATTTCCGACAAGATCGGAAATTGACCGCCGCGTGATAGCGGTGAGGGTCCTTTCCGGACACGGAGCGCCGGGAAGGGAGATGCGCGGCGCGTAGCTGTCGTGTCTCCCCAGCGAATCTGAAGAAATCCGGGTGACGTTCTTTCCTCGCCAAACGCTCGCACGCGGCGATCCGGGAGGGGAGGAGGGGGAAGGCTGGTGTCGGTTGAAAGCGGTTGCGTGCCGCGCCGGCGCTTGTTCCATCCCTTTCACGGAGAATGTCCCATGGCCTCGCTTGCTCCCGCCGGCGTCAATTCCGCGCGCCCCGCTCCCGGTGGCTTCCGCGTCGATGTGTCACGCGGCTCGTCCAATGCCCGCGTTTCGTCCGAATGGTTCTCCCGGCCCGACGATGAGCGTTTCCTGTCGCTCTCCGATCTCCATGCCTCGGTGCAGGCCAGGCGTGAGCGAGCCCATACCCGCGTGATCGAAAGCCGGTCTATCAAAGTCGAAGCGCGGCGCGACTCGCCGACACGTCTGGCGCTGATGCTTCCTGGAAGCGACATGCCGGTGGCGCCGACCAACTGGTCGTTCGGACAGATGTGCTCCATCGTCGGCGCCCCCGCATCCTATCTGCGCAATCTTCCAGCGCCGCTCGCCGCGATCAACCTCCAGCACGGCCTGATCGATCACGAGGTCGAACAGGTGAAGCTCCTCCAGGTCGATAACGGCCGCACCGAGCTGCGGGCGATAACCGGTCCGGACTATGGGCGGGTCTGGGATGCCCAGCTCGTGGAGGCGGTGATGCGCTTCGCGGGCAATGGCACCGGCGATACCCGCTGGAAGGTTCCGGGCGTGCTCGACTGGGGAACCATGCACTACAACCCCTACGTCGATGTCACGCGCGAAACGACGACGCTCTATGCCTCGGATCGCGACGTCTTCCTGTTCCTCGTCGACGACACTCATCCGATCGAGGCCGGAAAGCTCCCCAACGGCGATCCCGACCTCTATTTCCGGGGCTTCTACGCCTGGAACAGCGAGGTCGGCGCGAAAACGCTCGGCATCGCGACGTTCTACCTTCGCGCGGTCTGCGCCAACCGGATACTCTGGGGCGTCGAGAATTTCGAAGAAATCAAGATCCGGCACAGCAAGTTCGCTGCCGGCCGCTTCGCCCAGCAGGCCGAGCCGGCTCTTGCCCATTATGCCGACGCCTCGCCGCGCAGCTTCATCGACGGCATCAGGACGGCGCGCGAGCGGATCGTGGCGCGCGACGACGAGGACCGCGAGACTTTCCTGCGTCGCCGCGGTTTCTCCAGGACCGACACGAACAAGGTGATCGAGGCGGTCCTGGCTGAGGAAGGCAGGCCGCCGGAATCGATCTTCGATTTCGTGAACGGCATCACCGCGGTGGCGCGCTCCAAGCCACATCAGGACGCCCGGCTCGACCTCGAGGGCAAGGCGCGCGGCCTGCTCGAGAAGCTGAACTGAGGAGCGGGACCAACCTCGGACCTCCCTCCGGTCACCCGCATTCCTACTCCGCACCACGCCGGATCGTCCGCGCTGCGGTTCGGTCCGGCCTCGTTCCTCATCGCTTGCCCGCGCCGGACCTGCTCCGGTGCGGCCAGCGCCATGCCTCCAAGGATTTTCATCATGGTTCGACATGCACGCGCACGCCTCGCCACCTTTCTCGTCACCGTCGATTTCTTCAGCGGCGGCGAACACTATGCCAGCGAGACCTACACGATCGACGCTGCCAACTGGTATCGCGCCGAACTCGCCGCCCTCGAATGCTCCGGGGCGAGCATCTATGACGATCCCCGCATTCCCGAACGCAGCCGCAGCGCCACGGCGCGAGCCACCGACCGTGCCTGATCTGGACGCTCGGTTACGCGGACCGCCTTTCCTGACCGTCCGCCATTTGGCGGCGCCCCCCACCATTCCCGCAATCTTTCCAGGCCCGGCACGTCACGCCGGGCCTTCTCGTTTTTGAAGGAGATTTTCCCATGCAGACAGTCGACAGCATGCCGGGCGCTCCCGCGCCTCTCTACAGCCAGACCGAATGCGATGAGCGCGGCAATTTTCACTATGAGGGTGACCTCCAGCGGTCGGGCGAGGGCCTGGCTGCGATCGTCGCGCGCGTCGAACGGCATTTGCGCGCCTCTTTCCCCGAAACACGCTTCGCGCTGTCCACGCGAACCTATTCCGGGGGACGCAAGATCATCGCTGAACTGCTCGACGCTCCGGAGGATCTGACCGGCAGGGACGCGCAGAACAGCTTCATCGTCAAAGTGAAAGACCAGATCGAACGCTTCGGCTTCACCCGCTCGAACATCTACCAGGACTCCCATAACTGCGCCTTTTTCTGCGAGGTCCGGATCGGGCAGCCCTATTGGGTGGCTCTCGCGGCGCGGCGCGGCCTGGGCAGCACGGTCGATACCCTCGTTTCGCTCGCAGCCTTCAAGAAGCGGATCAAGCCGGGCGATCAGTTGAAGCTCATCAGCGCACCGGGCTCGCATCGCGCGATCGGCACCGTCAGGTCCGTTCAGGCTGTCCGGTCGAAAGACATCATCCTCGAGGGACCGAGCTACCTCACTCTGCCGCGCGCCGCGCAGTTCGCCTGCGACGGCAAGCTCGTGCGGATCGCGATCGGCAGCGAGGACCGGCCCGACGCCCATCTTCTCTATCAGTGGCTGCCCGCAAAAGCCGCCTGACATCGTCCCTGTCGCTCTTTGGCGCGGCCGGCCGGGCGCGCTGAACCGCATCGAGTGCGATGCGAACTCTTCCCGGCCATTCCACCACAAGCAGGAGACACCTGTATGAATATCCCCAATCTCGACACCGCGAGTCCGGAAGTGCTCGCGCCGATCCTCCATGCCGCCATTCAGCGTCTCGGTCAGCTTGGCCGCACCGGCGCCGTCGCGCTCGCAGCCCTGGTCGAAGACGACGATGCCGATTTCGACGAGGCTGCCTCCTGGATTGCGGATATTGCCGCCGGGGGCCTGCGCGCCTGATCCATCACCTTCCCATTTCCATGATTCTCACGAAGCTCGGCCAGCGCGCCGGGCTTCGTACATTTTGAGGAGCACTCTCATGCACTCTGCACGTCACATCCACGAAACCGCGCCGCTTGGCAGCCTCATCAAATTCGCCAACGGCGAACCGCGTCCCCCTGAGCGGTTCAGGATCAAATTGCGCGACTGGGAAAGGGAGAACGGTTCTGGCCGTCTTGTCGCGCGGGCACCGGCATCGGACAGGCTCCCGGCGACATTCACGCTCCACCTCGGCAATTTCGGCAGCAAGGGCGTGATCATCATGGTCATGCGCCGGCAGTTCGACACCGATAGCGCGGAACTCTTCGAAATCGCCGAGCTTCCCAAACCCGGCATGGTGCGCGTCCTGACCAGCCATGGCGACCGCGAGGAGCTGCTGCACCTGGCCGCTGACATGGGCAGCGCCGAGCGCTGGATGGAGGCAAACGACTATTCCAATATGCGCGCCGAGATCGTTTCTGACCCGTCCGCGGCCCCATGTGCTGAAGCCAAGGCCGCATGAAGCCGGGAATGTCGGGCTACCAATCGGACAAGGAGGTGACCGGCGGCGCAAACCGCCGGCACTTCGTCCATGTCTACGCCGTCATCCGCATCAAGGTGGAAGTCGATGCGGACAATCATCGGACTGCGATGGAAGCCGCGGATAAACTGCTGTTCGCCGGCGGCCTGGCCGTTCGTCTGACGCCAGCCGCGCAAGGCATCCTCGACGCCGAGTATGCCGCAGAAGTCGCGGGCTATCTGGTGGACGAGGACGGCGATGACACATTCATCCGGTCTCGCGCCTATGGCCCCGATCACGATCCTGAGGAAAACAAGCAATGACAAGTCACGATATCCGGATCATCCAGGTCTTTCGCGTCGAGCGCGAGATCGTCGTCAAAGTCCGTGCCGCCGACGCACAGGCGGCCATCGATCTCCAGAGCGAAAGCGACGCTCCGGCGTTCGACGATCCTGGCTGGCGGTCTTCGTGGACGCTCGAAAACGAGGAGGTTGTCGAGGCATGAATGGCAAGCGATACCGATGGACTTTTTAACATGGTCAGGAATTGTCATATGAAAGCGGAAACCTACGGTGCAGCCGATTTCAAGACGCACTGCCACGCCATCATCGATCGACTTGCCCGGCGCGATGTCGATCAAGTGACGATCACCAAGCGGGGGCGCGTGGTTGCCGTGCTGGCGCCGCCGCCCAGCGCTGCGGAAGCGATCGAGTCGCTGCACGGGTTCATGCGCGGGTCCGTGTCCGTGACTCACGGCGTCGATTTGCTCGAGCCCATTCTCGACGAGCCTCTGGATGCCGAAGACGGGCGGATCCACGAATGAACGAAAAGCCTGAAGACCCGAACGCCGCACGGGCCGTTTTGCTCGATACATATGCTTTCATTCGGCTTGCGAACGGCGATTCCATCGCGCCGGGTGCGCTTGGGGCGAACACCCATGACGCACTGGCCGACATCTGAAGCCGGGCCAGAATCTTCAAGTCTACGCGGCATCGGCATGCCGTCAGGAGGCCGCTGATCATAGCGTCGAAGGGGAGGGGGAAGCGGGAGGCGCTTCCCTTGAGGGAGCGGTCAGGAGCTTCCCATGTCCCTTGCAGCTTTCGTAGCGCGGCCAACCTTCGGGCGCGACATTCCCATCGCTGTCGATACGGCGGTCATGACCGCTGTGCGGCAAAATGCCTGGCTCGCCTTCAGCCTTTCGGGTGGCAAGGATTCGACACTCGCAGCCTGGGCGGTGATGTCCTTCCTGGACAAGCTTGGCCATCCGCGCGCGCGCCGCATGGCGATCCATGCCGACCTCGGCCGCGCCGAATGGCGCTCGACCCCGGCCATGGTCGAAGCGGTCGCCGACCTGCTCGGCGTGCCGCTGCTCATCGTCCGGCGCAAGGTCGGCGACATGGTGGCGCGGTGGGAGCAGCGTTTCGCGAGCGGGAAGGCGCGCTACGAAGCGCTGGAAACCTATCATCTCATCGGGCCGTGGTCCTCCAGCTCCCTTCGCTTCTGCACGTCCGAACTCAAGGCGACCCAGATCGGCCCGGAACTGGCCCGACGCTTCCGGGGCGAGACGATCGTCTCGGTCATCGGCCTGCGGCGCGAGGAAAGCGCAGCCCGGCGGTTCACGCCGATTTCGCGCGCCGATCACCGCTTCGCCAAACCCGGCAACCGGGCGGGCACCCAGATGATCTCCTGGCATCCGCTTGCCGACTGGACGACCGACGCGGTTTTCGCAGCGCACAGCGCCCATCGCCTGCCGCTTCACGAAAGCTACCAAGTCTATGGGGCAAGCCGTTTGTCCTGCGCCTTTTGCGTACTAGCCTCGGGCGCGGACCTCGCAGCTTCGGCAAGCGCGCCAGGCAATATCGATCTCTATCGGCATCTGGTGGCGATGGAAGCACGCTCCACATTTTCCTTCCAGCCGAACCGCTGGCTCGCCGACATCGCGCCCCGGCTGCTGTCGCCGACCCAGCTTGGCCACATCGAACAGGCCAGGAGCGACGCCGATACGCGCCGCGCCATCGAGGCACACATGCCGGCCGGTCTCAGGTTCATCAAGGGTTGGCCGCCGCGGATTCCGACACGGAATGAAGCCGCGCAGATCGCCGCTGCCCGCGCGCCGATCCTGCGTCGGCATGGCCTGCGAAACCTGTTTCCCACCGGCCCGGCCGTCCGGGCCCGTTTCGATGAGCTTCTCGCCGCGAAGCACGGCCGCAGCTCCTGACCGCGCCGCGACAACCGCCAGTGCATGCCCAGCCTGCCAACAAGAGGACACTACCATGACGCAGCATATGCGACCCGCGCATCTCGACCTGTTGAAACGCGCGAAAGCCGCCCTCGCGCCGGACGGTGCGGCATCTGCCGACAATGCCGATCTCGTAGCCGACCTCGACTGCGCTATCGGATCGATCGCCCCCGAACCCGGCGCCGATGCCGAGCGTCTCGAGGTGGGCAGCTATATCGCCTTGTCGACGCGCCATGTGTCATGGCCGACAACGCTGAAGATCGATGAATGGATGACGCAGGAACCATGCGATCGGCCGGTCAGCATCGCCGACACGCATTATGGCTGGCTCCTTTGTTCTCGGCCTTCTTCATTCGGCGAACCATCGGAGATTCCCGCCGACCTGGTGGCCGTGCTGGCATTCGCGGAGCAGATGGCCTGCGACTATCTGATCCTGGATCGCGATGCGACCGCGAGTGACCGGCTGCCCTGTTTCGAATGGTGACCGTCTGACGGGAGGGGAGGGAGGAGGTTGGGGGCGGGCGTGCTGGTGCGCCCGGATGTCAGGAGCCACACCCCCATGTCCTACGATATAGCCTTCCGCTTCCAGCAGGCGCTCGACCCCTCCGCTCTCACAACCCTCGGCAATTGCCTCCACGGCCTGAACGCCGCGATCGAGGACTGCCGAAACGCGGGCAAGCCGCATGACAGCGATCCGGCGGTCATTCTCCTTGCCCGGCACCTCGGCGCCTTCGCGGCATCCATCGGCGGCCCCGAGCCGCTGCTGCGCCGCCAGTGCATGGACGCAATCGCCGATCTCCGGCGCAAGCCCTCGCTGATTCCACTGGCGCACAAGGGCGTGGCTTATGACGCGCACGCGAAGAAGGTCTTCCACAGCGAAGGACGCAAGGCTCTTCGGGCGCTGGCGGATGCGCTTGGCCTCGTCGACGACAGCTACGACATCCGTTCCCACCGCGGCGGCGTCGCGATCAGCGGTGACGTGATTCTGCACGCAACTGGCATCTATGTTCAGCTCAGCCTGGGCCTCACCGGCGCGGGCCGAGAAGTGATGTTCCGCAAGGTCGCCGGCCGCGACGATCACATCGGCGAGCGGAACCATTGGGCCTCAGTCCATGAGCTGGTGCAGCCCACACGGTTTGCAAACCGCATCTGCCGTGAACTCGGCCTGCCCCGCCCAGACCCGGCTATCGATCGCCTGGCCGCCTGACCATCCCCCTTTCCGTCTGGAGACGACCCATGGAAATCATCGTCACACGCTCGCGGATCGCGGGCACGCTCCCGTTCTACGAATATCGCGCACTGGTCCCGCTCGGCGCCCTCGACCCCAAACGGCGACGTCTGGTGCGGCCGATCATGCTCCGGCGGATCGTACCGACCATGCCCTGCGTCAACATCGCGCAGGTGATCGCCCCCGACAGCTGGTTCCACGCTGAAAAAAGAGACCTCGCCCAGCACTCGGTCCGCATCGTCTCTGTTGCGCGCCGTGTCGAAGCCATGCTGGTAGCCGCCCGATTCCCCGAGATGGCCGACGACATCATCCCGCTGGTTGCCCGCATCGAAGAGGACCCCGGCGACGCACGAGGTTGGGTTCTGACCGACGACCTGACGAACGCATTTGGACGGCTCGATACGGCGATGCCCATGATCGGTCCCGATCACATCGGGCTTTCCGAGCCCGACCGTATCGCCGCCTGACCTTCCCGCAGCAAGAGGAGTCATCCCATGTCGCTGCCAGACGATCCAGCCTTTGCGCTGGAAACCGCCGCCTGCCTCTGGGAAGCGGTCCTGACCCTACGCGACCACCCGGCCACCAACCCCGACGCCATCGACCTCGCCTTACGGATCGGTGCGAGTTTCGAGGCGATCGGCACTTCGGCCATGCGCCTGATCGTCATCGGATGGAGCGATGTCGTCGATGCCGCATGGTCCGAGGTCGCCGCCGACTATCCGCTGAGCTTCGACTGGGACTTCGTGCCCGACTGGATCGCTCGCCACATCGACTGGTCGGTTGCCGGTGCGCCGGAAATCAGACCTGGATTCGGCCGGCCCGTGCGAGCATGAAGGGGAGGGGGCGGAGGAAGGTGGCGACAAAAACGTCGCTGGAAACCGCGAGGAACCCATGACCTTTTCCACCACGATCCGCACCGCTGTAGGGCAGTCGCTGCTTACCAAAATCGGACGATTTTTCAATGGTTCGGTGCTCGATGTTTTGAACGAGTCTATCCAGAACTGTCGCCGGGCCGGCGCAACACGGATCGATATCGATCGCATCGACACCGATCGCGGGCCGGTTTTGCGCATTCGCGACGACGGGCGCGGTATCTCCGACCCGGCCAAGTTCCTGACGCTGGGCGATTCCGGCTGGGGGGAGGAAATCGCGCGCTCGGAAGATCCGGCAGGCATGGGCGTGTTCAGCCTCGCCGGACGCTACGTCACGGTGCGTTCTTACGCAGCCATGGTCGGCGTCGCCTGGCAAGCGACCATTCCTCCGCACGCCTGGGAGAGCGGAGCGTCGATCGATGTCGTTCCGTGTTCCCTGGATAAGGGCACCGAAATCGAGATCGACCTCCCCGAAAGCTGGGCTGCGGCGCTCGCGCAGGCGGTCAAGGATGCGGCGCGCTTCTGCCCTGTTCCCATCTGGTTCGGCGGTGACCGGGTATCCCAGGAGAGCTTCCTGCGCGAAGCCGCACGGGTCGAGGACTGGAACGGCTGCCGCATCGGAATTTTCTCCGACAAGCACAGCGTTCCCCGTGAACTGGTCCGGATCAACTTCCACGGCGTCACCGTGCCTTGCCGCCTGCCTCATATCGTCGACGTCGATGGCGGTCGGGGCTGGTATGCCAAGGTCGACATCATCGAGGCAAGGCAACTGCAGCTTGTGCTCCCCGCACGCAAGGAAATGGTGCAGAATGCCGCGCTCGATGCTCTGCGCGAGGCCTGCACGGCCGCGATTTTCCGCACGATCGCCCGCGAGGGCCACCATCGGCTCTCCCATGCCCATTGGCTGCAGGCGAAGTCTATGGGTGTGCCGCTGCCGGAAGCCGCCCCTTGGCTGGCCGCATGGACGCCCAGCACCGCCGAGACCGATCGTGCGATGCCGGGCGAACGGATCGCCGGCGAGCCGATGATCCTGATGCCGTCCGACGAGGCTTATATAGACCAGTGTATTGCGCGCACGATCCTGGCGGGGCAGCCGCTCGGCGCAGTGCCTGTCGATCGCGTCGACGAATTCGCGGGCTATGGCTGGTATGATGCCCTGCCGTGCGTGGTGGGCACATCCTTCCGGATCGAGAGGAAGCAGGAAGACATTTTCGATTACGTCGTCGACGCGCAGGTGCCGCCCGATATCGTGTCCGGCCGGGTCCATGCGATCACGCTCGAACTTGCGGTGCGGGCGTCAAGCGATCCGGAAATGCCCGCCGACATCCTCGCGCTACCCGTCGATGTCCTGATCGTTGCCACAGGTTGCTGGAACGACCTCGATGACATCGCCATTCTGCTCAGCCCCGATTGCGCGATCACGCCCGCCGATCTCGCCTCGCTGCTGGAGAACGCCTGCTTCTATCCCAGCGATGACTGCGACGCGGACAGCTATCATACCCAGCAGGCTGCCTTCGAAATGCAGGCGCGTTTCACCGCCAACATGCTGCTGCTCGGCGAAGACGCGGCGATCATCGAACGGGTCCGCGAGGCGGTGCGCGAGCACGTCTCCTGGCTGGTCCCGAAAGACCGGCCGATAACCGTGCGCGCGATCAACTATCTGGTCGAGGCGGCCTTCGCGAACGACGATGAGACCGCCGTGATCGCCGCCGCCGGATAAACCCAGAGCCAAGGAGAAGAGCCGGGCCGGCGCATCTCACGCGTCGCGTCCGGTCGCTCCTACCGAGGAACTCTCCCATGACCGAAGATCAATTCGACGGGCTGGTCGACAATGCGACCCACGCCGTCAACGACCTCATTCCCGGATGGGTGCTTGAAGAACTCAGCGCCAGCCAGCGATCGGAGATGCTCATTCGCATCAATGACGCGCTGACGCCGATCCTGCGAGAGGCGATCGACAACGCTGTGCCCGCTTGCAAAATCCAGACCCGGGCCTGCACAATCGCCGCATTGATCGGCGAACTGGTCGAGACCCATATCGACAAGTGCGAAAAGAGCGGCGGCCAGGAGGAGGACCGGCCACCTCATGTGATCTCGGAGATTCATGGCACCAGCGCCAGTATCGACAGCATCGCCAGCTGCGAGGCCGAGAATGGTGCGTCGCAGATTTATCTCGTGCTGGACGACGGAACGGCGTTTCGCATCACTGTCGAGCGTGTCGAGCAATGATCGACATGACCATAGCCCTGCGCGCTCTGCGACAACTGGCGCTGTCCTCGACCCAGAGCGAACTGGACGCGGCCAGAATGGAAGCCATGGACGTTCTCGACGAGGCCGGCTGGGAAAAGCCAGCGCGCGCCGTCCGGCACGCCCTCGGTCTCCCGGTGACTTCCTCCGAAGGTCCGTCTCCCGGTCTGATCGATCCCGGCGTGTATTGAAACCTCCTGCCAAGGCATTGCCTTACTCCTCAATCCTCATGGAGCATGTTATGTCCCATTTATCTCCGCTAAGGGCGCGGCTTGCCGGCTTCGACCATGCTTACGCCCTGGCCATAAGGCTGAGTTCGCTTTCCGACTGCGACCTGTTCGTCGTGCGGACGGGCAATCCGATCCAGCCCTATCGCCTGACGGCCAAGCCTCCCGCCAATGACGAGCAGATGGTTCTGCGCGTCGCCTGATGCCCCGTCCGCCGGGAGCGCACCAAGGCATTCCCGGTCACTTCCCCGTAAACGCCGCGGTTCCCGCACATATGCCGCCCTTCGCGGCCTGCGCGTCCGTTCGCGTGTCTCCGCTGAAAGGAATACAACCATGACCTACAAAACCGCTGACAAGCAGGTCGTCCCCGAACCGATGCTGCGGCATATCCACTGCGACAGCTTCTTCGAGACCAGCGAAGACCGCCAAGTCACGCTCGAAGTTCTCGAAATCCGCCAACCGACCTTCACCACCCTGACGCTGACCGAGGTGACCGACGGCTATGAGGTATTCGCTGCCGAATATCTCACAGGCATCGTCGCCATGCGTCTGGCCGAAGGCTGGACGATCGTGTCGGCGGGCGAGCGCCACTATCATCTGGGTTCCCCGCCATCCGATCCGGACGGAAGCGATGCCGAACCCGTCTGCTCGCGCTGCGGGAGCACCAAGGTCGTGCGCGATGCCTGCGCGCGCTGGGACAAGGCCAACCGCCGATGGGTACTGGCCGATGTGCATCCGGGCGCCTTCTGCGAGGCCTGCGAGGCGGACGGTGACGACCTGCTCCAGCCGCCCGCGATCGATGGCGCTTCGGCCGAGACGTGCGGGGAGACGGCCCCGTGACCGCGCGGCCATGTCTTGCCAACGACGATCCACGCGCCCCGGCGCAGGAGGCGGCGCCCGTCATCGTCGCTTGGGGCGCGGGCGTCGATTCCACCGCGATGATCATCGAAATGGACGCGCGGGGCGAGCGCATCGACATGGTGCTGCGCGCCCGGATGCCGGAGCGACCGGAGACCGAGGCGTTCATCCCGATCTTCGAGGCGTGGATGTACGATCGCGGCATACCGCACGAAACGGTCTGCTACACCCCGAAACGCTTCAAGCACTGGCCTCCCTATTCCGATCTCCTGGAAAACTGCCTGACCAACGGCACCTTGCCGTCGATCGCGTTCGGCCGGGGCGTTTGTTCCTCGAAGTGGAAAGTCGGCCCGCAAGATGCCTGGACCAAGGCGTGGCCACCCGCCCAACGCGCCTGGGCTCGCGGGCAGAAAGTGGTCCGGCTGATAGGATATGATTGCAGCGTGCGCGACAGCCAACGCTATGCGCACCGCCAAGGCCAGATCAGTGACCTGTTCGAATATCGCTATCCCTTGCGTGAATGGGGCTGGTCTCGCGAAGACTGCGAGTTGCGCATTGCCAAGGCCGGTCTTCCCCGCGTTGTGGCGAGTTCGTGCTGGTTTTGTACCGGAATGACCTGCAACGAGGTCCGCATGTTGCCTCGCGCGCATCTAAGGCTGATCGTTCTCATGGAAGCGCGGGCAAAGCCCCGCCTGCGGACCTGTGAAGGGTTATGGCGATCGTCCACCAAGGGCTTGCGCGGCCAAGAAGCCCGTCCGGGCTCGATGACACGGTTCATTCGCGAGCAGGGCCTTTTGCCGCCACGCGAGATCGACCGCATCATCGCCCAGGCGCCGACAGAGCTTCTCGACTTTCTCGAGGGGGCCGCTGCAGTCCCGCTTCATCAGCGCCCGACCATGCGAAACTGGCTCGATCGCTTCAACGCGGGTATTGCCACTCCCGACTAGTTGGACTTTGTGCCGCCAACACCCACTCTCGCGCGTCCGAGGGCAGCTTGGACGGCTCAGCCGCAGGAAAGCGGAACCTTGAACGCCAGGAAAATCGCACATTGAATCCCTTGGCGCGCGCCGCAGCAGGGGACTGGCTGGGGGCTGGTCGGACGATACGGGGATTGTCGTGCGAACCGTATCGGGCGCTTCCAGATCGGTGCGCCGCCAAGAAGCCTATTCGTCGCGCCTTGCATTTTTCTCGTAAACAGACTAGTTTTCTGACTAGTTTAATCGATGGAGGTGCCCATGAAGAGCTGGCCTGTCCAGGACGCGAAGGCGCGTTTCAGCGAGTTGCTCGACGCCTGTTTGCGCGAAGGTCCGCAGCTTGTCACCAAGCGGGGCAACGATGCTGCCGTGCTCGTCTCGGCGAGCGCGTGGCGCCGACTGCAACACGCCGCGAAGCCGTCGCTGAAAGAGCTACTGCTCGCCGATACGGCGCGGATCGATCTTCCGGTGCCTGCGCGGGGCGGCACGCGCCGCCGGACGCCCGCAGGGCTCGCCTGATCCGTGTTCCTGCTCGACACGAACATCGTCTCGGAACTCAGACGTCCACGTCCGCATGGCGCCGTCCTCACCTGGATCGAGGGTGTTCCCGACCAGGACCTTTACCTCAGCGCCGTAACGCTCGCTGAGATCCAGGCAGGGATCGAGATAACCCGCGAACAGGATGCGGCCAAAGCCGCCGAGATCGAGACATGGCTCGATCAGGTTACGGCGACCTACAATATCCTGGCCGCCGATGGACCCGTGTTTCGGGCATGGGCAAAGCTCATGCATCGCCAGCAGGATCATCTCATCGAGGACGCCCTGATCGCGGCCACCGCACAGGTCCACGATTTGACCGTAGCAACCCGCAACGTCTCCGACTTCGAGGCGTTCGACGTGCGGATCTTTAACCCCTTCGCGCCGCACTGAAGGCGAATTCTCGCGCGTTACCAACGCCTCCGCACATGGACAAAGCCCATGAAACACAGCGACTTCACCATCGGTATGGAATTCGTGATGAGCGATGGCAAATGGCGCTGCACCGACATCGGCACGCGAACCGTGCTCGCCATCAAGCTCGATGCCCCGGACGACAGCTGGTATGCTGGACCGCCCTATGCCGTCGTCGAGCATTGTCTCGACGAATTTGATATCGAGGCCTGCGAGCTGGCCGACAGCCGCGCCGCATAACTGCGGCGCATAGGCACAGCGCACGCGGTAAACGTCCAGGAACGCGAAGCCTGATCGTTCTTCGCGGAAGAACCGGACCGCCCCTGGGAAGTCGGCGGACCGCAGACGCCCCACATGGTTTGCCGCGAATGTGCAACCGGCGAGGCTTCACGGTCTTTCACGCTGGAGGGGGAGGCGGATGGGCCGTGATTGTCTCTGACACGGCCGATGGTGCGCAATCTGGCAACAGTTGCCGTTGCTCACGCTGTCGCCCTTCTTCAACCAGGAAGCATATATGCGACTCACAGACGATCTTGCCGCGCGGCGCCGCCTTTACGCGCGTCCGGGCTTTACCGCGCCCGCCATGATGCTGATCGACGTGCCGCCGCATCTGGCCGGCGCCGACCTTCCTCTCGGCCGCTACTATCCGGTGATCCTCGAAAACGACGCAGAGCTTGCCGAGTTCGAAATCTTCCTTGCGGCGGAGCGCACCTCTGCCGTCGTTCCCGATATCTTCGCCACCCGGCCGAGCACGCTCTATACCGGAGCGATCGCGCTGTTCGAATATGCGCCGCCTGAAGCGGGCTGGCCCTGGCTCCTGCTCTGCCACTGGCCCCGCGAACACACCGCACGGGCCGCCCTCGATCCCCAGCTCCTGGCGAGGGGCGCCTATACCATCGAGACCTTCCTCGGCCGGGCGGACCTGCTCGCAGCGATCGCGATCCTCTCGCACCAGCTCGGGGGCGCGGTGAACTGGTCGATCGCGACCGGTTCGGATCGCCCGCACGGCTCCGCCTGATCAGCGGATAGCCCTTCGCTCAGATGCTGTCTTCGCGGGGGTGCCCCTGCCAGCGTCCCTCGGGCGGCATCCATTCCTCTTCGCGAGCGATGTCGATCGCGTGCTGGATCCGCATGAGCAACACCGCGTCCTCCCGCTCGTCGAGCAGGGAGGCAGCTTCTTCCATTAATTGCGTTGCCTTGCGCCTCTTGGCCGTCAGGTCCGACATATGTGCCTCCTAAGCCATTCAGCCGGTGGCGCCTCTCCTTGCGGGAGAGGGCCAGCCTTCTGAAGCCGGGCGTTCGAAAACATACCAACAGATATGCGCGGGCGCCTTTAGCCGCGTGGCCTGGACATAGCGTCCGCCACCCGGCCGCAAAGGTGCGGTCGGCTCTGTTGGTAGGGGTTTTCGAAGCCCCACCCGCCATCGGCGGGATGGACTGCCTATAAGGAAGACCCGCGCTGCTGCCAAGCAACGCGGGTCCTGAAATGTGCGTGGAGCGGAAAATCAGCAGCGTCGGGGGATAATGGCCAGTACGCTCCCCCGGTGGGAGAAGATCAGCGCCCCTTGTTCCGCACGGCCACGACCGGGAGATACATGTCCGCCCGGTTTTTCATCAACTCGGCAAGCCAGCAAAGATGCGCGGCAGCTTCGGATAGGGGCAGCGCGGCGACCTCATCATAGAGCGCCCGCTGATAGCCCTCGGCGCGATCGAGGATATCGCCCATGCGGGTCCGCGCCGGGCTTGCCGGTTCCTCATTTCCTGCATTGGCTTCCCGAGCCATGTCGAGGAAGGCTTCGGCCAGTTCCCGCGCGTCATAATAGGCGCCATCAAGACCTTCGCCCCGCGCCAGAAGGGCCAGGCGCGCGCGCGGCGCCGGAAGTTCCGGATCGGCCGCCGCGTCCTCGATCGGCAGGTTGAAATCATATTCGGCAAGATAGGCTTCGATCATGGCGGGCTCCATCGCTGATAGGGGTGATATAGAACGTATAGTGAACATAATTGCAAGCCCAAAGCGTCCGTGGCATCCTCGCAGAATGTCCGATCGTCCGATCCCCCATGGTCATCTGTCGCGCGCCGCAGGGGCCGCCGGCACGCGGCCGGGAGGCCATCGATGAGCGCGACGCGCGTTCCCGCACGCCTGCACGGCACACTGCGCGTCACCGGGCGCGGGTATCGCCTCCATGCCGACGACGGCCAGGTCTGGCGCGTCGAAGGCGCCGAGCCGTTCGCGGCGCTTGCCGAGCAGACGATTGTTGTCGAAGCCTATCGACGCGCGCCAAACCTGCTCGAACTGCTCTGGGCCGGCCCCGCAATATAGTCTGCCAATCGCCTGCAAGGAGGACCGCCCGCAGGGGCCGCCGCCAGATCGATGATCTTCCCGCGATGGGGTGACGCCGATCACGCTATCCACCTTTCGCACCGCCACGATCCCGGTGCGCCCATCAAGCCTTGCGCACACGCGCGGACGTCGCTGCGGGCGCGTCGGGGGACCTCCGCACCCGCTATCACCGTCAGAGCAAGCCTGTCATCGCATCCTGCGCCGCTTCGCAGGTTCGCGGCGTGCCGGGGCTGGTCCGGGCAAGCAAGGGCTGCCTCCGCCCAAGCTCCGGTAGAAGAAAACGGGCCTGCCGACCGGATTATCCGATCCAAAGGTGTCGGCAGGCCCATTTTCTTCAACCTCCACTAGGGCGCAGCGCGACGTCCCTTGCTTGCCCGGACCAGCCCCGCCCCTTGCGCCCCGGCGAAGGCGGCTCCGGATGCGATGACAGGCGGGCCAGGTTCTCTCTTCCGGCGATCAGGAAGGAATGGCTTCGCCATGCTTTTCTTTGTTCGGGCCGCTACCGCGTCCGTTTTCTTGGCTCAGGCTCACCAGATACGATGAACTTCTGTCAAGAAAACAATGACCTATGACCCATGGAGGGGAGGGGGTAAAAGAAAGGTGCGGATGGGAAACGGGTTCCCGGAAGCATCTAGGACTATAGGAGTAAAGACCATGAAGATCGGAACTTTCAGCCTCAACGAGCAGACCAATGAAATCACCGGCAGCATCTTTACGCGCGCACTGCACCTTCCTTTCCTGATCTTGCGCAGCGTCGAAGCGCGTCAGGACGGGGCCGCCAGTGACCGCCAGCCGCCGGTGTTCGAGATCTTCGAGCCGTCGCCGGTCGGGATCGACATTCAGGTCGGCGCGGTGTGGATCAGGAACATTCGCAACAGCAAGGATACGTTCCTTTCGGGGATGATCGACGATCCGAGCTTCGCCGAGCCGCTGCCCATCGCGCTTTTCGGCGACGAACTGAATGGCTTCGACGTGCAATGGCGGCGCGAGCGCGAGCAGCAGCCGCAATTCCGGCAGGCGAGGGGCGGCATGGGCGGCGGCTACCCGCAGCGGCGCACCGGGCAGCCCCAGCGCCAGAACGGCGGCTTTCCGGGAGGCAGCACCGCCGACATGAACGGCGACTATGTGGGGGCCGCGAGCCGCGACCTTGACCAAGAGGTGCCGTTCTAAGCCGCACACCAAGACGGGCCGGGGAAGCGCTGGAACGCTTTCCCGGACCCTGACCGCAAACCCACATTCAGGAGTTAGGACCCATGAGCAAATCCACGGCTACCCGCAGCGTTAGCAGCTTTGACGACCTTCCGGAACTCTACGCCGAGCTTACCGCAACCGACGCTTTCACGGCATCCTTTGGCGACCCGTTGCCCCTCACCATCATCGAACCGGGCGAGGAACCCGCCGAGCATTATATGCCGGAACCCATCGCCGCGCAGGCCGAATGCGGGGGCATCATCGCCAGCCTGTTCGACCTGTTCACCGACACCCGGCTTGAACCGCTGGCCGCAGAGGTTGCTTGGGGTATCGTCAATTCCTTCCACTTCACCGCCGGAAAGCTGGAGCGGCAGGAAACCCGGCTTGCCGACGAAATCGGGGAGATGGCCCGCCGCATCGACATGAGCGAGGTTTTCACCAAGGACCTTGAGGACAAGCAGCTTCAATGCCAGTCGGTCGAGGAACAGCGCGCCGCGATAGAAGCCATGCGCGACTATTGCGAGGCGATGTATTACACCTACACCGGCCGCGCGTGGTCCCCGTCTAAGGGATCGAAGGCCAGCACCATCAGCACCGCCAGCCAGATCAGCGCAATCGACTTCCTGCGCGCGCGTGCCGAGAAATGGCGCGAACGTCACGAGCCGCAAGGCCCCATCGTCGTCGTATCCGGCCCCGCCGACTGGCACGACTTCGAATTGATCTGGAACCGGCTCGACATCATCAAGGCGCGTATTCCGCATATGGTGCTGGTCGAGTTCGCGCAGGACACAGGCACCGACGCGGCCACCCGCGCATGGGCGAGGAAAAGCGGCGTCCAATGCCTTCGCGAATATCTTACCGGCAGCGGCAAGAGCCTAAAGCGGGCCTTCGACCGTAACCGCAGGGTCAACAAATATAAGCCCGTTGAAGCGATCATCTGCGAAGGTTCCGGCATCCAAGGCCACCTTTACGAACTGTTCAACACCGGCAGCGGGCGGCGCGTTCCGACCCACTATTTCTACCGCGCCGATCAGGCCCCGCCGCGACCGTTCAAACGGCCCAGCCGCAAGATAGCCTGACTCGGAACAGGGCTTGCGCTGGACCACATGGCGCAAGCCCCAAACCATCCCCGATACGAACAAGGCCGATGCGGCAGAGCGCCGCACCGGCCTTTTTTTGTGCCTGCCGCCGCCGCGCCTTGCGGCGCGGCAGCGGATCGCCCGGCATGGGGATGCGCGGAGAGGAGCGCGCTTGCCCGAAATGGGGGAGCCGCCCGCTTGGCTTTTCCCCCGTCAGGACTTCGGCAGCGCCGCCTTTAGCGCCCCGATCGCGGCAGGCCCGCCCAACTTCACCAGTAGCCCCACAGCCTCGCGAAACTCGCGTTCCCCGATGGCCTCAACAGGCAGCGCGGCGACAATCGCGCCATAGCGTTCGCGCAAGCGCTTCTCCGTCGTCTCGATTTCATCGGCAATTTTGCGGCGCTTTTCCACCAGGTCGGCGAGCCGCTCGCGTTCGGACATCTTGGGCATGGCGATTCCTTCATATCATCGCCGGTCCGTTCGCCGCCGCGCTTGTCGCACGAAACCCGCCATCCGCGCAATCGAACAGCACCGGCAAGGACGCCCCGCGCCGCTGGAAGATCGGGCGCAGCGCACGGAGTCGCTGCGGGGCAGGGACGCACGCCCAAGGGCGGATAGAATGCACCCTACGCACGGGTGCTGCGATAGAAAAATAGCTAATATCAATGGCATATCTAGTCATACATGTGTGACGGTATCGAGCCGAACCGTCATACGCGTGTTTCCGCTCAGTTTGACCGTCTGATATGTCGCTGAATCGGATCGGAAATCTCCGTAACACGCGTATGACGCCACTGTTTTGTTGTGATTTCCGAGCGCTTCGCCTAATCTGCGGCTGCTTCAGAACCTGTCCTTGCGAAGCTCCTTCACCGGAGCTTCCATGGCCCACCTTTCCATTCGTATCGACGACGATCTGCACGGTCGTCTTTCGCGCCGCGCTCGTATCGTCGGCGTCACCATCACCGAATTGATCCGACCGCTGCTCGAGCAGGCGGCCGATCCGCGCAGCGGCTACGTCTATACGACCCAGGACGAGATACTCTCCGGCGTCCTGCAGACGCTGTCGATCGTTGCCGCCTCGGTCCGCAAACGCTCCCCTGACCTCCTCGAACAGGGGATGGCCGATGCCCGCCAGATGCTCCTCGAACGGGGATTGCTCGACCCGGAGCAGCGGTCATGAGCATCTTCCGCAACGACACCCTGGGCTCATGGACCCGCGGGGGACAGGCGATCGTCCACAACGTCCGGATGACCACCCAGGTCTTCATCCAGACGATGGTCGCCGGTCTCATCATCTGGGGGATGGGCACCGCCTGGTACGCCCTCGAGCGATCGACCGAATATCAGCGCTTTGTCCTCACCAAATTGGTCGAGGCAAGCTTCAAGGTCGACGCCGCGCCGGGGACCAATGATCCGGTGCTGTTCCGCACGCCCGAGGGTCGGCAATACTGGGCCTCGGCCGACGTCCTGCTCGAATCCGGGATTGCCAAGAAGGCGCTGCACAAGCTCGAAATCGACCTCATCCATGGGGCCGCGATTGCGGGTGGAGGAACGATCCTCGCGCTGGTCTGGGCCTGGTTCTATTTTACGCGCACAGGGAGGGGCCTCGGATCGAACGAATATATCCGCGGCGCGCGCTTCGGCACGGTGCGGCAGCTGCGCCGGATGCTCGGCAAGGAAAAGAGCGGCAGCTTCCGGATTGGGGGCGTTCCCGTTCCAGACGCCTTCGAGCCGGAACATATTCTCATCTGCGGTGCCCCCGGAACGGGGAAGACCAACCTCATCACCACGATCCTGGAAGGGATCCGCAAGCAGGGCAAGCGCGCGATCGTCTATGACACCGCCGGCTCCTTCGTCGAGAAATTCTACCGGCAGGGGCACGACGTGCTGCTGAACCCCCTCGACCAGCGCACCGATATCTGGAGCCCCTGGGTCGATGTGCCGCAGGAATACCATTACGACCAGATCGCGGAATCGACCATTCCCGACAAGCACGGCGATCCGTTCTGGTCGAAGGCGGCGCGCGGCACCCTGGTCGCCGTCCTGCGCAAGCTCGCCAAACAGCATCACACCCTGATCTCGGTACTGCTCGAGCGGGTGCTGCGCTCCCCGCTCGCCGATCTTGCCGCCTTCGTGAAGGGCACCGATGCTGCCGCCTTCATATCCCCCGAAGGCGAGCGAACCTCGGCGGGCATCCAGGCCGAACTGGCCTCGGTCATGCGCAGCTTCGCCTATCTCGACGACACCGAGGACGGCTTGTCGATCCGCAAATGGGTCGAGAATGAGAAGGACGATTCCTGGCTGTTCATCACCGTCAAGGCCGACCAGCTCCCGTCGCTGCGCCCCCTGATCACGGTCTGGCTCGACATCGCGATCAGCGCGATCATGAGCCTTGCGCCCGATCGCAACCGGCGGCTCTATTGCGTGATCGACGAGTTGCCGACACTCCAGAAGCTGCCCAGCCTGTCGGACTTCCTTGCCCGCGCACGCAAATATGGCGGCTGCGGCATCTTGGGGTTCCAGTCCTATCCCCAACTCAACGCGACCTACGGCAAAGAGGATGCAGCGGCCATCACCGGCTACTGCTCGACCTGGGTCGCGCTCAGGGCCAACGACACCGATACGGCAAAGCACGTCTCGGAAAATCTCGGTCAGGTCGAACAGGTCGAGGCCAATGAGGGCATGTCCTACGGGGTGAACGACATGCGCGACGGGGTGAACCTCTCGCGCATGCAGGTGACCCGCCCGCTGGTGATGCACACCGAGGTCACCAATCTCCCCAACTTTGCCGGCTATCTTCGTTTCGGCCGGAATCTGCCGGTCATCCGCTTCACCGATAGCTTCAATCCCATCGCATCCCTGTGTCCGGCCTTCGTCGAACGCGAGGCGCCTCCCAAGCGCCTGGCCGTGGGCGGGGAGATTATCGCCCATGTTCGGGCAGCCTCGCGAGCGCGCGCCGCCGCCCAGCGGGATGCGGCCGAACGCGGAGCATCTCCGCCCAAGGCGCCGGACGGCCAGCCCGACCTGTTCGGCCAGGACGCACCGCCGTCTGCACCGTCCCCCGACCCTGACGCATTCGAGCCGTTTCCGGTCGATATGGATCAGGGCGACGCGGACAAGCGCGATGCGCCCGAAGCACCGCCGCCCGGCGACACCGGGCCGGTGACCTTCCTGGGCGCGGCGCGTGGACGGATGCGGGTGTCGCTGGACGCCCATGCCCGTACCGCCGGTCCGCGTGATCCCGCGAGGCCGGCATGATCCATCCCCGCAGGCTAAAGGGCGCACCCGCCAATATCGCGCGCTACTACACGATCGGCGACTATTATACGAAAGGCGGGAACGAACCGAGCGAATGGGGCGGCAAGCTCGCCGCCGATCTCGGGCTCGAGGGTCCCGTCGATCCTGCGACGTTCAAGGAACTGCTCGCCGGCAAGATCGGTGATCAGCAACTCGGTCGTCGACGCAAGGATGGGACCATCCAGCATCATCCCGGTTGGGATTTCGCGATCAGCGCCCCCAAATCGGTATCGATCATGGCGCTGGTGCTGGGTGACGAGCGCATCATCGCGGCGCATGAACGTGCCGTAACCTCAACCATCGCCTATCTCGAGGAATATGCCGAGCTGCGGCGGCGGGTGAACGGCGAGATCGTTCACGAAACGACCGGGCGTCTGCTTGTTGCGCGCTTCACCGAACATTCGAGCCGTGAGCTCGATCCCCAGCTCCACACTCATCTCGTTTTCCTCAACATGACGAACCATGGCGAGGGGCAGAACTTCGCCAGTCTCGAAACCCGCGCCATGTACCTTGAGCAGACGGTCGCGGGCCAGGTTTACCGCAACGACCTCGCACGCGACCTGCGCGGTATGGGCTTCGGCATCGAGTTCGATCCGCGCCGCGGTCTGTTCGAGATCAGATGCGTCCCCAAAGACCTTATTCGCGACTATTCCCAGCGCGCCGAACAGATCAACGCTCATGCTCGCGAACATGGTCTTGAGGGGCAGGCGCAGCGTGTCAAATCGTTCTATGCGACCCGCCGCGCCAAGCAGAAGGTCGGCCTCGCAGACCTGCAGGATCGTTGGACTGCGCGCGCAGGTGATCACCTCGAGACCCTCAAGGAGATCGCGAAGGAGGCGGCACGCCAGGAAGGCCAGCCGCAAGATATCGATCCCCGTGCCGCGGCGCGCGGCGCAGCTTTCGGCATCCGGCAAACCGAAACCCATCAGGCCGTCAACAATGTCGGGCTGATCCTGCGCACTGGCCTTGCCTCGCATGTAGGGGAGGTGCGTTTGTCCGATATTCGCCCGCTGATCGCGGCGCAGGAACAACGGGCCAAGCTCTATCGTACCTACCGGCAGACCGGCGACGAACTCCTTGTCAGGGGGCGAACCAGCCTTCGTTCGATCCGCACCGAGATCGCGCTCTCCGAGCATCTTTCCCTTGCCATGGGCGATGCGCCTCCGACTGCGACCGCAGAGCGGCTCGATCAGGCGGCCCGCGCGAACCGGCTTACGGCGGATCAGACCAAGGCGCTTCATGTCATTGCTTTG
Organism: Sphingopyxis sp. GC21; assembly: GCF_025727575.1. Lineage (NCBI taxonomy): Bacteria > Pseudomonadati > Pseudomonadota > Alphaproteobacteria > Sphingomonadales > Sphingopyxidaceae > Sphingopyxis > Sphingopyxis sp. GC21. The sequence continues at coordinate 1,745,178 of NZ_CP095845.1, read as the reverse complement.
GGGAATGACCGGCTGGTTGCGATCCAGGGCGTGGCGGGAGCCGGCAAGTCCACTCTGGTCAAGGCCATGGTCGAGGCGGTGCGGCCGCAGTTCGAACCGATCGCGCTGGCGCCGACTTCCTCGGCGGCAAGCGGTCTCGGCGCGGATGCGGGGATCAAATCCCAAACGGTTGCCGCCCTGCTGGCCAGCGGCGGGCGCGGCCTTACCGACCGGAACATCCTCGTGCTCGACGAAGCGGGCCAGCTCGGCAACCGCCAGGCGACTCGTATCCTCGAAATCAGCCGGGAAACCGGCGCACGCCTGATCCTGCTCGGCGACATCAAGCAGACCGGCGCCATCGAACAGGGAAAGCCCTTCTGGCTGCTCCAGAAGCTTGGCATGCCGACCGCCGAGCTGACCCAGGCGATCCGGCAGGACACCGTCTCCATCAAGAAGGCCGTTTCCCTCGCTCGGGAAGGAAATTACACTGGATCCATCGCCGCGCTCGAGCGGGTGACCGCTGGCGGCTCCGCTGAAGATCTGGCGAAGAACCTCGTTGGGGCGTGGACCGGCCTCAAGCCGGCTGCCCGCGAGGCGACCAACATCCTCGTTCTCGACAACGCGACGCGACTGATCGTCAACAGCCAGATCAGGGAAGTGCTGAAGACCGAGGGCGGCATCGCCGCTCAGGAAGCCCGGCTGCAGATCCTCAGCCCAGCGGGCATGACCGATCAGGAGAAGCACTTCGCGCGCTTCTATTCGGGCGGCCAGGTCGTGATGTTCTCTCGCGACAATGCCGGTCTCGGCCTTGCTCGCGCAACCGAATATCGCGTGACCGGCACCGGGCGGGACAGCCGCGGCCGTCAGGTTGTCCATCTGGTTGACCAGAACGGGCGCACGATCGCCTGGAATCCGAGGCTCAGCAAAGCATCCAACGTCAACGTCTTCGTTTCGGAGCTGCGTGACCTTTCTGCAGGCGACCGCATCCAATGGCGGCTGGTCAACAAGGAACTGGGGGTCAAGAACGCTGAGCGCGGCACCGTCGAGAAATTGGATGGAACCATTGCCACGGTCCGATGGGATCGCGGGAATCGAACCCAGGAGATTGATCTCGACAAGCACAAAACCTGGGATCACGGATATTCAGAGACGGTATATTCTGCTCAATCCAAGACCTACGCGCGGGTCTATTTACTCGCGCCGGTTGGATCGGGGCTCGTCAACGGCCAGAACTTCTACACGGCGATCACACGCGCCCGCTACAGCGTTCGGCTCTGGACCGAGAATCTGAGCGCCCTAGCGGAGAAGCTCGCCAAATATAGCGGCGAGAAATCCTCCTCGATCGAAGGGCTCGGCCGGCTCGCCAAGGATAGCCACCGATTTCGCGGTCAACGCCACAAGGACCGGATCGACAAATCACGCCAAAGCAATGCGCGCGACCGCGAGGTGCGGCGCGAAGAACAGGAGCGCAAGACGCGGGAGCGTGACGTGCTTCCAGCGCGTGAACCGCGCGGCATCGGCGAGTTCCTCGCCAATCGCGTGCTGCAAGGCGCCCAGTCGATTGAACGCTTCCTGCGCGGCGGCCTCGCCCGCGATGCCGAGCACCGGGCAAGCGATGCCAGTCGCGACGATCCTGTTCCGTCCCAACCGCAATCCCAACCACATCCCGATCATGGCCACTCCGGTCATGGCGGGCATGACCGATAGGAGCACGCCCCATGCTTGTCCTTCTGCTGTCTTTCACCTCCGTAGCAGTCCTCTTGTGGCTGCTGCGGCGCTACCGCGTCCCGATCCGGCATCGCTGGCGACGGCAACAGGCGCGGACCATGTGCAGGCAATTGCGTGGTCGTGACCAGAGTCAGCCAGCAACGATGATCTATGCGCGGCTACGGGCAATGGATCCGCTGGCATTCGAGGAACTGCTGCTTGAAGCCTTCGAACTGCGCGGTCACCGCGTCGTGCGCAACCGCCGCTATACCGGCGATGGCGGTATTGACGGCGAGATCGTGATCGACGGCAAACGCTATCTGATCCAGGCAAAGCGTTATCGCGACACGATCCGACCCGAGCATGTCCGCGCATTTGCCGATCTCTGCGCGGCGCGTCGTAAGCGAGGACTTTTCATCCACACCGGGCGAACCGGCGGGACTAGTCGCACCATTCTCGACGGCTGCGCGAGCGTGGACGTCATCTCGGGACGGACCCTGCTGGCGCTGCTGACGGGTGGGCCCTTCGAATTGCCGTCATGCAATCCTTCGATAGCGCGCGGCAGCGCCCATCCCGAACACTGGAAAGCGAGGTAGTCGTGAGCAAGGCCGCAATAATGCTGGCGGCGCTCGCCGCTACCCTAACCCCCGCGTCTCCCGCCTTGGCTGCCGAGAGGCGCAGCGTAGAAGAAGCGCAGATCGCCCAGTGCGTCCGGCAGGCTGCTCGCGGCCATGACTGGCTCGAGAAGACACTGCGCGGCCTCCGGGCACAGGAGGCTGGCTGGCTTGGAGCGGAAGTGGCCAATACCAACGGCACCCATGACCTGGGGCCACTTCAGATCAACACTAGCTGGATTCCAAAGATATCGAGGCTGGTCGGGAGACCGCAGGGCCAGGTTCGCTATTGGCTGCGCTTCGATCCCTGCTTCAACGCGGAAGTGGCGCGGTGGATATTTCTTTCCGGCTTGGCGGCGACCGGAGATTATTGGAAAGCCGTGGGAGCCTATCACAGTCCGACGGCCTGGCGCCAGCGCGCCTATGCCGCGAAAGTCGCCGGTCACATGCGCCGTCTGTACGGTGTCGACATTTTCGAAAGGTGATCGCATAGGCTCGCAAGGCATTTGTCCCGACGTCACATGTCAACCACCGCGCATCCCCACCTGATCCGGATCCGCGCCTGGGACCCACCATTTCCTCGCGGTTGGACAATCGCTACAGAATGTCGGGCAGACAGAGGGCGGGTTGGCGCTTATGACGGCAGACAGCGAAGAACCGGTTGTTGACACGACGCGATTCCGTAGATTGGCCACCGCCCGAACGGCTCCGAGTGCGATCCCATTTGATGGGAATTCGTTGGGCGAGTTGCTGCTGGCCATAATCGCAGCTGGTCATTGCAATCGCATTGAGGCACCCGCGCGAGCGCCTGACGACCCGTCGCTTCTCAGCGAATTTGCAGCCCTGCAAGCCGCGAGTGCGGATTTTGAGGTTCTGCCGGGCCTGCCGCTCAGCGACATTTTCTGGACCCATCACTCTCATCTGCGAAATGGCGATGTTGCGGATCGGCTGAAAACCGCGGGGCGGCATGCAAGGACCGCGATCCCGGGCGGCATGATTTCCGGCTTCGTTGCGACCTATGCGACCCATGTGCGCGCCCCGTTGCTTTATGGCCCGAAACGCTTGCCGCTGCGGGTCAAGGAGAGCATCACCACAGCGGGGGCGGCGGGCGGACCATATCTCGCGCTCGTCCAATGCGGCCTTTCCGCCGACGGGACAGCCGAGGCCATCCGTGCATGTGCCCATCCGATCTACCATGCGGGCAGGTTTATCCCGGTCGCCTCTGAGTTGGAACGCGATGTCTTGCGCGCGCTCGAGGCGCTGCAAGTCGCCCTCGACGCTCACGGGGTAGAGTGCGAGGTCGAACGATGTATTGGGGTTGGCGCGAATGCAGATGCACCCCGCATCAAATTGACCGCCGGGCGCGAAGGTCGAGAGCTGCAACGGCTCATTATCGCAGTCGCTTCGGCGGAGGATAGTATCACAGCCGTGGACGCGGACTTCGTAGTGACACCGGCGCGCTTTGCCGATGGTGCCTTCGTCGCGTGGCTGGATGCTGCTGTCGCGCGCTAGGCTGCCCCACGGCTGATATCGCGATCGGGCTGAGTAACGTGCCATCGAGTATGGTGATCGCCGGTCTCCAGAACGAAACTGAGATTTCGATGCCTTCGACGGCCAATCGCGAAGCCATCTTCTCAGTTCCGGCCGAGCCAGGCCAGTTGCGCTCCGATGCCCTGTCCCTCCATTGGGACGGATGATCGGCTTGCGATAGCTGGCCAGATCGGTTCGCGGTATTTTCGTCCTACGAGCACGATCAGAGGCGTGTCGACCTCGATCTTGCGCCCTATCGTTTCGATCACGCGCGTTCCCCAAAGAAGTCGCTCAGAGGCAGGCATCCGAACAAGTGACTCATCATAGGGTGGTATGACGTCATCGGGGTCGATCAAACCATGCTTGGCGGAGAGGATAAACCACTGGCGACCCTGACGCTCGACATATGCGCGGGCCTTGCGGAACCAAGCCGATATATAAAGGTCGCGAGCCGGAGCAGGGCGGTCCAACTTCCTGGCGACACAAGCGACGAGAAAAACTGGAGATTGGGAAGATAACCGGCCCACGGTATTCATAATAAGATGAATTAGGGAAATATCGCGCCAAAACAAGGATTCCATTTTTGCGCCATCGGTGTTAGCCTGTCGGCGAAGGAAAATCGTGATGGACGCTGTTTTCGACGCGCCAAATGAAGTCACCGACGCCAACACTGCAACGCGTTCGCGTGCATCCGATTGGCTTTGGCGTCCGTGGTACGCGAAGCTCTGGTGGGCCGCCATTCCGATCTGGTGGCTCGGCATGGCGGCGTCCGCCCGGGCGCCCGTACTGGAAACTTTCTATGACAGCGCGATGGCCGGTTTCCTCAATATCCTGTTCTTCCCGATGACTGCGCTCATGGTGCTGGGTATCGGCTATGTGCAGCATTTGCTGGAACGTCGTCCGGCTATGAGCAACGAAGAGGTGATCGGTCTGGGCGTGTTCCCGGTCGATCCGTTTGACGACGATTGGGATGTTCGTAAGCCGGGACAGCCGCATCCCTCGGTAGACATTTATGATCCGAGATCGGGAAGAATCTATATTGGCAACCCAATTAGCCCCAACAATGGTGCCCGGATCAACGCCTCTTAGAGCTGTTATCGCCATCTCCTGGACTGCCATCAACATCGGTTGAGAAGCTGCCAGACTTGAGGACCGAATTCTGCTCAATCGATGTGAGTGGCCCCGTGACGTCAAACGTCGCACGGCCAGCGTCGGCATCATGCAAGTAGTGGCTACGCATGCCATCTGCGCCGAGAATACGGTTCGACAGTTCACGAGAGAATGTCTCCTCCGGTCGGTCTGATCGAGCGGCAGCCCTTTCTGCTGCAACGATTGCCCCACGAACGTCGTAGTTCACGATATCAATCGAAGACTGAGCATTTTCGCTGGTGATTCCGACGTCATTGCTCTGAAATCCAAGATTCGCTCCCACCTTGCCGCTGGTCGTGCGAGCCTGCTGAACCGCAGGTGTTCTTGCAGAACCTTGCGCTCGCTTCGGTGTGCCGCCTTTGCCGCCGGTCGCTTCGGTTTCGGACATGGAAACAGCACCGCCGATATCCAGTCCGACATTGGTGCCCATGGTCGTCTGATCCTGAGCAGAGCGGGATAGCGAACGCTGCCAGCCTGTCTGGGAAATGATCGACTGAACGTCGCGGGTCAGCGTGTCGGCGACCTGCGGCTTCAGGCGCCAGTTGCCGTGCCGGTCCATCTCGAACCCGCCCTTGAGCCAGTTCGACATCATGGCCTGGCCCTGCTCGCCGCTGCTCAGGAAATGCTCGATCGTGTCGGGACCAGCCTGCTTGCCCGCCTCGAAGCGCGTGCTGGTGTCGTTCCGCGCCGATTGCTGGAACCCCACCGAACTCGACACCAGCACGTCATTGTTCGCGAAACTGAACCGCGCGCGCCCGCCATTGGCGATCGCGCCGAGCTGACTCTCGTTGATGAGCCCGCCCCGCCACATCTGCGCCGCCGTTTCCGGCGTCAGGTTGAGGCTGAGATCGCCATTCTGGGCCATCGCGATTTCGCGCCTGGACATGGTGACGCCGTGATCGGCCAGCAGCTTCTGCATTCTGGTCAGCCGCTCACCCTCGACGATCCGGGTGAGCCGATCATTGCGGGCACGGTCGGCAATGCCTTCCGCGCCACCCTCCGCCATATCGACCTGATTGCCTGCGCCCTGGGAGAGCGTGCGGATGAAGCTGTCGAGCCGTGCAGCCTGCCGCACCGACATGCCTGCGGCCGCCGCGCCTTCGGCAAAACCGGCATTGTCGGCCTGGCGGCGCTCCTCGCCAATGCGGGCGGAAGAGCGCGTACCGGCGGTGCCGACCTCGCGCTGCGCATCGAGCTTGCCCGAGCGTTCGGCGAAGTCGTAACCTGCGGCGTCGCGGGTGCGGCCATAGACGCTGGTGCCCTCGCGCGCCGCTTCCGCGCTCGCGCCATCGGCGGTGCCGAGCTGGACGGCGGCATTGTAGGTTTCGAGGGCGCGCATGACCTGCGCCTCATTTCGGCCGGTGGCGCGAGAGAGTTGGGAAATGGCGGTGGAGCGGGCTTCGCCGGAGAGGGTGTTGATGAAGCCGATGCGCTTGGCAGCTTCCTGCACGGGAATCCCGAGCATCGCCGCGGCCTGCCTCTGCCCGGCATTGGTGCCGGTGCGGTGTGCCTGCTCGGTCGCGACGTTGCCGCGCTCGATCCGGGCTACATTGTCGCCGGCGAAGTCGCGCCGACCTTCCATCGCGCCAACCTGGATCTGCGCGGAGGTCAGGTCATTGCGCAGCATCTGCTCCTGATCGAAGGCGTTGGCGGTCAGCTTGGCAAAAGTCGGATCGGCCGAAGCCTGGCCGATGACGGTCGATGCCTTCAGCGCCGCGTCCTTCGGATCATAACCGCTGCGCTCGAAATGCCGCTGTGCGCCCGTTTGCATCATGTCGTAGGCGCGCTGGTCGCCGAACGCCCGCCACTGCACCATCCGCTGCGCGAAGGCGGCAAAGGCCCGCTCGCCAGACTGGCCTTCCCCGAAATAGGTGGTGCCGAGGCTGCGCAGCGCGTCCTTTTCCGCGAAGTTGTGGATCGCGCTGGTGGCGGCGTTTTCGCGCACGGCGCGGACGGTGGCGGGGTCGGTCAGGCTGCGGCCGGTCATGGCAGGCGCGAGACTGCCCAGTTCACGCGCCGCATCGAGGCCGCCGAGCCCCATCGCGGCGGTGCCGGGCGCTCCGCCGCCTTGCTCGCCGAGCACCCGGCCGGCAGAGCCGAACGCGCGATCGGCGCCGAAGGTCGTGCGCTCTCCGAAATCCCCGAAGCCGGACGAGGCGCGGGCTCGCGCCATGGTGCCGGCGGCCGAAGCCTGGCTTTCGAGGGCGCCGGCATAGCCCTCGCGGGTGCCGAGCGGCGCGGCCGCTGCCGTGCCCTGACCCTGGACGCCGAGCGCGCCGCTGGTGAATGCGGTGAAGACGTTGCCGGAGAAGCGGAACACGGTGAAGACGAAGGCGCCGGCGAGCCCGGCTGCCGCCGTGCGGAACGAGCCGAAGATCGCCAGCGCCTTCATCGCGGCCGACGGCGCCAACATCCACGCGTTCACGCCAACGCTGTTCGAACGCATTTCGGCGAGCACGTCGGTCGCCCGGCCGAGGGTGAGCTGGTAGATGCCGGCATCGATCACGCCCCACATCGCGACGAACACGAACAGACCGATCGCAAAGCTGGCGACGCGCAGGTTGATCGGTGTGAGGATGAACAGCAGCGCGATCGGCATCATGAACAGCATGATCCCGAAGACCGTCGCGCGAATGGTCGGCATCCACTCGTTCGCGGTCGACATGGTCGCGAGCCCGCTCGAGATGACCGCCCGGTTGGCCATGACCCTGGCTGCTGTCGCCGGGCTGTCCTCGAACAGCACGTCCCCGACGCTGTTGCCGAGCATGACATCGGTCAGCAATTGCTGGAGCGAGAGCGGCGAGCCCATCATCATCTGGCCCATCTCGCCGAGATTGGAGCGGCAGCGCTGCAGCTGCGCGGCGTTGGCGACGTCATAGCCGGTGCGCGTGCAGACCTGCGCGACATATTGGTCGAAAAGGCCGGGCTCGGAAAGCCGCGTCGAGATATGCTCCCAGGCTTCGTTGCAGGTGACCGTGGTGCCGCCCTTGTCGGCAGCGGTATAGACGGTGCTGTAGGTCGATGGCCCTGCCATCGCGGCGAAGGACGCCGGAAGATCCGTGGTGGTGCGATAGAGCTGATCGTCGTCGATGCCGTAGGCGGGCGAGACCCGCGCGACCGGATAGCACTGGCGGACGTAGTCCTTGATGGTGGCATCGAGGAAGGTGTCGGTCATCGGCCCGCGCGGCGACGCCGCGTTGAGAAACAGATCGAAGCTGTGCCCGCCCGCGCCGAACTCGAGCTTGGCGTTGGGGTCGGTGGTGTTGTCGTCGATCACCTCGGCGAGCGCGCGTTCCATCATGTTGGTCATGCCCGCGACGACGACGATCAGGTTCGGCACGCCGCCGACCGGCTGATAGGCGTTGCGCACCCGGTCGTAGACATGGACGGTGCCTGTGGTGGCGACCAGCCCCACATAAAGGCCGATGCCGATCAGCATCTGGAAGCCGAAGGCGAGAAGCCCCATGCCCGAGCCCTTGACGCTGGCGAGCAGCGCGCCGAGCGCTATCCCTGCGACGGCCACGATCATCACCAGCGTCTCGTAGCGCGGATCGGCGAAGATCAGCGAGACGAGCCGGAAAGCATCCACCGTCTCGGCAAAGCCGTCATAGGTGTGGAAGCTGGTGTCGACCGCCCAGGCGGGCGTCGCGACGATAAGCGCAAGGAAAATGGCGATGGCGCGGAGGGTGCGGGTCATGGAGGGCGGTCCCGATCAGCGGTTGCTGTTGGCGGCGGTGCCCGCGGCATCGCGGGCGTCACGGTCGCGCTGGCGCACGACGCCGGAGTAGGTGGCCGACAGGTTCGCTTGGCTGAGCGCGGCCATATAGGACTGACGCATCTGCGCGCGCTGGCGCAGCACTTCGTCGCGCAGATCGCGCAGCTGCTCGATACCCTTGGTGAGGACGCGGGTCTGGCAGACCTTGGCGTTAGCGGCATCGCTGGCGCCGGCGGCACTGACGCCGCGCTCGGCGTTGCTCACCGCGAAATCGATGGAGCGGGTGAGGTCGTTCAGCATCTGGTAGGCGAGCGTCAACGCGACCAGCTCGTCGGTGTCGGCGATCACGCTGTCGGTAACACCCTGCCGCACACCCCATTCGAGCAGGCGATAGACCGGCAATGTGCGGACATTGGCGACGAACTGGCGTTCGTCATCGGTCAGCGCGCCCCGGCTGCGAATCTTGAGCGCGATGCTGTCCATGCGCGTGCGGGCCAGCACCAGCGCGCCTTTGCCCGAGCCGTTGACCGAGCAATCGGCGGCGGACGGCGGCACATTCAATGCGCGGGTCTGGACCTTGCCGGTCAGGAAATCGTCGATGCTGTCGCTGTCCTGATGCGGACATGCCGGGATCGCCGAGAAGATCGGCACCTTGTCGTTGGTGTCCCAGCGCATGTAGACGTCGCCGACGCGGGCGCGCATGACGCCGGCCCAGTCCGACGCCCCCACGCGCGCGGCGGCATGGGCGAGCAGCGAGCCGGTCTTGAAGATTTCGGTGACCTCGGCCGGGCAATTCTCCAGCGCGTCCCGCAAATCCTCGGTCGGGCTGTTGGCGTTCGCCTGGATCTTCTCGCGGCTCTGCTGGTAGCTCTTGGCGAAGCCTTCCTTCACCGACTTGTAGCCAGTCATCTCCTCGATGATCCCGCTCATATTGTCGTCGCCCTTGGCGATCTGGACCATGCGGTTGGCGAGGCGGCAGTCGTTCACCTGGATCGAGTTGAGGTAGTTGGTAGCGGCCTCCATCTTCGAGATGATGTTCCCCATCTTCTCGTCGAGCGTCTCGAGCAGATACTGGAAGGCGACGGCGGGCGCGGCCTGGAGGATGCTTTCCAGTTTCTGGACGAGATAGTCCGGGTCGAGGAACGACATCCCGCCCAGAAACATGTCGATCCCGCCGCAGCCCGCCTTCACCTTGGGCAGCGTAATGCTCATCAGATAGTCGTTGTGGACATCGACGCGGCCCGACATGCCGCCGGCGGTTACATAGCCGCGGGTCTGGTCGCTGAAGCTGCCGGGGCTGGTATAGGTGACATTGTCGAACCAGCTTTCCGCCCAGCTCTGTGCGTGAGCGGGCGTGGAGGCGCAGGCAATGGCGGCGGATGCGAGCAGGCTCAGGCGCGGACAAATCTTCGGCATGGCGGGGTTCCGTTCGTGAAGGGGGACAAGGCAACTGCCGCCATGATCAGTTGCCTTGCCGGTTGGGGAGGGGACGCATGGGCACGCCCACGATTCCGGTGAACTTGGACATGCCGCGCACGCCCACCGCGACCCGGACGCCTCCCAGCATCTTCGCGGCGAGATAGAGATTGCGGGCGATATTGGGCGCATGGTCGGTGCCGATCGCTACAGGCACCATACGATTGGGATCGGCGCGCGGCCGCACCCAGGCGACGGGGTGCCCGACCCAGGGCAGGCCGAGCCGCCCCGAACGCAGCAGCGCCTCCTGGGTGCCGATCGTGCGGACCTGCCAGCCATAGCGCCGGCCGAGAACATTGAGCTTCGCCCAGAGATCGGCGCAGGGCACGCAGCCAGGCGCGGTGCTCATCTCGACCACATAGGCCGGCGCCTGTCCGGTCAGGGTTTCGGCAAAATCGGGCGGCCAGTCGCGCGTGAGCGGCACGCGTGCAAGCCAGCCCTGCATCTCGGCGGCGTTCGCGACGGGATGGATCGCCGCGCGCATCGCCTGCTCGCGGGTCGGAGCCTGCGCCTGCGCGGTTCCGGCGAGCAGGGAGAGACCGGCCAGAACGGCGGGTACTGCGCGCTTCACGGCCTGGGCTCCGCACGGGCGTCGACCAGATCGCCGCCGAGCGCGCGGGGATCGGTCGCCGAGACGGGGCCGTTGGCCAGCGCATCGAAGAAACCGTCTTCCTCGCCCGCTCCGGTCATGAACTGTTCGGGCCGAATGTCGCCCGCGAGCAGTCGCACCGCCTGGTAGGCCATCTGGATGAGATTGGGATAGGCTTCGATTCCCGCCGCGATCACCATGCGCTGCTGGCTGCCCCGGCGGATAACCATGGTGGTCGGCGTGACCTCCACGCCAAAACGCTGGGCCACGTCGGGCCGGCGATCGATGTCCATCAGGGTCACCTGCCAGCCCATCTCGTCCTGGAAGCGCTGGACGATCGGCCATTGTACCCGGCAATAGCCGCAGGAACCGCGAGAGAACATGACCAGCGCGAACTCATTGGCGCGGGAGCGCAGATATTGCCGGCGCACTTCGTCCTTGTGGGCGGAAAGCTGGTCGCGGGCGTCGCCGACCAGGGGATTGGCCGAGCGCGAGTTGAGTTCGGGATGCTGCAGCATCGCGATCTGGGTGACGCCGGCAAAGGCACGCGCCTTGCGCCGCGCGAAATCCTGCAGGCGCCAGAAGTCGGCGACGGCATCGACCGTCAAGACCGTGGCGGCATAGTCGCGCTGCTGCTCGATCAGCTTCCTGATCTTGGGCGGCGTCGAGGTCGCAAGCTCGGCCATCGGCGGGATCGCCGGCTTCACCAGCGCGTCGGGATCGGGCTTGTCGTCGACGGGCCTGGTCGGTGCCTGATACCACCAGTAGCCGGTGTGGGTGTCGCGGCGATCCTGAGCATTTGTCTGAACATTCGTCTGCGCGTTGGCCTGCGCATGGACCTGCGCGGCAGGCAGCAGAAGTGCGGCGGCGGCCATCAGCATAGCGGTGCGGATCACAGCAGCTTCTCCATGCGCGTGAGGCGGCCGATCTCGACGGGGCCGTAGTAGCGGCTGTCGAAGCCGCTCGGGTGCGAAGAGCCGACATAGATCGTGCCCGCCGGGATCGTGGCGGTGAACGGCCGCCAATGCTCGAGCTTCTGGCCGTTATGCCCGTAGGGCTTGCTGACGCCGAGCAGCCTGCCGTTGCAATAATACCAGCCATCCCATTCATGCGGCGTCATCGACGGCTTCTCCAGCCAGTCGATCCGGTCGCCGGGCAGGCACAGCGCTATCTTCGTGACCTGGACCGGCTTGGGGCCGGCAAGCGGATGCGACAGGGTGAACGATACGAAATCGCCGCGCCGGATCGTTCCCGGCGCCTCATGCACGATCCAGGCGTCGATCGACGGGCTCATCACCAGCGTGAACTGGGGGATGGCCCACATCGTCAGCAGCCCGATTGGCAGGACGATGCCATAGGCTTTCCAGAGCTGTTCGGGGCGGGGCGGCTGTCCGAGACCCGAACTGCCGAGCGCCACCGCTGCCTTGAGCGGCAGCAGTTTCGCTTCATTCCATAGCGCCTTACCGGCGTTCCAGGCGAGACTGAGCATCGCGCACTTCCTCCTTACCGCCGAGGCGGGCATATTCTTCGAGCAAACCGGAAAGCGCGGCGTCGCCGTAGACGACGTGGGCCGCGCGCGGACTGTCATCCTCCCGCTCGCAATAGGGCTGGGTGGGATCGCCGGGGACCATCGCCAGCGCGGGCACCCGGGCGACACCGTGCTGGCGGAAGATCAGCGGATCGACGATGAGCTGGACACCCCGCATCGCGCAGGCCGGGCCTTCGCAGCCCGGATCGAGCCGCAGGATCTCCGCCGAGAGCTTCGCCATCGGGCCGACTCGAGTGAGACCGCCCGGCATGCCCCGAAACGCCAGCACACCATGTGCCTGCTCGAGCTGCGCGGCATAGGTGCGCAGCGTCGCAATCGGCATCGAGGAGGAGACGAACAGAACCGGCACCCAGGCCTTGTTCGCGCCCGGTGCGGCGGCGCCGGCCAAGGCGCTGGTGTCCGGGGCTTCGAGCCCGAAGGCTTGTCCAAGCCGCCGCGCCATCGCCTCGCGCTGCGCTGCCAGTGCTTCCTTGCCCTTGTCGAGGGCGGTGCGCGCCCGCGCATCCATCGCAGGCGCGGCCGCCCGGTGCCGCAAGCCGTCGAATGCCCGGCGGCGCATTTCCTCCGACGGCGCGGGCAGGGCGGTCGGCCCCTGTTGCCGCGCATCGGCCTTGCGCTGCAGGGTCGCGCGCTTGAGGCGGTCGAGCGCGGCGTCGCCTGCGGCCGCGGTGCCTTCGCGCGCATTGGTGGGGGCCGCGCCAGTCGCCGCAGGCGTTTCCTGCGCCGACGCGGATGTTTCCTGCGCGGATGCGGGTATGGCCAGCAGTGCTGCGAGCAACACCGGCCACGCGGCTGCGGCGCGCGCGCTACTTGCCGATGACTTGCATATAGGCATCGATCTTGTCCTTCATGTCGACCTGGATGTCGGCCTGCGCCCGGGCCTCGACTTCCGAATAGTATTCGGAGAGGTCCATCTTGCTGAAGTCGAGCGCCTGGAACTCTTCGGGCGTGAAGCCGCGGCAATAGGGGTTCTTGGGCGTGCCCCAGCCAAGGCCGTTGAACGACTTCAGTTGGGGGCGGCCCTGTTCCTGGATGATGCGGCCAAGCTTGGTGTTGAAGCAGCAATGGCCTTTCGACTTCTGGATGCAGATGCCGAGGATCTTGGAGGAGCAATAGGTGCCGACCTCGTGGCACATGCCCGAGCCGCGCAGCATACCCACTTCCATGTCCTGCTGGTCGCAGCCGCTGAGGAGGAAATCCAACATGAAGTTGATGGCAAGGCTGATCGCGATCGAGGTCGGATCGATGCCGGCGATGATCGCATTGGCGCCCGCGCTTGCCGCCTGGCTCGCCGTCGCCCCGGCCTTGAACGCGGTGTAGGCGGCCTTCATGCCGGTGAACACGCCCTTGGCCACGGCGATCTTGGTCGAGATCGACGTGATCGATCCGCCCATGCCGTCCTTGACGATCTTGCCCTTGTCCTTGCAGCAGTTGGAGAAGGTGGTCTTGAGGCCCGGCGGACGGCAGCGCATCGCGCGCCCCGAGAAGATCTCGATATTGCCGAGGCAGGCGCCTGCGGTGTCCATCGCGCCGTCGGCGGGAACGCCCGGATCGTCGGTGACGGGTTCGTCCGCGATCGGCGCGGCCACGGGATCGGTGCAGGCATTGGGCGAGCAAGTCGGGGTGCCGCCGCTCGCCGGCGCCTTGCAGGCATAGCTGGCGCCGAGCGGACAGCTGTAACCGGCGACCTCATCGCCGGTGCAGGCTACCGCCTGGAGCGGGCATTGCCAGGTCGCGTCGGCGGCGAGCGTGCAACTCGCCACCTCGCCTGCTTCGGAGGCATCGCCGTTGCCGTTGAGGTCGGCCGCGCACATCGATTGCGCCTGTGCGGAGGTCGCGGCAAAGGCGATGGACAGTGCCGTGGCCAGCAACGCCGCGCGAAAGGAGAGTTTTCTGGCCATCAGCGCGCCTCCGAGGTGCAGATCATGTCCGCGCCGCCGAGCCGCACGGTCTGCATCATCACGACGGCTTCGGGAAAATCGTCGAGGCAGCCGCAGTCCGAGACCAGTTCCTCGCCCGTTCCGAGCGGACAATGATTGCCGGACGCGGACGCCGTGCAGGTGTGATAGAAGGTGTCGTAACCGACTGGCGCGTTCTGTTTGGCGCCGACTACCCCGTCGATCGCGGCCTCGCTGTTGGCCTTGGGCGCGCGGGTCTTGCAGATCGCCTCGCAGGCCGGGACCGAGCCACGATCCGGCAGTGCGAAACCGCGGCTCGAGGTCGCAGTGCTGCCGTCCTTGTTCGTCACCCGGTCGGCAAGCAGCGTCTCGGTCGAATGGTCGATGATATAGGCGCCGCGGCTGAGGTCGGGTTCGGGCAGCGCGCCGGTATCAATCGTGCAGCGATATTTGCGCTGCCGCTCGAACCACGGCCGGGTCAAACTGAGCGAACAGGTGCCGCTCTCGAACAGGCGAGTCTGCGCCAGCGGCGTGAGTCCGGTCGCCACGCCCGACCTGACGGTATCGACGCCATCGACGGCCTCATCATAGAGTTGGCATTTGCTATCCGCCGCATTGGCCGCACACAGATCGACCAGTTGCTCGGTCGGCTTGCAGGAGAGATCGACGCTCGCCTGCACCATCGCGAAGGCCTCGCCGCCGCCCGAGACCGCGACGCGCAGCCATATCTCGTGGTCGCCCTTGGTGAGGAACGGCTTCAGGTCGAGATTGGGGTAGGCGTAGAAGGTGCCCTTGCGCTCGCAATTGCCCGGCGGGTAGCCCATGCCGGTCCAGGCCGACGGGCCGGAGGAGACCAGATTGCCGTCGATCCGGACTTGCCCCCAATCGTCGGCGAACCAGTAGGGAAGCCGCACGTCCACAAGCCGATCCGGGTCCTCGACATGGAGCGTCATGCGATAGTCGAAGAAGGTGCAACTGCCGCCGAGGCTGTTGTCGGCGGGCGAGCCCATCATGAAGGCGAGCGTGCCGTCGCCATAGTCGTAGGTGCCATAGCCGCCCGAGGTGCGCGCGATCACGTCCTCGGCCTTCACCGCACCCAGCGACACCGCGCGGGTGATGGTGCAACTGCGGATCTGCTGGGCCTTGCCCACCCCGGCGGGCGAACTCTTGAGCGCCTGAAAAATGCTGTTGGAGGCGGCGGCGACGCTGGCGTCACCGGCAAGCGCGGTCGGGTTGCTGCGATAGGCGGTCTGGGGCAGCGCCGGATTGGGCGAACAGGCGGTGCTCTGCGCGCCGGTGTAGCGGATGACCGGGCCGTCGATCACCGTCTGCGCGACGCCGACGCGCGGATCGGCGGTGGTCAGCGCGCCGATCACGCCGCCGCCGAGGTCCTTGAGCAGCGAGGCGAGATTGCCCCAGGCGAGATTGGCGCCGCAGCTGTTGTTGATGCAATAGCATCCCGCGACCTCGGTCTGGCCGACTTCGCTGAGCTTGAGATCGCCCGAGGAGCCCACATCCCATTTGTAGAAATGGCACTGGTTCCAGGTGCCCGGCTGACAGCCGATCACACCGTTGGCGCAGATGCCGGATACCGGAAACGGCAGGATCAGCGTCTGGTCGACCGCGCCGTCAAGATCCTTGTCGCGCGAGATGCGCAAGCTTCCGATGTCCCCCGTGCCCGCCGGCTGCGCCAGCAGTTCGAGCAATGTCGCGGTTTTCTGGCAGGCGATGTTGGGGTTGAAGGTCTTGCTGTTGTCGATGGTGGCGATTGGCTGTCCGGCAAGACCGGGCGTCAGATAGTTCTGCTGGAGCGTATCGCTGTCGGAGGTCTTGGCGCGCGATGCCTCGGCAGCCGCGCGGGCGCGCTCCTCGACGGTTTGCGCCCACGAGGTCGCGGGCAGACTGGCGGCGGCAAGCAGGAGAAGCAGCCGCATCCTCATGACCGGCGCTCCTCGATGATGCGCGAACCGATCCGCAGCCGGAACAGATCGCCGCTGCGGAAAGCGGCCGTACCCGGCGGCAGCACACGGAACGCCGCCTGGCCCTCGAACGTGGTCAGAACGGCAAAGGTGGTCAGCGCGGCCACGACCGGAGCCGTGGCAACTGGGGCATGTGCCGGCCCCGGCGGGGGCAATGCGGCCGCGCTGACCGAGGTCGGAGCAGCGGCGGGGGGAGGAACCGCCGCTGCTCCTGCCGCACGCACGGCCGCTGCTCGCTCCCGGGCCTCATGGCGAACGGACCGGCGGGGTTGAGGGGTATGCGTGCGGTTTGGGGTGGATGATCCGCTCATGGGGTGGAGACCCCCGCGCAGCAGATCACCTTTTCAAAGAGCATGAACTGGGCATTGTCTTTGCCGGGGGCGTGTTTGCCCGAAGTCCAGAGCGCGCCGGGACGGCCGACATTGACGCACTTGCCGCCCTTGACGGGCTCCATGATCTGGAACTTGTAGCGGCTCTTGGTCCAGATCGGCTGCGGCTTGAACGAGCAGCCGTCCGAAGAACTGATGGTGAGCAGCCCGAGTCGGCCCATCATGAAGGTCGTGCGCGCCGCGAGACCCGCCCAGGCCTCGACGCTGTCGTCGAAGTGGATGTCGCCGGCGACGGGATAGGTCGCGCCCCAGGACCCCATGCACCAGAACAGCGGGTCGATGACTTTGCCGGCAGCGGCCGCGGCGCTGTCGGCCATGCAGGCGAGGCCGGCGGCGGGATTGCCGAACAGGATGCCTTCGGGCTGGATGATCGCGCCCAATGTCCCCGACTGCCAGGTCGGCAGGACTTCGGTGATCATCGCGACGTCGAAGCCGTTGTCCTCGATGCACGGCAGGTCGGTGAACATGTCGAGCATCTTCCAGACCGGCGCGATATAGTAGTGGGTCTGCGCGAACATCTTGGCCGTGTTGGTGCCGTCGGCGATCGAGGACTGGCTGCCCTGAAGCTTGCCGCCGGTGGGCATGAGATCGGCGCCCAGCGCCATCATGCAGCCCGGCTCGGTCACCACATCGACCATGCGATTGGGCGACCAGAAGCTGACCTTGACCCCGAACCAGAACGTCGCGCCCTTGCGGCACGCGCACAGCGGCTTCGAAGCCGACTGCGCGTCGAGTTCCTTGTCGAGCTTGTCGTAGGAGCCGACCCGGACGCCGCCGATGGTGATCGGGAAGATGCAGTTCCACCTGACCTTGGTGATCGGGTTGAACACCGTGCCCGCAGGGCATTGGGACGCATGGGCCGGCGTTGGAATTATGACGATGGCGAGCAGCAGCCCCGCGAGCCGAATGCGAGGTGCACGCAGAATACGGTTCCACCGCGCGCTTTGTGATACTGCGCAGCTTGAATTGTGCGCCAAATTGGCGTACATAAATGGTCGATGATCAATTGAAGGAAGCGGACAATGCAGGCGTTCGAGGGAAAGCCCGACGAGATCACGGAGCGCAGCACCGAACGGATGCATTTTCGCACCAAGCCGCATATCAAGCGGGCGATCCAGCGCGCTGCCGCCTTGTCCGGCGTCGACGACTCCGCATTCACGATCAATGCTGCCTACAAGGCCGCGCTGGAAACGATCGAGACGCATGAACGCACGATTCTGAGCCACGACGACTTCCAGAAGATTCTTGACGCGCTGGACAATCCTCCCCCGCCAACGCAGGCGCTCCGCGATGCGTTCGCGAGCTATCGCGAACGACTTCTGAACCAGTAAGCTGGCGCACCGACCATGTACCGCTCGATTACCGAGCCGCTCGACGTCGCTCGTCATGATCGGGACAGCTTCGAAAGCGGGGTAAAGGCTGTCGACGACTTCTTCAAAAAGACAGCGAACAAGCTGACGCGGGCAGCAAATCTCCGCACATTCGTCCTTGCGGACGAGCATGGCAAAGTGTTTGCCTTCTATGCCCTCAATGCAGCTTCGATCGATTGTCAGGATTTGCCTGCCCGCTTCAAGCGAACGCGTCCCGTCCACGGCAAGATTCCTGCCACGTTCATCGCCATGATCGGCGTCGATCATAAAGCTCAGGGCAAAGGGCTGGGGCGCGACCTTCTGGTCGACAGCCTTTGGCGCATAGCAGAGGCCGAGAAATCCATCGGCATCGCATTGACCCTGCTGGACGTCCTCGATTGTGGCGACCCTGTGCAGGTAGAGCGGCGCAAAAGCTTCTACGTCCGCCACGGCTTCGCGCCGCTGCAAGACCAACCGCTTCGTTTGTACCTGCCCACGGCGACCCTGCGCGAACTCGTCGACCCATAGGCGCCCGGCAACCGTCTCGTAGGAAACTATCCAAGAGAACCAAGTCATTCCTGACGCTCCTTTGACAGGGTCCGGCCATCTAAGCCCACTTCGGTGAGTTCGAGGCGCTGGCCGACCTGGCGGACGATTACCGGGGCGACGGTGAGACCGAGCCGCTGCTTCACGCGCTCTTCGAGAATGAACAGCGCGCGATGGTGTTGTTCGCCCAGCGACAGGGCGTCGTCTTTGGGATCGCCGCCGCCCGTCAGTAGGATCCAGTCGGTGAGCGCCGCGGTTTTCAGCGCCCAGCCCAGATCGCGGGGGTGGACGATCACGAGGCGCTGGGGCAGCGTCACATAGGAGAGCGGATTGAAAGTGAACCCCTTGGGATAGAGCAGCTTCCCGTCCGGCAGGCGGATTTCCTGATCCAGCGTGTAGAAAGGGACGACGCTGCGCGTGTGGTTTTCGCGCGCCACGCCGAGCGAGGCGCCCTTAAGCGCGCTCCAGCTCGCGCGCGGGCCGAACCGGCTCGCGATGTTGACCGGCTGCCGCGCGGCGGCCGCCTCGATCTCGGTCATGGCGTCGGGCTCGGCGATCGGCCAGGTTCGCCCAATTGTGGACGTCTCGGCATGGGCCGTTGCTGCCAGGATCAGCGCGCTGGCGATGAGGCCGGCGACAACCGAGGCCTGCATGGCGACGACATACCATCCCGGCGCATAGCGATCCGAAGGGTGATCGTTATCGGCCATGGCGGCGCCTCCACCCGTCGCGGCGATCCTCGCCGCTGTCGCCCCTGACCGCGCAGATGAATGCGGAGAGGCCGACGATGAACACCAGCAGCACCAGCGCCTGCATCACGCCCGCAACCGGAGCCGACCACAGCACGAGCCCCACCTGGACGAGCAGCAGCAGATGGGTGCCGACCAGCAGTCGGATCGATGCCGCGCAGGGACTTGAGGAGAAGATGCCGTTCATCGCCGCCTCCACCAGCGTGCGAGCCGGGCGAGGCCGGTGCTGACAAGATCGGAGAAGAGCAGCAGGAACAGACCGCCGATGAGGCAGACGCCCATAACCAGCGGCACATCCGCCATCACGATGCCCAGCGGTACACCGAGCCAGGCCCGCAGGGTGCAGAGAGCCAGGGTGACGATGACAGCTTCGAAAACCAGCAGCCCGAGCCCCCAGAAAAATGTCTTGCTTTCCATCTGGTCGAACGCGCGTTCTTCGATCTCTTCCACGATTCCGGCATGACGATCGCAGCGCTGCGCAAGCGTTTCGGTGTCGGACACGGGCGTCGGCACGATACCCTTGAGCCAGCATTCACGGGCGGCGGGGCGCGGAGGAAGGATGGCGGACGGCGCAATGACGCGGCGCGGCCTGCCCAGCAGACGCCGCGTTAGGTCTTCGACCGCCAGCGCCCAGGAAGGAACACGGGCGCGGGTGGCGGCGACGCCGGTTGCTATCGCCGCGCCAGCCAGTGCGCTCGCCCCGATCGCGGCGGCAACAAGCGGCGCAGGCATGGTCGCTGCGAGTTCGTAGTGGTCGAGGGCGGCATAGGACGCCGCGGCGAACCCCGCCTCTCCGATCGCGAGCAAGATCGCGCCGCGCCGCCAGCGGACCTGTTCGGAAGCGAACAACTCGGCCTGCGCGTCGCTGTGCGCTTCGAGCATGCGGATCTGGACGCCCATCTCGTGGCGCGAGCGAACGAGATAGTCGTAGAGCGTCTCGCCGGGCCTGCGCGGATCGCAGGCGGGGATGAGACGGCCACCGCCGTCGCGGCCGAGCGACACCGAGATCATCGCGCCCTCCGCCAGCGGGCCATCAGCCGGCTTGCCGCGCCGGTCAGGCCGATCAGCAGCAGTCCGGTGAGGAAACAGCTCGCGCCGATGACAGCCGCGCCGCGCACCACCATGCCGGTGGGCTGGGCAAGCGCGATGCCGGCGGCGAGCACCAGCGTCGTCATCATCACCGATTCGACAACAATAAGACGGAAGCGCCAGCGTAGAGCGTCGGCCTCGGCGCGTGCGGCCACGCGCATCTCGATGAGCGCTTCGAGTTCGTCGTCCGGAGCCAGCGCGAGCGCAAGCTGGTCGGGATGCGGTTTACGCCTGAGCATCATGCCCTCCCTGCGGTGTGAGGATTTCGGCGGGATCGACACCGGCGAGATCGCAGACCGCCTCGAGCGGCGAGCGGCCGGCGCGCACCAGCGCCTCGAAGGCGGCGACGTCTTCGGGCGCCGAGGTGTTGATCCAGTAGGAGAAGGGATCGACGACGAGCCGGGCGATGCCGAGGCCCAGCGGCGAGTCGATGAAGACCTCGCTGTAGTTGGGCTTGTTGTTCCTGACCGATTTCACGAGATCGAGGACGAAGCCCGAATAATCGAGGATCTTGTTGTCGACCGCCTTGTCGTAGGTCGAGCCCTGCAACAGGAACCGGGTTGCGGCATTTTCGAGGATGACCTGCCCCGTGCCGCCGAACAGCATGAGGTCGTTCATCGACTGCAGCACGATGCCGAAGCTGCCGCGATATTTGCGCGCGCGGCGATAGCCCTGGGCAAAGGCTTCGGCGAGCCGCGACAGGTCCTGGCCGTCGCTGCGGGTCATGAACTGCGCGGCCTCGTCGCACAGCACGAAGCGGGGGCGATCGCGGGCGGAGAGATAGAGTTCCTGCGTGACCGCGTTGACCACGACCATGATCACGACGTTGAACAGGTCGGGCATGGCTTTGAGGCGCTCGAGTTCGAGCACGACGAATTCGTCGGTGGAAATGTCGAAAGTCGACGGCCCGTTAAAATAGTGGCCGTAGGCGCCGTCCGACCCGAAATCGCGCAAGTTGAACGCGAGTTCGCGCGACACCGGCACAAGGTGTTCCACCCGGTCGAGATCGGAGGTCGCGTATGCTGGATAGGAACCGAGCCATTCGCGCACCGCGTCGATCCCGGCCTCGGCGCGGCCGCTTTCTATCGCCCATTGCACCGCGGACTTTATGAGGTTCCATTCGGAAGTGGAGACGCCCTTGCGGGTCGCGGCATTTGCCATTTCCGCGACGATCGCGACGGCCATCGAGATCGCCGATTCCCGGTCATCGCCATCGAGCGCGAGGCCGAGATCGAACGGGTTGAGCACCAGATGCTCTTCGCCGAGATCGATATAGCGGCCCGAGCAGAGCGTGCAGAGCTTGCGGTAGCTGCCGCCGATGTCGATGATGCGAATCAGCGATCCTTGCGCAAAATATTGCTGGCACAGGTTGTTGAGCAGGAAGCTCTTGCCCGCGCCCGATTCCGCCGAGACGATGAAATTGTAGTTGTTGATCCGGGGATCGAACAGGTCGAGCGTGATGAGCTGACCCTTGCGGCCGGTATAGAGCAGTGCCGGCCGGCCGCCGCCGCGAAAATCGGTCTGGATCGGCGCCATCAGCACGCCCGCGCGCGCCGGCACGCGGAAATCGCGCTGGAGCATGCCGATCGTGCGGCGATCGGGATAGAGTCCGAAAGGCAGGCTTGCCGACAGCAGGATGGGATTGAGGTAGCTTTCCTCCTGCACCATCCAGGGCAGCGGCTCGCTCTCCCACAAACGCTTGGCGCGGGCCGACATCTCGCGGGCCTGGGCGCGGGTCTGGCCGAACACCCAGATCGTCGGGATGACCGACAGGAACCGGCTGTTGCCGATCTCGTCGAGGATCCAGGAGATTTCCTCGATCTGCTTGCCGACTTCGACCGCGAAGCTGCCTGCAGCCTTCTGTGCCGAAAGGATCTGCGCGCGTTTGTGGATCTCGAAGGCCGACTGGTCGAACAGCACGTTCAAGGTGAACAGGAACGGGCCGCCGATCTGGTCGGTGTCTTCCGAGCTGCCGCGCATGCCGCCCGTCAGCCGGTTGGCCCGCTCGGCGGTGATTCGGCGCGGCGGCGACTTCGGCGTCAGGCAGCGCGCCACCTGATTGCCGAGGAACACCTCGGGGCCGTCGAAAACGAAGCCTGGTCCCGCGTCGATGATCTGTTTCCTGATCGGTACTGCCCGGTTCGCATCGCTTGCGGAAAAGACGCCCGGCGCATGCTCAAACACGCCGTTGAACACGCGGCGGTAGAAGGCGACCACTTCCTCCGGCGGGAGCCGGCGGATGCCGAGTTTGGCCAATTGCTCCTCGATCTGGCGCTTCAGGTCATTGTCCATCGGCTCGCGCGTCTTCACCGACAGGAAGGTGCGGAAGTCGCGGACGGGAATGCCGTGGAGCGCCTTCAGCCCTGCGGTCCCGGCCTTGAGATAATCGAAGGTCCGCCGCGCCGAGGCCTGGATCAGCGGATCGGGCCGGGTCTTGAGATCGAGATAGGCGTCGAGCGCGTCGTCGATCAGCGGATCGGCGAAGCTCTGCAACTGGAGGACCGTGCCTTCGGGGAAGTTGACGTTGAGCAGCCCCAGCAGCGCTTCATGGACATGCGCGAACATGTAGGCGCTGGGCACCAACTCCCAGGAATACCCCCAGCCATCGTCGATGGTGAGGAAAGCGCCTTCTTCCTCGACCCAGGCGACGAGCGGCAGGAAATCCGAATAGCTGTCGCGCGAGACGCTCTGGCGCAGCCGCGCCAGCGTCATGCCGTCGCGCTGGTCGACGAGCCCGCTCACGGCCGCTCGTCCTTGTCCGCGGGACGCTCGCGCACCTGCTCGAGGATCGGCACATTGAGCGACGAGGCCTGCGGGGTGACCAGATAGTCGCCCACCACCCATTGCGGCCGCTCGAGGATCGAGAAGACGTAGCGCTGCATGTAAAGCCGGTCGGGACGCTGCTGGTCGGCGTAAGGCAGGATCAGCGTGCGGATCGTGCGCGGCGGCTTCAGCATCGGCGTGACCGGCTGATCGATCAGACCCTGCAGCTCGCGATAGACGCTCTCCCGGTATCCGGCGAAGCCGCTGCCGGACGTCGACTGGCCTTTGCCGGGCATCACGGCGCCGGCGGCGCGATCGCGCAGCATCGCCTTGTCGCGGGTGACGGCGGGATCGGATTTGGACGCCGCGCCCGCCACCGCGTCGGCATAGGCCTTGTCGGGATGGATGCACTGGCCATGATCGGAGTTCTTGCAGGAGAACTTCTCGCTGTAGGGCGACATGATCGAGCCGAGCGTCGCACAGCCGCCGAGGCTGGCCGCGAGGCACAGGGGAAGGCCGAGACGGGCGGCGCGCGAAAGCCGCGCGCGGTACGAGATGCGCATGGAGACTGCTCCCGGTTGGATGGAGGACGACCGCATCAGAACTTGCTCCCCGCGGTCGGCTTGATTTCGAGGGTGACTCCCTCCTGGATGACCACGACGACATCCTTCGCCGCGCCCACCTCGACGATGGGCCCCGCCTGGCGGGCGAGGTCGAGATAGAAGTCGGTCAGCTTCTCGGACGATCGGGACAGCCCGCCAGCGACGCCGGCCTTGGCGGCGTCGCCCGCGTTGAAGCTGCGCACCGATCCCAGCGCCGAGGTCGAGACCTCGCCGACCGTGTCCTGAACCGTCTGGGCGACACCGGTGATGGTGCCGGCGATGAACGAGCGCGCGAGCGCGGCGCCGGCGCGGGTGACGACCTTGCCCGACAGGCCCTTCTTACCGTCGGTATCGACGAAGAAGCCCTTGATGGGCTGGTCGACCACCGAGCGTTCGTCGAAATCGACGCAGGACAGGGAGACGAGCTGGACCTCGACGCGCTCCTTGGCGAGGCTGCCCGTCGCGTTGCCGATGACGAAGCAGCCCGCAAGGTTGGCCTTGACGTCATTGGGGAGTACGACCGGCGCCTGCACGCGCGCGATCAGGGGTTCGGGATTGCTGGTCGCGTCCCGGCTCGCCAGCGCGTCGATCCCCGTCAGCAGCCGCGCTTTCATGAAACCAGGCGGCAAATAGATCGTCCTCGACTTTTTTTTAGCGCCGCCAGGCTTGTCGGTGGCCGCGACCAGGGCGGTCGCCGCGCCGATCGCGCCCACCGTCTTCTCGACCGGAGGAGCCGGCGGTGCGGGCGGGGCGGAGGGGATGGCGGGCGGCGTCGGGGCGCCCGCGGACACGTCGCCGGTCGCGGGCGGCTCGGGGAAGGCCGGGACCGAGCCGGGAAGCGCCGGGGGAAGATCGCTCCCCGTCGCGCCCGTTCCGGCCTGCGATCCCGCGCCGGGCACGATCTTGCCTTCCTCGATCGCGGTGACCCGCTCGCCAAGCAGCGACTGGCCGTCGAGGATCTTCTTGAGGTCGCCGCGCAGCTTTACCTCGAGACTATCGCCGCGCAGCCCTGCGCCCATTTCCAGCTTGGAGGCCGGCGGCGCGCTCTGCTCCTCATGCTTGCTGCCGCTTGCCGTATAAAGGCCGATGCCCAGGAGACCGACAACGCCGACGACGCCGACCTGTTTCAACCGCAATTGCTGCTGCGCGCTGAGCGCCGCCCAGCGGGTCCGCAAGTCGAGCAGCGCGGGTCCGCGCGGTTCGGTGTCGATGTCGGCTCGCGCCTCCGCGTCGAGATGAGCCCGGTAGCTGCCGGACTCCGGACGGTCGCGGCCGGGGCCGGTGGGTTCGCCGCCGCCGCTCACTGGACCGCTCCCCGGCGCACGACGATGACGCGCGCGGTTTCGCCGGTCTTGAGGACGCCTCTGTCGAGCGTCACCGCGAAGATGTTGGCGCCGAACGCCGGCACGAGGAAACTGCGTTCATCGATGGCGGCGTCGGCTGCGGCGGTCACCAGATATTCGGAGGCCGAAAGCCCGGAGCCTTCGATCTCGATGCGGCGGCGTTCCTCGATGCTCGCACCCGGCAGGTCCGACAGGCGAATCCTGGCGCTGCGCGGCGCGACTGCGGTGAAGCTGCCGGGAATGCGGTCCTGAAGCATCGAGAGCGTGATCGAAACCGCGCGCTCCTCTTCGACCAGCGGCCCCAGCAGGTCCTCGTTGGCGCGTGCCCGCTGCGCGGTGCCGGGCTGGAGCATCACCGTCGTCGCCGGAATGTCGGAGGGCTCGGCATAGAGCGCATAGACCGCGCCGTTGCAGGTGATGAAGAACTCGGACGGGACGGTGACATAGGAGCGCGTGACCGCGCCTGCGTCATCGACCTCCTTGACCAGGAACTTGATCCAGGCGTCCGAGCCCGCGCGTTCGACCGCGATGGCCTTTTCCGCGCTGAACTTGACATCCTCGATCTCGCCGCCGGTGCAGACGACATGGTTGATGTCGCGGTTGGACAGGCGGACCGTGCTGGTCTGGTCGGGCAGCGCGACGATGGTCTGGGCCATGGAGGGCAAGGGCAGGCCCATGAGGGCGAGCGCCAGCAGCCGCTTAGCGGGGGTCGGCATCGAAGTTTTCCTCTGTCAGGGCGGTCAGCCAGAAGCGGCCATTGTCGATCGCGTAGCTGATCCGCAGATTGCCCCGGAACTTGCGGACCACGCCGCCGATCACCCGGACCTTCTCGACCGGCACGACGATTGCGCGGTCGGTCCAGGTGACGGGCTGGTCGGGACGGATATAGGTCGAGATCGAGAGCGTCGGATTGTCGGCCAGCTCATCGAGCAGCCGGTTCAGGCTGTCGCGCAGGGCATTGTAGGCCGAAGGGTGCGCGATGCTCAGCAGTTCCTGGAACTGCCGGTCAGCCGAGTAGGCCGAGTAGGTGCCCGACAGCGAAACCACGTTGAACGTGATCGTGCGCAGATAGGCCTCGGACGGCTTGCTGCCAGTGACGTAGAGATCGCCGCTGGCCCCGAATGGCACTACCACGGTGCGCTGGTTCTGGTTCGAGGTGTACATCACCGTGCCGAGCACGAGGGTGACGCCGAACATGCCGGCGATGGCGAGCTTCAGGAGCCGGTTTTCCTCGAAGAGGTTGCTCGACCCCTGGAGGTAGCGATGAATGCCGAAGCTGGCGGGCTTGCCGAGCAGCGGATCGCCGGACGGTCGGGGAGTTCGACGGAACATGGACGCGCTCACTCGTAGAAGCGGGTCTGCGTCGGACCCGGATAGTTGCGGAAGGAGACGAGGCCCCAGCGCCAGGCGAGGTGGGGAATGAAGCCCCTCGGCTTGGTCCTGAGCCACGGCACAAAAAGAAGAAGGCCCGCGACCAGCGCCCAACCGAGCATCCCGCCGAGAATGGTGGCGACGAAGATCGTCGTGATCACCAGCACGAACTCGTCCGATGCAAACCACAGGATCTGAACCGGCTTGTGCAGGTATTGGGGTAACCGCTCGTCCACGAGCCTTCTCCTCTTGCTTCAGAACCGTCCCGCGAAGCTGGGTGACTTGAGCAGAACGGGGATTTCGGGCGCCTGCGCATCCCGAAGGGGTGTCGCCCCGACGCGGCCTCGCTGTCTGCCGCGCCGGGGCGGCGGCGTCAGATGACCATGCCGAACGTCTGGAGGATGGTGTCCGACTTGATCAGGCAGACCGCCGCGACGATGGTCGGGATGCCGACCATGACGTTGGAGAACAGGCGGCTGACGCCGAACAGGAAGGCGGCGACGCCGCCGACGAAACCCAGCGGCCCCTTCACGCCCTTGTTCACCACGATGTCGTAGATATCGTAGCCGAGGTCGCCGGTGGCCGGCGCCGTGAAGGCGTGGGCCCCGGTGCTCGCGAGGGCGAGTACGGCCAAAGGGAGGCCGAAATTGGCGACCGGGGCGATCCGGTTGCCGAGCTTTCTGATCATAGACTTGCTCCGTCGAATATGGGCCGTCCGTGAGACTGCCTGCCGGCATCGATTGGGATCGCTGTCGGCCGGCGGCATGGCTGGACGGCCCGATGGGGCCATGGCCGCCGGCATTCCGGTCCGCGGCGCATCCTGGCCTGCTCCTCGCAGGCTCCCTTGCGCGCCAGCGGCCGCCATGAATGGGGTATGATCAGTGCGGGACACTGGCCGCCGCCTTGGCCGGAGCCTTGCTTTCCGCGAGGAACGTCTCGAGTTCGTCCTGCCGGAAGCCCGAAATGACCTTGCCGCCGGCGATGATCGTGGGCGTGCCGCCGATGCCGATCTTGCTCACCATCTCGGCGTCGGCCTTGACCTTGGCGGCGCCGGGCGCGCATTTAATCAGGTCCTTGGGCGCGGCTCCGGCATAGATCGCCTTGAACGCGGCTGCCTTGTCGGGTGAGCAAAGGATGTGCTCCGCCTTGGCGGCCGCATCGGGGTGGATGCCGGAGACGAAGAACACGAGCCGTCTGACCGGCTTGCCTTCAGCCTCCTTGGCCGCCCAGAACCGTTCGAGCGCCCGGCAATAGGGACAGTCGGGGTCGGTGAACTCGATGACGGTCGGAGCATTTGCGGGCCCGATGACGAGGGCCTTGGCCGGATCGATCGCGCCGAGCTTGCGCCGCGCCGAAGCTTCCTGCGCCAGGGCGGTGAGATTGACGCCGTTGCGATCGTAAATTGCCGCGAACAGCAGATGTTCGCTATCCGGGGCGTAGTAGATGATCCGGCCGCCAGCGCTCGCCTGGTAGATCGGCCCCTTGATCGGCGAGGGTCCGAAATCCTCGAACTTCAGGTTCGTGAAGGTCTGCTGGAGTTGTGCTTCAGCTTCCTTCGCTGCCTTTTCGAGCGGGGAATCGACGGCAACCTGGGCGGCCACGGGCGCGATACCCAACACGAGCGCGGCGCTGGCAATATAGAACTTAGCGCTGCGCATCGGTGGTCTCCCCGTTCGCACCCCGCAGCAGCGAGGCATCGAGACGCACGCTGGCCCCGATCGGGACCGCCGCCAGTACCGGCTTGTCGGCGGCCTCCGTCGCGACACGCTCGTTGATGACGAAGCCATTGGCGGTCTCGACGATCTGGCGCGGCTTGGGCGACGGGACGACGATGGCCCTGGTCTTGGCGGCGATGGGGGCCGCCGCTGCGCAAAGCGCGCAGGCAGCAACGATCGCACTGGTAATCGGCTTGTTCATGCACGACTCCCTGTTCGGCGCGGAGAGCGCCGATGTTGACGGTGATGAAAGCCGGACCAGCAGGATCGATTCGTGTAACCAGTCCGGCGACGACCAGTGCATGAAAGGAAAAGAATGACCGTGCAACGCGATGCGGAAGTTAACTTCCGGTTTCGGTCAATAATGTCATGGATTAGGCGATTTTGTCGTAACGTGGAATTTTCGACATAAATCGCGATTTTACCGATATAGCAGGCGGATTTACCGGAATGCGTCCTTTATGATGATTTGCGCCAAAATGCAGACCAATATCATAAAAATGACCGATATTGTTTTGAATACGGGTTTGCTGATGAATTTGGCGACGTCTCATCTTGCATTTGCGATTTCGGCGTCACAATAAATTGTTGGGCAATGCTGGCGAAACTGTTCTCCAGAGGGACATTCGGTATGTCACGCTTCGAACGCCTAGCTTCAGCCGATCTTTCCGGCCTCCGCCTGATCAAGAAGGTATCAGGCGAGATGATCCGCGATGAGCGCCGGCGCAGACACATTACGCAGGAACAATTCGCTCGCGCTCTCAATGTGAGCGGGCGCTGGATTCGGGAAATCGAGACAGGAAACCCCGCCGCCAGGTTGGAGGACCATCTTCATGGCGCCATGCTGCTCGGGCTTCCCACCGCTCACATATCGCTAGCAATCCTGTTCGTCGCTTCGGGGATGCCCGTGCCGCGACATATCTTGCATTCCCAAACCGCCGGGCTCGAACGCGAGTGTGTCGATTTGATTGCGGCTGGATCGATCAAGGCTCTCACGAGCGAGTTGACGCCGCATTGGTGGCCGGAGCAGGCCAATGGTTGAGGGCACCCTCGGCGCAGAAGGTGGAAAGGCCGTCCGTGCAACCGACGATTCCTACCTAGCCTACTCTGATCTCGCGGGGAGAGGGATTCCCTTCACCCGCCAGCACATCGCCCGCCTGATAAAGCAGGGGCGCTTTCCCGCGCCGATCAAGCTCGGAATTGGAACCAATCGGTGGATCGCCGCGGAAGTTGATGCCTGGTTCGTCCAGCGCATGGCTGAAAGGGATGCTGAGCTTGCCCGGCGCAGAGGTCTGCTGCCAGCCCCTCCTGATTAGGGTGCGTATCGGCAAAGACGGCCAAAGTCTCGCGCATCCCTCCCGCTTCAAAAGCACTAGGTCCACTTGATAACATAGACCTGATCCAGGTGGGCAGGCGCGGTTGAGAATACCAATCGACCGCCGAAATGCGTGAGGCAGGGGATTGGCGGCATCTTGAGGCCGCAGTTCTCGAAGACCACGCAGAGATCTGCTTGGAGCATCGCCGTGTGGATGGAGCATCCAATTTCCCGAACAATCGAAGCCCACTGATTGTGGAGCGTGATTCGCTGCCTTGCCCGCTCATTTGAGCGTCGGAAGGCGGCCTTGGGATGAAACATCGGAAAATTTTTTTGAACCCGGTGACGCCCCGCATCACCTCGAATTTGTTGCACGTTTTGTTGCACGAAAGCCGAAAACGAAGAAGGCCACTTTCGGCGACCTTGCTCTAAAATATTGATTTTATTGAAGTTTTTGGTGGACGCACTAGGGCTCGAACCTAGGACCCGCTGATTAAGAGTCAGCTGCTCTACCAACTGAGCTATGCGTCCACATGCCGGTTTTCGGCGGACTTCGCGGCGGCCAAAAAGGCTTTGTGCTGCGAAGAGAGCGGCCCGCTATCATGCTCGTTCGGGCATGGCAATGGGCTTCGGCAATATTTTTTCGCAAAAGGCAATTTACGTTGCTTGGGTAAGGCGTGCGATCGGGCTTTTGCGTTGAGGGCGTCGGACGGCGGCGCCGGGAAATGTCGGGAATGGGGGAGCGTCGGCGACCCAAATGGAGGCATCGGGTGGCTTGCGCGGCGCCCGAAAGCTTGCGTATTCCAGCAATTTATGGTCTGCCGTCCGGCAAGCGCGGTAATTTTTGCATCCGCGGTGGGACTTTGAGGGGCGCATGCAGACGGGACGGCGCTGGCTGGCAATAGCCCTGATGGCGGGCGGTCTTGGGGGCTGCGTTTCGGCGCCGACCGAATATCCATCCGGGCCGGGCATTCCCGTTCCCGAGCAATGGTCGGTCGAATCGGGAGGCAATCCCGCCGCGACGGCATCCTATTGGACGCGACTGAACGATCCGCTGGTCGATTCCTATGTCGCGCGGGCGCTGGCGAACAATCGTGACATTGCCCAGTCGGCCGCCCGCCTGGTGCAGGCGCGCGCGGGCGTGCGCGCGGCGCGGGCAGGCTATTTCCCGCAGGTCACGGCCTCCGGGGGGCTTCAGCGCGATGTCGGCGATCTGGGCGACGAGCGGCTGCAATATTCGCTCGGCGCCGACGCGCAGTGGGAGATCGATCTTTTCGGACGCATCGGCGGCAATGTCGCTGCATCGCGGGCCGATCTTGCCGCCGCAGGCTATGGCCTTGCCGACCTGCAGCGCCTGATCGTGGGACAGGTGGCGCAGACCACCGTTTCGGCGCGAACGCTCGCGGTACAACTCGCGATCGCGCGCGAAACGCTGACCATTCAGGACGATAATCTCCAGATCGCGCGCTGGCGACGCGAGGCCGGCCTCGTATCGAGCCTCGATGTCGAGCAGGCCGCCGCGCAGCGGGCGCAGACCGCGGCGAGCATTCCGGCGCTTGAACGCGATCTCGCGCAGGCGGCGAACAGCATTTCGACCCTGATCGGCGAAGCGCCCGGCCCGGTGCGGACGGCGATCGAGGGCGAAGAAGGAGCAATTCCGGCTCCGCCGGACGCAGTGGGGTTCGATGCGCCGGCCGCCGTGCTGCGCAGCCGCCCCGACGTCCGCCAGGCAGAAGCGACGCTGCTCGCGGACACGGCGCGCATCGGCGTTGCACGCGCGCAGATGCTACCGCTTGTCAACCTTACCGGCAACCTTGGCACCGCCTCGTTCGGGATCGGCAATCTGTTCGATGTGATAACCGGGCGGCTCTTTGCGGGGATCAGCCAGCTTATCTTTGACGGCGGCCGTGCGCGCGCGGGTGTCGACGCCGCCAATGCAGCCGCGCAGGCTTCGCTTGCGGCCTGGCAAAAGGCGATCCTTGGCGCGCTTGAGGATGTCGAGAGCGCCGCCGCCGCCCAGCGCGCGGCGGGCGAGCGCGTTAGCCTTTTCGAAACGGCGCGCGATGCGGCGAGCAATGCCGCGCTGCTGGCGCGCAGCCAGTATCAGGCGGGGCTGATCGACTTTCAAACTTTGCTGACTGCGGAGAACCAGTTGCTCGCGGCCCGCAACGCGCTGGCGGCGAGCCAGGCCGAGCGGGCCAACGCCTTTATCAGCCTCAACCAGGCGCTCGGCGGCGGTTGGGACGGGACCAATTTCGATCCGGATGCCGGCGTTCGGACACAGGGGACTAGCGAATGACCGATACCGGCACTGCGACGCAGGAACTCGAGGATTTTCTTGGCGCGAGGCCGCGCCCCAAGTGGCGGCGCTGGATGAAATACTGGCTGCCAGCGGCGCTGATACTCGTCATATTGCTGGCGATGGCAACCTGTTCGCGCGGGAAAGACGAGGCCAAATATATCACCGAGCCGGTGACCGAGAAGTCGCTGACGCTCAGCGTCACGGCGACGGGGAATCTGCGGCCGACCAATCAGGTCGAGGTGGGGTCCGAAGTGTCGGGCAAGATCGATCACATTTATGTCGATGTAAACGACCGCGTCTCCAAGGGGCAGGTCCTCGCCCAGATCAACACCGACGTGATTGAGGACCAGATCACCCAGGCCGAGGCCAATCTCAACGCGGCGCGCGCGCAGGTGGCGCAGGCGCAGGCGACGCTTGACGTCGACAAGGCGCAGCTCGCGCGGCTGGAAAATGTGTTCAAGATCTCGGGCGGCAAGGTTCCCTCCGGGGTCGAACTCGATCAGGGTCGCGCGGCAGTGAAGCGCGATACCGCCGCCGTTGCCGCGGCGCAGGCGAATGTCCGCGCTGTCGAGGCGCAATTGTCGTCGGCGGTGACCAACCGCAACCGCGCGGAGATCCGTTCGCCCGTTTCGGGTGTCGTGCTCGCGCGCCAGGTCGAGCCCGGGCAGACTGTCGCGGCAAGCTTCAACACCCCGACCCTGTTCATCATCGCCGAAGATCTGTCCGCGATGCAGCTTCGCGTCGAGATCGATGAAGCCGACGTCGGACAGGTCCAGACCGGACAGAAGGCCGACTTCACGGTCGATGCCTATCCCGGTCGTCGCTTTCCCGCGGTCGTCGAGCGCGTCGATCAGGCGTCGAGCAACACGGCTTCGCAGGCGAGCCAGCAGACGGCCACCGCAACCGCCAATGCGGTCGTCAGCTATGAGGCAAGGCTGGCGGTCGCCAATGGCGACGGGCTGCTGCGTCCGGGGATGACCGCGACGGCGACCATTGCGACGGGCAGCACCGGCAAACAATTGCTGGTTCCGAACGGGGCCCTGCGCTTTCAGCCCGATGCGAAGGAAAAGGAAAAGGGCGGCGTGCTCAATCCCGAAATCGGGCTGGAAAAGAATGAACAGAGCGCGACTATCGGCGTGGGCAGCCAGCAGCGCGTCTGGGTGCTTCAGGCCGACGGGACGCTGAAGCCCGTCGACGTTGTGACAGGGCAGAGCAACGGCCGCCTGACTGCGGTGACGGCCAAGGGGCTGCGGCCCGGCATGAAGGTGGTGACGGGCAAGGGGGCGACGGGCCAGTGACGCCCCCCGAGATCCCGCTGATCGAACTCGAAGGGATAACGAAGACCTTCGGCCGGGGCGAGGCGGCCTTCCAGGCGCTCAAGGGCGTCGACATGCGCATCGAGCGCGGCGATTTCGTCGCGGTGATGGGGCCGTCGGGCTCGGGCAAATCGACGACGATGAACATCCTCGGCTGCCTGGATGTCCCGACGAGCGGCGTGTTCCGCTTTCGCGGGGTCGAGGTGCAGGCGCTCGATCGCGATCAACGCAGCCTGCTGCGGCGGCGATATCTGGGCTTCGTCTTTCAGGGCTTCAATCTCCTTGCCCGCACCAGCGCGGTCGAAAATGTCGAACTGCCGCTGCTCTATCGCGGCGAAAAGAAGAGCGAGCGCCACGCCGCAGCCATGCGCGCGCTCGATCAGGTGGGTCTTGCGCCTTGGGCGGATCACACGCCGGCTGAATTGTCGGGCGGCCAGCAGCAGCGGGTGGCGATCGCCCGGGCGCTCGTCACCCAGCCCGACGTGCTGCTCGCCGACGAGCCTACGGGCAATCTCGATACCGAACGCTCGATCGAGATCATGCAGTTGCTCACGCGCCTGAACGGCGAGGGCATCACCATCCTGATGGTCACGCATGAGGAGGAAATGGCGGCCTTTGCCAACACCATCGTGCGCTTTCGCGACGGGCTGGTCGAACGGGTCGAACGCGGCAGGCGCACCCGCAGCGAGGAACCCGCCTGATGTTCGGCGCAACGCTCCTGCTCGCCTTTCGCGAGATACGGCGCCATCTGCTGCGTTCGTTCCTGACGACGCTCGGCATCATCATCGGGGTCGCGGCGGTGATCACGATGGTGACGCTCGGCAATGGCGTCACGGCATCGATCAAGGACCAGATATCCTCGCTGGGGTCTAACGTGCTGATCGTCTTTCCCGTGCAGGGCGATCGCGGCAGGCCGCGGCCGTTCAAGCAAGCCGA
Organism: Sphingopyxis sp. GC21; assembly: GCF_025727575.1. NCBI lineage: Bacteria > Pseudomonadati > Pseudomonadota > Alphaproteobacteria > Sphingomonadales > Sphingopyxidaceae > Sphingopyxis > Sphingopyxis sp. GC21. The sequence goes on along the minus strand of NZ_CP095845.1, from coordinate 1,711,208 downwards.
TGTTGATGCGGTGAGCAGGCAGATCGCCGGCGTCGTCGATGTGTCGGGCAGCGTGTCGTCCAGCGTCGCGGCCTTTCATAACGGGCAGAGCTGGCGCACGACCGTGCAGGGCGTCGGCAATGACTTCCTGCGCGCCCGGTCGATCGAGGTCGAAAGCGGCCGCGCGTTCACGAACGAGGAGGAAAGCGCGGGCAAGAATATGTGCCTGATCGGGCCCAAGGTCCAAAAGGCGATATTCGTCGCCGGGAGCAGTCCGCTCGGCGAAAATATCCGGTTGAACAACGTGTCCTGCACCGTGATCGGCGTCCTCAAGGAACGCGGCGAGGGCGGCGGTCCCGATCAGGACAGCGACAATGTCGTGATGGTCCCGCTGAAAATGGCGCAGCGCCGCTTCACCGGCAGCGACGATATCCAATATTTCGTGATCAAATATGACAGCGCCTACGCCAGCACCGCCATTCAGGATTCGCTCGTCGGCCTGCTGCGCGAGCGGCGCCTGTTGCAGGGCGCGGCCACCAACGACTTCAACATCGTCGATACCGCGCAGGTCAATCAGGCGCTCGGTGCGGCAACCGGCGCGTTGACCGCGATGGTTGCCGTGATCGCGGGGATCAGCCTGCTTGTCGGCGGGATCGGGATCATGAATATCATGCTTGTCTCGGTCACCGAACGGACGCGCGAGATCGGCATCCGTCTCGCCATCGGGGCGCTGGCGCGCGAGGTGCAGCTCCAGTTTCTGACCGAGGCCGTCGTGCTGTGCTGTTTCGGCGGTGCGGTCGGCATCGCCTTCGCTTTCATCCTGTCCTGGGGGATGGCGAGCGTGATCGACGTGCCCTTCATCTTCAATCCGGTCGTCAATGTGATGAGCTTCCTGTTCTCCGCCTTGATGGGGATAACATTCGGCTATTATCCGGCGCGCCGGGCGTCGAAGCTCGATCCGATCGACGCGCTGCGGCACGAATAAGCGGCACGCGCGGTCGCGGCGCCGCTGGCGTCGTCAGCTCAGCCGGCTGTGCCGCTTCTTGCTGTCACTCTCGATCGCGAGGATGATGCCGATGCAGGTCATGATCGTCAGCATCGACGATCCGCCATAGGAGAAGAGCGGCAACGGGATACCGACGACCGGGGCCAGCCCCATCACCATCCCCAGATTGATCGCGATGTAGAAAAAGATCGTCATGGTGAGGCCGGTCGCGGTCAACTGGCCGAAGCGCGTCCGCGCGTTGAGCGCGACGCGCGTGGACCAGCGCAGCAGGAAGAAGAAGCCGAGGAGCAGCAACAGCCCGCCGACCAGCCCCCATTCCTCCGACATGGTGGCGAAGATGAAGTCGGTATGCCCTTCGGGCAAATAATCGAGGTGGCTTTGCGACCCGTTGAGGAAGCCCTTGCCGAACAGTCCGCCCGATCCGATCGCTATCTTCGACTGGCTGATGTGATAGCCGGCGCCCAGAGGATCGCTTTCGGGGTCGAGGAAGATCAGCACGCGCTTCTGCTGATAGTCGTGCAGCATCGAAAAGAGGATCGGCAACGCGGCCAGTCCCGCGAGCGCGGCGCTGCCGAACCACCACAGCGGAAGGCCCGAGACGAACATCACGATCGCCGCGCTGGCGCAGATCGCCAGCGCCGTGCCGAGGTCGGGCTGGAGCATCACGAGCGCGGCGGGGATGCCGATCATCACCAGCGCGGGCCACAAGGCGTTGAAGGTGCGCGTGCTGCCCGGCGGCAATTGGGCGTAGAAGCGCGCGAGGGCGAGGACGATCGCGACCTTCATCAGTTCCGACGGCTGGAGGTTCATGAATCCGAGATTGAGCCATCGCTGACTGCCGCCGCCGACAAAACCCAGCGCTTCGACCGCAAGCAGAAGCAGCGCGACGCCCAGATAGCCAAGGTAGGAGAAATCTTCGAAAATGCGGATCGGCATGCGCCCGATCGCGAGCGCGACGAGCAGGAAGACGATGAAGCGCACCCCCTGTTGGAGCGCCCAGGGCGTCACGCTGCCGCCGGCGGCCGAATAGAGGACGAGCAGGCCGAAGCCGGTGATCGCTGACAGGAGTGCGATCAGCTTCCAGGGGATGCGCTGGACGGCGGGCGGAACCGGGATCATTGCGCGAGCCCCGGATCGGGGCGCGCGATACCCGCCTTCCACGCAGCATAGTCGCGGTCCATCCGCTCCTTGATCGTGCCGCCCCAGCCGGCCTCGAAGGCGGTCAGTGCCTCCATCGCCTTTTCACGGTCGTAGAGGAAGGTGAAGATGTCCTTGGCAACGGGCGCCGCCGCGCGGCTGCCGCCCATGCCATGTTCGATGATGACCGACGCGGCATAGCGCGGATTTTCGACCGGCGCGAAGCAGATGAACAGGCCGTGATCGCGAAATTTCCACGTTCCGCCTTTGCCGTTGCCGGTGTTGAGGCCGCGAACCTGGGCCGTGCCGGTCTTGCCCGCCATCTGGATGCCGTCGAGCGGCAGGCGGCTGCGCCCCGCGGTTCCGCCGGGGGCGTTGACGACGCGGTTCATCCCCTCGCGCGCGGTCGCAAAGGCTTCGGCTGAGAAGGGCAAAGGCTCGTTCGAGAATTGCCGGCTGACGAGGCGGGGGTAGAGTTTGCGGCCCGAGGCGATACGCGACGCCATGACGGCGAGCTGGAGCGGGTTCACGCTGACATAGCCCTGGCCGATCACCGCATTCAGCGAATCGGACGCCGACCAGGGTTGGCCGTATTTTTTCATCTTCCACGCGCTGTCGGGAATCGTGCCGTATCGCTGGTTGCTTCCGGCAAGCTGGAATTCCTCGCCCAGCCCCATCATCTTCGCGGTCGGCGCGATGGCGTCATAGCCCAGCCGGTCGGCGACCCAATAGAAATAGCTGTTACAGCTTTTCATGATCGCGGTCGGCATGTCGACGCTGCCGTGGGTGCCGAGACAGCGGAAGAAACGGTTGCCGAGGCGATAGCCGCCGATGCAGGTGTGGCGTTCGCTCGGGTCCATGCCATGTTCGATCGCGGCGATCGCGGCCATCGGCTTCAGCGTCGATCCCGGGGGGTAGAGGCCGCGGGTCGCCTTGTTGATCAGCGGCTGGTGATCGTCGGCGCGCAGCCAGCCATATTCGGCATTGCTGATCCCGTCCGAAAAGCTGTTCGGATCGAAAGACGGCATCGAAACGAAGGCGAGGATGTCGCCATTGAGGCAGTCGATGACGACCGCCGCCCCTGATTCGGGGCCCATGCGGCGCGCGGCATATTCCTGCAGATCGGCGTCGATGGTCAGGTGGACGGTCTTGCCTTGCGTGTCGGGCTGGGTGCTGAGATCGCGCACGACCTTGCCCCGCGCGGTGACTTCGACGCGCTTGGCGCCGGCCTTGCCGCGCAGCAATTCCTCGAAATATTTCTCCAGCCCGTCCTTGCCGGTCTTGAAGCCGGGGGTGATGAAGAGCGGATCCTTGACCTTTTCATATTCCTCGGCAGTCGGGGCGCCGACATAGCCGATCAGGTGGCCGACCGCGGCGCCGGTGGGATAGTTGCGGGCAAAACCGCGCGTCGGGGCAATGCCGGGGAGGTCGGGGAGGCGGACGAGGATCGATGCATATTGCTGCTCGGTCACGTCCTCCGCAACCGCAACCGGCTGGAATCCCGATGCCGCCTTGAGGTCGCGTTCGATGCGCGCCATAGCGTCGCCGTCGAGCTGCAACAACGTGCGGAGCTGGCCCAGCACCAGTTCCTTGCTGTGCATGCGATCGGGAATGATGTCGATGCGGAGCGAGACGCGGTTGTTGGCAAGCGCCTTGCCGTGGCGGTCGACGATCCAGCCGCGACGCGGCGGGATGAGCGTCAGATTGACGCGGTTGCTTTCGGATTCGAGGACATAGCGATCATTGTCGATGATCGAGATATAGCCCATCCGCGCCGCGAGCGCGGCGCCCACGGCGATTTGTCCGCCGCCGACGACAAGGGTGCGGCGCGTGAAGGTGAGGCCCCTCCAGGCTTCGGTAATGGGCGGACTTTTCTTGCGGGACATGAAAGCGGAAATTCGTTGGCAATCTGGGGCGAAGGCTAAGGCGGGGGCGGGAGGCGGGCGATTATCGGCGCTTGAGACGGAAATTGTCAAACTTGCCGGTCAGGCGGAGGAACAGCGGCATCAGCAGCACCGAAATGATGATCTGCGGCAGCACGAGGCCGAGCATATGCCCGGCGGGAGCGTGTGGAAAGGTGATAAGCACCGCAAGCGCCTGAACAGCGGCGACGAGCAGCGCGCCGATCGCCCAGTCGTGCAGGAAGCCGCGCCAATAGATGCGCTGCGAGAGATAGGCGATCGCGATGCTCGCGGCGGTCCACAGCGCGATGGCTGTGCCGATCGGCGCGCCGCTGAACAGATCGTCCCACAGGCCGAGCGGCAGACCGATCCACACCGGCCACATTTCGGTGCGCAGAAGTTGCCAGCTCAGGAAGAAGAGGAGACCGAGCGGGGGCAGCACGGGCGAACTGGCGACGAGCGGCAGCATCAACGGCAGCGCCGACGCGATCATCACCGTCGCGATCGGCACGACCTGCATCCGCCAGCGCGAGGCTGGCTCGCCGATCCGCTGTCCGTGTCGGTTCATGGCGCGCCGGCCGCCGCGGAGGATTGGGCGGGCATCGCCTGCGCCTCGATATTATCGGGCGTATAGGGGCGCAGCACCGCTACCGCATCGACCTTTGCCGGGTCGGCCAGCGGACGCGCGAGCGCGCCATCGTCCTGGCGCCGCACGACGATGGCGACCGGAATGTTCGGAGGATAAAGGCCGCCGGTTCCCGACGTCACGAGGATGTCGCCGGGCTTGAAGGGATTGTTCGCGATGTTGAGCGTGCGAACGTCGAGATCGCCGTTGCCGCGGCCCGTTGCGAGCGCCGGCAGGCCGTCACGAGCCCGGCGCACCGGCACGACATTTTCGACGTCGGTAAGGAGCAGCACCTGCGACACCGATGGCCCGGCGGTCAGCACGCGGCCGATCAGGCCGTCGGCGCCGCGTACCGGCTGGCCCGCCAAAACACCCCGGTTGCGCCCGAGGCTGAGCAGCGCGATGCGGCGGCTGCTCGTCGAGGTCGAGGTGAGCAGATAGCCATGGGCGAGCGCCGAGCGATCGGTCTGCTGCAGACCCAGCAGCGACTTGAGCTGGCGATTTTCCTCTTCGAGCGCGCTGGTCGCGACGAGACGGCGGCGCGCCTCGGCCAGTTCCTTGCGCAAGCGGCGGTTCTGCGATCCCGCGCCGACATAGGCCGACACAGTGTCGTCGACGCCCGAGATCGACCCGATCACCGACCGCGTGCCGCGCGCGATCGGCGCGGTTATTTCCTGACTGGCGACGCGCAGGGCGGCAAAGCCGACGGGGTCGGCGACCGAAAGGATCGCCAGAAGCAGCCCCGCAAGCGCGCCCGTTATCGCAATAACATAGGCAGCGAAGAGGCTGTACTGGGCCTTTCGGGATTGCCCCGGACGCCGATGTGCCGGGCGAACCATGGACCGTCTGTCCGCGATCAGGCTTGCTGCAGCACGCCGCGGAAGGCGGGATCCTCCATCGCGCGGCCGGTGCCAATCGCGACGCAGGTCAGCGGGTCTTCCGCGACCGTCACCGGCAGGCCGGTTGCGTCGCGCAGCAATTCGTCGAGTTCGCGGATCAAAGCGCCGCCGCCGGTGAGCACGATGCCCTGGTCGACAATGTCGGCTGCGAGTTCGGGGGCGGTGTTTTCGAGCGCGATGCGCACGCCTTCGACGATCGTGCCGATCGGTTCGGACAGTGCTTCGGCGATCTGCGCCTGATTGATCGAAATTTCCTTCGGCACGCCGTTGACGAGGTCGCGGCCCTTGATGTGGATCGTCATGCCGACGCCGTCGGCGGGCACGCGCGCGATGCCGAAATCCTTCTTGATCCGCTCGGCGGTCGATTCGCCGATCAGCAGATTGTGATGGCGGCGAACGTAGGAGACGATCGCTTCGTCCATCTTGTCGCCGCCGGCGCGGACCGAGGTCGTGTAAGCCAGGCCGCGCAGCGAGAGCACCGCGACTTCGGTGGTGCCGCCGCCGATGTCGACGACCATAGAGCCGATCGGTTCGGTAACCGGCATGTCGGCGCCGATTGCGGCCGCCATCGGTTCCTCGATCAGCCACACCTGGCTTGCCCCGGCGTTCGATGCGGCGTCGCGGATCGCGCGGCGTTCAACGCTGGTCGAACCCGACGGCACGCAAATCACGATTTCGGGGCTGCGAAACGCGTTGGCCTTGCCGCCGTGCACCTTGGTGATGAAGTGCTTGATCATCTGTTCGGCGACATCGATGTCGGCGATGACCCCGTCACGCAGCGGGCGGATGGCCTCGATGCTGTCGGGCGTCTTGCCCATCATCAGCTTGGCATCGTCGCCGACCGCCTTGACCCGCTTGATCCCGTTCAGCGTCTCGACCGCGACGACCGAGGGCTCATTGAGCACGATGCCCTTGCCGCGCACGTAAACGACCGTGTTCGCGGTGCCGAGGTCGATTGCCATGTCTTGGGAATTGAACTTCAGAAAACGGGAAAAGAAGGACATCGATACTGCTTCCTGTCATCGGCACGTGCCAGCCGGGTCGGTCTGGTCCTGCCGCCATCGAATGTGAACCCGCGCGCCTACCGGCACAGGACCAATCAGGGGGAGATTCCGGCTCTTCCCGGACGGGGTGGCTGGACAAAATGATCAGGGCTGAGCGGATGGGTCGCGATTTGCGTCCGACTGCGCTAGGACAGCCCCCATGTCAATACGCCGCCTGCCGGAAAAGCTAGTAAATCGGATCGCAGCCGGTGAAGTGGTCGAAAGACCCGCCGCAGCGCTCAAGGAACTCGTCGAAAACGCCCTCGATGCGGGGGCGACTCGCATTGCGGTGCGAATCGCCGAGGGCGGAATTCTGCGGCTGGAAGTCGATGACGACGGGTGCGGGATGACCGCGTCCGACATGGCGCTCGCGCTCGAGCGCCATGCGACCTCGAAATTGCCGACCGATGCGATCGAGGAAGTGACGACAATGGGCTTTCGCGGCGAAGCCTTGCCGTCGATTGCCAGCGTTGCGCGGTTGACGCTTGAAAGCCGCGTTGCGGGCGCGGACGGGTGGCGCCGTGTGATCGATAATGGCAGCCTCATCGCCGAAGGGCCGGCGGCGCTCGCCAAGGGCACGCGGGTGATGGTCGAGGATCTGTTCGCGCGCGTGCCTGCCCGGCGCAAGTTTCTGCGTAGCGCGCGCAGCGAATATGCCGCCTGCCTCGATGTCGTGAAACGTCTGGCGATGGCGCGCGCCGACGTCGGTTTTGCCGTCGAGCATGACGGGCGCCGCGTGCTCGACGTGCAGGGCGGCCAGGATCGTCTCAGCCGTGTCGCGGCACTGACCCAGCGCGACCTGGCGGCGAACAGCATCGGCGTCGATGTCGAGCGCGGCGAGGTCCGGCTCGGCGGCGTGATCAGCCTGCCGACCTACAACCGCGGCATCGCCGATCATCAATATCTGTTTGTCAACGGCCGTCCGGTGAAGGACCGGCTGCTTGTCGGGGCATTGCGCGGCGCCTATGCCGATCTGCTCGCGCGTGATCGCCATCCGGTCGTCGCGCTCTTCCTCGATCTGCCGACGAGCGAGGTCGATGTGAACGTCCATCCGGCGAAAACCGAAGTGCGGTTCCGCGATCCGCAGCTTGTGCGCGGGATGATCGTCGGCGGGCTGCGCCGCGCGCTCGACGAGCAGGGGTTTCGCAGCGTCCAGCGCCCTGCCGAAGCCGCGCTCGCCGCGTGGCAGCAGGAACCGGCCGCACCGGCGCCGACGACCGGATTTCTGTTCGGCCAGCGCAGCGAGCCCGCGGTGCATCTGTTCGGCGCCGATGCCGCGCCGCCGCCCGCCGACGCGGCGCGCGTCTATGACCGAATGATGACCTTTGCGGGCGCCGCCGCGCCGATCGCAGGGCGAGCCGAAGTGGCCGAAGCGCCGCCGCCGGTCGCCGCCGACCATCCGCTAGGCATCGCGCGCGGACAGATCGCAAACACCTATATCGTTGCCGAGGCCGAGGACGGTCTGGTCATCGTCGACCAGCATGCGGCGCACGAGCGGCTGGTGCTCGAACAATTGCGCCGCGGCATGGCGGGGCAGGCGGTGCCGTCGCAGGGCTTGCTGCTGCCCGAGATCGTCGAGATCGACGAGCCGGCGTGCGATCGCCTCGAAGCGGCTGCGGGTCAGCTTTCCGCGCTGGGGGTCGAGATCGAGCGCTTCGGCCCCGCGGCGGTGATGGTGCGCGCGACGCCCGCGATGCTGGGCGCGATTGACTGCCACAAACTCGTCACCGATATCGCCGACGATTTGGCGGGCTATGACGCAGCGCTGGGCCTCTCCGAGCGGCTCGAACTCGTGGCGGCGACGATGGCGTGTCATGGGTCGGTGCGCGCCGGGCGTCCGCTCAATGTCGCCGAAATGAACGCCTTGCTCCGACAGATGGAAGTGACGCCCCATTCGGGTCAGTGCAACCACGGCCGTCCGACCTGGGTAAAATTGCAGATGGCGGACGTTGAGCGACTTTTTGGGCGTAAATGAATGGGTTAGCGTGTTGCTATTTTAATTGATCATTGTTGATAGCTTGGACGACTATGATTGATGACTGCAAAGGACCGACATTGCGGACTTTGGCTCAATTTGCCAAGATGTCGTTACCGATCATCGTAGCAGGCATTCCCCGACATGTTTAAACCAAACAAGGGAATAGTTTTAGAGGCTCTTGGAGAGCTAAGCGACAAAGGCTTTCAAGAATACTACTGGATGGGGCGAGACCAGAGCGTAGTATGCGTTCCTGAAGAGCTATGTCATTCCATTCTGTTCAGCAGCAACTTGGCGCTGAATTTCAAGTCCGGAAGACCGGTATTCGGTCATTGGGATGCGCGGATCATGGCTCTTGCGGAAAGATTTTGCGACCTCGTCGATGTAACTTCCGGTGATGCCGAGGCCATGCTCGCAGCAGCTGAAATGGAGCAAATCCGGGCCGAAGCACAGTCGATACTGGATGGCATCAAGGCTTAGCCGCCAATGCCGAATAGGACGGTCTCTCGTCCGCTTCCTATCCCCATATCGGGAATTTCTACTCCAGCTTCGGCGGAAAAGCTGGCACCTCTTGTGGGTTGGCTGGGGTGAAGCTGGCGATGGACGATGTGGAGAAGCTGTGCGGGCGCAAATGAGGGCGGCGCGGAGGTCCGGCCGCACGATGGCCCGGAATCACAACGCCCGGGCCTCATTCGAGACCCGGGCGCCTGTGACGAACGTCGCCATCCCCCTTGTGCGCAGGCCAGGCGACCGGCCTGCACTCCCTGGAACCGGGCCTTGCGCCGCGTTGAACCAGAAGCCATTGGGCTATGCGCCGCGCCGGGCTTTGTCACCCATTCGTCGACAGGCTGCGGCGCTTTTGCACCGCCCTGTGGCCGTTCGGCAACATATTCTGCGAATCATTCGCAGCGAATTGCGCCCCACGGTGACCATTGCCAGCGGCCCGGACGCCCCCTAAAGCGGCGGCATGACCGCAACGCGCACCGCGCCTGAAGGGGCGTCCGCCCGATGATCCTGCGTCCTTACGAACGCGCCATCTTCAAACGCTATCTGCTCCCGCAACGCGGCGAAGGCTTCATCTTCGTCGCGGCGGCGTTCAGTTTTACCGCGGTGATGCTGGGGGTCGCGGCGCTGGTTATCGTGATGAGCGTGATGAACGGTGTCCGCTCCGACCTGTTCGACAAGATCGTCGGGCTGAACGGCCATGCGGTGGTGCAGGGCTTCGGCGGCCGTCTCGACGACTGGCGCGATCTGCTCAAGGAGGTGAAGGCGACGCCGGGCGTCGTGTCCGCAACCCCGCTGATCGAGCAACCCTTGCTCACCACCTTCAACGGGCGCGTCGAGGGGGTGCTGGTGCGCGGGATGACCGTCGCCGACATTCGCGGCAACGGCGTGCTCAACGGCAAGGTTTTGCAGGGCAACCTCGATTCGCTGAAGCCTGGCACCGACAATGTCGCGATCGGCAGCGAACTGGCGCGTAATCTGGGCGCGACGGTCGGGTCGATGATCACGATCATCAATCCCGCAGGCCGGTCGACGCCGTTCGGAACGGTGCCGCGCGAGATTGCCTATCGCGTGTCGGCGATCTTCGAGATCGGCGTCTATGATTTCGACAAGGCCTATGTCGTGATGCCGATGGAGAATGCGCAGCTGCTGCTGCTCACCGGCGATCAGGTGGGGATGATCGAGATCAAGACGACCGATCCCGACAAGGTGGGCGAGATATTGCAGCCGCTGGCCGAAAAGGTCGCGGCGCAGGCGGTGATTTCGGACTGGCGGTCGATGAACAGCAGTCTGTTCGAGGCGCTGTCGGTCGAGCGCGTCGCGATGTTCGTGATCCTGTCGCTGATCGTGCTCGTTGCCGCTTTCAACATCATCTCTTCGCTCATCATGCTCGTCCGCGCCAAGACGCGCGACATGGCGATCCTGCGCACCATGGGCGCGCCGCGCGATGCGGTGATGCGCATCTTCATGGCGATCGGCCTGTCGATCGGCGTTGCGGGAACCATTGTCGGCATGATCATCGGCTTCAGCCTGCTTTACTTCCGCGCCGGCGTGCTGCGCGGAGCGGAATTCATCACCGGGCAGCCGCTGTGGGATCCGTCGATCCGATTTCTGACCGAATTGCCGTCGAAGCCCGATCCGTTCGAAATCGTCGGCATTGCGGTGATGGCGATCGTCTTCAGTTTCCTCGCGACGCTCTATCCGGCACTGAAGGCCGCGAATACCGATCCCGTGCAGGTGCTGCGCTATGAATGATGTCGTCCTGGAACTTGTCGACCTGAAGCGCAGCTTTACGCAGGGCGACGTTACCATCCATGTGCTGCGCGGCATCGATGCGGCGCTGAAGCGCGGCGAAATCGTCGCGCTGCTCGGCCCGTCGGGATCGGGCAAGTCGACGATGCTGCAGGCGGTCGGCCTGCTTGAAGGCGGTTTCGAGGGCACGATCCGCATCGATGGCGAGGATGTGACGCGCTTCGATCAGGGCGCGCGGACAACGACGCGGCGCGAGAAGATCGGCTTCGTCTATCAATTCCACCATCTGCTCCCCGATTTCAGCGCGGTCGAGAATGTCGTGCTGCCGCAGCTCATTCGCGGCGCGCGCCAGGCCGAAGCCGAAGAGCGCGCTGCCGACCTGCTCGGCCGGCTCGGACTTGCCGAGCGTCTGCACCACAAGCCGAGCAAGCTGTCGGGCGGCGAGCAACAGCGCGTTGCGGTGGCGCGCGCGCTGGCGAACCGGCCGCTGCTCGTGCTCGCCGACGAACCCACGGGCAATCTCGACGAAGCGACGGCGGACCGCGTGTTCGACCAGTTCGTCAAACTCGTCCGCGATCATGGTTCTGCCGCACTGGTTGCGACGCATAACGAACGGCTGGCGGCGCGAATGGATCGCGTGTGGCGCTTGCACGAAGGACAGATCGAGGCGTAGGCAAAGCTGGAAGCGATTGCCGACGCCCAGCCGAAGGGGAAGCGAATATGGGGCTCTACGATTTCTCAGCGAAACTGCCGGGCGGCGGATCGCAGGCGATGGCCGACTACAAGGGGAAGGTGCTGCTGATCGTCAACACCGCCTCCAAATGCGGCTTTACCCCGCAATATGAAGGGCTGGAGGAGCTCTACCGCGATTACAAGGATCGCGGGTTCGAGGTTCTGGCCTTCCCCTGCAACCAGTTCGGCGCGCAGGAGCCGGGCGATGCCGAGGAAATCAAGAATTTCTGCTCGCTGACCTATGATGTCAGCTTCCCGCTGATGGCGAAGATCGACGTCAACGGCGACGACGCCGATCCGATCTTCAAGCATCTGAAGAAGGAAAAGACCGGCCTGCTCGGCAGCGGGATCAAGTGGAATTTCACCAAATTCCTCGTCGACCGCGACGGCAATGTCGTCTCGCGCCATGCGCCGACAACCAAGCCCGAGCAGCTGCGCAAGGAGATTGAGGAATTGCTGGGTTAGGAACCCCCAAGCCAAAGCCGTTCGACCTGAGCTTGTCGAAGGGTCGTACTTCACTTTGCGGCGGTGAAGAATAGGACGGTGCTTCGACAAGCTCAGAACGAACGGTTCGGGTGCGCGGCCAATGTGCATATTTTGCACACGGACGCTTCCCCGAATCGTCACATGTGCCTAGCGTCATCCGATGGCCTACAGCCCCTTTGTTCCCCTGCGCGTCTTTTCCAGTTTCACCATGCTGGAGGGGGCGATCGAGCCCAAGGCGATCGCGAAAGCGGCGCGCGAGCGGGGCTTTCCGGCGATAGCGGTCGCGGATCGCAACGGGCTGTACGGTGTCATGGCCTTTGGCGACGCGTGCAAGGCGGCGGGTGTCCAGCCGATCGTCGGTGCGCTGCTGAGCGTGGCGCGGCCGGGGCAGCGGCTGGCGAGCGGCGCACCGCTGATCGACTGGATTGCGCTCTATGCGCAGGACGATGCGGGCTACAATAATCTTTGCGCGCTGGTGTCTGCGGCGCACCTCGGCCGACCGGTCGAGCAGGAGCCGCATGTCCTGCTTTCGGACCTCGCCGGCAAGACCGACGGGCTCATCTGCCTGACCGGGGGCGGCGAGGGCGCTCTGGCGCGCTTGCTGGCCGGCGAGCAGAAGACGGCCGCCGACGAGTATGTCGAGCAGCTGGAAGCGCTTTTCGCCGATCGGCTGTATATCGAACTGTCGCGGCGGGGCGATGCGACTGAAAAGGCCGCCGAGGAGGCGCTGATCGAGCTGGCCTACACGCGCGCGTTGCCGCTGGTTGCGACCAATCCCGCCAATTTCGTCGATCCGCAATTTCATCCCGCGCATGATGCGATGCTGTGCATTGCGCAGTCGGCCTATGTCGAAAGCGAGGATCGCCGCTCGTCCAACCCCGAAGCCTGGCTGAAATCGGCCGAGGCGATGGAGGACAGTTTCTCCGACCTGCCCGAGGCGATCCGCAACACGCTGGTGATCGCGCAGCGCTGCGCCTTCATGGCGCCCAAGCGCAAACCGATCCTGCCGAGCCTTGCCGGCGACCGCGAGGGCGAGGCGGCGCAGCTCAAGGTCGATGCCCACGCAGGGCTGGCCGAACGGCTTGCGCTCTATCCGGACCTTACCGAGGAAGAAAAGCAGGCCTATGTCGCGCGGCTCGACTTCGAGGTCGACGTCATCACGCAGATGGGCTTTCCGGGCTACTTCCTGATCGTTGCCGACTTCATCAAATGGGCGAAGGCGCACGATATTCCGGTGGGGCCGGGGCGTGGATCGGGTGCGGGCAGCCTCGTCGCCTGGTCGCTGACCATCACCGACCTCGACCCGCTTAAGCTCGGGCTGCTGTTCGAACGCTTCCTCAATCCCGAGCGCGTGTCGATGCCCGACTTCGACATCGACTTCTGCGAAACCCGCCGCGGCGAGGTGATCCGCTATGTGCAGGAGAAATACGGCCGCGACACCGTCGCGCAGATCATCACCTTCGGAAAGCTGAAGGCGCGCGCGGTTCTGAAGGACACCGGCCGCGTGCTCCAGATGAGCTATGGGCAGGTCGACCGGCTCGCGAAGCTGGTACCGAACCATCCGACCGATCCCTGGACGCTCGAACGCGCATTGAACGGCGTCAGCGAGCTGATGACCGAATATAAGCAGGATGACGGCGTCCGCCGCCTGTTCGACATGGCGCGCCAGCTCGAAGGCCTGCCGCGGCACAGTTCGACCCACGCGGCGGGGGTCGTGATCGGGGACCGGCCGCTCGACCAGCTTGTCCCGCTCTATCGCGATCCGCGCTCGGATATGCCGGTCACGCAGTTCGACATGAAATATGTCGAGACGGCGGGGCTGGTGAAGTTCGACTTTCTTGGCCTCAAGACGCTGTCGGTGCTCAAGGAAGCGCGGCGCCTGCTCGCGCTGCGCGGGATCGATGTCGATCTCGATACGCTCGGCTGGGACGATCCCGCGGTCTATGAGCTGCTCCAGCGCGGCGACACCGTCGGGGTGTTCCAGCTGGAATCCGAAGGGATGCGGCGCACCCTGTCGGCGGTGAAGCCGACCAATTTCGGGGACATTATCGCGCTCGTCGCGCTCTATCGGCCAGGGCCGATGGACAATATTCCGCTGTTCGGCGCGCGCAAGAACGGGCGTGAGCCGATCGCCTATCCGCACCCGCTGCTCGAAGGCATCCTCGCCGAAACCTACGGCATCTTCGTCTATCAGGAACAGGTGATGCAGGCGGCGCAGATCCTGGCCGGCTACAGCCTCGGCGGCGCGGACCTGTTGCGCCGCGCGATGGGCAAGAAGGTGCAGGCGGAGATGGACGCGCAGCGCGACACCTTCGTCAAAGGTTGCGGCGAGCATAATGGCATCGACGCCAAGGCCGCGAACGAGCTGTTCGACTTGATCGACAAATTCGCGGGCTATGGCTTCAACAAGAGCCATGCGGCGGCCTATGCGCTGCTCTCGTATCAGACGGCGTGGCTGAAGGCGCATTATCCGCACGAATTCTTCGCCGCGTCGATGTCGTTCGACAGCCATCAGACCGACAAATTGTCGATCTTCATCGACGATATGCGCCGCCTCGACATCGCGATCGCGCCGCCGTCGATCAACGACAGCGAGGCCGATTTTTCGGTCGGGCGCAGCGAAGACGGGCTCGCGGTCCGCTACGCGCTCGGCGCGCTCAAAGGTGTCGGCGAAAAGGCGATGGAGGCTCTCGTCGCCGAGCGTCAAGCCAAGGGCGATTTTGCGAGTCTCGACGATTTTGCCGCGCGCATCGACCCCAAGCTGCTCAACCGCCGCCAGATCGAGGCGCTGGCGGGGGGCGGCGCGTTCGACTGCGTCGAACCCGACCGACCGCGCGCCTTTGCTGGAGCCGAGGCGTTGCTGGCCTGCGCCAATAGTTCGGCGCACGAACGCTCGACGGGGCAGGGCGGGTTGTTCGGCGGTGATGTCGCGATCGCGCCGGTGCTCCAGCTGTCCGCTGCCGAACCCTGGACGCTTGCCGAGCGGATGGCGAAGGAAAAGGACGCGTTCGGCTTTTATTTCTCGGCTCACCCGGTCGAACAATATGAGGCGGTGATCGCGGCGCGCGGTGCGCGGACCTACGGCAATATCTGCGAAACGGTCGAAATGACGCCCGGAACCCGCATCCCGATGGTGATGGCGGCGATGGTCGAAAGCGCGCGCCCGCGCGTGTCGCAGCGCGGCAATCGCTTCCTCAACCTGACGCTGTCGGACCGCAGCGGACAATTTCAGTCGAGCTGCTTCGACGAGCAGACGGGCAAGATATTGGAGGCCTTGGCGGTCGACGGCGGCTGCGCGCTGCTCAACGTCGAACTCGATCTGCTCGAGGGCGAGGAAACGCCGCGCGTGACGGTGCGCGGGGCGCAGTCGCTCGCCGACATTGCGGCGAGTGCCGCGCTGCAACTCGATTGCCGCATCGAACTCGCCGAGGCGCCGGGCGAGATGCTCCGCTATCTCGAACGGCGCGAGGATGCGCGCGGGCGGGTGATCGTATCGACGCCCGATCCGCTGACGGGCGAGGACATCCGGATCGAGCTGGGACGCGGCTTCGCGCTCGGCCCAGACACCGTCTCGCGGCTCCAAATGGTTGCAGGCGTAACCGATGTGGCGCTTTCGCTGGTCCCGCCGCGCGATTTTCGCGTCCGCTAGGCTCGCCCCCTCTTGCGCGCCGCGCATTTCCGGCCCTATCCCTGACGAAAGACACGGGAGAGATGCATATGGGAATGCAGGGCCAGCCGCTGCTCGTTACAAGCCTGATCGATCATGCGGCGCGCGAACATGGCGCACGTGAAATCGTCTCGCGCTGGGCCGACGGCAGCATGACGCGGTCGAGCTGGGGCGAGGTCGGCAAGGACGCCCGCCGCTTCGCTGCCGCCATGACGCGGCTGGGGATGACGAAGGGCGACCGTATCGCGACGCTCGCGATGAACCATGGCCATCATCTGGTGAGCTGGTACGGGACCGCCGGCATGGCCGGGGTGCTGCACACGGTGAACCCGCGGCTGTTCGACGAACAGCTTGTCTATATCGTCAATCATGCCGAGGACCGCATTCTCTTCTTCGACGCGGCATTTCTGCCGATCGTCGAACGGCTGCGCGATCAGCTTCCCACCGTCGAGCATTTCGTGCTGTTCGATGCGCCGGCGCGCGACGGCTATCTTTCCTACAAGGATCTGATCGACGCCGAAGACGGCAGCTTCGAATGGGTCGATCTCGACGAGCGCGATCCGGTGGGCCTCTGCTATACCAGCGGAACGACGGGCAATCCGAAAGGCGTGCTCTACGAACATCGCTCGAACGTCATCCATGCGATCACCGAGATTCAACCCGATGTCTTCGACATGTCGAACCGCAGCGTCATCCTGCCGATCGTGCCGATGTTCCACGCCAACAGCTGGGGCATTCCCTTCGCCGCCGCGACGGTGGGGGCGAAGCTCGTCTTTTCGGCGACCAATGATGCGCAGGTGCTCTGCGAACTGATGCACGCCGAAGGGGTGACGCACAGCGCCGGCGTGCCGACGGTGTGGCTCGCGATGTTCGCGCATATGGATGCGACCGGGATCGACTATGGCAAGCTTTACCGCGTCATCATCGGCGGCTCGGCGGCGCCGCGTGCGATGATCGAACGCTTCATGAAGGCGGGGATCGACGTCGGCCACGCATGGGGCATGACCGAAACCTCGCCGATCGGAACGATGGGCAAGCGGCCGTGGAATTGGGACGAAATGAGCTTCGACGAGCGCGTCGATATCGTCTGCCGCCAGGGCTGCCCGCCCTTTGGCGTCGAACTGCGCATCGTCGACGAGGAGGATAATGTCCTGCCGCGCGACGGGGTGACGAGCGGGCGGCTGCAATGCCGGGGCCCCTGGATCATCCAGCGCTATTTCAAGGCTGACGCCGATGCCGCCGACAGCGACGGGTGGTTCGATACCGGCGACGTCTCGGTGATCCATCCCGACGGGGTCATGCAAATCACCGACCGGGCGAAGGATGTCATCAAATCGGGCGGCGAGTGGATTTCGTCGATCGAACTCGAAAATGCCGCGGTGGGCGCCCCCGGCGTTCAGGAAGCCGCCGCGGTCGGCGTATTCCACCCCAAATGGGACGAACGACCGATCCTGCTGATCGTCAGGAAACCCGGCGCCGAGGCGACCGAAGCGAGCATCCTCGATTATCTGAAGGACAAGGTCGCGAAATGGTGGCTGCCCGACGAGATCGTTTTCGTCGAAGAACTGCCGCACACCGCGACGGGCAAGATCCTGAAGCGCCAGATCCGCGACGATTACAAGGATTACAAGCTGAAGTCGTTGGCGGAGGCGTAACCCCCTATGGGTGTCATTGCGAGGCGCGCAGCGACGAAGCAATCTCCAGCCAACCGCGACAGGGCAAGCGAATAACTGGGGATTGCCTCGCTTCGCTCGCAATGACGATTGGCTTTTGCAGCCGGTTAGAACAATTCCATCTGTCCGTCGCGTTCCGGCGGCCTGAACAGGTCGCTGCGGAGCGGCGGAAAGCTTTTGTCGAGGCCATGTTCGCGCGCCGCGCGCTTGACACGGGTGCGGATGAGCTGCGCCCAAACGCTTCGCCCCTTCATGCGGGAAAAATAGTCGGGGTCATTGTCGCGGCCGCCGCGAATGTCCTGCACCATGTGGATCACCTTGGCGGCGCGGTCGGGATAATGGGCGTCGAGCCAGGCGCGGAACAGCGGCGCGACTTCGTGGGGGAGGCGGAGAAGGATATAGGAGGCGCGGATCGCGCCGGCCTCTGCCGCCGCAGCCATGATCGCCTCTATCTCGTGATCGGTAATAGCGGGAATGATCGGCGAGATATTGACCTGCGTCGGGACGCCCGCGTCGATCAGCTTGCGGATCGCCGCGAGCCGCCGCTTGGGATGCGGCGCGCGCGGCTCCAATGTACGGGCGACTGCGGGATCGAGCGTCGTGACCGAAATCGCTACCCCGACCAGATTGTCGCGCGCCATGTCGGCGAGCAGATCGATATCGCGAAGGATGCGATCGGACTTGGTCGTGACGATCAGCGGATGCCGCGTTTCGGCCAGCACCTCGACCACCGCGCGCGTCACGCCCCATTCGCGTTCGATCGGCTGATAGCCGTCGGTGTTGGTGCCGATGGCAAGCGGGGCGGGCACATAGCCGCGCTTGGCCAGTTCCCCTCGCAGCAAGGCGGCGGCATCGGGCTTGGCAAAGAGCCGGCTTTCGAAATCGAGCCCCGGTGACAGGTCGTGGAAGGCGTGGGTGGGGCGCGCGAAGCAATAGATGCAGCCCTGTTCGCAGCCGCGATACGGATTGATCGAACGGTCGAAACCGATGTCTGGCGAGTTGTTGCGCGCGATGATCGTCCTGGGATGTTCGACGGTGACGGTGGTGCGCAGCGCCGGCGCGGCGCCGTCGATGTCTTCGGCCGTGTCGAGCCAGTCGCCATCGGCCGCGCGGTCGAGCGATCCGGTCCGCGTCGGGCGGAGGTTGGTCGGGGCGCCGCGGCCTGAAATCGGGGGAAGGGGACGGGTCGGTTCCACTGTCGCAATCTAGTGGAACATCGAGAACATATAAAGAACAAATATCGTCGCCCGCGGGAAGCCGGTGGCGACATTTGGGCTATTCGGTGAGGCGCGGGATCAGGTCGACGAAGTTGCAGGGGCGGTGCCGGCTGTCGAGCTGGCTTTCCAAAATGCCCTCCCAGGCATCGGTGACGGCGCCGGTCGACCCGGGCAGCGCGAAGATATAGGTCCCGCGTGCGACGACGGCGCAGGCGCGCGACTGGATCGTCGAGGTGCCGATCTTCTGAAAGCTGATCCAGCGGAACAGTTCGCCGAAGCCCGGAATATCCTTGCCATCGAGGCGGTGCAGCGCCTCGGGCGTCACGTCGCGGCCGGTCAGGCCCGTGCCGCCGGTCGCAATGACGACATCGACCGCAGGGTCGTCAATCCAGTTGTGCAACCGCGATACGATAAGATCGGTTTCGTCGCGAATGATCGCGCGCGCCGCAAGCTCGTGCCCCGCGCCGGTCAGAAGTTCAGCGAGCTTGTCGCCCGATGTGTCGTCGTCGCTGCTGCGGCTGTCCGAAATCGTCAGTATGGCGATGCGAACGGGCTTGAACGGGCGCGCCGGATCAATCGGCATTGGCGAGACCGGCGGGACCGGCGTAGGTCAGCCGTACCCGGTCCTTGCTGTCGGGAAAGCGCGGCCATTTGCCCTGCGCGAGGGCGGCGCGGCTGATCGACGGCTTGCCCTGTTCGGCTTCGTACATCCAGTAATTGCGTAGCACGATGCCGACATAGGCGCGCGTTTCCCAATAGGGGATCGATTCCATGAAGAGCAGCGGATCGCCATTGTCGCGCACTTCGGTCGACCAGCGCGCAACCGGCGCGGGGCCCGCATTATAGGCGGCGATCACCTTGGGCAGCAGGCCGCCGGTCGACGAATCCTTGCTCAGATACTGCAGATAGCTCTGGCCGAAATCCATATTCACCGCGGGGATGCGCAGATCGGCAGGATTGACGCTTTCGCCCCGCCACCGCGCCAGATCCTTGGCGGTGCCGGGGCGCACCTGCATCAAGCCATAGGCGCCCGCCGGGCTGACCACCGTGCGCTGGAAACGCGATTCCTGCAGCGTGTGGGCAAAGACCAGCGCCGGATCGACCTTCCACCCGCCATTGGGCTCCCAGCGCGGCTGCGGATAACGCGTCGCGGCGGCGAGCTTGCGGCCCCGCGGCGTGTTGTGGGCCAGATAGAGCTGGGTTTCGGGCAGGCTGAGCGCCTGGGCCAGGGCAATGAGCTGTTCGTGCTGGCGCGGGTCGCCGATGCGCGCCTGCTGGCGCAGCAGCGCGTCGGCGTAGCCGTCCTCGCCAATCTCGGCCATCGCAACCGCGGCGCGGACATTGGGCAGTTCCTCGAGCGCGCGGAAGGCGCTGCGGTCGGCGCGGACATTCTCGCGCTGGATATTGGTTTCCAGACCCAGCGTTTCGGCGGCGAGAAGGCCGTAGAAGGTTTCCTCATTGCTCGCCGCGGCGCGCAGGCGCGGCTCGACAAGCTGCGGCTCGCCCGATGCGATCGCCGCGCGTGAGGCCCAATAATAAGCGGCGGCGCGCTGCTCGCTGTCGGGGGCTTCCTTGGCGACGCGGTCGAAGGCGCCCAGTGCGGTGCGATAGTCGCGCAGGCGCCACGAAGCGAGGCCTTGCACCCACGCGCCCTGCACCGGCCAGGCGCCCTGGCTCGCGCTGCATTCCGCCGCGAGGCGAAGCGCATTGGCGTCGTCATTCTCGATATAATAGGACCAAGCAATCTTCTGCCGCCATTCGTCGCGCGCCTCGGGCGTCAGCTGGTCGGCGACCGCTGCATAGAGCGCCTCGGCGCCAGCGGGATCGTCGTTCTTGATACGGTCCGGGATGGTGCGGGCCAGCCCGGCGGCGACCGGATCGCCGCCCACGCTGTCGGCGCCGAGCCGGCGCGGGGCGCTGCCCGACCAGCTCAGGCGATTCTGGTTGGGCAGGACCGGCACGTCGGTGGCGCCGCGCTTCGCGGCAAGGCTTGCCAGACGGTCGGCCTGCGGCAGTTCGGGCGATCGTGCGAGAACCGGCATAAGGTCCGACACTTCGGCGCGCGGGCTGTTTGCCGCGAGCAGCAATTCGGCGCGCAGGAAATCGTTGAGCGGGCCCTTGTCGGCGCCGTCGAGCATCGATTTCGCATCGGCCCAGCGCTGTCCGCGAATGGCGGTCAGCACTTGCGTGTAGAATTGCTTCTGCTTCGCCGACAGGATTTCGGGCACCGTTTGCGACGGAGCCGAAAAATCGCGATCGGGCGCGTCGGCGGCCATCGCCGGGACGGTTCCGGCCGCAAGGAAAATCAGGATCGAGGCGCCGAGCGCCCATTTCGCTTTTGTCATCTGTCAACGTCCCCGGTTGAGCAGTTTGAGACTATCCCAGGCCGCCGCCTTGTGCGCTGGCCGGGCGAGGAGCATCGCGGGATGCGCGATTGCCACCGCCTCCACTTTGCCGCCATCATGGTTAAGATCGAGTAACTTTCCGCGCACATCGGCGAGCGGGCGTCCCGTCGCAATGCGCAGCATGTCGCTGCCGACGAGCAGCAACCGCTGCGGCCGCGCCAGCGCGACATGGTGCCGCAGCAGTCGGTCGAGCTCTGCAGCGTCGCTTTCGTCGCAGCGGCCGCCCGCCGGGCGCGTCACTGCGAGGCTGGCGATATAACAGTCGTCGCGCGTCAGCCCGATCGCGCGCAGTATCGCGTCGAGTAACGGACCAGCCGGTCCGGTAAAGAGCGTCCCGTCACGCTGATCATCGACCTCGGGCCACGCGGTGAGGACCATCAGCGCCGAATCCGGCATTCCCTGCGGCAGCACGCGGCGCGCGTCCCACTGGCTGCCGGGCACGTCGGGGTGCTCGGCGAGCCAAAGCTGGAATTCGTCCCATTCGCCCGGCAAGGCGACCGGCCCCTTGGGTTCGTCATTTTGGGGCGCTTCGACGCGCTGGAGCGCGGCGGGCAGCGGGGCGACCTCGGGTTCGGCAAGGACGGGGCTTCGCCGCGGTGCCGCAGCGTCATTGGCGGCAGGCACGTCGAGCCAGCCGGCCGGCACTTCGCCGACCAGCGCATCGACGCCGGCCAGCGACCACCAGTCGCAATAGCTTTCCGCCAGCAAGGCTGAATTCCGCCCACCCATGAAAATGTTGAAACAGGAGGTTGACGCGCGCGTCAATTGGAAGGCATCGCAAATCGTGACAGAATGAGCGCCGCTTACGATGAATGATCGCGGCGGGGACGGCAGAAAGGGCTTTGAGGTGAGCGAACGGGAATCGATGCCTTATGACGTGGTGATCGTCGGGGCAGGGCCGGCGGG
The DNA here is from genome assembly GCF_025727575.1 of Sphingopyxis sp. GC21. Classification (NCBI taxonomy): domain Bacteria; kingdom Pseudomonadati; phylum Pseudomonadota; class Alphaproteobacteria; order Sphingomonadales; family Sphingopyxidaceae; genus Sphingopyxis; species Sphingopyxis sp. GC21. The sequence goes on along the minus strand of NZ_CP095845.1, from coordinate 1,689,301 downwards.
CCTTTCGGCGGCGATCCGCCTGAAGCAACTCGCGAACGAAGCGGGCAGTGAGCTGTCGGTCTGCGTGCTCGAAAAAGGGTCCGAAGTCGGCGCGCATATCCTGTCGGGAGCGGTGATCGATCCCAAATCGCTCGACGAGCTGCTTCCCGACTGGCGCGAGCAGGGCTGTCCGCTCGCCGAGGTGCCGGTGAACGATAATCAGCATTGGGTGCTGACGAAGAAGAAGAAAATCTCCGTCCCGCATCTGATTACGCCCGGCTTCATGCACAACAAGGGCACCTATACGGGCAGCCTCGGCAATCTCTGCCGCTGGCTGGCCGAACAGGCCGAAGGGCTGGGCGTCGAAATCTTCCCCGGCTTTGCCGCCGCGGAAATCCTGTACAACGACGATGGGTCGGTGAAGGGCGTCGCCACCGGCGACATGGGCATCGCGCGCGACGGCAGCCACAAGCCCGACTATGCGCCGGGGCTTGAGCTCCATGCGAAATATAGCTTCTTTGCCGAAGGCGTGCGCGGCCACCTGACCAAGATGCTGAAGCCGCAGTTCGCACTCGACGCCGATTGCGAGCCGCAGGTCTATGGCATCGGCATCAAGGAATTGTGGGACATCGATCCCGCAAATCACGCCCCCGGCCGCGTCATCCACACGCAGGGCTGGCCGCTCGATGCCAACGCCAATGGCGGCGGTTTCCTCTATCATCAGGCGAACGGGCAGGTGGCGCTGGGCTTCGTGACCTGGCTCAACTACCGCAACCCGCACATCTCCCCTTTCCAGGAGATGCAGAAGTGGAAGACGCACCCCGAGATCGCGAAGATTTTGAAGGGCGGCAAGCGCATCTCTTACGGCGCGCGCGCGATCAGCGACGGCGGCTACCAGTCGGTGCCGAAGCTCGCCTTTCCGGGCGGCGCGCTGATCGGCGACAGCGCCGGCTTCCTCAACGTGCCGCGCATCAAGGGCACGCACACCTCGATGAAGTCGGGGATGATGGCGGCCGAAGCGGCTTTCGCTGCGGTCAATGCCGGTCGTTCGGGCGATACGCTGACCGCCTATCAGGACGCCTATGACGACAGCTGGGTGAAGAAGGAGCTGAGTGTCGTCCGCAACGTGCTGCCGCTGGTCGAAAAATTCGGCGATCTGGCGGGGACGGTCCTGTCGGGGATGACCATGTGGCTCGAAAGCTTCGGCATCCGCATGCCGTTCACGATGAAGCATCACCCCGACAACACGACGCTCTATCGCGCCGATATGATGCCCAAGCCCGAATATCCGAAGCCCGACGGGGTGCTGACTTTTGACCGGTTGTCCTCGGTGTTCCTCTCCAACACCAACCATGAGGAAGATCAGCCGATCCACCTGCAGCTCAAGGATCCGACGATCCCGATCGAATATAATCTGCCGATGTATGACGAGCCCGCGCAGCGTTATTGCCCGGCCGGCGTCTATGAGGTTGTCGGTCAGGATGAGGGCGAACCGCGCTTCGTCATCAACGCGCAGAATTGCGTGCATTGCAAGACGTGCGACATCAAGGATCCGACCCAGAATATCAACTGGGTCACCCCCGAAGGCGGCGGAGGCCCCAATTATCCCAATATGTAAGTTCGCTCGCCGATCGATTCTCGCGCCGCTGGCGGCCACCCTGATGGTGGCTGCGGCGCCCGCTGCGATGGCGGCGGTCGATCCCGATCAGGCAGCGCTCGACGCGCTTGTCCGGGCGCGGCTTGCCGAAGAAGCAGGCAATCCCGCCGAGGCGCTGGCGGCGCTGCAATCGCTCGCAAGCCAGGCGCCCGATCTGCCGGGCTTGCGCGCCGAAATGCTCGAGCGCGCCATCGACGCCGGCGACCTCATCGCAGCGCGCAGTGCAGCTGCGGCGCTGTGGGCGAGCGGCGAGCAGCGGTTCGACGCGCGGCTCGTGCTCGTCGTCGACGCGATGCGGCGCAGCGACTGGAAGGGCGCGCGCGCCCTTCTGGGGACGGCGCAGGACGACAAGTCGGGCGGCGATGCGATATCGCGCCTGATCGATCCGGCGCTGGGCGCATGGGTCGATGCCGGGCAGCGCGCGCGCCAGCCCGAACGCGCGCTGGTGGCCGCCGCGACGCGCGGGCGCCCCGAACCCGCCTATGCGCTCGAAGCGGCGCTGGTTCAGCTTGCGGCCGGACAAAGTGATGCCGCCGTGGCCGCTGCCCTGGAAACAACCCCGACCGACCGGCTGAGCCAGCTCGTCGCTCTGCGCCTTGTCGCCAGCCTCGATGCTGCCCGGGAGAAGGATGCGGCGGGGACGCTGCGGTCGCGCATTGCACTGGCGGCGGGTGAGCGCGAGGATCCTCTGCTCTTGCTGCCCGAACAGGCGGTGACCAACCCGCGGGCCGGCGCCGCCCACTGGCTGGCGCTCGTCGCCGACACGCTCGCGCGGTTACCCAAGAGCAATGCACGCCTGCCGCTGACTTTCGCGCGCGCTGCGACTTGGCTCAACGATCAGGACTGGACCGCGCGCAGCGCGCTCGCCGACGCCTTGGCGCGCAGCGATCGTGCCGCCGACGGCGCTGCCTTTCTTGCCGGTCTTCGCGGACCCCTGCCGCCGGTGTTGCGGATGCGCCTTGCCGAACTGACGGCGGAGGAGGGTGATCGTGCGGCGGCGGTGAAGATGGCCGAGGACGCCGTCGCGGGCGATGCGCCGCGCAGCCTGCTCGTCCGTTTCGCCGATCTGGCGCGGCAGAGCGACGATGCCGCGGCGGCCGAGCGGGCCTATACGCGGCTCGAAGCCGCGCTCGGCGATGGCGACGACAGCGCTCCGCTGCGTGCGACCTTGCTTGTGGCGCGCGCCGAACTGCGGCTGCAGGCGAAGGATTGGGACGGGGCGGCGCCGCTGATGCAACGCGCGCTCGCGCTGCGCCCAAACGACCCGACGATCCTGAATTTTGTCGGCTATTCCGCGCTGGAGCGGCGGATCGATGTCGATCGCGCGCTCGGCCAGATCGAGGCGGCATGGAAGGCCGACCCGCAGAATGCGAGCATCACCGACTCGCTCGGCTGGGCCTATTTTCTGACCGGACACACCGACAAGGCCGTCGAACTGCTCGAACAGGCGCAGCAGGGCGAGCCCGAAAATGCCGTGATTGTCGAGCATCTGGGCGACGCCTATTGGAAGGCGGGGCAACGCTTCCGCGCGCGCTATACGTGGCGGGCCGCGGCACTGCTCGCCGAAGAGGATATGGCGGCGCGCGTCGCGGCAAAGCTCGAAGGCGGGCTTACGCCGCAGACGACCGCGCCCTGATCGCGCCATGACCCTGTTCCACGAGACCGGCTGGGCAAAGATCAACCTCGCGCTGCACGTGCGGGCGCGGCGCGCCGACGGCTATCACGAGATCGAGACATTGTTCGCGTTCGTCGACGGCGGCGATGCGATTGCGGCGGCGGTGTCGGACGCCGATGATCTGACCATCGAAGGGCCGTTCGGCGACGGGCTGAGCGCCGGCGCCGACAATCTGGTGCTGCGCGTGCTCGCCTTGCTGCGTGATCGCTATGGCGCGGCTCGCGTGCCGCCGCTTGCCGCCCGCCTGACCAAGACATTGCCCGTTGCGGCGGGGATCGGCGGCGGCTCGGCCGATGCGGCGGCGATGGCGCGGCTGGTGCGGGCGCATTTTCTGCCCGACGTCGGCGATGCGGCGCTCGCGCGGCTCGTCGGCACGCTCGGCGCCGATATTGCCGCCTGCGTCGCCAGCGCGACCTGCCTTGGCGTCGGGACCGGCGCCGAACTCAGCCCTGTGCCCGAACTGGCGCTGGGCGGGACTCCGGTGCTGCTGGTCAATCCGCGCGCCCCCGTCGCGACCGGGCCGGTGTTCGCGGCCTGGGACGGCACTGATCGCGGCCCGCTGTTCACCGGCGCCGACCTGCGCGCGCAATTGTTTGCGGCGCGCAATGATTTGCAGCGCCCGGCGATCGCGCAATGCCCGGCGATCGCCGACATATTGACCGAGCTTGGCGGGCTGGGCCCGTGGCTCGCGCGCATGTCGGGATCGGGGGCAACCTGTTTCGCGCTGTTCGACGCGCCCGCCGAACGCGATGCCGCGGCGGCGGCAATCGCCGTGCGCCATCCCGGCTGGTGGCAGATGACGGGGGCGCTGCGATGAGCGAGGCGTGGCAACAACTAGGTACGCCGCGCGTCGGCGGGGTGCTGTTGATCGGCGATCATGCGTCGGCGGCCGTGCCGCCCGACATCGACCTCGGCATCGACCCCGCGCTGCTGTCGCAGCATATCGCGATCGACATCGGCGTTGCGGAAGTCGCGGCGTTGCTCGTCCGGAACGGCGCGGTCGACGCGGCGATTTTGGGCGGCGTGTCGCGGCTGGTCGTCGACTGCAATCGCGACGAGGATGCGCCGGGCGCGGTGCCTATCGCCAGCGACGGCCATGCGATCCCCGGCAACGCGCTCGATCATGCCGGACGCGAGGCACGGATTGCGCGCTTTTTCCGCCCCTATCACGATCATATCGCGGCGGTGATCGCCGCGCGCCGGCCCGCGATGATCCTTTCGCTGCACAGCTTCACCCCCACGCTCGCCAGCGATCCGGCGCAGGCGCGGCCGTGGCATGTCGGCGTTCTCTATAACGAGGACGCGCGGTTGGCGCCCGCAGCGATCGCAGCGCTCGGCGACGAGGGGCTGATCGTCGGCGACCAGCTTCCCTATTCGGGCAAGCTGCTCAACGCGACGATGAACCGCCACGCCGAGGCGAATGACATCCCCTATGTCGGGATCGAGATGCGGCAGGACCTGGTCGGCGATCCGCCGGGGCATGCGCTCTGGGCGCAGCGGCTGTCCAATATGGGCCGGAAACTGGGTTTGATTCTACCGCGTTAGGCGTGTAGAGGCGCCTTCTGTCGCCATTTTATGAAATAAAATTATCAGAAAGACGCTAAAATGCCTTCTTATCGTTCGCGAACCACCACCCACGGCCGCAACATGGCGGGCGCGCGCGGCCTGTGGCGCGCAACGGGAATGAAGGACAGCGACTTCGGCAAGCCGATCATCGCGGTGGTCAATAGCTTCACCCAGTTCGTGCCCGGCCACGTCCACCTCAAGGATCTGGGGCAGATGGTCGCGCGCGAGATCGAAGCGGCGGGCGGTGTCGCCAAGGAATTCAACACCATCGCGGTCGATGACGGCATCGCGATGGGGCATGATGGCATGCTCTATTCGCTGCCGAGCCGCGACCTGATCGCCGACAGCGTCGAATATATGGTCAACGCGCACTGCGCCGACGCGATGATCTGCATCTCCAACTGCGACAAGATTACGCCCGGGATGCTGATGGCGGCGCTGCGGATCAATATTCCCGTGGTGTTCGTGTCGGGCGGGCCGATGGAGGCCGGCAAGGTGGTTCTGAAGGGCAAGGAGGTCGCGCTCGACTTGGTCGATGCGATGGTCGTCGCAGCCGACGAAGCCTATAGCGACGAAGAGGTTGCGGCGGTCGAACGGTCCGCCTGTCCGACCTGCGGCAGCTGTTCGGGCATGTTTACCGCCAATTCGATGAACTGCCTGACCGAAGCGCTGGGCCTGTCGCTGCCCGGCAATGGATCGCAGCTCGCGACGCATGCCGATCGCAAGGCCCTGTTCCTGCGCGCCGGCGCGATGATCGTCGACATGTGCCGCCGCTATTATGAAGAAGGGGACGAGCGGGTATTGCCGCGCAGCATCGCGAGTTTCGAGGCGTTCGAAAATGCGATGAGCCTCGACATCGCGATGGGCGGATCGACGAACACCGTGCTCCACCTGCTTGCCGCCGCGCATGAGGCAGAGGTCGATTTCACGATGGACGACATCGACCGGCTGTCGCGCCGCGTGCCGTGCCTGTCGAAAGTCGCGCCTGCGAAGAGCGACGTCCATATGGAGGATGTTCACCGCGCGGGCGGGATCATGGCGATCCTTGGCGAACTTGAACGCGCGGGGTTGCTCCACGCGCATCTGCCGACGGTGCACAGCGCGACGCTGGGCGACGCGCTCAATAAATGGGACATTGCGCGCACCAACGATCCGGCGGTGCAGACCTTCTACCTCGCGGCTCCCGGGGGAGTGCCGACGCAGACGGCGTTCAGCCAGGACCGGCGCTGGGATTCGCTCGACCTCGACCGCGAAAATGGCGTGATCCGCTCAGCCACCCACGCGTTCAGCAAGGATGGCGGCCTCGCCGTCTTGTCGGGCAATCTCGCGCTCGACGGCTGCATCGTGAAGACCGCCGGGGTCGACGAGAAGATTCTGAAATTTGCCGGCCCGGCGAAGGTCTATGAAAGCCAGGATGCGGCGGTAGCGGGCATTTTGACCGGACAGGTCGAGGCGGGCGACGTCGTCGTCATCCGCTACGAAGGGCCCAAGGGCGGGCCGGGGATGCAGGAAATGCTCTATCCCACGAGCTACCTCAAATCGAAGGGGCTGGGCGCCGCATGCGCACTGATCACCGACGGGCGATTTTCCGGCGGCACGTCGGGGCTGTCGATCGGCCACGTGTCGCCCGAGGCGGCCGATGGCGGCACGATCGGACTGGTCGAAAATGGCGACAGGATCGAGATCGACATCCCGAGCCGCACAATCACGCTGGCGGTCCCCGACGCCGAACTGGCGGCGCGACGCGCCGCGATGGAGGCCAAAGGTGAGGCTGCCTGGCAACCCGAAAAGGCGCGCCCGCGCAAGGTTTCGGTAGCACTTCAGGCCTATGCTGCGATGACGACGAGTGCGGCGCGCGGCGCCGTGCGCGACCTATCGCAGTTGAAGGGCAAGGGATGAAATCTATCGCGGGGGCAGGGCTGCTGCTCGTTCTGGCGGGCTGCAATGCCGGTCCCGACAATGGCGCGCTGGCCGAGGCCGAAGCGCAGGGGTCGAAGGACGCCGCGATCAGCGGACGGATCGACTGCGCGCTTGGCGGCGCCAAGCTGTTCGACCGCACCTGCACCATCGCCGAAATGAGCAGCGCCGACGGCACCATCCTGATCGTCGGCCGCAGCGACAGCGGCTACCGCCGCCTGCAGGTGACAACCGATGGCCGCGGGGTCGTTTCGGCCGATGGCGTCGATCCGGCGAAGGTGACGGTGATCGGCGACGGGGTGATAGAGGTTGCGGTTGGCCCCGACCGCTACCGGCTGCCTGCCAACACCGGCGGAGCGAAGTAGCGCGACTTTTCCCGCTCGCATGGTAGGAAAGGGCATGTCCGTTCCCGCCGATGCACCGATCCTGACCGCTGCCGCGATGCGCGAGGCCGAGACCGCGACGGTGCGCGCGGGCGTGTCGCTTGGGGATTTGATGGAGCGCGCGGGCGCCGCGGTCGCCGATCTCGCCTGGCGCATGACGGCAGGCGCGCCGATCCTGATCCTTTGCGGGCCGGGCAATAATGGCGGCGACGGATATGTCGCGGCGCGCCGGCTCAAGGCGCGCGGCGCGGCGGTGAGGGTTGCCGCGCTTGGCCTGCCCACCACCGATCTGGCCAAGGCCGCGCGCGATGCCTGGGACGGACCCGTCGAAAGCCTGAGCGACGAAACGGCTGCGGCGCCATTGATCGTCGACGCGCTGTTCGGCTCCGGGCTGACGCGGCCGCTGGCCGATGATCTGGCAGCGATGTTGCGGCGCTTTTCCGAGCGGCGGATATTGTCCGTCGATGTGCCGAGCGGGGTTGCGAGCGACGGCGACGCCGACTGGCTGCCGCCGCTCGCTGCCGACGTGACGTTGGCGCTCGGCGCCCTCAAGCCCGCGCATGTGCTGCTGCCGACCGCACCCGCCTGCGGGCGCTGTCTGCTGGCACCGATCGGGATTGCGGCGGACCGCCATATGCAGACGCTGCCTGCTCCGACGCGCGGGGCGCCCGCCGCCGATGCGCATAAATATAGCCGCGGCATGGTCCTGGTCGCGTCCGGTCCGATGCCGGGCGCGGCGGCGCTGAGTGCGTCGGCGGCGCTGCGCGCCGGGGCGGGCTATGTCGTGCTCGAAAGCGATCGCCCGGCGCCGCTGTCGGCGATCATCGCCGAAGAGGGCGACGCCTTTGCCCGGCGGCTCGGCGATCCGCGTGTCGGCGCGTTCGTCATCGGCCCCGGCTTTCCCGCCGGCGATGCACTCGATGAACAACTAGCCGCCGCGCTGGCAAGCCGGACGCCGGTGGTGCTCGATGCGGCGGCGATCCCGGCCGCGCTTCCGAATCTCGAAGGCGGAGACAGGAGCGCGATCCTGACCCCGCACGCGGGCGAGTTCGCGCGCGCCTTTCCGGAAGCGACCGGCAGCAAGATCGACCGAGCGCGTGCCGCGGCGGCACGGGCGCGCTCCGTCGTGATCTACAAGGGCGCCGACACGGTGGTCGCCGCGCCCGATGGGCGGATATGCGCGGCCTGGCCCGGGAGCCCCTGGCTTGCGACGGCGGGGACCGGCGATGTCCTGGCGGGGGCGTGCGGCGCGATGCTGGCGCGCGGCGGCGACCCCTTCGATGCCGCGGTCGCAGCCGTCGGCTGGCATATTGCGCAGGCGCGGCGTATAGGCGCCGGCCTTGTCGCCGACGATCTTGTTGCCGCGCCGTTCTGACGAAAGCTATACCCGTGACCGAAACCGACCTGATTGTCCGCATCGCCGCGCGCGGCGACGGCGTAACCGCCGACGGTCGCCATGTCGCGGGCGGAGTTCCGGGCGACAAAGTGGCCGCCGACGGAACGCTCGTCGCCGGGCCGAACCACGCGGTTCCGGTCTGCCGACACTTCGGCAAATGCGGCGGCTGCCAGCTCCAGCATGTCAGCGAGGCGGCGCTTGCGGATTTCGTGCGCGAGCGCGTTGCCGGGGCGCTCGCCGGTCAGCAGGTGACGGCGGGCGATGTCCGCCTCGCGCGTCTGTCGCCGCCCCATAGCCGCCGCCGCGCGGTCCTCACCGCGATCAAGGCGGGCAGACAGGTCGCGATCGGCTTCAACGCCGCGCAGAGCAATCAGATCGTCGACATGCGCGAATGTCCGTTGCTCGCGCCCGAACTCTTCGCGCTGATCGCTCCGATCCGCGATCTGCTCGGACTTATCGCGCCGCAGCGGCGCCCGGTGAAGGTCAAGCTGCAACGGCTCGATCAGGGCGTCGAACTCATCCTCGAAGGCGTGAAGGCCGAGGGACTCGATGCCGCGATGGCGCTGCAGGATTTTGCCGGCGCCCATGCGCTCGCGCGGTTCGCCATCGATCAGGGCGACGGGCTCGAAATCCTGTGGCAACCCGAACCGCCGACGGTGTGCTTCGGCGACATTGCCGTGGAAGTGCCGCCCTTTGCCTTTCTGCAGGCGACGACTGCGGGCGAAGCGGCTCTGCTCGGCGCGGTGCGCGAGGCAATCGGCGATGCGCCTGCGGTGGCCGATCTGTTCGCGGGCGTGGGCACCTTCGCGCTATCGGTGCAGGCGGGACGGAAAGTCTACGCCGCCGAGGGCGCGCGCGATGCGATCGCTGCGCTGACGGGGGCCGCAAACCGCGCGCGGGCGCTGGTCGCGACCGAGCATCGCGACCTGTTCCGGCGGCCGCTGGTGCCTGCGGAGCTCGACCGCTTCGGCGCCGTGATCCTCGACCCGCCGCGCGCCGGCGCCGAGGAGCAGGTGAAGCAGCTTGCCGCCGCGGCGACGCCCGTGATCGCTTATGTCAGCTGCAATCCGGCGAGCTTTGCCCGCGACGCGAAGTTGCTTGTCGCGGGCGGCTATCGACTCGACTGGGTGCAACCCGTCGGCCAGTTCCGCTGGTCGACCCATGTGGAACTGGCCGCGCGGTTCAGTCGCTGATCAATGCAGCACGAAACCCATGAAGGCATGCAGACATAGCGCGATCAGCGCGAGACTGGCGAGCGCGAAGATGGCAAAGCGCCACATCACGCGGTTGACCGTCGCCTGCACAATGCTGTGGACGATACGCAGGCCGACATAGGCCCAGGCGATCTGGGCATTCAGCCCGCCGCCCATGCCGCCGACCGCGAGCGCTAGCGCGACGGCATAGAAGACCGTCGGCTGTTCCATCAGATGGTTATAATTATGGGCTTTCCACTGCACCTCGGGCGGAAGCACCTCGTCGAGCCCGCGCCCGGTCGTACCGACCAGATTCTTCGCGTCGATCTTGGCGCGGTTCATCGCGGGGATGCGCGTCGCATACATCCACACCCACATGACCATCGACCAGAGCGCGAGCGTCGCGACCGGCCCCAATATTGCATTCGTGTCCATGATATCCCCCTCAGCCCAAGGTTGCGATAACGGCCAGCACCGACAGCGCGAGCAGGCAGAATGTCGATAGTGCAAACAGCGCGAAACGCACCGGAACCCGGTTGACCGTCGCCTGCCACAGGCTGTGCACGATGCGCAGCACGACATAAGCCCAGGCAAAGCCCTGCGTCAGCGCCGTGTCACCACCCGACAGGTGCAGAAAGACGATCACCGCATAGAAGAGCGTCGGCTGTTCGAGCAGATGCGTGTAATTGTGCGATTTCCAGTTCACGCCGGGCGGCAACACCGGCTCCAGATCGGCGCCGCGCCCGCCGGGCTGCGCCGTTTTGACGTCGATTCCGGCCTTCGCCATCGCCGGGAAGCGCGTTGCCGCAACCCAGACGAGCATGATGAGCGTCCAGAGCACGAGCACCGCGCCGGCCGCCAGCAGATTTCCTGGCATAAAGTCCCCCTTGTCCTCGCGGCTCGTTCACGACCTGGCCGCCTGCGCGCGATGCTAGGGCGTGCGTCGCAATATGCAACGGAAACTGATGTCAGGGAGCGCCGCGCGCCAATTCGTCGCGGATCGCGGCTCCGTCGCCGTCGATCCGCGGCGCGAAGCGGGGTTCGACATGCGGCGCGGAGCCATAGCGCACGGGCGAGCGCATCTCGAAAAAGGAGCCGACGTCGGGATGCTCGCGCCGGTGGAAGAAGCCCGAGGCGCGCAAATGCGGATCGTCGATCACATCGTCGAGATCGCGCGCCACCATCGCCGGGATATCGTTGGCGGCAAAGATTTCCAGCCATTCGGCACTGGTCTTCGCCGGCGTCTTGCGCGCGATTTCGGCATAGACGAGCGACATATGGGTTCCGGCGGCGCGCGCCGCCTCGAACGCCGGACTTGCGAGCAGCGCCTCGCTGCCCAGCAAGGTCATCAGCCGCGCGGTCGATTCGGGCGTATAGGGTACGATCGCCAGATAGCCGTCGGCGGTGGGGAAGGGCTGGCGGCTCGGATCGAGCTGGCGCGGATAGCCGGCAGGTCCGATCGGCGGGTCGAGCGCGGCATCGCGCAGATGTTCGGTGAGCATGAAGGCCGCGAAACATTCGAACATCGGGACTTCGACGGCCTGGCCTTCGCCAGTGCGCAATTTGTGGACCAGTGCGGCGAGAATCGCCTGCGCGCCGAACTGGCCTGCGATCTTGTCGGCGATCAGCGAGGGAAAATAGCGGGGCCGCGGGTCGCCATCGACGCGCGGCAAGAGGCTGGTCGTCCCCGTCGCCGCCTGGATGACGTCGTCATAAGCCTGAAGGTCGGCATAGGGGCCATTCTGGCCGAAGCCGGTGCCATGGACGTAGATGATATCGTCCTTCAGCGCCTTGCAACTCGCATAGTCGAAACCGAGCCGCTCGATCGCCTTGCTGCGGACGTTGTGGAAGAAGACGTCAGCCCCGGCGATCAGATCGCGCAGCACGGCGGCATCGGCGGGCTGCTTGAGATCGAGCGCGATCGAGCGCTTGCCGCGATTGACGGTCAGATGGATCGATCCCATCGTCGGATCGCTGCGCGCGGACCCCAGATAGCGCGATACGTCGCCGACGCCCGGGGCCTCGACCTTGATGACCTCCGCTCCAAGATCGGCGAGCATCTGCGTGGCATAGGGGCCGAAGATGACCGTGGTCAGGTCGATGATGCGGATGCCCGACAACATGGTCATGCCCGCGCGCGCCCTGCCTGCGCACGCCGCCATCTCGATCGTGCTGATGACGTCCGCATTGCTTGTCCTCCCCTCTGCTTTGCGCCGCCACGATAGAATGGTTGCGGAACAAAACGGAAGGGCAAATCCGCCAGCGGATCAATTGTCTATTGCGAGCGGAAGGTCGATGGTCGCGGCGAAGCCCTCACTGTCGCGGGCAAAGTGCAAGCGTCCGCCGATCGCCCGGACCGCGCGGTCGGTGATCGCCAGCCCGAGCCCCGCACCGTCGCCGCCGCGTGCGCTATCGCCGCGGGCGAAGGGGCGCAGCATCGCGTCGGCCTGGCCGGCGGACAGCCCCGGCCCGGCATCGCGGACCACGATGCGCAGCCGGTCGCCCGCGATCCGGGCGGTAAGCGATATCGGTGCGGCGCCGTGGCGCAGCGCGTTGCCGAGCAGGTTGGCGACAGCACGGGCCAGCGCGTGCGGGCGCGTACGGATGACGATATTGTCGCCGAGCGATATTGTCGCGCCGTCCGTTGCCCCGCAATCGGCGACGATCTGGCGCAGCAGCGGCGCGAGATCGGTGCGCGCGATCGGTTCGGATTCGAACCCCCGCGCGAAATCGAGAAATTGGCCGAGCATGGCTTCGATGCGGTCGACCTGCCGCACCGCGACATTTTTGAGCTCGTCGTCGCCGCGGATCATCTCGAGCGACAGGCGAAGACGGGTAAGCGGGGTGCGCAGGTCGTGACTGACGCCGCCCAGCATCAACGCGCGGTCGGCATCGTTGCGGGCCAGGCGCTGGGTCAGCCGGTTGAAGGCGGTCGCAACCGCCGCGACCTCGGCCGGGCCGTCGGTCGCAACGGGCGGCGACAGGCGTTCGGGGTCATAGGCGTCGACCGAAGCGGCGAGACGGCGCAGCGGGCGATCGAGCCGGCGCTGCAGGAACAGGCCGGCGATTGTCGCGACGAGGAAGGCCGCCGCAAGCGCGGCGAGCAGGCTGGTCATCGCGCTGCGCCGACGCGGCGGTGTCACGCTCACCCAATAATCATCGGGGCCGAGCGCAAGCCTGATCCACAGCCGCCCGCGCGTGTCGGTAATCCAGTCGAGCTTGTGCTGTGTCGTCAGGCGCGCGGCGAGCGCCCGCATGAACCTATATTCGATGAAGGTGGGAAAACGCTGCCCGTCGGTCGGGGGAGCGGAAACGGGGCGGATCAGCAAATGCGATCCGTCGCTGAGGTCGGCGATCACGGCTGCGCGGCGATCGGCGGGCAGATTTCCCACTGTCGTCGACAGCGCATGGATCATGTCGGCGGTCACGTCGGCGACGCGTGTCGTTTGCGGGCCGATCACCCATATCTGCACCAGCAGCCCGGCGAGCAGTTGCCCCGCGAGCACGACGCCGATCAGCATCGCGACGTTGCGACTGAACAGCCGCCTAAGCATCGGTGCCCGGCGCCAGCACATAGCCGACGCCCCATATTGTCCGGATGAAGCGGGGATTGGCGGCATCATCGCCAATCGCCTTGCGGAGACGGCCGATCTGCACGTCGATCGCCCGGTCGGTCACTTCGGCGTCGCGCCCGAGCGCGCGGTCGATCAACTGCGCGCGGCTGAGCGGCCGTCCGGCGCTCCGCGCGAGCGCGGCGAGCAGTGCGAATTCGCGCGACGAGAGCGTCAGCGCCTGATCTTCGCGGCGCACCGACATGGCGGAAAAGTTGATGACGAAGGGCCCGATGGTCACCACCTCGTCGCGCAGCGTTGCCCGGTCAGTCGAAAGACGGCGAAGCAGCGCATTGATGCGCGCGACCAGTTCGCGCGGGAGAAAGGGTTTGCCGAGATAATCGTCGGCGCCCATTTCCAGGCCGAGCACGCGATCGACCGGATCGCCGCGCGCGGTCAGCATGATGATCGGGATCGTCTCGTCGCGCTCGCGCAGCCGGCGCACAATCGCCAGCCCGTCTTCGCCCGGCATCATCAGATCAAGCACGATCAGATCGGCCGGATCGCGCGTCAGGCTGATATCCATCGCCTTGCCGCCGTCGGCCGCGCGTACGGCAAAACCATGCTCGGCCAGAAAGCGCTGGAGCAATGCGCGCAGTTCGGAATCGTCGTCGACAATCAGGATGCGGGGTGGCTTGGCGTCCATGGACCCGACATGCCAGCCCGGTGGCACCGTCGCCAGAGCCAAAGATGTGACAAAGCATGTCGAAGCGGCACCTGTGTCGCATTTTGCCGCACAGTCGCGTTTGGCCGACATCGCCGCGATACAGGGCAGGGGCATTGGACGCTGGTCTTCACCATCAGGAAGGATGAAACCGATGAACACCCCCTCCCGCATTTTGACCGCCTTCGTCGCGACCGCTGCGCTTGCCGCCGTTACCACCGCCGATGCTCGGCAGGGTTCGTTCCGCGCCCGCGGTTCGAACGGCGTCGTCGCCGGCAGCGCAGGGCCGAAGGGCGGCGTGATCCGCGGCCGCGGCGCTGTACAGAACGGCGATGGATCGGTGACCACGCGCTCGGGCGGTGCGTTCCGCGGTGCCAATGGAAGCAAGGGCAGGCGCCAGTCGACGACGACGGTAAAACCCGACGGTTCGCTGACCCACAGCGGCAGCGCGTCGGCCACCGGCGCGCGCGGCACCTTCGACAGCAGCGGCGCCGTCGCGCGCGCAGCCGACGGAAGCTGGTCGGGCGGTCGTTCGACGAGCGCCACCAATTCGGCAACCGGCACCAGCTATTCGGGATCGACGACGATCGATCCCGCGACGGGCAAGCCTGTTCACAGCGGAACTTGCACCGACGCGTCGGGCGCCGTCATCCCCTGCCGTTAACCGGGGCCTCCCCCCTCCAGACCCACCCCGGTTGGGAGGGGCGTCCCCATCGCCCCTCCCGTAACGGCATCGAGACGCTATCAGGATATTTATGCGAATCAGGACTGTCTTGCCGCTTGCCGCCTTTGCGGCGTTTCTTCCGGCAATGGGTGCGCTGGCCGCGCCCGGCGGCGATTTCGAACGCGCTGCGCAGGAATTGCGCGACGCCGACCGCAATGGCGACGGCGCCGTAAGCCGCGCCGAGTTTCAGCACTATCGCGTCGGCCGCTGGGCGAAGATGGATCGCAACGGCGATGGCTATTTCAGCAGGGACGACTTGCCCGCGCTGGCGCGGTCGCGCTGGGATGGCGACCGCATGACGCAGCTGCGCCGCGATTTCGACAAGAATCGCGACGGTCGCATCTCGCGCGCCGAGTTCGTCGGCGGGCCGATGCCGATGTTCGATGCCGCCGACAGCAACCGCGACAATCAGGTCAGCAAGGCCGAACTGCAGGCGTTGGGGCAAAAGGCGAAAGCGCGGTAGCCCGACCTGCGGGCGCAATGGAAAAAAGGGCTGGCGCATCGCTGCGCCAGCCCTTTTTCGTTTGGCTTTTTCCGCTGGCTCAGAAGAGCTTGGTCACCGTCGCGCTGCGGCGTTCCTGCTCGACTTCGCCGGTGTAGAGGCTCACCATCGGTTCGTCGCTGACGACGTGGGTTTCCTCGGCACCGAAGCCATTGAACCGCGTCCGCATCGCGCAGCCATAGGCGCCGAGAATGCCGATCTCGATGAAATCGCCGGCCTTCACATCGGCCGGGAGATAGAAGGGGCCCGCCATATGGTCGAGGTCGTCGCACGTCGGACCATAGAAGCTGAACGCCGTCATCTCGTCGCTCGCCGTCTCGCGGATCAGCGAAACGGGGAAGCGCCAACCGACATGCGCGGCATCGAACAGCGCGCCATAGGCACCGTCGTTGATGTAAAGCTCTTCGCCGCGGCGTTTTTCCACGCGCACGATCAGCGAGCTATATTCAGCCGACAGCGCGCGGCCCGGTTCGCACCACAGCTCGGCCGAATAGCTGATCGGCAGACTCTCGAAGCTGCGGTGGATCGTGTCGAAATAGGCGTCGAGCGGCGGAGGCTCCATGCCCGGATAGGACGACGGAAAGCCGCCGCCGACATCGATGATATCGACCGTCACCGCGGCCGCCACGATTGCCGCGCGCACACGTTCCATCGCCTGCGCATAGGCGTGCGGCGTCATCGCCTGGCTGCCGACGTGGAAGCAGATGCCCAGAGCATCGGCCGCCTGACGGGTCGCCATCAGCAGTTCGGCGACATCTTCGGGCTCGGCACCGAATTTGGCGGCGAGGCTCAGCTTCGAATGATCGGACGAGACGCGCAGACGGACGAGCAGGTTGAGATCCTGCGCGCCCTCGGTCGCGCGGACGATCTTTTGAAGTTCGTCCATCGTGTCGAGCGAGAAGGTGCGCACGCCATATTTGAAATAGGCTTCGTGGACGGCTTCTTCGGCCTTGACCGGGTGCATGAAACACAAGGTGGCGCCGGGCAGCGTGCGGGCAACGAGACGCACTTCCGCGATCGAGGCGACGTCAAAATGGGTGACGCCCGAATCCCACAGCACGCGCAGCAGATCGGGCGACGGATTCGCCTTGACCGCATACATGGTCGTGCCGGGAAATCGCTCGATGAAGAAACGCGCTGCGCGCCGCGCGGCGTGCGGGCGGACAAGCGTAACAGGTTCGACCGGCGAAAGTGCCTGAATCAGCCCGTGGGCGCTATGATGCTGGTGCAACTCAAGGGACCCCCAAAATTAACGTTAAACATCAAAGGCTGCCTTGCGGTTATTGGAAGTCCCCCTGGGGCAGCGGGGTGCGCATATATGGCGGGGGGTCCCCCCTGTAAAGACCCTTATCGGACCGCGCGTTAACTTCTGGCGTTCAACCGAGCCGCGCTTTGAAATCCTCATAGGAAAAGCGCCGTATTTCCGTCAGTTCGTCGCTCTCGCTATCCCACAGCCAGATAGATGGCAGCGGGACGCCGTTGAAGCTGTTCGTCTTCACCATCGAATAATGCGCCTGGTCGAGGAAGGCGAAGCGCTGGCCGATGCGCGCGCCACCGGGCAGCCGGTAATCGCCGATCACATCGCCGGCGAGACAGGACGGGCCGCCGAGCCGAACCGGCTTGCCCGTGCTTTCCTCCCCCAGCATCGCCGGGCGATAGGGCGCCTCGATGACGTCGGGCATGTGGCAGGTTGCGGAAATGTCTGTGATGCCGATCGCCATCCCATTGTCGAACAGGTCAAGGACTTCTCCGACGAGGATGCCCGCATCAAGCGCGACGGCTTCGCCGGGTTCGATCATCACGTCGCAGTCGGTCGATGCGCGCACCTGCTTCAGGAAGGCGATTAGGTCATCCGTTTGATAGTCGGCGCGCGTCACATGGTGGCCGCCACCGAAATTGATCCATTTGAGCTGGCGGAAAAAGGGACGCAGCATCGGTTCGACCGCCGCCCAGGTGCGCGCGAGCGGAGGGAAATCCTGCTCGCACAGCGTGTGCATATGCACGCCATCCACGCCGTCCATATGTTCGGGCAAAAGCTGGCTGATCGGAAAACCGAGCCGGCTGTACGGCGCCGCGGGGTCATATTTGGGGACATCGCCTTCGCTATGCTGCGGATTGATGCGCAGCCCGACATCGAAGGTCACACCCTTGGCGCGCAATTCGGCGAGCAGCGGACGGAAGCGTGCAATTTGTCCCGGCGAATTGAAGATCAGATGATCGGACAGCGCCGCTATTTCGGGCAGATCCACTTCCTTGTAGCCTGCGCAATAGGTTGCAACCTCGCCGCCATATTCCTCGCGGCCGAGCTTGGCTTCGTAAAGCCCCGAGGCGCACACCCCGTCGAGATAGTGCGCAACCGTCGGGCCGAGCGGCCACATCGAAAAGGCCTTGAGCGCGGCAAGCACCCGCGCGCCCGACGCGTCGCCGATGTGGCGGAGGACCGACAGGTTCGCGCGAACCTTCGCCGCATCGACGACGAAGGCCGGTGAAGGGACGCGGTTTAGGTCAAAACGGGCGAAGGCTCCGGGGTCGCCGGCACGGGTTTCCATGATATCGTTCCTGTCAGGCCGCGATCGGCCCCTTGAAGATGAAAAAGGCGCCCGCCGCGATCAGTGAAAAGCCGACGAGATGATTCACCGTCAGCTTCTCGCCGAGCCAGAAGACCGCGAAGCCCGCAAAGATGATGAGCGTGATCACTTCCTGCAAGGTCTTGAGTTCGGCGGCGGTGTAGACGCTATAGCCGATCCGGTTCGCCGGAACGGCCAGGCAATATTCGAAGAAGGCCAGCCCCCAGGCGAGCAGCACCGCGAGCCAGATCGGCCGCGACATGTCGCCGAGGTGGCCGTACCAGGCGAAGGTCATGAAGATGTTCGAGACGAACAGCAGGCCGATCGGCAGAAGATAGGCGATCATTTCTTCTCTTTCGTCAGCGGCAGCACGTCGTTCAGCAATGCGGCAAAGAAATGTCCCGGCTCTTCGACCATCGGCATATGCGCAGAATGTTCGAGCCACACGAGCGTCTTCGACGGCGCCTTGACCTGCGCGAACCAGTCGGCGGCGACCGGTGAAGGAACGGTATAGTCGTGGCGGCCGAGCAGGAAGATCACCGGGACGTCCATCCTGTGCACACCCCGGAAGCTCACATCGGCAAGACGCGGCCACAGCGTCTTTACCGAAAATTCGCTGCCCTTGCCCCACGCCTGAACGTCGGCGGCGGAATATTCGGGCGAAAGCCGTGGGGTCTGGAAATAATATTTCAGATCGGGCTTGTTGTGGATCAGCGAGCCGTAGGGGATCGCATATTTGCGCCAGCCATCGGCTTTCTCGATCGTGAAGTTGCCCTGCGGATAGGGCGCGAGGCCGTCGATCGCTGCAACGGCCTCCTTGTTCCCGGCGGCCAGCGCCTTTGCACGTGTCCAGGCCATGCCGGCTTTCTCGCCCTCGCGAAAAT
This sequence comes from Sphingopyxis sp. GC21, assembly GCF_025727575.1. Classification (NCBI taxonomy): domain Bacteria; kingdom Pseudomonadati; phylum Pseudomonadota; class Alphaproteobacteria; order Sphingomonadales; family Sphingopyxidaceae; genus Sphingopyxis; species Sphingopyxis sp. GC21. Next base: position 1,670,583 of record NZ_CP095845.1, on the reverse strand, counting down.
CTATGCCTTGGCCGACGCCGACATAGGCGTAGAGCAGATCGGGGCGTTTGACCGCAACCGACAGGCCGACGATCGAGCCCCAACTGTGGCCCATCAGGACGACCTTGCGCTTGCCATAGCGTGTCTTCAGCAGTTCGATCAATTCGATGGCGTCGTCGCGGTAACGCTCGGGCGTCATCGTGGGCGTGAGCACCACCGGATCGTTCAGCGGATAGCTGCGCCCGGCGCCGCGCTGGTCGTACTGGACGACCGTGAAAACGTCCTCCCACGGCCGCTGGAATGCCCATGCAAAAGGCATTTCGACGGCGCCGGGGCCGCCGTGAACGAAAACGAGAATCGGGTTGTCGCGGTCCGCGCCGCGCACGTTCACAACCTGCCGCGCGCCGCCCAGCGTCGCTTCGAACGTCTCCTGCACACCGTTCGGCGTGACGATCTTGCCGATGTCGGCAACAATGGCGCGCGCGGGAGCATAGGCGTCGTCGGTTTGGGCGGCAGCGGGGGCGACGCAGGCCGCGAGCAGAGCAAGTGCGGCTATTCGAAGTCTCATCGATTATCCAACCCTCGTCGTTCCCGCGACAGCGGGAACCCAGTTCAGCCGTTGCTACCGGGTTCCCGCTGTCGCGGGAATGACGAAATTGAAAGACGTGGCGTCAGAAATCCAGCGGCGCGTCGAGTTCCTTCACCTGCCAGGGCAGGCCGTGCTTCATTAGCATGTCCATGAAGGGGTCGGGGTCCATCTGTTCCATGTTGAACACCCCCTTGCCGGACCAGGTGCCGGTGACCATCATCGCCGCGCCGATCATCGCGGGGACACCGGTCGTATAGCTGACCGCCTGATTGCCCGTCTCGGCATAGGCGTCTTCATGATCGCAGATATTGTAGAGATAGAGCGTCTTTTCCTTGCCGTCCTTGCCAAGGCCGGTTGCGATGACGCCGATATTGGTCTTGCCCTTCGTCGTCTCGCCGAGGCTCGACGGTTCGGGGAGAACGGCCTTCAGGAACTGCAGTGGGATGATTTCCTTGCCTTCATACATCACCGGGTCGATCCGCGTCATGCCGACATTCTGAAGCACGGTCAGGTGCTGGATATAGGCATCGCCGAAGGTCATCCAGAAACGGATGCGCTTGATCTCGGGCAGATGCGTTTTGAGGCTTTCGATTTCCTCATGATACATGAGGTACATATTCTTCGGGCCGACCGCCTCGAAGTCGAATTGCTGCTTCACCGACATCGGCGGTGTTTCGACCCAGTCGCCATTTTCCCAGTGGCGCGCGACCGCGGTCACTTCGCGGATGTTGATCTCCGGATTGAAGTTGGTCGCGAAATGCTGACCATGGTCGCCGCCGTTGCAGTCGAGGATGTCGAGCGTGTCGATGCGGTCGAAATGATGCTTGCGAAGCCAGGTCGTGAACACACTCGTCACCCCCGGGTCGAAGCCCGAACCGAGCAGCGCCATCAGGCCGGCGTCCTTGAACCGGTCGTCATAGGCCCACTGCCAGTGATATTCGAACTTCGCCTCGTCGCGCGGCTCGTAGTTGGCAGTGTCGAGATAGTGCGCGCCGGTCGACAGGCACGCCTCCATGATCGTGAGATCCTGATAGGGAAGGGCAAGGTTGACGACGTGCGTCGCTCCTGCCGAGCGGATCAGCGCGGCGGTCGCGTCGATATGGTCGGCGTCGACCTCGGCGGTCTTGATCGTCACGCCGGTGCGTTCCTTGACCGATTCGGCGATCGCATCGCATTTGAACTTGCGGCGGCTGGCAAGGGTGATGTCGGGAAAGATGTCGGGATTCATCGCCATCTTGTGAACCGCAACCGATCCGACGCCACCGGCGCCGATCACCAGAACCTTGGTCATTCGAAAATCTCCTGTCGCGGCGATCATCGCCGCTTGTCTTGTATGCCGCGCCCTATAGGACGAAGCCATGACTCAGCAAAGCCCCGATCCCTTGCTCAGCCCCGACCGTACGCCGAGCCTCGCCGGAGTGGAACGCGCGGCGGCCAAAGTCGCTGCACTCCTGCCGCAAACGCCGCTCCTGCCGCTTGATGTCGGCGGGCGCACGATCTGGTGCAAGGCCGAATGCCTGCAACCGGTCGGCGCGTTCAAGATTCGCGGCGCGTGGCACCGGCTTACCGACCTGACCCCCGATCAGGCGGCGGCAGGTGTGGTTGGCGTATCGAGCGGCAACCATGCCCAGGGCGTCGCATGGGCAGCGAAGCGGCTCGGCATCAAGGCGACGATCGTCATGCCGAGCAACGCGCCGCAGATGAAGCTTGCGGCGACCCGCGCGCTTGGCGCGGACGTCGTGCTCTATGACCGCGTCACCGAATCGCGCGATGCCGTCGCGGCCAGGCTGATCGAGGAAAAGGGCGGCACACTCGTCCATGCCTATGGGGACCCGTGGATCATCGAAGGGCAGGGGAGCGTGGGGATCGAGGCGCGCGCTCAACTGGCCGCGCGCGGCATTGTGGGGCCCGACAAGGTCGTGGCCTGCTGCGGCGGCGGCGGTTTGTCGGCGGGACTGGCGCTCGCCTGTCCCGATGCCGAGATCGTCGCTGTCGAACCCGAAGGATGGGACGATGTAACCCGCAGCCTCGCCGCCGGCGAAATCTTGTCGGTAGAGGATCTGGCGGCACCGACCGAATGCGACGCTTTGCAGACGCCGCAGACCTGGCCGATCAATTTTGCGGTGCTGCAGGCGCGCGGCGTGCGCGGCGTGGTCGTGACGCGCGAGGAAGTGCGCCACGCGATGCGCGTTGCGTTCGAAAAGCTTCATCTTGTCGTCGAACCCGGCGGCGCGGCGGCGCTGGCGGCGATACTTGCGGGGAAGGTCGAGCCGGGCGATGCGACGCTGGTGACCCTGTCGGGCGGTAATGTCGATCCGCAAAAATATGCCGAGATCATTGCCGGCTGAGCCATCAAGGATATTTGTCGGCGCTGGCGCGTTTACGAAGGCGAAGGAGACGCAAGATGACGAAGACCATGGTTCTGGCCAGCGCCGCGGCGATGGCCCTGCTCGCGGGTTGTCAGAAGGCCGAAGCGCCCGCCCCGACACAGACCGAAACGACCGAGGTTCCGGTCGAAACCGCAATGCCGGCCGATGCTGCTGACACCGCAGCCGAGAGCGATCCGGCTACTGCACCGCACCGCTTTGCCAGTTGGGCTGGAAAGTGGACGGGGGTAGAGGGCATGTACGTCACCATCACCCCGACCGAACCCGAGCATTACAAGCTGGAGATGCAATCCGATCTCGACACCAAGGGCACATATGACGGTTGGGACAGCGAGCATGGCATCAAGTTCAAGCGCGGCGACGAGGAATTGAGCCTGCATCGCGGCAACGGCGACGATACCGGCCTCAAATATCTGGCGGGCAAGAAAGAATGCCTGATCGTGAAAAGCGGCGAGGGCTATTGCCGCGACTAATTGGCCTCCATCCCGGCAGCCCGACCTCTGCCGGGATGTCGGGATAGGATCATAATTTTCGTCCGTGTCGCCGATTTGTCATCGAAACGACGCGGGAATCGCAACATAGGCTGCCATGCGCGGCCCCGGATACATTGCTTTTCCGGGAGACCATGACCGATGGCCAGCCAAGCAAACCGCAAGATCGCCACCGCCGTCGTCCGCGAGGATGCCGACCAGAAGCAGCGCCTGCTCGACCGCGCCTTTGCGCTAGCCTTCAAGGGTCTTGTCTATGCCCAGATATGGGAAGACCCGGTGGTCGACATGGAGGCGCTTGCGATCGAACCGGGCAACCGGATCGCGACGATCGCGAGCGGCGGCTGTAACGTCTTCTCCTATCTCACCGCCGACCCCGGCGAGATCGTCGCGGTCGATCTCAACACCGCGCATGTCGCGCTCAATCATCTGAAGCGCACGGCGGTCGAGCGTCTGCCTGATCATGCCAGCCTTCGCCGCTTTTTCGGCGATGCCGACAGCAAGCTGAATATCGCCGACTACCAGCATTATATCGCGCCGCATCTCGACGCGGTCAGCCGGGCTTATTGGGAGGGGCGCGATCTCGCGGGACGGCGGCGGATCGGGGGCTTCGCACGCGGGGTCTATCGGCGCGGCCTGCTCGGCAGTTTCATCAGCCTTGCGCATCTGGCGGCGCGGCTGAACGGCGTTGATCCGCGTGTGTTGCTGACCGCGGAAAGCGTCGCCGAACAGCGGGCAATCTTCGACGCGAAATTCGCGCCCTTTTTCGACCGCGGCTTCATTCGCTGGGTCACGGCACAGCGGTCATCTCTTTTCGGGCTCGGCATTCCGCCGGCGCAATATGATGCCCTGGCGGGCGGCAAGCCGATGGCCGACGTCCTGCGCGCGCGGCTCGAAAAGCTGGCCTGCGATTTCCCGCTCGCCGAAAATTATTTCGCCTGGCAGGCGTTCGGGCGCGGCTACGCCAAGGATGATAGGGCGCCGCTGCCGCCCTATCTTCAGGCCCGCCATTATGATGCGGTCAAGGCGCGGGCGGGGCGCGTGCGGATGCTCCACGCGAATATGACCGATATGCTGGCAGCGTCGGACGCCGCGAGCTTCGATCGTTATGTCTTCCTCGACGCGCAGGACTGGATGAGCAACGCGCAGCTTGCGGCGTTGTGGACCGAGGTTACGCGCACCGCGCGGCCGGGCGCGCGCGTGCTGTTCCGCACCGCGGCCGAACCCAGCCTGCTGCCGGGGCGCCTGCCCGACGATCTGCTGCGCCGCTGGGACTATCGGGCCGAGGACTCGGCGGGCTTCACGCGCCGCGATCGCTCGGCGATATATGGCGGCGTGCATCTCTATGTGCTTCGGGACGCCGGCATATGAGCGGCCATGGGGCGTTGATGGACCGCGTCTATCGCGGTCAGCGCCACATCTATGATGCTACGCGCAAATATTATCTGCTCGGCCGCGATGCGCTGATCGCCGATCTGGCGCCGCCGGCGGGTGGCAGCGTGCTCGAGATCGGTTGCGGGACGGGCCGCAATCTGATCGCCGTCGGACGGGCATGGCCCGAGGCCGAGCTGTTCGGGATCGATATATCGGCGGCCATGTTGGAAAAGGCCAACGCATCGCTTGCAAAGGCCGGGATTGCGGCATCGCTCGTTCGGGGCGACGCGTGCGATTTCGACCCGGTGGCGCTGTTCGGTCGTCCTACCTTCGACCGCGTCTTCATCAGCTATGCGCTTTCGATGATCCCCGACTGGCGGGCGGCACTCGCCCAAGCGGCGCGCTGCGTCGCACCGGGTGGACGGCTTGAGATTGTCGATTTCGGCCAGCAGGACGAATTACCCGGCCTGTGGCGCCGATTGCTGTTCGGCTGGCTGTCGCATTTTCACGTCGCGCCGCGCGCCGATCTGCCGATCGCGGTCGCGAACCTGGCGGGGGAGGCCGACGCCGCACGGGTCAACTGCGATCGGCTCTATCGTGGATATGCGATCCGCGCGGGCCTCGCGCGGCGCTGAAAAACTGCTATCCCCATGCGCGCAACAGGGGGAGAGTGGGCGATGGAGCAGGCAATCGTGACGGCGCGGCTCGGCGATGCAGCGGTTGTGGGCGAAACGCTGGCGCAGGCATTCCAGACCGATCCCGCCTTGTCGTGGATACTGCCGGACCCCGCCCATCGCGCGCGGGCCTTGCGCGGACTGTTCCGCACGCTCGTCCCCGCAGATATGCGCGCGGGCGTAGCGCTGCGATCCGATGCGGGCGAGGCGGCGGCGCTGTGGCGTGGGCCGGGACGAGCGCACAGCGGCGGGCTTGAGTTTCTGCGCACCGTGCTGCCACTCATCGCAACCTTCGGCACGGCGCTCCCGCGCGGGCTGAAGGTTCAGGGCAGCATCGACGCGCACCGGCCCAAAGGGCGCTTCTGGTATCTCCATTATGTCGGCGTGCGCCCCGATCATCAGGGAAAGGGGCATGGCGGGCGGATCATCCGGGCGCAGACGGCGGTGGCCGATGCCGATGGCCTTCCTTGCCGGCTGGAAACGGCGACGCCCGAGAATGTGCCGCTGTACGAGCGGCTTGGCTTCGTGATCGAGGCCGAATGGGACGTTGCGGGCGGCGGCCCCCATTTCTGGGGCATGATGCGGCAACCGGTCCTGACCTAGCCCTGGCGTCGCACGAAATTCTCATAGTCGGCGGCGTGTATGACAGGGAGTGTGGGCGCCGACGCGAGGTTCATCAGTCGCAACCGATACTGGGCAAGCGTCGCCGCGCGCTGAAGCTCGGTCATTCGCGATGGACCGTATACGATAAATGGTTCGATCACCTGAAAACCCGAGAACCGCAAAATTCCGTGATGGATCGGATAGAGTATGGGATCGATCGGGCCGTAGAGTCCGTCATCCGAATAGGGTGCCGCCCCGCCGCCGGTCGTAACCGACAGCATCGCTCGCCGCGGCGCCAGGCGCCCTTGGTCAAGCCATTTGCCGCCGCCATAGGCGACGCCCACGGCGAACACGCGGTCGATCCACCCTTTCATGATTGCCGGCATTCCCAGCCACCAGATGGGGAATTGAAAGATTACCGTGTCGGCCCACAGCAATTTGTCCATCTCTGCGCGCAGGTCGCTTGAGAAACTGCCGGCGGATGCGGCGAAACGCTCTTCGGCCTGCTGATCGTATCGCTCCGGATTGGCGCGTATCCTGAAATTGCGTCGATCCGATACCGGATCCCACTCCATGGCATAGAGGTCGGACACGATCAGTTCGTGACCGATTGTCGGCAATAATGCGCGGGCGCTATCGGTTAGCGCGCCGTTGAAGCTGCGGGGTTCAGGGTGGGCGTGGACGATCAGGATGCGCATGGCCGTCATTCGGCGCCTGCGGCTCCAACGTTACAGAGGCCTCTCGAAAGGCGGGGCGCTTGCGATCAGTCGTCGAAGCCGACGAAGCGCACCGCCTCGTCGATGTTCTTGCGGTTCGATACCACGGCGTTGGCGGGAAATGCCTCGTCGGGCCAGCCCATGGCGACGCAAATCATGATGACCTGATCGTCGGGGATTTGCGCATGTTCGCGCACGACCGGGCTTTGCATTATTCCCTGGCTGTTGATGACACACCCCAGCCCACGCGACCAGGCGGCGTTGACCAGCGCATTGGTCACGGCGCCGCAATCGAAAGGCGCGATATCGCTGCCGAGCAGCACCCGATCATAGGTGACGACGATGCTGACCGGCGCGTCGAATTGGCGAAAGCCGCGCAGCACCCAATCCTGCCGCGCGCCCTTGTCGTCGCGCGCGATCCCCATCGCTCCGAAGAGCTGCTTGGCGATTTCGATCTGCCGGAAGCGATGCTCCTCGGCAATGCCGTCGAAACGGCGAAACTCTCGGCTGTCCGGCTTGCCGGCAAGAATACCTTCGGTGTTCCCCCGGCGGATTGCGGCGAGCGCGTCGCCGGTGACGACCGAGAAATTCCAGCACTGGTTGTTGAACGACGAGGGCGCGCGCATCGCGACGCCGAGGATTTCGGCGATCAGTTCGCGCGGAACGGGCTTGTCGAGAAAGCCGCGGATCGAGCGGCGGCCGCGAACGACCGCGTCATACGCTTCGACTTGCGTCACGCGGCGATTTTGAATTCGAGTTCGAGCCGGCCCCAGATTTCGACCAGCGCCTGCGTCAGCTCGCGCATCATCGCTTCGTCATGCGCCGGGCCGGGCGTGAAGCGCAGGCGTTCGGTGCCGCGCGGCACGGTCGGGAAATTGATCGGCTGCACATAGACGCCATATTCGGCGAGCAATATGTCGCTGATCTTCTTTGCGCGCACCGGATCGCCGACCATCAGCGGGACGATGTGCGTCACCGAATCCATGACCGGCAGGCCGGCATCGCGGAAGCATCGCTTAAGGTAAGCTGCGGCGGCCTGCTGCGCATCGCGTTCCTCGCTCGACCCCTTGAGGTGACGGACGCTGGCGAGCACGCCGGCAACGAGCACCGGCGACAGGCTGGTTGTGAAGATGAAGCCCGGCGCGTAGCTGCGGATCACATCGACGATATTCTTGTCGGCAGCGATATAGCCGCCCATCACGCCGAATGCCTTGCCCAGCGTGCCTTCGATGATGGTTACGCGGTGCGCGGCTTCGTCGCGTTCGGTGATACCGCCGCCGCGCGGGCCGTACATGCCGACTGCATGGACCTCGTCGCAATAGGTGAGGGCGTTATATTTGTCGGCAAGGTCGCAGATCGCGTGGATCGGGGCGACGTCGCCGTCCATCGAATAGACGCCTTCGAACGCGATCAGCTTCGCCGCGTCGGGATCGTCGGCGGCGAGCAGTTCTTCGAGATGCGCGAGGTCGTTGTGGCGCCAAACGCGCTTTTCGCAGCCCGAATTGCGGATACCCGCAATCATCGAGGCGTGATTGAGTTCGTCCGAATAGATGATGCAGTTCGGGAGCAGCTTGCCGAGCGTGCCGAGCGTCGCTTCGTTCGAGATATAGCCCGAGGTGAAGAGCAGCGCGCCTTCCTTGCCGTGCAAATCGGCGAGTTCGGCTTCGAGATCGATGTGATAGTGGGTGTTGCCGCCGATGTTGCGCGTGCCGCCCGATCCGGCGCCGACGTCGTGCAGCGCCTCTTCCATCGCGGCGATGACCTTCGGGTGCTGGCCCATCGCGAGATAGTCGTTCGAACACCAGACGGTGATCGGCTTCGGCCCGTTATGCCCCGCAAAGCAGCGCGCGTTGGGGAAGGCCCCCTTGTTGCGCAGAATATCGATAAACACGCGATAACGGCCTTCTTCGTGAAGGCGGTCGATGGCCCGGGCGAAAATATCGTCGTAGTTCACTTGCATGCCCCGCAGTTTCGGGTGCGCGGCCCCCGCCGGCGCGATAACCGGGCGGCAATACGCGCGATTTTCCGTGAAATCCAGTGCGAACGATTCGCAGATCTGGGTCAAATTGTCTCAATTCGCCCGATGCCATAAGGCGCCAGCGCGGCCAGCGGCGGGGGCAGGCGATCGTCGCTGCGCGTGAAGACCGCGATGCCGGGCGCCGCCGTCTGGGGCCACGCCTGCCCTTGGGTGAGGTGCGCGATCCGCCGCGCGATCCCTGCAGCGCCGTCGATGAGCGTGACGCCGGGTCCGGCAGCTGCCTGCAATTCGTCCTGCAGCAGCGGGAAGTGGGTGCAGGCCAGGACGATGACGTCGATGGCACCGCCGCCCGCCTGATCGGTCAGCCCGGCGAGCGCGCGTGCAATCGCGGCGGGATCGACCGGTTCGCCGCGCAGCTTGCTCTCGGCAGCGGTGACGAGTTCGGGGCTGCCGTGGCGGAGCACGATTTTGTCGCGCGCGAATTTGGCGCTGAGGTCATCGACATAGGGCTGCCGCACCGTCGCCTCGGTCCCCAGCACGCCGATCACGCCGCTGCGCGTCAGTTCGGACGCCGGCTTGATCGCGGGCACGGTTCCCACGATCGGCAGATCGAGTGCTGCGCGAACATGCGCGAGCGCGATGGTCGAGGCGGTGTTGCAGGCGATAACGGCGAGCCGGGGATGGTAGCGTTCGACCAACCGGCCGAGCAGCGCCGGCACGCGTGCCGCGAGTTCGGCGTCGCTTTTCTTGCCATAGGGCAGGCCGGCGTAGTCGGCGGCATAGACTATCGGCGCGGTCGGCAGCAGCGCACGCGTCGGTCCGAGGACGGTCAGTCCGCCAAGGCCGCTGTCGAAAAAGAGAATAGGCGCGTCGGGCGCGGGAGTCTGCATGCGAGCCGGTTAGCATGCGCCCGCCCGGCGTCAATCCGGTCCTTTGCGGCGTCCAGATTCATCGAATCCATTGATTGCCCGCTGCAACATCGCCACAATATTCCCGAACCAACGCCCGGGAGCGCCATGACCATCTTATTGTTGACCGCCGCCGGCTATCTGCTCGGCTCGATTCCGTTCGGCGTCCTGCTGACGCGCGCGTTCGGCGCCGGCGATCTGCGGCAGATCGGATCGGGCAATATCGGCGCGACCAACGTGCTGCGCACCGGACGCAAGGAACTCGCCGCGGCGACGCTGATCCTCGACGGCGCGAAGGGCGCGGTCGCGGTGCTGCTCGCGCGTCATTTCGTTCCCCAGCTCGGCGATCATGCTGCGATGATCGCGGGTGCGGCGGCGATGATCGGTCATTGCTATCCAGTCTGGCTGAAGTTTCGCGGCGGCAAGGGGGTTGCGACACTGCTCGGCCTCGCGCTGGCGCTCGCCTGGCCGGTCGGGCTGGTGTTCGCAGCTGTGTGGCTGGGGACTGTGTTGCTGCTGCGCATTTCGTCGCTCGGCGGGATGGCGGGAGCGGTCGCGGCGCCGGTCGCGGCGCTTGCCTTCGGCTATCCGGTCTATGCAGTCGGCCTCGCCGGGCTGGCGGTGATCGTGCTGTGGCGCCACCGGGAGAATATCGCGCGGCTGCGCGCCGGAACCGAACCGCGCGTCGGCGCAAAGAAGGGCGCTGCGTGACGCACCCAGAGCGGTCGGCGCGGATCCGGCTGATCCGCACGCCGCATGTCGTGACCAGCCCGCTCGGCCCGCCGCCGGTGGCGATCGACGAGATCGTTCGCCAGCCGGGACATCCCGCCGCGTCGGTGCAACCGGTCCTGCTCGAACTCGAACGCGCCGGGGGGCTGGCGCGGCATATGGGCCCGCGGGGGGCGCTGCTTTAGGGTCCGCAACGGCTCGGCGCGGTTCAGCCACGGTTCAGCGGCGCGGCGACAGGCTGATGATATTGTATCACATGCGGGGAGTTGGGTGATGCGGAACAGGTTTCTGACAGGTGTGACATTAACGGCGCTGCTGGCCTCCGGCCCGGCGCCCTTGCCGATCATGGCGGCGCAAGCGGCGGCGCCCGGCTGGAATGACGGCTTTTGCCGCAATGCCGACCCGCTGCCGCAGCTCGATCCCGAAACGCGGCCGCGGCCCGTTCCCGCCGCGGGCGGCAAGGGTGGACGCTATGACAGTGTGGCACCGGTGATGGCCGCGCCGCCGCCACCGCCGCCGCCTGCGCCGCCACCACCGCCGATGATGGCGCCGGCTGCCGAAGCGGCATCGCCGCCGGCGAGCGACGTCGTCGTCACCGGCTCGCGCAGTGACGCCAGCGCCGGTGCAGCCGAGCCCGTCGCCATGGAAAAGGGATCGTCGGCCGATTTCGATCGCGCGCCGGGCGCCGTGATGCCGCCGCGTCCCTATCCGCAGCCGCAGCCGCAGTCGGGCATCCTGACCGCCGGCGAGCATGACGATCTGCTCAATCCGGAACTTTACGCGGCCTATGTCGGTCGCAGCAATCTGGGCCAGCAGATCCGCGATCTTCCGCGCGTCGATACGATGCGCGTGGTCACCGTGAAGGTGAACGACCGCAACGGGCAGCCCATTCCCTTCGCCGATGTCGTGGTGACGTGCAGCGACGGCAACAGCATCACCATGGCGACGCAGGCCGACGGCGGCGCAGTCTTCTTTCCGGGGCTCGACCGGTTGAGCGAGCGCATTACGGTGTCGGCGCGCCAGGGCGGACGGACGATTGCCGACGCGCGTCCGGTGCTCGTCGCCGATGCGCCGGGCGGCCAGCTTGTCGGCCTGACCGCTAACCAGATGGCGGCGAAGGCCACCAAGCTCGATCTGATGCTGGTGATCGACACGACCGGCAGCATGGGCGACGAGATCCGCTATCTTCAGTCCGAACTGCGTTCGATCATCAATGCGATCACGACGCGGCACCGCGATCTCGACATCCGTGTCGGCTTTGTCTTCTACCGCGACCTCGGCGATGATTATGTGACGCGCACTATCGGCTTCGACCGCGATATCGGCCGCGCGCAAGGCGTGCTGGCGCAGCAGGACGCGAACGGCGGCGGCGACTATCCCGAAGCGATGGATCAGGCGATGATCCGCGCGGTGGGGCAATCCTGGCGTCCTGATGCGGTCAAATCGCTGCTGCTCGTCGCCGATGCGCCGCCGCACGACGACAAGTTCGGGCGCACCTGGGCCGCCGCCGAAGCGGCTCGCGCCAAGCGGATCCATATCACCCCGGTCGCCGCTTCGGGCGTTGCGGACGAGGCCGAATATGCGATGCGCGCAATGGCCGCAGCAACGCAGTCGCGCTACCTCTTCCTGACCGACGACAGCGGCGTGGGCAATCCGCACGCACCGCCGGCGATCGACTGCTATCTCGTGACCCGGCTCGACGCGCTGGTGCGCCGGGTGATCGACAGCCAGATCAGTGGCCGCCGCATCGAACCCGACAAGGACGAGGTGATCCGCAGCGTGGGGCAATATGACGGCGGCAAATGCGTACTGCCTGCCGACTTCAAATGGGACAGCAACTGACGCTTGGACGTCAGCCATTGACACCCTCCTGCATCTGACCGATGCAGGGGTGTGGGTTGCGTCGGGAAATCTCCCGTCGCTGGTCCGATTCCGGCCGCGGGAGGTCGGAGGTTTGTTTTCATGAAAAAATTGCTGTCGGCCATCGCCCTTGCGGCGATGCTGTTTCAGCCTGTCGTCGTCGCTGCGAAGGATCAGGAACCCGTCAAGATTTCGGGGCCGGCCAATGCAAGGGGCGTGACGACGGTAACGATCGGTGCCTTCAATGTCGGCTTCATCTTTGAGTCTACGGACCAGATCAAGAAGACGGGTGGTCTGATGGGTGCCTTTGGCGGCACCACAAAGGCCAAGAGCGAACTGGTCGGCGTCACGCCTGAGATGATGCAGGCCATCACCGATGCCGCCTATGCCGATTTCGTGTCGCAGCTGGGTGCGCGCGGTTATGTCGTTCAATCCGCCGCCGACCTGTTCGATCATGCGGCCCTTGCAAAGACCAAGTCGCTGGAAGCGCCGCTCGATGTCAATATTGCGCTCGAGAAGGGTAGCAAGGGCAAGGCAACCTATTACAAGCCGAGTGCGCTCCCGTCGCTGTTGATGATCCCGGGGGACTTTACGGGTTCCGGAATGAGCAGCATGGGGATCAATATGTCGGCAGGGCAGGCGAATATGGCCCTGTCAAACTATGCCAGGCAAACAGGTGTTGGCGTGATTGATGTCGTCTATCTTATCGACTTTTCGGATCAGAAGCGCCCGGGCTTTTTCAGCTTCGGCGGCGGGGTCAATGTAAACAGCGGCCTGTCTGTCAGCGCGGATTATTCGCGAATGACGCTTATTGCGCCCTCGGGCAAGCAGGCTGTCATAACGGTCAAGGCCCCAATTGGCGTCGAAGGCGAGTTCATCGACAAGAGCGATGCGTCGACCGGTACAGAAAAGGCCGTGCAATCGGCTGCCAATGTTGCAGGCGGCCTTGCAGCGGCGGCGAACATCGGCCTGCCGATGTTCGGCAAAACGCGTAAATTCCAGTTCACTGCAAAGCCAGGAAATTATGAGGAGGGCGCGGCGAAAGCAGCGAGCCTGGCAAACGAATTGCTGCTCGGAAGACTTGGCGCATTGCGTTGATCCCCGACGGCGGGCGCTCTATTTCCCCTCTTGACGGAAGGGATCGGCGCCCGCCACCCTCGCGCGTACGTACGTAAGAGTTTTCGGGGAAACGAATTTTCGATGCAATTGGTGATTGTGGAATCGCCCGCCAAGGCGAAGACGATCGAGAAATATCTCGGCCGTGATTTCAAGGTGCTGGCCAGCTATGGCCACGTCCGCGACCTGCCGCCCAAGGACGGCTCTGTCGATCCGGATGACGGTTTTTCGATGGAGTGGCAGCTCTATCCGGACAAGGCGAAGCGGCTGAAGGATATTCAGGATGCCGCGAAGCAGGCCGACCGTCTGATTCTCGCGACCGACCCCGATCGCGAGGGCGAGGCGATCAGCTGGCACGTGCAGGAATTGCTGCGCCAGAAAAAGGCGCTGCCGCAAAAGGTTGACCGCGTGACCTTCAACGCGATCACCAAGCAGGCGGTGACCGATGCGATGGCGCATCCGCGCGGTCTCGACGACGATCTGATCGACGCGTACCGCGCGCGCCGCGCGCTCGATTATCTCGTCGGTTTCACCCTCTCGCCGGTGCTGTGGCGCAAGCTGCCCGGCGCCAAATCGGCGGGCCGCGTCCAGTCGGTGGCGCTGCGCCTCGTCGTCGAACGCGAACGCGAAATCGAAGCCTTTGTTGCGCAGCAATATTGGTCGATCACCGGCCAGTTCGAAATGGGCGGCACGCCGTTCAAGGCGCGGCTCGCGCGCTGGCGCGGCGACAAGATCGAGCGCTTGACGATCACCAACGAGGCCGATGCGCGCGCCGCCGAAGCCGATGTGAAGGCGGGCCATTTCACCGTCGACAGCGTCGAAACCAAGCCGCTGACGCGCAATCCGCCGCCGCCCTTCACGACCTCGACCCTGCAACAGGAAGCCGCGCGCAAGCTCGGTTTCTCGGCCAGCCACACGATGCGGGTTGCGCAGGATCTCTACGAGGACGGCGCGATCACCTACATGCGTACCGACGGCGTTCAGATGGACGGCAGCGCGATAAGCGCCGCGCGGCGGGCGATTGCTGACCGCTACGACGGGGGCTATGTTCCCGATCAGCCGCGCCAGTATCAGACCAAGGCGAAGAACGCGCAGGAAGCGCACGAGGCGATCCGTCCGACCGATTTTGGCAAGGACAAGGTCGGCGGCGGCGATCATGCGCGCCTCTACGATCTGATCTGGAAGCGTGCGCTGGCGAGCCAGATGGCCTCGGCGCGGCTCGAACGCACGAGCATCGATCTGAGCGACGGCACCGGCAAGACAATGCTCCGCGCGACAGGTCAGGTTGTGAAATTCCCCGGCTTCCTGGCGCTCTATGACGAAAGCCGCGACGACAGCGCCGACGATGAGGATGCGCGCTTGCTTCCCGCGATGGCAAAGGGCGATGCACCCGCCAAGACCGGCGTCGAGGTCGAAGCCCACGAGACGCAGCCGCCGCCGCGCTATTCGGAAGCGAGCCTGGTCAAGAAGATGGAGGAACTCGGCATCGGGCGCCCGTCGACCTATGCCTCGATCCTTCAGGTGCTCAAGGACCGCGCCTATGTGCGCGTCGAAAAGAACCGCTTCCTGCCGGAAGAGAGCGGGCGATTGCTCACCGCTTTCCTCGAACGCTTCTTCGGCCGCTATGTCGAATATGATTTCACCGCGGGCCTCGAAGAAGAGCTCGACGATGTGTCGGGCGGCCGCGCCCAGTGGCAGGCGGTACTCGAACGCTTCTGGCGCGACTTCAAGCCGCGCACCGGCGAGGTGATGGAGCAGAAGCCGTCGGAAATTACCGCGGCGCTCGACGAGTTTCTCGGCCCCTATCTCTTCCCCGACAAGGGCGACGGCAGCGATCCGCGCGTCTGCCCGAATTGTGGCACCGGGCGGCTCGCGCTGCGCGGCGGGCGCTTCGGTCCGTTCATCGCGTGCAGTAACTATCCTGAGTGCAAGTTCACGCGAAAATTCGCGCAGCCGGGCGGCAGCGACGGCGCCGACAGCGGCCCCGAAACGCTGGGTACCGATCCCGAAAGCGGGCTCGAGGTGACGAAGCGCAGCGGCCGGTTCGGACCTTATATCCAGCTCGGCGATGGCAAGGAGGCGAAGCGCTCGTCGATCCCGAAGGACATTCCGGCCGAGGATTTCGATCTGGACTATGCGCTGCGGCTCCTGAGCCTGCCGCGCGACGTCGGGACGCATCCCGAAAGTGGCAAGCCGATCGTCGCGGGACTGGGGCGCTATGGTCCCTATCTGCTCCATGACGGCAAATATGCGAAGCTGACCGGCACCGCCGAAATCTTCGACATCGGCATGAACGCGGCGGTGGCGCGTATCGCCGATGCGGCGAATGGCGGCGGCCGCGGCGCGCGCGCCAAGGCCGAGCCATTGAAGACTTTCGGCCCGCACCCGACGAGCGGCGGCGAAATGAAGCTGATGGCCGGACGTTTCGGGCCTTATGTGACCGACGGCACGACCAACGCCACGCTGCCCAAGACGGTCGAGCCCGACGCGCTGACTGTCGAGGAAGCTGTCGCCCTGATCGACGCCCGCGCCGCGAAGGGACCGGCGAAGGGCAAGAAGAAGACGCCCGCGAAGAAGGCTGCGGCCAAAAAGCCGGCCGCAAAGAAGGCGCCGGCAAAGAAGAAGGCCGCGAAGGACGCGTGATGTTGCTTGGGCGACCGGCCCAAGCTCCATCGCCTATCCCGCGCAGGGCTGGTCGGCGGCGCGGAAGTCGTGCTGGGCGACGTCGTCGTGTCGAACGAGGCGGATTTTCGATCCGCTATGGCAATGCGCGTTGGCGGGAAGCGCGACGGTCGCCTGCTGCAGGCTGTTGACGCGCACGACGGCCTGCTCCGGCTTTCCGGGCGGCGTTTCAATCCGCATGACTTCGCCGGCGACCAGATGATCCTTGCCGCTGCTCGCGAAACGATCGCGCTCGATGACGAGCGCGATCAGCACGGCGATGAGCAGATAGGCCTGCCAATAGCGGAAGACCGCTCGGAACCGGTCGCCGGGGGTGTTGAAGGGATCGTGCGCCATTTCGCCGTTCAATCGACCCAGTCGAGGCCCATGTCGCGATAGACGCCGCGGTCTTCGTCCCAATTTTCCTTGACCTTCACGTGCAGGAAAAGGTGGACCTTGCGGCCCATCAGTTCGGCAAGTTCGGCGCGGGCCTTTGCGCCAATTTCCTTGATGCGGGCGCCGCCCTTGCCAAGCACGATGGCGCGCTGGTTGTCGCGCGCGACAAAAATCTGCTGGTGGATTTCGGCGCTGCCGTCGGGGCGCGTCTTGAACAATTCGGTCTCGACCGTCGACTGATAGGGCAGTTCTTCGTGGAGCTGGCGATAAAGCTGCTCGCGCGTGATCTCGGCCGCGAGCATCCGCTCGGGCGCGTCGCTGACCTCGTCCTCGGGGAAATGCCACGGCCCTTCGGGCATCAGCGCTGCAAGATGCGCCTTGAGTTCGGGCACCCCGTCGCCGCTACTCGCCGCGATGAAGAAGGTTTCGTCGAAGGCGAGCCGGGCGTTGAGCTCGGTCGCGATGGTGAGCAGCTTGTCCTTCTTGGTCAGGTCGACCTTGTTCAGCACCAGATATTTCTTCTCGGGCCGGTTCGCGACTCCCTCCAGCACGCGTTCGACGCGGCCCGTCAGCTTGGCCGCGGCGTCGACCATGACGAGGATGGCCTCGGCTTCCTCCAGGCTGCCCCATGCCGCAGCGACCATCGCGCGGTCGAGCCGGCGGGTGGGCGCGAAGATACCCGGCGTGTCGATCAGAATGATCTGCGTGTCGCCGTCCATCGCGACGCCCATCAGACGGGTACGCGTCGTCTGCGCCTTGGGGCTGACGATGGCGACCTTCTGGCCGACAAGGGCGTTGACGAGGGTCGATTTGCCGGCGTTCGGGGCGCCGACAACCGCCACGAAACCGCAGCGCTGGGTCATTTTACGTCTTCCTGGGTCAAGATTTCGAGCAGGGCGGTGGCGGCCGCCTTTTCGGCGGCCTGCTTGGACGGGCCGTCGCCTTCGGCCTCGGCGAGCTTGCCGATCGCGACGGCGACGCGGAAGCGCGGAGCGTGGTCGGGGCCGTCGCGGCGGACGAGGCGATATTCGGGGGGCTTGCGCTTGCGCGCGAGCGCCCATTCCTGAAGCGCCGCCTTGGGATGTTTGGGCGCGGCGACCTGGCCTTCGATCATGCTGCCCCAATTGCGGACGATGAATGCCCGCGCGGCGTCCTGGCCAAGGTCGAGCCACAGCGCGCCGATCAGCGCTTCGAGCACGTCGGCGGCGATATTGTCGCTATGCCGCCCGCCATCGCCGATCGCCTGCGCGCCGAAGCGGACATGCGCGGTAAGGTCGAGCGCCTGCGCGATCCGCGCGCAGGTTTCGCCCGACGCAAGCGCGTGCAGCCGCGATGACAATTCGCCCTCCGCCGCCTTCGGAAAGCGGGCGAACAATTCGGAAGCAATGACGAGGCCGAGCACGCGGTCGCCCAGAAATTCCAGCCGCTGATAATCACCCGCACCGCTGCTGCCGTGGGTCAGCGCCTCGCGGTAGAGGCCAAGGTCGCGGGGCGTTGCGCCGGTAATGGCGGCAAGCGTTTCCGCGGATACGCCTTCGTTCAAAAGCCTTCCCCGGCGCGGCTCCAGCGGGCGGCGGTGAACCAGCTGATCGGGTTGAGCCAGCTTGCCGACCCGTCGGTCGAGAACATCGTCACCAGCGCATGGCCGACCAGATTTTCCTCGGGCACCAGGCCAATGCCCTGACCCTCGACGGCGGGGAAGCGGCTGTCGGCGCTGCGGTCGCGATTATCCCCCATCAGGAACAGATGGCCGGCAGGCACGGTCACGGGCGCTGTATTATCCTCGGGGATCGAGGTGATATCGAGGATGGCGTAGCTCTTGCCGCTGGGCAGCGTTTCCTTGAAGCGCTTGTAGCGGCACTGACGCTGGCCGTTCGCGCCGATCTCTTCGAACTCGGGCGAATAGCAGGGCAGGGTGCCGTTGGCGCGCGAGGCGTCGATCATATTCTGCGTCACCGGAATGACGAAATCGGCCATCGGTTCGCGCTTCAGCGGCTTGCCGTTCAGCCAGACGATGCCGTCCTTCACCTGGATCGTGTCGCCGGGCAGGCCGATCACGCGCTTGATATAGTCGTTGTCGTTGACCGGCGGCGCCTTGAACACGACAACGTCGCCGCGATCGGGCGTACGCGCGAAAATACGGCCGGGGATCAGCGGCACGCTGAACGGCAGGCTGTATTTCGAATAGCCGTAAGCCATCTTGTTCACGAGCAGATAGTCGCCGATCAGCAGGCGCGGCTGCATCGATTCCGACGGAATGTTGAAGGGCGACAGAAAGAAGCTTCGAAAGATCAGCACCGCGATCGCGAGCAGCGCGAGAAAGCGGATCGTGTCGACCGCCTCTTCCTTGGCGGATACGGGCGCGGGTTCGGGCGTCGCGGGGGCGGGATTTTCGGCGGGGATGCTGGCGTCGGTCATGGGGCGCATTGACGGTGAATAGGTCTGCGCGTCAAGTAAATATCGGCGGATGACGCTGGCGCGCGAGCGGTGGCGCGCCTATGAAATGGACGAACATCTCCATCCCCGTTCGCATCGAGCGAAGTCGAGATGCCCATCGGTCGTTCGCGCCTTGGGGTGTCTCGACTTTGCTCGACACGAAGGGACCTTAGAAGGACGTTTTCGATGACCACCTCCTCCGATGCGTGGCAGGCGCTCTCCGCGTGGCAACCGCAAACAATCGCCGACCTGATCGCCGCCGATCCGGAGGCGCGGCTTCAGATGCTCGTTCGCAACGTCGCTGACATTCGCTTCGACTTCGCAAAGACGCATCTCGATGGCGAGGCGCTGGCGATCCTTTCGACGCTTGCCGAAGCGCAGGATTTTGCCGGCCGACGCAAGACGCTTTTCGCGGGCGGCATCGCCAACCCGACCGAAGACCGTGCTGCAGAGCACAGCGCCGAGCGCGGCGAAGGGGCGCCCGAGTCCGTCCATGTCGCGCAGGCATTGCATCAGCGGATGCGGATGCTGATCGACGCGATCGAGGCCGATGCGTTCGGCGAAATCCGCCATTTGCTCCACATCGGCATCGGCGGGTCGGCGCTTGGCCCCGACCTGTTGATCGATGCGCTGGGGCGGCATGGCTCGCGCTACGACGTCGCCATCGTCTCGAATGTCGATGGGGCCGCGCTCGCCGAAGTCTTCGCCAAATTCGATCCAGCCTATACGCTCGTCGCGGTCGCGTCGAAGACCTTCACGACGACCGAGACGCTGCTCAACGCGGCCTCGGCGCTGCAATGGCTGGAGGAAGCGGGCGTCGATGATCCGGTCGGCCGTTTTATTGCGCTGACCGCCAATCCCGAACGCGCGGTCGAATGGGGTATCGACGAAACGCGCATTCTGCCGTTCAGCGAAACCGTCGGCGGGCGCTATTCGCTATGGTCGTCGATCGGCTTTCCGGCGGCGCTGGCGCTCGGCTGGGACGCTTTTCAGGACATGCTCGAAGGCGCGGCGGAGATGGACCGCCATTTCCGGCTCGCCGACGGCGCCGACAATATCTGCCTGCTCGCCGCTTTCGCCGACCAGATTTACGCCAACCGGCTGGGCTGCCAGACCCGCGCAGTTTTTGCCTATGACGAACGGTTGCGGCTGTTGCCCGCCTATCTGCAACAGCTCGAAATGGAATCGAACGGCAAGCGCGTGACGCTCGACGGCGCGCCGCTCGCGCAGCAGAGCGCGCCGATCACCTGGGGCGGCGTCGGCACCGACGCCCAGCACGCGGTGTTCCAGCTCCTGCATCAGGGCACGCATCTGACCCCGGTTGAATTCGTCGTCGCGCGCGAGCCCGATCATATCCTTGACGATGCCCACCACGAGACGCTGGTCGCGAACTGCATCGCGCAGGGCGCGGCGTTGATGACCGGCCGTGCGAGCGAGGACGGCGCGCGCGCCTATCCCGGCAACCGTCCATCGACGACGATCCTGCTCGAACAGGTGACGCCGCATACTCTGGGTGCGCTGATCGCCTTCTACGAACATCGCGTTTTCGCCAACGCCGTGCTGCTCGGCATCAATCCCTTCGATCAGTTCGGGGTCGAGCTAGGCAAGGAAATGGCGAAGGGCCTTGCCGAAGGAACGGTGCAATTCGATCCGGCCACCGAAGCGCTGATGCAGGCGGCGCTGGGGGACTAGGCGATCAGGCTAATCCAAATATTCGATTGGCAAGACGGCGCGGCGTAACCACATAGGCCCTCGCCGCGAATGTCAGCGACGATTGCCAGAGGTGTTTCATGAGCGATTTCGACTATGACCTGTTTGTCATCGGCGCCGGGTCGGGCGGCGTTCGCGCGAGCCGGGTTGCGGCGTCGCACGGCGCGCGGGTCGCGGTTGCCGAAGAGTATCGCGTTGGCGGCACCTGCGTCATTCGCGGCTGCGTGCCCAAGAAGCTGCTCGTCTATGGCGCGCATTTTGCCGAGGATCTGAAGGACGCGCGGCATTTCGGTTGGGACGTTCCCGATTGCCATTTCGACTGGCAGCGGCTGCGCGACAATGTGCTCGGCGAAGTCACGCGTCTCGAAGGTCTCTACGGTCAGACGCTCGACAATCACAAGGTTACGCTGCTCAAGACGCGCGCTACAATCGTTGGTCCGCAAAAGGTGCGGCTCGCCGACGGGACCGAACTCACCGCCGAACGCATTCTTGTGGCAACGGGCGGCTGGCCCTTCGTCCCCGAATTTCCGGGCAGCGAGCATGCGATCACCTCGAACGAAGTGTTTCATCTCGACAGCCTGCCGAAGCGTGTGGTGATCGCTGGCGGCGGCTATATCGCCAACGAATTTGCGGGTATCTTCAACGAATTCGGCAGCAAGGTGACGATCGTCAACCGCGGCGACGCGATCCTGCGCGGCTATGACGAGCAGATCCGCGACCGCCTGCTCCAGATTTCGATGACCAAGGGGATCGAATTCCGTTTCAATGCGCCGTTCAAGTCGATCGAGAAGCAGGACGACGGATCGCTGATGGTCCATCTCGACAATTGCGATCCGATCGCGGCCGATGCCGTGCTCGTCGCGACCGGGCGGGTACCGAACACAAAGGGCTTGGGTCTGGAAGCGGCGGGTGTCGAACTCGACAAGGTTGGCGCGGTCAAGGTCGATGACAATAACCAGTCTTCGGTGCCGAGCATCTACGCCGTCGGCGACGTGACCAATCGCATCCAGCTGACGCCGGTGGCGATCCGCGAGGGGCAGGCGTTCGCCGACAGTGTCTTCGGCGGCAAGCCGACGACCGTCGACTATGCCAATGTCCCGAGCGCGGTGTTCAGCCATCCGCCGATCGGCGCGGTCGGGATGACCGAGGCGGAGGCACGCAACAAGCTGGGCGCGGTGCGCATCTACACCAGCGATTTCCGGGCGATGAAGAATGTCCTTGCCGGCCGCAACGAACGGGCGCTGTACAAGATGGTCGTCAATGCGGCGACCGACCAGGTCGTCGGCCTTCACATGATCGGTCCCGACGCGCCCGAAATTTTGCAGGCCGCCGCCGTCGCCGTGAAGGCGGGGCTGACGAAAGCCGACTTCGACGCCACGGTTGCCCTGCACCCCAGCATGGCCGAGGAACTGGTGCTGCTGAAATAAGCGGCGACCGCGCGGCCTGTCTGCTATTCTTCGCAAATGCGGCGAGGAGCGGTGCAGATGACGGGCACGATATTGGTAACAGGTGGCAGCGGCTATATCGCCGGCTTCCTGATCCGGCAGTTGATCGACAATGGCTGGACGGTTCACACGACGGTGCGCAGCCTGAAGCGCGAGGCCGAAGTGCGCAGCTGGCTGGCGGTCGACAACGACCGGCTTCGGTTCTTCGCGGCCGATCTGGAGCATGATCTCGGCTGGGCGGAGGCGATCGCCGGATGCAGCCATGTCGCGCATGTTGCCTCGCCCTTTCCGATGGGGGTTCCCCAGCATGCCGATGAACTGGTGGTTCCGGCGCGCGAAGGCGCGTTGCGCGCGCTGCGTTTCGCGAGGGCAGCGGGAGTGCGGCGCTTCGTTCTGACCTCGTCGATGGCGGCGATCGCCTATGGGCATGGCGACGGTGGCGGCATCTACAGCGAAACCGATTGGACGAACCTCGATAATCCGGCGGTCATGCCCTATCCGCGCTCGAAAACCGTCGCCGAGCGCGCGGCGCGCGATTGGGTGGCGGCCGAGGGTGGCGACATGGAATTCGCCTCGGTCAACCCTGCGGCAGTATTCGGGCCGCTGCTGTCCGACGATCTTTCGACGTCGATCGAGGTCGTGAAACAATTGCTCGAGGGCAAGGTGCCAATGTGTCCCGACGTCGGCTTCGGCATCATCGACGTGCGCGACGTTGCCGACCTTCATTATCGCGCGCTCACCGCGCCGGGCATCCGGGACGAGCGCTATGTCTGTTCGGGACCGTTCCTGAAGATGATCGACGTCGCCAACATCCTGACCGCGAACCTGGACGAGCAGGCGCGCAAGGTGCCGACGCGGCGGATGCCCGACTGGCTGCTCAAAGGCTTCGCGATCTTCCGCCCCGAACTCAAGCAACTCGTCGCCGAGCTGGGCAATGTTCGCGGCGGCGATAGCCGTCACGCGATGGAGACGCTCGGCTGGACGATGCGGACGCCCGAGGAGGCGGTGCTGGCGACGGCGCACAGCCTGATCGAGCGAGGAATCGTGAAGGTGTGAGCGTCTTCGTCATTACTTCGCTCCGCTTGCAATGACATTTCGCTAACCGATGCGGTAGGGCACCACGTCGCGGCGGTCGGGGTCGACAAGAATCGGCCGGTCGCTCGGCGGAAAGGCGCGCTGGTCGCAGTCGTCGCGCGGGCAAATGCGGCACGATGATCCGATACGCGTCGCGGCGTGCGGCGCGGTCACATCGACCCCGTCGGCATAGACGAAATCGGCGGCATATTGCGCCTCGCACCCCAGCGCCACGGCATAGCGGCGCGGCGAGCGCGCATAGCTGCCCGACGGTTTCACGAGCCCCTTCGCCATCGACACATAGCGCAGCCCATCGGCTGTCTCGGCGAGCTGGAACAATATGCGGTCGGGGATCGCCGCCGCCTCGTGGACGATCCACAGCGGGCAGGCGCCGCCGAAGCGCGCGAATTGCAGGCGAGTGGCGCTGTGCCGCTTGGTAATGTTGCCCGCCATGTCGACGCGACAGAAGAACATCGGGATGCCCCGCGCGCCGGGGCGCTGGAGCGTCGAGAGGCGATGGCACGCCTGTTCAAAGCTGACGCCATAGTCGAGCCGCAGCCGGTCGATGTCATGCCGCACCGCGCGGGCGCTGGCGCGAAAGGCGGCATAGGGCATCAAAACCGCGCCCGCGGCATAATTGGCGAGGCCGACGTGGAGCAACTGGCGCGCCGCCGCGGTGCGCAGCGGCGACGCCTCGATCACCGCATCAATCTCGCGCGCGAGCGCCAGCGCCGCCAGCTGGTGCGCAAGTTGAAAGCGGCGCGTTTCGGCGGGCTGCGACGGATCGATGATCAGGTGGCGCATCGTCGCGTCGAAATCGCGCAGCACCTGGTGCTGGCGGTAGACGATCGAAATGCCCAGCGCCTCGCGCAGCCGCCGTTCGATCGTCTCGATCGCGGGCGACGGATCGCGGCCGCGCAGCTGGCCCGCCAGCGTCTCGGCTGCGCGGTCGATGCTATCGACATAATTGCCCGCGTCGTGGAACCAGTCGCGCACCTCCTCCCACGGCAGGCGGCTGCCCTCGGCGGTGCCGCCGGTCATCGCTTCGTCGATGATCTGGAGCCGCTGGCCCGCGCGGCGATAGGCGGCGTGGAGCGCGACGAACTGGTCGGCGAGCTGCGGTTGCTGCAGCGCGGCGCGCTCGAGCTGTTCGGGCGCCAGCGGCGCGGCGGCGAACAGCGGATCGGCCGCCGCCTCGCGCAGCGCTCCGGCGCGGCGGTCACCGGCATCGGCGGCGACCTCCTCCCATTCGAGCGGGAAAAGCCTTTGCAGCCGGTCGAGCAGGGCAGGGGTCAACGGCCTGTCGTCATGCTCGATCTGGCTGAGATAGGATGTCGAAATACCGATCCTTTCGGCGAAATCGGCCTGCCGGATGCCCCGTTCGGTGCGAAGCTGGCGCAAGCGGGCGCCGGCGAAGATGCGTTGGCGGGTCACAAAATCCTCCCCTGAAAGGGGAAGGGGGCCACCCGAAGAGTGGTGGAGGGACAGGGGCGTCATGATCGCTGCCCGACAGGTCTTGCAATCCGCCTGTGCTCCTCCACCGTGCTTCGCACGGTCCCTCTCCCCGTGCCGGGGAGGATAGTTTGCAAACCATCACTTTGCAACTTTGCAAATTCGCATTTGCATAGCGTGCGCCGCGGGCGCAGATGGCAGGCTCCAGAAAACCGGAGAAGCCGAGTGTCCGCCAATATTGCCGAAATGGAACGCCGCCGCGCCGCCGCCGCCTTGGGAGGCGGGCAGAAGCGTATCGATGCGCAGCACGCCAAGGGCAAGCTGACCGCGCGCGAGCGGTTGCTGGTGCTGCTCGACGAAGACTCGTTCGAGGAGCTCGACACCTATGTCGAGCATGACTGCGTCGATTTCGGCATGCAGGATCAGAAGATTCCGGGCGACGGCGTTGTTACCGGATCGGGGACGATCAACGGCCGCCTCGTCTATGTCTTCAGCCAGGATTTCACCGTCTTCGGCGGCTCGCTGTCCAAACGTCACGCCGAAAAAATCTGCAAGGTGATGGAAAAGGCGATGCTGGTCGGTGCGCCGGTCATCGGCCTCAATGACAGCGGCGGCGCACGGATCCAGGAAGGTGTGGCGAGCCTGGGCGGCTATGCCGACGTGTTCCAGAAGAATGTTCTGGCATCGGGCGTTGTGCCTCAGATTTCGCTGATCATGGGGCCATGCGCGGGAGGCGCAGTGTACAGCCCGGCGATGACCGACTTCATCTTCATGGTGAAGGATAGTAGCTACATGTTCGTCACCGGCCCCGACGTAGTGAAGACGGTGACCAACGAAGTGGTGACGCAGGAAGAGCTCGGCGGCGCGATCACCCACACGACCAAGAGCTCGGTCGCCGATCTGGCGTTCGAGAATGATATCGAGGCGCTGCTCGCGGCGCGCGATTTCTTCGACTATCTGCCCGAAAACAACCGCAGCGGCGTGCCGGTGCGCCCGACGAGCGATCCCTACGACCGCGCCGAGATGAGCCTCGACACGCTGATCCCGCCCAATGCGAACCAGCCTTATGACATGCACGAGCTGATCCGCAAGACGGTCGACGAGGGCGATTTTTTCGAGGTGCAGCCGGCGCATGCCGCGAACATCATCTGCGGCTTCGGGCGCATCGAAGGGCGCACCGTAGGTATCGTCGCGAACCAGCCGCTGGTGCTCGCGGGGGTGCTCGACATCAATTCGTCGAAGAAGGCGGCGCGCTTCGTGCGCTTCTGCGATGCGTTCGAAATTCCGATCGTGACCTTCGTCGATGTCCCCGGTTTCCTGCCCGGCACCGCGCAGGAATATAATGGCATCATCAAGCACGGCGCGAAGCTTCTCTTCGCCTATGCCGAGGCGACGGTGCCCAAGATCACGGTGATCACGCGCAAGGCCTATGGCGGCGCCTATGACGTGATGGCGTCGAAGCATCTGCGCGGCGATTTGAACTACGCGTGGCCGACCGCGGAGATTGCGGTGATGGGCGCGAAGGGCGCGGTCGAAATCATCTTCCGCGCCGATATGGGCGATCCCGAAAAGATCGCGCAGCGCACGAAGGAATATGAGGACCGCTTCGCCAACCCCTTCGTCGCGGCGTCACGCGGCTATATCGACGAGGTGATCCACCCGCACAATACGCGCAAGCGCATCGCGCTGGGGCTACGCAAGCTGCGGAACAAGCAGCTCGAAAACCCGTGGAAGAAGCATGATAATATTCCGCTGTAAATTTCCGTCGTCACCCCGGACTTGATCCGGGGTCCATTCTTCCGGCGCTGATCGAATGGATGCCGGATCAAGTCCGGCATGACGAAGTGAGAGAAAATTTGACATGAAACTGGGCCGCCTCAACCATATCGGCGTCGCGACGCCTTCCATCGCCGACAGCATCGTCTTTTACCGCGAGGTGATGGGCGCGACGAAGATCCATGAGCCGTTCGACCTGCCCGATCAGGGCGTCAAAGTGTGCTTCGTCGATACGCCCGGCGTGGGCGGGGCGCTCGACGGGACCCAGATCGAACTGATCGAGCCGCTGCCGGGCAATACCTCGATCGCGGGGTTCCTCGAAAAGAACCCGGCGGGCGGGCAGCATCACATGTGCTACGAAGTCCCCGACATTCACGCCGCCAAGGCCGCATTCGAGGCGATGGGCAAGCGCGTGCTGGGCGAGCCGCGGATCGGCGCGCACGGGACGTTGATCTTCTTCCTGCACCCCAAAGACATGGGCGGGGTGCTGACCGAGATCATGGAGACGCCGAAGGGCGCGCACTGACCCATTTTTCCTCGTCACCCCGGACTTGATCCGGGGTCGATTCTTGCGTCGCTGCGAGGAATGGATGCCGGATCAAGTCCGGCATGACGAAAAGAGAGTAGAGATACGCATATGACCGACAAACCGACCCTCGACCAATGGGCCGCCGCCGCCGACAAGGAAGTAAAGGGTAAAGACCTCACCTGGCACACGCCGGAGGGGATCGATGTCAAGCCGCTCTACACGGCCGAGGACGTCCAGACCGATCCCGGCCTGCCCGGTTTCGCGCCCTTCACGCGCGGCGTGCGGGCGTCGATGTATGCGGGGCGGCCGTGGACGATCCGGCAATATGCGGGCTTCTCGACCGCCGAGGAATCGAACGCCTTCTATCGCCGCAACCTCGCCGCGGGGCAGAAGGGTCTCAGCGTCGCCTTCGACCTTGCGACGCACCGAGGCTATGACAGCGACCATCCGCGCGTCGTCGGTGACGTCGGCAAGGCGGGGGTGGCGATCGACAGCGTCGAGGATATGAAGATCCTTTTCGACGGCATCCCGCTCGACCAGATGTCCGTCAGCATGACGATGAACGGCGCGGTCATCCCGATCCTTGCCTTTTTCATCGTCGCGGGCGAGGAGCAGGGGGTCGAGCGCAAGCTGCTCGACGGGACCATCCAGAACGACATTTTGAAGGAGTTCATGGTCCGCAATACCTATATCTATCCGCCCGAACCCTCGATGCGGATCATTAGCGACATCTTCGGCTACACGTCGCGCGAAATGCCCAAGTTCAACAGCATCTCGATCTCCGGTTATCATATGCAGGAGGCGGGGGCGACGCAGGTGCAGGAACTGGCCTTCACCATCGCCGACGGCATCGAATATGTGAAATATGGCGTGGCGAGCGGCCTCGACATCGACAAGTTTGCCGGTCGCCTGTCCTTCTTCTTCGCGATCGGCATGAATTTCTTCATGGAGATCGCCAAGCTGCGCGCCGCGCGCGTGCTGTGGCACCGCGCGATGACGAAGTTGGGCGCGAAGGACGAGCGCAGCAAGATGCTGCGCACCCATTGCCAGACGTCGGGGGTCAGCCTGACCGAGCAAGACCCCTACAACAATGTCATGCGCACGACGATCGAGGCGATGGCGGCGATGCTGGGCGGCACCCAGTCGCTGCACACCAACGCACTCGACGAGGCGATCGCGCTGCCCACCGACTTTTCAGCCCGCATCGCGCGCAACACCCAGATCGTGATCCAGGAAGAAACGGGTATGTGCAACGTCGTCGATCCGCTCGGCGGCAGCTATTATATCGAGGCGCTGACGCAGCAGCTTGTTGACAAGGCGCAGGAGATTATCGACCGGGTCGAAAGCGAAGGCGGCATGGCCAAGGCGGTCGCCGCCGGCTGGCCCAAGGCGATGATCGAGGAAGCCGCCGCCGCCCGACAGGCGAGGGTGGACCGCGGCGACGACGTCATCGTCGGGGTGAACAAATATCGCCTGAAGGACGAGGATCTGCTCGAAACGCTCGAGGTCGACAACACCAAGGTTCGCGAGGCGCAGGTCGCGCGGATCAACCGCGTCAAGGCGAGCCGCGACGAGGTCGCTTGTCAGGCCGCGCTCACCGCGCTGCGCCGCGCGGCGGCGGCTCCGCAGTCGATCGAGACCAATCTTCTCGCGCACGCAGTCGATGCGGCGCGCGCGCGCGCGACGCTGGGCGAAATTTCGGACGCGATGGAGGTCAGCTTCGGGCGCTACGGCACGGTGCCGAAGCCGGTGAAAGGCGTCTATGCCGCGCCCTATCAGGGCGACAACCGCTGGGCGCAGGTCGTCGACGGGGTGAAGGCGGTCGAACGCCGTCTGGGCCGCGCGCCCAAGCTGCTCGTCGCCAAGATGGGGCAGGACGGACACGATCGCGGCGCCAATGTCATCGCCTCGGCGTTCAGCGACATGGGCTTTGACGTGGTGTCCGGGCCCTTGTTCCAGACGCCCGAGGAAACGGTCGTGCTCGCGCTCGAAAGCGGGGTCGATGCGGTCGGCGCGTCGAGCTTGGCCGCCGGGCACAAGACGCTGATCCCCGAACTCATCAAGGGGCTGCGCGAGGCGGGGCGCGGCGATATCAAGGTGATCGCGGGCGGCGTCATTCCGCCGCAGGACTACGACTATCTGCGCGACGCGGGCGTGCAGGGCATCTATGGCCCGGGCAGCAATGTGGTGGAATGCGCCGCCGACGTCCTGCGCCTGCTCGGCCACAATATGCCCCCGCTGGAGGATGCTGCATGAGCAACCATAAACCTGAAACGCTGAGCGTTCACGCCGGCACCGCGCCCGATCCGACGACCAAGGCGCGGATCACGCCGATCTACCAGACCGCATCCTATGTGTTCGACGATGTCGATCATGCGTCGCGATTGTTCAACCTGCAGGAATTCGGGAATATCTACACCCGGATCATGAACCCGACGAACGGCGCGCTCGAAGGCAAGATCGCGGCGCTGGAGGGCGGGCAGGCGGCGCTCGCGGTGGCGTCGGGCCATGCTGCGCAGTTTCTGGCCTTCCATACGATCATGGAGCCGGGGTGTGAGATCGTTGCGGCGAAAAAACTCTATGGCGGCTCGCTCAACCAGCTGGGGCAGAGCTTTCGCAAGATGGCCTGGACGACGCATTTCGTCGATGCCGACGATCCGGCGAATGTCGCGGCCGCGATCAACGACAGGACGCGCGCGGTCTTCATCGAAAGCCTCGCCAATCCGGGCGGGGTCGTGCAGGATATCGCGGCGATTGCAAAGGTCGCCCACGATGCCGGCGTACCGCTGATCGTCGACAACACGATGGCGACCCCGATGCTCTGCCGCCCGATCGAGCATGGCGCCGACATCGTCGTCCATTCGGCGACCAAATTCCTGAACGGTCATGGCAATGCGATCGGCGGCCTGATCGTCGATGCCGGGACGTTCGACTGGTCAAAGGGCGGCAAATATCCCGCGCTGAGCGAACCCAATGCCTCCTATCACGGGCTGACCTTCACCGAGGCGTTCGGGCCGCTCGCCTTCATCCTCGCCGCGCGGACGCTCGGCCTGCGCGACCTTGGCCCCGCGCTCGCGCCGATGAACGCCTTTCTTGCGCTCACCGGCATGGAGACGCTCGCGCTGCGCATGGACCGGCATTGCAGCAACGCGCTCGCGCTCGCCAAATGGTTGCAGGATCATCCGGCAGTGAGCTGGGTCTCCTATGCCGGGCTGCGGGGCAGCCCCTATCACGACCTCGCGCACAAATATCTCGGCGGGCGCGGCGGCGCCGTGTTCACCTTCGGCCTCCAGGGCGGCTACGATGCTGGCGTCAAGCTCGTCTCCGCGGTCAAGCTGTTCAGCCATCTCGCCAATCTGGGCGACACCCGCTCGCTGATCATCCATCCGGCATCGACGACGCACAGCCAGCTTTCGGAGGCCGAACTGGTCGAAGCGGGCGCCGGGCCCGACGTCGTCCGCGTGTCGGTGGGGATCGAACATATCGACGACATCATCGCTGACCTGGCACAGGCATTGGAGACCGAAGCGTGACCGAAACCCGTACCGACTGGACGCGCGAGGAAATCGCCGCACTGTTCGACCTGCCGTTCGACGAATTGATGTGGGAGGCGCAGGGCGTCCATCGCCGCCATCACGCGCGCGGCGAGGTGCAGCTTTGCACGCTCTTGAGCATCAAGACCGGCGGCTGCGTCGAGGATTGCGGCTATTGCTCGCAATCAAAACATGCCGACAGCGGGCTCAAGGCCACCAAGCTGATGGATGTGCGCGCGGTGCTGCAAGCTGCGGCGCAGGCGAAGGATGCCGGGTCGAAGCGCTTCTGCATGGGTGCCGCCTGGCGCAACCCCAAGGACCGCGACATGGCGAGCATCGTCGAGATGGTCGAGGGCGTGCGCGCGATGGGCATGGAAACCTGCATGACCCTGGGCATGCTGACCAAGGAACAGGCGCAGACGCTCGCGGTCGCGGGGCTCGACTATTACAACCACAATATCGACACGAGCCCGGAGAATTACTCGAATATCATCTCCACGCGGACCTTTCAGGATCGCCTCGATACGCTGGAGGAAGTCCGCAATGCCGGGATCAACGTCTGCTCGGGCGGGATTGTCGGGCTGGGCGAGACGCGCGCCGACCGCGTCGGTTTCATCCACGCGCTCGCAACGCTCGAACGCCATCCCGAAAGCGTGCCGGTCAACGCGCTGGTGCCGGTGAAGGGCACCGTGCTCGGCGACATGCTCGAGGGCACCCCGCTCGCGAAGATTGACGATATCGAATTCGTCCGCACGATCGCGGTCGCGCGTATCACGATGCCGAAATCGATGGTCCGCCTGTCGGCGGGACGCGAGAGCATGTCGGAGGCGACGCAGGCGCTCTGCTTCATGGCGGGCGCGAACAGCATCTTCACCGGCGACAAGCTGCTGACGACCGCGAACGCGGGCGACAATGCCGACGCGGCGCTCTTCGCAAAGCTGGGGTTGCGCCCGATGGAAAGCGAAGAGCCGATGCGCCAAGGGATGCTGACGGAGGCCGCGGAGTGATCCTCGCCCTTTTCTATTTGGCGGTAGCAGTCGCGGAGGATCCTCCCGTCGATTGCGACAATCAACGATATCAGGTCGAGATGAACTATTGTGCCGGAAAGGCCTATGAGGTCGCCGATGCTACGCTCAATGCGCAGTGGAAGCTGACCGTGGCCGAGATGCGGTCGCGCGATAAGATGATCGATCGCCGCTACGATACCCAGCCCACCCATTATGACACCTTGCTCGCCGCGCAGCGCGCGTGGCTGACCTATCGCGATCAGCAGTGCCTGGTCGAGAGTTTTGCGGCGCGCGGCGGTAGCATGGCACCGATGCTCCACAGCGGATGCATGGAACGACTGACCAAGGCGCGGACCGCCGAACTCAAGGCACTTGTCGAGGAATATTGATGTTCAAGAAAATCCTGATCGCCAATCGCGGCGAAATAGCCTGCCGCGTCATCAAGACCGCGCGGCGCATGGGCATATCGACGGTCGCCGTCTATTCGGACGCCGACGCGCGCGCGCCCTTCGTGCAGATGGCCGACGAGGCGGTGCATATCGGGCCGTCGCCTGCGTCCGAATCCTATCTGATCGCCGACAAGATCATCGCCGCGTGCAAGGCGACCGGCGCCGAGGCGGTGCATCCGGGCTACGGCTTCCTGTCGGAACGCACCAGCTTCGCCGAGGCGCTGGCGAAGGAAAATATCGCCTTCATCGGCCCGCCGGTGAACGCGATCGCGGCGATGGGCGACAAGATCGAGTCGAAGAAGCTCGCGAAGGAAGCGGGCGTCAACGTCGTCCCCGGCTTTGTTGGTGAAATCCGCGACACCGAACATGCCGTCGAGATCAGTAACGAGATCGGCTATCCGGTGATGATGAAGGCCAGCGCCGGCGGCGGCGGCAAGGGCATGCGCCTCGCCTATGACGAAAAGGACGTCCGCGAAGGCTTCGAGAGCGTCAAGCGTGAAGGGCTGAACAGCTTCGGCGACGACCGCGTGTTTATCGAGAAATTCATCCTCAATCCGCGCCATATCGAAATCCAGATTCTCGGCGATCAGCACGGCAACATCCTCTACCTCAACGAGCGCGAATGCAGCATCCAGCGCCGCCACCAGAAGGTCGTCGAGGAAGCGCCGTCGCCCTTCGTCACCGAAAAGATGCGCAAGGCGATGGGCGAGCAGTGCGTCGCGCTGTCGAAGGCGGTGGGCTATTACAGCGCGGGAACGGTCGAACTGATCGTGTCGGGCGCCGACCCGACGGGCGAGAGCTTCTACTTCCTGGAAATGAACACCCGGCTTCAGGTCGAGCATCCCGTGACCGAAGCGATTACCGGCATCGATCTGGTCGAACAGATGATCCGCGTCGCGGCGGGCGAGAAGCTCGAAATGACGCAGGACGACATCAAGATCGACGGCTGGGCGATCGAGAACCGCGTTTATGCCGAAGATCCCTATCGCGGTTTCCTGCCCTCGACCGGGCGCCTGACGCGCTACAAACCGCCGGTGCCTGGCTGGACCGACGATGGCGAGGAAAACGGCCGCCGGGGTGTCGACGGCGTGCGCGTCGACGACGGCGTTTACGATGGCGGCGAAGTGTCGATTTTCTACGACCCGATGATCGCCAAGCTGATCACCTGGGGCGAGACGCGCGACGAGGCAGCCGATCTGCAGGTCGCGGCGCTCGACCGCTTCGAGCTCGAGGGGCTTGGCCACAATATCGATTTTGTCTCGGCGATCATGCAGCATCCGCGCTTCCGCTCGGGCGAGCTGACCACGGGCTTCATTGCCGAGGAATATCCCGAAGGCTTCCACGGTGCGCCGACCGACGAAGCGGTGACGCGCGCGCTCGCCGCAATCGCGGGCTTCATAGCGTCGGCCGAGGCCGATCGCGCGCGGCGCACCGACGGGCAGCTCGGCGACCGGCTCGACCCGCCCGCGAAATGGCAGGTGACGATTGACGGCACGAGCCACAAGGTCAAACTCGGCCACAAGCATATCAAGGTCGACGGTGACAAGATCGACATCGCGCTCGAATATACGCCGGGCGACCGGTTGGTGATTGCCGAGATCGGCGACGGCGAACTGGCGGTGAAGGTCGCGAAGACGCGTACGGGCTGGCGCATGACGACGCGCGGCGCAATCCACGACGTGCGCGTGCTGCCCTGGCATGTGGCGCCGCTGGCGAGCCACATGATCGAAAAGATCCCGCCCGATCTGTCGAAATTCCTCATCTGTCCGATGCCCGGCCTGCTCGTCGCGCTGCATGTCGGCGAAGGGGATAAAGTCGAGGCGGGGCAGCCGCTGGCGACCGTCGAGGCGATGAAGATGGAGAATATCTTGCGCGCCGAAAAATCGGGTGTCGTGAAGACGGTCAACGCAGCGCAAGGCGAAAGCCTGGCGGTCGATGCGGTGATTTTGGAGATGGAGTAATCCACTTTCGTCATTCCCGCGCAGGCGGGAATCCAGCTAAGGCAGTGAGGAAGCTGGATTCCCGCCTGCGCGGGAATGACGGAGAGTTGGAATGCACCTGAATCACGACGCCGCAGCCCCCGCTGCGGAGCCCATCGCCTTCGACGATTTCCTCTGCGTCGATATCCGCATCGGCACGATCGTCGCGGCCGAGCCTTTTCCCGAAGCGCGCAAGCCGGCGTTCAAGCTGAAAATCGATTTCGGTCCCGCAATCGGTATCAAGAAGAGCAGCGCGCAGATCGTCGCGCGCTACGCGCTCGAGGATTTGCCGGGTCGGCAGGTTGCGGCGGTCGTCAACTTTCCTCCGCGCCAGATCGGCAAGTTCATGTCCGAAGTGCTGACGCTGGGTTTCGCCGACGCGGCGGGCGAGGTGATCCTCTTTGCTCCCGATCGTGTGGTACCCGATGGAGCTCGGCTGTTCTGAATGAGCTTAACACAATATGTTCAATCAAGATCGTATCCATGGCGCGCGACCAGAGGCGCAATAATCGGCATCGCAGCACTTAGATGATGTCCATAGTTTCGCCAGCGAAACACCGCATCTTTGCTAACCGGGCCGCGCGCGCGCGCATAGCTGGGCGTTGCGGGCGTTGCGGGCGTTGCGGGCGTTGAAGTAACTTCGACGGAATTGGCCGCGGGAAAGCTGAGGCCGGTTGCAACGCTGAGCCGCTCTCCGGCCGTTACTGGATCGGCGACCAGTTGCTCATATGACTGACGATACAGCAGGCACCCCCGGCAGCTTCCCAATGTGCGGTAAGTCTATCGATAGCCGCGAGATGATGTGCTGCATCGAGCGGGTTGAGTGCGCAATTATATCCATGCGTCAGATGATGCGACATCATTGAAACGACAACGTCGAGGGGATGGCGAGTCATCACTATGAACGGCGATTCCGGAAACGCCATCGTGAGAAGAGGCAAAAACTGTTCGTTGAACGGCATTTTATCTACGAAGTGTGGCGCCTGAGCCGTATCTGCGTCGGCGGAGGCTAGTCCTGAATAGAGGTCGCGAAGCGCGACAGCCAAGCGATCTTTCGTAACATTTCCGAGCGACGCCAAGCCATCGGGATAGCTGCCGAACTGCGTAGAAATATGTTGAACGAGATGGAACGCGAAGGGAAGTTCGCCACGCGCACTGACCATTTGATCAGCGCTTATCAGCTGTTCGAAAAGCGTCGTGCCCGACCGCGGCGGCCCCGTGACGAAGATCGGCTGAGGCAAGCGATCATTCTTCGGTGCGCGGGGCAATGCATTGATAAAGTCTGCTGAAAATATATCGATGACTCGATCGTGATGTGCCGTCAGGCGAGCAGCAGGATATGATAACTTCTCTGAGGCCGCGATCTCCGCTTTGCCGGCGACAAAATCTCCCCACGCATCGTCGTAACGGCCCGCGCGATCCCGCAGTCGACCGCGTGCCAACCTGTCGGATCCGGAAATCGAACTTGCTCGGTCGAGTATGTCGAGCGCCGTTTCCCATTCGTCCGTGCGCATCTTCAGAATCGCAGTCCTAACTGAGATATCCTGCCCCAATTGCGCTGCGAGTTTGTCGGCCCTCTCCAAAATTGCACGGAGATCGTCGAATCGATCAAGCCTTTCGAATACCCAACCTAAGCGGAGCAATACCCCAAGCGGGTCGCTGCTCCCGTCTATGCTTGCCGTTAACTGCATCGCCGCCAGTTCGTATTGCCCGGCGCGGGCAAGTGCAGCGCCGCGCGCAGCGAGCAGATCTGGGTGAGGTGCTTCACCTGGCGGCGTGCCCCGGTCAAGGTGATACAGGGCCAACGCCGTTTCGCCACGACGCGCTGCGAATTGTCCGAGCAATGCGTGTGCTTCATACGCATTGTTCGAGGTTGCCAGAATATCTCGTGCCTGAAGTTCCGCCTCCGCAAAACGGCCTTGAGAGAGCAGCGTCCGCATGCGTGTGAGGTTGGTCGACGACATGCCGGGCTCAACTCACATGCTTAACGGGTCCACCCATCAGCCTTTTCGCGAGGAACAGCTTGAAGAGGATAAACGCGACCAGCCCGACCGCGGCGGTTGCGACGTGGAACAGCCAGAAACTGGTCGTCGGCATCGACGAATACCATGTGCCCACCTCGCCGACGATCTTGTTCGCGCCGAAGAAAGCGAGGTAATAAATGCCGACGATCGTCGCGTTGAGCGCCTTCGGTGCCAGCTTGGTGAACAGCGCGAGGCTGACGGGCAGGATATGCGCAAAGCCGACGCTGTTGAGCAGATGGAACATCACGGGCCAGAACAGCCCGATCTTGCCGTCACCCTGCGTCGCCGCCGCCATGACGAGGCAGAGTCCGCCGGCGATGGTGAAGACGCTGCCGATGATCATCTTGCCCAACTCGTCGGGTTCGCGGTGGCGCTTGCCGTACCAGACATAGAAGGCGGCGACCGCGGCGAGCATCGAGAAGCTCGCCGCCGCGTCGATGGTGATCATCCAGCTCGTCGGCAGCGTCTCACCAAAGAAGGTGAGCTGGAAATGCTGATCGGCCCAGACCAGATAGGCGTTGAAGATTTCCTGATTGGTGAGCAGCGCGACCGCCATCACCGGCACCAGCGTCAGCACCGCGACGACGCGCAGCCAGTCCTGCCGCGACATCGGTTCGCTCGCTTTCGCAGCCGCGCCTTTCGCAGGCCGATTGTCGGCGGGCAGCCATGGTCCCGCCATGATATAGAGGATCAGGCCGATAACCATCACCACGCCCGCGGTGCCGAACCCCCAATGCCAGCCGACCTTTTCGCCCAGCGTACCCGAAATCAGCGGCGCGGCGATGACGCTGACGTTGATCGCGATGTAAAAGATCTGGAACGCCATCGCACGGCGCAGATCGCCGGGCTTGTAAAGTTCGCCGACCTGGCTCGCGATATTGCCCTTGAACAGTCCCACGCCGACGATCAGCGCGAGCAGGGCGAAGAGGAAGGCGCCCTCGAACGCCATCAGGAAATGACCGATCGCCATGATCAGGCCGCCGGCGATCAACGTCGCGCGCCGCCCGAGCCAGCGGTCGGCGATGAAGCCCCCGGCGATCGGAGTCAGATAAACGAGCGAGGTATAATCGCCGAAAATCTTCGACGCGAAGGGCTGGCCGTCGATCCCGCCGTACCAGCTGCGCAACCATTCCAGTCCGAAGACCCCGCTCGCATGTTCGGGCAGCAGCAGATATTTGACCATGTAAAGGACGAGCAAAGTCTGCATCGAATAATAGGAAAAACGCTCGCACCCTTCGACGAAAGCCAGATATCCGAGTCCCTTGGGATGGCCCAGAAAGGCGCGGTCGGCGCGGTCCATGCCCTCTTCGAAATCCGGCGTCGCCTCGGCAATCGTCATATGGTCACTCCCCGAAATTTCGGGCGACCCTAATGTTGCAAATGAAACTTTCCAGACACAATCGACGAACGGCGGCGGGCTCTCCTGCGACCCGGCGCGGTGGAGCGGTCAGCGAATCCGCTGGCCGCCCTTCCATAGCGCGGTGACGCGGCCCTGCACCGGCATGCCGTCGAAGGGCGTGTTGCCCGCCCAGGCGGCCATCCGCTTCGCATCGACCTGCCACGGCGCGCCCTCGTTGATCAGGATCAGGTCGGCATCACTACCCACCGTCAGCATCCCCGCGTCGAGCCCGAGCAACTTCGCCGGCGTCGCGGCGAGGAGATCGAACAGGCGCGCCGGGGTGACATGACCGTCGCGCACCAGTTGCAGCCCCATCGCGAGCAACGTCTCGGCGCCCGCCATGCCGGGGAGCGCTTCGGCGAAGGGCAGGCGCTTGTCTTCGGGGCCGCGCGGATCGTGGCCCGACGCGAGCACGTCGATCGTGCCGTCGGCGATGGCGGATAGGCAGGCGTGCCGGTCATCCTCGCTGCGCAGCGGCGGCGACAGGCGGGCAAAGGTGCGGAAATCGCCGATCGCCGTGTCCGACAGGAACAGGTGGGCGGGCGTGATGCCGCAGGTGACGGGCAGGCCTTTCGCCTTGGCGGCGCGGACAATTTCGAGCCCGCGCGCCGTGGTGACCTGGCGGAAGTGGATCGGCGCGCCGGTTTCCTCGACAAGCATGATGTCGCGTGCGATCGCCATCGCCTCTGCGATCGCGGGCGCAGAGGCAAGGCCGAGCCGCGTCGCCATCTCGCCATCGGTCGCAACCGCGCCGGCGGTCAGCCCTTCGTCCTCGCAATGGGCGATAACGGTAAGGCCGAGCGACGCGGCGTAGGACAGAACGCGGCGCATGACGCCGGCATCGGCGATGCGTGCGCGTCCGGTGGCGACCGCGCGCGCGCCCGCCTGCTGCATCAGGCCGATCTCGGCGAGTTCGGCGCCGGCGAGGCCTTTGGTCGCGGCGGCGAGCGGGTGAACCCATAGGTCGGGCTTGCCGCCCTTCGCGGCGCGTTCGACCAGACCCGCGCCGTCGAGCGGGCCGCTGTCGGGCATCAGCGCCGCGCGCGTGATGCCGCCGAAGTGAAAGGCCGGCTTGTCGGTCGCGAAGACGCCGAAATCGATGATGCCGGGGGCGAGCCATTGGCCCTTGGCGTCGATCGTTTCGGTGCCCTCCGGCGTTTCCGACGGGTTCAGCGCCGCGATGCGGCCGCCCGCAACCAGCAGGCTACCCGGTTCGCCGCCGAGCAGGAGCGCATTGGCGATCAGAAGGGGCTTCAGTTCCATCCCGGCACCTCCCGCTTGCGGCGCGTCAATATGTCGAGGCAGGCCATGCGCACCGCTACCCCCATTTCGACCTGTTCGGTAATCGTCGAGCGCGCGGGATCGTCGGCGACATTGCTGTCGATCTCGACCCCGCGGTTCATCGGGCCGGGGTGCATGACGATCGCATCGGGCTTCGCCTTGTCCAGCCGCTGCGGCGTCAGGCCGTAGAGCGCGTGATATTCGCGCGCGCTCGGCAGATAGGCGCCGTCCATGCGTTCGTTCTGCAAACGCAGCATCATTACGACGTCTGCGCCTTTCAGCCCCTCGTCCATGTCGGTGAAGGTCGCGACATGCATCCGTTCCATCGCGGGCGGCGTCAGCGTCGGCGGCGCGACGACGCGCACCTCATTGCCGAGCAGAGTGAGCGCCAGGATGTTCGAACGCGCGACGCGGCTGTGCAATACGTCGCCGCAGATCGCGATCGTCAGCCCTTCGACGCGTCCGAGCCGGCGGCGGATGGTCAGCGCATCGAGCAGCGCCTGCGTCGGATGTTCGTGGCGCCCGTCGCCCGCGTTGAGCACCGGGCAATCGACCTTGTCGGCAATCAGCTGCACCGCGCCCGACGACGCATGGCGGATCACCATCGCGTCGGCGCGCATCGCATTCAGCGTCATCGCCGTGTCGATCAGCGTCTCACCCTTCTTCACGCTCGACTGCGCGGCGTGCATGTTCACGACGTCGGCACCAAGGCGCTTGCCCGCGATCTCGAACGATAGGAGCGTGCGCGTCGAATTTTCGAAAAAGGCGTTGATGATCGTCAGCCCCTTGAGCCGGTCGTCATGCTTCGCCGCGCCGCTGCGATTGAGTTCGACCCACTCTTCGGCGGCATCCAGGATGTAGGAAATCTCCCACGGGGTGAGCTGGGCGATGCCGGTCAGGTGGCGATGGCGAAAGGCATCGCCGCCGGGCGGATAGTCGCTGGCGGGTCGAGGAGTTGCGCTTGTCATTAAAGCCGAGCCTTTAGGTCGCAGCGCGCAAATAGGCAAGCGCCGTAGAC
This sequence comes from Sphingopyxis sp. GC21, assembly GCF_025727575.1. NCBI lineage: Bacteria > Pseudomonadati > Pseudomonadota > Alphaproteobacteria > Sphingomonadales > Sphingopyxidaceae > Sphingopyxis > Sphingopyxis sp. GC21. The sequence goes on along the minus strand of NZ_CP095845.1, from coordinate 1,631,013 downwards.
AGGGAGGGACCGACTTTGCTTGCCGCTTCGGACAGGAGCGGATCGAAGAGGCCGAGCGCCCACAAGGCCAGGAGCACGAGTTCCATCGCGAACAGAAAATGCATATCGTCGGCGAAAGGCTGTTTGCGCGTCTTGTGGCGAACGAGGCGTGACGCCGCGACGGCCCCGATCGCGCCGCCGATCCTTGCCCAGTCGAGTAGCGTCGCTTCGCGGATGCGCCAAAGCCCTTTGTCGGCGCGCTGCTTGTCGATTACCATCAGCGCAAAAGCGTTCAGGTTGGCGGCGACAAGCCAATAGAGAATATAGGCGGTCATTTTCGGCCGTATAACCGCGAAATACCCGCGAAATGTTAAGGTCAGCGCACCAGCGCGTCGATCGCTCCCTGCAGGATGAAGGCGGCGGCCGCGCTGTCGACGCGCTCGGCGCGCTTGGCGCGGCTGACGTCGGCCGCGATCATCGCGCGCTCGACCGCGGCGGTCGACCAGCGCTCGTCCCAGAGTAACAGAGGTAGCGCAAGCGGCGCGAGGTTGCGGGCGAAGGCGCGGGTGCTTTGGGTGCGCGGGCTGTCGCTACCGTCCATATTGAGCGGCAGGCCGACGACGATGCCGACCACGGACTGTGCTGCGACCAGCGCCTTGAGCGCCTCCAGATCGACCGTGAATTTCTTGCGGACGATCGTCTTGTCGGGCGTTGCGAAGCTCCACCCCGCGTCGCACAGCGCAACACCGATCGTCTTGGTTCCGACATCGAGGCCCATCAGGCGGCCGCCGCGGGGCAGGGCGGCAGAAAAATCGGAGGCGGTGGTGGTAATCATCGGGCTGCCCTTAACCCTAAAGCCGCGTCATTGCGAGCGAAGCGAAGCAATGACGATGTTAGGATTTAGAGGTGGGCGTCGTCGCCGCAACCGGCGCTGCCGGGGGCGACACCGGCGACGCCTTCTCCTCGAACGCAGCGAGACGCCGCAGCGCATCGGCCCGGACGTTCGCCCAGAACAGGGTGATGTCATAGACATGATAATTGTTGCCGGGCAGCACATAGCCCGCAACGACGAAATGCTGTGCCGCGTCGGCGTCCCCGATCATCAGGAAACCGCGATCGTCGTCGCATTTGGCGCCAACCTTGCCGGTGATGAGCTCGCCCTTGCGGAAGCCATCGGACGGTTTGAGCGTGCCGATGTTCGCCTCCGGTCCTGCGGCGGCATCGGGCGTGCCGGTGAGCGGGTTGGTACAGAGCATGCGCGTGCCGGCGCGCGGCCGCCCGTCGAAGCCGATCGTGCCATCATAGGCGCCGGTGACCATCGACGTATCGGCGGGCTCGGCAAAGCTTGCCCATGACAGAATACAGCCTTTTTGATCGGCCTTGTCGCAAGCGGGAAGGCCAAGCGCGGCCATATCGGTATCGCGGCTGATGGGCCAGCCGATGACATAGGCGGCCACGATACGCTTCGCGAGCGGCGTGCCCGCGATACGGTTCTTCAGCAGCGTCGTCAGATGCAGCGCGCCCTGGCTATGGCCCGCGAGAATGATCGGCTTGTCCTTGGGGATCGCCGCGAGAAAGGCGTCGAATGCCTGTTCGACGTCGCGGTAGGCGGCGTCGATCGCCTTGCTCGCCGTGACGCGGTCTTCGGCCAGAAACGCGCCGAGCGTCGCCTGGCGATAGCGCGGCGCCCATATGGCGCCCGCATCGCCGAATGCGCTTGCCATGCCGCGCACGAACAGCGTGGCGCGGTAATCGGCGTCGGCATCGCCGAGCGGCGCGTTCCAGCTCGCCTTGCTGTAATAGCTTGTCGGGTGGACGAAAAAGACCGCGGCATCGCCGAGCGGCGCGATCGGTGCCGCTCCCGCTGCTTCGGCCGCCTTTGCGGGCGCAATCAGCTGACGCGCGCCCGGTTCCGGGGCACTTGCCTCGCCTTCGCCGCCTCCGGCATCCGCTTCGGCGGCGGGCGGACGCCAGGCCGACGGGTCGTCGGGCAGGCCGGGGCGGGCGATCCACATTTTGGGATCGTCATAGGCGTTGGCCGCCACCGCCGCTTGCGGTTTGAATTCGGTGTTCGGAACGAAGGCAACGCGGCCGAACCAGCCGGGATTGAGCTGATAGGCAATGCCGACACCGAGTATCATCAGAATGATCGCGGCGATGAAATAGAGGAATTTGCGGGCCAAGTCGGGGCTCCATGCGGCGGGAGATATGGGTGTGCTATCTGGCTTGCGCGGCGCCATCAAACAAGCCCAGATGTGGGGCATGACCGACAGCATCGCTAGCGGCGCCGCGCCCGATTCGCCCATGCTTTCCACTCGCCTCGACGACAGTGACCCGCCGTGGCCGCAGCGCCCCTGGGTCATGGCGGCGCTTTGCGCGACCGCGGGCCTGCTTTTCCACGCCTGCGTCGACCATGACTATGGCGATCCGCTTGACCGTTGGCGAATGGCGCTCGCGACCTTCGTCGCGGTCGCAACGCTGGTGTTCACGCTCGGCATGGAAATCCGCCGCGTGCATTGGGCCGCGGGCTTCGCGCTCCTGTGGGGCGCGATCATGGCGCTGATCGTGTGGAACGGGGCAGGCTATAATTTCGATGCCTCGCCCTTTGAATGGCCCTTTTGGTCGGGGCTGCTGGCGGTCCTGGTCGCAACGCCGCTCTTTCAGACGCGCCGTGACGTCGCGCCCGACGGACGGTTCTGGAAGCTGTGGCAGATGCCCTACGACAGGCTGCACAGCCACGCCTGGACCGATGCGGTGATCGGGGCGGCATCGCTGGCGTTCGTCGGCCTTTCCTTCCTGCTCACCGTGCTGATCGGCGAAATGTTCCACCTGATCGGCATCGACCTGATCCGCGAACTGCTGCGGGGAGAATGGTTCGGATGGATGCTCGCAGGGGCGGCGTTCGGCGGCGCGGTGGGGCTGCTGCGTGAACGCGACAAGCTCGTCGCGACACTGCAGCGACTGGTGATGATCGTGCTTTCGGTGCTCGCCCCGGTGCTCGCCGCGGCGTTGCTGATCTTTTTGCTGTCGCTTGTCGGGACGGGCCTGCAACCCTTGTGGCGATCGGGTTTTTCGACTGCGGCGCTGATGATGGCGGCGGCTGCCTTTGCCGTGTTGCTCGCGAATGCGGCGATCGGCAATGGCCGCGAAGAGCGTGCGGGCAACCTGCTGCTGCACGTCGCGGCGGCGGCGCTGGTCGCGGTGGTTCTGCCGCTCGCCGTCATTGCCTTTTATTCGATGCACCTGCGCGTGCTCCAATATGGCTGGACGCCCGAACGGCTGTGGGGCGTGATCGCGGCGGTAATCGCCGTCGCCTATGGCATATCGGGGCTGTGGTCGGTCGTCCGGGGACGGCATGATTTCGACGATCTGTTGCGGCCCCTGCAACAGAAATTGGCGATCGGGCTGGTCCTGCTTGCCGGCTTCCTGGCGCTGCCAATCGTCGATTTCGGCGCGATCGCAACGCGCGATCAGCTTGCGCGGCTGGAGAATGGCAAGGTCGGTGCGGACAAGTTCGACTGGGCGGCGCTGGCGTTCGATTTCGGGCCGAGCGGGCGGCAGGCGTTGGCGCGTCTCGCCAAGTCGCCCGACAAGGCGCGGGCGAACCGCGCGAAAATCGCCATGAGCGCGAAGAACCGCTGGGATTTGGGTCCGGGCGACGACCGCGATGCGGCGGAAGTCGCCTACCGCGTGACGCCACTCGCCGACAAGGTTCGGGTTCTGCCGGCGGGGCGGACCATGATTCCGGAGGTCGAAAAAGCGATCGAGGATCAGCAATGGTGCCGCGATGCACCCTGTATTCTCTACTGGCTTTCGGATCAGCGCGTGGCGGTGATCGGACGGGGACAAGCGCGGGTGATGATGCTCGAACGCGACGCCAAGGGCCGCTGGAGCCAGATTTATGCGTTCGAAGGTAGCCCCTCGCGCGGCGACACGGCGCTGACCGTCGACGATCTGGTCAAGGCGCCGGTCGAACTGCGCACGGTTCAGCGCCGGCAGCTTTTCGTTGGTGGCAAGGCCGTGGGCGGCAATTTCGAATAGGGGCGTCACTGGATCTAGCCGCGCCGCGGCGGTCAGGATCATAGTTGATGCGGTGCGGCGAGGGTGCTAGCGGCGCTGCTTCTCCCGATAAGGCGACAGACATGGCAATCGATCAAGCAACAGTCCGGAAAATTGCATCGCTCGCGCGCATCGCCATCACCGATGACGAAGCGGCGGCGATGGAAGGCGAACTCAACGGTATCCTCGGCTGGGTCGAGCAATTGGGCGAGGTCGATGTGACCGGCGTCGAGCCGATGACCGCCGTCATCCCGAACACGCTGCGCCTGCGCGACGATGTGGTTGATGCCGACCCGCTGACCGGCGGGGGCCGACGCGACGATATTCTTGCCAATGCGCCCGAACCGCAGCACGGCTTCTTTGGCGTGCCAAAGGTGATCGAATGATACGCCTTGCTCTTTTTCCGTTTGCCCTGACCCCGGATCAAGTCCGGGAGACGGGCGGTTCTTCTCTTCACCGTTCGAAAAATGAAGGGCGGTGCTTCGACAAGCTCAGCACGAGCGGGTTTGGGAAATGACAGATCTTACGAATCTCACCGTTGCAGAAATTCGCGACGGCCACCGCGCGGGTGATTTTTCGGCCGTCGAAGTGGCCGAGGCGTTCAACGCGAACGTCGCCGCGGCCAAGGCGCTCAACGCCTTCATCGTGGAAACGCCCGACCGCGCGATCGAGGCCGCGAAGGCCGCCGATTCCGACCGCGCCGCCGGGACGCTGAAACCGCTGTCGGGTGTGCCGATCGGCATGAAGGATCTGTTCGCGACGAACGGCGTCCAGACGACCGCCGCGAGCCATATGCTCGAAGGCTTCGTGCCGCGCTATGAATCGACCGTCAGCCAGAAATTGTGGGACGCAGGTTGCGGCATGCTCGGCAAGCTCAACCTTGACCAGTTCGCGATGGGCTCGTCGAACGAGACGAGCTATTTCGGCAATGTGATCAGCCCGTGGAAGCGCAACGACGGCGGCAATGCCGCGCTTGCGCCGGGCGGATCGTCGGGTGGATCGTCGGCGGCGATTGCGGCGCGGCTCTGCCCTGCGGCGACCGGGACCGACACCGGCGGTTCGATCCGCCAGCCCGCGGCCTTCACCGGCATCTCGGGGATCAAGCCGACCTATGGCCGCTGCTCGCGCTGGGGCATCGTCGCTTTCGCCAGCTCGCTCGACCAGGCGGGACCCATGGCGCACGATGTTCGCGACTGCGCGATCATGCTCGAAAATATGGCGGGCTTTGATCCGAAGGATGCGACCAGCCTCGACCTGCCCGTGCCCAATTGGGAAGCGGCATTGTCGAGCGATCTCAAAGGCAAAAAGGTCGGTATTCCCAAAGAATATCGCCTCGAGGGCATCGATCCCGAGATCGACGCAATGTGGGACGCCGGCATCGCGATGCTGAAGGATGCGGGGGCCGAGGTCGTCGAGATCAGCCTGCCGCACACCAAATATGCGCTGCCGACCTATTATATCATCGCGCCGGCCGAGGCCTCGTCGAACCTCGCGCGCTATGACGGCGTGCGCTATGGTTTGCGCGATCTGCCGCAGGGTGCGGGCTTGCAGGACATGTACGCCGCGACGCGTGCCGACGGCTTCGGTCCCGAGGTCAAGCGCCGCATCATGATCGGCACCTATGTGCTCTCGGCGGGCTTCTACGACGCCTATTACACGCAGGCGCAAAAGGTGCGGGCGCTGATCTCGCGCGACTTTACCGCTGCGTTCGAGACGTGCGACGTGATCCTCGCGCCGACCGCGCCGTCGGCGGCGTTCGGTTTGGGCGAAAAGACCGCCGATCCGCTGTCGATGTATTTGAACGACGTATTCGCGGTGCCCGCGAGCCTCGCCGGCCTCCCTGCGATGTCGGTCCCCGCGGCGCTGAACCGCGAAGGGCTGCCGCTCGGCTTGCAGATCATCGGCAAGGCTTTTGACGAGCAGGGCGTACTCAACGCCGGGCTGGCGATCGAGGAACGCGCGGGTTTCACCGCGCGGGCGGAGAAGTGGTGGTGATTTAGCGGTGTGCTCCCGCGAAGGCGGGAGCCCAGAGCGGCCTAGCGCTGCCCCGCACTGGATCCCCGCCTTCGCGGGGATACAAGAAGGAACGAAGATGTCTGATTATCGCATCAAGGGCGAAACCGGCGAGTGGGAGGTCGTGATCGGCCTCGAGGTCCATGCGCAGGTCACCTCCAACGCCAAGCTGTTCTCGGGCGCCGCGACGGCCTTCGGGGCCGAACCCAATACGCAGGTGAGCCTCGTCGACGCCGCGATGCCGGGCATGCTGCCGGTGCCGAACCGCGAGTGCATCCGCCAGGCGGTGCGCACCGGCATGGCGATCGATGCGCAGATCAACAAATGGTCGCGCTTCGACCGCAAGAATTATTTCTACGCCGATCTGCCGCAGGGATACCAGATTTCACAGCTCTATCATCCGCTTGTCGGCGAAGGCTCGCTGCATATCGAGGCCGATGAGAAGGCCGGAATCGCCGCCGACAAGGTGATCGGGATCGAGCGTATCCATGTCGAGCAGGATGCCGGCAAGCTGATGCACGACCAGCATCCGACGATGTCGTTCGTCGATTTGAACCGTTCGGGCGTCGCGCTGATGGAAATCGTGTCGAAGCCCGACATGCGCTCGCCCGCCGAGGCCGGGGCCTATGTCCGCAAGCTGCGCGCGATCCTGCGCTATGTCGGATCGTGCGACGGCAATATGGAAGAAGGCTCGATGCGCGCCGACGTCAACGTCAGCGTTCGCAAGCCCGGCGACGAATTCGGCACGCGCACCGAGACGAAGAATGTGAACTCGGTGCGCTTCGTCATGCAGACGATCGAATATGAAGCAAAGCGCCAGGTCGAGGTGCTGGAGGCCGGCGGCACGGTCGACCAGGAAACGCGCCTCTTCAACCCCGACACGGGAACGACGCGCACGATGCGGTCGAAGGAAGACGCGCACGACTATCGCTATTTCCCCGATCCCGATCTGTTGCCGCTCGAACTCGACGATGACTTCCTCGCCGAGTGCCGCGCCAGCTTGCCCGAACTGCCCGACGCCAAGCGCGCGCGCTACCTGGGGCTGGGCATTTCGGCCTATAATGCCGACGTGTTGACCGCCGAGGTCGAAAACGCGCGCTGGTTCGACGCGCTGCTCGAAACCGGCGCCGAGCCCAAGGCGGCGGCGAACTGGGTGACCAGCGAGCTGTTCGGCGCACTAAACCGTCTCGGCAAGGACATCGGCGATTGCCCGGTGACCCCGGCGCAGGCGGGCGAACTGCTCGGCCTGGTTGCCGACGGCACGATTTCGGGCACGATTGCGAAACAGGTCTTCGAAAAGATGCTCGAAACCGGCGACGGCGCGGCCGCGATCGTCGATCGCGAGGGCCTCAAGCAGACGAGCGACACCGGCGCGATCGAGGCCGAAATCGCCAAGGTTCTTGCCGCCAATGCCGACAAGGTCGAGCAGTATAAGGGGGGCAAGGAAGCGCTGTTCGGCTTCTTCGTCGGTCAGACGATGAAGGCCATGCAGGGCAAGGCGAACCCGCAGGTCGTGAACGAGCTGCTGAAAAAGGCGCTTTCCTGAAGGCGCTGGCAATGTTGGTAGGGGAGGGCGGCCACCCTTAGTTGGCGGACGCCTTCCACACCGTCCGGCCTTCCTTCACCGTTTCCAGCACCCTGATGTCCTTGATGGCATCGACCGGCGATGCCAGCGGATTTTTGTCGAGGATCACGAAGTCGGCGAGCAGCCCGGCCTTGATGCGGCCCTTGCGATTCTCCTCGAAAACCTGCCACGCCGGACCGGTCGTGAGCGCCTGCAATCCTTCATAGGCGTCAAGTCGCTGGTCGGCGCCGGCGACGACGCCGGTGGGGGAGACGCGCGCCATCGACGTCCAGAGCATGAAGCGCGTGTCGAGCGGCGTAACGCTGAAATCGCTGTGGTTTGACGCGATGAGGCCTTCTTCGCGCGCGGCACGGAAGGGGCTGATGAAATCGACCACCTCCTTCGGGAAATTGCTGCGGTGGACGTCACCCCAATACCAGGTGTGGTTTGAAAAATAGGCCGGGCCGACACCGATGCGGGCATAGGCGGGCAATTGGTCAGGGCGCTGGAACTGCGAGTGAATGACAATCGGGCGGCGATCGTCGGCGGCCTTGATCCCCAGTGCATCGAAGCCCTTGATCGCCATGTCGATCGCGGCGTCGCCATTGGCGTGGACGAATATCTGCCAGCCGCGGTCGTTGACCTTGCGGGCCAGCGTGTCGAACTCTTCCTGGCTGACGATCGGCTGCCCGTGCCACGGGTGGTCGCCGCTCGGGCTGCCGCGTTCGTAATCGCGCGTGAAATAGGCGGTGCGTGCCTGCGGGCTGCCGTCAAGGATGAACTTGACCCCCTCGATCTTCACATGGCCTTGGTAGGTGCGGAAGCGGATGTCGGGGTTCGCGAGCAGCGCGTCGAGTCCGGTATAGATGGGCAGCAGCGCCAGATCGATCTTGAGCCGCGCGCGGGCCGCATCGCTGGTGAAAAAGCCCAGGTCGGCGGGCGAGGTCGCGCCGTCCTGCGCATGGGTGTAGCCTTCGGCGAAATAGCGCGCCTGCGCCGCATCGAGCATCGCGAGCTTCTGCTCCGCCGTCGGCTGCGGCATCGCGGGCAGCATCTGGTACATCGCCTTTTCGAGCAGCACGCCGTTCAGCCGTCCGGCGTCGTCGCGCAACATCAGCCCGCCCGGCGGCGGCTGGCTTGCATCCGACAGCCCCGCCGCGGCGAGTGCTGCGCTGTTCGCGACGAGCCCGTGGAGCGAGATGTGCAGCACGACGATCTTGTGATCGGGCGATACCGCGTCGAGCTCGGCGCGGGTGATATGACGCCGCTCTTTCAGCGCTTCGTCATTATATTGCCACACGACCACCCAGCCGCCCTTTGGAATGGCGCGCCGCGCTATGAAATCGCGGACCACGCCTTGCAGGCTGGCGATGTCGGTGACGGGCGGCAGCGACTTGTCCCACAGGTCGAGCCCGCCCGACATCTGGAGCGCGACGGCGAAATGCGAATGGGCGTCGACGAAGCCAGGCAGCATCGTCGCACCGGCGAGATCGTGGATCACGGCGTCCTTGCCGGCGGCGCGGCGCGCGCCCTTCTCATCGCCGACGAAAATTATCTTGCCGTTGCTGGCGACGACGGCCTTGGCCAGATGCGGCGTGTCGCCGTCCATCGTGACAATCGGTCCGCCGCGAAAGATGGTCGGACGATCCTGCGCGCCCGCTGACTGCACGGTCAGCGCGGCGAGAAGGGCGAACGCCCCAATGGTCTTTTTCATAGCCCTCTCTCCCGCCGCCTTCTTGGCGGCGGGGAAGGGGAACGGTCAAGCGCTTAGCAAACTAAATGTGCTGCGGCGGCGCTTCATCGGGGCCGCGGCCGGGCTCGTCGATATCGCCGCCGCCGGGGCTTCCGGGTATTTCCTGCGGCTGCCCCGCGGGGTCTTCGTGTGGCGTGGGTTGCGCCGGTCTTTCGGGCGGCGACTGCGGCTCGATGATATCGGGCTTGGGCTTGGGAAGGGGGTCAGGCAGGCTGTTGGTGCCACTGGTCATGATCGTCTCCTTGGACTCCAACAACCTATAGCCGCGTTCATCGTTCCGCTCACGGAATATCGCGGCTTTCCGCCCTTGCCCTCGGCCACGCGTCTGCTATAGCCCCGCCCGGCCCGCACGGGCGTGCGCGGCACAGCGCATGGATTCGTGCACCCGGCCGACAGCTCATGCGGGCGTGGCGGAATTGGTAGACGCGCTGGTTTTAGGTACCAGTATCGCAAGATGTGGGGGTTCGAGTCCCTTCGCCCGCACCACTTCCGTAAGAGCGAGGTCGGATAGAAGAACCCAGCTTTCGGGCCGGGTTTGCGATACGAGATTTTGAGCAAGGATAAGACCAAGGCAATGAAGACCGTCGAAACGCTGAACGAAGGCCTGAAGCGCGAATATCGCCTGACCATCACCGCGAAGGACATCGACGCGCGCGTCGATGACGAAGTCAAGGCGATCGCGCCGACCGTGCGCATGCCCGGCTTCCGCCCCGGCAAGGTACCGCCGAACCTGATCCGCAAGATGCACGGCGAAGCGCTGTCAGCCGACGCGCTGAACAAGGCGATCGATGCCGGCGTGCGCGATCTGATGACGAAGGAAAAGCTTCGTCCGGCGCTGCAGCCCGCCGTCAGCCTGGACGACGGCTATGAACGCGGCAAGGACGCCGAGCTGACGGTCGCGCTCGAAGTGCTGCCCGAAATCGAAGCGCCGTCGATCGACGGGCTGAAGCTCGAGCGCCTGACCGTCGCGGCCGACGATGCCGCCGTGATGGCGAAGATCGAGGAATTCGCCGCGCAGATGAAGCGCTTCGAAGAGGCGCCCCAGACCAAGAAAGCCGCGACCGGCGATCAGGTCATCATCGACTTCGCCGGCAGCGTCGATGGCGTCGCCTTCGATGGCGGCACCGGCGAAGACATGGCGGTCGAAATCGGTTCGGGCCAGCTCATCCCCGGTTTCGAGGATCAGCTCGTCGGTGTGAAGGTTGGTGACGAAAAGACCGTGAAGGTCAGCTTCCCCGACGAATATCCGGTCGAAAATCTGAAGGGCAAGCCCGCCGAATTCGCCGTGAAGGTGAAGGAAGTGAAGGTTCCCGCCAAGACCGCGATCGACGACGAGTTCGCCAAGTCGCTCGGCCTCGAGAGCCTGGAAAAGCTCAAGGAGCTGATGCAGGGCCAGGTCGAACAGGAACATAATGGCCTGACGCGCACCTATATGAAGCGCAAGCTGCTCGACCAGCTCGCCGCGAGCCACGATTTCGATGTGCCGCCGACGATGGTCGAAGCCGAATTCGGCCAGATCTGGCAGCAGCTCGAACATGAAGCGAGCCACGAAGCCGATCCCGAAGCGGCGAAGGCCGAACTCGAAAAGGATCGCGACGAATATCGCAGCATCGCGGTGCGCCGCGTCCGCCTTGGCCTCCTCCTCTCGGAAATCGGTCAGGCGCATGGCGTGCAGGTCAGCGCGCAGGAGATGCAGCGTCTGGTCATGCAGGCGGCGCAGCAGTATCGCCCCGAAGACCGTCAGCGCTTCGTCGAATATGTCCAGCAGGACGCGCTCGCCGCGGCGCAGCTTCGCGCCCCGCTGTACGAGGACAAGGTCGTCGACTTCCTGTTTGAAAAGGCGGAAATCAGCGATCGCGAAGTGACCCGCGAAGAACTGGAAGCCGCGATCGAGGCCGACGACGATCATGTCCATGGTCCGGGCTGTGGCCACGACCATGATCATGACGCCAAGCCCGCCAAGAAGGCGGCCGCGAAAAAGCCGGCTGCCAAGAAGGACGCGGTGAAGGACGAAGCCAAGGCCGAAAAGGCCGAAGCTCCGGCCAAGAAGGCGCCGGCGAAGAAGGCAGCGGCCAAGGCCGATACCGAGGAAAAGCCGGCAGCCGCCAAGAAGGCGCCTGCGAAAAAGGCTCCGGCCAAAAAGGCTGCCGCCAAGGATTGATCCTGCGGCGATGAAACAATGAAGGCCGGGTGGAGGATGCTCCGCCCGGCCTTTTTGTTTGGCGCGGCTACCCGGTTCCCGCTTTCGCGGGAATGACGAGGGTGGGGGACCGACCGCGTGGCTAAATCACATCCATATTGTAGCAATGCCAGCTGAAGATGGCGGCGGCGCCGCGGTGGGGACGCCATGCCTCGCCGATTTCGCGGACGCGCTTCTCGCTGGGGCGAGCGTCGAGGCGAAGGATGCGGCCCACGGCCTCCTGTACCGCCAGATCGCCGGCAGGCCAGATGTCGGGGCGCCCTTCGGCGAAAAGCAGATAGATTTCGGCCGACCAGCGTCCGATGCCCTTGACCTTGGTTAGTAGCGCGATCGCCTCTTCATCGTCGGCGGGGAGGGCGGCGAAGTCGAGTTCGCCATCGAGTACGAGCTGCGCCAGACTCTTGGCATAGCCTTGCTTTTGCGCCGACAGGCCGCAGGCGCGAAGGGCGTCGAACTCCGCGGCCGCCATTACCTCGGCGGGGCAACCCGCCCCGAACCCCGCCTCCAGCTTGTTCCAGATCGAGGTTGCCGCTGCGACGCTGACCTGCTGGCCGACGATGGTACGGAGCAACGTCGTATAGCCGGGCTCGCGGATGCGCGGTTCGGGATAGCCGGCATTGCCCAGCGCGCGCGCGAAATTGGGCTCGCGCGCCGCAAGCGCATCGATCCCGGCGTTCAATTGCTCCTGCGACAGCCCCATCGATATTCTCCTTTTGTTCCGGATGCTGTCATTAGCAACGCTTGATTTGCCGCGCAACGCACGACATAGCCCAGCCGAATCGAAACTATGGGGACGAGCATGGCCAAGCTGATTGTCGTGACGCGCGACGGAACCGAACATGAAATCGAGGGCGATACCAGCCTGACCGTGATGGAAAATATCCGCGACGCCGGTTTCGACGAACTGCTCGCGCTGTGCGGCGGCTGCTGTTCGTGCGCGACCTGCCACGTCCATGTCGAGGCGGGCGACGCCGCGGCGCTTCCGGCGATGAGCGAGGACGAGAACGATCTGCTCGATTCGACCAGCGACCGCGACGGCACCTCGCGCCTGTCGTGCCAGATCCCGTTCAGCGACGCGCTCGACGGGCTGAAGGTGCGGATTGCCGCCGAAGATTGATTCCATTCGTCATCCCGGCGAAGGTCGGGATTTCGACGGTTCAGCTATAACGCGAAGTTGAGACCCCGGCCTTTGCCGGGGTGACTGCTAATAGGCTCAGGCTCCAGCCGTCGCGACCGCGTAGAGCGCGATCGCCGCAGCGTTCGAGATGTTGAGGCTCTCCATCCGCGGGGAGATGGGGAGTTTTGCCAGCACGTCGCAATGTTCCATGACATTGTGCCGCATACCGTCGCCTTCGGACCCGAGTACCAGCGCAACCTTGCTGCCATCCAGCGTGTCGCCCAGCGTCGTTTCGGTGTCGCCGGTCAGGCCGATTCGCCAATATTGCGCTTCGGCGATTTCCTCGAGCGCCCGCGACAGATTGACGACGCGCACCCACGGCACGGTTTCGAGCGCGCCCGATGCCGAGCGTGCGATCACGCCGCTTTCGGGCGGGCTGTGGCGGTCCTGCGTGACGATAGCGGCGGCGTCGAAGGCCGCGGCGGAGCGCAGCACCGCGCCGATATTGTGCGGATCGGTGACCTGGTCGAGGACGACGATCGGCCGCTTGCTCTCCGCATCGACTTCGTCCTGCAAAAGATCGCCGAGATAGATTTCGTCGAGCGGATCGACCTCTATCACCAGCCCCTGATGCGGGGCATCGCGCGCGACGAGCCGCGCCAAGTCTGCAACGTCGGCAAAACTGATGGGAACAACCGGCGGCAAATCGAGCTGGCCGAGCGCTTCGCGCGTCCCCCAGATTCGCTTGACGCGACGTTCGGGGTTCGCGAGCGCGGCCAGAACGGCGTGGCGTCCCCAGAAACGGACGCCCTGACCGCGCGGAGTCTGCCCCTGTGGGCGGCGATGACGGGAAAATTGTCTCATAGCGGCGGCCTTTCCCATGACTGCCATTGACAGGCAAGACTCCTTTCGCCATTGGACCGCTTCCCAACGCGGACCCCATGGACAGGTGGCCGAGTGGTTAAAGGCAGCAGACTGTAAATCTGCCCGGGTTTCCCGTACGCTGGTTCGAATCCAGCCCTGTCCACCACCCTCCGGTCCGAGGGCATCTCCTGAAATCGCTGGAAGCCGCAGAAAACCTGGGGTATTATCCCTTTTTCGGTCCTCTGCATCCCATGCCATATCACTGCAGCGCGAAAAAAAGTTGGGGGAAAATGTGGGGGAAGGTTTTTCGACCCCTAAATGAAGTGTGGGGGAAAAAAATTGGGTTAAACCTATGAAAAAGCTAACAGCTTTGGCGGTCAAGGCAGCATTGGGAAATCCTGGGACCTATCAGGACGGTGACGGGCTGTTTCTGAAGGTCGATAAGCGGGGAGGCGCCTCGTGGCTTCTCCGGCTGCAACGCGACGGCAAACGCCATGATATCGGCCTGGGCAGCGCCAAGCTGCTTCCGCTTATAGAGGCACGGCTGAAAGCCCATGAAATTCGCAAGGCAGTCAAGATCGACGGACGCGATGTACTGGCGGAGAGGAAGGCCGAAGCCGCCGCCAAGGTGACGTTCCGTGAAGCGGCGCGCAAATATCATAGCGAGAATGCCGCCAGCTGGAAAAGCGCCATCTATGCGCGCCAGTGGTTCGCGGCTCTGGAGAGCTACGCTTTTCCTAAATTGGGCGATCTTCCGACCGGGCAAATCACTTCCGCCGATATTATCGAGGTGTTGTCGCCGATCTGGCAGGAGATTCCCGAAACGGCGCGTCAGATCCGCAACCGTATCTGCGTTGTCCTCGATTATGCGAACGCGAAAGGCTGGCGCCCTACCGAAGCTCCGTCGGGCAGTGGAAGCCTGAAAGCCGGGCGAGGGTTGCCCCGTCAGGTGAAATCGCGAGAGAATCGCAAGGCCATGCCTTACAGCGCGTTGCCCGACTTCATCACAACCCTGCGGCGAAAGCCTACTTTCGGACGGTTGGCGCTCGAACTGCTCATCCTTACCGGCGTGCGCAGCCAGGAAGTTCGGCTCGCGACGTGGGCGGAGTTCGATCTTGAGGAGCGCTTCTGGACAATACCAGCCGACCACATGAAGCGGGGCAAGGCACATATGGTTCCGCTGTCCGACGCGGCTCTCGCGGTGCTGGCCAAAGCGAATGCCTTTCGCCTTCCCGATACAAATGTCGTTTTCCCGGGCGCGGCCGGAAAGCCGATGTCCGACATGACCCTGCTAAAGGTGTTACGCGACATGGAGGTGCCCTTCCATGTCCATGGCTTCCGTTCCACCTTTACCGACTGGGCGGCGAACGATGATTTCGCCGATGCGGTGGTAGACGCGGCGCTGGCTCACAAGACACCCGATGCCGTGGAGGCGGCTTATCGGCGCACAACCTATCTTGGTACGCCGGGCCGGCCCGGCGCGCGCGTCAGGCTGATGGACGCGTGGGGAAGCTATTGTGCCGGAGGCCCTGCCGAGGCGATGCTGTAGGTCCCAAATGGAAGCAGCCTCGATTAGGCGTGCGTCGGCGGGATCACACCGCAGCCGGCGGTCGCGCAAACTGCAGCCTTTGTAGGCCATTATGCTCTACTTCGCGGCGGAGCGTCGGCTTTGTCCGCCTGCTCGCCTTAAGTGCGCAGGCGATATCGCGTGTGCTTAAATTCCCCATCTTTTCGAAGCGCGCCTAGCAGCACCAGTTCAGCAAGGTCTCGCTTGGCTGTGGCCGTGGCCGCACCTGTTAATGTACGATAATTTGCGGCGCTCAGACCTCCTCTGAAGCCATCCGGCCCTTCCGCGAACATTCGTAAAAGAGCTTTTTCTTGTCGCACGTTGATTCGACCGCGAAGACGGTCGAGCAGCTTGGTTTTTGCAATCAGGAAGTGAACCCGCTCGAGCGTGCGTTGTTGAACCGCAAGGGCAATATCGAAAAACCAGTCGAGCCACTCGTCTATACGGTTCGGCACGCTCGCTCGCTGAAGCTGCGTGTAATAATCTTTGCGATGCCGCTGGATCATCTCCGCAAGAGCGGTAATCGCCGGCGCGTCGAGGCCTTGAGCTAGCGCCTTTTCGGCAATGGCGCGACCGAGACGTCCGTTGCCGTCTTCGAAAAGGTGAATGGATTCAAACCACAGGTGAGCAATACCCGACCGAGCCAGTGCGCTCATGGGCGAATGGCTGCTCGGACCGCTGGTGTTAAACCAGGCGATAAATTCCCGCATCGCTTGCCGCACCGCCAGCGAGGGCGGTGCTTCGAAATGCACCTTTGTCGTGTGCAGATTTCCTGAGACGATCTGCATCGGATCGGCGTGGGTCCGGTATCGACCGATGTCCGCGAGATCGTGCCCGCCGTTCATGAGCAAGCTATGCCATGGAATAACATTTTGTCGCTGAGCGGCTCGCGATAACTCTGGAAAAGGTTTGCCATCAGTTCTGCGGGGCCTGCTTCTGCTGCATTGGCACGGTGATGGTTGGCTTTGACGCCTAGGTATTTGGCTACCGACGATTGTACGCTGGCACGGTCGAGTATCTCGCCCCGATCGCAAAACTGTCGACGGCTTCCTGCGTCATAACCTCCATGGAGAGATGTTGCCGGTCATCCGCGTCTCGGTGGATCCTGGCGCCGACCAGAAAGCCTGCGCCCTTCAGGAACTGGTCCTCACGGTTCCGCAGCCGCGAAGCATCGTAGCTGAAATTCGGCCAATCGGGCTGCTGCCAATTCCAACCCATGATCGATAGGATACCTTTCTATCGATCAGAATAGGTCATAACATGATTTATAAGAGATGTTTCTATCACTCAAGGATGGCGCCGCCGCGGCTCCGACTTTCGCTGGCAGCGGATCGTCGGCACCAGCTTACCGCGATCGCGACAGAAGAGAGATCGAAGCCTGCCGCATGCCGAAAGACCGAGGGGCCATCAGCCGAAAAGGCGCCGGGCCCATCCGCGCCTTCCATGATGATGCGGCGACAGTCCGGAAATCTGAATGAGGTAATTGCCAAGAATGGCAGCTTGCTGCTTCGTCATCACAAAGCGGCTAAGATCAGGATCGTGCTTTCTTGCGGCTTCTGACGATTTGACGCTCTCGAGCCGGAGCATGATCTTGTCGCCCGCATCATGATGGGCCCAGCCTACTAGCGCTCCAAAATTTTCCGTCATCCGCTTCGCCCCCACCCTAATGGTCATTCAATGCTGATACCGTGGCGAGGAAATTACCAGAAATCGTACGGATTGTCGTCCCACCGGCGCATTCAAAGCATCGACGATCGATGTCAGAGCGAAGCCTCAAGGGACGTCTGACCGGCCCTGGCTGCTTTCGATAGACCGTAACACGCGGCCTCAGCTTGTATCGCCGTGCCCATCTGCCGCTTGGGACAAGGCATCCGGCTGCTTGCAACCTATTGGGGAAGGGGCCGTTGCAGGATCATCGCAACATGCTCGGGCTTGAGCGCTGGGTCTTTCGTCAGCGGGGTGCTTCTTTCAACGATGCCCAGCCCGCCGCGTCCGCGCCAGATACCCGCTTTGCTCGATTGGGAGCTGAAGTATGAAGAAGATTATTGCAGCAGTTCTGCTCGGTAGCCTGGTAGCGCCGGCAACACCTTCTCTTGCCGAACCTCCGCCCTGGGCGCCGGCCCATGGCAAACGTGCCAAGGAGCGCAGCCTCTACGACAGCAACGGACGATATTATGAGCCGCGCAGACTGGCACGCGGCGATCGTGTGTGGCGCGGCCGGGATGGGCGCTATTATTGCCGACGCGACAACGGAACAACCGGTCTCATTATCGGCGCTGCGGTCGGCGCATTGTTGGGACGTGAGCTCGCCAGCGGGCGCGACCGGACCGTAGGAACGATCATCGGCGCTGCAGGCGGCGGACTGCTGGGCCGCGCCATTGACCGTGGAGAGCTGAAGTGTCGCTGAACCGATAGGCGAAGCCGAGCGGGCGGCCAGCCACGCCGATGGGTCGGCATGAAGCTCGTTCGCAAGTCATCATGCGTTGCTGCCGTGCCTAGCGTAGCGGTCTCGTCGCCGGCAGCTTCTGTCGCAGCGCTGACCTCGGCAGTTATGGCCCTCGTTCACCCTTGCGCTCGCGCGTTTGGGCAATCAGTAATTGTTCTGCGGTCGTCGCGCGCGACGTGGCGATCACATGATCGACCCCATCGATGGTAATCGCCAGCGTTCCGCGTTCATTTGTCTCGATCAGTCCCTTGGATTTCAGATACCATTGATGAAAATCGAAATGCTCATCGCTGCGCCCGAGCATTTCCTGCAGGAAGAAGGGCGCGACGCCTGCGTCCTGCGCATTTTGTCGGCAACGCTTGTAGAGCTCGCGCAGGATGCGGCTTTGGGCATCCGCATCGTCCAGCGCTGCCTGGGTGTCGATATCAAGGCCGGCGCTCGCCGATTGTACGCCGTCAGCCCAGGGACGATGGGCCTTGTAGAGTAGATCATATTCTGCCCGCAATTCAGCATCACGCAGCTTGCGATGGGCTTCGATCACCTGGTTGAAGTTGACGACATCAGCCGTCTCGTGATGATCGGGATGATAAATTTTTGCGAGTGAGCGACAGGCCGTCCCAAGTGCCTTGGCGTCGCGGCGCCAATCGACACGCAATATTTCTTAATCGTCGGTGAAGTCTGCGTCCAGATGCATCGCTGCATTGCCGCGATCGATAGTCCGGATTTCTGCCCGGACAGTTCGGCGGATTACGCCTTTCTATCGCGCCCTTGCGTTGGCTAGGCGATAGCCAGGCGTTGCGCAACGACCGCTCGCGCGAACGGTCCCTATGCTTTGCTTGCAGAGTTCAAGCTTGCGACCGCATTTGCGCGTCTTTGAAGCGCGGCCAACTCGGGCACGGGATTACCGAAGAGATTTTTGCAGGTCTGGGTAGCTGGCGGCCAGCAATCGCGCCCGCCGATTTAGCGCTGCCCCCAAGCAAGGGGGCGCGGATGACGCTGCATGATGTGACGATCGAAAATGCGGGGCATTAGGCGCCATCTCGCCATAGCCCCACATCAAGATCGGCCGGATTTTCCGGCAATATGATTTGCCGATTTTCCCTGCCGAAGGTCGGCAGGGAGCCCCGATAGCGCTAGCGGCCTTAGGGCCTCAGCCGTAGGTTACGCGAATTTTCTGCTCGCGCTTCGCCGAGCGCATCAAGCCCCCGACAGCAAAGAAGCCGAACAGGAAAAGCGCCCAGGTTGCCGGCTCGGGAACAGCGCCCACGTCGCCTTGCGAGAAACTCGCCTTGAACCAGACGTCGTCAGCTTCTCCGAACCTGTCCCAATTCGAGCTTGTCAGCGCGCCAAAATTGTCGCCGGCATTATAGTAGACAAAGCCGCCCCCCGGCATCTGTTCGCTACCGAAGCTACCCGAGTAGGGCATCGATGCGGTGCTCTCAGCGCCGGAGAAGTCCGCGAAGAGAAAGGCGACATATTGGGCGCCGGTCGTCAGGCCAAGGCCTCCGGTCGAGAAAAGAAACTCGGTCGGATTGTCGTAGAGCGATCCGGTAAAAGACTGCAGGCTGCTGGCGAACAGTTGCGCGCCGGTCGCCTTCGATCCGTCCCAGCCGTAGATATAGGCGCGGAAATCGACCGGGTTTGTGACCCCTCCGGTGAGATACAGCGAGAAGCTGTCGAGGACATTGTCAGCGCCGACGGTGAAGGTCTGGCCATAGGCCGAGGTATCAGGGTCGCCAAACGGGCTCCACGCACCGGTAAATGGCTGCGTCGTATCGAGCGAGGTTGCGGCCGAGGCGGGCGCGGCAAGAAGCACGGAGCTTGCGGCGAGGGCCGCGCTGCAAAGCAGAGTCTTGATGCGCATCGTTAACTTCCCCTGATGATGATTAACAAAACTTAAGAAAGATTGCGCGGGAAGTCAATCAGTTCGCCACGCTGCGCAGCTGTGCCAAAACGGGGCATTGGGGGGGCGATATTGGGCATCGCGCTTGATTGGTGATGGAACGCAGAGGTCGATCTCAGCCGCAGAGTAGCGCGCTGAATGGCGCGCGCGGATTGGGCGCGCAGGATTAGGTACCTGCCGACGCGGCAGACCGCGCAACGAACAAACTTTCGGAAGGCGCGTAAGCCGAGCGCTTTGTTAAAGCTCGACGCTAATCTTCACCTTTTCGGGACTTGTCCCCACGGCACGCGCGATCTCCTCGCGGCTGCGATCGATCACGGTCTGGATGGACTCCGGTTCGGGTTCGTCGATCAGCTCGTCGAGCGATACGCCAAGCAGGTCCGCAAGCGCATCAAGGCGCGCGTTCTTGGGGCGAGCGCGGCCCTTTTCCCAACCCGAGATCGAAGGCGCGCTAACGCCGAGATGCGCCGCGATATCGGCCTGGCTTAGGCCCTTGCGGACACGCAGCCTTTGCAAGCGGGCACCGAAATGGGCAATCGTGCGGCGTTCTTCGGGTAGCGCGTCGAGATGCGGCGTAGCTGCACTGCGCAGCTGAACGGCGCTCAACGCCGCAGCCGAAAGCGGCTTCCGGAACTGACAGCCGAAGAGGAGGCCGCTCGTCCACACGATCTTGGCTGAAACCAGCCCGGCATGCGGTAAATCCACCTCGATCCGGTCACCGGCCTTGGGGTCGGCGTCGCATTCCATAAGCAGGCCGGTTTCGGAAATATTGTATATCTGAACCGCGAGCCGTTCGCCGTCACTCAGGCGGCCTTCAATAAGGAGCGGGAGATTGCGGCGAGCGCTTCGGCGCTCGCTCGCGAAATTCGGATCGGGGGAAAGATGGTCGGCCATTGGGATCATAGAGTGGAGAAATTGGGTTAAGACTTCCTTATTGGCAGCTCCGAGCCGCAGCAGGATTGTGACGGTAGCAAGGATTGAAGGCGGGTTCGGCGGGCTGCGGGCGTGGCGATACAAGCTCGCTCCGCTCCCGCAAGGCGGGACGTCGCGGATGCGGCAGGCCGTGGCTTTGGCGCCGCGGTTTGACGCGCGGGAACATAGGCCGACCGATTCGTGCGGGGCACCCGCTTCGGTAATGTCGCATCAATGCCACCGCGCCGGCTTGCAGTCATACGGGGATGCTTCAGCTCGGCGCGATGCTCTTCTTGGGTGGCTCGCCTCGGCCGCTACGCCCTTCGGCATGACTTGGCCGATTCTTATGATGTGTTAATTTGAGACAGGCAGCGCGCCGAAGCGCCCGGAAAAATTGTGTTGCAGCGCCTAGGAAATGTTAAGAGCGCCTAAATTGACTCGGATGACGAGCGAAGGCGTGTGGGTCGCGCATTTCAATTCTCAAGGGACGTTTGGCATGAAGTTCGCACTCAAATCACTTGGGGCTCCGGCCGTCCTCTGCGCGCTCGCCCTCTCTGCAGCGCCGGCTAACGCTGCCGTTCTCATCTGCACAGGCGCGAACTGCGTCAGCACCGACGGCAATGTGCTTGTGAACAAGGGCACCGGCTCGACGGTCACCGGCAGCGTGGGCGGTGTCGGCCTGACCTTTACCAGCAGCACCGACTCAACGTTGGTCGGTGGTGCCAATGGCCAGGCGCGCGTTGAATCGGCTGACGGTCTTCTCAACGCCCTGACTTTTACCATCCAGAGCGGCTATGGTTTCGAGTCGGCAATCTTCAATCTCTCGCCCGTCCCGGGCAGGGCGCGGAACGAAGCGACGAGCGTGTTTCTAACCTATCTTCTCTCCGACGGCACGACCGCCTCGATCACCAAGTCGGTTGCCACCAACGGCAACAACTGGTTCGGCATTTACGGTGATGCCGGCGAAGTCTTCACCAGCGCCGGCTTCATTGCCAATCCGTCGACGACGGGCATCCATGACATGCGTCAGGTGCGTCTCGGCGGTGTCGGCCAGCTCGCCGCCGCGGTTCCCGAGCCGGCGACCTGGGCGCTCATGCTGCTCGGCTTCGGCCTGATTGGCGGAGCGATGCGGTCGCGTCGCAAGGACGCGAATGTGCGCGTCTCGTTCGGCTGATCCAGCTTACCTGAAATTGAGCAGGGCCGTCGATCTCGTTGATCGGCGGCCCTTTTGCTGCATTATCGTCCCGGGTTCGCAGCGCACGATCTGATCGCTCCCGTGGGGACGCAGGTCGGGCGCATATTCGCCAGTTCGAGAAACGCTGCAGGGCCCGGCGCTTGCCACTACCTCGGCACGTGTCAAGCCTTCGCGGCGCTGGACCAGGGCAGGGTCAATTCTCCTGGTCACCGCAGCGTTCCAGAGCCATTTCGGAGGCTGCCCGCCGGTGCGCTGCTGCGCTGCAACTCCTGTGACGTGCTCCCCTGAAATGTGACCGATTTTGAGTAGAGTCCGGCGCGAAGGAGTCGGACGTAATGAAGCGAAGCAGGTTCAGCGAAGAGCAGATCATCGCGATATTGAAGGAGCATGAGGCGGGGATGCCGACGGCGGATGTATGCCGCCGGCACGGGATCAGTTCGGCGACCTTCTACAAGTATAAGGCCAAGTTCGGGGGCCTGGACGTGTCGGAGGCGCGGCGGCTTCGGGCGCTCGAGGACGAGAATGCGAAGCTGAAGAAGCTTCTGGCCGAGGCGATGCTCGACAATGCGGTGCTGAAGGATCTGACATCAAAAAAATGGTGACGCCCGGCGCCAAGCGGGAGGCCGTCGCATATGCTCGTGACCATCACGGGCTGAGCGAGCGTCGGGCGTGCAGCCTGGTCGGCGTGAGCCGCCGGGTGATCAGATATGAGCCGACGAGGCCGGATGACGGTGCTCTGCGGCAACGCCTGCGCGAGCTGGCGGCCGAGCGCCGTCGGTTCGGCTATCGTCGTCTGGGGTATCTTCTGGCGCGGGAGGGCATGCGCCCGAACCACAAGAAGCTGCTGCGCATCTATCGCGAAGAGGGACTGCGTGTCCGCCGCCGTGGTGGTCGCAAGCGGGCCTTGGGCACGCGAGCGCCGATGGCACTGCCGCAGGGTCCGAACCAGCGCTGGTCGCTCGACTTCGTATCGGACAGCCTGGTGTGCGGTCGGCGGTTCCGCATCCTGTGCATCGTCGATGACTTTACGCGGGAGTGTCTGGCGCTGGTGGCGGACACATCGCTATCCGGCATCCGCGTTGCCCGGGAACTGACGACGCTGATCGGGCTGCGGGGGAAGCCTCACATGGTCGTCAGCGACAACGTCCTATGTTGGGAAGCAGCGGCGGGAACAGGCCAGCAGATCTCGTTGCGCCGAATGTGATCGGCGCTGATGATTTTATGATCCAGATGGCTTCCATCGTCAAGGAAGGCGCTCTCGGCCATAGCAAACATAGGATCCATCGATCATCGGGATCGTGGTCCTCACCGTCCTTAAGATGAGATACGCATGCCAGATGGAAGGCCCGAACATTATCTACAGGGTCGCCGTAGCGCCCTCACGGCACAGCAGAGAGGGGTCCTTCCATCTGGTGTCCGCCCGTTCGACGAACGGGCGGTACTCGGTTCCCGTCTTGATGACGGCGTGCACGACGCGCGCCATCTTGGCGGTGAGAGCGGTCATCGCCTTGCGGCGGCGATCGGGGTCGTCGGCATGGCCATCGACATAGCGGGAGAGCTTGTCACGGAAGCTGTTGTTGGGTTGTCGGATCGCGACCTGCGTTGCCATCCAGAAGGTGCGTCGCAGCCGGGCATTGCCGTACTTTGATAGCTTCGTCCGCCCCCGAAATATCCCTGACTGGTAGGTAGCGAGGTCGAGGCCGCAGAACTTGAGGAACTGGCGATGGTGGCTGAACCGGCGCAGATCGCCGGCCTCGGCCAGGATCGTCAGGGCGTTGATCGGACCGATACCGGGGATCATGCGCAGGAGCTGATAATCGCTGTTCGTCGCCAGCGCGTCATCGGCGATCCGCTCGATCTCGTTACGCTGCTGAATCAGGGTGCGTGCCTGGGCGATGACCATGCGGAACATGGCGACCGCCGTGGAATCTTCGTCGATCGGCAGCGCGATCGATGCACAGGCGGTCTCGTAAATATCGTTGACCACCCGGGCCTTGGAGACCTTGCGACCGATCAGCGGCCAGGCCTGTTCGGTGAACGCCTCGCGTCCGATCGAGGTGATGCTGCCCGGCGTCGGGAAGCGTTCGATCAACGCCAGGAACCAGTCGGACCGGCTGTTGCCGGCGAAACGCTCGATCTCCGGAAAATACAGTGGCAGATAATGCGTGAGAATCCGATGCCAGGTCTGGGTCTTCGCCTTCGATATGGCTTCATGCGTCTTCGACATCTCCTGCAGATCGTTGATCCCTGCCGCCAGCGGATCGACATAGCGCTGGGTCGCGCCGATCTTCAGCATGTGCAGGATGACTTGCGCGTCCTTGGAATCATTCTTGTCCCAGCCATTGTGCAGCGCTTCGCGTGTCCGGGCCAAGGCGACCGACGAAATCAGGCGCAGTTCGCACCCGGCGGACAGCAATCGATGCGCCAACGTGCGGTGATAGTTGCCGGTTGCTTCAAAGCCGACGATCACGGGCCTACCGATGGTCGTCAGATCGTCCGCCAGCCGGTCATAGTCCGCCTTCGTTGCCATGACGGTCATACGGCGTCGGCGGCCGCCCTCCGGTCGTTCGAGGAGAACCTCCTGGCGGTGCTTCGACATATCGATGGCTACCAGGACGGCGTCGGGTGGCGTAGAATACAGCTTGGTCATGATCGGTCAGCCTCCAAAGGGTTGTGTCGACAACTTCTCTTTAGAGACCTGCTGGCAGGTCATGACTGCCTTGATGAAGCCGGCGGGCGCTACGCGCCCTTGTCTCCATCAAGGCATCGCGGCCCTTCGAAAGGCTGCTTCCCAATGTGCTATGGCACCGAACTGACCTCGTCGGCGATCCTGCGCTGGTCGCAGGAGCGTCAGGTCGAGTGGCATTATATCGCGCCCGGGAAGCCGATGCAGAACGGCTTCGTCGAGAGCTTCAACGGCCGCCTGCGGGACGAATGCCTCAACGAGACCCTGTTCACGTCGCTGGCGCATGCCCGCTTCGTGCTCATGGCTTGGCGGCACGATTATAATCACGTCAGGCCACACTCGAAACTGGGCGGGCAAACCCCCGCCGAGATCGCCGGCCAATGGTCCTGGGGGCATGCCCCCAGGACCATTGCCATCCCATCAATCAACCATCATGAAGGAGCCGGACTCTACCTCTGACTGGTAACAATCAGGGGAGCACGTCAGCCCATCTTCTCGAGCGCAGGCGCAACCGCACTGCCGAAATGACCGAGTAGTACAAACAGGATCGCGAGGCCGCGCCATCCGTCTAGATATCCAATTCGCTTATGCTGGGCCCCGTTCATTGGTGTCTGCTATCACGACTTCCGCAACTTGTAAGCATGCTTCGCGCTAAACGCTCCGATCCTCTCGTTGATGCGATCGACAGCACGCGCATGCCGACGGAGCAGGTGGCGCTTGGCGCGGGTATAGCGGCTCAACTGTTCCTCCGGTCGCAATAGTTCGCCCAATCCTTCATGATCATGCGCCGCTTCCCGAGATAGGTGGTGAT
This sequence comes from Sphingopyxis sp. GC21, assembly GCF_025727575.1. Taxonomy (NCBI): domain Bacteria; kingdom Pseudomonadati; phylum Pseudomonadota; class Alphaproteobacteria; order Sphingomonadales; family Sphingopyxidaceae; genus Sphingopyxis; species Sphingopyxis sp. GC21. The sequence goes on along the minus strand of NZ_CP095845.1, from coordinate 1,605,944 downwards.
GGCGGCACCCCCTGTAGGTCGGCACCGCCTGCCGCTTGCGCCGCTTGATTTGCGTGCGCACCAAGGTCAGCCTGTTGGCATGGTGACGGTGTCTGGGAAGTCAGGAAGATAGCCGCGCGCGGTGGTAATCGCGCGCTGTGCCGATCAGCGTCACCGTGCCGATCGCGATCCATAGCCAGCCGATCACCAGCACCGGGCCCGCCGGGCGATAGAGCAACCGATCGAGCGCGTGCAGCGAAATCGTCTCGACTGCAAAGAGGAAGAGAGCCGCCCCGGTCGCGATCAGCGGGACATTCACTGAAGTCTTGCGGGTGCGCCGCGATCGCCGCGCGAGGAGGGTCAGTCCCGTAAAGGCGGCGATCAGCACAAGCGCGATCTGGAACGGCTGACGTTCGGGATAATAATCGCCCAGCAGCCTTATCACTTGGTCGTGGAGGCCGTGGCGGAAGCCGAGCGCGCATTCAGCAGCCAGGCAGCCATTGACCCCCGCGAGTATCCGCCCCGACGGCACGCGCAGCGACAGGCAGGCGGCCGCCGCGCCGCCGAAAGCCACAAGTCCCGCCCATTGGGTCGCGTCCATCAAGCCCCCCACCTTTTAAAGGGGCTTCAATATCCCTCGCGGGGGGCTAAGACCAGCTTGTGCTGATCGCCGCGCATATCCTCTGGGGCGTCGTCGCCATCATCCTCTTCCGCACGGTGCCGCCGCGCCAGGCATTCTGGGCAGCCTTGATCGGCGGGTGGCTACTGCTGCCCCCGGCGGCCTATGGGCCGCTGCCACCGCCCGGCAGCTTCACTTTCACCATCGTGGGCAGCGGGCTGCCCTCGGCGCAGCTCGTCACCAAACAATGGACTGCCCCCGCAATCGCCCTCCTGGCGTCCGCGCTGTTCGATCGCGCGCGCTGGGGCGGTCTTGCCTTACGTTGGTGGGACCTGCCGATCGCCGGTTTCTGCCTCTGGCCGCTCCTCCAGGGGGCGTTCGTCGGGAGCGCGTCGCCCGCGCCGCCGGTTGCTTCGCTCTATCTTCTGGGCGCCTGGGGCTTGCCATGGCTTGCGGGCAAACTCTATCTTCGCGGCCGCGACGATGCCCGCGCATTCGCGGGACTGCTGGCCGGGCTGACGCTGCTCCTTCTTCCCTTCGCGCTGATCGAGGGTTTGACGCGCTTTCGTATTCAAACGCTGATCTACGGGGCCAATCCCTTCGCGCATGATGGCATCGAGCGCTACATCGGCTTCCGGCCGCAACTCTTCTTCGAACATGGCAATCAATATGGACTGTGGATTGCCGGGGCAGCGCTCGCAGCGGCCTGGCGATGGCGCGATGCGGCGGGCGAGGGGGCGGCAGCGCGGTGGCGCGTCGCCGCCGTCCTGCTCGCGGCCGCAACGCTTGCCGCGCAATCGGCGGGGGCGATCATCCTCTTGGCGGCGGGGCTGGGGCTTCTCTTCATGCCGCGCCTGTTCGGCACGCTCCGCATCGCCCTGCCGATGGCGCTCGCTGGTGCGCTCGCGGTCGGCGCGCTCCATGTGAGCGGCGCCGTACCGCTGCGAAGCATCGCCACCGACACCGCGCCCGGCAAGGCGATTGTCGGTGCGCTGCGCGCGAGCGGGCGCGGCTCGGCAACTTGGCGGGTCAGCCAGGATCTCAAGACCCTGCCGCTCCTGCGCAGGGATATAATCTGGGGCACCGGGCGATGGGACTGGTTCCGGCCCGCGGGCACGCGCCCCTGGGGGCTCCCGCTTCTCATCCTCGGTGCCTACGGCCTCGTTGGGCTTGCGCTGCTTGGCGCGGCGTTTGGCGGCGCGCTCGTGCGTCTTGCCGTCATCGCCCGTTCGGGCGGACCGAACGCGGCGGGCGCGCGGCTCGCCATATTGCTCCTCTTGCTGTCCGCGATCGACGCGCTGTTCAACAGCTTTCTCTTCTATCCCGCGATCGCGGGGGCTGCTCTCTCAGGCGGCACACCCAAAGACGCAGCGCCTGATCGCACGCCGGCGGCCTAAGCGAAGGCCGCCGCCACGTCGGCGCTACTTGGCGGCAGGCTTCGCCGCACCCTTGGGCGCAAAATCGGGTTGGTATTTGATTTCGGCAGCGGCGCGGGCCTGCTTGAGGCGATCCTGCATTGCGCTCGTCAGCTGCTGATTCTGGATCGCCTGGACCGCCAACGGACGCGCCGCGTCGCCGGTCAGCGGAACGGCGCGTTCGCTCTTGATCACTGCAACCGTGACCATGCCATTCTCAGGCGCGATGAACGGCTCGCCCGCCGGCAGCGCGCGGATCTGCTGCATGCGCTGCTTGCCGACTTGCGCCGAATCCATCTGCGCGTCGGTGCGCGCGAACTTGATGCCAAGCTCCTGGAGATGCGACGCGACCGCTTCCATCGAATGATCATTCTCGAGCGCCTTGAGCTGCGCCATGTCCTTGGGCAGCGGGAACTGAATGCGGTCGATCGCAAAAATCTTGCGGTCGGCGAACATGTCGGGGTTGTCGGCGATGAACTTGTCGATCTCGGCCTGCTCGGGAACGCGCTGCGCGCGCTGCGCCTTCTGGCCCATGAGCTGGACGAGCAGCGCATCGCGCAGCTGGCGCTCGCGCAGCAGATAATCGGGGGTCTTGTCGAGGCCCTCGTCGCGTGCTGCCTGCGCCAGCAGGCGCCGTTCGACCACACGCTCGAGCGCTGCCTGCTGCACCACCTTCTTGTCGACACCATCGGGAATATTGACGCTCCCGAGCTCGGCGTTGACTTCCTGGAGCGTGATTTCCTCGCCATTGACCACGGCGGCGACCTGGCCGGTCGGCTCCTTGTCGCAGGCGGCAAGCGAAAGACAGGCCAGGGCAATAGCGGTGAGGTTCTTGGTGCGCATCGATAGGTCCTTTTACGTACTGCTGGTCGCACCGAGCAGCAGATGCTGCAGGCGGGCATTGGAATGGAGGATGAAACTTCGAGAGAATTCGTCGAGCAATGTTTCCGCCTCGGGCGCGTCCATGCCGAGCGTCGAGACCCGCATCATCATGCCGTCAGGAATGTCGCCGGCGATATTGGCGCGAATGACCGCCATCCGCTGCTCGGCCCAGCTGCGCGGGAAGGCGTCGCCCAGCCGCGTGAAATATTGCACCTGCTCGACCCGGTCGGGTCCGGTCGCGGTGAAGAAATTGGCGGGGATGCGCCGTCCGCCAACCGGAATATCGACCTCGCGGGTGTCACTCAGCGCGTAGCCGCCTACCGGATAGCAGGTCTCGGGACGGTGCAGCTGCAATACGCCGTCCTGCGCATTGTTGTAGGCGAGGAGCATCATCACCGACACGCCGCTCGCCGAAGCGTAAACCCGGGTGACGAGATTGTCGTAGAGCCGATCGCGCAGCGCGTCGGGCGGCGGGAGCACGACGCCGCTCTCCGAAATACTCGTCCACCGTCCGAACTGCCGCGGCACCCAGGTGTCGAAGGTCTTTTCCGGGACGATCGGATTGGCGACCGCCGGCTGGCGGACGAAAGCAAAAGCCGATGCGGCGGCCAGCGTCCCGCCGATCAGGGCGCTTCGCCGCGAGATCGCCGGGCCGGAGGCGGCGCTGTCATCAGCCATGGGCCGGCTCGCTGCGACGCGCGGTGAAACGATCCCAGAGCGGTTTGAGCACCACGTCGATCCCGAAAATGGTGAGCAGTGCGATCCCGAACATCACCAGCCCTGCGAAATTATGCAGGAAGCCCTGCGCCGTTGCCTCGCCCGAATGATAGGTCAGGAGGATGAGGATGAGCACGCGGAAGAAATTGGCGATTAGCGCGACAGGCACGATGAACAGCACGAGCAGCAGCGCATAGCGCCATTCGGCCTGATGCCGCATATAGATATAGAAGAGCGAGATCGCTGCCAGCGAGACGATCGAATTGATCCCCGAGCAGGCTGCTGCGACCAGCAACTCATATTGACCGATATAGATGCGAACCCCTTCGCCGCCGATCGGATAGCCGAACAGCTGAAGAAAGCCGACGGCTGCCTGCGAGAGCCACATCTTCATCGGCACGGTGACCGCGGCGACGAGCGTCTCGGGCGGCGGGAACATGAAGGCGAGATAGAAGAGCGGAAACCACAGCCCCTTCATGACCCGCAGGCCGACGAGACTGTAGAGTACGACGAGCACGGTCGCGTACATCATATAGCCTTCGATCTCGACGATCTGGGTAATCCGGGCAAAGATCGTCAGCGGAATGAGGACCGCGAGCATTGCCCAGACCGGTCCCTGCGCGGGGATGGAGCGCATATCCCGCACTTCGAGCCAGCGCGTGTGCAGCAGCCAGAGCCCGGTTGCGAGCACGATCGGGCCATGTGCGCCGGCTTCGCCTGACCAGGATTCGCGGACAACGAAGATGAAGGTGGGAATGCAAAAGAGCGCAAGCCCGACGATCAAGGCCCACGCGCCGGGCGACAGGCGCGTCGGTAGCGACGGCGGCGCAATTCGCGATTGCTCAGCGAGCGTTGCCATCGAATTTTCCCGCATCGGCAGTCATGAATATCCGATAGAGCAAAGCGCGGCACCTGCCAATGGGCGACGCGCCTCCCGGTCGAACCGTATCAGCAAGGCACAATCGGCCGGGCATCGGTTGCAGCCACTGGACGCGGACCGGGCTTTGTCATAGAGCCGCGCGAGTGCCGAAATGGTGAGCGGATATGGTCCGGACTCGAACCGATAGCGGGCTGATACGTGATCGCCTGATCGCGGCTCTGCTTGTCCTTGCAGCAGTTGCAGCGCTCGCGTTCGCCGCCTGGGCCTTGCTTCATCGCGGCCAGGCTGCACGCGAGCTCGCCGAACGAACACCCGTCGCCATGGCGAGGCCGCCCGTCCCCCAACCGCAGCTCTACAAGGAACTGGCGCCCGAGGATGCGCGCGCGGAAAATGCCGCGCTTCCGTTTTCGACGGCACCAATCGAGCGAGCGCCGCCGCTGGTCCTGCCGATCAACGCGTCGGACGTCGCCGGGCGGCGTTCGTCGATCGACTGTCTTACCGCCGCCATCTATTATGAAGCGGGCCAGGAAAGCGATCAGGGCAAGCGCGGCGTGGCGCAGGTCGTGCTCAACCGCGTCCGCCATCCGGCATTTCCTAACAGTATCTGCGGGGTGGTGTACCAGGGGTCGGAAAGGCCGACGGGCTGCCAGTTCACATTCACCTGCGATGGAAGCCTTGCGCGGATTCCGACCCGGCAGGGATGGGAGGCTGCGCGCCGCATTGCGGTTGCCGCGCTATCGGGTGCCGTCGAGCCAAGCGTCGGCATGGCGACGCATTATCATGCCGATTATGTCGTGCCCTATTGGGCGAGCTCGCTCGCCAAGATAGCGCAGCTCGATCATCATATTTTCTATCGATGGACCGGCGGCTGGGGCCGCCGCACCGCCTTCACTCAATCGGTGAGCCAGGAGCAGCCGCTCGTCGACCAGCCGCAGATCGAGGCAATTGGCGAAGCCGGCTTCACCGCAAACGGAATCCCGCCGAATACCAGCGCCATATTGAAATCGCCGCGCCTTCTCGCCGACGAAAATGCAGGCGCGCCGCTCGGGGATGCAAGCGAGGGCGTGGCGACGGCGCCGGCAGTATCGCCGCTCGCTGCCGACGCCAATCGGACGGCGCCGGCTGCCGACGCCACGAGCGGGCGTCTGAAGGGGGAATAGTCGCGGCGCAGACGCGGCGCGGCGGCCGCATTGCTCGGCGCGAGCGGGTCGCGGCCGCGGACGTTGCCGGGTTCCGAATAGCGACAGACAAGAATTTCCTCGCGACCGATGTCGCTGACGCCGCAGCCGACTTCGCCCGAGCGGCTCCAGATCAGCTGCGTATAGTGCGACACATCCTCGGCACGGCCCGTCGTGCTGTTGAGCGGGAAGGTACCGGGCGTGAAATAGGTTTTTTCCTTGAGCCAGAGACCGATCATGTCTTCGGGACGGAATGCACCGGGGGTTCCGCCCCAGATGTTTTCGCCTTCGAGCGGCTTGCCGGGAACGTTGGGGGAATGCTCGAACCGGCCCGTCGCCGAAAGATGATCGGCCCAGGCCTGAGCGCCCCGCGCAAGCTCATCGTTCCAGCGCAGCTCGGGCACGCCCATCAGCTCGCGCTCGCGGTTATGGCTAGCAAGGAGGCGATCATCGAGGGCGCCGAGGCGCGGCTGCGCGCCTGTCGAAACGAGCGCAACCGTTACCAGAAGCGCGATTTTTCCTGCCTTGAGGCTGATGTGCTTCATGCGCAAATCCCCGAAACCAGGGAAAAGCTATCGCAAGCCCGCTAAAACAAGGTTTACGGGGGCGGTAAACGGCGTCCTAACGATTTTCAGGCTTGCCTTGCCGCGTTGCATGCAGCGGCCAACGGTCGACTTTTTTTGAAGGTCCTAACCCGGACCAAATGCCAAAGGAACCGCGCGGCGAAGATCCGACAGGCAGGGGCGGCGCAGGCTGTATCCACCTATCCCTGACGCCTGACTAGCTGAAGCGTCTGCTTTCGGCGGCCGCAACGCTGCGCGGATCAGTGCGCACGACTTCTACGGTGTCGCCGCGCTGGGCAGCGGCGAAGAGCAGCCTGGCAAAGTCGACGGGAAGGCCGATGCAGCCATGGGTAGCGCGCCGGCTCGACATCGGACTGCCGTGGAGCGCAATGCCGGTATCGGTGATGAACATCGAATAGGGCATTGGCGCATCGTAGCTGCGCGAATGATAATCGGCATCCTTGTTGAGAATCTTGAAGGTACCAAGCGGCGACTGCATCCCTTCGGCGCCATAGACAATCACCGCTGTGCCAATCTCATGCCCGCCCCGGAAAACGGAAATCATCTGCCGGCGCAGATCAACCCATACACTTAGCTTCCCTGCCGGGATGTCGGTGTCGTTCCAGTCATACTCACCGTGCCGAAGCCGGTATTTTGTGTCGAGCAGCGATTTGGTTCCGGCCGGCACGAGCCCGGCTTGCGCAGCTGCCGCAGCCTCTTGAGACGAGAGAAATGTACGCCCGGCTTGCGCCGGATGGAGAGGTGCCGCTCGCGCCGCCTGATCGGCAGCCACCGAGCTTGCGGCATCATGATTATAGCCAACCGTCGCAAGCGCGAGCGCGCCGAGGGGAAGGCCGACAATCCAGCCGCGCATCAGGCGACGCCCGGACGACCTTGCGAATGGCCGTTGCGGCGACGAAGCGCCGCACCGCAGAGCGCAAATCCGAGGATCATCAACGCCCAGGTCCCAGGCTCGGGCACGGCACCCGTCACCGGCGGTTCAGGGTCGACGGGGGTGGTCGGGTCCCCACGGTCGGTCGCGATCGGCGGGACGACCGTGCTGATACCGCCCGGGAACCCCGGTCCGGACGGCGTGCCGCCAATCGTCCCGGCGTCGCCGAGCGGGAGCAGCGACGGATCGGGATCGGCGAGCGCCAGCGGGCCGAGCGGATTCTCGCTCAACTGATCGACCGCCTCTTCAGGCGGCGTATCGAAAATTTTGCCGAGCGCGCGCTCTTCGGGCGCATCACGCTGCGGTCCAAGCGCGCGGGCACTAGCCGGGCCTCCGAAGTCGCGCTTGACCTTGGTCTTGATGAGGTCGGTTTCGCCGCGCTCGCCGGGCGAGCGGTCGACGAAGCGCTGCAGCGCGTCCGATGCTTGCGCCAGGAGAAGGCCGCCATCGCCGCTGAACAGCGGCACGGTGACCGACGTCGTTGCAAGAACGGCGAGTGCTGCTGCACCCGCGGCAATCCGTCTTTTGGACGCAAGAAATGTTATGACCCCTGCCATTTGACCTAATTATAGTAATTTGTTCGGTCGCGAAACATGGATTCTGCCGTTCGCGCAGTATCATTATGGCATCTCAAAAGGCCTAGGAAACTGGGCTTTATGGGCCGCGACGGGAAGGCGGAGGTCAGAATTGCGGGATTTTACATAAATTAGGCAAAACTTGCATATGGTTAACCACTGCCGTTACCAGCCCGGCGCTTGCCGAGTCGCGCGCGAAGTGCGCTTGCGCATCGCATGCCGCGCGCGCTAGACGCCGTCCATGCAGGCGCTGCGCTTCATTTGGGGAATGCGGTGATGGGACGCGCGGCCGTCTCCCTTCGCGCACGCGCCGCCGAACTGGGTGCCAGAGTGCCGTTGATGACCGCCTTGTCGCGCTTCGCGGTGGCGACACTTGCAAGTGCGTCGCTTTCGTTCCTATTGCCGATCCTGCTGCATGAGTGGGCAGGGCTGGGCGAACGAACCGCGGTCGGCCTGTCCTTCGCCATTGCTTATGCCTTCAATTTTCTGACGCTGCGCCGACTGGTGTTTGCGAGCAAAGCAAGTATTGGACGCGATCTGTGGCGCTACGCCCTGGTCAATGCGCTGTTCCGGATTGCCGAGTTTTTCGCATTCTCCGCGCTACGATCAGCCGCGATCCTCTCTTACGCCGCCGCGCTGCTGCTCGTGCTGGCGGTTTCCACCCTGGTCAAATTCTTCGCCTATCGCCGGCTCTTCGGCGGCGGCAGGTAAAAGAGTGCCGCGGGCGAGGGCGATCTGTTCGATGCGTTTGACCCGCTCAAGGGTCATCTCGGTGAGTTGGCGGTTGCGACCGATGAGATCGGCCATCAGTCCGAGGAGAAAGGTCAGCGCGCCCACCGTGAGCAGCGCCGAACCGATCACCAGCGACTGGATCTTGCCTTCACCGCTGACGAAGAAATAATAATAGAGGAAACGCAGCATCGGCAGCACGCCGATGAACGCGATAACCGCGCCGATGAGTGCGAAAGTGCGCAGCGGCTGATACATGGCGTACATGCGCAGCGCGGTCGTTCCCGAGCGCTCCATGAAGCGAAACACCGATCTGAAGAGCCTTGAATCGCGGGTCTTGGCGTTGGTGCGCACGGGGACTGCTTCATAGGCCATCGCCTTCTGACCGACCTGGATCAGCATCTCGATCGTGTAGCTGAACGATGAGACGATATTCACCTGAAAGGCAGCTGCGCGCGAGATTGCCCGAAAACCGCTTACGGCGTCGGGTACATCTACCCCCGAGAAATGACGTACCGCCCAGCTTCCAAAGCGTTGAAGCATGCGCTTGGCGGGACTGAAATGGGCGATCGTCTGGGTCTGGCGATCGCCGATGACCACGTCTGCGCGTCCTGCCACGATCGGTTCCACGAGGCGCGCAATGTCAGCGCCGTAATATTGATTGTCCCCGTCGGTGTTGACGATAATGTCGGCACCAGCGCCGAGCGCGTAATCGAGGCCGCGCCGAAAGCTTCTGGCAAGGCCCATATTGCGGCGATTGCGCAGGATATGGTGAACCCCGCACGCGCGCGCCACCGCGTCGGTGCCGTCGGCTGATCCATCGTCGATGACGAGATATTCGATCATATCGATGCCATCGATCTGTTTCGGCAGATCGGCGATAGTGGCCGGAAGCGTATCGGCCTCATTATAGCATGGGATCTGGATGATCAGCTTCATGCGGTCCTCTCCAATGCTGGCGGCGCGTCCGATACCGGCACGTGCTGATGATCGCCGCGCCGCCTCGGCATTGCGGCCGCAAAAGCGATGACGGCAAGCGGCAGCAGCCAGACAATGCGCATCAGATAGCGGGCATGTGGGGTCGACATGCCGCCGCATATGACGACATTGGCAGCGAGCGCGAGCAGGATCAAAAGTGCCGCGGCCGCGCCCGGAGACCGCCATGCCGCGCGGCCGGTCCGGGAGGCAAAGCCGACCGCAAGCAGAATGAGGGAGAGCAGTGTCACCGCGATCGTCACGATGATCGTAGGCGCGACCGGAACGGTACCGCGGTACGCCGCCGAGCGTTCGACCCAGGCAAATATCTCGGGGGGGAGATGACTCCGCGCCCCTTCGCGGTGTTCGGCGACATAGTTGAAGTGATCAAGATCGAACGCCAGTGCCTGCTCGCCGCTTGACCGAATGATTGACCCGATCACTTCCCCTGGATATTCGCGAAGGACAGCAAGGTAAAAGCGGACATCTTCGCCACCGAGCTGGCGCTTCGAATCCTCGCCGAGCGTGCTGAATATCCCCTCGCGCGGATCTTTGCTCCACAGCATGATGTCACTAGGTTGCGGCATCCGATCGCGGTAGCCGCACAGAAGAAACTTCGGCGGATTGCAGTGGGTCTCGAGGTAGCGATAGCCGGGACCATCGGCGATCAGCCGCGCGGAAAGGAAGGGCGGGGCGGTCGGCGGAGCGCCGAGTGTGCGCGTTACCGCTGCCGAGAAGAGCATTTGCGCCGCGATGGCGATGAGAATGAGGCTCGTAGGCAGGAGAAGCCTGAGCGTCCAGTCCTGCCGCTGTCCAAGGTTGAGAAGCAAGGCCCCACCGCCAACCGAAAGGATGAGCAGGATGTGCGAAATATGAAAGGTGATCGCCGCGGCTGCTACCATGAACAGAAAGGCGCGCGCGAGACGGCCATAGTGCGCGCCGAACAGGATCAATGACACAAAGGCAAGGATGAGCGGTCCCGTGAAAGCGCCCGGCATGAGGCGCGATACGAAGAAGGGCAGCGGGCTGAGAAGCCCCACCGCGAGCAGCCCGCCCCAAATCCAGCGTTGCCGGTGCCCAGGCGCGAGCGATGCTGTCGCCCCCAGCAGGAACAGCGCCACCGTCCCGAGCGCGATCGCGGACTGCAAAAACACGGGCCCGAACCGCCCGAACCCCTCAAGCCCCGCGTAGAGAAATGCGCCATAATAGATTGATCGCCCGGTCAGGACCGTCCGCGCCGGGCGGATATGAGGATCGGTGGCGGTTGTGCTGCTTGGCGCAATTTCAGCGCCACGGGACGACGCCGCGTCTGGCCGAGAGGCGTTTGCCGCCGGGGCTAAAGGCGTGTCGAGGAGCCGATCCGACCAGATCGAACGATGCCCTGTCAGCGACACCACCGCCGCATCCGCGGCCCGGACGTAATGGCTGGTATCGGGAAAGAAAAAGGGGCCGCCGTTGAGCAGGGCCGGCCACGCGTAGAGGAGCACCAGCGCGGCCCATAATCCGATCCTCGGCAGACGTCGCACCAGTCGATGCCCCTATGATTTCGTTCGCGAATCCGCGAACTGCCCGCCAAGGCGTAGGATAGCCTGCGCACGAGGTCCACTGCTGCCAAGCCCAGCCTGTGTCCTTTTGACACGTATGGCGCGCACATTGCCCTCGGCGCCGGTTTTGCTATGCTAGCTTCATGGCCCCTATGCCCGCGATCTATGCCGTAGAATTGCTCACCGGCCTGCCGCGGCTCGACCTCATCAAGATCGATGTCGAAGGCCATGAGGAGACCGTTTTTCATGCCATAGATGCCCAGCTTGCACGACTGGCGCCGCGCGCAATTCTCTTCGAGGATCAGGGGGCAGGGGCAGCCGAAGCGATAGGTACGCTGCTGAACCGCCATCGCTACACCGTCTTCGGAATCGACAAGCGCCTGCTGCGTACGCGGCGCGTTCCGATGGTTTCGAGCGGCGACTGCAGGTACAATGATTATCTCGCCGTGCGGACCTGAGCATTTCTCTTCGTATCATCCACCGCAGGGTCTTCACCGCTTCGCAACAAGTTTTTCGCTATGACAGTGGGCGGAAGGGTGGCGCCGCTGGTAGCGCCGCCCTTCCACTGTATTGCGCACGCCGTGCGCACCCAAGCTGACCAAGGAAATTCATGAAGCTGCTGTTTGCCTTGCCGGGATTTCATCGTTTCGACCGCGGCGCAGAGGTTGCCTTGCTGTCGGTGGCGACGGAACTCGCGCGCGGCGGCGACGCAGTTACCGTAATGGGTTCAGGCGAACCACGTGAAGGCCTGCCTTACACGTATCGCCGCGTCAGTGCCGTGCGCCGTGAGCGCTTCGAAGCCTTTCCCTTCTTTCCGCCGCTTCGTAGCGAAACCGCATGGGAAGATGCGAGCTTCGTTCCCGGTCTGCTCGCGGCTTATCGGCCCGGCGACTTCGACGCGGTGATAACCTGCTCCTTTCCCTTCACCCATTGGGCGCTCGGAAGGCCCGCGAGCAAGCGGCCGCTGCGCCTGTTCGTGACCCAGAACGGTGACTGGCCAGCCTATGCCACCAATTCCGAATATCGCAGCTTTCGTTGTGATGGCCTGGTTTGCACCAACCCGGACTATCTTGAACGCAACCGCTCCAAATGGCCCTCGGCGCTCATTCCAAACGGCGTCGATCTCGAGCGTTTCCATACCGGCGAAGGGGAGCGCGCACGTCTCGGACTCCCGCCGGACCGACCAATCGTGCTCATGGTCAGCGCGCATATCGCGACAAAACGCGTGCTCGACGGCATTCGCGCCGTTGCGCAACTCGAAGATGCGCATCTCGTCGTGGCGGGGGATGGTCCGCTCCGCGACGAAGCCGCCGCGCTCGCTGCCGAGATATTGCCCGGTCGCTATCAGCGGGTGAGCCTGCCGGCGACCGAAATGCCGGCCCTTTACCGATCGGCCGACATCTTTCTGCACCTCTCGCTGCTTGAATCCTTCGGGAATGTTTTCCTCGAAGCCTGGGCGAGCGGCCTCCCGGTTGTCGGCCATGACAGCGAAAGGCTGCGGTGGATCCTGGGTGAGAACAGCGCATATCTGTGCAACACCGAGCAAAGTGAAGCGCTGGTCGAGACAATCCGCCGGGCGCTCGCGCAGGGTCGCCGGACCGAAGGCGTCGCAAGCGGGATCGAGCGTTTTGGCTGGCCGACGATCGCCGCGCAGTATCGCGAATTCATTTCAGCGCTGCTGGCGCAGCGCTGATCAGTTCGCGAGGCGGCGGAAATAAGCGATCGTCTGCTCGAGCCCTTCGCGCAGCCGAATTGCCGGTTCCCAGTCGAGCTCGCGGCGCGCGAGACTGATATCGGGCTTGCGCTGCGTCGGATCGTCGGAGGGCAGGGGGAGCTGGACCAGCTTCGAACGCGCGCCGGTGAGTTCGATAACAAGCTCGGCCAGTTCGCGGATCGTGAACTCCACCGGATTGCCGAGATTAACGGGGCCGGTGAAGCCGGTGGGTGTTTCCATCAGGCGCAGCAGCGCTTCGACCAGATCATCGACATAGCAGAAGCTGCGGGTCTGCGAACCGTCGCCATAGATGGTGATATCCTCGCCGCGCAGGGCCTGCATGACAAAATTGGAGACGACACGGCCATCGGCGGGATGCATGCGCGGACCGTAGGTGTTGAAAATGCGCGCGACCTTCACGTCGATGCCATGCTGACGGTGATAGTCGAAAAACAACGTCTCCGCACAGCGCTTGCCTTCGTCGTAACAGCTGCGCAGTCCGATGGGATTGACGTTGCCCCAATAGCTTTCGGTTTGCGGATGCTGAGTGGGGTCGCCATAAACTTCGCTCGTCGACGCCTGCAGGATCGGTACCTTGATGCGCTTTGCAAGGCCAAGCATGTTGATCGAGCCGATCACCGAGACTTTGGTGGTCTGCACCGGATCGTGCTGATAATGGATGGGCGATGCGGGGCAGGCGAGGTTGAAGATCGCATCGACCTCGACGAAAAGGGGATGGCACACATCGTGGCGCATGAATTCGAAGCGCGGATGCGAAAGCAGATGAGCGATATTTGCCTTGGCACCGGTGAAGAGATTGTCGACGCACAATACTTCGTCGCCGCGCTCGATAAGCCTGTCGATCAGATGCGAACCGACAAAGCCGGCGCCTCCGGTAACCAGGACCCTGCGGGCCAGAAAATAGTCACGCGCCATAGCGAATTTCCCCTCTGCTTTCCATTCTCTATCGGCACTGAGGAATGTTGCAAGCTCGCGGCGCTCCGCAGCGCACCAGCGTTGCACTTTGAAACAGCGCGCGCTCCAACTCTTTCGTCCGGAGCGATGGCGCGGTGATCGATCTTCTCGCCTGGGTCCTGGCGACCCCCTTTCTTCTTCTCCTCGCCTATCTTCTGGTCGAACTGACCGCCGGCCTGGCGCGCCTCGCGCCGCGCGATCCTGACACTCCGCCAGCGCATATGGTGCTGCTCATACCAGCGCATGATGAGGCCGCTTCGATTGCGGAGACGGTGCGCGGGCTGGCGGCAGCCTCACCAACCGCGCACATCCTCGTCGTGGCCGATAATTGTTCCGATAACACCGCCGAACGTGCGCGCGCAGCGGGCGCCGAGGCCATCGAGCGCAACGATCGCGAGCGACGGGGCAAGGGATTTGCACTTGCCTTCGGACGCGATCATCTTGCCGGCGCCCCACCAGACGCCGTGATTGTCGTCGACGCCGACTGCCGCATGGATGCGGGAAGCGCCGAACGGCTCGCGGCCGCAGCGCTGATCTCGGGCGCGCCGGTTCAGGCCAGCAATTTGCTGGCGTCCCCTCCCGGTGTGTCGCCGCTCGTCTCCATCTCCAATTTCGCGATGCTGGTGAAGAATGTCGTCCGGGCGCGCGGGCTGCTGCGGATTGGCGGCGGGGCGCTCTTGTTCGGAACCGGCATGGCCTTTCCCTGGCTGCTCTTCGCGCGACTTCCACTCGCGAGCGCCAATGCGGTCGAGGATCTCGAGCTCGGGCTTCGCCTTGCGCGCGAGGGGATCAAGGTTGGCTTCGACGACGGCGCGCGCGTGACCAGTCCCGCAGCCAGCCTTGCGAGTAGCCGTGGACAGCGCAGCAGGTGGGAACATGGGTTTCTCGACACTGCGCGAAGGCAGGCGGGGCCGCTGCTGGGCGCAGCGAGGCGCCGCCGCTCGCGGCATTTGGCCGCCCTTGGTGCTCATCTGCTCGTGCCGCCGCTCGCCCTGCTGCTGCTCGCCGCCGCGCTCGACCTGGCGCTTGTTACCGGTCTGGCGCTGTCGGGCGCTGACAGTCGGCCCGCCATGTTGCTGCTTGTGCTCCTCGCGCTTGTTGCGCTCGTCCTGCTCGCCGCCTGGTGGCGCGAGGCGCGGGCGCTGCTTCCGGCGCGCGATCTTCTGCGTGCCCCGCTCTATCTGCTCTGGAAGCTGCCCGTCTATCTTGCCTTCTTCACCCGCCGGCAGACGGGGTGGAACCGGACAGGTCGCGACTAGCCCGCGCGGTTCGCCAACGTTGCCAGATGGCGATTATTCTGGGTCCCTCGACAAGATAGCGTCGCCAAAGACGGCGCGGTTCGCTGAGCAGACGGAATAACCACTCAAGGCTCGCCCGCTGCATCCAGTTCGGCGCCCGGCGCTTCGCGCCGGTCAGGAATTCGAGCGAGGCTCCGATGCACAGCGCTACCCCGCGGGCTCCGCCACGCGCCGCGATCTCCGCGCACAGCAATTCGCTCTGGGGAGCGCCAACGGCAAAAAGGGTGACATCAGCTTCGCTGGCCACAACGAAGTCGCCGACCGCGGTCCGCGCGTCGGCGTTGCGCCGCAAGCCCATCGGCGGCGCATGAAACAGCCACTCGAAACGCGGGTAAATTTGCTCAAGGGCCGCATGCATAAGCGGATCGCCGCCAATCACCGCGATACGGCCGCGCGGGAGCGCGTAGCCGAGCAGATCGCGCGTCAGATCGCTTCCCGGAACGACCGGCAAGCGAATATCCGCGAGCGCGGCGAGGCGCGCCAGGATGCGGCTGTCACAAAGGCAGAGCGCGGCGCCCTCATAGGCAGCGAGCAGCTGGGGATTTGGCGATCGGTCAAGTCCCACGATATGATCGACATTCGGCGTGACGACATAGTGAAAGCTCTCGCCGCCAGCGCGGCTTACCACCGCCCGCCGCGCGCAATCGATATCGATGGGATCGAAGGAAAGTCCCAAAAACTCCTGTTTTGTAAAGAGTTTTTCTCTCATCGCGTGACGATCCGGCCAAAGAGCCCGTTCGGCGGCGCCTCACCGGGCACAAGATCGATTCCGTAAAGCTCACGCGCACGCTCAAGCCCGCGCTGCGCTGCCGCCCTGCAATCATCTCCCGCGCGACCGCAGGCCGCCGCATAGAGGCGCCAGCCACTCATCAGCGCGGGTGCATCATGGGTCAGTCGCCGGGCCACCGCGATCGACTCGCGCTGCTTTCCATTCGCTTCGAGCCAGCCCATGAACTGCGCTGCGAGCACCGAGCTCTGACGATTTGCATCCATGCCCTGACGCCACATGCGATTGGCATTCTCAGGATCGCCGCGTTCGGAATAGCTGATAGCGGCCAGACGCCATGCGTCGATCCTCTCGGGACACTGGCTGGCCGCCTCCTGCGCCGAGCGTAGCGCTCCATCAAGTTGCCGCATGTCGAGACGCGCGCTCGCCCGCACGACAAGCGCGCGGCAATTGGTCGAATCCTCTTCAAGGATTGCGTTCGCGCGTGCCAGCGCCCCGGCCCGATCGCCGCGCCGAAGGAGGGCGGCCGCTTCCAATGTCGCCCGATCGGTGCCTGACAGGGTGGCGATCAGGCGATCTGCCGCGGCGAGGCGTTTTGCTTCGACAAGATAGGCTGCCACTGCGATCCGTGCTGCCGGCGTGCCGGACGCGGCAATGGAGCCGACAGCGGCATCACTCGGAGCCTCGGGGTGATATTCCCGCCAGAGGACAAGGATTTGCGGGATATCGTTCCGTGCAAGTTCGCTCTTGGCCAACAGCGCCGCGAGGAGCGCGTCCGCATCCTTGGTGCGGCCTTGCTTGTAAGCAAAATTGGCTTCGTCGATCCGCAACGCATCATTGGCGGGCGCAAGGTTCCGAAGCTTCGCAAACTCGGCCTGCATGCCGTTGGAATCATGGAGGGCGCGGTAGATTTCGAGCCGGGTCATCGCGATACCGCTGGTATCAGTCTTCTTGGCACTGAAAAGATCGAGGACCGCGAGCGCCTCCTTGCCTTCCCCTTTGCGAAACAGGGCGCGCGCCTTGAGAATCGCACCGCCCTCATTTGCTGAGTCGCGCGCCAGTATCTTGTCTGCATAGCCGACCGCATCGTCGAAACGGTTGCG
The DNA here is from genome assembly GCF_025727575.1 of Sphingopyxis sp. GC21. Lineage (NCBI taxonomy): Bacteria > Pseudomonadati > Pseudomonadota > Alphaproteobacteria > Sphingomonadales > Sphingopyxidaceae > Sphingopyxis > Sphingopyxis sp. GC21. The sequence continues at coordinate 1,589,119 of NZ_CP095845.1, read as the reverse complement.
CACGATCGCGTGGAGGCCGCGGACGAGCAGCGCGTTCGGATCGTCGGGTTCGAGTGAGAGTATCGCTTCGGTGGCCGCGAGCGATTCCCGCAGATTGCCGGTCTGGAGACCCAGTTGCGAAACCGCCTGCAGTGCTTCCATATTGCTCGGGTCGAGCGCAATGGCGTTGCTATACGCGTCGAAGGCTTGCGGAATAGCCTTGACGGCATATTCGATACGCCCCCTAAGTATATGATATTGCGGTTCGTCGTCGCGCTCTGCAATCGCTTCCTTGATCGCCATGCGGGCTTCGGCGAAACGGCGCTCGCCCAGCAATTCCTGGGCGCGCATCGCATCGCGCGCCGCTGCGGCGTCCGAACGGCCGCATCCCGACATCAGAAGGCTCGCCATGAGGGCAGCGACAAACGTCAAGCCAGCGCGCGTTTTTGTGCCGCCGCGACACAGCTGCTTTTGTCTTTCAGGGTTAACGTGATAGTCAGGGATCATAGGCATCCTTATACTGTTGCAACTTCTTCTGTCGACTGATCGGGCTGGCTGACGCCGGGCAACGATAGAGTCGGCGCCGTAAAGGTTTTATCCCCATGCGCAGATTTTTGCTTTCGATCGGGATCTCCCTGCTATTGATGGCACCCGCGGCCGCCGTGCAGGCGGACCCCGCGCCGCAGCCCCTTCAGTCTTCCGCGCCGGCCGAGGCCGCTCCGGTCCCTACCGCCGCCGCCACCGCTGCGCCGACGCCGCGTGCGGGTGCCTACCGCATCAATGCGGGCGACGAGCTTGAGATCTACGTGTGGGGCGAGGAGCGACTGCAGCGCAAGGTGAAGGTGCTTCCCGACGGAACGATCGCCTTCCCGCTTGTCGGCAAGGTCGTGGCCCAGGGCTATTTGCCGTCCGAAGTCGAAGCGATGATCACCAACGGCCTGCGCGATCAGTATCGCGGCCAGGTTCCGCAGGTGACGGTGTCGGTGGTGCAGCCTTCGGGGATGCAGTTTTCGGTGATGGGACGTGTCCGTTCGCCGGGCACCTTCACGCCGGGGCGCTACGTCAATGTGCTCGAAGCGCTCAGCATGGCGGGCGGACCGAGCGAATTCGCCAATCTCGACAATGTGCTCATCATTCGCAAGTCCGGTGACGAGCTGCGCACGATGCGCGTTCGTCTGGCGCCCCTGTTCAAGATGGGCGGCGACAGCAGCGATATCGCGCGCGCCAATATTCTGCGCATCGAAACCGGCGACACGGTCATCGTCCCGTGAGGCGCAGGTGGGGCAGGAGGGGCATGATGCGGAAAATTGCTTCATCGATAATGATGTTGGCATGCGGCCTTTGCGGCACCGCGCAGGCGCAGGAGCCGCAGGTGACCGTCGATGTGTCGGCGGGTGCATCGGTGTCGACCAATCCATTTCTTTACGTCGATAGCAAGACCGCCGCGGCCGCGACGCTTGAAGTGCGTCCGATGATTGTCTGGGAAAATGAATCGGGCCGGACCAGCCTCGACGGCACGCTGCGCCTTGCCCAATATAGCCAGCGCTACGGCAATGATTTTTCGGGTCGCGCCGGCGTGGCGAGCAATCAAAAGCTCGATGAGCGCACGACGCTCAGTATGGCGGGATTTTATCAGACCTCGCGCTCGGTGGTGCAGGACGGCTTCTTCTTTCCGATCGAGGCACCGCTTGATCCGGGTAGCATTCCCGACCCCAGCATTCCGCCGGTCGATACGTCGATTGCGGCCGTTCGCACACGCCGGCAGAATGCCGGAGCATCGATCGGTCTTAGCCATGCCATCGACGAGCGAAGTTCGGTTGATGCGGGCGTCTCGCTCGACGCGGCCTTCGTCGACCGCAACGTCGGCTTTGACTATCAAAACCTCTCTGGGCACATCGGATATCAGCGCCAGTTGACTGAACGCACTGCGCTGACCGCCAGCGTTTCGGTCGGACGCGTCAATTATCTCGGCCGACGGGTCGGGGACAGCACCATCATCAGCCCACAGCTTGGATTGCGCCAAAAGCTAAACTCGCGTTTGAGCCTCGTAGCGGGTGCGGGCTTTTCCTACGTCCGGACCGACCTGGTCACGGGAGTGCGGAGCGGTCGTACCAGCTTTTCGGGCGATGTCGGTCTGTGTGATGAGGGGCGCAACCGCACCTTATGTGTTTCAGCAAATCGCTCGGCGCAGCCTACCGCACTCGGTGGCGTCTCAAATGTCACCGCGATCGCCGTCAACTATGATGCGCAACTGTCCGAGAAGGACCGTCTCGCTTTTTCGGGGCGCTATGGCCGCACCGATCAAAGCGGGGAGGCGGGCTTTCCGTTGCAGACGCGAATCACTGACATAGTCGGAGCCAGCGCCACTTACAGCCGCAAGCTCAGCGACCGCGTCAGTCTGAACGTGACACCTGCCTTCACCAAGATCTATAGCAATACGCAAGGCCGACGCGATGCCAATTATTCGCTGATGGTCGGTGTAACGGTGCGCTTCGGGAAGCTTCGGTGATGGATCAGTTTGATGATATGGTCGGCGAACAAGGTGAAGGCGGCTCCGATTTCATCGGTCAATTGCCTGCAATCTTGTGGCAACGCCGCTGGTGGATCATCGTCCCGACGATCGTGGGCGCGCTCGCTGCGCTGGCGGGTATCCTGCTGATTCCGCCGACCTACCGGGCCAATGCCATCATGCTCGTCGAATCGCCGCAGCTTCCGCAGGAGGTTATCGGCCTCGACGGCGGCGATGCTATCGACCGCCGGATCGCGGCGATCCAGCAGCAGATTACTTCGCGTCCCGATCTTATCGAACTGATCGAACGCAACGGTCTTTATGCGAGCGACCGCAAGAGCAAGCCACTCTCGAAAATTCTCGAGAAGATGCGTGATTCTATAAGTTTGACACCTACCGACGCAGGCTCGCAGTCAAATCGTTCAGATCAGCGGAGCATCGCTTTTGAGCTCGCCTTCGATTATTCGCAACCCGCGCAGGCACAGGCTGTAGCGCAAGCGCTGATGGATCGCGTTCTGCAGCTCGACGCGCGCGGCAATACCGAGCAGGCGACCAATACCGTGCAGTTTCTGTCGGATCAGGCCGCGGGCCTTGAATCGCAGATCGGCGACCTTCAATCGCAGATCGCTGGCGTCAACGCCCGCAACGGCAATGTGCTGGCCTCCGGCGGCATGGTCATCGGTTCCGGGGCAGGCAGCTACGACGTACAGATTGCCGCGCTCCAGCGCGACAATCAAACCCTCCTCATGCAGCGTAATGTCGCGCAGACGAGCGACGAACGCGATCCCACGGTTGCGGCAGCCGAGCAACGGCTTGCTGCCGCGCGGGCGCTTTATTCCGAAACCCACCCCGACGTGGTGATCGCCAAGCAGGCGCTCGCCGAGGCGCGGCGGCTCGCCAAAGACAATACGCAAAAGCTGCCGCTCGACACGATCGATGACCAGATTGCCTTCAACAACAAGCAGATCGCGGCCCTTCGCGCCGCGAAGGCGCAGGAAAATGCCGAGGTCAGCTCGCGGCTCGCCGCGCAGGCGCGGGCGCCGCTCGTCCAGCAGCAGCTCGGCGAACTCCAGCAACGTCTGACGGCGCTCAACACGCAATATGAGCAGGTGCAAAAGCAGCTGATGACCGCGCGCGCGGGCGTGCGCGCCGAGGACGAGCAAATGGCCGAGCGCCTGTCGGTCGTCGAGCCGCCGGTCATTCCCGACAGCCCCAGCTGGCCTAACCGCATCCTACTCGCTGCCCTCGGCATCGGTGGCGGCCTCGGGCTCGGTTTTGTACTCGCCTTTGCGGTGGAGCTCTTCCTGCGCCCGATCCGGGATCCTGGGGCGCTCAAGGCGATCCTCGGTGCCTCGCCGATCGGTATCATCCCCGTGATCGAGTCAACGCGCGTTCCCAAGCGCGGTTGGCAGCGTTTCGTTCCGCTTCGCCGCTCCTGATACCAATAAAGGTTCGACCATGGCCGACCGCGATTTTTCCTCTCCCGGCGTCCGCGACCTGCTCCGGCTCGCGGACCTTCCGCTTTTCACTCCCGAGCGCGCCGAGCTCAACTCGCACAAGCTCGTTGGCTTCGACAGCCGCGACATTCGCGCGCGTCCCTTCAATCTCCTCCGTTCGAGCCTGAGCAAGAAGCTCAAGGAAAGCGGGTTTCGGCTTGTCGGCTTGACCTCTGCAACACCTGCGGCAGGCAAATCCTATCTTTCGCTCAATCTGGCCTCGTCGCTCGCGCGCGTGGCCGAGCAACCCGTTTTCCTGGTGGATCTCGATATTCGCCGCGCATCGGTCGCCGAAGAGATCGGCCTGACTCTCGATCGGGGGATCGAGAGCTTCCTCGAAGGCGAAGCCGATGATCTTGCAGCGCTCGGTCGGCATGTCGAAGGCAGCGAACTCGGGATATTTCCCGCCGTTCGCCGCAAGCGTAACACCGCCGAGCTTCTCGCCGGCGAACGCTTTGCGCAGATGATCGACATTTTCCGCAACCGCAGCGATGCAGCGACCATCCTCTTCGATTTACCGCCAGCCTTCGCCAGCGACGATGCGATGATCAGCCTTGAATTGCTCGACGGCTATGTGCTCGTCGTCGACAGCGGCAAAACCACCAGGAAGCATGTCGAAGACGTGCTGGCCGTTCTTCACCCGACGCCGTGCGTCGGGACGATTCTCAATCGTTACAGCGGCGGCTTCGCTGACAGCTATGGTTATGGCTATGGCGGGCCCGATTACGGGAAATATTACGATCCGTCGTGACCCGCCAAGCGGAAGCAGAGCCGGCGCTCGCTGAGCGTAAGGGCAAGCGCGTCGCGATCTGCATCATTGCGCGCAACGAGGCCAACACGATCGGCGGTTTGATCGATCAGCTGGCAGGACAGTCGCTGGTGGCCGGCAACGGCGTATCCCGCATCCTCGTTGTCAGCAACGGGTCGAGTGACGCGACCGCGGCCAAGGCCTCAGCAGCGCTCGCGCACGCATTCGACGACGGTGGACCGATCTGGAGTGTCGATGACACACCGATCGGCGGCAAGGCCCGCAGCTGGAATCTCGCGGTTCATGAACTGCTCGATGGCGATCTCGACATTGCGATCTTTCTCGATGCCGATATCGAACTGGCGGGCGAGCATGTGCTGGCGGAACTCGTCGATCGGCTCGCGGGCGATCCGGTGCTGCTTGCCGTTTCGGGATTTCCGCTAAAGAATATCGCCCGCAAGGCGCACAAGACGCTCATTGATCGCTTCTCGCTACGCATTTCAAGCCAGACGCCGGCGTCGCACGCGATCAATGGCTCGCTCTACGCGGCGCGCATGTCGGAATTGCGCAAGGTTTGGCTCCCGGTCCCGACTCCGGGAGAGGATGGCGCGCTCAGCGCCATGATCCACACCGGCGGCTTTACCCATCCCCCGCGGTTCGAGACGATCGCGCGCATGCCGCATCCGACGCATTATTTTGAAGCCCATAGTATCGCGGGCTTCTTCGCGCACGAGCGGCGCATGACGCTCGGCACCACGATCAACGGATGGATATTCGAACATCTGTGGGCCGGCGAACACCGCGATCATGTCGGCGAGCGCATCCGGTCCTGGAACGAGGATGAACCCGACTGGATCGACCGGATCATCGCGCGCGAGGTTGCGGGCAAATGGTGGGCATTGCCCCCGCGGATGCTCAGCTGGCGACTGCACAATCTCAAGGGCGTCGGCTGGCGCAAGGCATTGGCGCGGGCGCCATTCTCGCTCGCCGCAACATTTTTGAACCTCGGCCCCTGCATCGCCGCCAATCGCCTCATCAAGCGGCGCGGCGCGGCGAGCCACTGGTAGGGCGGCAGGCCGCCCGGAACGGGCGGTCTGCGGCGCCGGTCAAAAACGGGGGGGCGTCTCAGCCGAGGCCGGTCAACAGACGTGACATGCGCGCGGCCGCGCTATGCGCCTGATAGTCGTCGGCCACGCGCCGGCGCCCGGCCTCGCCTAACCGAATCCACGCCCTGCGGTCATCAATCAGCGCGCCGAGCGCGCGCTTGAGGTCGTCCCAGTCCGACGCGGTGAACAACCGGCCCGTGACATCGTCCTCGACCAGTTCGGGAATACCCGCAACGCGGCTCGCTACGACGGGAAGTTGCAGCGCGAGCGCTTCGATGAGAACGACCGGAAGACCTTCCATCAGGCTCGGCAGGACGAAGATGTCGGCTTCGGCCATGCGCGCGAGCGTCGAGCGTTCGGGAAGCGGTCCGGTAAATTCGATTTTCTCAGCGAGCCCGAGTGTCGCGGCCTGTTCCCGGACAGCATCTGCCGCCGGCCCGCCGCCCACAATGGTCAGCGAAAAATCGCGGCCCTCGACAACCAGCGCCGCAAGCGCTGATAGAAGGCCCGCATAACCCTTCTCGGGCGACAGCCGTCCCACCGACACAAGGCGCGGCGGTGTCGACGCGCGCACCGAACGAGCTTTTTGTGCCTTGGGAAGTGCCGCCAGATCGATGCCGCAGCGGATGATGTGCATCTTGGTCCACTGAGCCGGTTCCACGAGCCGCATCGCCTGGGCCTGCATGAAATAGGACGCGCAGGCGACGAAGCGCGCCCGCTCGATCTTGCCGGCGAGCAGCGCGCCTGCCGGTGGGTCGGTCTCAGAAATGCCGTGCAGCGTCAGGCTCCACGGCACGTTCGCGCAATGCGCGGCCAGCATGCCCACGGTGGCGCCGCTGTTGGCGAAATGATTATGAAGATGACCGACACGCTCTGCGCGCAGCCGGCGCGCAAGCAGCAGCGCTTCGACGAAGTGAAATTGCGACCAAAGCAGCGCGCGTAGGCCCCCGACGCGGTGGCGGAGCGCCAGCCGCCAGGTCGACACAAAGCGTCCAGGTCTGGTGGCGAGAATAACGCAAATTGCCGCGAAATAGGCCAAAAGCGGGCGCCCGAGCAGACTCTCGGCTTCGCCTTCGCGCGCGACCGGCTGCACACTGAACGCTGCGATTTCAACCCCGCGCAGGCGCAGGGCAGCCACTTCGCGGCGCACGAATGTGTGCGATGGGGCGCTATAGTCGCTAACGAGATAGGCGATCTTCATTTGTAGTAGATCGCTCCTTGCCGGCGCCTCGCCGCGCGCGCCGCGCTATAACGCAGCGCTCCCCAGGTCTCGGCGAATTTTCCGGCGAGCAGATGCACGGCTTGCATGCCGCCGTCTCGCCGTGCGAGCCGAACAAATTGGGCCGCCCACAACAATGGTGCAGCAAGCAGACCAATCAGTCCGAGGCGTGGCGCCAAAAGCAATGCCAATCCGATCGGTCCCATGCTCCAGCCGATCGCGCGCGCAAGCTCGCGCCCGTAGAGCGGCGCACCGAGTCGCCGCGTTTTCGACCAGACTTGCGCATAGCCATAGCCGCTGCGCACCGCGCGCATCCACCATTGGCGGAAATGGTGCATGTCGGCGTCGTGTATCGTCATCGGCGCATCAAGCCGCCAGACCCGCCAGCCGCGCGTGCGAAGCCGCGCACAAAATTCGGGTTCCTCGCCGGCAATGACAGCGCCATCATAGCCGCCTGCCGAAGCAAAAGCGCTGAGACGAACCATGGCGTCGCCTCCGCACGCCGCGGCTTCCCCCGGCGGCGTGTTCCATTCGGCGTCGCACAACCTGTTGTAGAAGCTCGCCTCGGGATAGCGCTCGCGCCGGCGACCGCAAACCGCGGCGAATTCAGGCTCGATTTCGAGAAAGCGGGTCGCCTCGGCGATCCAGCCGGGCTCGAACTCACAATCGCCGTCCACGAACTGGACAAAGGCCAGCTCGGGATGCCGCGCGGTAAGTCGGGCTGCACCCTCGTTGCGCGCGCGCGCGGCCGAGAAGGGGAGGCGCATATCAAGTTCGACGACCTCGGCACCGACCGAGCGAGCAAAGGCGACACTTTCGTCGATCGATGCGCTGTCGACATATACCATGGGAATGCCGGGCGGGATCGAGCGAAGGCAGCGCTGCAGCCGTTCGCCTTCGTTGCGGCCAATCGCCACCACTCCCATGCGGCTCTGCTGCCCGTCAGCCATGCATCCTCTGCCCTTCGATCAGCCAATCGCCGATGCTGCCCGTCAATCCTGCCAGATAGCTCGCCTCCCGGAACAGGAAGATCAAGGCAATGAATAGCAGCGTCAGCCCAATATCCTGCCGCACGAAATTGATCCCTGCAGCTCGCTTCCGCCAGACGAGGATGCAATAGCGTACGGCTTCCGCCGCAACGAAAGCGAGCATCGCGGCATTGAGGCCATAGCGTGGGAGAAGGACGGGCAGGGCGATCGCCACAACGGCAAGCTTGGCTCCATTGCCGAACGCCACGCCCGATGGCTTTCCAAGTCCCATCATGATGGCATCCGACATGGCAGCAAGAATCGCAAACCAGCTGCCAGCGAGCAGAACGGTGAGCAGAATGCCGGCATCGTGATAGCGCGCGTCGTAGACGAGGTAGATGAAGCGATCGGCAAGTGCGATAGCGAGCGCGAGCCCGACCGCGACGAAGCCAAGCAGCGCAAGGCGCATCGGTCCGATTGCCTCGCGCAGATCATGCCCGCGCAGGTTGGTGGCCGAAATCTTCGGGAACACAAGGAAGCTGCCGACGCGCTGGAAAAGTTCCGCGGCCGCGTCGGCGAATGTCCGCGCGATACCGTAAATCCCGAGCAGCGCGAGCGGTATCGCGCTTGGCAGATAGAGACGATCGAAATTCATGGCGAGGTAGTAGATCAACGAGGACAGGAAGACCCACTTGCCGAAATGAACAATGTCGCGCAGCGCCGTCCGTTCCCAGCGGAGGCGATGCATGCGCCAGTCGACCAGGAAGAAGCTCGCGAGCGCAGGTACCGCCACGCTGATCAGCAATGCGATTAAAAGCGCCCAGATCGTCGGCATGAAATAGGCGAGAACGATTTGGATCGCCGAACCGAAGACCGCCATCGCAAGGTCGAAGGATGCCAGTTTGCGGACCTCAAGTCGCTTTTGAAGGAGAAAGCGCGATGGCGAAGTGAGGCCGGTGAGCAGAAAGATTGGCGCAGCGGCAGGCAGAAGGTAGAGAAGTTCAGGCTTGCCATAGGCATGGGCGATGGGCGCGGTGAGGGCGAGGGCGGCCGCGAAGAGCAGGAGGCCGCGTACGATCTGAACCGTCCAGGCGGTATTGAAAAAATCGGACTCCTCGCCGCGCCGGTTGTTGACAATGCTCTGTCCGACGCCGACGTCCGTAAGCAGTTCCCCGCCGGTGCGTAGTGCGTTGATGAGCAGCATCGTGCCGAGAAGCTCCGGCGCGAGAAGCCAGGCTAACAGAATGCTTGAAGCCAGCCGCAGGACCTGTTGAATCGCGTAGGTTGCCGCAATCCAGCTGACCGAACCTAAATGGCGGGTCCATCCCGCCATCTGATGCAACCAGCGCCGCGAGGCCGGTGGTATGGCGGTGCCGATATCGGTGGGGCTACTCTCCATCGCGCGGCCTATTGCAGACCCGGACGCAACGCGCCCGAACTGCGGCGTCGGCGGCTTCCGACAACCATCGGTGCAGCCGCAGACCGTAAATCGATAGAGACATTTTGTTTTGTAGTAGTTGAGGGGCAGCAGGGCGTTCGGGCTAGCGGATGCAACACGCTATGATTCCGCCGTAGGTAACCCCAAAACTGTTCGAAATCCGATGCCGCAGCGAGGCGCATACACCAGATCAAGTCTTGCAAAGATGCCAGAATACCTAGGATGCCGCGATTGCGCGCCGCGGAGTCGCTCACAAGCGACGGCGAGAATGCGCGCCTCACCTAACTAGCTCCGACCGTTCAAAAACCCACTCAGTACGCATTTTTATGTATTACCACGCGTACGGTCTTCAAAAGGATCAAGATATCGCTCCATAAGGACCAATCGGACAGATACTCAAGGTCGCAGCGCACGCGCAGATCCAGATCCTCGGCTTTTTCGGTAGCCCCGCGATAACCGCGAATTTGGGCAAGACCGGTAATGCCTGGCTTGAGCGCGTGGCGTAGCCAATATTTCTGTGAAGCATGCCAGAATAATTCATTGCCCGCCGTCGAGCCAAGCGCGTGCGGACGCGGTCCCACCATACTCATTTCGCCTTTGAGGACATTGAATATCTGCGGGAGCTCGTCGATGCTCGTGCGGCGGATGAAGCGACCGACCCGCGTTACGCGATCGTCAGCGCGCGAGGCGGACTTGTCGCCCATCGCGTCGCTCGCTTCGACTCGCATCGACCTGAATTTGTAAATGCTGAACTGGCGGTTGCCCTGGCCCACGCGCAATTGCCGGAAGAACACCGGTCCCGGCGTGTCTAGCTTTATCGCCAAGGCGACAAGCAGGAGCAGAGGGCCGAGCAGAATCAGCGCTGCACTAGCCGTGACGAGGTCGAGCGCGCGCTTCTGGATACGATTCATAAGATTGAGCGGCCCCCGCGACAGAACGATCGTGTCGCGCCGGTCGTAGCGGCCAAGCGCGACCGCTCCATGCAGGAGGTCCCGGTCGAGCATAATCTCGCCGCCAACATCGTGCCCTTTGAGAAATGTCGACCATTCGGCGCGATGGTCATATTGCGAGGCAACCACCACGCGGTCAAAAGGCGCAATCAGCCGGGAGAGGGCATCGATCATGTCCGGGCGATCAAGATCGGGCCATAGGCCCTGGGCGCCGACATCCACAACCACGGCGGACCCTTCGGGAACGGCATCGAGGCCGTCCAGCAACAGGATCGTGGCGACCACGACGTCGCCCATCACGAGCTTCACGACGCGATCGAGAATGATTTTCGACACTATCAGAAATATCGCCGTCGTGCCGAAGGTAATCGCAAAGCCGATGCGCGAGATTTCGTCGACCTTGAAAAGAAAGCTGATGCCGACGATCACGAACGCCGTCGCCCCAAGCGCGCCAAGCGCGCGTTTGGTACCGAGTAACCGGTTCTGCAAGGTTTCGGCGTCCTGAGTTTCGCGCGCAATCTCGAACATCAGGAACAGCGGAAGGGCTATGAAGAGAATAGAATGACCGCCGGCGCTGAGCCATTGCGCGTCGCGGGTTTGCAGCGCGCAAGCATAGCCGAGCACCAGCGCCAGAAGGTCGAGGGCCAGCGAGAAGATATAGAGAAAGGTCCGCTTGTCGCGCGCCGGCGCAAAGAGGCCGCCCTCGCTCGACGGGTTCGGCGGTGTCGCGAGCGACAGGTCATGATCAGGCCTGCTGTAGATTTTCCCGCCCTTCACCACTTGGCACCCGGCCCTTCAAGCCCGATCCGAGTTGACCTATCGGCATCACCGCCAGCAAAGCAAATAGCAGAATGGCGGAGAAATCGACAGCGTTTACAGTGCAATTCCGGGACTCGCGGCACGCCGTCCCGAATGGGGAAAGGCCTCTTGGCAAAGCTTAACGGGACTGCTGGAAAGGGTTCGGTACCTTGAGCACGGTAAAGATGTAGATGATCACGCCGACCAGCAGAATTGCGGCAAATAGCGGATAACCTTCGTTGCCAATATAATTGACGATGGCACAGCCGACCGCGGGCGGCGCATATTGCCAAAGCTTGTCGCGCGGCGTTTCCTCGGCCGATCGCTGCAGCAGCAAGGTCACTAGCCCTGAAAAGGCAATGACAGTGATCCAGTCCCAAATCGTTTCCACAAGTCCCTCCCGAACCCTCGCCGGCTCCAGCCCACAGATTTCCGCGGTTGCTCTAGCCTCTTATTCCGGGCCACAGCATAGCAGTGAATACATAACTGCGGTAGCTGCCTTGTGGGGCGCTCTAAATGACAAATGCTTATATTGTATTGTAATGGTGCAGCGCTTGCGCGAGGCTACCCCTCGCCGGTTCGTTTGCCAGCATTCGGCTCCAGCTGCATTTCGCGGCACAGATGTCGAGCGCGTTTGCGGCCCCGCAAAAGGCTTGGCGCGTTGAAGGGAAGAGCAAAGGCGTGGAAGCAGAAAGCAGCCAAACCGGCACTTGGCGGTACGAACGTGTCGCTATCGGTGGCGGCGGTTATGTGACCGGAATGCGTATAGCCGGAAAAGGCACCGATAGAACGCGGGTTTGCCGCACCGATACCGCCGGAGGTTTCATTTGGCTTACCGCCGAGAATCGCTGGCAACCGCTACTTCAAGCGGGGATCAACATCGATCCCGAACTGATGCGCTATCAATATCCGCGGGGGGCAGGCTGTTACGACGCCGCAGTTGCGCCGAGCCGCACCGAATGTATTTATCTATGCCAGAGCGGCTTCGTCTATGTGAGCCTGGACCGGGGCAAATCATGGCGGCGGACCACGCTGCCCTATTACGACGGCTATGGCGCCAACAGTGGCTCAAGAGCGACCAACGAGCGACTCGCCGTTGATCCGGTCAACCATCTAATTGTAGGGATTGGGAATCCCGATACGGGCGCTCGTGGTGGGCTGCATATCAGCTTTGACGGCGGAGACAGCTGGGCAGCGCATCCCCAAATTCCCGCGCCGAGTGCCCCCGATCGCGGGATGGCGATCGCCTTTGACCCCGACAGCGGTCGTACCGGCGAACGAACCCGGCTGGTCTATGTATGGTCTTATGGCCACGGCATCTTTCGGTCGGTTTCCGGCATTCAAGGCCATTTCGATCTTATTGAAGGGAGCCCTTCCGATATCGGTCATATGGTGGCGCGCGACGGTAATTTATGGACCGGCGGAACCTCCCGCGGTGACGGCGCGCCGCTGCGCCGCTGGACCGAGCGGGTGGGCTGGATTGCAGTCCCCGGCGTCCCTGACGCAAAGCACATCGCAATATCCCCCGATGGCAAGCGGATTGTGTCGATGATAGCTTCAAGCGCTTATCGACTTTCGCTGGACGGAGGCGCCACCTTCGGTCCTCTCACGCCGCGGGTCCGGCGCAAGGCGGTCCATATCGGCTGGCACGAGACCACCAACGAGAATTACATGTCGAACGGCGCCTGCGTGTGGGATACGGAGGAGGACATTCTGTATATTGCGGAAGGCATTGGCTGCTGGAAATGTATCGGCCCGCCGCATGATGGTAGTGTCCCGGTCTATCTCGAAGACAGCGTCGGCATCGAAAATCTCGTGTCGATGCAGATCCTGGTGCCGCCGAAAAACAGCCGGATCCATTATGTCACGCAGGACCGCAACGTCGCGACCCGCGACTGGTGGCAGTTCCGACAGTATCCCGCCAACATTGGCGTCAGCAATGCGGTGCCGCTCGATCATGGCGGCGGCATTGATCACGCTGCGGGTAATGAGGATTATCTTGCCGTGGTTAGCAGCAAGAATGGCTGCTGCAATATTTCACGGGATGGCGGAAAGAGCTGGGCACCGGTTGCCACTGTTCCACGAAATGTCCGGGCCACCGCACCGCAGCCGGCTACCGAGGGCACCGGGTTCGGCGGCAACATCGCTGTTGGCCCCCCGGGAAATATGGTTTGGCTGCCTACCGGCAATAATAAGCCGAGTGTTACGTTCGACGATGGCGCGAGTTGGGCCTATTGCCTGTTCGACGGTGCAGAGCCCGAGAATAGCGGAATGCGCTGGCATAACCAATATTCCTATCAGCGCATCCAGCTTCTCGCCGATAAGGAACGTCCGGGTACTTTCTTTCTCTACCATGTTGGGAATGAACGACATGATGAGACGAGCCAACGTTTCCGGGGGATCTGGAAATCGGAGGATGGTGGGCGAAATTTCCGACGCATGCGCAAGGATCTGATTGGACCCATTTACGGAACAGACGCCTTCAACTGCAAATTGAAGATGACGCCAGGGCGTTCTCCCCATCTGTTCTTCTGCGTTGGCGACGTCGACGCAAATGATACGGATTCCGACATCGGCCTTTTCTTCAGTGCCGACGAGGGTTCGAGCTGGTCTCGGGTCGCTGGCGTTCGCGAGCCGCTCGACTTTGCGTTCGGCAAGGCGGCGCCCGGCAGCGATTATCCGACACTTTACGCCTGGGGCGGTTTGGCCGGCCTCCGGGGTCTCCACCGCTGCATCGAATTTGATCCGCGTCGTCCAGGCGCCGCAAAATGGCAAACGATCGGCCATTATCCGGGAGGGAGCATGGACAATGGAACTGTGCTCGCCGCCGATATGCAGGAGTTCGGACTGGTCTATCTCGGCTTGGGCGGATCGGGGATGTTTCGTGCTGTTAGCGAGGCAAGCCTGCGGCTTGGCTAGCCGTGGGTCAACCTCCATACGCAATGATCGAGCGCCAGCGAATTGTTCGAACTTGCGCATCCTGATGGGGATGAACTTACTGTCGTGGTCTTGAATGGTTATCGATCCCCGGCTTAGCTATAGGATCGGGGCCGTGACTGACACTCTGGACGACGGACTCAGTTTTTCTCTGGGATCGAGTCTATGGGGGGGCACCGGCTCAATCCTACCCTGCGCTTCTCCGACCCCTGTTGAGGCGTTCGATGGCAAGTTGAGGAAAGAATACCGCAACCCATACTGACTTTTGCCGTCGCAGAAGGCTTGCGAAAAGCTGGGGGATGTCAGCAGATCACTCAAACTTCTGGGCGCCAATCGCTGTAGGCATAAGCAGTGAGGGACATGTCGAGCAGAAGTCGTTAAAAATTGTCTCTAGCGAGTGGAGAAGGCTTTAGCTATCTTGTGAGCAATCATATCGACAGTACGGAGGGTAGGGGGTTGACAGCGATTGAGGGGTTTGACCAAACGCTGTTAATGGTAATCCCGACTGTTCTCGAGGAGGAGAACGGTACAATTCTTCTAGATCGCGACTTCTCCAACAACCTTGAAGCCTATCTGGCTGCGTTTGAGAAAGTTGTGGTAGCTTGCCCGTCCGCACGTAAAAAAGGGTCGTTTCCTAGCACTCGGATTTTAGAAGATTTATCTGGTCACGAGCGAGCGCGTATAATCGTCTTACCTGAGCCATATCGAGAAGATCGGTACGTTTTCTTTCGGAATAGAATATCGAAATTGCTCAGTCGAGAAATCGATATGGCGCGATATATTCTTATCTCTCCTCACGCGCCGTTTGATTGGTCGACTCTGGCTGCCAGCATTTGCATTCGCAAAGGCCGACATTACAACATGGAGGCAGACTGGAACGTACCGATAACTTCGCGGTATATTTGGAGTGAGATGCCATTCGGAATCAATAAATTTCGCAAGCGCTTGTGGATGGCGTATTATAATCCCAAGTACTGGAAAGCTCTTAAAAATAGTAGTTTGTCTCTTCTTCAAGGTGAAGATGTGATGGCGGACTATCGCCAGGTAGCGAAAAATCCACATTCGGTGCTTAACGTTCAAATCACTTCTGAGGATCGCATATCGGCAGTGGCACTAAAGGCTAAGGTAGAGCGGGTATGTCTGGGTCAGCCCTTGCAGCTGGTCTATGCGGGTCGCGCAATCGCAATGAAAGGCCCGTTGTATTGGCTAGAAACGCTGCGCTTACTCCGTGAAGCTGGCGTGCCATTTGAGGCGCGGTGGTTTGGAAGCGGGGAAATGCTTGCGCAGATGGAGCGCTTTGTTGGAGATAATAATCTAGAACAATTCTGCAAGCTAGAAGGAAACGCGACGCGTCCTTCAGTATTTAGGGCGATGCAGGAATCTGACATATTCTTATTTTGTCACATGGGCAAAGAATCGCCTCGATGTTTGGTTGAAGCCCTTGCGTCAGGAGCTCCGTTAGTCGGTTTTGGCTCGGATTATTCGAGAGGACTCACAAATGCTTCCGGCGGCGGAATCTTTGCAGAGCCAGGGGATTCATCGAGTTTGGCGCATGTAGTGGAGTCACTCCATCAAGATCGCTCGCGCTTGGCCGAGCTCATAGCGGCCGCAGCGGAAAGCGGCAAAGGCCTCGATCGGGATAAGGAGATCCAGCGGCGCATTGAATTGATGAAGCAATTCCTTTGACCGCAAATACTGGCAAAAGCACTACTTTGGCAGAAGTGTGATTTTTGGATTCCCTCGCGTAAAGATGCGTGATTCATAGGGAGCCAGCTTTTGTGGAGGTTGGCGATGAATGGGGATTGGCACCCCGATCGGCAGCAGATCACTCAGGTCGCGTAGCTGCGGCCACCAGGCCGCGCTCACGATCCAATCCGACGGTGGCGACCTCCGGCTTCATAAGACGACTCCTAGACGTGGACCTACAACGGCCGCATCATTGCACGGCCACGCGGGTGCAGGGTAAGCGCTGTTTCCGGGCCACCTTGCGTCGTGGGGTGATCGCGTTAGATGATGGGCTGTATGGATGACGATAGCCTTGCGAGCGCACTGGAGACCTACACTGGAGTGGCTCGGGAGCCTGTTTGTCGCCCGGAGTTGCTCGGTGCGATGGTCGGTCGGCGTCGGACCTGGACGCACGTGGGCTGAGAACAGCGCTTACGGTGCAGGCGCCGTCCACGCCATCACGTCACCGGGTAGTTGGCTGCACTTTCAAGGTTTGCAGCCTAAGTAGTCGCCGGTCAGTTTTGGCCTGTCGAATAGTGCCAGCTATAATTCCTAACGCGATAGCGAACACATACTGAGTGAAATAATCAACAAATATCCATTCCCATAAGCTATGTATGGCTGTAACAAATATTGCAACGCTCGCCCCTAGAACGATGTCCCCCCTGGGGTCTTTGCGAAATGAAAAGGCAAAGTGCAGTCCACGTGAAGTGCTCCAGAAAAACAGAAAAATTAAAGATATTAGGCCCGCCCATCCTGTTTCCGCTGCGGTTAGAAGGTATATATTATGAACGTGGGCAGCTCGGCTATTTTTATTCCATATTACTCCGGCGTTTTGCGAATATCCTTTGGAATTTGCAACGATAACGTACTGGTTGGCCCCGACTCCCATTGGGTGGTCGCGCCACATTGCCTTTGCGGCTCTTTCAAAGGCTTCGCGCTCCCCGTCAGGGCTAAGAGCTGCGGCGGTTCCTCTAGAGAAGCGCTCGCCGAAGCTTGTGACGGCTACAGGACCCACAACTGCTAGAAATAGAACTGCAAGTCCCACAATTTTCCATTTATGAGGGGTCATTTTGCGCGCGAGTGAAAGGGCAAGCAGTATGCCTAGGCCGAGCAAGACGAACGCTACGGCGCCACGAGATGCGCCGAGCGCGACGGCAATTAGAGACGCGACTACGCCGGCCATTAGCAGCTTACTGCGATCACCCGCGAGCAATAGTGCGAGGAGCGGAAGTGTTACGAAATGCAGCATCAACCCTAGAAGATTCTGATGCGACATTGTGCCCGGAGCTTGAACAATGCCCGACAAGCGCTGCTCAATTGTTACGAGGCCTTGGAAAACCGCGCCTGCAGCGAGGCCGAAGGCAATCCAACGCACGGCGCCTGGTCTGCCAGCGACCGAAGCTACCGCCGCGAAAACAAGCACGACGCGTAGGAGTTGGAATACGTAGAAGCTCGAGCTGACCCATTGATGCGATACGAAAACAGACATGAGGACGGCCGCGATATAGGAGCAGAGTGCGCCGAGTAGCGGTAGACGCCTGAAGGGCGCTTTCGCAGAGAGTAAAATAGCGATTGCTAGCGTGTCTAGGATGGAGACGATGAGCCCCCGCGCAAAGCCTGGCCATGTCGCCCAGTTGATGAATGCCACATCGAGGTTAGCGAAACTCATCGTAAAAGGGAGAATGCCGATTGCAAAATATGCCCATTTCCTTTGCGAGGGAAAAGCACGCACCCACCAGATCAGAACAGGCAGGGAAATTAGAATAAGGACTATTCCGAGTATTCGCATGTGCCGTTCAACTCGCGCTTGTTGACGGGAGGAAGCGCGCCGCAGCCGATAAGCGAATTCGGCTTTTGCAGTTATGCTCTTTGAACATTTTAAGAATCGCCAAAAATACGGTTTTGAGAGAGAATGACGTAGCTCCGCAGCGGCCCGGCTGGCAGATGGCAGGGCACGATTGCTCCCCTGCGCCGCAGCGGCTGTTTATAATCGGGTCTGCTGCAGATTTTTCTGCCTTCCACCAGTTGGCATAGGGTCGTCCAGGCCCGATGCATTTTGCTGCGGCAGCACCGCTCCCGGCACTGGCGAATAGCAGAATCTGGGAAAGATCGACAGTAATTTACGGCGCCAATCCGTGGCTTGCGGCAAGTCGCCTGGATTGGGGCAAAGCCTCAGGCAAATGCTAATGCGACCTCTTGGAGAAGTTTGTCTGGTGAAGTGCGGGATAGATGTCGATAATCACACTGACAATCAGAATCTGGGCGATCGCCTCGTGACTATTCGATACGCAGGACCGGTAAGCGAGTGACCCGTCACTTCATGGCTGGGTGGCTTGGCCTGCGTGCCAGGACTCCATCGCTGCATCGAATTTGGTCCGTGTCGTCCAAGCGCAATCTCGGTCTGGGTGGATCGGGGATGTTTCGTGCCGATAGCGCGTCGAGCCTGCGGGTTTGCTGAGGGGCGCAAATCCCACTCCCTCGCCAAAATCGTCGTTTCAAAGACGCATGGTAAAAAAAGAGGCGGCCTGTAAGGCCGCCTCTTCTGGTCCTTTGCTGGAACCTTGAGCGTCAGGCGAACTGAAGCGCGCCCGTTCCACGCCGACGACGCATGCCGAAGCCGATCGCGCCGAAACCGAGCAGCATCAACGCCCAGGTTGCCGGCTCGGGAACCGCATTGATGGTGAAATTGTCGGTCTCGAACGCATTGCCCGTCGAGCTGAGGCGCAGCGACTTCAGATTGCTGACATCATTGCCGGTGATGTCGAAGCGAACGACCGGGTTGAGGTTCGGATCGGTCTGATTGCCGTTGGCCGGGTTGAAAATATCGCTGCCGGTGAAGCTGGCGATGACATTGCCGTCCATGTCGAGGAATTCGACGAGGTTATAGGCATCGACCGAACCCCAGAGGAAGCTCACATTGAAAATATCAGCAATCGACGAGAGATCCAGAATGCCCGGCGAGCCGTCGCTCGGGCCGACCGTCCAGTAATTTCCGGTGCTGCCGAAGGGCTGCGCGCGGATACCGCTTGCCGAGCCGGTCGTCACAAGCCCGCCGCTGACCGGGGCAGGGGTTTCGAAATCATAGGTCGGCGCCGGGCCCGAATAGGGATCGGTGCCAGGCGTAACGGTGCTGAGCGTAACCGCAGCATTTGCCGCCGCCGGCATGGCCAAGACCGCAGCCGAAACTAGAAGCGCTTTGGAAAGAAATTTTCTCATCGTCGGTATCCTCCTTGGTGGTGGCAGGCCCGCGACTCGCCCTGCAATGTTAATTATTAGAAATTCTTAACCCGAATCGCTTGATATGCGAGTCTTTTTTGCGCGCAAAAGTCTGTCCCAGAATGGTGCAACCTGCTGATCTTGCCAGCAATGCGCGTGGGGACCGACCTAGAAAGCGCCCTTTGAGCGCTACGTCACAGCAACGAGGCCGCTCTTTTGCCACAGTGGCGCAATGTTACAAGAAATTAATCCATGTTATGCGAATACAGAAGGGGAGGGGCGTGCAAGTCGATCGAGCGCGCTTTGCCTTTCGTGTGCGCCTCACTATCGCTGGAAGGCCCAAATTCAGGATCAAGGCATGGTCACGCTGCTGATACGGCTAGCTCTTGCAAATATTCTGGCCGGGGCAGCTGTTGCACCGGCATTGGCCCAGGATATCAGCGGCCCGGCTCAGGCGGTTGATGGCGACAGTCTGTCGCTTTCGGGCATATCGGTGCGCCTCTATGGAATTGACGCGCCGGAATATGATCAAAAATGTACGCGCGGTGGGGAAGCCTGGGATTGCGGGAAAGCGGCTGCCGCGAAGCTTGGCGAACTCGTTGCCCGGGGATCGGTTCGCTGCCAGCAGCGCGATATCGATGATTATGGTCGCAACGTCGCAGTCTGCACTGTCAACGGCACCGACCTGGGTCGGGCGATGGTCGAAGCAGGCATGGCGCTCGCCTTCAGGCCGTATAGCGACGCTTATGTATTAGACGAAGCGCGGGCCCGTGAGGCGGCGAGAGGGATTTGGGCGGGAGAATTCGTCGCTCCCTCAGAATGGCGATCGGCGCACCGCGCACCTCAGGCGAAGTCGCTGCCGCCGCGTTCGTTGGCTGTTCCTCGGCAAACCCCTCGATCTTCGGTCTATTATCCCAATTGCCGGGCGGCCCGCGCCGCAGGAGCTGCGCCCATTTATCGTGGTCAGCCTGGTTACCGTCCGGAGATGGACGGCGACGGTGACGGTATTGCATGCGAGCCTTATCGGCCCCGCTGAACAGTGCGGAATTCGCACCGGACCCTGCGGTCGCAGTCATTTCCATGTGCTGAGCCCCTCATTTTTCTGGAGAGTGACCGTTTACGTCGATGCCGAGTGGGGAGCTCCACCCTTCCGGAGCCAACCCGGCGGCGGGCGATCTGACCTGGACCGGCGCGGCGCCCCGCGAAAGTGCGGGCGGCGCGATTATGTCCCCGCCTGCTGCGCAGTCTCCTCGCGGCCGCTTCGCTTCACATAATCACGCCGCCCGCACTCCTCCGCTGCGCTGCGGCCTTGCAGGTTCGCCGAGCGCCTCAAGCGCCGGTCCCTGGTCCGCCCATGCCGCAGGGATGGTCCCGCGGCACAGTGAAGGAGACGACCAATGGCAGCTATCGGCTTTGTGAACGGCACCATCGACAAGGGTTTCGCGGGCCAGCTCAAGACCCTCTCGATCCGCGCGGCGATCGAGATCCGCACCAACCGCAGCAAGAGCGGTGACGTTCAGCCCGACTACCGGGTCTATTCCGAAGGCGTCGAGATCGGTGCCGGCTGGATCCGCGTCGGCCAGCAGTCAGGCGAACGCTATGTGTCGCTGAGCCTCGCCGCGCCCGAGTTTGGGCCGCGCCGGCTTTATGCCAACCTCGGCCGCGCTGCCGGCCAGGAAAGCTATGACGCTTATGCGATCATCTGGAATGCGGTCGACTGAGACGGCAGCCGCCCCGCGCCGCAATCTGCGGCGCGGGGATTTGTCGTGCCGGGACAGTTCAATCCTCAGGCAGCGTCGCGAGCGCGCTCGAGATCGGCGAGCGTGAAGGACATGGGATTGCGAAGCCAGACGTCGACTTCGCCGACGCGCCAACCGCAGCAGCGTGTCGCGAGCTTGTGCTGCGGCGGAAAGGTGCCGGCTCGGATCTTCCGATAGAGGGTGGCGCGGCTGAGCCCGGTCAGGTTGAGGACTTCGGTGAGCCGCATGAGGCGGAGGGGGGACTGATATGCCATGTGATGCTTCTCCATGTTTCGGGGGATCATGTTCCGGCGTGAGAGCATTGAAGGCCATTGAGAGGGGCATCGTCAACACCGCAGAAAAGCGCCATTTATTGGATCGTAGTTTAGCGTAGTTTAGCGTAGGTGCGCTGGCGTAGGCTGGCGTACGCTGGCGTATCCTGGAGGGCTGCAGCGTGCTGTGGCGTAGGCGAACATATTTTTCTCAAATCGTCTCGCCCCCGGCGTCGCGGCCGGACATTGAGGCCGTCAATGAGGCCGTCGGCGACGGCCGCGCCTAAAATGACGCGCCGCGAGCGGCACCGATTCGGTTTGATTCGCACGGATGCAGTCGCCGCTTCGCGGCGGCGTCATTTGGTCCCGGCACGGGAGGGACGCAGGCGGGCGTCACTCGCCTCTAGCCCCGCCCGGTCGGGCCGCAACCCGCGCTGCGGGTCCTCCATTGCATTTCGGTCCTGCGGATGCAGCCCGCCCGATCATGCGGGTCTGCCGGCTCCTTCCTGCCGCCCCCCTGCGCCCCTTCCGGGCCGGGCCGCGGTTGGAAGGAGAAGGGATATGAAACATCAGAAGGTCGAACGGCAGAGCCTCTACGCCGAGGTCACGGAGCGCATCATCGCTGAGCTCGAAGAAGGGCAACTGCCTTGGGTGCAGCCTTGGGACAAGGCAGCGCGCGGATGCACCATGCCGCAGAATGCCGGGACGGCGCGGCGCTATTCGGGGATCAATGTGCTGATCCTCTGGGCCGAGGGGATTGCCACGGGCTATGGTTCGCAGCGCTGGCTCACCTATCGGCAGGCCGAAGCCGCGGGCGGCAATGTCGTGCGCGGTGAGAAGGGCACCATCGTTTGTTACGCCGATCGGTTTACGCCCAAGGCCGAAGCCGAGGCCGCACGAGGCGAGGATCGCGAGGCGCGGCAGGTGGCGTTCCTCAAGCGCTTCGTCGTGTTCAACGTCGACCAATGCGAGGGCCTGCCCGAGGATTACACCGCCCCCATGATCAGCCCCGACCCGGTGCTGGCGATCGCCGAGGCCGATGCGCTGATCTCTGCGAGCGGCGCGCGCTTCCAGATCGGCGGCGGCGAAGCCTTCTACAGCCCGAGCCATGACTTTGTGCAGGTGCCGCCGCAGACTGCCTTTCATGAGCCGATCAACTGGTATCGCACCGCGCTCCACGAGCTTGGCCATTGGACGGGGCACGCCAGCAGGTTGGACCGCGACCAGAAGGGCGGGTTCGGATCGGAGGCCTATGCCCGCGAAGAGCTGGTCGCCGAGATGGCGGCGGCGTTTACCTGCGCGTCGCTCGGTATCGCGCCCACGGTCCGCCATTCGGATTATATCGGCTCGTGGCTGTCGGTGCTGCGCAGTGACGAGAAGGCGATCTTCCGCGCGGCAAGCGCGGCCAGCAAGGCGAGCGACTATCTGCTGGCGTTCGCCGGAGACGAACAATGAGCGCGCGCCTATCCCGCGACGACCGGCTTCGCCTGTGGCGTGCCGAGCGTGCTGTCGATCGGATGGAGGAGATGGACCGCAAGGTCTTCCTCGCGATCCGCGTCGAGGAACTGAGCTATCCCGAAATCGCCGCCCGGTTCGGCATAACGGTTGCCGATGTCGAATGGCATTTTGCGGGCGCCCTTCGCGTCCTCATGATCGCGATGGACGAAAAGGATCCATGGTGGTGGCGATTCCGGCTCTAGGAAGGCGCGCGGGCGGGATGGCGCTTGCCATCCGGCCCGCGCGATTACAGGGTGATAATCATCATGCGTACCGACCTTGATCATCTTCCGGCCGCCAAGCAGCGCGAACTCGAGCGCGTGAAGGCGATCATCTTCGAGGAATTTGCCGACAGCATCGCGCTCGCGACGATGAGCTGGAAGAAGAAGGGGCGGATCGACAAGATCATCCTCTATGGCAGCTATGCCCGTGGGGGCTGGGTCGACGAACCGCACACCGCCAAGGGCTATCGATCCGACTTCGACCTGCTCATCATCGTCAGCGACAAGCGGCTCATCGACAAGGTCGATGTCTGGTCGAAGCTCGACGACCGGTTCGCCCGTGAGCTTTTGATCGACCAGACCCTCAAAACGCCAGTGAACTTCATCGTTCACACCCTGCAGGAGGTGAACGACGGGCTCGCGCACGGGCGCTATTTCTTCATGGACGTCGCGCGCGACGGGATCGCGCTCTACGAGAGCGACGACAAGCCACTCCACACGCCAAAGCCCAAGACGCCGCAGCAGGCGCTGGCCATGGCGCAGGAGTATTTTGACGAGTGGATGCCCACTGCGATGAGCTTCAAGCGTAATGCAGGATACGCGGTCAAAGACAGCGACTTCCGCTTAGCTGCCTTTCTTCTGCATCAGACAGCTGAGCGCCTCTACCACTGCGTCCTTCTGGTCTGCACTTTCTACTCCCCCCACGTTCACAACCTCGGGTTCCTGCGCACGCAGGCCGAGCGCATCGACATGCGCCTCGTCGATGCCTGGCCGCGCGAGTTGAAAGCCGACCGTTCGCGTTTCGAGAAGCTCAAGGAAGCCTATGTGAAGGCGCGCTACAGCAAGCATTACCGGATCACCGAAGAGGAACTGCATTGGCTTGGCGAACGCGTCGAAGAGCTGGGCCGCGCGGTTCATGCCGTTTGTTCAGAGCGCATCGCGCTGCTGGAGGCGCAAGCGAAGTAATCGCGCCGCCTCCCCGAAAGACTGTCCGATAAGCGCGCCGAGCTACACCGAGAAGCGCCGCGAACTGGCGAAGCAGTTTGGGCTCGGCGCCAAGGGTCGTGGCGGTGGCCGCAAGCCTGCGGCAGCGGCCCCGCCAAGGCAAAATAGCGGGCGGCAACAGCAATCTGAATCCTGTTACGCTTATGGCTAGACAGGATCGACTTGCCGCCGCTACCGGCGCGGCATGGGTATTACCGCAACGATCATGAACACGGCCACCGGCCAGCCAATCCAGAAGATGAGCTTCGGGCGCATGCTGAAACCCTGGGCGAGCTTCAACCTCGAGAGCGGTGAGTTGGTCACCGCGGAACGCATCGATGTCGGCAAACCGGCGCCTGGCAAATTTGCCGCACCCATCTATGTCTGGGTGACGGTGAAGCCGCGCGGCTAGGCCTCGATCGGGGCAGCCTCGAATGCGCGCTTCCCGCGCCGTCGCCAGAGCGTGAGCTGCCGCTCGCGCGCTTCGCTTCGCAGCGTCGCGGCGGCTTCGACAAGCAAGCCCAGAATGACCCCGCGATCGTCGCCTGTCAGCTCGATCAGATCGGCCTTGGCAACGAGTCCGCCGAGCTCGATCAGCTGCCGCGTGCGTTCGCGGCGCTTCACCTGCCACGTCCGCGTGTCATGCCGCGCCCGCTTCGCCTGCAGGCGATTGCGCGCCTGCATCGCTCGCCGATGCGCCGCCCGCGTTGCTGCAAGCGCCCTTGCGAGCGCGGGTGCCTCTGTCGCGAAAGAACGCCGCGCCGCTCTTGCGCCATCCCTCCTTCATGCTGACGTCGGCGCCGACTGCATCGAGGAGCGCGCCGGCAAGCTGCTCGATCGATAGCGCATCGGCACCAGTGGCGATCACCAGCTCGCCGAGCTGGCCTTGCTTCTTCGTCTTGAGCGCCTTCGCCTTGTCGGTCAGCGCCTGGAGTTCGGCGTCGTAATCACGCGGTTTGCGCATCGTCTGTCCTTCCATCTGTGAGGGTCGGACGAACCAGCTATGCCGAGTATCAAGGCCCCGCAAGGCGCTGAAATATCTTGCGACTTTGTGATCCCGAGCGCGATCAAATCGGGCAAGGGCGCGCTTATACGTCGTGCCGACGTGCTCGTTTGCTGTAAATGGTACGGCGCTATGGCGCTTTACCATTTCTCGGCAAAAGTCATTTCCCGCGCTGCCGGCAGCAGCGCGGTCGCCGCTGCCGCCTATCGGTCCGCCGACCGGCTGCACGATGAGCGCCTCGGCCGCGCCCACGACTTCTCGAACAAGGCCGGTGTCATCCACAGCGAAGTGATGCTGCCCGAAGGGGCGGACGAACGCTGGCTGGATCGCGAACAGCTCTGGAACGATGTCGAGGCGGTAGAGCTTCGTAAGGACGCGCAGCTCGCCCGCGAAATCGAGTTCGCAATCCCGCGCGAGATGACGAACGAACAGGGCATCGCGCTCGCCCGTGATTTTGTGCAATCCGAATTCGTCGAGCGCGGCATGATCGCCGATCTCAATGTCCATTGGGACGTCGGCGCCGATGGCCTGGCGAAACCGCACGCGCACGTCATGCTGACGATGCGCGAGATCCGCATCGGCGAGGATGGGTCGGCAGAGTTCGGCGCGAAGGTGCGCGACTGGAACCGCACCGAACTGCTGACCCATTGGCGCGAAGCCTGGGCCGCGCATGTGAACGAACGGCTGGCTTCGCTCGACATCGATGCGCGCGTCGATCATCGCACTTTGGAAGCCCAAGGCATCGACCTTGAGCCGCAGCACAAGATCGGCGCCGCGGCGTCGCGCATGGCGGGGCAGGGGCTTGAGGCCGATCGGCTCGCCGAGCATCTGGAGATTGCGCGCTCGAACGGCGATAAGATCCTTGCCGATCCAAGCATCGCTCTCGACGCGATCACGCACCGCCAGGCGACGTTCACGACCCGTGACCTCGCGATGTTCGTGCACCGGCACAGCGACGGAAAAGAGCAGTTCGATGCGGTGATGGCGGCGGTGAAGGCATCGCCCGAGCTGGTTGCGCTTGGCAAGGACGGGCGCGGCGAAGACCGGTTCACGTCCAAATCAATGATCGAGACCGAGCAGCGCCTCGAGCGCGCAACCGCCACGCTCGACGGGCGGCGTAATCATGCCGTTGCCGAGCGTCATCGCGAACTCGCCTTGTCGCGCGCGTCGAAGCGCGGTCTCGATCTCTCCACCGAACAGCGCGGCGCGCTCGAACATGTCACATCGGCACGCGGCGTCAGCAATGTCATCGGCTATGCCGGAACGGGAAAGAGCACGATGCTCGGTGTCGCTCGCGAGGTCTGGGAAGCTGCGGGCTATCAGGTGCAGGGCGCCGCGCTGTCGGGAATTGCGGCGGAGGGGCTAGAGCATGGCTCGGGGATCGGCTCACGCACGCTCGCCAGCCTTGAACATCAATGGGCCAATGATCGCGAACGGCTTACCGACAAACACATCCTCGTCATCGACGAGGCGGGTATGGTCGGCACGCGCCAGCTCGAGCGCGTCGTGTCGGAAGCGGAGCGACAGGGCGCGAAGGTCGTTCTCGTCGGCGATCCCGAGCAGTTGCAGGCGATCGAAGCGGGCGCGGCGTTCCGGGCGGCGGCCGAGCGTCACGGCGCTGTTGAGATCATGGACATCCGCCGCCAGCAGGAGGAGTGGCAGCGCGATGCGACGCGCGAGCTTGCCACCGGGCGGACCGGCGAGGCGATCGCGCGATATGCAGAGGCAGGCTTTGTGCGCGTCGCCGACACGCGCGAGGGCGCGCGAGCCGAACTCGTCGATGCGTGGGATCGGGATCGTCAGGCCTATCCCGATGCGAGCCGGATCATCCTCACCCACACCAATGACGAGGTTCGTGAGCTCAACGAGGCGGTGCGCGAGCGGCTGAAAGCGGGCGGGGCGCTCGGCAATGAGGTTGCGCTCGCTGTCGAGCGTGGCGAGCGAAGCTTCGCGGCAGGCGACCGCATTATGTTCCTCAAGAATGAACGTGACCTCGGCGTGAAGAACGGTTCGCTCGGTAGCGTCGACAGCGTCAGTCCTGCGCGTTGTCCGCCGTCAGCGCCAATGGCACAGATTTGAGGTTGTGATTTAAGGAGGATTTGGGCTTCGTCGTAGTGACGAAGGAACGAAGATGAAGCCCAAATCCTCCTTGAAAAAATCGGCGCCGAAGGCCCCAGCTGAGCGGGTGGTGAAGGACATACGGCGTGCGACGCGCCGGCACTTCTCTGCAGAGGACAAAATCAGGATCGTGCTGGAGGGGCTGCGCGGCGAAGACAGCATCGCCGAGCTGTGCCGCAAGGAAGGCATCGCCCAGAGCCTGTATTACACCTGGTCGAAGGAGTTTATGGAAGCGGGCAAGCGTCGTCTGGCCGGCGATACCGCCCGAGCTGCGACCACCGGCGAGGTGCACGATCTGCGCCGCGAAACCCGTGCCCTGAAGGAATGCGTGGCCGACCTGACGCTGGAAAACCGTCTGCTCAAAAAAAGCATGATCGCGGATGGGGGCGACGAAGAATGAGGTATCCCGCATCTGAGAAGCTCGAGATCATCAGGATCGTCGAGCAGTCGCATCTGCCCGCCAAGCGGACGCTGGACCAGCTCGGCATCCCCCGCCGGACCTTCTATCGATGGTATGACCGCTACCTCGAAGGCGGGCCGGAGGCGCTAGAGGATCGGCCATCGGCGCCGAGCCGGGTGTGGAATCGCATCGGCAACGATATCCAGCAGCAGATCGTCGAGATGGCGCTGGACGAGTCCGAGCTATCGCCCCGCGAGTTGGCTGTGCGCTTTACCGACGAGAAGCGCTACTTCGTGTCGGAATCGACGGTTTACCGGCTTCTGAAAGCCCATGACCTGATCACCAGCCCGGCCTTCATCGTGATCAAGGCGGCCGATGCGTTCCACACCAAGACGACGCGGCCGAACGAGATGTGGCAGACCGACTTCACCTACTTCAAAATCATCGGTTGGGGCTGGGTGTATCTGTCGACCGTGCTCGACGACTTCTCCCGCTATGTCATCGCCTGGAAGCTTTGCACCACCATGCGCGCCGGGGACGTCACCGACACGCTGGAACTGGCGCTTGAAGCCTCGGGCTGTTCGTCAGCCAGGGTCGTGCAAAAGCCCAGGCTGCTCAGCGATAATGGTCCGAGCTACATCGCCGAGGAGCTGGCCCAATGGATCGGTGCCAACGGTATGAGCCATGTCCGCGGCGCCCCGATGCATCCCCAGACCCAAGGCAAGATCGAGCGCTGGCACCAGACCCTCAAGAACCGGATCCTGCTGGAAAATTACTTCCTGCCCGGCGATCTGGAGACCCGGATCGAGGCCTTCATCGACCACTATAATCACCGCCGATATCACGAAAGCCTCGGCAATGTGACGCCCGCCGACACCTACTTCGGCAGGGCAGACGCCATCATCCAACAGCGCGAAAGGATCAAACGGAAGACCATCGAACACCGACGCTTGCAGCACCGCAAGCTCGCCGCTTAATATCAACCCCAGGACGAGGCCCGCGCTCCGCTAATCAACGCCGCGATCTGCGCCAAATGTTCTGACGACAGACACTGGGCGATCCGATAATCTTCGGCGCCCAGGCTGGGCTCGAGAATCCATGGGGCAGGGCCCGTATATTTGCCCCCCCGCAGATTGATGGGGGGAGACGTCTCGTCCAACGTAATCGACCCGGCCTGCCGGCGCTTTGCGATGAGGGCCCGACCCTGTGCGATCCCCGGCTGCTCCCAATGATCATATTCGCCGCCGAGCGCCTTGCCGAAATAGATGTACTGCTCGCCCTCGCCGACCTGAAACAGGAAGGGGTGCCGATCCTGGCCGCGACAGCCGAAGCCTGCCATCGGAACGGAACCCGGCCAGACCTCTGCCGTCAAATAGGCTTTCTTCCTTATCGGTACAGGGGAAGCCGATCCTATCTGGATCCTGTCGCACTCGTCCGGATAGTTGTCGAAAATGATGTGTAACGTCGATGGGCCGACCGGCGCGCCCGCGGGTGCGGGCGCCGCCAATCCCCCAATCCCCAGCGCCATTGAAGCCAGCAATATTAGGTATTTGATAGCTCGATGCATTTTGCGCCCCCGCTCCTGGAGCGGTCGATAAAGTCTGCCCTGGGCGAATCAACCCAATATAGTTTTGCGCATTGCTCCTCACGACGAGCGACACTCGACCAGTTCGATGCCGCAATTGTCGGCGTCCGTATAATCGCAGCGGCACCGATGATGCCGAGCGACCCCAGCATATCGGCCAATACCTTGAGATATGCGCCTTTCAAACAGCCAGAGGTTCTTGCTCAGGCCCATATCGCGGTGCTGCATTTGCTGATGACGACCCGACACGTTGCGTGACGAAAGCCGCAGGAGCAAACGGTAAGCCTCTCCCCGGAAATCGATCCAACCCAAGTTAATCGACTGCAACCGCGACAGCATGTGTTTGTTTCAGCGGCATGCTTCCGCCAACCGACGACAGTTCCCATCCGCTCGCGCAACGCTTCCAGGCGTTCATTCGCGCCGCGGACTTCCCGTGCGTCGGCGCGAAGTCCGCGCTGGCGCGCGACCAGATGCGCTTTGTCGTCGGCCGCGACATGCGCTCGGCTTGGGACGATCTGCGCATCTATCCCAATCTCCTCGATCTTGCATGGAGCTACGCCCGCGAACCGAGCCTGTTCCACTCACTCGTCGTGATCTTCGAGGAGGATGGCGGGCTCGACGAGGCAGGGTTCGAAACCTCGCTCTGGAACCGGCTTGAATCGCTGAGCCGGAAGGATGATTGGGCCGGGCAGCCACCCGATCCGCGCGTGAACCACAATCCCGATGATCCACATTTCTCGTTGAGCTTTGGCGGCGAGGCCTTTTTCGTCGTTGGCCTTCATCCACGCGCGAGCCGTCCCGCGCGACGGTTCGAGCGCCCAGCGCTGGTATTCAATCTCCATGACCAGTTCGAGAAGCTGCGCGATGCAAACATCTACGAGACGATGCGAAGCAAGATCATCGCGCGCGACGTTGCGCTCGCCGGCAGCGTGAACCCGATGCTCGCGCGTCACGGCGATATGTCGGAGGCCCGGCAATATTCAGGGCGGGCCGTCGGACCCGATTGGCGTTGTCCTTTCTCGGGGCGCAGCGCGGCACGCTGAGCCTTCGGCACAGCCCATGTTGCGGGGCGGCGCGCGGCCAGGTCGAAGCAGTCGCCGCTCCCCGATGCGTGTTAGAGTCACACCGTGGAGCGAAAATATGTCGCCGGGTTGGCGTCCGCCGCATTGCTATGGTTCGCCCGTGATGCGTCCGCGATCTTCACGCCGCCGCTGCCGATAGCCCGCGCGATACAACCCTCGACGCGAAGCGCCGTGTCTTCGTCGATCCCGATTCCGAGACAATCGGGACGATGGCCGACTGTGGCGAACAGCCGCCCGATACGACCGCACTCGGCGAAATGCTGGTCGATGATGCTGGCGGGACCAGCCCGAGCCCCGGCACCGGTTCGTTGCCGCCGAGACGCGGCGTTTCGTCGCCGCCAGCTTCGCCATAGCTGCAGCGATGGTGGGCGAGGCCGAAAAGCAGCGATTTGAGAGGCGGGCAAGTAATCGCTCGAAAGCGGTCCAGCATTCCGAGATCGACGCGGATTCGGTTCATCGGACGCCGGCCGTAGAGGTTGCCCCCCGAATATACCGAGCGTTCAACAACGCACAGCGGAGCGGAGGTC
This sequence comes from Sphingopyxis sp. GC21, assembly GCF_025727575.1. Lineage (NCBI taxonomy): Bacteria > Pseudomonadati > Pseudomonadota > Alphaproteobacteria > Sphingomonadales > Sphingopyxidaceae > Sphingopyxis > Sphingopyxis sp. GC21. Next base: position 1,558,599 of record NZ_CP095845.1, on the reverse strand, counting down.
AATGCGCTGGCCTTGGCCGTCGCAGCGATAACACTGCCGTGACAGCGGTCGCGGACCCGACGGTGGGAAGAGAGATGGCGGGGCGGGAAGGGGAGAAGAGGGCGCGGCGCATGTTTGTCATTGGCTGGTGTCCTGCTGTTCCCAGCGCGACCGCCTGATGCACGGTGGCCGGAATTAATCTGGATCATGGCGATTGTTGCCGGCGGGTTGGCAACTGCGCGCGGAGGGGAGCGTTGGGCGTTCAGGCAACACGCTTCTCCTGCCACATCGGGCGCGCCCTTCGGGGTTGGCCTTTCCCCGGAACGACGCCCTTCGCGGGGGGTAAAGGCAAGGGTGATGCGCGCGCCTGATCTTCATTCGGGGGGACCGGACAGAAGGCACGACGATGAAATTCGACAGCGAGACCAGCTTCCTTACCGCGTTTGACAGTGAAGATAGCGGCCATGCGGGTCCCGTCGCGGGCATTGCCGCGCGAGCCCGCCGCCTCGCCCTTATCGGCTGCTTCCGCCCGCGCCAATGCGGGATCGCAACCTTCACCGCCGACATTTACGATCATCTCAAAGCCGCGCGCCCTGATATCGCGATAGACGTCTATGCGATGGCGGCGCGAGCGGGCGATGCGAGCGATGCTGCGGCCGTTGCCGGTGTCGGGGAAGACGATGCTGACGGCTATCGCGCCGCCGCCGAGGCGATCAATGCGAGCGGGGCCGACGCGGTCTGGCTCCAACATGAGTTCGGCATCTTCGGCGGACCGGCAGGCGATCTCGTCTTGGGGCTCGTCGACCGGTTGGCTGCGCCGCTGATCGTAACGTTCCACACCATCCTCGCCGAGCCCGGCGCCGACCAGCGGCGCGTGATGGAGCATCTCGTCGCGAAGGCGGCGAAACTTGTGGTGATGAGCGCGTTCGGCCGCGAGACGCTGATCCGCGTCTATGGCGCGAAGGCCGATCGCATCGAGCTCATCGAGCATGGCACCCCCGACCGCGTCTTTACCGAATGTTCGCCGCTGCGTGAGCGGCTGGGTCTCGCGGGCCGTCCGGTCGTCTCGACCTTCGGGCTCTTGGGTCCTGGCAAGGGGCTCGAAGCCGCGATCCGCGCGCTGCCGGCAATTGTCGCGCAATATCCGGACATGCTCTATCGGATCGTCGGCGCGACCCATCCCAATCTGGTTGCCGCCGAGGGCGAGGTCTATCGGCAAAGCCTCGCAGACCTCGCCGAGGATCTCGGCGTCGCGGACAATATCGCATGGGAGAATCGCTTCCTCGACCTGCCCGAACTTCTCGAGCAGATCGAGCTATGCGACATTTATCTCGCGCCCTATCCCAATCTCGCGCAGATTACATCGGGCACGCTGGCCTATGCCGTGGCGCTTGGCCGCGCGGTCGTCTCGACGCCCTTCGTTCATGCCCGCGAGCTGCTCGCCGACGATATCGGCATCCTGCTCGGTGGCACCGACAGCGACGCCATCGCTGAGGCGGTGCTGTTGCTGCTCGCGCATCCCGGCGAGCGGCGCTCCATGCAGGAGCGCGCCTATGCGCGGGGCCGGCTGACTGCCTGGCCGGCTATCGCGGAGCGTTTCGCGACGCTCATCGAAAATGTGGCAGCCGCGCCCGCGCGGCGCGAGCCGAGGCGTATGTTCCCCTCTTTCGCCGCGATCCGCGCGCTGTCGGACGATGTCGGCATTTTACAGCATGGAACAGGACTCATCCCCGACCGGAACCACGGCTATTGCATCGATGACAATGCGCGCGCGCTGATGCTCGTCAACGCCAGCCCGTCGCTCGGCGAGGAAGAATATGGACTGCTCTTCGCGCGCTACGCCGCCTTCCTTCATCATGGCTGGAACCCCGATCGCGGACGTTTCCGCAATTTCATGGGCTATGACCGGCGCTGGCTTGAGGAAGAAGGCTCCGAAGATAGCAATGGCCGTACCCTCTGGGCGCTTGGCCATGGCGCGGAGCACGCGCGCTCGCAGGGGCTCAGGAAGTGGTGCGCAGAATTATTCACGCGCGCCGCGCCGCTCGCAGCCGACCTCAAGAGCCCGCGGGCGATTGCGTTCGCGCTGCTGGGAGCCGACGAACTTCTGGCGCGCGAACCGGATCATAGCGAGGCGCGCGCGATCGTCGAGCGCGGCGGCGCCTTTCTGCATGCGCTGTGGAAAAGCGCGCGGCGGAGCGGCTGGGATTGGTTCGAACCCGTGCTAGCTTATGACAACGCCCGGCTCGCCGAGGCGCTCCTGCGCGCGGGCCGGCGGCTCGGCTCGGTCCCGCTCGAGGAAGCCGGCATCGCGGCGCTCGACTGGCTGTGCGACATTCAGACGAGCAGCGATGGATATTTTCGCCCGATGGGCTGCGAGGGCTTCGGCGTCGAGCACGAGCTTTTTCCCTTCGACCAGCAGCCGCTCGAAGCCTGGGCGACGGTCGATGCCGCCGCGACGGCTTTCCGGCTGACCGGCAAGCTGCGCTGGCACGACCGCGCCGAGCGGGCCTATGGCTGGTTCCTCGGCGCAAACGACCGGGGCGCTGTGATAGCGAGCTCGGCAACGGGACGCTGCTGCGACGGGCTGACCCGTCACGGGGTTAACTCGAATGTCGGCGCCGAATCCGCGCTGGCTTTTCACCTTGCACACCGCGCCATGGCCGATACATTCTGGAAGCGGGGGACAACGAAGGATACCAGCGCCAGCGATGTTGATCTGCAATCCCGACCACACGCCGCTGCACATTCTTCATGAGAAGCTCGCCGCCGACCCTGCGCGGGTCGTGCTCAGGCCTTTCCACCTCGCCTGGCAATCGAATGTCTCCGAGCCCTCGCGCGCGGCGCAGCTCGTCGGTGATATCCTGGCGATGAACGAGGAGGAGGCCGAGGCCCACCTCGGGCTGGTATGGAGGGATTTTTCCGAACGCCACTGGCAGATCGGGCGCATCTTCGACGAGCGTTTCGCCGAGGTGGCCGAGGATCTCGCACTGGATCCCGCCGGCGTTTCGCCGGTAAAGCGCCGGCTGATCGGCGCCTATTTCTGCCATGAATATAGCTACGCCGCCGCCGCGCTCATGAACCCGAGCGTCGTCCCGCACCCCGACCAGAGCGGCCTTGCGCCCGATCAGCAGCGCTTCATCATGTCGATGCGCGCGGTCGGCGAGGGGCATATCAGCTCGGTTGCCTTCCGCGAGGGGATCATCGGAGAGAACGGGGACTTCATGCTCTGGCCGCAGTCGGGCCCCGCCATGGCCGCGGTCGCCGACGACCGGCACCAATTGGGGGCGGCCGACCGAGTCACCGTTCACCGCCAACCCGATAGCGCCATTTCGAATAGCGTCCTGTTCCCGATGACCGAGGCGCAGCGCGGCGGCATCGAGGATCTGCGGCTCGTACCCTTCGTCCATGACGACGGCCGGAGAGAATATATCGGTACCTATACCGCCTATTCGGGACAGGCGATCGGCTCGGAACTGCTGCGCACAACCGATTTCTCGCGCTTTTCGCTCGAACCGCTTCGAGGCCGCGCCGCGCGCCACAAGGGCATGGCGCTGTTTCCGCGCAAGGTCGGCGGCCGCTATCTCATGATCGCCCGGCAGGATGGTAAGAATGTCACGATCATCGCCTCCGATAGCCTGACCGACTGGGATGACGAGGGTCAGATCCTCATGCGGCCGACCTTTGCCTGGGAGCTCGTGCAGATGGGCAATTGCGGGAGCCCGATCGAATGCGACGAGGGCTGGATACTCCTCACCCACGGTGTCGGCGCGATGCGAAAATATAGCTTGGGCGCAGCGCTTCTCGATCGCGACGATCCGACGAAGCTTCTGGCGCGCACCGAATGCCCGATCCTCTCGGCCGCCGAGAGTGACCGCGAAGGCTATGTGCCCAACGTCGTCTACACCTGCGGCGCGATGCGCATTGGCGGCGACCTGTTCATACCCTACGGTATTTCGGACAGCGCGATCGGTTTTGCCACGACGCCGATCGAGCGGCTCCTCGCAAGTATGAGCTAAGAGGCGAGGCGGGCCTATTTGGGAGGTGCGGGACGCTCGATCTTCCGCCGGGCGTCGACCGACGCGATCAGGACCGCGCAGCAAAGGCAGCCGTCCTCGTCGGTCACTTCTATCCGGAGCGTGTCCACATCGTTGATGAGTTCGGGATTATCGCCAAGCAGATGGCCCGCATAGCGGGCCGCCTCGACCCGTGCCGCGGCCGTATCCGATAACTCGACGCCTTCATCGTCGAGCTCGCGCTGGCCGCTGCTGCTGTGGAAATAATAACGGGGCATCCAACTTCTCCCACCTTCGGCAACTCACAAGTCTGCCTCGGGTTTCGTTACGGCCCTCGCACCTTCGTCACTGCACCACGACACATGGCGGTCCGGCGAGCCTCATGCCCGCCTATGGCGCTCAGGCGGCGGCAAATCCAGCCTTGTTCATCACCGCGGTAACATGTTTATTGCCCTTGTCGCCCAGCGCCGTCTTGAGGCGAGGGAACAGACGCTGCTCCTCTTCCTCGACATGCGCTTCGATCTCGGCGCGAAATTCGCGGACTTTCGCTATCCAGGCGGGATCGGCGGCATCCATTTCCGAAAGGTCGAACAGATATTGCTTCACATAGCCATGATCGTGGACAAGCTTGTCGGCTTCCACGATCTGGCCATGGTCGCGCATCGCCGGATAGACGACATTCTCTTCTTCGAACGCATGTTTCGCGAGCGCATGCTGGAGCTGAACCAGGAGCGCCTTGCGCTTTCGCGCATCGCTCTCGTCAGTGGATTCGAGCACATCGAAGAGCTTTATCGTCAGTCGGTGTTCGGCCTTCAGGCCCTCGTCCCACTGGCCCTTGAGCATCTTCAGACTCTGCACTGCGGCCTTTCGGCCGAGGTTCGCGACGAGGCCGACAGCGAAACCCGCCGCTGCCGCACCCAGTAGGGCCGCGGTGTTGTCGAGTGGGCCTCGCATAGTCTTGAATATGTCGGGGGTCATGGGAAGGCTCCTTCGGGATGTCAGGGATGGTCGAGCCGGGTCTCGACGCGGATCAGCGAGACCGCGGCGCGCCGCGGCTGGACGAGCATGAAATGGGCGGAGACAGCTATGTCCTCGGCTCGTAGCATCTGATGCTTGCCGATCAGCTCTTTCTGCTTTTCGGGAGGAAATTCGGGATATTGGAAGTCGGCGCCGGTGAATCCCGGCTCGATAAGCCCGACCTTGATATCCTGCTCGGCGAGTTCCTTGCGAAACGCCTGAACGAAGCCCTGTATGCCGCTTTTAGCCGCGACATAGATCGAACTGCCGGGGCCGCGCGAAACCGCCGTCATCGATCCGATCACGATGATGTCGCTACCCGCCGACATGCAGCGCGCCGCTTTCTGCGCACAGACAAGATAGGCGGTGAAGTCGGTCTCGAGCTGATACCGCGCTTCGCTCTCGCTCGCATCGGCTAGCCCTGCCGCCGGCACCGCGGCGTTGATCACCGCGATGTCGATATCGCCCAGATAGTCTCTAGCGCTTTCGAAGAACCGGTCGACGTCCTCGGCCACCGATAGATCGACATTGATGCCGTCGCCATCGCCCACTTCGCGGATGCGTTGCAGCGCATCGTGGAGATGTTCAGGCGTACGGCCGCAGATAAAGACCTTCACGCCGTAGCTTGCGAGAAGAATGGCGATAGCGCGGCCGATCCCGGTCGTACCTCCCGTGACGACCGCGCGCCGGCCCTTGATCTCGGGGGCCAGGGTATGGGCGTCTGCTTCATCGATCATGGCAGATCCTCGGGAAGCGATGTGGGGGTCGGGGCATAGATCGGTCGCCCCGCCGAAGCTGCGCTGACCCAGAAGGGATGATCCTCGTCCGCCTTCACCACGCTGCAGAGCGGCCTGCCGTCGACGAATAAGCGCGCATGGCGGCCCGCCGCTTCGCCTGCGGCGATTTCGAGCGCTGCCGCCGGGGTCGCGGCCTCGAAGAAGAGGCGCTTCTCCAGGCCGATACCGTCATGGTCATAGTGCAGCACGAGTGTCGACTTTTGCAGAGCCGCCGGATCGGCGCCAAGTGCTGGTGCTGCGGACTCGTCCGAAAGAGGGGTGCTCATTGTCACTGCCTTCAATAGGCCGGCGGGTCACTGCTCGGGAAGGACTCGTCGGCCGCCTGGTCGACGCGGTCCCATTCGCGCCGGACACCGTCGCGCATGCCGTCCGGCCCGGCCGAACGGGTCTGGTCGAAATTTTCAGCGTGCGTCTCACCATCGGCGAAAGCGGCCGAGTGACCTTCATCCTTCGCCTGTGCGCGGGACGACTTGCGCGTGAACCAGAAGAGCGCCCCGAGAACGCCGACGCTGAGAAGTTTTCCAAACCCCGACGAGCGCCGGCGTGACGTCATTGCGTGTGCCATGGTCTGTCTCCATCGTTGCGAGAATATCCGGGAGCCTGTGAGGGCAACGGGGGGACGGCGCGAGAGTTGCCGCCGCAATGCGCCGATTAACAAATGTTGCGCATTTTCCGGTGCCGGCGGCGGGCGCCTCGATCTCAGCGGAGGACAAGATCGGGCGCCGACGGAATGTCGCGGCGGGTCTTCACGCGCTGGTCAGTTACCGAAACATGTCTTGGGAATATGGGTGATGCGGCAGGCAAGATCGGCTTCGCCCGAGGCGACGACATAATGGTCGCCTCCATCGGCAATGCCGGTCGTGAAGACAACATCGCGAATATAGAGCTTGGCCTCGAGCGGGCGCGTGAGTTCGGGGGCCGCCTCGAGCAGCGGGCGATGATCGGTACGCACCACCACCGAGGGATCGTCGAGATCGAGGAGCGACCAGTAGGTGCGGTAAATGCCGACGAGCTCCTTGGGTTCGACCCCGTGCCAGAGCGTGAGCCATCCCGCATCGGTGCGGATGGGCGGTGTGCCGCCGCCGATCCGCGCGGTCGCCACCGTGTCGGCGTGCGGACGGATCCCCGGTGCCTCATAGGGCTTCCAGTGCAGCGCATCGGGCGACGTCGCGAGGTTGATCGAAGGTCCCGCGCGCCACGGCGATCCCGGCGGATAGGCGAAATAGAGATCGCCGAGCGGGCGCGTCTGTGCCCAGTAGCGGCCATCGATGAGTCCCTCGAAAATCAGCATGTCCTTGTTCTGATGATCGAGGACGATACCCTCGAGTGTCCAATCGAGGCCGTTTGACGAGCTGTAGAGCGTTGTCGAATGCCGCTCGGGGCTGACCGAACAGGTCGTCATAAGCCAGCGCTGACCGACGCGGCTGATGCGGGCGTCCTCGACCCCATAGCATTGAAAGTCCGCGCCCGGTTCGACCGCCTTGTCATAATGGACCGCGACCACCTCCAGCCCGTCGGGGGTCAGCTCGACGGGAAGCAGCCAGGACAGCGAAGTCAGCGCCATGACGCGCCAGCTGCCGCCGCGCACCATGAACTTTCTCGGATCGGCCGTATCGCAAAGTTCAAGCGGCCACGCGTCGATCATGTAGCGGCCAGCTTCCCATCGGATCGAATGGACATGACCGTTCTCGACGGGCTGGCGGAGCGCTTCGGCGACCCGCACCATCATCAGCAGATTGCCATTGCCCAGTCGCAACAGCCCAGGGTTGAACGCACCGAGCACGTAGGTGTCGCGCCCGAGTTGCCCCGCGAGCGGCGAGCGCGACAGGTCGACATCATCGGGACCGAAAACGAGCCGGTCGACCGCGAAACCCGTCCCGGCTCCTACCTCTCGCATCGCGCTACCGCGAGGCCTTCGAACCCGTTGTCGCGTCGGGTGCCTCGCTGCCGGTCTTTGCTGGTGGCTTGGCCGCTTTCGGCTTCGCATCGAGGTCAACCTCCGCCTCGCGCGGCCAGTGGCGCATCGCGGCGCAGGCGTCGAGAAAAATGGTGGCATCGCCGGGCTTGGCCAGCGCGATGCAGGCCTCGTCAAGCTTGTCTTGGATCCCGGCGGCCGCGAAGAGCGGCGCTGCCTCGGCGGTGTAACCGATGAACTTGCAATGCGCGAAGGCGTCACTGACGAAATCCTTGGCCGCGGCATCGCCGGCAAGGAGTTCCGCGCCGTCGTTGCTGGCAAGCAGCGCCACCGCGTCGAAAAGCACCGACGGGCCGCCATCGATTTTGTGACGGCCGGCGATGCTCGTTCCATCGGACAAAATAATGCCGCCGATCTTCGGCGCGACGAGCTCCCAGACCGCACCCGCAGCATCGACTGCCTTGATCAGCGCCTTGAAAAGTTTTGCATCGGCGCCATCGGTCGCAAGGATCCCGATCTTGCGGCCGGCGATGCTGGCGGGGCCGTTGAGCAGGATACTGAGCGGCCGGGAAGGGGGAAGGTCGGTCAGGGGCTTCTTAGCCGCCTTGGCTGGGGCCGGAAGCGGCAGTCCTAGTCCGTCTGCGACGGTTGCCGCAAGGCCGCGGTCGATGTTGATGAGATGCGACACGGTCCTTGAGCGGATATCGGGCCGTTCGACCTTGGAGAGTTCGAAGACTAGCGCGTCGCCGATATGCTTTTGTTCTATCGGCGTCTGGCTGATGTAGAATTGCCGGGCCTGGCTGTAATGATCGGCGAAGCTCTCGGGCCGGATGCGGCGCTTCGCGCCGTCGGCCTCGTCGGCGAAACTGGTGAAGCCGAGCGCCGGGGTCTCGCGCGGTCCGCCAGCGGTGGGGCCCCAGCTGTTCGGTTCGTAATTGGCGCGTCCGACGGGGTTCCGCATCGCCATATGTCCGTCCTGCTGGAAATGCGCCATCGGGCATTTCGGCGCATTGATCGGGATATGGGTGAAATTGGGCCCGCCGAGCCTTTTGATCTGCGTGTCGAGATAGGAGAAGTTGCGGCCCTGAAGCAGCGGATCGTTCGAGAAATCGATGCCGGGCACGATGTTCTGGGTGCAGAAAGCGACCTGCTCGGTCTCGGCGAAGAAATTGTCGACGACGCGGTCGAGAACGAGGCGCCCGATCGGGCGGATCGGCACCTGCTCCTCAGGAATGAGTTTGGTGGCGTCGAGCACGTCGAACTCGAAACTGTCGGCGAAGGCATCGTCGAAAAGCTGCACCCCGAGCTCCCATTCAGGCAAGTCGCCGCTCTGGATGGCATCCCAAAGATCGCGGCGATGGAAATCGGGGTCGGCGCCGTTGATCTTGACCGCCTCGTTCCACAACACCGACTGCAAACCCTGCTTCGGCTTCCAGTGGAATTTGACGAAGGTCGACCTGCCCTTGGCATCGATCAACCGGAAGGTGTGGACCCCGAAGCCCTCCATCGTACGGAACGAGCGCGGGATCGCGCGGTCGGACATCGTCCACATGATCATGTGGAAGCTCTCCGGCATCAGGCTGACGAAGTCCCAGAAATTGTCGTGCGCCGACTGCGCCTGCGGAAAGGCGCGGTCGGGCTCGGGCTTCACCGAATGAACAAGATCGGGGAACTTCATCGCATCCTGGATGAAGAATACGGGAATATTGTTTCCGACAAGATCCCAATTGCCTTCCTTCGTATAGAGTTTGACGGCGAAACCCCGCACGTCGCGTGCGAGATCGAACGAGCCCTTCGAACCCGCGACGGTCGAGAAGCGGACAAAGGCCGGGGTTCGCTCGCCCACCCGCTGGAAGATGTCGGCGCGGCTGACGTCGGCGAGGCTGTCGGTCAGCTCGAAATAGCCGTGCGCCCCATAACCGCGAGCATGGACGACGCGCTCGGGGATGCGTTCATGGTCGAAATGGAAGATTTTCTCGCGAAAGTGGAAATCCTCGAGAAGGGTCGGACCGCGTCCGCCCTGTTTCAGGCTGTTCTGATCGTCGGCTACCGGGACACCGTGTTGCGTGGTGAGCGGCGCATGGGTGTCGCCGGTTTGCTGGTGGGTCTCGCCGCCTTTCCCGCGATTCTCCGCAAAGCTTTGTGTGATCGGCGCATCGGCCGGAAAGAGCGCCGCCTTGCGCGGCGATTCTCCGCCCATATCCTTGCCCGCGACCGAGGCAGCATCCTGTCCGGAGCGCGCCTTCTGTTTCGCTTTCCCGACTGAATTGCGGGCGGGGGCGGGGATTTTGGCCATGTCTGATCACGCTTTTCGGTCTGGTTGCAGCGGCACGCGGAGGGCTTGAGGGCGCACGCGTCGGCCCCTCCGATCCCACGCATGGAACGAGTTCGTGATTTGAAAGTTGCTGCACCGGGCTTGCAGTTAACCTCGATCATGACGATTCCGCTTCCCTTGAGGGCGCTTGCCGGGCTTTCGGACGATCGCAGTTGGGCAGGTCCGCCCATGCATTTCGGACGCACAGGGAACGTCAGTCATGTTAACCGATCGCTTCTTGAGAGACCGTCGCGGGGTACGCCTCGAAGCCGGCGAGCGCGCGCGCCTCGAAGCATCCATCAGCGAAACGAAAACAGTCGACGCGCGCAGGATCATCGCGCGCGCCGGCGATTGGCTCGGTCAGAGCACCTTGCTGGTCGAGGGCATCATGTCGCGCTATCTCGACGATCGGAACGGCCTTCGCCAGCTCGTTGCCATCCATCTTCCGGGAGACTTCGTCGACCTCCATGCCTACCCGCTCAAAAGGCTCGATCACGACGTCGGGACGATGACCCAGGTGTCGATCGCGATCGTCCCGCATGTCGCGCTCGACGCGATTACCGAGGAAATGCCCGAACTTACGCGCAAGCTCTGGTTCGCGACGCTGCTCGACGCAGCGATCCATCGCGCCTGGCTCTTCCGGCTCGGCCGCCTCGACGCGATCGGGCGCGTCGCGCATTTCTTCTGCGAGACCAATGTCCGGCTCCAGTCGGCGGGCCTGAGCGACGGGCGGGAGTTCATGCTCGGGTTGACGCAGGCCGATGTCGCCGAGATCTGTGGTCTCACCACGGTTCATGTGAACCGGGTCGTGCGCCATCTCCGCGAAGAGGGGCTATGCACGTTCCGCAATGGCAAAGTCGAAATCCTCGATCCGGCAAGGCTGGCGCGCCGCGGGCAGTTCGATCCTTCCTATCTATATATTGACGATCCCGATTCTTCCCCGCCCGATGACCAAAGGCCTCGACGATGACGACTGACCTGCCCACTCCGCCGCGTCCCGAAACCGAGCCCGGCGTGGCGACCGCAGAGCGTGGCGTCGTGATGCTCGACGGACCCGACGGCATCGCCGCGACGATGACCGCCGCCGCCGCGCGCGGCACCGGTCAGAGTCTCATCGCGGCCGCCGCGCTCGCCGAAGAACAGCTCACCGGCGAGCAAAGCTAGGCGCGTTCTCCGCGGGGATCAGCCGGTCGCGCTTTTCGGCGCGGCGATGACGCTTCGTCCCTGTCCCACGGCGCCTCGCCTTCCCCGCGCGCGGCCGAAATCGCATTGATCGATGTTGCTTTGGCGAGCGGCAGGGGAACGCCGCGCCGCGGCGGCGGGTTTTCCTGGCAGCTGCGCCGACCGGCGTGGCGTAGCGCGAGGGAGACGCCGCCTGTGGAAGAAACCGCCGGACTGATTGCGCCTGCCGCGACAATGATCGCCGCCATGATGACCGCCGCCAACCTCGGCGCGCGCGTTACCGGTTCGGGCTTCGTCGTCTTCACGCTCGGCTCGCTTGCCTGGTCTGTGGTGGGGTTCGCCTCCGGCCAGACGAATCTGCTCCTGACCAATCTCTTTCTCACCATGGTCAATCTCGTCGGAATCTGGCGCTGGCTCGGCCGCCAGCGCGGATATGAGGACGGCGCGCGACGTGCCGCGGAACGAAGCCGCGACGCCGCCGCACCCTCGCTATTCGCCGCGAGCGCGCTCGCCGGCTTGCCGGTGAGCGACATCCGCGGCGAAGAAATCGGCAAGACGGTCGACGCGATGATAGAGTGCAAGAGCGGCTGTCTCTCCTACGTCGTCGTGAGCTCGGGCGGCATTGGCGGTATCGACGAGAGCTTGCGCGCGGTACCCGCATCGCTGTTTGAGTGCCATGCCGATGGGCTCGTGCTCCTCATGAGCGCGGCGGAGTTCGAAAAACGCGACAGGCTGGACAGCGCGGCCTGGCCTGCGCGCCCGCCGCAGACCAGGCGACACGATGCAGTGCCGGCAACGGAGCGGGCGCATGTCGCGGCTCAGGGAACCTAGTTCCTGTCGCCCGGCAGCTGCTGTCTGCAGCGGGCGTCGACGGGCGCTGGATGAGCGGCGGCCGAGGCCGCTCGGCGGCAATGTCGCGCAGTTCGCAGATTTTATCCATTGGGCCGGAACAATTGCGGGGGGCGGGCGTCAGTCGATTGTCGCCCCCGCGGGGGCCGCTCTTCCTCACCCCGCGGCGTCCCCAGCCGCCGCTCCCCTCAAGACGTCCGGGCTGCGCCCGGGCGGGAGATGAACCATGTCCCGAAGCGAAAAACCTTTGTCCTCCCCCTTTTTGCTTGCCGCCGCAGGCGCCGGCATCGCGCTGCTCGCCACCGGGGCAGCGATCTGGCAGCGCCGCAGGCAGGCAAGGGTGCAGGACGATGCACCGATTGCAACCGATGCGCCGCACTGGACTCTCGGCAAGCCATCGGCGCGCGCGCTGTTCGGCAAGTCGGTGCTCATCAACTGCCCGCGCGCCGAACTTTACGCGGCCTGGAGGCCCGAGCGCTTCCCTGAATTCATGGAGAATGTCGTCGCGGTCGACGAGCTTGGCGACGATGTGTCGCAGTGGACGATCAAGGCGCCGGCAGGCCGCGAGGTGACGCTGGTCAACCGCATCACCGAGCGCGTCGAAAATGAGTCGATCTATTGGCAGAGCACGCCCGAGTCCGACATCGTCAACAGCGGCGAGGTGCGCTTCACCGAGGCGCCCAACGGACGCGGCACCTTCGTGACCCTGATCCTTGCCTACGATCCGCCCGCAGGGAAGATTGGGCGCCTCGCAGCGAAGCTGCTTCAGCGCGAACCCGAGGTACAGGCGCGACGAGACCTTCATCGCTTCAAGCAGCTCATGGAAACCGGCGAGGTGACGACCAACGCTTCGCCCTCGGCGCGCGCCTCCGAAGCAGCGACCGAACCCCATATCTGAATGGAATCCAATTCGAAGGAGAAAACCATGCGCGCCGTCACCTGGCAAGGACGCCACAAGATCAGCGTCGAGACCGTGCCCGACCCCGAAATCGTCAATCCGCGGGACGCGATCATCCGCGTCACATCGACCGCGATCTGCGGATCGGACCTCCATCTTTACGACGGCTATATCCCCGGCATGCGCGCGGGAGACATCGTCGGGCACGAATTCATGGGCGAAGTCGTCGAAACCGGCGCTTCCTCGACGCTGAAGCGCGGCCAACGCGTTGTCGTGCCTTTCACGATCAGCTGCGGCCAATGTTTTTTCTGCGAGAAGCAGCAATATAGCGCCTGCGACAATGCCAATCCCGTCGAGACGCGCGATGCCTCTGAACTGCTGATGGGGCATGCGATGGGCTCCGCCTTCGGCTATGCCCATCTGACCGGCGGCTATGCCGGCGGGCAGGCCGAATTTGTGCGCATCCCCTATTCGGACGTGGGTCCGGTTGTCATCCCGGACGATCTCGCCGACGATGATGTCCTCTTTCTCTCCGATATCTTGCCGACTGGCTGGCAGGCGGCGGTCAATGCCGACATCGAGCCGGGGGATACGGTTGCTGTATGGGGCTGCGGTCCGGTCGGTCTGTTCACGATCCAATCGGCGCTGCTGCTCGGCGCCGGGCGCGTAATCGCGATCGACCATTTCCCCACGCGGCTTGCGCTCGCGCGCAAATATGGCGCCGAAATCCTGGATTACACGCAGGTTGATGTCCGCGAGGCGCTCGACGAGATGACGGGCGGGGTCGGGCCCGACGCATGCATCGATTGCGTCGGCATGGAGAGCCACGGCTTTACCGCCGACAATGTTCTGGACCAGGTGAAGGTGAAGATGCTCTCGTCGACCGAGCGCATCCACGCGTTGCGCCAGGCGATCCTCGCCTGCCGCAAGGGCGGGCGCCTTTCGATCCCCGGGGTCTATGGCGGTTTCGCCGACAAATTCCCGCTCGGGCAGCTCATGGAAAAGGGGCTGACCATCAAGAGCGGGCAGACGCATGTCCAGCGGTATACCGGGGACCTTCTCAGCAAGATCCGCGACGGCAAGTTCGATACGGTCTCGCTGATCTCGCACCATGCCCCGCTCGAGGATGCCTCCGACATGTACCGGCATTGGCACGACGAGCAGGGCCTCTACACCAAAATCGTCCTCAAACCAGGATGGAAGAAGGGCGCGATCGAGGCCCGGCTGGAGATGGCACATGCCTGATCACAAACTAGCCACCTCACCGGCGAGACGACCACCGGCGATATGCATCATCGCAAGCTCGCCAAATCGGGATCGGGGAAAAGGGCTCACACGCCGGTCCCGCACCTGACCATGAGGAGGAAATAATCATGACCGAGGCGAAGGCTAGCAAAAGCAGCGCGTCCGCCGGCGCCGGCTCGCTCCCCCAGGAGCCCGTCGAGCGGCGCGAAAATGTCGGGACGACCACCCCCGATCGCTACCCCGCCGCTGAGCGGCAGGCGGGCGACGTCTCAGGCGCCGCCAACCGCGGCCATCGTCGCAGTACGGGCAGCGGTCCGGTGAGCGGCAGCGGCGCCGGCGCGGGCGGCAAGGGCAATGCCGAGGATTATGACAGTGACGCGCAGGGCGGGGGCGGACGGGCGGCCGAGACTGATACGCCGCCGCCCGGAAAGGGCGCAGACGCCCCTGTTGGGGGCAGCCGCTAGGCCGTTTGGCAAAGAGGGGGCGGCGAGTGCGGTAATGCCGCGTTTCGCTGGCCCTTGTCTTCTCATTCGATCCGAAAGTCGATCGGCTTGAAGCTGCCGCCGCAGCTGTCATACGCTGAGCAGGCCGTCAGCCCGATGATAAGGTCGGTGAGCGCGCGCAGGCGGATGAAGTCGCCGGCCCTTGTCGTCGGCGAAAGAACGCGGATTTTACCTTCGCCGTCGACCGGCACATTCATGAAGAGGTTGAACGCGACCGGTATGGCGTCGGCATCGATGCCATAGGGTGCGAGCGCCTCGGCGAGATTGCCGAAGCAGCCGCGATGAACGGGCTTGTCGGCGTAGAAATGACGGAAGGTAGCCTCGCTGCACGGGGTCAGCAGGAAGTCATGAACGCCGCAGCTGTCCTCGACGATCTCGAGCAGCGCGTTCGAGCGATTTGACCAGAGGCGATTTCCGGCAGTGAGGCGGATCGTCTCTTCATAATCGAAGGTGCGACCGTTGGAAACGACCTCGCGCGGATCGTGGGCGCTGAATGCAAGGAGATCGCTCACTTGGCCGCCCTCGGGGTCGATAACGCACAGCGTCGCCCCTTTCGCGAGCTGGAAAGCGGCGCCGCTGCGGGGGGGAATCCGTTCGGTCATTCTGGTCCTCATATAGGAAGGGATAGGCGAAATATGGGCGGGGATGCCGAAAAGGCGACCGGGCGGATGCCCGCCCGGTGGGACGGAACGTGCCGGCTTGGTGTTTTTCAGGGTGCGCCGCTTGCGGCAAAGAGCGCGGCAGTCGCAGCGGCTCCGATCCAAATTTTCATCTCGTCTCTCCTCGATCTTCTCCGGGTTGCGCCGCGAATGTTTACGCGTTTCCCCAATCGCGCGCGCGTAAGACCGGACCGCGACTGGCGCGGCCCGGTCTTGCATGCGGGAGGGGCACACCTCAGCGGCTTTGCTTGCCCTGATCCTTGCTGCCTGACTGCTTTCCCGAGCCCGGTTGGCTCTTGTTGCCGTCCTGCTGCTGCTGGACGCCCTTGCCCGACGAACCGCCCTGCTGCGTGCCGTCTTTCTTGCCATTCTGTGCCATGACGCATCCTTTCCTCTCGGCCCCGATCGGACCACTGCGGAAACCCTGCGCTCACTGCGCTTGTTGCGCGGCGACGCCGCCGATTGATCGAGATTATACGCTTTTGAGGATCGGCCCTTCATTTCAGCTTCGGCTCGGCGCGCCGCCCGGGCGGGGGAAGCAGAACGGGCGGACGGCCGTGCCAAAGGTTGCGGGGCAGGCCGGGCGTTTGCGGCATCCTCCAGCGTGCAGTCACGCGAGGCAGGCGATGATGCCCTCGATCACCGCGATCGTCTCCTGCGGATCGCGTACGCGCACCGTGTCGAGTCCGAGCTGTTTTGCCGGATAGTCGTTGCCGCCGGGGAAGATCGCATCACCGATGAAGATCATTTCTCCGAGCGCAGTGCCGCTCGCAGCGCTAAGCTTCTTCAGCCCATAGCCCTTGTCGACCCCCTCGCGCGTGATGTCGATCGAGGTCGCGCCGCCCATGTTGATCGACAGGCCGGGAAGCCGGGTACGCAGATCGGCCTGGATGACGCGGCGCTTGGCGAAATCCGGATCCCAGACCTCCTTGGCTTCGATCGGGGCCTTCTGTCCTAGCGCGGAGAAGGTGATCTGGCTGCCGCGGTCCTCGATCCGCTCGCCCCAGACGTCCTGCGGCACGAAGCCCGTCGCTTCGAGCGACGCATCGAAGGCCGCGAGGATGCGCGCTTTCTCATCCTCGCCGAAAAGCTCCGCGTAAAGGGGCGTCCAGCCGTCCGCACGGTAAACATAGAGTTTCGTTCCCGTCGTCGGCATCAGCCAGAGCCTTGCGCGATCGGCTTGGGCGGGTAGGCGGCTCGCGACCTGCTTGTCGAATTGCGGCCAGTCGCCGCCCGAGATCACCGCGACATCGGCCACGCCGAGCAGCCGCGCGAGCGCGGCGCCCATCTCGTGGGACAGCGGTTGCTTGCTCTCGGCGAGGGTGCCGTCAAGATCGAAGGCGACGAGTTTCTTCATGATGATCTCCTCTCAAAGCTGCCGCCGGCCCGCAGCGGGCAAAGCCACACAATCGCTCGGCGGCGCTCGTGGTTCCGGCGGCCTTTTCCGAGGGCGCTGTGCTCCGCGGTCGGCGCGCAGCCCCCGGCCGGGACTCGCGTCGCCCGGAACGAGACGCTTGGGCCGGGCCAATCCGGACCGGACCCGGCGATCGGGCCGTGCGGGCTCCTTCGCATGAGGGCCGATCGCCGGGGGCGGCGAGGGGAAGGAGCCACGCAACGAGTCCGCCGCCAGAGGCGTTAGCGTCTCGATGACGAACGAGACTATTCGATGACACCGCGCTGGCCGTCTCTCCTCTGGGTGGTACGCCACGGCCAGAGCGCCGGCAACGTCGCGCGCGATGCCGCCGACGCGGCGGGGGACCTTCGCATCGCGCTTGACCACCGCGACGTCGACGTCCCGCTGTCGCCGCTCGGCGAGGAACAGGCGCGCGCACTCGGCGCCTGGTTCGCCGCGGGCGATAGGGATCACCGCCCCGAAATCATGCTCGCCTCGCCATATGTTCGCGCAGTGCAGACTGCCGAGATTTTCCGCAACGTTGGCGGCTGCTCGCGGGACGAGAAAATTTGCATCGACGAGCGGCTGCGCGAGAAAGAGTTCGGTATCCTCGACGGTCTCACGCGGCTCGGGATCGAGGATGTTCACCCCGAGCAGGCCGAATTCCGCTTGGCGCTGGGTAAATTCTATCACCGCCCGCCGGGCGGCGAGAGCTGGTGCGACGTCATCCTGCGGCTGCGCTCCCTGCTCGACACGGTCTCGCTTCATTATGGCGGGCGACGGGTGATGATCGTCGCCCACCAGGTGGTCGTGCTTTGTCTGCGTACCATTATCGAGAATCTCGGTGAGGAGGAAATCCTCGCCATCGACCGCGAGGGCGATGTCGCCAACTGCGCGATCACCGAATACCGGTTCGACCCCGATGCGGGCCGCGACGGCAATCTCGTTCTCTCGCGTTACAATGTCACCGCGCCGGATGACGTCCCGATCACCCGCGAACCCGATGCGATGGTGGCGGCGCGTGGCTGAGGTGGTCCCGCTCGACACCGCCTGGCTGAAGGCGAACCCGCTCCCCGATCATCAGGACAATGTCGACAAGAATGGCCGAGGCCGGGTGCTCGTCATCGGCGGCGGGAGCCGCGTTCCTGGCGGCATGCTGCTCACCGCCGAGGCCGCCTTCCGCGCTGGTGCGGGCAAGGTGACGATCGGCACGATAGCCTCGGCGGTGGTTCCGATCGGCATTGCCTGTCCCTCTTGCGCCGTGGTGGCGCTGCCGGAGACCGACGCGGGCGAGATCGCCCCCGGAGCGACCGAGCTGCTGCTCCCCGAGATGGCACTTCATGACGCCATCGTCTTCGGTCCCGCAATGAGCGATGCCGAGAGTGTGCGGACGCTATTGGGAGCCCTGCTGTCGTCACTGCCCGAGGACATGTTCGTGCTGCTCGACGCGCTCGCGCTGCGCGCAGCTGCCGAGCATCGCCATGCGATCCGCGCGCGCGCTGCGCACACGGTGCTCACGCCGCACGAGGGAGAACTCGCCGCTATGCTGGGCATCGACAAGGAGGTTGTCGCCGCCGACCCGCTTGCCGCGCTGAACGCGGCCGCCGAGCGCTTCGGCGCCGCAGTCATGGCGAAAGGCGCGGTGAGCCATCTCATCGCGGAGGGGCGCCGCCTCGCTTATGCTGGCGGCGGGCTCGGCCTCGCGGCAAGCGGGTCGGGCGACATATTGGCGGGGCTCGTCGCCGGGCTCGGCGCGCAGGGTCTCTCGCCCCTGCAGGCCTCGGCATGGGGCATTTGGCTGCATGGCGAAGCGGGCCGGCGCCTCTCCGAAACCATGGGGGCGCTCGGCTATCTCGCCCGTGAACTTCCGCCGCTGGTTCCGGGACTCATGCGCGGTGTCTGAACTCGACCTGCTCGACCCCGACCTGCTCTGGCCGATCGTGGGCGCGGTGCTCGCCGGCGCGATCATCGGCGGCGAGCGCGAATATCGCGCAAGCCCCGCGGGCCTGCGTACCCATATCCTCGTTGCGCTGTCCTGCTGCCTGCTGATGCTCTCCGCCGTCCACCAGATGGAATGGCTGACCGACACCCCGACCGATGTCGTGCGCATCGATCCGGTACGCATGGCGCATGGCGTGCTCACCGGCATCGGGTTTCTTTGCGGCGGGGTGATCTTTCGCGAGGGCTTCAACGTCCGCGGCCTCACAACCGCGGCATCGCTTTGGATGACCGCAACGCTCGGTATTTTGTTCGGGGTCGGCTTCCACGAGCTGGCGATCTTCGGTGGCACCGCGACTTTCCTTGTGCTCGCGGCGGTCACTTTTACCGAGCGCCACGCGCCGCAGCGCCGGATCGCCCATGTTACCCTCGACTTTCGGGCGGGGACGAGCATTGCTTCGGACGAGGTCAGAGCCCTTCTCGACGACCATGGGTTGAAGGCGATCACCGTCGATCAGCGCCGCGCTTGCGGCGCGCCCGGTTTTACCGCGGTCGCCTCAGGCTACCGCGAGACGCGCGCCGACGCGCTGGCGGCGGCGCTCACTGAGGATGATCGCATCGTCTCCTTCGGCATCAGGCCGCAGCAGGGATGACGCCGGCGGGCGGCACCAGCCCGGGGGGCGGCGCGAGCCCGGCACCAGATTGCGACGCGCTCGTCATCGGCGCTGGGCCGGCGGGACTTACGGCGGCGCTTTATCTCGCGCGCTACCGCCGCCGCGTGCGCGTGCTTCACGACGGTCGTTCGCGTGCGCTCGGCGCGCCGATGGCCTGGAACGTGCCCGGCTTTCCGGAAGGGATATCGGGGGCCGAGCTCGTCGCGCGCCTCGCCGAACAGGGGGAGCGTTATGGTGCGATCATCGAACGCGCCCGGGTCGAGAGGCTCGCCCGGATCCCGGAGAGCAATCTCTTCGAGGCGGTATTGGCGGACGGCGGCCGCTATAGGGTGCGTGGGCTGATCCTCGCGACCGGGGTCGTCACCAATGAGGCCATGCTTGCCGAGGGCGAGCATGACGAAGCCGTTCGCACCGGCGCGCTGCGCTATTGCCCGATCTGCGACGGGTTCGAACATCGCGGCCGCAGGATCGCGGTGCTCGGCTCAGACCTTCACGGCGCCGCCGAGGCCATGTTCCTCAAGCAATATAGCGACGATGTGACGCTGATTCCCAAATGGCGCGTTGCGCTGACCTCCGGGCAGCGCGCCGAGCTTGCGGCAAGCGACGTCCGGATCGAGGAGCGCCAGTTGCTGCGTCTCGCCCACCGCGGCGGACGCATCGAGGTCGCGCTGGCCGGTGTGGCCGAGCCGCTGATCTTCGACACCCTCTACCCCGCGCTTGGGTCCGAGCCGCGCAGCGAGTTGCTCGCAGGGCTGGGGCTCGACGGCGATGCCAATCGCTGCCTTCCCGCCGACGCTTTTGCCGAGCCGCTGATGCCCGGCGTTTATGGCGCCGGCGACGTGCTCGCTGGGCTCGACCAGATCAGCACCGCGACGGGCCAGGGCGCTGCTGCGGCCACGCGGCTTCACAACTGGCTGCGGGAAGGCGAAGGCCATGCCATGGCAGATCAGCGCTGAAAGCTGCGCCGGTTGATCTCGATCAACACGAATTTCTCGTTAGCACCGCCCAAATCTGCTAGTGAGGCTCGACGTCGGAGCCACTATGGTCCGCATCCCTTGATTTCGGCAGATTGCCGCGCGCCATATTTTCGCGTTCCTTTGCCGGTGCGTTGTGCCGGGAGCAGGGTCGCGCTCGCTCACGGCGGGAAGGAACTGATATGCGCCACTACCAACTCGTGCTGCTCGAAGGCGGCGAAGCGGACCCGCGCCGCATCGAATTCCGGGCCGACGATCCCTATCAGGCGTTTCAGGCTGCGCTCAACGAACGTGGGAGCAGCGAAGTCGAACTGTGGGATGGCGAGAAGCTCCTGGTCCGGATGAGCAAGACCGAAGCCAATCTCTGGAAGCTCCACGGCGCCGCGCCAGATAGTGCGAACGCGCCGCCATCATTTCATCCGCCGACGGCAGCAGGCTGAAAGCACGCTTTATCTGGCGCCGCCAAGGTGGTGAGGGCGAAGGAGCGTCGCGCCGCGCGCTCGCACGGGCAACGAGCGATAGGGACGCGGACAGCCAAGGGTGTTGAGAGAGGGGCGCCAAGAGAGGCACTTCCCGCGGGCGGGGCTGAGCCAGCCTAGCTCCCGCGCGCAGTAGATGCGAGGCTTATCGGAAAAGCCTCGGCGTCAAGATCGACACGCGCGCCGCGTCGTGCCTTGCTCCGCTGGTCGCATCCAAGCCGATGAACTGCGCTGCCATCCTGTCCTGTCGACCGGCGTGTCGCCGGCCCTTGCCCCGATCGACATCATTCTTTCCCTCGCATGCACGGCCCCCTGGACGCTTTCGACGGTTGGCCGAACCGGTCGCAAGGACCAAAAATTGCCCGCATCTTGGGGAACAGTCTTGGTCGGCACATCGTTTCCAGTTCTTTTTCAATGCCAGCGCGGGATAAATGAACGAGCAACCTTTTTTTGGTGCTAACGGCTATCATCTCGCGATGGCGCTTGTCGGTGCGGGTATTATCGCCGCATTCTGGCTTCCCCGCTTCTTCTCCGGGCGCGAGCCGGCGGCGTCGGCGCTGATGATTCTGTTCGGCATCGCGATCCACTGGATACTCCCCGATTTATCGCGAACCCTCGATCCGCGCGAAGCGCCGCTGTTTTGGGAGTTGGTCAGCGAGATGGCGGTCGTCGTTGCCCTGTTCGGTACCGGCATCCGAATCGACAATGTGACCGACTATCGGCGGTGGCTGCCGACGATCTGGCTTCTGGTGATCGCGATGCCGCTAACAATTGGCGCGGTGACAGTTATGGGATTCGCCTTTGCCGGAATGACCCTCGCGGGAGCGCTTGTCCTAGGCGCGGTGCTCGCGCCGACCGACCCTGTGCTCGCGGGCGAGGTTCAGGTCGGGCCGCCGACCGAGGGCGGAGAGCATCCGGTGCGCTTTGCTCTCACGACTGAAGCGGGCCTGAACGACGGGCTTGCCTTCCCGTTCGTCTATCTTGCGTTGCTCGCCGGCACGTCGGGCCTCTCGGCCGCCATGCTGGGCGAATGGCTCCTGCTCGACGTTGTGTATCGGATCGGCGTCGGCGTTGCGGGCGGTGCTTTGGTCGGGTGGGGTCTGGCGCGCGTGCTGTTCGTTATCCCGCGCGACAATGTTCTCGCCGACACAGCGTCCGGCGTTTTGGCCATCGCTGCAGTGCTCCTCTGCTACGGCGCTACCGAGCTTGCTGAAGGCTATGGCTTCATCGCCTGTTTCGTCGCGGGCGTCGTTCTACGCCGGGTCGAAGTGGAACACGCATTCCACGCCGAGCTTCACGGCTTCAACGAAGCCATCGAACTTGCGCTGACCGCGATGCTCCTCATTCTCATCGGCGCTACCTTTCCGCGCTTGTTCGGCGAACTCGACTGGGCGCATGCGGCCATTGCGGTTGCGCTGCTGTTCATCGTGCGCCCCGGGGCCGGCTGGATTAGCCTGCTGCGAACCGGACTCCCATGGACAGATCGGCTCGTGATCGCTTTCTATGGAGTGCGGGGCATCGGCTCGATCTACTATCTTGCCTTTGCGGCCAGCCACTTGGAGCTGGTGAACGAGGGGCAAATCTGGGCGACAATCGCGCTCACGATCCTGCTATCGACCGTCGTCCACGGCTTCACCGCGGGTCCCGTCGTCGACTATATCGTGCGCCGCCGACAAGCTTGATCGACGATCTTCGTAGAAGAAAGCGCGACGTCGCAATACGCCGGTCTGCGCGAGAGTGGTTGCGACCGGTGGCCAAACCGCGAAGTGTATAGATGTGGCCTGGCGAGCGGGCATTTCGAGCATCCGCTAAGGGACGACGAGCTTTATTTTAGAGCGGCAAGCCAGAGCGCAGCGACGAGAGCTGCGCTGGCCGCTGTCAAGGCCCAAGCGAGTAGCCGGATGCGCATGGGCCTCAAGACAGTCACATTATGCGGCTCCAGCTTGGCAATGATCGTGCGCGCGCGCCGCTCGGCCGAAACGAAAACATAAATGGCTGCCAGTAGAAAGCTCGTGGCGATCGCCTTCGGCATCCAGCTGGGCTCCATCGTCCTGAAGAGCGCGTTGAAGCCGAGTCCAAGTCCCACCGCTGCCATCCCGGTGCGTACCCATCCCGCGAAGCTCCGCTCATGCGCCAACACCGTGCGGTCTTCCGCCAGCTCGGTGCGATTTTGGGCAAGGTCGGTTCGCTCTTGCGCGCTCATTTCGAACGGCTTCCGGCCGTTGGTAGCGCGGATCGCGTGCCAGCGCGCGCGCGGGACACGACGCTGAAGCTACCATCCGTCTCGAGTACCACGGACGCAATGTCCGCGATGTCACCAAAACCTTGGCTTCGTATAGCGCAAAGGACTTCATCCCGGGTGACCCGTTCGCGCTTTAAGGCTTCGGTGTCGATCACGCCGTCCTTGAGCAGCGTCCCAGGATCCGATTTTGCCAATCGCTCGGCAAAGCGCCAGCGGACCGCAAGAGCCGCTATCGCATATTGCAGCACGACCAGCGTCATCAAGGCGGTTACGCCTTCCACCAGAGCAACGTCGCGGCTTAGCAATATGGTGGCGAGGGTCGAACCGAGCGCAACGGTCACCACAAGATCAAACGCGCTCATCTTCGCCAAGGTGCGCTTGCCGCTGAACCGCAATATCGCAATCAGCGCGATATAAGCCGAGGCGCCCAGGAATAAGACGCGCAACACCTCGTCCCATGTGTCAAAGATCATGATAAACCTCTCAATTCCCCTTTATCCCAATGCCCCGGGGCAGGCAGAGTTTCGCGTCGGCCACAAAACCAGGATGCGCCCCGAGGTGTTGGCAGTGTTTCACATTTTTGCGCGTCGAGGCCTTGGACTTGGCTCCGTGGTGCAGGGGGCGACCACGCCACCCATATCCTCGCAGCAGATCATCTCGCAGTCGAAGCGTTGTTCGAGGAATTCGAGAAGGCGCAAGGGGCCGACCGCAAGGCAAAATCGCCGACACAATCTGCACCGAGCTCATGATCCACGCCCAGATCGAGGAGGAGGTCTTTTATCGGCGCCCAAGGGCAAGATCGACGACGATCTCTTGAAGGAGGCCTATGTCGAGCATGACGGCGCGAAACAGCTCATCAACGATATCCTTGCCTCCGGGCCCGACGACGCGTTTTCCGAAGCCAAGGTCACGGTGCTGTCGGAACAGATGTCGCTCGCAACCGCTCCGTCACGGCCGAAAGCTGCACCGTCGGACAGCTGGCGGCGCTTGGCGCCGCGGAGGTCGCGCCGAGTCCGCGTTTCTAATGCTGCTTTACGCCTTATCCGATCGACGCAAAATGCGATATGCTGGACGTGCTGCGCGCCGGAGACGTGCGCTGCTGCGTAGTTTGCCCCGAAGGGGCCGCCGCGATAGCGGCCGGGGCGCTGGCGAGGGGCGGGGCCGATGTCGCGGTTTCGGTCACGAGAGAATGGGAGAGGGATTACCGAGGTCATGGACGGCAAATTTGCACTCATCGAGGCGGGAGGTACCAAATTTGTCGTCGGGGTCGCGGATGGCTCACGTCGGATCTTGGCGCGGACGCGCATCGAAACCACCTGTCCGCAGGAAGTGATCCCGGCGGCGATTGAGTGGCTTCGGCAGCAGAGCGGTAATTATCGCGCGGCGGGGATTGCGAGCTTCGGCCCGCTTGATCTCGATCCCGCATCGCCGAAATGGGGACATATCACCGGGACCACCAAGTCCGGCTGGAGCAATACCGATATGGCAGGACCGTTCGGCCGCGCGCTTGGCTGTGCCGTCGCGATCGATACGGACGTCAACGGCGCCGCGCTCAGCGAATGGATGTGGGGCGCCGGCGCAGGGACACAATCCTCGCTCTACCTTACGGTCGGAACCGGTATCGGCGGCGGAGCGATAGTCGGCGGGCAATTAATCCGCGGCGTCAGCCACCCCGAAATGGGGCACATTCGCATGCCGCGCCACCCGGCCGACAGGGATTTTACCGGACACTGCCCATTTCACGGCGACTGTCTTGAGGGACTGGCTGCGGGTCCATCGATCAAGGCGCGTTGGGGGAGATCTCTGTCCCACTTGCCGTCCGATCATGTCGGTCACGAGATGATCGCCTGGTACCTCGCGCAAGCGGTGACAACTTTTCAAGCGATCCTTGAGCCTGCACGCATCATATTCGGGGGAGGCGTGATGGAGACCCCAGGATTGATCGAGCGTATTCGCGACGAGGCGTCCGCCGGATCAAACGGCTATTTCGCTGGCGATGCGCAAAAGGTCATTGTTCCCCCCATGCTCGGAAACGACTCTGGCCTGCTTGGCGCACTGGCAATTAGCAGGACTGCTTCCTGGGCTGAAAGTTGACCGGCGGAAGCGAACGACCACCGGCTTTGGGTGTCATGACCACGCTACGAGTGCGCGCGCGCAATCGCGCAAGTCAATTTCTGCGTTTGAAGCAGCCAGCGCGCATTCGCCCGCACTGATTGTCTGTCCGCCAATGCGAATGCGACCCTCGATCGGAGCGATGTATAGACAAGCATCACGCGGTATGAAGGACATGTCGTCACCGGTAATGTGGGCGAGCGTAAAGTGCTCGGCGTGGAGCAGGATATCGCTGCGCGACGGATCTACAGAGGTTTGACGCGACGGCGGGTAGGGTGAAGGGTCGGCGACATCGACGCCCTCGGCGAGATGGAGCTCGCGCGGGCGGCCGTAGTCGTAGAGGCGATAAGTAACGTCGATGTTCTGCTGGATCTCGATGAGTGAGATATCCGCCCCGATGGCATGGATAGTACCCGGCGGAATATGGAACAACATCCCGGGCTCCGCGAGGTGCCATTGCATCAGCGTCTCGATCTCACCCGAAAGCGCGGCCTCGCGCAAGCGCGCCTTCGATAGCCGCGTCCGAACGCCGATGCCGAGCCGCGCCCCGGGTTTCGCGTCGAGGATGTACCAACATTCCTCCTTGCCGGCAGGGAGGCCGAGGGCGATGGCCTGTGCATCCGAGGGATGCACCTGAACCGAGAGCTTCTCCGACGTGAACAGATATTTGATTAGCAGCGGCAGCCGCTGTCCCTCGGGACCCGGAAACCATATCTCCCCGATGCGGCGGCCTCGCATCCTGTCGAATGGTGCCGGCAGGCTTGTTCGGCCCCAAGGCTTCTCGACTGCAATTGGCGTCAGTCTGGTCATTCGATGTAAACGAACGGAACGAGGCCCAGTTGCGCCGCCCATGGCAATTTGCCTGAGGGCAACGACATTGGGCCGCTGCTTCCCTCGCGCGCGACCCGGACCGCGATCGACTTGAACCCGCCGGTCGCTGGTGTTGGCGCGAATCGAACGCAACCCCGTCCCGTTTCGCAAGTTCTCGAGGCGAGAGGATATCGATATGCCCCTGAAGATCGAAGGCTCGTGCCGCTGTGGAGCGGTTCGTTTTTCCACCGACAGTCATGCGCCGGTCCCGTTCATGCGCTGCTATTGCTCGATCTGCAGGAAGACCGCCGGCGGCGGGGGATATGCGATCAATCTCCACGCCGACAGGAATACGCTGACCGTCGATGGCGAGACGGCGGTTTTTCATGCCGGCCTCGGCGACGGGCGCGGCGGCTGCGAGCTGAGTTCGGCCGAACGCCATTTCTGCGCCCTCTGCGCCAGCGCGCTATGGGTGTTCAGCCCCGAGTACCCGGACGTTTTTCATCCCTTCGCCTCGGCGATCGACAGCGACCTCCCTAAGGCTCCGTCGAGCGTGCACATGATGCTGGGGTCGAAAGCCCCGTGGGTCGAGCCCCTGATCCGCCCGCAAGACCAGTGCTTCGAAGACTATCCGGACGAGGCATTGGAGGAATGGCACCGGGCGCGAGGCCTTTGGGTCGACTAACGCGGGATTGGAGCGGTTGCGGGTCCGGGCGGCCGAGCTGGCCGTGCGATCGGTCGATTGCATCAGGCGCAGCGCACGCGTCGGCCCATAGGTGTTTTCCTGATCGTTCAGCCGGGATAGGGCGAGCGCCTCAGCAGCCGGGCGAGATGGGCGGCGTTGCTCGCGACCATGCTCGCTGTCTTGGTGATCATCCGTGGGCGATGTTCGAGGTCCTTGAAGTCGGTGGAACCCATCGCCTCGCCGACCCAATAGCAGCCGGCTACCGCGGGGATTGTCCAGCCGGTGTCGTTGAGCGACTGGAAAAGCTCTGCGCACACATGGTGCGCGCCGTCTTCATTTCCGACGACCGCGGCAACCGCTACCTTGGAATAGCTTGGCATGCGGCCCGCCTCGTCCGTCTCGTCGAAGAACGCGTCCATACGTTCGAGGACGAGCTTCGCAACACTGGAAGGCTGGCCCATCCAGATCGGCGTCCCGAAGATGAGAATATCGGCCGAGAGGATCTGCTCACGAATTTGCGGCCACGCATCGCCGTCCCCTTCGTCGGAGGAGACACCCCATTTGACGTCATGCGCCGCGATACGGATCGGCTTTCCCACGACGACATCCTGCTTCGCGAAATGCTCGGCGAGCGCCGCGATCATGGCGTCGGTCGAGCTTTTGCGGCCTTTCGCCGACAAGGTGCAATTGATGGCGGTGGCAGTGAGCGGATCGGGCATGACATCTCCTCGGGCTCCCGAGGCGAAATGATCGGGACGGCGGCGAGGTTCCGACCTGTCGTGTCGGCGGGTTCGAAACGCTTCGGTGCCGGGAACGGATCGTCGGCGATCTTCGGGTCTCGTCCGGTCTCGTCCGGCATCGAAGAGGCACGCCGCCGTTTGCTCACATGCAGGCCGTTTGCGACAAAGAGCCGGCTATAGGCTACGGTTGCCCGGAGAAGCGCTGCCCATGGGTTCGCCGAGCCGCACCGGTCGCTCGGGATACCACTCGGGGTTGAAAGCGATGGCGTCCTTCTCGAACAGCATCACGATGGTGGAGCCGAGGAGGAAGCGTCCCATCTCTTCGCCTCTGCGCAGGACGACTTCAGAGCTGGCGTAGGGCCATTCGGATATCTCGCCGGATCGCTTCGCATTTACCGCGCCGTGCCAAACCGTCGCGATGCTGCCGACGATGGTCGCTCCCACGAGGATCATCGCGAAGCGCCCGTGGGAGGGGGACTTGAACAGGCATATGACGCGCTCGTTGCGCGCGAAGAGACCGGGCACCCCGCGCGCCGTGGTCGGGTTGACCGAGAATAACGCCCCGGGGACGTAGACCATGCGTGTAAGCTCGCCATCGCAGGGCATGTGCAGTCGGTGATAATCCTTCGGCGAGAGATAGAGGTTTGCGAAACTGCCGTCGCGAAAGGTCGCGGCGAGCGCGCTGTCGCCGCCCAACAGGTCAGCGGTAGTGAAGCGGTGGCCCTTGGCCTGGACGATGTGATGATCGTCGATCGACCCGAACTGGCTCATGGCGCCATCGACCGGGCAGATGAAATCGGCGTCGGCGAGCGGCCGGGCGCCGGCCTTCAGCGGGCGCGTGAAGAAGTCGTTGAAGCTTGCATAGCTGCGAAGATCCGGATTTTCGGCCTCGCTCATGTCGACGCCATATCTCGCAACGAACCACTGGATAAGCCTGGGAGTGTGGCGGCCGGACGAGGCGGCGACGCGGCCGGCCAATTCGGTAAGGCGCCGCTTCGGTAGCGCGTGCTGGGCAAGGATTCTCAGGCGCTCGAACATATCTCATCCATTGGTCGATCATGCGAAGACCCGGTAGACCGCATGGAAAAAGGACGTGGCGCTCGGCGCTTCGTTCCCGCGATGATGCCGTGTCGTGATGTCGTAAGGCAAGAATTGAGCGATTGAAGGTCCCAGAAAGCCTTGAGACTTGGCGGCTGGCGCGCGCTCAGCCGCGCCGGGGCTTTTGCGGCGATCCTGCCGCGCGCACGAGCCGGAAACTCTTCTGCTCGAACTTCAACGCGCGAAAGAAGTTGGTGGCGTTGTCGATCATAATGTCGCTCATGACCTCGATCAGGGCGCATCCGGCCTTGGCGAGCGCCGTCTCGGCCGCGGGAAGAAGCGCCGTTCCAATCCACCGGCGGCGATAGTCGCCGTCGACCACCAGCAGGGTCACTCGGCCGACCAAGCCGTGCTGCAGCGTCGGAACGAAAATCTGTCCGAAACGGCATTAGGATAAATGCGATCGCCCCCGTCCAGATCTGGACTCCGCTCAACCCGCGCGGCGGTCCGCCAGCCGACAAGATGGCGAGCTTTGGCGAGTCCAGACCGATGAAGCGGCCCGGCGAGCCGAATGCAGTGGCGCCAAGCTTCCTCTTTCTCGCCTGCGATGACAGCAGCTGCATGCCAGGCCAGGTTCTCCATCCGCACGGCCGCACGGCGGTACAAGACCCATAGGATGATGGCGGCTTAAATTTTTCTCATCTTTTGAGGTGGAGGGGATGACGGCAATGACGGGGCCCCTTTGGTGCCTCGTCAAACATTTTGCGGATTTCCATGTTGGGGACGGGAATGCGTTGAGGAGTGCGCCAAGTTAATTCCGGCGGTTTCCCAGCCGTGCATCGCTGGAACCGGTTAGGAAAGAAGTGCCACGTTAACCATGATGATGAAGCGAATTCTCACGGTGTTGCGGCATTGCTGTCGGCATGTTCGGATGGTCTCGCTCTTCCACCATCGCCAGCGTAACCGCACTGGCGTTGACCGCAGGTGCGGCGATGGCGCCGGCCACGGCGCATGCCGCAATTGAATCGTCCGCGACAAAGATTGGCAATGCCAAAGCTTTTGCGATCGCCGACACTTGCCGCAGGAGCGCCCTGCTGGCACCGGCGGGTCCGGATTTCGGTGGCGAGCGTGCGTCGGAGGCCGGCGCTCCCAGCGCGCTCAGCCGCGTTCGGATGAGTCAGGAGCGACCCGCGGCGACGCTCGGCGCTGTTCCTGCCCCCGGCAATTCGATCGCCGTTCGCGCGCTCACGCGGGGCGCCGACCCTGTGTTCGGGGCGGATCGAGCGGATGCTGTATCTATTCGCGTCGAGTGCACAACGCCGCTAGCAGCGATGGAAAGGGGGCTGGCGGACGACAGCAGCGAGCTTGGGACCATCGCAATCCCTGTTGAAACAACGCGTTTTGACGATCGCTGGTTGCGTGTTCGCCGGGCGCCTTCCGTGCGCGTGATGCGGGCGCAACTCGATCGCGCTGCGGTAACACAAGATTTGAGCGAGGAGGCGACGCTCGAGCGTGTCAATCAATGGGTGAATCGCCAGATCGCCTATGCCGACGACGAGAGTAACTATCGGCAACGAGACTTTTGGGCGACCGCTGAAGAGACGGTGGCGCGGGGCAGAGGCGATTGCGAAGATTTCGCGATCTTGAAAATGCAGATGTTACGGGCAGCCGGTATCGACGATGACCGGATGAAGCTTGTCCTGCTGCGCGACATGGCGGTCAGCTCCGACCATGCATTATTACTCGTGCGATCGGCGGCGGGCTGGGTGGTGCTCGATAACATGACTGACCGCATCTTGGATGGGCGACAGGCCATCGCTATGCGCCCCATGATGTCGTTCAGCGGCGATCGGCGCTGGGTTCACGGCTACCGGGACACTGGGGCGGGCGTAGTGAGGACCGCCGCAGCGGCGCCAAAGGCGTCGGCGAAGGCCTTCTCCCTCGCGGCCTTGCGGGTTGCGATGCAACCCGCGGCACCTTCCCAACCCCGATATCTTCGCAATTTCGACGCTTCGATCGGGAATTAATGGTCTTGACCCAAGAATGTTCGCGCCTTGATCGCCGGGTGCCAGAAGATAAACGCCCCAATCAGTCCGCAACAAAGCCGATTCGCGCCTATGATGGGTTAGAATCCAAACATTGATCGTCCGAGGGCTTTGCATTAACCAGAATCGTTAGGGTTTGTAGTCGCGACCCGGCCGTGTGATGCCATCCCGATCACTCGAAAGGCTAGTGACATGGCCGCATTGCGAGTGAACCCTAAACCTTTGTGTTTCCTGCACTTACTGTCGCTTCGGGCCATCTGGTTCAGTCGCGAGCAACCTTGCCGCGAAATCAACCATCACTCTTTGTGGGTAGTTGTCAAAATTGTCGTAGATTCTGTCATTTAGTTGTATAACCTTTCGGTTAATCTTTGGGCAACAGAATGGAAAAGTTAACTTTTTAACGCGGGGAATCCACCGCGACGAATATCGAAGCGGATCTGGAGTTTAGACCGAGGCCCAGACCGGTGGGGTCGCCTTGACTGGTAATTCAGCGGAGGCGGAAATGTCGCAGTTGATCAAGATTTCTTTATTGGCGAGATATGAGATCGCGAGGGAGGGGTTACGCAACATCCTTTCCGGCGAAAGCTTTCAGATCCAGGCATCGGTGTCCGATGCTTCGGCGCTGTTCGACCCGTTGGGGCGAGTAGCGGATGATGTCGATATTCACGTGATCGTCGTCGATGGCGGCGATACCGGCTTTGGCCTCGACGCCTGTCGGCGGCTGGCCACGAAAAAAGACCATGCACGCCTGGCGTTACTGTTCGACCATTATGTCTTTGAGGACGTAGTCGAGGCGTTTCAGATTGGTGTCGATGCCGTTATCATCAAGGAAATCCTGTGCGCGCCGCTGGTCGGATCGATCAAGCTGGCGGCGCTGGGCGAGAAGGTTTTCCCATCACAGCTGGTCAACAATTTGACCAGCTGGGTTCCGGCAGCGCTCGGCGGAGACTGGAAAAGCAGCGCTGCCTCGGTGGGGCTGTCCGGCCGCGAGATCGAAATCCTCGAAAGCATCATGGCCGGGATGGCGAACAAGGTCATCGCTCGGCAGCTCGGCATTTGCGAGGCCACGGTCAAGGTTCATGTCAAGGCGATCCTGCGCAAGCTGGGGGTGGAGAATCGTACCCAAGCGGCAACCTGGGGGGTCAAGAATGGCCTGGGGGAGCCGGTTCAGTTAAACCTCCGCGAGGTAAGACCCGTTCGCGCGCCGTTTAGGCCACCGCCGCTGCCCGGACGCGCCGCCTGAGGCGATCGAGCTCGGCGGTGATATCAAAAAGGGGATTGCGCCAGCTACCGCAGCTCCCTTGTCGCAACTGTCTCCGCCATTCGCAATTGTCTCGGGCATTCGTCAGCGTTCGGTAAACGCCTCCGAGCGCGCACGCAGGAACGGCTTGAACAAATAGCTGAGCACACTCTTCTTGCCCGTCAGCACCTCGACATCGCAAACCATCCCTGGCGTGATCGGTAACTTGCGACGGCCACTTTTCAGATAGGCAACGTCGGTTTCGACGACGACTGTGAAATAGGCTTCCTTCATTGTCTCGTCATACAAGCTGTCGGGCGAAATCTGGACGACGCGTCCCGACAGACCACCATAGATCGCAAAATCATAGGCGGTGACCTTGACGTTGGCGCGGTCGTTGACCTTGATGAAGGCGATGTCGCGCGGCGCGACGCGTGCCTCGACGAGAAGTTTATCGCCGACCGGCACGACCTGCATGATTTTTTGCCCGGCTTGCACGAACCCGCCTACCGTTGTTACCTGGACGTCGTTGACGATGCCATTGGCGGGCGAGCGGATTTCGCTGCGTTGCTGGCGTCCCGCGGCGCCGCGAAGCGACTCCGAATTGACTGCCAACTTGGCGACGATCTGGCTGCGTTCGTCGAGCGCCTCCTGACGAAACTCCAGCCCAGCCGCAGCAACCTGTGCCTGTGCCTCACTGATCGCGGCGGCGGCGCGCGAAGCCGCTTGCTCGGCGGCAGCAAGCTTGCCGCGTACCTCGGTCACCTCGCGCTGGGCGTTGAGCAATTCGGTTTGCGGCACGATCGATTTGGCTGCGAGGGGCGCGAGCAGATCGACCTGGTCTTGTGCCAGCGACAGGCTCGACCGCAGCGAGGCAATCGTCGCCTGCGCCTCGCCATAGTCCCGGCGACGCTGCTCGACCGCTGCGGACAATGCCATCCGGCGGCTACGCTGGGTCGCGGCGCGCACCGATTGCAGATCGGCTTCCTGACTGCACTCGGCAGGGCGGATGCCGCGGCGGTCCGGGGCGCAATCGGCTGCCGCGCCACCATTGCCCTCCCGGTCCAGCCGTGCAGCGCGCGCGGCGAGCGAGCGATTTTCAGCCTCGATCTGGCCCCGCTGTGATGAAGATTCAGTATCGTCGAGCCGCACCAGCAACTGGCCTTTGCGAACCGGCTGCCCCGACCGCACCACGATGTCCAATATCGTCGCCGGCTCGGCTGACTGGACGATCTGCGCCTTGCTCGACGGTATGACACGGCCTTGGCCGCGAGTGACTTCATCGACCTGCGCAAAGCTGGCCCAGCTGACGAAGACGAACATGCCGACGCCTGACGCCAGAATGACCCGGCGCGTGCCCACATAGGGCCGTGATCTGATCATGGTCCGCTCTCCTTAATGGCGACATCGAATTCGCCGGCCTGTTGCCGCGCCATCATCCGCGAAGCGCGGCTGATCTGCTCGGCTTCGGGAATCGCTAGTTGCCAGCCCAGCGCGGGGTCGAGCCGGCCGCCGGCGTCGTTGTCTGCGCGGCGGTCCTGCATGGCTTCGCGCGCGCTGGCCGATGATCCCTCGATCTTCCCGCCGCCTTCGCCGGCTTCGGGCGGTCGTTTGACCGCGCTGCGCGCCAATATCGTCGGGATGACTTCGACGCCGCTGTAGCGGCCCGAAAACGCCCCAGGGGCACCCCATTTTCCGGGCCATCGATAAAAGATATGCGCGCCCAGCTGCGCGATCTTGACCAGCTTCGGTGCCCAATAGGGCGACACGTAATTGGCATGATAATGGGTCGCATGACCGACCGAACGCTCGACATAGCCCGCTAGCGCGGCGCGTGCCACATCTTCAGCCTCTCGCCACTTGGCTGGATCGGGCCGCCGGCTCAGTGAGCCGTCGCAGGTGAAGCTGAACTGGCACACGGGGCGGTTGACCCCCTGATAGACCACACCGCAGATCGATTTGGGGAAAGCGGGGTGCCGAGCACGATTGATCACGACCTGCGCGACCGCGCGTCGTCCCGCGATAGGCTCATACGCCGCCTCGAAATAGACGGCCTGGGTCAGACAGCGCAGCGCGGTCAACGCCGCCTGTCGATCGACTGTTATCGCATGAAAGGGTCGCGCCGATGCAACCGGCCCGGTGTAAAAGGGGATTGCCTGATTGCGCGTCATCGCCGTATCGGGTGCCAGAATCGGTGTCGTCGCGGGTTCTTCGGTCAGCTTGATGAGCCGCGCAATTTCCCGGTCGGTGATCACGGGGGTGTCGGCGCTGTCGTACTCGGCCTCGGGCGTATCGCTGCCTGCGAAGTCGAAAAGCTGGTTCCACATCGTCCGCGAGGTCAGCAGGGTCACCACCACCGCCATGACCACGAGCCACAATATGGTGCGCCGGCTGTCGTCGCGGGCAACGGTCCCATATCGCCGGGCAGTTGCAGCGGTCATGATACCGCTCGCTGCGCCAGGATTACGTCGCGCGGTCCATCCGCGACGATGCGGCCGTGGTCCATGACGATGAGACGGTCGACCAGACCCAGCACGGTCATCCGGTGGGTTGCGATGATCATCGTCTGGTCGGCAGGTATAGCCGCCTTCAGCCGGTCGACGAAATGCTTTTCGGTCTGGCTGTCCATCGCGCCGGTCGGCTCGTCGAGGAACATCAAATTTGCCGGGCCCATCAGCGCGCGCGCAAGGACGAGAAAGCTGCGTTGACCGCCTGACAGGCGCGCTCCGCGTTCGCCGATATGAAAATCGAAACCCGCCGTGTCTCGGCCTAGAAATTCATCGGCGCCCGACCGGCGAACGGCATCGATGATGCTGGCGTCGTCGGCCTCGCTGGCGCCGACCAAGAGGTTTTCGCGCACAGTGCCGCTGAACAGCTCGGCATCCTGGCCGACGAAGCGCAAAGTCGAACGCAGGTCGTGCGGATCATATTGGCGGCTTTCCAGCCCGTCGATGCGGTAACTACCGCTGGTGGGATCATAGAGGCCGCACAGCACGCGCCCGAGCGTGGATTTACCCGAGGCGACGCGGCCGATCAGCCCGACGCGTTCGCCGGGCTCGATGACCAGGTTGATGTCGGCCAGCGATTCCCGTTCGGTGTCGGGGTAGCGAAAGCTGACATGGTCGAGCTGCAACCGTCCCTCGCGTACTTCGGGGGTGATCGATCGGCTGCCCTTGTCGCGCTCGTCCTCTTGATCCATCAACTGTTGCAGGCTTTTCAGCGTAACAAACGCCTGCCGTCCGCGGGTCATAAGGAAGGCGAGTTGGCCGACCGGGGCGAGCGAGCGGCTGGCTAGCATTACGATCGCGATGATCGCGCCCATCGAAATGATTCCCGCGTTGAACAGATAGAAGCCGCCAATGATCAGGGCGACGCTAGTCGCCTGCTGGCACAGTGTCGCCAAGTTGACCGCGGTTGCAGTCAGCTTGCGCATTTCCTCCTGCGTATAGGCGTTCGATGCCGACAAGCGCCGCCATTTGCCGAGCATCCGGCCCTCGGCGCGGCAGGCTTTGACGGTTTCCAGGCTTCCAATCGTTTCGACCAGCGTTGTCTGCAGCATGCTGGAATCGACCTGTGCGTCCGCAACGGCGGCGCTCATCCGACGCTGCAACACCCAGCCCATCGCGAGCATGACGACCATCGCCACCATCGGAATGACTGCCAGCCAGCCGCCGAGCACCGCGATGAGCGCAACGAACACGACCAGGAACAGGATGTCGGTCACCAGCACAATGGTCGTCGAGGCAAAGAAATCGCGGACCTGTTCGTAATCGGTCACCCGCCGCGCGAGCGCGCCGGTGCTGCCGCGCTGGGTCGCCATCGGCAGGTTGAGAACCTTGTCGAGCAGGCGCTGCGACAGCCGCGCATCGATCCCGCGCCCGACCTCGTCGATCAGTCCGGTGCGCGCCAGCCGCAGCCCATATTCGACCGCGATGGCAAACAACGCGCCGAGTGCCAGCGTCCACAGGCTGGCCGCCGCCTTGTTTGGAATAACGCGATCGTACACGTTCATTGTGAACAATGGCATCGCGAAAGCGAGCAGATTGATGAGCAGCGACGCGAACATCACATAGCCAAATTGGCTCCGCTCTTTCCACACCTCGCTCCAGAACCAGTGCTGTCTCGTAACCTCGTCCCACGGGCGTTCGCGCACGGCTTCGCTGGCGGGATTGTGGCGCACAATGACCCCTCGTCCCGAATAGTCGGCCTTAAGCAGCCTGCATTCGATCTGAAGGTCGCTTGGGTCGCCTGGCAGGCGGATCCAACAGTCATTGCCCTCCATCGCGGTCAGGACCACCGGGCGGTCGTCGGCTAGCAACAGAATGGCCGGGACGTCGTGCGAATTCCATGCAGACAGCGGTCGGCGTACCAAGTGGCAGCGGAGGCCGACGGCGTCGAGCGCATGATCGATCTGATCGAGCGGAAGTAGACCGTCGTCGTCGAGCGCCAGCCCCTTCTTTGCCCTCAGGTCAGAAAAAGGGCGCTCGAACAGCGCGGCAATCGCCGCCACCGACGCAAGCAGTTCGTCGCCTTGCGCCGGGGTACTGCGCCACGCTTCGAAACCCATTGCGGGGGACGTTCGGCGCGACTGTCGCGCCCCACGGGCGTCGGCCGGATAGTTCATGTGGGATCCCGCATCGCTTCGGGGTTCATTTCCGGGGTTGGCTGAACCTTGAAGCGCTCGCGTGCGGTCGCGGCGGCCGCCGCGGGCGGCTGGACATCCATCGCCGCAAGCAGGTCGTTGAGCGCCGCAAGCAGTTTGAACTCCGAATAGAATTGCGCGAACTTCGCGGTCTCGGCACGTACCTGGACGTTGTAGCGCGTATTCTGCGCGTCGAGAACATCGAGCAACGAGCGGCGACCGACATTGAACTGTGCGCGGTACGAGCGCAGCAATTCGTCCGAAACCCGGCTCTGCTCTTCCAGCTCTTTAACCAGCTTGCCTTGTGCATCCCAGGTGTTCCACGCGACGCGCACATCCTCTTCGGCTTCGCGGATCATCTGATCCACCCGATAGCGCGCTTCCTTTTCGCGCCGATGCATTTCCTGCACCTTCGATCGCTTGAGGCCGCCGTTGAAGACATCCCAACGCAGCACCACCCCGGCGCGCAGGTCGTTGGTTTCGCCGCGGAAACCGTCGATGTCGTCGCCGATCCGCGCATTGCCTTCAAGCGCCAGTGTCGGCGATAATTCGGCCTTTGCCTTGCGCAGCAGCAAATGCGCGGCATCAAGGTCCGCCTGCGCTTCAAGCACGCGCGGGTTGCGTTCGCGGGCACGGGCAAGCGCGTCTTCGAGCGTGGCTGGAATGCTGTCTGCCAGAGACGGCGGCAAGGCCGCACCGTCAACAAGGTCGAGGCCGGTCAGGGTGCGGAATGAGGCCGAGGTATTGACAAGGTCAAGATTTGCTTCGGTCACCCGCGCGCGGGCGGCCTGCTGGCGTTCCTCGGCCTGTTGCTGGTCGGCGATGCTGAGCGAGCCTTTCGCGACGCCTTCGCGCAGGTCGGTCACCAGCTTGCTGTGGAAATCAATATTGTCTTCGGATGCCGCGACAATCCGTTGTTGCAACAGATAGTCGAGATACTGGCGCGTAACTTGGAGCGCAATGAACTGCGAGCGTTCCTCGACACGGAACGCGGCGCCGTCGGTACGCGCGGCTTGGCGCCGCACCTCGTTGCGGCGCACGCCGCCGTCGAACAAGGTTTGTTCGACGTTGAGGCTGCCTTCCATCGGATAAAGCACGTCATCGGCGATGCCGAGCGCGCGGCGCGTGCCATTTTCAAGGCGGCGGATGCCGACCGATCCCTCGACCGAGATGCGCGGGGCAAACAGGCGCTGCGCCTGCTCGCGTTCAAATTCGATCGCGGTCTTGTTCTCGATCGCCTGGTTGATTTCGGGATTGGTCTGGACCGCAGTCTCGACTGCAGTCTTCAGCTCGATCCGCTGGGCCCAGCCCACGTCGTGCGTCGTGGCAAGCGCCACGGCGGTGAGCGACAAGGCTGCGGTGCGAAATTTCGACATCATCATTCCCCTGCATTGTCCGGTCGAAGTCGAATATCCTTCTGCGTGATCTCTGGTCTGCGCCCGTGGTTCGTCCTGACCGACATCGCCGCCTGTGGTTCAGGCGTGCCCGGCCGACGCTATCTGCTCGAGCTGAACCACGACATGTTGCTGTGTGAGATCGGCGATGAACGAGTGGCCCGATGCGCCGCCGCCGATCCCGTCGCCGATCCCGCCGACGCCCAGCATGATGCGGGCGAGTACCGGTTCGGCAGGCTCCACGGGTCCCAGCAAGGCGTCGAGTTCGACCGCCGGCCCCTCCAGGGCAGCGGTGACGATTGTGCCGATCTGCGCCGCAGCGGTAGCGGTCACTGGTTGCGGCGTCGTCGTCAACTGTATCTGATCGCCCGATGCGGAAGAACTCGCCGGTTCGGGTGGAAGGTCGATTTCGGTTGCCGCTAGCAACCCGACGTAGTCCGGATCGGGCGGCGCCGTATCGGCTGTGTCGTCATGCACCGCATCGCGGTCGTCGTCGCTTATCCGACACGAGGTATCCTCGCGCTCGATCCGGGCGATCTCGGGGCCAGAATAGAATTCGTGGACCAAGCCGTCGGCTTTTGCTTCGGGCAGGGTCAGTGATTGTTCCGCCGCTTCGCTCGGCACCGGGACCTGCGGGCCGGAAACCGAGATTTCGCCGTCGGGTGCTCCCGGTGGGTAAGCGGCCAGCGGGGCCGTTGCGGCAAGCCCTGCGACCAGCATTGCAGTCGAAACCCCCGCCGTACCATTGATTGCGGCAATCCGCTGCTGATCGGCGAAGTTGGTCGCGAAAGCTGCATCCGCCAGCTTGCCGGTGATGCCGTCGGCGCGCGTATAAAGCGCTTCGCCCCGGACCTCCACCTGTCCGTTAGCGGCGACATAGGCGCGTCCATCTGGCGTCAGCGATATAGCGATGATGCCTTCGCTGACCAACGAGCGGAATTCGCCCGCGTCGGTCATGCCGTTGCCGTTGGCATCCTGCCAGATCCCGAATTTTGAAAACTCGGCATCGGCGGCGTCCAGCTTGCCGTCGCCGTTGCTGTCATAGGCGGCGGCTAGCCCCTGCAAGTCGGACAGCACGCCGCTGCCGAAGACCAGCTCGGATCCGTTGT
This sequence comes from Sphingopyxis sp. GC21, assembly GCF_025727575.1. Classification (NCBI taxonomy): domain Bacteria; kingdom Pseudomonadati; phylum Pseudomonadota; class Alphaproteobacteria; order Sphingomonadales; family Sphingopyxidaceae; genus Sphingopyxis; species Sphingopyxis sp. GC21. Next base: position 1,519,713 of record NZ_CP095845.1, on the reverse strand, counting down.
TGACTTTGCCGTCGCCATTTTTGTCAATCGCCAACAGCCCGTCATCGGCGCCGACCCATGCAGTGGTTTCGGCGATGCCGTCGCCATCATAGTCAAAGCTGGCCCCGGCCGCGTTCGAAACAAATTCCACCCCGTCACCGTCGAGGTCGACGGCGATCGGCGGCGCGAGTGCGGTGATGGTGACCGACAGGTTGGCGGTTGCGGTGTCGCCGTCGCGGTCGGTGAGCACATAGGTGAACACTTCGGTCGCGGTCACCGTGATCGGGCTGGGCGGCTGGTAGTTATACTGGCCCGTCGCGAAGTTCAGGGTGAGTGTGCCGCCCATCGGGGTCGCTATCGCGTTCAGGGTCGTCCCAGCAATGCTGCCGCCGCTCGATACGGCGATGCTCGAAGCGCCGTCCCAGTTATAGGTGGTCGAGCCGACGGTGATCGAAAGCAGGCGGCCGCCGTCGGCACCCAAGAAATCGTTCGCGTCGAGATCGCCCGACACCGCCGACGGGACGATGACCGACAGCAAGGTCGGGACCAGATCTTCGAAATCGTCGACCAGGATAGGGGCATTGCCCGGTGCCGCGTTCAGGTCGATGTCTTGTAACCGCTGTATGTTGAGTGGTTGCAATGGATTGTTGTCGATACCGATCGCGGTAACATTAACGCCATTGCCGTCGACAAAGTCGTCCCAGGCTGTCGCCGTGGCTGCCGTCAGCGAATTGATAACCGATGGCGGAATGCCGCCGAACTGGATCTGCTGGTTCGGGTTGCCGTCGCTAAGGAAAAAGACCTGGTTACTGGCGCCGGGGATCGCGGCGAAATTGGCCAGCGCCGTCTGGATGGCGCCAGAGTAATTGGTATTGAGCCCGATATCGTCCTCCGACGGCCGCTGGCCGCCCGCTGCCGGATTGAGCGAGTCGAGATACGCATTCGCGTCGGCCGCGGTCGAAAAGGATTCCGATGCGAACGAGCCCGAGGAGAAGATCACGAATTTGATCGCTAATGCGCCCGACGCGGCGCTATCAAGCTGCGTCAGCGCGCCCTGAACGGCATCGAGCATCGTGTTGAGTTCGCCATCGTCGATGCTGGCGCTGAAATCGAGGATGAAGAGCGTGTTCACATCCTGCATCGGCTGCGACGACGATCCGGTTTCGCCGGTGGCGGTCGGGGCGTCATCCTCGATCACAATCTGGATTGCCGATGCGCTGGTCGTCGTCGTCGTGCCGTCGAACACCGACACGGGCACGGAGAAACCCTTAAGGTCCTCGAGCGTGACATTGGGATGGTCGACGGCGCGCAACAGGGTGACCGTATAGGCGCCGTTCGATGCCAGCGTGACGCGAATAACCTCCGATCCGCCGACCGAACCGATCAAGGTTCCGGTGCCGACGCCGGTCCAGGCGACCGCGCTGCCACCCGCAGTCAGCACCGCACCGGGATCGCCGAGGGTTGCGGTCAGTGTTTCACCGGCGTCGGCGTCGGCTATGGCGAGCGTACCGCTGATTACGGCGCTGTTGGTGGTGTCGAGCGTCGCATTCGGTGCCGTGTCTGGCAGCCCGCTCGGCAGGCCTTCTTCCGACACCCGCGCGATCGCGGTGCCGATCGTTGGTACATCGTTGTTTCCGAACACCGTGATGGTCAGGGTGGAGCCGACCGACAGCGATCCGTCGCTGATCGTATAGGCGAAGCTTTCGGTCAGTGTCTGTCCGCTGTCGAGCGCGTTGACGACGGGCTTGTCCTCGTCGAGCGTGTATGTGTAGCTGCCGCCAGCATCGATCACGAGCGTGCCGTAGAGGCCCACATATGTTCCTGCCGACGTGACGGTGATCACCTCCAGGTCGGGATCATTATCCGCGACATCGGCAAAGCTGCCAAAGGGCGCACCGGAATGCGCGATGTCCTGCAACACATTACCGGCAGCGAATGGGTCCGAACCGCTGACGCCGTCAAGCACCCAGTTGGTATCGCCGCGCGCAACAGGGAAATCATTGATCCCGGTGATAGAGATGGTGAGCGTCGCGACCGACGTGTCGCCGTCGGCGTCGCGCACCGTATATTCAAAGCTTTCGGTCAGCGTCGTGTCGGGATTGAGCGCGACAACCGCTGGATCGCTGGGATCGAGGTCGTAGCGGTAGCTGCCGTCCGCGGCGATGACGATCGAGCCATAGTTGCCCGAAAGGACGGCCCCCGGCGTTCCCGTGGATGCTCCGAATGCCACGCCGACAACCATCAGCCCGCCATCAGCGCCTGCATTGTCGGACGATCCGTCCATGCCATTGGCGTCGGTCCCGCCAAGTCCGGTCAGCACATTGCCGTCGGCAAAAACCTCTCCGTCGCGCGATACATTGTCCTGGTCATCCACCGCATTCGGAGCATCGTCGCGGATCGCAAATTGCCCGGTGATGTCGGTCGTCGTTCGCGCGGTGTCGCCATCGCCGTCCGTTGCGATCGCGGTCAGCGTGATCAGATTGCTACCCGCCAGGAAAAGCGCCTGGTCGGGGCCGCTGTCGGGCGTGTGCAGGATCGCGCGCGACTGGTCGAAAGTGACGAGGCCGCCGGGCACCACCGAAATGCGGAAGACTTCGTGCGTCGAGGTGCGCCCGAAAACGACGCCGCCCTCGATCGACAGGATCACCGCTTCGCCCGTCAGCGAATCGATGAGGCCGCTGGCCCCGGCGGCAACGCCAAGCTCATAGGTCACGGCGCCCGGGCCATCGGCGCCGGCGTCGGTCGTTCCGGCAAAAAGGCCCGACAGATCGACGGTCGCATCGGCGGCAAAATTGCTTTCATCGACCGTCAAGGGCGACGCGGTCCCGCCGGCGGCGATCGACGGGCCATCGTCGGCAAAGCGGATATTGCCGCCCAGATCCACCGCCACCGTATCCGAAATGCTGTCGCCGTCTCGATCGACGATCGTCGCGGTGCCGCGCAGTTCGACCAGATTGGCCGCCAGTTCGACGAGCTGCGCGGCATAATCGCCGGGCGAACCCGGTAACGGATGGTCGATCTCGGCAAATTGGGTCAGCGTGACGACGCCGGTCGCTGCGTTCACGGCGATGGAAAAAATGGGCGTACCGGCCGCGCTGCCGACGATCTCGCCGGAGATAATGGCCAGCGTGACCGGCACGCCGTGGCTGGTCAGGGCGGAGGTCGCGGCCGCCGAGCCCAGCGCGAGGGAATAGGTCCAGGTCACCGTGCCCGCATCCGCGGAGCCATCGGCGCCAAAATTAACCAGAGACGTCGAAAAGGCCGCCGAAAAATTGGCGGTCGCCACGTCGAACGCGTCGCCGCGTGTGTTGGCGTCCTGCGTGGTGAGCGTGATCGCATTCGTGTCGACGTTGGTGGCGTCGATCGACGGCCCATCGTCCTTGAACACCAGCGCGTTGCCGATCGCGACCAGCGCCGATGCATGGTCGCCGTCGGCGTCGGTGACCGTCGCGGTCAGCCGGATGATCGTCGGCGACAGCGTGATCGCATCGTCCGGATTCATATCATCGGGATGCCGGACGGCGCGGATCTGGTTGAGCGTTGCCTGCCCATCGGAGGCTACGGTCAAGCGGAACGCGACGGTCGTTGGCGAATCCTGCAATCGTCCCTCGACGACATTGCCGAACGCCTGCAGAATGATCTTCGACCCCGTCGCGACATCGACCAGCCCGCTCGCGGTGGTCACTTCGAAACTATAGCCGACAGTGCCTTCGTCCGCGCCCATCACGATTTTGAAAAGCTTGGTGAAATCGGCGGTTGCATCGAAGCCCAGGTCGGTTTCGTCAACCGTGAGCAAACCCGTCGTGGGCGACAGGGCAGTGATCGACGGAACGTCGTCGGAAACTGAGATACTGACCGTTCCTGCGACTATATCGCCATCGGCGTCGATCGCGACAACCTCGATCGCCCCCAGATCGACCAGATCGTCGATCGTCGTATCGGGGTGCAGCGCGTAATTATATTGCAGGGTGGCGGTCACCGTCGCCACATTGCCCGAAACGCTGAGGCCGATCACGACGACGGGGTTTTCGTCGGCGTCCCAGCCGATGATCTGGTTATCCGATCCCAGAGTCCAGCTGAGCCCGCCGTCCAGCGCCGAAATGTCGCCAAAGCCTATCGACGCGATCGCATCGGAACCGGGTGTGAAAAGGATGGTGCCGCTGGCCGAGACGGGTTGCGCTGGCGACGGCCTCGATCCGGTTTCGAGATGCTGGTCATCGATGGTCAGCTGGATCGGACCGCTTGCGGTCGGCAGGCTTCCGTCGGCGAGACGGATTTGCTGTACTGCCGAAGACTGGTCGCCGTCACCGTCGGTGATCGTGTAAGTGAAGTCGGCGTGGATCGGAAACACGCTGACCTGCGGCGCCGGATCAAAGCTCCAAGCGCCGTTTGCCTGAAATGTGTAAGTGCCGTTGGCGGTGTTGTAACTGGTGATGCCGGTTGCGGCGACCGCTACGATCGCGCTGCCGATCGTGACCGAAGTGACCATGGCCCCGTCCGTGCCCAGCGTATCGTTCCCCAGCAAATCGCCCGAAATTGCAGCGGCGTCTTCAGCGACGGTGATCGACGGTGCCGGCCGTGCGACCGGCACATCGTCCAGCACGTCGATGACGATTTCGCTCTGCGTCACATTCCCGAACGCGTCGGTTATAGTGTAGGTGAAGCTTTCGACCGTGGGCACAAGGTTGGTGCCATCGTCATCCGTCGGCCCGTCGATCGCGCCGGTCAGCGTGTAGGAATAGCTTCCGTCGGAATTGAGCGTGAATACCCCATGAGTGCCTACGCCGTTGCCGACCAAGCCAAATTCGAATGGTCCCGTGCCGCCGACGACATTGTCATTGAGGTCGCCCGACGCTGTTTCCGCGTCACTCTCGGGATCGCTGCCGGCGGCGAGCGCTGCCTCGTCGACCTGCAACTGAACGACGTCCGCATACAATCCCGAGTCGCTCAGACGGATCGTCAGGGTGGTTGTCGACTGATCGCCGTCTCCATCGACAAGCGTATAGACGAAAACATCTTCGGCGGTGCCGGGTGGGACAATATTCGGATTGGCGACATAGATATAGCTCCCGTCGGCGGCGACTGTCAGCTCACCGTACAGGCCGATGATGACCGCGCCGACGCCGCCTGTTGCCGCCGCCGACGGGTCTGCGCCAGCGGCGCGCACGCCCAGGATTTTGGTGCCGTCCGCGCCCAGGTCATCGTTGGCGAGCAACCCGCCCGCGGCATCGACCTCGAGCGTCTGGCCTTCGCCGACCTCTCCTTCGTCGGCCACAGCGTCTGGCCTGTCGTCGGCGATCGCGATGTTGAGGGTGGCCGTGGCGAAGGTGCCGTCGCTGTCGGTCAGCGTATAGGTGAAGGTTTCGGACACGCCGCCCGGCGTGTCGGGATTTCGGACATAGCTGTAGCTGCCATTGCTGTTCAGCGTCAGCACGCCATACAGGCCGGCAACCGGGTCACCCGCCGCCACGGCGGCGCCCCCGCCCGACACCGACGAGACGCTGGCGCCATCGGCCCCGGGGATGTCCCGCCCGCCGTCATTCTCGGCATCGGTGATTACGTTGCCGGTGGCCGGGGCAAAACTGCCCGCAGCGACGCTGTCGTAATCGGCGACCGCTTCGGGCGCGTCGTCGAGGATATCGATGTCGAAGCTGGCGGAGATGGTGTCGCCGTCCAGGTCGGTGATGCCGACGGTGATCGGCTGCGACGTCGCGGCGCCGAGCGTGTTGTCGGCAAGCGCAAATAAATATTCGATCGAATCGGGGTTGATCGAGACGATATAGAAAGTCCCGGTGGTGAGCGCGATTTCCTGGCCCTCTTCGGTGATCGCGACCCCGTTGATCGTCAGCGCGGCGGGACCGTCGCCGGCAGAAAATTGGATCGTTCCGGACGTGAAGTTGGAATCGTCGCCCGAACGCGAACCGGGGCTTTCGCCATCGCGTTCAGGCAGGCCGGCTTCGTCGACGAGGGTGCCGTCGTCGCCCGCTGCGGGCAGGATCAGCGCGGGCGCGCTGTCGCCGATGCGGATCGTCAGTGTCGCCGTCGATACATCGCCGTCGCCGTCGGTGAGCTGGTAGGTAAAGACATCACTGACTCCGCCGGGCGTACCGGCGGACCGGACATAGGCGTAGGTGCCGTCGGCCGCGATTGCCAGACGGCCATATTGGCCCTGCACCGGCGTTCCTGTCGGGCCGAACTCGGTCGCCGATCCTCCCCGGACACCCGTGACGATTGCCCCGTCGGCGCCGGGCGTATCGGCGCCGTCCGCACCGCTTGCGGTTCCCGCGCCGGTGATGACATTGCCCGACTCGGGCAGGCGGCTTCCGGCTTCGGTATCGTCGATGTCAGCGCGAGCGATGGGAGCATCGTCCTCGAGCATCAGGGTCAGCGTCGCGCTCCCGACGTCGCCGTCGTTGTCAGTAACGGTGATCGTTACCGTATCGGTCGCGGCGGGGTCGGTGCTGTTGTCGGTCAACGTGTAGGTGTACCCGATCAGCCCCGGGGCGATGCTGGTGATGGTCAACTGACCCAGCGGGGTCGGGATAAGCTGGCCGACCGCGGTGACGGCCGTGCCATTGACCGTGACGACGACCGGCTGGTCAAGTGCGGCTATCTGGATCGTCCCGCTGGTCGTTTCGCCCGGCGAGTCTGGATTGCTGCCGGCCGGTTCGGCGTCGCGCGCGGGCAGCGCCGCTTCAGAAACCACGGCGGTCGCGGCGGTGACCCCGACCGTCTGGTCCGGGGTCGTGATAACAACCCGGGGTTTGTCGTCGAGCGCGTCGGGAATGACTTCGAGAGCAGGAATTTTCGGAAAGCCGAACTCCGTCGGCGGCAGCAGGTTGCCGAGCGCGAACGGATCGCCAATGTCGCCTGGGGTTTGAGCGAAATTGCCGCCCGAGCTTTGCGGCCGCCCGGCGGCGGGTTCGGGCTCCTGATCTGCGATCAGGGCGGCAACGGTGGGCGCCGGGATGTTGATCGGGCCGACCTTGATGTGCGGGATTCGCAGCGCGCCGTCGACGATGACCAGGACTTGCCCGTCGGGCAGCGTGACGACGAGGTCGTTTCCCGAAAGCTTGATTGCATCGAGGCGTGTTCCGGGTGGAAGCTGGATCACGCCATCGACAGGCAGGATCGAGGCCGCGCCGGGCGGGGTGGCGCGCGCGGGGGTGGCGATTTCGCCGGCCTGTTCGTTCCGCTTCAACCCCATCGCCTAAAGCCCCCTGCACCTTTGTTCGCCGGTCACGGGTCAGCAGCCAGTACGGGGCCGCTGCGCACACCGGCGAACTGCACCGCATTTCCGCGCCGGATATAGGGCGGAGCCACAATGCAAGCTCTTGTGATCGTGCTGGGTTCTCTTTGGCGACCTGTGCCCACGTCTTGTCACTCACCGGGAAATACAAACCCCGGGGGGCGATTCTGCAATGGCAATTTCCGGTAAGGGCACATATACTTTTGTATTAAAACAATATCTTATGGATTAATTTTCCATTTATATTATTAAAAATATCAAATATGTCCCCATGATTTGTCTCATGTTGAATATTATCCTGAAAGATGTTTTAATTCAATCTCTTCGAGTAACAATATTTGATGATTGAATATGTAATTGCAAATATGATTATATTATTTAGTTCTAGAATTGGATACTTTGATCTCAATGGAAAATCTCATTTTATCATGGCGGTCGTTTCGATCCTGGCAACAATTGCATTTTCGCGCTTTAGCACATATCGGCCGGTGTACCGGCCCGCGGGCCAGCCTGCCGCCGGTGCGCGTTTGCCGCTATAGGCGAACCAGCTGAGCCCGCCGCCTTCGACAACCGATTGCTGTTCATGCACGATCTGTCCGTCGGGCCCGGCGATCGAAAATGCCTGATAGTCACCGGCGCGCGCGCCGATCGCATCGACCCACAGGATCAGCGGCGCGTGTCGTCCGTTCGGCATAGGGGGCGGGTCGCGATCGGTGACTGCCTTGGGCGGTACTGCCGAGGCGAGGCCGCCCGTGATCACTGCGCTGGGCTCGTACCCCAGCGAATGCGCCGCCACCGCTGTCCACAGCCCCGTCGTGCGGACTTCGGAATTGCAGGGCGGAAGGGGGGCGGTGCCGACAAACGGATCGACGGCCCTACCGAGATGCCGGACGGTGAAATGCAGATGCGGAAACTCGCTATTTCCCGACAAACCGATCAACCCGATCCGCTCCCCGCCGCTGACGCGCTGGCCCGGGCGCACAGCGATGCTGGCTTGGCGAAGATGGCTATATTGGGTCTGCCAGCCGCCGCCATGGTCGATTACGACCGCATTTCCGGCGTCCCTGCCATCGAGTGCCCCTCGGTTGTTGACGCTGACGTCCGGTTCGCCGTTGCGCGTGCGGAGCACCGTGCCGGGTGCCGCGGCCAGGACTGCAAATCCAGCCCGCATGTCGGCCATGGTGCGCAGGCGAATGTCGATCCCGTCATGCCCGTTCGTCGTCAACTGGCCGCAACGATAGTCGCGGCGGCCCGGCCCCGGGTCGTGATCAAACAGTTTCTGGATAAGGCAGGAACGGCCGACAATGCAGTCAACGGGAAGGTTGAGTGCAGGGGCGCCGTCCGGCGGCAGCGGCTGCAATGCCGCGAACGCCATCGACAAAGGCAGGATGAACATGTGCATCATGGTTGGGCTCAGGTTTCGGGCAGGCCGTTCGCGGCGCAAACGTGACAATGGGTGGAAAATCGATGCCGGCCGCCGCCAGGGGGCATGGCGGCGGACACGGCTAGCCAGCGGGAGCTGACCGAACTAAATTCCGCCGAATGCCGAGGGACGAAACTGCCGCCCGAATATCGACAGAAACCTATTCTTCTTATACCCAATCTCTGCAGACCTGCTCGATCGAAGCAGGCGTCGTCCGGATGATTCTTGCTTATCATCCTTGCGTCAAAATTGGCGGAAGGCGCGGTTTCTTGCCATTCCCTGATGGGGACATTGCAAAAAATTGCCGCTCGGTGACGATCCGAATTCGTTGTGGCATTGGCGATATGCGGATTTTTCCGAACATAAAAAGGAGGGCAGGCCGCGGCCTGCCCTCCAGTTTGCAGAGGTCCGTCGAGGAGTGGCTCCCCGTACGAAGCCTTGTCCTCAGACGAACGTGATCATGTCGTAGGACGCATTGCCTTGGCTGTACGCGTTGAGCGCATCAACCGTGTCATAACCACCCAGCGCAGCGATCGCCGCGATCGGGGCCGAGGCGCCTTCCCAGAAGTCCTCGATCAGCACCGAGCCGACCGCGGTAAAGATGTACACGTCGAGCGCGTCACCCTGGCCGTCCCAGTCGCCGGTGATGACGAACATGTCGGCAGCGGGATCGAAGCCGGCATCGACATCGAATACCAGCGTGTCACGGTTCGCGAGGTTGAAGTCGCGGCCCGATCCGAGGCTGAACGGTGCGCCGATGACGTCGTCGCCAAAGCCGGGCGACGAATCGGTCGCGTCGAACAGGAACAGATCCTTGCCCGCGCCACCCGACATATGATCATCGCCTTCGCCGCCAGTGATCTTGTCGTTGCCGCTTTCGCCTTCCAGATTGTCATCGCCAAGACCACCGTCGATGGTGTCGTTGCCGGTGTCGCCCCGGATGGTGTCGTCACCGTCATCGCCGTTCATCTTGTCGTTGCCCATGCCGCCCGACATATAGTCGTTGCCGTCACCGCCCGACATGGTGTCGTTGCCGCCCGGGGTGTTGCCCAGGTTTTCGTACAGCGTGTCACCATACATGACGTCATCGCCGTCGCCACCGAACATGGTATCGGCGCCCATGTCGCCGGCGAGTTGGTCATTGCCGTCTCCGCCATCGACCAGGTCGTTGCCGGCTCCGCCATAGATCAGGTCGTCACCTTCGTTGCCGGCGAGGTTGTCGTTGCCGTTGTTGCCCTGAATGACGTCGTCGCCGTCGCCGCCTGAAACAACGTCGTTGCCGTCGTTGCCGGTGATGCTGTCGTTGCCATCGCCGCCGGCGATGCTGTCGTTGCCGTCATCACCCGCGAGCAGGTCGTCGCCGTCATTCCCTTCGATAACGTCATCGCCTTCGTCACCGTTGACGATGTCGTTGCCGTTGCCGCCCGAGATGAAATCGGCATCGGTATTCTCCGGATCAAGCGGGTCGAAGAAGGGATCCCCGTTGCCGCGGATCACGTCGTCGCCGTCATCGCCATAGAGGGTGTCGTTACCGCCCTGGCCAGCGATCACGTCGTTGCCGTCGTCGCCGTGGACAAGGTCGTTGCCGTCATTGCCGTTCAGCGTATCGTCGTCGTCGCCGCCGCCGATGTCGTCATCGTCGGCACCGCCCTGGACGAAGTCGAACCCCGCGCCGCCGCGGATGACGTCGTTGCCCGCATCGCCGTTAAGTTCGTCATCGCCATTTTCGCCGGAAAGCGAGTCGTCGCCTTCGCCGCCGTCGAGCTGGTCATAACCGTTGCCGCCGAAGATGGTGTCGTCGCCATCATCGCCCCACAACAGGTCATCGCCGGCATCGCCGTCGATCAGATCGTTGCCGCCTTGGCCGAAGATCTGGTCGTCGCCCGCGCCGCCGGAAATTTCGTCGGCTTGGCCGATGCCGCGGTTATAGTTGCTCTGATTATAGGCATAATCTTCGTCGGCTTTGCGATTGACGCCCTTGTCACCGAAGATCACATCGTTGCCGTCGCCGCCCGAAAGCAGGTCGACGCCATTGGTGTTGGTGCCGCCATCGATATAGTCGTCGCCGTCGCCGCCGGTCACCACGTCGGTTTCGGTCCCGCCGTAGAGATTGTCGTTGCCGGTGCCGCCATCGACGATATCGTTGCCAGCTCCGCCGTCGGCGCGGTCATCGCCCGATTGGCCATAAAGCACGTCGTCTCCGGCATCGCCGCGGAGGAAGTCGTTCCCGCCGCCGCCCCATGCGGTGTCGGCACCAGCGCCGCCGAGCAGCGTGTCGTTGCCATCCGCAACACCGTTGTCGTCGCCGGTGTAAAGGACTTGGCCCGGCGCGGGGACCGAGATGCTCGCCTGGTCGCCGATCAGCGTGTCGTTGCCGTTTCCGCCGTCGATGCGATCATTGCCGCTGCGGCCGATGACATTGTCGTCACCCGCATCGCCGTAAAGATCGTTGTCGAAATTATTGCCGAAAACGGTGTCCGCCCCGCCGTTGCCGCGCGCGTTATAAGGCAGGTTCGCGGTGTGGACGAGGGTGTTCAGATCGATGAAGTCGACCGCATTGGTTCCCAATACCTGGCCACGAGCCGTGGGATTTTTGGGATTGGTCGGTGCGTTAGATGATCCAACTGTAGGCATTTCGCTATCCTCTTCATTGGTGGGTCGCAGGGATGCGGTTTCGCCGACTCGGCTTTGCCATCCCCCCAAATGACCCCGAAAACTCGAGGCCATGACAATGGGATATGGCGGGGCAGGGGGACCGGACATTCCTGCTTGGGGACATGGGGGATATATTTATGAGGTGGTTCATTTTGGGGCAGATCGGCGCCGCACGCATGCCGCGATTTTTCCCGAGCTGCGCGGCTTTCACCACTTTCTGCACTTGCCGAAACAGCACAATCCGAAAAGAAAACGTGCTTGTTAGTTAAGTTTTTGACCGAGCGTCGAGCTTGCCGGGCGTCCCGAGCTTCCCGCAGGCGCAGCAGCGTCGGAGGGGTCGCGATCGGGCGTCTGACCCAGCGTTGACGTCTGCGGGCGAGGCGCTGTTGCGGGATCGGCAACGGCCTTGTTAACGTCGGCCACGCGAGGTCGGCCGAGCGCCGACATCGTCGGGCGCTCGCTCGTGTCGGAACTGCAGCAGCGGCCGTCGAGAATGGCCTTGGTGTCGAGCTGCCCTGTCGCTGCCAGCAAGCTCGCGCGCGCGACAAATTCGTTGCGATGGGCGCGCTCCAGGGTGACGCGCGCGTTCAGCAATTCATTCTGCGCATTCAGAACGTCGGTGAGGGTCCGGTTGCCACCGACCGCTTCCTTCTTGATGCCCTCTGCCGCTTCTTGCGTGGCCGCGACCGCCGCCTCAGCTGCGACGATCGTGCTCTTTGCCGACTGCCAGCGCGCCCAAGCGTTCGCGACCTCCTCCGCTACCGTTCGTACCGCCATATCAACTTGCGAAAGGCGTTGATCGCGGACCGCGCGAGCGCGGCGAACCTCGGCATGATCGCGCGGCAGGAAAATTGGCACGCGCAGTTCAAGCCCGTAATAGAGCGACGAGCGATCGTCAGGATATTTGCCCGTAAATGTATTGGTCGCGCCGCCGGTCAGATAATCATAGCCGGTAACCGCATCGAGTTGCGGGAGCAATGCGCCAGTGGCAAATTGCACCCCCGACTTGCCCGCCTGGGCGTTGAGCCGCGCTGCTCGGAGCCGCGGCGCCGCATCCTGGGCAATTCTTTGAGCCGCGGCAAGCGATAAGGGAACCTCCGCGAGCGGCGGCAGAGGCGGCACCATCGTTCCAGACTGCCCGCTGATATTGCGAAACCGATGTCCGTTGACGCCCAGTTCTTCGGTCGCGGAAAGGACCCCGGCTTGCGAGGTCGCGAACCGCGCGCGCGCCAGTTCTTCATCGGTACGGGTGGCCTCACCAAATTCGAGCCGACGCGACGTCGCGCGTAGCTGCTCTCCGATTGCCTCAGTCTGTGCCTCGGTGAATCGCAGGATCTTGCGATTGAGCTGGACGTCCGCGGCGCTGGTCAGCAGTTCGAGCAGTACGTCCGAAATAATAGCGTCCAGCCCCGCGCTGGTCGCTTCCAGTTCGGCCTTGGCGATTTTGACCCCATTGTAAGTGCGGTCGCCGTCATAGAAGCGCAACCGCGCCTCGATCCCGGCCTGTCCGGCGGTGTAGCGCGCGTCGTTCGTACTGCTACCGTTTTTGATGTCGATCTCACGCCGCTGCAATACGCCGTTCGCTTCGATCGTCGGCAAATAGCTTGCCTCGGCCGCTTGTAGCCGTGCGGCCGCGACGCGAACCTGATGGCGCTGTGCCGCGATTTCGGGGTTGGAGATGACGACTTGACGCGCGAGCGCGGCCATCGTGCTCGATGGCGCGACCGCGGACGACGCCGACTGCGCGAGCAGTGGAGTCGGAGCTATGGCGAACGCCGCGGCGGCAGCGGGTGCGCCGAGCGTGCTCGCCCAAAACGTCCTTGATTTCCGCACGTCACCCCTCCTGAATCATTCCAGATTCGAGTGCCGACCCCCTCTTTTCGTAGCTATCAAAGAGTAATGTGCGGCGGCGGAACGGGAAACTACTCTAACGGATATGTCCGAGGGGATAATAGACTCGATCGGCCGAATCGAAATAGACAAAGTGCGTCGCCAGCATCCGTCACGGCCGGCGACGCTATCGAGAGATTCGCGTCAATCGAAAGCCAACGCCGGGTGACAATTGCTTCGGGCAATCCCGGTGGGCGCATAGGTTCTGGCCCGTAACCAGAGCATTGCGCCAGACATCATGGTCGCGCGTGAAACGCCTGTTGCGAGCCTCGGCCTCGCTTCGGGGACGATGTTTTTTGGGGGCCCTAATGTCTGCGACCATGGAATTTCCAACCCAATATCACGAGGCGACGCGCGACAAAGCGATCCGCGGCGATGTCCACCTGTTTGAGGCGTTGGCAGGGGGCGAAGATCATGACGTCTTGGCGGACCATTGCCTGTCGGACGATGCCGCCGCCAACACCCGGCGGCTCTGGCACGATTACTTGCTGCAATTTGATGTGAGGTCGGCGATTTTGACCGTCACACTGCCGGGAACGAGGCGTCAACGTCACTCCTTTTTGATCGGCTTCGACCAGATGCGCGGCGACCCCACCGCTACTCGGCATCTGCTGGTAATGATGCAGGATATCTGGGAGCGGATCGGCGCGCAGCCGGTGCATCATTTCCAGTTTTCCGGCGCCCTGTTCCGCGCGGCAGCTGGACCGATTGACGCTCACGTCGACAGTCCGCTCCACAACGGCATTGCGATCCAGATGAAGCGTGATGGCAAGGACATTCGCGCGCTGTTTTTTCGCCAGGATGGCGAGGCGCATTTCAGCGATCGTGATGCGGCATCACTGCAGCTGATCACGCCGCTACTGGCAGAGTCGGCCACCGGGGTGGCGCAGCTGGCACAGCAGTCGCAACGCTCTGCCATGCTGGAGGGTATGTTTGACCGGGTTTCGATGGCGATGGCGCTGTTGTCGGCCGACGCACAGCCCCTGTTTTTAAACAGTGCGGCCACCATTTTGGTCGAACAGCGAAAATGGCTGATCCGCGCCGCTGACGGCGCGATTTTCGCCGCAGATCCGAGGCAAGCCAAGCAATTGCGCGAAAGCATACGCCGCGCCGCCACCGCATCGCCCGATGCGCCGGTCGAAGATGTCTTCCGGCTCGATTGCCGCGATGGTGAATGGCGACTCGCCTACGTCATCTCGGCCAAATCGCGCACCGGGGAGAACATGACGCGCTGTGCCATGGTGATCATAATGGGTCCGGGCAAGGTCGATGCACCGACATCGCTGCTCGAAGCGCTCGGCTTGCTGCCGTCCGAACAGCGGTTCTTGGGCCACTTCCTGAAATCGAGCAGCCTGTGCACTGCGGCGGAAGGGTGCGGGCTGTCGGAGGAGACGGCGCGGACGTATCTGAAGCGCGTGCGCGCAAAGTTGGGTGTTCATCGCCAGATGGAGTTGGCCGGATTGATCTCGGGTCTGGTGCTGCCGCTGAACGCTGCGGATGGCTCTGCGCGACTGGGACAATAGACATGTCTTGGAACCCTCTCGCCGCTGGGCGGGCGTCTGCCAATCCGGACAATCTGCTCAAAAAGCTTTTGATCCCGCAAAAGCCGATTGCGGTTCGGCTCATCCTGTTCTCTGCGATCGCCAACATGGCGGCGCTGGCCATGTCACTATTCATGATGCAGGTCTTTGACCGCGTCCTGACCAGCCAGAGCAAAGACACGCTGTTCTTCCTCGCACTGGCAATCACTCTCGTCGTTGCGTTGGGTTCGACGCTCGACGGCATTCGGCAACAGGTTGCGAACCGGGTTGGCACCTGGATGGCGCAGCAATTGGGCCCGACGCTGCTGCTGCGCTCGCTTGAACAAAGGCTGGTCGCGCCGAACGTCCGGCTCGAAGCGCTCCGCGAAATGATGCAGGTCAAGAATTTCATCTCGACCCCGACGGTATTCAGCGTCGTCGACATGTTGTGGGTGCCGCTTTACCTGCTGGTCGTCTTTTTGCTGCACCCGGTCTTCGGCCTGCTGTCCGCGGTCGGCGCAGCAACGTTGTTCGGCCTCACCTGGTACAATGAAAGGATCACGCGCGCGGCGATCAGTAGGGCCCAGTCACTCGCCAGCAGCAACATGCAATATGCCGAATCGCTGGTCCGCAACAGCGAAGTCATTGACGCCATGGGGATGGGCCCGGATACCATCGCACATTGGCGCGAGCGCTACATCGCCGAAACCGACGCGGTCGACCGCACCCAGTTTCAGTCTAGCAAGATCCTGGCGTGGATGAAGTTTGTCCGCAACCTCGTTCAGATCGCCGTCCTCGGCATCGGCGCGTTGCTCGTGCTCGACCAGCAGCTCACCGGGGGCGCGATGATTGCCGGATCGATCCTGATTGCGCGTCTGCTCGCACCAATCGAGGCGGCGATGAGCTATTGGAAACAGTTCGTGCTGGCGCGTGAAAGTCTAAAACGCCTGTCACGTTTTTGTGACCTGCCCACGCCGCGCCCGTCGCAGATGGCGTTGCCCAAGCCGTCGGGCGCGATGGCCGTTGAAAAGCTGACCTACTCGGCGCCCGGCATGAAGGGCGCGATCCTGAAAAACGTCAGCTTTGCGATCGCGCCAGGAACGTCGCTGGCGATCGTTGGTCCGTCAGCGTCGGGCAAGACTACCTTGTCGCGGTTGCTCGTCGGAGTACTCAAGCCTTTGTCAGGGCATGTGCGGCTCGACGGCGCCGATACCTTCGACTGGATGCGCAGCGATTTTGGCCCGAACATCGGCTATCTGCCGCAGGACGTCGAACTGCTGCCCGGATCGATCCGCGAGAATATCGGGCGCTTTCGTCCCGATGCACGTGATGCTGACGTGATCGCGGCGGCAAAGCTGGCAGATTGCCACGATATGATCTTGCACCTCGATGGCGGCTATGACTGCGTCCTCACCGATGGCGGGCATCAGCTGTCAGGTGGTCAGCGTCAGCGCATCGGGCTGGCACGTGCGCTGTTCGGGCTGCCGCCGCTAGTCGTGCTCGACGAACCAAACGCCAGCCTTGATGCGCGCGGCGACGCGGCGCTGCTGGCAACGATCAAGAAGCTGAAGGCGCTCAACATGACGACGATCATCGTCTCGCATCGCGCCAATCTGCTCGAACTGGCGGACAAGATATTACTGATGATGGACGGTCAGGTTGCGAAATTCGGCGATGCCCGGACGGTGGTCGAAGAGATGGCCGGTAAGCGGCGGTCCATCGCGCCCGGCGAGGCCGCGCCTCCAGCCGATCCCGGCAACGCCAAGCCAGCGATGTTCAAACACGGGGGAATGGAGGCATGAACATCCCTTTTCGCTTCCGCGAGGACGGAGATCGGGTGCGCCTGGCGCTGCCGCCCCCCGCTCATGATGTCGCTGGTCCGCGGGTGAGAGGATCGATGCGTCTCGCGCTGGTGTCGATCGGTCTGTTCGTGGTCGTTTTCGCGGCTTGGAGCTGGGCTGCGCCACTGAACAGCGCGGCGATCGCCAGTGGATTTCTGGAGGCCGAAGGCGGAGGGCGCCGGACGGTCCAGCATCTGGAAGGCGGCATCGTGCGCAAATTCCTGGTGAAGGAAGGGCAGGAGGTGCGCGCCGGCCAACCGCTCGTGCTGTTCGACGCGACGCAGAGCGAGGCATCGGACGTGGCCATGCGGACCAGCTTGTACGGCCTGCTCGCACAAGACGCGCGGCTCACCGCCGAGCGGTTGGGCCTGCCGGTGGTCCGCTACCCGGCCGAATTGCTGGAGGCGGCGGACGATCCCCAGGTGAGGGAGATCATTGCCGCCTCCAATGCGGAATTTGCCTCGCGGCGGCGTGGTCTTGCCGAACAGACGCAGATCCTCTCACAGCGGGTTGGTCAGTCGAATGCCGATATCCGCAGCTCAGAAGCGCAAATCGCGGCGCTGACCGATCAGGCAAAACTGCTCGACGATGAACAGATCAGCGTCGACATGCTTGTCGATGAGGGGTTGGAGCGAAAATCGCGGCTGCTCGCGCTGCAACGCCAGAGGGCATTGGTTGACGGTGAGCGGGGCAAGCTCGCTAACAACCTCGATCGGCTACGCGACACAATTGGCGAGACGCGTGCCCAGATGGTGTCGCTGCGCGGGCAGGCCGTGCTCGAAGCAGCCGGACAGCAGCGCCAAGTGCAATTGCAGATAGCCGAGGTACGCGAGAAGCTGACGGTCAGCAGCGATATTCGCGCGCGTCAGCAGGTGGTCGCGCCGATCGCCGGTCGCGTTGCCAATCTGCGGCTGATTACGCCCGGGGGCGTGATCGGAGCCGGCCAGCCGATCCTCGACATTGTACCCACGTCTGAAAAGATCGTAGTGTCGGCACGGTTACGTCCGATCGACATCGACGTGGTACACAAGGGGTTGAAGGCAGAGATCAAGCTGACGCCGTACAAGGCACGGGTGATCCCCAACCTCCTCGGGACTGTCAAGGAAGTAAGTCCCGATGCGATCTACGACAAGGACGCGCAGCAAATCTACTACAAGGTGATTGTCGAGGTATCGGCAGCGCAGCTCAGGAAATACCCCGATGTCCAGTTGATGTCGGGAATGCCCGCCGAGGTCTATATCGACCTCGGGTCCAGTTCGCTGGTGCAATATCTGTTCCAGCCGATGATCGACAGTTTCAATCGGTCCTTCCGCGAGGGATGACCCCGACGCGGCTTGGTCCACTGCGAACGCCGGGGTCGGCCAGCATAATGGGGGGAAGAGCTTGGTGGAATCTGGAATATCGTTCCGCAGCCTTCGTCAGACGGTGCAAGGCGCCGCGCTGGGCGTCGCGGCGATATTCTGCGTCGGCGAATCCGCGCCGCTCTATGCACGTGAGCGCGCGATCGTTCAGGCGCCACCTTATGCTCCCTTTCGCCACTCGACGGCGATGGCGCGTGTTCTGGCGGTCCAGGAAGGTTGGCCGCCCGAGCCCGCGGATGCCGATTCCTCCAACGTGGCGCGGGCGGACGCTTCGGGCACCCTTTTCTTGTCGGCGCCGATTGCGCCAGGTTTGGCCGCAGCCGGACCGCCGCCCGAAGCGTCGGATGCGCATCGGAAAAGTGCACAGGCCACGCCCTTGGCTATCGACTGGGACGCGCCGATCGCACCAAGGACTGCCGCTGCCTCGCCTTCGTCGTTGGCCAGCGCGCGAAAGGCTGACGATGTCGGCTTCGACACCGCCTCGAAGGGGGCGATCGGCGAAACATCGGCCTATCTCAATGTCGATGTCGATGTTGACGTCGGCGGCGCGGATTGGCTGGGTAATGCCGGGCTTCGCCGACGAGCGGTGATCGCGCGCGCAGAGACGTCTGTCACGGATCGGGCCATTTGTGGCGACTGCCTCGATCATTGGGACGGCAAGTTCGCGGATATGCGGGGGCGCGCGGTGCGGCAGACGGCCGCTATCGCGCGCGGCCCGACAGGGGCGGAGCGCGGCCGGGCTCCACGCGGCGCGGTGAACGCAATTCCGAACAGCTTGAGGCCGGGCATTGCTATTCGCTTCGGTCCGTCCGCTCCCGTTACCACTTTCGATCCGCCAGCGCTGCCTTCCGACATGATAAATCTGGCGTGCGTGGTGGCTGCCCAGAACCGGGCGGGGCCGCCGTGCTTTTCCGTCGGCAGCGCCAATCGCGTTGGCCTTGATGCGACGGCAAGCATGGGCCGATTCCCCGCCTTCGAGGCCGATGTCTCTGCCGCCCCCTGGCTCGGCGACGGGGGGCGGCGCCGGGCCGCGCTCCTCGCGCGGCCCGAAGCTTCGAAGCTGGGTATGGCGTCGCAGCCGACCGGCAACGTCGAGGACGATGGCGCTGTCCTGCCGTCCGAGGCCGTTACCGGCATTGATGGCGCTGACGGCCAAGCCAGCGAGACCGATCTTTTGGCGATCAAGACGCTGCCGCGGGGAGGGATCGCTTTTTCAGGTGGCTATTCGTCGCTCGAAGGGCCGATCGGTACCGTCAAGATCGCGCGCACCAACATCGGCGCGCCGGGCCGCGACATCAACGCATCGGTGCGCTACTCGAAAATTCAGCGCCTGTTCGAATTTGGTCTCGCTGATGCTAATTTCATGGGCAGAAAATTGTTGCTGGCGCCGACATTTTTCTATTCCCGATCCACCGCGGTAGGCTTCGACGCTCAAAGCAAATCGTCTGTGTTTCGGCAGACCGCACGCGGCGTTAATTTCTATGCCGCGAAACCCATCGGCCGGGGCCTGCGGGTCGCCGCAAATTACCGCTATTCGGACGAGGATTTCCTGATTCGCCAGCAGAATGCGCAATGTGACGTCGGCCTGCATGGCAGCCCGTTCTGCAATGCGCTGGGCCGGTCGACCAGTTCGGTATTGAGCGTTGGACTCACGCTCGACCGGCGCGACCGCGCGGTCGGTCCGACGCGCGGATTTCAGCTTCGCCTCACGCCGGAAATTGCCGGACCGGGGGGCACTTCGCGCTTTTTCCGGTTTCGCGCAGCCGGTAACTTCCACCGCCGTATCGGCGACATGCTTGATGTGTCCTTGGGACTGGAGGGGGGGATAATGGAACCGATCGGGGGGCGGACAATCCCGCTGTTCGACCGTTTCTATATTGGTGGCAACAGCATGCGCGGTTTCGACCTGCGCGGGATCGGACCCAAGGTCGTTCCGCTGAAGGCGCCCGTTGCCCCGCCGACGGCGATCGGCGGCCGTGCCTATTATGCCGGGCGGTTGGAAGTGGCATTTCGGGTGGAAGGCGCGATGCAAAAATTCGGTGTCATCCCCAGCGTTTTCGTTGATGCCGGGTCCGTGTTCGGCGCGTCGAAGAACGAGCTGATTACCGGCGAGCGACTGATCGGAAACTCAGCGAAGCCACGCGTGGCGGTCGGCTTGGGGCTGGCATTCAACGCTGGGCCAGGGCAATTGCGGTTCAGTCTCGCCCAGCCTGTCGTGCGCCAGGAAGGCGATCGTTCAAGGAAATTCTCCATCTCCTTGGGAACGGCCTTCTAGCGGTCGAGCGCAAGGCGCGCAGCCTCCATATCTGTACAATCGCGGGACCGGCGGATTTTCGGATGTCCCCATCTGGGAATGATGGAAAACCGGCGCTTCTGGCAAGTGAGGTCGATTATGATGGCGGACTTTGGGGGCGATAATGAATTGCAACGTCACCGGCACGAACGACCGTCTGTCGATCCGCATCGAACCGGCTCTTGGCCGATGCGCGCGGCTCCGCGTTCTCGGCCGCACCGGTTGGAAGCTGCGCCGTTCATGAGTGCCTCGGCCGGCCCCGTCTATTATGGCACGACCGAACCTCTTCCGACGCGGCTTCGTCGTTTTCGCGAACTGTGCGGCATCAGCCGCTCGGAGCTCGCGCTGCGGACGGGTCTCAGTCGGCCGACGATATGGGCGTGGGAATCGGGCAAAACCCGGCCGCGGCTTAGAAACCTGCGCGTTTTGGCGAACGTCCTCGGTATCTCGCAGCTCGAGCTTGTCGGCGGGCTCGAGGCAGCGGTTCCTGACAACGAAGTCGAGGCGATGTTGGCGACGGGGTGGGAACATGGCGACATGCCCGCAGGGATCGCCAATCCGCAGCGGCTCAGCATCATGATCTATGCCGCCAAGCTCAGCATTGCGGCGCTTGCCGGGATCAAGGCGCAGAATGTGAAAATTTCGATCGAGCTCTGAAATGCGCCGCCACGGCTATTGCCGGTAAGAGCCTACCCCTTCGCCGAGGTACTGATTGTTCGCCTCACGCTGCGCGGCCGCCTCGTCATCGTATAGAAAGGGTAGAAACGCGTAGCGCCGCCCTTGCGTGACCGGCGTGGCCTCGTGCAGCAGGCCGCAGCCAAACACGATCGCGCCGCCGGGGGCGGGGCGGTATGTGCGCGCACCGAACTCGGGAAAACGCAGTTCGCCGCCCTCGAAATCATCATTGAGGTTGATCGTCACCGCAAAGCGGCGGTGCGCGGTGCCCATTGTCGTATTGTCGCGATGGGCCCGAAAGTGACCGGCGACCGATGCGTCGTAGCACGCGACAATGTAGCGCTCCATGCGGGTCGCGTCGAAGTTGAAGGCGCGCTGGATCACCGGACGAAGGCAATGGTTCACCCGGGCACTGAGCGCGCGGCAAAAGGCCGGATCCTTGATCGTGACGTCCGACCGGCGTTTGTGGCCATGATCGATGACCGATATCGTCTTGCCGCCAACCTCTCGCATGAAGCCGGAATCCTGCCCGCCTTCGGCGTCATAAAGCTCAATCAGCCGCCGACAGGTCGCGCGGTCGAAGACACGCGGCACGGACAGTACCGGCGCCCAGTCTTCGGGCTTGCCCTCTTGGGTCAGGCGATCGGTCAGCGCCAGCGCCTTGTCGGCGTCGGCCAGATGATAGCGACCGGCAACGCGTAACTGGCGATCCAGCACGATGATATAGGGTTCGTAATGGTTGCTGTCTGCCGAAGAGGCGCCATATGCGTTGCTGACCGCACGATCACTGTCGAGGATGTAGCGGATCCCGGGAATCCGCGTAGTGATCCGCCCGGCCGCATGGTCCGCGACATCCAGAATGACTCCGAAAAACGAACAGCGACTGTCGTCGAAACGATCGGGATCGGCCATCAGCCTGGCATGGGCGGCGCGGACCCGATCGACGGTCGCTGAGCCCATGAAAAACAGCAAGACTGCACGTCCGGCAACCGTATGGAACGTATATTGCGGGTTTACGTCCAGTACATGCGTCTTGAACCATGGCGCTGCCGATCCGACGATCGGTTTCGGTATGGAATCTTCCCGCGTCGCAGATCGTGCCATGATACCGCCCCCCGCCCCCGCGTGCTGCTCGAACCTTGTAGCATTTGGGAGAAATGGGCACAAGCGCGCCGGGCGCGGCGCCAACTCGTCGATGATATTCGCAGCACATGGCAGGTCAGCATCCGGCGGGCCTGCAGCGTGCTCCGGTCAGAACGATCCAGCTACCACTATCGTGGCAAGGGTGCCGATCAGGCCGACCTCAAGCAGCGGATCAAGGAGCTCGCGGAGACGCGGGTTCGGTACGGCTGTCGCCGTATTCATATGCTGCTTCAACGCGAAGGCTGGGCGATCAACGGCAAGCAGGTTTATCGGCTTTACAAGGAGATGGGCCTTGGGCTGCGCAATAAGCCGTCCAAACGGCGGGTGAAGGCGAAGCTGAGGGAAGGCCGCTGTGCGGCCTCCCGCGTTAATGATGTATGGGCCAAGGGCTTCGTCCAGGACCAGTTGGCGACAGGACCGAAGCTGCGGATCCTCACAGTGGTCGACACCTTCCGCCGGTTCTCGCCGGCAGTGGTTCCGCGGTTCCGGTTCCGGGCACCGGACGTGGTCGAAATGCTGGAACGGGTCTGCGGGCAGGTGGGTTATCCCGCCTCGATATGGGCTGACAGTGGCATCGAATTTATCTCCTGCGAGCTCGATCTGTGGGCCTACATGAAAGGCGCGACGCTCGGCTTCTTGCGGCTTGGCAAGCCCACCGACAACGCGTTCAACGGGAAGTTCCGGGCGGAATGCCTGAACGCCCACTGGTTCATGAGCCTGGATGATGCGGTCCAAAAATGCGAGGCTTGGCGTAGAGACTACAACGAGATACGACCGCACAGCGCGATCGGCAACAAACCACCGATATCGCTCATGTTGGCGTCAGCGGCACATGGCCCGCCCTGATGCCCGCACGCTGGAAAGCCGCCAGCAGGGTGGTCCAGAAACGGGGTGTAGCTCTTGATGACCTGGCCCAAACTGTGCGATCGAAACGCGGTCAAAATGCCCTCTCCATCGATATCAAATTGGACCATTTTGTTAGTCGAACTACAGTTATGGCCCCAAACATGTGGGGAAATATGTGGGGGTAGGACGCGGACATCGAAGAATAAAGAATTAAATATCAATGGCTAAGCGTGCGGTTCGATACAAGCCCTGCCACCACCGCTTTTGACGACGATCCTCACTTGCCGCGTCGCGGCCCCGCGGCGGGATCAGTGTCGAGCAGGTCTTCCAGAAACAGCGACATCAGCATGGCCTGGCTGCCGACGCCTGCCTTGGCATAGACTTGGCTGAGCTGCGCGCGCACGGTGCCTGACGCAGCGCCGCGGAGTCGAGCGATTTCGGCGACGTCGCAGCCCTTGAGCGCGAACAGCGCGACGTCGCTCTCTCCGCGCGTCAGTGACCAGGCATCGAAGCGATGGGCAATATGGTCGGCGAGTGCGCCGCGAGCGCGGGCGAGCGCATCGTCGGCGCGTGCGAGATCGGCTGCGATCCGGCGCAGGTGGCGCGCGCCGAGTACGACGCCGGCGAGCAGTGCGAGGGCGACGAGGCATTCCATCATCACCTCGACGCTGAAGCCGCGTCCGGCCTGTTCGATCAGATCGTCGATCCCGTCGACGACGAAATAGCTCGCGGCGACGGCTTGAAGCGCCACCACGGCGATCGGGCCGATCAGACGGGACGAAAAGCGGCTTTTACCGGGCGCAGACTGGATAGATGGCATGGCACTTCCGCTTATCGGGACGGGAATAAGCGCCTGCTTATAGGGCGAAACGCTCCGCCGCGCTAATCGTGCGCCACACAAGGAGATGCAAATGACCGATAGGGAAAAGCAGGTGCTGACCAAGGTGCCGGCGGTGACGCTGGGTTTCTGGATCATCAAGATATTGGCGACCACCTTTGGCGAGACCGCGGGCGACACGGTGAGCATGTCGATGAATCTGGGCTATCTGGTCGGCACCGCGATTTTTGCGGCGGTGCTGGCGATCCTGATCGTCTGGCAGATTCGCGCCCGCGCCTTTCATCCCTTCCTCTATTGGGCGACGATCATCGCCTCGACGACGGCGGGAACGACGATGGCCGACTTTGCGACGCGCTCGCTCGGCATCGGTTACCCCGGCGGTTCGCTGCTGTTGCTCGGTGCGGTACTGGCCTCGCTCGCGGTCTGGCACCGCGCGCTGGGCAGCATCTCGATCCAGTCGGTGCACGAACCGCGGGCCGAGCTCTATTACTGGCTGACGATCACCTTTTCGCAGACGCTGGGCACCGCGCTCGGCGACTGGATTGCCGACGGCCCGCTCGGCTACCTCGGGTCGGCGATCATCTTCGGTGCGCTGCTCGCGCTGCTCGCCATCGCTTATTATCGCACCGCGATCAGCCATGTCGCACTGTTCTGGGCGGCCTTCATCCTGACCCGTCCGCTCGGCGCCGTGGTCGGCGATTTTCTGGACAAGCCGGTCGATCATGGCGGGCTGGCGCTGAGCCGCGCCGGTGCATCGGCGGTGCTTGCCATCGCGATCGTCACGCTGATCCTCGCGCTGCCGCAGCGCGCCGCCGCGGCGCATGACGATCGCGGCGGCTGAGCGACCGGCTATTTCCGCTCGACCAGTTCGCGCAGCAAGAAGGCGTGGAGCATGGCCGCGCGCACGGCGTCCTCGGCATGGTCGGCGCCGACCGAGTGGCCGCCTTCCAGATATTCGTGATAATAGACGCGGTTGCCATAATCCTGCAGCTTTGCGGCCAATTTGCGGGCGTGGCCGGGATGGACGCGGTCATCCTTCGTCGAAAGGTACAGGAAGATCGGCGGATATTTCACGCCCTTGCGGACATTCTGATAGGGCGAATATTTCGACAGGAAGGCCCAGTCGGCGGGATCGTCGGGATTGCCATATTCAGCGACCCACGAGGCGCCCGCGAGCAGCTTGTTATAGCGCTTCATATCCTCGAGCGGCGAGCCCGCAATGACCGCGCCATAGAGATCCGGGCGCTGCGTCATCGCGGCGCCGACCAGCACGCCGCCATTCGAGCGACCCGAAATGGCAATCCTGCCCTTGCTGCTGATGCCGGTCTTGACCAGATCCTCCGCGACGGCGTGGAGGTCGTCGAAACTGTTCTGGCGTTTTTCGCGCAGCGCCGCCTGGTGCCAGGCGGGGCCATATTCGCCGCCGCCGCGAATATTGGCGAGGACATAAGCGTTGCCGTCCTCGACCCAGAACAGGCCGAGCGGACCGGCGCGATAGGGCTGACCGGTCAGATAGCCCGGCGTCTGCGCGGCGAGGAAGCCGCCATAGGCGTGGATCAGCGCGGACACGGGGCCTTTAGCGCCGGCTTTGCGGACGAGGAAATAGGGGATCTTGGTGCCGTCCTTCGACGTCGCGAAGCGCTTTTCCACCGTCATGCCCTTGGCGTCGAAGGCTGCGGGCAGGCTTTGCACGACACACGGCGCGGCGTTGTCGGTGACGGCATAAAGCGTCGGCGGGTCGAGCATCGTTTCGGCAGTCGCGAAGATCGTGTCGCGCTTGGCGATCGCGCCGGCCAGATGCACCGTAGCGTTGGCCGCCAGCGGCACCTCGCGCTGGGTCCAGGTGCCGCTCGCGGGATCGCGGCGCAGCGCGAACAGCTTGCCTTCGACATCGTCGAGCGCCTTGACCCAGAGAATATTGTCGGTCGCGCTGACCTCCTCAATCGCCTGCGCCTTGGTCGGCGCCATCACCGCCGCCATTTTCGCGGGGCGTCCGGCCGCCGCGTCGGCGAGCGACAGCGCGACGAGCGAGCCTTCGCCGAAGCCGTCGGCGGGCTTGTTGAGGAAGATGATTGCCTGACCGCCGATGACATCGCGTAGGTCGGCGGTGTCGGGAATCGGCGCCGGGACGAAGTCCGCGCCGTGGGCGGCTCGGATGCTGTAGTCGCTGGTATAGAAGCTCTTGTTGCGGGCGATGAGGATCCAGCGCGTCTTGCCGTCGTCGATCGCGATCGGGTTGATCCCGACGTCGCTCGCTTCGCCTTCGGCGACGACCGCTGCGCTGGCAAGCAGCGTGCCACGCCTCCAGCGTTTGACGATGCGCGGATAGCCCGACGCGGTCATGCTGCCTTCGCCATAGTCGGTGGCCACGAGCAGCGTGTTTGCGTCCTCCCAAACGACCGCGCTCTTCGCCTGCGGCAGCGCAAAGCCGTCGGTCACGAAGCGGCCGGTGGTGCGGTCCCATTCGCGCACGATGTCCGAATCGGTGCCGCCGGGACTGAGCGAGACGAGGCAGCGCGTGTACGTGGGGGCAAGACAGTCGGCGCCGTGCCAGACCCAGCTTTGCCCCTCCGCCTTGCCGAGCGCGTCGACGTCGATCAGCGTTGTCCATTCGGGCGTTCCGGCGAGATAGGCACTCAGCGGACTTTGCCGCCAGATGCCGCGCGGATGGTCCGCATCGCGCCAGAAGTTGGTGATGGTATCGCCCATCACCTGACCGGGGTCGGCAATCTGGCGGTCGTCGTCGAGGATCGCTTTCGCGCGCGCCCGATCCTGTTCGAAACCGGGGCGATTTAGGATCAGCTTGTCGGCCGCGGCATTTTCCGCCTTCACCCACGCCAGCGCCTTTGCCCCGTCGATATCCTCCAGCCACAACCAAGGGTCGGTCTCGGTCGCGGCGAAGGCCGCCGCGGACAGCGAACAGGCAAGGGCGAGCGCGGCAAGGCGGGCGCGGATCATCTCGGTCTCCATGAGCAGGGTCTGAAGCTGCTGTGCTAGCACTATCAGACACCCGATGGGAACCGCCTACTGGTCGATGACGATCGTTCCGGGGTGATGCTTGTCGAGATGTTTCCGGATGATGCGCAGATTGCGCGTGTTCGACCGGAACAGAAAGTCGAAGGCATCGCCGACGAGCGGGATGGCCCCAAGCGCAGTGTCGACGCCGAGATTGCCCATCATCCGCCACAGCTTCCATTTGGGCATGCCCAGATTGCGCGCTTCCCAGATGATATAGGCCCCCATGACGGCGGTCACGACATCGCCGACGACGGGCACCAGCCCGACGATCGCGTCGAGCCCGACCGGCCGGTTGATGCCGGGAATGGTGAAGCTGCGTTCGAGGAGAAGCTCCAGCGTTTCGATGCGCTTGCGCAGCGCCGCAGGATTGTTGCGATCGGCAACCAAGGCTTCGAAAATCGCGTCCGTATTGGGCGTCGAGGGGGGCATCGGCGTCCTTTCCAACCGCGCACGACGATGTGCGCCTATTATTAGTTGGGTTTGGCGAGCAAGCGATTCAATGGGTGGGCCGCCCGCGCATTCGGCTTGAACCCTGTAAGCCGCTGCGACGCGACCGACCAGCGCAGCGGCGTGGCGATCGGAATGAACGGGGTGTAGCGCCCCAGCATCGTTTCGATCTCGCCGATCTGGCGCGCGCGCTGGCCACTGTCGATATTGAGCACGGCCTGATCGATCTTCGCCTGTGCCTCGCGGTTGCACAGCGTGTCGCGCTGGCACGACAGCCGGCGGAGCGCCCAGAGGGCGTCGTCATTCGGCGCCACCTCGTCGATCAGGCGCAGGTCCGATGCCGCATCCATAGCGACGCGGCGGCTTTCGATACCGATGCGGGCAAAGTCGGCGGCGACATAGGCAAAGAGAATGCGGCCGCCCGGCGTCTGGGGGACCGCGATGCGGAGCGGCGCAATCTCTCGCCCGGCGGCGCGCCAACTGTCGACCACGCGCTTCGACTGGGCGAAGCGCGAATCATTGTCGAAGTCGGCCCAGGCGGGTTGCAAGGGTTCAGGGCCGCCGTCGCGGCGGTAGACTGCCGGCCGAAGCGCGCGCTGCGGCTGCCATTCGGCAAGGCCGAAGGCGTCGATCAGGCGCTGCCGCCGCACGACGCGCGACAGGGCATCGCGGTTGATGTCGGAGGCGAGGAACCCTTCGGCGCTGGTGAAAGAAAGGCCGAAAAGCCCCGGCACCGGATCGACGATGAGGCGCGAGCGGCCGATGCTGGACACGAGGAAATAGGGGAGGGTCGAAAAGCGGCCGCCGATCACCCCGTCGGCATAGCCATTATTGTAGCGGGCCAGCGCCCCGGCGGGCGTCGTGCCGACGAGTTCGACCGACGCGGCGGGATCGTTTGCGGCGGCTTCGGCGGCCTCGGGATCGTCGGCGAGCGGGTCGGGCGCGGGCGTCAGCAGCAGCGCGCGTCCGGCCTTGCGCGATCGCATCGGCCCCCAGCCCATGCCCTTGTAGACGATCGTCAACGAAGGCTGCGCGAGCAGTTCGAGCATATTGGGCTGCGGCACTGCGAGCCGGATTTCGATGACCTGATCGGTCATCGCACGGATCGTCTCGATCTCCGGGAAATCGTCCTTCAGCAGGTTGCGGCTGTTCGTGCCAAGATAGCCGCGCAGCACCGAAACCACGTCGTCGGCCGTGACTTCGCGACCGTTCGACCATTTTGCCTCGCGCAGCCGGAAAATATAGCTGCGCCCGTCGCCGGTCACCGTCCAGCGTTCGGCAAGACCGGTGTCGATCTGGCCGTCGGCGTCATAGCCGACAAGCCCCTGCGCCGTCATTTCGAGCAGCGCTGCATTGGGCGAGGACAGTTCGCCGTTGAGCGGGCTCGCCGCGGCGTTGAGCGGCCCCATCGCGGCGATCCGCACCGGACCCCCGCCACCGCCGAAAAGGCCGCATCCGGCGAGCGCGGCGACCAGCAGCGCGGTGCCCGCGAACCGCGCGCCGCGGCGCGAACGGAGGCTGCGGCGCGTCATATCCCTGTGCCTCCCCTGTGCCAGCGGTTGGTGCGGACGGCGGGACTCGAACCCGCACACCCGTTCGGATAGCAGATTTTAAGTGTAAAATTATAACGACTTAAATAATTGATTTTATTAATTAAAAATCGATGTTTAGAAAAAGTGCGTTAGTGAAGTGCGTTATTTTTTACCCTCAAACCTGCTGATTTGGTCACTTCATTTGCTGTGCCATCGGCCCTGTTGAAAGTCCAGCAATCCCGTGCCGAACGAGCTGCGGCTGGCGATTTAGCTGTGAAGTGTGACATCGACGGTATGGAGCACCCGCTTGTCCTGGCCCCCGCCCAGCACGATGTGCCAGCGCGTAAAGCATGCTTGTTCAGCTGATTTGCTGGAAGGCAGGTCCGCTATTAAAGGGAAAAGTCGGCCGTATGGGGAAAGGCGGTTCCCGAGAAATATGGTCTGAACCGAAAGTGTGTCGGCGTGCCGGACCAGCGATCCAAGCGGCGGGTGCTGGCCGTTTGTATCGACAAGGCTCTGTTCGTCGATCTCGATCTCGATGCCGGGAATGAGTACGCCGCGCCAGTCATGGTCGCCGTTACACTCCATGAAGCGGAAAATCTGATCGTCACTGCCGCTGAGGAACATGGCGAATCTTTTGCCCTCGGTGGTGAAGGTCAGTGCCCTTTGCTCATACTTGGCGCGAGGGAGGACCAGCGTGAGGGGTTCAGCGTGTTCGACAAAGCCAGGGAAGCATTCTGAAGGTCGGAGCATGGTAGGCCTCTAGCGTCGCTGCAGGGGTTCGATGAACATGCCCCAATATAGTTCCGAAGCGCCTTCTTGGGAAAGCTTCGTATCGGCCTGCTGGCGCATGTAGCTGCCCATTCCCATGCCTTTCAGGTAAAGCATTTGGTCATCGGAATGGACGGAAAGACATTCGTTGAAAGAGTTGCTGTCGGGCGTGTCGTTGGCGGAATAAGCGATTCCGTCGATGAAGGAATGGCTGCCCATGAACACCGTGCACCGCGCGACGGTTTTACCGCTGCGGTAAATGACGGCGGAGAAACGATTGGCATCGATCCGCCGGAAGGTGCCCTCAATGCCGTCGTTGCGCGATTGGAGCTCGTTTAGGGAGTTCTCGAAGAACTTGGCCATGTACTCGAAGCTTTCGAGCTTGAAGGCGTCCTTGTCGCGCTCGGTGAATGTTTTGGCGAGCCGCAGATTGCTGGAGCGCGGCGCCGGAGTCGTCGCGTCCAGCGCGGCATGGTTTGACAGTCCCGTCGGCGCGGGCGGCGCGCCCGGGATGTCGCCAAGGGTCTTCGCGGCAGCCTTGATGGCGTTGGTGACCTCCAAGAAGGCCTGATCCCTGTCGGGCCATAGGGTAACGGGCTTTCCGTCGGTAGGAGTGGCCATCAACTTGCCGAAGGGCGCGTCATGCCACGCACAAGGGCGCAGGATGACGGGAATGACGCGGGCTCCGCCCGCGTGGTGGCGTTCCATCGCGCGAGTCATTTCCCGGTCGTAGCAGTAGTCGGAGGCAAGAAAAGCGGGGCTGACCAGCAACAGGATGATGTCGGCGGCCTCCAACTGCGCGTCGATACTGTGGTCGATCTCGCTGCCCGCAAGGATGCGGCGGTCGTGCCAGACGGAAATGACCTTCTGGCGTTTCAGGATGGCAAGCTGCTGCTCCAGCTGGTCGCGCAGCTCTTCATCGGCGTGGGAATAAGAAAAGAAAAGCGAAAGCACACGAACCCGTTCGATTGGAATATCCGAAAATGGTCGCCAATTTGACAGGCGCGCACGCCAGTGTCCAGCGGGATAGACGCGCCCCGTGCCTGTTATCCTCCCACGAAAACATGCACTTCGTTGTATGCCGTTTCGACCGCGAAAAGGTCGCCGTTCAATTCGGCGTCGCGCGCCATCGCCTGCCAATCGATGTAGTAGCGCAGCGCTTGGGGGATAAAGGTGCTTTCCTCGGTCAGTTCTTGGAGGTAATCAGCTAGGCTAGTGTGTTCGCCCATGTAGCGGTCGGCCATCGCTTCCTGTGCCTCGCCCAGATCGCCATTGCAATGGTCGAGCAATGCTGCACCCACCTCGCCATGTACTGCGCTGAACATAGCCAGCGCGCTTACATGGTCAAAGTTTGCAAATTCCTCGATACGGATTTTGCCAAAACCTTCGTAATCATGGATGGCCCATTCTTCCGCGCCCGCGATGGGCGACGCGGTCAGCATGGCCTTCACCTCATCATAGATGCTCCAAGGCTCCTGTGCCGCATCAATCCATGCGCCATGCAGATAACCATTATTGTATGCAGCAAGACAGGCCACATAGATACGGGGCTGAAGGCTTGATTGTCAAACGGCGTTCAAAAGGGACCCCCGATCGGCGTCGAAGAGGGACCCCCTTTTTCGGATATGATGTTGGTTTGTTGAAGATGGCCTTGCGCTGCGTGCGGCGGAGGGCGGGCGTAGCCCGACCGGAGGCGCGCGCAGCGCAAGATAGATTTTTGAAGGCGCCGAAGGTAGCGGTCAGCTGCGGTTTTTGAAGCGCCAGCTGTCGTTGCCCGTCTCGACGATATCGCAGTGGTGGGTGACGCGGTCGAGCAGCGCCGTGGTCATCTTGGGATCGCCGAACACGGTCGGCCATTCGCCGAAGGCGAGGTTCGTGGTGATGATGACGCTGGTCCGCTCATAAAGCTTGCTGATGAGGTGGAACAGCAACTGCCCTCCCGAGCGGGCGAACGGCAGATAACCGAGCTCGTCGAGCACGATCAGGTCGAGCCGCGACAGCTGCGCCGCCAGGGTCCCGCCTTTGCCGATCCGGGTCTCCTCTTCGAGGCGTGTCACCAGATCGACGGTGTTGAAGTAGCGGGCGCGAGCGCCCCTTCGCACGACATTGGCGGTGATCGCGATGGCGAGGTGGGTCTTGCCTGTCCCCGTGCCGCCGACCAGCACGATATTGCGGCGAGGCGGGAGGAAGGAGCCATCGTGAAGGGAGCGGATCATCTCCTCATTGATCGGTGTGCCCTCGAAGCTGAACCGCTCCAGGTCCTTCACCACGGGCAGCCTCGCAGCCGTCATCCGATAGCGGATGGAGGCTGCATCCCGGTGGGTCGCCTCAGCACGGAGCAGGTCGGTCAGTATCTCCATGGTGGTGCGCTTGCGCTGGAGGCCGGTGGTGACCGCCTCGTCGAACGCCGCCGCCATGCCCTTGAGTCCGAGGCCGCGCATCGTGCCGATCATATCATGCCGCTGCATCATAGCCTCGCAGCAGATCATAGCGGGCACAGTCGGCGAGCGGAGGATGCTGCAGCATCCGGTCTTCCGAAGTGACGATGCTGTGGGGTGTCGCCGGCTCGCGGCGCCGGGAGAGGATGTTGAGGATCAGCTCGTCGCTGGCCGTTCCGTTCGCCAACGCTTCGCGCACGGCAGCCTCTACCGGCTCCAGGCCATCGGTGAGCACCGCCGAGAGGACCCGCACGAACCTGCGATCGGCCTCGTCCCCGGTGCCGAGCCTTCGCCGTAATCGGTGCAGGGCGGGCGGCAGATCCCAGTCCTGGAACGGTGCGCCGTTACGCAGCGCGCCGGGCTTGTGCGCGAGGACCGGCAGATAATGCCAGGGATCGTATATCGTGCGGTTCCGACCGAAGTGGCGCTCATGCTCCCCGACGATCGCATCCCCGCAGCGTATGACGATGCGATCGGCATAGGAGCGCACCTGAACGGTCCGGCGTGCGGCCGTCGACATGACCGAGTAGCGGTTGCGATCGAAGCTGATGAGGCAGGTGCCGGTGACGGCATGCTCGCTCTCATGGAAGCCGTCGAACGGTGCCAGGATCGGCTGCAGGGCCGGTCGCTCCATATCCAGCGCCTCGGCGACGGTAATATCCCCGCGTTCGGGATGGGCATGATGCTCGGCCCAGCGCCGGCACTCGGCCTCCAGCCACCCGTTGAGCTCGGCCAGGCTGGCGAACCGGAGTCGCGGCTGGAAGAAGCGGCCTCGGATCGTCTGGACCTGCTGCTCGACCTGGCCCTTCTCCCATCCCGCCGCCGGCGAGCAGGCGGTCGGCTCGACCATGTAATGATCGGTCATGATCAGGAAGCGGCGGTTGAACACACGCTCCTTGCCGGTGAACACGGCCGTCACCGCCGTCTTCATATTATCGTAGATACCGCGTCGCGGCACACCGCCGAAGAACGCGAACGCCCGGGCATGGGCATCGAACAGCATCTCCTGGCCCTCGCGCGGATAGGCCCGGACATAGGGTGCGCGCGAGTCGCAGAGACGCATATGCGCCACCTTCACCCGCATCGGCTTGCCGGCGATCTCCACATCCTCGTGGCTCCAGTCGAACTGGTAGGCCTCACCCGGCTGGAAGGTCATCGGGATGAACGCCGGTGCGCCTTCGCCAGCATCCTTCCGCCGCGCAGCACGCCAGCGCGCCGCATAGCGGCGCACCGCATCATAGGATCCATCGAACCCCTCGCGCACCAACAGATCATGGATACGCGTCATCCGTAGCCGATCACGGCGGCCGCTGCCTTCGTTCTCCTCAAGCAGCGCATCGAGACGATCCTGATAAGGACCGATCCGCGGCAGCGGCTGGACTTTGCGCTGATAGTTGAACGCCGCCTCCGGCGACCGGATCGCCTTGCGGACGACCTTCCGCGACAAACGAAGGTCGCGCGCGATCGCCTTGATCGCCTTCCCCGCTGCATGCTCACGCCGAATCCGAACCACTGTCTCCACGATCAACATCCCGTTCTCGCCAACTGATCAAAACCAGTCGGCCGACTAAATCCCCGGGATGAAGGGGTCCTTTTTGCACGCCGATCACCCCACGAAGGGGGTGCCTATTGCACGCTGATCCTCAGGCTTGATTTTAGGCTGTTTCCCATGACTTTCTCCGTGGGTTTGGGTTTCAGGTTGCGTTCTGAAATCCTGCCCATGCGGCGAGCATCGGGGGGCAAGCGGAGTAAGCGGCTTCGCGGGGAACCGGCTGCACGGAACGCGCAGCGTAGAGGAAGCTGGGCGGAAGGCGCTTCGCAGCGCGCTGGGGGCAGCGCCCCAGCTATTGCGTTAGCCGATCGTCACCCAAGGGGCGGAGACCATAGACTCCGGGTGCGAAGCGCCTAGAGCGCGGGCCGAAGGCAACGCCGAATGTTTACAATCTGGTCAGTCGAGGAAGCTGAAATGCTGAGGCTCGCCGTTCCACGGGGTATACAGATGCTGACCGCTCCAGTAGCTCACTCGCCCATTGTCCACAGACCGTTTCGTGCGAAACACCGTGTCTGCTTTCAACATGCCTAAGCTGCTCTGATCGAGCAGTGGGATTTCAAAGCCGGTTTGACCGTACCCATCATCTGCGACGCTCTTACTCGGCAGGGTCATCAACAATGCCGCGTATTTTGTTTCCTTGAGCACGATCGCAAACTCGTTGAGTATCATGGTGACGCCCGTATGCGCATGGACGATGCGCGGGTCGCGTGGACCGAGGCCGCGCACCAGCTTGGACAGATGATCCAGCGATATGAGAGTCGATTTGTCCTGAATGATGCCCTGAGTCGCCTGCTCGCACCAGCTCGTGACATCCGTGGAGGTGGCCAGCGAAAGCTGCCCAGACGTTCGTCCCGCGAAGCGATTGGCGACCGGCAAGTAGGATGAAGTCGTCACGAACAGGCTCTGCTGCGCTCCTTCGACACCGGCGATGCCATGCAACGCCGCGACCGCTTCAAGGCCAATCTTGCGGTTTGGAGCGTATTTCTTAGCTTGGACCAGCGTCATCATGTCGCCGAGGGGATCGCGTTGTAGAAGCCGAATGTCGATACCGCCATCGCCGCTGCCGGGTCCTAGCTGGGCCTGAAACCCCTGGTTCTGAAATATCCGATAGAGCAGGATCTCAAATTCGCGCCAATGAAGCCGATGCAGATCATCGGGCCGATTGGCAAAATGAGCATATATCTCTTCAAACACGTCGGCGACGTCGGGCTGCAAAAGCCCGCAAATCCATTGCCAGCGCACGAAATCGGTAAACGACGTGAACAACGGGCTCTCGTCGAGCGGATATATATGGATGCTAACGCCGTTTTCGCGCTCGTACCAAAACCCTTGCTGTTCCAGCAGTTCCCTGAAATCTGACTCAAGGTCGTCGTAGTAACCATCGAGCATATTCCCGAACGGGCCTTCAAAGTGCATGATGGTAGCGACAGGGGCGAGCGGTTCACCGTCAACGTGATCGGCATAGGATTTGAAACCGCAATCATACCAAAGATCGTGCTGCTTGGCCCATTGCTCAATCGCCAACTGCAATTTCTGCACGATGCCGAGAAGCTGCTGATCAGTGAGCGTCGGTGCGGCGGGTAAGTTCATACGAGCAATAGCGGCGTCGGGTTTGTGTGCGACACAAGCAGCGTCAGGCTTTCGGTAGCGCGGCTCAGGCCGACATAGAGTTTTGCGCGTGCAGCTTGGCTATCGTTGAAATGCAGTTGATCGCAGGCAGCCATAACGACGTGGGGAAATTCCAACCCCTTTGCCTTGTGGATAGTGCTGACCGCTTTCGTAGGCATTGGCGCACGGGCATGCGCGCGACGTCGGGCAATTTCAGCTAGCCCCTCATCCGCGTCGTCGAACCGGCCAAGATGCACTGCATCATTAAACTCGCGGCTGTGGTCGATCTTAATGGACGCAAATGCTGCATCTTCCTTTGTGAGCTTCCGCAATGCGGTCAAGAATCTGCTAATGCCGCGATGATTGGGTTCATCCAAGATGATCCGACCGAGCGCCTGAATTGTCGCAGGCTTCCTAGTGCGCGCCTTCGTGCATCCCTGCGCGATGTCCTCAAGCAATTGGCGACTGTAGCCGCTGGCGGTGAACCCGATCGCGACCTCGCTCACAAAGCCTACCGCGAGCTTGCCCATTTCAACGGCGTTTCCGTTGTGCGCGCGCACGCCATTGCATAGCCCGTCCAGCGCATCGCGAGTATGCCCTTCCCAGATCGGTATCGACCGATTGAAGAATGCACGGAGAGAAGAAACGGTGCTGTTGTGCGCCGCGACGACCAGCACGGAGTTCAAGGGCTGCATGCGCTGAGTAAGGGGCGCTCTTTGCTGGTTGGTGAGCTGATACTGACCGCGC
The DNA here is from genome assembly GCF_025727575.1 of Sphingopyxis sp. GC21. Taxonomy (NCBI): domain Bacteria; kingdom Pseudomonadati; phylum Pseudomonadota; class Alphaproteobacteria; order Sphingomonadales; family Sphingopyxidaceae; genus Sphingopyxis; species Sphingopyxis sp. GC21. Next base: position 1,483,887 of record NZ_CP095845.1, on the reverse strand, counting down.
GCGCGGGCAACATTATCTGCGCGAAGAATGTGTAGACCGTTAGGCAGCCCTCCGCGCAAATCTATCTGCCCGCCATCACGAAGAGTGGCGCGGGCTGCAAGAATCCAATTGCCGAGAGCAGGATTGGTGTTTGCCCATCGATGTGGGGTGTCCAATTCCTCAAATGCTTCGGCCTGCTCTTTTAGGTCATTCCAGCGTTTAATCTCGGCATCGATCACCGCTTGGCGATTGCCAAAAATCCGCTGCATAGGATCGGCAAAGATACGAAGATGCGCGCCCGCTTTGTAAAGTGCGAGAATAATTTGCTCTTGGGGAACGGTCGCATCCTGATGCTCGTCGCAAATGATTAAGGGATAGCGACGCGCGAGCGATGCCGCGATCATTGGCTTCTTGTTGAGAAGATGCGCCACCTTCGCCGCGACCTTCTGATAGCCATCCCTATTTGTTCGCGACCAAAGAGCCACATCGGCTGGAAGCCCGAGAGCGGGATGATAGGCCGTCGCGATCTGCCCTATCAAACTGTCGATGGTGCGGATTTCGACTGTGCTGTGCGAGCCGCGCGTTCGATCGGCGAATACGTCGCACGCAGCGTGGGTATGGGTGAGAATAAGGACGCGGCGCTCAGATGCGGCGGCGGCGTCGGATGCGTAATGCGACCCTTGGTGAGTCTTTCCACAACCGCCCGGCGCCTCGATAACCACAAGCGACGCGGCGGACCTCAGAGCAGCTGCGACAGTATTGTCACTCATTGGGCAATTCGGTGATCACCGGCAAATCGACCGCTTGCCGGATCGCGTTGAGGAACGGAAGAAGCTGATCTTCCAGTTTTGGCCAACCACCGAATTGCAGCATCTTGGACCCTAACTCATAGCCACCTGCTATCGTTTTGAACCATGTCCTGCCGTGGCTTTTGAATGCCTTTTTCTTATCGTCAACTGTGCCTGCCGGAACCGAGCCGGTTGCCGCTTCAATGATGAGTTTGCGAACACCGGCCGCGTCGCCGGCCGCCGCCAGGATGGCGGCGAACGATTTGTCGTTGATGCCAAGACGATCCGCCAACGTTCGCAAACGCGCACCTGACTCGCCCTCGGTATCGGCGATGAAAGCTTCAAGGTCGCCATCGGCGACATGCGCGATGACATTTTCTTCTAAACATCCGGCGGGCCAGCGAAGCAGCAGGTCGTTCAACGACGCTTTCAATGCTGCCCAACGTTGCGGATCGCGGCCCTCGTCGTCGGCGAAGCCGGAGAATTTCAGCCCGCTTTTGGAAAGGCTTTCGAGCAGTGTCAGGGTAGAATCATTACCGCCACCGTCGGTCACACAAATTCCGTAATCCGTGGGGATTTTCGTCACGGCTCTCAAAATGAGGAAGCGCACAAACCCCACCTCGGTCGCACCTTCGGCGACGATGGCAATTCGCGACAAAAAGGCCTCGGGGTCTTTCGCTAGGTGGGGTGTCGTCGCATCGGCAAGTTTGCCAATTTTACGCTCACCGCTCAAATACCAAAGGCTCGCTTTGCGCGCGGCGTTGATTGCTGCCGCGCTGTGTGTCGTCACGAACGCCTGCGTCGAAGCTTCGATCAGTTCTTTCATCAATACACGCTGGCGGTAGGGCTCCAATCCGCGCTCAACTTCGTCAACTATCGTTATCGGAAGTTCGCTTTGGTTCGCAGCGGCGATCTCCAATGCGGCAAGGCGGCGGGTGCCCGAACCCCAACTGCTCAGCGGAAGCCGAATATCATGCTTCTCGGCGGTCAGGCCGATCAACGCGTTGAGCGAAAACCCCTGTCCGCCAACCAAGCCTAGACCAAGCTTTGTCGGTAGTGCCTGCGTTCCAAATAGCTTTTCGAGGTTCTCGAGTTTTTCCTTCGACGCTTGGGCCAGATTTTCCTCAACGTTTTTCTCGCCAATCTCCTTGGCGAGTTTGGCGCGCAGCGATTTGTCGGCCAAAAGGCGATCCAGCGCGGAACCCTGAATTAGCCGCAAATCGCGGTCGTTGCGGTCATCTCCTGCCAACTTCACGAGACCAATTTTGCGGCGCAGGCCGACGGAGAAATGATCAAAATCGCCATTGGGTTGGCAAATTTCATAGGAAAGATCGCAGTCAGCTGTCCCGCGGACGCGGACCACGTAGACTTCCTCTTTTCCGCCTTCTTCGTCATCGGGATTGGGTACGGCGGGCTCCGTCCCGTTCCATTCCCAAGGCCACGCTGGTTTTCGTTGTTCGTTGATGCCGGTGACGGGCGGCAATTTCAAAACTGCTTCAATGACAAACTCATGCTCCGGCGCACGCTTCCAATAGTCCGAGTCAGAAATTACCATCGTATTGGTCGGGCTGAGAAGCAGGCCGATCGCATCGAGAATGGTCGTCTTGCCGTTATCACCGCCACCGAGAATGACATTCACATGCGGGTCGGGCAGCCAAGTCAGGGTTTCGATACCCCGAAATCGCTCAATCTTGAGACGTAGGATGGTTGGCGCTTCCGCTTTAGGAGCGGGGGCAGGCTTCGCCGCAGCTGCGGCGGCGGGTGCAGCCATCGGCTCGGGCGCCGTCTTTGCCATTGGCGCTGCTGCTCTCTCGTTGTCTACCATATCCCCTCGTTGTGAAGGCACTCTAGCACTGAGGTTTAGAAAGGGAACGGTTTTGCAATCGCCCAAAAATCGTTGTTAGATCGCGCCTCGGCGGATTACGCGACCCGCGTTTAGCTATAGGTCGGGGGCGGCAGGTCGCCCCAGAACATACGCGGGGTGATCCGGAACGTCTCGCGATGATGCGGGCGCCGCAATATCCTGCTCCAAAGCGTACGAAGAAAGTTCATGAATCCGGCAGGCGAATAGTAGCTGATCTCAATCACCAGTTCCGCGTCGGGCTCGTTATCCGACATGAGTTCGTGCTGGTCGAAAAGGCAAAGCTGGAGCACCTGGCCGGGTGCGAGCTGAGGGATTTCGGTATCGAAGAGCCCGCCAAAATCGCGAGGATCCCTTCTCTCGAACGTGCCGCTGCGAAGCAATCGAACCCGCTCGGCCCGCTGGCCGCCAATATTCACCAATCGGAGCTGGAAATTGATGTCCTGAAAACGGTAGCGCTGCGTCGTTTTGTCCAAGGGAGACGGGATGTCGTGTTCTGGGCCAAAACGGTTCAACACCTCGGCATAGATTTCGAGCTTCGGCTGCTTATGGGCCGAAACGATCTGCAAACCGACGCGCATGGCACCCGCGACCGTAGAACCAGTTACTTCCATTCGAACCCCCGAATGACCGGACGCGCATTGAACGCGCCCGGTCCTCTTTGAATCACGCGGCCATGCGGTCCGCAATATCCCCGTACATCCTGTCGATATGCTGCCGGTTCTCGCGAAGCTGCTCACCATCGCGACCGTATGTCACCTTCACAGTGCGCATGGAGATATTGAAATAGGCATTGTAGTCGTCGTGGCCCACCGGCTTGACCATGAAGCCATGGGCATACGCAGCCGCAATGAGCATGCCGTTTGAAACATAGTTCCCGAGATGTTCGAACAGGTCAAAGTTCCGCGATAGCCCTTCGGCCCGGTGTTTGAGACCATAACTGCCGACCCGGCGATTGATGGTCGCGGTGCGCTCCTGCCGTGACAGATAGATCCATGCGAGTTCAAATTGATCTGCCGACCAGTCATCGTCGTATGCCTCGCGCCGACGCGTCGCGAGCAGTTCCTTCCGCTCGTTGATAGGCAACGAGCGCTCACCGCTGACATTGAACCATATCGAATCAAAACCCCGGCATGTGAGGTTAGGATGATGGTCGAGCACTTTGCGTAGCTCGATGCGTGCGAGCGCGCGACCAACGGGGCGCACCGCGCAGCGCTTGTTCGTTTCGGCGGACAGGCCGAGGATTTCACGGTAGCGGGCGTCGTCCGCTTCGGCCTCGATGGTGCCCTTTTCAAGGGCGGCGCGAAGCCCGCCATAGGTATTGTAACCCAACGCCCTTGCTGCCGCTTCAATGCGGAGGCTGGGCTTTATTTCGGGATGGGCAAGACGAAGATCAGTTTTGATCGCGTCCAAGTCGGACGCACAGATAGCGATACGCATGGAAACCTCCATCACATAGACCACTGGAGCGCCAATTAAGCAGCGGCCGATGGATGAAGATTCGGCGCTATCACTCATTTGATGCGGTGTTTAACTTGGCGTCAGGTTTGGAACCGCTGTCCGTTCCACTATGCTGCATCAACGACTCAGCTAGGTCAAGCGGAGTAAAAAGCGGGAGTGTCCAATGGACGAAGACGCATTATTCGCGGTGGGCTCGGTGCTTGCCGCGCTGGGTGGCATCTTGGAACGCAAGGGCGTGTGTACGACGCACGAACTGGCCGAGACCATCGGCGGCGTCGCGGTGATGACGGCAGAAGCCGGAGACGAATATGCCGACCGCGCGAGGTATATCGGAAGCTGGGCGCATATGGTCCGCGCCGCCGCTCTGGGTGCCGGCAGCGCACAACAGCATTGAGTCTCGATTCTATCGAGAAATCACCTATGTTCATGAGGTGCCCAAAAAACGCCTCTCCCCCGATGAAACGCCGTCCACCGGCAGTCTAGGCTCCAAATCAGTCAACGTGGGCGCGGAGGACGATATAAACTCCCTCGATATCTACCGCGATGGCGAGCCGCTAGCAAAGGCTGGCGAGCTGTTGTGGCGCCGGACTATGCAGCGTGTTCTCGGCAAATCGTTGGGGGGTGTCGTACAGTCCGTAACGGTGGGCGGTCTCGTCCGTTTGGAAGCGCATAGTCTTATTAAAGCGGCGAAGCTCGTCGTTGGGGCACCCTACACTGCCGAAATGCTGGAACAGGCACGAGCGAACATCGCAAAAATGGCTGGAATTGAAACCGCTGCCTGCATCGAAAATGAAGGAAAAATCCGTTTCATTGTTCGCGAGCAGCCAATGGTTGACGCTGTTACCGTCAAAGGTCTCGCGACTCCCGAAGTACGCGATTTTTTCCTGAACGAAGGGATTTGTGCCCGACAGCTTTTTGATCCGATTTTATTCGCCAATGCGCTGGAAAAGTTCGATGACTTCCTAGGGCGCCACCGGAAGGTAAGAGCGGGCCTCCCCGAGTTCAGTACGACTCACCAACATTCAATCTCCATTACCATATCGGTGATTCCGATTGTTCGCGTCATTGAAGACTCGGCCTCGAAAGGAGGGTCTCGGAGCGATCTAAACGACGACATGAAGCTTGATATTGTCCGGCGATTCGGCGATTCTAAGCAAAGTTCACCAACCCCGCCGGACATTATCGCCAAGGGCCGCGACAGTTCACCGCCTGCCCACACGGCCACGCTGCTCGCGCCGTCGATTCGTGCTGCCTTGGACGAAGCGGGCATCACCGACGTGGATGCTCAGCAACTCTCCGAGCTCATCAGCGCCAACCTTGCGCGAGACGGCTTTGGCCTCAGACCGTTAGAAAATGACGTTGGTTTGGACGCTCCGCGCCTCCCTGAGTTAGCGCCAGAGATATACCAAGGCCTGCGCGGGCCGGAGACGCCTCCTCAATTCGTGCAGCGTGTTTATGGTCCGTGGCTGGGCCACGGATTGGACAGAGGTCACGTCCGCCAGCTTGACCCTACGCTATATCAAGCCATCGTGAACTGGTCGCGCCGCAACGAATGGCCCGCCGACGTAGACTTGCCGACCCGTCCCGAGAAGGGGAAGCGCTGGGTGGAAATGATCGGGGCCGGTGAACTGTCCGAAGATGCCTTGAAGGCTGCTCGTAATCTGCTTGCTACAAAAGAGCGGCAGGGAAAACGACAAATTTAGTAAATTAGTTTGTTGACACGACTCGGAAGACCGTGCGATTTCTATAATCGCGGCGGTTATAGTGCCGTCCGCAACCAACCTTCAGGCTGGAGCTTCCCAGCACGCCGTTCGGCGTGATCGGCCGAGCTTTGCCTGAGCGGCGAAGAAAGGAGCGATGTCATGGATTTTTGGGAAAGGGTCGCGTCAAGTTCGTCGGCGACCATCGTCGGAGCGGTCGTGGGGGTTGTTATCCTCGCGATTGCCGGGAACGCGCTGGGGATCACTATCCTCGGTCTCGGCTAGGCCAGGTCTAGCTACCAATAACTGGATGTAAGTTGGGCGCGCGGGATTCCGCGAAGGGTGCCGTGCGCCCATTTTTCGGGAGAAGTACGATGGAAGAGAACGAAATTTCCGCTAGTGGATGGGTGGTCGTGGTGGCGGCGACCATCGCCGGTATGGCGATGGGCACTGTGCTGCTCGGCCCGCCCGGTGCCATCGCCATGTCCGTGATCTGCGGGCGCGGCGTGTACAGCCATTGCAAGTACCATAACCACGCGCGCTAAGCGCGACCAACCCCACAATTGAACGAACTTCAACGCGGCGCGCGTGTGCCCGCGAAGGCAGGCGCGCGCCCATTTTTCAGGAGACAAGCCATGCAATGCTCACATTGCCATCGGGCCGATACGGTCGTGCCCAACAAGTTCGCAGAAGAGTCGTATCACAAGGTGCTGCACGCCGCGAAGGCGGGACAGCATGCCGGTTATCCGGTCGTCGCCTTCGGCGCGATGACGCTGGCCGGGGTCATGAAGCTGACGGATCGCTTCACGCATGATTATCGCTGCACCCATTGCGGGACGAAGTTCTCGTGAGCGGCGGTGCATTGCCGCGCGAGCTGGAACAGCTCCGCGCCAGCACCGACGGGCCTATCGTCATGTGTCCGAACTGCGGGAGTGACGATTTTCGTTCCAACCTGATAGCGGAGCGGCCTTTCCGCGAGGCGGCACGGGGCGCTAAAATGCTCCGCAGGCTCGGCCATCTGGGTGCAGCCGCCGATGTGCTGACGCGGTTGGCGGCGGTTCGCATCCAGAATTTCCTGCGCTGCCGTTATGTTTGTAACGCCTGCGCGGCGCAATTCGATGAGTAGGTGGTTCGATCGCGCGTTCGCCACCGCCGGACAGGCGGTGGCGGAAGTCCGCCACGAAATTATGGGCGGATGGTTCGGACGGCATTTCGAGCCGCACCCCCAACAACCCAGATCGCAAGAACAGCCACGAGATGCCGCCGAGCGCGACATCCACGGCAATGAGCATGGCATCGACCGATAAGGAGACGCATGATGCGTGACGTTCTCGATACGCCGCTGCTGTCGATCACCAAACATGACCGATTCACCTTGCGCGACGCCGTGCAAGGGGTCGGAATTTTTGGTGGGATCGGCAGCGGCAAGACAAGTGGCAGCGGCGCGGCGCTCGCCGCCGCCTATCTCAAATCCGGCATGGGCGGGCTGGTGCTTTGCGCCAAGCCGGAAGAAGCGGAATTGTGGCGGCGCTACTGCGCCCAGCATGGCCGCTCGAAACATCTCATCGAACTGGATGGCTGGAACGGTGGGCTGAATGTCATCGCCTATGAGCTGGTCCGGCAGGGACCGGCGGGCATCAATGCGGTCGTTGAATGCTTGATGCGACTGCTCGAGATGGCGAAGGCTGCAAGCCCAAACCCTGGCCGCACGGGCGATGATTTTTGGGAATCGACCTCGCGGCAAATCCTGCGCAACGCTATTCCCATTATTTATGCCGCAACCGGCACGGTGCGTATCAGCGATTTGCTGTCGTTCGTCCGCAGCGCCCCGCGCTCGCCGGACGAGATGGGCGATCCTAGTTGGCAGCAGCAATCCTTCTTTTTCCGCTGCTATCTTGCGGCGGCCGACCGGCTGGACGATGCAACTGGCGAACGGTCGACCGCCTATTGGCGCAATGATTTTGCCGCGCTCGATCAGAAGACGCGCGGCAATGTGGTCATCTCGCTGACCACGGCGCTCGATAGGTTTACCCACGGATGGCTTGAAAAAATGTTCTGCTCGGGCACGTCCGTCGTGCCGGAGCTGACATTTCATGGGCAGATCATACTGCTCAATTTGCCCGCGCTGACCTTGAACGAGGACGGCATCGTCGGGCAGCAGCTCTTCAAATATATGTGGCAGCGTGCGGTGCTGGCCCGCAATGCGCTGCCGCCGGCGCAACAGGAACGGTTCGTGTTCCTGTGGGCGGACGAAGCGCAATATTTCGTCAACAGCTACGACGCCGAATTTCTCTCGACATGCCGCGGCTCGCGCGCCTGCGTCGTGTTCCTGTCGCAGAGCCTGCCGACCTTCTATGCCAAAATGGCATCGGGCGAAGGCGCACGCGACAAGGTGCAACATCTGCTCGGCAATTTTGCCACCAAGATATGGCATAACAACAGCTGCCCCGAGACCAACGATTGGGCAGCGCGCACAATCGGGCGCACGCTGCACCAGCGGGCAAACCGTTCGACCAGCGAAGGCACCAACAAGAATTTCGGCATGAACATGGGCGAAGGCTCAAGCTGGAACCGCAATGTCGAGGGTACGGACTTTTTCGGGCTGAAGAGTGGGTTCGGTTCCGGCGACCCCTTCTTGTGGGATCGCCATGGCTCTGAGGGAGGCGGGGACAACTGGGGAAAAAATCGTGGCCACGGGACCAGCGCGACCGAGAGCTGGGGCACGTCCGAGCAAATGGACCATATCATTGAGCCTGGCCAGTTCGGCCGGATGCTCAAGACGGGCGGCCCAGCGCATGGCAACCGCGTCTCGGCCGTATGGTATCAGGCCGGGCGCCGGTTCGCCTCGGGCGGCAATGCCCTCATGGCGGAGTTCGTCCAGTGAGGCCCCCGCCAATCCAGATACGGATACTCGGCCATCCCATCGTCGCGATGCCGGTCACGGGGATGGGGCTTTTCATCCTCTGGCAATGGACGCAGCATCCCGACCTCGGCGTGATCGCCATCGGTGCTCTCGCTGCGATGGCGGTGGTCGGTAAAGCGAACGCACGCCGCATGGCATATGTTCGCTGGCGTCGCGCATGGGATTCCATGGCCGACGCCGAACCAGCGACCGCGCGTGGGCCGAAGTTTGCCAACGCGGCCATCGCGCTCATCCTTCCGGCAGGCCTGCTCGCCTATGAGAGCGGCAAGCTCGATGGCGTGGCGGGACCGCTGGTAAGCCTCGGGCTGCTCGGTCTCGCATTCTTCGCCGGAAGGATGATGGTGCGGCGGTGGCGGCGTAGCGGTCACCGCGCACCCGCCGCTTCTCGGTCGGATGTTGTATCGGTTTGCGCGCGTCCGGTCATCGCGGTGCCGTCGATGACGGACGCCTATTCGGCGCTCCCCGCTCATTGCTGGCATGTGCTCAATTCGGGCGCGGATTGATGCAACTGATGGTTGCCTATTTTCACATGCCAGCGATGCGGGAGCGCGGTCGAACCGATACCGGCACGACGCTCGTGCCGCGCCGCAGATGTCCGACCACGTGTCCGAAACACGTTATGGTTCAATCGCATATTAGTGATTTATTAACCATAACGCTCCTAGATTGGAGCCAAGTATGCCTCCGGCAGGGGTGCACGTTGCTTGCAACGTATAAGTGCACACTTGGCCTAATCTTGGGGGTGAGGACAGAGGGAGAGAAGACGGCCACCGACCGGATGTCGGGAGGTCTTTAGATGGCACAATTCCATTGGTCGATGAAGATCATAGGCAGGAGCAAGGGGCGCTCGGTCGTCGCGGCCGCTGCTTATAGGGCGGGTGAGCGGTTGCACGATTCACGGTCTGGCCTGACCCATGACTACCGCAATCGGCGGGGCGTGGAGCACACCGAAATACTCTTTCCCGATGACGCGCCGATCTGGGTCCGGGGCATCGACCGCGAGACGCTGTGGAACAGGGTCGAGGCGGGCGAGAAACGCAAAGACGCGCAGACGGCGCGGGAGCTAGAATTCATGCTGCCGCGCGAAGTGCCGCCGGAGCAGCGCATCACGCTGGCGCGGGATTATATGCGCCAGTCCTTCGTCGCCAAGGGCGCGATCGTCGATCTCGCGTGGCATAACAAGACGGCGAGCGACGGGTTGGAACACCCACACTGCCATGCCCTGATTACGATGCGCCCGCTGACCGATGCGGGCTTCGGGCCGAAGGCACGACACGACATGGTGCCGGACCCCACAGGCCGCACCCATGCCGATGGTCGGCCCGTCCTTGTCGAGAGCAACCCCGATAGCTGGAACAGCGCGGTCTATTTTGAACGGTGCCGGGAGGATTGGGAGAACATCGCCAATCAAGCATTGGCGGATGCGGGCAGTGATGCACGCATCGACCGCCGTAGCCTGTTGGCGCGTGGGCTGGCGCGGCTGCCCGAACCGGCCCTGCGGCTGGCGCATTACCTCGATGATCTGTGGGGCGTGATGAAGGATCGGTTCGGGCAGTTCCTAGTGGCGCGGCACCACCGCGAAGTCGAGGAACGCGCCAACGACGCCTTCGCCTGGGCGGAGCTTCCCGCAACGGCCCCAGCTGATGCAGCAAGTACCCACGAGCGGTTCTTCGGTTGGTTCGAACGGCAGCTCGCACGGCTGGAACCTGCACCGAGACCGGAGCCGGAGCGCTCCCAAAACCAAGAGCATGATTTGGAGCGATAGATGCCGAACGGAACACATTGGCGGGACATGCTCTCGCAACAAGGTCATGGCGGGCGCCAGCTCGGCGGCGAAGCGCCAACGCCGACACCCACTCTCGCGGCCATCGAGCCGGAGCGCGATGAAGCGTTAGAGCTCGACTTGGCTGAGTATCGGCCATGGGTTCTGCAACGCGGCCGGTCGCGGCCGGCGGCACTGCTCGATCTGCGATGGTACGACGCGCGGGCGGGCCTCTGGCTCGGCTGCGCCATCGCCTACCCCCAGCTCGCCGCCGCCGAATATATCGGAGACGGGATGGTGAGCTTGGATTTCGGCAAGCGGCAGTTCGTGCTCGAAGGCGACGGCCTCGGCGAGCTCGTCCGACGCATTCAGGATGGCAGCGTCATTCGCATTCAGGAATATGCCGCTGCCATCTGGCCGCGAAGGCCGGTAGGGGCGATCATCAACCGCATTAAAAGATTGGGGGCGGCCATGGAAGGCCCGCCGCCGCGCTGATGCGCGGCGGCGCTTGCCGCTAGAATAATCTCAACTGACGTTCATGCTCGACGTGCCGCATCCAATCGGGTTCACCGGCGGCCCCGTCGAGCCAAGCTTTGACGTAAGCAACGGGTCCACCGTAGCCTTGCACATCGTCGCTGAAGAAGTGCGATTTGTAGCCGGTATCCGTGATCGGCAATTTCGCGCCTTTCGGTTCCAGCACATGGATCTCAAGGTGATGGACGTCGCGACCAAATTTTTGCGCCGTGTACGCGACTGACAGGGTGATGCCCTGCCAGTCGATGGTTTCGATCTGCGTGCTCATGCTGCGGCTCCTTCGGCGCGCGGCGTGATCTTTCGCATGACGATGCGGCCATGCAGCGGCATGGCACCGCAGATGATCGAAAAACCTGCGCCGTCCTTATTCGGCCAGGCGGCACCGATCTCGGTCCAGCTCGCCGATGCGCCTTCGCCTTCGACGCGATAAAGCCGGTGGGTGGGACGAGCGGTCGTGTTCGATTGTTTGGGCATGATGGTCTCCTTCCAGTTTGTCGCGACACCATGCCGCGCTTCGTGGGAAGGAATGGGCGTGACCTCAGGGCGACGGGTCACAGGACGCATGGCCATGCGCCCGCAAGGGTGCGCTGCTGCACAAGCGCGAAGCGCGCGGAAGCGAGCAGGCTTTACCCGACGACCGGGCACGCCAGAACGAACCACGAAAAGCGCGCTATGATGCCGCGTGCTGGATGGCTAGCTTCGATCCAAACTTGCCGATCAAACGACCGTTCGCCGCTTGACTGAGCGACTATGGGGTGAACACAAAGTCCGAACTGATGAACGAAGTGACGCCAACTACCGTGATGGCATTGCCAGCGCTGAAGGTGATCGTCGCATTACCGCCCGAGTAGGAAATGATCGATTGGAGGGCGGCGAAGTTTGCATAGCCGGTTTGATAAAGCGAAATCGTGTCACCACCGGCAACGCCTGCACCTTGGAAATCAAGGATCACATCCGCGCCATGATTGTTCCAAAAGAAGAAGGTGTCATCGCCCGCACCACCATGGAGGGTATCATTCCCAGTGAAGCCGTTGATGAAATCATTTCCGCCATTTCCATAGATTAGGTTGTTTCCACTGCCGCCAGCGAAAGTGTCCGCCAAATTGCTCCCGTAGACGTCCTCAATGCTAACATAGACGTCACCATACGCGTCGCTGCCCACAGCACTCAGATTACCGTTGCCGCCTTGCAGGTTCACATACACCGCCATCGAGGACGCGGAGTAATCCAGCATGTCTGTGCCGTTGCCCCCATTTAGGTTATCAGCGCCTGCGCCCCCCACCATCGTATCGTTGCCATCGGCGCCGTAAAGCGTGTCGTTTCCGCCGCTGCCGTTCAGGTAATTCGCAAGGCCGTCTCCTGCAATCGCATCGGCATAAGACGACCCCCCAATGATTTCAATTCCGCTCAGCGTGTCACCTGCCGCATGGCCGCCACTGGCAGTCCCCGATCCAAGATTAATGTTGATACCAGCGTTTGAGTTTCCGTAGAAAGCCATATCCTGGCCGCTGCCGCCGATTAGGCTATCGTTACCATCCCCGCCTTCTAAAGTGTCATTGCCATCGCCACCGTTAAGGGTATCGTTTCCACCATGCCCCCAAAGTGCATTGGCTCCCGCATCGCCGGTGATATTATCGGCGTAGCTTAGGCTGCCGCTCACATATTCGATTCCCAGAATCGTATCGCCTGTCGCATGACCACCGCTGACTGATCCGGTGCCAAGATTCACCGTCACTCCACCATTCGAGTATTCGTAGAACAGACGGTCAATGCCGTCGCCGCCGTCGATGAGGTCGCCGTCTTCGTTGCCCGCAAGAGTGTCATCGCCAGCAAGACCATAAAGCGTATCGGCTCCGACAAGGCCGTGCATTGAGTTACCAACGGCGTTCCCTCTCAGAACGTTGCTCAGGCCATTGCCGATGGCGTTACCGCCCAGCGTATCGACCGTGAGGTTCTCGACATTGCTGCCCAGCGTGTAACTAGCTAAACTTGAGACGACCGTGTCATTGCCCTCACTGCCATTTTCAGTGACAACGTCGCTGGCAGCATCAACGTAGTAGACGTCATTGCCGACACCGCCTTTCATGGTGTCATTTCCGGCGCCGCCATCCAGCGTATCATTGCCATCTTCGCCCATGAGGCTGTCATTGCCAGCATCGCCGACGATCACATCGTGGCCGTAACCTCCCCGGATCGTATCAAGGCCATTGCCGCCGTACAGGGTGTCCTCATCGTCACCGCCGTCGATGAGGTCATCGCCATCATCGCCGCCGATGAGGTCGTTGCCCTGATACCCGTTGATCGTGTCGTTGCCGGTCCAGCCATAGACGACATCGTGGCCGACATTCGCATAGATGCTATCGTTGCCTTCGTTGCCGTAGATGGTGTCGTTGGCGACCGTCGCGCTGATCGTGTCTGCGCCCGAAGTCCCGCCGATGCTTTGCCCACGCCCGTAATAGAGGTTATCGCTGCGGAAATTGTGGGGTGCCATGTCGTCAATATCATGGCCGGAAATGTTCAGCTTGATATCGCCGGTCGGCGTGTAGAGGCTGAAGCTGCCATGCCCTGCTTTTTGGAGCGGGTTCATGTGCGAATTATAGCCGGTGGTGCCGGTGAACGCCGTGATGTCGATGACATCGCCTTCAGCCGCGTTGAAGTCGGTGATAGTGATGAACTTACTGGAGCTTTGGTTGATCACGAATGTGTCAGCCCCAGCGCCGCCCTTCATATTGATGGTCGTTGAAGTCGCGGTGAGCGTATCGTTGCCGGATGTTCCAGCTAGAGTCGCTACTGCCGAACCACCATTCGCAACGGCCTCGATGGTCGACTGATTCCATATCTCGCCATTGGCGAATTGGATCTCGCGGATGGCAAAGGCATCTTGGTCGTAATGGTCTTTCACGGTGATAGTCTCGCCGATGCCTGAAGCGGTGATAATCAGGTCATTGCCAGATTTGTTGAGCGACACATTGGCCGCATTGATCGTTTCGAAACGAATGGCATCAGAGCCGTTGGCAAAGCTGAGCGAACGATGCGCGATGACATCGTTGCCGCCTTCCGAGCCGAACACGTAAATGTCGTCGCCGCCATCGGCGTAGATGGTGTCGTTGCCTGCGCCACCGCGGATGACATCGCTGGTGCCATCGCTTCCCAGCAAATCATTGCCCGAAGTGCCGAACACCGTGACGGGTGCAGTATTGAATCCAGCCGCAGCATCAACGGCGTTCTTGGCGACAGGTGCAGTGACACCGAGATCGTCGTGATAATGGTTGATGATCTTGCTGATCTCATTCCAATAGATGGTGTGCGCCGCGCCGGGGCTTGGTTGGCTTGCGGTCGCATTCGCAATGATGTTGCTCAGCGTGTCATTCAACTCCAATTTATCATCGGCGAAGCTGTAGGTTGCTTTTGTAAAGACGTTGCTAAGCGGTCCTTGGACAAGGAAACGCTCTAGCATCTCATTCACCAGTAGCGCATAGGCATGGCCCACGACGCCCGCCGAAATATCGTTGGGGTTCGCACCAGCATAGACCGAGTAGAAATCATCATCCGTGATGGTTTCCAGCACGGCAAGGTTCGCCCCATCAGCGTAAATGCCACGGCTGTTAGCGGCAACGCCGTCGGCATCTGCCCATCTCAGCACGATGGCATCGATGCGATCATATATCTCGTCGATGTCGGCAATATCCAGGGTCGCAAAATCTTCGACCATGGTTTTCAGCGCTGCGTCATCGGTCATGGCGTAATGCAAGCTCGGCAGGGAGCCATAACCGCGCGATAGCGGCAGAATTAATGTATCGAGGTCGATATCGGTATCGCCCGGGGTGCCATTGCCCACATACCAGCTATTTAACTGGTCGGTCTCGAACAATACGTCAGCCGCGACGCGATTTGGATTGCCATTCATCGTGAAGGTCGATTGACCCGCGATCGGCTGGCCGCCGAGAATCGTATCGTTCGTCGGATTGGTGTTGATGCTGGTGATGTTTAAGCTGGAGAGGGTTTTAAGCTCGCCGCTATCCACGCGACCGTTTTCGTTGGCGTCTTGCCACACGCGCAGGGTCGACCACGCAGCATCGGACGAGTTGAGCACATTGCCGCTAGGGCTGCTTGTATCGAGCGCATCGAGCTTCGCATACGCGGTGGTGCCACCATTATCGCCAAACATTTCAGCGACGGAGTCGATCTGGCCATTCCCATTGATATCGCGGACAAGGAACCCGTCGTCTCCCTTCATCCATTGGACATGCTCCGCAAAACCGTCATTGTCGATATCGAAGAATACGTCACTGCTGGCACGCGCAACATATTCAAGCCCGTCGCCATCAAGGTCTAATACGATTGGACTTGATTCTCCGATTCCCTTTCCAGCGCCCGCTCCGCGTGCAGGATCGGATACACCTCGTCCCCCATCTCCATCATTTGGGGCATCCGCACTTCCATCAGTGTCGTCTTCTTTATCTTCCAGCGTGATGCCAACGATCCCTGAGTCATTTTCTCCAAATCCGATGACATGCATCGTTGCGTTTGAAGCGGTATGGGCAACAATTAAATCGTCACCAATCTTAACTAGTTCAAACGTCTGGCCTGAGGCGTGCAAAGTCCAATGGCCACCGTCCTCATATTCTGCCTGTCCCGATAACGTAACTTTGCTGCCATTAACAGCGTAGATCAGTCGATCCGAAGTATCAGCACCAGAAACAGCATCCTGACCACTACCTTCCCCAAATACAAATCGGTCAGACGCGGCTCCTCCGATAAGATAGTCGGCGCCTCCAGCTCCAATTAAAACAACTCCGTTACCCTCATAATCTTCCAGTTTTGGTCCAGTATCAGTTGCAGTTAGAGAGTTATTTCCATGATTCCCGTAAACAATAGGCCGACTGCTGCTATCAAGAAATTTAGTGACTCCAGCTGAAAAAAGATTGTCTGACAAATCATCCATTAAGAGCGCCAAGCCCGCCAAGCTAGGCGCATTATCTTGGGCATTAGAAAGCTCTATTTGATCGAGATTGTAGTTACCTACATGATAATCTACTGCAACCACGTCGCCACTTAGAGAAATTTTAACAATCCGCCCGATTCCAGAAGGATCAATTTGAGGTTCCAGTAAAGAATTTCCAAGATTTGTAAGCCAATTACCACTATCAAAATCAAAATCGTCATCAAAAGATGCTATTTTTAAGCCAGTAATATGACGAGTTCCGTCGCTATCGACAGTAAAGGTCGCGCCGTCTCTAATACGAAACTGTGTTGTCCCATAAACATAGACCCGCTCTGCGTATGCAGCATCCGACTCGCCAGTCGCCTGGTAATCATATTGCTGCATATTAAATTTTCGGCTCTCTTCTACGTCGCCACCAGTAATCCCTAAGGCGGTAAAAATATTAGAGCCCCCGACTCCGTTTAAAGTGTAGGTTCCGGTTGGTAAAAAGTTACTAGCATCAAAAAAAACTCTTGAATGATCTCAAACTGTGCACCTTTCGCAAATTTGCCCGCTTCTGCCATGTAGGCAGTTTGAGTCATCGAAAAGTTAGTTATATGGCCTTCTGGCCTAATTATGTCGGGATTAGATTTATCGATTGGAGTATTATTCGCTCCGTACAAAAAGCGTTGTGTCATTTCTATGGAAGTGACCATAAAGTCTCCTAATCAAATTTGGAATAAACGATCATCTTGTTTTCTGGGATAACGAGGATTGTATTATTACCTCTGCTAACGTAATACGCCCCTGCCTCAATGGCAGCTCGATGTATGTACGCATAAGTTTTATCATCTATTCCACGTATGCATTGAAAACCCGAAGGAATTCTACCTTCGTCTAATTCATCTGGTGGAATCGGGGTTTTCTTCCAAGCCTGATAATAGACGGGTTTGCTGAATCCTTCAGCCATAGTGGCATCCTTGAAGAACTCTAAACCTTGCTGCTTAATGGCACGCGCGGTAGCATCGCCCATCTCGTACAATCCAAAAACACAAGCCTGATGATGTTCTGAATGAATTGTTCGCTGAATTCCAATTTTTGTCGGGACTTGTCGACTAATATTCGATTTTTTTATATAACTAAATGCCAGACAACAAAGTAAAATAAGCCCAATGACACCTAATGCGATCTCTCTCTTTTTTTTCATATCACCGTCCATTGGTCTTCGACCCATAGCTGTACTAAACGTTTGAACGGCCCTGCATTGGGCAAGAAGTCAAACTTCCCGCTTACATTACACACAGAAAATATGCGGTACGTATCGCACGGGGACGTTCTCACCACATCCTTCTCGCAAATTGGCGTTCTTCGATGCCGACAGCGTTGAGGTAGATCGCGGTGGTGTCTGGTGAGGCGTGACCCATCCATTTTTGCACGAGATTTAGCGTCACTGCCTTGTCGGCTGCCCGAATACCGAACCCGTGTCGCAGACCGCGCGGGCATGCCATTGGTCCCTCGACATGCGCTTGCTCCATCAACGCGTGGATGTGTCGCCACGCCGTCTGCCGACACCACGACCACAGTCGCATGTCCGGTTCAGTCATCCGGCCAAAATTAATCAGCTCTTCGAGCAGCCATTTGGGAATGGGGACGGCGCGATAGACGGTGCGCCGCCGTTTCAGCGTGCGAATGATGAGGCATCCAGCACCTGAATCCAGCCGGAGCGGCGTTGTTTCCAGTGCCTCACTGATACGGCAGCCGGTGAAGAGCAGGACCAGTGCGAACAGGCGCGTGGGCCGGTCGGCGTGGTTAGCGGCATCCGCAAATCGCGCGCGCTCTGTCTGGCACAGGTATTTGCGCTGCCCGAACGGCGTGAACAGGCTTGCTGTATCGGCATGCGGGTAGGCGCTCATGCGCACCTCTCGAAGGCCGATGCACCATTATTCGGTATTTCGTTGCAAGGGCCGACCTCAAAAAATCGAGTGTCAGAGCCGCTGACAGCCGATTTTCTGAGTTGCGTAGCCCGCAGCGATAAGGAGGTCGTAATCATGCAGAAAACGCTGATTCAAGCGGAGTCCGTCCGCAACAAAATACCGAATAATGTAGCGCGATCCCAACCAGAATGTTTCGAGGTGAGGGATTTTTGCCATGAGCCACGTTTACGAGGTGCATACCAGCGACGGTCAGGTTCATCACGTCGAGACCGATCATCACCACGACCACCATGATGAGCGCACGTTCGTGTCGCATCTGTTCGATGTCATCAAAGGTGCGGCCGGTGGCTTCCTTTCGGCGACGATCACGCGCTACGTCTATCGGGGGCGTCGATAATGCGGTGGACCGCCGCATTTATGGCATTGGCCGCGCTCGCATCGACGAACGCCAGCACGGCCCAGACACCGAACTCCAATAAGAGCGCCTATACGATTACGCTGATTTGCGCGGTTGTAGCCAGCGAGTCAAAGAATGACGCTGACATTCAGCGCACCATGGAGGCTGCGCGTAAGATGGGGCGTGTGCAGGGGTTTGATACCGCGCGTGTTTCGTCGGATCTGACGAAGATGGCCGGCGCACTCGGGGTTGAACGGCGGAGTGACCCTAACGCAGCAGCCCGGGACCGGGCACTATGCCAGCGGATGAAACTGGTTAGCTAGCGCCCCGCCCTGTGCCTGAATCCAGGCCAGCGACACGCGCACCGTCGGTCAAACCATGACCGGACGTTTGACGCTCCTCGCCACTGACGACGCCTGCGGCCTGCAACGATGCCATGATGTCATCCATCGGATCGTTCGATTGGGCTGGCTTCGCAGGCGTGGGCAACGACTTTGAAGCTTCACGCTCAAGCGCCGCCCCCAGTTCGGCTCGTGCCTTTTGCGCGTCATTGAGCATGGGCGTATAGTCGGGGCTCGCGTTGGCACCATGTGCTCCGGCGTCGAGTATCTGTTCTTCCAATAGCGCCGCCGCGTTGCGATTGCCCTCAGGCGTGCCTTTGGCAAGCTCGCGCTTGATCGTGGCTTCGCGCTCGGCCTCGCGCTTGCGATAGGCTTCTTCGTCCTCGGCGCTGTCGAAACGCAGGTAAGGATCGAAAACCTTACGCGCGAACACGTCGTTGCCGATGCGCTGCACGGTCGCACGGGTGCGAGCATCAATAGCGGTAAGGGTGTCGCCGCCGTCTGCGCGATTGGCCGCATCGCGGCCCTCTTGCGCAATGGCTTGGGCTTCGCCGACCAGCCCAGCGACGCTGGCTTGCATGGCAACCAGTGTGGAGGCATCGGCGCTGCCGATCGCGCGCATCAGCTGGCCGACCTTCAATAATTGCGATTGGGCCACGCCAGTGCCCGCGCCGTTGCGCATCAACTCCGCGATAGCGCGCTCTAGGTCGAATTGGGCAGCGACAAGGTTGCCCAATAGCTCCGTGCGCTGGCTAGCCAGCGGGTCATCCGCAGAAGCCGGATGACCGGAGCCTGAAACTGTAGGGTGGGCGACTATAGATAGCCTTTGGTGCAGGTGAACCTCGCTAATGATACCCCGAAATCCGCTAAAAATTGGTTAATTTTATCCTAATGACCCGGCCATCGGCCTTCCGTCCCTTGGCGGCCAGAATGGCGTGAACGGTGGGCGGTAGCACTGGCTGACCGCGCAACATAATCAAGGCGATTTGCTTCCTTCGTGCAGCTTCATCCCCTCCGGGCAACGGGGTGGCCTGTGACCATTTTGCGTGGCCGGTCAGCCTCTTGGCCCCCTGACCGTCGCGCATACCGTGCGGCGCGAAGGGAGGAAAAGATGACCGTAATCAAGACCGTTTTGGACCTTATTGGCCGGATTTTTGGCGCCTGCATTCTTCGCGTGTCTGCGCAAATTGAAATTGTCCGGTGGCGTCGCCGCACCTTAAAATCGCTCAATCAGCGTCGGCGAGGTTAGCTGCCTGGAAGTTGGCGCTTCAATTGTCGCTGCAATTGGAGGCGTCGCATGGCTAGCTCTGCGAACTTCTCGTCCACCTTTACGGTGCCTGCAGTTCCAAGGCTATCGAAGTGCTCTTCAAACTCATTGCACGCCGTGATTAGGTCATCAATCAAAGGGCCTGTGGTATCCGTAGGCATCTTTGAAACCAACCAGTCGTCTAGGCTCAAGCCTGCTTTTTGCGCGCGCTTTTCTTCATAGCGCCGCTGCCCCTCGGTCAGTCGTGCGCTTAACGCAGCGGCCTCGGCAACACGGTCAGGTGCAACATACAGGCGCGTTCGGCGGTTACGCGGTCGCAAGTCAAAATCGAAATCGTCCGGATAGGCGGGGTCGGCCACGAAGAGAATTTGGCTCTCGTATCTAGGCTTGGGCGTTATGTCGAAGCGGTCGCCGTTGGCGTCCTCCCATATGCAGTGGAACTCAGCGGTAAGCAGGACATTGGGCCATTCCCAAATGGTCCAGCCAAACACAGGCCGTCCGCCGTCGTGCGTGATCTTGTCACGCACGCCATCGCTGCACCACCCATAGAGGCCATAAGGGTCGTTGATAACGGGAAGGAACTGCGCGGCATCTGCATTCAGCGAGTGCGCGAAGGCGCCAACGGCGGGCGTAATGGTAGTGGGCGTGGTTTCTTTTACGCCCTTCGACTCCTGCCGTTCCATGGCAAGCTGATCGGCAGACGCTTCGCGTATCTCTTCGATAGTCATGTTCATGCGGTGACTTGGTACTACGTTAGTGCAATGGCTGCGCCCCGTCCGGTGCGCTGATCGCCAACGGGCAAATCCGTTCGATGTGCCCTTTGCGGTGGGCTTTCCGGTTCCGTCTCAGCCCTCAAAATAAGTAACTTGGCTATTGCGTCCGCCCGCCAAGATAGGGTCGCCGCGCACGCCACCGCGCGACGGAGTGCAAATCTTGAAGTGATCGCCGCAATCGAAGATTGCTAAAATCGGCTCGCTGCCGACTTCGTAGTATGACGGCATGGGCTTGCCGACTTCGCCAGCAAAATCTTTCCCATTATGTTGCCAAGAAAGCGCGCGGATGCGCGCCGATTTTTTGGCAGGCACTGCCGCGCCAACAAACTTGGCGAAGGCACTGTAGACGCTTTCGGCTTCATCTGAATCCGTCGCGTGGGGAACGAAAAACTGCATGGCTTTGCCTCGGAAAATGTTGGTGCGGACGGGGGGACTCGAACCCCCACGGGCAGAGCCCGACGGATTTTCTTACCAGCTACGGCTTTCGCCGCCGTCCGGCGCGCCGGACGTTTGTGGTCTGGACTATCCCTTCACCATGCCCCGCTAGCGAGGGTTAGGTGCTGCCCGTCTAGTCTCTACACCTTCCGCAGTGCTTTCGCGCTGCGGCTTGGCTCGGGATTGCCAGTTGAGAGGTTTCCCCGAATTTGAGCAGTTCTGCATCGCAGGTTTCCCCGCGAGCACTCAAGATTGGTCTAAGTCCGTTGCGTCTACCGATTCCGCCACGTCCGCACTACCAACGCGGGTATAGTCGGGCGCGGATTCATAGCCAAGCACGATGTGCTAACTGCCCTTATTCTTCTGATTTGGGCCGCGCTTTGCGCGCCGGTTTCGGCTTGCGGACGTTGATGGCTGTGGCGTCGAGCATGTTCTTGATGTGGGCAGCATAGTATTTCTCTATCATCTCGACGCTGGTCCGGCAGTTCTTGGCGATCTGGTAGATGTCCGCGCCTTCCATCAGGCGGAAGCAGATATAGGTATGCCGTAGGCTGTAAGTCGTTCGGGCGTTGCCTTCGCGGTCCTTCTTCATGTCCAGCTCGTTAAGAATGGCATTGAACAGTTGCCGCTGGATGTTGGGGAACACCAAGTTGCTTGGGCCAAGCGAGTGGCGTTTCACCATCCGCTGGAAAGGAAGGACCGCCCCAGGCATGGTCTTGCAGTAGCCGACGCCGCGCTTGCCACGCACCGCAATGTGAAGGATGCGCTCGTTGTTCGCACCGTCCTGCACGACCTCGATGTCCCGCTTTTCGATGCGTAGCGCCTCGTCGGGGCGAAGGCCGGAATTGACCATGAACAGGACGTAGTCGTGAAGGTCCTCGCATGCGTTGCGCCATCGTTCTTTCTTGGGGTTCTTCGCGCGTTCACCAGTCGCCTTAAAGAGGCGCTTATACTCGTCCGGCGAGAACCAGGCCCGATGGGAGACCTTGCCCGACGCCTTGTAGGGCGAGGACATGTCCGGCATGTACTCGATCCATCCATGCCGGTTAGCAGTTTTCAGGATTTGGCGTAAGCACACCATCTCCTGATGCAGCGTCGTGCGCGCGGGCGGCTGGCCGTTCGGACCCGGCTGCCGCATACGGTGGATGCGATATTGCTGAATGAGGCCAGCGTTCACCTCGGTGATCCGCTTGTTCCCGAAGAAGGGAATAAGATGCTTGGTTATACGACCGCGATGGTTGCTGACATATTGCGGGCTGCGCTGCCCGAGCGTCAGCACCTCAAATTCGTCGATGAAGTGAGTGGCGACATCTTCAAACGATTTGCCTGCGATCTTCTCACCGCGCGCTACCTTCCCCTTGAGGGTCAGATACCAGTCCTCCGCCACATCCTTAGCAGCTGCTAAACTCGACTGCTTCGTTGAATGTTGAAGCTGCTTGCCGCCGACGCTGGCACGGCACTGCCAGCGGCTGCTGTTGGGTCTGCGGAAGAGTTGAACATTCCCGCCCAATATTGTGTGAACCGCCTGTGCCATGCTCGACCTCGAATGCGCTAAAATGCGTTATCTGTGCGTTACCGGAATATAGGTCAATTATGGCTTATTTATGCGGTTTTTCAAGGTTATTTCTGCGTTTTAAGTCTGCTGCGTCTACCGATTCCGCCACGTCCGCGCACCGCGGCCTGTCATGCCGATGGGTGAGGGGAGGTCAAGTCATCTTTGCCGCTTTGTCCCGGCGCGCTCCTCGGCTAGACCTACGCGCATGACAGCGGTTCTGGAAATTTCCGGTCTGGGAAAGACTTACAAGAGCGGGCATCGCGCTTTGGCGGGTGTCGACCTCAGCATCGAGAAGGGCGAGATATTTGCGTTGCTCGGCCCCAATGGGGCAGGCAAGACGACGCTTATCAGCATCGTCTGCGGTATCGTGACGCCGAGCGAGGGCAGGGTGACGGTCGGTGGTCACGATCATGCCCGCGACTATCGCGCGGCGCGATCGATGATCGGGCTGGTGCCGCAGGAACTGCATACGGATTCGTTCGAAACGGTGATGGCCACCGTGACTTTTTCGCGCGGTCTGTTCGGCAAACCGCGCGATCCGGCGTTCATCGAGCAATTGCTGAAGGATCTGTCGCTGTGGGACAAGCGCGGCAGCAAGATCATGGAATTGTCGGGTGGAATGAAACGCCGCGTGATGATCGCCAAGGCGCTGAGCCACGAACCCGAAATCCTCTTCCTAGACGAACCGACCGCGGGGGTCGACGTCGAACTGCGCCGCGACATGTGGAATATGGTGCGGGGCCTGCGCGAGCGCGGGGTGACGATCATTCTGACCACCCATTATATCGAAGAGGCCGAAGAAATGGCCGACCGCGTTGGCGTCATCACGCGCGGCAAGCTGATCCTCGTCGAAGAGAAGAACGCGCTGATCAAGAAGCTGGGGCGCAAGACGCTGACGCTCAATCTTGCCGAACCGCTCGATGCCATTCCGGCCGAACTCGGCGACTGGACGCTCGAACTGGCGGAGGAGGGGCATGAGCTTGTCTATGAATTCGACAGCCAGGCCGAGGCGACCGGCGTGCCGTCACTGCTACGTCGGATGACCGATATCGGCATCGCCTTCAAGGATCTGCACACACGGCAAAGCTCGCTCGAGGATATTTTCGTCGGGCTGGTACACGAACCCAGGGATGGCGAAGGAGCGGCGACATGATCGGCAACGTCCGCGGTATCCGCGCGATCTACATGTTCGAGATGGCGCGCTTCGGGCGCACGGTGTGGACCAGCCTGATGTTGCCCGTCATCACCACGACGCTCTATTTCGTCGTCTTCGGATCGGCGATCGGTAGCCGGATGAGCGACGTCAGCTCGGTGCCCTATGGCGCGTTCATCGTGCCGGGGCTGATGATGCTGACAATGTTCACCGAAAGCATCAGCAACGCGAGCTTCGGCATCTACATGCCCAAATGGACAGGGACGATCTACGAGATGCTGTCCTCACCGATGTCGCCGCTCGAATTGCTGATCGCCTATGTCGGCGCGGCGGCAACCAAATCGGTAATCATCGGCGCGATCATTTTCGCGACCGCGCATCTGTTCGTCGACATTCAGGTCGCGCATCCGTTGCTGATGGTCGGCTTCATGGTGCTGATGGCGGTGACCTTCTGCCTCTTCGGCTTCATCATTGGCATCTGGGCGCAGAGCTTTGAACAGCTGCAGGTGATCCCGTTGCTCGTCGTCTATCCGCTGACCTTCCTGGGCGGCGCCTTCTATTCGCTCGACATGCTGCCCGCCGCGTGGCGCGCGGTGACGCTGTTCAATCCCGTCGTCTATCTGATCAGCGGCTTTCGCTGGACCTTTTTCGGACAGGGCGACGTGGCGATCGAGGTCAGCATGGGCGCGGTGGCGCTCTTTCTGGCGCTGTGCCTCGGCCTGATCTTCTGGATGTTCCGCACGGGCTACCGGCTCAAGAACTGAGGGCGTGCATGGCGAGCGTCAAGATCGCTAAGGAGTAAGCGGAGATGAAAACTCCAAAGATTCTGTTGGCAGGTTTGGCGTTCTTCCTCGTTCCTACAACAGCCGACGTAGAGGCCGAAGAACGCGCGGCGTGTGCCTATGACCGAAACGCCATACTGCAACTTGATCCGAATATGTTCGATCAGGATGACAAGGCCGGTTGGCGAGAGCTCGCCAATCGAGACGGATGCCAAGCTGCCGCCGCTGATGCGATCGCATTATATATCGAAAGTCACCGAGAAACATTGGTGCGACAGTGGCAGCTGCCTTCCTTCAAATGGCACGAGGCGCAGCTCCGCGCTATGGCGGGACAGGTTTCGCAGGCCACTCGCCTGATGCGCCAGTCGATCAAGCCGGAGAAGGGCCCCGAGGGCTTTGAAGGCTGGACCGACTACGCGCTGCCTTGGAACCAATATGTCTTGGCAACGATCGCCTTTCTGGAGGGAGACATGGATGCGCTGAAGGAGGCGCGGGACCGTCTTGCCAACTCGCCCATGCCGCCGGGTTTCGATACACTTGATCGATCGCAGGTCAGTGTCCCGCCGTCTTGGCCGCAGAATCTCGATGTGGTCGATGGATTGATCGCCTGCATTGGGCAACCATATCAGGAAGCATATGGGAGTGCGCATTGTCGGGATGTCGGCAAGCAGGAAGCGCGGCGCAAGCATTGAGCCCCCGCGCTCCGTTGATTGACAGGAAGGCCGCAAAAAAAATCCCGCGAAACCGGTCTTTTCTGCGGCTGGCTTTGGCTTGGCCGTTCAGCCGTTCAGCCGCTCGCGCATTTCCTTGCCCGGCTTGAAATAGGGCACGCTCTTGGCGCTTACCGCGACCGGCGCGCCGGTGCGCGGATTGCGCCCGGTGCGCGACTCGCGTTCGCGGGTTGAGAAGGCGCCGAAGCCGCGCAGCTCGACGCGGCCCCCCGCCGCAAGCTGCTCGACGATGGCGTCGAAGAATTCATCGATGATGCGTTCCACCTCTTCGAGGCGCAAATCGCTGTTTTCACTCGCGATCATTTGAACCAGTTCCGACCGGATCATCAGCTTCCCCTAGTTATCACGCGCGCCCCACGGGCGCAGGCCATCCGGTCTTTGCCGGTTCCACAGCGTGAGGACCCCTCCCAACGCGGCATCGAACCTATCATGATTCAGGGTTCTTTCAAAACATATCGCTGAAAGAAAAAGGCCCGCAGAGGGACACTCTGCGGGCCTTTTGTTTCACCGCAAAAGCGGGGAAGGATTAATCCTTCTTGCCGGCCTTCAGCGCTTCGCCGAGGATGTCGCCGAGCGACGCACCCGAATCCGACGAACCATATTGTGCGACGGCTTCCTTTTCTTCGGCGATCTGCATCGCCTTGACAGAGAAGCTGGGCTTCTTCGAACGGTCGAAGCCGGTGACCATCGCGTCGAACTTCTGACCGACCTGATAGCGTTCGGGACGCTGTTCGTCGCGGTCGCGGCCGAGGTCGGCGCGCTTGATGAAGCCGGTGGCGCCATCTTCGCCGGCCTGGACTTCGAGGCCGTTGTCGCGGACTTCGAGGACCGAGACGGTGACGACATCGTTCTTCTTCAGCGAGCCCGAAGCGGCGACACCGCCGCCGACGGCCGGAGCACCCTTTTCAAGCTGCTTGATGCCGAGGCTGATGCGTTCCTTCTCGACGTCGACGTCGAGAACGACGACCTGCACATTCTCGCCCTTGCGGTGGAGGTGCAGCGCTTCTTCGCCCGAGATGCCCCACGCGATGTCCGACATGTGAACCATGCCGTCGACGTCGCCCGGAAGGCCGACGAACAGACCGAATTCGGTCGCGTTCTTGACTTCGCCTTCGACAACCGAGCCAACCGGATGCGCTTCTGCGAAGGCACCCCAGGGGTTCGACTGGGCCTGCTTGAGGCCAAGCGAGATGCGGCGCTTGTCGCTGTCGACTTCGAGGACGATGACGTCGACTTCCTGGCTCGTCGAAACGATCTTGCCGGGGTGGACGTTCTTCTTGACCCACGACATTTCGCTGACGTGGACCAGGCCTTCGATGCCGGGTTCGAGTTCGACGAACGCACCATAGTCGGTGATGTTCGTGACCGTGCCGGTGAGCTTCGCACCGACCGGATACTTGGCGGCGACGCCTTCCCACGGATCGCTTTCGAGCTGCTTCATGCCGAGGCTGATGCGCTGCGTATCGCGATTGATGCGGATGATCTGCACCTTAACCGTGTCACCGATGTTGATGACTTCGCTCGGGTGGTTGACGCGCTTGTAGCTCATGTCGGTGACATGGAGCAGGCCGTCGATGCCGCCGAGGTCAACGAACGCACCATAATCGGTGATGTTCTTGACCGCGCCTTCGATGATCTGACCTTCTTCCAGGTTCTGGATCAGGCCCGAACGCTGTTCGGCGCGCGTTTCTTCAAGGATGGCGCGGCGCGACACGACGATATTGCCGCGGCGGCGATCCATCTTGAGGATCTGGAACGGCTGCGGCAGATCCATGAGCGGGCCGACGTCGCGCACGGGGCGGATGTCGACCTGGCTGCCGGGAAGGAACGCCACGGCGCCGCCAAGGTCGACGGTGAAGCCGCCCTTGACGCGGCCGAAGATAACGCCTTCGACGCGGGCTTCCTTGTTGAATTCTTCTTCCAGGCGGTCCCAGGCGGCTTCGCGGCGAGCGCGGTCGCGCGACAGCATGGTTTCGCCATTGGCGTTTTCGACGCGGTCGACATAGACTTCGACTTCGTCGCCGACGTTGAGGTCGGCCTTCTGGCCGGGCATCGCGAATTCGCGAAGCGGCACGCGGCCTTCGCTCTTCAGGCCGATGTCGATCACTGCCAGGTCATTTTCGATCGCGGTCACGGTGCCCTTGACGACGCGGCCTTCAAAGCCGCCATCAGCACCACCCAGCGATTCGTCGAGCATCGCGGCGAAATCGTCGCGCGACGGAAAAGCCGTAGAGGCCATATGGGTTCTTCCTTACTTCATTTGTTCCGGCCAAGCGGTTGGTTCCGCTGGTCTTGTGGCCGATCCGTCCTGCCCGCCGAATGCGAAGCAGAACATCCTCAAGACCGGTTGGCGGCAGAAGCACGGGCAAAGCAAAAAGGGCGCGACGGGGATAGCCCATCACGCCCGACGCTCGATAGAGAGCGACGGTTCGTCCGTGCCTCGACCGGCCACAAGGCCCGTCGGACGGCGCGCGTATAGTCGCGAACGCGGCTTTCGGCAAGGCGAAAAGCCCTGTCGGCCGCGGACTCCCGTCAGCCGCGCGCCTTTGTCCGTTCGGTGACGAAGGCGATGGCGGCGGCGATCGCGGCATCGCGGTCCATCGCCGAGGTGTCGAGCAGCATCGCATCGTCGGCGCGGAGCAGGGGGGCGTCGGCACGGCCCATATCGCGGGCGTCGCGGGCGTGGATGTCGGCGAGCACGGCGTCATAGCCGATTTCGACCCCGCGCCCCAGCATCTCGGCATGGCGGCGGCGGGCGCGTTCTTCGGCACTTGCCGTCACGAACAGTTTGGCGTCGGCGTGCGGCGCGATCACGGTGCCGATATCGCGCCCGTCGAGCACGGCGCCGCCAGGCTGGTTGGCGAAATCGACCTGCCGCTGGAACAGCGCCTTGCGCACCGCAGGATGCACCGACGCGCGGCTGGCGAGGCTGCCCGTGCTTTCGTAGCGAAGCGCGGGATCGTCGAGCAAGGCGTCCGGAAAATCGCAGGCGACGAGGGCGTCGGCCGCCTTGTCCGGATCGCCATGATTGAGCTGCGTCTGATAGCCCACAGCGCGATAGAGCAGCCCGGTATCGAGCACGGGGAGGCCGAAATGCTCGGCAAGCGCCTTGGCGATAGTGCCCTTGCCCGACGCAGTAGGGCCGTCGACCGCGATAATCATGCCGAATCACCGCGGGTACGGCGCGCGCGAAGGGCGCGCAGCAAGCCCCAGGAAGCGATCAGCGCCCAAGCCGCTTCGAGCAGAAACGCCGCCAAGTTGAAATGAACCGACAGCGAGATCAGCAGCAAAATCGCGCCGACAAGGTTCACCGCATTGAACAGCAACTGATCCAGCGTCTTGGCCATGTTTGCATAGGCGAACGCAGCGATGAACAGGATGCTGCCGATGATGCCGATCGCGTTCGCGGCAAAGGAGGAGATATAGGCGCTCATACGAATTGATAGCCGTCAAATCGCACGCGGAGCAGCCGGCCATCGTGGTCGAAGCCGATTTCGACCCAGCCGGGGTTGAGCGTCGCGCCGCATTCGACGGGGCCGACGTTTCCCGACACGAGCGACGGGTCGCAGTCGACCGCCACATCGGGCAGAAAGCGGCGAACCCGGGCCCTCACCTCGGACTGGTCGCGCGCCGCCCCGATATCGAGCGCGCCGATCGGTCGCCCTTCGAACTCGCTTGCCTCCACCGTCTTGATCATGACACGGAGGTCGTCGGCGCCGTCTCCGTACAGAAAATGACGCACACCGGCGGCGTCGCGCCGTTCGCAGCCCTCGTCGGGGATGCAGGGCTCGTCGTCGATCGGCCGAAGTCCGCTGCCGGCGTCTGCCGCACGGCTATCGATCGGATAATCGGAAAAGCTCCGGTCGACCCGAAGCTGCGCACCGCTCGGACAATATTCGACGTCGCCGTCGCACGTCGCGCTGGTGACCGATGCCGTCGGGTCCGGCGCGCGCGCTGTATCGGCAAAGGCGCCCGCCGTGTCGGCGGTTGTCGGAAGGGTGGCGCCCTGTTGCGCGCCGGCCGCGCCGGCACTTAGGCCGAGGAGCGCGATCGGGGCCGCGATGGACAGGATGGGACGACGGTTCATCGCTGCAGGCCCTCCAGCAACGCCTCGAAATTGGGAAAGCTCGTTGCGACCGGTGCCATATCGTCGATCGTCACGGGGGCCTTGCTGACGAGGCCCGCGATGGCGAAGCTCATGCAGATGCGGTGGTCGAGGTGGCCGGCGATGGTCGCGCCGCCGGGCAGCGGGTCGCCGCCGGTGCCGTGGATGACGAGGCCGTCCTCGCTCTCCTCGACCCGCACGCCGATCGCCGCGAGGCCCGCGGCCATGACCGACAGCCGGTCGCTTTCCTTGACGCGCAGCTCGTCGAGGCCGGTCGTCACGGTCGTCCCCTCGGCAAGCGCGGCGGCGACGAAGAGAATCGGATATTCGTCGATCATGCTCGGCGCGACTGCCGGATCGACCGCGATGCCGCGGAGCAGGCTGTGGCGGACGCGCAGGTCGGCGACGGGCTCGCCGCCGACTTCGCGCGCATCGAGCAGTTCGATATCCCCGCCCATCGCCTTCAATACCTCGACCAGGCCGGCGCGGGTCGGGTTGAGGCCGACATTGGCAATAGTGACGTCCGATCCGGGGACGAGCAGCGCCGCAACGATGAAGAAAGCGGCCGACGAGGGGTCGCCCGGAACGACGATCGTTTGCGGCCGCAATTCGGCTTCGCCCATCACCGAAATCCAGCGGGTGCCGTCGGATTCTACTTCGACGTCCAGCGTGGCGCCGAAGCCCTTGAGCATCCGTTCGCTATGGTCGCGCGTCGGCACGGGTTCGATCACGGTGGTGATTCCCGGCGTATTGAGGCCGGCGAGCAGGATCGCCGACTTGACCTGCGCCGAGGCGACCGGAAGCCGATATTCGATCGGCACCGCGGGCGCGAGGCCGCGCACCATCAAGGGAAGGCGGCCACCCGGCGAGGCCGAGATGTCAGCGCCCATCTGCGACAACGGATCGATGACGCGCCCCATCGGGCGTCCCGACAGGCTGGCATCGCCGACGAAAGTGGTCGTGATCGGATGGCTGGAAACAAGGCCCATCAGCAGGCGCGTCGAGGTGCCGCTGTTGCCCATGTCGAGCGCTTCGCGCGGCTGGAGCAGGCCACCGACACCGACGCCTTCAATGACCCATTCGCCGTCGCCGGTGCGGTCGATATTCGCGCCCATCGCGCGCATGGCCGCGGCGGTGGCGAGGACATCATGCCCCTCAAGCAGCCCGCTCACGTGGCTGGTGCCGACCGCGAGCGCCGACAACATCAGGGCGCGATGCGAAATGCTCTTGTCGCCGGGAATCGCGATCCTACCTTTAAGCGGAGCGGACGCGGCGAAGCTGCGGGGGCGGGCATTCTGGTCAGTCATGGCGTGCGGCTTTTGACAGCGGCCCGACAATCTGGCAAGGCGCACGCCGATTTGACGGATCGCCGGCCCGGCGCCCATCTTTTTCCGAAATATCAACCGATTTCCAAAAGGTTACGAGGCTTATATGGTAAAGGCTGAATGGGGCACGAAGCGTAGCTGCCCGAAATGTGCCACCCGATTCTACGATTTGACCAAGGATGATCCGGTCAGCTGCATCAATTGCGGCTATTCCTGGATTCCGGAATCGGTGCTGAAATCGAAGCAGCCGATGCCCTTCGAGGAAGTCGAGAAGCCGACCAAGGTCAAGGAAGAGGCCATCGACGAGGATCTGGATCTGGACGTCGATGTCGATGAAGACAGCGATTCGCCGGATAACGATGTCGATCTGGGCGGCGATGACGATCTGGGCGTCGCCACCGGCGACGACGAAGACGACGAAAGCTGATTTTTCGGCGAGGGGCCAAAAAAGCATCGCGGAGATGCATTTGGCCCCTTGCATCGAACGCAGGCGCTGCTAAAGGCGGCGTCCCGGTCGCACCACCCAGGGCGGCCAGACGAAATGGCACGGGGCCTTAGCTCAGCTGGGAGAGCGCTACAATGGCATTGTAGAGGTCAGCGGTTCGATCCCGCTAGGCTCCACCATTTCCTCGAAAACAAGAGGTCCGACGCACCGGCGTTCGGGCCTTTTTCTTTGCCGTGCCGGTTGGCGTGGCGCGTCAGAGCGCCATTTCTTCCTTTTCGAACAAGGGTTCGAAGCCGATCGGGTCGGCCAGGCTGATCCGGTCGAGGATCGCGGCGGTATCGTCGCGCACCTTCAGCATCAGCGTGCGCATCCGGCATTCGGCTTCGGGCAGGCAATTCTTGCAGGTTTCGTGGGCATTGCGGCTGGCACACGGGACCAGCGCGAGCGACCCGCGCGTCAGCCGGACAAGATCGCCATAGCTGATGTCGACCGGCGGCAGCGCAAGCTGATAGCCGCCATCGCGTCCGCGCTGCGAGATGAGCAACCCTTCGCGCGCCATTTCCGACAGGATGACGGTCAGGAATTTGGGCGGGATATTCTGCGCCTCGGCAATGTCCGCGAGTTGGACCTGACCCTTGCCCCAATGATCGGCAAGATGCTGAAAGGCACGTATCGTGTAGCGGGTCTTCTGCGAGAGCATGGCGCGCTGTCTGATCCACTTTGCCGATAATTTCAACCTCCCGACATGACAATTATCGCCTCAGCGCCAGCCCCATTGATTGAAATCACAGCGCGGCGTAGTTTCGCGGCGATAAGCGGGGTCGCGATCACAGGTTTTGGCACGGGTTTTTTGGAGCCGCATATGAAGCGAATCATGTTGGTCCCCGCCTGGGCCGCCGTCACCCTGCTGGCGGTGGCGCCCGCGCAGGCACAGTTCGGCGGGCTGCTGCGCAAGGTCACGACGCCGCCCCCCGCCCCGACGTCGAGCGAAAGCGACAACGGCGGTTGTCCCAAGGGCAAGAAGGGCAGCAGCGTCGGCCGCGGCATATTGGGCGGTGTGATCCGCGATGCGGTGGGCGACGCGGCCAGCAAGGCGGGCGTCTATTCCTATGTCCCGATCGCCGAGGTCAGCGGAACGCTGACCGACGCCATCGCTTGCCGCCTCGACCCCGCCGAACAGGTGCAGGCCGCCAAGGCCACCGAAGAGGTGACACGCGGCGAAGCGGTCGGCACGACGTCGAACTGGACCAGCGAAACGCGCGACAATGTCAGCGGGTCGTCGACCGTGGCTTCGATCAACACAGAGGACGGCGGCAGGAAGTGCATGACCGTCAACGACTTCGTGATCGTCGATGGCGAGGAAACCCGTGTGTCGAAACGCATGTGCAAGGGGCCGGGTGATACGCGCTATGTTCTTGCGGCCTGAATTGCCGAAGCTCGCCCTCACGGCGCTTGCGGTCGTCAGCCTGACCGCGGCGACCGAGATGGACCCGATCAATCCGACCTGTCCGCTCAACCCCAATTGGTCGGCCAATCCGACGATGAAGCTGACGGTCGAAAAGCGCGGCGCGATGAAGGTGATGCTCGCCGAAGGCCGCGTTGATTCGGGACTGCCCGACCGGCTGAGCGCCGCGCTGAAGGCCAATCCGGACGTATCCGAGATATGGCTGCGTTCGCCCGGCGGCGATGCGCGCGCCGGCAACGCCGCGGGGCGCATCATCCGGTCGAACCCCGGCCTTGCGACGCGCATACCGAGCGGCTGGGCCTGTTTCAGCGCCTGCAATTTCGTCTTCATGGGCGGCGCGCCGCGGCTGATCGAGCCGGGCGGCGAGTTCATCGTCCATATGTTCACCAGCACCGGCGACCGCTCGCTGATCGACGAAAGCGTGGCGATGGGCACCGATGCGACGACCGAGCTGATCGGCGACGTCGAACAGGACAGCGCGCTGCTGGCGAGCGAGGACAATGATTTCCTGATCAAGATGGGCGTGTCGCGCAAATTGCTGACCGACATCATGTATCGGCAGAAGGCGGTGAAGGGCAGCGGCCCGGACAAATCGACGCGCCGCTGCCTGACGCTCGACGAAGCGCTGAAATATGGCGTGACCTACGCGGTAGAATAGCGACGGCTGAACAGCGTTGCATATCGCAACGAAACGCATAGACTGGCCGCCGATATATGGGAGAGCCAGCCATGACCGACATGACGCACGATCACGCGTCCTTCCGTTCGATGATCGACGGCACACAGGAAGATTGGGATATCATCGCGCGCGAGCAGAAGGAATTCGCGCCGCAGAACGGCAAGCGCATCCTCGATCATCTGAAACTGCTTGGCGGCGATTATGGCGGCTTTCCCGTTGATCGGCTCGAGCATTGCTTGCAGACCGCGACGCGCGCGCATCGCGATGGGCGCGACGAGGAATATGTGGTGATGGCGCTGCTCCACGACATCGGCGACACGCTGGGCGCATTCAACCATCCCGATGTCGCGGCGGCGATCCTCAAGCCCTTCCTGTCGGAAGAAAATCTTTGGATCGTCCAGCACCACGGCATCTTCCAGGGCCATTATTTCTTCCACTATCTCGGGCTCGACCGCGACATGCGCGACCAGTTCAAGGACCATCCCTATTACGCGGCGTGCGCCGAATTCTGCGAAAAATATGACGCGCCAGCGTTCGACCCCGACTATGAAAGCGAGCCGCTGGAATTCTTCGAGCCGATGGTGATGCGTCTCTGCTCCTATCCGCGCACGAGCATCTACAAGAAGATTATGGTCGAAGAAGCGGCGGAGTAAGCCCCAGCGTTCATGGGTAATACCCGGCGAAAGCCGGGGTCAGAAGGCGCGCAAAAGGACCCCGGCTTTCGCCGGGGAGCACTAGTAGTTCACTTGCCCTTGAACTCGGTCTTGCGCTTCTGAAGGAAGGCCGCGATGCCCTCGGCGGCATCGGCGCTGTTGCCGGCCAGATACTGGCCCATCGCCTCGGCGTCGAGCGTGTCGGCATAGCTTTGCGTCAACCCGCCGCGCAGCACCTTGCGCATCGTGCCGAGCGCAACCGTCGGTCCGCTGGCCAGCCGCTTTGCGAGCGCTTCGGCTTCAGCCATCAGCGCGTCATCCTCGACCGCCTTGTAAATCAGTCCCCAATCGGCGGCCTGTTCGGCCGAGATTTTCTCGCCGAGCATCATCATCTGCGTCGCGCGCGGCAGGCCGACGAGCCGTGGCAGCAGCCACGACGATCCCCCGTCGGGGACGAGGCCGATATTGACGAAAGCCTGGAGGAAATAGGCGCTTTTGCCAGCAATCGCGAAATCGCCCGACAGCGCAAAGCTGCATCCGACCCCTGCGGCGGGGCCGTTGACCGCGGTCACGACCGGAATGTCGAGATTGGCGAGCGCGAGCAGCATCGGGTTATAATGGTTGCGCAGCGCCTTGCGACTGTTCGCGCCGCCGCCGACAGCGGTTGCGCTGCGATCGCCCGCCAGATCCGCGCCCGAACAGAAACCGCGACCCTCACCGGTAATCAGCAGCGCACGCGCGCCAAGGACGCCCATCCAGTCGAGCGCGGCGCGGATATCGTCGGCCATCGCGGGCGGCATCGAATTGAGCCGTTCGGGACGGTTGAGCGTGATCTTCGCGACATTGTCGCTGCACGCGAGCTTGATCGTGTCGAAGGTCGGTATGTCGGTCATGGGGAAGAATCCTCTCGCGGTCTTTACCTTTACGTTCACGTAAAGGTGTGACCGATTCGGAGGATGAGTGCAAGGGGCGTTGCACGGTAGCGACAGTGCGCTCGGGCCCCGATGCCCCGCGCCGGTTTGACATCGCGTCGGCAATCGCACACCGGAACAGATGATAACTGGGGTGATTTGACCGGGGGGGAGGGCGACTGTGAATCTGGAGCCATATCGCAGACATCGCCGAATTTTGACCGCAAGTCTGGTCGGCACCGCAGTCGAATTTTATGATTTTTATATCTACGGCACCGCGGCTGCGCTGGTCTTCGGGCCGCTTTTCTTTCCTTCGGAATCGCCGTCGGCGCAGCTGATGCTCAGCTTCATGAGCTTCGGGCTCGCTTTTTTCGCGCGGCCGGTCGGCGCCGTCGTGTTCGGCCATTTCGGCGACCGGATCGGGCGGAAGTCGACGCTCGTTGCCTCGCTGATGCTGATGGGGGCCTCGACGCTGCTTATCGCCTTTCTGCCGACCTATGCGATGGTCGGCTGGGTCGCACCGTTGCTGCTGTGCATCTTGCGGTTCGGGCAGGGCTTCGGGCTGGGCGGGGAATGGGGCGGTGCGGCGCTGCTCGCGGTCGAAAATGCGCCGCCGGGATGGCAGTCGCGCTTCGGCATGTTCCCGCAGCTTGGCGCGCCGGTCGGGTTCATCGCCGCCAACGGACTGTTCCTGCTCCTCGGCCTTTGGCTGAGCGATGCCGATTTTGCGGCGTGGGGCTGGCGTATCCCCTTTCTTGTTTCCGCCGTGCTCGTCGGCCTTGGCCTGTGGGTGCGGCTCAAGATCGGTGAGACGCCGGCCTTTTCGGAGGCGTTGGAGCGCGACGCGCCTGTCGGCGTGCCGATCGGCGAGTTGCTGCGCGGCCACTTCGTCGCGACGCTTGCCGGCACCTTCGCGGTCGTCGCCTGTTTCGCGATCTTCTATCTCGCGACCAGCTTCGCCCTTGCGCACGGCACCACCACGCTCGGCTATCCGAAGGAGGAGTTTCTGCTCATCCAGCTCGGTGCGATATTGTTCATGGCGGGCGGCATTATCTTTGCGGGCTATGCCAGCGATGCGTCGAGTGCGCAGCGCGTGCTGCGCTGGGGCTGCGGCGCGACGATGCTCGTCGGCTTGCTGTTCGGTCCGGCGCTGGCCTCGGGGAGCTGGCTGACGATCTTCGCAGGTCTCGCCACATCGCTGTTCGTCATGGGCCTCGTCTACGGCCCGCTCGGGAGCTGGCTGACCGGCCTGTTCCCCGTGCGCGTCCGCTACACCGGCGCGTCGGTCGCCTTCAATGTCGGCGGCATATTGGGCGGCGCAGCCGCGCCGATCGCGGCGCAGGCGCTCGGTGACTGGCGCGGAACCGAGGTCGTCGGCCTCTATCTGGCGCTCGCCGGACTGGTCAGCTTTTGCGGCCTGGCCTTGGTGACAAAAATTGAACGCGGTGACGCGTGAGGCGCAATGTCATTGCGGCGTCATCATTGAATCTCTAACAAACGGATAGTCTCCCACCACCGCGAGATCTGCCCATGTCCTTGATCGCACGCCGTTCTTTCATCGCCTCATGGCCGGTCATCGCCAGCCTCATGCTGCCGGGTTCCGCGGCCGCTTTGGCGCCAATGGTCTTCGCCGCACCGATCAGGCTGAAGGGCAATCGCGTCTGGCTTGATGTGTCGGTGGAAGGCTTGCCTCCCGAACCGTTCATTCTCGACACCGGTACCACCGAAAGCCTGATTTCGGATAGCTGGGCGAACTCCGTCAAGCTGCGCGAACGCGGCGCGAGCATTATCGGCGGCCTGGGCGGAGTAGAGCGGACGTCGGTCCTGCGCGTCGAGGATGTGGTGATCGGCGGCACCTTTCGCATCCCCTATATGGAATTTCACGGCACCAAGTCAGTCGTCGACTCGAGCACCCGGGGATTGATCGGCGCGCCGCTGTTTACCGATATGGACAGCGATCTTGATTTCGTGGCGAACCAGTGGCGCATCTATCCCGATGGCCGTAGCGAGCGGCCTGGCATGTATCTGATACCCGAAAGCTATATGCCCCGCCGGGCGAGCTACGGTTTGACCACGCCCGTGCAGATCGGCGATTTTTCCGGGCGCTTCCTGATCGACACAGGCGCACCCCGCAACATCCTGTTCGATGGCAAGGCGGCGCGCGACATCGGTTGGTGGGATAGCGAACGACCCTATGTTCCCGTGCGTGCAAGCGGCTTCGGCAAAGGAAGTCTGCGGACCCGTATGTTCCGGGCGGACAAGGTCCTTCTTCACAAATTCGCCTTTCCGCGCGCGCTGGTCACACTTGCTGAGCCCGGCCCGCGGAACGGCAATTTCGATAATGTCGAGGGGTTGGTCGGGTTGGACATGATCCGCCATTTCCACCTGTCGACGGATCCCAAGCGCAAACAGCTATGGATGGCGCCCAACGGACTCGATTTTGCAGGAACCGAGCGCTATCCGATGTCGGGGCTGTGGCTTGACCGCAAAGGTACGCGTATCGTGATCGAGGATGTTGGCAACGGCAGCCCGGCCAAGGACGCCGGGCTGCAACCGGGCGATACGCTTGTGGGGGTCGAATGGAACGCGATGTTGCGCCGGCTGGGCGGCAAGCCCGGGGATCAAGTCGCGTTCGATTATGAACGCGACGGGAAGCGCGGTCACGCGCAGTTCAATCTGAAGCCCTATCTTTAGTCGGCACGGAGCAGCGTCAGCTTAGCTTTTCCGACCTTTCGCTCCGCTTCGATCGCGAAGCCCGCGACGTCGACGCTTTCTTTCTCGCCTGTTTCGATCGAGATCCAGCTATCGGTATCGACCCAGCCGAGCCGCGCCAGCTTGTCGAGTGCGACACTGCCCGCGCCGGTTGCATAGGGCGCATCGAGCAGCAGCAGATCGAAACTGCGTGGCGCTGGCCCAAGTGCGAGGACCGAACCGGCCCGCACCTCGGCGCGTCCGGCCGCACCGAGCGCCGCCAGATTCTTGCGCAGGGCGTCGATCGCCTCGCGATCCTGCTCACCGAACAGGCACTGCACGGCGCCGCGCGACAAGGCCTCGATCCCCAGCGCGCCCGACCCCGCGAACAGGTCGGCGACATACAAGCCCTCGAAACTACCGAGCCGGCTTGCAAGCATGGAGAAGAGTGTCTCGCGCGTGCGGTCGGCGGTCGGGCGAGTGGCATCATTCTTGGGCGCGATCAACTTGCGACCGCGCCATTTGCCGGAAATGACGCGCATCAGCTCATCCGCCGCCGGAACTGGAACAAGGCATCGCGTGGTACGACCTCGACCGCGCCGACATCGAGGCCGTCGAGCTCGAAAGCGCCATATCGCGTCCGGATCAGGCGGCTCACCTGCAGCCCCAGATGTTCGAGCACGCGGCGAACCTCGCGATTCTTGCCCTCGGTCAGCGTCAGCTCGATCCACTGGTTGCGCCCCGTCCGCCGTTCGAGATTGGCGTCGATCTTGCCATAGCGGACCCCGTCGATCTCGACCCCCTCGACCAGTTCCTCGAGCTGCGCTTGGCTGATGTCGCCAAACGCGCGGGCGCGATAGGTGCGCTCGACCCCGCTGGCGGGCAGTTCGAGCTGGCGCTTGAATTCGCCGTCATTGGTCAGCAACAGCAAGCCCTCGGTATTATAGTCGAGCCGCCCGACGGGCATCAGCCGCGGCAGCCCCTTGGGCAGCACGTCATAAATCGTCTTGCGTCCCTTGGGGTCGCGCGCCGCGGTCAGGCAGCCGACCGGCTTGTAGAAGCGATAGAGGCGCGTCGATACGGGCTTTGCGACCGGATTGCCGTCGACGGTCAAGCCCTCGAGCGATGAGAGCAGCGGCGCCGGTTGCACGATCACCGCGCCGTTCAGTGCAATGCGGCCTTCCTCGATCATTCGTTCGACATCGCGCCGTGACCCGACGCCAGCGCGCGCCAGGAGCTTGGTGATGCGCTGCGGCCCGTCCTCGCGCTCCTCTTCCTTCGGCGGAGCCTTACGCGGCGGTTGTGCAGCGCGCGCGCTGCGGCGGCCACGCGGAGCGTCGCCCTGCGGGGAAGCGGGCGGGCGGGACGGCGAACGGGGTGGGCGGCGTGTCGTCATCGGAACGGATGCGGCTTTCATATCGTTATTCGGGAAAAGGGATGTTGTAATATGGCCACGCTCATAGCCGGAAAAGTGTCGCTTCGTCGATGGCAAGCAAAAGCAATCTTGCGAGGACGCGCACGCAGAGTCATGCGGCGGACGGAAGGTAGGTAAAATGCTCTTCGCGTCCCGCCCGTCCTGCTTCAAACGGCTGCTGATCGTCGAGGATGATCCGCTGGTCGCTTTCGACAATGAGCGGACCCTGAAGCATGGTGGCTATGACGTCGTTGCGACGGTCGATTCGGGCGAAGCGGCTGTCGCGATGCTGGCAGACAAGACGATCGATGCGCTGATCCTCGACCTCAAGCTCGCGGGGCACATGACGGGACGCGAGGTTGCGCGGCTCGCGCGCGACCGCGGCGTTGCCGTACTGCTGGTAACGGGGCAATGTCCCGAAGATGCGGGCGACATCGCGCTCGCCTGCCTGACCAAGCCGCACGGGGCGGCGGCGCTTCTCCACGCGGTTCGCGCCGTCGAGACGATGGTGTGCAAGCACAAGATGCCGCGCAAGGTGAGCGGGATGCAAACCTATTGGCGTCCCGAGGCCGCGTAACCGGCCCGCTGCCTCCACCGAACCGGCGGTTGAGTGCCGATGCGCGAGGAGGATCCCGTTGAAGATATTGCTTCCGCTGTTCAGCTTGGCTTTGGGGGCGGCCGCCGCGCTCCTGTTCGGGCCATCCGATCGACCGTCCGCCGCCATCGCGGCTTCGACGCCGCCCGCGGCGCCCGTGCTGGTCGAGTTGTTCACCAGCCAGGGTTGTTCCTCCTGTCCGCCCGCCGACCGGTTGCTCGAAAGACTGGATGCCGAAGGCTCCGTGGTCGCGGTCAGCCGCCCCGTTACCTATTGGGACCGGCTGGGATGGAAGGATACGCTCGCGCGCGCCGCGAACGATGCGCTTCAGGACCGCTATGCGCGGCGCGGGCTGCCGGGGGCGGGCGTTTATACCCCCGAAACCGTCGTGCAGGGGAGCGCGGCCGCCGTCGGATCGGACGAGCGGGCGCTGCGCCGGATGCTCGGCGCCGCGCCAAGCGACGCGGCGCTTCGCCTCGACGGCGGCCGTGTGGTCGCTTCGCGGTCCGCAGCGGGTGCCGAATTGCGCTTCGTGGCGATCGCGCACCGCGCCTCGGTCGACGTCGCCCGCGGCGAGAATGGCAACCGGACGCTGGGCTATACCAATGTGGTGCTGGCCGAGGCGGCGGTTCCTTGCCCCGCAAGCGGCGCCTGCGCGGCTGCAATACCCGCAGCGATCGCGGGCCAGCGCGGCGCCGACCGCTGGGCGGTGCTGTTGCAGGACCGCGCCGGCGGGCGCGTGCACGCCGTCCGCTGGATCGGGCGCCCCGCCAAATAGATGCTTCCAATTTGGTCCTGTTGCTTTAGGCCGAACGGTTCGATGCGTCGCCGGTCAGCCGAGCGCGACAGGGAGGATCTATGCAGGCAGATATGGCGCCGCCGCCACCGCAAAGCTGGTGGGACAGCATCCGGCCCTATCTGGAACGCGCGCCGCTGGCGGCGCTGCTGCTCGGCATTTCGTCGGGATTTCCCTATGCGATGATCGGTGCCACCTTGACGACGCGACTGTCGCAGGACGGTTTCGAAAAATCATCGATCACCGCCTTTTCGCTCGCCTTTCTCGTCTATAATTTCAAACCGCTGTGGGCCTGGATCGTCGATACGATCCGCCTTCCGGGGGCCGGGGTGGTCGGCCAACGGATCAGTTGGCTGATCCTGACGGCCATGCTCGTCATGCTGGCGGTCGGCAATCTCGCGCTGGTCGATCCGCAGCAGGTCGGCCAGTCCCCCGTGGGGCACCTCATGCAGCGGTTCGGGCTTGGCCATGAAGGCGAATTCGCCGCGCTGTTCGAAATGGCGGTCGGTGCGGTTCTCGTGGGTGCAGCGGGCGCGACGTTCGACATTGTGATCGACGCCTACCGGATCGAGATATTGAAGCCCGAACAACTCGGTGTCGGATCGGGCATGTCGCAATATGGCTGGCGGATCGGATCGGCGGGCGCCGGTGCGCTCGCGCTCTATCTTGCCGCGCGGCAAGGATGGGAGGCGGCCTATCTGGCATGTGCGCTTTTTGCATTGCCGGCGGTCATTGCGGGCTTTTGGGTCGGCGAGCCCGAGCGGCACCGCGCGGCACTCTCGCGCGAAGGCAAACCAGGACTTGTCGCGGGTATCATCGGTCCCTTCCGCGAGTTTTTCAGTCGCCATGGCGCCTGGCTGGTGCTGCTGTTCATCCTGCTCCACAAGATCGGCGATACGCTCGCGAATCTGACGCTGCGCCTGCTGCTCAACGATCTTGGCTTCAGCAATGACGAGATTGCGATCTACGACGTCGGTATCGGCTTCTGGGCTTATCTGATCGGCATTTTCATGGGCGGGATTCTCTACGCGCGGATGGGCATGAAAAAGTCGGTACTGCTCAGCCTGATCCTGATGGCGGTGAGCAATTTCAGCTTCGCGCTGCTCGCGGCGGCGGGCCACAGCAATTGGGGCCTCGCCGGCGCGATCGGGTTCGAAAATATTGCGAGCGGCATCGGCGGCGTCGTTGTCGTCGCCTATTTCTCGGCACTCTGCGACTTGCGCTTCACTGCGGCGCATTATGCGCTGATCTCCTCCGCAGCGAGCATTGTCGGTCGTTTCCTGACCGGCACCACGGCGGGCGCGATGATGGACAATATGGGCAATGTGAACTTCTATCTGTTCACCGTCGCCGCGGCCCTGCCGGGTATTGTCCTATTCTGGCTGATGATGCGCAGCGGGCTCGTTGACCAATCGGTCGGCACGGCGGGTACCCGGCATGCGCGCGAGGCGTCGGCCTAATCGGGCAATTCGCCGTTCGCGCGCAGCACCTCGCCCGCAAGGTAAAGCGAGCCGGCGATCAGGACGATCTCGGTCACAGGGTCTACGGCCAATCCGGCCAGCGCAGCCTCGACGGTATCGGCCGCGAGCGCTTCCGGCCCGAAGGCTGAGGCGCCATGATGCTCGTGCCCGGGCACCGGCACGACGGTGATCGAGGCGAGCTTGCCGGCGAGGGGATCGATCAACGCCGAGGGATGCTTGTTGGCGAGCATCCCGGTGACCAGATGGATGCGGCGCGCATCGCCCGCAAAATGCTGCGCGAGTTGATGCCCTGCATCGGCATTGTGGGCGCCGTCGAGCCACACCGTCGTGGCGGGCGGGAGCAGCTTTGCGAGCGGTCCGCTCTCCAGTCGTTGCAACCGCGCCGGCCAGTAAGCCGCGGCGATGCCGCGCTCGATCGCGCCCGCATCGGGTTTCGGTCCCGGCGCGAGATGGAGCATCGCAATCGCAAGGCCCGCGTTGCGCATCTGATGCCCGCCCGCCATGCGCGGGCGCAGCAAGGCGGGGAGTTCCCCGTCCATCGACCGCCAGCGAAAGGCGTCGCCGACGGCTTCGACCGACCAGGTTTCGCCCTCGACGAACGGGACCACGCCCGCCG
This sequence comes from Sphingopyxis sp. GC21, assembly GCF_025727575.1. NCBI lineage: Bacteria > Pseudomonadati > Pseudomonadota > Alphaproteobacteria > Sphingomonadales > Sphingopyxidaceae > Sphingopyxis > Sphingopyxis sp. GC21. The sequence goes on along the minus strand of NZ_CP095845.1, from coordinate 1,441,411 downwards.
CCTCGGCCCGGTCCGCGATTACCCGCGCCAGCGGCGGCGGATAGGCGAGCGTCGCCAGCGCGGCGCCGCGCTTGATTATGCCGGCCTTTTCCCACGCGATCCGTTCGGCAGGGCGCGTCGGGGTGCCGTCTTCGGGCGCGAGCAGAAAGGCCTCATGGTCGATGCCGAGCGAGGCGATGCCGCACACCGCCGGCGCCGGGATGATATTGGTCGCATCGAGTCGTCCGCCCAGCCCGACCTCGATGATGCAATCGTCGGCGGGGATGCGCGAAAAGGCAAGGAAAGCCGCCGCCGTCGTCACCTCGAAAAAGCTTGCGTGCAGCCCTTCCGCGACGTCGAGGGCTTCGCCAAGCAAGGCCGCGAGCGCCGCATCATCGATCAGGGTGCCCGCCAGTCGGATGCGCTCGTTAAACCGGACGAGGTGCGGGCTGGTATAAGCGTGGACCCTGCGCCCCTGCGCCTCCAGTATTGCGCGCAGATAGGCGCAGGTCGATCCCTTGCCGTTGGTCCCTGCGACATGGAAGGTCCGCGGCAGCCGGTCTTGGGGATCGCCGAGGCGCGCGCACAGTTCGCCGATGCGTTCCAGCCCCAATATGTCGCGACCCGGCGACAGCGCCGCGAGGCGGTCGAGCTGCGCCTGAACGGCGGGATCGGAACTGTGCGCGTGGTCGGGCATGGATTCTCCCTCCGTCCGTCAGGAGGAGGGATCAAGCCGCCTTTTCGGGCGCGAGATAGCCGATCAGGCGGCCGAGCGTCGCGGGCAGCTCCTTGCGATGCACCACCATGTCGATCATCCCGTGATCGAGCAGATATTCGGCGCGCTGGAATCCTTCGGGCAGCTTTTCGCGGATCGTATTTTCGATCACGCGCTGGCCCGCAAAGCCGATCAGCGCATTGGGCTCGCTGATCTGCACATCGCCCAGCATCGCATAGCTCGCGGTCACGCCGCCCGTCGTCGGGTCGGTGAGCAGCACCACATAAGGCAGGCCCGCGCGGCGCAGCCGCTGGAGCGCAACCGTAGCGCGCGGCATCTGCATCAGCGACAGCGTGCCTTCCTGCATCCGCGCGCCGCCCGCGGCGGTGATCGCGATGTAGGGGACGCCGCGCTTGATCGCGGCCTCGACCCCGGCGACGAAGGCTTCGCCGACCGCGACGCCCATCGATCCGCCCATGAAGGCGAAATCCTGCACCCCGATCACGGCGCCCTGGCCCGAAATGCGGCCGAAGGCGTTCTGGTAAGCGTCGCGGTCGCCGGTCTGCGCGCGTGCGGCCTTGATGCGGTCGACATATTTCTTGGTGTCGCGGAACTTCAGCGGATCTTCGGGTGCCGCGGGGGCGGCGATCAACTCGTGCAGGCCGCCGTCGAAAAGCTGCGCGAAGCGCTCTTTGGCGCCGATGCGGTCGTGATGGTCGCAGCGCGGGCAGACGTTCAGATTGTCTTCCCACTCCTTGACGAACACCATCTGCTGACACTGGCGGCATTTGTGCCAGAGGTTGTCGGCGGTGTCGCGCTTGGCGGTGAAGGGCAGGGCGTTGCGAACGCGGTCGAGCCAGCTCATGCGGCGATCTCCTTTGCGCTGTGGATAGCATCGGCGAGCGAACGGGTGAAGGCCTCGACATGCGCCGCCGCGGCGTCGCCATGCTCGGCAATGATGTCGATGAAGGCCGATCCGACGACGACGCCGTCGGCAACCTTGGCGATGTCGGCCGCCTGCGCGGGGGTGCGAACGCCGAATCCGACCGCGACCGGCAGGTCGGTCGCGGCTTTCAGGCGCGCAACCGCATCCTCGATGCTCGCCTGAGCGGCCTGCTGCATCCCGGTGATCCCGGCAACCGAAACATAATAGAGAAAGCCGCCCGCGCCGTTCAGCACGTCTGGCAGGCGCGCCGCGTCGGTCGTCGGCGTTGCGAGGCGGATCAGGTCGACCCCGGCAGCGCGGAGCGCGGGGCCGAGTTCCGGATCTTCCTCCGAGGGAATATCGACGCAGATGACGCCGTCGACCCCTGCTTTCGCGCACTCTGCGGCGAACCAGTCGGCGCCACGGATCGTCATCGGATTGGCATAGCCCATCAGCACGAGCGGCGTGTCGGGATGGCGCTGGCGGAAGGCGGCGGCGATACCGAACAGGTCGGCGGTGGTCGTCCCCTTGGCGAGGCTTCGCAGGTTTGCGGCCTGGATCGCGGGGCCGTCGGCCATCGGATCGGTGAAGGGCATGCCCAGTTCGATCACATCGGCACCCCCCGCGACGAGCGCGTCAAGGTTCGCGGCGGTGTCGCCATCGCCGCCGGTGATGAAGGCGACGAGCGCAGGGCGCGGCTTGGCGAAGGCGGCGGCGAAGCGGGTCACAGCTTTACCCCCAATGCTTCCGCCACGGTGAAGATGTCCTTGTCGCCGCGACCCGAGCAATTGACGATGATGATCTTGTCCTTGCCCAGCGTCGGCGCGATGCGTTCGGCAGCGGCGATCGCGTGCGCGCTTTCGAGCGCGGGGATGATGCCTTCGAGCTTGGTCAGTTTCTGGAAACTTGCGAGCGCCTCTTCGTCGGTGACCGGTTCGTAACGCGCGCGGCCGATGTCATGCAGCCAACTATGCTCGGGGCCGATGCCCGGATAGTCGAGCCCCGCCGAGATGCTGTGCGCCTCGGTGATCTGGCCGTCCTCATCCTGCAGCAGATAGGTCTTGTTGCCGTGGAGGATGCCGGGTTTGCCGCCGGCGAGGCTGGCGGCGTGCTTGCCGCCCAATCCTTCGCCCGCGGCTTCGACGCCGACGATCTCGACGTCTGTGTCATCGAGGAAGGGATGGAACAGCCCGATGGCGTTCGACCCGCCGCCGACGGGGGCGATCAGCATGTCGGGCAGGCGCCCTTCGGCTTCGAGAATTTGCGCCTTCGCTTCCTCGCCGATCACCGACTGGAAATCACGCACCAGTTCGGGATAGGGATGCGGCCCCGCGACGGTGCCGATGATGTAGAAGGTGTCCTCGACGTTCGCGACCCAGTGGCGGAGCGCCTCGTTCATCGCATCTTTCAGCGTCTTCGCGCCGCTTTCGACCGCGACGACTTCGGCGCCGAGCAGCTTCATGCGGAAGACGTTCGGCTGCTGCCGCGCGACGTCGACCGCGCCCATGAAAATGGTGCAGGGCAGGCCAAAGAGCGCTGCCACGGTCGCGGTCGCGACGCCGTGCTGGCCGGCGCCGGTTTCGGCGATGATCTTGGTCTTGCCCATCTGCTTGGCGAGCAGGATCTGACCGATGCAATTGTTGATCTTGTGCGCGCCGGTGTGGTTCAGATCCTCGCGCTTCAAATAGATCTTCGCGCCACCCAGATCGTTCGTCAGCCGCTCGGCAAACCACAGCGGGCTCGGGCGGCCGACATAATTTTTGAGCAGATAGTCGAACTCGGCCTTGAAGGCAGGGTCGGCCTGCGCAGCGCGATAATGGCGTTCGAGGTCGAGGATGAGCGGCATCAGCGTTTCGGCGACATAGCGGCCGCCGAAGGCGCCGAAATGGCCGCGCGCGTCGGGCTGGGTGCGGAGGCTGTTGGGCAGGGTCGGTGCTTCGGTCATGGTCATTTCCATCGGTTACGGGTGGGCGCGCACTTGAAGATCGGGTCTCAAGCGGTCAGCGCCATCGTTTTCCGATGCGCATCATGAGGAACTGCGGTGTCAGCATCTGCCGACCGCTTTAAGGAAAGCGGCGATCTTGTCCATATCCTTGACGCCCGGTGCGCTTTCGACCCCCGACGACACATCGACGAGCGGCGCGCCGGTTTCGGCGATCGCCTGTGCGACATTGGCCGGGGTCAGTCCGCCTGCGACGCCCCAATCGATCGAGTGGCGATGGCCCTTGAGCAGCGACCAGTCGAAGCGGGCGCCGGTGCCGCCGGGCAACGCCGCTGCCGGCGCATCGAACAAGATGCGGTCGGCCGCACCTTCAAACTGCCGGACGCGTTCCAGCGTTCCGGCATCCTTCAGGCCGACCGCCTTCCAGACTTCGGCGGGAACGAGCCGTTTGACCGCGGCGAGCCATTGGGGTGTTTCATTGCCATGAAACTGGACGATGTCGGGGCGCACCGCGCTGAGCGCCTCGCCGGTCACCTGTCGCGAGGCATTCACGAGAAGAAGCGCAACCTTCACTTTCCCCCCGGCGCGCTGGCGAAGCGCGGCAGCGGTCTTCAGATCGACGTGGCGCGGACTCGGTTCATAGTGAACGAGGCCGATGTGCGTCGCGCCGAGCCGGATAGCGGCGTCAACCGTTTCGGGCGTAGAGAGGCCGCAGATTTTGACAAGTGGGGGCATATATCAGGGTTCGATCATTTAGGTCATTGCGAGCGAAGTGAAGCAATCTCCAGCCATCGGCGTAACACAATCCCGATAGCTGGAGATTGCTTCGTCGCCTTCGGCTCCTCGCAATTACGATGGTTGAATGAAAGTGTGTTTACAGCGTCGCTTCGATCGCGCGCGCCGCGAGGTCGGGGTCCTGCGACTGGCTGATCGGTCGGCCGACGACGAGGATCGAGGCGCCGTCAGCCATCGCCTGCGCCGGGGTAACGATACGCTTCTGATCGCCGGCACGGCCGTCAGCAGGGCGCACCCCCGGTACGACGAAGAAGCCGCCGGGCCATGCCTTGCGCGCGGCCTTCACTTCCTGGCCCGAGCAGACGATGCCGTCGAGACCCGATTCGCGGGCCAGCGCGGCAAGGCGGACGACCTGGTCGTGCGGGGTGCCGCCGACGCCGATATCATCGAGATCGGGCGAGTCGAGGCTGGTGAGCACGGTAACGCCGACCACCTTGGTCGCGCTTCCCGCGACTGCCTTGGCCTCTTCCATCATCGCGCGGCCGCCCGCGGCGTGGACGGTCAGGATCGCGGGTTCGAGCGGACGCAGCGCCTGGATCGCCTTGGCAACGGTGTTCGGGATGTCGTGCAGCTTGAGGTCGAGGAAGATCGGCAGGCCGAGCTTCGCCATTTCGTGCACCCCGTGATGGCCGTTGGCGCAGAAGAATTCGAGGCCGAGCTTCAACCCGCCGACATGGTGGCGCACCCGCTGCGCCAGCGTCAGCGCGGCATCGAGGTGGGGGGTGTCGATGGCAAGATAGACAGGCGAACTCATTGCGGATCCAGCGGCGAGGGTGGGATGTCGTTGACGGGCTTCGACTGCGGCGCCGGTTCGGGGGTGAGCGGCGTCTCGGCCGGGCGGTTGGCCATGGCGCGCAAATCGGCAAGTTGCCGTTCGCTCGTTTCGATACGGCGCTTCAGCGACCAGCGCGAGGTACGCAGCGCGATCCACAGCGGCAGGCTGCCGATCAGGAAGGCGGCAAAGATCAGCACCGGCAATTTGGTGTCGAGCACCTGTCCCGGCCATATGGTCACGGTGACAGGATTCCAGTTGGCCATCGAAAAGACGACGAGGATGATGGTCAGCAACACCCAGATGACGGTTCGCACGATTCCCACGTTATTGCGCTCCTTTACCGGCCTCTGCATCGAACCCTAAGCGACTTTGGCGCATGATGCGAGTCTCTGGGCGAGGCCCGGCGCGTTCAGCCGCCGAACACCCGCGCAAAGATCGTATCGACATGCTTCATATGATAGTCGAGGTCGAACAGCGCGGTCAGTTGCTCGGCCGACAGACGCGCAGTCACGTCAGCGTCGGCCTTCAGCAGTTCGAGCAACGAAAGCTGGCCGTCGCTTTCCCAAACCTTCATCGCATTGCGCTGGACGAGCGCATAGCTGTCCTCGCGGCTCGCCCCTGCCTGGGTCAGCGCGAGCAGGACGCGCTGCGAATGGACGAGGCCGCCCATGCGATCGAGATTCTTCTGCATGCGCTCGGGATAGACGAGCAGCTTGTCGACCACGCCGGTCAGTCGCGCGAGCGCGAAGTCGAGCGTGATCGTCGCGTCGGGACCGATGAAGCGTTCGACCGACGAATGGCTGATATCGCGCTCGTGCCACAGTGCGACATTTTCCATCGCCGGGATGGCGGCGCTGCGCACCATGCGCGCGAGCCCGGTCAGATTTTCGGTGAGCACCGGGTTGCGCTTGTGCGGCATGGCCGACGAGCCCTTCTGCCCCGGCGAAAAATATTCCTCCGCTTCGAGCACCTCTGTGCGCTGAAGGTGGCGGACCTCGACCGACAGGCGTTCGATCGACGAGGCGATCACGCCGAGCGTTGCGAAGAACATGGCATGGCGGTCGCGCGGAATGACCTGCGTCGACACGGGTTCGATCGCGAGGCCCAGCTTCGCCGCGACATGCGCTTCGACGCGCGGGTCGATATTGGCAAAGGTGCCAACCGCGCCCGAAATCGCGCAGGTCGCAATTTCCGCGCGCGCTGCGACCAGCCGCGCCTTGCAGCGCGCGAACTCGGCATAGGCTTCGGCCATCTTGAGGCCGAAGGTGACCGGCTCGGCATGGATGCCGTGGCTGCGCCCGATCGTCGGGGTCAGCTTATGTTCGTATGCGCGTCGCTTGATCGCCTCGAGCAGCGCGTCGAGGTCTGCGAGCAAGATGTCGGCGGCCTGCGCGAGTTGCACCGCGAGGCAGGTGTCGAGCACGTCGCTCGACGTCATGCCCTGATGCATGAAGCGCGCTTCTTCGCCGACATTTTCGGCGACCCAGGTCAGGAAGGCGATGACGTCATGCTTGGTGACCGCCTCGATGGCGTCGATCGCGTCGACGTCGATGACGGGGTTCGTCGCCCACCAGTCCCACAGCGCCTTCGCGGCGGATTGGGGAACCGTCCCCAGTTCCGCGAGCGCGTCGGTCGCATGCGCCTCGATCTCGAACCAGATGCGAAAGCGATTTTCCGGCGACCAGATGGCGGTCATGTCCGGGCGGGCGTAGCGCGGAACCATTGATATACCTTCCTTTTGTGCGCCGCTGTTCGGCGCCTTGTCGCAAAACCGCGGCGGAATCACGATGGGGCGCCCCCTAGCAGGGGTCGACCGCTTCGCCAATCACCCGCGCGCCGCAACTTCCAGCGAACGCGGACGGTTGCCCCCATGCCCCTTCAGAAAAGGCGGCGGATCGCAAACAGATGCGGGTCCGCCGTCGATACAGGAGATAGATAATGTTGAAGCAAGTTCTTTTGATCGGCGCCGCCGCGATCAGTTTCCCCGCGCTGGCCCAGGAAGCACCGCCGTCGCCGGGGACCACGCCGCCGACCGAGCAGCCCGAGGCTGCGCCGATGCCCGATAGTGCGCCGGCACCGACCGACACGACAGCTCCCGCCCCCATCGAGCCGGCCACCGATACGATGGCCCCGGCCGGCGAGGCGCCTGCGCAGACCGCGCCCGCCAGCCCTGCGCCGTCGAGCAGCGCGGCCGCGACCCCCGCGCAGATCGCCCAAATCGTCGAAACCGAATTTCCGACCTATGATGGCGACAAGTCGGGCGACCTTAGCGCCGCTGAATTCGGCGCATGGATGAAGAAGCTGCGCACCGCGCAGGACCCCGCCGTTGATCCCGAATCGGCCGATGTGAAGAGCTGGATCGATCAGGCTTATGGCGCGGCCGACGCCGACAAGTCGGGCAGCGTTACCAAGGAAGAACTGGTCGCGTTCCTTTCGCGCGGCGCCTGATTTCGCAGTCCTCCCCGCTTGGGGCGATGCAGCCGTCGGAGCGATCCGGCGGCTGCATCGCCATGGCCGTCAAGCCGCGCGCGGCGGCTGCATGACCGCCCGGATCGTCAACGCCCGTTCGTGGCCGTCGCGATCGGGCCACAGGATCGCGCTGCCGGCGCGCATCCCGATCAATCCGGCGCCAATGGGCGTCAGGATCGAAATTCGTCCCGACGCGATGTCGGCATCCGACGGATAGACCAGCCGGACGCTGCGCACCGCGCCGCTCGCTTCGTCGACGAAATCGACCTCGCTGTTCATCGTCACGACGTCGCGCGGGACGTGGCGTTCTTTGTGAACGGTCGCACGGCCGATCTCGCGCATCAGCAGTACGCTGACCTGCGGCATGCGCTTTTCGATGCCGAGGGCAAGATCGGTAAGCGCATCGGCCTCCGAATCGATCATGTGAATGGGCGGGCGTTTGCTCGCCTTGGTCGAGGTGGTCTTGGCTACTGTCATTCTATTGGCTTTCCGCATGGAAAGGGCAGGGCGCGGCCGCGCTCCTGTCGGGATGGTTCGGAAATCTTGCCCCGGTCCGGGGCATGGCACGCCACAGCCCGGGGCTAGAAGCCCGCGAGAAGCTGACCCGCGTGAAGGCGGAAGCGAAGATGGCGCTGCCGAATCTGCATGACGCGATGATGTCGCCTGAGGCCGGGCAAGTAAAGCCCGGCTTTTCCGGCCTCCTGATTCAGAGCAGCCCGAGCGCGCGGAGGCTGCGGTGGCCGCTGCCGCCGATGATGATATGATCGTGCAGCGCGATACCCAGCCGCCCTGCGGCATCGGCCAGGTCGCGCGTGATCGCGATATCCTGGCGGCTCGGTTCGGGATTTCCGCTGGGGTGATTGTGGACGATGATGATCGCCGCGGCGCCGAGTTCGAGTGCGCGCTTGACGACTTCGCGCACATAGATCGCCGATTGGTCGATCGACCCCTCGCTCGCGACCTCGTCGCGGATCAGCATGTTGCGCGAGTTGAGGTACAGCACCCGCACCCGCTCGACCTCGATCGGTCCCATGTCGGCGCGCAGCCAGTCGAGCAGCGCATCCCAACTCGACAATAGGGGCTTTTCGCGGAACTCGCCTTTCAGCATCCGGAGGCTGGCCTGCTGGACGATCTTGAGCGCGGCGATCGTGCCGTCGCCCATGCCGTCGATTCGGCGCAGCGATTCGGGATCGGCGCTGACGAGCTGTGCGAACGAACCGAATTCGCGCAGCAATGTCTTGGCGAGCGGCTTAGTATCGCGCCGCGGGATCGCAAGCGCGAGGAGATATTCGACCAGTTCGTAATCGGCCATACCGTCGGCATCGCCGCCGAGCAGGCGCGCGCGAAGCCGCGACCGGTGGCCCGCATGATCGGGAAGGGGGGCGGGCGCGTCGGCCATCGTCAAGGCAATAACCGCCTTGTGGGCACCACTCAACGCTCATAGACACAAGCGCCTATGTCGCGGCGCTTTTTCCTGCATCGAATGGCCTTGCCCTGCGTTGCCGATGGGCATGGGACAGCAATGGTAGGCGCAGTGAGCTTTGGCCGGGCATATGATGACGGCGTGACGTCACAGGCGGTCGATGGGTTCGGCCGCGGGTGAGCGAGGCAGAGACAGTCCGCGCGCGGCGACGGCGCAAGGCGCCGTGGATCGTCGGGGGCGCGCTCGGTGCGCTGGCGCTCGGACTTTGGGTTGCCCGCGCCCCGATCGCCGACCGTTTCATTCAGGACCAGCTTGCGAAGAAGGGCGTGCCGGCACGCTACACGATCGAACGCATCGGCCTGTCGACCCAGCGGCTCAGCAATGTCGTTATCGGTAATCCGGCGCATCCCGACCTGACCGCGCGGGTGCTTGAGGTGTCGGTCGGGCTCGGCTTGTCCGGGCCCTATGTCGCATCGGTGCGCGCCGACGGCCTGCGGCTCTACGGCCGCTTCGTCGATGGGCAATTGTCGCTCGGCGCGCTCGACAAATTTCGCGACCCAACCGACAAGAGTCCGTTCGCATTGCCCGACATGGCGGTCCGGCTGAGCGACGCGCGGGCGCGGCTCGAAACGCCGTGGGGCAATGTCGGCGCGGCGCTGAACGGCGGCGGCAATTTGCGCCGCGATTTTGCGGGAACCCTCGCGCTCGTGGCCCCGCATATCGCCGCTGCCGATTGCCGCGGCACGGGAATCACTTTCTACGGCAAACTCGCGGTGCGCGATGTGCGCCCGCGGCTGACTGGGCCGTTGCGCGGCGCGGCCGTGACTTGCGGCGGCGCGCAGCCGGTCGCGGTCGCCGCGCCGCAGATCGCGCTGGACGTCTCGCTTGCCGAAAATCTGCAGCAATGGGACGGCACCGCCGACGCGCTGGTCCAGCGCCTGACGATGCCCGCGCTCGCCGCCGAGCGGGTCGGCGTGAAGGGCCGCTTCACCGGCACCGCCGATCGCACCGGGCTGACCTTGGTGGCGGATGTTGCCAAGCTGGCCGGGCCGGATTTTGCGGCGAGCGGCGTGCATCTGGAGGGCAAGGGCGCGGTCGGCAACGTCACCCCCAATTTCGACGGCCGGCTGCGCTTCGCCGATGCAAGCGCGAGCGCGCGTCTGCGCCGGTCGGTCGCGGACAGCGCCGCGGCGCTGGGCGGTACCCCGCTCGGCCCGATCGGCGACCGCGCGGCGACCGCCTTCGCCGCAGCGCTCGCGGGTGCAAGCGGCGAAGCGGCGATCGCGCTGACCGGGCAGGGCGAGGCGCTCCGTTTCGAGCTTGCCGCGCCCAGCCTGTCGAGCCGCAGCGGCGCACGCTTCGCGAGCAGCGCCGACAGCCGCATCGGCTATCTCTTCGCCGCGCCGCGGCCCGAGGTCATCGCAACGGGGCGCTGGACCTTCGGCGGCGGTGGCCTTCCGGTCGGCGCGATGGAACTCGACCGCCGTGCCGACGGCCACATGACCGGGCTGGCGCAAATCGACGCCTATCACGCGGGCGGCGCGCGTCTGGCGCTCGATCCGGTGCGTTTTTCGAGCGCGCCGGGCGCCGCGATGCGCTTTTCGACTAGCGCCACCCTGTCGGGGCCGCTTGCGGGCGGGCGCGTAGAGAGGCTGCGCGTGCCGATTGCCGGTGCCATCGCCGCGACCGGCGGGATGGCGTTCAACGGCGGCTGCCACCGTGTCACCGCGAACAAGATCGACGTGTCGGGGCTGCGCCTTGTCAATAACGGTATCGACCTGTGCAGCACCCCCGGTGCGCCGCTGTTCAGCGTGGGATCCGCGGGGGTGCGCGGTGCCGTCCGGCTTCCGGGCCTCAAGCTGCGCGGCACCAGCGGGGCGTCACCCTTTGCTTTTGACAGCGGTCCCGGCGAGGTCGATCTGGCGCGGTGGCGCTGGTCGCTTGCCAACGCCGATGTCCGGATCGGGGCCGGGGACAGCATGACGCATTTCGCCGCCGGACGCCTTTCGGGCGCGGCGGGCGGACAGGGGATGGCCGGAACGCTTGCCGATGCGCAGGGCAAGATCGGTGCCGTCCCGCTCGGCATGAGCGAGATTGCCGGCAACTGGCGCTGGGCCGACGGCGCGCTGACGCTCGACGGCGGGCTGGTGCTGACCGATGCGGCGGCGGACAAGCGCTTTGCGCCGCTGATCAGCCGCGACGCGCATCTCCGTTTCGCCGACGGCGTGATCGACGCAAGGGCGGGTTTCGACGAACGTGAAAGCGGCAAGAAGATTCTCGATACGGTGATCCGCCATCGCTTTGCCGACAGCAGCGGCGCCGCCGATCTGATCGTCAAGGAATTGCGCTTTGACGATAATTTCCAGCCCGAACAGCTCACGACGCTTGCGCAAGGCGTCGTGGCCAATGTCCAGGGTTCGGTCGTCGGCGACGGGCGGATCGAGTGGAATGCCGAGGGCGTCACGAGCGGGGGCACCTTTGCGACCGCCAATACCGACCTCGCCGCGGCTTTCGGCCCGGTGACCGGACTGACGTCGACGCTGACGTTCGACGATCTGCTGGGGCTCCATTCGGCGCCGGGGCAGACCGTCGCGCTGAAGGAAGTCAATCCGGGCATTCCTGTCGTGGACGGCAAGATCGACTATCAGCTCCTCGGCGGCAATCGGGTGCGGATCGAGGGTGGGCGCTGGCCGTTCGCTGGCGGCGAGCTTCTGCTGCACCCCGCTACGCTCGATTTCAGCGCCACCCAGCCGCGCCGCCTGATGTTCGATGTCGTCGGCGTCGATGCCGCGGTTTTCCTTCAGCAGTTCGGGTTCGAGAATATCAACGCGACGGGCAAGTTCGACGGGACGCTGCCGGTCGAGTTCGACGGGCTCGGCGGGCGCGTGGTCAACGGACGGATCGACGCGCGCGACGGCGGCGGCACGCTCGCCTATGTTGGCGAACTTTCCAATCACAACCTCGGCACGATGGCCAATTTTGCGTTCGGGGCGCTGCGATCGCTGAAATATGACGATCTGACGATTGTCCTCAACGGCAACCTCGACGGCGAAATGGTGACCGAAATCCGCTTCGGCGGGATCGGGCAGGGTATCGGCGCAAAGCGCAATTTCCTGGTCGATCAGGTCGCCAAAATCCCGCTGATCTTCAACATTCGTGTCGAAGGGCCTTTCCGCGGCCTGATATTCTCTGCAAAGAGCTTTTACGATCCATCGGTCCTGGTGGAGCAGAATTTGTCGCAGCTCTTGCAAGCCCAGCGCGATGCCGAAGCCGCCGCAGCGGCGAAGGCGGCGCCCGTTCAGCCTCCAGCAAGCGAGCCCGTGCAATGACGGTAAGGAAGATAGGAAAGATGAGGAGAGCGGCCATAGGCGATCGGTGTCTGTTGCTGACGATCGGAACGATGGGCCTCGGCGGCTGCGTTCAGGTGTCAGCGCCCGACAAGCCGATCGAGATCAACCTGAATATCCGCATCCAGCAGGAAGTGGTGTACAGGATCGACGGCGACGCGAAAAAGCTGATCGAACAAAATGGCTCTATCTTCTGACAGGGACGAAACAAGATGATGAAGCAGATGTTCAAACCCGCAATCGCCGCGCTGGCCGCCGCCGGAGCGGTCGCCGCGCTGGTCACGCCGGCGCTGGCACAGCGCGACCCCGCCTATGAAAATGCGCGTGCTGCGGGCCTGATCGGCGAACAGCCCGACGGCTACCTCGGCTTTGTGACCACGCCGACCGATGCAGTGCGCAAGCTGGTCAGCGACATCAATATCAAGCGCAAGGACGCCTATACGCGCAACGCGCCGGCGGGCAGCACGATCGAACAGTTCGCCTTTGTGACGGGTTGCAATCTGATCCTGAAGACCGCGCCGGGCGAGAAATACCGCACGCCCGACGGCAAATGGCTGACGCGCGACAGCAGCCCGCCGGTGCGCGATCCGCGTTGCGCCGCCAACTGACGAATTAGCAGCAGGCCTTCGTGCCTCATTATGCCGCCGCGCCCCTAAACGCGGCGGCATTTTTGTGCGCCCGCGCACGGGCATTGACTTAATCGGGCGGCGTTCCTAAACGGGCCGCGCCTTAGGGGTCCCCCGGCTTTTTCCGGGCCTTTTTCGCGGGCGGCACCGATTCTTTTCGGTTCTGTTTCAGGAGGATGGCGGAAGATGACGGGGAAGGGCAGCGATCCGGATCAAACTTCGGAGGATTCGCGCCTGGTCTCGCTCGAAGAGCGATTGGACCGGGCCGAAGCCGCAGAAGCGAAACGGACCGCAGGCGCCGCCAGTCCCGAATCCGATGCCAATTACCGGCTCGGGAACCGGGTGCTGGCGGAACTGCTGGGTGGATTGATCGGTGGCGCCTTGTTCGGCTGGCTGATCGACCGCATCGCGGGCACGTCGCCCTGGGGGTTGTTGGGAATGTTGTTCATGGGGATCGTCGTGGCGTTCCGGAACATCATTCGCATCGCTTCGGGTCCACGCAAGTAGCGCGGATCAAAGGGAATTTCTGGCGGGACGGCCCGATGAGCCGCCCCGCAATGCGCGTGGAGTGAAGAGTGGCGGCGGAATCCGGCAAGATCGACCCGATGCACCAGTTCGAGGTGACCCCGCTCGGCGGCGGTTTCCATCTGGGCGGGCACGAAATCCTGTTCACCAACAGCGCGCTGTGGATGGTTGTCGCGGCCATCACGCTCGGCATCTTCATGTGGGGCGGTATGCGCCGTCAGCTCGTTCCCGGCCGTTGGCAAGCCGCCGTCGAGGGCTTCGCGGGTTTCATCTCCAGCATGATGACGCAGAATATCGGTAGCGAAGGGCGCAAGTTCACGCCCTATGTCTTCTCGCTGTTCATGTTCATCCTGTTCTGCAACCTGCTCGGCATGTTGCCGCTTGGTGTTTTCGGCATCCATCCCTTCACCGTGACCAGCCATATCGCGATCACCGGGGTTCTTGCGCTGGTCAGCTTTGCGATCGTGCTCGTCGTCGGTTTCTGGCGCCATGGCCTGCACTTCTTCTCGCTCTTTGTGCCGCACGGCACGCCGCTGCCGATGATTCCGATCATCGCGCCCATCGAGTTCGTGTCCTTCATGGTCCGCCCTTTCAGCCTCGGCCTGCGTCTCTTCGTCGCAATGACGGCGGGTCACGTTCTGCTTAAGGTGCTGTCGGGTTTCGTCATCAACGGCTTCAACGCCGAAACCGTCTGGCTCGGCTCGATCGTCTCGGTCCTCAGCTTCATCCTGATGATCGGCATCAGCGCGCTCGAACTGCTCGTCGCCGGCATCCAGGCTTATGTTTTCGCCCTGTTGACCTCGCTTTACATCAACGACGCGGTCAACCTTCACTAATCCCGTTTATACCAAACGCTTACACCCAAGGAGTATTACAATGGACGCAGAAGCAGCAAAGCTGATCGGTGCTGGTCTCGCCGCTATCGGTGCCGGCATGGCCGCCATCGGCGTGGGTAACGTCTTCGGCAGCTTCCTCGAAAGCGCGCTGCGCAACCCCGCGGCCGCCGATGGCCAGCAGGGTCGCCTGTTCATCGGCTTCGCGGCTGCCGAACTTCTCGGCCTGCTCGCGTTCGTCGTCGCGATGATCCTGCTCTTCGTCGTCTGATTTCGGACGATCCGGCGTGGCCGGTTCTCGGATGGGGACCGGCTGCACCGATTTGCAGGTTTTTCATAAGTTTAAGGTTCGCCTTTCATGCCCCAGATAGCCCAGCTAACCGCTGATAACTGGTATCTCGCCTCGCAGCTTTTCTGGCTGCTGGTCGTTTTTGCCGGCATCTACATCGTCATCGGCCGCGGCATGCTGCCCAAGATCGAGGCGACGGTTGACGCGCGCGATCGCAAGGTCGCCGACGATCTGGCGGCGGCCAAGGCCGCACACGCGGCCGCCGACGGCCTCGAGGAGAGCTATCGCCAGCAGAGCGAGGCGAGCCGCGCTGCGGCGCAGAAGGCGGTTTCGGACGCCAAGGACAAGGCCGCTCGCGACGCCGAAAAGCGTCTGGCAAAGGTCGATGCCGAGCTTTCGGATAAGCTGGCAGCGGCCGAAGCCGATGTGGGCGCTGCGCGTACCTCGGCAATGGCGGAAATCGAATCGGTCGCTGCCGAAGCGGCGACCGACCTAGTGGCCAAGCTGTCGGGCGTGAAAGTTGCCGCAACCGACGCAAAGGCTGCGGTGAAGGCGGTGCTGCATGGCTGATTTCCTGGTGATCCTGTCCGAAGCTGCCGGCGCTGCCGGAGAGGCGCATGCCGATCCGACGGCTTTCGGGCTTAACGCTACCGTGTGGGTGTCGATCGCGATGCTCGCCTTCCTCGGCATTCTTGTCTGGAAGAAGGTGCCGGCGATGATCGGCGCGTCGCTCGACAAGAAGATCGCAGAGATTTCGAAGCAGCTCGGCGAAGCCGAACAGCTTCGCCTCGATGCCGAATCGCTCAAGGCCGAATATGAGGCCAAGCTTGCCGATGCGGCGAAAGAAGCCGACGAGCTCCGCGCCCGTGCCGAATCCGAGGCCGAAGCGCTCGTCGCCAAGGCGAAGGGCGATGCGACCGCGCTGATCGCTCGCCGCAAGCAGATGGCCGAAGACCGCATCGCGGCGGCCGAAGCCAACGCGGTTGCCGAGGTTCGTGCCGCGGCGGCCAAGGCGGCGACCGATGCGGCCGCAGCGCTGATCGCGGCCAAGCATGACGCGGGCGCCGACAAGGCGCTGATCGATCAGGCGATCGCGGCCGTCGCCAAGAGCTGATCTTTCCCGATCGGGCCATGAAAAGCGGGCGTATCGTCTAAGCGAGACGCCCGCTTTTTCGTGTCAATACTCGTCGAAATTGTCGGCCGCATCGCTGAACGGATCGCTGACAGCGGTCCCGCCTTTGCGGTAACAGGCGAAATCCATGATCGCCTCGTTGATGCTGTTGGCGGCGGGCGTCTTGTGTTCGGTGATCGTCTCGGACGGTTCGCTCTCGATGAAGCTGCCGTCGGCGCGGTAATAGCTATATTCGAGCGTGCGGAAGGAATTGCCACCGCAATCGAGCTCCTCGCGAATTTTTGCACCCACGATCGGTCCGCCGTTGAGCGGTTTGGCATAGACGCTCAGCACGTCGCCGACGATCTTGCCGCTCAGCGCGCGCAAGCTCGCAAGGTCGACATAGGTGCGGGTCGAATCATTGCCGCCGACCAGATACCATTCGGCGGCGGCAGCCGGCGTGGCGAGCGGCAACAGCGTGGCCGCCACAAAAATCATGCGCATAATATCCCCCTGATGGTGCGCCCCGTGCACGGCCTGCCACAGCCGTTCAGGCGCGCAAAGCCGAAATTGGCGGCCTCAATATTTGATCATGATCCGGCGGGCGAGGGCGGGTGAGACGCTGTTGACGAGTTGCAACAGCTTCACCGCCCCCGCATTCACCTCGCGCTTGCCGGTGCGGATGCCGCGCACGATTTCGGCGGCGCAATCGTGCGCGCTCATCTTCTTCCCGGCGCGACCCGCGGTCATATTGGTTTCCACCACCGGCGGCAGCGCCTCGATCACCGCCACATTGCTGTCGCGCAGCAGGTGGCGGATCGCCTGCGTATAGGCGCGCAGCCCGGCCTTGGTGGCGCAATAGATCGAACCGCCGGCGCGCGGTGCGATCGCGAGCCCCGAGGTCACATTGACGATCGCGGCGGCGGGCTGGGCGCGCAGGCAGCGCGATTTCGCGCCCGATTCCGTCGCTTCCGCCCGTCACCAGCGCCAGTTTGCCGTGTAATTCCATCGCCCCCTCCATGCTTTTACCTGCCACACTATGGCGGGCCGTGCGGCCATCGCCTACATGGAAATGATGGTCCGTCCCAACGCTCCCGAACGATTCAACGAAGAGAAGGCCACCTATGTCGTCCGCGGCGAGGGTGAGGGGGCCGACAAGCCCGATCTGGAGCGCGGTGCCCAGGTCATTCGCGGCGTCGTGCGCAAGCTGCCGGTGCGCCCCGGTGTCTATCGGATGCTCGATGCGCGCGGCGACGTTCTGTACGTCGGCAAGGCCCGCGCGCTGAAGAACCGCGTCACCAACTACACCCAGGTCGCGCGGCTGCCGCAGCGGTTGCAGCGCATGGTCGCGCAGACGCGCGCTATGGAGATCGTGACGACCACAAGCGAGGCCGAGGCGCTGCTGCTCGAGGCACAGCTCATAAAACGCTATCGTCCACCCTACAATGTCCTGCTGCGCGACGACAAAAGCTTCCCCTTCATCCTGCTCCGCATGGATCATGACTTCCCGCGGGTACAAAAGCATCGCGGCGCCCGCCGTGCCAAGGGACGCTATTACGGCCCGTTCGCCAGCGCGGGGTCGGTGAACCGCACCCTCAACGCGCTCCAGAAGACCTTTCTGTTGCGCAGTTGCACCGACAGCTTCTTCGCCAATCGTTCGCGGCCGTGCCTGCTCTATCAGATCCGGCGCTGTTCGGCGCCGTGTGTCGATCGTATCGACAAGGCCGATTATGCCGAACTCGTCGGCGATGCGCAGGATTTTCTGGAAGGCCGCTCGACCGCGGTGCAGAAGCGACTGGGCGATGCGATGACGCGCGCGGCCGAAGCCATGGATTTCGAGCTCGCCGCGGTGCTCCGCGACCGGTTGAAGGCGCTCACCTTCATCCAGGGTAGCCAGTCGGTGCATGCCGACGGGCTGGGCGATGCCGATGTCTTTGCGCTGGCCGCAAAGGGCGGGCAGCTCTGCATTGCGGGTTTCTTCATTCGCGGCGGGCAGAATTGGGGGCATCGCAGCTTCTTTCCCGCGCATGTCGCGGGGGTGCCCGAACCTGAGGTGATGGCGAGCTTCCTCATGCAATTTTACGAGGGCGTGCCGCCCCCCAAGCTGATCCTCGTCGATCGCGAGCCCGAGGACGCCGCGGTCCTTGCCGAAGCGCTCGGCGAAACGGCGGGCCGCAAGGTCGAGATCAGCGTCCCGCAGCGCGGCAATCGCAAGCGACTGCTCGAACAGGCGGTGCGTAACGCCGGCGAAGAACTCGACCGCCGCCTTGCCGAAAGCAGCAGTCAGGCGAAACTGGGGCGTGAACTTGCCGATCTGTTCGATCTCGACGAACCGCCGCAGCGGATCGAAATCTACGACAACAGCCATATTCAGGGCACCAACGCGCTCGGCGCGATGGTCGTCGCGGGGCCGGAAGGCTGGATCAAGGGCGCCTATCGCAAGTTCAACATCAAGCGCCCGGAAACGCAGCCGGGCGACGATTTCGCGATGATGCGCGAAGTATTCCAGCGCCGCTTCGCGCGCGCCCTCGAGGAGGATCCCGAACGCAACAAGGGCGAATGGCCCGATCTGGTGCTGATCGACGGCGGCAAAGGGCAGGTGTCCGCAGCGGGCGCCGTGCTCGCGGAACTCGGTATCGACGATCTTCCTTATGTGGGCGTCGCCAAGGGACCGGATCGCAACGCCGGGCGCGAGACATTCTATTTGCCCGACGGCCGCGAATTCACGCTGCCCCCGAACAATGCCGTGCTTTTCTACATTCAGCGATTGCGCGACGAGGCACATCGCTTCGCCATTGGCGCGCATCGGCAGAAGCGCGCGAAGGCGATGGGCAGCTCGCCGCTTGACGAGGTTCCGGGCATCGGACCGGCTCGCAAGAAGGCGCTGTTGATGCATTTCGGCACCGCGCGCGCGATCCGCAGCGCCAGCCTCGACGATCTGAAAAAGGCGCCGGGCGTCAGCGCGGCGGTCGCGCAGGCCGTTTATGATTTCTACAATCCGGGAAGCTGAGGAGAAGAACGTGGATTTCGCAGCCGCCATGCCGCTCGCCGGAACGCTGGGCGTGACGATACAGGAAGGGATGAAAGAGCGCGTTACCGGGTGGTTGCCCGTGCGGCCCGACATCTGCACCGCGGGCAATATCGTCCACGGCGGCGCCATCATGGCGTTTGCCGACTGTCTGGGCGCGGTCGGCGCCTTCCTGACCTTGCCCGACGGCGCAAGCGGCACGACGACGATCGAAAGCAAGACCAATTTCCTTGGCGCCGGCCCGGTCGGGTCGGTGCTCGTCGGCGAAGCGACGCCGGTCAAGATCGGGAAGCGCCTGTCGGTCTGGCAGACGCGTATCCGCACCGAAGGGGGCGAAGAGGTCGCGCTCGTCACCCAGACGCAGATGGTGCTTTGGCCGGCCTGACCGCCGATGCCATCGTCTGCGCGGTTCGGGCGCATGGCGAACATGGCGCGATCCTGCGCGCCCTCACCGAACGCGCCGGCCTTGTCGCCGGCTATGTGCGCGGGGGGCGATCGCGGCGCCTGCGCCCGATACTTATGCCGGGAAACCTCGTCGCGCTCGACCTGCGGGCGCGGACCGAGGATCAGCTTGGCGGCGCAACGGTTGAAATGATCGCCAGCCGCGCGCCACTG
Organism: Sphingopyxis sp. GC21; assembly: GCF_025727575.1. Classification (NCBI taxonomy): domain Bacteria; kingdom Pseudomonadati; phylum Pseudomonadota; class Alphaproteobacteria; order Sphingomonadales; family Sphingopyxidaceae; genus Sphingopyxis; species Sphingopyxis sp. GC21. The sequence goes on along the minus strand of NZ_CP095845.1, from coordinate 1,422,014 downwards.
CTCGCCGAACCGCTGGCGGCCGCCGCGATCGACTGGGCGACCAGCCTGACCGCGGCGGCGCTTCCCGAAAGCCAGCCCTACCCGTCGCTCTACGCCGCGCTGTCGGCGCTTCTGGAGGCGATTGCGGTGGCGCCGGCGGCGCGGCTATGGGCAGCGGCGCTCGCGCGCTATGAGTTGCTGTTGCTTGCCGAGCTCGGTTTCGGGCTCAGCCTCGACGAATGCGTGGCGACCGGCACCGCCGACGATCTGGCCTTTGTCAGCCCCAAGTCAGGCGGGGCGGTCGGCCGCGCCGCCGCGGCTGGATATGAAGCGCGGCTGATGCCACTGCCGCCTTTTTTGCGCGGCCGCGATGCCGATCCGTCGATTGCCGACGTCATCGCCGGACTTGCCATCACCGGCCATTTCCTCGACCGCGACATTCTCGATGGCCGAAACCGCGACTTGCTGGCGGTGAGGGAAAGATTGCTCGGCAGGCTGGGCAGGGCGGTTGCGTGAGGGGCCGCCGCTGTCTAAGCGGCTCGCGAAGATAGGAAAGGGCGACGCACGTGCAAATCCTGCTGCTGGCTGGCGACGGTATCGGACCGGAGATCATGGTCGAGGCCGAAAAGACTCTCGCCGCGCTGGCGTTGCCCATCACGATCGACCGCGCGCTTGTCGGCGGTGCGGCCTATGCCGCCAGCGGCCACCCGCTGCCGCCCGAGACGCTCGCAAAGGCCAAGGCGGCCGATGCGATCCTGTTCGGTGCGGTCGGCGATCCGCGCTTCGATGCTGTCGAGCGTCATTTGCGGCCCGAGCAGGCTATTCTCGGCCTCCGGTCGGAACTCGGCCTGTTCGCCAATCTTCGTCCGGCCAAGCTGTTCGCGGGACTGGAAGACAGCTCTGCGCTACGGCCCGAAGTCGCCTCGGCGATTGACCTGCTGATCGTGCGCGAACTCAACGGCGACGTCTATTTCGGCGAAAAGGGCATGCGCACGACCGCGACCGGGGAGCGCGAAGGCTATGACATCATGGCATATAGCGAGAGCGAAGTGCGGCGTATCGCGCATGTCGCGTTCCGCGCCGCGCAAGGGCGCCGGAAGCGGCTGTGCTCGGTCGACAAGGCGAACGTCCTTGAAACCTCGCAGCTCTGGCGGGACGTCGTGATCGAGGTTGCGGCCGACTATCCCGACGTCGAGCTCAGTCATATGTATGTCGACAATGCCGCGATGCAGTTGGTGCGCAATCCGGGGCAGTTCGACGTGGTCGTCACGGGCAATCTGTTCGGCGACATTTTGTCCGATCAGGCATCGATGTGCGTCGGCTCGATCGGTCTTCTCGCATCGGCCTCGCTGAGCGAAGGCCGCCAGGGACTGTACGAGCCCATTCACGGCAGCGCCCCCGATATTGCGGGTAAAGGGATAGCCAACCCGCTCGCGATGATCCTGTCGCTTGCGATGCTGCTTCGCCATTCGGGCGGCGACGAGGCGAGCGCGGCGCGCATCGAGAGTGCGGTAGCGAAAATCCTTGCCGACGGATGCCGCGGCGCCGATTTGGGCGGATCGATGGGCACCGCAGCGCTTGGCGATGCGGTTGTCGCGGCTTTGAACGGATAGAGCGAGATGAAAAAGACGACGGGATTCGATCGCAGCAAGACGAGGAACTGGCGTCCGGCCACGCAGGCGGTGCGCGGCGGGACGTGGCGCAGCGAACATGGCGAAACGTCTGAGGCCCTGTTCCTGACCTCCGGCTATACCTATGACAGCGCCGAGGAAGTCGCGGCCCGCTTTGCCGGCGAGGCGCAGGGCATGACCTATTCGCGCCTGCAAAATCCCACCGCTGCGATGCTCGAAGAACGCATCGCGTTGATGGAAGGTGCCGAGGCGTGCCGGACGCAAGCCACCGGCATGGCGGCGATGACGACGGCGCTCCTGTGTCAATTGTCCGCTGGCGACCATGTTGTTGCTGCGAAAGCGGCCTTCGGGTCGTGCCGCTGGCTCGTCGATACGTTGCTGCCGCGCTTCGCGATCGAGACGAGCGTCGTCGATGGCCGTGACCTTGACGCGTGGAAGGCAGCGATCAAGCCGAACACCAAGCTTTTCTTTTTCGAAACCCCCGCCAATCCGACGATGGATATCGTCGACCTGCAGGCGGTGTGCGATCTCGCCGAGGCGCATGGCATCACGACCGTCGTCGACAATGCCTTCGCGACCGCCGCGCTTCAGCGCCCGCTGGAATTCGGCGCCGACGTCGTAGCCTATTCAGCGACCAAGCTGATGGAGGGGCAGGGCCGCGTCCTCGCCGGAGCGGTGTGCGGAACGGAAAAATTCATCAACGAGGTGCTGCTGCCGTTCCAGCGCAATACCGGCCCGAACCTGTCGCCGTTCAACGCATGGGTTGTTCTGAAGGGGCTGGAAACGCTCGACCTGCGTGCCCGCCGCCAGTCGGAGAATGCGCTGGCGGTCGGCAAGGCGATCGAGGGGCGCGTGCGGCGCATTCTGCATCCCGGCCTGGCCAGCCACCCCCAGCATAATCTGGCGATGCGCCAGATGGATGGCTGCGGGCCGATCTTCTCCTTCTTCCTCGAGGATCGGGCGCAAGCGATGGCGTTTCTGAACGCGCTCGAACTCGTCGATATTTCGAACAATATCGGCGATGCGCGCAGCCTGTGCTGCCATCCTGCGTCGACCACCCATTATGGCGTCAGCGCCGAGGCGCGCGCCGACATGGGCATCGAGGAGGGGATGCTGCGCATCAATATCGGGCTGGAGGATCCGCGCGATCTGATCGCCGATCTGGACCAGGCATTGACCAAGGTCGGGCTTTGAGCGACGCTGGCGGCGCGATGATCGACTCCCTCTTCCCCTTTGCCGCGACAACCGGGCCGATCACGGTGCGCGTGTCGGTCAGCTACCTGCCCGAACAGTCGCATCCGGCGCTGGGGCGCTGGTTCTGGGCCTATCATGTCCGCATCGAAAATCACGGTGAGGCGGCGGTGCAGCTGTTGACGCGGCATTGGCGGATCACCGACGGCCGCGAGCAGGTGAGCGAGGTTGAGGGCGAAGGCGTTGTCGGCGAACAGCCGCTCATCGCGCCCGGCGGGTCGTTCGACTATGTTTCGGGATGCCCGCTGCCGACGCCCGAAGGCGGGATGGTCGGCACCTATGTGATGGAAATGACCGACGGGTCGCAGATGCTGGCGGCAATTCCGGCCTTTCCGCTCGTGGCCCCCGCGACCGCGTCATGAAGCGCACCCATCTGCCTCTCAACGCGCTGCGCGTCTTCGACGCCGCTGCCCGCCATCTCAGCTTTACCCGTGCCGCCGACGAGCTGGCGGTGACCCCGGCGGCGGTCGGTCAACAGATCCGCGCGCTGGAGGACATGCTGGGCGTCGTCCTGTTCCGCCGCACCCCTAAGGGTCTTGAACTGACGGGGGAAGCACATGCCGGGCTCGACGCGCTGCGGCAGGGCTTTTTGCAGTTCGAGGAATCGGTCCGCGCAATGCAGGCGGGGCAGTCGTCGCAATCGCTGACCATCGCCGCGCCGCGCGACCTGACCGCCAAATGGCTGGCGCCGCGTCTCGCGCGGTACAGCCAGCAGGCGCCCGACGTGCGGTTCACGCTTGTGTCAGCCGATAGCGGCATTGATTTTACCGAGGCCAATCTCGATCTCGCGATTTTCTGGACCGATGGGGCCGGCGACCATGAAGGCGTCGCGCTGTCGGCGGCATCGATGGTCACCGTTGCGGGGCCTGGCGGCGGCAACGACACGCGGATCGCGTGGCCGGGATGCCCCGTCGCCGAGGGTGAGCCCGCGTTGCGGCTGGGCGATGCCGGGCTTGCGATCGACGCCGCAGCCAACGGTCTGGGGCAAGCCTGCGTCCCGGCCATGCTCGCCGAGGCCGATATTGCCGCCGGGCGGGTGCGCCAAGTGGGTGAGGCGATGGATACGAAACGCGGCTATTGGCTCGTCGCGCCGACCCCGCAATGGCGGCAGGCGAAGGTGAAGGCGCTGGTGGCGGCGCTGACGGCGTAACGCCCTCCTTGGCTGCGAGCGCGAGCAGCCGGGTGACGAGACCGGCGAACTTGTTGCCGTCGAGGTCCAAGGCCGCATTGTTCCAGCTTGCCGTGACGACGAACCATTTGCCGTCGGCCTTGCGCTGGCCGAGCAGGCTCATCGACACCACGCCAAGCTCCGACCCGCCCTTGTAGCCAAGGTAGGACCAGTCCGCCGCCGCTGCGGGGCCGACGCCATTGTTGATCGCCAGCGCCGCCATCGTCGGCGCCGAACCGCGCGCCCGCAGATCGGCAAAGGCCCGCGCCACATCCATCGGCGAGGCGAACCATTCGAGGCTGTCGATAAAGCGCGGTTTTCCTTCGAAGCTGACGCCGTCAACATTGGCGAGGGTGAAGCGATCGGCATTGTCATCGACGATCTTGCGTTGCTCCGCTTCGCTGCCGGAGAGAAAGGCTGAACGGAGATCAGCGAAATTGTTGCCCTTGAGCGCGAAGGCCTCGACCGTCGTCAGAAAGGGCGTGTTGCGTGCGGGGGCGCTATTGCCCGCGGCGCGCATCCGTTCTTCGATCGCCTTGCGGCCGAGCAGATGAATCAGCGTGTCGGCGGCGCCATTGTCGCTGACCGAGATCATCCAGTTCGCCAGCGTTTGCAGCGTAACCGGCGTGTTGAGCGGCCAGTTGGCGGTCGCCGCCGACGAGAAACTGGGATAGGCAAGCGGGACGACATCGTCCCAATGCCGCTTACCCGCCGCCACCTGCGCAGCGAGCTCGTCGAGCACATAGAGTTTGAATATCGATCCGACAGCAAACTGCCGATCGGTGCCCGAACCCGCAATCTGACGAATGTTGTCGCCGTCAACTTCGGCGACAAGAAACCCGGTATCGCCCGGTAAAGCAGCGATTTCCGCTGCAACTGCGGCGATGCTATCGTTGGCAGCCACAAATCCGGTTACTCGAAGTCCCAGCACCAGCCCTTCGGGGGCCGGGCCGACGTCCAGGCGGATCGTCGCGGTCCCGCGTTCGAAGCGGAGCAGTATCGTGCCCGATTGACCGTCGTCTGATGTCGCTCGCTTGACCGCGACCGGCTTGCCATATTGGCCGACCAGATTTTCGCTGATCTCCCGAAATCGCGCTTCTGGGATCGCCGCGCGAAAGGAAGGCGCAAAATATTCGGCATAGGGCACCCGCCCTTCGAACAGGGCGACGAGCTGACCGGCGCGGCGGTCGAAGGCGCTCTGTTCGGCGCGTGCGGCTGTGCCCGGCTGAGCATGGACGGTGCCGACAGGCAGCGCGACCAAGGGGACGGCGAGCAGGGCAGCTGCAGCAAGGCGGTGCAGGCGGTTCATATCATTCTCCTTGTTCGGGAACAGGGGCGGGCGGATCGCCATCGATCCGCGCAATCTGACGTCGCAGCAGCGCGGCGCCGCGCCGGTTGAGGAGCCAGATGGCCCCGAAAAGCAGCAACGGCCCGCCGATCAGCACCGTGCTACCAACCATGCCATAACGGTCATCCAGCGTCTGTGCGGTCATGAACAGCAGCAGACCGGGCAGCAAAGGTGCAAGATACCAGCGCCCGACGCGCGACAGCATATGCTCTTCACGAACGAGGCGCGCGCGGTAATAGGACCGGATGTCCGCGGCTTCTGCCGCCGGATCGGGACGCGAGGTTCGGCGGGTTAGCTGCCAGCTGACGAACAGTGTCCCGGCAATCACGAGCAGACTGCCCAGCTTGAACAGCAGGCCGGGAAGGAGCACGGCATAGACGGCAAAACCCGCAATCACGATGGCGGCGGCCATATATTCGCGGCGATTTCGCCGGGCGACGATGTCGCCGAGCCGCGACGCGCGGCGCCTGACTTCCTCGACCGGCATCGGGTCGAACGCGGCCGTATCGCTTTGCCACAGGGTGTGAAGGGTCATGTCGTCGGAAAAATCGGTCATGTTGCATCTCCCAGGCCGACGAAACGGCGCGTGAGCATGGATTTGAAGCGATGGACCTTGGTTGCGACGGCCTCGGACGACACGCCCGTGACGTCGGCGATTTCGGCCGCTGGCATCCCTTCGAGATAAAGGAGCAATATCTGCCGGTCGGGCGGTCCGAGCCGGTCGATGATAGCCAGCATCAAGGCGAGCGCCTGATGGGTCTCGGCGCGCTCGGCGGGCGAGGGGGCTTCATCGGCAAGCGCCAGATCCTCGATATCGACCCACGGCCGCCGACGCTTGCGGGCTTGGGCGGCGACGTGCGAGGCGGCGCGATTATGCACCACGCGCCAGACCCAAGTGCTCATCGCGCAGCGGGCATCGAAGCGGGCGAAGCTCTGCCAAAGCGCGACCTGCAACTCCTGGAGAAGGTCGCGTTGCAGTTCGGGATCGGCTTCATAGCCGCGCGCCATGCGGGCGATAGCGCCGCCGAAGCGGTCGATCGCCTCTTCGAACAGCCTGTCTTGCGCCTTTCCGGTCACCCCGATCTCCCAAAAGCCCGTGCCAATATCCGGTTAGTCGCCGGCGGCGCGTGTTTCTGACAGGGGAGGCGAAAAATTCGCTTCAGGCGTCGATCGCCGTCTCGTCCAGTGTCGCGGCATTGGCCTGAATGAACTGGAATCGATGCTCGGGATGCTTGCCCATCAGCCGGTCGACCAGATCCTTGACGATCTGCCGCTCCTCATACTCCTGCGGCAGCGTGACCTTGAGCAACGACCGCGTCGCCGGGTCCATCGTCGTTTCCTTGAGCTGGTTGGGATTCATCTCGCCCAGCCCCTTGAAGCGTCCGACCTCCACGCGTTTGCCCTTGAACAGGGTCGCTTCGAGTTCGGCACGGTGGGCGTCGTCGCGCGCATAGGCCGACGTTGCTCCCGCGGTGATGCGGTAAAGCGGGGGCTGCGCCAGATAGACATGGCCGGTGCGGACGATGTCGGGCATTTCCTGGAAGAAAAAGGTCATCAGCAGCGTCGCGATATGCGCGCCGTCGACGTCGGCATCAGTCATGATGATGATCTTGTCGTAGCGCAGGCGGTCGGCATCGCAATCCTTGCGCATCCCGCAGCCGAGCGCGAGCGCAAGATCGGCGATTTCCTGATTGGCGCGGATCTTGTCCGCGCTGGCGCTGGCGACATTCAAAATCTTGCCGCGAATGGGCAGGATCGCCTGCGTCTTGCGATCACGCGCCTGTTTGGCACTACCGCCGGCGCTGTCGCCCTCAACGATAAATAATTCCGTGCCTTCCGGGCCGTTGTTCGAACAATCTGTCAGCTTGCCGGGCAGGCGCAGCTTGCGCGCGCTGGTCGCGGTCTTGCGCTTGACCTCGCGTTCCGCCTTGCGCTTGAGCCGCTCGTCCATCCGTTCGAGGATCAGCCCGAGGAGCGCGCGGCCCCGATCCATATTGTCCGAGAGGAAATGGTCGAAATGGTCGCGCACGGCATATTCGGTGAGGCGCGCGGCCTCCGGGCTCGACAGCCGATCCTTGGTCTGGCTCTGGAACTGGGGGTCGCGAATGAAGACCGACAGCATCATCTCGCCGCCGTTGAAGACATCTTCGGCGGTGATCTGTGCCGCCTTTTTCTGCCCGATCAACTCGCCAAAGGCGCGCAGCCCCTTGGTCAGTGCAGCGCGCAGCCCGGCTTCGTGCGTGCCGCCTGCGGGGGTGGGAATGGTGTTGCAATACCAGCTATAGCTGCCATCCGACCACAGCGGCCAGGCGATCGCCCATTCGGCGCGTCCCTGTTCATCGGGGAACTCCTGCCGCCCGACGAAAGGTTCGGCGGTGGCGCATTCGCGTGTGCCGATCTGTTCCTTCAGATGGTCGGCGAGTCCGCCCGGAAACTGGAACACCGCCTCTGCGGGCGTGTCGTCGCCGATCAGTTCGGGCGCGCATTTCCAGCGGATTTCGACCCCCGCGAAAAGATAGGCCTTCGATCGCGCCATGCGATAGAGCCGCTGCGGCTTGAACCGGCCATGTTCGCCGAAGATCGCGGGATCGGGCACGAAGGTCACGCTGGTACCGCGGCGGTTCGGCGTGGGCCCCAGTTCCTCGATCGGGCCCAAGGGCAGGCCTTGCGAAAAAGACTGACGATACAATTGTTTGGAGCGTGCAACTTCGATGATGGTTTCGATCGAAAGCGCGTTGACGACGCTGACCCCAACCCCGTGCAGGCCGCCCGACGTCGCATAGGCCTTGCCCTCGAACTTCCCGCCCGAATGGAGCATGGTCAATATGACTTCCAGCGCCGATTTCCCCGGAAACTTCGGATGCGGATCGACCGGCATACCGCGGCCGTTGTCGACTACGGTCAACCGGTTGCCGACGTCGAGCGTGATCTCGATCCGCGTCGCATGGCCCGCGACGGCTTCGTCCATACTGTTGTCGATAACTTCGGCGGCAAGGTGATGCAGCGCACGCTCGTCGGTGCCGCCAATGTACATGCCGGGACGGCGACGGACGGGTTCGAGCCCTTCCAGCACCTCGATCTGGGAGGCGTTGTAGCTTTCGGTAGCGGGGGCGGAGCTGTCGAACAAATCGTGACTCATGGCCTTGCTATAGGGGGCTGGGAAGGGCGCTGGCAAGCGCGGTTTTCGGGCGATCCAGGGCGCGGCGCGGACCGATTTCCTGCCGCTCGGCTCATCCCGTTTTCAGCACAGGCAGGAACTTCGCCGAAAGCCGGCGGGTTGATCGGGTGACTGCAAAGTCACTCAAAAAGTGGAGAAAATATATGAAACTCGCCTCTCTCCTCGTCGCTTCGGCGGCGACGATGCTGGCTGTCCCGGCCATGGCTCAGGACAGCGGATCCACCGTGCGCGACAGGTCGCAGGATTTCAACGGCCCCTATGTCTCGGTCGGCGGCGGCGCGACGCTGCAGGGCAGCGATCGCGGTGAAACGCTCGTCTTCGATACCGATCGCGACGGCACCTACGGCGATCAGGTCACGACTTCGACCGGCGCCGACGCTTTCTCCCCCGGTTTCTGCAATGGCGCCGCGACAGGCACCGCGAACGTCGGCTGCCGCAACGACAAGGACGGCCCCGAATTCTTCGGTCGGCTCGGGCTCGACAAGCGTATGGGCAATTTCGTCGTCGGCGCATTGATCGAGGGTGGTCACAGCGTCGCCCGCGATAGCGTCACCGGCTTTTCGACCACCCCCGCGAGCTATACGATGAGCCGCGAAGCCGATTGGCAGGCCAGCGCCCGCCTGCGCGCGGGTTATACGCCCGGCGGCGGCGCGCTCTTCTATGTCACTGGCGGTCCGGCCTATGCGCGGCTCGACAACCGCTTTACGACGACCAACACCGCCAACAGCTTTGCCGACAATGGCAAGACCAACGCCTGGGGCTATGCCGCCGGCGGCGGCGCCGAGGTGATGGTCACGAACAACATCGCGGTCGGGCTCGAATATCTCTACACCGACGTGAAGGACGATGATTATGTGGTGAACGTCGGCGCGGGCAGCGCGCCCGCAACCAACCCGTTCCTCCTCAACGGCGGTGGCACCAATATCCAGCGCAGCGATCCGCATTTCCGGACGCACAGCGTTCGCGGAACGTTGAGCTTCCGTTTTTAACAGGCTGGAAATGAAGGAAAGGCGCCGGAGCGATCCGGCGCCTTTTCGTAGGTCAGTCTATCGGTCGAGCGGGGCGTCGAAGATTGCGAAATTACCGTTGGCACTCGCGACGAGCCGGTCGTCCTGATAGAGACGCGCATCGATATTGGCGATGCGTTTGCCCTGATGCAGCACGCTCGCATCGCAGATCAGCCGGCCTTCGCGCACGCCGACATGATAGTTGAACTTGATTTCCAGCGTCGCGCACCATTTGCTGTCGGGCATCTGGCTCGTCAGCGCCCCGCCCATTGCCGTATCGGCGAGCGAATAGGCGACGCCGCCATGCGCAACGCCCTGCGGATTGAAGTGCCGCGCGCGGTCGATGTCGATCGCCATCCGGCATCGACCATCGCCGCGTTCGACCATTTCGAACCCCATGAAGCGCGCGAATTCGAAATCCTGTCCGAACGGCCTCACCGGACGCGCGGCCCCCCGAAGGGCGGCGGCGGCGGCGGGCGGCGCGTCCCGCGCGGCAGTTGTGCCTGATAGGCGCGTCCGCAATGTTCGACGCAATAGGGGAAGCCGGGGTTCACCGCCTCACCGCAGAAATGGAAATCGGGCTCGCCCGGATGGCCCATCGGCCAGCGGCAGATACGATCGTTGAGATCGAGCAGGCTGGTCTTGTCGGCGATCTCGGGGCTCGGCTTTGCGGGCACAAGGCGGCGCGGCGGCGCCGGCGGAATCGGAGCCTGCTGGTCGCCGGGTCCCTGACGAATGAAGCCTCCCGGGCCGATCGAGACGATGCGCGGCGCATCAGGCTTGGATGGCGCGTCGGTTTCCGGGGCCGAGGCATCGGAGGCAACCGGCTTCGGTTCGGCCTTGGGCGGTGCAGCTGCCGGACGCGGAGCCGCCGGTGCGGCAGCACGGGGTGCAGCAGGCGCGGCCGCCGGCTTGGGTGCAGCGGGCGCCGCCGCCTTGGGCGCGGGCGCCTTTACCGGCTTGTCGGTGGCCTTGACCGGCGACGGGCGCGATTTCAGCCCCAGACGGTGCGCCTTGCCGATGACGGCATTGCGGCTGACCCCGCCGAGCTCGTCGGCGATCTGGCTGGCGGTCAGGCCCTTTTCCCACATGTTGCGCAACTGTTCGATGCGCTCATCAGTCCATGACATCTTTATTCCTCATCATTCCACGCCGCGGGCGGATCGCATTCCCGAAAGGACGCGCGCAGTCACAGCCCAGCTTGCGGTAAGATCGGGGAGGCGATAGGCGAGAACGCCATGAACGACCAGCCCCAAATTTCGCGCCCGGAGTCGGGCACAGGCTCAGGCGATTTCCGTGCCGCGCCGCATTTCGCGGAACCCGGTGTCCCGCATATCCGGACGCTCAATGTTCCGGGGATGCAGGCGCTATATGTCAAGGAGGTGCGGCGCTTTTTCAAGGTCCAGCTCCAAACTATCTGGGCTCCGGCGGTCACGACACTCCTTTTCCTCGTCATTTTCACCGTCGCGCTGGGCGGTGCGGGTCGCCGCGTCATCGGCGTTCCCTTTGCCGACTTCATTGCCCCCGGCCTGATCATGATGGCGATGCTGCAGAACAGCTTCGCCAACTCGAGCTTCTCGCTCCTCGTCGGCAAGATTCAGGGCACAATCATCGATTATCTGATGCCGCCACTCGCCGTGGGCGAGCTGATTATCGCGCTTGTCGGCGCCGCGGTGACGCGCGCGATCCTTGTCGGTATCGCGCTCTGGGCCGCCATGCTGTTCTGGCCCGGCGTCCACGTCGCCCCGCAGCATCCATGGGCGGTCGCGCTGTTCGGCGTCCTCGGGGCGATGATGCTGGGCTTCCTCGGGCTGCTGACCTCGGTGTGGGCCGAAAAATTCGATCATGCCGCCGCGGTCACCAACTTCGTCGTCACGCCCCTCGCGCTGCTGTCCGGGACGTTCTACTCGGTCGACAAGCTCGCCCCCTGGTTCCAGTCGGTCGCGCACGGCAACCCCGTCTATTATGCGATCATGGGGTTCCGGTACGGCTTCATCGGCACGGTCGATTCGACGATTGCCAATCCGGTCGCGACCGCAGCGCTGTTCCTTATCGGCGTAAATGCGCTGCTGGGCGTCATCACCTATCGTCTTCTGGCGTCAGGCTGGAAGCTCAAGGCCTGAAGAGTCCGCACCGACCCGCGAGGGCCGGTCAGGTCAGTGGCGGTGGATCGAGCGGACGCGGTAGCGACCGCGATCGAGCCCGTCGAACATCGCCTCGACCTGCGGGTGATCGACCGGCCCTTCGTCGCCGTCGGCCACCAGATTCTGCTGGCTGACATAGGCGATATAGGCGCTGTCCTCGCTTTCGGCGAGTAGGTGGTAATAGGGCTGTTCCTTGGCCGGGCGGATCGCCTCGGGGATCGCCTGATACCATTCCTCACTGTTCGCGAAGACCGGATCGACGTCGAACACGACGCCGCGAAAATCGAACATCCGGTGCCGCACGATATCGCCCGGCGCAAAGCGCGCGCGTTCGATCAGCGGCGCGGATATAGCGGCGGCGGGCGTATCGGGCAGGGAAGTATTCTTGATCGTCATGTCGTTAACTTATGACGATCCGCGGGGGATTCAAGTCCATTCCCCAGTCCCGCGACGGCCCGCGCCACGGGTCGAAACATGGGGAAAAATGGAGGAGAGTGAGGGATTCGAACCCTCGGTACCGTTGCCGGCACTTCGCATTTCGAGTGCGACGCTTTCGACCACTCAGCCAACTCTCCTCGCTGAGGCGGTTGCCCCTAGCGGCGGTCCGCATATGTTGCAACCCCTTCGTCACAAAATTGCGTCCCGCCGCCATTTTTCACCGGTGCATCAGGGCCGGTCGGCCTCCCACCAATAGGGATCGCGCTTGCGATTGCCGGTTTCGGCTTCGTTGAGCGTCATCGGGTCGTAGAGCCGTCCGCCGAGCATCACGCGGTGGATCTGTTCGGTGTTGCGGATATTTTCGGTCGGATCGGCATCGAGAATCAGCAGGTCGGCGAGCTTGCCGGCCTCGAGCGAGCCGACGTCCTTTGCATAGCCGAGCGCCGTGGCCGGCATGATCGTTGCGGCGCGCAATGCATCGATATTGCTCCAACCGCCGCGTACGAAGGACCATATCTCCCAATGCGCGCCGACGCCGGCCTGCTGGCCGTGCGCGCCGATCGACACGTTGCGGCCGACCGCGGCGATCTTGCCCGCCTCGCGCGCCGAATCATCGTCGACATAGTCGCTTTCGGGCGCAATCACGCGGCGCTTGTTGTCCGCCGCCAGAATGGCAGGCGGGATGTGGCGCGCGAGGATCGGCTGTTCCCACACATTGGTATGCGCGCGCCAATAGGGATCGCCAGCAGGGCCGCCGTACGTCACCACCAGCGTCGGGGTATAGTCGGTCTTCGTCTGGCCCCACAGCTGCACCAGATCCTTGTAGAAGGTGTGCAGCGGAATATTATGCTCGACGGTCGTGTTGCCGTCCTGGATGAGCGTCAGGTCCATCGTGTAGAGCGAGCCGCCCTCGGGCACGACCGCCATATTTTCGGCCTGCGCGGCCTTGACCACCATCTGTCGCTGTTCGCGGCGGGGCTGGTTATAGTTTTTGACGCTATGCGCGCCCTGTGCCTTCAGGCGGCGGACATGCGCCAGAGCGTCTTCATAGCCGTCGATTTCGGCATAGATGCCTGCCGCCTTGGCGCCGTAGATGATCTCGCCGGTCGAGAAGATGCGCGGCGCGAGGATCAGGCCGGCACGCTGCATTTCCGACGACACGAAGATTTCGGACGCGCGCGACGACGGGTTGTGACTGGTCGTCGTTCCCATCGCGAGGTTGACCATCTCCGACCAATTCTGCTGCGGCACCAGCTCGTCATCGCCATGCGGGCCGTGGGCATGGGCATCGACAAAGCCCGGAACGATCGTTTTGCTCGTCGCATCGACCGTCACCGCGCCTGCCGGAACGGTCACGGCGCCCGCGGGCCCTACGGAAACGATGCGGTCGCCGTCGATGACGATCGCGCCATTGTCGATGATGCCGCCGTCCTTGGTCGCCATCGTCACGATTTTGGCGCCGGTGATCACCACGACGCCTTTGTGCTTCGCTGCAGCCTGGGTCATCGAAAGCGAAACGCCTTCGGTGGGCGGCGTGAATTTCACCGCGCGGTCGTCGCCGGGAGCGTCAGCGAACATTGCGCCCAGGTCGGCGCTGAACAGCGTTGCACCGCGCGTCCAGTGGAGACGCCGGCCGCCGTCCGACCAATGCATATAGTCGGCGCCGCTGCCGCTGATCCGCGTGACGGGCAGGGCGCCGCTCTTGGTCGAAAGCGATACGTCCTGACCGCCGGGCATCAGCGGGGTGACATAGGCATCATGATTCTCGCGGAAGGCGAGGGTGCGGCCGTCGGGCGAAATTTCATAATCGCTGACCAGGTCGCCGCTGGCATGAACGCGCTTGTCCTGACCGTTGAGGTCAGTGCTGACCAGCTGGTTCTTGCCGTCGCCCGACGCGACCATGAAGATCCGGTCGCTATCGGTGCCGAACTGCGGCTTGGCGCCACTGTCGGTGATCCGGACGGGGGCGCCCCCGGTCGCTGCGACGCTGTAGATGCCGGGGTCGTCGCCCCAGCGCTGTGACGTCAAGCCGCCGCCCGAACGGCGCTCGAATGCGATCAGCTTACCATCCGGGGAATAGCGCGGTGCGGCATAGTGGCCGGGGACGCTCGTCACCTTGCGCGACGCGCCGCCGCCTGCAGCGATGGTATGGATTTCGCCAAGACCGGCGTCGGTCCAGCGCACGAAGACGATCTGCTTGCCGTCGGACGACCAACTCGGCCAGAGTTCGAACGCGGCGCTTTTGTCCGCGGTCAACCGGCGCGCGGTGCCGCCCGTCGCGGGCTTGACCCAAAGCTTGCCGAGCGTCTCGAAAACCACCTGCTTGCCGTCGGGCGAGACTTCGGCCCAGCGCGGCATCTGGGTCTGGAAGCTGTCGGGTGCGACCTTGACCACGGGATGCGTCGCATCGATGATCACGCGGTCATCGTCGATCTGGAAGGGAATGATCCGCGCATCGCCACCTCCGGGGGCCACGCGGCGCAGCTTTCCGCCGGCCCAGAACAGAATTTCTCCGCTATCGGGCGTCCACGCCATATTCGGGTAGACGCCGGTGACCGCCCAGGTTTCCTGCACATCCTGATCGAGCGCGTCATAGACCTTCTTCTCGGCGCCCGAGGTCAGATCCTTGACGTAGAGTTTCGACTGCGCGCCCTCGCGGCGGACGAAGGCGAGCTTCTTTCCGTCGGGCGAGGGGGTGGGGCGCACCGCGCCGCCATCGCCCGATGCGGCGGTGTCGACCTCTCCCGTGTCGAGATTATAGCGTTCGATATGGAACAGGTCGGTGTTGCTGTCCTGCGCATATTCGAAAATCGGCCCCGGCGTGACGTTGCGCGTGTAATAGACATGCTTGCCGTCGGGCGCAAAAATCGGTTCGCCCAGCTCTTTCTGATGCCGCTCGTTCGGGCGCTTGACCAGCGGAACGCCTGCCCCGCCCGACACATGATAGAGCCAGACTTCGCCGGTGCCGAGCGAGCGCCCGGTGGTGAAATGCTTCTTGGCGACGATGAACTCACCGTCGGGACTCCAGCTCGGCTGGTTGAGCAGGCGGAATTCTTCCTTCGACAGCTGGCGCTTGTCGCTGCCGTCACGGTTCATGATCCAGATATTGTCGCCGCCGCCGCGGTCGGAGACGAAGGCGATGCGCTTGCCATCGGGCGAGAACCGCGGCTGATGCTCATAAGCGAGCCCTTCGGCGATACGGGTGGGCGTGCCGCCCGCGATGGGCATGGTGTAGATATCGCCGAGGAGGTCAAAGGCGATCGTCTTGCCATCCGGCGCGACATCGATGTTCATCCAGCTGCCTTCGTCGACCGCGATCGGCACTTTGTGCGTTACCATTCCGGGCGGCGCGTTGACGTCCCATTTTTCGGGCTTTGCGTCGGCCGCAGGCGTGGCTGCTTGTTGAGCGAAAACCGATGTCGAACAGGCCAGAGTCGCGGCCAGGGCGAGTGCAATGCGCGCCATGAAATTATCCCCTGTTGTAATTATGCTGTGAGCATATGGCGCTCCCCGCAAAGCGCAAGCCGCCGCTTTCGACGAAGCCGCTGGCGGCGTCGACGGACGGCTGCTAGCGCGATAGGTAGCAATAAAGGACTGGGAGAGATTTGTGCCGCTGACGGGAATACGCGTGCTCGATTTCGGGCGCTATATTGCGGGCCCCTATTGTGCCGCCTTGCTCGCCGATTATGGCGCCGATGTCATCCGGATCGAGGCGCCCGGCGGCAATGATGACCGTTTTACCGTGCCCGTCGCCGAGGATGGATCGGGCGCGATGTTCATGCAGATGGCGCGCGGCAAGCGGAGCCTGAGCCTGAAGCCCGGAACGCCCGAGGGCCGCGAGATCGTACGCAAATTGGTCGCCGGCGCCGATGTCGTGATCGCCAACCTGCCGCACGATGTGCTGAGCAAGCTTGGACTGGATTATGAAAGCCTGTCGGCGATCAATCCCCGCATCATTCTTGCAACCGCGTCGGCCTTCGGCAGCGAGGGGCCGCTTTCGGGGAGCGTGGGCTTCGACGCGGTGGGTCAGGCAATGTCGGGGACGATTCACCTGAACGGCACGCCCGACCAGCCCTATCGCGCGCAGGTCAATTACGTCGATTTCGGCACTGCGCTCCACTGCGCCTTCGGGGTCATGGTGGCGCTGCGTGAACGCGAGCGGACGGGGCGGGGGCAGTGCGTTTCGGGTTCGCTTCTCGGCACCGCGCTGGCCTTTTCGAACGCGTTGACGATCGATCATGCGATCAACGGGATCGAACGTCAGCCGATGGGAAATCGCAGTTTCAGCTCGGCGCCCACCGATCTGTTTCGCACCCGCGACGGCTGGATTGTTACCCAGATCGTCGGCGGCGCGATCTTCGCGCGCTGGGCGGCGCTGGTCGGGCGCCCCGAACTGGTCGACGATCCGCGATACGCAAGCGACATCGACCGCGGCGATAATGGTGCCGAACTAAGCGCGATCATGCAGAGCTGGTGCATCGAACGCAGCACCGACGCGGCGATTGCCGAGCTTGGCGCCGCGCGCGTTCCTGCCGCGCCGATCCTGAAGCCCGGCGAAGCGCTGGCGCACCCGCAGGTGGCCGCGATGGGCCTGATCGAGCCGCTTGCCTATCCCGGCTCTCCCGCGCCGGCGCCGGTAATTCGCGCGCCGATCGGGTTGTCGGATGCGGCAAAGGTCACAGCGCAGCGCGCACCGCAGGCGGGCGAACATAGCGACGCGATCCTTGCGGAGCTTGGTTATGATGCCGCCAGCATTTCCGCTTTGCGCGCGCAAAGGATTATTTGATCCGCCTTGCGGTGGACGGGGTAACATCGCCTTCCTAAGTTGCGAACCACAACCGAAATCTAGCGCAGGAGTGTCCGATGGCCGACCAGAATGACTATGTGCCGCCGAAAGTGTGGAGCTGGGACAAGGAAAGCGGCGGACGTTTCGCCAACATCAACCGCCCGATCGCTGGCCCAACCCACGACAAGGATTTGCCAGTCGGCAAGCATCCGCTCCAGCTCTATTCGCTGGGTACGCCCAATGGGGTGAAGGTGACCGTCATGCTGGAGGAATTGCTTGCGGCGGGTCATTCGGGCGCCGAATATGATGCGTGGCTGATCAACATCGGCGAGGGCGACCAGTTTTCGAGCGGTTTCGTCGACGCCAATCCGAACAGCAAGATCCCGGCGCTCGTCGATCGCAGCGGCGACACGCCGATCCGGGTGTTCGAATCGGGCGCGATCCTGATCCATCTCGCCGAAAAGTTCGGAGCTTTCCTGCCGACCGATCCCGCGCAGCGCGCCGAAACGCTGTCCTGGCTGATGTGGCAGATGGGAAGCGCGCCCTTTCTCGGCGGCGGCTTCGGCCACTTCTATGCCTATGCGCCCTTCAAGCAGGAATATCCGATCAACCGCTATGCGATGGAAGTGAAGCGCCAGATGGATGTGCTCGACCGCCGTCTGGCCGACAATGAATATATCGCCGGCAGCGATTACAGCATTGCCGATATGGCGATCTGGCCCTGGTACGGCGCGCTTGCCAAGGGGTTGATCTATGACGCCGGCGAGTTCCTGCAGGTGCAGGACTACAAGAATGTCCAGCGCTGGACCGATCAGCTTGCGGCGCGCCCTGCCGTCAAGCGCGGGCGCATGGTCAATCGGGTGATGGGCGACCCCGCGTCCCAGCTGCGCGAACGCCACGATGCGTCGGATTTCAACCTCCGCACTGAGGACAAGCTGCAGGCAGCGAACGGATAATTTTGCGCATTTTGCATGCGGGGCGCGCGGGGGATCGTTAACTTCTGCCCGCGTGCCGTGCATTTCGCCGCCGACCGCTGCGCCCATATTCGGTAAATTGCGCAAAATTCCCACACGCCGCCTTTGAGCGATGCTTGACGCGCAGCGGTCATGTTGGCCGCATGACAGGTCCATACCCCCCCAAAACATCGCCCGCCGCCCGACGGTCATTCGCGAGGTTCTGCGTCTGGCCCGCAACGAGCGGGCGGCGGCGATCGTCGAAATGGCGCTGGTGCTGCCGCTGTTTCTGACGCTGCTCATCGGCATCCTGATCTACGGGCAATATTTCCTCCTCGCACATAATGTGCAGCAAGCTGCGAACGATGGCGCGCGCGCCGCGATTGTCGGCCTCGACGCCGCCGATCGCCGGGCGGTGGCGATCCGCGCGGTTGATCGCAGCATGGCGAGCATCGGCGATTACAGCCCCGCCAACCGCACGATAGCGGTCAGTGAGACAAGCGAGGCGGTGACCGTCGCGTTGACCTACACCGTTCCCGCCGACCATTTCCTCCGCTCCTCCTTCGTTCCGGCGCCCGGCCATGTGATCAGCGCCCGCGCGACCTTCGAACTGCCGGCTGATTGACGATGCGCCGGCGCATCCTCGCAAAGCTGGCGCGCGATACGCGCGGCGGGATCAGCATCGCATCGGCGCTGGCGATGACGATGCTGATCGGCTCGGCGGCGCTGGCGGTCGACTTCGGATCGCTCTATCTCGACCGCCGCAAGCTTCAGGGCATCGCCGATGCCGCCGCGCTGGCGGCGGCGGGACGCCCCGGCAACGAACGGGCGGCGGCCGACCGGATCATCGCCGCCAACTGCAATTGCGCGATCACCATATCGGCCTTCCAAGCCGGAACCTATACCGCCGATCCCGGCATAGCCGCCGAACAGCGCTTCGCCCGCGGCGGCTACACTCCCAACGCAATCCATGTCGTGCTCACCCGCGAGCGTCCGCTGTTCTTCGGGCGCTTTCTGACCGGACGCGACCATAGCGTCATATATGCCAGCGCCACCGCCGCGCGGCAGGGCTATGCCGCGTTCTCGCTCGGCTCGCGCGTCGCCGCGGTGCACGGCGGTCTGCGCAATGCGCTGCTGTCGGCGCTCACGGGGAGTCAGGTCAATCTGAACCTAATGGACTATAAGGCGCTGGCCGATGCCGACATCGATCTGCTCGCTTTTTCCGACGCGCTGCGCACCGAACTCGATGCCGACGTGCTGACCTTTGGCCAGACGCTCGATACCCAGGCGACCTTACCACAAGTGCTGGGCGCGCTCGCCAAGGCAAGCGACGGGCAGGCGGCAAAAGCGATCGGCACGCTCGCCGATGCGGCACTGCCGCGTAGCCTCCTGCCGTCGCGCGCAATCGACCTCGGCCCGCGCGCATCGAGCATCCGGATCGACCCAGCCAATCCGGTGAAGGTCAACGCGCTCAGCATGGTGCGAACGATGCTGTTGCTCGCCAACGCCAATCGCCAGCTCGATCTTGCGACCGGCGTCACCATTCCCGGGGGTTCGGGGATCGATGTGGCGTTGATGATCGGCGAGCCGCCGGCCAACTCGCCGCTGATCGCGGTGACCGAAAAGCAGGACGTCATCGTGCGCACTGCGCAGGTCAGGCTCAAGCTGGCGGCGAGCGTCAACACGCCGCTCGCCGCAATCGATATCCCGGTCTATACCGAATTGGGATCGGCCGAAGCGCGCATTTCGGACATCGACTGCCACCACGGCAGCGACGCGGTAACACTGGGGATCAAGACGGCCCCCGCAACCTTGTCGATCGGCAAGGTCAATGCGATCGATTTTCCCGTCGCAGAAGCCCGTTTTAGTGTCTGTGAATAATGTGCGGTGCGACTATTACATCGCCGCGCCGGAATGCTCTTTTGAAGTTGTGGCCCACTTTCTTAACGAGCTCCCGCAGCCGCAGAACATGGTAGATCGATACGGCTGGACAGATGACGGCAAGCTACAATTGGTTATCGTGATGTATCACCAGCGGAGGCGATAGGCGCGGCCATCTGGCATCGTCCGCAACCGGTCGCTCTCCGCCATTCCGACTCCCGTCCCCGATTTGCTAGAACCAGTTCCCCCGCGTGATCGCGGTGCTGCCCGCGGGAAGCGAGTAAAAGTCGCCATCTTCGCCGACGACGATCGGCCCCGGATAGCGCCGCTTCGCATCACCTAGAAACGCGGCGTCAAGGTAGCGCGACGGATAGGGCGGGACGATGTGGCTGAGGACGAGCATTCGCACCCCGGCGACCTTCGCACTGTCCGCCGCTTGCGCGGGGCTGGCGTGATAATCGAGGATGTCGTCCATGATCTGCCCGGTCTGCGGTCGGCCCGACGCCTTGAGCTGCGCAGCGATCAGTTTGACCATTTCGGGTTGCAGCGCTTCGTGCACCAGAAGATCGACGCCCTTGGCAACCCGTTCTACCATTTTCGATGGCGCCGTATCGCCGCTCAGCACGACGCTGCGCCCCTTGTAATCGAAGCGATAGCCGACCGCGGGTTGCACCGGGCGATGATCGACCGGGAAGGCGGTCACGCGGAGGCCGTCCGCTTCATAAACGACGACCGGTTCGGTGGGCGTCGCGAAGGGGAGGGCCGTCGCACCCGCCGCGGCGGGCGGGGTCACGACCGGCCCGTGGTGCGCTGTGCGATAGCCATTGTCGAGCGCATAGGCCGCGTCGAAGCCGCCGATCACCTGATCGAGTCCCGTCGGGCCGTAGACGGGCAGGGGCGCCTTGTTGCCGCTGCCCGTCCAGCGCAGCAGCATCATCGGACCCATGCCGTCGATATGATCCGAATGATAATGGGTCAGGAACAGCGCCTTGATCTGGCCATTGGGCAGCCCCATCAGCGAGATGTTGCGCGCGCCGCCTTCGCCGGCATCGACAACGAACATCGCCTTGCCGGCAATCACCACCGTACAGGCGCCAGCACGATCGCGGTTGGGGAGCGGCGATCCGGTGCCGCACAGCGCCACATGCAGACCGTCGGGCAGACCGGCGAGATGGTCGCGGCCGACGCCGCGCTCGACGCCGCGCTTGAACACCCACATGCCGATCTGTTGCTGGAACAGCATTGCCGCGCCGCCGCACAGCGCGATCAGCACCGCAAGCGCGACGAGCAGCCGCAAAGATTTCCGCATTTTCCTCTCCCGCCCCTTGGTCCGCTCCTTTCATGCGACGACGCGGGCGTCTGGACAAGGGCCGATGTTCGGCGCAGTCTCCGGACGACTGCGTTTCGTCGCGCAACTTACCTTTACGTAAACGTGAGCGCTTTCTATAAGGGCGCCATAGCCCAAGGGAGAATCAGAAAATGGACATGGAGTTCAGCCCCGAAGATCTCGCTTTCCAGAAGGAAGTGCGCGACTTCATCGCCGAAAATTACCCCGCCGAGCTGCGCGGCAAGCAGGACGAAGGGGATGAACTGACCAAGGAAGACTTCCTTGCGTGGCACAAGATTCTCTACAAAAAGGGCTGGGTCGCGCCGGCCTGGCCGGTCGAATATGGCGGCACCGGCTGGACCCCGACGCAGCGTTTCATCTTTTCGGAAGAAACCGCGCGCGCCGATTGTATCCGCCTGATGCCATTCGGCCTGTCGATGGTCGGCCCGGTCATCTACACCTTCGGAACCCCCGAACAGAAAGCGCGCTTCCTGCCGCGCATCCTGTCGGGCGAGGATTGGTGGTGCCAGGGCTATTCGGAGCCCGGTTCGGGATCGGACCTTGCCTCGCTGCGTACCGTCGCGGTGCGGGACGGCGATGAATATGTCGTCAACGGCCAGAAGACCTGGACGACGATGGCGCAGCATGCCGACTGGGGCTTTTTCCTAGTTCGCACCGACAAGGACGCCAAGCAGCAGGAGGGCATTTCCTTCCTGCTGATCGACATGAAGTCGCCCGGCATCACCGTGCGTCCGATCATCACGCTCGGCGGCGAGCATGAGGTCAACGAAGTCTTCCTCGAAGACGTGCGCGTGCCGGTCGAGCAGCGCGTCTATGAGGAGAACAAAGGCTGGACCTGCGCCAAATTCCTCCTCGCGCACGAACGCACGGGCATCGCCGGTGTCGCCTCGTCGAAGCGCGGCGTCGAACGCGTCAAGGCGATCGCGCGCACCGAACTCGACGGCGACAAGGCGCTGCTTCAGAACCCCTTCTTCAAGCGCAAGGTCGCGGAACTGGAGATCGACCTGACCGCGCTTGAATTCACCGAACTGCGCAGTCTGGCCGGCGCCAATGCCGGCAAGGGACCGGGACCGGAATCGAGCCTGCTCAAGATCAAGGGGTCCGAAATCCAGCAGCGGCTCACCGAACTGACGCTGGAAGCGGTCGGCCATTACGGGGCGCCCTATTTCCGCGGCTTCGGGGAAGGCGATAACGAGCACCCGATCGGTCCCGACTATGCACACCGCGCCGCGCCGACCTATTTCAACATGCGCAAGACCACGATCTATGGCGGGTCGAACGAGATCCAGCGCAACATCATCGCGAAGATGGTTCTGGGACTCTGATCACATAATCAACGTCATCCCGGTGGAGGCCGGGATCTCGACCTGTTGCCATGATGCGGCGGTGAGATTCCGGCTTTCGCCGGGATGACGATGAAATCGAGGATAACGACAATGGATTTCACCTATACCGAAACGCAGGACATGATCCGCGACACGCTGTCGCGCTTCCTCTCGGACACCTATGATTTCGAGACGCGTCAGAAGTTCATCAATTCGGACAGCGGGCGCGATCCGGCGATCTGGACGGCGCTGGCGCAGGAACTCGGAATGCTTGGCGCTGCCTTTTCGGAAGAACAGGGCGGCCTTGGCGGCGGGGCGCTGGAAAATGCGATCGTCATGGAGGAACTGGGCAAGGTCATCGGGATCGAGCCCTATCTGCCGACCGTCGTGATCGCGGGCGGCGCGTTGAAGGCCGTTGGCGGCGCGCAGGCCGATGCGATGATCCCCGAAATCATCGGCGGCAACGCCATCGTTGCCTTTGCATACGCCGAACCGCAGGGGCGCTATGATCTCGCCAATCTACGCACGACTGCGAAGAAGGATGGAGCGGGCTATGTCCTGAACGGTCACAAGGGCGTCGTCTATGCCGCACCTTGGGCGACCCATCTGCTCGTCACGGCGCGGACCGGCGGCGGCCAGCGCGACCAGGATGGCGTGTCGCTGTTCCTGATCGACGCCAATCTTCCCGGCATCGTGCGCCGCGATTATCCCACCGTCGATGGCAACCGCGCATCGGAAATCTATTTCGAAAATGTCGCGGTCCCGGGCGATGCGCTGCTCGGCGGCGAAGGCGCCGCGCTGCCGCTGATCGAACAGATCGTCGATGAAGCGACCGTCGCGGTCTGTGCCGAGGCGACCGGCGTGATGCAGAAGCTGCACGAAGGCACGCTGGAATATACCCAGCAACGCAAGCAGTTCGGCGTTCCGATCGCCAAGTTCCAGGTGCTGCAGCACCGCATGGTAGACATGTTCATGGAAGTCGAACAGGCGCGGTCGATGACGATCATGGGCACGCTGAAGCTCGACCTCGCGGCCGATGCGCGCAAGGCGGCTGTTTCTGCGTGCAAGTCGAAGGTGAGCCGCGGCGCGAAATTCGTCGGCCAGAATGCGATCCAGACGCACGGCGGCATCGGCATCACGCAGGAACTGGCGATCGGCCATTATTTCAAGCGTGCGACGATGATCGAGGGGCAGTTCGGCAGCGCTGACTATCACCTCGACAGGTTCGAGCAACTGACCCTCGCCGAATGAGGGTGTGCCGTCGGCATCGCGCTCAATAAGCGATGTCGACGGCGACCCGCAGCGTCCGCGGCCGCAGCGGCGTCAGATAGCCGGGGCTCCCCTCGACGAAGGGCGTTCCGAGCGCGAACCGATTCCCTTTTAAATCGAGCAGATTGGTCAGCGTCACCGACAGGCCGCGCCGCCCGTTGCCGAGCCGCATCGCAAGGCCGGTATCGACATAATCGCCCTGGCCCTCGCCAAGCACCGGCCCGATCCCGAGCCGCGACGGTCCGATATAGTTGGCCCAGCCGTTGATCCGGATTTCCTCGTCGTCGCCGACGGGCGCCGCATAGGTGATCGCTCCGCGCACCGCATGGCTTGCGACATTGGGGATCCGCCCCAGCCGGCCCGGCGCAAAATCGGCAACCAGCGCGATTTGGGGAGCCAGATCATCGACGCGGCTATGGTTATAGACCGCGCCCAGATCGAAGGAGAGAGTGGGCGTCACGCGGACGGCGAGCGAACCCGAGATGCTGGTGATACGCCCATCGCCGATGTTGGCGGTCGTCGGAAAGCCGTTGCCGTCGATGAAGTCGGCCTGAATGTTGAACCAGCGCGTGTGCGATACCGAAATATTGGCATCGAACGGGGTGCGGCCGCGCTCGCCGAGCCTTATGCCGCCTTCCCACGTATGAACCCGGTCGTTGCGATAACGGCGGACGAAATTGCCGTCGACGGCAAGGCCGCCGGGCCGAAACCCCTCCTGATACCGCGCATAAAGCGTCAGGTTCGATAGCGGCCGCGCGAGAATGGCGAAGGAAGGAAGAAGGTCGCTTTCGTTGCGATGCGCGGTGATCGCCTTGCCCGACGCTGCGAGCGCCAGAGCGAGGGCGACGTCTTCGCCGCTTCCGCCCAAGCGTGCGTGCGAGTAACGCAGCCCCGCCGTAGCAATCACATCGGGCAAAAGTTCGGCCGTCAGCTCGCCATAGCCGGTATATTCGGTAACGCGGTTGGTGACGCCGGTCAGTGCCGACCGCATCTGGATGCCGCCGAATTCGCGGCGCTGCTGCGTTTCATTGTCGACGATGCTCGCGCCGACCACCCAACCCCAACCATCGCTATAGGGGCGCGACAATCGCGTCTCGCTCGCCCACATGCGCGTATCGTTGAACTGGTCCAGAACGCGCGGGTCGCCGCCCGCGGGGGTGGCGTCGAAGCGCTCGTAAAGCCGGTGATCGATATAGGCGTTCGAGGATTGCAGGCGCAGATTGTCCCAGTCGCGCGTAACGACGAGCGTGCCCATCCCGTAACGGCCGCGCGCATTCTGCTCGACGAGCGAATTGCGCGTCAGCGGCGGTGCATCCTTGTCGGCATACTGGGCATCGTCGGCGGTCGTCGATTGATAGACGCCGCCGATATCGACGGTCCAGTCGGCCGCCGGGACAAGGCGCAATGTCCCGCGGCCGCCGCGCACCGTGACGCGATTGACGTCATTCTGGCCGAGCAGCGAATTGTCGATATAGCCGCCATCGGTGATCATATAGCCGACAAGGCGCAGTGCGCTGCCGCTGTCGCCGATCGGGACATTGGCGATGGCGCCGATGTCGCCGCCCGGTTCGCCATGCTGGGTTGCGGTCAGACCGGCGATCGCCTGTACGCTCGCCTCTCGCGCGTCGGGTGCGCGCGGCACGACGCGGATGATGCCGCCAAGCGATCCCGCGCCGTAGAGGGTGCCTTGCGGCCCTTCGAGCACCTCGACGCTGTCGATGTCATAGAGGCGCAGGTCGGGGTCGGGGGCGTTGTAGCTCAGCCGAATGTCGCCGAAATATTGCCCGACGGTTGCCTGTGTCGGCCCCGTGAAGCTGGAATCGGCGATTCCGCGGATGAACAGCTTGTTGCGGCCCGAGCCCAAATGGGTCGACGACACGGTGGCCATTCGCGACAGGATGGATTCCGTACCGCGCTCGCCGCCGAATGCCAGATCGTCGCCATCCATCCGGGTGACGACGCCCGCAAAACTGGAATAGGGCAGGTCGGCCTTTGTCGCGGTCACGATGAATTCATACGGCGGCGCTTCGGGCGGCGGCGCTGCCGCAGGCACCGCAGGCGGGGGCGGGCGACGTACGGAGCGCGGGGCGACCTGCTTCTCGATTCGCCAGCTTGTGGCGCTGACCCGCACTGCGCGCACGCCGGTGCCGTCGAGCATCTGCCGGATCGCTTCGTCGACCGACATCCGCCCGCGCACCGGGCGCATCCGCGTCCGCCACAGCGCCGGGTCGCTGACGCTGATGCTGACACCGCCCTGACGGCTGAGCAACGGAAGCGAGGTCGAAAGACTGGCGCGCGGCACGTCGAACGCGCGTTCTTCAGCCGCCATCGCCTGCGCGGGCAGGATGATAGTCGCGAGTCCCAGCGCAAGAGACAGGCGCGCGTGCATCGTCAGCGGCTGACCACCCAGCCATCGCCGCGCCGCTCGGCTTTGGCGCCCGACAGCGCCGCAAGGTCGGCCACGGTGCGATCGCTCGCCTTGTCGACGACGAGGGTACCGCGGAACGACAAGCGCGACGCCGAGGGATCGATCTGCACGGATATCCCAGCCGTCCGCTTCAGATCGTCGGCGACGGTCTGAAGCGCCGCGCCGTCATAGACCAGCAGGCCGCTCCGCCATCCACCGACCGTGGCCGTACCGACGCGCCGTATGCGTGGCGGCTGCGTATCGCCGTCGCGCGCGTCGATCGCTTGCCCAGCCACCAGGCGCAGCTTGCTGCGATCGGGGGAATAGAGCACGACGCCCTCCGAAACCGCGACCGCGGTCCGATTGCCGGCGCGCACCACATTGAAGGCCGTCCCGAGATCGATGATCTGCGTTCCGCCCGTTTCGACGACGAAAGGGCTGTCGGTGCGGTGCACGACATGGAACATCGCTTCGCCGCTTTCCAGCCGGGCAAAGCGCGGATGGTCCTTGTCGAGCCGCAGGGTCGAGCCGCCGTTGATCTCGATCCGCGAGCCGTCGGCAAGGGTGATCGTGCGATGCTCACCCGCGGCGGTCTGGATCACGTTCCGGCCGCCCGACAGGTCGAGCGAGGGGAGGGCGACGACCCCGACGATCGCCGCGGCGACCGCTCCGCCAAGCCACCAGCGACGCGGCATGCCCCGATCGAGTTCAGCCGGATCATTCGCCGGGGATACCGACGGCGCAGCGGGGGGCAACGCATCGAGATCGAGGTCGAGGCTCGCCAACGCGTCGTAGATTTCGGCATGTCCTGGGTCCTCGGCAAGCCAGTCGGCAAAGCCGTCCCAATCGGCAAAGTCGGGCGCACGTTGGCGGACGATCCAGTCGATCGCCTGGGCTTCGCTCGCGGTCACATGGTCAGCCGGCATCGAATTGCCTCCTGACGGCAGCGAGCGCGGCGTAGACCTTGCGGAGATCGGCCTCCACCGTACTTATGCTGATGCCCATTTCGGCGGCGATATCGCGTTGCAATACCCCGTCGAAGCGGAATCGACGAAAGACCTGTGCCGGGCGATCGCCGGTCCCAGCGATGGCGCGCTCGGTCATTGCCAATTGCTCGCGCGAGATAAGCACCGCCTCGGCGCCGGGTTTCTGCGCCGCGCTCGCTTCGCCCCACGCCTTGTCACGCAACTGGCTCTGACGCACCGAACGATAGCGGTCAAGCATCAGATTATTGGCCGCGCGCATGACATAAGAGAGCGGGTCGGCTACAGGGCCGCTGTGGCGTTCGGTCAGGCGCATCCACAAATCCTGAAACAGATCTTCGGCAGCATCGCCCGCGCCGCGAACCGTCAGAAACCGGATGATCCGGTCGCGGTTGGCGAGCAGGACGCCCTCGATGCCGTGGGCCGCGTCGGATCGGTCATTTGCCTCGGTCATTCTGAACTTGTTTCGGAACGCCATTCCTTTTCGATCCCGGCCCGCCCGACCGGCACCATACGCCCCCCCGCTGATGCCGCCATATAGCGGCAGCGAGGAGGCTTGCAACCGCGGTCGAGCGCGGCCACGCACCGGTACCAGTGCGAACGCGCGCATCGGCATGGTTCCGGGGGTTGTCATTCTGTCGGCCTTTGCAAGGGGGAGGCGGGGGTAGGGAGTGCCTCCCCCTTGCGGCTGCGACCGGCCCCGATGGGGGGCTTAGAGGCCGACGCGCAGGCTTGCACGGAACGCCCAGCCGATATGGCTTTGCTGTTCTTCCGCGGACACTTCGGCGCCGGCCTGAAAGGCCGAATTGCCGACGATGCCGCGGATGCGGCCGACCCAGCCGCTCGTGCGATCATCGGGGACCAGGGTAAACGGCGTGCCGTCCTTGAACGACGCGACCGTCGCACCCAGCGACCCGCTGACGATCTGGCGGCGGCCACCTTCGATTTCGAAGCGTGTCCAGCCGTCATATTCGTCGGCGCCCCCGAACTCGAGCCCAAGCGCGACGGTGCCGCTGACCGACAATTCGTCGCTGCTGCGGCCGGCGACGGTCAGATCGAGCGCGTCACCGCCGCCGGTTTCGGCATAGCCGTCTTCCTTGAGCTTGAAATAATCCACCGCGAGCGTGGGCCGGAAGCTGATCCCGCCAAGCTGCGCGTCGCGCGCGATCGAGCCCGATGCCGACCACAGCGTCGCATCCCATTTGCCGCGCATCGTTTCGCGAATATCCTCGGCACCGGCTTCGGCGCTGAACACGCGTGTGCCCTTGAGCCGGATCGGAGCGCCGGAAACGCGCGCATGGGCCAGCCAGTCGTTCGAATTCAGGCGCCAGTAGAGCGCGCCTTCCCACTGGGTCGAGGTGACCTCGCTGTCGTTGCTGCTGTTGCCGTCCTTACCGCTGAGGAAGGCCGCCGACGCACCGAAATTGCCGATGCCGCTCTTGATCTCGGCGCCGAGCGAAATGCCCCAGCCGCTGACATCATAACCCGCGGTATCGCCGATGCTCTTCGACGTGCCCCATACGGCCTGGTTGACCCAATAGCCCCATTTGCCCTCGTCCTGGAACGGCGCGTTGGGGTCTTGCAGATAGCGTGCGAGCGCGCGCGAGCCCGAGGTGACGGTTTCGAAGACGCCGCCTTCATGTTCGGGCAGCATCTGGTTGAGCTGATTGCGGAACTGGTCGCCATCGACGATGTCGAGGAAGACGCCTTCGACCACCTGGTCGGCCGAAAGCGCATCGACGACCGCGTTGAACGCCGACGCCTGCGACCGGTTGAGGCCAAGCTCGCTCGTGCTCTTTCGCGCGATGTTGACGCGCAGCTCGTTCGCCGTCGAGGTCAGCGTGCCCTTGTAGAGGAAGGGCACGAGCGTCGATGTGGCCGTCAGATTGTCCGCGCCGGTCAGCGTTCCTGCCGTCAGGACGACGTGGTCACCCTCGGCATCCTCGATGCTCGACAGCTTCAGCGCCAGCTTGGAATCGGCGGCAAAGCTGGCCGTGCCGGTCACCTGCAACGCCGTGCCGGTGCTGCCGCTGTCGAGCGTGACCGCGACGATGCCCTTGTTGGTCACCGCGAGCGACGAGATGGTGGCCGCGCTGGCAATGTCGAAGGTGCCGCCGTCGACCGACACCGCAAGACCCTGCGCATTGGCGAGTTGCCCCGCAAAGCGGGCGGTGCCGCCGATCGACAAGATGTCCGTGCCGCCGCCGAAGTCGGCATTGCCGGTAAACACCGACGTTCCCGTCAGCGCCATCGTGTCATTGCCGCTGCCGAAGCGCGCATTGCCGGCATAGGTGGCGTCGCCAGACAGCGCGAGGCGGTTGTCGCCGGCGCCGAAATAGCTGTTCCCCTTCACCGAACCGTCGGCGATGTCGAAGATATCGTTGCCGGTACCGAAGCGGACGTCGCCCGTAATCGACGGCGCGGTGACACCCGATGCAACCGCCGTCTGCTTGACGGTCGCACCGCCGCCGTTGGCCGACAGGTCGATCGCGACATTGCGATCCGACGACGCGAGCGCGCCGCTGGCGCTGATCGCGCCGCTGTTCTCGACCATGTCGACATTGCCCGACAGATCGACGATCGCGCGCGCGGTCGCGGCATCGCCGCCGGCCTTGGCCGAGATCGACCCGCTGTTACGGATCAGCGCCACGTCGGCGCCCGCTTCCACCAGGATGCCGGTGATCGACGAGGTCGCGCTGCTGCCGCCCGTCGCCTCGATCTTGCCCGCGTTGCGGATTTCCGGCGTGATCGTTCCCGCACCGGCGCGGATCGCGGTTGCCGACGCATCCTTCGACGTGGCTTGAACGCTGCCGCTGATACCCACGCCGCCGGCGATGGTAACATTATGCCCCATGCCGCCGAGTTGGATCGCCGTCGCGTCCTTGCCCGCATAAAGGCCGTTTCCCTGCACCGAACCGTCGATGATCAGGCCGAAGCCGGTTCCCGTTCCGGCAACGGCACCGATCGCGATGTCGCGGTCCGCCGAGCCGATCCGCATCGCGGGGGCCGAACCGAAGGAGCGGACGACCGCCGATCCTTCCTTGTCGTCGTCGATGCCGTCCTTGTCCTCATCCTTGTCGGCAGCGTTCGTGTCCTTGGGCGGGACAGCCAGGACGATGCCGCCGCTGACATCGCCTTCGATCGACAGCGCCGGGCCGCCGATCAGCAGATCGTCGGCGTCGAGCTTCGCCGGGTCGGATGGCGCCGCCGTGTAGCGATAGCCGGTGGCGGTGAGCGTGCCCTGCACGACAAGCGCGCCGTTGATGTTGCCCGAAAGCCGCGCGGCGACTGCATCCACGCCCTGCGCGGCAATCGTGCCGGCGAGGCGGACATTGCCGGTGACATCCTGCAGTCCGACGCCGAGTGCGCGGTCGCCGATGACCGATACCTTGCCGTCGGTCGTGAAATTGCCGGTGAGCGGTCCGCCAAGCCGGATGCCCGCCGAATCATTGCCCTCGACCGTCACTTCGCCGCTGTTGACGATATTGCCGGTAAAGGCGCCGCCGGTTGCGATGCCGACGCGGTTCGATCCGACCGCAAAGGGCCCGTCGAGATCGCCGTCATTGTCGATGTCGGTGGGGGTATAGCTTTCGTCGATGATGATCTTGCCGGTCGCCGAATTGGTGATCGTGCCGGTCACGCCCGCATTGGCAAAAATGCCGCGCGCGCTGTCCGAATTGGTGATCTGGATCGTGCCGTCGTTCGTGACCTTGTTGTTGCTGTCGATCGTGACCGCCGTGCTGCTCGTCGGCTTGATCGAGCCTGCAGAGCCGATCTTGATATCGTCGGCTGCGCCCGATTTGACGGTCGAGGTGCTGACCGGCGTTGTCGTCGCGGTGGTGATGCTCGTTTCGGCGTATGCGGGCATGGCGATGATCGTCGCCAGGCAGGTCGATGCCAGCAGGGTCTTGCGCATGAAGTTCCTCTTTTGATGTCCCCCCGGGTCGATGGCCCGGAACCGAACACAAGACGGAGCGCGCCGCGCGCGACCTTGGAAAAAAGTCGCGCGCCGGCTTTTGGCCGCAAGAAACGGAACGGATCGGACGCACGGTCCCGCTATTCGCCGCGTCTCGCCGCACGACGAAGGGGAAGAATGCCAATGACCGCCGAGCCGGAAATACGGACGCCGCAGTTTGATGCCGACCTGGAGGGGCAGGGGTGGCACCGGCTTCCGAAGCTGCTCACCCCCTCCGATTGCGCCGATCTTTGCGCGATGTTCGACGCCGACGAGCGCTTTCGCAGCACGGTGACGATGCAGCGTCATGGTTTTGGCCGCGGCGAATATCGCTACTTTGCTTATCCCTTGCCCGCTGTCGTCGAACGGTTGCGGCAGCGCCTGTATGAAAGCCTGGCGCCGCTTGCGAACCGATGGGCGGCGCGTTTGGGAGCGAGCGCTTCCTTTCCAGCCGATCTGTCCGCCTTCACACGCCTTTGCCACGCGTCGGGTCAGGTTCGGCCGACGCCGCTGCTGCTACGGTACCGCGCCGGCGACTATAATTGCCTCCATCAGGATCTTTACGGCGACCTCCATTTTCCGTTTCAGGTGGCGGTCCTGCTGTCCGAGCCGGAAGTCGATTTCGACGGCGGCGAATTCGTCCTGACCGAACAGCGCCCGAGAATGCAGTCGCGCGCACATGTCGTGCCGCTGCGGATGGGTGACGCGGTCGTGTTCGCGGTCAACGAAGCACCGCGAACCGGAACACGCGGCACCTACCGCGTCAAAATGCGCCACGGCGTCAGCGAAATTCGCGGGGGCGAGCGCTTCACAATCGGCATCATATTTCACGACGCGCGTTAGCCGTGTGCGGCGATGGCGGACAGGGTGTCCCCCGAACTATATACCGGATTCGTTCAGACGTGTTCCAGAAAACCACATAACATCGAGGTTTCGCCCAAACGTTGGCAGATTAGTCGTCCGTATGTGTCCCGTTGCGTTCCCATAAAACCGCGCTATTATCGGGGAACCATTATGGGAACGGCTGCTATTTCCGCCAAGGTGGCAGGGCACTGGCAGGTTCGATTCTTCACAGGGAGCCGAAATGCCAAAGAAGCTGCACAACGTGCTAACTCCTCTTGCGGTGAAGAATGCCAAGCCGGGACGCCATGCCGATGGTGGCGGGCTGCATTTGCTGGTGAAGCCGACCGGCGCGCGCTCATGGGTCTATCGCTTCATGCTCAGCGGCAAGTCACGCGACGTTGGACTTGGCGCGGCTGGACAGGGCGGAATGTCGCTTGCCGATGCGCGCGACGAAGCGGCGGCGCTTCGCCTCAAGGTGAAGGCGGGCATTGATCCGCTGGAGGAACGGGACAGGGAGGCCGCTCAGGCACTTGCAGCGGCTCAAGCTGCCAAGGTGGCCTCAACCACATTCAGGGACGTGGCAACCGCCTATATCGCCGCGAACGAGGAAAGCTGGCGCAACCCCAAGCATCGCCAGCAATGGCGCAACACGCTCGACAGCTATGTCTATCCGGTGATCGGGGATTTGCCGGTTGCCGAGATTGAAACCGCACATGTGCTCAAAATCATCGAACCGATCTGGCGCGCCAAGGCTGAGACGGCGGCGCGGCTTCGCGGGCGCATTGAAACCGTGCTCGATAGCGCCAAGGCGCGCGGCTATCGGCAAGGGGAAAATCCGGCGCGCTGGCGCGGACACCTTGCGCAAATCCTGCCCGCTCGCACCCGACTATCGCGCGGCCATCACAAGGCCATTGCCTATGAGCAAATCCCGGCATTCGTCCGCGCGCTGCACAAGCGGGAGGCGGTGGCGGCGCTGGCGCTGGAATTTACGATCCTCACGGCTGCGCGCTCTGGCGAAGTGATTGGCGCGACTTGGGCAGAGGTCGATTTGACCAAGGCAATCTGGACGATCCCAGCCGACCGCATGAAAGCCGCGAAAGAGCATCGCGTGCCGCTGTCCACGCGCGCGGTTGCCATCCTCGAAAACCTCCAGCCGCTTGGCAGCGAATATCTGTTCCCCGGTGCGAAGGGCGGCAAGCTGTCCGGCATGGCTATGGGGATGCTCATGCGCCGCATGAAGGTTGACGCAACCGTGCATGGCTTCCGTTCCGGTTTCCGCGATTGGGCAGCCGAATGCACCGGCTATGCCCATGAGGTTGCCGAAATGGCGCTGGCTCACACTATCGAAAACAAGGTTGAGCGGGCCTATCGGCGCGGCGACCTGTTCGACAAGCGACGGCGGCTGATGGACGATTGGGCCACCTATTGCGCCAGCGACGGCGCGGCTGGTGCCAAGGTGACGCCGATCAGAAAGGCGGAGGCCGGATAGAGTTTCACCGCACTGGTTTGCCCAGCGAGTGATCCTGCCTGCCGCCTATTCTCCGGGGAAAATCACCTTGATCTTCGTATCGGGAGGAAGGTCGCCGTATGCGTTCTGATTGAACGCCCAGGTGCGCAAAAATTCCGTGACGGTCTTTCGCGCGCTTTCGCGAGCGAAGCTCTTCGTTTTCTGACTTTTGGCCAGCTTTTCCAATTCAGGGCTGATCGACTTCAGCGCCCGATCGCCGGTGCCTTGATTGGGGATGAACCAACAGCTTTCCTCGGCTCCTTTCCGCAGCTTCGCAGAGTCGAATGCGACTGGAAGCGAAGGATCAAGATCGGGGACGCGCGCAATCAATGTGCCGTTGTGATAGCGAAGGGGCCAACGTTCCCCCAACTTCAAGCGATATGTAATTTTGTAAGGAGCAGCCCAACTCGCCTTTTCGCGGCAATATGGCATTGCCTGTCCTAATATTTCAGGATCGGTCGATTTTGGAAAATGCCGAGTGCCAGTTACCGAAGCAACCTCAAGCATGCCCCCTTTGATGCGGATAACAACTGGAAAATCAACGTCGCTCGATTGCCCTTCCTCGGGCACATCCTTGGACGCAAAGAAGTCAGGAATGAGCCGAGAGATTGCAAATGGCAGTGCCAAAAGCGCCACCACTCCAATCACCAAAACAAACACTAGCCTCTCAAATTTCTTCAAGGTGATTGCTCCCCAATTCGTTGCCCAAGCAGTATGGAAGGGGCACCGGAATTGACAAGCTGAAACCGGACTATGCTGCGCTAGGGCTGTCCGATCAGCGGTCCGGGGGAATATGAGGATGGTTTTTGAGTGCGGCTGGCAAGCTGTCACATGAGGCCACAGATTACAGGCGGGGATAGGCTGGCCAGCCGACAAGCGCGCATCCCACGCGCTTCCCCACCTCAATTTGGGAGCCGCTAGGGAGGCGGTATGGCGCGAAAAGACGAGCGGGGCGTAGTGATCCCCGCGCCCCTTCAATTCAATAATCCGGCGTCTGCGAGCCAGCCGCGCTATGATGACGAGCAT
This sequence comes from Sphingopyxis sp. GC21, assembly GCF_025727575.1. Classification (NCBI taxonomy): domain Bacteria; kingdom Pseudomonadati; phylum Pseudomonadota; class Alphaproteobacteria; order Sphingomonadales; family Sphingopyxidaceae; genus Sphingopyxis; species Sphingopyxis sp. GC21. The sequence goes on along the minus strand of NZ_CP095845.1, from coordinate 1,387,587 downwards.
CGCGGCCCAGCCGTCACCGATTCCTATGAGCTATCGCATTGCAGGATTGATCTTGCGGAGCGTTCGGAAGGCTGGCCTACTCCCGCAAATCTGCCTCCTCGGATGGTGGATTTTGCGCAATCCGTTCCAGAGGATCAGCGGGCGGACTGGCTCAGGCGGCAAGCCAATATCGAACAAGCGGACAGGCATATTTCCAATGCCATGCGTTCCGGGGAACTGCCGATATGGGTTGCTCCAATTGGAGAACCGGAACGGTTGGTAGCTCCCGGCGCGATTGTCGAAGTTGACCACGCTACGGTTGTTTCCGGCGTTTATCGTCCCCCGAATGATCGCGGCTGGCTCTACGGCAGGCCGCTGTTTGTAAAGCGTGACGACTGGGCAAAATTCGCCGCGAGGATTGATACCGCGAAAAAGCCCGCGCGGAAAAACGGCAATTCGCAGTCACGCTCCCATGACGGCGACGAAAGGCAATGGCTGCGAATATCGAAGGCCGTTCGCATCCTGCATCGCATCCTGAGAACGCGGCTGGCAGGGCAGGAACCGGCCCCATGGATTGATCCCCCAGCCGACCCGTTTGATGCTGAGTGCGAGAACGCAACGCATCGGCACAGGCGCACTGCCCGCACGTCTCTCACCATGCGCCGCGCCTTGCTGTCGGGTGATTTGACCGCGCATCTGGTGAAAGATGGCCGCTCCCATCCGCTTCCCGGCTGGGCTTGGGAGAATGCGAGTGCGGCAGAGAACGCCTTCAACTTCAATTGGCTTCCCCTCAATCCGCTGCTGGAGCACGGCTTGGGAGAATTTGGCGATTGGCGCTGTTTCGTTTCGCGTGCCGAGTTCAGGGCATGGATTGCCCGATCAGAGTTCGCCGAAATTGGTGATCTACCGGCGCTCCCCGTCCCATTTGACCACGATGCGCGGCCCAATCAGCTAACCTATCGGGAGCCGCCTGACAGGCCGTTTGTCGAGCTTACGCAGGCGTTGACGTGGATAGCCTTTGCCGTCTCGCTGAGCCGCGATGAGTTCAACTTCATGGAGTCATGCGGGTTTGGCCCGTTCGCAGAGGGCAGCTGGCCCGATGCGTTGCGCACTGCGATGGCCAGCTTTGCCGATCAGGCCAGCGCCGGGAATATCCGGGTGCGCGGGCGCTATGTTGCGAATTACTCCGATCATACTGCGGCTGCACAGGCGAACACTGATTATCTTACCGACACGCAATTGCGCGACTTTGCCAGCTTTGACAGCCTCTACGGCGGGCTTGAGCGCGGGGCTGGGCTGGTGAGGGAGGGCGATGTGCTAGATCGCGCATTGAACGGACGCGGCGACGGCTGGCGCGACGTTGAAGTTTGCCGTGCCGAACTGCTGAATGCGTCTCCGGCCAGATTTGACAATACCAAAGCACTGCTTTCGCCGCTCCCTGCCGCATTGCCGGGGGTTGGGCCAATGCTAGGAATGGAGGAAGCCCTATCATGGCTGGCACATGGGAAGCCCTCCGATGACGTTCAGCTATGGCAAAATGCGCTTGGATGGATGCAATTCAGATTTAGCAACGGCGAGACGTTCAATGTAGGTGAGGACTCTGAAATGCCGGAACACCATTTGCGTTACCGGGAAGCAAACCGTGTCCTTTGGAGTCCTCTCCAAGGCGGCAATCTGACAGCATATGTCGAGCAGTCTCCTAGCCGAGTATTGGCGGTTCCACGGCATTATTGGAACCAAGTCGATCCGGCGCATCTCGATCATGTCTATCGTGGAATGTCCGACACAGATGACGGGCGGGGATGCCCTATTCTGTTGTCTCGGCTGGCATTCGATGAATGGCGAAACGGACGCCAGTCTGCGTCGGTGGCATGGAGCGACAAAAAAGGAAGAGCGCCAGCCGTCAAGGCGGGACGCCCACCAAGAGACGAAGAGATACTGGCCAAGGCCGACGAAATGAAGGCTCGCGGGTTGGATGGTCGAACAATTGCCGGTCAAATGAGGCATGAACCGGGTTTCGAAAATGTCGCAACCACCGAGGTTCGTGAACTGATTAAAGGGCGGTGGAGGCCGTCAGGGCGGCCTAAGCAGAAAGGCGCTTAAAAAGGCCGCATATCCCCCGCACATGCGGGTTTTGCTGCGCATTTTTCAACCGTGTTTGCTCGCCTTGTTCAACCACGAACGAGGTCTTTCAATGCAAACCGAAAAGCACGATCCCCCCAAGATCGCGTATTCCATCAAGGAAGCGTGCAAGGCGTCCAGCTTGGGGCGCACCACCATTTATTCACACATTGCGGCGGGGCGCTTACTCGCACGGCGCATCGGCGGGCGCACGGTGATTCCGGCAGAGAGCCTGCACGCGCTTATCGCGGGGGAGATATGAGCCATGCCCCAGAAAAGCGAAACCCGCGCGGTTGAGGCGCGGGCATCGCGGAATAGCTGTGGCGGCTGGTTCCGTGATCCTCTTAGCCCCTGCACCCTGCAATCGCAATTCCTGATCGCAGCGCATCACGTCCGGCCGGAAATGGCCGCGATGATCGCGGCGCTCGCATTCGGGGGAGGCGCGCATGGCTGATCGTTATCCCGACATTCCCGGAGCAAAGGGACCGGACGGCACAAGCCAGGACGCTGCCGAGGCTATCGCCCCGACCGTCTCGCACCTTCGCCGCCTTGCCATGTGCACGCTGGCACGGCTGGGCGAGGCAACCCCACTGGAGGTCGTGGCAATATCCGGCGTCACGCGGGAATCGCTCCAGCCGCGCTTTTCGGAACTGCGAGCCATGGGCCTGATCGAACCGACAGGGGCGCGGCGGCGCAATCCCAGCGGCAAGAGCGCATCCGTGCTCAGGCTCACCGATAAAGGGAGGGCCGCGCTGTGATAGTCGATATTGATGCGATAGCGCGCCACTATGGTGGCAAGGTCTGCAAGGGCAATGCGCTGATCCCGACGCCGGGCCATTCAGGGCGCGACCGGGGGACGGCGATCAAGGCCAGCGAGCACGCTCCGGATGGTTGCCTTGTGGCTTGCTACAACGGCACTCGGGCCGATGCGCTGGCGGTCAAGGAAATGCTGCGCGCGGACGGCTTTCTAGCGGCGGATAGCGGGCGCGAACTGACAGCGACGGAATGGCGCTCGATCCGGCAGGCCGAATTTGCGCGCAAGCGCGAGCGGCTGGAGGCTGAGCAAGCGGCGGCACGGTGTGCGGCGGACCTATGGGCGAATGCCAGCCGCGCTGATCCCGAGCACCCCTACCTTGTCGCCAAGGCGCTGGAGCCGTTCGGCATCCGACAGGCGGGGCGCGATTTGCTGCTGCCGATGGTCGATCCCGGCTTTCGCCTGTGGAACGTCCAGCGCATCCGGCCCGATGGCTTCAAGCTGTTCGGCAAGGACGCTCGCACGGCTGGCCTGTTCTGGCCCCATGGCGTGCACATGCAGGACGGGAGGCCATCGGCTGGCCCGCTGGTGATCGGGGAAGGCTTCGCCACAATGGCGGCTGTCCATTCGGCAACCGGCTTTGGCGTTGCCGCCGCCATGTCGGCGCGCAACCTCGAAACCGTGGCGCGGGCCATGCGCAAGCTGTTCCCGACGCGCGAACTTGTGATCGCGGCGGACGATGACCGTCACCTAACGGAGAATATCGGGCTGGGAATCGCCAGAAAGGCCGCTCAGGCGATTGGCGGTGTGGTGGCAACCCCAAGGCCCCAAACGTGCCAAGCGGACTCCAGCGCCGATTTTGCGGACATCCCGCGCGGCGATGTTGCCGGGCGTATCGAAGCAGCGCGGCAGGGGGACTGACAATGGCAGCAACCGCAACCCAGCCGATGGACTATGCCGCGCTGCCGCCGGATGATGCGGCGGCGCGTATCAACAGCCATTCCGCCTTGCGCGCCACGCCTTACCGCTGGCCCGATCCCGCGTCGCTGCCACGGCGGCAATGGCTCATGGGCCATTGGCTGCTGCGCGGCGAAGTGACCGCGATCATTGCACCGGGCGGCACCGGCAAGAGCACAATCGGCAACACAATTGCGCTTTGTCTCGCCAGCGGGCAACCGCTTTTGGGCAAGCCATTGCATCGCGGGCCGCAAGCGGTGTGGATCTTCAACCTTGAGGACGGGACCGACGAACTGGAGCGGCAATTGTCCGCTGCTTGTGCCTATCATGGCATTGGCCCCATGGATTGCGGGGACCGGCTCCACCTTGATTCTGGGCTAGTCCAGCCGCTCTGCACGGCAAGCGAGGACCGGGACGGCTTCACGCTGGCAGAGGACGTGTTTGCCCAGCTTGCAGCCACGATCCGCGAACGGCGCGTCGCAACGGTGATTGTCGATCCGTTCGTTTCGAGCCATGCCGTGCGCGAAAGCTCAAACGAGGCAATAGACGCCATCGCCAAGCGGTGGAAGCGGCTGGCCCAAGAAACCGGCTGCGCGGTCGTGCTCGTGCACCATACCCGCAAGCTGGGCGGGCGGGAGGTTACGGCAGAGGACGGGCGCGGCGCGGTGGCCTTGCGCGATGCTGCCCGCGTCGTGCTCCCGCTCAATCCGATGGGCGACAAGGAAGCCGAGGAATTGGGCATTGCGGACCCGGCATTGCGCCGCTCGCTGGTGCGTATCGACACCGGCAAGGCCAATCGCGCGCCACCCGATGCTGCCACATGGATCAAGCTGGAGAGCCAGAGCCTCGACAATGGCGACGGGCTGGAGCCGTCCGATTTTGTTGGTGTGGCCACGCTCTGGGAAAAGCCGGACGTGTTCCATGGCTTGACAACGTGGCACCTCTTCACCGTCCAGCAACGCCTTGCGGCTGGTGACTGGCGAGATAGCGTGCAGGCCAAGAATTGGGTTGGCCACCTTGTCGCCACTGTGGCGGCCCTGTCCGCCGAAACCGACAGGGGGCGCATCAAGGCAATCATTCGGACGTGGAAGCGCAACGGTGCGCTGGCCGTGGAGCATCGCGCGATCAATGGCCGTGAAGTGCCTTTCGTAATTGTCGGAAACCCGGTGGACGCCAGCGAAATAGGCTCCCGTCCGCACCTTGCAACGTGTGGTGCGGAAAGTGCGGAAGGTGCGGGAGCGGACCCGTGACGAACCTGCCCACACAACACCACCCCCCTTTATAGGGGGTGAGGTGGTGGTGTGGTGCGGGTGAATGCTGGCGATGATCAATTTTGAAGGTGCGGGAAATATGACAGAAACGAACAAGGCGAAGAGCAAGCAAACGGCGCGCAAGAGCAAGGCTGGTACCCAGCCGCAAGAGCGGACTGTGACGATCCCGTTTCCCGATACGGACAGCGAGGAGGAAGCCAATCGCATTTTGGCGAGGGACGTTCCCGGCTGGGACAAGCTCGACAAGGACGAGCGGGCCGAACTAGCGCGTCTGATCCGCGATTATCGCAAGCGCGGGGCACCGGCCAAGGTGAAGATGACCCGCAAACCCAATGGCGGGTGGAGCATCGAACCGACCGGCAAGAGCGAAATGCTGGCGCTGCTCAAGCTGCACGAAACCTTTTCGGCCAATTCGATTGATCCGGTGAACGCGCGGGCAAACGAACTGCTCAAATATCTCGGCTCAGTCGGGGCAGACAATGAAGCGCGCTACAATGCGGCCCTGTCATTCATCGAAAGCATGAAGCCCCAGGATCAGGCCGAGGCGCTGTTGCTGGTGCAGATGTATTGCACCCATGACGCGGCAATCCGGGCACTGAGCCACCTTGGATCGGCGGAATGGGTGCCGACCGCGCAGACATTCGGAAACCTCGCCACGAAGCTGCTGGGAACCTCTCAGCGGCAAATGGAAACGCTGGCCCGGATGCGCCGGGGCGGGGAACAGGTCGTGAAGCATATTCACGTCGATAACCGGGGCGGGCAGGCCGTCATTGCCGAGAACGTCAATCAGGGGGGAGGAACAGCGAAAAATGAGGATCAATCCCATGGAGCCGGAAATACTGGCAGCGGCCCCGCGTTGCTTGGCCATGACGCGCAAGGGAACGGCTTGCCAATCCCCAGCCGTGAAAGGGCGGAAGCGGTGCCGCATGCACGGCGGGACGAATCCCGGCGCGCCTAGGGGCAATCAGAATGCCCGCAAGCATGGCGGCTATTCGGCCAAGACGCTGGAAGCGGTGCGATATGTGAAGGTGATTGAGCGACTGGTGCGGGACGGGGGGTGTTGAGGCTAGCAGCCGCACCCCCACCTTCCTGTTAAGCTGAGCGTGCCCGAGGTATCTGCGATGTGCAGGCGAGCATTGGAACTGTGGCCGTCCTCGCCCGGCCGAATCTGGCCGTAAGGCGTTATCTGCACGGCTGCGGAGCCGCACGACATTGACACCGGGCCATCGAACATAGCCTGAGTGTCTGGGGCGGGGCAGAGGTGATCTTTGCCGTTGAGACGAAAAAAGGTTAGCCCGTCACCGCCTGCTATCAGCTTTTCTTTCCGCGGCGTTCCGACTGAAAATGAGCATGAACAACCCATGCCAATCTTTTGCCAGTCGGTTTCCTTAATAGTCGCTAGCGTGATTGACGGGGAAGGGCTTGGGCTAGGTGGAGCATTCGACGCGACCGGCTCCGGACGGGCGCTGGCAGAAGGAGGGCTGGGCTTGAACTGCGCATCCGCATCCGCTTCTGTCGCATCCCAAATATTTATCTTATAGTCCAGCGTTTCGGGGGCAAATCCCTCCTCTACCGAAACTGCCCAGCAAGACTGCCAAGTGTAACCGGCCGGAATAATGGTGTCGGCTTGCCGCCACGACGCGCTTTGCACGACATTGTCGGATCGGTTGGGCGGCCGCCCCTCAATCGCAAAGTCCAAATGCCCAATGGTGGTTTTAGAGTTGTTGGTGAAAGCTACTCTGATCGGGTAGTCTGGCGAGCATCTGAAGGGCTTTTCGCCAATTGCGGGGGGTAACTTTGCGGTGCCATCGTCATATTTCGCAGTCGCGCTAATTTGGGTTTTCATTGGTGGGAAGAACGTCGGCTCGATGATCTGCAACCACGCGGCAATGCCCAGCCCGCCAGCGACAAGCAGTATGACCATTGAAAGGATCGCCCGCCAGAGTGTTTCGAGCGCCTTTAGCAGAACGTCGCCAACTGAAACGGGGCGGGACAATGGACCGATGTAGAATGGGCCGTTCCAGATTGCCCGCATTATTCCATTTTTCTCTGCCGCCATCTGTCGCCCCCTACACTAGCCAAGCGTAATTCATGCCCCAGCCAATAGGCAAGCTGTGATCCGGAAACGGTTGGCAGATAATTCTCAGAAAACCGCGCATTTAATCGAATCCGAATGGCCAATCACGTTTGGTTGAGAAGCTGCTACCTCCCGAAACCCTCACAATTCCGCCATTTCAAGCCGCGATTTGTGGCCTACGGCGTGCAGTCTTTTCTAGGTTTCACGGCTGGCACCGGCATGGCTGCCCCAGTGGCATTGCGGAAGATTGTCCCGCGCTGATTGAGAATCGATGAGGAGCGCGCCGGTTGGGTGAATACAGTCGGTTGCATTCACCTCTAGCGTCGGGCCCATCAGGGAACGGTTATGGGAACTGACGCGTGATCTTAAAACTTTATCAATTAAATCAATAATGATTGGCGGACAGGGTGGGATTCGAACCCACGGTGAGCTTGCACCCACGGCGGTTTTCAAGACCGCTGCCTTAAACCACTCGGCCACCTGTCCTTGCGGCGCCGACATAGCGCGGCGGCGGCGCGCGGCAAGCGAAACCTTTGGCGCGCGCGGTGCGAACGGTCCGGCGCGCGAATGACTCGTCCTGTCCCGCCGGCGGCTGGCCAAGGGGGCTGTATCCGTGGCAGACACGCCCTATAGGGTGGGACATATGCACGCTAAACCATTCAGAATCGGACGCCTCCTCGCCCGGATCGGTGTCCTCCTATCCGCATGGACCATGGCGGCTTCGGCACCGCTGCACGCGCAGGCGGCCGATCCCGGCTTCGATACCTATGTCCAGTCGCTATGGCCCAAGGCGCAGGCGCGCGGCGTTTCGCGCGCGACCTTCGACCGGGTTACGAGCGGGCTTCGCTTCAATGCGCGCGTCGTGGCGCTTGATCGCGACAATCTGGGCGCGCCGCCGCGTCCCGATACGCCGATCCCGGCCTTTGCGCCTTACAAGGCGAAGCATGTCGATGCCGCGCGCATCAATGGCGGGCGCCGCGTCCACGACCGCCTGTTGCCGCTACTGTCGCGGATCGAGGAGCGGACGGGCGTCCCAACGAGCATCATGATCGCGATCTTCGGACACGAAACCGCTTATGGGGCGGTAACCGGCAATTTCGACCTGCCCGAAGCGCTGGCGACGCTTGCCTATGAGGGACGCCGCCGCAGCCTGTTCGAACCCGAATTCATTGCGACGCTCGAAATGGTCGAAAAGGGCGTTCCGCGCGACGTCCTGAAGGGCAGTTGGGCGGGCGCGTTCGGCTATCCCCAATTCCTCCCCTCGGTCTATCTCAAGGTTGCCGAGGACGGCGACGGCGACGGCGTTGCCCGCATCTGGTCGAGCGAGGCCGACGCGGTCGAGTCGATCGGTTCCTACCTGCGCCGGGCAGGCTGGCATGCGGGCGAACCATGGGGCGTTGCCGTACGCGTTCCCGACGGCTTCGACCGTTCGGCAATGGAAACCCGGCTCGAGCCGACACGCTGCCCGCGCGTTTTCGCCCGCTACAGCCGCTGGCGGTCGATGGCTGAATGGCGCGCCGCCGGGTTCCAGCCAGTGAGCGGACGCTGGCCGGCGGACCATATTCAGGCGACCTTGCTCGAACCCGACGGCCCTGGAAAGACCGCCTATTTGCTGACCGGTAATTATCGTGCGATACTCGACTATAATTGTTCGAACTTTTACGCACTTTCTGTGGGGTTGCTGGCGGATGAAATCGATCGTTAGGGGCGGGGGCGCGGCCACGCTGGTCGCAGGAACGGCATTGGCGCTGGCGGCATGCGGCAGCTTTGACGGCAAGAGCAATACGGCGGTCGCCGCTGCGCCCGCGACGGCACCTGCCGACAATGGCGTATCGGACGTGCCGGTGAAACTCGGCGATCCCTATACCATCGCGGGCACGACCTACACGCCCGCGGATGTCGCCGATTATGACGATGTCGGCTATGCAAGCTGGTATGGTGAAGAAGCGGCGGGCAAGCCGACCGCCAATGGCGAGATATACAACCCCGACGGTATCAGCGCGGCGCACAAGACGCTGCCGTTGCCCAGCTATGTCGAGGTAACGGCGCTCGATACCGGGCGAACGATATTGGTTCGTGTCAACGATCGCGGACCCATGAGCAACGACCGGCTGATCGACCTTTCGCGCGGCGCCGCCGCACAGCTCGGGCTGACCGATGCGGTGAGCGCGGTTCGCGTGCGCCGGACCAATCCGCCCGCCGCCGAGCGCGCGCAGCTTCGCGCTGGCAGGCCGGTACCCGAGCGGCTGGCAACGCCCGAATCGCTGCTGTCGATCCTGCGGACCAAGATCAAGCAGGTGCCCGTGCCCAAAGCGGCGGCCGCCACGGTTCCCGATCAACCGGCGCCGCCGACGGCATCGGCTCAGGCCAAACCTGGCGACGACCGGATGGCGGTAACCAGCAGCAAAGAGCCCGAACCTTCCAAGCCGGCCCCGGCGGCCAAGCCGGCTACACCCGAAAAGAAAGCGGAACCGGCACCCAAAGCGGTTGCGGGAAGCTTCGTCGTTCAGGTCGGCGCGTTTAGCAGCGAAGCGCGGGCCAATGTCGCAGCGAAATCGGTCGGCGGCCATGTCGACAAAGCCGGCAAATTGTGGCGCGTCCGCATGGGGCCCTTTGCCAGTGACGGCGAAGCAAAAGCCGCACAGGACAAGGCGAAAGCCAAAGGCTTCCGCGACGCGACCGTCCTGCGCGACCGCTAAGCCGTGCAGCGTCGCAACGGAATCGCGCGTGCTATAGGCGCCGGACTGGCGGTAACGGCGCTTGCAAGCACCTTTCCGGCGGCTTCGGCGGGGAATGACAAGCCGAAGCCGGGCGCAGTGAGCAGGCCGCTCTACGTAACCGAAGCGCCGATCGTGATGTTGAAGGATCTCGATTCGGGCGCGATCCTTTTTTCCCGCGGCGCGGGCAAACGCTTCGCGCCGGCCTCGATGGCCAAGGTGATGACCGCCTATGTCGTGCTCGACCTGATCAAGCGCGGCGAGTTGTCGCGCGACAAGGTCTTCACGATCAGCGAAGCGACCTGGCGCAAATGGAACGGCAGCAACGGCGGGTCGACGATGTTCCTGCGCGCCGGCGAGAAGATTTCGGTCGATGAATTGCTCAAGGGCCTGATCACCGTGTCGGGGAACGACGCAGCCGCGGCGCTGGCGGTCGGGATCGATGGCAGCGAAGCCGATTTCGTCAAGCGAATGAATGCGATGGCGGCCAAAATCGGCATGACGTCGAGCAAGTTCGGAACGCCGAACGGCTGGCCCGATGGCGGCGTGACCAAGGTAAGCGCTGCCGATCTTATCACGCTGGCGGACCGGCTGATCCGCGACCATCCCGATGGTTATGCACGCTATTTTTCGATCCCGCGCTTGCAGCATGGCGTGTCGCCAGAAGGCAAGCCGATCGTCCAGCCGAACCGCAACCCCATTCTGGGGCGCTTTGCCGGGGCCGACGGCCTCAAGACCGGCCACACCGCTGAAGCGGGCTATTGCTTTCTCGGTTCGGCAAAGCGCGATGGCCGGCGCCTGATTATGGTGGTCGCGGGCATGAAGAGTGAAAAGGCGCGGCGCGACGAGGCCGAACGGCTGATGCGCTGGGGCTTCGACGCTTGGGAAGGCCGCGAACTGGTGCCCGCGGGCACCAAGATCGGGGCGGTCGAGGTGCAACGCGGCGCACGGCCGAGCGTGATGGCCGAAGCCGGTATTGCGGTCCGAATGACGGTTCCCAAGAGCTATGCCGGCGACTATCGCGCCGCGATGCAGAGCCGCAGCCCGCAAAACGCCCCGATCGAACGCGGCACTCCGATCGCGCGTCTGATCGTGACGCCCGACGGCCTGCCGCCGCAAACCACGCCATTGCTGGCGGCGAAGGACGTGGCGCCGGTCGATGGCGTCTGGACACGTCTGCGCAGCGGATTTTATCGGCTCGCCGGGCGATGAGGGGGCGTTTCATCACGCTCGAGGGCGGCGAAGGGGTTGGCAAATCGACGCAGATCCGCGCGCTGGCCGCGGCGCTTGACGAACGCGGGATCGACGTCGTCGCGACGCGCGAACCGGGCGGTAGCACTGGTGCCGAGGCGATCCGCGCGCTGTTGATGGAGGGGGACGACGATCGGTGGGACGCGCGTAGCGAAGCGCTGCTCTTCGCCGCCGCGCGCGCCGATCATGTCGCGCGCACGATCCGGCCCGCGCTCGAACGTGGCGCCTGGGTGCTATGCGATCGCTTTGTCGATTCAACCCGCGCCTATCAGGGGGCGGGAGGCGGGATCACCGATGCCGACATCATGATGCTGCACGGCTTCGGCTCGCTTGGCCTGTTGCCCGACCGGACCTTCCTCCTGACCGTTTCCGCGGCAGAGGCGCGCCGGCGACTGACGGCGCGCGATGCCGGCGGCGCCGATCGCATGGGCAGCAAGCCCGCCGATTATCAGGCCCGGCTCGCCGCGCGCTTTGCGGAGATCGCAGCGGCGGAGCCGCTACGCTGGCGCCTTGTCGACGCCGATGCGCCAGCAACCGCCGTTACCGCGGCCCTGTTGTCGGAGCTTGCCGAATGGCTGCCATGATCGGCCATCACGACGCCGAGAAGGCCTTTCTTGAGCCCTGGACAAGCGGCCGCCTCCACCACGCTTGGCTGCTCGCCGGGCCGCAGGGGATGGGGAAGGGCGCCTTTGCCGCACGGGTCACCCGCTTTCTGGTCACGCACGGCCGGGCGGGCGAGGGAGGGACGCCGCTGTCGCTCGACGATCCCGGTGATGAGCAGGCGGGCAGGCTCGTTTCGGCGGGGAATCACCCCGAGATCATCCATCTGACGCGGCAGGTGAAGGACAAGAGCAAGGATCTCGCGCGCAACATCACGATCGATCAAGTGCGCGGCATGATCCGCCGCCTGCATCTGTCGCTATCGCTCGGCGCGTGGCGCGTCGTTGTCATCGATGCGGTGGACGATCTGGAAACCGACGGCGCCAATGCGCTGCTCAAGACGCTCGAAGAGCCGCCGACGCAAACCTTGTTCCTGCTCGTCAGTCACTCGCCGGGACGCCTGCTGCCCACGATCCGGTCACGCTGCCGAATCCTGCGTTTTCAACCCGTTGAGCGTGACGTCATGACGGCGTGGCTGCACGACCTGCGCCCGATGCTTGACATGGCCGAGGTGCGCGCGATCGTCGTGGCGTCGGGCGGGGTTCCCGGCAAGGCGCTGGCGCTCATCGACAGCGACGTCGCGGTCATGGAAAAGAAACTGCTGGCGATCGCGACCGGCGGTGATCGCGACAACCGGCTACGCGAAGCGTTGGCGCGCGAAGTCGGCGGCACCAGCAACCGGGCGCGGCTCGAATTGGTGATCGACATCGTGCCGGGCCTGCTGGCACGGCTGGCGCGCGAACGCCCGCTGGGAGAGATCGCACCGGTGCTCGGTCAATGGGACCGCATCCAGCGGACGGTGCGCGATGCGGTGCGCGGGTCATATGACGGGGCGATGGTGGGGTTCGAGATCGGCAACTGCCTCGCCGAACTCGCGCCGCGCGGCGGGCAGGCGGCACGCTGACGCTTTCCCTTGGCCGCGCCAGCGGCTAAGGCGCGCGCATGTCCGAACCATTTTATATCACCACCGCCATCAGCTATCCCAACGGCCGTCCGCATATCGGTCACGCCTACGAGGCCATCGCGACCGACGTGATGGCGCGCTTCCAGCGGATGCGCGGCCGCGACGTGCGCCTGATCACCGGTACCGACGAACATGGGCTGAAAATGTATCAGACCGCGCGCGACCAAGGCCGTGCGACGATCGATCTTGCCGACGAAATGTCGGGATATTTCCGTGAGATGTATGGAAAACTGAATATCAGCTATGACAATTTCATGCGCACGTCGGACCCGGCGCACCATCGCGCATCGCAGGCGATCTGGCGGGCGATGGAAGCCAATGGCGACCTCTACCTCGACCGCTATGAAGGCTGGTATTCGGTTCGCGACGAAGCTTTCTATGATGAAAGTGAACTGACCGACGGGGAGGGGGGCGTTCGCCTGTCGCCGCAGGGGACGCCGGTCGAATGGACCGTCGAGGAAAGCTGGTTCTTCCGCCTGTCGGCCTATCAGGACCGTTTGCTCGCGCTCTATAAAGACAATCCCGACTTCATCCGCCCCGAAAGCCGCCGCAACGAGGTGCTGCGCTTCGTCGAGGGCGGATTAAAGGATCTGTCGGTATCGCGCACGAGTTTCGATTGGGGCGTCCCGGTGCCGGGCAGCCCCGGGCATGTGATGTATGTCTGGGTCGACGCGCTCACGACCTATTTGTCGGGCATTGGCTATCCTGACATGGACGGCGATTTTGTACGATTCTGGCCGGCGAACATTCATATGATCGGCAAGGATATCGTTCGTTTTCATACTGTTTACTGGCCGGCCTTCCTGATGAGTGCCGGTCTGCCGCTTCCGCGCCAGGTGTTCGGTCACGGCTTTCTGCTCAACCGCGGCGAGAAGATGTCGAAATCGCTCGGCAACGTTGTCGATCCGATGACGCTCGCCGAACAGTTCGGCGTCGATGCGCTGCGCTATTATCTGCTCCGCGAAGTCAGCTTTGGGCAGGACGGCAGCTATTCGGCCGAAGCGATCGTGCGCACCGCGAATGCCGACCTCGCCAACAGCTTCGGCAATCTTGCGCAGCGCAGCTTGTCGATGATTTTCAAGAATTTGGACGGCGAGATTTCGAACGATTACTCTCCGAGTGAGGAGGATTTGGCTCTTAGGAGCGCCGTTCGCGACGCCGCAGTAAATTTGCTTCCTCGTGAGTTTGAAGAGCTGTCATTTTCTGTCGGCATTGAGGAATGGCTCCGCGCAGTTTTTGCCTGCAACCAGTATGTTGATACGCAGGCCCCGTGGGCGCTGCGCAAGACCAATCCAGAACGGATGCGTGCTGTGCTGATGACTCTCTTTCGGGCTATTCGCACACTCGCGATTGCGATCCGTCCGGTGGTGCCGTCCGCGGCTGACGCGCTGCTCAACCAGATGGGAATCGCCGACGATGCGCGCGACTTCGCCGCGCTTGCCGACACCGAATGGTTTGCGAAGCTTGCTGCCAGCGGTTTTGCGGTCGGCCAGCCGGTTCCTATCTTTCCACGCCTTGAACTGCCCGAAGGGGAAGGGGAGGCCTGATGCTCGTCGATTCGCACTGCCACCTCAATTACAAGGGGCTTGCCGAGCAGCAGGGTGAAGTGCTGGAGCGCGCGCGGGCGCGCGGCGTCACCGCGATGCTCAACATCGCAACGCGCGAGAGCGAGTGGGACGACGTCCTGGCTGCTGCCGAAGCCAATACCGATGTATGGGCTAGCGTCGGCATCCATCCGCACGATGCCGATCATCATCCCGATGTCGACACCGCCAAGCTGGTCGAGCGCGCCGCGCATCCGCGCGTGATCGGGATCGGCGAGACGGGGCTCGACTATTATTACGACAAGAGCGATCGCGTGCGGCAACAGGAAAGTTTTCGCCGCCATATCCACGCATCGCAGCAGACCGGCCTGCCGATCATAGTCCACACCCGCGATGCCGAAGCCGACACGCTGGCGCTGCTCGGCGAAGAGATGGAAAGGGCGTCTTACACCGGTGTGATTCATTGCTTCACCGCGAGCGACGACTTCGCCAAAGCGGCGCTCGACCTTGGGCTGTTCATCTCGATCTCGGGGATCGTGACGTTCAAAAATGCCGCCGATCTTCAGGCCACGGCAAAATGGCTGCCGCAGGACAGGCTGCTGATCGAAACCGATTCCCCCTTCCTTGCCCCCGTCCCGCATCGCGGCAAGACCGGCGAGCCGGCCTTTGTGGCCGATACGCTGGCTTTTCTGGCCGACCTGCGCGGCGATGATCGCGAAGCGCTGGCAGCGGCGACAAGCGCGAATTTCTACGCGCTTTTCAACAAGGCGGCGCCATGACGTCACACGCGCCATGAAGGTTCGCATTCTAGGGTGCGGTACCTCTTCCGGGGTACCGCGGATCGGTAACGACTGGGGGCAATGCGACCCCGACAATCCGCGGAACCTGCGCAGCCGGGCCTCGATCATGATTTCGCTCGGCGGATACCGGCTGATCGTCGATACCAGCCCCGACATGCGCCTGCAACTGCTCGACGCCGGGATCGGCGAGGTCGATGGGGTGATATGGACCCACGAACATGCCGATCATACGCACGGCCTCGACGATTTGCGTCAGATCATGCATCTGCGCGGTTCGGCCGTGCCGGCCTACGCCCGCGCGCATGTTCTGGATATTCTGAAATGGCGCTTCACCTATGCCTTTGCCGGCAACGCAGGCTATC
The DNA here is from genome assembly GCF_025727575.1 of Sphingopyxis sp. GC21. Classification (NCBI taxonomy): domain Bacteria; kingdom Pseudomonadati; phylum Pseudomonadota; class Alphaproteobacteria; order Sphingomonadales; family Sphingopyxidaceae; genus Sphingopyxis; species Sphingopyxis sp. GC21. The sequence goes on along the minus strand of NZ_CP095845.1, from coordinate 1,372,130 downwards.
CGGCATCGGTCGATCCGATCGAACTGGCCGATCATCAGTGGATCGGACCGATCGAAGTTTCGGCACTCGAAATGCCGCACGGCCCGATAAAGGCCAGCGGCCTGATCTTCAGCGACGGTGCGCACAAGATCGGATATGCGACGGATTTTTCACGATTTACGGAGGAAATGGTCGATTTCTTCCAGGGGGTCGACTTGTTCGTGATCGACGCGCTCCGCCGCTATCCGCACCCCACGCATCCGCATCTCGCGATGACGCTCGAAGGGCTCGCCAAGGTCGGCCAGCCGCGGGCCATTATCACGCATATGGACAATACGATGGATTATGACGATCTGGCCGGCGAGCTGCCTGACGGCGTCGAGCCTGGGTACGACGGGCTGGAGGTGGAATTGTGAACGGCGATACCACGGTGCAGATGATCTGGTTCGTCGGGGCCTTTGCGCTGGTCTTGAGCTCGCTCGCGGCCAGACGGCTCAATCTGGCCGACGGGCTGAAGATGGCGCTCGCGTGGGTGGCGATCTTTGCGCTCGTATTTCTCGTCGTCCGGACGTGGCAGCTTTTTGCCTGACAATTCAACGAGAGGGGGGCAAACGGGCCTCCCCGTTATATTGAATTTAACATAATATATATTATCGGATAATCTTATGTCGAATACGCCTTCGCTGTCCCCCATCGATCGACTGCTCGCGATCATGCGTCAGTTGCGCAATCCCGATGGTGGGTGTGAGTGGGATTTGGCGCAGGACTTCACAACGATCTCACCTTACACGATCGAGGAAGCCTATGAGGTTGCCGACGCCATAGCCTCCGGATCGCCCGATGCGATTTGCGACGAGCTTGGAGATTTGCTGCTCCAGGTCGTTTTTCATGCCCAGATCGCTACCGACAAAGGCCTGTTCGGGTTCGACGACGTCGCCAATGCGATCAGCGACAAGATGGAACGGCGCCACCCGCATATCTTCGGCGATGCAACGACGCATGACGTTCGCCAGCAATGGGAACAGATCAAGGCGGCCGAGCGCAGCGTCGACGGCGCCAAAAGCGTGCTCGACGGCGTGGCGTTGTCACTGCCGGCGCTGCTGCGCGCGCAAAAGCTGCAAGGCCGCGCTGCGCGGGCGGGATTCGACTGGCCCGATGCCGGCGGACCGCGCGCCAAGATCGCCGAAGAACTGGAAGAAGTCGAAACGGCCCCCGACGACGCAGCGCGTGCGGAGGAAGTCGGCGACCTGCTCTTCGCGGTCGTGAACTATGCGCGGCACCTCGGCGTCGATGCCGAAAGCGCACTCCGTGACGCCAACGCCAAGTTCGCGCGCCGCTTCATGGCCGTCGAAGCACGCGCCGGCGCCGACATGGCGGATATGCCGCTCGATGCGCTCGAAGCGCATTGGCAGGCGGTCAAGGCTTCGGAAAAACCTTAGCCGGCCAGAGGCGATGGAAGCGGGCCTGGTCGGCGGGATCGAGCCGAACGGTGAGCACATGCCCCTCACCCTCTGCTTTGTTGTCGAGCACTTCGCCGCGGGCGTGGAGCCAGGCAAGCGCCTCCCCTTCGTCAAAGCCGAGAAAAATCTGCTGTATTTCGTGGCCTTCGGTTAACCGCGCCGCCATCAGCGTCCGCGCCGCCTCGACGCCCTCACCCGTGAAGGCCGAAATGACCGCGACGTCGCTGCGCCGTGCGGCGATCTCGACGATCTCGGCGCGCCGATCGGGAGCCGCGGTGTCGATCTTGTTCCAGATTTCGATCTGCGGAATCGGGTCGACGGCGTCCTCCCCTTCCCCGTCCTGCGGCCCATTGACCCCGAGCGAGTCGAGGATCGCCTTGACGTCGTCATATTGCGCGTCGCTGTCGGGATGGACGATGTCGCGGACATGGACGATCAGATCGGCCGTCGTCACTTCCTCTAGCGTTGCGCGGAAGGCGGCGACGAGTTCGGTCGGAAGGTCGGAGACGAAGCCGACCGTGTCGGAGAGAATTGCCTTGTCGATCCCCGGCAGACGGATTTCGCGCATCGTCGGATCAAGCGTCGCGAACAGCATATCTTCCGCCATGACGTCACTTCCCGTCAGGCGGTTGAAAAGCGTCGATTTTCCGGCGTTGGTATAGCCGACGAGCGCGACGACGGGCCAAGGTGCCCGCTGCCGCTTGGCGCGTTGGAGTTGGCGCGTGCGCCGCGCATCGTCGAGCTGGCGGCGGATGCGCGCCATACGATTGCGGATCATCCGGCGGTCGGCCTCGATCTGCGTCTCGCCTGGGCCGCCGAGGAAGCCGAAGCCGCCGCGCTGGCGCTCGAGGTGGGTCCAGCTTCGCACCAGCCGTCCCGCCTGATAGTCGAGATGTGCTAGTTCGACCTGCAACCGCCCCTCGGCGGTCGCGGCGCGCTCACCAAATATCTCGAGGATCAGGCCGGTGCGATCGATCACCTTCGTTCCGAAGGCGGTTTCCAGATTGCGCTGCTGGATCGCGGTCAGCGCGGCATCGACGATGACAAGTTGCACGTCGTGCGCCGCAATCGCGGGCTTGATAGCCTCGATCTGACCGACGCCGATCAGCGTCGCCGCGCGCGTCTGGCGGAGGCGCAGCGGATGCGCTGCCACCACCTTCAGACCGATCGCGACCGCGAGCCCCTTTGCTTCCGCGACACGCGCGTCGAGATCGCGCGACAGGCGCTGGCCGTGCCATTCGGGCACGACAAGCAGCGCGGGCGCACCGCGCGTTACCTCTTCGGCGCTATCGGACATCGGGTCGATCAGGCGTCGCCGTCGGCTTCGCCATTGTCGGTCAGATTGATCGGGCCGTTGGGCTGAACCGTCGAAATGGCGTGCTTGTAGACAAGCTGCACCTGGCGTTCGCGTTCGAGCAGCATGCAGAACAGATCGAAGGCGACGATATCGCCCTGCAGCATGACGCCGTTGACAAGGAACATCGTCACCGACTCTTCGGAACGGCGCACCGCATTCAGGAAAACGTCCTGAAGCGCCTTGCCCTTGGCGGTGGGAACTTCGCGCACATCGGCGCCGAGCGAGGCCAGGTCGAAATCATGCGACGGCATGATCGTCGAGATCGCGTGCTTGTACACGAGCTGCGACTGGCCGTCGCGGCGGAGCAAGAGCGAGAAATTGTCGAACCAGGTGATTATTCCCTGCAGCTTCACGCCCTTGACGAGAAACATCGTTACCGGGGTCTTGCTGCGACGCAGAGCGTTGAGAAAAAGATCCTGAAGATTCTGGTTTTTATCGGACACATTTGCCTCCTGTTTTTGGCGGCCGAGCCGCGGGTTCGATGCGCCGACGATGAGCCCCTTGTCGTCTTCGCAGCCGCAATATGCGGCAAAGAGCGGATCAGGTCTAGGGTAAAGCCACTACCCTTCGCCGTCCTGATTCTCGGTCAATCCCAACAGCTTCAGCTTTCTATGGAGAGCCGAACGCTCCATCCCGATAAAGGCTGCGGTGCGCGAGATATTTCCCGAGAAGCGATTGATCTGGATGCGCAGATATTCGCGTTCGAAATTCTCGCGCGCCTCCTTGAGCGGAATCGCGGTGATCGATTCGCTGTTGGGCAGAATATCGGTGCCGCCGCGGACCAGTTCGGAGGGCAGCATATCGGCATCGATCCGGCCGAGCCGATCGCTCGGCGCGAGGATCATCACCCGCTCGATCACGTTGCGCAATTCGCGCACGTTGCCGGGCCATTCATGCGCCTGGAGCGCCGCCATCGCCTCCGAACTGATCTCGGGCGGTGGCACGCGCCGTTCGGCGGCATAACGGCCGACGAAATGGTCGCAGAGGCTCGCAATATCGTCGCGCCGCTCGCGCAGCGGCGGAATATGCACGGGCACGACGTTGAGGCGGTAATAGAGATCTTCGCGAAAGCGCCCTTCGGCGATTTCGCTCATCAAGTCGCGCGCGGTGCCCGAAATGATGCGCACATCGACGCGGATCATCGTTCGCCCACCGACACGCGTGAAGCTCTGGTCGGTCAGGACGCGCAAGATCTTGCCCTGCGTCGTCAGCGGCATGTCGGCGACTTCGTCGAGGAAGAGCGTCCCGCCATGCGCCTGTTCGAGCAGACCGACGCGGATCGCCCCGTCGTCGCTTTCCGACCCGAACAATTCGATCTCGACCGTTTCGGGGTCCATCCGGGCCGACGAGATGACGCGGAACGGCGCATTCTGTCGCCCGCTCCAGCCATGGAGGACGCGCGCCGCAACCTCCTTGCCGACGCCGGGAGCGCCGGTGACGAGCACCCGGCTGCCGGTTCCCGCCACGCGTTTCAGCGTCGCGCGGACATTGTTGATTGCGGTGCTGCTGCCCGTGAGTTCGTCGGCGGGACCGGCCTTTTCGCGAAGCTGTTCATATTCGAACTTCAGCCGTTCGCTTTCGGTCGCGCGCGCGACGAGGTGCAACAGACGCTCGGCCTCGAACGGCTTTTCGATGAAGTCGTAGGCGCCGCGGCGGATCGCCGCGACGGCGGTGTCGAGACCGCCATGGCCCGAAATGACGATGATCGGCAGCGTCGGGTCGAATTCCTTGATCGCCTCGACCAGCCCCAATCCGTCGAGCCGCGACCCCTGCAGCCACACGTCGACCAGCGCGAGCGACGGGCGCCGCTGGCGGATCGCTTCGAGCGCGGCATCGCTGTCGGAAGCGGTGCGCGCTTCATAGCCTTCGTCTTCCATGACGCCGGCGACCAGTTCGCAAATGTCGCGTTCGTCGTCGACGATCAAAATATCAAGCGCCATGTTCTTCTCTGTCCTGCCGGTTTCTGATGCGCCCCGGCACCGATTCAATCTGCCCTGTTGGAACTCCCCCGCCCTTGCCCGCCAATGGCCGCAGGCGATCGGCGTGCAGCGTCAGCGTGACCTGCGTCCCCCGCCCTTCCGGATTATCCGAAAATTCAAGCTCGCCATAATGTTGCTCGACGATCTTCTTGACGATCGCAAGGCCGAGCCCCGTCCCGCCCTGCCGCGTGGTCATATAGGGTTCAGCGATCGCGTCGCGCGCCTCGGGCAGCCCGATGCCATCATCGGTGACGCGGATGACCACCGCATCCTGCGGGCCGATGTCGAGTTCGGCGCGGATATGGCCCGAAACCGGGCCATCCGATTTTTTCGTATTTTCCTCGATGGCCTCAACCGCATTTTTGACGATGTTCGTAAGCGCTTGCGATAGCAGGCGGCGGTCGCAGACGAGCGGCTCGATCTCGTTCGGCGTCTTGACGCTGAATATGATGTCGGGCTTCGCGACCTCGAACAGGAACACCGCCTGACGCAGGATGTCGCGGATATCCTCGACCCCGAAGGTGGGCTTCGGCATTCGCGCAAAGCTGGAAAATTCGTCGACCATGCGGCGCATATCGTGGACCTGCCGCACGATGGTGTCGGTCAGCTTGCGGAAGGTTGCGGCATCGCCCTCGACCTTTTCACCGAAGCGGCGCTGCAAGCGTTCGGCGGCGAGCTGGATCGGGGTCAGTGGATTCTTGATTTCATGCGCAATGCGGCGCGCGACGTCGGACCAGGCGGCGCGGCGCTGATCGAGCAGCTGCTGAGTGATGTCCTCGAAGCTCAGCACGAAGCCGTCGCCTTGCGCGACCGCCTTGGCCGCGAGCGTCGCGGGTTCGGCATCGCGGCGGGCCAGCTGAACGATCCCTTCCTGCTCCCCGCCGCTCAGGAGCGCGGCCAGTTCGGGCGCGACATCGCCGAGGGGTCGCCCGGTCAAGGTCTCGGCGCTTTGCCCGATCAGGCTTTCGGCGGCGGCATTGGCGAGAAGAATGTGATGCTGCGCATCGACCGAGACGACCGCCGAGGAGACGCCGCTCAGCACTGCCTCGATAAAGCTGCGCCGCGTTTCGAGCTGCTCATTGACGTTGACGAGCGCGCTCGTCTGCCCCTCAAGCTGCTCGGTCATGCGGTTGAAGGCGCGCGTCAGCACGGCAATCTCGTCGTCGCGGGCCGGCGGCGTGACGCGCACCGACAGATCGCCCCTCGCCGCGGTGCGCGTCGCGACGATCAATGTGCCGAGCGGCCGCGTGATGCGGTCGGCGACAACGATCGCAGCGACAACTGCAAGCGCGAGCAACAGAAGCGAGCCGAGATAGAGCGCGCCGTTGAACTGGAGCTGGAGCTGCTGCGATCGCTGGAACAGATCGTTATAGTCGGCGAGCACGGTGCTGGCGCGCATCGACTGTTGGAACCCCGGCACATTGGCGTCGCGCGACGCATAGACATAAGCCCGCGGCTGGCGCGGAAGTTTTGTCACGGCTTCGATGCGGTCGGGCTGAACATTCACGACGACCTGTTCGCCGGCGTCGAGGCGTTTGACCGTCGCAGGCGTCAGGCGGCTTTCGACTGCGCGTTTGTCGGGGTCGATCATCGCGGCCGTGCGCGGAATGCCGTCGGTTCCGATCTCGATGATCGCGGATTCGTTCAGGCTGCGCACCACAACCTGCTGGAAATAATAGTCGGAAAATTCGGGACTATCGATCGCAACGCGGCCGAGTTGGTCGCTCAAATCCTTAGCCATTGCGAAGGTGTTGGCGCTGACTTCGCGCTGATTTTCCTGATAATATCCCTGCGCCAGACTGGCGGCATTTTCGAACATGCCGCGCGAGCGGTCCGAGAACCAGAAATCGACCCCGAACTGGAACAGCAGCGAGGCGAAGATCACCACGAGCAGCGTCGGCGTTGCAGCGATCAAGGAAAACAGCGCCACGAGACGCACATGCAGCCGCCCGTTGCCGCCGTCCATCGTGCGTTCGGCGCGCGCACGGGCCACGCGGCTGCCGATCAGCACGATCAGCGCCATCGCGGGAACGAGATTGGCGACCATGATCGCCGCGACGAGTGCCGGGGTCAGCAAACGCTCGCTCTGCGCGTCGCCGGTGACGAAGATATAGGTGCCGATCGCAACACTCGCGATCAGGGCGAGCGTATAATATTCGGGCGCGCCGAACCGCCACCAGCCGCTCCGCGCGTCCGTATCACCGGGTTCGCCGTCAAGAGCCGAGGGGAAAGGCTGCGTCATTGTGGCTGCGATACGACAATCCTGTTGCATAGAAAACACACAATATGCGCCGGCGCGCCGATAAGTGTGCTTTTCCGGTCAACGGGAGCGCGTGCGATGCGGCGCCTAGGGATGCGCGGGATCGATGTCGAGTTGCCCCAATCGCTTGCGCAGCGTGTTGCGGTTGATCCCGAGCCGTCGGGCTGCCTCGAGCTGGTTGCCGCGCACTTCGCGCAGCACGCGGCGGAACAACGCGGCTTCGACGATGGCTTCGAGGTCGCTGTGGATGGCGCCGTCGCCGTCGGTACCCGCCAGCCGTTCGCGCACCCAATCGTCGACCGCGTGCGCGATCAGGTCCGCCGGCGCGGTGAAGGCGGGCGCCATGCCGCCGCTTTCGCGCAGCACCGTCTCGACATCGCGGGCGGTGACGACGGTGTCGCGCGCCAGAATGGCGAGACGCTGGACGACATTGCCGAGTTCGCGAACATTGCCTGGCCAGTCGTGGCGTTCGAGTAACTGCATCGCCTCGGGCGCGAATTCGCGGTCGGGCAGCCCCGACTGGCGCCCGGTATCGACGAAATGGCGGACGAGCGCGGCGATGTCGCTGCGCCGGTCGCGCAGCGGCGGCAGGCTGACCGGAATGACGTTGAGGCGATAGAAAAGATCTTCGCGGAAGCGCCCCTCGGCGACGAGGCTGCGCATCTCGCGGTGGGTCGCGGCGACGACGCGGACATCGGCTTTCAGCGCCTGACTGCCGCCGACGGTCGAATATTCGTTGGTTTGCAGGACGCGCAGCAGCCGCGTCTGTGCCTCGAGCGGCATGTCGCCGATTTCGTCGAGGAACAGGGTGCCGCCCGACGCCTGTTCGAACCGCCCGGCGCTTCGGCTGTGTGCGCCGGTGAAGGCGCCCTTTTCGTGGCCGAACAATTCGGCCTCGATCAGTTCGCGCGGAATCGCGGCCATGTTGATCGCGACGAAGGGGCCATTGCGGCGCAGGCCCGTTGCATGGATCGCGCGTGCGACGACCTCCTTGCCCGTCCCCGATTCGCCGAGGATCAGGACAGCAAGGTCGTTCGAGGCGAGCCGCGCGATGGTGCGATATACCGCCTGCATCGCCGGGGCGCGGCCGATCAGTCCGTGGCTGTCGGTTTCGGCCGCATCGACCTTGGCGAGCGGTTGCCGGCCCCGTGCCAAGGCGGCGCGGACGCTGGCGGTCAACTCCTCGAGATCGAAGGGCTTGGGCAGATAGTCGTAGCTACCGATCCCCTGCGCGCGGACCGCGGTGTCGAGCGTGTTCTGGGCCGACAGGACGATGACCGGCGTTTCGGGCGCCACGCCCGCGCGGGGCAGCGAATCGATGCCGTCGCCGTCGGGCAGGACGACGTCGGTGATGATGAGGTCGGGGCGATGATCGGCGAGCCAGGCGTTGCGCTCGGCGATGCTGCCGACCGCGGCGAACAGCGCGCATTCGTCGCCCAGCGTCTCGCGGATGATGAGCGAGATCGCGGGATCGTCCTCGACCAGCAGGATCGTCTTGTCGATGGTCATGGCCGCGGCTCCTTGCGCGCGGACGGCTGCGCTGCGGGCAGATTGACGCGAAAGCGCGTCCACTCGCCATCGCGGACATGCTGGACGGTGCCGCCCATGTCGCGCGCGAGCTTCGCGACGAGCGCGAGACCGAGCCCCCTGCCCTCGCGCTTTGTCGTGACGAACGGGTCGAAGAGGTCATCGCGGATGTCGGCGGGGACGCCGGGACCGTTATCGCTGACGCTGACCTCGATCGGCAGCGCGATGCGGCCGCGACCGTCACCATTGTCGATCGACAGCCCGTGGCGATAGGCGGTGGCGATGCGGATGACGCCATCGTCACGCCCGCCGAGCGCCTCGCCGGCATTGGTGACGAGGTTCAGCAATATCTGGACCATGGCGTCATGGTTGCCCTGCACCATCGGCAGCGACGGGTCGAAATCCTCCGAAAAGCGCACCCCGGGCAATTGCCGCGCCCGCACCGCCTCCAGCGCCTGATGGATCGGCTGATAGAGGTTGATCGGCGCGCAGGCGATCGGCTGCCCGCGCGAAAAATGCTCCATCTGGTCGATCAGCGTCGTGATCCGGTCGACCTCGGCGCAGATCAGCGTCGTGAAGCGCTCGCCGCTTGCATCGGTCTTGCGCGCGAGAAGCTGCGCGGCGCCCTTGATCCCGGCGAGCGGATTCTTGATTTCGTGCGCCAGCATGGAAGCGGCGGCCCCCGCCGCACGGCCCGACCGTCCGATCGCGCCGCCCATCAGTTCGGCTTCGCTTTGCGACGGAACGAGCGCGAGGATGCGGTGTCCGTTGCTGCCATAGGGCACCATCTGCATATCGACGAAGATCGACTTGCCGCCGCCGATGCGGATTTCGGCGCGATGGGCGAACAATGCCGAGGTGTCGGGATCGTTCATGCGCTGACGATAGCCGCGGTCCATGCCGATGACGTCATAGACGACGCGCCCGACCATCGCCGAGCGGCTGATATTGCAAAGCTGCTCGGCGGCCGCGTTAACGAACAGGACGACGGCCCCGCGGTCGATCAGCAGCGTCGCGACCGGATGCGACTGGATGATTTCGTCATGGTCGAACGTCGGGATGCTCGACGTCAACGCGCTCACGCAGCCGCCTTGCTCAGATAGGGCGCGTAAAATTCCTCGAGCGCATCGAGTACGCCCTTGCTGTCGGGGATCTGGTTGACGCGGTTGCGGAATTCCGCCGAACCGTGGAGCCCCTTTACATACCAGCCGAGATGCTTGCGCGCCATATTGACGCCGGTCATTTCGCCATAATGGTCGATCATCGCCCGATAATGCGATGTAATGACGTCATATTGTTCATCGATGCCAGGGTCGGGGCGCTCGCCCTCGCCGCGCAGCGCCGCCATCACCTGCCCCAGCAACCACGGCCGGCCATAGGCGCCGCGGCCGATCATCACGCCATCGGCGCCGCTCTGATCGAGCGCGGAGCGCGCATCGTCGACCGAACAGATGTCGCCATTGACGATCACCGGGATCGATACTGCATCCTTGACCCGGCGCACGAAGGCCCAGTCGGCGCTGCCGCGATACATCTGATTGCGCGTGCGGCCGTGGACGGTCACCAGTTTCGCGCCTAGATCCTCTGCGATATGCGCGAGTTCGGGGGCGTTGAGGCTGTCATGGTCCCAGCCCATGCGCATCTTGACCGTCACCGGCACGCTGACCGCCTTGACGCAGGCTTCGATCAGCGCCGCAGCCAGCTTGAGATCGCGCATCAGCGCCGATCCAGCATCGCCGTTGGTGACCTTGCGCACCGGACAGCCCATGTTGATGTCGATGATCGCCGCGCCGCGCTCTTCATTGAGCTTCGCGGCCTCGCCCATTTCATAAGGCGTGCACCCGACAAGCTGCATCGAAACGGGTTCCTCGACCGGATCCCAGGCAGCTTTCTGGATCGATTGCCGCGTCTCACGGATCGCGGCCTGGCTCGCGATCATCTCCGTGACGTTGAGCCCCGAGCCGTAATAGCGGACGATCTTGCGGAACGGCAGATCAGTGACGCCTGTCATCGGCGCGAGGACCACGGGATCCGCGATGGTAATATTGCCGATCTGGATGGGCCGGAGCGGCGCCATAACGGGGAGCTTTCGTTGAATTGCCTAAATTTTGTGCAGCCACTACACGCTAAGGCGCTTTTCCGCAAGCCGCGGCTGCGCTAACCGGCGCGCGTCATGACCGACTCCGCGCCCCTGCCGTCCGGCTCCGTCGCTGTCGTGCTGCTCGCCGGCGGCGTCGGCGCGCGCGCTGGCTTTGCGCTTCCCAAGCAGCTTGTCCCGATCGGCCGCAAATCCGTGCTGCGCTGGAGCCTCGATGCGTTCGCCGCGCACCCGGCCATCGGTGCGGGCGTGCTCGTCGGCGATGATGACGTCGTGGCGGCGGCAGGCCCCCTGCCCGCCAGCTGGACGACCGCTGCGCCGGGCATCGAACGCCAGCAGTCGGTCGCGAATGCGCTGGGCGCACTGGCCGACTGGAGCGACGATGCGATCCTCCTCGTCCATGATGCGGCGCGCCCCGGCGTTTCGGCGGCGGTAATCGACCGGCTGCTCGCCGCCGTGGCGGAGGGGGCTGTCGCGGCGACGCCGACGCTGCCCGTTCCCGATACGCTGATAACCGAGGTTGACGGGGTGGCGGGTGACGTCACCGACCGCAGCCGACTCGCGCGCGTCCAGACGCCGCAGGCCTTCCGGCTCGGTACGCTGCGCCGTGCTCACGCGGGTGCCGGCGACGAGGCGGCGACCGACGATGCGCAACTCGTCCGCCGGCTCGGTCATGCTGTGGCAACGGTTCCAGGCGACGCGCGGCTGCACAAATTGACCTATGCCGACGATCTCATCATTCTGTCCGCCCTGCTCGGAGGAGGCAAAGCCGCGATGCGTACCGCCGTCGGTATGGGTTATGACGTTCACCGCCTCGTTCCCGACAAGCCGCTGTGGATCGGCGGGATTGAAATCGAGCATAGTCATGGGCTTGAAGGGCATAGCGATGCCGATGTCGCGCTCCACGCGCTGACCGACGCGATCCTCGGCGCGCTGGCCGATGGCGATATCGGGGACCATTTCCCGCCGAGCGATCCGCAATGGCGCGGGGCGGCGTCATGGCGCTTCCTGGCCTTTGCAGCCGAACGGGTCGCGGCGCGGGGCGGACGGATCGCCCATGTCGATCTGACGATCATCGCCGAAGCGCCGAAAATCGGCCCGCATCGCGTCGCGATCCGCGCGCGCCTGTCCGAAATTCTTGCGATTTCGATTGAAACCATTAGTGTGAAGGCAACAACCACCGAGCGGCTGGGCTTTACGGGCCGCCGCGAAGGGATCGCCGCACAGGCCATCGCGACTTTAGAACTTCCGGAGAATTGAACCTTGCCGTCCGCCGTCGAAACGCGCCAGACCGCGCGCGAAGAAGCCGCCACGTCCGTTCTTGCCGCCAATCGTGCGGCGGGGCGCCGCGTTGCCATCGCTGAAAGCTGCACCGGCGGCATGGTGTCGGTGGCGCTCACTGACATTCCCGGTAGTTCCGATGTCTTCAGCGCCGGATTCATTACCTATTCGGCCGACGCCAAGAAGCGCCAGCTCGACGTCAGCAGTGAAATTCTGGAAACCTTCGGTGAGGTGTCGCTGGCGACCGCCTGGGCGATGGCCGCGGGCGTGCTGGCGAACAGCGACGCCGATGTCGCGGTGTCGATTACCGGGATCGCCGGCCCCGGCGGCGGATCGGACAAGAAGCCGGTGGGCATCGTCGTGTTTGCGCGCGCGCTGCGCGGCCAGGATCCCGATGATTATTTCACCCAGCGGGTGCAGTTCGATTCGACCGATCGCGCGACGATCCGCCATCACGCGACGATGTTCGCGCTCGACCTGCTTCAGCCCGACAAGGACGCGCTGCGTCCGTCGGAGGATGTCACGCTTCCCGCACCGTAAAGCGCATCGGCGCGCGTTTCGAACGCCGCGATCATCTTGCGGAGCGCCTTGTCGAACATCTGCCCGGCCAGCGCCTCGAAGACGCGGCTGCGGAACGAGAAATCGACCATGAAGTCGACCTTGCACCCGCCGCCGTCGAGCGGCGTGAAATGCCATTCATTGTTGAGGTGGCGCATCGGGCCGTCGATATAATCGACGATCACCTTGTCGGGCGCGCGCTTGTGGACGCGGCACGAAAAGCTCTCGCGCAATCCCTTGAAGCCGACGATCATGTCGGCCACCGCCTCGCGATCGCTGTCGGCGCGGACGCGCAGCGCGACCACCCACGGCAGAAATTCGGGATAGCGCGCGATATCGGTCACGAGCGCGAACATCTGTTCGGCGCTATAGGGCAGCTCGCGCGTTTCGTGATGCCTCGGCAATGCGGCGTCAGTCCGCCTTGGCGCGCGCGAGCTGGGCTTCACGTGCGGCGCGCATCTTCGCGAAATCGTCGCCCGCATGATAGCTCGACCGCGTCAGCGGCGAAGAAGCGACCTGCAGGAAGCCCTTGGCGCGGGCGATCTGCGCATAGGCATCGAACGCCTGCGGCGTCACGAAGTCGATCACTTTCGTATGCTTGGGGGTCGGCTGGAGATATTGCCCCATCGTCATGAAGTCGATGTCGGCGCTGCGCATGTCGTCCATCACCTGATGCACTTCCATCCGCTCTTCGCCGAGCCCGAGCATGATGCCCGATTTGGTGAAGATCGACGGATCGCGGCGCTTGACGCTTTCGAGCAAGCGGAGCGACGCATAATAGCGCGCACCGGGGCGGATCGTCGGATAGAGCCGCGGAACCGTCTCCAGGTTGTGATTATAGACATCGGGCCGCGCATCGACGATCGCGGCAACGGCATCGTCGGGCTTGTTGCGAAAGTCGGGGGTCAGAATCTCGATCGTCGTCTGCGGCGTTTCGCGGCGCAGCGCCTCGATCACCTTGACGAACTGGCTGGCGCCGCCATCGGGCAAGTCGTCGCGGTCGACCGAGGTGATGACGATATGGGTCAGCCCCATCTTCGCCGCCGCGGCCGCCGTATGTTCGGGTTCGAGCAGGTCGACGGGGCGCGGCATGCCGGTCTTGACGTTGCAGAAGGCGCAGGCGCGCGTGCAGGTATCTCCAAGGATCATCACCGTCGCGTGCTTTTTGGTCCAGCACTCGCCGATGTTCGGGCACGCCGCTTCCTCGCACACCGTATGCAGATTGAGGTCGCGCATCAGCTTGCGCGTTTCGGCATAGCCGGGGCTGGTCGGCGCCTTGACGCGAATCCAGTCGGGTTTGCGGGCGCGATCGGACGGTTTTTGCAACGGAGCGTTCATGGCGCCCACATAGGCGCACACGCACATCTTCTCAACCGTCCATCCTGTGCTAAAGCGCGCGTCATGACTCGCTTTGCAGAACTGATCGACGGCTATCGCCGTTTCCGCGCCACCGGCTGGCAGCAACAGCGCGACCGGTGGGATGAATTGGCCGAGGGCCAGTCGCCGAAGGTGATGGTGATCGCCTGTTCGGACAGCCGCGTCGAACCGTCGCAGATATTCGACACCAATCCGGGCGAGATATTCGTCGTGCGCAATGTCGCCGCGCTCGTCCCGCCCTTTGAAACGACGCCGGGCCGTCACGGCGTATCGGCCGCGCTCGAATTTGCGGTGCAGTTTCTGAAGGTCGAGGAAATCGTCGTGATGGGCCACGGGATGTGCGGCGGCTGCCACGCGGCGCTGCACCGGACGATGGAGGGTGCCGAACCGGGCCGCGGCGGCTTCATCGCCGACTGGATCGCGCTGCTCGACGATGCGAGCGCCGACGTGCGTGCGGCGCATCCCGACTATGACAATCGCGTAGCGGGCCGTGCGATGGAGATGGCGGGCGTGAAGGTCAGCCTCGACAATCTGCGCACCTTCCCGTGCATCGAGGAGAAGGAAAAGCGCGGCACGTTGCGGCTGCGCGGCGCCTTTTTTGCGATCAGCGACGGCGTGCTCCACATTCTCGATGAAAAAACTGGAGAATTTTCGCCCGCCTGACCCCGCCAGGGGTTGCGCTCCCCCGCGCGGGGGTCCAACAGGCGCGCCATGCTCTCCAAGCCCAACCTGCCGCGCTGGATGCGTCTGTGGCAGTTGCGCGCAGGCCGGCGCGCGCGCAGCGAGGTCGTCGATATCCGGCGGCGCGTCGCGATGGTGGGCGGGGCGCTGCTGCTCGGCTTCGTCGCCCTCGTCTTTGCAGCGGCGGGCGACAAGGTTCAGCGGCTGATCTTTCAGATATCGGCGGTCGCCTGGTGGTTGCCGCTGCTCATCACGCCATCGGTATTCGCGCTGATCGTTTGGCTCACCAACCGCTATGTCCCCGATGCGCGCGGATCGGGCATTCCGCAGATCATCGCGGCGGGTCGCTATCCCGATCAGGCGGCCGACGGCCCGCTGGTGTCACTCAAAACCGCCTTTGCCAAGCTTGCGCTGACGCTGACGACGCTTGCCGCCGGCGGATCGGTCGGGCGTGAGGGACCGACGGTTCAGGTCAGCGCGGCGATCATGGTCGCGATGCACCGGCTGCTCAAGGTCCGCATTTCCGCCGGGGTGTTCATCGCCGGCGGTGCCGCGGGGGTCGCCGCAGCCTTCAACACGCCGCTCGCCGGGATCGCTTTCGCGATCGAGGAACTCGCCTCCGCCTATGAACAGCGCGTCGCGGTGCTGACGATGGGCGCGGTGATGATCGCCGGTCTCGTCAGCCTCTCGGTTGCGGGCGACTATGTCTATTTCGGCGCGATGCGCGAGACGCTACCTGTTGCCGACGTGCTGTTGATCGCGCCGATCGCCGGGATCGGCGGCGGTTTGGCCGGCGGACTCTTTGCGCGCATCGTGCTGGCGGCGAGCGACCGTTCTGCCGACTGGGCGCGCAAGGCGGCGGCGCGCCCGATCCTTTTCGCAGCCGTTTGCGGCCTCGTCGTCGCGGGGGTGAGCATCGCGACCGGCGGCGCGACGTGGGGCACCGGCTACGACGTCACCAAATTCCTGGTCGAAGGCAACCACGGCAAGCTGTGGTTCTTTCCCGCCAAGTTCGTGACCGCGCTCGCCTCGACGTTGAGCGGCGCGCCGGGCGGCATTTTCGCGCCTTCGCTCGCGGTGGGCGCCGGGTTCGGCAACCTGTTGACGCCTGCCTTTCCGGATAGCCCGACCGGCGCGGTGGTGATGATGGGCATGGTCGCCTATTTCGTCGGGGTGGTGCGCGCGCCGCTGACCGCCGTCATCATCCTGATTGAAGCGACCGCCGCGCGCGGCGTGATCCTGTCGCTGTTCGCGACGGCGCTGATCGCCGACTGGACGAGCGCGCAGGTCTGCCCCACCCGCCTCTATCATGGGTTGTCGAAGAGGATGATGCCGACGAAGCAGAAAGCGTCGGCTACGCCATCGGAGGGCTAAATTCCGGGCGCCGGGTGGCGGCTTTGGGGTGGGGAGCGGACTGACCGCTTCTGTTTTTCACCGGAGATTTGGTGATAGCTCTATCCGAGGAAGTATGCTTCCCCCGACGCCTCTTAAGCCCGACTTTCCCCAGACTATCGGCACCAGTTGCCGCATCATCTTGCCGTTGGTTTCTTTGAATCCTCCAAAAACGTGAATTAGTGCTTCGTTCGGACCGTTGCAGCCGATCTCGACCCGGTCCAAAACGTGAAGGGGCGCGATGGCGGCGTTGATTGCTGACCGATCATCCTTCGAAAGACGCCGCGAAAATCCTTCAATTGTAACGACAGAAACCACAGAGCGCTGTCGGTCAAACTCCGCCGTTACTCGGCCTGCCTCGGGACAGACGACGGAAACACGGTCGCTGTTTGCGATTGGGGCGTAGGATGACCAATCCTCCATCGCGGTTAGTGGCGGCGGCGGGGAAGCCGTCTGGGCCAAAATAGCCACGATGAAGTGCATTAACAATGTATCATCCTCATGCCGGAACCATCGATAATCGTCTTATCGCGGGAACATAAACGATCTGTAGAGCCCTCGGGAATGTCTGCAAGCGGTCGTAACCGGCCATTCGCCTGGATATACACCCGCCTAGGGAATAGCGTAGGTCACGTTCGCCTGTCCGACCGGCTTGTCGGGATCGTCGGTCCACACGCGGACATCCATCACCGCGAGCCGCTTGCCGAGGCGCAGCATATAGGCGTCGGCCATGACCGGTCCCGGTCGGCACGGGCGCAGGAACTGATAGTTGAGCGCGCTCGTCACCGCCATCGCGACGGGGCCGATATGGGCGAGGACGAGGGCGTAGGCGGCCATATCGGCAAAGCCCATCTGCGTCGGGCCGGAAATCAGCCCGCCGGGGCGCAGCGCCTTGTTGTTGGGGTCGATGCGCGCCTGGATATGGCCCGGCGCGGCCGCAACGACATGGCCACGCGACCCCGGTTCGGAGTGGGGGAAGGCTTCGGCCATGAAGGCGTTGAGCGCGTCCGCATCCATGCGGATCGCGCTCGCCGAGATGGGCGCCTTCCCCGCCACGATTTTTAGCGCGACAGCTTCTTGTAAGTGGTCGCGTGCGGGCGCGTCGCTTCGTCGCCGAGGCGGCGGATCTTGTCCTCCTCATAGGCTTCGAAATTGCCTTCGAACCATTCGACGTGGCTGTTGCCCTCGAACGCCAGGATGTGGGTCGCCAGACGGTCGAGGAAGAAGCGGTCGTGGCTGATGACCACGGCGCAGCCGGCGAAATTTTCGAGCGCTTCTTCAAGCGCCGCGAGCGTTTCGGTGTCGAGGTCGTTGGTCGGTTCGTCGAGCAGGAGGACGTTGCCACCCTCCTTCAGCATTTTGGCCATATGAACGCGGTTGCGTTCGCCGCCCGACAGCATGCCGACCTTCTTCTGCTGGTCGCCGCCCTTGAAGTTGAAGGCGCCGACATAGGCGCGGGTTTGCATCTGATGCTTGCCGATCGTCATCAGTTCGTGCCCGCCCGAGATTTCTTCCCAGACATTCTTGTTGGGGTCGAGCGCATCGCGGCTCTGGTCGACATAGCCGAGGCGCACGGTGTCGCCGATCACGACCTCGCCGCTGTCGGGGGTTTCCTGACCGGTGATGAGTTTGAACAGCGTCGACTTACCCGCGCCGTTCGGCCCGATGACGCCGACGATGCCGCCCGGCGGCAGGGTGAAGGACAGATCTTCGAACAATAGCTTGTCGCCATAGGCCTTTGAGACATTGTGAACCTCGATCACCTTGCCGCCCAGACGTTCGGGCACCTGAATGACGATCTGCGCCTTGCCGGGTGTGCGGTTCTCCTGCGCTTCAACGAGCTGGTCGAAGCTCTTGATACGGGCCTTGGACTTGGCCTGGCGTGCCTTGGGCGACTGCCGGATCCATTCGAGTTCGTCCCGGATCGCCTTCTGACGGCCCGCTTCCTCGCGCGATTCCTGTTCGAGGCGCTTCGCCTTCTTTTCCAGATAGGTCGAATAATTGCCCTCATAGGGGAAATAGCGACCGCGATCGAGTTCGAGGATCCAGTTCACGACATTGTCGAGGAAGTAGCGATCGTGGGTGACGAGGATGACGTTGCCCGGATAATCAACGAGATGCTTTTCGAGCCAGGCCACGCTTTCGGCGTCGAGGTGGTTGGTCGGTTCGTCGAGCAGCAGGATCGATGGCTTTTCGAGCAGCAGGCGCGTCAGCGCAATACGGCGCTTTTCACCGCCCGACAGGCTTTCGACGCCCCAGTCGCCCGGCGGACAACGCAGCGCTTCCATCGCGATTTCAAGCTGGTTGTCGAGCGTCCAGCCGTCGACCGCGTCGATCTTTTCCTGCAACTCGCCCATTTCGGTCATCAGCGCGTCGAAATCGGCATCCTCGGGCGGATCGGCCATCAGCGCGCTGATCTCGTTGAAGCGGTCGAGCATGTCGGCGACGGGGCGGACGCCGTCCATGACATTTTCCTTCACCGTCTTCGTCGGATCGAGTTCGGGTTCCTGCGCCAGATAGCCGAGGGTAATCCCCTCGCCCGGCCACGCTTCGCCGGTGAAATCGGTATCGATGCCCGCCATGACTTTCATCAGCGTCGACTTGCCGGTGCCGTTGGGCCCGACGATGCCGATCTTCGCATCCGAATAGAATTGCAAATTGATGCCGTTGAGCACCGGCTTTTGCGCGCCGGGATAGGTCTTGGTCAGACCCTTCATCACGAAACTATATTGGGCGGCCATGAAATGCTCCGAAACTGGCTGGGCCGCGCAGCGCGCGGCCGGAAGAGAATGAGGTCGCGGGCCGGTTAGCGAATGGGCGCGCGCTTGGCAATCGACGCTTGCGGCAGGGCGTATTGGTTGGTTAGGACAGAGGCATGACACATCGCCGCACCATCGCCCGCCTGACCGGCCTCGCCGCTTGTCTTTTGTCCACCGCCGCCCTTGCCGCGCCGAGCGCCGTCGAGATGGCGCAAACGGGTGAAGACCCGGCACTCAAGATCACCGAAGACCTCACGACCGAGATCGGACCGCGCATGGCGGGGACCGAAGCCGAGGCCGCTGCCCGTAAATGGGCGGTCGAACGGCTGCGTTCAATGGGCTTCGCCAATGTTCGTGAAGAAGCCTATACCATGCCGGTCTGGGTCCGCGGCGCCGAGGCGGCCGAACTCACCGGACCGTTCCACCCCCAGAAGCTCGCGATCGCGGCGCTCGGCAATAGCGGTTCGACCGGTGCCGGCGGCGTCGAGGGCGAAATCGCCTATTTCCCGAGCTTCGACGCGCTGAAGGCCGCGCCCGATGCCGCGGTCAAAGGCAAGATCGTCTTCATCGATAACCAGATGAAGGCCGCACAGGACGGCAGCGGCTATGGCTATTTCGGGCGCGGGCGCTTCGTCGGGCCAAACGCAGCCGCCAAAAAGGGCGCCATCGCCATTGTCATCCGCTCGATCGGCACCGACAGCCATCGCAATCCGCATACCGGCGTGACCAATTTCGAAGCCGGTGTCACGCCGATCCCCGCGGGTGCCATCTCCAATCCCGACGCCGACCTGCTGGTCCGGCAGTGGCAGCACGGCAAGCCGCTGCGCCTGAAGCTGTTGCTGACCCCGAAAACTCTGGGCGACCAGCCGTCGGGCAATGTCATCGCCGAAGTCCCCGGCAGCGATCCCAAGGCGAGCCCGGTCATCATCGCCTGCCATCTCGACAGCTGGGATCTCGGCACCGGCGCGATCGACGATGCGGCGGGCTGCGGCATCATAACGGCCGCGGCGAAGAATATCATGGCCGCGGGGCAGCCGCGGCGGACGATCCGCATCCTGTGGGCCGGTGCCGAAGAAGTCGGCGTGTTCGGGGGCAAGGCCTATTTCGACGCCCATGGCAAGGAACGTCATGCCGTTGCCATGGAGTCGGATTTCGGTGCCGACCGCGTCTGGCGCGTCGATTTCAAGCTGCCCGAGAGCGCAGCCGGACATGCCGACCGCATCGCCGCCTCACTCGCGCCTTATGGAATCACCCGCGGAAAGCTGCCTGCGGGTGGCGGCGCCGATGTCGGCGCCCTGATCGATTCGGGGGTGCCGACCATCGACCTGCAACAAGATGGGACACGCTATTTCGATATCCACCACACGCCCGACGACACGT
The DNA here is from genome assembly GCF_025727575.1 of Sphingopyxis sp. GC21. Classification (NCBI taxonomy): domain Bacteria; kingdom Pseudomonadati; phylum Pseudomonadota; class Alphaproteobacteria; order Sphingomonadales; family Sphingopyxidaceae; genus Sphingopyxis; species Sphingopyxis sp. GC21. The sequence goes on along the minus strand of NZ_CP095845.1, from coordinate 1,352,042 downwards.
TCGACAAGGTGGATCCCGCACAAATCCGCCAAAATGTGGTCGCCTGGACGGTAACGATCGGGCTGCTTGCAAATAGCGCCGATGCCGAGCTACCATGACGGTCAGCGCGGGGTAATCAGAACAGGGCGCGCCTGCCATCTCAATTATTTTTGTTGACGATTGGTACGGAACGTCTAAATCCCGCCGCTCGCGGGACGGGAAAGTTTCCCCAGCGCGGAATGGCATTTTAGGGAGCCCACACATCATGAAGAAGTTTGCTGCTATCGCTGTTGCTGCCAGCATGTTCGCCCTCGCCGCTTGCGGTGAAAAGGCTGCTGAAGAAGCGACCACCGAAGCTCCGGCTGCTGACACCGCTGCTGAAGCTGGTGCGGACACCGCCGCTATGGCTGCTGACTCGGCTGCTGCTGCTGCCGACACGGCTGCTATGGCTGCTGACACCGCCGCTGCCGCTGCTGACTCGGCTGCGACCGCTGCCACGGCAGAAGAAAAGAAGTAAGTCACAGCCCTTCGGGGCAATGACCGAAACAAAGGGCGGTCTTCCTTCGGGAAGGCCGCCTTTTTCTTTGCGCGCTGCTTTTTCGCCTCTGTCAGCCTGGGTGCGCGCTCCAGCTCAGTTGATCCGGCCCTCGATGCTCAGCGTGAAGCTGGTGGGCGTGCCGGTCGATCCCGCCATGCTGCCCTGCGGCCGCAGACAGACATAGCGCACCGCAGGATCATAGGCGGCCACCGGCGAATAGGTGCAGGCGGCAAAGCTCGCTGGCGCGGTTGCGGCATTGGAATAGCGGATATCGCTCGCGGCGCTGAAGGTCAGCGCGCTCGTCGGCGACCCCTGGGTGAAAACCGGCGACGCGGCGGTCCCGACGCTGATCTGCGCCGGCAAGCTGTCGACGATAAGCACGCTGTTGCTGTCGGTCGCAGTCGGGCCGCTGTTCTGGACGGTTAAGCTGTAGCGAACGATCGCGCCCGGTATCGCCTTCGGGTTCGCCGTGCCGTTCACCGGGTCCGATACCAGCATCGAACTTTTGGCGATTGCCAGCGTGGCGTTCGATCCGCGCTTGGTATTGGTGATGACGCAGGCGATCACGTCACCCATTTGCGGCGTCACACTGCCGCCCGCGGCTGTCGGCAGGACCGTCGAAGAGGTCGCCGCATTGGTGCAGCTCATCGTCGCCGTATACTGACCCAACGTCGTCGTCCCGGCTGCCGCTTCCGACAGGCTGTACGCCGTGCCGGCGCTCAGCTGTACCTGCGGCGTCGAGCCGTTCGATACGGTCGCCCCGCTGCCCGTCGTGGTCGTGGTGCCGACCACCGTGGCACCCTGCGCGATCGTCAGCGTGAACTGGTCGCCGCTGAACTGACGGCCGGACGCTGCCAGAGCCTTGGTCAATGTCAGATGCGGATAAGGCGTCTCGGTAAAGGTGCATTGCACCGCATCGCCGAACTGGAGCGATCCGAAATTATAGGCGGTGGTGACGACATTGGTTGGCAGCGGTGTGCTCGAACCGGTTGCCGTGTTGGTGCAGGTCAGCACCGAGCGATAATGCGACAGGCTGTTGACGCTGCCGGCGGCCATCGTCTGGTTCAGCGTCAGCGGGATCGCCGCCGAGCTCGACAGCGCGGCCGAGGTGAAGGGACCAAGGCCGGTGCCGCTCGACGTCCCCGTTGCCAGCGTCGATCCCGTTCCCGTCGTGTTGACCGAAAAGGTGAACTGGTCGGCCGGGTTGGCGCGTGCGCCCGAAATCTGCGTGTTCAGCCGGATCGAGGCGAAGCGCACCGCGAACATCGCGCCTTGCAGCCCCCCGCCTACCAAAGTCGTGGTCACCGACGTCGGCGATGTCGACCCCATGATATAAGCACCCACGGTTCCCGCGGCGCCCGTTCCGGTGAAGCTGTTCGTTCCCGTCCCCGATGTCGTCGGAAAGGTGCTGCCGCTGATCGGCCCGGCGCGATCGAGCTCCTGCCAGTTGCCGCCATTGGTCTGGAACTGCAGCGATTCGCCTTCGTTGCTCGACTCGCCGTCGGCGGCGACAAACATATAGGCGCTGATCGTCCCGGCTGCGGGCGGCGTCAGCGCGATGCTGCTGATTGCGATGGTCGTTGTTCCGGCCGCGGTCTGATACATGATAGGACGCCCGGCGATGCCAAGAAAAGCCGTATTGCCGACCGCACTGCCCGACCAGGACGGCGATGTAGCGGCGGTCATCGCCGCCCCCGATACCTTGAGGTTGAAGCTCATCACCGTGCCGTCGGACAGGGTGAAGGAAAAATTCTGTCCGGACGCCGATCGCGCCGTCGTTTCGCTGTAACCGGTAAAGTCGAGCCAGCAATAGGTCTGCCAATCGGCGGGCCCGGTCGATCCCTGAGCGGTCGCGTAATAGCAATTGGCCGCCATTGCGGGACTCGCAGCGCATAGTGCTGCAAACAGCGCCGCCAGCGCCGCGAACAGTTTCTTCAGACTGCCGCCGGTCATCTCGATATCTGGTCCCTATCTCGACCCACGAGCATAGAGCGGATTGTTTAGCAGCGGGTTAAGCATGGCCGCGCGCGGCCAGAGGGGCGCTGCGGTGAAGCATTGGTCGGGGAGACAGGATTCGAACCTGCGACATCCTGCTCCCAAAGCAGGCGCGCTACCGGGCTGCGCTACTCCCCGACCGTGGAAGGCGCCTTAGACAGGCTTGGGGCGCAAGTCTATCCCGCTGACGTCGCGATCAACCGCGCATAGAAATCGATCATACGTTTGAAGCTGTCGACGGCCATATGCTCGTTGGTGCCGTGGATCATAGCCGATTCCTTCAGCGTGAAGTGCATCGGCATGAAGCGATAAACGTCCTCGGACACGCCCTCCATGCTGCGGCTGTCGGTGCCGCCAACGACAAGCATCGGGCTGAGCACGGCCTCGGGCGCGTCGGCGCGCGCTGCCGCGGCGATCCATTTCCACCCCTGCGACGTCGTCGAAGAGATGCGCGACGGTTCGCGCGGCGGCTTGACCCAGGCGAGATCGACCTTGGCATCGCCCACCGCGGCCTTCGCCCGCGCCATGATGTCGGACGACCGGTTCCAAGGCGCGATGCGATAGTTGATGAGCGCATTGGCCGATTGCGGCAGCACATTCTCCTTGGGGCTGCCCTCGAGCATCGTCGGCGCGATCGTGGTGTGAAACGCCGCCGCGGTCGAGGTCGAGCCGTCAAGCTGGCGCTTGAGTATCGGCCCGAACAGCCACTGGTTGGCGACCGCCATCTTGGTGACGCCGCCCTTCTTTGCGGCGAGCACTTCGATCATCGAGGCACCGGGGCCGCGCAATTCCATCGGAAAGGGATCGCCGGTGATGTCGAGGATCGCCTTGGCCAGCGTCTCGACCCCGGTTTCCGCGGGCGGCATCGAGCTATGACCGCCAGGCGCATTGGCCGTGACCTTAAGCGTGCCATAGCCCTTTTCGCCGACGCCGATCAGGATGGCCGGGCCGTTGATGACCGGCGTGTCGGTGAGCACGATGCTGCCTTCGTCGATGGTGAAGATCGCCTTGACGCCCTTCGCCTTGAGCTGCGCCGCGGCGGCGATCGCACCCGATCCACCCGCTTCCTCGTCGTGGCCGGAGACGAGGTAGATGCTGCGCTTCGGCTTGAAACCTTGCACTGCCAGCGCCTCGATCGCCTCGAACAGGCCGACGAGCGAGCCCTTGTCGTCGACGGTGCCGCGGCCCCATACCGCGTTATCGGCAATCGTCCCGGCGAAGGGCGGATATTTCCAGTCCTTCTCGGTCCCCGGGGTCACCGGCACGACATCCTGATGCGCCATGACGATAATCGGCGCCGCGGCGGGATCGCTGCCCTGCCATTGGTAGATCAACGTCTTGTTCGGCAGGATGGTGCGGGTCATCGCCGCATGGGCCGCCGGATAGCTCGCCGCGAGCCAGCCGTGCAGCCGGTCCCACTGCGCCCCGTCGTTGTCGGCGGCATCCTGATGCGAGATGGTCGGAATCTGGGCCGCTTCGCTGAGGTGCCGGACGGCGGCCTGCAGGTCGTACGTAGGCGCGGGCGCGAGCGTCATGTTGCTGCCGTCGGCGATGTCCTTGGGCGCAAAGGTCGCGGTTCGCACGCCCACGACAGCCCCGATCGCCACGATGACCGCCAGCCCGCCGAGCAGGATCGTCTTCTTGCTTGCCATGTCCCTCTCCCTTTCAACTCGGCCCAATGGACAGCGACCGGTTGCAATTTGCAAGGGAAATGGTGGGCCCGGCAGGACTCGAACCCGCAACCTAGCCGTTATGAGCGGCCAGCTCTAACCATTGAGCTACAGGCCCCCGAGAGGGATCAGCGGGCGATAGCCGAGCGCGTCGCCATTGCCAATATGCCGTCGGTGTCGATTGCGACGATGCCGCGCCGCGCCAGATGGTCGAGCACCACGTCCCACCAGCGATAGAAGAGATCGAGGTCCGCGTCGCTGCGCACATAGGGCGTGTTGCCCGGTTGCAGCGAGGGCGAGTGAAACGAAAAGTTGAGAATGGGCAGGCGCTGTTCGATCGCGATGTCGATCGCGCGGCACGCCTTGTCGGCAGGAATACCTTCGGGGGTCAGCGCGATGCGTTCGACGAGCCCCAGACGCGCGAGTGCGGCGCCGGCGCGCAGCCCATCGCGCGCGACGCGGTGATAGACGGGCGGACCAAGGCGGCCGAGCGCCCCCCCGAAGACGGTTGTGACCGGGACTTCCAGAATGGCATCGCTGCCCTGCCCCACCCACCAGGGCCGGAGCGGCGCACAGCGATAGTCGGGACCATGGCCGGGGCGGTAATCGAAGCCCGACCGGACCGACGTGTCGAGCCGAAAGCCGAGGTCCGCTAGTATCGTCGCGCTGCTGCGTCCCAGCCCGTAGCGCCCCGCACGATAAGCGAGCGGCGCGGCGCCGAACCGGTCGCGGATGCCGTCGCGGAGCGTCTGCATCTTGGCGCGCTGCAGTGTTTCGGGGAGATTGCCGGTGTAGCTGTTGCGGTCATTCACCGCCTCGTCGAACGGCGGCGTGACCCAGGGATGGAGTTGCGCGCCGATGTCGCAGCGGCCTGACGCCAGCGCCGGTGCTAGAATGGCGACCGCCCGGTCGTCCTGCACGATCGGCCAGTCGACGAGATAGATGGGACGCACCCCGGCCCGTTCGAAATAGGATTGGCAGGCGGACAGCGCGGGGACCGAATCGAGCCGGAAACCGGTCCGCGAAAATGGTCCGTTCCAGTCAAAATCTTCCTCGGTATCGATCGTCACCCAAAAGCGCGGCGCCTCACCGTCCTTGAGTGCAATTTGACCGGATTCCGGAGGATAGGCCTGAATATTGGCCGCAGAACCCACCTTATTCCCCTTTACCCCGCCCCTATGCGGTTCGGCTATTCGCCGTGTTGGGCACCTAGTTCGGTGTCGGCCCTTGGGTTGGCCGAGGGAAGATACAAGGTCAAGGCATTATGACCGATATCGAGTCGTCCCCCGGCGCCGCGCGCCAGGCTGTCGACCAGTCGCAACGAAAAGCCGAGGCTGAGGATCGCAGCGCCGGGCGCCTCACCCTCGGGACTGAAGCCCGGATCAAGCAGATCGGCCGCCGATGCGAAGCGGATCGCCGCGGGACGCACGATGCGCAGTTGCAGCATGTCATCGGGACCGGCCTCCGCAACCAGTTGCCCGACAAGCGTCGTACCGGCTTCGCAAATATCGACGAGTGCGGTGAGCAGCCGACCGACCATCCGCCGCGAATTGGCATCGTCGGCATGGGCCAGAAAGGGGCCGCCGACGCGCGAAATGCTGAGGTCGATCCGCTGGTCGGCGAGCAGCGGCGCCAGGTCGCCTTCGATCTGCGCCATCACCGTAGCAAGGTCGGCGACCTCGTCGCTCGCCTTCGTCTCGACGACCCCTGTCGAACGTGCCGCGACCTCAAGATCGTCGATGATGTCCTGAACCGCGCCTGCGTCGGCGATGATCGAATCGGCCATCTTGCGATAGGCGCCGCTGACCGGACCAAACATCTGTCCCGAAATAATCTGGGCAAAGCCCGAAATCGCATTGAGCGGGCTGCGCAGTTCATGGATCAACTGCCGGATAGAGTCGCCCGAATCGCTCGATTCCGGGCGGCCATAAGGCAATTCGTTGTGCTGCGGCCGCCGAGCGGTGCCGCGATAGCCGCAAAACTGGCCGGTCGCGGGATCGAACCAGGGCAACGCCGAAAAGCGCCACTCGCCGGCGTCGGCTGCCGACCCTTCAAGGATCATACGGGCGTTGACGATTTCGGCACGCTGCCGAAACGCGCCCACTGCGGCGCCATCGGTCCCTGGCTCGCCGCCCAAGGCACTCTCGGCGATGGACAGACCGATCGCCGCGCCGCGGGTTATTCCGTCGACCCAGCGGATCACGCCGTCAGGCCCGGTTTCAAACAGGAAGCTCGTGCGCGGCCTTGCCGGAGCGGGCTTGCTGCGCGACGACTGATATTTGTCAATTCGCCGTACCAGTTCGCTGATCTGGCTCGCAGGTGCGTTGTCGACGACGTCCGCTGCCGACGCGTCGGCGGCCGCGATCGCGGGTTGCGGCAGCGCGACCGATCCCGCTCCCAAACTGTCCAGTGCGCGGCGCACGCTCACGGGCAAATCGCTGCGCCCGGCGAGGATCGAGCGCGCGGTGGCGGCGGTCGTCGGCAGCATCGCCAACCAGTCCGCTTCGGCCAGCCGGGCACGGCGCAGCATCGTCGCGGATACCGCCGGCACATCATTCGCATAAAAGGCGACCAGCGGCGCAAAGCGCCCATGGCGGGCCACCGCAACGGCGCAATCGCGCCGCACCTTTTCAGGCACATCGCGGCGCAGCACCGCGAGCGCGTGGAAGGCGCGGCGTATATCGGTCGTATCCAGTTGATTGCCGCGCTGCGCCAGAATATCGGTGAGCTGGCGCCACGCGGCGATGCTCGCACGGCGGTCCGCCGGCGCTTGCCGCAAGATGGTCGCGATCATCGAGTCAGCGGTCACGCGAGGCCAGCCCATTCCCGTTTTGTTGGTTAGCGGAAGCTTAGCGGCTAGCGTGAATCAATCGCTCACGAAAGAGGGTAAGGGCGCCACGTCACATTGTGGGACAATTGCAATCGCCTGAAATAATATTATGGTGAGGGCAATCGGGGAAAGCGGATGTTTCAATGATGGCAAGCCAGAAGTTCGATCAAATTGATTTGCAGATCCTCAACGAGCTGCAGAAAAATGGGCGGATAACCAATGTGGAATTGGCACAGCAGGTGGGGCTGACGGCTCCCCCGTGCCTGCGCCGCGTCCGCGCACTGGAGGAGTCGGGCGTGATACGATCCTATCACGCCGATCTCGATGCCGCGAAGCTGGGTTACGGGATCACCGTCTTCGCGATGGTCAGCCTGCGCAGTCAGGCCGAATCCGACCTCAAGGCGTTCGAGGATTATGTCGGCGGGCTGGCCGAAGTGCGCGAATGTTACATGCTCAACGGCGAAATCGACTTCCTGCTGAAGGTCGTCGCGCGCGACTTGCAGAGCTTTCAGTCGTTCCTGACGGCGCATCTCACCTCGGCACCGAATGTCACGAGCGTGAAGACGTCGCTTACGATTCGCACCGCCAAACAACTCGCCGGCATCCCGGTCGAGCCATAATCGCGGCGCGCACGAAAAAGGGCGCCCTCCCCAGCGGGAGGGCGCCCTTTTTTATGTCCGATCAGTTCGCCGGTGCGGCTGCGGGAGCCGCTGCTGCGGCTGCAGCGGGCGCTGTTGCCGAGAGGTGGATGGTCCACAGTTTCGCCAGACGTGCCCGGTCACCCTGCACCTTTGCGAAGCTGGCGATCGCCGCATCCTTCTGTCCCGCGAGAGCCTGCGCCACGCCGAGGCGATATTGCGCAAGCGGGTCGCCGCCGGCAGCCGCCTTTTCATACAGCGAGATCGCGGTCGCATAGTCGCCGATGCCGACAAGGCCGTCGGCGGTCTGGCGCGCCAGCTTGGGGTTCGCCGCGGTTGCGGGTTTGGCCGCGTCGGCCTTGAGCGCGACGGCGTCGGCCTTGGCCCGCGGTTCCTGCGATTCGAGGATCGTGTTGAAACGCTCGTCGGACGTCTGGATGACGTTCGCAGCCTGGCCTTCCTTGATCACGGCAACCGCTTCACTCGGATAGCCCGCCTCGGTCGCCAGCGCGGCATATTCAAGATATTCGGGACGCTGCGTCATCGACTTGGTTGCACGCATTAGGCGGAACGTGTCGAGGTTCATGACCTTGTCGCTCGCTTCCTGCTGCAGCAGGATGAAAAGCGTGTTCCGCCAAATCACCGGCTGCGGATAGTCCTGCAGGCGCATCGCCAGCATATCGAGCAGTTCGCCATTGCGCTTCGCCGCCTGCAAGGCGCCTGCCGGACGAACATAAAGTTCTTCCGACGGCACACGGCCCGCGGCACGCGCAGCAGCGATTGCTTCCTTCGCAACAGCAAGCCCCTGATCGACCTGGTTCAGCTTGAGATAGCTGTCCATCAGAAGAACCGACAGGCCCTGCTCGGTCGAACCGGCGGCCTTTGCTGCTTCCAGACGCTTGACGGCCTTCGCATAATCCTTGTCGCCATAGGCGAAATTGCCCGAGAAGAAATTATAGGCGGCCAGGCTTTCCGGCGGCGTCAGGCCCGATTCGAGCATGCCGTCGAGCGCCTTGCCCTGGATCGCCTTGTCGGTCTTGCCGATTCCGAGCTGGAGTTCGTAGAAAGATACGAGATATTTGTCGTCGGGGCTCGTCGCGCTCGCCTGCCCTTCGGCGAGTGCGGCTTCGAGGGCCGCCATGTCCTTGGCCTTCGCCGCCTCGGTCAGCTTCTTGAGCGCAGGGCTGAATTCCTTGCTGGGCTTGAGCTGCGCGCCCTTCTGCTCTTCTTCCTTTTTCGGCTTTTCCTTCGCGGCGGCGGGCGCGGCGACAATCAGGGCGCAGCCGAGGACGGCGGCAACGGCGGTTGCGGACGTCTGGCGGAAACGCTTGAACATCGAAATCTCTCCTTTGTATCGGCCGCCGGTTTCCCGCACGAACAGGTCCGGCCACGTTCAGCAACGCGGCTAGCCCCGTCGCGTTGCCATGGCAAGACGACCACAGTCGATATTTCCAATGGGGATTGCCGCCTGAACGGCGTTTGAACCCGAAACCGGGTCAGCCGATGGCGTCGATGGCGGCGTTGATATCGCGCAGCACTGCCGGATCGCCCGGGACCCCGGCCATCGCGCCTTCCGCTAGCTCAATCAGCGAGATGACGCCGAAGGTCGCGGCGAGGCTCTTGAGCCGCAGCGCCGCCATATGCCAATTGGCATCGCAGCGCGACCGGCGCATCAGGTCGGCTAGCTCGTGGGCGCTGTCGGCAAAAACGGCGCGCAGATCCATCGCCATCGCCGCATCGTCGCCGATGGCCGAAGAGAGAAAGCGATCGAGAGGGCCGCTGTCGAACGACATTCCACAGCCTTGACAGCCCATGGTTAAGTTTCCGTTTCATGGCGGGCATTTGATGCTAAGATGGCCTGATGACGGGGGAAAAGAAAATCGTCGGTCTGTGGCGGGAGTCCGCGGCAAACCGGGAGAATGAGCAGCCGGCGCAGACCGATGCACCGGCGAGTGAAGCCGCGTCCGCCCTCGAAGCCGAGGTTCCGGTCGAGCGCGAATGGCTCGATATGACGCCGGTCGCGACCGATGACGACGATATGCCCGATCCGCAGAGCGGCGCGTGGCGCGACCGGCTGATGCCGACGCTGTTGGTAATCATCGGCCTCGGCTGGTGCCTGTTCGCCCTGTTTACCGCGACGAAGGGTTTTGCGCGTCCGGTCGCGCTCGATCAATGGCCGGCGCTTGTCGCGACCCTGTCGATGCCGCTCGTTTTGCTGACTCTGCTCTGGATGGCGTTGCTGCGGTCGAGCCGGTCCGAACAGGCTCGCTTTGCTCGCCTCGCCGCGGCGCTGCGCCATGAAAATGATGCGCTTGCGCAATCGATGGCGGTGCTTGGCGAGAAACTCGGCGAGGCTCAGCGTCAGCTTTCCGAACAGGCGCGCAATGTTCGGCAGCTGGGCGTCGATGCCGTGCTCCGGCTCAACGACAGCAGCGACAAGCTCGCAACCAATGCGTCGGTCATCGCCAATGCCCACGATCAGCTCGCGCGATCGGGCGACGTCGCGATGCAGCGCATGGACGGCCTGCTCGCCGGGCTGCCGCGCATCGACGATGTGGCGCAGCGGCTCGCGGTCAATTTCCGCGAAGCGGGGCTCGTCGCACATCAGCAGGGCGCGAATCTTGAAGCCAAGCTCGCCGAACTCGGCGAAGAGGCGGCCAAGGCCGCGCGGACCGGCGAAGCCGCCGCAGCGGGCCTCCACGAAGCGCTCGGCGCGCTGCAACAGCAGACGCAGGAAACCGAATCGGGGCTGATTGCCGCGGCGTCGCAAGTCACCGACGCGCATGGCGTCGCGCTGGCCCAAATCACCCAATCCTCGGCCTCGATCCGCGATACGCTACAGACGACGGTCGATAATCTGGGCGCGCGCCTCGATACCACCTGGCAGCAATATCGCGACCGGGTCGATGCCGCCGCAGACCAGATGGATGCACGTCTTGCGTCGGCAGAAGCAGCCGGCGCGGCGCTTGGCGACCAGCTCGCGGCGCATGGCACGGCGAGCGAGGAACTGGCGGCGCGGATTACGGCGCATGTCACCGAAACGCGGCAGCAGCTCGAGGTGCTCGATGTCAGCGTATCGGCCAGCACCGGTGTCATCGGTCGCGCGATCGACGATACCAAGGCCCAACTGGGCGCCTTCATCGCCGATGTGCAGACCGGCAATAATTCGGCGCATCAGCTTATCACTCACGCCGAGTCGCTGTTGCTCGCGCTCGATGCGGTGACGCGCGAACTCGACGAAACGCTGCCGCATGCGCTCGACCGCATGGCCTCGCACGGCAAGGCGACCCAAGGTGCGCTCGGGCAGATCAAGCCGCTGCTTGAAGCCTCCGAACTCGTTGCGCAATCGACCTTGTCACACGTCAACGCAGTCAAATCGACGTTGCAGGCGAATGAAGCCAAGATGGCCGAGCATGGCGAAAGCCAACAGGCGCTGACCGACCGGGTCAACGCAGCGCTTGCCGACGCCGATGCGGCCTTGGCCCGGCTGCGTGCGGGGGCGGACGATTTTGCCGATCAGGGCGGCGCGCGCATGATCGCTACCCTCGCCGAAGTTAAGTCCACCGCCGAATCCGCGGCCGACGAAGCGCGGCAGACGCTCGAGCGACTGGTCGGGAATGCCCGCGATGCGATGCAGGCGACCGCGACCGAGGCCATCGACGCGGCGTTCAAGACCGAAGTGACGGCGCAGCTCAAGGCGGTCGAGGATGCCTCGCAGCGCGCGGTGGAAGCGGCGAATGGCGCCGCCGATCGGCTCATGCGCCAGCTCATTACGATCATGGACACCAGCGCCAGCGTCGAACAGCGCGTCGCCGAAGCCGAGCAGGCCATCGCCGCATCGGACCGGGATTCGCTCGCAAAGCAGGTCGGTATCCTCACCGAAGCGCTCAAATCTAGCGCGATCGATATTACCAAGGTGATGTCGAGTGAGGTCAGCGACGCCGCGTGGGACGCCTATCTGAAGGGAGACCGCGGCATCTTCGCGCGGCGCGCGGTGAAGCTGCTCGACAACAGCGAAACCAAGGAAATTCTGCGCCTCTACCAGAATGACGATGGTTTCCACGCAGCAGTCAATCAGTTCATCCATGACTTCGAAGCGATGCTGCGCCTGCTGATCGGCGCGCGCGACGGATCCGCGATCAGCGTGACGCTGCTGTCGTCGGACATCGGCAAGCTTTACGTGGCACTGGCACAGGCGATCGACCGCCTGCGGAGCTGATTGCGGAACCGGGGCGCGCGGCAGTGGATGGGCCTGCTACGACCAATTTTGGTCGTCATTCCAAGGTACCAACGATCCTAATAGCCGTCGTTAGTTTTCCCAAACATCTCCCTTTAGCCCGTGATTTTCTTCGAAAATTTCAATTATCGACTGAGCATCTCCGGGTGTCGCGGCGGTCAAATCCTCCAGAGCGACACTGACCCCATCTGGGCTGATGATCCGATTAGTGACTCGCAAAACTCCGGTGAATGGGTGGGTGTCGCAGAAGGCTTCGACCGACCTTGTAATCCGGAATGACAATACATCGCCGACCTGAGGAATCAGGGGTAAGCGCATGCTGCCTGAGATCATGCCAAACGCGGCGTTCGTGGTGAACAGTGATATGTCTAGATGAACGTCAAACACGGTCTGGCTCCGAAGCGGCTCGGTAGGGGCATAGGCAATCAGTCTTAACGTCCCCTTTGCACCGATCTAAGGCCGAAAGCCGCCTTTCTGCTCTCCACCCCAAACCGGCCCTTCGACCCGAAGCTGCTGCCCGCGTCGCGTCAGGCGCGGCCGCTCAGGACGTCAGGGTTTGTCCAGCCGTTGATATAGGCGACATAGAAGAGGCCGAAGGCGATCGTGGCGACGATCGTGATCTGGATCAGAATGCGCAGCGGGTGGAAGCGCGCGGGTGCGCCCGGTTCCTGGCCATCGATCAAGGGCACGGCATCATCTTCGGCACGGCGGCCGTGGAAGGGCAGTACGAAGAAGGTGCTGAACGCCCAGATAAGCAGGTAGATGGCGAGCGCCGAGGTCCATTTCATCGGTCAGATATCCAGAATCAGCACATCGACGATCGGCTTTTTGCCGGTCCAGTCGGTTGCGATGCGCCGGACGCCAAGACGGATCGCTTCCTTGAGGGCGTCGCGGTCGCGCGCCGGGGATTTGGCTGCCTTTTCTGCAGCGGCGTTCATTTCGTCGAGAAAGACCTCGCGCTCGTCCTCGACCGGTACGCCGCGATACTGGATCGCACTGTCCGCGAATTTGCCCTTGGACAGCACGACCGCGACCGAAATCTGGCCGTAGAAGGACAATTTGCGCCGCTCATTGATCGTTTCGCCATCGGCGGGCAGGATCACGTCGCCGTCGAGGATCAGTCGGCCCGAGCGCACGCGCTCGAGGATATGAGCGGAACCGGGGGCCAAGCGCACCAGATCGCCATTTTCCTGCACCAGCGCGTCGGGGACGCCTTGTTCGAGAGCGAAACGCGCCTGTTCGTGCATATGGCGGATCTCGCCATGCACCGGCACGATCAGCCTGGGACGCAGCCAGCCATAAAGCGCCGCAAGTTCGGGCTGCCCCGGATGGCCGCTGACGTGAATATGCGCCTGCTTTTCGGTCACGGTCAGAATGTCGCGCGCCGCGAGCTGGTTCATGATCCGCCCGATCGCAATCTCGTTGCCCGGGATCTGCTTCGACGAAAAGACGACCGTATCGCCTGCCTCAAGCTTGATCTGGTGAATCCCTTCGGCGATGCGCGCGAGCGCGGCGCGTGGTTCGCCCTGCCCGCCCGTCGCGACGATCATCACCTTGTCGCGCGGCAGCCGCATCGCTTCGTCGAAGTCGACCGTCGGCGGGAAATCCTTGAGATACCCCGCGGTGCGTGCAACGCCCAAAATGCGATCGAGCGACCGCCCCGCGACGCACAGGGTGCGCCCGGTGGCCTTGGCGACCTGCCCCAGCGTGTCGAGGCGCGCCGCGTTGGAGGCGAACGTGGTGACGACCACCCTCCCCTTCGCCGCGCCGACGGCGGCGAGCAGACCATCGCGCACGCCGCCCTCGGTACCCGATGCCTGCGCATTGAAAGCATTGGTCGAATCGCAGACAAGCACATCGACGCCTTCATAGCCCACCGCGGTCAGCGCCGCGGCGCTCGACGGTGTGCCGATGACCGGATCGTCGTCGAGCTTCCAGTCGCCGGTGTGGAAGACGCGGCCATAGGGCGTATCGATCACCGCCGCGCTCATCTCGAGGATCGAGTGGGCGAGCGGCATCAATCGGATACCGAACGGGCCGATGCGGAACTGCGCATCGATATCGACAACCTTCAGCTCGACCTCTTTCTCCAGCCCTTTCTCGGCGAGCTTGTGCGCGATCAGGCCGGCGGTGAAACGATTGGCATAGAGCGGCACGCCAAGGTCGGCGGCGAGATAGGGAATCGCGCCGATATGATCCTCATGCCCGTGGGTCAGGATGATGCCGAGCAGGTCGGCCTTGCGATCCTCGATAAACTCAAGGTCGGGCATGACGATGTCGATGCCGGGATAATCCTGCGACCCGAAGCTGACGCCGAGATCGAGCATGATCCACTTGCCGTCGCAGCCATAGAGATTGGCGTTCATGCCGATCTCTCCCGAGCCGCCGAGCGCGAGGAAAAGCAGTTCCTTGCCGGGAACGGTCATGCCGAAATGCCTCTCTGATTATAGAGGTGCATCAACCCGTTGAGCGTCAGATCGGGTTCGACCCGGTCGAACAGATGCGCCTGTTCCTGAAACAATATCGCGAGCCCGCCCGTCGCGATGACGGTGACAGGCTTGCCGATTTCCGCCTTCATGCGGTGCATAAGCCCCTCGATCATCCCGACATAGCCCCAATAGACGCCGATCAGCATCTGGCTTTCGGTGGTGCGGCCGATGACGCTGTTCGACGCCGGTGCCTCGATCGCGATGCGTGGCAGCTTGGCAGCGGCATTGACGAGCGCTTCGAGCGACAGATTGACCCCGGGCGCGATGATGCCGCCGAGATAGGCACCGTCGGGCCCGATATGATCGAAGGTCGTCGCAGTGCCGAAGCTGATGACCAGCTTGTCCCTGCCCGGCTCGATCGCTTGCGCCGAAATGGCGTTGCAGGCGCGGTCGGCGCCCACCGCCTGCGGCTCGTCGACCTTGAGCGCGATGCCCCAGCTTACCGGTTCGCGCCCGGCGACGAGTGCCTCGACACCGAAATATTTGTCGGCGAGAAGTTGCAGATTGTGGAGCGCACGCGGCACGACGGTCGAGATAATCACGGCGTCGATTTCAGCGCGGTCGAGCCCTTCGAGCCGCAGCAATTGATCGAGCCACACCATATATTCGTCGGCGGTGCGCCGGTCGTCGGTCGCGATGCGCCAGCGCGCGACCGCCATCGAGTCGCGGAAAACAGCGAATTTCGCGTTGGTGTTGCCGACATCGATCGCGAGCAGCACGGTTATGTCCCCTCCTCTACGGGTCGCCGCAATTCGACGTCACCCGCATGCACCAGCATGACCTCCCCGTCGGCGCCGCGCAAGCGCAGCGCTCCGTCGGGCGCGAGGCCGTCGAAATATCCGTCGAGTACCTGTTCGGACACATGTAGCGGCGTGCTCACGGGATGCCCCAGCGGCAACCAGGCGCGCACGATGCTTTCGACGCCTTCCTGGCGCCAGGTCCAGAGCGCATCGGCCATGGCGACCGCCAGCGCATCGGCAAAGCGGTCGCGGTCGATCGCCGCGCCCTTTTCGGCGAGCGATGCGGTGGCACGGTCGGGCAGATCGGGCGCGGAAACCAGATTGACGCCAATCCCGATCACTACGCTGTCGCCGCTGCGTTCGAGCAGGATGCCCGAGCATTTGGCACCGTCGGCCAGGACATCATTCGGCCATTTGAGCTGGAAGTCGATCGCCGGCGCGAGCGCGCGGATCGTCTTCGCCAGCGCGACCCCGGCGACCAGCGCCAGCGTCGCGGCGAGCGGGTCGCCGGCGCGCAACTGCACCACCGTCGATCCCATGAAATTGCCGAGGCCATCGCCCCATGCGCGGCCCAGCCGCCCGCGTCCGGCGGTCTGGCGGTCGGCGACGAGCCAATGCCCCTCGCCGACATGCTCGCCCGCCGCCAGCCGCGCCAGCAGGTCGGCGTT
Organism: Sphingopyxis sp. GC21; assembly: GCF_025727575.1. Lineage (NCBI taxonomy): Bacteria > Pseudomonadati > Pseudomonadota > Alphaproteobacteria > Sphingomonadales > Sphingopyxidaceae > Sphingopyxis > Sphingopyxis sp. GC21. The sequence continues at coordinate 1,336,258 of NZ_CP095845.1, read as the reverse complement.
GGTCGAACCTGTCTGCGCGACCCGCTCGATCGGCGGGATCAGAACAGCACCGCAGCCGCGGTGGCGGAGACGACCGCCAGCACCGGAATGAAGAAATAGCCGACGACCGACAGCCACAGGGCGCTGGCGGTAATGACCGCATCCTCGACCACGACGCCGCCGGTACCGAATTCAACCTCCGACTTGTCGTCGAAGTACATCGTCTTGATGACCGCGATGTAATAGAAGGCCCCGATCACCGACGCGACGATCCCGGCAATCGCCAACGGCAGCAGATTGGCATCGACCGCGGCCTGGAACACCAGATATTTCGGCCAGAAGCCAAAGAGCGGCGGAATGCCGGCGAGGCTGAACAGGAACACCGCCATCGCCGCGGCAAGCCCCGGGCGGCGCTGCGAAAAGCCTGCGAGCGCCGGGATGCTTTCGATCGGATTGCCGTCGGTATCGCGCAGCTGGAGCACGACGAGGAAGCTGCCGATCGTCGTCACGACATAGACGAGCAGATAGGTCAGCACCGACTCGACGCCCTGCTGGGTGCCGGCGGCCAGGCCGACGAGCATGAAGCCGACATTGTTGATCGACGAATAGGCAAGCAGGCGCTTGATATTCTTCTGCCCGATCGCCCCGACAGCGCCGAGGATGATCGACGCGAGCGCGAGGAAGATCACGATCTGCTGCCACGCCGCGGTCGCCGGACCCATGGCTTCGATGACGACGCGCGTCATGAGCGCCATCGCCGCGACCTTCGGGGCGCTGGCGAAGAAGGTCGTCACCGGGGTCGGCGCGCCTTCATAGACGTCGGGCGTCCACATGTGGAAGGGCACCGCGCTGATCTTGAACGCCAGACCGGCGATCACGAAGACGAGGCCGAACAGCAGACCGTTGTTCATGCCGCCGCCCATCGCCTGCGCGATGCCGGCGAACTGCGTCGTTCCCGAAAAGCCGTAGAGCAGCGAAATGCCGTAAAGCAGCATCCCCGAAGCCAGCGCGCCAAGGACGAAATATTTGAGCCCCGCCTCGCTCGACCGGTCGTCCGACCGCATGAAGCTGGCAAGCACATAGGCGGCAAGGCTGTTGAGCTCGAGCCCGACGTAGAGCGTCATCAGGTCGCGCGCCGACGCCATGATACCCATGCCGAGCGCCGCGAACAGGATCAGCACCGGATATTCGGCGCGCATCGCGTCCTTGAAGAAGGGCGGCGCGATCAGGATGCAGATGAAGCTTGCGGCATAGATGAGCAGCTTGGCAAAGCCGCCGAAGGCGTCGACTTCCAGCGTATTCGAAAAGACCGAAGCCTGCGTCCCGAACATCGCGACGACCGCCGCCGCCGCGGCAGCGAGCGTGATGAGCGCCGCGAGCTGATAAAGGCCAACCTGACGGTCACCACCAAAGGTGCCGAGCAGCAGCGTAACGAGCCCGCCGATCGTCAGGATCAGTTCGGGCCAGATGAGGGCGAGATCGGCGGTCATTGGACGCCTCCCGCATGATGCGCTTCGCCGGCGGCGGCGGCCTCTCCATGCGCGTCGTGCGCCGCCTTGGGCTTGCCGGCGGTGACGTGGGCATCGCCGGCGGGCTTGGCGGGCGCAAGGCGCGCGACCACCGTGGTCACGTCGCCGCGGATCGGGGCGAGGAAGCTTTCGGGATAGACGCCCATCCACAGCGCCACCGCGGCCAGCGGCACGAAAATCGCCCATTCGCGGGGATTGATGTCGGGCATGGCCTTCACATCGTCCTTGGTCAGTTCGCCGAACACGATGCGGCGATAGAGGTAAAGCATATAGGCGGCGCCCAGGATGATCCCGGTCGTGCAAACCAGCGCGACCCAGCTCGACGCTTCGTAGATACCGGCGAGGCTCAGGAATTCGCCGACGAAGCCGCTGGTCCCCGGAAGGCCGATCGACGCCATGGTGAAGAGCATGAAGAACAGCGCATAGGCCGGCATGTTCACCGCGAGGCCGCCGTAGCGGTCGATCTCGCGCGTGTGCAGCCGGTCATAGATCACGCCGACGCAGAAGAAGAGCGCGGCCGAAACGACCCCATGGCTGAGCATGATGATCATCGCGCCTTCGATGCCCTGCTGGTTGAAGGCGAAGAGGCCCGCGGTCACGATCGCCATGTGGGCGACCGACGAATAGGCGATCAGCTTCTTCATGTCGCTCTGCACCAGCGCGACGAGGCTGGTGTAGACCACCGCGATCATTGACAGCGCAAAGACGATCCACATCAGCTGCGCCGAGGCATCGGGGAACATCGGCATCATGAACCGGATGAACCCATAGCTGCCCATCTTGAGCAGCACGCCCGCCAGGATCATCGAACCCGCCGTCGGCGCCTGGACGTGCGCGTCGGGAAGCCAGGTATGGACCGGCCACATCGGCATCTTCACCGCGAGGCTGGCGAAAAAGGCGAGCCACAGCCACGTCTGCATTTCCGGCGGGAAATTATAGACGAGCAGCGTCGGGATGTCGGTGGTCCCCGCTTCACGGATCATCGCGATCATCGCAATCAGCATCAGCACCGAGCCGAGCAGCGTGTAGAGGAAGAATTTGAACGCCGCATAGATGCGGTTCGCGCCGCCCCAGATGCCGATGATGAAATACATCGGGATCAGGCCGGCTTCGAAGAAGATATAGAAGAGCAGCAGATCCTGCGCCGCAAAGACGCCGATCATCACCACTTCCATGACGAGGAACATCGCCATGTAGAGGCCGACGCGCTTCGTCACGGATTGCCAGCTCGCCAGGATGCACAACGGCATCAGGAAGACGCTGAGCATGATCAGCACCAGCGCGATGCCGTCAATGCCGAGCGCATAGTTGAACGGGCCGAAGATGCCGCGATGCATCTCCTGAAACTGCCACTGCGCGCCGCCGATATCGAAATTCGCCCACAGCATGACGCCGAGCGCGAAGTCGATCAGCGTCGCCGCGAGCGCGATCAGGCGCGCGTTGCGATCGCCGGCGAAGACACAGGCGATGGCGGCGACCGCAGGGACCGCCAGCATCAGCGAAAGGATCGGAAGACCGCTCACTGGAACTTCACCATGGCCCAGCTGGCGAGGCCGACAAGACCGAGCAGCATCACGAACGCATATCCATAAACATAACCCGATTGCAGCCGGACCGCGAGCCGGGTGCCCCCCTGGATGAGTGCCGCCACACCATTGGGACCGAAACGGTCGATGGTGCCTTCATCCCCGCGCTTCCAGAAGAAGCGGCCGATCGCGAACGCCGGCTTGACGAAGAGGAAGTTGTAGAGCTCGTCGAAATACCATTTGTGGAACAGGAATTTGTGCAGCAGCGAGAACTGCGCCACGAACCGCGCAGGCAGCGTCGTGTTGCGAATATAGCTGTTCCAGGCAAGGAACAGGCCGATCGCCATCACCGTGAACGGCATCCACTTGACCCACAGCGGCACTTCGTGCGCCGCGTGCATCAAATGTTCGTTGAACGCCAAGCTGCCCTTCCAGAAAGCCGCGCCCTCTTCCGGGTAGATGAACTGGTGGTTGAAGAGCATCCCCGCAAACACCGCGCCGAGCGACAGCACGCCCAGCGGGATCAGCATGTTGATCGGGCTTTCGTGCGGATGATAGCCCGCCGTGCCATCGCCGTGCGCGTCTTGGTGAGGCGCATGGGCGTGATCGTCATGGCCGTGGCCATGATCGTCGTGCACCGCATGCTGGATATGCTCGCTCTGCTCCCACCGCGGCTTGCCATAGAAGGTCAGGAAGACGAGACGCCATGAGTAGAAGCTCGTCAGCAACGCGGCGAAAATACCGACCCAGAAGGCGATCTGGCCGCCACCGCCAGCAGCGAACGCTGCCTCGAGGATCCCGTCCTTCGAATAGAAACCGGCGAAACCCGCCACGCCCGCAATGCCGACGCCGGTGATTGCCAGCGTCCCCATCATCATCGCCCAATAGGTCAGCGGGATATGCTTCCGAAGGCCGCCATAATAGCGCATGTCCTGTTCGTGGTGCATCGCATGGATGACCGACCCCGCGCCCAGGAAAAGCAGCGCCTTGAAGAAGGCGTGCGTGAACAGGTGGAACATCGCCGCGCCATAAGCGCCGACGCCCGCCGCAAAGAACATGTAGCCGAGCTGCGAACAGGTCGAATAGGCGATGACGCGCTTGATGTCCCACTGGGTCGTGCCGACGGTCGCGGCGAAGAAGCAGGTGGCGGCGCCGACGAAGGTGACGACGCCCGCCGCGACCGGCGCGGCTTCGAACATCGGCGACAGGCGGCAGACCATGAACACGCCCGCGGTGACCATCGTTGCGGCGTGGATCAGCGCCGACACGGGGGTCGGACCTTCCATCGCGTCGGGAAGCCAGGTGTGCAAGCCAAGCTGTGCCGACTTGCCCATCGCGCCGATGAACAGCAGCAGGCAGAGCACGGTCATCGTGTCGAAGCGGTGGCCGAGGAAGCCGATCGTCGATCCGGCCATGCCCGGCGCGGCGGCCAGAATCTCGGGGATCGAGACGGTGCCGAACACCAGGAAGGTGCCGAAGATGCCGAGCATGAAGCCGAGGTCGCCGACGCGATTGACGACGAACGCCTTGATCGCTGCAGCATTGGCGCTCGGCTTCTTGTACCAGAAACCGATCAGCAGATAGGACGCCAAACCAACGCCTTCCCAGCCGAAGAACATCTGGACGAGATTGTTCGCGGTCACGAGCATCAGCATCGCGAAGGTGAAGAGCGACAGATAGGCGAAGAAACGCGGCTGATCCGGGTCCTCGCTCATATAGCCCCAGCTATAGAGGTGGACGAGCGCCGAAACGGTCGTGATGACGACCAGCATCACCGCGGTCAGCGTGTCGACGCGCAATTCCCAGTTGAACTGGAGCGCGCCCGACGAAACCCAGTGCAGCACCGGCGTGACACCCGCTTCGCCCGTTCCCGCGACGAAGGACAGGAAAATCGACCAGCTCAGCGCGCAGCTTGCGAACAGCGCACCGGTGGTCACGAGCTTTGCTGCGGTGGTGCCGATGGTGCGCTGGCCCAGACCTGCGACAAGCGCCGCGAGCAGCGGCAGGAAAACGATCGCCTGAATCACCGGCTTACCCCTTCATCCGGTTGGCATCGTCGACGGCGATGGTGCCGCGGCCGCGGAAATAAATGACAAGGATAGCGAGACCGATCGCGGCTTCGCCCGCGGCAACGGTCAGCACGAACATCGAAAAGACCTGGCCCACCAGATCACCCAGCGCGGCGCTGAACGCCACGAGGTTGATATTCACGGCAAGCAGAATGAGCTCGATCGCCATCAGGATGACGATGATATTCTTGCGGTTGATAAAGATACCGAGCACGCCGAGCGTGAACAGCACCGCCGAAACGGCGAGATAATGGCCGACCGAAATCACAGTTCCATCCCCTGCCCGACGCCCGGATCGACGAGGCGCGTCGCATCTTCGGGACGGCGGCGCACCTGCTGGCTGATATTCTGTCCACGCACGCCGCCGCGCTGGCGGTGGGTGAGCACGATCGCACCGATCATCGCGACGAGGAGGACGATGCCCGCCGCCTCGAACAGGAAGATGTAGCGCGTGTAGAGCAGTTCGCCGATCTGCTGGATATTGCTCTTGTCGCTGACCACGGGCGCGGCGCGCGCCGCAAGATCGATCCCCCCGGCGCTCCAGGCGCCGACCGCGAACACCAGTTCGGCGGCAAGGATGATCGCGACGAGCGCGCCCAGCGGGAGATAGCGCACGAAACCGGCGCGCAATTCGGCGAAATCGATGTCGAGCATCATCACGACGAACAGGAACAGCACCGCGACCGCGCCGACATAGACGATGACGAGCAGCATCGCGATGAATTCGGCGCCCGCGAGCAGCATCAGCCCCGCCGCGTTGAAGAAGGCGAGGATCAGCCACATCACGCTATGCACGGGATTGCGAGCGAAAATCACCATCGCGGCCGACGCGATCACGATGGTCGCGAACAGGTAAAAGGCGATCAGTTGAATCATGTCCGCGCGCCCTTACCGATAGGGCGCGTCGGCGGCAAGATTGGCCGCAATCGCGCGTTCCCATTTGTCGCCATTGGCGAGCAGCTTGGCCTTGTCATAGAGCAGTTCCTCGCGCGTTTCGGTCGCGAATTCGAAGTTCGGCCCCTCGACGATGGCATCAACCGGGCAGGCTTCCTGACAGAAGCCGCAATAGATGCACTTGGTCATGTCGATGTCGTAGCGCGTCGTGCGGCGCGAACCGTCGTCGCGCGGCACGGCCTCGATCGTGATCGCCTGCGCCGGACAGATCGCCTCGCACAGCTTGCACGCGATGCAGCGTTCCTCGCCGTTCGGATAACGGCGCAGCGCATGCTCGCCGCGGAAACGCGGGCTGAGCGGGTTCTTCTCAAACGGATAGTTGATCGTCGCCTTCGGCTTGAAGAAATATTTCAGCGTGAGGGCGTGCGCCTTCACGAATTCCCACAAGGTGAAGCTTTTGACGAGATGGGCAACGTAACTCATGAATACCTCGTCAGCATCAGATAGCCGGAGATCAGGAACACCCAGATCAGCGAAATCGGCAGGAAGATTTTCCAGCCCAGCCGCATCAGCTGGTCATAGCGGTAGCGCGGGACGGTCGCCTTCACCCAGCTGAAGACGAAGAAGAAGAACAGGATTTTCGCGAACAGCCAGATGATGCCGGGGACGGCATAGAGCGGCGCCCAGTCGACCGGTGGCAGCCAGCCGCCCCAGAAGAGCACCGCGTTGAGCGTGCACATCAGCAGGACGTTCGCATATTCGCCGAGCCAGAAGAGCGCGAAGCTCATCGACGAATATTCGGTCTGATAGCCCGCGACGAGTTCGCTTTCCGCTTCGGTCAGGTCGAACGGCGCGCGCGCGGTTTCGGCGAGCGCGGAGATCAAGAACATCACCGCGAGCGGGAAGAGCAGCAAGTTGAAGCCGAAGGCGTTGACGAAGCCCAGCCCGTGCCCCTGCTGCGCCTTGACGATCTCATTGAGGTTGAAGCTGTCGGCCCACAGGACGACGCCGATCAGGATGAAGCCGATCGACACTTCATAGGAGATCATCTGCGCCGAGGCGCGCAGCGCGGAAAAGAAGGGATATTTCGAGTTCGACGACCAGCCCGACAGGATGACGCCGTAAACGCCGAGCGACGAAATCGCGAGGATGTAGAGCAGCCCGACATTGATGTCGGCGAGCACCGCGCCCGAATTGAACGGGATAACCGCCCACGCCATCAACGCCACGGTGAAGGTGATGATCGGCGCGATCAGGAACAGGCCGCGGTTCGCGCTCGACGGGATGATCGTTTCCTGCAGGAAAACTTTCAGGCCGTCGGCGAAGCTCTGCAACAGTCCGAAGGGACCGACGACGTTGGGACCGCGGCGCAGCGCGATCGCGGCCCAGATCTTGCGGTCGGCATAGATGATCATAGCCACCGCGAGCATCAACGGCAGCGCGATGAGCAGAATACCGCAGATCGTGGCGATGCCCCACGCCCATTCATAGGACATGCCCAGGCTTTGGAAAAACTCGGTCATTCCGCGGCCTCCGCATAATCCGCGCCATGCAGCAGTTCGGCCGAGCAGCGCTCCATCGTCGGCGATGCGCGGCAGATGGCGTTGGTGAGGTAGAAATCCTTGATCGGCGACGGGATCGCACGCGCCTCGGGCTTCGCGTCGAGCTTGGGCACCGACCAGCCGTAATCTGCCAGACCCTCGACGCCCAGCGCCGGAACCGCCGCGATCATCGCCGCGCGACATTCGTCGAAGCTGTCGAAGCCGACGCTGACGCCGAGCGCATCGGCGAGCGCGCGGAAGATGCTCCAGTCCTCGCGCGCGTCACCCGGCGCGAACACTGCTTTCTCGCTGCGCTGGACGCGGCCTTCGGTGTTGACCGTCGTGAAGTCCTTTTCGGTCCAGGCCGCGGCCGGCAGGATGACGTCGGCGGCATGCGCGCCCTTGTCGCCATGATGGCCGACATAGACTTTGAAGCTCTTGTCGAAGGCCGCGAAATCGACCTCGTCAGCGCCCAGGAAGAAGGTCAGCTTGGGCTTGGCGGCGATGATGTCCTTGATCCCGCCCGGCTGTGCGTAGCCTAGCATCAAGGCCCCCATGCGCGCGGCCGAGAAATGGACGACGTTGAAGCCGTTCCAGCCGTCCTTGACCGCATCGACGCTCTTGGCGAGCGCCAGCGCGGCGCCATGGACGCCCGGCACCGACAGCGCGCCGCCGCCGAATACCAGCATCGGCCGCTCGGCGCCCTTGAGCGCATCCATCGCCGCCTTGGGCAGTTTCGCGACCAGCGAGGCATCGTCGCCGAGCCATTCGGTCTTGTAGGTGAGATCGACTTCGGGCCCGATGCCGAAAACCTTTGCGCCCTTCTTCCACACCGCCTTGCGGACGCGCGTGTTGATGAGCGGCGCTTCCCAGCGCAGATTGGTGCCGACGAGCAGGATCACGTCGGCATTTTCGGCCTGCGCAATCGTGGTATTGAAATTAACCGCCGACAGGCTGGTGACGTCATAGGCGAGGCCCGTCTGGCGCCCTTCGAGCAGGTCGGAGCCGAGCGCATTCACCAGCGCCTTCGCGGCGAACATCGTCTCGCAATCGGCCATGTCGCCGGCGATCGCCGCGACCGACTTGCCGGCGTTCACCGCCTTGATCGCGGCAAAGGCTTCGGCCCAGCTCGCCTCGACGAGCCTGCCATCCTTGCGCACATAGGGGCGGTCGAGGCGGCGGCGCATCAGGCCATCGACATGGTGGCGCGTCTTGTCGCTCGCCCATTCCTCGTTCACATCGTCGTTGACGCGCGGCAGCACGCGCAGCACCTGGCGGCCGCGGCTGTCGATACGGACATTGGTGCCGACCGCGTCCATCATGTCGATGCCCAGCGTCTTGGTCAGCTCCCACGGACGCGCCTCGAACGCATAGGGCTTGCTGGTCAGCGCGCCGACCGGACAGAGGTCGACGACATTGCCGGACAGCTCGCTCGCGACGGCACGCTCGAGATAGCTGGTGATCTGCATATTCTCGCCGCGATAGATCGCGCCGATATCCTCGACCCCGGCGACTTCCTCGGCAAAGCGGACGCAGCGCGTGCACTGGATGCAGCGCGTCATCACCGTCTTGACGATCGGCCCCATATATTTCTCGGTCACCGCGCGCTTGTTCTCGTCATAGCGCGACGCACCGCGGCCATAGGCGACCGACTGGTCCTGCAGGTCGCATTCGCCGCCCTGATCGCAGATCGGGCAGTCGAGCGGGTGGTTGATGAGCAGAAACTCCATCACCCCTTCGCGCGCCTTTTTCACCATCGGGCTGTCGGTCTTGATCACCTGCCCTTCGGCGGTCGGCAGCGCGCACGACGCCTGCGGCTTCGGCGGGCCGGGCGACACTTCGACGAGGCACATGCGGCAATTGCCGGCGATCGACAGGCGTTCATGGTAGCAGAAGCGCGGAATTTCCTTCCCCGCCATCTCGCACGCCTGCAGAACGGTGGCGCCCTGCGGCACGTCGATTTCTACGCCATCTACGGTAACTTTAGGCATTATTCGGCTGCCTCCAGCGCGCCGCCATTTTCGCGAATGCGGCGTTCGAGTTCGGGGCGGAAGTGGCGGATCAGGCCCTGGATCGGCCACGCCGCCGCATCGCCGAGCGCGCAGATGGTGTGGCCTTCGACCTGCTTGGTCACGTCGAATAACGTATCGATCTCGCTAATGTCGGCGTCGCCGGTGCGCAGCCGCTCCATCACGCGCCACATCCAGCCGGTGCCTTCGCGGCACGGCGTGCACTGGCCGCAGCTTTCATGCTTGTAGAAATAGCTGATACGGCTGATCGCCTGAACGACGTCGGTCGACTTGTCCATCACGATCGCGGCGGCGGTGCCGAGGCCCGAGCCGAGTTCCTTGAGGCCGTCGAAATCCATCGGCGCGTCCATGATCTGCGCCGCCGGGACGAGCGGCACCGATGAACCGCCGGGGATCACCGCGAGCAGATTGTCCCAGCCGCCTCTTATGCCGCCGCAATGCTTTTCGATGAGGTCGCGGAACGGGATGCCCATCTCTTCCTCGACGACGCACGGGCGTTCGACATGGCCCGAGATCTGGAAGAGCTTGGTGCCCTTGTTATTCTCGCGCCCGAAACTGGAGAACCACGCCGCGCCGCGGCGCAGGATCGTCGGGACGACCGCGATGCTTTCGACATTGTTGACCGTCGTCGGGCAGCCGTAGAGGCCCGCCCCCGCCGGAAACGGAGGCTTCAGGCGCGGCTGGCCCTTCTTGCCTTCCAGGCTTTCGATCATCGCGGTTTCTTCGCCGCAGATGTACGCGCCGGCGCCGCGATGGACGAAGACGTCGAAATCATAGCCCGACTTCGCCGCATTCTTGCCGAGCAGGCCGGCGTCATAGGCCTCCTGCACCGCCGCGAAGAGTGTCTCGGCCTCACGGATGAACTCGCCGCGAATGTAGATGTACGCAGCGCGCGCACGCATCGCATAGCCCGCGATCAGCGCGCCCTCGATCAGCTTGTGCGGATCGTGGCGGATGATCTCACGGTCCTTGCACGAGCCGGGTTCGGATTCGTCGGCGTTGATGACGAGGAAGCTCGGGCGGTCGGCGCGCGGTTCCTTCGGCATGAACGACCATTTCAGGCCGGTCGGGAAGCCCGCGCCGCCACGGCCGCGCAGGCCAGACGCCTTGATCTCCTCGATGATCGCGTCCTGGCCGCGAGTCATCAGATCCTTGGTCTTGTCCCAATCGCCGCGCGCCTGCGCGGCTTTCAGGTTCCACGGCTGATAGCCATAGAGATTGGTAAAGATGCGGTCCTTGTCGGCGAGCATCAGTTGGTCCCACCCTTGTTTTTCATCATCGTGTAAATGACGTAACCGAGCGCGAGGATCAGCAGCGGACCGATCAGCACAAAGGTCACGCGCAGCACGAAACCGAGTACGACAAGCGCGCCGATGATCGCGAGGATCGTGATGATGTCCTTCTGGGTCATCACCATTCCTTCCGATAGTCGTGATTGGCCTTGACCATGTCCTTCAGGGTCGTCGGGCCGCCTTCGGGGTCGCTCGTATGACGCTGCGCATTCTGGGTGCCGGTCTTGGGCTGTTTGCCCGCCGCCAGATCCTCGAGGATGCGGGTCATGCTGTCATAGTCGAGATCTTCGTAATTATCGTCGTTGATCTGGACCATCGGCGCGTTGGTGCAGGTGCCCATGCACTCGACCTCGGTCAGCGTGAACAGCCCGTCGGGCGTGGTCTTGCCTTTGGTCATCCCGCGGTTCTTGCACGCCGCCATGACATCGTCCGACCCGCGCAGCAGGCACGGCGTCGTGCCGCAAACCTGCACATGATAGCGGCCGACCGGCGCGAGATTGTACATGGTGTAGAAGGTCGCGACTTCGTAGGCGCGCATGAACGGCATATCGAGCTCGGCCGCGACATATTCGATCACCGGCACGGGCAGCCAGCCCTGCGTCTGCGTCTCGGCACCGACCTGGCGCTGCGCGAGATCAAGCAGCGGCATCACCGCCGAGCGCTGACGCCCCGCGGGATAGCGCGCGATAACGGCCTTGGCCTTCTCGGCATTTTCCTTCGTCCACGCAAAAGCGCCCCAGCGCGCGCGGACTTCGGCTTCATCGGGAATTTGCGGTGCGTCGGCCATCAGCGGTCACACTCTCCGAAAACGACGTCAATGGCGCCGATAATTGCAGTGGTGTCGGCGAGCATGTGGCCCTTGCACATGAAATCCATCGCCTGAAGGTGCGAAAACGCCGTCGGGCGGATCTTGCAGCGGTACGGCTTGTTGGTGCCGTCGCTGACCAGATAGACGCCGAATTCGCCCTTGGGGCTTTCGGTCGCCACGTAAACCTCGCCCGCCGGGACGTGGAAACCCTCGGTATAGAGCTTGAAGTGGTGGATCAGCGATTCCATCGACTGCTTCATCTCGCCGCGCTTGGGCGGCGAAACCTTGCGGTCGAGACTGGCAACCGGGCCGCTGGGCATATCGCGCAGGCACTGCTTGATGATGCGCGCCGACTGATAGACTTCCTGCACGCGGACCATGAAGCGGTCGTAGCAGTCGCCGCGCGTGCCGACGGGAATGTCGAATTCCATTTTGGCATAGGCGTCATAGGGCTGCGACTTGCGCAAATCCCACGCGATGCCGCTGCCGCGGATCATCGGGCCCGAGAAGCCCCAGGCCAGCGCGTCTTCCTTGCTGACCACGGCGATATCGACGTTGCGCTGTTTGAAGATGCGGTTGTCGATGACGAGGCTCATCGCGTCGCCGAACAGTTCGGGCAGACGCTTGTCGACCCATTCGCCGATGTCGACGAGCAGCTTTTCGGGAACGTCCTGATGGACGCCGCCGGGACGGAACCAGGCCGAGTGCATCCGCGCGCCCGAAGCACGTTCGAAGAAGTTGAGGCAATCCTCGCGCAGTTCGAACACCCACAGGTTCGGCGTCATCGCGCCGACGTCCATGACGTGCGACCCGATGTTGAGCATATGGTTGCAGATGCGCGTCAGCTCGGCGAACAGGACGCGCAGATATTGCGCGCGTTCGGGCACTTCGAGATCGAGCAATTTCTCGATCGCCAGCACATAGCTATGCTCCATGCCGAGCGGCGAGCAATAGTCGAGCCGGTCGAAATAGGGCAAAGCCTGCAGATAGGTCTTATATTCGATCAGCTTTTCGGTGCCGCGGTGGAGCAGCCCGACGTGCGGGTCGACGCGCTCGATGATCTCGCCGTCGAGTTCCATCACCATGCGCAGCACGCCGTGTGCCGCGGGGTGCTGCGGACCGAAGTTGATGGTGTAATTGGTGACGACCTGATCGCCCGCCGTATCGGCGGTATCGACCGGATAGCCTTCGAACATGTCGCTTCCGTGGTGCCGGACCGTCGCATTATCGGTCATGCGTCACCTCCTGCTTTGGGCTTGCGCGGCTTGGCCGGAGCCTTGGCAGCCGCCTTGGGCTTTGCCGGAGCCTTTTCGGCCTTCTTGGTCGCGGGCGTCTTCGCCTTTGCCGCAGGCTTGGCCTTGGCACTGTCCTTGCTCGGCTTCGCGGCTTCCTTATTCGCCTTGTCGCCCGCACCGGTCTGTTTGGCATTGTCGGTCGTCTTGGGCGTCGGCGGCGGCGCCTTCTTGGCCTCGTCGGCCTTCTTGACGGCCTCTGCGGTCATCGGCGTCGGCGCGCCCTTGCCCGGCGCCTCACCGGTGCCGCCCGCCTTTTCGTCGCCGGGAAGGATATAGTCGGCGCCTTCCCACGGGCTGAGGAAGTCGAAGCTGCGGAAATCCTGCGCCAGCTTGACGGGTTCATAGACGACGCGCTTGTCCTCTTCGGAATAGCGCAGTTCGGTATAGCCGGTCAGCGGGAAGTCCTTGCGCTGCGGATGCCCCTGGAAACCATAGTCGGTCAGGATGCGGCGCAGGTCGGGATTGCCGCTGAACAGCACCCCGTACATGTCGAACACCTCGCGTTCGAGCCAGCCAGCGTTGGGCCACACGGCAACGATGCTCGGCACCGGCGTTGCTTCGTCGGTCAGCACCCGGACGCGCAGACGATGGTTCTGGGTCACGCTGAGCAGATGATAGACGACTTCGAACCGCTCTGGCCGGTCGGGATAATCGACCCCGGCGATCTCCATGAGCTGCTGATAGGCAAGTTCGTCGCGCAGGCCGACCATCACCCCGGCAACCGCTTCGCGGCGCACGGTGATGCTGTCCTCGCCCACGGCGAAGACATGCGCGATCAGATCGCCGCCGACGACTTTCTTCAGCGCCTCGACAATGCCGTCGCGCGGCGCGATCAGGGGAGCGGGACTGGCCATCAGCGTTCGATCGTTCCGGTGCGGCGGATTTTCCGCTGCAACTGCATGACGCCGTAGAGCAGCGCTTCGGCGGTCGGGGGGCAGCCGGGGACATAGATGTCCACGGGCACGATACGATCGCAGCCGCGCACCACCGAATAGCTATAGTGGTAATAGCCGCCGCCATTGGCGCAGCTACCCATCGAAATCACATATTTGGGGTTCGACATCTGGTCGTAGACGCGGCGCAGCGCCGGGGCCATCTTGTTGCACAGCGTGCCCGCGACGATCATCACGTCGGACTGGCGCGGGCTGGCGCGCGGCGCAACGCCGAAGCGTTCCATGTCATACCGCGGCATGTTGACGTGGATCATCTCGACCGCGCAGCAAGCGAGGCCGAAGGTCATCCACCACAGCGAGCCGGTGCGCGCCCAGTTGAACAGATCCTCGGTCGAGGTGACGAGAAACCCCTTGTCGCCGACCTCTGCATTAAGATCGTCGAAAAAGCTCTGGTCCGGGGCGGTCCCCGGAGCGACCGGCATCGTGCCGGGGGTCAGGATGGTCGAATTGCTCATTCCCAATCCAACGCCCCTTTCTTCCACGCATAGACAAGACCGATCGCGAGCTCGGCCAGGAAAACCATCATCGTCGCCCAGCCGGCCCAGCCGATTTCCTTCAGGCTGACCGCCCAGGGAAAGAGGAAGGCCGCTTCAAGATCGAAGATGATGAACAGAATCGCGACGAGATAGAAGCGCACGTCGAACTGGCTGCGCGCATCCTCGAAAGCGGGAAAGCCGCACTCATATTCGGTCAGCTTCGCCGGATCGGGCTGATGCGCCCCGGTCAACCGCGCCACGCCCATCGGCAGGAACACGAAAGCCGCCGACAGCGCAACGGCGATGCCCAGGAATATCAGGATCGGCAAATATTGAGTCAGATCGACCATGGGAGCTCGCAGTCATGATTTCGGGCGTTTGCCACCCCGTTTCTGCGGGCGCTTTAGGCCAGCATGGCGCTGCCCGCAAGCGCTGCGGACAGGAAAATCGCCTTGCGAACGCCAAAAGCGCGGGGAACGCTGGCAAGGACGGGCGAAGCTATGTTAGGCGGCTGAACGGGACGCGTGTTGCGGCACGATTTGCCGCCATCCAACTGGGGGACTTTATGCGCCAACTGCCATTTGCCACTGCTCTTGCCACACTTGCCGCCACCGCGCTCGGCGCGACGCCGGCCCATGCCGAACTGGTTACGCCCAAGAATCCCGCAGCAATCGTCGCGATCGTCGAATCGCAGGGCTGGCCCGCCAAGCTGGTGACCGCCAGCGATGCCGATCCCTATATCGAGAGCAGCCGCAACGGTCTGAAATTCCTCGTTCTGTTCATGAACTGCAACGACGCGCACAAGGAGTGCAAGACGCTGCAATATTATATGGGCTTCAACGACGCGAAGAATCTGTCGTTCGAAAAATTCAACAGCTGGAACAAGGAAAAACGCTTTGCGCGCGCCTATCGCGACAATGAAGGCGATCCGGTGCTGGAAATGGACGTCGATGTCGATTTTGCCGGATTGCCGCGCGAAAATCTGGGCGAGAGCTTCAACACCTGGGCGTCGCTGATGGATGCCTATCGCGAGTTCATCTACGACGATTGATAGGGCGAAACGCGGACAGCAAAAAGGCCATCCCGGTTATCCCGCGGATGGCCTTTTTTGCGCTTGCATAACGGGTCAGGCGTTGCGCAGCGCGCCCGCGACCAGTTTTTGCAGCTTGGAATGCACCGCGCCGCTGCCCGCGATGAACTCGCTGCGCTCGATCGCCCGATCGCCGCCGCGGAAATCGCTGACGAAGCCGCCGGCTTCGCGCACGAGCAACATGCCCGCCGCAACGTCCCAAATCGACAGATCGGCTTCCCAGAATCCGTCGAACCGCCCCGCGGCGACCCATGCGAGGTCGAGGCTGGCGGCGCCGAAGCGGCGGATGCCGGCAACTTCGGGCGCAACCGCACCGAAAATGCGGCTCCACTGGCCGAAGTCGCCATGGCCCATATAGGGGATGCCGGTCGCGATCAGGCATTCATTGAGATTGCGGCGCGACGAGACGCGCAGGCGCCGGTCATGCAACCATGCGCCGCGACCGCGTTCCGCCCAATAGCTTTCGTCGGTAACCGGCTGATAGATCAGCCCCGCGGTGACATCGCCCCAGCCGCCGCCGAGCTTCGGTTCCTGCACCGCGATCGAAATCGCGAATTGCGGGATCGCGTGCAGAAAGTTCGAGGTGCCGTCCAGCGGGTCGATGATGAAGCGGGGCTTGCCGGGCTCGCCTTCGATATCGCCAGCCTCTTCCATCAGGAAACCCCAACCCGGACGGGCATGGGTGAGTTCGTCATACAGCGTGCGCTCGGCGGCCTGGTCGGCCTTGGACACGAAATCCGCCGGTCCTTTTTGCGAAACCTGCAGATGCTCGATCTCGCCAAAGTCGCGGCGCAGCTTCGTACCCGCCTTGCGCGCGGCACGTTCCATGACGGTGATGATGCCGGATACGGCCATTTTCGTTTCCTTCAACGCGTCGGCCCCGCGGAGGTGGGGGCCGCTGGCTGCGTTGCGCCAGATTGCTCGCGGCCCCCGCCTTCGCGGGGGCGACGTTACTTAGTCAGCACGGCGGACATATTCGCGGTCATAGACGTTGACCACGATACGCGTGCCACTGGTGATGTGCGGCGGCACCATGACCCGCACGCCATTGTCGAGGATCGCCGGCTTGTACGACGAGGAGGCCGTCTGGCCCTTAACCACCGCGTCGGCCTCGACAATCGTCGCTTCGATCTGTTCGGGCAGTTCGACCGAGATCGGGCGCTCTTCCCACAGTTCGAGCACGACTTCCATGCCGTCCTGCAGGAATTCGTGGGCTTCGCCGACGACATCCTTCGAGATGGTGATCTGTTCGTAGCTGTCCTTGTCCATGAACACGAGGTCGTCGCCCTCGGCATAGAGGAACTGGAAATCCTTGGTGTCGAGGCGGACCTTCTCGACCGTATCGGCGCTGCGGAAACGGTTGTTGAGCTTGCGCCCGTCGATCAGATTCTTGGCTTCGACCTGCATATAGGCGCCGCCCTTGCCCGGCTGGGTGTGCTGGATCTTGGTGACCTTCCAGATGCCGCCCTCATATTCGATAATATTGCCGGGACGGATTTCAACGCCGGTGATTTTCATCGCGCACACTCGCTAGTTCAAGGATGGAAAGAGCCGCCGGCGCAGCGGGTGCGCCGGTCACAGGAGCGCGCCCTTAGCCGCCTGCGCGGCCAAGGGCAAGCGCGTTAGACGCTTTCGGTGGCGCGGCGCGTGCGCCGATAGCTGTATGCGATCAGCGCGACGAAGAGCGAAAGGCCGACGACAATCGCCGTCGGCTCGAAGCTCTCCCCGACGAGCGCCAGCGGCGCATCGCTTCCCGAACCCGCGACGACGCCCGCGAACAATACCCCGAAAATGCTCTCGCCGACGATGAAGCCCGTCGCGAGCAGGACGCCCATTCGGCTGTAAAATTCGGGGCGGGTGCTGCGTTCGGCACGTTTTTCCCATAAATGGCCGATCACCGCGCCGATCGGAATGAGCAAGGTCAGCGACATCGGCAGATAGATGCCCATACCGACACCGAGCGGCGGCAGGCGCAGCTTGCCCATACGCCCCAATATCTCGTCGGCGGCGATGATGGCGATGCCGATCAATGCACCATAGCCGATCAGATCCCAACGCAGATCGCCGCCGAGCACGCCCTTGGCCAGTGCGCTGATCAGGGCCGCTTGCGGCGCCGGCAGCGCATTGGCGCCCGCCCCCGCGGCACCGGCAAAGCCAAATGCCTGGTTCAACAGGTCGAGCACCGGCGGAATGATGAGCGAACCGAAGCCGACACCGATAACCAGCGCGAGCTGCTGCTTCCACGGCGTCGCACCGACGAGCTGGCCGGTCTTCAGATCCTGGAGATTGTCGTTGGAAATCGTCGCGACCGAAAAGACGATCGCAGTGGTGAACAGCGCATAGGCGACAAGCGCGGCAGTATCGGCTTCACTGTGATTGCGCCCGAAGAAGAGGAGCAGCATCAGCGAAGCGGCAATGATGGCGAGGATACCGACGCCCGACACCGGGCTGTTCGACGCACCGATCAGGCCGGCCATATAGCCGGTAACCGCGGCGATGATCGCGCCGACGAACAGCACGAACAGCAGCGTCGCGAAAATGACGCCGACCGGATTGGCCGCGATCGGGCCGCCCTGCGCAAAGAACCACAGCAATCCCGCGATCGGAATCAGCGAGCCCAGGATCGTCCCCGCGACGATGCCGAAGGACAGATCACGCTCGCCCAGTTCGACCACCTCGCCCGCGCCGCGCGCCCGCGACGACGCGATCGAACCCTTGATGCCCTTGACGATCGGGCCGACGATCTTGAGCAGCGTCCACAGCGCCGCGACCCCGATCGTCCCGGCGCCGATGAAGCGCACCTGCTGCGAAAACACCATGCCGACCACATCATCGACCGGTCCGGTCAGTCCCTGCGCTGCCGTCAGCGCGGGCATCAGACCCGCCCATGCGATGACCATGCCGATGAACATCGCCACGCCGACCGACAGGCCGACAAGATGCCCCACGCCGATCAGCGCGAAGGACAGGCTGCCGCTGACGCCGGTGGCGCCGACGCCGAGCTTGAAATTCTTCGACACTTCGAGCGCCGCGAGCTTCATCGCGCCAAGCAGCGAGAAACCGGCGCTGATCAGCGATCCGAGCAGGATCGTACGCAGGCCGCGCTGATTCTCCTCGGCCCCCTCGCCCGCGCGCGACCCGACCTTGAGCACTTCGGCCGCGGCGACGCCTTCGGGATAGGGAAGGTCCGACCCGGCGACGAGTGCGCGGCGCAGCGGGACCGAAAACATCACGCCCAGCGTTCCGCCGATGAAACAGACGGCGGCGGTCGTCCAATAGGGGAAACCCTGCCACCAGCCGACGATGACCAGACCGGGCAGGACGAAGATGATGGCCGCAAGCGTCCCCGCCGCACTGGCGATCGTCTGGACGATATTATTCTCCAAAATCGTCGCCCCCGACAGGAAGCGCAGGATCGCCATCGAAATGACCGCGGCGGGAATCGAGGTCGCAAAGGTCAACCCGACCTTCAACCCCAGATAGACGTTTGCCGCCGTGAACAGCAGCGTGATCAGTCCGCCAAGGACGATCCCGCGGACGGTGAGTTCGCGCATCGAAACGCTGCGCTGGTCGGTATCGGACATAAATTTCTCCCCGCGCGCTGTGTTGCGGGCGGCGGGGAATTAGGCAAGTCAAAACAGGCGTGGAAACGCGACGAAGCGAAACCGAATTGACGCTTCGATCCAATCATCGCTCCGCGGCGCGGCGCATAGAGCCGGGCATGACAACGGCCCTTCCCGATCCCAAGCCGCATCCCGGCCCCGAAGCGGCCGCTTCGGTCAAGCGCCCGGCGCCGTGCGCGGGTCTGTTCGGGTGGCGCAAGTGCGACGACGCACCGCGCGACGAGCGCCCGCGCACGCGGAACTGACGCGCGCGGCCTAATCCGCTGCCATCAGCGCGGCGAAAGCCTGCACCGCCGCGGCCGGGCCGTCCGGATGGTTCCAGACGCCGCCCGATACCGCAAGGAAATCGGCGCCAGCATCGATCAACAGCTCCGCATTCTCGACCGTGATCCCGCCGATCGCAACGCAAGGCAGCTCGAACAGTCCCTGCCACCAGCTGAGGATTTCGGGCTCGGCGCGATGTTCGACCGCCTTTGTCGTCGTGGGGAAGAAGGCGCCGAAGGCGACATAATCCGCCCCCGCTTCGCCGGCATCCATCGCAAGGTGGCGGCTGTTGTGACAGGTTACGCCGATCTGCGCGCCGGGGCCGAGCAGCCGCCGCGCCTCCTGCGGATCGCCGTCCCCCTGCCCCAGATGGACGCCATCGGCCTTGAGCCGCTTCGCCAGCGCCATGTCGTCGTTGACGATGAAGGCGACATCGTGCGCGGCGCAAATCGCCTGTAGCGGTTCGGCAAGGCGCGCCGCTTCGTGCTGGGTCAAACCCTTAACGCGGAACTGGAACGCGGCAACCGGGCCGGCGGCCAGCGCCGCTTCGAGTTGCGCCGGAAAGTCGCCGCCGACATCAGGTGGCGAGATGAGGTAAAGCTGGCAGGTCGGTTCGGTCATGGCGGGTTCATAGCTACGCCGCCAGCATGCCGCAAATGCAGAAGATGTTTCGCGCCACCACCCTGTCCCTCGTCACTGCTGCGACCGTTTCGGCCTGTGCAGCGACTCGCGACGTTACCGCATTGCGCGACGCCGCCAATGTCGCCATCGGCCAGCGCGCCTATGCCGACGGCCCGTTGATCCAGCCGGTCGCGGTGATCGAGGACAGTCGCTGCCCCGTCGGAGTCGCCTGTGTGTGGGCAGGCCGCGTCCGCGTGAAGATGCTCTGGCTTCGTCCCAATGGCGAGGCACAGCCTTTCGAAGCGGTGCTAGGCGAACCGACACCGCTGGCCGACGGCACGATCACGCTCGAATCGATGCATCCCGACAAGCGCCCCGACCGACCTATCAAGGCCGGCGATTACCGCTTCGCCTTCCGATTCATGGGCGGTCTTTAGGCGACCCGCGCCAACACGAAGCCGTCCCATCCCTTCGCGCCGACCGTCTGCACGGCGGTGGCGTCGATGCGCGGGTCGGATTGCAGAAAATCGAACAGCGCGCGTGCGCCCAAGATGCCGGGATCGTGGCTGGCGGGATCGAGGACGCCGCCTTCGCGCACGACATTGTCGACGATGATCGTCGTGCCGCTGCGGCCGAGGCGGATCGCTTCGGCGACATAATCGACATTCCTCTGCTTGTCGGCGTCGATGAAGACCATGTCGAAAGGCGCGACGTCGGTCATCGCGGCAAGGCTGTCCATCGCCGGGCCGACCCGGATCTCGGCCCGATCAGAGAGGCCGGCGCGATCGAGATTCGCCTGCGCGACGCGGGCATGCATGTGGTCGACTTCCAGCGTCACCAGCGCGCCATCGTCCGGTAGCGCCCGCGCGAGCCAGATCGTCGAATAGCCGCCGAGCGTCCCGATTTCGAGGATGCGCCGCGCGCCCGCCATTTGTGCGAGCAGATAGAGCATCTTGCCCTGCGCCGCCGAGACGTCGATCGGTGGCAAGCCGTTTTCGGCATTGTGGGCGAGTGCGGCCGCCAGGATCGCGTCGTCGCCAATCAGCTTCTCGCCGATATAGGTGTCGACGCGGTCCCAGCTATCGGTCATCAGGCGACCGATGCGGCGTGAATTTCGTCGATCGCGCCGCCGAGCGAGCCGTTGAATTCCGCGTCGCTCATCGACGCGCGCAAATCTTCCAGGAGCGCGCGGCTGAAGCTGGCGATGATACCGGGATTCTTGGCCAGTTCGATACACGCTTCGGGGCGCGCGAAGCCGCCCGACAGCGCGACGACGCGCAGCACCTTGGGATGATCGACGAGCGGCTGGAACAGGCCTGCTTCGGTGGGCAGCGACAGCTTGAGCATGACCGGCGCGCCGGTCCATGCGTCGAGCGCCGCGAGCGTTTCCGCCAGCAACAGTCGGTCCGCCGCATCGCGCTCGGGGCTCTTGATATTCACTTCGGGTTCGATGATCGGCATCAGGCCGTGCGCGGCGATGCGCGCGGCTTCGGCAAATTGCTGCGCGACGATTGCCTTGACGCCCACCGGGTTGGCGAGGTTGACGACGCTGCGCATCTTGGTCCCGAACACGCCCTTCGCAACCGCCCGCTCGCACAGCGCGTCGAGATCGGCGTTGGGCTTCATCAACTGAACGCCGTCAGCTTCGGCTTCGAGGCCTTTGTCGACCTTGAGGAACGGGACCACGCCGCGCTCCCACAGCAGAGCCGGGATCGGCTTGCCATCGGCTTCGCCGTCCATGGTGCGTTCGAACAGGATCGCGCCGATCACCTTATCGCCGTTGAAGCAGGGTGCGGTCACGATCCGGCTGCGCATTGCATGGATCAGCGCGAACATTTCCTCGTCGCCCGAATATTCGTCTTCTTCGATGCCATAGCCCTTGAGCGCCTTGGGCGTCGAACCGCCACTCTGGTCGAGCGCGGCGATAAAGCCCTGGCCCGATTTGATCTTATCCAGCATCTCGGCATTGGCGGTCGTCATAACGTCTCCGTGGATTTGCATACGTATGGTGCGGCGCGCATAGCGGCCCGTTGCTTGGGACGCAATGCGATGGGAACTCAGGCCTTAAGCGCGTCTACCCCCGGCAAAGGCTTTCCTTCCATCCATTCGAGGAAGGCGCCGCCTGCGGTCGAAACAAAGGTGAACTCGTCCGCAACGCCGGCATGGTTGAGCGCGGCGACGGTATCGCCGCCGCCGGCAACCGAAATCAGCGACCCTTCGCGCGTCAACGCCGCCGCCGTCCGGGCGAGCGCGACGGTTGCGGCGTCGAACGGCGCAATCTCGAAAGCGCCGAGCGGACCGTTCCACACCAACGTGCGGCAGCTTTTCAGCACGTCACCGAGCGCCTCGACCGCCGCAGGCCCGACATCGAGGATCATCTCGTCCGCCGCAACTTCGTGGATGTTCACGGTGCGCGTCGGCGGGTTCGCGGCGAATTCTTTCGCGACGACCACGTCATAGGGCAGATGGACGGTGCAGCCTGCGGCATCCGCCGCGTCGAAAATCGCGTTGGCGGTATCGACGAGGTCGTGCTCGCACAGCGACTTGCCGACATCGACGCCGCGCGCCGCGAGGAAAGTGTTCGCCATCCCGCCGCCGATGATCAGATGATCGACCTTGCCGACAAGGTTGCGCAGCACGTCGATCTTGCTCGACACTTTCGCGCCGCCGACAACCGCCGCAACCGGATGCGCGGGGTTGCCGAGCGCCGCGTCGAGCGCCTTGAGCTCGGCCTCCATCGCGCGGCCGGCATAGGCGGGCAGCCGATGGGCAATGCCCTCGGTCGAGCCATGCGCGCGGTGCGCCGCCGAAAAGGCATCGTTGACATAGATGTCGCCGATTTCGGCAAGCGCATCGGCGAACGCGGGGTCGTTCTTTTCCTCACCCGCATGAAAGCGCGCATTTTCGAGCACGGCGACGTCGCCGGGCGCGAGGACGGCAACGCCCGCCTTGGCGCCTTCGCCGGTGCAATCGGGAATGAACATCACCGAATGGCCGAGGACGTCGGCGACGCCGTCGATGACGAGGCTGAGCGACTGCGTCGGGTTCTTCGCCCCTTTCGGACGGCCGAAATGGGCGAGCAGCAGAACGATGGCACCCTTGTCCGACAGTTCGCGGATCGTCGGCATCGCTGCGCGAATTCGCGTGTCATCGGCCACGGCGCCATCGGACATCGGCACGTTGAGATCGACGCGCACCAGCACCTTCTTGCCGGTGACGTCACCGATGTCGTCGAGCGTCTTGAAATCTGCCATCTTTCACTCCGATCCCGGAGTGTTCCCCCGCGAAGGCGGGGGTCCATCTCCTGCGCTCTTATCCCCTGATCACCGCCGGTTTCATTCCGATGCGGTCGGAGATGGGCCCCCGCCTTCGCGGGGGCACAAGGATATTGTTAAAGGAACTTCGCGATCACGCCCGCCGTGTCGATCATGCGGTTGGAGAAGCCCCATTCATTGTCGTACCAGCTCAGCACTCGCACCAGCTTGCCGTCGATAACCGCGGTTTCAAGGCTGTCGATGGTCGAGCTGGCGGCGTTATGGTTGAAGTCGATCGAAACCAGCGGTTCCTCGGTATAACCAAGGACGCCCTTCAGCGCGCCTTCGGCCGCGGCCTTGAGCACCGCGTTCACTTCTTCCTTGGTCGTTTCGCGCGACGGGGTGAAAGTGAGGTCGACCACCGACACATTCGGCGTCGGAACGCGGATCGATGACCCGTCGAGCTTGCCCTTCAATTCGGGCAGGACGAGGCCGACGGCGACCGCCGCACCGGTCGAGGTCGGGATCATCGACATTGCGGCGGCGCGGGCGCGGCGCGGATCGTCGTGGA
The DNA here is from genome assembly GCF_025727575.1 of Sphingopyxis sp. GC21. Taxonomy (NCBI): domain Bacteria; kingdom Pseudomonadati; phylum Pseudomonadota; class Alphaproteobacteria; order Sphingomonadales; family Sphingopyxidaceae; genus Sphingopyxis; species Sphingopyxis sp. GC21. The sequence goes on along the minus strand of NZ_CP095845.1, from coordinate 1,312,443 downwards.
TCTGATCGAGGATTTTCTGGTCGTTGGTATAAGCATGGATCGTCGTCATCAGGCCGCGTTCGATACCGATCGCTTCGTGCAGCACCTTGGCAAAGGGCGCGAGGCAGTTGGTGGTGCAGGACGCGTTCGAGATGATCCGGTGATCGGCGGTGATCTGGCTGTCATTGACGCCGTAAACGACGGTCAGGTCGACTTCCTTGGCGGGCGCCGAAATGAGTACGCGCTTCGCGCCGGCGTCGAGATGCTTCTGGCCGCCGGCCTTGTTGGTGAAGAAGCCGGTGCATTCCATCACGATGTCCACGCCGTTGGCGGCGTGCGGCAGGGCGGCGGGATCGCGCTCGGCGGTGACCTGGATGCGCTTGCCGTTGATGATCAGGTCGTTGCCATCGACTTCGACGGTGCCGTTGAAGGCGCCATGAACCGAGTCATGGCGAAGCAGGCGGGCATTGGCCTTGGCATCGCCCAGATCGTTGATCGACACCAGTTCAAGGTCGTGATCGGTGCGCTCGAGAAGGGCGCGCGCCACATTGCGGCCGATGCGTCCGAAACCGTTGATTGCGACTTTCACTGCCATGTCGGTTAGTCCTTTCTGCGGAAGGTGGCGGCCGGTCTTATGCGCCGAGCCGCGCCAGAATCTTGGGGGTGATGGCGTCGACCGTCAGGCCGAAATGCCGGTAGAGATCATCGATCGGCGCCGACGCGCCGAAGCTGTCGATGCCGAAGCGCAGGCCATGGCGGCCGGTGTAGCGTTCCCAGCCGAAGGTCGTCCCGGCCTCGATCGAGACGATCAGGGCATCGTCGGGCAGCAGGTCGGCCTGATAGGCCGCATCCTGTTCGTCGAACAATTCGGTCGACACCATCGAAACGACATCGGCACCCTGCCCCGCCGCTTCGAGCTTTTCGGCGACATCGAGCGCCAGCGACACTTCGGAGCCCGTCGCGACCAGCACGACCTTGCGCGCCGCGGCGGCGCTGCGAAGGCGATAACCGCCTTTCAAGCAAAGATTTTCCGTGACGTCATGACGCAGCGGCGGCAGATTCTGGCGCGTGAGTGCGAGGAGCGTCGGACGGCTGTCCTGCGCGATCGCGATCGCCCAGCATTCGGCCGTCTCAACCGCGTCGGCGGGGCGCATCACGAGCAGATTGGGCATGGCGCGCAGCGACTGCAGATGCTCGATCGGCTGGTGCGTCGGTCCATCCTCGCCGAGCCCGATGCTGTCGTGCGTCATCACGTAAACGACGCGCTGACGCTGGAGCGCCGACAGCCGGATCGCGCCGCGGCAATAGTCCGAAAAGACCAGGAAAGTGCCGCCATAGGGGATCACGCCGCCGTGCAGCGCCATCCCGTTCATCGCCGCCGACATGCCGAATTCGCGGATGCCATAATAGATGTAGCGACCCGAATAATCGTTCCGGTTCAGCGGCTTGGTCGACGATGTCTTGGTATTGTTCGAGCCGGTAAGGTCGGCGCTGCCACCAACAAGCGAGGCGATGTCGGCGGTGAGCGCGGTCAGCGCATTTTCCGACGCCTTGCGCGTCGCGACCTTCGGCGGTTCGGCAACCAGCCCGTCGAGATAGGCCTTGAAAGCATCACCCGGCGCGACCTTGCCGCTCAGGCGATCCTCAAAATCCGTTTTCTTATCGCTACTTGCAAGGCGATAATTCCACGCAGCATGAAGTGACTGGCCGCGCTGGCCAAAGCCGCGCCATGCGTCGGCAATGTCGGCGGGAATGACGAACGGTTCGGCGGTCCAGCCCATATTGGCGCGCGCCGCCGCCACCTCGTCGGCGCCGAGCGGCGAGCCATGCGTCGCCGACGTGCCCTGCTTGTTCGGCGCGCCGAAGCCGATCAGCGTCTTGCACGCAATCAGCGACGGGCGACCGTCCGCCAGCGCCGCGTCGATCGCGCGGCGAATATCGGCAGCATCATGGCCGTCGCAGCTGTCGACATGCCAACCGGTCGCCGCATAACGCGCTTTCACGTCCTCGCTGGTCGAAAGGTCGGTCGACCCGTCGATCGTGATCTTGTTGTCGTCCCACAGCACGATCAGGCGGCCAAGGCCCAGATGGCCGGCCACGCCGATCGCTTCGTGATTGATGCCTTCCATCAGGCAGCCGTCGCCGGCGATGACCCAGGTGCGATGGTCGACGAGGTCGTCGCCGTAAATGGCATTGAGATGGCGCTCGGCGATCGCCATGCCGACCGCAGTCGCAAGCCCCTGCCCCAGCGGCCCCGTCGTCGTTTCAACCCCGGCAAGCTCGAAATTTTCGGGATGCCCGGCGCAAGGACTGTTCAGCTGGCGAAAATTGCGGATTTCCTCCATCGTCGGATGCGCATAGCCCGCGAGATGGAGCGTCGCATAAGCGAGCATCGAGCCATGGCCCGCCGACAGGACGAATCGGTCGCGATCGGCCCATTTGGGTTCGCTCGGATCGAACTTCAGATAATCCGAATAGAGGACGGTCGCGACGTCGGCCATGCCCATCGGCATCCCGGGGTGACCGCTGTTCGCGGCCTGTACGGCGTCCATCGCAAGCGCGCGGATCGCGTTGGCGAGCTGGCGTTCGGGCAGTGTCATCTTTTCCCCGCTTATGTCTGGGCTGGCGTGCGCGACTGCCCTTTGCGGCGGCGCCGCCGAGAGTCAACCGCCCGCGGCAAGAATTCGCGCGCATTTCGGCGCCGACAGGCGATTGCACCCCTCCCCCGGCGCTGCTACCCCTGTGGCATGGAACTCGATCTCGACGAATCCAGCCTCGCCATCGGCCGCATCGAGCGCGCGCTGAGCCGCATCGAAAAGAGCCTGGCCGAGCGCGCAGAACGCGGCGCATCCGATCAACCGACAAGCGATCAATCGGCCCTGAAGGCCGAAGTTAACGCTGTTATCGGCGAACTGGACCGACTGATTGCGGAGGCGAATCGTGGCTGATGTCCGACTGAACATCGCCGGGCGCACCTATGACCTGACCTGCGCCGACGGCGAGGAGCCGCAGCTTCAGAAGCTCGCCGGGCTGATCGACGAAAAGGTCCGCGCCATCCCCGGCAGCACCGAGGTACGCCAGCTTCTCTTCGCGGCGCTCATGCTCGCCGACGAGGCGCAGGAAGCAAAGGCCAAGGTCGACAGGTCCGAGCCCCAATCCGATTCGCTGCGCGCCGCGGTTGCGCTAGCGGAAAGCCGCGAAACGCAGGCGCGTGACGAACTCGCTGCGGCCCGCAGGGAAATCGAGGCACTTAAGGCCGCGCCGCCGCCCGCTGTAGCAGCCGCGCCGCGCACAACGCACGACCGCGCACTGCTCCAGATCGCCGACCGGATCGAAGCGCTCGCCGCAAAGGTTGAGCAAAGCGCTTGAGGATGGGGCCCCGCGTCCCTAAATAGGCATCGGCGGGTACTGCCCGGCACGAGCCGTTGCGAAAATCCCTGAGGCGATACATCATCCAAGGGAGCTGTCCCTGCCCGGACCCTGGTCCGACGTACATGGCCCCCACCTGACGTTACTGGCGTCAGAGGATCTTCCGGAAACCGACCCATGGTGGTCCCGCCAACCCGACAGGCTTTGAAGGAGGCCCGGCCCGCATGACGCCCGACCTCGCTTCGCAGAAACAGGCGCTGCGCGAACGATTGCGTTTTCGCCGCCGCCATTTCGTCGCCAATCTCGACCCGATGGGGCGGCTCGCTGCCTTTCGCGCCGTTCCCGACACGCTCCGCAAGCTGCTCGATGCCAGCCCTGTCGTCGGCGCCTATGCACCGTGGGGCGACGAACCCGATATCCGCCCGCTGCTGCTGCTGGATGGCCGGCGCATCGCGCTGCCGCATCACGCAGACCGCACGGCCGCCATGACCTTTCGGATATCGGACGATGGCGATGCGCTTCGCAAGGGTCCGTGGGGATCGCCCCAGCCGCCCGATAGCGCCGAAATCGCGCATCCCGACATCGTCCTCTGCCCGCTCGTCGGTTTCGACCGCCACGGCGGCCGTCTCGGCCAGGGAGGCGGGCATTATGACCGGTTCTTTGCTGAAAATCCGGCGGTTCCGCGCATCGGAATCGGCTGGTCGGTGCAGGAAGTTGACACTGTTCCCATTGAACAAACCGATATTTTTCTCGATGCGGTCCTGACCGAGCAGGAATATATCATCATCGGAGACCGATTGTGAGCGAGCCCCCCGCCGATCCGCAGCCAAGCTGGCGTAAGCCGACCGGCATCCTTCTGATCTTGGCGCTGATCACGGCGTGGGCGGCGGCCGTCGTCAGCCTCTCGCCGTGGGTCGGCGGCTGGCCGGTGCTGGTGCAGGCGATTTTCTATCTCGTCGCGGGGATCGCCTGGGTATGGGTGCTGCCGCTGCGGCCACTGCTGTGCTGGATGGAAACCGGGCGCTGGCGCGCCCCACAATAGGGATTGGCACCGCCCGATTATTCGATAGCCTGCGCGCACCATTGGGGAGGCAGGCGCGATGCGGGTATCTATGGGAACGGCGGCTGTCCTGTCGCTGATTTTGGCGAGCACCCCGGCGGCGGCGCGTGATGACGGCCTGCGCAAGCAGGTGAAGGCGCTCGTCAAGGCGTGCCCCGCCGCTGCCAAAGGCTATGATCTTGCCGCCTTGACGCCCGACGGCCTGGCCACGCCGGACTATCGGGCAAGGTTTTGAAGAATGGGCCGGGGCGCCCGATCCCGATACGCAACCGGGTAGCGGCGGCGCAACGATCATGCTGCGCGGCGTGATCGGTTCAAGCATCACGCAGGATATCCGCTTTTCGACCGTCAGCACCCTGTGGCGCGACGCGGCCGGGGCATGGCAAGTCTTGCGCGTCGATCATGGGACGCTGCCGCCCGTGCCACCGCCCCCGCCGCCCCCCGAATTGTTCGAAGAGCCCGATGCGGCCTATGGTTTCATGACCGAGCAGGTCAAGCCCGCCCCCGACAAGAGCCGCCGCGTCCAGCGCGGCCGCCTGCTTCCGGCGGCGGCGGCGGAACTCGATCGCCTGCTTGCCGATCCCTGTCTGCAACTCGAACAGATGGGGCTGACGGCGCACCGCAGCAAAAGCGAGGTTCCGCCCTGCCCCTTCGACTATGCCGGGTCGACGATCGAGGTGACGCGCGATGCGCGAAGCTGGCTGATTTCGACCGATTGCCGGCGCGAATTGCCGAGCGCGAAGATCGCCGACATTCTCTTTTATCCGCAGGCCGATGTCCCCATGCCCGACTGGGACAGGACAGCGTGCGCCGATTGCGTCCGCTATGTCCTTGTCGCCGAATATTTCCGGCGCGCCGAGCGGACTGGCGACGCCGCGACCGATGCGGTGATCACCCGCGCTTATGCTGCCGTTGCCGGACGCGATTATGCCGGGGCGCGGCGCTTGCTCGAGCCGTTGGCAAGCGAGACGTCCGCCTATCCGCTGCGTTGGTTGCTGATGCCCGAACTCGCGTGGCTACGCGACAAGACCGGCGATACGGACGGCGCAATCACGCTGCTCGCCATCGCAGGCGCAGCGGCCGATTATCAGCGAGGCCGGCTGCGCTGCGATGCCCCGATCGGCAATCTCACCGAATTTCAGGACGTCATGCAGCGGCGTTTCGGCATTGCGCAAATCTGCGATGCGCCGGAGCAGTTCGCCATCCCCGACGGGTTCGATATGGCGCCGGTGGAGCTTGCCCGGCAGAAGGCCGGTGCGATCGAATATCCGATATATTCGCGAGAGACGGAAGCGACCCAAGCCAAGGATTGAAGGAGGCGCCACCTGCCGAAATTCAGGGCAAGTGGCGCGAGTGACGGGGCTCGAACCCGCGACCTCCGGCGTGACAGGCCGGCGCTCTAACCAACTGAGCTACACCCGCTTGCGCTTGGGAGCCGCGCCAATATTGCCCTCGTCCCGACCTGTCAACCGTCCCGATCAAACTCTTTTCGATTTAATCGCTCGCGCATCTCTTCTGTCGCGGTGAGCGTCCCATGTTCGAATAGAAAACCGGCAAGATCAGGCGTGCCGGTCGAGGCAAGGACGGTCTGCACGATCAGGAGCAGCGGCACCGCAAGCAGCGCCCCCGGCGTCCCCCACACCCATCCCCAAAAGCTGAGCGAGACGAGAATCAGCAGTGGATTGACGGTCAGCCGCCGCCCCAACACCAGCGGCGTGATCAAATTCGCCTCGACCAGATGCACCCCGATGAAGATGACGGCCGGCAACAGCGCGACCCCGACCGCGTCGAAGGTCATCAGCCCGCCCAGACCCAGGAGCATCGCGGCGACGATCGGCCCGAGATAGGGCACGAAATTGCACAGCGAGACGATGCCGCCCCACATGAAGGGCGACGGCATGCCAAGCGCCCACAGCAACAGCGAGACGATCAGTCCCAGCAGCGCATTGATCATCGTGATCGTCGCGAGATAGTCGGCAGTCGCATCCACGACATTCTGGATCACGCGCGCGGTCTGCATCGCGCCATCGAAGCTGCCGCGCCGGCGGATCGTGCTGCGCCGCAGCCGCGTCCATCCGGCGAGGAAGAAGAAGATCACGAGTACCGCGAAGAGAAGCTGCACTGCCGCCGCGGGCGCGGCCGAGATGAAATAGTCGACGACCGAGGTTGGCGCGGTGGCGGCCATGGCCTGCGCGGTCGCTTCGGACCCGCTCGCGACCGAGGTCAACGTGCGGTCGACGAATTTCTGCAAGGTCGAATAGAAATCGATCACCGGCGCCAGATTGGTCTGGATGCGCGGGATCGATTCGGGGATGCGCGCGAACCAGCCCGTCGCGGGAACGACGATGATCGCCAGCGCCGCGTTGACCAGCATCAGAAAGCTCGAGAGCGCCAAAAAGGCCGCCAGCGCCGACGGAACGCGGCGCCGTTCGAGCCATTCGAGCAGCGGAACGAGGGCAATGGAAACGACGATCGCCGCTGTGAGCGGCAGGAAGAATTCGGCGCCGGCCTGCAGCGCGAAGGGCAGCCCCAGGCAGAAGGCCGCACCAATGATAAGCGTCAGCGCCGCGAGCAACCGGTCCCGACGAAAATCATCGATCTCAACGCGTTGCGCTGCGTCTTTGAGCAAGGGTGGCACCTTCGGGTGCTCGCTGTCCTCCATTGCGTCGATCGCTCCCGTTGAACCCGATCCTCTTAGGCGCACTTTGGCGTCGGCGCCAGTGGCGCCCGAAGGGATTGGCCCAATGGTGCGCCATTATTCCCCTGTCCCCATTTAGGACAAAAGGCCGAGTATTTTCACCATTTTAACCAGAAATTACCCTTTTTCCGCGAGGACGGCTCCCAAGGACCAGCAATTATGGAGCCAATTCGATGATGAAAGCGCCTGTGGGGGGCGCGAAGCATCAGCTTCTTCGACCCTCTTATTCCGCCCTATTGCTTTGCGCGCTCGCCCTGCCGATGCAGGCGCATGCCGCCGGTACGGTAGCCGGATCGACCATCAGCAACACCGCCAGCGCCAGCTTCGACAACGGAGCGGGGACGCAGACGATCGATTCGAACACGGTCAACCTGCGCGTCGACGAACTGCTCGACGTGACGGTTGCCTCGAACAACCCGTCGGATGTCGCAACCACGCCCGGCGGGACCAACCAGCTGCTTACGTTCACCGTGACCAACACCGGCAACGGGCAGGAAGCCTTCGGGCTCAGCACGATCGCCAATGTCGGCGGCGACAATTACGACCCGACCATCACCGGCATCTATATCGACAATGGCGACGGCATCTTCGATCCCGCCACCGACACGCTCTATACCGCCGGGTCGAACGATCCGGTGCTCAACCCCGACCAGAGCGCGCGCATTTTCGTCGTTGCGACGACGCCGGGGACGGTCGCCGACAATGATCGCGGCATCGTGACGCTGGTCGCGGCGGCCAAGACCGGCTCCGGCGCCCCGGGCACCACCTTCGCGGGCCAGGGCCAGGGCGGCGGCGATGCGGTCGTCGGTTCAACCGGCGCCGACGGGCAGGACAATGGCGCCTACAAGGTGTCGGCGGCCACCGTCACGCTCGTCAAATCGGCGGTCGTCGCCGATCCGTTCGGCGGCAGCGAGCCCGTTCCGGGCGCGACGATCACCTACACGATCACCGCGACGGTCGCCGGCACGGGGTCGGTCGGCGGTCTTGCGATCACCGACAATATTCCGGCCGACACATCCTATGTCACCGGCTCGATCACTCTTGGCGGTGCGCCGCTGAGCGATGCGAGCGACGCCGATGCCGGCGACTACAACGGCACACGGATCCGCGTGCAACTCGGCACCGTCGCGGGCGGCCAGACCCGCACCGTTACCTTCAAGACCAAGATCGACTGATGGAGATTCGCATGCGCAAGGCTCTTTTCCTTCTGATCGCCGCCCTCGCACCGGCACAGGCGTTCGCCGCCAACCAGGTCGCGCTCGACAATAATGTCTTCGTCGAGCGGGTGACGACCGACGCGGCCGGCAAGCAGCGCGTCCTGCTCGAGGAACCGAAGGTCGTCGTTCCCGGCGACCGGCTGGTCTTCGTGCTCAACTATCGCAACGCGGGCGCGCAGCCTGCCGACAAGTTCGTCATCACCAATCCGATGCCCTCTGCGGTCCGTTTTGCGGGCGCCGGCGATACGCCGCCGCTCGTCTCCGTCGATGGCGGCAAGATGTGGGGACAACTCGTCGATCTGACCGTGCCGATGGCCGATGGAACGCGCCGCCCGGCGCAGCCTGCCGACGTCACGCACGTTCGCTGGGCGTTCCAGAAGCCGATCCCGGCGGGAGCGACCGGCAAGCTCATCTTCAGGGGGGTCGTAAAATAACCCCCTGATCATAACCGCTTAAAGGTCACCGGCGGTGGGGCAATAGGGGACCGAACAAGCCTGGAGTTCAGCTATGACCAGCAAGCTGACTTATGTGGGCGCCATCGGAATGACAGCGATCGCGTTGATCGCTGCCAGCCCGGCCTATGCGGCCGGCACGACCGCGGGCACCACTATTACGAATAACGTCACCGTCGACTATCAGGTCGGCGGCGTCGCACAGGGCCAGCAGACCGCGTCGAACAGCTTCGTCGTCGACCGCAAGATCAATCTGCTTGTCGAAGAAGTGGGCAGCGTCACGACCGAAGTCGTGCCGGGGCAAAGCAATGCCGTCACGACGTTCCAGTTGACGAATACGTCGAACGAAGTGCTCGATTTCGCACTGACGGCCAGCCAGATCGCTGGCGGGACGGCTGCGCATGGCGGCACCGACAGCTTCGATGTGAGCAACGTCCGCATCTACCGCGACAATATATCGTCGGGTACGGTCGGCAGCTTCGATGCGGCCGATACGCTCGTCACCTATGTCGACGAGCTTGCAACCGATACGCCGATCCGGCTGTTCGTCGTCGCTGACGTCCCGGCCGGTCTTTCCACCAGTGCTGTTGCGGGCGTCCAGCTGCGCGCGACGGCACGTGAAGGTGGGGCTTCGGGCACGCAGGGCGCCGCGATTACGCAGACTGCCGGGGCCAATACGGCCGCCAAGGACACTGTCTTTGCGGACGTCGCCGGGGTGAATGACGCCAATCGCGACGCGTCGCATAGCGCCGCCGACGATTATACGGTCAAGACCGCGACACTCACTGTAACCAAGACCAGCCGCGTGGTCGACGATCCGTTCAACGGAACGACGAATCCGAAGCTGATCCCGGGTGCGACGGTAGAATATTGCATCCTCGTCGCCAACGCCGCGGGCGGTGCCAGCGCCACGTCGGTCGCAATCAACGACAGCGTCCCGACGCAGTTGACCTATGTCGCCGGTTCGGCGCGGGTCAACGGCACGGTTACGGCAGGCACCTGCAACACCGACGGCGTCGCGGCAGGGACCAACTATGCCGCGCCGGTCGTGTCGGGCACCGTTGCGACGGTGGCCGCGGGCGACACGCGCACCCTGTTGTTCCGCGCGACCGTCAACTGACAGGACCAGTGAAGGGGGCGGCGGAGCGCATGGCGCGGCACCGTCCCCTTCAGGACCGGCAATGACCTTCGGCTCGAAAACCCTCTCCTATGTGACCGCCCTGGTCGCGGCAGCCTTGCTGCCTGCGGCACCCGCGGCGCATGCGCAGGTGATTTCGAATACCGCATCGGCGCAGTGGACGGGCAGCGGCGGCGCGACGCAAGTGCTTTCCAATCGCGTCGATGTGACGGTGGTCGCAAGGCCGCCCGAGCAGCCGGTCGTCAGCACCTACCGCCTGGTCGACAGCGGCGGCAACAAATCGGCGCCGGTCGTTCCGACCCCCTGCGGCGGATCGATCATCGCTGCGCAAAGCCTGAGTGCGGCGAGCGCGGGCCAACTCATCCAGCTTGCCGGACCCTATGCCGGCCTTCCGACCAACCCGGCGTCGCTGCAGAGCACCGCCAGCTTCCGCGCGGGCGAAATGCTTGTCGTCGGCGTCACCCTCGCCTCCGCAAATACCGATCCGGCGCAGCGCGATCTGCTGCCCGTCAGCATCGACTTGCAGAATGGCGATCATGAACAGATCACGCTGACCGAAACCGCACCAAACAGCGGCGAATTTGTCGGTATTATCAACACGATCGGCGTTCCGCCCGCCGTGGTTGCCGGCGATTGCCGCCTGTCGGTCACGCCGGGCGCGCCAATTCAGGTCCGCGTCACCGATCGCGCCAATGCGAGCCTCGTCGCCATCGCGACGATCGACTTTCTGGTCGATCCCTTCGGCATCGTCTTCGACAGCGGCGATGGTTCGCCCGTCGCGGGCAGCCGCGTCACGCTGATCGACGCAGCAACCGGCCAGCCAGCGCAGGTGTTCGGCGACGACGGAACCTCCTCCTACCCGTCCACGGTCGTCACCGGGCAGAATGTCACCGACAGCGGTGGCACGGTCTATACCTTCCCCGCGGGCGACTATCGCTTTCCGTTCGTGGCGCCCGGCACCTATCGACTGCTCGTCGAACCGCCCGCGCCTTACACCGCGCCGTCGGCTTCCAGCCCCACGGATCTTGCGAGCTTGCGCCGTCCCGATGACGGTCAGCCCTTCACCATCACCGACGCGAGCTACAGCCGCGCCTTCACGCTTTCCAGCCCTGCCCCGGTGCGGGTCGATATTCCCGTCGATCAGCCCGGCCAGCCGTTGGTGATCGCCAAGACGACTTCGACGCAGGTCGCGGTGCCCGGCGATCTCGTCCAATATCGCATTACGGTTTCGAACCGCGATGCGCGGCGGACGACCGGTGCGGTGACGGTCGGCGACCAGTTGCCCGCTGGGATGCGCCTTCGCGCCGATACGGTTCGCATCGACGGCACCCGCGTCGACCCGACCGTGGCAGCCGACGGACGCAGCTTCAGCGTCGCCCTTCCCTCCATCGCACCCTCGGCGTCGGTCCTGCTAACCTATGTCGCTGAAGTCACGGTTTCGGCGCAGCCGGGCAGCGCGCTCAATCGCGCGACGGCGCAGGACAACCGCGGGACCGTCAGCAATGTCGCCGAAGCGACGATCGCGATCAAACGCGACCAGCTTGGCGACCGTATGACGATCATCGGCCGTATCACCGACGGCGGCTGCGCCGTCGACCCGGGCAAGGCGCGCGGAATCGGCGGCGTCCGCGTGATGCTCCAGGACGGCAGCTACACCGTCACCGACGAGGATGGGCGCTATCATTTCGAAGGCGTTCGCCCCGGCCTGCACGTCGTCCAGATCGATCCTTCGACCCTGCCGCTCGATCGCGCGCCGGTCGATTGCGCTCGCTCGACCGTCGATGCCGGCAGTGCGATCTCGCGCTTCGTCGAAGGTCGCGGCGGTTCGCTGAAGCGCGCCGATTTCCGCGCCGCGATAAGCGCGCCGCGCGCCGCCCCGGCAACCAATCCTGCCGAAACCCGCAAAACCCTCAGCGATCCCGAAGCCGCAGGTGCCAATCGCGACTGGCTTGCCGGCCAGGCACCCGGCATCGGCTGGTTGTTTCCCGAACCCGATCATAATCCGCGCGCCAAGTCGATCCGCGCCGCTGTCAAGCATCTGCCGGGGCAGCGCGTGACGCTCTGCATCAATGGCAAGCCGGTCAATGCGCTCAATTTCGAGGGCGTCAGCAAGTCGGCCGACGGGAGCGTCGCCGTCAGCGTCTGGCGCGGGATCGAGATTGCCGAGGGTGAGAATCGCCTCGAAGCAAAGGTCGAGGATGCGAACGGCGCGCCAGTGCAGACGATCGAGCGCAATGTCCATTATTCGATCACGCCGATGCGCGCGACGCTGGTGCGCGACAAATCGGTGCTTGTGGCGGACGGTGTCACGCGCCCGGTGATCGCGGTGCGTCTGACCGATCGAGACGGCAAGCCGATCCGCGCGGGACTGACGGGCGATTTCAGCGTCCCCGCACCCTATTACCCGGCGGTCGAGGCCGAAGCGCAGCAGGCGCGCCAGCTTGCCGGGCTCGAACGCGCGCAGCCGGTCTGGAAGACCGAAGGCGACGACGGTCTTGCCTTCATCGAGCTCGAACCGACGACCGCATCGGGGACGCTGACGATCGATTTCCGCTTTCGCGATACCAAGGTCGAGCGCCAGCAGACGATCGAAACCTGGCTCGATCCGGGCAATCGCCCGTGGACGGTGGTAGGCTTTGCGGCTGGAACGCTCGGCTACAATACGCTGGACGACCGTATGGAAGCGGTCGCGGAGAAGCTCGACGACCTCAACGCCGACGCCCGACTCGCGCTCTATGCCAAGGGCCGCATCCAGGGCAAATGGCTGATGACGCTGGCCTATGACAGCGACAAGGAACAGGACGACGCCCGCTTTGGCGGCGTGATCGATCCGCGCGCCTATTACACTATTTACGCCGACCGCAACGAGACGCGCTATGATGCCGCGTCGGTTCGCAAGCTCTATCTGCGGCTCGAACGGCCGCAATTCTATGCGATGTTCGGCGATTTCGAGACGGGCATTTCGGAGCCGCAGCTCGCCCGCTATCAGCGCGCGCTCAACGGTGCCAAGGCGGAGTATCGCGGGCGCAACCTCGCCGCGACGGCCTTCGCCGCCGATACGCCCTACCGCTTCCGCCGCGACGAGATTCAGGGCAATGGCCTGACCGGTCCCTATCAGCTCGCTGCGCGGGACATTCTGCCGAACAGCGACCGCATCACGATCGAAACGCGCGACCGGCTGCACAGCGAACGCATCGTCGACAGCAAGACGCTGACGCGCAACATCGACTATGACATCGATTACGCCGCTGGCACGCTGCGCTTTCGCGAGCCGATACGCAGCCGGTCCTCGGCGCTAGATCCGCAGTTTATCGTCGCCGAATATGAAGTCGATGGCGTCGGCGAACGCGTGCTCAATGCCGGCGGCCGCGTAAGCTATCGCAGCGACGACGACCGGCTGCGCGTCGGCGCGACGCTGATCCACGACGAGGATAATGATCGCAAAACGAACCTCGGCGGCATCGATGCGCGCTTCCGGCCCGATACCGATACCGAGGTTCGCGCCGAAATCGCGGTCAGCGACGCAAGCAGCAAGGCGGGCAGCAGCAACAGCAGCCCCACCGGAACCGCGAAGGCGTGGCTGATCGAGGCCGAGCATCACAGCAGCAGCGCCGACTTCCTGGCCTATGTTCGCGAACAGGAAAGCGGATTCGGCACCGGTCAGATCAGCAGCAGCGAAAACGGCACGCGCAAGTTCGGCTTCGACGGACGGCTGCGCGTTGGACGCCAGCTTTCGGTGACGGGCAGCGCGTGGCAGGAAGATTATCTTGACACCGATGCCCGCCGCCGGGCGGCGCGCGCGCTGGTCGAATATGACAATGGCACCACGCTGCTCCGCGCCGGACTGACCCACGCCGACGACCGGCTCAGTGACGGCAGCACCAAAAAATCGGACATCGTCCAGCTCGGTGCGACGCAGCGGCTGTTCGACAAGCGCCTCGAACTCGATGCGCAGAGCGAATTTGCCTTGGGCGGACAGGATGCAAGCGTCGATTTCCCGACCCGCCAGCGGCTCGGCGCGCGCTTTGCGATCACGCGCGACGTCAATCTGGTCGGCAGCTACGAAATCGCCGACGGCAGCAGTGTCAAGGCCCGTACCGCGCGGCTGGGCTTCGACCTCGCGCCGTGGGCCGGGGCACGCCTGCTCGCGACCGCCAACCAGCAGGACATCAGCGAATATGGCCCGCGCAGCTTTGCGGCCTATGGCCTGTCGCAATCGCTGCGGCTCGGCGAGCGCTGGTCGGTCGATCTGTCGGTCGATGGCAACCGCACCTTGGGCGGTATCCGCGCGAGCGATGTGCTGAACGCGGGAAAGCCTGCGGCGTCGGGTGGTTTCCTTGCGGGCAACGGGACACTGACCGAGGATTTCGTGGCGGTCAGCACCGGCGCCACCTACCGCGCCGACCGCTGGACGATCACGGGTCGCGCCGAATATCGCGATGGCGAGCTTGCCAATCGCTATGGCCTCACGCTCGGCGGGCTGCGCCAGCTTGGCGAAGGCCGGGCGCTCGGCGCGCTCTTCACCTATGCGAAGGCCAGCGGCGCCGGCACCATGCCGTCGACCGAAGTGATCCAGTTCGAACTCAGCTGGGCGCATCGTCCCGCCGATTCGCGGCTGTCCTGGCTCAACAAGACCGAAGTCCGCTCGGACAAGGTGCGCGACGCGGTCGCGGGTCAGGCCGGGCCGATCGGCGGCGCGGCGCTAACAATCGACGGCGACGCAACCAGCCGCCGCGTCATCAACAGTCTGTCGGTCAACTGGTCGCCGCTCGGTGATCGCGGCGACCGTCGTGAAGGCGACCGGCTATGGTATGAACGCGGCGAACTCAGTTTCTTCTGGGGCACGCGCTATAATTTCGACCGTTTCGGCGCCGATGACGTCAAAGGCTGGTCGAACATGTTCGGCGCCGACTTCCGCTTCAATCTGGGTGAGCATGTCGACGTCGGCGCCTCGGGCAGCGTCCGCGTCGGAACCGGCGGCGATACCGTCACCTGGGCCGCCGGCCCGACGCTGGCTCTCGCGCCGATGGCCAATGCGAATGTCACCTTCGGCTATAATTTCGCGGGCTTCCACGACCGCGATTTCGAGGACGCGCGCTTCGCCCGCTCGGGCGCCTATGTGACCTTCAAGCTGAAGTTCGACCAGACGAGCTTTGCCGGGCTGGGATTGTAACGCAGCTTGGATAGCCGTCATTGCGATCGCAGCTAAGCTCCTCGCAATGACGACATAGACTCAGTCCGCGAACAGCAGAACCGGCGTCTCGATCAGCTTCTTGAGCGCCTGCACATAGCTTGCGGCGTCCCAGCCGTCGACTACGCGGTGGTCGCAACTGATCGACAGGTTCATCAGCTTGGCGCGGCGGATGTCGTCGCCGTCAAAAACCGGGCGTTCGACGATCTTGTTCGGGCCGATGATCGCGACTTCAGGCCGGTTGATCACCGGCGTCGTTGCGATACCGCCGAGCGGGCCGAGCGAGGTGACGGTCAGCGTGCCCCCCGTCAGCTCCTCTACCTTCGCCTTGCCCGTGCGTGCGGCCTCCGCCAACCGGCCGATTTCGCTCGCGAGCTGCCACACATTCTTGTCCTGTGCGTCGCGGATCACCGGGACCATCAGTCCGGCGTCGGTCTGCGTCGCCATGCCGAGATGGACGGCACCATGCCGCGTCACAACACCCGCTTCGTCGTCGTAACGTGCGTTGATCATGGGAAATTCGGGAATCGTGCGGCAGATCGCGACGATCAGGAACGGCAGCATCGTCAGCTTAGGCCGACCGCCGCGATTGGCATTGAGGTCGGCGCGCATCGCTTCGAGCGCGGTGACGTCCATTTCCTCGACATAGGTGAAGTGCGGGATCGCGCGCTTCGACGCCGCCATATTCTCGGCGATCTTGCGGCGCATGCCGATGACCTTGACCGGTTCGTCGGCGCGGGCGCGGCTGGCGCCCGGGGCGTGATAGCCCTGCCCGCCGCTGTAGCGGAGGAATGCGTCGAGATCGGCATGGCGAATCCGCTCGCCATCGGAATGGACCTGCCCCAGATCGATGCCCAAATCCTTCGCCCGAGCGCGAACGGCCGGCGACGCGAGGATGGCTCTACCCTGTTCCGTTCGGGCTGGGCTTGTCGAAGCCCTGTCCTTCTTTTCAACGGTGGAAGACAAGGGCGGCGCTTCGACAGGCTCCGGGCGGGCGGCTTGGAGGGACGGCGGCGCTTCCGCCACCGCAGCCTCTTCGACGCCCGGCGTTTCGGCCGCGATGTCCTCTTCGAATTCCTCTTCGGCGATCATGTCTTCGACCGCGGCTTCGCCGTCGGTTTCGATCACCGCCAGCGTCGAGCCGATCGAAACCATGTCGCCGACGTCACCGGCGAGTTCGACAACGACCCCCGACACGGGCGATTCCATTTCGACCGTCGCCTTGTCGGTCATCATGTCGGCCAGTTGGGCGTCCTCCTCGACGCGCTCGCCGATCTTGACGTGCCAGGCGACAATCTCGGCCTCGGCGATGCCCTCGCCAATGTCGGGCAGGCGAAATGAATAGCGAGCCATGGCGGTCAATCCTTCATGATCTTTTCGAGCGCGGTCGCGATGCGCACCGGCCCGGGGAAATAAGCCCATTCGAGGCTGTGGGGGTAAGGCGTGTCGAAACCCGTCACGCGCTCAACCGGCGCCTCGAGATGATAGAAGCAGCGTTCCTGAACGAGCGCCGCCAGTTCGGCGCCAAAGCCTGAGGTGCGCGTCGCTTCATGGATGATGAGGCAGCGCCCGGTCTTCTTTACCGAGGTTTCGATCGCATCGATGTCGAGCGGCAGCAGCGTCCGCAGGTCGAGGATTTCGGCGTCGACGCCCATCTCCTCGATCACCGTCTTGGCGACGTGGACCATCGTGCCATAGGCGAGCACCGTCACCGCCTCGCCGGCGCGTACCGTCGCCGCCTTGCCGAGTTCGATGCGATAATAATCTTCGGGGACCGCGCTCGCATCATGCTTCGACCAGGGTTCGACCGGGCGGTCGTAATAGCCGCTGAACGGGCCATTGTAGATACGTTTGGGTTCGAGGAAGACGACGGGGTCGTTATCCTCGATCGCTGCGATCAACAGGCCCTTGGCATCATAGGGGTTCGACGGAATGACCGTCTTCACGCCGCAGATATGCGTCATGATGCTTTCGGGCGACTGGCTGTGCGTCTGGCCGCCAAAAATGCCGCCACCGAACGGCGTGCGTACCGTCATCGGGCAGATAAAATCGTTCGCTGAACGATAGCGCAGCCGCGCCGCCTCGCTCACGAGTTGGTCGAGCCCGGGGTAGATATAGTCGGCAAACTGGATTTCGGGGACCGGACGCAGGCCATAAGCGCCCATGCCGACGGCGACGCCGATGATGCCGCATTCGTTGATGGGGGTATCGAAAACACGCGTCTTGCCGTGCTTTTTCTGCAGGCCCGCGGTGGCGCGAAAGACGCCGCCGAAAAAGCCGACGTCCTCACCCATCACGACGGTGTTAGGATCGCGTTCGAGCATGATGTCCATGGCGCTGTTGATCGCCTCGATCATGTTCATCGTCTTGGTCTGGGTTTCGCCGGCCATCATTCGGGCTTCCAATTGGGGCCGAACTTCTTTTCCTGTTCGGCCAGCATTTGATCGCACTGCTCCTTGAGATGCCAAGGCATTTGCTCGAAGACATCCTCAAACATCGTTTCGAAAGGCTGGTGCATGCCGTGACCCAGAATCCCGAGCTTTTCCGACTGCTTCTGCGTCGTCTTTACCAGATCGTCGAGCTCGGCGCGCAGCGCATCATGCTGGGCATCGTCCCATTCGCCTAGCGCGATCAGATGCTGCTTCAGGCGCGCGATCGGATCGCCGAACGGCCAGGCGCTCGCTTCCTGCGCTGCGCGATAGGCACTCGGGTCGTCCGAGGTGCTGTGCCCTTCGGCGCGATAGGTGAAATGTTCGATCAGCGTCGGACCGTTATTCGTCCGCGCCCGGTCAGCCGCCCATTGCGTCGCGGCATAGACGGCAAGCGGGTCATTGCCGTCGACGCGCAGGCCGGCGATGCCATAGCCGACGGCGCGCGCCGCAAAAGTCGTCCGCTCACCCCCGGCAAAACCCGAAAAGCTGGAAATCGCCCACTGGTTGTTGACGACGTTGAAGATGACCGGCGCGTTATAGACGGTCGCAAAGGTTAGCGCCGAATGGAAATCGCCTTCGGCCGACGACCCTTCGCCGCACCACACGGTCGCGATGCGGCTGTCGCCCTTCGAGGCCGATGCCATCGCCCAGCCGACTGCTTGGGGATATTGCGTCGCGAGATTGCCCGAAACGCTGAAAAACCCGTGCTCGGGCGCCGAATACATGATCGGCAATTGCCGCCCGAGCAGATGGTCGCCGCGGTTCGAATAGATCTGGTTCATCATCTGGATCAGCGGATAATCGCGCGCGATCAAGATGCCTTGCTGGCGGTAGCTGGGAAAGCACATATCGGCGCGGTCGATCGCCATCGTCGAGGCGACCGAGGTCGCCTCCTCGCCGGTGCATTTCATGTAAAAGCTGGTCTTGCCCTGGCGCTGGGCGCGGAACATGCGGTCATCGAAGGCGCGGACGAGCATCATGTAACGCAGCATCGCCCGCAACCGTTCGGCGCTGAGCTTCGGATCCCACGCGCCCTTCGCATGCCCGTCAAAATCGAGCACGCGGACAAGGCCGTAGCACATATCGCGCATCGCATCGGGCTTGGTCGCTTCGCCCGGACGCGGGGTCGCCTCGACCGCCGGAACATCGATATCGCCAAAGTCGGGCGTGTCGCCGGGGCGATAGCGGGGTTCGGGAATATGGAGCGACAGCGGCGGCAGATTGCTCGCCAGGCGCCGATGCGTTTCGGGCATATCTTCGTCCCTTCAGGGCGCGAATCGCCGCGCCGTTATATTTCAATTGGACGACATATTATTACTTCCTGCATAGCAATGCAATGGCGGCCTCTCAGACCGCGACGGGCGCGGAAATGTGCGCCTGCGGGGCGTAATTCTCGACCGCGAAATCGTCGAACGCATAATCGAAAATGCTCGAAGCCTGCCGAAGGATGCGCAATCGCGGTGCGCCCGATGGAACGCGCCGAAGCTGCTGCTCCACGAGCTCTGCGTGATTGAGGTAAAGATGGACGTCGCCGCCGGTCCACACCAGTTCATGGGCATGAAGACCGCATTGCGCCGCAACCATCCGCGTCAGCAGCGCGGCTTCGAATATGTTGAAGGCAAAACCCAGGCCCAGGTCGCACGACCGCTGGAACAGAAGGCACGACAGTCCGCCGTCGCTCCGCACATGAAACTGATAGGTCATGTGACAGGGCGGCAGCGCCATGCGGTCGAGATCGGCGACATTCCAGCCTGTGAAGATATGCCGGCGCGATCCGGGGTTGTTGCGGAGCGAGTCGATCAGCGCGGCGATCTGGTTGTGCCCCTGTTCCGCGCGGCGGAACAGCCCCTCGCCCGCCGGCTCATAGCGCGGCCAATTGACCCACTGATGACCATAGACCGGCCCCAGATCGCCCCACGCCGCCGCGAAATCAGGATCGGCGACGATCCGCGCCTCGAACGCTTCGGCGTCGATCTGCTCGCCCGTCGCGCGGCGATATTTCTCGAGCGGCCAGTCGGTCCATATGCGGACGCCCTGCGCAACGAGCGGTCGGATATTGGTGTCGCCGGTCAGGAACCACAACAGCTCGCGCAGCGCCGTTTTCCAGTACACGCGCTTGGTTGTGAGCAAGGGAATGGCATCGTCGCGCAGCGAAAAGCGCATCGTTTCGCCGAACAGCGAGCGCGTCCCGACCCCGGTGCGGTCGACGCGTTCGTCGCCTTCGGTCCATATCCGACGCATCAAGTCGAGATATTGAAGTTCATAATGGATGGATTCGGACAAGACTCGCTCCCGGCATTGCGGCCTCTTTGCTAGGCGGCAGCGGCGCGCCTCGCAAGCGCCCCGCCCGACCTTGCACCGTTTCGGCCCAGTCCCGGCTTGGCGCGGACCGCCCTGGAGCGCAGATTTCGGCTATGGCGCTCGCTTTCCCACCTGCCCGCCCCTTCGATGGCACGACGCTGAGCGGCTTCGTCGATCGCGACGCGGAGGACGCGGTGGCCCGGGATCTGCTGCGCGCCGAGTTCCCCGCTGACCGCGAGCGGCTGATCCTGGCCGGATTCGATGGTTTCGGACGCCTGATGCGGATCGAATGCTGCGAAGGCGGTATCGACGGCCGTTGCACGATCGCCCCTGCCTGCTGGCACCGGCTGATCGGCCGGGGCGCCGCGACCGTGTTGATGGCGCATAATCATCCATCGGGCTGCGCCTACCCGAGCGAAGCCGATCTGGCGGCGACCGGCGAGGCGATGGATTTTCTCCGCCGAATCGCCGTCGATTTGACCGATCATCTGATCTTCGTCGATCATGGTCATTTCAGCTTTCGCCGCGCGCAATTGCTCTAAATCGGCGAATATCGCCAAAGCTGCCGATTGACGCTTGAAGTTCCGAAAAGGCGCGTCTAGAGGACCGCCCTGCCCTCGCGCCGGTCCGCCGGCGCCAGAGATCGGTCGGGGAGTAGCTCAGCCTGGTAGAGCACTGTCTTCGGGAGGCAGGGGCCGGAGGTTCGAATCCTCTCTCCCCGACCAGTTTCTTTAGAGATTGCAAAGTCCAGAAAAACCAAGATTTTCTGCGGCCTGGGGCCGTTTGTGCCATACAGTTGTGTGATAGTCCAGTGTTAGACGAATCGCGCGCCTTTACCGCCCAATTTTCGTTCCCGGCGCAGGAGATGACTTAGATAAGTCGGGGCTGCCCTTCCGAATCTTTGCGTCCCCGTTTTTGACGGTGCTTGAAGACCCAAGGCGGCTCCGGATTGTCCATTGCCCACAACCCTCGCCGGTCACGCCGGGCATCGTCTTGCGCCGCGAAATATTCGGCCTCGCGATCAAACGCATATTGCTCGGTCACCCAAGCCCACCCGTTCACGATCATCTCGAGCTCGATATTGCGCGTGACAGGGCGCGCGCGCTTGACTGAACCACCGCCCCGCTTGCCTGCGTGATAATAGTCGACCGTGCCGACATCCATTTGCTCGGTCAGAAATGCCATGCACAAAATCCGCTTGTAAGGATCGATGGGCCGGTAGCCAGTCGACTCTTTGCCAACTGGGTCCAAGCGAAGCTCCTTATTTGCGATAAGGCCTAGCAAAAAATCTCGGGCTTCCGGTCCGAACGGTTGCCCCATTTCGGGGGCGTCGATAAACGCAAAGCGGAAGGAAACGCGTTCCACCCAAGCCTGCCGATAGGGATGCCAGACGTTTGCCAAGAAGCCGTCGCCGTCGAATACCTCTCGGACGGCTGCCTTCAGCACCTCATCTGGACCTGCAGGGCCTGGATCATCGGGAACGATGATCATGCCGGCCTTCCCGGGCCATTGCGGCGCGACCCTTATTCTGCGGCGTTTGCGCGGGCTTCGAGCGCGTCGCGGATGGAGATTTTACAGGCCAACGCCGCAGCCAAGCAAAGCGTTCGGGATCCTGTCGAAGCAGGAATTCACGAATACGCTGCTGTTCCGGAATGGAAGCGTGCATCAGCAACCCTCGCAATTCACCATCGATCGCATGGCGCGACGCTCCGAGGCTCTCAGCCTTTGCATACCATTCGTGCCCTGCAGCGAGGTCTCCAAGCTCGATGTGGACCGCGCCCAGCAAAGTGCACGGTCTATAGTTGCTTGAGGTCAGTCGATGCGCTTCGCTGGCGAGCGCCTTCGCCTCGTCGAGGCGGCGTAGGTCACGCATTGCTCCGCCGCGCGTCGTTGCCAAGGCCGACCTGATTTTAGGATTTGACCCGACCTTTGCCAATGCCGCATCGGTCAGGCGTAAGGCTCGCTCCGGTTCGCCAGCCTTACGCCAATGCCCGCTCGCATTCACGGCATTCCACGTATCACCACTGTCTTCCCAAGCTTTGGTCAGGGCTGCGGCTTCCAATGCATGCCAAGCTCTCTGCAGCTCGTCGGTCCAGCAGTAATCGGCCTTTGCCTTGAGCCATGCGAGGTCCTTGGCTTCGAGGCGTTGGCCATTGGCGACTTGCCTTAGAAGAGCCATTGCGCGCGGATAATCGTCGCTTTCGATATATCCCACGCCGAAGCGCTGTCGCAGCTCCTTGGCCTCTCGCTTTCGACGGAGTGCCGGATCGTTCGCCATGGCGGCAAAGGTCGCCTTAACTGCTGCCGCCCTGGCCTCAGTGCGTTCCGCCAATTCTGCCGCATCCTTCACGGCCTTGGCCGAAGCCTCCTCAATGCGCGCTGCCTGTTCCGCTCCGGCTTGGGCCCGAAATTCTGCCAAGGTTGCCTTACCTTCGGCCCAGTTGACGAGTGCATGCAAGCCGGTCGCGGCGAGATATTCTCGCTGCAAGGCAGTCACCTGCTCGCCAGCATCAATTTTCAGAAGAATCCCATTCAACCGGGCGCCCAATTGAGCCGCGCCGGGGAGGTCCTCCAGGAAATAGCGTTTCGCCAAAGCGGCGTGAAGAGTTCGTGTCATCGTCAAATTTTGCGTTCGTGGTCAGGCGCGAAGAAAAAATCCTTACTCCGGTATAGTGCGTCTTGCTTGTAGCACCTTGGCGTATTGCATCTCTTAACGTTTCAAGACCAGCACGTCGTTGGGTCGTGGTGGAAGCCGAAAAAATAGAGCGCGAGTCATAAGCTCTAACTTGGAAGACAATCAGAGACGACTTTTCCAACCTTCGACGTTCTAACCGGAATTTTCAGATCGATCTTCGGAAGACTCGATAGGTGATCAATGTCACCCATCATTCTCTCCGCAGGACTCGCTCCCAAGACAAATCTAATATTCAAATACTCCGGAAGATTACGTGAAAAAAGACCTAACCGATTCAAATTCATATCGATTGATCCGTTAGGCAAAATGCCGTCAAAAAAATCATCCCTGTAAACTTCTGGTTTGCGATCATCGATCTTATACAGGATCGCGCCTGTTCCTTGGACGATGTTACCATCCTTGTTTCCGACCATGACGGCCGTCAGGTTAAGGCGGCTCTTTTCAGGGTTTTTTTGATTATTCTCACAGGAAAACTTCACGTCGATCGCGAGGCCTTTACGTGGAAACGAGGCGGACGCCACCGATTTGACAGTAGACGAAAATTCATCTGTCGCGTCATCTCGCGCATAATCGAAATCGACGCTGGTCTGCGACTTCTCTTCGCCGCGTGAGCGACCGATATCGTTGCATGCGCCAAGCGCAGAACAAAAAAGCAAAACGGCGAGAATATGAGATTCTTTCACACGAATTTCCCCCAAACCGAGCAACTTCAACTTCCTGCCAAACAAGAGCGAAAGACTCAACGGTGGCGCAGTCGGAGCCCACAACGATGCGATGTGCGTTCATTTCGTTACTGCTGATAAATGTGGCATGACCCGCTGATTTTCCTTCAACTGGGATTTGATTCCGGTCTCGAAGGAAGGGCAAACAGATGAAGCGGACCAAGTTTTCAGGAGGCCAGATCATTAGTGTGCTGAAGAATAGCGGAAGCGTGTGAAGACCGGCGAGCCGGCGCAGCGGTCTGGAGTGTCGGAAGCGAGGATCTACACGGGACTGACAAGTGACTGAGTCTTCGACCTAATCGTGTCTCGCCCTTATACCTCTGGCGACCATATCGCGATAGGCCTTTCCGCATTGAATCTCGCTACGCCCTTTAGCTCGGGACGAAACTCTGGCCGCGTCACCAACTCGAATGATTCGACCGTGAAGACACCCACGGTCAGCCTCGGCAGAAACGGCGCCAGTAGCTTCTTGATACCTCTCAGGTGATCGGTGCTCCATTCTATGACAACCAACCTATCATCGCCCTTCGCTTTCTCTGCAAACGCGCTTGCCAAGTGATTGGCATCCGCTTTGTGGAAGATCATGCCGGTGGTCCCTGCTGGAACGTCCTGCCCTTCAATGGTTACGCTGGCTCGCGCTATACCGCTGATTTTCATAAAGCGGGTGACGATTAGTGGACGCTTCTGATATGCCGACCAGTCGCTATTGCTGACAAGCGTCTTGGTCAAATATCGACCTTCCCGAATTCCGCAATTAGTCGGAAACTGCGCAGGAGAATAGCATCGCAACCACCATCTTCCCTTATCTCGCTAATGCGATCCTCCGCTTCGGCACAAGGATCTAGGAAGATGGCAAGAGAGGGCCTGATATTAGCAGCGAAGGCTGCGTGCAGATGATCCTGGAACCTCGCTTCTTCAGCACTGTTCAAAACCGCCAGTTGGAAGTTAACCCGTGGTTTATAGCCTTCTTCGTCGGTGCCACTCGAATTGAACGAAATGCTTCCAATAGTCCCGATCGGCTCGATATCGATCCGACCTTCGACCGCCGCCTCAAACGTCTCCAAGACGCCGAACAACTCGCTCTCTGACAATAGCGGCGACGGCTTGTTGACGTTCCTGCCCAACTGTTGCGCGAAGCCGACCAACGGAATGAAGAACGAAGGCCGACTGGACTTCAGGGTCTTTGCAAGCCGCTTCAGCTGATCATCGGTCCACCCGTAGTATGTTTCAGCCTTTGGGATTGTCTTCCTACCTTTGCCGAACATTCTTTTCCCTTCCGCACGCACTTTGGCGCAAATTCGACTCACTGATGCTTATGCTGCTCGGTATAGCGCTCAGACCATGATTTACCGTCGCCCTTCTCGACTGGTCCCAGTTCATCACAACCGAACTGGTAACAAAGCTGGACATCTCCCGTCGTGCGATCCAGACGAAATGCGCCCGCTGACTCAGAGGCGACAATTTCGTAGCGCAATTTTGGTTGCATAGTTGACGAAGAGAAGATCGCTGCAGCGACCAATGCCCCCGCGACCGCGATTCCCGTGCCTGTATTCACACTGGCTCTCCTCTATCCTACTTCGCCACGAACACATCAAACTGGCGCCGCTCCTCTGGTGACATTCTCAACGTTCCACCGTATCTATGTCGACAAATTCGGTCTGAACCGCGCAGTCTGCATTTAAATAATCGCTACTTCGGGCGCAGGCCCGTCTGCCGCAGGTGGCTTAAACGCGAATTTTGTCTCGCATTTATCATGAGCACACACCGGATTTTTAAGGCCGGGTGGCCGTTTATACTTGGCGCGACCACACACGCATTGGAACTGCTGGCGGAACGCCTTGAACTCATCCCACCGCCTCCTTTCGTCTCCGATCGAGCCGTCGCCATAGGGCGCCTCTTGAAAGTGGCTTCCGAAGTTTTCAATATCGCCCTTAATAAGGCTGGCGATGAAGCGGTTGTTCACGCCTGGCACATCAGCGGGCATAAGCTTCAGGTCGTTCAAGAAGCCGCCAATCGCAGAGGCCAGCTCGGCGCGCTCGTAGGAATATGCCTTTTCGAGTTGTCGGATGCGGACATTGACGCCAAAACCGCGGGCGATCCCCAGTAACCATTCCTCTTCCGCCTGACGCATCTCGTTGGCGGCAGATTCCCCCTTGACCCAGCGATCAGCAATCATCTCATCGGTGACCTTATGATCGGCGAACCGTGGTCCGAACGCTGGATCAAGGCCGATGATGCGGGTGTATTGCCAATCCTTTTCTGCGAGCTGATCCTTCAAATAATTGAAGAAACGTTCGTCATGGGTGACGAGAATGATCTGGCAGTCGGTAAACATTTTCGCGAGCAGCGCGCCGATCGCGCGTCGATGATCGGCGTCATAGGATGTAACGACATCATCCAGCGCAATTACCGGTGCCGCCTTATTAAACTTTTTGATCGCCGCGAGTCGCAGCGCGAGCGCGACGGAATGAATCTGGGAGTCGCTGAGATAGCCACCCGGCGCAACGCTTTGACGATTGTCTGCAAAATCAATCACCAGTTGCATGCGCTGCTGGTTGATGTCGTCCTCGTCAGGCAGCTCTAGGCGGATCGGCCTCGCGTTGGCACCTTGGATCTCCTTGTAGATGGTATTCAGCGGCTCTTGAAGCGTGTCGAGGAGCGACTGCATCTTGTCGCGGATCTTGCCCGATACGAACGTGGCCTGTGCGACGAGCGCTTCGTGTAACGTAGTCAGGTGCGCGGTGATGCGGGATGCCAGTGCAACATCCTTCTGGAGAATAAGCAGCCGATCAATGCTGGTCTTTACTTTGACCCAGGTATGCTCGCCCTGATTCGCCTCGATCTCTGCGATCTCATGATCAAGGCCGATAAGGCGCGCTTCCAGCTCGGCGACGATTGCGGCGGGGTCGGGCGCCTCGCCGATCGGCCATCCGAAAATCCCGGCCTGGTAGGCGATGAGCGCAATTCGAAATCCGTCTCCATCGTGACCCGGCAGATGCTCGATCATCGCGGGAAGGCGCGCCACGAGCTGATTGTGGGCTTGGTTTGCCGCGATCTCGGCATTGTCCAGCGCGGTCTTCGCGTCGTTGTAGCTCTGTAGATCCTTAAGATGAATCATCAATAGGTTGCGGATGGCAGGCACGCTTCCCGCAGCAGTGTCTCCGATTGAAGTGGCGCAGACCGGGCACGCATCGGGCGCAGTCGCGTCGTCGGCAAACAGCTTCTCGGCCTCCTTCCACAGCGACCGAAAGGCCGCGCTCGCCGCCTTGTCGCGCTCAACGGCTTCAGCGACCTTTGCTTCGGCAAGCTCAGAGAGTGCCTCGTGGAACGCTGCAATGGCTCCCGAACATTTGGCGTCACCGCCGTCCCCCGGCACCACATTGTGCCACAGCGCGACAATTGAATTACGAATCTGTTTGAGGTTTGCAAGACCGAGCCGCCTTTCTTCTTCCTCGACACGCTTGCCGATTTCGACATAGCTGTCATCCTCGGCGGCGAGGGCGGCTAGAGCTAAGTTGGGATCGAGCGGCGCGATGACGCTGGCATTGATGAAGTCGAGCACGGCAGCATCGTCCCACGCGCCAAGTGCTTGGGCGGTCTCCATGCGCAACAAACCAGCTAGGCGAACCTGTTCGGTGGTGCTCTCGGCAGCAGCCTTCACATCGCGACGCAGAAGACGAAGGCTCTTCTGTACTTCAACCAGCGGTGAGAGCTGCAGCCAACCGGCCACATCGCTATAGCGATTCTCCGGACTATGAGTTTCAACAAAGGTGCGCAGCGTATAACCGCGGATGAGCGGCGAGACGACGAACCCGGCTTTCATTTCAGTTGCGGCCGGATGAATTGGGCGAGGATTGCCGGTGGCGGCTCGGCTGCCCTCAAACTTCGTTTTGCCGGTGATCGTTGTGAATTTCACCATAGGCGCGATACCCGCAGCGTGCGCCTCATTGTGCGCGAGGGCGGGCGGCCCGGCCTGATTGTTCAACGTGCGCTGTCCGAGGCGCTCGAGTGTGCCATGTTCGGAGAACAGAAATTCGAGCGCGTCGATGACGCTTGACTTGCCGAGGCCATTGGGGGCGAAAATCGCCAAGCTCGGCTTTTTGCTGAGGTCGAAGGTCTTGGGCTGAAGGTAGGCGCGGAAGCCTTCGAGCGTCAGCGAGTGAAGAAGCGTCGGCTCAGCCATCGACCTCCTCCTGGTCCAGCGCGGCGCGCTTTGCAGCGATCGCGGCAATCGCGACGGTGGCATTGGAGACTGCATTGGCATGCGGCACGACAGTCAGCAGGTGATCAGCCAGGATGCCTGCGACATCGACGTCAACGCCTTCCAACGCGTTGAGGGATGCAGCCAAGGCCGCGAGAAAATCTCCCGGCGTATCTACATTTTCCACCTGCGGCGGCGCCAGCGCCGCCAAGATATCGAGAATCGCCGCTTTGTCCGCTGCCCCAGACTCATCCAGTCCCATCATTCCCCCTATTGTCGCCCCTCTTCCAACAACTCTGGGGCCGATTTTTCGCCAGTATCGGCAATCAATGCCTCTCCCGCATGAGCTTCGCAGCATTGCGATCATACGTCATGCCCGCCAAACTACCGTTCCCGATGCGGTCTACAATCTCATCCACGATGGACAGCGGCACAAGGAACCACTCGCGCGGGCGTATCATTTTGCCGAAGCGATCCGGAATTTCGACATCAAAGCGAACGCTGTCGAGCACTCGATGGATGAGGCGCTCGAGCCCGGTCCGATTCACGTCGAACAGCTGGTAGGTTGCTATGATATCGACGTCCGCAAGCAAGAATGTTGCGTCGTCAGCGGCACCTGCGACGCGTGCTTCAACCGAACCGCCGGTGATGCCGATCTTGTGGATCAGGTCTCGATGCGCGGCGATGGTCGGATGGGTGGATCGGCTACGCAAGACGTAGAGAGTGCCTGTAGTAAGATAATCAGGCTCTTCCGCCACGTCCGAAACCGTAGCAAAAAGTGGCCCGGCGGTAGGTTCGGAAATCCGTCTGCCGCCTTCGTCCTTGTAAAGCGCGCGCTGTAACGACCAGCGCAGCAGGTCGCTCTCGGTTCCGTTCGAATATATTACCCGCAATCGGGCATCATTCTGTCCGTTAGCCGCCTTGATCGGTTCGCCGATAATTTCGGCCACATATGCGAGTTGGCCGCGCAAGATGAAGAAATCCCTGACATCAATGCTCGCATCGCGACCAAACCGGCGCGACGCACGGATGCCGTCCTCCAAATCCGCTTGAACCTTTTCGAACAGGGGCCTGAAAGTCTCGAAATCCTCGCATCGCTTTGCAGTGGCAATTTCCTCGGCCGCCTTACGTTCGGCATTCGACCGGACATTGCGCAACTGTGTGATGTTGGCTTCCGGCTCCGCCTCAACGCCCAGCTCGGCAAGGAGGTCGCTGTCGTCCAGCGCCTCAACCGGAGTTGCGTTGTCATCCACGCCCTCCAGCAAACCGTGCGCATCAATGTCGGCTAGGAGAACGTGGAATTCCGGTTGGGCGCGCAAGCGATCGAGCCGCACGGCATAAAGCCGTTCGAATATATCGCGATCTTCGCCGTGCTGGGGCACACGACCGTGCTCCTCGCGAAACTTCACGATATCCTCGAAACCAGCGATCACGCGCTCTTCACGCGGTGTGCGCGCACGAACCTTCTTGGGCGCAAGATCGACGCCGAGTTCAGCAAGAATATCATCGTCGGACATCTCAGCCATTGGTAGCCGCCTTCGCCTTGAAGCGCGCAAACGCAGCGACACCCTCCGCCAACTGACGCTCCCACGGATCCTGCGACGTGATCTCGGGCGAGCGCCCGCGCTCGCGCTTCCACTGGACCGCGCGAACCGCGAAAGCCCTCGCCTCCTCTTCAGTCAGCGTGCTTTTACGAGCGGAGATCGCTGCCTGCACTTGCCGCAACGTTCCCTCATTCATAGCCCTAGCGAGAATGGCGTATGCTGCATCGAAGGGGTTGATCCGATCGATCAGGTCGATGTCGAGCTCGCGCACATTCATAAATTTGCGAACGCCATCGACGAACGAGGTGTTCACCTTCAGCTCGCCATCATCGCCCTCGGTCACGCTTTCGGTGACGATTTTTGCCGCTTGTTGCGTGATGTTCAGCGCGGCGATCGCGTGCTGGCGAATGGCTTCCTGATCGGTTTCGCTGAGCTCAGGATAGCGTTCGCGCACAATCTTGCCCATCCGAACCTGAGTCAGTTCCTCTGGCACGACCTCTGGATCGAACAGGCCGCGCTCGATCGCTTGCTTATCTTGGATGAAGCTGGTGATCACCTCGTTGATGTCCTCGGCGCAAATGCGCTTAGCCTCAACCGAGCTGGGCTCAACCAGATCCTTGAGTTCAAAGTGGAACTGCCCACGCTCGTCGTTGAAACCTACGTTGGTTTTGCCTTCCTGATAGCCGCCCGGGCCATAGTCGTATCCATCCTTCGGCCCGACATCCTTCGGCGTGAACTCAAAGCGCGGCGCCAACACCTGCTCCATCAGCAGGCTGGCGGCGATGGCCTTCAGCGTATCGTTAACAGCCTCGGCGACCACGTCATCGGCGGCAGCCGGTTCGGCGATGAGGTTGGTGAAGCGTGCGACGGACTTGCCGGGTGCATCACGCGTGGCACGGCCGATGATCTGAATGACCTCAGTCAGGCTCGATCGATAGCCAACGGTTAGCGCATGCTCACACCATATCCAGTCAAAGCCTTCCTTCGCCATGCCCAGCGCGATGATCACGTCGACATAATCACGACTCTTGCGCGCCTCCGGGCTTTTCAATGCCGTCGATACGCGGTCGCGTTTCGACGGCTCGTCGTCGACTAGATCGGCGACGCGGATGATCTTGCCTTCCGCAGTTTCGATCAGGTGGAAGCCGGTCGCATCATCCGTGCCTTTCCAAGTGCCGAGATGATCCATTATCTCCTCGACCTCGCGGTGCTTGTCCTTGGTGCTCTCCCGGCTGTTCACGCTGGGAATATGAACGATCGTCTTGACCGCCGGATCGAGCAGATCGTTGATCTTGTCGATATAGCGGCCGGTGTAGAAGCTGTAGGCGATGTCGAGCGTCTTCAGCCACTGATAGCCGTTGAGCTGCTCATAATAAGTGTAGGTGACGGTGGTGAACTTCGCCTCGTCCTCGGGCGTCAGCACCGCCACGGAATCGCCGCGAAAATAGCTGCCAGTCATCGCGACTAGATGCACCTTGTCTCGTGCGATCAGCTGGCCGAGCTGCGCTCCCAACCTGTTGTCCGGATTGGCGGAGACGTGGTGGAATTCGTCCACCGCGATCAGCCGGCCGTCGAATGCCTCAATGCCGAGTTCTTCGATGGCAAAGCGGAAGGTGGCATGGGTGCACACTAGCACCTTGTCGTCACTCGCCAAGAACTCGCCAACCGCCTTTACCTTGGACTTGGCGACCTTGAAGTCGTCGGCGCCGGGGACGTTGCACAGGTTCCAGTGCGGCTTCACCTTCCAGTCCGCCCAGAAGCCGAATTTGCTCAGCGGCTCGTCGGCGAAGCTGGCGCCGATGGACCGTTCCGGAACGACGATGATCGCTTGCTTCACGTCCTGATTCGTCAGCTTGTCGAGCGCGATGAACATCAGCGCTCGAGACTTGCCCGATGCCGGGGGTGATTTGATCAGCAAATACTGCTCGCCGCGATGTGCATAGGCTCGCGCCTGCATCGGCCGCATGCCGAGTTCGTTGGCACTTGTCGAGGCACCAGAATGTGCGGTGACGAGACGGACGGCCGGGATGGGGCGGTTTTCGGTCATGCGTTGTCCTCTGCCGACACGCCGAACTCCTGGCGCAGGAAGTCGGCGGTCTGCTGATCATAGATTTTGCAAGCGATTGCCTGGTTGGCGAAGATGCCCTGATAGGTCTTGGCGTCGGCGCGATCGAAGGTGCGCAGCCATTCCACGCCGACAACATATGCGGCACGATCGGCGTCATCCTCGAACTGGGTGAGGTATCGGGCGGGCAGCGCCTCGGTCAGCTTCCGACCATCTTCCAGCACATAGTCGCTCGCCAGCATTTTCGGCGTCTGAACCCGGCCATACCCGAGATAGCCTGTCTTTTTCTGATAGTAGAAGATCGGCGCACCAACCTCGAGCCTGTCGAGCTGGTTCGTGTAATGTGGCCCACCATCGGCAGTGAAGATGCCATATTTGCGGAGCTCGTCCCACGGACGATCCTCTTCCGCGCCGCCGGTGACGTAATAGAGGCCGGACCACGGCGCCCGCGCCTTTTTCACGGCGCGGTCCTTCACCTCTTCCTGGTCAAGCAAACTGTCCGTGGTGAGCCATTCATGGCCCTCGGCCCCGAAGATGTTGAAGAAGCTGGCGTTGATGCCGACGTCATGCTCTTCGGACAGATATTCGATGATCCGCTTCGTCGCTTCGTCGACTTCGCTGGCGACCACGATCATCTGGTGCGAGGCGTTGAGCGTTTCGGGCAACGCCTTGCCATACCGTTCGCGATAAAGGTCCGGCAGCGATCGGCCGATAGCCGCGCGGGTCAGTTCGTGCACGTCTTTGGTCGTCAGATGGCGCACCCAAGATGCATAGTCGAGCACCTGCCCCACGATGTCGCGAGGGCTGCGATCCCGCTTCAGCTCGATGATGATGAGGTTGCCGTCTTCATCCATCGCCAGCAAGTCGATGCGCTTGCCATGATCGGTCGCGATCTGGCGGCCGATGACGATGCCGTCGACCCCGACCAGGCTCAGGTCACGCGCGACCCAATCTTCGATCCGACTTTCCAGATCGAGCGGCTTGCGGCGGCTTTCGACCAGCCCGCTGTCGGAGATACGGAATAGACGGGTCATGCGGCCTTGCCCTTCTTCGCGCCCTTGCCCTTGGGCGCAGTGTTGGCGGTCATTTTGGTGTAGAGGTCGAACAGCTTTTCCAGCCGCTCGGTATCGTTGCGGAAGCGGCGGCCGATATAGATGCGTTCCAGCACCTCATCATTGTCCTCGTGAGCGCGACGCAAGTCGTCCGGCATCGCCTTCGGATCATAGAGATCGGCGATGGTCGCGGGAAAATGCGCCTCGCGTGCGAGCAAAATATTCTCCGCGGTGTGGGCGAGGTCGGCCTTTTCCTGCTCGGTCAGCTTGGGAACGGGGAAAGTGTTATAGACAACAGTATTACCGTATCTGATGCCGTTGCCCATGCGACCCGACACTGCCTCTGCCCAGACACGATGCAGAGTTGAGGCGATGATCGCAGCTTCGACCATCGCCTGTCCATAAACGGTGAGTGCGTCCACGCTGGTGATTGAGCCAGCGCGGTGGAAATCAAACGGGACGTAACCGAATTTCTCACCAATCACCTTACCAACGATAAGGTGTTCGCGATTCTGGAAAGTGGAGTAGCAGAATGCATATGGGCGATTGGCGGAGCGCTTAGCGTCTCGTCCGGCCGATAGCCTGTATATGCGGCAATCCTCTACCTTACTTGCAATAGCCGCTATCGAGAGTGCCTCGTCTTTGCAATCTTCCTCGATCCAAAGGCACAGCCTCTTCAGTCCGTTAGTAAGTTCCTGCGTCCCAAAATAATCGCGCACGAAGGGCGCGGCATTTGGATTTTCTGCGACAAAATGAACACCATCTTCGAGATCCATCACCAAGCGGCGGCCGTCTACAGGGTTACTGCCCATGACCATCGGTTGCAGGCGAGAAATTTGATCCTTCCGTGGTTCACATATGATTGGCTCACCCTCAATTAGGTAAGGTGATATACTTGAACAGCCCTTCTCGGCATCGCTTGATATCAGCCGGCGAACCCTCGACGGTTCGCGACTTAACCCCACAATCGTGCAATACACACCAGCATTGTTCGCGGCCGAATTAGACCACTTGAAGGGGGTATAGGCAAAGTTAATCTCATAATCGGATAGAAGCGGCTTCCATACAGACGCTACTTGCTCGCCTTGGCATATGGAACTAGTCGAAACGAGTGCAACATCTGTTCTCGTCTGCCGTCCATATTCTGCCGCCTTGGCGAGAAACGCAACTACATAATCCACAGACTGTGGAACTCCGACTATGTCCATATCTTCTTTTTGCTCAGGAGATTTCTTCTTGGCCCCTAGGTATGGCGGATTCCCGCAGAGATAAGTCTGAACGTCTGCGTCGTGATTGAGACCGGTCTCTTCGATCGCTCGACCCCCGGTCGGCCCCGCAAGATCGAGCTCTGGAATGACTTGCGCCGCGACAGATGGGCACACCTTTAGCCAGTCTGACCTGAGCGCATTTCCGACCGTAATCTGCCCCGTCTTGTGCAGCGGCAGCACCATCGCGCGCGCCTCCTGCTGGCTGAGATACAGACAATCCGCCTGGAATTCGGCGATCAGCAGCGCGAGGCGGGCGATCTCGGCGGCGAAGCCCTTGATCTCGATGCCGTAGAAGTTGCTCAAGGGAATGACGCTGCGACGCTCGGCCAGCTTCAGGTTCGCTTCACCGCCCAGCCGCTCGACGATTTGCGCCTCTATCGCGCGCATCTCCTTGTAGGCGATGACGAGGAAGTTGCCCGATCCGCAGGCCGGATCGAATACGCGGATGTTGCCCAGCCGCTTGCGCAGGTTGCGCAGCTTCTGCTTGCTGTCGCCCGCCGCCTCCAGCTGCTCGCGAAGATCATCGAGGAACAGCGGGTTCAGCACCTTCAGGATGTTGGGCACGCTGGTGTAGTGCATCCCCAGCTCGCCGCGCTCGTCATCTTCGGCCACCGCCTGGATCATCGATCCAAAAATATCCGGGTTGATCTCTTTCCAGTCGAGCTCGCCCGCGCGCAGCAGATAGGCGCGGGCTGTTCGGCTGAAGCGCGGTGCGTCCACTGCGCCGGTGAACAGCCCGCCGTTCACATAGGGAAAGACATCGGCATAAGGGCGAATGCTCGCCGCTTCGCGATAACGGGGGTCTAGATTACCCTCATGCGTGACGGGCGTATCCATTGCACGGAATAGCTCGGTCAGCACCTCATGCGTGTTGCCCCACTGTTCTTCGCCGCTGCCGTGGCCAGCGTGGCTCATCTGGGTGATGGTCTCGGTGAACTGATGCTCGCGGAAAATGCCAGTGTCTTCAGCGAAGAAACAGAAGATCAGCCGTGCCATGAACTGGTTGAGCTCGTGCCGCCGACCCTCGGTTGCCCAGTCCGGATTGTCCTTCAGCAACTCGACGTAGAGCTTGTTGAGCCGCCCCGTGGCCTTGACGTCAATGGGGTTGTTCTTGATCTCCTTGACCGTAGAGATGCCGGCGAGCGGCAGGAACATCGCGAAATGCCGCGGCAGATCGGCATAGGCGCATGCGATGACGTCGCCGCCGATCAGATCCTCGGCCTCGACCGTTTCGCCATCAGTGGCGATGAGGAACTTCGCCTTCGCACTCGCCGTCTTGGGGCTGGCGCGAAGCCGTGCGAGCGTTTCGGTTACCTCGCCCGCGGGCGCGATGCCGATATGGATGTTGTTGCGCTGGAGCACGCCGCCGACGTCAGACTGATTGGTATCGCCCTTGCGCAGGCGGTCGACGGTCGCCTTCTTGGCGCCGAAAGCCGTAATGAACTGGAACGGGAACTCGGCCGCGTCAAACGGTTGTAGCACCAGCTCGGATACGGCTTCTTCAATTTCTACAGCGTTCATAGGGGCTCAATCGACGAATCAGAAAACGCCCAGCGCGGAGTGGACGGGCTAGGACTACCCTGTAGGAAAGGCCTCGTCACGCGGTGACGCTGCCATTGGCGGCAGCAGAATTAGATCGAGATTTATCACGCAATTTCAATCCAGTTTGGCAACAGTGTCACGATTAATCCAATGTAATCATTCTCCACCTCGAGGATGGTGCCGCAACCTTTAAGAAAGTCATTTTTCTCGCCAAATTCAATCAGATCGCTCAACGTTTTTCCTGCTCCGGCGATATTAGAGCATGCCACCTCCGGAATGGAAACATTTGGCAGCCAGAAAATGGAATCTCCAAGCACGTTATCATAATAGGAGAAATCTGCTCGCTCTATATTGATATAAATGCATCCATTCTCTGATTTAAATTCAGCCTCAAGTTTTCCAACATTGTCGTATATCGATATGCTGGAATTCATTCCTTGAGCATTGATAAATGCCAAGCTCTCGACGAACCTATTTAAATCCACACCTCTAACGCTGAGGAATCTAACAGAAACTTCAGAAATTTTCATAATGCTGCCTTTCACGTTAATGACGTCGCGCTGAAATCAAGCTGGCCGTTGAAGATGAAGGGTCGGCAAAGCGACAGAATCGTGCGTTTAAGTCGCCGCCGACGAGTGGCGAGCTCGCGCTCTGAAAGGCCAAGCAAGCGCATCAACTCTGCTCCGCGTAGTCCGTCGAGTGCAGCATCAAGCAGCGTGGCCTGAACGGGATCACCGTCGGCAGCTTCAGCAAGGATGTATGCAACGGCCTGCTGGCGTAGCCTGCGTTCCATCTCCTCGTCCGGAGGAAGAAATGCGCGCCCCCAAAGATGGTCACACTGATCGTCCGGATCGGTAAAGCCGGCGAAGCCGTTGGCCGCAGCACGCGCCTGCGACCTTGCCGCAGTCGATGTGATACTGGACACGCATGCCACCAACCGATCGGCAGGATTCTGCCCCCCGCTGCCGTATTTCAGAACCCGAACGATCGCTGCGTGAAAGGCGTCGTCAGCGTCTGCGCACCTCCGGGCGGCAAGGCGCTTCACAACGCGGCGCAGGCGTGGATCGCGATAGCACTGCTCAATTTCGGTTCGCCGCCGCTGATCGCCGGTCGTCGCGGATGGGCGCCCCATATCTGGTTGCGCCGCAATGACGGAATTCGGACATTCAGAACGGCAATTCGATGAATCTTTTGAACTGGGATTTGCTTTGCGCACGGCGAATACCTCGCTGACGCGCGAGGCCACTAACCGTGGTGAGGTAAAAATCGCGAACGTGCATTCGTGACCTCGGACGCCGATCGGGCCGGCACAACGTGCAGGTCCGAGAGTTGGCGCGGGTCACAATACAATTCACCGGCTTAGGCTGCTTGCCCTGCCACGTGTCCGCAGATTTGGCTGCGCTTAAGCCAGAACCGTTAAAATTTCGTAAACGGCATAGGTTGGTCGGAATATCCCAGAGGTAAATGTCCGCAGGGCTGTCCGAATTTCAAGCGACCGGCGCAAATGACGACTTGCATGACCGTGACGTGACCCCCTGATTTTCCTCCAACAGTGATTAGAGTCCGGCCTTGAAGGAAGGACGGACAGATGAAGCGTTTGAGGTTTTCGGAAGAGCAGATCATTGGTGTGCTGAAGGAAGCGGAGGCAGGCGCGAAGACCGGCGAGCTGGCGCGGCGGCACGGGGTGTCGGAAGCGACGATTTACAACTGGAAGGCCAAGTATGGCGGCCTGGAGGTGTCGGAGGCGAAGCGGCTACGCTCGCTCGAGGATGAGAACGCGAAGCTGAAGCGGCTGCTTGCGGACTCGATGCTCGACAATGCGGCGTTGAAGGATCTTCTCACAAAAAAATGGTGACGCCCGCCGTTCAGCGGGAAGCGGTCGCGCATCTCCAGGCTTGCCATGGGATGAGCGAGCGGCGGGCGTGCCGTGTCACAGGGGCCGATCGGAAGAGCATGCGCTACCGGTCGCAGCGGGGTGACGATACCGAGGTTCGGGAGAAGCTGCGCGAGCTGGCGCAGCAGCGTCGCCGGTTCGGTTATCGACGCCTGCATATCCTGCTGCGCCGGGAGGGCGTAATGATCAACAGGAAGAAGACCCAGCGCCTGTATCGGGAAGAAGGGTTGATGGTCCGACGACGACGCAACCGGCGCCGGGCGATCGGTGCGCGGGCGCCCGCACCGGTGCTCGCGCTGCCGAACCAGCGCTGGAGCCTCGACTTCGTGCATGATCAGATGGCGTCAGGCCGGCGGTTCCGGGTGCTCAACATCGTCGACGACGTGACGCGGGAGTGCCTGCGCGCGGTGCCGGATACGTCGATCTCCGGGCGCCGGGTCGTGCGCGAGCTCAGCGATCTGATCGAGGAACGCGGCAGGCCGGGGATGATCGTCAGCGACAATGGGACCGAGCTGACATCGAACGCGGTGCTCGCATGGTGCGGTGAAGTCGGCGTCGAGTGGCACTATATCGCACCCGGCAAGCCGATGCAGAACGGCTATGTCGAGAGCTTCAATGGCCGGATGCGTGATGAGCTTCTGAACGAGACGCTGTTCCTCGACCTCGATCATGCCCGCACGGTGATCGCGGCCTGGGCCGAGGATTACAACCAGTCGCGGCCACACTCGGCCCTTGGATATGAGACACCGGCGGCGTTCGCCGCCGAACTGCATAAGCAATGGCCTGCGCAGCTACGCCCTACGGGCTCCGCTGCGCAGGCCATTGCTTACACCGCGCTCATGCGCAACAAAGCTGCTGGGCTCTAATCCCGGCTGGTGGAAACTAGGGGGTCACGTCAACCGCAATGGGCGGTCTCCACAGCAAGGAATGATCAGATGCCCTACTCGGAAATGCCCGAAAACATTCGCAATGCCTACGACCGAGTCTATTCCCTCGCCAACGACTGGACCGGCGGCGCCAAGGTCTGCGAGGATTTTCTCTTCGCCTGGTATAATGTGAGGGCTTGGGGTGGGTGGGCGCCACAGTCGATTACCGAACTCGACCGAGAAAACGCCGCAGCGATCCTCATCTTGCTTTCCTCAGTTCAGCATCGAACCTGGTATCCGGACTCCGCCGACATGGACAAACTGGCGGAACGTAAGGGACGCGAACCGTTGTCGCGAGCTTAGCCGACGACCGGCCGCGCCCCCTATTTCTCTCAAGCCGCCAGCTTGTCTGTGTGCAAAATGTCCAGCTCGAGCGCGCGGCAGGTGTCCGCGATTATCGCCAGCTTGGCCTCGGTCAAATTTCCATTGCGGCGCAGCCAGTCCAAAACGGCAAGTGCCGCGATGGTTGGGTCAAGGCAGGCTTGGCCCTGTGTGCGCTGCCAAGCTAGGGTGGCGATCGCCAGCAACGCGGTGTCGAGCTCGACATGAGCCCGCAAGTTTCTCCAGCTCTCTGCCGTCACCGGAGCCGACCCGGTAATCTTCCCTTTGAGGAGATCAACCGGGATGCCAATGCGCAGGCAGACCTCGGAAAGATGGTGCCACGTCTTACCGCTACCCTTCAAAGCGAGGCCGAGATCAAGGTGCATTCGCCGTCCGCTGCGAATAGTGCCGGGCTGGGGCGGCAGAAACTGGGACGGAAGCATCAGACCAGCTTCCATCGCCGCGAGCGTAAGGATGGGCAGATCGTCGGCGACGCTGCCAAATCCGACCGCGATCCTGTCCGGCCGCGCGCGCAGGTGATCGAACAGGCCGCCCACGATCGCTGGCTCGTCGCCGACGTCATATTCGGTCCAGCTCTTGATCGCCTCACACGCGATGTGGCCCTCGGCCGAAATTTCGACATCGAATGCGGCTGCCGCAATGATGCGCTTGGAACCGATCCGATGCGATCGCTGGCGCGGATCAATCGATTGATAGGCCTCGTGGAGTGTCTCATCCCACGTAGCTTCGGTATCGTAGAAGGTAAATTTCGTCATTGTCAGATGCTCCAGATGCGCCAAGGGCCGCACTTTAGCGGCCCTTGGCGATGCTTGTGATTTGTGGCTGAGCGGAACGGGGTCTCGTTAAAACCTCCCCTTCCCCGCTTTCGACATTTCCGAACGAGCCTGTAGAACGACCCCATCGATTTCGGCTGCGGCAGCGCGAATAAGGTCCAGCGCGAGGGACATGCCGGCGTCCAGATCGTCAGTCGGCCGTAGGCATTTGCGCAGGCGCCCGTTCGGCTTCATCGCATAGGCGTTGTCGCCAGCTGCTTCGACCAGGATGACAGGGCGCCCCTGCCCTGCAGTCCACGGGATCAGTCCCCTCGTCAATTCGACCGCCCCCGTCTTGGGCAGGAAGGCATCGGTCCGTAATGGCAGATAGCCGAAAGAGCGATCCCAGGTCAGATAGACCAAGGGCTTTGACACTTTGGCGGCAAAAAATGCCAAGCTGGCGATTTGCACTTCGTTCAACT
This sequence comes from Sphingopyxis sp. GC21, assembly GCF_025727575.1. Taxonomy (NCBI): domain Bacteria; kingdom Pseudomonadati; phylum Pseudomonadota; class Alphaproteobacteria; order Sphingomonadales; family Sphingopyxidaceae; genus Sphingopyxis; species Sphingopyxis sp. GC21. Next base: position 1,273,121 of record NZ_CP095845.1, on the reverse strand, counting down.
CTTCCCCAGACGCGAAACAGGTCGATTTCTCGGCATTTTCAATGCCTGGAGGGCTCATAAGGCGTTTGAGCGCCGCAGCCCAACAGTGGAGACGGCGCAGAAATTCTTCGGTGTCCATTCACAATTTCCTTCAACGATGGCGAGGCGCCAGAGCTTTTTTCCGCTCCATTGCGGTGCTCAATCTTCCCGCTCTCCTGCTGCGTTTTCACCGAAACCGCGTGCGCGCGGTCATCACGGTCATCACGGGGTTGCGACATCCGATCTCGAATTCGAGCCACCGGCGTTCTTCGTCGACTTCATCTGCGCGGACTTCGATCCACCAGGCTTTTCCGACCGGATCCCAGCGGTAGCGGCGCTCGCGCAAGCGGTCCTTGATCGAAAAGTCCGTGCCCTTCGCATCGATACGAACCGTGTCGCACGCAGCCTTTTCCAGAAGCTCGCTCATCAGTGTTCGCCCGTTCGCATCGCGGTGCGCGAGGATATGGCAGAGGCTGATCACGTCGACGGCCGCGCGGTGTCCGGTGGCGAAGCGGCCGATCTGTATCAGAAGATGCCCGAGTTTCGCGCCGTCGAATCCGTGGTCCAGCCAACCGATCTGACGCATCGAGCAGGCCCATGCTTGGTCCGCAATTTCCGGCAGGAACCGCTCGACGATAGGGACGTCGTAGGCAGCGTTATGGGCGACCAGAAGATCGCACCCGCTCAAGAGGCGCGCCCATTTTTCCTGGCTCAGAATACGGCCGGTCACCATTTCATTGGTTATGCCGGTCAGTTTGGTGACTTCGGCGGGTATAGGGCCACCAGGATCGCGAAGTGATTGCAACGTTTTCTCGACGCCGATGAGTTCGCCCGCGGCGTCGACAAGCAGCACCGCGACAGCGATGTCGAGCAGCTCGGCGCTTCTGGCATTCGTCGATGTCGCCTCAGTGTCGACAATACCGATCCGACGCACACGTCCCCGCGGTGCCCGCTCCGATACCAGCCGGTCGATAGGGCCGACCCGGCGTAGCACACGGACATCCGGTTGCTGCGCACACAGCGAAAGCGCCGCCTCGAGCGAGGCGGTCCCGTTCTGATATTCCATTAGTCATACTCCATTGGCCTGTGTGCCAGGCAGCTTTTCCTTGCTTCCACCTGGCCTACCAATGGCCGTTCAGGCCTGATGCTCTGCACATTGCGGGTCTTTGTGCTGCCGCGCTGGCTACATCTGCGGATGCGAAGATAGAAACGCCGCTCTGGCAGCGGCCATCACGGGGCGTGTGCGATCTGTCATGCTATCTTGGCGCAGCCGCTCGTCGGCAAGCGCGGATTGCGCAGTCGTGCGCGCGACCAGCGTCTCGACTTCTCGCTCGGCGCCTGTGAGCTCAGTCGACAATATTTTCCCGAGGGCAGATATTTCCGCCTCGCTATCCGCCCGAATGGCGGACAGCTTCGACATTGTGGGTTGAAGGTCGCGGAGGCACTCGGCCGCTTCCGCGCAGACTTCATTGGCGAACGCAGCCTTGTCAGACCGAGCTGGCGTCGGCTTTTTCCGTTCAAGGTCAGTCAAGATCCCCGAATAATAGGCTTCCGCTGCGTGGGGGCCGCTCACCAACATTTCCCGCAGGACGGCCGCGTCGGAACCAACCTGAAGCAGGCGTTCGATTTCTTCCAGCCTCCCTTGGCATGCGTCGAGCGTGTCGAGAACGGAGTCAACTTGAGCAGGAGGAAGCGTTTCGAGTCGCTTATCACGGCTCAGTCGATCATAGCGGCCCCTCAATTTGCGGACCCGCTCGGCAGCGGCCCGGCGTGCGCGCTTCTTATAGTCCGCCCAGCTGTCCAATATTTGCTCGACGTCGCTGGCCGTAAAATAGCCTTTCTTATGGAGCGCCTGCCGGCCGGGACTGTAGCGCGTCTGGGCTTTCGGCAACCCGCGGGCGCGGTTCGTCTCATTAGTAAAGGAGATTTCCAGGCCCTCATCTTGCGATCGCTTATTTACGATGTCGCGCCAGCGGGCTTTCAGATTCGGCACCCAATCTGCTGATGCGATTTCCTCGCTGCGTCCCAGCCGTTTGAGCGGCACCCATTCGTTGGTCCGATATTTGTTGCGCCGCCATTCCCGCTCGAAGCTCCAGCGACCGCCTTCCAGCTTTTCGGCCGGACCCGCATAATAGATCAGGTGAAAATGCCAGTTCTTTGCGGAATTCTTGGCTGTCGGCTCGTGGATCACCGCCTGCCATGGAATCTTCCGCCGCGAAAATTCTTCACCGAAGTCATCAAGGCAGCTGCGCATGCCAGCCTCGGACATGGTGTGCGGAAATTGTCCGATGATGGAATAGGCCACACGGCCATTTTTTGGCCTTTCCAATTCGACCCGGTCGCGCAATTCTGCCGGAAAGCGCCTGTTGCCCTTGAGCCATCGCACGATGATGCCGGCGTCATTGACCACCCGCTCCGCTAACCCTTCGTCTTTGAGAGCATCAGCGAGCGTCGCGCGCAGTTCAGTCGGCATCGACGGATCATGGGCAGCTTTGGCCCAAGCCGCCTCGGCACCGGTCACGCAAACGCGGACCTTGTGCTCGCCCACAAAATGGGCGTTCTCGTTGGCGAGCGCCCAGAAGCGCACCCGCTCCTCGTTGGTATCCCCGTTGGTGCCGGCGATATAAGCGACGCGTTCCGCCTCGGAACTCGTAGTTCCCTCAATATATTCGGCTGCGACCGTCGCGCGGACCTTGGCTTCAATCACGCCATCGGCGGCATTGAAAGCGAGGGTGTAGGCCCCGCGCGCTTCCGCGACGGAGACCGACCCCTTTTTCGAGGCGAGGATCGTCTTGTGCTCGAAATGATGGGCACGAACGTTGCTCTGCGGTCTCGGCGCCCAACGGGGCTCGGACACCCGAACCATCCGCGGCACGCTGACGGGAGCCCGCGACGCGCTTGCTGGCGCGGTCGATGACTTGCCGCCGGACGGAGCGGGCTTCCTCTTCTGTGCGACAAGATAGCCATTTGTCCGGCGCGGACCCCCGAGACCTTCCGTCCAACCGCCGCTCGCCATCTCCTCGATCTCGAGCAACCATTGCGCAGCATTCTCCAGATGTGTGCCCCGATATTTGGAGCGGCTCACTGGCATGGGACATCTCCCCATTCTGCGCGCACAATGTGGGCGACACGCCGTTCAGCGCTGCGCGCACCACGGGTTTTCATCTGCTGCGCAGAAGAAAACAGGTATTGAACATTAAAATATTCAGACGCACCAGCTTCAGGATTAGCCATGGGTGCCTCCCTTGACGAGACTATCCCAATCGAGCCGCCGAACCTCGATGGGTACCTCGCGCGCATATTGGAGAAACGCCTTGATGTGCGCAATTCTCGCGCGCTCGCCGCGGTGTGTCAGCGGATAGGCCTCGATATATTTGGCGAACTTCGACAACGAATTTGGCCGAAGCGATGCGAGGCTCTCGGCCGGCAAATCGGTCAGGCCCAATGCGGTTACGAGGTGCCGTGCCGAAGTTCCCTGACGCGATTGCTCGGCTCGGCTCAGCTGGCCCTTGCTTTGCAGCCATTCGATGATGAGATCTCCGCACGTCTTGCCGGCGATGACACCGGGTCCTTCGCCCGGCTCAGCGTCTCCGCCGCGTGGCTGATCCCGGATTTCAGCCGGCATCTCGAGCTCGTCGTGAGGGTTTGCGGACGGCATTGCTGCGCTGACAAAGGATTCTTCACTGGAACCAGCTCGTTCGGGACGCATGCGAGGACGCGCCACCCCCGGCATATCGTCCACGTTATCGCTCTCAAATGGAGGCAGGACATGGCCGCCCTGCCGCAAGAAGGCTTCGAGCGACAACGACGGATGTCCGCGCCCTTGGTCGTCGGCGTGACAGATGGCATCCGCGGCTTGCGCCACGCCGAGTGCAATGCCCTGCATCCACCCATATTGAACGCAGGATTTGAAGCCCAAAGCATCGAAGCGCTCGGTAACCTTGCGCTTGTGGTCCAGCAAGAACGACCGAGGTAACGCCGCGAGCGCAGCTACCGTCGGCGTTTCGCTTAGCGCAGAAAGCAGTCTAGCCGCTTGACTGCCGAACGCGGAAGCATGGGCGTGGCAGATTGCTGCCCGGGCATAATGCTTCATTTCCCGTTCCGGGTTCTGTGCCAGATCGTCCAGCACCAGCTGGCGACCATAGTAAATGGCGTCACGATATAAGGCGTCTTCGTCGTAATCGATCGGTGGCAAGTTGGGATGGAAAACTTTCATCATCGGCTCCTGAGATTGATGGGAAGAAGACGGGGCGCCTGCCGCACAACACCCGCCGCAAAGTCAGGCAGACACTGCAAAACCCTGAGCCGTTCCGTCAGCACATCGTTGAGACCCCCGCTCGCTTTGAGATTCTGGTAGGTCTGCGCGGTGACCCCCTTGCGGGCGTGGCCCGCAATATCCTTGACGATGTTCTGATTGATCCATGCTCGGTCAAGTTGCGACAGCACCAAGTTGCGCAGTGAATGGAAATCGGCCTCTTTACCTGTATCGCCAACCGGGATGGCCAGCCCGCGCGGTCGGAACCAGTCGATTACCTTGTCCCACACCGTTGCACGATATTGATCGCCGCCGCGTTTGACGTCGTTGAGCCAGAGTTCCGGGAAGAGCTCGCTCGTGCCCTCAGCCTTGACGCAAGCGACATAGTCCAGAAATCCGAGCGCGATCAGGCGCGGATGGATTGGAACCTCGCGCTCGCGAGCCTCGCGCTTGAGCGAGCGAAGTCGATTCTTCTGGAAGAGCAAATGTGGAAGAAAAGCCTCTTCGCTCACCACCTCCTCGACGAGAAGCCCGCAGATTTCTCCTTGCGTCGCGGCGGTATAGACCGCGAGCAGAAGGACCCAATAGGCCGCATCCTGATGGATATACCGCCCGCCTTTCAGGCGCCTCTTCGAGCCACCATTTCCGACATATATCGGAGATGCCAGCATTTCCTCGATATGCGCCGGTTGCCAGGGCGACTTCGCTTTCGACTTCTGGCCGACCGTCACCTTCCGGGAAAATTTAAGCGGACTGATTTGGCCTTCCCGCCAATACCCTTCGGTCACCATCCGATGACCAAAGCGGGCAAGATAGGCCAGATCCTTGTTGAACGTGACCGCCTTACGGCTGTTCTGTGTCGTGAGCGGGGGAAATTTCTTCTTCGCCTCCTCATATGGCTCGTGCCAAAATGTCTGCACGCGCACCGTCTTCGGCATGCTCATCATTTCACGGCAAAAATGCGAGAGATGCTGTTGGCCATAGTCCTCGGCGGGCAAGTCGCCGACCATCCAGACAAATTGTTTGACGAGGCGCTTGCCATCTTCGGCCGTGCTGCCCGGGCCATCTTTCCAATGGCCCTGGCTAACAATGCCCGCCACGACATCATCAATTACCTCGCTCAATATTGGCGTTAGCTTTTTCGGTGCCGGATCGGGATGATCGGCGGCGACCGATCGCGCCGGCTGTTGCGATACGCCGGCATCCTGCCGTTCGGCTTTCGGTGGCTCAGAACGCGCCCGTGCAATTGCTTCGCGCGGAGCGTTCAGCAGGAACGCGATTGGCTCAGGTTGGCTCTGCACAAGGGGCGTATTGAATGTCGCGGCCCGAAACTGGGCGTCGGCCCAGGCGGTGAGCATGGTGCGACGGTCATCATCGGCATAGCGCTTGTCGAAGGACAGCCCCAATTGCTCGCACTGCAACGACAGTTGCACGTCGGACAATGCATTGGTGCCGGCATTATGCCGCACCAGCAATTCAAGCTTGTGCATATGCCGCTCTGACCGCCCCTGTGCGCGCAGGCTTTCGCGCGTCGGATCGTCAAGAACCGCGGCGCCGTTGTGTCGCGCGGCAAGAAGATAATAGTCGCCGAACACGCGTGCTGCTTCTTCGGCTTCCGGATTTGGACCGTGCAACTGTTCCTGAATGGCCAACCCGAGTTGTGCATCGGTTGCCTTGCGAGCGATTTCGGCAAGCACGGATGCGGAGCGCGCGCCGCCGTTTAAGATGATATCGTGTCTGATCATAGCCACAACCCTATCGAGGGCTGCGCAAGCCGCGGCAGCCCGAAAGCGGGCCTCGGACAATTCTTTCGTCCAAAGCGATAAGGTTATGGGATGAGGTTTATCGCTCAAGAAGCGGATTTTTCGCCGGAGCGCATAAATTCCGCTGCGCCGTCGATAGGTGTAAGGAATGGCTCCCATTTGAAAAAATCTTCTCGTGCGACTCGCCTGTGCGATACCCCCGTGGCATGCCTCGACGAGGGCGCAGAAAGATTTTAGCTTTTACAGACACTTATCTCTAAAGGCGGCGAGAATCCTCTCTCCCCGACCAGTTTCGCATTGCTGCAGATTTTGCACAGACGCGTCTTGTAACGTGTCGCGACCCATCCTAAATTGATCCTACGCCGCCATGGTTTTCCCCCTTTCCATCGCGGCGAGCGCCTCGTCCTAGCGGACGTGGGTGCGTCCTCCCTGGACCCTGGCCACCTCGTACTCCGGTACGAGGTGGTTTTTTATTCGGCGGCCAGCGGCAGCATGTCGCCATCGGGACGCATCTGCCCCGCCGCATCGATCAGGCCGGCGAACCAGCGTGCAAGCGCGCCCGAACGGGCCGCATCGACGCTCTTGTCGGGGTGCAGATAGAGGCTCCGGTCGATTTCGATCTGAACCGCGTGGACGCCCGCCAGCGGTCGCCCGTGCGTCCGCACGATATGCCCACCCGCATAGGGCTGGTTGCGCGTCACGGCGACGCCGAGCCGTGCGGCACTGTCGAGAAGCAGGTCGGACAGCCACTCGCCCGCGGACGTGCCGAAGCGATCGCCGATCACGATGCGCGCCCCATGACCTGGCTGTCCGGACGGAATCGAAGGCATGCTGTGCAGGTCGATCAGAATGGCGTGGCCGAAGCGATCACGCGCCGCAGCGAGTTCTTCGGCAATTGCTGCATGATAGGGCCGATGCAGCGATTCGAGACGCCAGTGCAGCGCGGCCCGGTCGATCGGACGTTTCCACAATGTACCGCAGTCGGCGAGCCGCGTCGGCACGACGCCCAGCCCGGCGCGCTCCTTGCGGCCCGGCGCCGAAAATTGTGCGCGAAGCGGCACTGCGACCTCGGCGGGCGCCATCTGCCCCTCGCCGCGATTGCAATCGGCGACAGCGCGCGCCCACAGCGCCTGCACCACTGTCGCGCCGGCCTCGACCGCACCCGCCGCGATGACATCGCACCAGCGATCCTCCAGCCGCTCGAGATCGGCGATCGGCACGCGCGCCGCTGCAAGTATTTCAGGCGGATAGAGGCGCCCGGCATGCGGGATCGACACGACGACGGAGCCTGGCGCGTCGGGACGTTGGACCGCGATTGCGGCGGGCGGAAGGGTGCGGTGGGGCATCGATATAAGAGGGTGGCAAAAAAGCGCCGACGAATCCAGCGGCGCGGGAATTTGTTAAATCTCTCCCGCTATGACACAGTTTCATTCGAGGGGTGCGGTACGCGCGATTACACGGTCGGGCGCAGCCGGAAGACAGAGGCAGAATTTTACGATGATCCGCATCTTGCTCGCCGAAGATGATGATGTGATGCGCGAATATCTGGCGCGGGCGCTGACCAGCGCGGGTTATCATGTGACCGCGGTCGACCGCGGGACCGAAGCGGTCCCCTATATCGATTCGGGCACATTCGACCTGCTCCTCTCCGACATCGTGATGCCCGAAATGGATGGTATCGAGCTGGCGCAGCACACCGCAAAGGCGGCGCCGCAAACGCAGGTGATGTTCATCACCGGATTCGCGGCGGTATCGCTGCGCGCCGAAGAGAATGTCCCGCAAGCCAAGCTGCTGTCCAAGCCCTTTCACCTCAAGGATCTGGTGCGCGAGGTCGATATGCTTTTCGGCCGCGCCGATCGCAGCAACCAACAATAATTTCAACTTTGCGCGCGAAGGGCTTGCCAGCCTGCGCCGAGGCCTTTAAGGGGCGCGTCACCCCAAAACGTGTGGGCGTGTAGCTCAGTGGTAGAGCACTGTGTTGACATCGCAGGGGTCGCAAGTTCAATCCTTGCCACGCCCACCATTTTCCTCCCTTTCGATTGGCCCTGATCCCGTCGCCGGGTGGCGGCAGACCATGATCTGCCGTATCGCAGACATCATGAACATCGACATATTTCGGCGGATCGGAATCGTAGGATCGGGCCGCGTAGCGCGCGCCTTGGCGCTCGGACTGAAGCCCGCGTCGCACAAACCGCCCTTGCTATGGGGACGTTCGCCCGAACAACTGGCCGAAGCGGAGCGGCAAGTCGATGGCATCGAAACCACCCCCAACCTTGGGGCACTCGTCCAAACATGCGATGCGATTGCGATCGCCTTTGCCGATGACGCCCTTTCCGGCATCGTGGCCACGTTGGCGGCCGAAGCATCCAAGACGCCGTCCTCGCCTTTCGTTTTCCACGTCAGCGGCCGTAGCGGAGCCGCGCCTCTGGCGCCGCTGCGCGATGCGGGCTGGCTGACGGCCGCTATCCATCCGGCGATGACCTTCACGGGCAACCCGCCGGGTGAAGTCGCGCGGATGGCGGGCGCGCGCTTTGCGATCACCGGCTCAAGCGTCGACGCAGCCGTGCAAGCCAGGCGGGTCGTCGGCCTGCTTGGCGGTGTTGCGGTCGAAATTCCCGAAGAGCGCCGCGCGCTTTATCACGCGGCGCTCTGCCACGCGTCGAACCATCTCGTGACGCTGATTGCCGATGCCGCGCAGGCTCTTGAACGCGCGGGAGTCGCCGCGCCGCGCGCGCTGCTCGCGCCGCTGGTGCAGGCTGCTCTGGACAACAGCCTCGACCGCGGGTTCGGTGCCCTTTCGGGACCGTTGCTGCGTGGCGACGTTCAGACGATCCGTGATCATGTTGCGGCGCTTGCCGCGCATGATCCCGACCTTGTCGCCGCATATCGGGCGATGGCGGTTGCCACGATAGACCGGCTCGAACACGAGGGCGCCCGGCCCGACGCAGCGCTGCGCCGCGCACTGGACAGCAGCGGCGCTGTTCCCTAATCGTTCGCGCATAATGGATACCCCCTCATCCCTCCCCGAATTGCCGCCGCCCTCGCCGTCAGATCCGCCCTATCTGCAGGGCCTGAACGGCCCGCAGCGGCAGGCCGTTCTCACCACCGAAGGTCCAGTGCTGATGCTCGCCGGGGCCGGCACGGGCAAGACCGCCGCACTGACGGCACGGCTGGCGCATATCATCGCGACGCGGCGCGCCTGGCCGTCGGAAATCCTGGCCGTCACCTTCACCAACAGGGCAGCGCGCGAGATGCGCGAACGCATCGGACGGATGATCGGCGACGCGGTCGAGGGCATGCCCTGGCTGGGCACTTTTCACAGCATCTGCGCAAAAATGCTGCGCCGTCACGCCGAACTCGTCGGCCTGCAAAGCAATTTCACCATCCTCGACACCGACGACCAGCTTCGCGTGCTCAAGCAGATCATCCAGACCGAGGGACTCGATGAAAAGCGCTGGCCGGCGCGCCAGCTCGCGGCGCTGATCGACAAGTGGAAGAACCGCGGCCTGACGCCGCCCGACCTCGATGCGGGTGACAAGGAAGCCTATGCCGACGGCAAGGGCGGCCATTTCTATGCGCTGTATCAGGCGCGGCTGAAGACGCTCAACGCCTGCGATTTCGGCGACCTACTGCTGCACATGCTGGTGATCCTGAAAAATCACCGCGATGTGCTCGAACATTATCAGCAGCGCTTCAAATATATCCTCGTCGATGAATATCAGGATACCAACGCCAGCCAGTATCTCTGGCTGCGGCTGCTGGCGCAGGCGCGCAAGAATATCTGCTGCGTCGGCGACGACGACCAGTCGATCTATTCGTGGCGCGGCGCCGAGGTCGCGAACATCCTGCGCTTCGAAAAGGACTTTCCCGGCGCGACGGTAATCCGGCTCGAGCAGAATTACCGATCGACCCCGCAGATATTGGCGGCCGCGTCGGCGCTGATTGCGCAGAACAGCGACCGCCTCGGCAAGACGCTGTGGACCGAACTCGATGCGGGCGACAAGGTGCGCGTCGTCGGCGTGTGGGACGGCCCCGAGGAAGCGCGGCGGATCGGCGAGGAACTGGAAGATTTGCAACGCCGGCGGGTTTCACTTGACCGTGCCGCCATCCTCGTCCGCGCGCAGTTCCAGACCCGCGAATTCGAGGATCGCTTCATCGCGATCGGCATGCCCTATCGCATCGTGGGCGGCTTCCGCTTCTATGAGCGCGCCGAAATTCGCGATGCGCTCGCCTATTTGCGCCTCGTCCAGTCGCCAGCCGACGATCTGGCGTTCGAGCGGATCGTCAATGTCCCGAAGCGCGGGCTGGGCGACAAGGCGGTGGCGCGTATCCACCAGTTCGCACGGATCGACCGGACCCCGCTGTTCCATGCGGCGTCACGGATTACCGAAACCGACGAGCTGACTCCGCAGGCGCGGCGCCAGCTCGCCAATTTCGTTGCGATGATGCGCGGCTGGCAATCGAAGGCGGGCCAGCTATCGCACCCCGAGCTGACGCAGCTCATCCTCGACGAATCGGGCTATACCGCAATGCTGCAGGCCGATCGCAGCGCCGAGGCGGCGGGCCGGCTTGAAAACCTCTCCGAACTCGTTCGCGCGATGGAAGAGTATGACTCGCTCGAAGCCTTTCTCGAGCATGTCAGCCTGGTGATGGACCGCGACAATGACGACCAGACCGAAACGGTGACGATCATGACGATCCACGCCGCCAAGGGCCTCGAGTTCGATCATGTCTTCCTCGCCGGCTGGGAAGACGGGGTCTTTCCGTCGCAACGCGCGATGGATGAGGGCGGGACGGCGAGCCTGGAAGAGGAACGCCGGCTGGCCTATGTCGCGATCACCCGCGCTCGTCGGCGCGCCAGCATCTATCATGCCGCGAACCGGCGTATCTACGGCCAGTGGATGAGCAGCATCCCGAGCCGCTTCATCGGCGAAATCCCGCCCGAGCATGTGGCGAGCGAGAACAGCTTCGGCGGTGGCCAGAGCCTTTGGCGGGCCAACTGGGCGGCGCAGGGCGATCCTTTTGCGCATGTTGCCGAACGCCAGCCCGCCCGCACCATGACGCGCGGCCCGGCATGGCAGCGCGCGGTCGCCCAATCATCGACCGTCACCCGCGCGCCCGCGCCATCCGAGCGAGCGCCCGCCGCATCGGTGGGAGCCAAGCCGCGCGCCGACCTCGCCATCGGTATGCGCGTGTTCCACGAAAAATTCGGCTATGGCGAAATCATCGACATCGACGGCAACAAGCTGGAGGTCGAATTCGAGCAGGCGGGCGCAAAGCGGGTGCTCGACGGCTTTGTGAGGGCGGCATGACAACCAAGGATGAATGGCTGCGCAAAGCACACGAAGCCCATGGCAGGGGCGATTCAGCCGCCGAAGCAGCGGCGCTCGACGCGCTCATTCGAGCGGATCGGAGCAACATCGCGGCGCTGATCGCGATGGCGGAACTCAAGCGTCGGCTCAATGACGAGCGTGCCGCCAGCAGCTTCTACCGCTTGGCGCTGGCAACCGCGGCCCAGGCTCGGGACGTGCATCCTGCGCTGCACCCTTCGTTGCAAAGAGCGGAGCAATATTTGTCCGATGTCGACAATGTTCTGGCCGACCACCTGTTCAACCGCCTTCACGCAGCCGGACTCGACCAACGCACCGCGACCCCGCGTGTAGCCGAGGCTCTGCGGCTATTATCGGGCGAACAACCGCTGTATCAACAGCAGCCCAACATGTTCTACTTCCCCGGCCTTGCGCAGCGGGCATTTTTTGATCGGTCGGAATTTGATTGGGTTCCCGAAGTGGAGGCGTCCACCGCCGCCATCCGCGACGAACTGCAAGCCTTGTTGAACGATCCGGGCGAACATTTTTCGCCCTATGTCGCGGCCAACCCCGATCGACCTCCGCCCAACAATCCATTGCTGGACAAGCCGGACTGGGGAGCGGCTTGGCTGTGGCAAAGTGGCGAGATTGCAAGCGGCATGGATCGCTTGTGCCCGCAAACTCTCGCAACGCTGGCGCTCGCCCCGCAGCCAGTGATCCCGGGACGTGCACCCATAGCGTTGTTTTCCCGTCTCAAACCCGGAACCCACATTGCGCCACATCACGGGCTGCTTAATACTCGGCTTATTTGCCATCTGCCACTCGTAGTGCCCGATGGCTGCGGCATCCGCGTCGGCGCCGAAACGCGCGCATGGCGCGAAGGTGAATTGATGATCTTCGACGACAGCTTTGAACATGAAGCGTGGAATCGCGGCACCAGCGACCGCACAGTGCTGTTATTCGAGATATGGCGTCCCGACATCGACACCGACGAACGCGAGCAGCTCACGATGCTGTTTTCTGCCATCGACGCCTATGATGACGGTCACTGATCAAAAAATTCGAGGAATGTCGCTGGTGGAGCCGAGGGGAATCGAACCCCTGACCTCTGCAGTGCGATTGCAGCGCTCTCCCATCTGAGCTACGGCCCCGCGACGGGGCGCTCTTAACGGGACTGGTTGACACTGGCAACGGCTTTTCTGACGATAGGAAATATCTTCGGATAATTGGGGGGAACGATCGATGGCGAAGGCATGGCATCTGGTGCGTCGTCCGCAAGGATTGCCGACGATCGACGATTTTGCGCTGCACGCGCTTCCCGATCTGCCGCTCGAAACCGATCAGCTTCGCGTGCGCAATCACTGGCTGTCGGTCGACCCCTATATGCGCGGCCGGATGAACGATGCCAAAAGCTACGCCGCCTCCTTCCAGCTAGACCAGCCGATGACCGGCGGAGCGATCGGCGAAGTCGTCGAAAGCGCAATGGACGGCTTTGCGCCGGGCGACATCATCCTGCACATGGGCGGCTGGCGCGACGGCGGAACCATCGGGCTGGAGATGACGCCCACCAAGCTGCCTGCCGATCTGCTCGCCGCTGGCATGCCGCCCCAGACCTTTCTCCACAATATGGGGCTGACCGGGGGCACCGCGTGGATCGGCCTTCTCCGCATTGCAGCGGCAAAGCCCGGCGACACGGTTTTCGTGTCCGCCGCCGCAGGCGCCGTTGGCTCGGCGGTGGTCCAGATCGCCAAAGCGCGCGAGATGACGGTTATCGGCTCCGCCGGCGGCGCAGAAAAATGCGGCTGGGTCAAGGATCTGGGAGCCGATGCCGTTGTGGATTACAAGGCGGGCCCGCTGGTCCCCGCGCTCACCGAAGCGCTGGACGGCCTCGGCAAAAGTGGCATCGACGTCTATTTCGACAATGTCGGGGGAGATCATCTCGACGCGGCCTTCGCACTCGCCAATGATTTCGCCCGCTTTGCCATCTGCGGCATGATCGACGTCTATAATGACGGAAAGCCCCAGGAAATGCGCAACCTGATCCGGACGATCCCGGCGCGTATCCGCATGGAGGGCTTTATCTATACCGACCAGTTCTTCGACTGCATGGAAGAATTCTACGCCGACATGGCAGGGCTGATCGCGAGCGGTGCGGTGACGATGCGTGAAACCGTGCGCGACGGGGTCGAAGCGGCGCCCGACGCGTTCCTTGGTTTGTTTTCCGGCGCGAATATCGGAAAGATGCTCGTCCGCGTCTGACGCGAACGCACCGCCGATCCGGGCCCGGTTTTAGCTACCGAAACCGACCGAAAGGAAGCCCGGCATCGGGCCGTTCCAGCCGTCGTCGGGTTCGTCGTCGCGAACCGGCTTCTGGCGCGGCGCATCAGGTGTCTTGCGTTCGGGGCGCCTGGATACGCTGCTTTTGGATTCCGCGCGGGGTGCATCGTCCTTCGATTTCGGTTTCGCACCGCCGCGCCGGCTCTTCTTCGCTTGCGGCGGTTGCTTTTCCTCAATCTCTTCGGTGGGTTCCTGACGCTCGCCGCCCGCAAAGATATCGATCTTGTGGCCGGTCAGCTTCTGGATGTTGTCAACCGCCTCCGCATCGGACGGGCTGACGAGCGTGAAGGCCCGGCCCTTCGCCCCTGCCCGCCCGGTACGTCCGATGCGGTGGACATAGTCGTCGGGATGCCAAGGCGCGTCGAAGTTGAAGACGTGGCTGACGCCCTTCACATCGAGACCCCGGGCCGCGACGTCGGACGCGACGAGGATGTTGATATCGCCCTTTTTGAAGCGATCGAGTTCGGCAATGCGGCTCGACTGATCCATGTCGCCATGGATCTCGCCCGCGCGATAGCGGTAGCGTTGGAGCGATTTGGCGAGCTCACGCACGGTCGTCTTGCGATTGCAGAAGATGATCGCGGTGCTGATATCCTCTTCCTCGAGCAGCCCGCGCAGCGTTTCGCGCTTGCCGCGCTCGCTGGTCTTGACCAGGAACTCGGTAATATTGACGTTGGTGCTCGCTGGCCGCGCGACTTCGATCGTCTTGGGATTCGACAGGAATTTGTCGGCGAGCTTCTTGATCGGCGGCGGCATCGTCGCCGAAAAGAGCAAGGTCTGGCGATTCGCCGGCAGCTTGGTGCAGATATTCTCGATGTCCGGAATGAACCCCATGTCGAGCATCCGGTCCGCCTCGTCGATGACGAGGAGTTCGCAGCCGGTGAGCAATATTTTGCCGCGCTCGAACAGGTCCATCAGGCGGCCGGGCGTCGCGATCAGCACATCGACGCCCCTTTCGAGCGCCTTGATCTGATCGCCCATCTGGACGCCGCCGATGAGCAACGCCATCGAAAGCTTGTGATATTTGCCGTATTTTTCGAAATTCTCGGCCACCTGCGCCGCAAGTTCGCGCGTCGGTTCGAGGATCAGCGAGCGCGGCATCAGCGCGCGGGCGCGGCCATGCGCCAGAATGTCGATCATCGGCAGCACAAAGGATGCTGTCTTGCCGGTGCCCGTTTGCGCGATGCCGATAATGTCGCGCATCATCAGAACCGAAGGGATGGCGCCCGCTTGGATCGGTGTCGGTTCGTCATAGCCCGCTTCGGTCACAGCGCGCAAAAGTTCGTCGGAAAGGCCGATGTCGGCAAATTTCATAAGGTCATCATGTCCGGAAAAATGTTGTAGCACGGCTTCCCACGCCAGCCGTTGCTGCCGCGCCCCTAGGGGAAGTGGCGGTGAAAAGTCAAGAAAAGCCGACCGATCTGGCCGAAAAATCGCGCGCCGCCCCGCTCAGTCGTCGTCGCGCGCCACCGGGACGAGCAAGCGAAACTCGTCTACCTCGCACTTTGCGCCGGTCCGCGCATGAATTTCGTCACGGCCTTTGCACAGCTGCCCGTCCTTGTTTCCCTTCATGTAGAAGCCGGCATAGAAGTCGAGCGCCCGGCAGCCACGGTTCAACTGGGCACGCAGCAACTGCTTCTGGCGGGTGATGAGGTCGATGCTGTCGCGCTGCACCGCCTCCATCCGCACGATGTTCTTCATCGCGACGCAGCGCGGCCCCTTCTTTTCCTTCCAGACCACCTGCGCTTCGCGCGGACGAACGGGCGGTGGCGGCGGCGCGGGGGCTGAGAAATTATTGATCGGACTACGCTGTGCCGGAACACGGATGATGATCTGCTGCTCGATCACGACCTGGAAAAAGCCGACATCAGGGGGAACAATGGCGGGCATGGACGCCTCCACCGGCGGCAGCGTTGCCGCAATGGGCACGTCCGACGCGGGCGCAGCCGCCGCGACCAGTAGGGCCAGCGCCGTCACCATGGATGCGCCCGCTCCGCATCACTGTGCCAGGCCATGGCGTTCACCCGATACTCCCGTTCGCTGCAAAGCCCCACAAGGTGGCAATTCATCTGCCAACCCTCTAACGACCATGATTGAACAGCAAATGAATTGATGTCGACCCCTATTGCGCGCCCGCGCCCCAACGAGACGCACTGCATGACCCAACCGCCCTCCGCCGACCTGCTCAACCACCTCGTCGATCTGCTGGGCCCCAAGGGGTTCACCCGCGATCCCGATGATATGGCACCCTGGCTCACGGATTGGCGCGGCCGTTATCGAGGCCAAGCGGCCGCCATGCTTTCCCCGGTCAATCGTGACGAAGTCGCCGCAGTCGTCAGGCTCTGCGCCGCGGAGCAGGTTGCCATCGTCCCGCAAGGCGGAAACAGCGGCATGGTCGGCGGCGCAACACCCGACGCGACGGGCAACCAGCTTCTGCTCAGCCTGCGGCGCATGAACCGGATCCGTGATATCGACGTCGCCGCCGGATTGGCGATAGTCGAAGCGGGGGTCGTGCTCGAACATCTGCATGGTGCAGCCCTTGCGCACGGACTGCGCTTTCCCTTGACCCTCGGTGGCAAGGGGTCAGCGACGGTCGGCGGGCTGGTTTCGACCAATGCCGGCGGAACGCAGGTGTTACGGTTCGGAACGATGCGGGCGCTGGTCGAAGGCGTTGAGGCGGTTCTGCCCGACGGCGAGATTCTCGACGCGATGGCCCCGCTCAAGAAGGATAATCGCGGCTATGACCTGCGGCATTTGTTCTGCGGCGCCGAGGGCACGATCGGCGTCGTCACCGCCGCGACGCTGCGCCTCGTCCTCGCTGCCGCCGCGCGCTGCACGGCGTGGATCGGCCTTGCTTCGCCCGACGATGCGCTGCGCCTCCTGCGCCGGCTCGACGCCGCGCTCGGTCGCACGCTCGAAGGCTTCGAACTCATCCCCGACGCCTGCCTGCAGGCCGTGCTGCGCCATATTCCGCAGACCCGCGCGCCGCTCGCTGCCTCCGATCCCTGGTATGCGCTCGTCGAGCTGGCCGGTGACGATGGTGATGCGTTGACCGAAGCGCTGGAATCATCGCTGGCAAAGGCACTCGAGGACGGGCTGATCCGTGACGTCGCGATTGCCAAGAGCGAAAGCGAAAGCGAGCAATTCTGGCGCCTGCGCGATTCGATCTCGGAGGCCGAGCGCGCCGAAGGTCCGGCCCTCCAGCATGACGTCAGCGTTCCAGTCGACCGGATGCCGCAGTTCATTGAGGAAAACCCCGCGCGCCTCGATGCCGCATTTCCGGGTACCCGGGCGCTGTCCTTCGGCCATCTTGGCGACGGAAACGTCCACCATCATGTCCAGCCACCAATGGGCGTCGACGGTCGTGCATGGCTCGCGGCGCATGGTGAGGACGCAAGCCGGATCGTCTACACCCACGTACTCGAACTCGGCGGCTCGATCTCGGCCGAACATGGTATCGGGCAGATGAAGCGCGACATGCTCGCCGAACTCGACAGCCCCGCCCGCCTCGCCGCGCTGCGTGCGGTGAAAGACGGACTCGATCCGCGGGGGCTATTCAATCCCGGCAAGTTGGTCGCCCAGAAGGCGCCCTTGGCCTAACGCCCCTTGCGCCGCGCCGCGCCTGCCAATAAGGCGCGCGATTATTCCTTTCGCCCTCGATCCCTTTGGGGGCGCCAATCCGGAGTTTCATCATGGCCACAGCGCCCGCCAACAACCTCCCGCTTTTCTATGGCGACCTCGTTCCGCTTTCGAGCGTCGATCACGTCGATTTCCACGCCCGTCCGCTCGCCGAAGCGAAGTTTCTCGTCGGCCAGCATGCGATTCCGCTGACCGCCGACGAATTCACCTCGGCTTGCCGCTTCTTTCCGATCATCTTTTCGGCTGGCGACAATCCGGTTCCGCTGGCGCTCATGGGCCTCAACGAAGGCGTCAACGTCTTCGTTGACGACGAAGGCAAGCTGAAGAATCCGGTTTATGTTCCGGCCTATATTCGCCGCTACCCCTTCCTTCTCGCGCGCCTCAACCCGGGCAGCGAAGAATTGTCGCTCTGCTTCGACCCGACCTCTGGCGCGGTCGGCAAGTTCGACGAGGGCGACGCCCTGTTCGTTGACGGCCAGCCGAGCGAGCAGACCAAAGCCGTGCTCGATTTCTGCCGCAACTTCGAAGAAGCCGGGCAGCGCACCGGCATGTTGGTCGACGAACTCAAGAAGGCCGACCTGCTGATGGACGGCGAAGTCGCCATCCAGCCCGACGGTTCGGACAAGCCCTTCGTCTATCGCGGTTTCCAAATGGTCGACGAAAACAAGCTGCGCGAACTGCGGGGCGATGTGCTGCGCAAGCTGATGCAGAACGGCACGTTGCCGCTCATCTATGCGCACCTGCTTTCGCTCCAGCTGATGCGCGACATCTTTGCCGAACAGGTAAAAGCTGGCAAGGTGCCGGCAATGACGGACGCCCCCGTCGCCTAAGGAGAACCGATATGGCCACCCTCGCCGATGCCGGATCGACCGCCGACCCGCGCTATACGAAGGTGGCCATATGGCTGCATTGGCTGATCGGCCTTTCGGTCATCGTCAATATCGGCCTTGCGATGCTGACCGAAGGTCTGCCGCGCGAAGCGCACCGCGAAGCGATGAACGTCCACAAGGCGCTGGGGATAACGATCCTCGTGCTGACCGCGCTGCGCATATTGTGGCGCCTCGGCCACAAGCCCCCGCCGCTGCCCGCCGGAACGCCCGCATGGCAGCGTCCGGTCAGCAAGATCCTGCATTTCCTGTTCTATCTGCTGCTGATCCTGCTGCCGCTGTCGGGCTGGGTCTGGATGTCCGCCGCCGATCGGCCGATCGACTTCTTCGGATTGTTCACCGTGCCGTCGATCGCCGCGCCGTCAAAAGCGCTCGCCGACACGCTGCACGAACGGCACGAACTTTTGGGCATCACCATGCTCGTGCTCGTCGTCATCCACATATTGGCGGTGCTGAAGCATCAATATGTCGACCGTACGCGCCTGATGGGCCGGATGACCCCCTTCTGACCTGCGCACGGCGGCCGATCAGAAGTCGATCGCCAGACCCTTCAATTCCCAGTCGCCATAGCGTACCGGGTTGCGGCCGCCGGGCTGCGCCTCCGCGGCGTCTTCGATAATCGGCTGCGGCTTGGGCAGCGGTTCGTTGGTCCAGTTTGCGGGCGGTCTGACATCGCCGGGACGCTTGGTCGCTCGGGGTGTGCCGCCGATGTGGTCGGATTGAGGATCGTGCGCCATGATGGATCCGATATAGGACGTTATGATGAAGAACGCCAATGATAGCCGACCGAAAATGCCCGAGCGCCGCGGACGCCGGCCACGAGGCGGCGAAAGTGAGCCCGCCGGCACCGCGCCGCGCCGCGCCGCCCTCCGCCTGCTCGACGCAGTGCTGCGCCGCGGCGAGGCGCTCGACGTTGCGGCGCATGCCGCCACGCAGGGCCTCCCGCCGTCCGATCGGGCCTTTGCCATTGCCATCGCGTCGGAAACGCTGCGCTGGATGGTCGACCTCGATGCGCTGATCGATAGCGCAACGCCCCAGCCGCTACCCGAGGACGTGAAGTCGCGCGCCGTGCTGCGGCTCGCGCTCGCCCAATTGCTCGCGCTCGGCAGTCCGCCGCATGCGGTGGTTGCCACCGCGCTGCCGCTCGTAGCGGGTGGGCCGCGGCGACTGGTTCACGCGCTTCTGTCGCGCGCACAACAAGACGCGTGGAAACTACCCGAGCGCGCGAGCCTGCCGCCCGCGACGGCGGCGCGCTGGCACGATGCCTGGGGCGCCGAGACGGTTGCCGCGGCCGAACATGGCTGGAGCGCACCGCCGCCGATCGACCTGAGCTTTGCAGCCGAGCCCGACGCCGCGGGATGGGCCGAAGCCCGATCGCTCGCACCGCGGCACTATCGCCTGCCGCGGGGCAGCGCGGTCGAAGACCTGCCCGGCTTCCGCGATGGCGGCTGGTGGGTGCAGGATCTTGCCGCCAGCATCCCGGCCCGCCTGCTTGGTCAGGGCAATGGCCGATCGGTGTTCGACCTGTGCGCCGCGCCGGGCGGAAAGACGATGCAGCTCGCGGCGGCGGGCTGGGCGGTGACGGCTGTCGACACCAGCGCGCGCCGGCTCGAACGACTGACCGACAATTTGCGCCGGACGCAGCAGACCGCGGAGATCATTCAGGCTGACATCCGGCGCTGGGAGCCGGACGCACAGGCCGATGCCGTGCTGCTCGACGCCCCCTGTTCGGCAACCGGCATTTTCCGGCGCCATCCCGATGTGCTGCACCGCGTCGAAGACCGGCAGATCGACGAGCTTGCGGCGCTGCAAGGCGAGTTGCTCGCCCGCGCCGCCGGTTGGGTCAAGCCGGGCGGGTCGCTCGTCTATGCGACCTGCTCGCTGGAGCGCGCCGAGGGGGAGGAGCAGATCAAGGCGTTTCTGGGCAACAATTCGCAATGGCAGATCGACCCCGTACGGCCTGACGAACTGCCGCAGGGCGTAACGCCGGATGCAATGGGCTGCGTCAGAACCTTGCCGGGGATGCTGGCCGATGTGGGCGGGCTCGACGGCTTTTTCGTGGCGCGGCTGCGCGCTCCGCAGGCTTGACGCGCGTCAGACGAAAACCCCGGCGACGAGCGAACTCGCCAGCCGGAACGCCCGATCGACGCGCCGATTGACGAGGCAGCGCACCACCGTACGCGTCGCGGCCTCCAGCCGCACGCCGCTCGCCAGCCGCTTGCAATAGTCGACGAACTCACTGTCGGCCATGCTGGCGACAGCATAGCGGCGCGCGGCGATGATATCGGTCTCCACCATCCGTCCGATGCCGGGCTTTTTGAGCAGCGCATCGAGATCGGCGAGCGCCGGCAGCCGCGCCATGTCGCGGAAGGGATCGGGGGCGCCCGTCTTGCGCACCAGATGCGCGAGCCGGGCATAGGCGGCCTGTTCGGTCTGCTGCGCGTTGTTGGCGACGCTCATCTGTTCGGGCGACCGGCGATAGAGCAGCAGCGTGTCCGGCAGATTGTCGATATCAGCGATCTCGGAGAGCCGCAGAAAGAGGTCGTAATCCTCGCAATAGCCGAACGCCGGGCGATAGAGCCCGGCCTTTCGCAGCGCATCGGTGCGGAACATCACGGTCGGATTGGCGACCGCAGGCCGCAGTTCGAGTTCGGCGCGCACGTCATCGCAGCCCACCGGTTGCCGGAAATGACCGCTCCGTCGGCGCCCGCCATTGTCGATCTCGACATATTGCCCACCGAGCGCACCGAGTGTCGGCGTGCGATCGAAATGCGCCAGCTGCAGCGCGAAACGGTCGGGCAGCGAGATGTCGTCGGCATCCATACGCGCGACGAAGGGCGTTTCGACCAGCCCAAGCATCCGGTTCATGCTCGCAACGATGCCCTGATTGGACTGGCGAATCAGTCTGATCCGCCGATCGGTCGCCGCCTTGCGCGCGGCGATGTCCCCCGACGCGTCGGTCGAACCGTCATCGACGATGTAAAAGATAAAATCGCCCATCGTCTGGGCCAAAATGCTGTCGATCGCCGCTTCGACGAAGCGTGCCGCATTATACATGGGCATGACGACGCTGAGCCGCGATGCAGACATGTGGACCGACTTTCAAAAAGCCAGTCAGCTGATTGGGGCAACTGCTGGGACGATATCGATTCGCCATTATCCGCGCCCGGCAGGGCCGTCAATTTGGCTTAACCATGTCCCGGCAGCCCCAAATTGGGGCAGGTCGGTGCCGGCCAACCAACGGTCGGCCGGCACCTTGCGCGCTGAATGCGATCAGAAAACCGCCTTCGGGCTTGCTTCCTTCATCATCGCTGCGCGCACCATCGGGATCGGCGGACCGCCGTAGGAAAGAAATTCGTCGTGGAAGGCCTTCCACTTCGCCTTGTCCCCCTTGGTCCAATCCTCGCGCAGCTTGCGGATCATGAGCTTGCCCATCGTGTAGTTGAGATAGAGCGGATCATAAGTACCGCGCGCCGCTTGCTGCCGCGCGTTGCCCTCGTCCTGATAGCATTGCTCCTTGAACAGCTTTTCCGAATCCGCGACCGTCATCCCCTTGGTGTGGAGACCGATCGCCGACAGGTAGCGGCAGTTACGCAAAAGCGCGTTCGACAGCTGGCCGATGTGCGTTTCGGGGTCGCCATCGCCGAGCCCTGCGTCCCACATCATTTCCTCGGTATAATGCGCCCAGCCCTCGGCGAAGGCATAGCCGACGAACAGCTTGCCGAAGATGCTCTCCGCGCGGTTCGAGTGCAGGAAATTGAGGAAGTGACCCGGCCAGACTTCATGGACTGAGGTGAAGAGCAGATCCTTCTTGCCCGGCACGAAGTCGAGCTGCGTCTGCTTGTCCCAGCTCGGGTCGGGCGGCGAGATGTAATAGACCGACGGCAGGCCCTTCTCATAGGGTCCGGGGATGTCGATATAGGCGCTGTTCTGCCGGTTGTAGGGCGGCGATTCCTCCACCTGCGCCTGTTCGGTGCCCGGGATCGATACCAGATCCTTTTCGACGAGGAAGGCGCGCAGCATCGGAAGCTGGCGCCGCGCCTCGGCCACCGGACCATCGGCGGGCTTGTCGGACCCCATCTTCTTCATGCAATCGGCGATCGTCATGCCCGCGGCATAGGTCGCGCACGCGGCCTTCAACGCATCCTGATTGCGCTTGAGGTCGGCCTGGCCGATCCGCTCGAGTTCGTCGAGCGGCGTGTCCACCGCTTCGTTCGTGAGCAGCATCTTCGAAAATTTGTCGGCGCCGAGCGCCCAGCCGTCGGCGCTGCCCGGCTGCGACGCCACATAGGCGGCAAGATCCTTCATCGCCGCGGCCGCCTTGGCCGCAACTTCGTCGAACTGCTTTTGCAGCGCCGGGTCCTTCACATCGGCAAAGGCGGCCTTGGCATCCCCGGTGTAATAGTCGGCAAAGCCACCGAAGCCGGCGCTGCCATATTTGACGAAGGTTGCGGGCATCGGCAGTTTTAGATTGGCCTTGATTTGGGCAGCGGCGGCCGGAACCTTTTCGGCGTAGGAAATGAACGCCTTCATGCGCGTCGCCGGATCGGCATAGGGGCGCGAGATATAGACGTTGGGGTCGAGCTGCCCGACGTAGAAGGCCGGGTTTTTATGCGGGAAATCGGCGTCCTTCAAAAAGAAGAGCTGCCCCTGGGCAACATGGACGAGATAGTCGCGCTCGAATTTCTCGGCATCGCTCATCTTGCCATCGAATGCCTGGGCATCGGCAATCGTCTTTTCGAGGAAAGCGATCTGCTTCTGCAATCCCGCTGCCGACCAGTCGGGAAGCTGACCGTCGAACTCATGCTTGCCCTGATAGACCGCGAAATTGGGATTCAACGGGAAATAGCCAGCAAGAAACTGGTCGCGAAATTCGGTCCAATTGGCGGCAGATCCGGCGGACTGCGGCGTCTTTTCGGCGCTGCATGCGGCAAGCACGAGCAGCGCGCCGGCCATCGCCGCGCCGCCGAAGCGGGCAAATTTACGTGTCATTCGATGCGTCTCCCTTGATCTATGGCGACTGTCTGCCACCGCGTCCAACGGGCTGCACCCGATAATCGACGAACGGCGGCGACAAAGCATGCTGGACAGGCGCCAAAAGACGGTTAGGGCAAATCGCAATGGCCTCCTCCTCCTCCATCGACGGCCCGTCGAAGCCCCCCTCCCCGCTCAGCTTCGCCGATTATCGCTATTACTGGTTCGCGCGCTTCACCGCGGTCATGGCGACGATCGCGATGGTCGTCGTCATCGGCTATCAGCTCTATGATACGGCGCGCTCCAGCTATGGCATGTCGATCAAGGAAGCGTCGTTCCAGCTCGGCTTGCTCGGCCTCGTCCAGTTCATTCCGCTTGCCGTGCTGACCCCCGTCGCAGGTTGGGCCGCCGACCGGTTCGAACGGCGCCGCGTCGCGATCTTTTCCAACATGATCGACCTGACGATCGCCGCGTCGCTCGGCTGGTTCACCTGGACCGACGGGCTGACGCTTCCGCTGCTTTTCACCCTCGCGGCGCTGCACGGCGTCGCCCGCGTTTTTTCGGGACCGGCGATGAGCGCGATCGCGCCGAATATCGTGCCGCCGGCAGTGCTGCCGCGCGCGATCGCGATGAGCAGCATCGCCTGGCAATCGGCGTCGGTCGTCGGACCGGCGGCGGGCGGCCTGATCTATGCCGTCCATCCCACATCGGTGTATATCTTCGCAGCCGCCTTGCTCGTCCTTTCGGCCTTCACGGTCAGCAGGGTCCGCCCGGTGCTACCGCCGCCCGCTGAAGTGCGCCGGCACCCGCTGCGCGAGATGGTCGACGGGCTGCAGTTCGTCTGGACCGAGCGCTTTCTGCTGGGCACCATCACGCTCGACCTGTTCGCGGTGATCCTGTCGGGCGCGACGGCGATGCTGCCCGTCTATGCCCGCGACATATTGCACACGGGGTCCGAAGGGTTGGGTTTTCTGCGCGCGGCCCCCGCGGTCGGCGCCGCGATCATCGCATTGGGCCTCGCGTGGCGGCCGATCGAGCGCAATGTCGGGGTCAAGATGCTGTGGGCTGTCGCGGCATTCGGCGCCGGGACGGTCGCTTTCGGCTTGTCGACCAACTTCCTGCTGTCGCTCGCGCTGCTCGTGGTCATGGGCGCCGCGGACATGTTCTCGGTCTTCGTGCGCGGGACGCTGATTCAGCTCAACACGCCCGACCATATGCGCGGCCGCGTCAGCGCGGCGTCGGGGCTCGCCATCTCCGCGTCGAACGAATTGGGCGAAATGCGCGCCGGCGCAATGGCGGCGGTGCTTGGCCCGGTGAGTGCGGTGGTCGTAGGCGGCGTCGCGGCGATCGGTGTTACTGCGCTGTGGGCCAGGATATTCCCCGAACTGAGGCACGCCCGGACTTTCGAGGCGCGGTTCGATCCGGCGAATGATTGAGCGCTGTTGATGGCGTTTCGGCGCAAAATCGCCCCGCTTTGTCCAGCACCTATTGTCAATGTATTTAATTGAGTTAAAACGGACGCACCCGTCACCGCGGCTTCCCTTCCCTCTCTCGATGGAACGACCGCCATGCACAGCTCGACAATCCGCCACAAAATTCTGACCATCCCGGGCCTCGACAACAGCGGGCCGGGTCACTGGCAAAGCCTGTGGGAACAGAAATTCCCCGATTGCGAACGCATCGACCTTGGCAATTGGAACGCGCCGACCAACGGCGAATGGGTCCGCCGCATCGCCGACACGATCGCGACCGAGGACGCCCCCGTGCTTGTCGCGGCGCATAGCCTGGGATGCCATGCCTTCGCCCACTGGTTCGCCGGCGCCAGCGCTTTCGCGCGGACGCGGATTGTCGGCGCGCTGCTCGTTGCGCCGCCCGACCTCGCTTTGCTGCGCCGTAGCAATCGCATCATCGGATTCGATGATACCCCGGCCTTTTCGGCTCGAACTCCGATGATCGTGGTTGCAAGCGACAATGATCCCTACGCCAAATCCGCGCATGTCTGGCGCCTGTCGCGCAAGTGGGACGCGCGCTTCGTCAATGCCGGCCCCTTCGGGCATATCAACGCCGACTCGGCGATCGGCGACTGGCCTTATGGACAGTATCTGCTGGCGTCGTTACAACCCGCTCCGACGCCCGCCCTGGCCGACGAAAGGCTGTGGGTCCGCGCCGGAGACTGGCCGAACCGGGTGCGCCGCGATCCGCGCTTCGACTTCAAGGAAAGTGCATAGAGACGATGAAAGCCAATTCTATCCTCGAAACCATCGGCAACACGCCGCACATTCGCGTCGCGAAGCTGTTTCCCGACGCCGAAGTCTGGGTGAAGTCCGAACGCGCCAATCCGGGCGGGTCGATCAAGGATCGCATCGGGCTGGCGATGATCGAAGCGGCCGAGCGCGACGGCAGCCTGAAACCGGGCGGCGTCATCGTCGAGCCGACATCGGGCAACACCGGCATCGGCCTGGCGATGGCCGCCGCGGTCAAGGGGTACAAGCTGATCCTCGTCATGCCCGAAAGCATGTCGCTCGAACGCCGGCGCCTCATGCTGGCCTATGGCGCGACCTTCGATCTGACGCCGCGCGAAAAGGGCATGAAGGGCGCCATCGAGCGGGCGATCGAACTGGTCGAGACCACCCCCGGTGCCTGGATGCCGCAGCAGTTTGAGAACGAGGCGAACATCGACGTCCATGTCCGGACCACCGGACCCGAAATCCTGAACGATTTCAAGGACACGCCGATCGACGCGCTGATTACCGGCGTCGGCACCGGCGGACACATTACCGGCGTTGCGCAATTCTTGAAACAGCATTGGCCCAATCTGAAGGTCTATGCCGTCGAACCCGTTGCTTCGCCGGTCATCTCGGGCGGCCAGCCTGCTCCGCATCCGATCCAGGGCATCGGTGCCGGCTTCATCCCGCGTAACCTGCATACCGATCTGCTCGACGGCGTGATCCAGGTCGATGCCGCCGATGCGAAGGAGATGGCGCGGCGCTCGGCGACCGAGGAAGGGATGCTCGTCGGCATCTCGTCGGGCGCGACGCTGGCGGCGATCAAGCAGAAGCTCGCCGAGCTTCCGGCGGGCAGCCGCGTCCTCGGCTTCAACTATGACACCGGCGAGCGCTATCTGTCGGTGCCCGACTTCCTGCCGGAGATCTGAGCAGCAGCCATGCTCCCAATGGAGCATCCGGATACGACGCAGAACCCGCGCGAATGGCGCGGCTGGCTGTTCGCGCTTTTGAGCTTTGCGGCGATTGCGGCGGTGCTGCATTTCAGCGGACAGACGAGCCGCCCGCTGCCGGTGATGCCGCACCCCGTTGCGCCGCCCGCCAACGTCGTGCCCGACGTCCAGCCGATGGAGTTCGCCCCGGTTACCGAGCAGGACGCGCGTGCCGAAAATGCGCGCATAGCATTTGTGACCAAGGGCTTCGTTGCAGCGCGCCCATTCGTCTATCCCGGCGCGAGCAAGGCACGCGACCGCGCCCGCGACTGCATGGCAGCGGCGATGCTTTACGAGGCCGGCGACGATAGCAAGGGACAGCTTGCGGTCGGTCAGGTTGTCATCAACCGCGTCCGCCATCCCGCATTCCCCAAGACGATCTGCGGCGTCGTATTCCAGGGATCGGAGCGCACCACGGGCTGTCAGTTCACCTTCACCTGCGACGGCGCGCTCAATCGCCGCTATCCGGATGCCGCATGGGCGCGCGCACGCAGCAATGCCGATCGCATGCTCGCCGGACTGATCGATCCGAAAGTCGGGCTGGCGACGCATTATCACACCGACTGGGTGCGCCCCTATTGGAGCGACAGTCTGGAAAAGATCGCGAGCGAAGGCACGCACCTCTTTTTCCGCTGGCCCGGTTTCTGGGGAACGCCCGGCGCGTTCCGCGGCGCGGTGTCGGCGAACGACGCGCCGATTGCGAAGATGGCGGGCCTGTCCCCCGCCCATGCGCTTGCCCTCGCGCCGCCAAGCGATCTTGCCGACGCCGCCGCCAGCATTGGCCCGGTCAAGTTGGTAACGGGCGCCGGAGACGCGGTCGGGCGCGATACCATCTATGTCCAGCTCGACCGCCGCGCGACACCCGAAAGTTTCGTCACGCTCGCGCTGCGTCTTTGCGGCGAACGCCCCTATTGCAAGTTCATGGGCTGGACCAACCCGGTAATGAAGCCCGACAGCGATGCGATGAACGATATGCAGCGCGCGGCGATGAGCTTTTCCTATCTGCGCGACGAAAAATCGGGCTTTGAAAAGGCGCTGTGGAACTGCAGCGAATATGCGCGCGACGACACGCGGCAGTGCATGAAGCGTTGAGCGAAGCGATCCAGCCTGCTTCAATCAACCCCGGATCACTTCGCTCGCAGTGCTGCAGCCCGTTTGAAGGCCCCAGCGCTCAACCATGCGGGCGGATCAGATATTTCTCGCCCGTGCGCTTGGCATTATAGGCGTTCGCGACGTCGAGGTTGAGCGCATCGGCCAGCGAAATCTGGTGGCTGTAATGGCTCTTGAAGGTCGTCGTCAGCTCGTCGACGACACGCTGACGCATTCGCATCGCCGTCTCCATCCCCGCCTTTTGCAGGAAGGGCGTGAGCAGGAAGCCCGAGAGCGACCAGCTGAAGCCGAAGCTGCGGTTGAGCAGCGTCGGGCCGAGGTCGAGCGCGCCGTAGATATAGACCTGTTTGAAAGTGTCCGAGCCATAGCGGCTGTAGCTCGTCATGCGCTTGACCGCCGCCGCTTCCATCGCGGCGAGAATCTGGCCCGCAAGCTTGCCGCCGCCGATCGCATCGAAGCCGATCGTGGCGCCGGTTTCGGTGATCGCGGCGACGAGTTGGTCGACGAAATCATCGTCGCTGCTATTCACGATATGCGTCGCACCGATGCCCTTCAGCAATTCGACCTGCGCCGCGCTGCGCACGATATTGACCAGCGGGATATTGTCCTTGGCGCAGATCTTGACGAGCATCTGGCCGAGGTTCGACGCCGCGGCGGTGTGGACGATCGCGCTATGCCCCTCCATCCGCATCGTTTCGGTGAAAGCAAGGCTGGTGAGCGGATTGACGAAGCAGGAGGCCCCATCGACCGGATCGGTGCCGTCGGGCAGCGGCATCGTCATCTGAATTGGAAGGCAGCGATATTCGGCATACATCTCGCCGCCAAGCAGCGCGACGGTCTTGCCCATCAGCGCCTGCGCCTCGGGCGAGGACCCCGCCTTGACGACGACGCCGCACCCTTCGTTGCCGATCGGGAGCGCATCGCCGATCCGGCTCGCCATCGCGCGCATGCCGGGCGGCGGAATATCGGCCGTGATCATCGGCAAGTCGTTGCGGGTGCCGGCGCGCGCGCTGCTCATGTCGGCACCGCCGAACAGCAGGCCGAGATCGGACGGATTGATCGGGGTGGTGAGAACCTTCACCAGCACCTCGTGCGGCTTGGGCTCGGGCATCGGGCGGCGTTCGAAATAGACTTCGAGTTCGCCCTCCGGCTTGGCGAGCGTCAGCATCGTCAGATTGGTTTCGGGCAAATCGGTCATCGCACGTCTCCCTTGGCGTAATTTGGTTTCTCGATGCAACGGGTTAGGGCGAAGGGCGCCCGCTGGCAATGCCGCCCGGATCAGCCGGACGAATATTCCGACGCGAGGCGCAGCACCTCGTCTGCCAGTTCGCGGCGGCAGATGAGCAGGTCGGGCAGATAGGTATCGGCATTGTTGTAGCGCAGCGGCGAGCCATCGACGCGGCTGACGTGCAGCCCCGCAGCCTGCGCAACCGCAACGGGCGCGCAATTGTCCCATTCATATTGGCCGCCGGTGTGCAGATAGATATCGGCCTCGCCGCGCACCACGGCCATGGCCTTCGCTCCGGCCGAGCCCATCGCAAGCAGTTCCGCGCCCATCCGTTCGGCGACCTGAACCGCCTCCGCAGCAGGGCGGGTGCGGCTGACAAGCATCCGCAGCGGCTCGTTGGCAGGCGCCAATTCGGCGGGTACGCCCGAGGTCAGCGTCAGCCCGAGCCCTGGCAACGCGACCGCGCCGACGCTGGCGACGCCATCGACCGCAAGCGCGACGTGCACCGCCCAGTCGGACCGGCCCTCGCCATATTCGCGCGTGCCGTCGAGCGGATCGACGATCCAAACCCGGCGGCTGGCGAGGCGCACCGGATTGTCCTTTTCCTCTTCGGACAAAAGCGCGTCGTCGGGACGCGCCGCGCGAAGCTCGCGGCAGAGCATCGCGTTCGCAGCCTCGTCACCCGCCTGCCCCAGCGCCTTGCCCGTGAGGTCGCCCGCTGCGCGCAGGTCGAGCAGGATGCGGCCGGCGGCATCGGCGAGCCGCGTCGCCAATTGTTCGTCATTCTCGGTCATGGCTGCGTGCCAGAGCCCTCGCCGCCGCGTTCGTCAAGCCCTTCGGTTCCCGTATCGCGCGGCGTCTTGTCCATGCCCCAGGTTACCCGGCTCCACGCGCGTTCGTGGACATAATAGAGCAGCATCTTGGTCAGCACTTCGGTGCTCGCAATTGCGCCGGCGGCCTTCACATTGGCGGTGAAGATGTAGCTGAGGATGAAGGTGTCGATGCTGCCCAGAGCGCGCCAGCTGACCGCCTTGGCGAAAGATCGGCTGTGCGCCTCGCGGCCCCGGAACAGCAGCACCGGTTAGCCCAGCAGCCGTTCGACGATGAGGTCGGCGGCCTCCTCTGCCGTCATCGCGGTCGTGTCGATGCGAACCTCCGGCGCCTCGGGCGCCTCGTAAGGGCTGTCGATGCCGGTGAAATTCTTGAGCTGACCCGCCCGTGCCTTCTTGTAGAGGCCCTTGACGTCGCGCCGTTCCGCCTCGGCCAGCGGGGTGTCGATGAATATTTCAAGAAACTCGCCCTCGGGCAGCATCGCGCGCACCATTTCGCGCTCGGCGCGGAAGGGCGAGATGAAGGCGGTGATGACGATCAGCCCGGCGTCGGTCATCAGCTTGGCAACCTCGCCGACGCGGCGGATATTCTCGATCCGGTCGGCTTCGGTGAAGCCCAGATCCTTGTTGAGCCCGTGGCGGACGTTGTCGCCGTCGAGCAGGAAGCTGTGCCGGTTCATCCGGTGCAGCTTCTTCTCGACAAGGTTCGCGATCGTCGATTTGCCCGACCCCGACAGGCCGGTAAACCACAGCAGCGCCGGCCGCTGGTTCTTGAGGTTCGCGCGCATGTCGCGATCGATGTCGCCGGCCTGCCAATGGACATTCTGTGCCCGGCGCAAGCTGAAGTGCAGCATCCCGGCGGCCACCGTCGCGTTGGTCAGCTTGTCGATCAGGATGAAGCCGCCGAGCGTCTTGTTGTCGGCATAGGCTTCGAAGGTGATGGGCTTGTCGGTCGACACCTCGACCACCCCGATCCCGTTCAAGTCGAGCGTCTTTGCCGCCAGCCGGTCGAGCGTGTTGACGTTGATCTCGTACTTCGGCGCCTGGACGGTCGCCGAAACGCTCTGCGTCGCGAGCTTCAGCCAATAGGCGCGGCCGGGTATCATCGCCTCGTCGGCCATCCAGACGAGCGTCGCTTCGAACTGGTCGGCGGTTTCGGGGGGCGCATCTGCGGCCGCGATGACATCGCCGCGCGAACAATCGACGTCGTCCGCCAGCGTCAGCGTCACCGACTGGCCCGCGACTGCTTCATTCAGATCGCCATCAAGCGTAACGATCCGGTCGATCGTCGTCGTCTTCCCGCTCGGCAGGATACGGACGGCGTCGCCCGGCTTGACCTTGCCGCTTGCAAGCTGGCCCGAAAAGCCCCGGAAATCCAGATTCGGGCGGTTGACCCATTGAACGGGCATCCGGAAAGGCTTGGCTTGGTCGGCGGTGCCGCCGATCTCGACCGTTTCAAGATGGTCGACCAGCGCCGGCCCCTTGAACCAGGGCGTGTTCGCCGATAGCGCGGTGATATTGTCGCCCTTAAAGCCCGAGATGGGAATGGCGGTGAAATTGGTGATACCGATCTCGCTCGCAAAGGCACGATAGGCGAGCGTGATGCGATCGAAGACCGCCTTGTCATAGCCGACAAGGTCCATCTTGTTCACCGCAAGCACGATATGCCGGATGCCGAGCAGGTGCGCGAGGAAGCTGTGGCGGCGCGTCTGCGTCAGCACGCCCTTGCGCGCATCGACGAGGATCACGGCAAGGTCGGCGGTCGACGCGCCGGTGACCATGTTGCGCGTATATTGCTCGTGCCCCGGCGTGTCGGCGACGATGAACTTGCGCTTTTCGGTCGTGAAAAAACGATAGGCGACGTCGATCGTGATGCCCTGCTCGCGCTCGGCGGCAAGCCCATCGACGAGCAGCGCGAAATCGATCTCACCGCCCTGCGTACCGACGCGCTTGCTGTCGGCCTCGAGCGCGGCGAGTTGATCCTCGAAGATCATCTTGCTGTCGTAGAGCAGGCGTCCGATCAGCGTCGATTTGCCGTCATCGACGCTGCCGCAGGTGATGAAGCGGAGCAGCGACTTCCGCTCGTGACTCGCGAGATAGGCGTCGATATCCTCGGCGATCAGAGCGTCGGTGACATAGATGGGGTCGGTCATATTCTTACTTCGTCATTCCCGCGACAGCGGGAATCCCGCTTCGTCCGTTGATACAGAAAGAGGCCCCCGCCTTCGCGGGGGTTGACCCTTCGTCAATCTGAAGATTGACGCGGCGGGTCAAAAATACCCCTCCTGCTTCTTCTTCTCCATCGACGCATCGCCGCCATCCTTGTCGATGATGCGTCCCTGCCGTTCGCTGGTCGTCGCCAACAGCATTTCCTGGATGACTTGGCTGAGCGTCGTCGCCTCGCTTTCGACCGCCCCGGTGAGCGGATAGCAGCCGAGGGTGCGGAAACGCACCGAGCGCATCACCGGCTCTTCACCGTCGCGTAGCGGGAAGCGGTCGTCATCGACCATCAGCAACAGCCCGTCGCGTATCACCGTCGGTCGGGGCGCGGCGAAATAGAGCGGCACGATCGGGATATTCTCGCGCGCGATATATTGCCAGATGTCGAGTTCGGTCCAGTTGGAGATCGGAAAGACCCGGATGCTTTCCCCCTTCGCCTTGCGCGCATTGTAGAGATTCCACAGCTCGGGGCGCTGCTGCTTGGGATCCCAGCCGTGACTCGCCGTGCGGAAGGAAAAGATGCGCTCCTTCGCGCGGCTCTTTTCCTCGTCGCGCCGCGCACCGCCGAAGGCCACGTCGAATCCGTGAAGGTCGAGCGCCTGCTTGAGCCCTTCGGTCTTCCACATGTCGGTATGCAGCGGCCCATGGTCGAACGGATTGATCCCGCGCGCCTTCGCCTCGGGGTTCTGATGGACGATCAGGTCCATGCCCGATTCCGCGGCCATGCGGTCGCGCAGTTCGTACATCGCGCGGAACTTCCACGTGGTATCGACGTGGAGCAGCGGAAAGGGCGGCGGCGAGGGATAGAAAGCCTTGCGCGCGAGATGCAGCATCACCGCGCTGTCCTTGCCGACCGAATAGAGCATCACGGGGTTGACGGCGTCGGCCATCACTTCGCGCATGATGTGGATGCTCTCGGCCTCGAGACGGTCCAGATGGGTAAGCGTGTCGATCATGCCCCGCCCTTGCCGACCCCCATGGCGGCACGCAAGCTGTATGGCCTTTTCGCCTTGCAAGCCAGACTTGTCCGCTGCGCTTCAAACCGCGCCCGCTTCCTGCTAGTCGCATCCGAAACCAGAAACAGAGGACGATATGCGCGCCACACCCGATTTCGATTTTGCCCTTGGCGAGACCGCCGAGATGATCCGCGACACCACGGCCCGCTTCGCCGACGAGCAGATTGCGCCGCTGGCCGACAGGGCCGACCGCGAGGATTGGTTCCCTCGCGACGAGCTGTGGACGCAGATGGGCGCGCTGGGCCTGCACGGCATCACGGTCGAGGAGGAATGGGGCGGCCTCGGTCTCGGCTACCTCGAACATGTTCTCGCGGTCGAGGAAGTCAGCCGCGCGAGCGGCGCGATCGGCCTGTCCTATGGCGCCCATTCGAATCTGTGCGTCAACCAGATCCGCCGCTGGGGCAATGAAGAGCAGAAGGCGAAATATCTGCCGAAGCTGATCTCGGGCGAGCATGTCGGCAGCCTTGCGATGTCGGAAGCCGGCGCCGGGAGCGACGTCGTCTCGATGAAACTGAAGGCCGAGCCGGTTCAGGGCGGCTATGTCCTCAACGGGACCAAATTCTGGATCACCAACGCCACCTGTGCGGACACGCTGGTCGTCTATGCCAAGACGACGCCCGAAGCGGGGTCACGCGGCATCACCGCCTTCCTGATCGAAAAGGATATGCCGGGCTTCAGCATCGGTCAGAAGATCGACAAGGTCGGCATGCGCGGATCCCCGACCGCCGAACTCGTCTTCACCGACTGCGAGGTTAGCGAGGACCAGGTGATGGGGCCGGTCAACGGCGGCGTCGGCGTGCTGATGTCGGGCCTCGACTATGAGCGCGTCGTGCTCGCCGGGCTCCAGCTCGGCATCATGCAGGGCTGCCTCGACACGGTCATCCCCTATCTTCGCGAGCGCAAGCAGTTCGGCAAGCCGATCGGCTCGTTCCAGCTTATGCAGGCCAAGGTCGCCGATATGTATGTCGCGCTCCAGTCGGCGCGCTCCTATGTCTATAATGTCGCCAAGGCATGCGACGCCGGGCTGACGACGCGGTTCGACGCCGCGGGCGCCATCCTGCTGGCCAGCGAAAGCGCGGTGAGGGTCGCGGGCGAAGCGATCCAGGCGCTTGGCGGCGCGGGCTACACCAAGGACTGGCCGGTGGAGCGCTATTGGCGCGATGCCAAACTGCTCGACATCGGGGCGGGCACCAACGAAATCCGCCGCATGCTGATCGGCCGCGAACTGATTGGCGCAGGCGCGTGATCTGGCTGGGGCTGTCGGCCACCTTCATGGTGGCGACCGCCCTGGTGCACGGCTTGCTGGGCGAAAGACGACTTGTCAGGCCGTTGATGTCGCTCGACAGCGGAATCATGGGGATCGACTTGGCGCGCCGGGTGTTTCGTCTGGCATGGCATGCGCTCTCGCTCCTGATGCTGGTGTCCGCCGCGTCGGTCCTGTGGCCCGGAACGCCGCGCGGTCTGATCCTGCTGATCGGGGCCTCGTGGACGGCGACCGGTCTGTTCGATGCCGTATATACGCGCGGCCGACACATCGGCTGGCCGTTTTTGACTGCATCCGGACTGCTCGCGATTGCCGGGGCCTTATGAGCGCGCGCGGCCTTGTCCATCATATCGACCTGACGGTTCGCGACGCGGCGCGGTCGCGGATTTTCTATGATGCGGTGCTGGGCTTTCTCGGCTACCGGCGCGCCGCCGATTATGATCATGGCAGCGATTGGGACCGCGACGGCGAACCGTTCCATTCGATCGGGATCGTCGAAGCGCAGGGGGCCGGCGCATTACGGAGCCACGACCGCTTTTCGCCCGGACTGCATCATCTTGCCTGGACTGCCGAAAGCCGCGCCGACGTCGATGCGCTGCATGATTTGCTGCGCAGCATAGGCGCGACGATCCTCGATGCCCCCGCCGATTATCCGCGCTACGGACCGACCTATTATGCGCTCTTCTTTGCCGACCCTGACGGGTTGAAGCTCGAGTTCGTGTTCGGGGCGACCGGCGGATGAGCGATACGCTGCTCGACGCGCTGCAATATTATGGCGCCGGGGCCGGAACGCTCGCGGCGCTGATCGTATCGCTCAATCTCGGGCGGCGCCCGACCGGCTGGGCCTTCGTCATTTTCGTGACCAGCAGCATCGCGCTCGTCGCGTGGGGCTTTCTGCAAAGCGACAGCGAAGGCATCGGCTGGCAGAATATCGCGCTGCTGTGCATCAACTGCGTCGGCGTTTACCGGTACTTGATCCTCAAGGAAAAGCCGGGGGCGCCGCAGGCATCAGAAAAATAGCGTCTTCGCGAGCGCAGCGAAGCAATCTCCAGCGTCCCGAGTTAACCTCGGGCCGATGACTGGAGATTGCTTCGTCGCTCCGCTCCTCGCGACGAGGAGAAGCGGACATCACCCCCAGACGCGGACGCGCTGATCGGGGGCGAGATACAGCTTGTCGGTCGGCTGAACGTTGAACGCCTTGTACCACGCGTCGAGGTTGCGGACGGTGAGTGCGCGGTAGTTACCCGGCGCATGGCCGTCGGTCGCGATCCGCGCGCGCAGCGCCTCGTCACGCATCTTGGTGGCCCAGGTCTGCGCATAGGCGATGAAGAAACGCTGATCGCCCGTGAAGCCGTCGATCACCGGCGCTTCCTTGCCGTTCAGCGAAGCGCGATAGGCGTCATAAGCCGCCTGCAGGCCCGCGACGTCGGCGATATTCTCTCCCAGCGTCAGCTTGCCGTTGACCGCAAGATCGGGGAACGGCTTGTAGCTGTCATATTGCGCGGCCAGCGCCGCCCCCGCCGCCTCGAACTTCTTGAGATCCTCGGCCGTCCACCAGTTGCGCAGCGCGCCGGTCGAATCGAAGGCGGCGCCATTATTGTCGAAGCTGTGGCTGATTTCGTGGCCGATGACGGCGCCGATCGCCCCATAATTATAGGCGGGATCGGCCTTGGCGTCGAAGAAGGGCGGCTGCAGGATCGCGGCGGGGAAATTCAGCGCATTCTGCACCGGCAGATTGACGGCGTTGACCGTCTGCGGGGTCATCCACCATTCGCCCTTGTCGAAGGGCTTGCCGATCTTGGCGAGCTGGTGCGCATATTCGGCCTTCTCGCCGGCGACTTCGTTCGCATAGGCGTCGTCGGCGCTGATCGTGTAGCTGCCATAGTCGCGCCAGTTTTCGGGATAGCCGACGCCGACGACGATGGTTTCGACCTTCTTGATCGCTTCCTTCTTCGTTTCGGGCGCCATCCAGTCGATCGTATTGACGCGCTTCGCAAAGGCGGCCTTGATCCCCTTCACCATGTCACCGACTTCGGCCTTGGCCGACGCCGGGAAATATTTCTCGGCATAGACGCGGCCGACCGCATCGCCGAGATTGGTGTTGAGCGCGTCGAGCGCGCGCTTGTCTCGGCTGCGCTGCTGCGGCGTGCCCGAGAGGGTGGTGCCGTAAAAGGCGAAATGCGCGTCATCGAGCGCGGTGGGCAGCACATCGGTATGACTGTTGATCTGATGGAAGACGAGCCAGTCCTTCCACGCCTCGAGCGGCTGCGATGCGACGAGCGCCGACAGGCCCGTGATCGCCCGCGCATGATAGGCGCCGAACTTCGCCGCCTTGTCGAGCCCGGCAGCGGCAAAATAGGCGTCCCAGTCGATCCCGGGTGCCTTTTTGGCAAAGTCGGCCTTGGTCCAGACATCGGCCGATTTGGTGAAATCCTCACTCTCCTCGCGCGTCGCATGCGCGCGGGCGATCTTCGTTTCGAGATCGAAGATACGCTGCGCCTTTGCATCGGCATCGGCGATCCCCGCCTGAGTCAGCAGCTTGGCGATATAGGCTTTGTAGGCGTCACGGATGCTCGCCATCTTCGGGTCGGCCGACAGATAATATTCGCGCTCGGGAAGACCGAGCCCGCCCTGCAGCATATAGGGAATAACCTCGCCCGGCGTCGCCAGTCCCTGCGAAACGAAGATGCCGAAGAGATTCTCGGTGTTGAAGTCGGTGGCGTTGAGCGGATCGACGTCGGCGCGCGTCTGTTCGCCCAGGATGGTCGACAGCGCCGCCTTGTCGGCAATGGTGTCGAAGCGCGCCAGATCGGCCTCGACCGGTTTCATCCCGGCGGCGTCGATCGCCTTGGTGTTCATATAGGCGTTGTAGAAGGCAGCAATGCGGCCGTCGTCAGTGCCCGCATCGCCGCCGCTCTTGACGATCGCATCGACGAGTTCGCGTGTCCGCTTCTCT
Source organism: Sphingopyxis sp. GC21 (assembly GCF_025727575.1). Lineage (NCBI taxonomy): Bacteria > Pseudomonadati > Pseudomonadota > Alphaproteobacteria > Sphingomonadales > Sphingopyxidaceae > Sphingopyxis > Sphingopyxis sp. GC21. Next base: position 1,236,101 of record NZ_CP095845.1, on the reverse strand, counting down.
GTTTCAAGGAAGGCGGTGTAGAAGGCGCCGATCGACGAGCGGTCGGCGGGGATCTGGGTCGCCTTTTGCCAATTGCCGTTCGCATAGGCGTAAAAATCGTCGCCCGGCTTGACGCTGGTGTCCATCGCTTCCTTGCTGATGCCAAGGTCGGTGCCGAGCGTGTAAGCAGCCTTGTCGCCGTTGGCGCTGGTGCAGGCGATCGGCCCGGCGACGATCGTCGCGGTGGACAGGAGGATGGCGAGGACGGTCTTTTTCATGGCGTTGCCTTGCTTTCTGGGGGGTGTCGGACGGCGATACGCCTGTGACAATCCCGTTTCAATACCAACCATTTTCGGCCTGCGGTGCTTTCCAATCGACGAGCGACCGGCTAGGGCGCAGACAGTTTCAGGGAGAGAGTGAACCGTGAGCGCCCCCGTCCTTTCGACGCAATATAATCCCGACGATCCGCAGACCCAGGCACGCGCCGCGCACAACCGCGGCCTGCGCGACGCGCTCTATGCCCGCGTCGCCGAAGCGGCGCTCGGCGGCAACGAAAAGTCGCGCGAGCGGCATACCAGCCGCGGCAAGCTGCTGCCGCGCGAGCGCGTCGAGCGGCTGCTCGATCCGGGTTCGCCCTTCCTCGAGATCGGCCAGCTCGCGGCGGGCGATATGTATGAGGGCGAGGTTCCGGGCGCCGGGATGATCGCCGGCATCGGCCGTGTGTCGGGCAAGCAGACGATGATCGTGTGCAACGACGCCACGGTGAAGGGCGGCACCTACTATCCGATGACGGTGAAGAAACATCTTCGCGCGCAGGAGATTGCCGAGGCGAACCGCCTGCCCTGCATCTACCTTGTCGACAGCGGCGGCGCGAACCTGCCGCATCAGGATCAGGTCTTTCCCGACCGCGACCATTTCGGGCGCATCTTCTTCAACCAGGCGAATATGTCGGCGAAACGCATCCCACAGATCGCCTGCGTGATGGGCAGCTGCACCGCGGGCGGTGCTTATGTTCCCGCGATGTCCGACGAGACGGTGATCGTGCGCAACCAGGGTACGATCTTCCTCGCCGGCCCGCCGCTGGTGAAGGCCGCGACGGGCGAAGAGATCAGCGCCGAGGATCTGGGCGGCGGCGACCTGCACGCGAAGAAGTCGGGCGTGGTCGATCATCTGGCCGAGAATGACGAACATGCGCTGACCATCGTGCGCGATATCGTGTCGACCTTCGGGGCCGACGATGGCTTCGACGTCGCGATGAAAGACCCGCGTCCGCCCAAATATGATGCCGAAGAGCTCTACGGCATCATCCCCGAGGATGTCCGCGCGCCCTATGATGTGCACGAGGTAATTGCGCGCATCGTCGATGCCAGCGAGTTCCACGAGTTCAAGGCGAATTACGGCACCACGCTCGTCTGCGGCTTCGCGCATATCTGGGGCATTCCGGTCGCGATCCTCGCCAACAATGGCGTGCTATTCAGCGAGAGCGCAGTCAAGGGCGCGCATTTCATCGAGCTGGCGCAGCAGCGGCGCATCCCCCTGCTCTTCCTCCAGAATATCTCGGGCTTCATGGTCGGTGGGAAGTACGAGGCCGAGGGGATCGCCAAGCATGGCGCGAAGCTGGTGACGGCCGTCGCGACCGCGACCGTACCCAAGATCACGGTGCTGATCGGCGGCAGCTTCGGTGCGGGCAATTACGGCATGTGCGGGCGGGCCTATAGCCCGCGCTTCCTGTTTAGCTGGCCCAACAGTCGGATCAGCGTGATGGGCGGCGAACAGGCGGCGTCGGTGCTGGCGACGGTCCACCGCGACGCCGACAAATGGACGCCCGAAGAGGCCGAAGCCTTCAAGGCACCGATCCGCCAGAAATATGAGGACGAAGGCAATCCCTATCACGCCACCGCGCGCCTGTGGGACGATGGCATCATCGACCCCGCGCAGACGCGCGATGTGCTGGGGCTGGCCTTTGCTGCAACGCTGAACGCCCCGGTTGAAGACCGCGGCTTCGGCGTGTTCAGGATGTGATGATGGGCCGACGGATCATAGTGATCCTCCCCGACACGGGGAGGGGGACCATCCGCAGGATGGTGGAGGGGCACTCCCGGTGATCACTGGCCCCCGAGACACGCTGAAACGTGCCCGCAAACTGCGCAGCGAGATGAGCCTTCCCGAACGGATGCTCTGGCGGGTTTTGCGGGAACGACCCGGTGGCTTCAAGTTTCGGCGCCAGCATCCAGCGGGTATTTATATTCTGGACTTCTATTGTCCGGCGGTGCGCCTGGCGATCGAGGTTGATGGGCGGGCCCATGACGGCGAGAAGGCGGCGCGGAGTGACGCCGCCCGATCGGATTTCCTGAAGTCGCAGCATGTCGCTACGCTGCGCGTGCCGGCAACGGTGATCATGACGAGTCTGGAGAGCGCGATGGCGCGGATAGTAGACGTTTGCAAGGAACGGGCGATGAAGATCAAAGAACGGCAAGGCAAATCGCCTGTGCCCCTCCACCATCCCGCGGATGGTCCCCCTCCCCGTTTCGGGGAGGACCGGCTTTGATCAAATCCCTCCTCATCGCCAATCGCGGCGAAATCGCCTGCCGTATCATCCGCACCGCGCGCGAAATGGGCATCCGGACCGTTGCGGTCTATTCGGACGCTGACGCCAAGGCTTTGCATGTACGCGAGGCCGACGAGGCCGTGCATATCGGGCCGTCGCCGGCGCGCGAATCCTATCTGATAGGCGAGAAGATCATCGCCGCCGCGAAAGCGACCGGCGCCGAGGCGATCCATCCCGGTTACGGCTTCCTCTCGGAGAACGCCGAGTTCGCACAGGCGGTCGCCGATGCCGGACTCGTCTGGGTAGGGCCGAAGCCTTCGTCGATTACCGCGATGGGCCTGAAAGACGCCGCCAAGAAGCTGATGGCCGAGGCGGGCGTGCCCGTGACGCCGGGCTATATGGGCGAAAATCAGGATCCGACCTTCCTCGCCGAACAGGCCGCGCAGATCGGCTATCCCGTCCTGATCAAGGCCGTCGCCGGCGGCGGCGGCAAGGGGATGCGCAAGGTCGATGCTGCGGCGGACTTCGCCGATGCGCTCGCCTCGTGCCAGCGCGAGGCGGCGGCGTCGTTCGGCAATGATCATGTGCTGATCGAGAAATATATCCTCACCCCGCGCCATATCGAGGTGCAGGTGTTCGGCGATACGCACGGCAATGTCGTCCATCTGTTCGAGCGCGACTGCTCGCTCCAGCGCCGCCACCAGAAGGTGATCGAGGAAGCCCCGGCCCCGGGCATGGACGAAGCGACGCGCGCCGAGCTGTGCGCCGCCGCAGTGCGCGCCGCAAAGGCCGTCGACTACGTCGGTGCGGGGACGATCGAATTCATCGCGGACGCCAGCGAAGGCCTGCGCGCCGACCGCATCTGGTTCATGGAAATGAACACGCGCCTGCAGGTCGAGCATCCGGTAACCGAAGAGATTACCGGGGTCGATCTGGTCGAATGGCAGCTCCGTGTCGCGTCGGGCGAACCGATCCCGCTGGCACAGGACAAGCTCGCGATCAACGGTTGGGCGATGGAAGCACGGCTCTATGCCGAAGACCCGGCCAGGGGTTTCCTGCCCAGCATCGGCACGCTCGAACTGTTCCAGCTTCCCGAACATCTCGGCCGCATCGACACCGGCGTCTACGAAGGTGCGGAGGTGTCGCCCTTCTACGATCCGATGATCGCCAAAGTCATCGCTTACGGCGACGATCGTAGCGAAGCCCGTGAAATGCTGGCCGAAATGCTGGAGGACAGCGCGATCTGGCCGGTGAAGACCAATTCGGCCTTCCTGATTGCCGCCCTCAATCACCCCGATTTCGTCGCAGGCACGGTCGATACCGGGCTGATCGGCCGCGATGGCGACAGCATGACGGCCGAGCCGATGCCCTCGGATCAGGCGCTGACCAATGCCGCGATGGCGATGGTTCCCCGCTCGCTGCAGTCGGGTTTCCGTCTCAACGCGCCCGATGTGCGCATCGCGCCCTTTCTGCTCGACGGCAAGCGCGTCGATGTGACGCTGCACGGCCCCGGCGCCGAGGAGCCCGCCCCCGCCATGCTCGTCGCCGAAAGCGGCGCGGTGTGGCAGCTTACGCCTTGGCGCGCCGCGGGCGGTGCCGGCGGCGCAGCGGGCGACGGGGCGATCCTGTCGCCGATGCCCGGCAAGATCATAGCGGTCGACGTCGCCGCGGGCGACAAGGTGACCAAGGGTCAGAAGCTGCTGACGCTCGAAGCGATGAAGATGGAGCATAGCCTGACCGCGCCGTTCGACGGCATCGTTGCCGAACTCAACGCTGCGGCCGGGGCGCAGGTGCAGGTCGAGGCACTGCTCGCGAAGATCGAGGCCGCCGAGTGAGCGGCCTGATCCTTCGCGATGCGACGGCGGCGGATCTTCCTGCCATCCTCGGCATGCTTGCGGAGGACACGATTCCGCCGGCGCGTGAGGCCGATCCCTCGGACCCGCGTTACCTTGCCGCGTTCGATGCAATCGACGCCGACCCGAACCAGCGGCTGATTGCAGCGGAACTCGATGGCCGCGTTATCGGGACGATGCAACTCAGTTTCCTCCCGGGGCTTTCCTTTATCGGAAGCTGGCGCGGCTTGATCGAGGCGGTGCGCATTGCCGCCGACCTGCGCGGCCAAAGGCTGGGCGAGCAGATGATCTTGTGGGCGGTGGAACAGTGCCGCGCGCGCGATTGCAAACTCGTCCAACTCACATCGTCGGCGACACGGACTGCCGCGCACCGCTTCTACGCCCGGCTCGGCTTCGTGCAGAGTCATGTCGGCATGAAATTGCATTTGAGGGACTGACGATGGCAGGCAAGTTTTTCGACGAATGGCAGATCGGCGATGCGATCGTGCACGAGATCCGCCGCACCGTGACCGAGACGGACAATCTGCTGTTCACGACGATGACGCACAATCCGCAGCCGCTGCATCTCGACATCGAGGCTGCAAAAGCATCGGAATTCGGGCAGATCCTCGTCAACGGCACCTTCACCTTCAGCCTGATGGTCGGGCTGTCGGTCGGCGACACGACGCTCGGCACGCTCGTCGCCAACCTCGGCTATGATAAATTGGTGATGCCCAAGCCGGTCTTCATCGGCGACACGCTGCGCGCGACGAGCGAGGTGATCGGCCTCAAGGAATCGAAATCGCGACCGAATGCGGGTATCGTGACATTCCTCCATCGCTGCATCAACCAGCGCGACGAAATCGTCTGCCAGTGCGAACGGTCAGCGCTGATCAACAGGAAGAACGTCTGATGCGCCTCCGATCCCTTCTCTTTGTCCCCGGCGACCGTGCCGAACGCTTTGCGAAAGCAGCGGCGTCGGGCGCCGATGCGATCATCCTCGACCTCGAAGATTCGGTGTCGCCCGCCAACAAGGAGGCTGCGCGCGAAGCGGTTGCCGCCTATCTCGCCGGAACGCGCGAGGTGTTCACGCTGGTCCGTGTCAATCCGCTCGACGGGCATATGACCGCCGCCGACGTTGCTGCCATTGTCGGCGGGCGCCCCGATGCGATCATGCTGCCCAAGGCCGAAGGCGCGCCGAGCATCGCTCAGCTCGATACGATCCTTCGTAGCGAGGGGGCCGCCGATGCGTCGCTGCCGCCGGTGCTCCCGATCGCGACCGAAACCCCGGCAGCGATCTTCACGCTGGGTGGCTATCGCGAGGCGAAGGCCCGGCTGGTCGGCCTCACTTGGGGCGCCGAGGATCTGCCCGCCGCCATCGGCGCGGCGACGAGCCGCGAGGCCGACGGGCGCTACACCGAACCCTATCAGATCGCCCGCGCGCTGACATTGTTCGCCGCGCATGGTGCGGGCGTCGCTGCGATCGATACGGTGTTTCCTGCGATCAAGGACGAGGCGGGCCTTGCCGCCTATGCGGCGCGCGCGCGGCGCGATGGCTTTACCGGCATGATGGCGATCCACCCATCGCAGGTCGCGCCGATCAACGCCGCCTTCACGCCGTCGGCTGACGAGGTTCAGCGTGCGCAGGCGATCGTCGATGCCTTCGCCGCCAATCCGGGCTCGGGGGTGCTTCAGGTGGACGGCAAAATGGTCGATGCCCCGCACCTCAAACAGGCGCGGCATATCCTGTCGCTGGCGGACTGACGCCGCGCTATCATCTCCGCCGGAACGGGCGGTGACGCTTCATCCAGGCTTTGCCGCGGTGCCAGTTGCGGCGCAGCCCGCGCTCGGCGATCCCTTCGAACATCGCGTCGGGATTTTCGGGATCGAGCAGTTCATGCTCGGCGATATAATCGTCGAACGGTCCGGGCTCGACGAGGTCGAGCAACGCGAGCGAGCGGCCCGGCCCGCGCAGCGCCTCGATGGCATCGATGAGCGACCCCGTTGTTTCATAAAGGCGGCCGACATCGGCCGGATCGACGTCCAGATGCTCGCCAATCAGCGATTCGCGCAGCGCCCGGATCGTCGGCTCCACGCCGCGGTTCGCGGGCAAAGCGGCATCGATCGTCACATCGCATTCGCTGTCGAGCCCCAGCGATCGATTGTTCATGTTCGACGATCCGATACGCAGCAGGCGATCGTCGACGACCGCAGTCTTTGCATGAACATAGATCGGATCGCCGCCCGCGGTGTGCGGGACATATACGCGCAGGCGGTCGCCGTGCCGCGCCTTGGCGATCGCGCGCACCAGCTTCACGCGCGCCGCGTCCATCGCCATCTGTTCGAGCCAACCGTCGGCGGTACGCGGCATCACCATGACGACTTCGGGCGGATCGTCCTCGTCCAGCCGCTCAGCAATCGCCGCTGCGATCTTGGCCGAGGTAAAATATTGATTTTCGAAATAGATGAAGCGCTTCGCCGCGGCGATCATGTCGAGATAGAGCTGCTCAATCTCGCGAATTTCGGGATAGCCGTCATATTCGGCGCGCGTGCGCGATATTGCGACATCGACGTTCGTAAAATCGGGTTCGAGATTTTCGGGCCAGTTTTCGCCGTCGCCCTTTACGTCGCGCAATTGCTTGTTCGTTGCGCGCTGCCAGCGTTCGTTGCCCAGATCGGCAAGCGCTTCGCCCACCGGCCCGGCCAGGATCATCGTCGAATCGTGCCACGGCATATAGGGCTGGCCGTCGGGATTGGTGCGCCGCGGATCACCGTCGCGGTGGCCCCGCGTATCCCAGCGCGACGAGGACACGTCGATACCGCCGCACACCGCCAGATGATCGTCGAACACCGCGACCTTCTGGTGGTGGCTGCATCCAGTGGGGTGCGCGCTGTCGAGCCGGAAGCTGATCGAGCGCGTCACCTTCCAGCGCAGCACCATCGAGACGATGCGCGGCATGAGAAACTGTTTCAGACCGCCGAAATTCCAGCGAAGAATGTCGATATCGCGGTCGGGTTTCGCATGGGCCAGACGCAGCAGAAAATGCCCCAGCGATTCGCCCTTGCCCGCATCGTCGGGCGTCAGGGCAATCCGCGGGTCGAAATCCCAGCCGATCAGCAGGATGCGCTCTTTCGCGCGCTCCATCAGCCGGACGAGCAGCGCGTAATAGTCGGCCGCATCGACGATCATCCGCGCCTTGTTGGCGCGTTCGATCCGCCAGCAATTGCGGCCTTCCTCAACGATCGGGGTCAGCGCATCCTCGCTCATCGCCGCCTACACGCACGGGCGGCGGCGATGGTTGCGAGCCTGCACGTCAGGCGGCGAAGAATTGATCGGGCGTCAGCGCCATCATCGCTTCGCTGCCGGCCTCGATCTTGCGGCGCAACGCGCCCGCATCGGGGATGAAGCGTTCGCCGAAATGACGCGCGGTAACAAGCTTGGCTTCGAGGAACGCCTTGTTCCCGCGCCCTTCGTCGAGCGCCTTCTGTGCCGCTTCGGCCATGCGCAGCCACATGAGGCCCAGCGCGACGATACCCATGATGTGCATGTAATGATGCGCGCCCGCGCCGACATTATTGGGGTTGGTCATGCCATTGGCCATGAACCACATCGTCGCGGCCTTGAGTTCGCCATTGGCCTTTTCGAGTTGCCCCGCAAAATCGGCGAAGGCCGGCTTGTCCTTCGCCGCCGCACATTCGGCGTCGACGATCGCGAAAAAGGCCTGGATGGCACGGCCGCCATTCTGCGCGAGCTTGCGGCCGACGAGGTCCATCGCCTGTATGCCGTTGGCGCCTTCGTAGATCATCGTGATGCGGGCATCGCGGACATATTGGCTCATGCCCTGCTCTTCGATGTAACCGTGGCCGCCGAACACCTGCTGCGCGTTGGTCGCGACGTCATAGCCCTTGTCGGTGCCATAGCCCTTGATCACCGGGGTCAGCAGGCTGACGAGATCGTCGGCCTGCTGCCGCTCCTCTTCGGACGCGGCGCCATGCGCCAGATCGACCTGCAGCGCGCCCCAGAGACACAGGCCGCGCAGCCCCTCAACCACCGCCTTGGCATCCATCAGCATGCGGCGCACGTCTGGATGGACGAACAGCGGGTCGGCCTTCTGGGCGGGATCCTGCGGCCCGGTCAGCGCCCGGCCCTGCCGGCGGTCCTGCGCATATTGGACGGCATTCTGATAGGCTATGTCGGCCTGACCCAACCCCTGTATGCCGACGCCGAGCCGCGCGGCGTTCATCATCACGAACATCGCGGCAAGGCCCTTGTTCTCCTCGCCAACCATCCAGCCTTTTGCGCCGTCATAGTTCATGACGCAGGTCGCATTGGCGTGGATGCCCATCTTGTGCTCGATCGACCCGCACGACAGCGTGTTGCGCTCACCGAGCGAACCGTCGTCGTTCACCAGATATTTGGGGACGATGAACAGCGAAATTCCCTTGACGCTGTCGGGTGCGTCAGGGGTCTTTGCCAGCACGAGATGGATAATATTGTCGGTGAGGTCATGCTCACCCGACGAGATGAAAATCTTCGTCCCCGTGATCGAATAGCTGCCGTCGCCGTTCGGCACCGCGCGGGTACGGATCAGGCCAAGATCGGTGCCGCACTGCGGTTCGGTCAGGTTCATCGTGCCGCCCCATTCGCCCGACACCATCTTGGGGACATAGAGCCTCTTCTGCTCGTCCGACCCCTTGACCAGCAACGCCGAGACCGCCGCCTGCGTCAGCCCCGGATACATGGCAAAGGCCTGGTTCGCCGCCATGCGATATTCCTCGACCGGAAAGCCTAGGACATGGGGCAATCCCTGGCCGCCGAATTCTTCGGGCTGGTTGAGCAGCGTCCAGCCCGCCTCGCAATAGGCCTTATACGCTTCCTTGAACCCCTCGGGCGTGGTGACCGAACCGTCTTCATGACGCGTGCAGCCTTCGAGGTCGCCCGATCGGTTGATCGGGAACAGCACCTCTTCGCAGAATTTGCCGGCCTCGGTTAGCACCGCCTCGACCATATCGGGCGACGCATTGGCGAAGCCCGGCAGGTCGGCGTAGCGATCGATGCCGAGGACATCGTTGAGCTGGAACAGCGTATCTTGGATCGGGGCGCGGTAGACAGGCATGCGAAATCTTTCCGATAAATCAGGTGTTGGCAATCAAACTTGCCCGGGGAGGTTCTGGTTGCCGAAGCTCAGCCGACTTTTTCGCCAGCGTCGACCTTTTTCACCATATCGATGAAACGTGTCAGTTCCTCGACGGCGCTGTCGATGTCATCGCGCTGACGCTGGAGCAGCGCGATGCGCTCCTCGCATTTTTCGACCGTGACCTGGCGCTGGAGCTTGCGGCCATCGCCGACGTCGTAAAGGTCGATCATCTCGCGAATGTCGGCCAGGCTAAATCCGGTGCGCTTGGCACGCAGAATCCAGGCCAGCCGGGCGCGGTCGCGTTTCGAATAGATACGCGACAGCCCCTTGCGCGAGGGGCTGATCAGCCCTTCGTCCTCGTAGAACCGAAGCGCGCGCGCGGTGACGCCGAATTCGGTCGACAGATCGGTGATGCTATATTGCTCGCGCCCCAGATGATCGGGCGTGTCGATATGGGCGTGGCCGTATTCTTCGGTCATCCCGAAAGACTAGTTTCCGTTGACGTGAACGTCAAGGCCGTCGGAGATAAGGAAAAGCGCCGCTTACGGCGATCCGCAAGGCCGGACCATATTGCCGCGTCCATCGCGCAACTGCAAGCCCTTTGCATCGTCCGCCGACCAGCTCGCGCGCGGCAGGCGCAGGCCCGAGAGCGACGCGCGCGACGGGCACAGGCTGTCGCATTGCGACGGCAGGCGTCCGGGCAGGCGCAGTTCGTCTTCCTCTTCGTGGACAAGTGCCTCGCATCCCTCGACCCCGGCGAAGCGCATCCGCCAGTCATCCCCGTCGCGGACGATGGTGCCGCGCGCATTGCACGACAGGCCGGGACCGAACGACGCGCTCACCGCAAAGCGCCACTGCCCGGCGCCATCGGGGACAACGCACATCGCATCGCGGCCAAGCTCGTGCGTGCGTTCGAACAGGCCGGTCGGATCGCTTGCATCGGCGCGTACCACTCCGCGTTCGCGCGCGGCGATTTCCAACGGATTGCGTGTATCGATCGCAGCATCGGCGCCCTCGCGCTTCGCCCGGTCGCAGCCGCCGACGAGCAGCAGAACCGCGACGAGTAGGCCCGCGACGCGTGGGCTAGGCATCGGTATCGAGGAAGGTCAGGCTGCCGTCCCGCTCGATCCGGCGATAAAAGCAGGATCGGCGACCTGTGTGACAGGCCGGACCGGCGGGCTTCACGCGCAAGAGCAGCGCATCCTGATCACAATCGACGCGCATTTCGACGACCGCCAGTCCGTTGCCCGAGGTTTCGCCTTTGCGCCACAGCGCGGCCCGCGACCGCGACCAGAAATGCGCCTGCCCCGTCTCCTGCGTCAGCGCGATCGCGTCGGCATTCATATGCGCGACCATCAGCAGCACGCCGCTGTCGACGTCGGTCACGATGGCGGTCACCAGCCCGGCGGCGTCGAAACGCGGCAGGAAACGGTCGGTGGTGTCGCGCGAAGCATCCATGGTCCGCGCCTTAGAGCAGGTCGAGAGCGGCTGTCACCCCCCGCGCGGGTCCGGTTGACATCAAAAGGTCAAATATGGGGGGCGACATTTGGGTTCGGCACTCCTATATGCGCGGCAGTCCCAGCCCCCTGCCCCTGGATTGACATGCTGACGACCCATCCTTTTGACGACGACAAGCTCCGCGAGGAGTGCGGCGTCTTTGGTATTCACGGCGCCGAAAGTGCCGCTGCGGTCGCGGCGCTGGGGCTTCACGCCCTGCAGCACCGCGGTCAGGAAGCCGCGGGCATCACCGCCTTCGATGGCAAGGATTTCCATACCCACCGCGCGATGGGGCATGTTGCGGGCAATTTCGACCGCGACGACATCATCCGCCAGCTCGCGGGCGCGTCGGCGATCGGCCATGTCCGCTACTCAACCACCGGCGAGACGGCGCTGCGCAATGTCCAGCCGCTGTTCGCCGACCTGGCCACCGGCGGCTTTGCAGTCGCGCATAACGGCAATATTTCCAACGCGATGGCGCTGCGCAAGATATTGGTGCGCCGCGGATCGATCTTTCAGTCGACGAGCGATACCGAGGTCATCATCCACCTCGTCGCCACGTCCAACTATCGCACCCTGCTCGATCGCTTCATCGACGCGCTGAAACAGGTCGAGGGCGCCTATTCGCTGATCTGCCTGACCGCGGAAGGCATGATCGGCTGCCGCGATCCGCTCGGCATTCGTCCGCTGGTCATCGGCAAGCTGGGCGATGCGTACATCCTCGCGTCCGAAACTGTAGCGCTCGACGTCGTCGGGGCCGAATTCGTCCGCTCGGTCGATCCCGGCGAACTCGTCATCATCCGCGACGGCCAGCTTTCGTCGCACCGCCCCTTCGCCGATCGTGCGGCGCGGCCGTGCATCTTCGAATATGTCTATTTCTCGCGCCCCGATTCGATCGTCGACGGCACCAGCGTCTATTCGGTGCGCAAGGCGATCGGCGCCGAACTGGCGCGCGAAAATCCGGTCGATGCCGATCTCGTCATCCCGGTCCCCGATTCGGGAACCCCCGCGGCGATCGGCTATGCGCAGGAATCGGGCATTCCCTTCGAGCTCGGTATCATCCGTTCGCACTATGTCGGCCGTACCTTCATTCAGCCGGGCGACAAGGTTCGCCATCTCGGCGTCAAGCTGAAGCACAATGCCAATCGCGCGCTGATCGCCGGCAAGCGGATCGTGCTGATCGACGATTCGATCGTGCGCGGCACGACCAGCCTCAAGATCGTGCAGATGATGCGCGACGCGGGGGCCGCCGAAGTGCATATGCGCATCGCCAGCCCGCCGACGTCGCATAGCTGCTTCTACGGCGTCGATACGCCCGAACGCGCCAAGCTGCTCGCGGCGCAGATGACGGTCGGCCAGATGGCCAATTTCATTAATGCCGACAGCCTGTCCTTCCTGACCATCGACGGCCTGTACCGCGCGCTGGGCGAGGCGCGGCGCACCGATGATTGTCCGCAATATTGCGACGCCTGCTTCACGGGCGATTATCCGACCACGCTGACCGATTTCGACGAGAACAGCCTGGAAGATCAGTTTTCGCTGCTTGCCGAACGGGTTGTCTGACGAAATGACGATGAATTCTGAAGAACTGGCGGGACAGACGGCGCTCGTCACCGGCGCGAGCCGCGGCATCGGCGCTGCGATCGCCGAATCGCTCGCCCGGCGCGGCGCGCATGTCGTGATCACCGCCCGCACCGCGGGCGGGCTCGAGGAACTGGAAGACCGCGTCCACGATGCGGGCGGCAGCGCGACCATTGCGCCGCTCGACCTGACCGACGGCGACAGCATCGCCCGGCTGGCGAGCGCGATCGCCGAACGGTGGCAGCAACTCGACATGCTCGTGCTCAATGCCGCGATGCTCGGCACGCTGACCCCGGTTGGCGCGATCGACAGCAAGGAATTCAACAAGCTGCTGACGCTCAATCTTGTCGCGCAGCAGGCGCTGATCGCCAATTTCGATCCGCTGCTGCGCCGCGCGCCCGCAGGGCGCCTCGTCGCGCTATCGACCGGCGTTGCACGAACGCCGCGCGCCTATTGGGGCGCCTACGCCGCGTCGAAGGCGGCGTTTGAGGTGCTGGTGTCGAGCTATGGCGCCGAAATGCGCAATATCTCGAACGTCCGCACCGCAATTCTCGACCCCGGCGGCACGCGCACCCAGATGCGCGCACGCGCCTATCCCGGCGAAGACCCGCAGAGCATCAAGGATCCGGCAGTCGTCGGCGAATTCGTCGCCCGGATGATGGTCGATGGCTTCGACAGCACCGCCTATCACGCGCTGCCGAAGGTGATGGCAGAGGCTTAACGCGATATTTGCTTTCCCGGGCTATCACGCGCTCTCAAGCGTTTCGAGAAGCAAGGGCATGAAAATGGGCGGCAATATTCTACGTTCCGCGGTCGCGGCGGTTATCGGCATTGCGGTTGCCTTCGGCCTGTTGTGGATCGCCCAATATGCGGGCGGCGAATTCGCTCCCGAAGTCTATGACCTCGACACCGGCGAAATCCTGATCCCGCTCGGCGCGACAATTGCGTTGCTCGTCGGCTGGTTCGTCGGCACCTTCGCCGGAAGCTGGCTCGCGATGCGCATTTCGGACGGCACGGGCGCCGGCTGGGTTGTTGCCGGAGCGATTCTGGGCGCAGCCATCTATCGTTCGATCACCTTGGCTGATGCCTGGTGGGTGATGGCGCTGGGCGTCCTGATCCCGGTTGTAGCCGCCTGGCTCGCTCAGCGCGCTACCGCTACGCCGGTCGTCTGAACGGCACTGTGGCGCTAGACGCATCAAAAAATCAGCGGCTGCTTTCCCGGTCGACCGCAGCCTGCACCGCCTTGTAAAAGGCCTCGCGCGCCGCGCCCACGCCTTCGGGGTCGGTCGCGGTCGGCCAGTTGCCGTTCGATGCGATGACCAGCCGTCGTTTGGGGTCGATGAAGATGCCCTGCCCGAAGATGCCCTGCGCGGCGAAGCTGCCGTCGTCGTTGGTCCACCATTGATAACCATAGCCACGTCCCGGCTGATCGATCGCGGCCTGCTTGGTCGTCGCGGCGGCGAGCCAGTCATCGGGCAGAACTTTCTCCCCACCAGCCACGCCGCCGCCGAGAATGAACAGACCGAAACGGGCATAATCGCGCAGGCTGGCCGATACGCAGCAACCGCTGATCTCGTGCCCCGTCGGGCCGAGCATCCAGACGGCGTCCTGATCCATGCCGAACGGCTTCCATATCTTTTCGGACAGATAGGCCGACAGCGTCTTGCCCGTCGCACTCGACACGAGGACGCCGATCAAATTGGTCTCGCCGGTCTTGTAGACCCATTTCGACCCCGCGGGCGCCTCGCGCGGCAAGGTCTTCATATAGCTGACGGTAATATCCTCGCCCGCGATGGGCTTTTGCAGATTGAACTGCGCCACGTCCGATTTGGGATCGGTATAATCCTCATTCCAGCGCACGCCCGAGGTCATCGTGAGAAGCTGGCGCACGCTGACGTCGTCATAGGCCGAACCGCGAAGTCCAGGGATATATTGCGTCACCTTGTCGTCGAGGCTCTTGATATAGCCGTCCTTCACCGCCGCGCCGACGAGCGTCGAGGTAAAGCTCTTCGCGACCGAAAAGCTCGTCCAGCGCCCTGCAGGGCCATAGCCGAGCGCATATTTTTCGAGCCGGATCTTGCCGTCCTGAACGATGATCAGCCCCGCATTGCGCTGGCGCGCCATATGCGCGTCGATGTCGACCCCGACATCGAGCGGCTGTCCTTCGGGCAGCGGATAGACCGGGCCGCCCGCCGCAATGGTGTGCACGACGACCTTGGGCACCGATTCCATCGTACGGAAAGCGGCGTCGCGTTGATCCTGGCTCCAAAACAGCACATTCTGATCCTTTGGCATGGCGTCGGTGGTCTGTGTCGCGGCTGTTCCGGCAAGGCCGGCCAGCGCCACGGGCAATAGCAAGGCGGCCAATCGTCGTCGCATTCCCCTCTCCCTCTTCTCGATTACAGTCGACTATCCGTCGATCTTTTCCAGCGTGACCTGCGCGACGTCGATCCCGCCGCCGCGAAAGCCGCCTTCGCAATATTGCAGATAATAGCGCCACAGACGGATGAAGCGTTCGTCAAAGCCCGACGGGAGTTGCCCCGCCGACACCGCCTCGTCGAAACGTTCGCGCCACTGGCGCAGCGTCTCGGCATAGCCGCCGCCGAAGTGGCGCACATTGCCCCATGCCAGCCCGCGCGCTTCGGCCAAGGCCCGGAAGCGACTTTCGGAAATCAGGCAACCGCCGGGGAAAATATAGGCCTGAATGAAGTCGCTGCTCGCCGCATAGCGTTCGAACAGCGCGTCGTTGATCGCGATATACTGGATCGCCGCCTTGCCGCCGGGGCGGAGCAGCCGCGCGATCGCGTCGAGATAGGCCGGCCAATAGGCCTGCCCCACCGCCTCGACCATTTCGACGCTCGCAATCGCGTCATAGGGGCCCTTGGCGTCCCGATAATCGCAGATTTCGACACGCGAACGCCCCGAAAGATCAACCGCCTGCAATCGCGCCTCGGCCACCTCCGCCTGCGACGGCGACAGGGTGATACCGGTGTAGAGAACATCGTGGCGCTCGACCGCGCGTTCGGCGAGTGCGCCCCAGCCGCAGCCGATTTCGAGCAGCCGCGTCCCCGACCGCAGGTCGAGCCTGTCGAGGATCGCATCGACCTTGACCTCCTGCGCCTCTTCCAGCGTCATGCTAAGGTCGGTGAACAAGGCACTCGAATAATTAAGTCCGCTGTCGAGCCACAGCCGGTAGAAATCATTGCCCAGATCATAATGCGCCAGAATATTGCGCTTCGAACCGCGGCGGCTGTTGCGATTGACGATATGGGCGGCGCGATTGATCCAGTGCAGCGGCCCGCGCGAGCGCGCGACATTGCCCAGCGTTTCGCCATTGCGCATGAACAGATCGAACAGCGGGACCGGATCGGGCGAACTCCATTCGCCCAGATCCCAGGCCCGGTACCAACCGACCGATCCCGACATCGCGAGCCGCACCAGCGCCGACCAGCTTTTCAGATGAACGATCGCGGTCGGCCCCTTGCCCCGTCCGCCCAGGATGCGCACGCTGCCGTCGGGCAGATGTCCCTCCAGCGTCCCCTTGCCCAGCCCCGCATCGATGCGGTCGAGCAGGCGATGAAACAGCGCCGACGGGGCGCGGCCGACGAGGCGCGCGATGAAACCACCCGACCGAAAAGCCCTGTCGGCGCGAAGAAGCGCTTTGCCGCGACGGGGGCTGACATGGGTGTTCATTAGCATTCCCTGCCGCAAAACCTGCGCCATGACAATCAGTTGTCGTCGGCCTTCATGACGTCATAAGCCGCCAGCGCCCGCGCGCGGGCTTCGCGATGCCCAATGATTTTCGGGGGATAGCTTCGCGGACGGCGACCGAATTCATCGGGATCGTGGATTGCGGCATCGCCGATATCGGCCAGTTCGGGCACCCATTGGCGGATATAGGCGGCGGCATCGAATTTCTCCGACTGGGTAAGCGGTGCCATGATGCGCGGAAACATGTTCGAGTCGACACCCGACCCCGCGACCCACTGCCAATTCACCGCATTGGACGCGTAATCGGCATCGACCAGCGTATCCCAAAACCATTGTTCGCCGCGCCGCCAGTCGATGAGCAGATGCTTGATGAGGAAACTCGCGGCGATCATGCGGACGCGATTGTGCATCCAGCCGGTTGCCCAGAGCTGCCGTATGCCGGCATCGACGATCGGATAGCCCGTGCGTCCCTGTTGCCAGGCGGCGAAATCGGCGTCGGCCTCCTCGCCGCTCCGCCAGGACAGCGCGGTATCGAAGGCTTCGCGGGCACTGCGGGCGCCGTAATCGGGATATTGCAAGATCACCGTCTGCGCATAGTCGCGCCACCCGATCTCGGCCAAGAACACATCGACCGATCCCCCTGCGTCTGCAACGGCATGCCAGATCGCGGTGGGCGAAATCTCGCCGAAGTGAAGATGCGGCGACAGGCGCGAACTGCCTTCGATCGCGGGCAGGTTCCGCTGCTCATCATAGCGTGCCGCGATGCCCGCGAACGCGCCGAGCCGCGCGTGCGCGCCCGGTTCGCCCGGCGTCCATTCGCCTTCGAACCCCGTCGCCCAATTGGGGCGTGACGGCAGCAGTTCCCAATCGTCGAGTCGGTCCGACGCCGGCCAGCGGTCGGGCGCATCGAGGCCTTCGGGGGCATCCACGGGCGCAGGCGGCGGCATATGATCGCGCAGCGCGCGCCAGAAGGGGGTGTAGATTTTATAGAGGCCGCCGCTGCCAGTCTTCACCGATCCCGGCGGCGCGAGGTAATTGCCGTCGTGACAAACGAGATCGAGGCGCTTCGCGACCGCGCGCTCGGCATTGCGCCACCACGGCTCGTAATGACGGAGGCAATGCACGGCGCCGGCCCCGCTCTCCTCGGCAATCTTCGCCAGTTCGTCCTCGCACTTGCCGCGCCGCAGGATCAACCGCGAACCGCGCGCGCGCAGGCTTTCGTCGAGTCGCGCGAGGCTGTGATGCAGCCACCAACGCGACGCGCCGCCCATCGCGCGGTGCCGCGGCGTTTCGTCGTCGAGAATATAGACGGGAATGACCGGACCCGACGTCGCCGCAGCGACAAGCGCCGCCTGATCGGCGAGCCGCAGATCGCGGCGAAACCACAGGATCGTCGGCGGCGCCATCAGGGATAGCTGGCGGTATCGGGTGCGGTCACGCGCACCGTGAACTGGTCGCGCGCCAGCGGCTGCATATAGCGCTGATCGTGCAGGACGATCGCATCGCCGTCGCGCGTCGCGACCGGCATCCGTGCCCAGAAAAGGAAGGCGCGCGCGGGCGGATCGGACTTCAACCACGCGCGGAGGCGCATGTCGTCCATGCCCGACGGAACCCCCGGCTCCACCGTGCTCCCCTGCCCCAGCGCATAGGCGCCGCTGCCATAGCGCCCGCCCCCGCGCCAAAAGATATCGCGCCGCCAGAAGGCGATCGGCGGCGGGCTCGCGACGACCAGCGCGCCGCCTTGTCCGCTCCGGCGCAGCAGGTCGGCCGCCTGCGCCTCGGCCTGCCCCGTCATGACACCGTTGGCGAAGATATAAGCGCAAACGGCAGTGAAACCGATCCAAGCCGGACGTCGCCAGTCAGGCGCCCCGCGCCGTTCGCGTCGCAGCGACAGCCAGACCGACAGGCCGAGCGCCAGCCATATCCACAGGTCGATGATGAACAGCGTATCGCCATAGAACCAACGGTGGCTGAACGGTTCGAGCAGCCGCACGCCATAGTTGTTGAGCCAGTCGAGCGCCGGGTGGCTGAGGCACCCGATATAGGCGAGCGCGAGCAACCAGCCGCGATGCAAGGGCGGCCTTGTAGCGGGCCGCGTTCCCCGCCGCGTCTGCCAGCGGTCGAAGGCGATCATCGCCGCCCAGAGCAGGACCGGCAGCAAAAGCAGCGCGATCGGCCCATGGGTGATCCCGCGGCGCATCGCGAGCGATTCGACGCCATAAAAGGCGCAGCTTGCATCGATGTCGGGCAGGTTCGCGGCGAGGATCAGCGTCGGCATCGCCAGCGCGGTCTTTTTCTTGAGCCCCATTTGCCCAAGAACCGCGCCGACGAGGCTGTGGGTCAGATTGTCCATGCGCCCCTATAAAGCCGACGCGCGCATCGACCGCAAGCGATCAGAGATCGGGCCCGCCTTCGCTGACCGTCCAGGTCTGCCCTTTCTTGAGCAGGCTCTGCAGATCGGCCTTCTTGCCCTCAGCCGCCGCCTTGTTCTGGCGCCATACGTCGGCTTCGAAAGTCGGACGCGGATCGTCGTAGAGGACACCGAGCGCCATCGGGAATTCGCCGAAGCGCATTTCCACGAGCATGTGCGCGACGCTGCGGTTGGTGACGTCGTGGACGATCACGCCCGCTGCCTGCCAGTCGCCATCGACGACATCGACGACCTTGAGCGTCAGCGCCTCCTGATCGAGCGCGATGCCCTTCGCGCCCTTGGCAAACAGCATCGGTTCCCCGTTCTGGAGCCAGAGCTGGCGGTCTTCAGCGCCCTTCGGCGCGGCGAAATCCTGGAACACGTCCTTGTTATAGACGATGCAGTTCTGGAAGATTTCGATAAAGGCCGCGCCCTTGTGCGCATGGGCCGCTTTCAGAACATTCGGCAGTTCCTTCGACACATCGAAGCCGCGCGCAACGAAGCGGGCGCCCGCGCCGAGTGCGAAGGCGCAGGGCTGCGCCGGGCGGTCGACCGAGCCGAACGGGGTCGACGGGCTGTTGGTGCCGACGCGGCTGGTGGGCGAATATTGGCCCTTGGTCAGCCCGTAAATCTCGTTGTTGAACAGCATGATCTGGCAATCGAGGTTCCGCCGGATGAGGTGCATCGTGTGATTGCCGCCGATCGACAGACCATCGCCGTCGCCGGTGACGATCCACACGTCGAGTTCGGGATTGGCAAGCTTCAGCCCCGTCGCGAACGCCGGCGCACGGCCATGGATCGTATGGAAGCCGTAGCTTTCGACATAATAGGGAAAGCGCGACGAGCAGCCGATCCCGCTGATGAACACGGTGCTTTCGGGCACTGCGCCAATTTCGGGCAGGGTGCGCTGCACCGCCTTCAGGATCGCATAGTCGCCGCAGCCGGGGCACCAGCGCACTTCCTGATCGGTTTCCCAATCCTTGAGCGTCGTCGTGCGGGCGATGGTCGTCATCTCGTTCACTGGAGCGCCTCCTCGATGGCAGCTTCGATTTCGGCAATCCGGAAGGGCTGGCCCGACACCTTGTTGAGCGGCTTGGCATCGACCAGATACTGGTCGCGCAGCACCGTCTTGAGCTGGCCCGTGTTCATTTCGGGCACGATCACCTTGTCATAGCTTTTGAGCAATTCGCCCAGATTGGCGGGGAGCGGCCAGATATGGCGTAGGTGAATCTGGCTGACGTCCTTCCCTTCGGCGCGCTTGCGGCGCACCGCCTGATGGATCGGGCCATAGGTCGATCCCCAGCCGACGATCGCAAGCTTGCCGCCCTCGGCGCCGAGTTCGACGATCTGGTCGGGAACCTTGACCCCGTCGATCTTCGCCTTGCGAATGTCGGTCATCGCCTGGTGATTTTCGGGCGCATAATTGATGTGACCGGTGTCGATCTCTTTCTCGATCCCGCCGATCCGGTGCAACAGGTCGGGCGTACCCGGCTTCACCCACGGGCGCGCGAGCTTTTCGTCGCGGCCATAGGGTTTGAAGCCGCCTTCCGGTACCTGGGTCAGAAATTCGACCGGGAAGGCTTCATAGGCGGTCAGGTCGGGGACTTTCCACGGCTCGGCCGCGTTGGCGATATAGCCGTCGGTCAGCAACATCACCGGCGTCATATATTGGACCGCGATCCGGCACGCCTCGATCGCGCATTCGAACGCGTCACCAGGCGAGCGCGCGGCGATCACCGGCATCGGCGCATCGCCGTTGCGGCCATAGACAGCCTGATAGAGATCCGACTGTTCGGTCTTGGTCGGCAGGCCCGTCGACGGGCCGCCACGCTGCGAATTGACGATGACGAGCGGCAGTTCGGTCATGATCGCGAGGCCCATTGCCTCGCCCTTCAGCGCGATACCCGGTCCCGACGAGCTGGTGACGCCCAGCGACCCTGCGTAGCTCGCACCGATTGCCGAACAGATGGCGGCGATTTCATCCTCGGCCTGAAAGGTCGTGACGTCATATTCCTTGAGCCGCGACAGATGGTGGAGGATTGCCGATGCGGGCGTGATCGGATAGCCGCCGAAGAACATCGGCAGATGCGCAAGCTGCGCCCCGGCGACAAGGCCGAGCGCGATGCCCTCGGCGCCGGTCAGCGTACGATAGAGGCCGGGTTCGGCGGGCGCCGGCGCGACATGATGCTGCTTGAGCGGTCCCGCGAGTTCGGCGGTTTCGCCATAGGCATGGCCCGCATTGAGCGCCGCGATATTCGCTTCGGCAAGATTGGGATCCTTGGCGAATTTCGCCTTCAGCCACTCGATCAGCGGCTGGCGGTCGCGGTCGAACATCCACAGCGCAAGGCCGAGCGTCCACATATTCTTGCAGCGCAGCGCTTCCTTGTTGCCGAGCCCGAACGGCTTGACCGCATCCATCGTCGCCTGACTGATGTTGAGCTTCAGAAGCTGCCATTTCGCAAGGCTGCCATCCTCGAGCGGGTTGGCGTCATATTTCGCCTTGGCGAGATTGCGGTCGTTGAATTCGCCTTCGTCGGCGATGATCAGGCCGCCCAGCTTGAGTACGCCGACATTGGTCTTGAGCGCCGCGGGGTTCATCGCGACGAGCACGTCGGGGGCGTCGCCCGCGGTCGTGATCTCGCTCGACCCGAAATTGATCTGGAACGCCGAAACACCGAACAGCGTGCCCTGCGGCGCGCGGATTTCGGCCGGAAAATCAGGGAAAGTCGCCAGGTCATTGCCCGCGAGCGCCGTCGAAAGCGTGAACTGACCACCGGTCAGCTGCATCCCGTCGCCGCTGTCGCCCGCGAAACGAACCACCACTGCGTCGGAAAGGGGGGACTGCCGATCTTCGGCCCGGTCCTCGACCACTGTCGCCATTTTCTGTTCTGCCTTTAGAGTCCTGCGAATTACCGGAATGGGCCTAGGCCCGTCTTACGCCGCCCGCAATTCAGAAAAATTTGTGCGCTGCAAAGCGGATCGGCGCGCGCCTGCCGCAATCAGTTTCCAATTGCCATTGAATTATGCCACCCGATGGCGAATAGCAGCGGCAACAACATAGCAAAGGGATATGACGGATGACCGACGGCACGACTCCTTATGTTCGCCCCGATGTGGCGGCCTTTCTTGCCTTCCTCAACGCCCAGGAAGGCCCCAAGATGGAAGAGATGCCGCCCGAGGCGGGGCGCGAGATGATGCGCGTGATGGGCCAGATGGCCGACGTGCCGCGCGGCGCGATCGCGAAGGTCGAGGATCGCACCATTCCCGGACCCGCCGGTGAGATTCCGATCCGCATCTATGACAACCGTCCCGATCGCGAGCCCGGCCCGGTCATGGTCTTCTACCATGGCGGCGGCTGGGTGATCGGCGATCTCGACACGCACGATCCCTATTGCGCCGAAGCGGCGCGTCAGCTCGACATGCCGGTGATCGCCGTCGACTATCGCCTCGCACCCGAACACCCCTTCCCTGCGGCGCCCGAGGATTGCGAAGCGGCGACGCGCTGGGTCGCCGACAATATTCCTTGCACCGGGCTGGTCCTGTCGGGCGACAGCGCGGGCGGCAATCTGACCATCGCGACCGCGCTCGCGCTGCGCGATACGCCAGCCGCGAAGCCGGTGGTCGCGATCCATCCGATCTATCCGGCGGTCACGACGCATCAGGACTGGCAAAGCTATCGCGATTTCAAGGATGGCTATCTGCTCACCGAAGGCGGCATGACCTGGTTCGGCGATCATTATGCCGCCGATCCCGCCGATCGCCGCGCATCGCCGATCGATTTCGACGCCGCCGGCCTGCCGCCGACCCTGCTTGTGACCGCGGGGCTCGATCCCCTGCGCGATCAGGGCCGCGCTTATGCCGGCAAGCTGATCGCCGCCGGGGTGCCGACGACCTACCGCGAGGCCGCGGGCACCATCCACGGCTATATCTGTCTGGCGCAGGGCATCCCGAGTGCCAAGGACGACATCCGCGGCAATCTGACCGTCCTCAAGGCGATCGTCGCCGAAGCGACCGCATGATCGACGCCAGCGCCCTTCCCTATCGCCCCTGCGCCGGGGTGATGCTCGCCAATCGTCATGGCCGTGTCTTTGTCGGCCAGCGACTCGATTCGGCCGAGGACGCGTGGCAGATGCCGCAAGGTGGCATCGATCCCGGCGAGGATGCCGAAGATGCCGCAATCCGCGAACTCAGCGAGGAAACCGGCGTCCATGCCGGACTGGTCGATATCATCGCGCGCAGCAAGACCGAGCATTTCTACGACCTGCCCGACCATCTGATGGGCAAGATGTGGGGCGGGAAATATCGCGGTCAGCGCCAGTCGTGGTTCCTGATGCGCTTCATGGGCGAGGATAGCGATGTCGATATCGCGACCCAGCATCAGGAATTTCGCGCCTGGCGCTGGGCCGAACTCGACGAGCTCGAACGGCTGATCGTCCCGTTCAAGCGCCAGCTTTACCGCGCCGTCGTCGACGAATTCCGCCCACTGGTCTGATCGCGCAATGCGACGGCGGTGCGAAAGACGTCGGCGAACATCGCCGGCGTCAGTCGCCCGGTGTTCGTGTTGTAGCGCGAGCAGTGATAGCTATCGACCAGATGGCGCCCGTCGGGCAGGCGATGCACCGCGCCATGCGCAAACCGATAGGCGGCGAGCCGTCCGCCCGCAGCGCGAACCGCCGCGTCATGCGCAATTCGGCCGAGTGCGATCAGCACCCTGACCTGTGGCAGCGCCGCGAGCTGTCCCTCGAAATAGGGTCGGCAGGCGGCGATTTCGGCGGGCGTCGGCTTGTTCTGCGGCGGCAGGCATTTGACGCTGTTGACGATGATCGTTCCGTCCAGGCGCAGCCCGTCGTCGATCTGCCCGTCATAGACGCCGCGGCTGAGCCCGAAGGCGGCGAGCGTTTCGAACAACAGGTCGCCCGCATAATCTCCGGTAAACGGCCGCCCGGTGCGGTTGGCGCCGTGCTTTCCCGGCGCGAGCCCGGCGATGGCAAGCCACGCATCGGGGTCGCCGAAAGCATAGACGGGGGCATTCCACCAATCGGGATGCTCAACGCGACAGGCGGCACGCAACCCGACAAGGCGCGGGCAACGTCGGCAATCGCGCGGCGGCTCGGTACCGGGCAAGGGGCTGTCAATCTTCACCCCGCTGCGATAGGCGCATGGGCATGACCAGCGCAACGCCCCTCCCCCTCTATGCCATCGGCCTTGGTTCGAACCGCCGCCACGTCCGTTTCGGTGATCCGCGGCGCGTGTTGCTCGCAGCACTCGCCGCGCTCGAAAGCGACGATATCGAACCCGTCGATGCGAGCCCGATCGTCGCGAGTGCGCCGATCGGCCCTTCGCGCCGCCGCTACGCCAATGCCGTCGCGCTCGTCGCCTCGCCGCTCAGCCCGCCCGAGATGCTCGATCGGCTGAAAGCCATCGAAGCTGCTTTCGGACGGCGGCGCGGCCAGCGCTGGGGCGCACGCACGCTCGACCTCGACATATTGCTGTGGTCGGAGGGCGCATGGAGCGATGCGGCGCTCACCGTGCCGCACGCGGCAATGACCGTGCGCGATTTCGTGCTCGGCCCGCTCCGCATGATCGCACCCGCCTGGCGCCATCCGCTCAGCGGCCAAAGCGTCCGCCAACTCGCCGCGCGTCTTTCGCGGGCAAAGCCGGTTGACCACGGCGCTTCGGCGCACTAGGGCGACGGCTCGCTTTCGCACACCGCCCCCGCGCGGTCCGCGATGGGCCCTTAGCTCAGTCGGTAGAGCAACTGACTTTTAATCAGTAGGTCGCTGGTTCGAACCCAGCAGGGCTCACCATAACCGCCGAAATTGGCGCCTTACCTCAGGCGAAGTGCAGCTTGCGATATTTGCCGCGGAAGTAGAGCAAGGGATCGCGGCGCGGTTCGAAGATCGCTTTCAGGACGCGGCCGACAAGAATGAAATGATCGCCGCCCGGATGCACTGCCTCGCGCGCGCATTCGAAACTGCTGAGCGATCCCGACAGCACCGGCGTACCGAACTCGCCGATCTCCCACCCGGTTGCCGCGAAGCGGTCCTCGCCCTTGCCCGCAAAGCGATTCGACGTCGGCTGCTGGCCGATCTGGAGCACATTGACCGCGAAATGCTCCGCTTCGCGCAGCACCGCCGCGCTGCCGGCATTGTTGGCGATGCAAACGAGGAGGAGCGGCGGGTCGAGCGATACCGAGGTGAAGCTGTTGGCGGTGAGGCCGATCGGCTGGCCCGCCGCATCGATGGCTGTGACGACGGTGACGCCGGTCGCGAAACAGCCGAGTGCGTCGCGAAAGGTCCGCGCATCGGACCCAGCGCGATATTCGGGCCAGCCGCGCGGTGCGCGGCGCTCGAGAAAGTCGATCAGATGCGCGCCGAGCGCATCGATCCGGTCTTCGGTGACGACCAGCGCGGCGTCCTCCACCTCGACCAGTTCGCCATCGGGGAGCTGGCCGACGAACGCCGCCGCCGAGGCGCGCGAGACAAGTTCGCTCATCGCGCCGCGGACATAGAGCGTCGGCAAGGCTATATTGGGGGCGATCCCCGAAAGCCGCTCGGTCACGGTAGCGGCGTCGAAGGCTTCGAACAGCCGGGCGTCCCATGCCGCCTGACCAGGCGCCCGGTTGGCCGCTTCGCGCAGGCGGTCACCGATGCGCTGCGCCATCGTTACATCGTCACTGACCGGCAGGTCGACGAGCACCAGCCCCGAGGCGAGCACCGCCGCGTCGCGTTCGAGCGCGGCAGCGGCGATCCATCCTCCGAGGGTCGAGGCGACGACGACCGGCCGCGTGCCGAGCTGTGCCAGCACCGCGCGCAGATCGCCGACCAACGCATCGAAGTCATAGCGCCCATCCTCGGGCCACTCGCTTCCGCCATGTCCCCGAAGGTCGAGGCTGATGACGCGGCGGCCGGCCTGTTCGAGCGCGTCGGCGACATTCGACCAGATCGCGCGCGTCTGGCCCGCACCGTGAAGCAGCAGCACCGCCGGGTCATTATCCGATCCGATGACGTCCGCTTCGAGGCGGGTTCCTGCGAAGCCCTGATAATGAACGATGCTCATGCCGTGAAAATCTCTTTCGTCCGGTGCCGCGGCGGCGACCGGTCGGGCATGATTATTTTCGCTTGTTGATGCAAGTCAAAGTCGGGGAACCGCACCCTTGCCAAAAGCGGATGGCAGGTTCCGGTGATCGAACCTGCGTTCACGGCAACCCTGCACCAGTTGCCACCCAGATCACCTCCCCCAACTGCCCTGCCGGCGTCCCACCGGCGGGGCATTTCTTTGGGAAGGCCGTTCAGGCGCGAAACCCGGCCAGTCGCTGATCGAGGACAGCCTCCGCCTCGGCTATGATGCGGTCGATCAATTCCTGGCAGCTCGGAATATCATGGATAAGGCCCTGGACCATCCCGGCCCAGAATACCCCCTTCGTCAGATCTCCCGTTTCGAGGAGTTCGCGGCCGGCCTTGCCGTTGACCAGTTCGGCGACGTCGGCAAAGGTCGCATCGGGCTGCGCAAGGCGGCGCACCACCTCCTCCGACACTGCGCTCTTGCCGACGCGCGCGGTGTTCTTGAGGCTGCGGAAGATCAGGAAGCTGCCGCGCTCGTCATTATCGACATAGGCCTGCTTCACATTGTCGTGGATCGGCGCTTCCTTGGTCGCGCAGAAGCGCGTCCCCATGTTGATGCCTTCGGCACCGAGCGACAGCGCTGCGACCAGCCCGCGACCGTCGCCGAAGCCGCCCGAGGCCAGCATCGGGATCTTCACCTTGTCGGCGGCGGCCGGGATCAGGATCAGCCCCGGAATATCGTCCTCGCCGGGATGGCCTGCACATTCGAAGCCGTCGATCGAAATGATATCGCAGCCCGCCTTTTCGGCCGACAGCGCATGACGCACGGCGGTGCATTTGTGCAGGATGGTGACGCCATGGGGCTTGAGCATTTCCCAAATCTCGCGCACCGCTTGGGTGCCCGCCGTTTCGACGATCTTGACGCCGCCGTCGATGATCGCCTGCGCATAGGCCTTGTAATCGGGCGCGTTGATCGTCGGGAACACGGTCATGTTCACGCCAAAGGGTTTGGCGGTCATCGACCGGCAGCGTTCGATTTCCTCACGCAGTGCATCGGGGCTCGGCTGGGTCAGCGCGGTTATGATACCAAGGCCGCCGGCGTTCGACACAGCGCTCGCCAGTTCGGCATAGCCGACGCTCTGCATGCCGCCCTGCACGATCGGATGCTCGATACCCAGCATTTCGGTGATGCGCGTCTTGAAAGCCATGGTCCATCCTTCCCTTCTGTCTCTGCCGTTACGGCACCGTTGCTTCTCCCTTGAATTAACTTGACGCTTACGTCAACGTCGGGTTGAGAGACGATATAGTTAGACAGCGAAGGGAATCGGAATGGCGGCGACGCACCAAGGCATATCGGATCGGGCGCTGGCGATCGCAGCCAAGGTCGAGGCCTTCGTCCGCGAGACGGTGGTCCCCTATGAGAAAGACCCGCGCCGCGACCATCATGGCGCACCGACCGACGAGCTGGTGATGGAAATGCGCGACCATGCCCGCGCGGCGGGCGTGCTGACGCCGCACATCCTGTCCGACGGCAGCCACCTCAATCAGCGCGAGACGGCGGTCGTCCTCATAAAGTCAGGTCTGTCGCCGCTCGGTCCGCTCGCCTGCAACACGATGGCGCCCGACGAAGGCAATATGTATCTGCTCGGCAAGGAAGGCAGCCCCGAGCTCAAGGAACGGTTCCTCAAGCCGATGGTCGAGGGCCGCGTCCGATCGGCCTTTTTCATGACCGAACCCGCCGAAGACGGCGGTGCGGGGTCCGATCCGTCGATGATGAAAACGACCTGCCGCCCCGACGGCAATCATTGGGTCGTGAACGGCCGCAAGACCTTCATCACCGGCGCGGAGGGCGCGCGCGTCGGCATCGTCATGGCGAAGGCCGAAGAAGGCGCATGCATGTTCCTCGTCGACCTGCCCGATCCGGCGATCCGCATCGACGAGATTCCGAACACGATCGACAGTTCGATGCCTGGCGGGCACGCGACGCTGACCATCGACAATCTGCGTATCCCCGCCGACCAGATGCTGGGTGAGGCCGGCGAAGGCTTTCGCTACGCGCAGGTCCGCCTGTCCCCCGCCCGGCTGTCACACTGCATGCGTTGGCTCGGCTGCTGCATTCGCGCGCACGAAATCGCGACCGACTATGCCAACCGGCGTGAAGCCTTTGGCAAGCCGCTGATCGAGCATGAAGGCGTCGGCTTCATGCTCGCCGAGAATATGATCGATCTGAAGCAGGCCGAACTGATGATCGACTGGTGCGCCGGCGTTCTCGACACCGGATCGCTCGGCACGGTCGAAAGCTCGATGGCAAAGGTTGCGGTCTCCGAAGCGCTGATGCGGATCGCCGACCGCTGCGTTCAGGTGATGGGCGGGACCGGCGTCACCGATCGCACGATCGTCGAACAGGTGTTCCGCGAGGTGCGCGCCTTCCGCATCTACGACGGTCCGACCGAGGTCCACAAATGGAGCCTTGCCAAGAAGATCCGCCGCGACTGGAAGGCCGGACGCACCTGATGCCCCTGTCAGTTGCGCTTTGCCGCCCGATCCTCCAGCCGTAGCGTCAAAACGACTTGACGTTTACGTTAACGTCCGGATGATGGGTGAAAACATAAAGGGTAGAGGACTCGGACCGATGTCGATTTTGCACGACGAAGGACAACAGGCGATCGCCACCGAATCGCGCCGCATATTGGAAGCGCGCGTGCACAAGGACGATCTGCTCCCGCTGCTCCAGACAAGCGGGCGCTATCACGAAGCCTTCTGGGCCACCGCGAAAGAACAAGGCTGGACCGCGCTGGCCTTGCCGGAAGCCTATGGCGGCCTGGCGCTGGGCCTCGTCGAACTCGGGCTGATTGCGCACCAGGCGGGTCGCACGCTCAGCGGCGCACCCTTTCTGACCTCGAATTTCGGTGCGGCAAAAGCGATCGAGCTAAACGGCAGCGATGATCAGAAACAGCGCTGGCTACCTGGACTGGCAAGCGGTGACGTCATCGGGGCGGTCGCGATTGCATCGGGGCCTGACGCCCTGCCCGCCCATCCCAAGGTCACGCTGACCAATGATCGCCTCGATGGGGTGAAGGACGGCGTTTCGGGCGCATTACATGCCGACGTCGCCATTGTCTTCGCCAATGGCCCGGGTATGCCGGTCCTCGCGTTGGTCGATCTTGCCAAGGTCGAAAAGACGGCGATCGACAGCTTCGACAACAGCCGCTGCCTCGCCGACCTGCATTTTGCCGATACGCCCGCCGAGACGCTCGTCAGCGGAAGCGCCGCGCGCGCGGCGGCGCTGCACATTCTGGCATTGCAGGCCGTCATCACCGCGCACGAACAGACGGGCGGAGCCGAGGCGCTGATGGAAATCGCGCGCGACTATGCCGTGACGCGCAAGGCGTTCGGGCAACCGATCGGCGCCTTCCAGTCGATCAAGCACCGCATCGCCGAACTCTACGGCCTCGTCGAACTCGCGCGCGCCAATTGCATCCACGCGGCCTCGCGCGAGGGGCAGAGCGACTTCGTGACGGCGGCCGCCGCGGCGCGGCTTTCGGCGACCGAAGCCTATGACACCGCGGCGCGCGATTGCGTGCAGATCCACGGCGGCATCGGCGTGACCTGGGAAATCGGCCTGCACCTTCATATGCGCCGCGCCCGCACGCTGGCGCTTGAACAGGGAAGCAGCCTGTTCTGGGAAGATATATTGGTCGACCGCCTGGCAGGAGAAGCAGCATGAGCGATCTCGAAGCCTATCGCGCGAAGGCCGCAGCCTGGTGCGAATCCGTCGCGCCCACGTTCGGCAAGGCGGCCCGCAAGGGCCTGAGCGTCGAAGAGGATCTCGCGCTCGGACGCCGCTATCAAAAGGCGAAATTCGATGCGGGCTTCGCGGGCATCAACTGGCCTACCGACCTCGGCGGACAGGGCCTTGGCCATATCGAGAAGATCACCTTCGAAGCCGAGGAGATGAAGCACGGCTTCCCGAACGTCTATTTCGGCATCTCGCTCGGCATGCCGGTGCCGGTGCTGATGCAGTTCGGCTCTGACCGCGATTTCGTGAAGGAGCGCGTGCTCAAGGCGCTGCAGGGCGAAGAAATCTGGTGCCAGCTCTTCTCCGAACCATCGGGCGGCACCGATCTTGCCGGCCTGCGCACGCGCGCCGAAACCGATGGCAACGGATGGAAGATTAACGGCCAGAAAGTCTGGACGAGCTGGGCGCAATATAGCGACTATGGCGTCATCGTCGTGCGCACCGACCCGACCGTCGCCAAGCACAAGGGCCTTACCTATTTCTGGGTCGACATGAAGGCGCCCGGCGTCACCGTGCGCCCGATCAAACTCGCCGGCGGCGACAGTCACGTCAACGAAGTCTTCTTCGATGATGTGAAGATCAGCGACGACCACCGCATGTCTCCGGTCGGCGGCGGCTTCTCGGTCGCGCTCGCGACCCTGATGATCGAACGCTATGTCGCGACCGACAGCGCCGGATTCGGCCCGCACCTCGACCTGTTCGTCGATCTGGCGAAAGACCTGATGATCAATGGCCGACCGGCGATCGAGGATGGCCGCATCCGGCAGCAGATCGCCCGCAACTATGCGATGCGTTCGGGACTCGATTCGATCAATGTCCGCGCACGATTGATGATGCAGGCGGGTATGACGCCGGGGCCCGAAGGCTCGCTCAACAAGCTGGTTGCGGTTCGCTCGCGCCAGAAGCTGTCCGAACTCGCGATCGACCTGCAGGGCGTCGGCGGCTTCCACTTCGACGAGCATGCCTCGCCCAAGGACGATTGGGCATCGAGCTGGATCAACGCGCCGACCGGCCGCATCGCCGGCGGATCGGACGAAACGCTGCTCAACACCATCGCCGAGCGCATCCTCGGCCTGCCGCAAGACCATCGCCCCGACAAGGGCGTCCCCTTCAACCAGATTCCAGCCTGAGGAGCCTCCCCATGAAACTCGATTCCTCGACCGCGGCCGTCGTCACGGGCGGCGCGTCCGGTCTTGGCCGCGCAACCGCCGAAGCGCTTGCCGCCGCAGGCGTGAAGGTCGCGATCTTCGATATCAACGACGCGCTGGGCGAAGAGGTGGCGCATTCGATCGGCTGCCTGTTCGTCCATGTCGATATCACCGACGAACAGTCGGTTCTCGACGGCTTTGCCAAGGCGCGCGCCGCTCATGGTCAGGAACGCATCGCGGTCCACTGCGCGATGACGTCGCGCCGCGGCAAGACGCTCGCCTATGACAAGGAAACGGGCAAATTTCGCCGGACCCCGACCGCCGATTATGAATATGGCGTCGCGGGCATATTGACCGCCAGCTACCGGATCGGATCGATCGCGGCCGAAGGCATGGCGACATTGCCCGAACTGGAAGACGGCGAACGTGGCGCAATCATCTTCACCGCCTCGGTCGCGGCGCAGGACGCGCAGATCGGTCAGGTCATCTACGGGTCGGCCAAGGCCGGGGTAAACGGCCTCGTCCTGCCGATGGCGCGCGATCTGATGGACCTCGGCATCCGGGTCAATTCGATCATGCCCGGCGTGTTCGGTACGCCGTTGCTCGGCAATATGAACCCCAAGGTCAAGGAAAGCCTCGAAGCGTCGGTCCCCTTCCCCAAGCGGCTCGGCAAGGCCGAGGAATATGCCAGCCTGGCGACGGAAATGATCCGCAACACCTATTTCAACGGCCAGGCCGTCCGCCTCGACGGCGCCATCCGCATGGCGCCCCGGTAAACCTCGGGATGGCCGCATGGCCCCTCGTCAAGACTTTCAAGGAAGGAACATCATCATGGCCGAAGCCTATATCATCGACGCCGTCCGCACCCCGCGCGGGATCGGCAAGCCCGGCAAGGGCGCGCTGTCGCATCTTCACCCACAGCATCTCGCCGCGACCGTCCTCGCCGCGATCCGCGACCGCAATCATCTCGACACCGCAACGGTCGACGATATCGTCTGGTCGACCTCGTCGCAGAACGGCAAGCAGGGCGGCGACCTTGGCCGCATGGCGGCGCTGTCGGCGGGATACGACACCAAGGCCAGCGGAACGACGCTCGACCGCTTCTGCGGCGGCGGCATCAGCTCGGTCAATTTCGCCGCGGCGAGCGTGATGAGCGGAATGGAAGACTGCGTCATCGCCGGCGGCACCGAAATGATGAGCTACACCACCGCCTTTGCCGCCGAGCAGGCGAACGCGGGACTGCCGCCGCGCCTGATGGGATCGGGCCACGAAGCGCTCGACGACATCCACCCGCAGTCGCACCAGGGCATCTGCGGCGACGCGATCGCGACGATCGAAGGCATCAGCCGCGAAGCGCTCGATGCGCTCGCGCTCGTCAGCCAACAGCGCGCCGACAGGGCGATCAAGGAAGGCCGCTTCAACAAGTCGGTCGTGCCCGTCCTGAACCCGGACGGCAGCGTTGCGCTGGACCATGAAGAGTTCCCGCGCCCCGAAACCACCGCGGAGGGCCTTGCGTCGCTCAAGCCCAGCTTTGCCGCGCTCGCCGATTTTGACATGGGCGGCGGCTTCACCTTCCGCAAGCAGATCAACCGCCGCTATCCCGACCTTGAAATCCAGCATTTCCATCATGCCGGCAACTCGTCGGGCGTGGTCGACGGCGCCGCCGCGATCTTGCTGACGTCCAAGGACTATGCCGACAAGCATGGCCTGAAGCCCCGCGCCCGCGTCGTCGCCTATGCCAATATTGGCGACGATCCCACGCTGATGCTCAACGCCCCCGTTCCGGCGGCCAAGAAGGTTCTGGAAAAGGCCGGGCTGACCAAGGACGACATCGACGTCTGGGAAATCAACGAAGCCTTTTCGGTGGTCGCCGAAAAGTTCATCCGCGACCTCGACCTCGATCGCGAAAAGGTGAACATCAACGGCGGCGCGATGGCGCTCGGCCACCCGATCGGCGCGACCGGTTCGATCCTGATCGGCACCGCCCTCGACGAACTCGAACGCTCGGGCGGTCGCTATGGCCTCGTCACCATGTGCGCCGCGGGCGGCATGGCACCGGCCATCATCATCGAACGCATCTAAGACAATCATCGTCAATGCGATCCCCCAGCGAAAGCCGGGGGAAGCAACCCAGGGAGTTTACGCCCCCCTGGATTGCAGCGTCCCCCGGATCAAGTCCGGGATCCTCGCAATGACGATGCAGGCATGGGAGACACGACATGGCCGGACCCCTCAAGGGCATCAGGATCATCGAATTTGCGGGGATCGGTCCCGGCCCCTATTGCGGGATGATGCTCGCCGACCATGGTGCGGAGGTGATCCGCATCGATCGTCCCGGCGGTTTCATGGACCCGCGCGATCCGCTGTCGCGCAACCGCACCTCGATCGCGCTCGACATGAAAAATCCCGAGGCGGTCGCGATCGCGCGCGATCTGTGCAAGAGCGCCGACGGCATCATCGAAGGCTATCGTCCCGGCGTCATGGAGCGGCTGGGGCTCGGCCCCGATGTGCTGCTCGCCGACAATCCCAGGCTCGTCTACGGACGCATGACCGGCTGGGGCCAATATGGCCCCTATTCGCAGGCGGCGGGACACGACATCAACTATATCGCACTGTCGGGCGTCCTCCACACCGTTGGGCGCGCGGGGGAAAAGCCGGTGCCGCCGGTCAACTACGTCGGCGATTTCGGCGGCGGCGGCATGATGCTGGCCTTCGGCATGGCAAGCGCGCTGCTCCACGCCGCGAAGAGCGGCGAAGGTCAGGTCATCGACTGCGCGATGACCGACGGGTCGGCGCTGCTGGCGGGGATGAGTTGGGGCTTCTATGCCATGGGCCGGCTGCGCGACGAGCCGGGGGTCAACATGCTCGATACCGGCGCCCATTTCTACGACACCTATGCGTGCGCCGACGGCAAGTTCATCTCGATCGGCTCGATCGAGCCGCAATTCTATGCCTTGCTGCGCGAAAAGACCGGGCTCGACGCCGATCCCGCCTTCGATGCGCAGATGGACCCGTCGCAGTGGGAACCGCTCAAGGACAAGCTGACAGCGCTGTTCGCGACCAAGACGCGCGACGAATGGTGCGCGCTGATGGAAATGACCGACGTGTGCTTTGCTCCCGTCCTCTCGCTCGCAGAGGCGCCGCAGCATCCGCACAATGTCGAGCGCGAAACCTTCCTCTCGGTCGGCGGCGCCACCCAGCCCGCCCCTGCCCCGCGCTATTCGGCGACGAAGGCCGACACGCCGCGTCCCGCCCCGGCGGTGGGCGCCGACGGCGACGCGGTGCTTGCCGCACTCGGCTATGATGCCGAGCGGATCGCCGCGCTGCGCAGCGGAGGCGCGGTCCGCTGAACCGATGCGGCGACCGGGCGCCGATCCGCGCCCGGCGACGCCATCTGCAACTTGCCAGAACAGACCGCGGGGCGTAGCCTGTGCGCGGTACAGGAGACGTGATGATGGGCGAATTTCTGAGTGTCGAGCGGCGGGGAAAGATCGCCATCCTGACGATGATCAAGCCCGAGAGCATGAACGCCATCGGCACCCATGCCGACTGCGACGATATCGTCGACACGCTCCGCGCGCTGGGCGAGGATCGCAGCGTCAGCGCGATCATCCTTACGGGCAGCGGCAAGGCGTTCAGCGCGGGCGGCAATCTCAAGTCGATGCAGGATCGCAAGGGGATCGGCGTGCTCGATCAGCCTGATTCGACCCGCGCCAATTATCGCCGCGGCGTGCAGGCGGTGATCCGCGCGCTGATGGATTGCGAAATCCCGATGATCGCTGCGGTCAACGGCCATGCTGTCGGCCTCGGCTGTGACCTTGCCTGCACTTGCGACATCCGTATCGCGGCGGAGAGCGCCAAGTTCGCCTGCAGCTTCATCAAGGTCGGCATCGTTCCCGGCGACGGCGGCGCCTGGCTGCTTCAGCGCGTCCTCGGCTATCCGCGCGCGGCCGAACTCTTCCTGACCGGCGACCGCTTCGACGCGCAGACGGCGAAGGACTATGGGCTTGTCACCGAAGTCGTCCCCGATGCCGAACTGCTCGACCGTGCGGTGGCGATCGCCGAGCGCATCGTGTGCAACCCGCCGCGCGCGCTGCGGCTCACCAAGCGGCTGCTCCGCGAGGCGCAACACAGCCGGATGAGCGACATCCTCGAACTCAGCGCCGCCTATCAGGCGATCGTCCACGAAACAGCCGACAACCGCGAGGCGATCAACGCCTTCGTCGAAAAGCGCGCACCCGTCTTTACCGGAGAATAGCCATGATCGCCGACCGCGTCCTGCCGCTTTCGGGCATCCATAATTTCCGTGACTATGGCGGCTATGCGGTCGAGGATGGCGGGCGGCTGCGGCAGGGCCTGCTCTGGCGTTCGGCGCACCATGAACAGGCGACCGACGAGGATCTGGGCGCAGTCGATGCGCTGGGCCTCGAAACCGTGATCGACCTGCGCGGCGACGACGAGCGCGAAATGCATCCCTGTCGCCGCTCCGACAATTTTTCGGCGCGCGTCCTGTTTGCGGGCGGCGTCACCGCCGGCCTGGCACCGCATCTTCAGGCGGCGGGCGGCGCGATCGATGTCGAGACGGCACGGGCGCGAATGATCGACACCTATGCCGGCATGCCCTATCGCTCGGCGCTCGTCGCGACGCTGCGCCTCTATCTGGCGGCGCTCGCCGAATATGACGCGCCCAGCCTGGTGCACTGCGTCGCCGGCAAGGACCGCACCGGCTTTGCAGTCGCGATCGTCCACCGGCTCGTCGGTGTGCACGAGGATGACCTGATGCACGACTATCTGCTTACCAACACGGCGGGTAAGATCGAGGAACGCATCGCGCAGGGTGCCGCACACATCCGTGCCCGCTATGGCGCCGAGATCAAGGACGAGGCGGTGCGCGCGCTGATGTCGGTCAATCCCGCCTATCTCGACGCCGCGCTGGCGACGGTGCGCCGCGATCATGGCGATATTCCGAGCTATGCCGAGGCGGTGCTGAATTTCACCCCCGCGATGCGCGAAGCCCTGATCGACAAGCTGGTCGTATAGTCCCTTTCCCCAAGGGCGGATTATTCGCCCTTCACCAGCACGCCGCCCTTCACGACCGCGGCCACATGCTCAAGCCGAGTCACATCGGTGAGCGGGTCGCCATCGACCGCGATGATGTCGGCGTAGCGACCGACCGCGATCGCGCCGAGGTCGTTCGTCATGTCGAGCGCTTCGGCGCCGCTGACCGTCGCGGCGCGGATCGCCTGGAGCGGGGTCATCCCCCACTCGACCATCTTTGCGAACTGCTTGCCATTATCGCCGTGCGGATAGACGCCGGCGTCGGTGCCGAACAGCATCCGCACCCCCGCCTTCACAGCGCGCTGGAAGGTCTGGCGCTGGGCAAGGCCGATCGCCTTTTCCTTGTCGAGGCTTTCCTGTTCGGTGCCGTTGGCGGTCCCGGTCGCGAGGATATAATCGTCGTTATAGATATCCATGTCGAACCAGGTCTTGTGTTCGATGGCGAGCTTGATCGCCGCATCGCTCGCAAGGCTGGCATGTTCGATCGTATCGATGCCGGCAAGGATCGCCGTCTTGATCCCGTCGTCGCCATGCGCGTGCGCCGCGACCTTCAGCCCCAGCATATGCGCCTCGTCGGCAATCGCCTTCATCTCGTCGAAGGTCAGTTGCTGCGCGCCGACGCTGTCGCCGAGCGAAAAGACGCCGCCGGTCGCGCAGATCTTGATGACGCGCGCGCCATATTTGTGCAGCCAGCGTACCTTCGCGCGCGCCTCTTCGGGGCTGTCGATCACCGACGCCTCCTTGCGGTCCATAGACGGCGGCAGCCCGCCGCTGTCGCAATGGCCGCCGGTCGCGCCGATCGCCCACCCCGCCGGAATGATGCGCGGTCCCTGAATGAAACCGCCCTCGATCGCCTGCTTCAGCCCGACATCCTCAAAATCGGCCGACCCGACATTGCGCACGGTGGTAAAGCCCGCGTCGAGTACCTTCTTCGCATTGGCGACGCCGACGACGGTCCAGAAGCTGTCGGTGTAGCGCAGCCCCTGATAGCCGCCGACTTCGGCGAGCGACGTCAGGTGGACGTGCATGTCGATGAAGCCCGGCAACAGCGTGCGGTCGCCGAGGTCGATCTGCCGGACGTCGGAGCCCCAGCGCACGGTGCGCGCATCGGCGATGCCAGTGATGCGCCCGTCTGGCCCGACGAAGATAGCGGGATGCTCGACGGTCTTGCCGGTCAGCACGTCGAGATAGCGTGCCGCGGTGATCACCGTCTTCTGCGGCGCCGCCACGTCCTGCGCCGATGCTGTCCCAACGGCAAAAATCGCCGCCGCACCGATCGCGATTCCTCGCAGAAAACTGCCGAACTTCACACTGGATTGCATCGCGCGTCCACCCTCTGTTGCTGCCCGCAGACTTGATGGCAAAAGGCGCCCCTGTAGGACAGCGAAATTTGTGTCAGGCGGCGATTTTATGGTGCGCAAGATAGGCATAGTCGGTGCGGCACGCATCCGCGACGGCCTGCGCCTCGGGCGATAGCGGCACTGCAGCCTTGTCGGGCGCACCGAAGCCCGTGCTGGCCGCAACCGCATCATACCAGTGCGACGCCCATATGCCGTCGGTGGCGTGGATTCCGGGTTGCCACTGCAACATGGCGGGGTCCCATCTGATGCCGAGCGCTGCGCACAATTTCTGCAGCATCGCCGGCGGGTCGCGCAATATGTCGGCGCTGTCGATCACCGGCGGCGCATGGCCGAGCCGGTCGGCCTCGCGGTCGAAAAACTCGACTTGGCGCGCAGTGCCGAGATGGTCGGGGCGGACCATCACGCGCTTGGCCGCATAGCTCGCGACGACGCGCGCCGGGTCGCGGATCAGGAAGGCGTGGCGAAGCCCGGGCAGATCGTGATGCGCGATCGGGCCGACCATATGGTGCGCCATATGCTTCTGATACCAGATCGGCGTGGCGGCGGGATTCGGCCCCGTCAGGGTGCGCGCCACGCTGTACCAGTCGCAGTCCATCGACGCCATGACCTGCTCCATCATCGGCTGCGGGTCGCCGGTTTGCCGCAGATAGGCGCCGTAAAAGGGTTCGTCGGTGACGAAGCTGTCGGCTCGGCTGCCGAAACTGCGCATCATCGCGGTCGACAGGTTTCGCGGCCCCGACCACATGGCGATGCGGACGCAATCGGTCACGGTCGTCCCCGCGCCGCGATATCGGCCTCGATCAGCGCGCGATAGAGGCCCTGCAGGCGTTCGACCATCGGCCCGCGCCCATCGGTCAGCTTGCGCCCGTCGATCGTGTGCGCGGGAACGACGCCCGCAAAGGTGCCGGTCACGAACGCCTCGTCGGCGCCATAGACATCGGTCAGCGAAAAATTCCGTTCATGGACCGCTATTTCGTTGTCGCGGCAGATGCGGATGACGTTGCCGCGCGTGATCCCGCCCAGGCAATAATCGCCGGTCGACGTCCACACCTCGCCCTTGCGGACGATGAAGAAATGGGTCGAATTGCAGGTCGCGACGAAGCCGTGCGGATCGAGCATCAGCCCCTCGTCGGCGCCGGCCTGCGCCGCCTGGATGCAGGCGGTGATGCAGTTGAGCTTGGAATGCGAATTGAGCTTCGGGTCCTGCACCGCGGGATCGCCGCGGCGGACATGGACGGTAAAGAGCGACAGCCCCTTTTCGACCGTCGCGGGCAGTGGGTCCTTATGTTCGGCAATGATGACGATCGTCGCG
Organism: Sphingopyxis sp. GC21; assembly: GCF_025727575.1. NCBI lineage: Bacteria > Pseudomonadati > Pseudomonadota > Alphaproteobacteria > Sphingomonadales > Sphingopyxidaceae > Sphingopyxis > Sphingopyxis sp. GC21. The sequence continues at coordinate 1,197,663 of NZ_CP095845.1, read as the reverse complement.
GGCGAAACGATCACGCGCGGATCCTGATAGGGGGTCGAGCGGATCCCCCGCGTCACCATCAGGCGGATATGGCACGCGTCCATCCGGTTGGCATCGATCGTGTCGTAGAGCCGCCGTTCGAGCGCTTCGCGCGAAATCCCGATGTCCATCGCGATCGCCTTTGCGCCCTCCCACAACCGATCGAGATGCTGGTCGAGAAACGCCATGCGGCCGCGGTGAACGCGGATCCCCTCCCACACTCCGTCGCCAAGCATGAAGCCGCTGTCGAACACCGACACGCTGGCTTCGGCGCGCGGAACGAGCGCGCCGTTGACGTTGATGAGGATCGCGTCGTTGCGCGGATCGGGGACGAAGTCGTGCGTGCCTTGTGCCATCATTCCAACCTAGCCGCTTGGACGGCGCTGTCGAGCGGTCATGCCGGCCCGGCGGGCTCCGAACGCGCCCACCACGCGGCCGCCAGCGCGAAAGCCGCGCCGAGCAGCGTGCCGCCGACGATATCGCTCGGCCAATGCACGCCGAGCATGATGCGCGAGAGGCCGGTGAGGCCGATCATCAGCACCGCGAGGGTCCATGCTTGTCGCCGCCATCGCGGCGGCACGAGCAGTGCCAGCGTCAGGTAGAGCGCCGCCGCGCTGGTGGCGTGGCCGCTGGGGTAGGAGGCGCTGCTGACATGATCGAGATGCGCGATCAGGTCGGGGCGCGGGCGATCGAAGGCGGCCTTGAGCAGGCTCGATGCGATGTTGGCGAACAACACCGCAGCCACGATCGCCAGCGCCGGACGCCGCCCGCCCCAATAGCGCACCGCCGCCGCGATCAGGCCGACCAGCACCCAGCGCGGCGTACCGCCGCCGATCCAGCTTATCGCCTGCATGAAGGCAATCAGCGGCGGCGGACCGGCGCCATCGGGCCAGGTAAGATGCCGCGCGATCGCGGCGTCAAGGGCCGTGACATGATCGGCGCGAGTCAACAGGCCGAGCGCCAGCACCGCGACAGCAAGCATCACGACGATGACCGCCCTGTTCCGCAAACGCGCCGGTGGTTGCGCCACGATCAGGCTTGCCTCGCCCGATCGTCGGCGGGCTTTCGCCATGCCTCAAGATAGGTGGCGAAGCGGCGCAATTGTTCGGTGCCGCCGTCGACATCATTGTCCATCAACCGCAGCACGCCCGGTCCCTGATCGGTGCGATAGGCGAGATAGAGTCCGTGCCGGAAACGCGCCCCCAATCCAACCGATACGGAGAGGTCGCCCGGAAGGCGATCGGCGCGGTCGACGAGAAGCTGCGTGATGTCGCGCGCATCGAGCGACCCGATACCCGCATCGTGCAGCAGATCGGAATAGAGGCGCCCGTTCTCGATCCTGGCCGCAACGCCGCATAGAAGAGGCAGCCGCATCCGGCCCCGATCAGCACGATCATATGCAACGGTGCCAGCGGATCGCGCCGTGGCGCCGGCGCGGGCCACAAGCCGCCGGCGAGAGGCACTGGCGGCGGCGGCGGGGCGTGGGCGTCGTCGTACATCAACCCGGCCACAACGAAAGCCACGACCGCAAAGGCAAGGAAGAGCAAGGCCTTCCCGCTATTGCCGCCGCGCGAATAGTGAAGGATCGACGGGTTCAAGCGCGATCAGATATGCAGCGCCCGCCCATAGGCGCCGAGCACCGCTTCGTGCATCGTCTCGCTGATCGTCGGGTGCGGATAGACGGTGTGCATGAAATCCTGTTCGACCAGTTCGGCGGTCTTGCCGACGGTATAGCCCTGGATCATCTCGGTCACTTCGGCGCCGACCATATGCGCGCCGAGCAGTTCGCCGGTCTTGGCGTCGAACACGGTCTTCACGAACCCTTCGACCTCGCCAAGCGCGATCGCCTTGCCGTTGCCGATGAAGGGGAAATTGCCGACCTTGACGTCATAGCCCGCTTCCCTGGCCTTCGCCTCGGTCAGCCCGACGCTCGCGATCTGCGGGTGGCAATAGGTGCAGCCGGGGATGTTCTTCGCATCCATCGGATGCGGGTGCGCGTCCTTGTTGCCCAGTTCCTTCGCAATCGCCTCGGCCGCGATCACGCCTTCGTGGCTGGCCTTGTGCGCGAGCCACGGCGGCGCGGTGACATCGCCGATCGCCCACAGGCCCTTCACATTGGTGCGGCAATAGGGATCGGTGTCGATATGCCCCTTCGTCGTTTTGACGCCGAGCGCTTCGAGGCCGATATTTTCGGTGTTGGGAACGATGCCGATGGCGACGATCGCATGGCTGTAGTCGCCCGCCTGAACCTTGCCGTCCTTCGTCTTGATCTTCGCCGAAACGCCGCTCGCGGTTGCTTTCAACTCCTCGACACCGGCGCCGGTCAGGATCGTCATTCCCTGTTTCTTGAGCGATTTTTCGAGGAAGCTCGACACGTCGGCATCCTCGACAGGGACGATGCGGTCGAGCATTTCGACGACCGTCACCTCGGCGCCCATATCGTTGTAGAAGCTCGCGAATTCGATCCCGATCGCGCCCGATCCGATGACGAGCAGCTTCTTGGGCATTTCGGCCGGGGTCATCGCATGGCGATAGGTCCAGATGCGCTTGCCGTCGGCGGGCGCGAAATGCAGGTCGCGCGCGCGGGCGCCGGTCGCGACGATGATATGCTTGGCGGTCAGCGTCTCGCTGCCCTTGTCGCCCTTCACCTCGACCTTGCCCGCACCGGCGAGCTGGCCGTCGCCCATATGGACCGCGATCTTGTTCTTCTTCATCAGGTGCGTGACGCCCTGATTGAGCTGCTTCGCGACGCCGCGCGACCGCTTGACCACCGCATCGAGATCGGCGCTGATGCTCGCGGCGGCGAGGCCATAATCCTTGGCGTGGCTCATATAGTGAAAGATCTCGGCCGAGCGCAGCAGCGCCTTGGTCGGGATGCAGCCCCAGTTGAGGCAGATGCCGCCCAGATTCTCGCGCTCGACGATCGCGGTCTTCAACCCAAGCTGCGCCGCGCGGATCGCCGCGACATAACCACCGGGGCCGGAGCCGAGGACGATGAGGTCGTAATTTTCAGCCATGTTACGCCACCAGTCCGAGCGGGTTTTCGACGATCTGCTTGAACGCCTGCATCAACTGCGCGCCGTCTGCGCCGTCGATGGCGCGGTGGTCGAAGCTGCCCGTGGCCGACATCACGGTCGCGATGGCGAGCGCGTCGTCGACCACATAAGGCCGCTTCTCGCCCGCGCCGATCGCCATGATCATGCCCTGCGGCGGGTTGATGACCGCCTCGAACTGCTTGATGCCGAACATGCCCATGTTCGACAGGCTGGCGGTGCCGCCCTGATATTCGTGCGGCTGGAGCTTGCCTTCCTTGGCGCGGCCCGCAAGTTCCTTCATCTCGGTCGAAATCTTGCTGACCGACTTGTCGTCGGCGCCGACGATAATCGGGGTGATCAGGCCAGCCGGCACGCTGACCGCGACCGAAATGTCGGCGCGTTCGTAGCTGATGAGCTGATCGCCGGCGAAGCTGACATTGCATTTCGGCACCTGGATCAGCGCCTTTGCCAGCGCCTTGATCAGCAGGTCGTTGACGCTGAGCTTGACGCCCTGCGGCTCGAGTGCCGCGTTGAGTTCGCCGCGCAGCTTGAGCAATTTGTCGAGCTGGACATCGACCGTCAGATAGATGTGCGGCACCTCCTGCTTCGACTGGGTCAGGCGGCGCGCGATCGTCTTGCGCATATTGCTGAGCTTTTCCGCGCTGTGCGGAATGTCGGTTTCGAACGGCTGCGCGGGGGCGGGCGCAGCGGCGGGCGCGGGGCTGGGCGCGGCCGCGCTTGCCGGGGCGGCGGTCGACGCAGCAGCGCCTTCGAGGTCGGCCTTGACGATGCGGCCGCCGGGTCCGCTGCCGGTCAGCGCGGTGAGATCGATGCCCTTGTCGGCGGCGATGCGCTTGGCGAGCGGGCTCGCCTTGATCCGCTCGCCCTGCGCGGCAGGGGCCGGGGCGGCGGTCGGCGCCGGAGCGGGTGCAGCCGCGGGAGCAGGCGCGGGGTCGGCCTTGGCGGCAGGCGCCGGTGCAGGTGCAGGCGTAGGCGCAACCTTGGTGCTGCCCGCATCCTCGTCCTCGCCGGCGATAACGGCGATCACGGTGCCGACCTTCACATTGTCGGTGCCTTCGGGGATCAGGATTTGTGCGATCGTGCCTTCATCGACCGCTTCGAATTCCATCGTCGCCTTGTCGGTTTCGATTTCGGCCAAAAGGTCACCTGACTGGACGCTGTCCCCCTCCTTCACCAGCCATTTGGCGAGGGTCCCTTCCTCCATCGTCGGCGAAAGGGCGGGCATCTTCAGTTCAATCGGCATCGTCGCTATTGTCCCTGTCAGTCTCGCAGGCGCAGGCCTGCCGCTACGGATTCGTCCTCGTCATAAGCGCATCGCGGGTCAAGGTCTATCGGGCGGAACTTGCCTTTCATACGAATGTGACGCACTGTCCGCCCGCAAAAGGCATAGCGGGGGCCGGGGCATGCGCACCTATCTGGTGGTTATCGACGACAGTCCGGAGGCGACGCTGGCGCTACGCTTTGCGGCGCGGCGCGCGGCGCGCACGGGCGGCGGCGTGATGGTGCTGGCGATCGTGCCGCCGCAGGATTTCGTAGCTTTCGGCGGTGTCCAGGCGACGATCGAGGCCGAAGCGCGCGAGCATGCCGAGGAACTGGTCGCCGCCGCCGCCGATGCGATCGCGCAGGAAGCGAATGTGACGCCGCAGATCATGGTCAAATCGGGCAAGCCCGCCGAGATCGTGCGCGACGTGATCGGCGCGAACGACGAGATAGCGGCGCTCGTCCTTGCCACCGCCGCGAGCGGAGCGCCGGGACCGCTGGTGGCGCATTTCACCGGGCACGACGCGGGAACGCTGCCATGCCCGGTGATGCTGGTTCCGGGCGCAATCGACCTCGCCCGGCTCGACGCGCTTAGTTAGGCCGCCGCAGCGCGCGGGAGCGCTGCTGCGCCCTTCCCTTCGAACAGCGCGAGTTCGAGAACGACAATCGCCTGCACGATCAGGATTGCGATACCGGTCCAGCTCATCTGGCCCGCGAACATCGCCAGCATCGCAAAACTCGCCGCGACCCAGCCGAGATTGCCGATGGCGATCAGATTGGCGAGCGTGCGGCTCGGGTTCTTCTGCCCGGCAACGAACAGCATCAGCGCCGCCGACGGCAACCCGATCCAGCCTGCGGCCGCGACAAGCCCGGTCGGCAGACCGAGCAGCGCCGCGACCGGCGCGGTCGCGAACACGCACGCCAGGAACAGGATGCTGCAGGTAATCGCATCGATGACGAGGCTGTTCTTGAGATTGAAATAGGACATGACGGATTCTCCTTTCGAACCCGTCTTGAATGGCGCCGCGACGTCATCGCGTCGATTACGCGGCAGGTAATGGAAATCGCGCGCCGCCATCGCTACCCAGAGGCAAAAGGAGACAGGCGATGCAGATGGTGCCGCTCGGCGAGCAGCTTCGCGAATGGCGCGCGCGGCGCCGGATGAGTCAGATGGACCTCGCCCTCGACAGCGAGATTTCGACCCGCCACCTGAGTATCATCGAAACCGGACGCTCGAAGCCGAGCGCCGCGATGATCCAGCGCATCGCCGATTGCCTGGAGGTACCGCACCGAGCGCGCAACGCGATGCTGCTCGCCGCCGGATACGCCCCCGACTATCGCGAGCGCCCGCTCGACAGCCCCGAAATGGCCGGGATGAAGGCCATCGTCGACCATGTGTTGAAAGGGCACGCGCCCTATCCAGCGCTTGCAGTCGACCGGCACTGGAACATGGTCGCCGCAAACGATGCCATCGCGATCCTGACCGCGGCCGTGTCCCCTGCCCTGCTCGAGCCGCCGGTCAACGTGCTGCGCATCGCGCTCCATCCGGAAGGGCTGGCGCCGCAGATCGTCAACCATGCCGAATGGCGCGCGCATATCCTGCACCGGCTGGATCAGCAGATCGAGGCGAGCGCCGATTCCGGGCTCGCCGCGCTGCGCGACGAAATCGCCGGCTATCCCGCGCGGCCGGGCGATCAGCCCGCCCCGCCCGCGAGCAGCATCGCGGTCCCGCTGATCGTCGACACTGCCGCCGGGCGGATCGGCTTCGTCTCGACCGTGACGATCTTTGGGACGCCCGTCGACATCACCCTGTCCGAACTCGCGATCGAGGCCTTTTTTCCTGCCGATGCCGAGAGCGCGGCGTTGCTGCAGCGGCTGGCAACGGTGCCATAAGCTTCGTCGGCGCAAGGAGCCGAAAGCAAGGAGGCAATCTCCGGCTTTCCGCGTTGCGGAAGGTTTCAGGCTGGAGATTGCTTCGTCGCCGCGCTCCTCGCAGTGACGAGGGACGATTACCGGCGCTTGCCTTGATGGCGGATATTGCCCGGCCGTCCGCGTTTACCGACCATATGCTTGCCCGCCTTCTTCACGCCGTCACGGCGCGGCGGTCGATTGCGGAAGCCGCCTTCGGGCGTGTCGGGCAACTCGAAACGCAGCGCGCCGCTGACCGGGTTCGCCTCCATCAGCCTGAGCTCGAGCCGCTGGCCGACGCTGTAGCTGACCCGGCCATGCTCGCTGTCGAGCGTCCGCGCGGCTTCGTCGTAGAAAAACCGCTCGCTGCCGAGCATGGAGACCGGCACCAGCCCGTCGCCGCCGAGGCCATCGACGGTCGCGAAGAAGCCGAACGGCTGCACCCCCGTGATCCGCGCCGGGACGATTTCGCCGACCTTGCCGGCGAGATAAGCGGCGACATAGCGGTCGACGGTCTCGCGCTCGGCCTCCATCGCGCGGCGTTCGAGCTCGCTGATCGCCTCGCCGATGCGCGAAAAACCCTTTTGGTCGGCCTCGCCGAGCCCGCTGCGCTCGGGCAGGCCCTTGGGCTTGCCGGGCACTTCGAGACGATAGCTGTCGACCAGCGCCCGGTGGACGAGCAGATCGGCATAGCGGCGGATCGGTGAGGTGAAATGCGCGTAGCTGCCAAGCGCGAGGCCGAAATGGCCCGCATTGGCGGGGCCATAATAGGCCTGTGTCTGACTGCGCAGGATCGCCTCCATGATTTCCGGCAATCGGTCGTCGCCCGAAAAGCCGTCGATCAGGCGGTTGAACACCGCCGGCGTGATCACCTGTCCCAGCGCGAAGCTTTGTTCGAAGCTTTCGAGATATTCCTTCAGGCTGACCAGCTTTTCGCGGCTCGGCGGTTCGTGGATGCGATACATCACCGGCGATTTCTTCGCCTCGAGCGCCTTCGCCGCCGCGACATTGGCCGCGATCATATAATCCTCGATCAACCGGTGCGCGTCGAGCCGTTCGCGCACGCGTATTTCGGCGATATTGCCCTGCGCGTCGAGAATCACCTGCCGTTCGGGCAGATCGAGGTCGAGCGGCGAGCGCGCCGCGCGCGCCTTGGCGAGCAAGGTCCAGCAGCCCCAGAGGTGGCGGAGCGCCGGCAGCACGTCGGCGTCCCAGCCTTCGTCGGGCGCGTCCGCATCATAGGCCGCCTGCGCGCGTTCATAGGCGATGTTGGCGCGCAGCCGCACCAGCGCGCGGGTGAAACGCCATGACGTCACCTTGCCATGCTTGTCGACGGTCAGGTGGCACGCCATCGCCGCGCGGTCCTGCCCTGCTTTCAGCGAGCAGACGCCCGCCGACAGTGTTTCGGGCAGCATCGGAACGACGCGGTCAGGGAAATAGACGCTGTTGCCGCGGCGCCGCGCCTCGCGGTCGAGCGCACCGTCGGGGCGGACATAATAGCTGACGTCGGCGATCGCGACGATCGCCTTCCACCCACCCTTGTTGCCGGGATCCTCGTCAGGGATCGCCCACACCGCGTCGTCATGGTCGCGCGCATCGGCGGGGTCGATCGCGACGATCGGCAGATCGCGCAGATCCTCGCGCCCCTCGGGCGTCAGCGGCAGCGTCGCTGCGCGCTCGGCCTCGGCGAGCGTCTCGTCGCCGAACACATGCGGGATATCGTGCTTCGCAATCGCGATCATGCTGAGCGAGCGCGGCGCGAAAGGGTCGCCGATGCGGTCGATCACGCGCGCCTTGGTCGCCGGACCGCGTCCCGACAGTTCGGCCCGGACGAGGTCGCCGATTGCCGCATCTCCCATGTCCGCCACGGCGAAGTCGAACCGCGCGCGCTTGTCGGCGGGGCGCAGCCAGGTCATCGGCTTGCCGCCGGGGCCGGTATCGGCAACGAGCACGCCGATCACGCTTTCACCGCCCGACTGGAGCTTTTTCATGGGATGCGCGACATGGCCGGTGCCGCGCTCCTCGGTGCGGGCAAGGATACGGTCGCCGACGCCGAGCGCACTCTTGCGGCCCTTTTCCATCACGCGAAGGCGCGGCGCCGGGCCGCTCCCTTCCCAGCGGTCGGGTACCGCCCAGACCGTATCGCCCTCGACCGCTGCGACGCGCAGCACGGTGACCTTGGGAAGGCCGCCATGCTTGTGGAACGCCCGCCCCGGGGCCATGTCGACGACGCCTTCGTCGGTCATGTCCTTGAGCAGCGCCTTCAGCGCGATCTTGTCGGCACCGCGCAGCGCGAAATGCTTGGCAATCTCACGCTTGCCCACCGCACCGGGGCTGTCCTCGATGAAACGCAATATCTGCTCGCGCGGGGGCAGACCCGCCGGCTGCGGCCGCTTCGGCGCCTTTGCCAATTAATAGGTCCGCCCGATGAGCACGCGTTCGACCGCGGGCTCGCCGGTGAAGAAGCAGGCGCCGTCGGCGGGCGCGGCGTCGAGGGGGGTGTTACGCATCGTCAGCTTCAACGCTTTCAACTGCTCAACGATCCCTTCGAGCGCGGCACCCGTCGGACGCGACCATTGCACCTCGGCCCAGCCGACGAATTTGTCGTCACCGCCGAAATGCGCCGCAAGGTCGGTGACGTCCCGGCGGATGTTGGCGTCGAGGCGCGCCTTCGCGTCGGCATAAAGCCCCTGCTGGATGTCCTGAAGCATGGCCGCGGCGTCGGCGACGAAGGCGTCTTTCGCGACGAAGGCGGTGTCGAGCTTGCCGCTCTCCTGATACAATCGGTCGCGGCGGATGACCGCGACATTGCCGCCCGCGACGTCGCGCGGGCCGACCTCGACGATGATCGGCGCGCCCTTCTTGACCCAGCCCCAGCGCTTGGTCTGCGCCTTGTTCGCGCCGGTGTCGAGCAGCACGCGCACCGGTTCGCGGAACGCGTCGAGCGCCTTCAGCTTCATCTCGAGGTCGCGGCAATAATCAAGGATCGCGGCATCCTCTTCATTGTCGCGCAGCATCGGCACGATGACGATCTGGTGCGGCGCGATGCGCGGCGGACAGCGGAGGCCATCGTCGTCGCCATGCGTCATGATGACCCCGCCGATCATGCGCGTCGACACGCCCCAGCTCGTCGTGTGGCAAAGGCTGTGGCCGCCATCCTTGTCCTGATAGCGGATATTTGCCGCCTCGGCGAAGCCGGTGCCGAGATAGTGCGAGGTGCCGGCCTGCAGCGCCTTGCCGTCCTGCATCATCGCCTCGATAGAATAGGTCGCGACGGCGCCCGGAAAACGCTCGTTTTCGGGCTTTTCACCGGCGACCACCGGCATGGCGAGGACGTCCTCGGCAAAACTGCGGTACATTTCGAGCGCGCGCAGCGTCTCGGTCGTCGCATCGCCCTCGTCGGCGTGCGCCGTATGGCCTTCCTGCCACAGAAATTCGCTGGTGCGCAGGAACATGCGCGTGCGCATTTCCCAGCGCACGACGTTCGCCCACTGATTGACTTTGAGCGGCAGATCGCGCCAGCTCTGCACCCAGCGGCTCATCGCGGCGCCGATCACGGTTTCCGAGGTCGGGCGAACGATCAGCGGCTCCTCGAGCTTCGCCTCGGGGTCGGGGACCAGCTTGCCCTTGCCGTCACCGATCAGTCGGTGATGCGTGACGACCGCCATTTCCTTCGCGAAACCATCGACATGGTCGGCTTCCTTCTCAAAGAAGCTCAAGGGAATGAAAAGCGGGAAATAGCAGTTCTGCACCCCCGCATCCTTGATCGCGGCGTCCATTACCGTTTGAATCCGTTCCCAGATGCCATAGCCCCACGGCTTGATGACCATGCAGCCGCGTACGCCCGATTCCTCGGCAAGATCGGCTTCGGCAATGACATCCTGATACCAGGCCGCGAAGTCGGCCTGACGGGTTACGCTGAGCGCATGCTTGATCATCTGTCCTGTTTTCTGTGCTGGGGGCGGGAGAGGCCCCGATGTGTCACTTCTTTTTGGCGAGCTCGGCCTTGAGGTCGGCGATTTCGGCCTTGAGCGCGGCAATTTCGGCATCCCTGGCCTTGCCGCCGCCGACACCCGGGATCAAGGCGCCCGCCGCCTGCTGGAACATTTCCATGTTGCGGCGCGTCAGTTCGGCGAGCGGGTTCGATCCCAGCGCGCCCTCGAACGCGGCACGCACATCCTGCTGGTTCTTGCGGAACGCGGTCATCGACGCTTCCAGATATTGGGGCACCATCGACTGCATCTTGTCGCCGTACATGCCGATCAGGTGGCGCAGAAAATTGACCGGCAGCAGCGTTTCGCCGCGCGTTTCGGTGTCCATGATGATCTGGGTGAGCACATTGTGCGTGATATCGTCGCCGCTTTTGGCATCGACGACCCGAAATTCGCGCCCCTCGCGCACCATGGCGCCCAGATCGTCGAGCGTGATGTAACAGCTGCGTTCGGTGTCATAGAGCCGCCGGTTCGCATATTTCTTGATCGTAACGACGTCGCCCTCGGCGGTCGTCTTGGACTTGGCCATGCTGCGGCGGCTCCTCTTCCGGCGCGGCGCGCGATCGCTTGCCGCGGCGCCGATGTGACAAAGCCCGGCATTAGCATCAATCCATGACGCGCCGCAACATAAGTGCCGCAACATAAGTGCAGTCAGCGGTGATGATTCGGCTAGGCGCCGCAACGGATTCCGCCACAGCGGCGTGGACTGCTTCATTTATCAACGGCAGATTTCGGCACGCCCCGCTGCAGTAGCGCAAGGACGACCGCGCGACCCGCAAATGCGGTTACGCAATATAGTTTCAAGAGAAACCTCTATTTCGTCATCATTTTCCCTTAAAATAGCCCCATGCAGACAAAACTTTCGCAAGAAGATAAGCAAATTAGTATCACGATGAGGGACCGCCATGGCGCCACTGTTGCGCCAAAGACACAGATTCAATCGTCCGTCTTCAACCTGTAAGAAAATTGCCTTGAGGGGCTTGTGCCCGCCCAGCTTTCCGTCTTTCTAGTGCCCAATCCGTTCATTTGGCATTTTGAACGGGCAACCGGGGAGTTATCTATGACTAAGTCGCACCTGCTTGTGGGTGCTGCTGCATTTGCAGTAGCAATTTCCGTGAGCCAGCCTGCCTTTGCGCAGGACACTGCTGCCGAATGCGTCGACGCCAACAGCAATGGTATCTGCGATTCGGATGAAACGAGCGCCGAAGCGGATTCGGGTATCGTCGTCACCGGGTCGCGCATCCGTCGGGACAGCTTCAACTCACCGTCGCCGATTACGGTATTGACCCGTGACGATTCGACCGTGGCAGGCTTCAATTCGACCTCGGAAGTACTGCAGAGCACGTCGGTAACGGCTGGCGCGCGCCAGATCGACAACACCTTCACCGGCTTCATCACCGGCGGCGGCCCGGGCGCCAACACCCTTTCACTCCGCAGCCTCGGCCCGGCTCGCACGCTGATCCTGCTCAACGGTCGCCGCCTCGCCCCGTCCGGCACCAGCGGCAGCGTCGCTTCGGCAGACCTTAACGTCTTGCCCAACGCCATTGTGGAGCGCATCGAAATCCTGAAGGACGGCGCGTCGTCTATTTATGGCTCCGACGCAATCTCGGGCGTGGTCAACATCATCACCGACCGCAAGGTAAAAGGTCTCACGCTCGATGGTGGCGTCTCGATTCCAGAAGTCGGCCAAGGCACGACCCGTCGTCTGGCCGTGATCGGTGGCTATAATAGCGATCGCTTTCATATCTCGGGCTCGTTCGAAATCTATGACCGGGACATTCTCAGATTTGATGCGCACGACTATTTACGTTGCCAGACCGAATATGTGGCTTCTGCCCCAGGGCAGCCCTTTGGTTCGGGCGACTATATCGATGCACGTACGGGCAAACCCAAGTGCTATCCGACCGGATTCACCGGTGTTGACGGCGTGACAGTCAACACGATCGGTACCAGCGCCATCGCGGGAGCAGCGGGCGGTCCGGGCAACCCGGCGCTAGGAACGTTCAACCGTTTCCGCTTCAACCCAGCGGCAGGCGGCAGCGTTCCTGGGTGGGAAGGCGTCAATGGCGGTGGATCTTCGGGCCTTGGAAATCGCGACACGATCAATGACAAATATTTTAATCGTTCGCTAGTTTCGCCGACTACCAACTACAGCGGCTATCTGGAAGGTGCGCTCCAGCTGCACGCACTGGGTGACGCCGAAATCTACTTCGATGGTCTTTTTACTCGTCGCGAGTCGACGCAGCCAACGTTCTTTCAGGCCATTATCGACTATTGGCGCGGAAGTCCCCTGATCCCCGCTGAACTTCAATTTTCCAATATCGGTGCAACCGACCAGTCGGGCGGTCGTGCCGTAGGGGTTCGCGTGTTCAGCAGTCGTAATTATCGTGGCCGTCAGCGCGTCGATTACACCCGCTTCGGCGGCGGCATCCGCGGCAATCTGCCGTTCAAAGACTGGACATACGACCTGTACTTCGGCACCTCGTACAACAAGGGTCAGTATTTTTTCCAACAGCTCGTCACGTCGCGCATGATCCAAGCTATGGATGTCGTATCGGACGGTGCTGGTGGTTATGTTTGCCGTGACGCCTCCAACGGCTGCGTCGCAGCGCCCGCTCTCACCGGCGCCGTAGTCAATGGCGACATTCCTCAGAGTTATCTGGATTTCGTTGCTCCGGAGGTAGGTGGGACCACGAAATTCTGGGAAACGACGGTTTCGGGTCAGGTAAGTGGTAGCCTCTTCACCCTTCCGGGCGGCGATGTCGGCATCGCACTTGGTGCCGAATATCGCAGGCAGAAAATCGACGACCAGCCGCCCATCGAGCAACAGACCGGTCAACTTTACTCTTTCTCGACCGCTGGCATCACGCAGGGCAAAGACGCCGTGAAGGAAGTCTTCGGAGAAATCGACCTTCCTCTTCTCGCTGATCGACCATTTTTCAACGTGCTGTCGCTCAACGGATCTGTGCGTTACACCGATTATGACAGCTATGGCGATGGCTGGACATACAAGCTCGGCGCAGTCTGGTCGCCTTTGCCGGCATTGTCGTTCCGCGGCACATACGGCACCTCGTATCGCGCGCCCGCTTTGTCAGAACAATTTCAATCGCCGACGGCAGGCTTCCTGTCGAATACCGTCGATCCCTGTTACCAATATGGCAACCGCGATCCATCGACGACGATTTACAAGAACTGTCAGGCGGCGGGTCTTCCTAGCAACTATGGTGACGGCAATGCGGGATCGCCTCTTGGCCAAAATGTCCGCGTTTTGACGACGGGTGGCGCGGGCAGCGGCATCAAAGCGGAAACATCGAAGAGCTGGACCGTCGGTACCGTTATTCAACCCCCGCTTCCCGCTTCGGTCGGGAAATTCGAGCTGGCGGTCGATTACTTCAATATCGAAGTGAACAATGGTGTCGCCCAATTCGGCGGGGGCAATATCATCTCGTCGTGCTACAATGATCCGCAGTTCGCAGCCGGGACCAACGGCGGTGAGCTCTGCTCGCTGGTGACGCGTGAAGCGGCGACCGGAACCAATCCCTACCGCGCCACGGTGACCAATGCCTTCATCAACATTGCGACCAATAAGGTTCGGGGCCTCGACTTCAACCTGCGTTATGTCGTACCGATCGGCGAAACTACTCTGCGTTTGAATGCGAGCGCAACGCGATACCTTGAGCAGGCGAGTAATATCAATCCTAACGATCCGCTCGACGATGACAATGGTGAGATTTACTATCCGAAGTGGACTGGCGATCTTGATGTTACGTATGACATCGGCAAAGTCAGCTTCTATTACGGTCTCAACTGGGTCGGTAAAATGGACAGCTTCGCGGCGGTCGGAGAAGATCGCAACGACAGCATCTACCAGTTTGCTACGCCGAACTACTTCACCCATTCGGCGTCGATCCGCTGGAAGCTGGAAAAGTTCACTCTAACGGCAGGCGTGAAAAACTTCACGGATAAGGAACCGCCGCAGATTTCGGCTTATGTCTTCAACCGCTTGGGGAATTCTCCGCTTTACAGCGGATATGACTTCGTCGGCCGCACCTACTTCATGAATTTCACCGCTAAGGTATTTTGATGATTGTAGTAGTCATTTGATGCGGCAGCGGCCTTGCATGAAATGCAAGGCCGCAGTCCGTGCCAAACACCCCAAAGTTTACTAAATCTGAGGGCGCTCTTTTGTGAGAGCGTCCTTTTTTTACGGCAACACCTAGCACCTGGCAAAATGATCATTCGCGCGCGCAAACCGCGCGCCCAGCCCCGTCAGCAGTTCATATTGCGACAGTCCGCTCGCGGCGGCGGTTGCCGGCAGGTCATAGTCAAGCGCCAGCCAGTCGCCCTCGCCTATGCCTTCGGCGGCGCTTGCGTCGAAGGCGGTGAGATCCATCGAGACGCGGCCGATCAGTGGCAGGGCGCGGCCCTCCCATGTCGCGCCGCCGGTACCGGCGTGGCAGCGCAGATAGCCGTCGGCATAGCCGAGGTTCGCCACCGCCACCCGCGTGGACCGCGGGGCGGTCCAGGTGGCGCCATAGCCCACCGTTTCGCCCGCCGGGACAGTCCGCACCTGCAGCACGCGCGTTTCGGGATAAGCGACCTGCCGGATTTGCCCCGCCGCCTCGCCGCGCGGTAAGCCGCCATAGAGCGCAAGCCCGGGACGGGTCAGGTCGAAGGCATAGTCGGGGCCGAGGCAGATGCCGGCGCTGTTCGCGAGGCTGTAACGCTGCGCCGGGATCTCGCTGCGCACCGCGCGGAAAGCAGCAAGCTGCTGCGCATTTTGCGCGCTGTCCTCATCCGCCGAAGCCAGATGGCTGAGCAGATTGACGATGCCGAGCCCGCCGAGCGCCCCGCCCAGCGCCTCTTCGACACGCAGGCCGAGCCGGTTCATGCCCGTGTCGACCATCACGTCGCACGGACGGCCTTCGCCTGCCGCGCGCCAGCGCGCCACCTGTTCGACGCTCGCGAGCACAGGACGCGCGGGCAGCGTGCGCGCGGCGACCATGTCGGTCACGCCCACGCCGTGCAGCACCGATAGCGACACGCCCGCAGGCAAGGGCATCAGCGCCGCCGCTTCGGCCCAGGTGGCGACGAAGAAATGCCGGCATCCCGCCGCCGCAAGATGGCGCACGATGGCGCCAGCGCCGAGGCCATAGCCGTCGGCCTTCACCGCCGCGCCGCACGCCGCGGGGCCGCTGCGTTCGGCCAGCCAGCGCCAGTTATGGACGAGCGCGGCGGAATCGAGACGGAGCCGGAGCGGCGAAGCAATGTCGATCATCGCTTCGCCCTAGCCGGGAACGAACCCGCCGCCAATGGCCGTTCAGGCGTCGGCGGCGCGCTTGTCCCACTCGCCGGGCACGGGCTCCTTGAGCATGAAGGCGGCGACCAGGAACGCGACGAGCACGACGCCCCATGTGTACCACAAGCCCGCATAGGCATTGCCCGTCACCGCGGCGATCAGGCTGGCGATGAACGGCAGGAAGCCCCCGAAATAGCCGGTGCCGATATGATAGGGGATCGACAGCGAGGAATAGCGTACGTGCGGCGGAAACATCTCGGCGAGCAGGGCGGCGACGGGGCCATAGGTAAAGCCCGACAGCGCGCTGAGGCCGAGCAGCGCGAGCAGGATCACCGCGAGGCTGCCGACCCCCGGTACCTGCTTGTCGAAGCCATAGCCCATCGCCTCGAGCGCTGGCCGCAGCAGCGCCGGATCTTCGCTGGCGACCTCGCGGCCGCCGATATGGATTTTCACGCTGTCGAAGCCGCTTCCCGACGGCTGCACCTTATAGGGCACGCCCAGCTTGGTGAGTTCGGCAATCGTGCGGCCGCAAGCCGTCGTCTGCTGCTTCTGTTCGAAGGGATTGTAGGAACATTGGCTGCCGGTCACGGCGACTGGCGCCATTGCCGCCGCCTCCTTGAGCGCAGGATTGGCAACTGAGCCCATCATCCAGAAGAGCGGGAAAAGCACGAACAGCGTCACCGCATAGCCCCAGACGATCGGCTTCTTGCGCCCGATCCGGTCCGACAATTTGCCCGCCCAGATGAAAAATCCCATACCGAGCGCGGCGGCTAAGCCAACGATGACCTCGGCCGCGGTATCGTCGACCTTCATCGGGCCTTTCAGGAAAGCGAGGCCGGAGAACATCGCAGTGTACCAGATGACGGTCAGCCCCGCCGCAATCCCGAACAGCGCAACGAAGATGCGCTTGGGGTTGCCGGGATAGGTGAAGCTTTCCTTCAGCGGATTCTTGGCGATCTCCCCCTCTTCCTTCATCGCCTGGAACACCGGGCTTTCGGAGAGTTTGAGCCGCATCCACAGCGAAATCGCGAGCAGCAGCAGCGACAGCAGGAATGGCACGCGCCAGCCCCAGCTTTCCCAGACATCGGCGGGCATCGCCGCCTTGCACGATAGCACGACGATCAGGCTGAGCACGAAACCCCCGACGACGCTCGCCTGGATGAAGCTGGTATAGAAACCGCGCCGTTCGGGCGGCGAATGTTCGGCGACATAGACCGCCGCGCCGCCATATTCCCCGCCGAGCGCCAATCCCTGCAATATGCGCAGCAGAATGACGATGATCGGCGCCGCGATGCCGATCGTTGCGGCCGAGGGGATCATGCCGACCCCGGCGGTGGCGATCCCCATCAGGGTGACGGTGACGAGGAAGGTGTATTTGCGCCCCAGCCGGTCGCCAAGAAAGCCGAACAGCACCGCACCGAGCGGCCGGAAGCCGAAGCCGACGGCAAAGCCGGCCCACACCAGCAGCACCTCCAGCGTGGCGTTGTCGCTGGGAAAAAAGGCCTTGCCGATGATCGCCGCGAGCGTGCCGTAGATGAAGAAATCATACCATTCGAAGATGGTGCCCGCCGATGATGCGGCGATGACCATGCGAATATCCTTCGCGGTCGGCTCATAGACCGCACCATGATCGGCGACGGCGGCTGCGTCGGTCATATACTCTCCCCTGCCCCGGTTCGGGCTTGCCCCCGTTTCTAGCGGGCGCCCGACGGCGCGCAAGCCTTCGCTTGGCGCCGCGGGCTATTGGTGGCAGATTGCGGGCCATGCAGTTCATCGACCTTTCGATCCCGATCACCAACGACGTCGTCTCCGACCCGCCGGTGATGCGCCCGCAAATCAGCTACATGACCCACGAGACGACGTGGGAGCAGATTGCGATGTTCTTTCCGGGACTCGCGAAGGAGGACCTTCCCGATGGCGAAGGCTGGGCGGTCGAAAGCCTGACTTTGAGCACGCACAACGGCACGCATATGGACGCGCCGTGGCATTTCCATTCGACGACCGATGCGGGCGCCACGCCTGCGCCCAGCATCGACGAGGCGCCGCTCGACCTCTTTTTCCGGCCCGGCGTCAAACTCGACTTTTCGGATCGTCCCGCCGGTCATGTCGTCAGCGCGGCCGAAGTGGAGGCCGAGTTGGCGCGGATCGGCCACACCCTTCAGCCGTTCGACATCGTGCTCGTCCAGTCGGGCGCGATCTATGGCACCGACAATTTCACCGATCAGGGCTGCGGCATGGGTGCCGAGGCGACGCTGTATCTCACCGAGCGCGGCGTGAAGGTCGTCGGCACCGACGCGTGGAGTTGGGACGCACCGTTCAGCCACACCGCGAAACGGTGGGCCGAAACGCGCGATCCGTCGATCATCTGGGAAGGCCATAAGGCAGGGCGGATCCGGCCCTATTACCAGATCGAGAAGCTGATGGGCCTTGCCGCCCTGCCCCCGACCGGCTGGACGCTTTCCTGTTTCCCGGTGAAGATCGAGCGCGCGAGCGCCGGCTGGATCCGCGCCGTCGCGCTGATCGATGGCGCACCGGTTTCGCACACCGATTGACGGCGGCGGGCGAACGGCGCAGCATCGCGCCATGGCTTTCACGATCACCCCCAGCGGCCAGGCGTGCGGCGCCGCGATCACCGGCATCGACCTGACGCAGCCGCTTTCGGCCGGCGTCGTGGCCGACATCCGCGCGGCGTGGCTCGACCATCATGTCCTCGCCTTTCCCGGCCAGTCGCTGGGTGACGACGATCTGGAGCGGTTCACCCAATATTTCGGTGGCTTCGGCGACGATCCCTTCATCGCGCCGGTTCCGGGGCGACGGCACGTCATCGCGGTCAAGCGCCGCGCCGACGAAACCGCGCCGCTGTTCGCCGAAAACTGGCACAGCGATTGGAGCTTTCAGGCAAGGCCGCCAGCCGGAACCTGTCTTTACGGCATCACCATCCCGCCGATTGGCGGCAACACCGAATTCGCGAACCAGCATGCGGCTCTCGCCGCGATGCCGGACGCGCTGCGCGCCCGGATCGAGGGGCGCCGCGCGATCCACAGCGCGCGCGGCGGCTACGCCCCCTCCGGCATGTATGGCGCGAACGACAAGGGCCGCAGCATGGACATCCGCCCCGGCGAAGCGGCGATGGCGACGCAGGCGCACCCGATCATCCGCAGGCACCCCGAAACGGGCCGCGAGGGCCTGTTCGGCTGCGCGGGCTATATCATCGGGATCGAGGATATGGACGACGCCGAAGCACTGCCGCTGATCGTCGAACTGCTGCACTGGCAGGGGCGCGAGGAATTTCGCTACAGCCACAAATGGGACGCGGGAATGCTGCTGATGTGGGACAATCGCTCGGTACTCCACCGTGCGACCGGCGGCTATGACGGTCACGACCGCCTGCTCCACCGCACCACGATCGCAGCGTGGGACGGCGATGAGCCCGGCGCGCACCGTTCGCGCGCCTAGGGAATATCCCCGATTGGCGAAACTTCGCCGCAGACCCATGCGTTGGCTTTTCCGAGAAGGGAGCCATGGTATGACTATTCCCCACGACACGCTCGTCCTCGTCGCAGACGGTCGCAAGGCATTATTTTTGCGCAATCGCGGCGATGAGCATCAGATCGACCTGCGCACCGCATCGCATCGCGAACGCGAGGATCGTAAGGACAGCGACATCAAGACCGACGCCGCGGGCCGCTCGGGCCGCGCTCCGGCTACTGGGGCGTTTCAGGACACGATGCACGAAACGGATTTCCACCAGCAGGAGGAAGATCGCTTTGCGCGCGATCTTAGCGAAAAGGTCAACGCGATGGCGCTCGCGGGCGAATTCGACGATCTCGTCATCGTCGCGCCCGCGCGCACGATGGGCGAGTTGCGACCGCTGTGGCACAAGGAAGTGCAGCGCCGCCTCGTGGGTGAGCATGTCAAGGAAATGACCGACCGTCCGGTGTCGGATATCGAGGCGCTGCTTATCGGCGATGGGGCGCCGCCCTCGTGACCGCGTCTATTCCTTGACCAGCGTCCATACGGCGCCCCAGGCGATCAGCGCCTGTCCCGCAAAGTAGAGCGGCCAGACGAGCCACAGGGTGACGTCCTTCGAAAGCGCACCGCCCTCCCCGGCAAAGATGAACAGGTCGCTCGCGAGGAACAGCATCGCGCCGATCCCGGTGCGATAGCGCGGAAAACGGCTCGTCCACGCCGAAGCCGCCATCGCGGCGACGAGCGCGGTATAGCCGACCGCCGCCGCGCCGTCGGGCGCACCGCGCGTCAGCCCCCAGGCGATGACGAGCGCCGCTGGAACGGTCAGCCAGCCGAGCCAGCGCTGCGGGGCCGACAGTGCCGGGCGCCGGTTCCGCCAATATAGGATGATCGCGGTGACATGCCCCGCGGCAAAGGCCAGCGCGCCGACGATCAACCCCCTGGCGTCGAGCAGATAGTCGCCGAGCGCCCCGAAACCGAGCGCCAGCGCGATCAGGCGGCCGTCGGTGCCGCGCGCATTCGCGGCGGCCCACAAGGCGAGCAGCGCAACCCCGCTCGTCTTCCACGCCCAGATCGCGGGGCCGTGCCAATGCTGATGAACCGCGACAAAAAAGCTGACACCGCCGACCAGCGCGAGCCACCAAATCCACCGCGCGCGATCCCGCCCCCGTTCATCGCTCATCGCCCACCCCTTTGCATCTTCCTCACAAGGCGCCTACTGCGCGGCGGATCGGGTACAAGTCAACGGATAGCGTATAGTGGCTCACGACATTCATATCATCGGCGGCGGCCTCGCAGGATCGGAGGCGGCATGGCAGCTTGCCGAAGCGGGCTATCGCGTGCGCCTGTCCGAAATGCGCGGGGGCGGCGACATGACCCCGGCGCATCAGGGCGACACGCTCGCCGAAATGGTGTGTTCCAACAGCTTTCGCAGCGATGACGGCGACAGCAACGCCGTCGGCCTGCTCCACCGCGAGATGCGCAGCCTGGGCTCGATCATCATGCGCGAAGCCGATGCCACAAAAGTTCCCGCCGGATCGGCGCTCGCGGTCGACCGCGATCTCTTTTCGGGCGGCGTCACCAAAGCGCTTGCCGAGCATCCCAATGTCACGATCGTGCGCGAACGCATCGACACGCTGCCGACCGAGGGCCTGACGATCGTCGCGACGGGACCGCTCACCGCCGCCAGCCTCGCGGAGAGCATCGGCGTCGCAACGGGGAAGGACGCGCTTGCCTTTTTCGACGCGATCGCGCCCATCGTTTACCGCGACAGTATCGACATGGACATCGCTTGGATGGCGAGCCGCTGGGACAAGGTCGGGCCGATCGGCGACGGCAAGGATTATATCAACTGCCCGATGGACAAGGATCAATATTATGCCTTCGTCCAGGGGCTGATCGACGGCGACAAGACTGAATTCAAGGACTGGGAAAAGGACACGCCCTATTTCGAGGGCTGTATGCCCATTGAGGTGATGGCCGAACGCGGCATCGAAACGCTACGCTTCGGACCGATGAAGGGCGTCGGGCTGGACAATCCGCGCACCGGGCGCTGGCCCTATGCCGTCGTCCAGCTCCGCCAGGACAATGCGCTCGGCACCTTGTGGAATATGGTCGGCTTTCAGACCAAGCTGAAGCATGGCGCGCAGGTCGAGCTGTTCCGCACCATTCCGGGGCTCGAAAAGGCCGAGTTCGCGCGGCTGGGCGGTCTTCACCGCAACAGCTTCATCCGTTCGCCCGAACTGCTCGACGGCCAGCTCCGCCTGAAGTCGGCGCCGCATATCCGCTTTGCAGGCCAGATTACCGGCTGCGAAGGCTATGTCGAAAGCGCCGCGATCGGCCTTGTCGCCGCGCGCTTTGCGATCGCCGAGCTCGGCGGTCGTTCGCTACCGCCGCCGCCGCCCGAAACGGCGCTCGGTGCGCTGCTCGGCCATATCACCGGCGGCGCCGACGCCGCATCCTATCAGCCGATGAACGTCAATTTCGGGCTGTTCCCGCCGGTTGCGGAGGATGTCCGCAAGAAGGACCGCAAGCTCGCCTACACGCAGCGCGCGGGCGCGGCGCTGGCCGAGTGGATGAAAGTGGCGGACGGCGTCGCCGCGTAACGGCGCGCGCCTCCGGCAATCAGGGTGCGTCGCCCAATATCCAGTCGACACCTGCGGCGACATGGATGCGCGCCGTATCATACACCGGCAGCAGGTTCGCGTCGGGATCGACAAGCATCACCAGCTCGGTGCAGGCCAGGACGAGCGCCTGAATATCCTGCTTGGCGATGTCGGTGATGAAGGTGCGCATCGTCCGGCGCGAATCCTCGGTCACCTTGCCCTGCATCAACTCGTCATAGATGATGCGGTCGATCTCCTCGGCGCGGCTCGCGTCATAGGGGGCGAGCGTCAGGCCGTGGCGCACGAGCCGCTGGCGGAACCAGGGCTCGGTCATGACGTTGCGGGTGCCGATCACCGCCGCCGCCTTCACGCCGTCGGCGCGCATCTTTTCGCCCGTTTCGTCGACGATATGGAGCAGCGGGATCGAAATCGCCGTGGCGACGTCGCCCGCCACCTTGTGCATCGAATTGGCCGCAATCATCAGCGCCGTCGCTCCCGCCGCCTCGAGCTGCCGCGCCGACGCGATCAGCACCTCCTTCGCATGATCCCATTGCTCGGGTGTCGAGAGCCGCGACAGATCGCAATAATTCAGGCTTTCCATCAGGATCGGCGCCGAACAGCCGGTGCCGACCCGCTTTTGCAGCCCCTTGTTGAGGTGCCGATAATATAGCTCGGTCGATGCCCAGCTCATTCCTCCGATCAAACCGATTTTGCGCATGGATGACGTCTATCCCTTCATCGTTACCCCGGCGAAGGCCGGGGTCTCGCCGTCCATTTCCGACGCGAGGTTGAGATCCAGGCCTTCGCCGGGATGACGATTCGGGTCAATGCCCCGCAGGGCTGGAGGCGGCGGGCGCGCCGCGGCATCGCACCTGCTTTTCTTTGACGCGGCCCGCCGCACGCGGCAGACCGGCGCGATGGACGCGATCCGGCACTATTTTCTGGCGCAGCTCGCCGAGCAGGAGGCCGAAGCGGCCCGGCACCTTGGCGACGGCTATTGGACCAACGGCCGCACCGGGCGCAACGTCGGGCTGGACGAGCTGCAGGCGATCGCCGCGATGAAAACTATCGCGCTCGACCCGCGCCCCGACGATGAAGATGCGCACATCTATCTGAGCCGCTTGCTCGCCGATCTCGACGGCGTCGCGAACCGCTTTCGCGCGGCCGCACCCGATCCCGACGGCTATGGCATCGCGACGATCGGTACCGTCGCGCGCCGGCTTGCCGCGTTCGGCCTTAGTGCCCGCTGCCGCTCAGCGCCTTGACGATGTCGTCGGCCATCTTCTTGGCGTCGCCGAGCAGCATCATCGTCTGGTCCATGTAGAAGACGTCGTTGTCGACGCCGGCATAGCCGACCCCGCCCATCGACCGCTTCACGAACAGCACGGTCTTCGCCTTTTCGACGTCGAGCACCGGCATGCCATAGATCGGCGACGACTTGTCGGTCTTGGCCGCCGGGTTGGTCACGTCGTTGGCGCCGATCACAAAGGCGACGTCGCATTGCGCGAATTCGCCGTTGATGTCCTCAAGCTCGAACACTTCGTCATAGGGAACATTCGCTTCGGCGAGCAGCACGTTCATATGGCCGGGCATGCGGCCCGCGACCGGATGGATCGCATATTTGACGTTCACGCCCTCTTTCTTGAGCATGTCCGACATTTCGCGCAGCGCGTGCTGCGCCTGCGCCACTGCCATGCCGTAGCCGGGAACGATGATGACATTTTCCGCCTGGCTCATCAGGAAGGCCGCGTCTTCGGCGCTGCCAGGCTTCCACGGGCGCTGTTCCTTCGAACCGCCCGCACCGCCGCCCGAATCGTCGGCGCCGAAGCCGCCGGCAATGACGCTGATGAAGCTGCGGTTCATCGCGCGGCACATGATGTACGACAGGATCGCGCCCGACGAACCGACGAGCGCGCCGGTGATGATCATCGCGGTGTTGCCGAGCGTGAAGCCCATCGCCGCAGCGGCCCAGCCCGAATAGCTGTTGAGCATCGACACGACGACCGGCATGTCGGCGCCGCCAATCGGGATGATCAGCAGGAAACCGATCAGGAAGCTCAATGCGGTGATCGTCCAGAAAACCCACGGCGACTGGTCGGTCAGGAAATAGGCGACAAGGCCGATGATCGCGGCGAGCGTGCCGAGGTTGATGACGTGCCGCGCGGGCAGCATGATCGGGGCGCCCGACATATTGCCGTTGAGCTTCAGAAAGGCGATGACCGAGCCCGAAAAGGTGATCGCGCCGATGGCGATGCCGAGCCCCATTTCGATCCGGCTGACCGCGAAAATCTGACCCATTTCGTCGGCGATATGAAAGGCGCCGGGATTGAGGTAGGCGGCCGCGGCCACCGCGACTGCGGCAAGCCCGACGAGGCTGTGAAAGGCCGCGACAAGCTGCGGCATCGCGGTCATCGCGATCCGGCGCGCCATGACGATGCCGATGATGGCGCCGATCGCGATCGCGCCCAATATCTCCGCCATCGCCGTGACATTGATCCCGACATAACTGTTCGCGGCGTCGCCGCTTTTCCACGGCGCGTGGGTAATCAGCGTCGTGACGACCGCAATCGTCATGCCGATCATGCCGAAACGGTTGCCGCGCCGTGACGATGCCGGGCTCGACAGGCCGCGCAGCGCGAGGATGAACAGGATGCCCGAGGCGAGATAGGCCAGCGCCACCCAGGGATTGATCGGTGCTACTTCGTGCATGCTAATTCCCCCGTCGGGCCATCCGTCCATGGCCCGTCAAATCCTTGGTTCGCAGCGCCTTAACGCTCTTTTTTCTTGTACATTGCGAGCATGCGCCCGGTGACCGCAAAGCCGCCGAAAATATTGATGCTCGCCATCACGACCGCGGCAAGGCCGAGCCATTTAGAGCTTGCCGAGCCCGCCGCCGCGCTGGCGATCAGCGCGCCGACGATGATGACCGACGAAATCGCGTTGGTCACGCTCATCAGCGGCGTGTGCAGCGCCGGCGTCACCGACCAGACGACGAAATAGCCGACGAAACAGGCCAGGACGAAAATCGAAAAGATGGAAATGAAATCCACGGCGCGCTCCCCTGCTGATTCCGCGTCGGCACCTCTTGCCGTGGGAGCGAAGGCCTGTCGACTCCAAAGCTGTCAAAAAGTCACGCCCGCGCATCTCCAGGCCGGAAATGGCGGGCGCTTTGTGAAATATAATTACGCGTCAGGACAATTTACATCTTTGGCAGCAGCACTGCGTCGATGACATGGACGATACCGTTCGCCTGTCCAACGTCCGCCTGCGTTACCGCGGCCTTGTTGCCGCTCGCACTCGTCAGGATGATCGCCTCGCCCGATTTGGTCGCGGTCAGATCCTGCCCGTCGAGCGTCTTGAGCACCGCCTTGCCGCCGCCCGCATCGATCTTCGCGGCGAGATCGGCGGCGGTCAGCTTGCCCGGCACGACATGATATTTGAGCACGCCGGCAAGCACCACCGTCTGCGCCGGACGCGCCCAGCCGTCGCGCGTGACCGCGGGAACCTGCGCAAAGGCGGCGTCATTGGGCGCAAACAGCGTGAAAGGCCCCGGCCCCGAGAGCGTATCGGCCAGCCCAGCCTGATTCACCGCCGCGGTCAACTGGCTCAGTATCGGCGAGGCAGCGGCATTGGCGAGGATCGTCTTGTCAGGCGCCATCGCGGCACCGCCGACCTGCGGATTGGCGCTCGCGGTTACGACATCGTTCATCGCGCCGCTTTCGATTTCGGCCTTGGGCGGCTCGGGAGTCTTGTTGCAGCCGCCGAGCGCCAACGCCGCTACCATGGCACTCATGAACAAGCCGGATTTCGTCACCTCTGATCTCCTTGCTGAAACGGCCCGAACGGCCCCGTGCCACATCGCGCCGCACCCCGATTCGCAACGCCATTGGCGCGCGAAAGTTTCAGAAGAAAGTCAGCCGGACGCGTCCAGCGAAACGCCTACCCCAGCAGCCGCTCGTTCACGACCTTGCCGCCCTGCGTCAGCCGCACGGCATTGCCGATTTCCTCGTCGAGCACGGGCTTGCCGGCTTCCTTGTCCCAGAAGGCCGACAGGAAATTGAACAGGTTGCGGCTGAACAGCGCGCTCGTGTCGGCGGGCATCAGCGCGGCGATATTCTTTGCGCCGATCACGGTGACACCGTGGATCTGCTTCGTTTCGCCGGCCACCGAGCCTTCGACATTGCCGCCGCTTTCGGCCGCCATGTCGACGATCACGCTGCCCGTGCGCATCGTCGCGAGTTGCGCGTCCGAAATCAGCCGCGGCGCGGGGCGCCCCGGGATCAGCGCGGTGGTGATGACAATATCCTGCTTGGCGATATGTCCCGACACCAGCTCGGCCTGCGCCTTCTGATATTCGTCCGACATTTCGGTGGCATAGCCGCCCGCACCTTCGCCCTCGATCCCCGCGACGCTTTCGACGAAGATCGGCTTGGCGCCGAGGCTGAGGATCTGTTCCTTGGTCGCGGAGCGCACGTCGGTCGCGCTGACCTGCGCCCCCAGGCGCCGCGCGGTCGCGATCGCCTGGAGCCCCGCGACGCCGACGCCCATGATGAACGCCTTGGCCGCGCTGACGGTGCCGGCGGCGGTCATCATCATCGGAAAGGCGCGGCCATAGGCGTTTGCCGCCATCAGCACCGCCTTGTAGCCCGCGAGATTTGCCTGGCTGGACAGGATATCCATCGACTGCGCGCGCGTGATGCGCGGCATGAATTCCATCGCCAGCGCCTCGATGCCAAGCTTGGCATAGTCGTCAACGCGGGCGCGCTCGCCGAACGGGTTGAGCCCCGCCGCCAGCCACGCCCCGTCGGCAAAGCCCGACAGGCTCTTGGGATCGGGGCCCTGAATGCCGAGGATGATGTTCGCACCCTTCAGCACATCGGCGCGGCTGCCCAGGCTCGCCCCCGCAGCGGTGTAATCGGCGTCGGCGATCGAGGCCGTAACCCCTGCTCCGCTCTCGACGGCGACTTCAGCGCCCAGGCCGATGAATTTCTTCACCGTTTCCGGGGTCGCAGCGACACGGGTCTCGCCCGCGGCGAGGTCTTTCAGCACGGCGATGCGCATGACTGGCGCCGCTTAGGAAGAGATCAGAAGGACGACGACGACGGCGACGATCACGGTTGCGATCGTGCCGACCTTCAAAAGGCCCAGAAAGCCTTCATAGGTCTGGTTCGCCGTTTTCATATCCTGTTCCGCCATGGCCATTCCCCTTTGCCTTGTATCCGCTTGTTTCCTGCCCGCCGGCGCTGCGCCGGGCGCCCGCCAGAATCGGATATCGCGCCGGTCTTAGCCATGCGCCCCCCGATGCTCAATAGCCCGTTTTGCGCCGCGGCGCACGGCGGGCAAAAGCCTGGTGGCCTTAATCCGGCCTTTACCCATCCCGGTTACACATGGCGGCTACCGCGGACACCGGCACCCTGCGTGCCGACAAAAGGGGCAATTGGGAAGCGATGGCGAACGCGCGCGACACGCGAATGGTGATGATCGTCGACAGCGAACCGGCGCAGCAGCGATTCCTTTCGGCGCTGGTGTCGCGGGGCGGCTGGCGCAGCATCGTCGCCGCCGACACCGACACCGCGCTCGCGAAGCTCGGCACCCAGGAAGGCATGGCGCTCGACGCCGTGCTCGTCGATCAGGGCGCGCCGGGCGTGCCGATCCCCGAATTCATCGCCGAACTGCGCCGCTGGCGCCCGGCGCTGCCGCTTATCGTCATCACCATGCGCAACGGCGTCGAAGTCGCGGTTGCCGCGATGCGCGCTGGCGCGAGCGATTTCGTGCAAAAGCCCATCGCGCCCGACCGGCTGCTCGGCGCGCTCGACCGCATCGTCTCGCAGACCGGCCCGCAGGGCGAATTGCGCCCGCTCACCGAAAAGCTGCGCGCGCCGCTCGCCTTCGAAGAAATCATCGGTTCGTCGCCCAATTTCCGTAGCGCGCTGGCGATCGCCGCCAAGGCCGCGCGCGCCCGCGTGCCGGTGATGATCAACGGCAAGCCGGGCACCGGCAAGGAAGTCTTTGCCCGCGCGATCCACAGCGCCAGTCCGCGTGCGCGCGGCCCGCTGGTGATGGTCGATTGTTCGGCGGTATCGCCGGGGCTTATCGGATCGGGACTGTTCGGCCACGAACGCGGTGCCTTTCCCGGCGCCTTCGACCGGCAGGTCGGCCGGCTGGTGCAGGCCGACGGCGGCAGCATCATCATCGACCATGTCGAATGTATCCCGCTCGACACGCAGGCAAAACTCGTCGAATTTCTGAACAGCGGCGAAGTGCAGATGATCGGTGGCTCGATCCGCCAGACCGTCGACGTCCGCATCATCGCGACCAGCGCCAGCCCGCTCGACAAGCTGATCGAGGCAGGACACTTCCGCGAAGACCTGTTCTACGCGCTGTCGACCGCGCAATTCACCCTGCCCTCGCTTTCCGAACGGCGCGGCGATGTTGGGCCGCTCGCCCGCCATCTGCTCACGCGCATCGGCGGCCTGCCCGGCATGGGGCCGATCGGCATCACCGACGATGCCCTACGCCTGCTCGCCGCCTATGCCTGGCCGGGCAATGTCCGTCAGTTGCAGGACGTGCTGTTCCGCGCGGCGGTCGAAAGCAAGACCGACGTGCTGACGAGTGCCGACTTCAAGGCGATCGAAGCTGCGCTCGGTGGCAGCGTGAGCGGAGACGCCAATGTCGCGATCAACGGCGAGGCGATCGGCATCACCCTCTACCTCCCGGACGGCAATCTTCGTCCGCTAGAGGATATCGAAGCCGATGTCATCCGCCTCGCCATCGGCCATTACCGCGGCCGCATGAGCGAAGTCGCCCGCCGGCTCGGGATCGGGCGCTCGACGCTGTATCGCAAGCTCAGCGATCTGGGGATCGACACCGCGGCCTAAGCCGCGCCGATCGCCTGCTCGATCTGCGCCGTATCGGCATTGGTCAGCGTCTTGGCGAGTTCGCCGACCAGCCGCTTTTCAAGTTCGCGGTGATAATGCCCGCGCATCACGCCGAGCGTGTGCGGATCGGCAATCACGAGCAGCTTTTCGATTTCGTTGTCGAGGATGCGCTTGTTAAGAAGCGCCGCGACGCCCGCGGCGTGTCCACGCTCGTCAAGGTCGCGGGGTTCGGGCTTCGCGCCGCCACGGTTTCCGGCGTCGACCTCCGGGCTGGCCGCATCGACAAGGTTGATAAGGTCTGCATCGCCATCGTTGCGAAACAGAACGAAGCGGTTGCCGTCGGCGACGGCGACATGGGTGCCATGGGGAAGCTGCATGGAAGTCTCCTTCGGAGCCCGCAATCGGAGCGGGCCTTCAAGAAGGGGACGCATGACAGTGCTGCAGGGTTTCCTCTCCCGCGACCGATGGAGGAACTCAGGCGGTCAGCGCCGCATCCCGCAGCCCGCGCCACACCCGCAGCGCCTGCCGGTTTTCGGCCACATCATGCACCCGCAGCAACTGTGCGCCCTGCGTCGCAGCCTGATAATGAAGCGCGACTGTGCCGCCAAGGCGCTGGTCTGCAGGGGCTTCGTTGTCCAGTGCCCCGATCAGGCGCTTGCGGCTCGCCCCGAAGAGCAGCGGGCAGCCGAGGGTGTGGAAGAGCGCAAGGCCATTGATCAGCGCCAGATTGTCGGCGACCCCCTTGCCGAAGCCGATGCCCGGATCGACGATGATCTTTGCGGGGTCGATGCCCGCCGCGATGCAGTCCGCGACACGCTCGGCGAGCATGTCGTAAACGTCGAACAGGACATGCGCGTAGGTGCCGCCTTCGTGCGGATCGCTCTTTGCCGACGGCGCGTGCATCAGCACGACGGCGCAGCCTGCGCGCGCCACGACCTCCGTCGCGCGGTCGTCGTAGCGCAGCGCCGAAATATCGTTGACGATCGTCGCCCCGGCGGCGAGCGCCGCCTCCATGACCGCCGCCTTGCGCGTGTCGATCGACACCGCGGTTCCGCCGCGCGCGAGCGCCGCGACGACATTTTCCACGCGCTTGACCTCGTCGCCTTCCCAGACCGGCGGCGCGCCGGGCCGGGTCGATTCCCCGCCGACATCGACGATCGCCGCCCCTGCCGAGGCCATGGCGAAACCGGCCTCGATCGCCGCCGCCTCGTCGATTGTCTTGCCACCGTCGGAAAAACTGTCGGGCGTGACGTTGAGGATGCCCATGATCTGCGGCTCGCCGAGCCGAACTGTCCGCGCGCCCAGCGTCAGCGCGCCGCGCGGTCGTGCCGTCGCGGCCCGCTGCGCGCGCGCTGCATCGGCGAGCCGGCTGGGCATCGCGGCAATCCAGTCGTCGAGTTCGGCCACCGGCACCACCGCCGAGCGGATCATGTCATTATCGCGCAGGCTGACATGCCAGGCCGCAAACCAGATCATCGCGTCGGCAAGCCGCAGGCAATGCTTGTCAAGTTCATGCGGCCGATCGACGAAGCAGGTCGGGCGGAGGTAGACACGCGCATCCTCCCATGTCGTACCGAAGTCCGGCTTGGTGAGTGGAACGAACATGCAATCCCTTTCCCGTCGCCCCCGCGGAGGCGGGAACCGTAGTCGGCCTTCCGCGGCGCGGCAGTGCGATCTAGCCCACGGCCCCCGCCTTCGCGGGGGCGGCGAGGCTTATGCCTCGTTCGCGAGCAACCAGTCCTGCCGCACCGTGTCGATCACGCGCAATTCCTTGCCCGTATCGACGTGCCAGAATGTCCAGCCGTTGCAGCTCGGCGTGCCCTGCACGCCCGCGCCGACCTTGTGGATCGACCCCGCGGGTTGCCCCTCGCATTCCAGACTGCCGTCGACACGCACCACCGCCTTCCAGCGGCGCTTCGTATCGGTGAGCGTCGTTCCCGGTGCAATCATGCCGCATTCGACCAGCGTGCCGAAGGCGACGCGCGTTGCGGCCTTAGGCGCCATCATTGTCCGCACCGTGCTTTCGTCGAGCGGCAGCGCCATTTCGATGCGCTCCTTTGCCGCTTCGATATAGCCGTCCTCGCGTTCGATGCCGATGAAGCGGCGGCCGAGGCGCTTCGCGACCGCGCCGGTGGTTCCGGTGCCGAAAAACGGGTCGAGGATCACGTCGCCGGGGTTCGAGCAGGCGAGCAGGATGCGATACAACAGCGCCTCGGGCTTCTGGGTCGGGTGTACTTTCGTGCCGCCCTTCTTGAGCCGTTCCTGACCGCCGCAGATCGGGATGAGCCAGTCGGAGCGCATCTGAAGCTCGTCGTTGAG
This sequence comes from Sphingopyxis sp. GC21, assembly GCF_025727575.1. Classification (NCBI taxonomy): domain Bacteria; kingdom Pseudomonadati; phylum Pseudomonadota; class Alphaproteobacteria; order Sphingomonadales; family Sphingopyxidaceae; genus Sphingopyxis; species Sphingopyxis sp. GC21. Next base: position 1,166,859 of record NZ_CP095845.1, on the reverse strand, counting down.
CGTCTTCATCGCGCGATAATTGAAGGTGTAGCGCGACTTTTCGCCCATCGAGGCCCAGATCAGCGTCTCGTGCGCATTGGTGAAGCGCGTGCCCTTGAAATTGGGCATCGGGTTCGCCTTGCGCCACACGATATCGTTCAGGATCCAATAGCCATTGTCCTGAAGCGCGGTGCCGACGCGGAAGATGTTGTGATAGCTGCCGATCACCCAGATGCTGCCATTGGGTTTCAGGATGCGCTTCGCTTCCTTGAGCCACGCATGGGTGAAACGGTCATAGGCCGCGAGACTGTCGAACTTGTCCCAATCATCGTCGACGGCGTCGACCTGGCTGCCGTCGGGACGATGCAGATCCCCGCCGAGCTGGAGGTTATAGGGCGGGTCGGCGAAGATCATGTCGACCGATGCCGCCGGCAGGCTGCGCATCATGGCGATGCAGTCGCCTTGCAGGATGCTGTCCAGTGGCAGATCGAGCGGGGCCGCTTTCGGCGTCCGCTGTTTTGCGGCCGGCGCCTTGACCCGTTCCATAACACCCATGTTTCGCCCCTGTCCTTGTCCGAAAGAAGCCCCTGATGAGTCCGGCGGAGTCCGCCGTCAAGCGCAGGATTCTAGGGATTCCGCCTCTCGAAATGGTTAACGCGCCGAGAACGAAAGGAGTCTGCCACGACATATGGAGTCTCGCGCGACTCGGGGACTCAACCACTGGTGGTGTGGCCGTCAGGACTCAGCGGCAGATTTTTTTCGATTTGGCGCCCAACCAAGCGCCATTCGTGTTCAAATTCCCGGATCGACCCCGGTGAGGTCGACCGAACGCTCCCACAATTCGCGCCCCAGCTTCGGGTCGCGCGCCGCCTTGGTCGCGCGCGCGGGTCCCGACGCGCCGCTGATCTCGCCCAGCCCCTGCGGTCCCAGATAGTCGCCGCCCTGCACATGGGCGCCGGTTGCCGCCTGCAAGGTCGGCCAGGCGCCCTGCGCCGCGCTGTTGAAGAAGGGCGTGGCCAGCGGCGTCATCGACCGCAGCGGCCACGGCAGATGGCGTGTCAGCTCGGTGAGCGCGACACCCGGATGCGCACCGATCGCCTGCGTCGCCCGCCTCGCCGCGCCCAGCCGGCGATCGAGCTCGAACATATAGGACAGATTGGCGAGCTTGCTCGCCTGATAGCGCGACCAGCCATGATAGCCGCGCCGGGCATCGAGATCGCTGAAGTCGATCGTTCCGCTCTTGTGCGCCAGGCTGGCGGTGACGACGATCCGGTCGTCGACATGACCATGTATCAAGCCGGTAAAGGCAAAGGTGCCGAGGTGATTGACCCCGAACTGCAATTCGAAGCCCTGCGCGGTCAGCGACCGCGGCGGGATCATGACGCCCGCATTGTTGACGAGGACATCGATGCGCGGCCCGGCGCGTACCACGGCCGCCGCCTCGCGAACCTGATCGAGATCGGCGAGATCGAGCCGCACGAAGGACAGGTCGGCGCCGGGAACATCGTCCGCGATGCGCGCCATTGCCGCCTCGGCGCGCGCTGCGTCGCGGCAGGCAAGCACCACCGCCGCCCCGCGCGCCGCCAGGATGCGCGCAACTTCGAAACCGATGCCGGCATTGGCGCCGGTGACGAGGAAGCGGCGACCGGTCTGCGCGGATACATGCTCTGCCGTAAATCCGCTCATCGCCCTCTCCCGTCCGTCAGATCAGCGTCAGCTGTGCGACCGGCGCAAAGCTCGCGCGGTGGAGCGGCGTCGGCCCCAATTGCCGCAGCGCCGCCAGATGCTGCGCGGTGCCATAGCCCATATTCGTCTCCCAGCCAAAACCGGGAAAGCGGCGCGCCGCGTCGGCCATGAAGCGGTCGCGATGCTCCTTGGCGATGATGCTCGCCGCCGAAATACAAGGGTGCAGCGCATCGCCGTCGACGATCGCCTGCGCGCGCCAGCGCCATCTGGGCAGGCGATTGCCGTCGACCAGCACCTCGCCGGGCTCGACCCCCAGTGCCTCGACCGCGCGCGTCATCGCAAGGAAAGTCGCCTGCAAAATGTTGATGCTGTCGATCTCGGTCACGCTCGCTTCGCCGACGCCCCAGCGGCAACGCGCCTTGATTTCGATCTCCAGCGCGGCACGGCGCTTCGCGCTCAATTTCTTGCTGTCGTCGAGACCGTCGATCCCGTCGTCGCACAGGATCACCGCGGCCGCGACCACCGGACCCGCGAGCGGTCCGCGCCCCGCCTCGTCGACGCCGACGACGATCATATCCGCCACGGCGGATAACGCCGATATTCGCCCGCCTGATAGAGGCACAGACGATTGCCCGCGGGATCGGTCAACCGCGCCTCGCGCCAGCCCCATTCCTCGTCGCGCGGCATCTGGTCGAAGCGCGCCCCGCGCCGCGCGAGATAGGCGACCCAGGCGTCGAGCGCGCCGCTTTCCAGATAGGTGGTCGTCCCGCCCGCGTCGCCGTCGCCGACATGAATCGAGAGGGTGACGCCGTTCGCAGCCTCGAAGCGGGCATAGCCCTTTGCGTTGCTATCGACGATCTGGGTCAGCCCCATTTGTTTGTAGAAGGCCACCGAAGCCGCATAATCGGTCGCCGGCAGGGTGATCTGGTTGAGTGCAGGGCCGGTAAACAGCCCGTCGTTCCGCACCCCCTGTTGCCCCATCGGACCATGCCCCTCGCCCAATCCGGGCGCATCCATCAGCGCCAACCGCACGAAGTCGCGCGCGCGCGCCACCGCGGGCTCGAGCGGCATACCCTGCGCCAGCCCGGTCGCGATTGCGCTGGCAAGCGTGCAGCCGGTACCGTGGGTGTTCATCGTCGCGATACGCGGGGCTTCCCAGCGCGCCACTTCGCCCACATCGGCCTCGATCAGCCGGTCGACCACGGTGTCGCCTTCGCCATGCCCGCCCTTGGCGAGCAGCGCGCAGCCATGCGCCAGCACCGCCGCCTCGCCGCCGAGCGCCGCCAGTTCGCCGAGATTGGGCGTCGCCACCGCCGCCCGGTCCAGCAGCGCCTCGAACGCGCGGATTGTGTCGGCGTCGGCAAGCACCGATCCGCTGGTGGCGACCATGACCGGGTCGAACACCACCGCGGCCCCGGCCATGTCGGGCCGGCGAAGCCGTTCGGCGACCGCCGCCGCGGTTGCCGCGCTGCCGATCATGCCGATCTTCACCGCGTCGACGCCGATGTCGGCGACGACGCTGTCGATCTGCATCAGCACCATCTCGGCCGGGATCGCGTGGACGCCCTGCACGCCCATCGTATTCTGCGCGGTGATCGCGGTGATCGCGGTCATCGCGTGGCCGCCGAGCATGGTGACGGTCTTGATATCCGCCTGAATGCCCGCACCGCCGCCGCTATCGGAGCCGGCGATAATCAGAACGCGTGCGGTCAACGCTTGAACTTTCGCTCCGTCGAAGCGGGGAATTTCGCCAGCGCAGCGCCTTCGCGCAGCGGACGGTCGAGCAGGTCGCCGCCGCAATTGGGGCAGCGTTCGTCGAGCTTGTCGGCGCAGGTCGCGCAAAAGGTGCATTCGAACGAGCAGATGAAGGCGCCGTGAATGTCCGCGGGCAAATCACGGCCGCAGCGTTCGCAATCGGGTCGCATTTCAAGCATGTACAAATTCCTTAAAAGCCGTTCGCCCTGCTCTTGTCGAAGGGGGGCCGTTCTTCCTGCTCGGTTCATAGAGAAGAGAATGGTGCTTCGACAAGCTCAGCACGAACGGGATGAGACTATTCGGTTGTCAATTCGCCGCCGCCGCGCGCACCGCGTCGCAGATCATGTCGACCACCTGTTCAACCTCACCCGCATCGTCGCCTTCGGCCATGACGCGGATGACGGGTTCGGTGCCCGAGGCCCGGATGACAAGGCGGCCGCGGCCGTCGAGCATGGTTTCACCCTCGGCGATCGCCGCCTGCACCGTCGGCGCGTCGAGCGGTTTGCCGCCGGCGAAGCGCACATTCTTCAAAAGCTGCGGGACCGGGTCGAATTGGTGGAGCAACTCGCTCGCCGGTCGTCCGGCGCGGACGAGTTCGGCAAGCAATTGAAGCGCGGCGAGCGTCCCGTCGCCCGTCGTCGCATGGTCCGACAGGATCATGTGCCCCGATTGTTCGCCGCCGACGTTGAAACCGCCCGCCTTCATCCGTTCGAGGACATAACGGTCGCCGACCTTGGTCCGCTCGAGCCGCAGCCCCTCGCTCTCGAGAAAGCGTTCGAGGCCAAGGTTCGACATCACCGTCGCGACGACGCCGCCGCCTTTGAGCCGTCCCTGCCGCGCCCAGCTCGCCCCGATCAGCGCCATGATCTGGTCGCCGTCGACGATGTTGCCCTTTTCGTCGACGACGATCAACCGGTCGGCGTCGCCGTCGAGCGCGACCCCGATGTCGGCGCCGCTCGCCACCACCGTTTCCTGAAGCAGCGCCGGCGCGGTCGATCCGCAGCGGTCGTTGATGTTGGTGCCGTTGGGTTCGACGCCGATCGCGATCACGTCGGCGCCCAGTTCCCAGAATACGGTCGGCGCGCTGTTGTAGGCGGCACCATTGGCGCAATCGAGCACCAGCTTCAGCCCGTCGAGGCGCACCGAGCCGGGCAGGCTCTGCTTTACCGCGTGAATATAGCGCCCGCGCGCGTCCTCGATCCGTTTGGCGCGGCCGATATGCGCGGGTTCGGCAAGCGCCGGCGCCGCTTCGAGCAATGCCTCGATCTGCATTTCATCGGCATCGGACAGCTTGTAGCCATCGGGCCCGAACAGTTTGATGCCATTGTCGTGGAAGGGATTGTGGCTGGCAGAGATCATCACGCCCAGATCGGCGCGCATCGACTGCGTCAGCATCGCCACTGCAGGCGTCGGCATCGGGCCGACCTGCACCACGTCCATGCCGACGCTGGTGAACCCCGCGACCAGCGCATTTTCGAGCATATAGCCCGACAAGCGCGTATCCTTGCCGATCACGACGCGATGTTTGTGCCCGCCGCGCAGGAAATGCGCGCCCGCCGCCATGCCGACGCGCATCGCCACTTCGGCGGTCATCGGCACCTTGTTGGTCAGGCCCCGGATCCCGTCGGTTCCGAAAAACTTGCGCATGCCGTCTCCGCTTCCTAATCCTCGGGGTTCACGCTCGCCCACCCCGGCAGTCCGGACGGCACTAAGTCACCCATATTTGCTTGGCAAGCAGGCCGGAGGTTTTGAACTTGAAATCGGCATGGATCATCCTGTCATCGCTGATTGCAGGCATGCTGCTCGGCATCCTGCTCGACATGGCCGCCCCGACAGCGGGCACGGCGTCGCTTCCCTATGTCGAAACCGTCGGCCTGTTGTGGCTGAAGGCGCTGACGATGACGATCATCCCGCTAATCGTCGCGCTGCTGATCACCGGCATCACTGCGACCGCAGACGCCGCGCGCGCGGGAACGCTCGCGGCGCGGTCGGTCGGCATCTTCATGGTATCGATTTTTCTCACCGGCCTGATGTCGCTGCTCGTCACGCCGCTGTTGCTCCGCCTGTTTCCGCTGTCGCAGGGCGCCGCGGCGGCGCTGCGCGGCGGGCTCGGCGGCGCGACCGAAGCGCCGCCCTCGCCGACCTTTTCGGATTTCATCCTCGGCCTGATCCCCGCCAACCCGATCGCCGCGGCGGCGGAGACGACTGTCCTGCCGCTGATCGTCTTCACCACCATCTTCGCCTTCGCGATGACGCGCATCGCCCCCGACGCGCGCGCCAGCCTGTCGGGCCTGTTCAAGGCATTGGGCGACACGATGCTCGTCGTCATCGGCTGGGTGCTTGCGCTCGCCCCGATCGGGGTGTTCGCACTCGGCTATGCGCTGGCAATCAAGGCCGGGCTCGCGGCGTTCGGCGGCCTTCTCCACTATGTGCTGATCGTCTCCGGCGTTGGCGTCTGCTGTATTCTCCTCGGCCTCGCGCTCGCCTGGCTGGTCGTCGGCGTCGCGCCGGCGCGTTTCGTCCGGGCGATGGTGCCCACGCTCGCCGTCGCGCTGTCAACGCAAAGCTCGCTCGCCAGCCTGCCCGCGATGCTCCGCGCGACCGAGGATCTGGGCGTCGATCCCAAAAAGGCCGATATCGTCCTGCCGCTCGCGGTGGCGCTCTTCCGCTTTACCAGCCCGGCGATGAACCTGGCGGTGGTCGTCTATATTGCCTGGCTGTTCGGCCTGACGCTGTCGCCGTGGACGATGGCGGTCGGCCTTGCCGTCGCGATGGCCGCGGCGCTGAGTTCGGTCAGCCTGCCCGGATCGATCAGCTATGTCACATCGATCGCGCCGATTGCCGTATCGATGGGGGTGCCCGTCGCGCCGCTGGGGCTGCTCGTCGCGGTCGAGACCTTTCCCGACATATTCCGGACATTGGGCAATGTTATCGCCGACGTCGCCGCGACCAAATATGCCGCCGACGGCGTTCGCGACGAACCAGAAGGAGAAGCAGCATGAAATATCGCAAGCTCGGCCACGGCCTCGAAGTCTCGGCGATCGGCGTCGGCTGTATGCCGATGATCAAGGGCGGCAATATCCTCTATGGCGAAGCCGCCGACATGGATGAGGCGACGCGGACGATCCACCGCGCGATCGACATGGGCGTCACCTTCTTCGACACCGCGCAAATCTATGGCCCGTTCACCAATGAAGAACTGCTCGGCGAAGCCATCAAGGGCAAGCGCGACGGTCTTGTCATCGCGACCAAGTTCGGCTTCCGCTTCGACGGCAAGCAGATCGTCGGCGTGGACGGCAGCCCCGACAACGCGCGGCGCGCCTGCGAAGGCTCGCTCCAGCGCCTTGGCATCGACACGATCGATCTCTTCTACCAGCACCGCGTCGACCCCTCGGTACCGATCGAGGAAACCGTCGGCGGGATGATGGAACTGGTCAAGGAAGGCAAGGTGCGCCACATCGCGCTATCCGAAGCCGGCCCCGAGACGCTGCGCCGCGCCGCCAAGGCCGCACCGATCACCGCCTTGCAGAGCGAATATTCGATCTGGGAGCGCGACGTGGAGGATGAAATCCTGCCGGTCTGCCGCGAGTTCGGCATCGGCTTCGTCCCCTATTCGCCGCTCGGCCGCGGGTTCCTTGCGGGCGCGGTGCGCAGCCGCGACGAGCTGCCCGAGCATGACTGGCGCCGCAACGACCCGCGCTATTCGGAGGAAAATCTGCCCGCCAACCTGCGCATCGTCGATGCGATCGGCGCAGTCGCCGACCGGCACCGCGTGTCTAAGGCGCAGGTCGGACTCGCGTGGCTGCTCGCGCAGGGCGACGACATCGTCCCCATTCCCGGCACCAAGCGCCGCGCCACGATGGAAGACAGCATGGCCGCCGCCGACCTGACCCTCAGCGCCGACGATATTGCGGCGATCGACGCAGCAGCGCCGAAGGGCGGCACCAGCGGCCCGCGCTATGGCGAACAGGGAATGCGGATGGTGCGGCTGTAGGGTTTCGGGTTTCGGCCGGAACAAGTCCCGTCGCCCCCCGCGAAGGCGGGGCCGCTGTCGGTTTACGCAGCGCCGCAAAAAAGGCCGATTGCGGCCCCCGCCTGCGCGGGGGCGACGTTCTGAAGCAACGTCCGCTAACGACCCTGAAGCGGACACTCATGCTTCCCCCAACCCGTTCGCATCGAGCGAAGTCGAGATGCCCCTCGGACTAGGCGCCGTGTCGACGGGTGTCTCGACTTCGCTCGACACGAACGGGAAAAAACGGATTTCGATCACACTCCGTCATCCCGGCGAAGGCCGGGATCTCACCCTATCGCGGTAGCGCACCAGAAAGATCCCGGCCTTCGCCGGGATGACGAAAATGGAGGGTGGCGCTTTCCATCTGTGGACGCCCCAAAAGACGCAAGCGATTTTTGGAGGTAGTGCACGTAGTCGGATGCGGCCATCTGTCCGGCCTTGCAATGCAGCATCGGAGGCTGCGGGCCCGTATGGGAGTTCGCGGACCGGAACCACATCACCCACAGCGTGCTCGCGGCACAGTGGAAAGCCCTGGTTCTTCCGGCCCCGTCTCGCCGACTGTTGTGCCATACTCTCCTTCGACCGACTACGCCTTCCGGCGACCTCTGGTCCGCCTTGGCTTACGCCGCGGCTGCGACCGGAGCTCTGTAATCCTCTCCCTTTACAAGCACGGCCCAGATGATCCGCGCTGTCTTGTTGGCAAGGGCAACCGTGACCAGCATACGCGGTTTCCTCGCCATCATCTGCTCGAGCCAGGAGCCTTGAGGCGCGCCTCGCTTGCTGGCCTGCAGGACCACCGCACTGCAACCGATGATGAGCAATCGCCGCAGTGTGCGCTCGCCCATTTTGGATATCGAGCCCAACTTCTGCTTGCCGCCCGTCGACATCTGCCTTGGCGCCAGCCCTAGCCACGCCGCAAAGTCCCGGCCCTTGGTGAAGCTTTCTGCCGGCGGTGCCAGAGCCGCCAATGCAGTGGCCGTAATCGGTCCAACCCCAGGGATCGTCATCAGCCGCCTCGCGACGGCATCCTCACGAGCCCGCCGCGCAATCTCCTTGTCGAGATCGCCGATCTTCTCGTTGAGCTCCTCCAGCAGGTCGAGCATCGTGCGGAACATCGCCCTGGCTGCCTCGGGTAGCGACGAGGCCATCTCGTCCTCAAGCAGATCGCCGAGCATCGCGACATGCGAGGGACCCTTGGGCGCTACCCAGCCATATTCGGTAAGATGACCTCGGATGGCATTGATCAGCTGGGTGCGCTGCCGCACCAGCAGGTCACGGGTCCGGAACACCAGGCCTGACGCCTGCTGCTCTTCGCTCTTGATCGCCACGAACCGCATGCTCGGGCGCTGGGCGGCCTCGCAGATCGCCTCCGCATCCGCCGCATCATTCTTGTTCCGCTTCACGAACGGCTTCACATACGCCGGCGGGATCAGCTTCACCTTGTATCCCAACCGTGTGAGCTCCCGCCCCCCAATGGTGCGCGCCCCCACAGGCTTCCAGCGCGACCGTACAACGCTGGTGCCCAGCAAAGAACTCCAGCACTTCCCTCGGCCGATCTTGCGGCTGAACAGTGCTCGCCCGCTCGCATCCGCGCCGTGCGCATGAAAAACATTCTTCGCGATATCCAATCCGATTATGCTAACTTCCAACACGGACGCCTCCTCTAGTGGTGTGATAACACCTCCACTATGGCACATCGATGCCGCCGGGGGGCGTCCACCCCATCACCCCAACGCCACCGTCCCCTACCCGTTCCGATCGAGCCGTTTGCTCAAGTCTTCGACCTTCTCGACCAGGTCGGCGATGCGCATGCGGTCGATCTTTTCGTGCAGGCGCATGATTTCCAGTTCGGCGCGCAGGTTGATTTCATAATCGAGCCGGGCCGACAGCCGGTCCTTCGCCGCCTGCCGGTTCTGGCTCATCACCCCAACGCCACCGTCCCCTACCCGTTCCGATCGAGCCGTTTGCTCAAGTCTTCGACCTTCTCGACCAGGTCGGCGATGCGCATGCGGTCGATCTTTTCGTGCAGGCGCATGATTTCCAGTTCGGCGCGCAGGTTGATTTCATAATCGAGCCGGGCCGACAGCCGGTCCTTCGCCGCCTGCCGGTTCTGGCTCATCACCCCAACGCCACCGTCCCCTACCCGTTCCGATCGAGCCGTTTGCTCAAGTCTTCGACCTTCTCGACCAGGTCGGCGATGCGCATGCGGTCGATCTTTTCGTGCAGGCGCATGATTTCCAGTTCGGCGCGCAGGTTGATTTCATAATCGAGCCGGGCCGACAGCCGGTCCTTCGCCGCCTGCCGGTTCTGGCTCATCATGATCACCGGCGCCTGGATCGCCGCGAGCATCGAGAGCATCAGGTTGAGGAAGATATAGGGATAGGGATCGAAGACGAGCCCCGCACGCGCGAGGACGCTCGAATTGAGCAGCATCCACGCGACGAGCACGACGCCGAAGGCGATGATGAAACCCCACGAACCGCCGACCGCCGCCACCCGGTCGGCCAGCCGGTCACCGAAGCTCGCTTCCTCATCGTCGATCTCGCCCGCGTTGCGGCTGGTCGGTGCGCGTTCGGCGATGGCGCAGATGACGCGCTGCTCCTGTTCGTCGAGTTCGTTGAACGCGCGCCCGAGCAGGCGCAGCGCCATGTCCGCGATCCGGGCTTCGTCATTCATGACGGTCAGCCGATCCAGCGCCAGATGCCCGCCGCCATATAGCCGAGCGCGCCATGCCCCCAGGTCGCCGCGAGCCACAGCAGGATGCCGCCGAACAGCGCATGGCCGCGCGGGATCGCATCGCCCCACGGCGCCGCCCCCGCAACCTGGCGCCCGAACGGCACGAAGCTCGTCCGCGCCGCCCAGTGGCGCCACGCATCACCCATCAACCGCGCCTTCTTCGCATCCTGCCCCGCCGATCCGACAAGCGCGAGGAAGGCGATCGTCGCCGACAGCAGCAACTGCGCGCCCGTCGGCATGACGAGCGCGTGGGCGAACGCCCACAGCGCAAAGCCCCACATCATCGGATGACGGGTAATCGCGAAAACCCCGCGCGGCGCCCCCTGGGCGGCGAACGCCGCCTTCGGCGACGGCAGCGCCGGATTGCCGATCAATGACCCCATGACCAGGATGCTCGCAAAGAGGACGATCAAGGTCGCGAACGCCCATAGCGGATCGTCGACCATCCACAGCGGCGGTTCGGGCGGCATCGCGCGCCACGCCTGAACGAGCGGAATGAACGTGGCGAAGGCCACGATCGAATAGACGATTTGGAACCCTCGCTCGCCGAGCCGGCTGGCCAGCCCGTCGCGCAGCGGGTGCGACAGGAGGAGGTGCGAGCCGACAAACAGCACCGCGGTTGCGATCAACAGCGACATGGGGTTCATCGGCTCGCCTCCTTCATCTCGCGGCGCGCTCAGCCTCTCTGGCGCTTACCGGTCATAGGCCTTGGGCAATGCGCCTTCTTGCGGCGTCGCATAGCGATCGCGCAAGCGGTCTTGTCGCGTCACGAGCGATTGGCGCTTGCCGTCGATCCACACCGCGGTCGGCCGGCTGCCGAGTTCGAGCGGATCATTGTCCCAGATCACGACGTCGCCGACGCGCCCGGCGCGCAGCGATCCGATCGTGCCGTCCATGCCGACCGCCCGCGCAGGGGCGCTGGTGATGGCGGCGAACGCCTGATCCCAGCTCAGCCCGCTGGCGCCCGGCAGCTTCGTCAGGGCAACCAGGTTGCCGGCATATTGCGTGGTATAACCCATCTTGTGCGCGTCATCGTCGTCGAACACGCCAACCGAAACATCGACGCCGGCGGCTTCGAGCCGCCCGGCATTCGATTGCGTCGCGCCCAGCCGTTCGAAGCTCGCGGGGAGGTCGCTCAGCGGCGAGACCAGCACCGGCACCTTCGCCGCAGCGATGTCCCGGGCGACGAGCCAGCCCTCGGTCGCGCCGACGAGCACGAGCTTCAGCACCGGAAATTCGACCTTCAGTTTCAGCACGTTCAATATGTCGGCGGCGCGATCGACGCGCACGAACAGCGGGGTCGTGCCGTTGATCACGCGGACCAGTGCGTCGGCGTCGGCGCGCTGGATCAGCGCGTCGCTGCCCCATTCGGCAAGCGTCGCGGGATTGCGGGCATAGCTGCGCGCCGCCAGCAATTGTTCGCGGAACATCAGGAAGGTCGCCGCGCGGCTTCCCCCCGCGTTCGACGATCCGCCCTCGCCGAATTCGATGAACTGCAGCGCGCGCGGGCGCGTCACCATGTCATTGTCGTCGCCCAGATCGACGACCGCCCCTTGGCCCGCGAACAGCCCGCTGCTGTCGCCCGGCGCAACGATCGCGCGGGTGACGCCGGCGGCGCGGTTGACCGCGACGGGCGAGCCCATCGGGTTGAGCGCGGGCGCGATGTCGATACCCGCCGAAAAGCGCGAACGACGCGCCGAGCGGTCGTTGCTGCCCTGCACGGCATCGACCTCGACCAGTCCGACGCGGCTGAACGCCGCGACGATGCCGGGCGTTACCCAATGGCCGCCGGCGTCAACGCGCTCGATCCCTGCGGGGACCGCAACGCCCGCGCCGGCGGCGACGATCTTGCCGCCGCGCACGACGACTGTGCCGCCCTCGATCGGGGCGCTGCCGTCGCCGATGACGAGCCGCGCGTTGGTGATCGCAACATCCTGTGCCGCGACCGGGGCCGCGATCAGCGCGGCGGCGGAAAGCAGAAGCGCGCGCATCATTTCACATCTCCCTCGCCGGGCTGCCCCAGCTCGAAATCGCTCACCGGTCGCCGCTTGGGATCGGTCGCGTCAAACATCAGCGCGCCGTCGATCCAGACCTTTTCGGGCCGCGTATAGACGCTGAACGGGTTGCCGTTCCACAGCACGACGTCGGCCATCTTGCCCGGCTTCAGACTGCCGGTCTTGTCGGCGATGCCCAGCGCCTTGGCGGGATTGTACGACAGCCAGGTCCACGCCTGTTCGTCGCTGATCTGCATCCCCATGCGCCGCCCGGCGGCAAGTCCCTTCGCCGCTTCCTGGTTCAGGCGCTGAATCTGGTTTTCGTCGTCCGAATGGACGATCGTGCAGGCGCCCGCCTTGTAAACAAGCGCAATATTTTCGGGCACCGAGTCATAGGCTTCCATCTTGAAGCCCCACCAGTCGGCCCAGATGGCGGCACAAATGCCTTCCTTCGCCAGCACGTCGGCGATCTTGTAGGCTTCGACCGCATGGTGGAACGCCGACACCTTATATCCGAACTCGTGGCTCATATCGATGACCTGCGCCATTTCGTCGGCGCGGTAGCAATGGTTCTGAACCAGGATTTCGCCCGACAGCACGCCGGCGAGCGTTTCCATCGCCAGATCGCGATCGACCGGCTTTCCTTCGTCGAGCTTCTTCTTATAGGCTGCGGCCTTGGCCCAGGTCGCACGATCGACCGCGAAATTGCCCATGCGGGTCGAGGGCATGCGCCCCTTGCTGCCATAGACGCGCTTCGGATTCTCGCCGCACGCCATCTTCATACCATAGGGGGCACCGGGGAATTTCATCCCCTGCACCGTGCGCGCCGGAACATTTTTGAGCACGACCGAGCGGCCGCCGATCAGATTGGCGCTGCCCGGCAGAATCTGGAGGCTCGTCACCCCGCCATTGGCGAGCGCACGGCTGAAGCCCGGATCCTGCGGCCAGACGCTATGCTCGGCCCAGACTTCGGGCGTCGTCGGGCTGGTCGCCTCATTCCCGTCCGAATGCGCATCGACCGACGGGCTCGGATAGACGCCGAGGTGGCTGTGGATATCGATCACGCCGGGGGTGAGATATTTGCCACTGCCGTCGACGACGTCATAACCCGCGGGGGTCGCCGTATCAGGGCCGCCGATGCTCACCACCTTGCCGTCGGCAAACAGCGCGACGCCATTGTCGATGCGGCCGCCTTCGCCGTCGAAGATCGTCACGCCGCGCACCGCCGTGGGGCGGCCTGCATAGGCGTGATAGGTCGACGGATAGGGATCCTTGTTGAACTTCACCGGCTTTTCGGCGCTCGCGGCGGGCTTGTCGCCCGCCGACTGCGCCGAGGTGCCCGACGCCGCGCAACCCGCGAACGCCAGCGAAACGGCAGCCAGCAGACTGCCCTTCACGCCCCTGATCATGTGCTTATGCCCCCTTCGGTTCGGGATGCGTCCCCGCCGCTTGCGGTTCGGCAAGTTCGCCAGCTCCGGCAACGCTGTCGTCGCGGTCGCGCAGCGTGTCGAGGTGCATCCACTTCTTCACGATAGGCGACAGCGCCAGCACGACGACGCTGACGCCGATCGTGATGATGCCGATTTCCTGATAGATGGCGAGCGTCGCCTCCTTGGTCATGTTGCCGCTTTCTCCGCCGGTCGCTTCCCCGATCTTGCCCGCGACGAAATTGCCGACCGCGGTCATGTAGAACCAGGCGCCCATGATGAGCGAGGCCATGAACGACGGCGCGAGGCGATTCATCGCGCTCAGCCCCACCGGCGACAGGCACAGCTCGCCGGTCGTGTGGAGAAGATAGAGCAGGAAGACGAACAGGACGGGCGTCGCGACTTCGGGTCCGACGCTGCTCGCGCCCCACACGAAGACGAGGAAGCCCGCCCCGACCTGCGCGAGCGCCAGCGCGAATTTCGCCGGCGCCGAGGGTTCGAGCCCGCGCTTGCCCAGCCACTGCCACAGCGCCGCAAAGACCGGCGCGAAGAGGATGATGTAGATGGGGTTGATCGACTGGAACACCGAAGCGGGAACGCCGCCCTTGTCGACATAGCGGTCGGTGTAGAGGTTGAAGCTGCCGCCGGCCTGTTCGAACAGACCCCAGAACAGCGGGTTGAGCGCGATCAGGAACAGAATGGCGAAAATGCGTTCGCGCGGTTCCTTCTCGAGCTTGAAGGCCTGGAACAGCACCCAGCCGAGCAGGCCGAGGCCCGAAATGACGAGCAACGTCTGGATCACGTCCTGATACTGGACGAGCGCCCACATCACGCCGACGGCGACAAGGCCGACGCCATAGATGCTCCACTCCTTGGATTTCGCGAGCGGTGCGGGTGCCTCGCCGGCGCCGAGCAGGACATTCTTGCCGAGCACGAAGACGATCAGGCCGGCGACCATGCCGATGCCGGCAAGACCGAAGCCATAGGCCCAGCCGATCTTCTGGCCGAGATAGCCGACGAGGATCGTGCCGAGCGCCGCGCCGACGTTAATCCCCATGTAGAAGATGGTGTAGGCCGCATCGCGGCGCATGTCGGTCAGGCGATAGAGCTGGCCGACCATCACCGAGATATTGGCCTTGAGGAAACCCGAGCCGACGATGATGAGCGCGAGCGCGAGCCAGAAGATGTTGATCGCGGGATCGGCCTGCTTCGTCGCGGCATCGGTGATGCCGTGATCGCCCTCGAAGGCCATGAACAAATGGCCGAAGGCGAGGAGCACACCGCCGAACAGCACCGCCTTGCGCTGCCCCAGATAGCGATCCGCAAGATATCCGCCGAGCACGGGGGTGATATAGACGAGCGCGGTATAGGCGCCGTAGATCAGGTTCGATTTGCCGTCCGAAAACAGCCAATGCTGCGTCAGGTAGAAGATCAGCAGCGCGCGCATGCCGTAGTAGGAGAAGCGTTCCCACATCTCGGCAAAGAACAGCATGTAGAGGCCCTTGGGATGGCCGGCGAATTCAGGTTTCTTGCTGGCGGCGACCAAAGCGCCGATGCTCAAAAAGACCCCCAGGATGACCAGCGCGATAACCGCGATCCAGTCCCCCTCGTCCCATAAGGCCATATTTTTCATCTATATGCGTCCCTTTTCCCGGATGGTTTTGCCGCGGACTTCTGCCGCGCGAATGGGGCAACCTAGCGCGAAAATTGCGTATGGGAAGAATCTAATTGCGCATGAAACCAAAGCGCCCGACGCGGCGGGGTTGCGCGGATGCGGGCGAGACGCCACATGGCGCGCGATGTTCAACGACACCTCTTCGCTGAAAAGCCACCTCGCCACGCGCCGCTCGGGCAAGGCGCGCGACATGGTCGCCCCTGGGCCCGACGCGGACGAATTGCGCGCGATCATCGAACTCGCGCTGCGCACGCCCGATCATGGCAAGCTCGCCCCCTGGCGCATCATCACGATCGCGCCCGAACAGCGCGATGCCTTTGCCGCGCTGCTCAAGCAGGCATGGGTTGCCGAAAATCCCGGCGCGGCCGGCATGGATCTCTCTGCGCTCGACCAGTTTGCGCATCAGGCGCCGACGCTGCTGCTCCTCGTCTCGGCGCCCGTCGCGGGCAGCAAGATCCCGCTGTGGGAACAGCAGATGTCGGCGGGAGCAGTCGGCATGAACCTGCTCCACGCCGCGCACGCCCACGGCTATGTCGGCAGCTGGCTCACCGGCTGGGCGGCGTTCAGCCCGAACGTCGGCGCCGCATTCGGGCTGCGCGAAGGCGACGCGATCGTCGGCTATTTCTTTATCGGCACCCCCTGCGCCGACCTGTCGGAACGCCCGCGTCCAGATTATGACGAAATCGTCAGCGCCTGGGACATTTAGTGTCGCCTAATATCAGCAGAAACTAATTTTCTTCAATTGACTGTGCTGCTGTCTTATGGCATTAAGGCGGCATGCTCGATCAGACCAAACCCGTTTATCAACGGCTTCGTGACGTGATCGCCAATGCGATTCTCGACGGCACCTTTCGCGACGGCGACATGCTCCCGTCGGTCCGGTCGCTCGCTGCCGAGGAAGGCGCCAACCCGCTGACCGTCGCCAAAGCCTATCAGACCTTTCAGGACGAAGGTCTGGTCACGGTAAAGCGCGGGGTCGGCATGTTCGTCGCCGAGGGTGCAACCGATCGCCTGCGCACGCTGATGCGCGAAGATTTCCTGACCAACGTCTGGCCGCCGGTCGCCGAGCAGATGCGCCGCATCGGCCTCGACGCGCGGACGCTGCTCGACCTCACCGACGCCTGATCGTCATTCCCGAACGCGACGAGCGGGGCCGCTGCGCCGCTGCTGCGGGAAGACACGATGCTGCGTCAGCCCTTTCCACTGACGCCGCCACCTGCTAGGCGCCCGGCGCCATGTCCCAGAACCACCCAGACCGCCGCACCTTCGCCATCATCTCGCACCCCGACGCGGGCAAGACGACGCTGACCGAAAAGCTGCTCGTTGCGGGCGGCGCCATCCATATGGCGGGCGAGGTCAAGGCACGCGGACAGGCGCGGCGCGCCCGCTCCGACTGGATGAAGATCGAACAGCAGCGCGGCATTTCGGTGACCTCGTCGGTGATGACCTTCGAACATCAGGGCCTTGTCTTCAACCTGCTCGACACGCCGGGGCACGAGGATTTCAGCGAGGACACCTATCGCACGCTCACCGCGGTCGATAGCGCGGTGATGGTGATCGACGCCGCCAAGGGGATCGAACCGCAGACGCTCAAGCTGTTCGAGGTGTGCCGCCTGCGCTCGGTGCCGATCATCACCTTCATCAACAAGGTCGACCGCGAAGGCCAGTCGCCCTTCGAACTGCTCGACGAGGTCGCCGACCGGCTGGCGCTCGACGTCTGTCCGATGAACTGGCCGGTCGGGATGGGCGGCACCTTCTCGGGCCTCTATGATCTGGTCGAACCGTCGCTCGCGGTCCCCGGTAAGGAAGCCTCGCGGGCGTTCGAGGGCGAACGGATCGCGCTCACCGGCCATGACGATCCGAAGCTGGCGGCGGCGGTCGATTCGCGTGCGCTCGATCAGTTCAACGAAGAAATCGAGCTCGCCTCCGCGGGCTATGCGTCCTTCGACGTTGACGCCTATCGGAACGGCGACCTCACCCCCGTCTATTTCGGCTCCGCGCTCAAGGAATTCGGCGTCGTCGATCTGCTCGCCGGGCTCGCGGCGCATGCGCCGGGACCGCAGCCGCAGCCTGCCGAACCCGCGCCGGTACGCCCCGACGACGATGCCGTCACCGGCTTCGTCTTCAAGGTACAGGCGAATATGAACCCCGCGCACCGCGACCGCATCGCCTTCATGCGCCTGTGTTCGGGCAAGTTCGAGCGCGGGATGCGACTGACGCAGGGCGGCACCGGCAAGGCGATCGCGATCAGCCGCCCGATGCTTTTCCTCGCGCAGGACCGCGAAATGGCCGAAGAAGCCTGGCCCGGCGACATCATCGGCATCCCCAACCACGGAACGCTGCGCGTCGGCGACACCCTCTCCGAACGCAGCGACGTGATGATCACCGGCCTGCCGAACTTCGCCCCCGAAATCCTACGCCGCGTCGCGCTCGTCGATCCGACCAAGACCAAACAGCTCCGCAAGGCGCTCGACGACATGGCCGAAGAAGGGATCATCCAGGTCTTCTATCCGGCGATCGGGGCCAACATGATCGTGGGCGTCGTCGGCCAGCTCCAGCTCGACGTGCTGATCAGTCGGCTCGAGGCCGAATATAAGGTCGAGGCAAAGCTCGAGGCCAGCCCGTGGGATACCGCGCGCTGGATCGCCAGCGATGACGCCGCCGCGCTCAAGCAGTTCCAGGCCGACAATCGCGGCGCCGCCGCCACCGACCGTGACGGCGCGCCGGTCTTCATGGCCAAGGATGCGTGGGAAGTCGGCTATGTGACGCAGCGCAACCCGTCAATCCGCTTCACCGCGACCAAGGAACGGGTGTTCGCACCGGCCCAATAATCTCGCCGCCCCCGCGAAGGCTGGGGCGACCTACATCAGAGCAGGCTCAGCAAATCTGCGGGCGCAGCGGCCGCGTCGCTCTCCTCTTCCTCGCCCTCGAACTTGCTCAGCGTCACGCCGAGCAGCCGGATCCCCTGCTCGACCGGCAGCAAGGGGGCAAGGATCGCCTCCCCCGCCGCGAGCAACGCCGCCCCGTCGGCGATCGGCGCTGCCACCGACTTTGCGCGCGTGATCGTGCGGAAGTCGGCATAGCGCAGCTTCAGCGTCACCGTCCGCCCGCGCGCGCGCTTCTTCGCCGCCCGGTCCCATACCACGGTGCAGACATGGGCGAGCGCCTCGCGAATTTCGGTGTCGCTGACCAGATCGTTGAAGAAGGTCCGCTCGCCGCCGAGGGACTTGAGCGGCCGGTTCGACCGGACGCGGCGATGGTCCACCCCGCGCGCCAGGTTATAGAGCCATTCGGCGCTATTGCCGAAATGCGCCGCCAGCCACGCGCGGTCCTGCGCCGCCAGATCGGCGCCCGAAAAGATGCCGAGCCCCTCCATCTTCGCGGCGGTCACGGGGCCGATGCCATGAAACCGCCGGATCGACAGCGTCTGGACGAACGTCGCGCCTTTCCCCGGCGGAATCACCGTCATCCCGCCGGGCTTGTTCTGATCCGATGCCAGCTTGGCGATGAACTTGTTGTACGACACGCCGGCCGACGCGGTCAGGCCGGTTTCGGCGCGGATGCGTTCCCGGATCAGCCGCGCGGTCGCCGTCGCGCTGCCCAGTTCCGCCTTGTCGCGCGTCACGTCGAGATAGGCTTCGTCGAGCGACAACGGTTCGACATCGTCGGCGTAGTCGTGAAAGATTGCGCGGATCTGATGCGATATTGCGCGATAGGCGTCGAACCGCGGCGGCACGAAAATCAGCTCGGGACACTGGCGCTTCGCGGTGATGCTCGGCATCGCCGACCGGACGCCGAATTTGCGCGCTTCATAGGATGCGGCGGCGACCACCCCGCGCCGCGAAGATCCGCCGACCGCGACGGGCTTGCCGCGCAGCGCCGGATCATCGCGCTGCTCGACCGAGGCGTAAAAGGCGTCCATGTCGACATGGATGATTTTGCGAACCGGCGCCTCGCCGCCGTCCGCTTCACTGTCGCCGGTCTCGCTCACACGCCGATTCCTAGCATGTTGCCACGATGTTCTCAATCACCGCTGCGCGTTCCGCTTGACGACCCCGCCCCAAACTGGCAATCGCGCGCACCTTGGCGAAGCGGGTATAGCATAGTGGTAATGCTCTAGCCTTCCAAGCTAGCTAGGCGGGTTCGATTCCCGCTACCCGCTCCAACTTCCCCTGCATCACCGCCCGATCTGATCGGCCTTGTCGCGCAGGTCGGCTGCCGCCTGATCCTTCCCCCGCCGTTCGAGAAGATCGGCATAGAGCCGCATGATGTCGGCGTTCAGCGGCTGCAGGCGATAGGCGAGCGCGATCATCGGCAGTGCGCGGGCGTCGTCGCCCTTTGCGGCCCAGGCGCGCGCCAGTTCGCGCAGGATGACCACGTCGCGGTTGCCGATCCGTTGCCGCACCCGGTCAAAATGGGCGATCGCCTGATCCCAATGCCGCAAGTCCATCGCCAGATGCCCCGCCAGCCGTTCGGCGGCGAGGCTCGATGGCTGGCGATTGCGCAGCGCGAGGATCGCCGCGCCCGATCCCGCCGGATCGCCCGAGCGATAGAGCGCGTTGGCGAGCCGCAGCGTCGTGCGCTCCCCCGCGTCGAGGTCGCGCGCGGCACGATAGGCGGCGATGGCAAGATCATAGCGCTCGCCCGCCAGCGCCGCGTCGCCGAGCAGGATATGCGCGTCGGCGACGCCGCGATTGGCGTCGCGCAGCCGCGTCGCGCGCGCGATGGCCCGGGCATATTGGCCGCTTGCCATGTCGGCCGCGATCGCCGGGATCGCCTTTGCCGGATCGAGCGGGGCGGCATCGGCCGCCATCGCGACCAGGCCATAGTCGTTATCGACCGCAAAGGGTCCAGCCTCGCCGCGCGCCAGGCTGGCGGCGCGCGCCTGATAATCCGCAGATACGCCGCCTCGGCCTTCTTCGGCAGCGACGCGTGCAGCAAGCAGCAGCGACCAGCTATCGGCATCGCCGCGATCGACGATCGGTTGCAGCGCCGCCATCGCGCCGTCGTCGTCGCCATCGGCCCAGTTCGCCGCGGCCAGCACGCGCCGCGCGGTGAAATTGTCGGGCTGTTCGGCAAGCAGCCGCTCGGCCCAGCTCGCGCCGACTGCCTCGCCGCCCAGTTGCAGCTCAACGATGGCGCTTAGCAGCATGAAGCCCGGTTCGTCGTCCATCTGCCCGCGTGTGCGCTGGAGCAGGCTGCGCGCGAGCTGATAATCGTCGGCGCGCGCCGCGAGCACTGCCTGCAGATAATAGATCCGCGGATCGCCGGGGATCAGCGTCGCGGCGTGGCGCAACGCGACCAGCATGTCGCGATAGCGGCCGATATCGCCGAGCGTCGCGGCCTGATCGATCAGCGCCCCGGCATTGTCGGGATCGGCGGCGAGCGCCGCGTCGTACCAGCGCAGCGATGCGCGCAGCCCCTCCTCGGTGCGGACGAGATTGGCCTTGAGTGCCAGCGCTGCGCTGTTCGTTCCATCGAGTTCGATCGCATAGTCGGCCGCATCGCGGGCGCCCTTGATATCGGCATTGGCATTGCGGAAGCGCGCGACATCGACCCACAGCATTGAATCGCGGGGCAGTTCGCGCACCGCGCGGTCATAGGCGTCGCGCGCCGACGCAAGGTCGCCATTGTCCAGATGGACGTTGCCCGCGACCCACGCCGCCTCGCCCATCATTTCGGGTGCGATCGGACCGCCGTCGAGTTCCTCGAAGGCGCGGCGGCCGTCGCCCTGCATCGCATAGGCGCGCGCGAGCAGCGGGCGCAGCACGGCGCGATTGCCGCCCGCATCGATCGTCGCCTTGACCGCGGCCTCGGCCGCCACTCCGTCGCCGAGCCGGAACAATATGCGGATCAGCCGGATGCGCGGTTCGAACGATTGCGGATCGTCAGCGACCGCCCGTTGCAGTTCGGCGCGGCGCTCCTGCAGGTCGGTGCGCGAACCCGGCGGCTGCGGCGCGGCGCAGCCGGCGAGCGCCGACGCCGCGACCAGCACGGCCAGCCAAGGCCCGCGCCATGCCATTCAGGCCTGAATCCGATATTGCTTGAGCAGGTCGTAAAGCGTGGGGCGACTGATCCCGAGCAATTTGGAGGCAAGCGAGATATTCCCCTCGCTTTGCGTCATCGCGCGGCGGATCGCCACGCGGTCGGCGGCTTCGCGCGCGCTGCGCAGATTGAGGTGGCTTTCCCCGGGCTCGTCGCCGCGCCCCGCAATGTCGAGATCGTCCTTCGTCACCAGCTTGCCGTCGGCCATGATGACCGCGCGCTTGATCCGGTTTTCCAGCTCGCGCACATTGCCCGGCCAGCGGGCCGCATCGATCGCCTGCAACGCATCGGGTGCAAAGCCGCGCACCGCCGGGTTCATTTCGGGCGCATATTTATGCAGGAAATGCCGTGCGAGCAGCACCGCGTCGCCCGGCCGTTCGGCGAGCGCGGGGATCTTCACCACCATTTCGGCGAGCCGGTAATAAAGGTCATCGCGGAAGGCACCTTGGGCGATCATCGCGTCGAGGTCGCGGTGCGTTGCACAGACGATGCGCGTATCAACCGCGATCGGCTTGCGGCCGCCGATGCGCTCGATCGTGCGTTCCTGCAGGAAACGCAGCAGCTTCACCTGCAGCGGGAGCGGAATGTCGCCGACTTCGTCGAGGAACAGCGTGCCGCCGTGCGCCAGCTCGATCTTGCCCTCGGTGGTCTTGACCGCGCCGGTGAACGCGCCCTTTTCATGCCCGAACAATTCGCTTTCGAGCAGATTTTCGGGGATGGCGGCGCAGTTGATCGCGACGAAAGCGCCGTCCCGCCGCCCGCTCGCCTCGTGCAGCCCGCGCGCGAGCAATTCCTTGCCCGTGCCGCTGGCGCCGAGTAGCATCACCGACACGTCGAGGTTGGCGACGCGCTCGATCGTGCGCGCAACCTTCTGCATTTCGGGGGCGCCGGTAATCATGCCGCCGAGGACGCGGTTGTCGCCCGTCCCTGCCTCGGCAAGCCGCGCATTTTCGACCTCGAGCGCGCGGACGTGAAAGGCGCGGCGGACGATCAGGCCCAGTTCGTCGATGTCGATCGGTTTCTGATAAAAATCCCAAGCCCCGCTTGCGATAGCGGCAAGGGCGCTGGAGCGCTCGCCATGCCCCGAAACGACGATCACCTTGGTATCGGGCTTCAGCTCGAGGATCGCCTGCAGGATGCGGAAGCCCTCGCGCGTTCCGTCGGGATCGGGCGGCAGGCCGAGGTCGAGCGTGACCACCGAAGGTTCTTCCGCGCGCAGCAGGTCGATCGCGCTGTCGTGGTCGCCCGCGACCAGCACCTCATAATCTTCATAGGCCCATTTGAGCTGCGTCTGCAGCCCCGGATCGTCCTCGACGACCAGCAGTTTCGGGCGGGGCGCGCCGGTGTCGCTCATTGATTTACTGCTTTCCTGTCGTCCTGATCGTCATTCACCGCGTCGCGCCCGTCGGCGAGCGGCAGCCACAGCGAAAAATCGCTGCCCTTGCCCGGCTCGCTCGTCACCTCGATCCGCCCGCCCATCGCCTGCGCCAGCCCCATCGCCTCGAACGCCCCCAGCCCGAAGCCGCCATCCTTGGTCGACACAAAGGGTTTGAACAGTTCGTCGCGGATGAAGGCGCGCGTCATGCCGCTGCCCTGGTCGATGACATCGATCCGCACCCGGCCCTGTTCGGCGACTGCGATCAGTTGCACTGACGTATCGGACGGCGAGGCGTCGATGGCATTGGTGACGAGATGCTGGACGATCTGCCGGATCGACGCCGCATCGCCCCACGCCGTCAGCCCCGCCTGACACCCGACGAACAGCGCGCGGCGCGCGCGCACTTCGGCTGCGACGTCGTTTAGCACCGGCTCGATCAGGACGCGTCCGCGCTCGCCCGCGGGTCCGCGGCCGCGCGGCGACAGTCGTTCGAGCAGATCGGACAGGCGCCCCGCCGAAATGCGCAGCGTCTCGATCATGTCGGCACGAAACTCCGGCTTGTCGGCATGGCGCTCGGCATTGCGCGCGAGCAGCGACAATTGGCTCGCCAGATTCTTGATGTCGTGCATGATGAAGGCGAAGCGGCGGTTGAATTCGTCGAAGCGCTTGGCTTCCGACAGCGCCTGCTGCCCCTGCGCTTCGGCCAGATAGCTCGCCGCCTGCTGGCCCGCGATGCGCAGCACGTCGAGATCCTCCCAGTCGAGCGCGCGCGACACCGGCGGGCGGTGGAGCACCACGACCGCAATCATTCGCTGGAAATGCAGCACGGGCACCACCACCCACGCCCGCGGGTCGGAGAGCAGCCAGTCGGGAATCGCCAGATCCTCAGCCCCCTGCCGCTTGCCCGCGCGTTCGGCGTCGAGATCGACGATGTGCCGCGTTTCCTGAAGCATATAGGCCGATCGCGGCGACAGCGACGCATCGCCCTGCCCCTCGCCCTCGCCCGCGTCGGTCCAGCGCCACCGGTCGGCGGCCCGAAAGCCGCCCTGCCCGTCGGGTACCAGCAGCAGCGCGCCAGGACTGCCGGTCAGCTCGGCGAGCGCCTTGGCGACACGGCGGTGGAGATCGCCCCCATCCTCGCCCCCCTCCACGCCATCGCCCGCGCGTTCACCGAACTGGCCCAGCGTCGCGGTGAAGCGCAGCCATTCGGCGCGGTAATCATAGCGGTGCTCGAAGAAATGCTTGGAGATCATCACCGACAGCCAGGCACGCGTCGGCGCCGACAGCAGCAGCAGCCCGCCGATACCCAGCGCCGCGATCAGGAAGATCCCCTGCGCCGCCTCTCCATAATCGCCGCCGATCAGCCGCGTGACCGCCCCGACGACGCCGATCAGCACCAGATAGGCGGCCGCCGCAAGCAGCAGCATCCCCCGTGCCGCGACGCTGCGCGACAGGCGGATACGCTCGCGCCCGACGTCCATCGCGGCGAGCACGAACAGCGGCAGGATCAACAGCGCGACCGCGGGAAGCAGCGCGATCAGCGTCGTCGCGCGGGTGCCGGTCAGCGCCCCGATGAATTGGATATTGAGCTCATAGGTCCACAGCATCGCGAAGCCGCCGGCGATTGCCAGCACCGGGGTGCGGATCGCGGCGCTCGCGCGGCGCACGCCGCCATCGACGACGATCAACCCGCCCGTCGCGACGATCATCGCCGAAATCGCAAGCGTCGGCGCCGCCCAGGATTCAGCCGCATCGCCGCCCTGCCAGATCGACAGCGCGCCGATACCGAACATCAGGAAACAGATGGTCAGCAGCAGTCGCTGAACCAGCCGCAACGGCCGCCCCATCGGCGCCGCCGCACTCCAGAAACTGGCGCCGAGCCATAGCAGGATCGCCGCATCGCGCAGCGGTTGCACGACGAGCGCGGCCGCACTGTCCGGCCCCGCGAGCCACAAGGCGCCGCACCACACGGCCATCGCCGCCGCCGCCGCAATCGTGGCGCGCGGTGCGGTGAGCAAGGCCGCCATGCGCGCGCGCGGCCGCACGAGCAGCCAGATCGCGGCGCCCGAAAAGCCCAAGGTTCCAAGCCCGGCGAGCAAATGCGTAAGGCCGGCGAGAAGCGTCATCGTCAGCGCGCGCCCTCCGGCCACAGCACGACGCGCACCGTCTGGAGCAGGATCAGAAGATCGAGGAAGGGCGAATAATTCTTTGCATAATAAAGATCATATTCCAGCTTCACCCGCGCATCCTCGACCGACGCGCCATAGGGATAGTTGATCTGCGCCCAGCCGGTCAGGCCGGGCTTCACCATATGGCGTTCGGCATAATAGGGCAGCTGGCGTTCGAGTTCGTCGACGAAGCTCGGCCGTTCGGGGCGCGGGCCAACGAAGCTCATCTCGCCTTTCAGCACGCACCAGAGCTGCGGCAGTTCGTCGATGCGCAGCTTGCGGATGATGTGGCCGACGCGCGTGATGCGGGGGTCGTTTTCCGCCGCCCACACCGCCTTGCCCGCCGCTTCGGCATCGGTGCGCATCGAACGGATCTTCAAGATATTATAAGGTTCGCCGAACAAACCGACGCGCGGCTGGCGATAGAGGACCGGCCCCTTGCTATCGAGTTTCACGGCAAGCGCCGCGATCAGCGCGAGCGGCAGGCCGATCACCAGCACGATCAGGCTGGCAACGATATCGAACAGCCGTTTGCCGACCTTGGAGATGCGTTGCCCCGCCGAAAAACCGTCGGAAAAGATCAGAACGCTGGGGTTTGTCGTCGCCAGATCGACGCGGCCCGTTTCGCGTTCGATGAAGCTGGCGATGTCGTTGACATGCACGCCGGTGGTCTTGACGCGCAGCAGATCGGCGAGCGGCAGCGCATTGCGCCGCTCCTCCATCGCGAGCACGACCTCGCCCGCGCGCAGCGCAACGACATGGTCGGACAGGTTGGCGATCGCTTCGCGTGGGACCGCCTCGGCAATCGTGCGCTCGTTCCCGGTCATCGCAACGAAGCCGACGACGTCGATGCCGCTTCCCGGCGCCTCGGCCAGCGCGCGCAGCCGCGCCGCGCGCGCGCCGGCGCCCAGCACGAGGATGCGCCGCTTGAACGCATCGGCGCCCGCACTTTGCGTCAGTGCCAGCCGGATGAGAAACAGCGCCGCGATCGCCAATCCCATCGCGTAAAAGCTGTTGACGCGCCACAGCGTCGCGGTCGGCAGAAGAAAGCCGACCACCGAAAGGAAAATGACGCCCAGCGACACTGCGGCGAGCAGGCGCGCCGTCGCGAATTTCATCGATCGCAGCGCTTCGGCGCCATACATGCCGGTCGCCATCATCGCGAGCGAATTGGCGACGGCAAAGGTGGTGAGCGGCAACCAGCGATCGCTGAAGTCACCGGCATCGAAGCCGGCGATATGCGCATAAAGCGCCCACGCCGCATTGGCAGACGCAAACAGCGCCGCAAATTCCAGCAGCGCGAGCCAGACGACCGCGTGCGGGACATAATGTTTGAACAAACGGAACATGTTGCGCCTGGCCCTTTCGGGCTGACATCCTAAGGTCGAGGCGTGAAGTGTCGGTTAATTTTACACTCGCGCCGGACCCTATTCGGGGATGACCGCGCGACTGACAGAGGATAGAGCCAGGGGATGAGTACCGAAATTCAACCGATCATCCTGTGCGGCGGCGCGGGTACCCGTCTCTGGCCCGAATCGCGCGGTGATCGCGCCAAGCAATTCCTGCCGCTGACCGGCTCCGAAAGCCTGTTCCGGCAGACCGTCGCCCGCACCCCAGCCGGGGCGCATTTCACGCCGCCCGTGATCCTGTGCGGGACAGGCCATGTCGCGACCGTGCGCGACCAGATGGGCGATCATGAGGCCGCGCTGCTCGTCGAACCGATGCCGCGCAACACCGCCGCCGCCATCGCGCTTGCGGTGGCGCGCGCCGACGCCGACAGCTTGCTGCTCGTCATGCCCAGCGACCATATCATCGCCGACGTTTCCGCCTTCCACGCCGCCATCGCCAAGGGCGCGCATCTGGCGCAGCAGGACTGGCTCGTCACCTTCGGCATCGCCCCCGACCGCCCCGAAACCGGCTTCGGCTATATCGCCAGCGGCGCCGCGCTCGGCGACGATGGTTTCGCGGTCGCCCGCTTCGTGGAAAAGCCGCCCCTGGCCGAGGCCGAACATATGCTGGCTGCAGGCGGTTATAGCTGGAACGCGGGCATTTTCCTGTTTCGCGCTGGCCGCATGCGCGATGCGATGCTCACCCATTGCCGCGCGATCTTCGAAGCCGCCGACCGCGCCGTCGCCGCGGGCCGATATGACGGCGACGCGCTCTATGCCGACGCCGACGCCTTTGCCGCCGCGCCCTCCGATTCGATCGACTATGCGGTGATGGAAAAGGACGACCGCGTCGCCGTCGTTCCCGTGGCGATGGGCTGGTCGGATCTCGGAAGTTGGCAGGCCGTCCACGCTCTGGCTGGCGGCAAGGATGCCGACGGCAATGCGGTCAGCGGCGACGCGTTCCTGCACGACAGTCACGGCAATCTTGTCCGTGCCGGCGGCAAGCGCGTGTCGCTCGTCGGGATGGAAGGCGTCGCGGTCATCGTCGACGGCGACGACATTCTCGTCATGCCGCTCGACCGCTCGCAGGACGTCCGTGCCGCGGCCAAGGCACGCGGTTAGGGCGCGAGGCGCGCGCCATTCTCCTCCGCGGGCAGGAAATCGACCTGCGCTGCCAATATCCGCTGGCGCATCGCGTCCCAGTCGGCGAAGCGCCAGAAGGTCGGGCTGTCGCGTCCGACAATACGCGGATTATCTGCCGATGGCCCGATGGCGCGGTCGTGGAACGCGATCTCGGTCAGCGTCTCGCAGTCGAAGAAGATGCGCACCATGACATCCTCAGCATAGTCGCCCGCGCTGCCCGTCACGACGCCCAGTTCGCCGCACGACAGCCGCACCAGCGTCCCGACCGGATAAATGCCCAGGCTGTCGGCGAATTGTTCGAGCAGACGGCTATCGAAATGCCCGTGCCATTGCTGCATTTCGGTCAGCGCCTCGCACGGCGTCCACGGATCCTTGTAGGGACGCTCCGACGTCACCGCGTCATAGACGTCGCAGATGGCACCCATCCGCGCGAACAGCGACAATGCCTCGCCCGACAGGCCATCGGGATAGCCGGCGCCATCGACCTTCTCATGGTGCCGCAGGCAGACTTCGAGCGCCGCCTCGGGAACATCCTTCGAATTGGCGAGCAATTGGTGGCCAGCCGCCGGATGCCCGCGCACCGAATCGCGCTCAAGATCCGACAGCGCCCCCGACTTGGTCAAAATGTCGTCCGAAATCGCAATCTTGCCGACATCGTGAAGCAGTCCGGCGACGCCCAGATCCTGCACGACGCGCTCATCGAGTTCCAGATGCCGCGCGAAATTCATCATCAGCGCGCACACCGCCACCGAATGGAGATAGGTATATTGGTCCTTTTCCTTCAGGCGGACGAGATTGATCAGCGCCTTGGGATCGCGTTCGATCGACGCGCCGATCGATTTGGCGAGCGGCACCATCCGCCGGGCCTCGACCGCGCGGCCCAGCCGAGCCGTCTCGAACATTTCGCTGACCGCTTCGCGCGACCGTTCGATGGCGCGGCGCGCGCGGCGACATTCGGCGGCATAGCCCTTGCGCTGGCGCGGTTCGTCGCGCGGCGGCGGAGGCGGGGGCACCATGGGCTCGGGCCAGGCGATCGGCCGTGCCGCGGCGCGCGATGGCTGGGGACGCGCAGGAAGTTTCGCCGCGACCGACTCGGGCCACGGCGCGTCTGTCGCTTCATCGATGTCGCTGCGGCTCTTGTCGATGATCAGCGCGTCGATTGCGGAGGCGCGGATACGCAGCAATTGTTCCATCGTTTCGACGCGAAAATGCCGACGCCAAAATGGGTGATCGAACCACGAGCCTTCAAAGCCGTGGACGAACATCCCGATCTGAGCCTCTTCGGGCTTTATCCGAACCAACATAACGCGCGGTCCCAACAGGTCCTTGGCATCCCCCCGATGCCAACCTCCGGCGCTACATAGACTTTCTTAAAAGCGGGTATATGCGCTGCCCCGTTTTGGGACGGAAACTCAATCGCCCGCGAAATCGAAGGCGCTCACGCCGCGTTCGCCATCGCGAAAGCGCAGCGGGCGACCGATCGGCGGCGCCGATCGCTGGACGCAGCCGGTCCGCGTGCAGCGACGACAACCAAGGCCGATCGGCGTCGCGGCGCTGCGCATCAGGTCCAGACCGCGCGCGGCGATCAGCGGCGCCGCAACCTTGGCATCGACGCCGACGCACACCGCGAACCGCGCCGGCGTCCCGCCCCCCGTCGCGCCGGGCGCCGCCACGTTGCGGCTCTGCGTGAACCAGCGCGATCCGTCTTCCAGTTCGACGAGATCGGCGACCACTTCGCCGGGGCGCGCGAACGCTTCGTGGACGCCCCACAAGGGACAGCGCGCATCGCCGTCGACGAGCGGCGACTGGCTCGCGCCGGCATAGCGCTTGCTCCCCTGCCCCGCGCGGTCGATGCGCAGCATGAAGAAGGGCAGCCCGCGCGCACCCACGCGCTGCAGCGTCGTCAACCGATGCGCCACCTGCTCGAAGCTCGCCCCGAAGCGGCGCTGCAGCAACAGCAGATCGTAACCCGTCGCATCACAGGCGCGCAGGAAGCGGCCATAGGGCATCATCAGCGCGCTCGCGAAATATTGGATCAGGTGCCGCTCGAACAGCCGCGCCGCTGCCGCTTCGGCAAATTCCGCGCCGGCAATCAGCGCATCGATCTCGTCCTTCGCCTCGATCTGCGCCAGCGTCGCCGCCGCCTGAAAGGTCCGGCTTGCCGGGCGCAGCAGTTCGTTCAGCATCAATTGCCGCGCATGCCAGTCGAGCCAGCGGAGCCGGTCGGGCATGACATCGGCGGGCAGGATGCGGATGCCGAGCTGGTGGCGCGTACGCAGCCGCTCCGAAATCGTGCCGTAAAGGTCACCGCCCGCAAGGCGCAATTCATCGGCCAGTTCCTCGGCGCGAGCGTCGAGGTCGGGGAAATGGTTGCGCCATTTCTCGATGGCGCGGCGCACCGCGGCCACTTCGGGGGCATCGCCCTCCACGTCCGCGCGCCCCTCTGGCGCCGCGTCGAACAGCCGTGCAAAGGCCGCGGCGGTCGTGGGCGCAGTCTGCAGCCATTCATCGACCTCCTGCGCGCCGATGCCGAGATCGGCGAAACGCGGATCGGCAAGCCGCCGCCGCAGGCCTGCAAGCCCGCCGAGCACGTCCTCGGCGCCCAATTTTGCGGCATCGAAGCCGAAACGCTCGGCCAGGCGCACGATCACCGTCGCCGACAACGGCCGCTGACCATGCTCGATCAGGTTGAGATAGCTCGGCGAAATATCGAGCGCCTCGGCCATCGCCGCCTGCGTCATCGCCGCTTCGCGCCGGACCTTGCGCACCGCCGGCCCTGCAAACACCCGCCGCTCCGCCATAATTGTAACTTTCTTTACTGATTTACATGCTGATTTACACCTGATGGCCATATTTCACAAATATTATTGACAAAGCTTTTCACTTTCGGCGGCACTTTCGCCACCATCCACCCATCACCTCTCACAAGGATATGACGATGGGTTATCAGGAAGACATGGCACAGGCTGGCCGCCTCATCCGCGACTATGATGGCACCTGGGACGGCATCAGCGGCGAGAGCGTCGCGCGCATGCGCGCCCAGAACAAGTTCCGCACCGGCCTCGACATCGCCCGCTACACCGCGCGGATCATGCGCGCCGATATGGCCGCCTATGACGCCGATCCCGCCAACTACACCCAGTCGCTCGGCTGCTGGCACGGCTTCATCGCGCAGCAGAAGATGATCTCGGTCAAGAAGCATTTCGGCACCACCAAGGGCCGCTACATCTATCTGTCGGGCTGGATGATTGCGGCGCTGCGCAGCGAATTCGGTCCGCTGCCCGACCAGTCGATGCACGAAAAGACCAGCGTCCCGGCGCTGATCGAGGAAATCTACACCTTCCTGCGTCAGGCCGACGCCCGCGAACTCGGCATGCTGTTCCGCGATCTCGACGCCGCGCGCGCCGAGGGCGACGAACTCAAGGCCAAGCAGGTTCAGGCCGCAATCGACAATTATGAAACGCATGTCGTGCCGATCATTGCCGACATCGACGCGGGCTTCGGCAATGCCGAGGCGACCTACCTGCTCGCCAAGAAGATGATCGAAGCCGGCGCCTGCGCGCTGCAGATCGAAAATCAGGTTTCGGACGAAAAGCAGTGCGGTCACCAGGACGGCAAGGTCACCGTGCCGCACGAAGACTTTATCGCGAAGATCCGCGCCTGCCGCTACGCCTTCATGGAACTCGGCGTCGAGGATGGGATCATCGTGACGCGCACCGACAGCCTCGGCGCGGGCCTGACCAAGCAGATCGCCTTCTCGAAGGAACCCGGCGACCTTGGCGACCGGTATAACAGCTTCCTCGACTGCGAAGAGGTCGAAGGCGCGGGCAACCCCGGCGACGTCCTGATCAACCGCGACGGCAAGCTGATGCGCCCGAAGCGCCTGCCCTCGAACCTTTATCAGTTCCGCCCCGGAACTGGCGAGGATCGCTGCGTTATGGACTGCATCGCCAGCCTTCAGAACGGCGCCGACCTGCTGTGGATCGAAACCGAAAAGCCGCACATCGAACAGATCGCCGGCATGGTCGATCGCATCCGCGAAGTCGTCCCCAATGCGAAACTCGCCTATAATAATTCGCCGAGCTTCAACTGGACGCTCAACTTCCGCCAGCAGGTGTTCGACAGCTGGCAGGCCGAAGGCAAGGACGTCAGCGCCTATGATCGCGCCAAGCTGATGAGCGCCGATTATGACGAGACGGAGCTGTCGATCGAAGCCGACAACCGCATCCGCACCTTCCAGCGCGACGCGGCGAAGCGGGCGGGCATCTTCCACCACCTCATCACGCTGCCGACCTATCACACTGCGGCGCTCAGCACCGACAATCTCGCCAAGGAATATTTCGGCGACGAAGCGATGCTCGGCTACGTCAAGGGCGTCCAGCGCAAGGAAATCCGCCAGGGCATCGCCTGCGTGAAGCATCAGAACATGTCGGGCAGCGACATCGGCGACGACCACAAGGAATATTTCGCCGGCGAAGCGGCTCTGAAGGCCGCGGGCAAGGACAATACGATGAACCAGTTCGCCGCCTGACCCAGTTTGGCGCGGGGGTTTTCGTTGCCCCCCGCGCCTTCCGAGCTTTCCTGGGGAGGAAAGCCTGCCCGCCGGACGTCGATCGATGTCCGGCGGGCATTTTTGCCTGGATACGGTGACTTACCCCATTGGCCTTGTATCCCGCCGATTTGCGTGCATTATGGGGGAAATAGAAAAATCCCTCTCCCCACAAACGGCATCTCCCCATGAACGATACCCGACTGAAACTGATGGAAGCTATCGCGCGCAAGCGAACCGTGACTGCGCGCTACAATGGCAATGTGATGCGCCTCGCGCCGCATCTGATGTTCGAACGCCACGGCGCGCTGTTCGTCAGCGCGCTCAACCTCGACAAGAATTGGCGTTCCGACGACGAGCGCCGGCTCGGCCATTTCAAGCTCGATGGACTGGCGCAGACCGAGCTGGTCGACGAAGGCTTCGACCCGCTCCCGGCCTTTGAGCCCGTGGCGCCGAAGGACGAAGACACGCTCGTCCTGTCGATCTAATCCGGTCCGCTGGCCGCTCCGGCATTTTCTGCTGGAGTTCCCATGCAGGCTGCAGTTCGGGCCGCCTCCACCCTGTCGGGAGGTAAAGACGGCCCGCACGCTTCCTATGTGGATGCCGATGCGTCGCCGTCCTTCGTCTTAACGAGCGACCAGAGCACGCCGCCGGCGATCAACGCGACCGTGACGCCCAGGCTGATCAGCGGCGGGAATTTGGCCCCGCCGAGCAGGAAGTCGGCGACGAAGATCTTCGACCCGATGAAGACGAGCACCAGCGCCAGCGCATATTTCAGATAGTGGAAACGGTGCACCATCGCGGCGAGCGCGAAATAGAGCGCGCGAAGACCGAGGATCGCCATGATGTTCGACGTATAGACGATGAAGGTGTCGGTCGTGATCGCGAAGATCGCCGGCACACTATCGACCGCGAACACGAGGTCGGCCAGATTGATGACCACCAGCGCCAGGAACAACGGCGTCGCGGCGAGCGCGAGCTTGCCGCTCTTCTTGTCGATCGTGCGGACGAAGAATTTTTCGCCGTGCAGGTCGGGCGTGATCGGAATGTGCCGTGACAGCCAGCGGACGACCGGATTGCCCGCAACGTCCATCGGCTTGTCGCTCGCGAACAGCATCTTGACGCCGGTGAAGACCAGAAAGGCGGCGAAGACATAGAGCAGCCATTCATATTCGGTAACCAGCGCCGCGCCGCCCGCGATCATGATCCCGCGCAGCACGATCACCGCGACGATGCCCCACAGCAGCGCGCGATACTGATAGCGCGCGGGGATGGCAAAAGTCGCGAAGATCAGCGAGATAACGAAGATATTGTCGATCGACAGCGCCTTCTCGATGAAGAAGCCCGTATAATATTGCAGGCCGGCCTCGCCGCCCTTCTCCGCCCAGATCCAGGCGCCGAAGGCCAGCGCGATGCCGATATAGAGCGCCGAGAGCTTCAGGCTCTCGCCGATCCCCATCTCCTTGTTCTCCTTGTGCAGGATGCCAAGGTCGAATGCGGTCAGCGCGACGACAAGGCCGATGAAGGCGGCCCAGAACCAGACCGGCGTGCCGAGCCAGTCGGAAAACAGAAATTCCATATGCGTCCGTCCCAAAAGAAGGGACGCGCCGCTCGCAAGCGACGCGCCCATATCATGGATTATCGATGGTTAGCGGCCGAAGGCCGGGCGCCGCGCGAGCATGGCAAGGCGATCCTTGACCGCCAGCTTCAGCTTCTTCAGCCGCAACAGGCGAAACGGATCGCCGCCACGCCGTCCGCGCTCGCGACGCACGGCGTCGTCGAGCTTGCGGTGCAGCACGGTCAATCGATAAATGTGGGTATTCATGGACATAAGGCGCCTCCTGATTGAGATTGCTCAAAAGCAGGTGACGCCGATGCCGGGCCCTTTGGTAGGGGGGAGGATGGGCCGCCAAGGCATCGGTGTCACCCGATGCGGTCCGACATCACGTGGCGGGAAATATCCCGCCGACGCCAGAGGGGCCCGGCCCGCACTTTTCAAATGTAGGATAGCGCCCCGCCGCTTGCAAGTCCTCCCGGGGACATTTGGGAGGACGCCTGCCGGCGGCGGGACGCTACGCGTCGATCACTCGACGCGATTGAAATGCGTGGTTTCCAGCTTTTGGCTATTGTCGCTCGACCAGACGATCGTTTCGGTCATCGATTTCAGATCCTTGGCGACGGTATAGACCCGCGTCGACACCCGGGTGCCTGCCTTTCCCAAAGTCATCACCAACGTGTCCGGTGCCGGCTGACGCAGGGCGACGGTGTCGATGAACCCCATATTGCCGGTGATCGGCACGGCGACGCCATCGAGCGCGGCGGTCGATTCCGAATATTTGACCGAGCCGTCGGGCGCGACGATTTCGACGCGCGTCGTCCACTTGCCGTCCTGCGCCGGCCGGAAGCTGATCGTCACCCGCCGGGGCCGTTCTTTTTCGGGCAACTGCGATGCGTCCAGCGACCAGCTTCCGACCAGCGGCAAGGAACGCGATGCCGTATCATGGGCGGCGTTCGATGAACCCGGCTGGTCATCGGACGGGGCGGCCGCAAACATCAATCCGGCGGCGGCCAGGGATATTGCAAAGAGCATGGCGATCAATCCTTTCGAACCGCGAACCCCGATGGTTGCGGTGTGCGCCAACGGCTCCACATCGGGGTGTCGTTTCGGAAGATCGATATTTTCGTCACAAGTTTTTTGGAGATCGAGAAGGCGCGCCAATTCGCGGCTGCTGCCGACCCCCGTCTTGCGGCGGGCGGAGCGCAGGCGCTCGTTGATCGAGGTTTCCGAACGCCCCAGACGCGCCGCGATGGTCTTGACGGTATGTCCCGCGACCAGCAGGCGCAAAACTTCCATTTCCCGGTCGGTCAGGCGTGCGGACAAGCCGGGAAATGGGTCATGCGCAGACATGGCTTTTGCTCACCACAGGGCCACCAACAGGTCCATCCCAATTTATTTGGGAAATGGCGCCGGGGCCAGATCGAGCGTGCGCAGGGCCGAGCGCCAGAATCAGGTCAGCGCGTCGGCCCCAAGTCGCCGATTACCCCTTCGGCATCAGCTTCATCGCCATCGACGTCAGCGCCTCGGTCGCGGTCGAGATGACGGCGGGCGCGTCGGGCGCCCAGAAGGGCGAGTGAAGGCTGGGCAGGGTCCGCCCTTCCTTCTTCGCCGCATCGAGTTCGGCCTGCGGCACGCCGCCGACCCAGATGATCAGGCTCTTGATGTCCTTGTCGTCGCGTGAGAAGCGGCCGAAATCCTCGCCGCCCATGACCGGCGGCATCTTGATCACGCGCTTGTCGCCAAAGCGCGTCGTCAGGAACGCTGCCATATCCTCGGTAAAATCGGGGGTGTTGAAGGTCGAGGGCGTGAATTCGTCCTTTTCGACGCTGACCACCGGCAATTTGTCGTCGGGGAGGCCTGCGGCGATCGCTTCGCCTTTCGCTACGCGCGCAATGCCGTCGAGCAGATGGTTGCGCACCTCGTCGGTATAGCTGCGAACCGTCAACTGCAGCCGCGCCTCGTCGGGGATGATATTATGCTTTGCCCCGGCATGGAAACTGCCCACGGTGACGACCGCGCTGACGAGCGGGCTGATTTCACGCGACACGAGCGTTTGCAGCGCGGTGACGATCCGGCTCGCCAGCACGATCGGATCCTTGGTTGCCTGCGGATAGGCGCCATGACCACCGACCCCCTTCACCAATATGTCGACGCTATCGACATTGGCGAGCGCATAGCCCGGCGTATAGCCGATCGCTCCGGCCGGAAACTGCGCCGCGTCGTGGAAGGCGAGCGCATATTGCGGCTTGGGAAAGCGGGTATAGAGCCCATCTTCGAGCATCATCCGGGCGCCCGCGCCGCGCTCCTCGGCGGGTTGGCCGATCATCACCAGCGTTCCCGACCATTTATCCTTGTTCGCCGCCATCAGCCGCGCGGTGCCGATCCACGACGTCATGTGCGTATCGTGGCCGCACGCATGCATCACGCCGGTTTCGACGCCTTCCTTGGTGGTCACGCGAACCTTTGACGCACCGGGCAGGCCCGTCTGTTCGGTCACCGGCAATCCGTCCATGTCCGCGCGCACCAGCACCACCGGACCGGGGCCGTTCTTCATCACGGCGACGACGCCGGTTCCGCCAACCTTTTCGGTGACATCGAAGCCGAGCTTGCGCGCTTCGGCGGCGAGAATGCCGGCCGAGCGCACCTCCATGAAGCTGAGTTCGGGGTTGGCGTGCAGATCCTTGTAGATCGTCATCAGCGAGGGCATCTGCTGCTGCACCTGATCGCCCAGCGATTGCGCCGCCGCCGGCATCGTCAGCGCCAGTGCCGCAACGCCCGTCCACAAAATCCGCATAAATCCCCCTTTGTCCGTCAATCTCGCCCGCCAAATTTGTCCGTCAGTTTGCGGGAACCAGCTCGATCACGTCGAGCAAGGATTCATAGGCCGGCGCGGGCAGCACCAGCCGCCAGCGATTGTCGCCGATCCGTTCGACCAGCCCCGCCATATCGCGCATGCGGTCGGTACCATAATCGATGGCCAGCCGTTCGTCGCCAAGCTGCAGCGTGCCCAGAAAGACCTGCCGGTTCAGGCTGTCGGGAAAGATCAGGCCCACGGGGCGCTGCGATCCGGTCAGCTTGACGAAGCTCGCGATGCCCTGCTCGTCGGCGATGCGGCACCGGAACCAGTCATAGGCGATATAGGCGAGCGTGCTGCGCCCCTGCGTACCGAGCTTGATCGTCCGGCACCGGTAATCGCCGGCGGGAATGTGCGGATTGGGCAGCGCCGCCATCGGCTCGAGCAAAACGCCCTCGCGCTCGATATCGGCGCCATAGCCTTTCGCGCGCGCATCGGTCAGCGCCGCCTGCCAGCTCTTGTGCCAGCTGCGTATGCGTTCCTTGTCCTGATCGGTCGCCGTCGCGCGCCACGTTCCTGCGGACGCAGGGGCGTCGGCCGCCGAAGGCGGCACGGAGGGCACGGTCTGGCAGGCGCCAAGGGTCAACCCCAGCGCCAGGGTGGAAACAAGCGTAGTGCGACCCCGCATTCTCCGTCTCTCCTGATCGGCTTTGGTTAACCCTTAGGAGGCGACGGACGAATGCTCAAGGGCGGGACGCGCGCAAGCGCCCTCAGGCGGCGGTCCAGCCGCCATCGACGCTCAGATTGGCGCCGGTGATGTTCGCGGCCTCGTCGCGGGTCAGGAAGGCGGCGATCGCGGCCACCTGTTCGACCGTAACGAACTGCTTGGTCGGCTGACCGGCGAGCAGCACGTCGTTGATGACCTGCTCGCGCGTCATATGCCGCGCCTTCATCGTATCGGGGATCTGGTTCTCGACGAGCGGCGTCCAGACATAGCCCGGGCTGATGCAATTGACGGTGATGCCGGCTTCGGCAACTTCCAGCGCAACCGTCTTGGTCAGGCCCGCAAGGCCGTGCTTTGCGGTGACATAGGCCGATTTGAACGGCGAGGCGACGAGCGAGTGCGCCGATGCGGTACCGATGATCCGACCCCATCCTTTCTTGCGCATCCCCGGAACCGCGTGGCGAATGGTGTGAAAGGCCGCGGTCAGGTTGAGCGCGATGATCATGTCCCATTTTTCGACCGGGAAATCCTCGACCGGCGCGACATATTGCATGCCCGCATTGTTCACGAGGATGTCGACGCCGCCCATGTCCTTGTCGGCGCGCTTGAACATCGCTTCGATTTCGTCGGGCTTGGTCAGGTCGGCACCATCATAGACGGCCTTGCCGCCGTTCAGCACCTGCAGCGCCGCGCGTTCGGCTTCGATCGCCGCCTCTTCGCCGAAGCCGTTGATGATGATGTTCGCGCCCTCGGAGGCGAGCGCCTTGGCAATGCCGAGGCCGATGCCCGACGTCGATCCGGTGACGAGAGCCGTCTTGCCTTGCAGTCGCATAAATAATCCTTTCTTCGGGGGGAGATAATGATGACGGTCAGCCGGCCTTCGGCCGCAGCAGGTCGGCCTGCACCGCGAAACTGTCCGATCGCCCTTCGGCGATGCTTTCGGCAAGAAGATGCCCGTCCTTCATCGCCGCTTCGACCGCGGCGCGGCCGAGTGCCCAATTGGCCTCCATCGTCGAGCGCGAGAATTCGAAATCGCGCGCACCGGTCTGCCAGGCGGGCGGTTGATGGATGAGCTGCACGACGTTCAGCGCCTTGCAATCGACCATCTTCTGCACCGCCTTGACCTCGGGCAGATCGCGCGCCTCGGGCGGCAACTTCGCCAGCATCCGGTCGATCAACGCATGCTCCTTGCGCCGCCGCACCAGTCCGTCGGAAATGCGCCGCGTACGGCTCGAATAGCGGATATCCTTTTCGCGCGACCAGGCCTCTTCCAGATCGTGCGGACGATCGCCGCGCGCCGGGAAAAGATCGACCTGAAAGACGAGCATATCCTCGTGCGCCGCCTCGACCACATGCTCGAGCGGCGTGTTCGACACCAGCCCGCCATCCCAATACCAATGCCCGTCGATCTCGATCGGCGGCAGTCCCGGCGGCAAGGCGCCCGACGCCATGATATGCCGCGCGTCGATCCGGTCGGTGCGGGTATCGAAATAACGGAAATTGCCCGTCTCGACCGCGACCGCGCCCACCGAAAGCCGGACGTTGCCCGTGTTGAGCCGATCCCAGTCGATCAGCCGGTCGAGCGTCGCGATCAGCGGCGTCGTATCATAATAGCTGACCGCGGCAGGCGTCTGCCGTTCGGCGAAAAGCGGCGGCGGGATGCGCGGAACGAAAAAACCGGGGACCCCGAAGCTCGCGACCTGCGCGGCAGCGCCCAGATGCACCCACTCACGCACCGCATCATTGTCGACCACCGGTAGCGAGGGCAGCGCCGACGACACGCCTTCCCAAAAGGCGCGCATCTTTCCGACCGCCTCGTCGCGCGGATTGCCCGCGATGATGGCGGCGTTGATCGCACCGATCGAAATACCCGCGACCCAGTCGAGTTCGATCCCCAGATCGATCAGCGCTTCGTAAACGCCGGCCTGAAAGGCGCCAAGCGCACCGCCCCCCTGCAGGACAAGCACCACAAGGTCGGGAAGCGGCAGGGCGGCTCGGGCAGCGCGGCGAGGCATGGACTCGGAAACGATCCTCTTTTGGGTCGGCACCCACGTCTTTTGTGCGCCGCAACAGCGAACAATGCAAGGGCGCTGTGCAGCGCGAATCCCCTTCCAATTGCGGGGTGCTGCTGCCACAACCGTTTTACGACAAGGCTTTGACGGCGGAGACAGGCATGCGCCTCGACGATTATGATCCCGGCGACGATATTCGCGATCTCGGTCGCGGCGGGGGCGGATTCGGCGGCGGGGGCGGCGGCATGGGCGGATTGCTCGTCGGCCTGCTGCCGATGCTGCTCGGGCGCAAGATGGGCTGCGGGACGATCCTGCTGCTCGGCGTGCTCGCCTTCGTCTTTCTCGGTCCCGGCGCCAGCCTGCTCAGCACCGGCGGCGGAAGCGCCGACCCGATGGCGCAAAGCCGCGGCGCACCGCAGGGGGTTGCCTGCGACACGGCGGCGGAGAAATTCGCCTGCAACGTCTTCGGCTCGACGCATCAGGTCTGGGGGCAGCTTGTCGACGGCTATCGCAAGCCGACGCTCAATTTCTTCACCGACGAAAACCGGTCGGGCTGCGGCGCGGCACAGGCCGCGATGGGCCCGTTCTACTGCCCTGTAGATCAAGGGGTCTACCTCGACACCGCTTTCTTCAACGAACTGGCGAGCCGCTTCGGCGCCGCCGGCGATGCGGCGCAGGCCTATGTCGTCGCGCACGAAGTCGGTCACCACATCCAGACGCTGACCGGCATTTCGGACAAGGTTCGCCAGATGCAGGCGCGATCGTCACAGGCCGAGGGCAATGCACTGCAGGTTCGCATGGAGCTGCAGGCCGACTGCTACGCCGGCGTCTGGGCCAATCGCGCGCGGACGAAGGACGGTCAGCCGGTGATGGAACCCGGCGATATGGAAGAAGCGATGCGCGCCGCCAACGCGATCGGCGACGATACGCTGATGCGCTCGGCCGGGCAGCGTCCCGTTCCTGAAAGTTTCACCCACGGCACGAGCGAACAGCGCATGAGCTGGCTGCGCCGCGGCCTGGAAACCGGAGATCCGCGCCAGTGCGACACCTTCAACGTTTCGCTCTGATCGCCGCGCTGGCGGCGGCATCCGCGCCCGCTTCGGCGGCAAGCATCTATGTAAAGGCCGGGCGCCTGATCGACGGGCTGACCGACACCGTTCGCACCGGCCAGTGCATCACCATCGCCGACGAGCATATCGTCGCGGTCGCGCCGTGCGGCAAGGCGCCCGACGGCGCGCAGGTCGTCGACTGGTCGGCCTATACCGTGCTGCCCGGGCTGATCGACCTGCACACGCACCTCGCCGATCTGGGGCAGAGCGCCGATCTTGCCGCACCGATGAAGGCCTCGCCCGCCGAAACCGCGCTCGTCGGCGCGCGCAACGCACGCGTGACGCTCGACGCCGGCTTCACCAGCGTGCGCGACGTCGGCACCTATCGCGGGCTGACCGATCTCGCGCTCCGCAATGCGATCGACCGCGGCGATGTACCGGGGCCGCGCATGCGGGTCGCGGGCGCCTATATCACCATCCCCGGCGGCGGCGGCGAACTCAACGGCGTCGTCCCCAATGACCAGCTCCCGCCCGATATGCGGCTGGGAGTCGCCGCGACGCCCGAAGAGGCGGCGGACAAGACCGCCTTTCTGCTCGATCATGGCGCCGATTTCATCAAGACGATTGCGACCGGCGCGGTGCTGGCGATCGGCACCGAACCCGGTGCGCCCGAACTCACCGAGGATCAGCTTCGCGCCGTCGTGACGGTCGCCCACGCACGCGGCAAGCGCGTCACGGCTCACGCGCATGGCGCCGAAGGGATCAAGAATGCGATCCGTGCCGGGGTCGACAGCATCGAGCATGCAAGCCTCGTCGACGAAGAGGCGCTGCAAATGGCGAAGGCGCACGGCACCTGGCTCGCGATGGACATCTACAACGGCGATTACATCAACGACATCGGGACGAAAGAGGGTTGGCCCGAGGAATATTTGCGCAAGAATCGCGAAACCACCGACACGCAGCGCGCGGCGTTCAGGCGGGCCGTCGAATTGGGAATCAAGATCGGCTTCGCGACCGACGCGGGGGTCTATCCGCACGGGCTCAACGCGCGGCAATTCGCCTATATGGTCCGTTATGGCATGACGCCGATGCAGGCGATCCAGGCCGCGACCGGCCGCGCTTCGGAAGAAATGGGCCGTAGCGATGTCGGCGCGGTGGCGCCGGGCCGCTATGGCGACCTGATCGCGGTGAAGGCCGACCCGCTGACCGATATCCGCGTCCTCGAACGGATCGATCATGTGATGAAAGGCGGGACGATCATCCGCTGACAAGGCGAGCGCCGTCGCCGGACGCCGAGCCCGGTTGTCACGGCGCGGGCGCCTCGTTAGGGGCTGCGCAGTGGACAACAGCATCGAAATCGGAATCGACGGCGCGCAGCGGCCCGTTCATGTCAATGTCCAGGAATTGCTGGCGACGCGCCTGTTGGTCCAGGGCAATTCGGGTTCGGGCAAATCGCACCTGCTCCGCCGCCTCCTCGAAGAAAGCGCGGGACTCGTCCAGCAGATCGTGATCGATCCCGAGGGCGATTTCGTCACCCTCGCCGACCAATATTCGCACATCGTCGTCAACGCAGGCGATTATAGCGAGGCCGAAATCGCGGCGATGGGCGCGCGCATCCGCGAACACCGCGCCTCGGTCGTCCTCAGCCTCGACACGCTGGAGATCGAGGCGCAGATGAGCTGCGTCGCGGTCTTCCTGAACGCCTTGTTCGATGCGCCGCGCGCACACTGGTTCCCGGCGCTCGTCGTCGTCGACGAAGCCCAGATGTTCGCGCCGAGCGCGGCGGGCGAAGTATCCGACGCGGTCCGGCGCGCCTCGCTGTCGGCGATGACCAATTTGATGTGCCGCGGCCGCAAGCGCGGCCTCGCCGGCGCCATCGCGACGCAGCGGCTCGCAAAGCTCGCCAAGAATGTTGCCGCGGAGGCGAGCAATTTCCTGATGGGGCGCACCTTCCTCGACATCGACATGGCGCGCGCCGCCGACCTGCTCGGCATGGAGCGCCGCCAGGCCGAGCAGATACGCGACCTCGACCGCGGCTGCTTTCTCGGCCTTGGTCCCGCGATCACGCGGCGGCCGGTATCGATCCGTATCGGCTCGACCCGCACCGCGACGCGCGCAGGCACGCACAGCCTGTTGCCGCTGCCAAGCGCCGAGCCGGCCGATATGCAGACGATGCTCTTCGCCAATCTCGACGCCCAACCCGTGCCGCACCCCGCCCCGGCCCCACGCCCGGTCGCGGCCCAGGAGTTGATGGAGCGCTTCGTCGTCCCCGCCGAAGACGCCACATCGCCCATCGACGACGGCCCGCCGTCGGAGCCGGCACCGGCGATCGATCCCGAACCCGTGGTCATCGCGGCGCTGCGCGACATGCTCGCCGACCCGGCGTGCGGCTTTCATGCCGAATCCTTTCTCTATCAGGATTTTTCGGTGCGCTGCCGGATGCAGAAGCTGCGGCAGGTGCCGCTCGACCTTGCGCAGTTCCGGCGCCGCTTCGCGCTCGCGAAGGCGGGCATCTTCGATCCCGCCGAGCCGCAATGGCACGACCTGCTCGACGCGGCGGCGCGCCTGCCCGACGACATGCTCGCGCCCTTCCTGCTGATCGGGCGCGCCGCGATGGAGGGATCGCCCTGCCCGGACGACGATGCGCTCGGCGCGGCTTATGGCACGCGCTCGCCGGGCCGGGTCCGCCGCCTCGTCGAATATATGGAGCGGCAGGGCGCGGTGGTGGTGCGGTCGGATTTCGGCGGACGCCGGTCGATAGGCATCCCGGCGCTGGGGTTGAGCACCGAGGCCGAGTGATCGGCCGCCCTCCCTCTCACGCTTGATGGTTGCGGCGGCGCGGCGCTTCGGCATAAGCGGCGCGAAGCAAAGAGAGGATTGGACCAGCGACGATGCAGCTCAGCCCCTATGACAGCGAGCATTTTCCCGAGATTCGTGAGGGCGTGCGGCGGCTGTGCGCCGAGTTTCCGGGCGAATATTGGCGCGAACTCGACGTAAGGCGCGAATATCCCACCGCCTTCGTCAAGGCTCTGACCGACGCGGGCTATCTCTCGGTGCTGATCCCCGAAGAATATGGCGGATCGGGGCTCGGCCTGTCGGCGGCGGCGGCGATCCTCGAGACGATCCAAGCCGAAGGCTGCAATGGCGGCGCCTGCCATGCGCAGATGTACATCATGGGGTCGATCCTGCGCCACGGGTCGGAAGAACAGAAGCAAGCCTATCTGCCCAAAATTGCAACCGGCGAGTTGCGCCTGCAAGCCTTCGGCGTCACCGAGCCGACGAGCGGCACCGACACGACCGCGCTGCGCACCGTCGCGGTGCGCGATGGCGACGATTATGTCGTGAACGGCCAGAAAATCTGGACCAGCCGCGCCGAGCATAGCGACCTGATGCTGCTCCTCGCGCGCACGACCCCCAAGGATCAGGCGGCGAAAAAGACCGAAGGCCTCTCGACCTTCATCGTCGACATGAAAAAGGCGCTGGCCGACGGGTCGCTCACCATCCGCCCGATCCGCACGATGATGAATCATGCGACGACCGAGGTCTTCTTCGACAATATGCGCATTCCGGTCGCCAACCTGTTGGGCGAGGAAGGAAAAGGCTTCCGTTACATCCTCTCGGGCATGAACGCCGAACGGACGTTGATCGCCGCCGAATGTGTCGGCGACGCCAAATGGTTCATCCGGAAGTCCGCCGACTATGCGAACGAACGCCATGTTTTCGGCCGCGCGATTGGCCAGAACCAGGGCATCTCCTTCCCGATCGCCCGTGCCTATGCCAATATGCGCGCCGCCGAATTGATGGTTCACGAAGCCGCCCGGCTCTATGAAGCCGCACAGCCCAACGGCGCGGAGGCCAATATGGCAAAGATGCTCGCCGCCGACGCGTCGGTCGAAGCCGGCAATGTCTGCATCCAGACCCACGGCGGCTTCGGCTTTGCCGAGGAATATGACGTCGAGCGCAAGTTCCGCGAGACGCGCCTCTATCAGGTCGCGCCGATCTCGACGAACCTCATCCTCTCCTTCCTCGCCGAGCATGTCCTCGGCATGCTGCGGTCCTATTGATGGCCGATACCCCGCCCTTCCTTCCGCGCCCGGTGCGCCGGATGGGTCTGGGGGTGGCGGGCGATGCCGACATCGAGCGCATGATCGCGGTCGAAATGCCGGTCTCGATCGAGGTTCAGGGGCTCGCCTATGCCGTGATGATGGCGACGCCCGCCGATCTCGAAGATTTCGGCGTCGGATTTGCACTGGCCGAGGGGTTCGTCGATACGGCAGCGCAGATCGACCGGATCGACGCGCAGCCGGTTCCCGGCGGCCAAGCGCTGCGACTCTGGCTTTCCCCCGCTTGCGCCGCGCGCGCGCTCGACCGCGCCCGGACGCGCGTGAGCGAGAGCAGTTGCGGCCTGTGCGGCCTCGAAAATATCGACGCGGTGCTGCGCCCGCTGCCCCCCGTGACCG
This sequence comes from Sphingopyxis sp. GC21, assembly GCF_025727575.1. Taxonomy (NCBI): domain Bacteria; kingdom Pseudomonadati; phylum Pseudomonadota; class Alphaproteobacteria; order Sphingomonadales; family Sphingopyxidaceae; genus Sphingopyxis; species Sphingopyxis sp. GC21. The sequence continues at coordinate 1,122,327 of NZ_CP095845.1, read as the reverse complement.
CGCGCGTCACCGTGCCGCGCGCGGCGATCGCGCGCGCGCTTGCGGCGCTCCCCGAGCGGCAACCGCTCGGGCGTGCGACCGGCGCCGCTCACGCCGCCGCTTTCTGCGACCCCGATGGCGACATTCTGCTCGTTCGCGAAGATGTCGGCCGGCACAATGCGCTCGACAAGCTTGTCGGTGCGCTCGCGCGCGGCGCTACCGATCCGGCGGGCGGCTTCATCCTGCTGTCGGCGCGCTGCAGCTATGAACTGGTCGAAAAGACGGTGCGCGCGGGTTGCCCGATGCTCGTCACCATCTCGGCGCCCACCAGCCTGGCCGCCGAGCGCGCCGCATCGGCCGGGCTGACGCTCGTCTCGCTGGCGCGCGCCGACAATGCCCTTATCATCTCCGACGCGCAGGGCATGATCGCATGAGGCTGCTCGGCGCGGTGCTCGCCGGCGGGCAGTCGCGCCGCTTCGGCTCGGACAAGGCGCAGGCGCTCTTGGGCGGCACGACGCTCCTCGATCATGCCGTCGCGGCGCTGAAGCCGCAATGCGACCGGATCGTCATCGTCGGGCGCGAAAACGGGCGCGTCGCCGCGATACCCGACCGGCCGCAGCCCGGCCTCGGCCCGCTCGGCGGCATCGCCGGGGCGCTTTCTTATGCCGCAAACGAAGGCTTCGATGCGGTGCTGACGGTGCCGGTCGACTGCTTGCGGCTACCCGCGAATCTGCGCGACCTGCTTGCCCCGCCGCCCGCGTTTGTCGCCGCGCAGCCGGTTATCGGTCTGTGGCCGGTGCAGGCGCTGACGCTGCTCGACGCGCTTCTCAGCGAAGAGGACGACCGGTCGGTGCGCAGCTTCGCCCGCCGCATCGGTGCGCGTGCGGTCGAGAGCGATGTCGAACTGCCGAACATCAACCGACCGCCCGATCTCGATCGTTTCGCTTAGGCGCCGACGACCCGCACCGGGATCGACTTTGCCGCCGGACAGCCGCTGATCGGGTCATAATAGGCGAGCGGCAGCAGCGGGTTGAGTTCGGGATAATAGCCCGCGATGGAACCTGCCGGCATCGGATAGTCGATCGCGGTCAGCCCCTCGACCCGCCGCACGATGCCGTCGGTGCTGATCGTTTCCAGCGTGATCTTCGCGCCTTCGGCCAAGCCGCGCGCCGCCATGTCCTCGGCATTCATGAACACCACCATCCGGTCGTTGTACACGCCGCGATAGCGATCATTATAGCTGTAGATCGTCGTGTTGAACTGATCGTGCGATCGCACCGTCGCCAGCCGCAGCATGCCGGGATCCTCGACCGGCGCATCGACGTGCAGTCCGGGCAGCGGCAGGAAGTTGGCTTTCCCGTTCGGGGTCAGCCACGCGCGCCGCCGCGGCGCGATGTCGAGATGAAAGCCTTTGGGCGCTTTGATGCGCTCGCCGAAATCGGCGTAGACGGCAGGATAGACATCGGCGATCCGGTCGCGGATGCGGGCATAATCGTCGATATAGCTCGCCCAATCGACCTTGCTGTCCGGCAAGGCCGCCATTGCCATGCGGCAGACGATCTCGACCTCCGGCAACAGATGTTCGCTCGCCGGATCGAGCACCCCGCCCGAGGCGGTGACGTTCGACATCGAATCCTCGATCGTGACGAATTGCTCGCCCGCCGCGGTTTCGATGCGTTCGGATCGCGCGATGACCGGCAGGATGAGCGCATCCTTGCCATGCACCAGATGCCCGCGGTTGAGCTTGGTCGCGATGCCGACGGTCAGGTCCAGCTTGCGCATCGCGTCATAGGCGCGGTCGGTATCGGGCACCGCGCGCACGAAATTGCCGCCCAGCCCGATGAAGACCTTCGCGGTGCCCGCCATCATCGCCTCGACCGATTCGACGGTGTGATGGCCGTGTGCGCGCGGCGGCTCGAAGCCGAAGACATCGCGCACGCGATCGAGATAAGCCTCGGTCGGCTTTTCGTCGATGCCGACGGTGCGATCGCCCTGCACGTTCGAATGGCCGCGGATCGGGGAGATGCCGGCGCCGGGCTTGCCGTAATTGCCCTTGAGCAGCAGCAGCGCCGCAACTTGCTGGAGCAGCCGCGATCCCAGTTGATGCTGGGTCAGCCCCATGCCGTAACAGATGATCGTGGCGTTGGAGCGGATATAGACTTCGGCGCATCGGCGAATCTGCTCTTCCGAAATGCCCGACACCGCGACCATCTCGCCCCAGTCCTGCGCCATGATATCGTCGCGCAGTTCCTCGAAGCCTTCGGTATGCTCGGCGATGAAATCATGGTCGAAGATCGTTTCGCCCGCGGCTTCGCGCTCGAACATCGCGCGCATCATGCCCTTGATCAGCGCAAGATCGCCGCCGATCTTCACATGCACGAATTCGCTGGCGATCGGCGTCGAGCCGAAGGTCGCCATCTGCGCGATGTCCTGCGGCTCGGTGAAGCGGATCAGCGCGCGTTCGGGCATCGGATTGACCGCGACAATCGGAACCCCGCGCCGCCGCGCTTCGACGAGGCAGGTCATCATGCGCGGCGCGTTGGTGCCGGGGTTCTGTCCGATCACGAAGATGGCCTCGGCATGGTCGAAATCGTCGAGGATCACCGTCCCTTTGCCCACCCCGATCGCGGGCGGCAGGCCGCGGCTCGTCGGCTCATGGCACATGTTCGAACAATCGGGAAAATTGTTGGTGCCGAACTCGCGCACGAAGATCGAATAAAGGAACGCCGCCTCGTTCGGAGTGCGACCGGAGGTATAGAATTCGGCCTGGTCGGGATCGTCGAGCGCGCGCAGGTGCCGGCCGATCAGCGCAAAGGCGTCGTCCCAGCTCACCGGCACATAATGGTCGGTCGCGGCGTCATAGCGCATCGGCTCGGTGAGCCGCCCCTGCATCTCGAGCCAATAGTCCGACTGCGCCATGAGCTCGGTGACGCTGTACGCCGCGAAGAAGTCGCGCGTGACCCGGAATTTCGTCGCCTCATGCGCGAGCGCCTTGGCCCCATTCTCGCAGAATTCCAGCTTCTTGGTGCAACTCGCATCAGGAAAGGCGCAGCTCGGACATTTGAAACCGCCCGGTTGGTTCATCGACAGCAGCGCGCGCGATCCCTTGGTAACGACGCTTTGTTCGAGCAGCACTTTTGCGGTGGCCGCGGCGGCGCCCCATCCGCCCGCGGGCTGCTTGTAGGGGGTGTAGCGGGGCTTGCCTTCGGCCATGGTCGTATCCCGAGCGATTGGACGCCCACTATGGTCCCGCCATTGCATGAACTCCAGAGCTTATCGCCCTGCGTCGGCGACCCCGCCTGCGCCGAGCGCATCGCGCAATTGCCGCAGCGCATCCCCAAGCGCTTCGATCTCTGCCGCGCTGCGCGACCCCGCGACGATCGACGCCGACAGGCAAAAGCCGGGGCGTGGCTCGGCCAGCCCTGCGGCCACGGTCACGACGCCGCGATGCGCGAAGCCCTCGTCGACGGCAAAGCCCTTCGCCGCCGCCTCGCGCACCTGCGCGGCATAGGTCTCGAAATCGAGCGCGGCCTGCCAGCGCACCGGTGCAAAGCGACGCGCAAGTTCAGGGGCATCGACGCCCTGCGCCGCCGCGAGCGCCCGGCCGGCCGCGCCCCCGCCGAGCGGCTGGCGCTGTTCGTCGGCGAGGCGCAGCCGCATTCCGGCATCGCTTTCGGCATGCGCGAGCAATTGCATCCGCTCGCGCGACACCGCCGCCCACAGGCCGACCGCCGCCTCACTGCGCTGCGCAAAGCGAAGCATCAGGGGGCGGGCGCGTTCGGCAAGCGCCGCGGCGCCGCCATTGTCGCGCAGCAGCGCAGCCGCCTGCCAGGCCGCCGTCAGCCGGTACCGCTTGCCCGGCTCGGCGCGCTCGATCGCGCCTTCACCCGCCAGCGTCTTGAGAAGATTGAGGCAACTGGACGGACTGAGGCCGAGGCTACGCCCGATGTCCGACAGCGTCAGCGGTCCCGCGTCGGCGAGCAGGCGCAGAATCGCGAAAGCCAGAGAAACGGAACGCACGGGACCAGTCATGGCTCTTCTATATTTTCATATATATGAAAGAACAATTCCCAATGTTGAAATGATGCATTGCCCGCCCTATCGCGCTATCGATTGATTCGACGGGAGAGTGACATGAGCGGTTGTCTGGACGGCAAAGTGGTCGCGATTACCGGCGCGGGACGCGGCATCGGGCGCGAACTGGCGCTCCACTGCGCCGCGCAAGGCGCAGCGGTCATCGTCAACGACCCCGGCGTCGCGCAGGCGGGCAATGGCGGCGACGCTGCCCCGGCGGAGACCACCGCGAACGACATTGTCGCCGCGGGCGGCAAGGCTGCCGCCAATTTCGGCAATGTCGCCGATCCCAAGGAAGCCGCCGGCATCATCGAGGATGCGGTCGCAAAGTTCGGCCGCATCGATGCCGTCGTGAACAACGCCGGCATCCTGCGCGACACCATCTGGCACAAGATGAGCTACGAGGATTGGAAGAGCGTCATCGAGGTCAACCTCACCGGCGTCTTCAACGTCTCGAAGGCCGCGACGCCGTACTTCCGCGAGCAGCAGTCGGGCAGCTTTATCCACTTCACCTCGACCAGCGGGCTTATCGGTAACATCGGCCAGGCCAATTATTCCGCCGCCAAGCTCGGCGTCGTCGCGCTGTCGCAATCGATCGCGCTCGACATGGCGCGCGTCGGGGTGCGCTCGAACTGCATCGCGCCCTTCGCGTGGAGCCGCATGACCAGTTCGATCCCGGCGACGACCCCGGCAGAGCAAGAGCGCGTCAAGCGGTTGCAGGAAATGTCGCCCGACAAGATCGCGCCGCTCGTCGCCTATCTCGCGTCCGACCTGTCGAAGGATGTGACCAACCAGATCTTCAGCGTGCGCAAGAACGAGATATTGCTTTTCTCGAAGCCGCGCCCGGTCCGCTCGATGGCGAAGCTCGAAGGCTGGACCGCCGAAGCGATTGCCGACGAGTTGATCCCCGCCTTCCGCCCAGCTTTCGCGCGCGCCGACGAGGTGTCGGCGCATGTTTTCCCTTACGACCCGATCTGAGGACTTTAAGATGAGCAATCCCGGCATGGACGCGGACGTCTTCGAACAGTTCATCGAACAACTCGAACGCTATGTCCGCGATCGCCTTCTCCCCGCCGAGAAGGAGATCATCGAGAGCGACGCGATCCCCGACGATATCCTGTCCGAGATGCGCGACATGGGCCTCTTCGGACTGACGATCCCGGAGGAATTTGGCGGCGCGGGGATGAACGTCAGCCAGTATATCCGCACGATCCACACGATCAGCTATGCGATGCCGGCGTTCCGCTCGATCATCTCGATCAACATCGGCATGTTCGCCTCGGCATTGAAGAATGGCGGGACCGAGGCGCAGAAGGCCGAATGGCTGCCGCGCGTCGCGGCGGGCGAGATCGCCTGCTTCGGCCTCACCGAACCCGGCTCGGGATCGGACTCGGCGGGGCTCCAGACGACCGCGACGCAGACCGACAATGGCTGGGTCTTGAACGGCACCAAACGCTACATCACCAACTCGCCCTTCGCCAAGGTCGGCCTGATCATGGCGCGGACGAGCAAGGAAAATCTGCCGAAGAACGCCCATGTCTCGGCGTTCGTCGTGCCAATGGACGCCCCCGGTGTATCGATCGGCAAGTCGGACAAGAAGATGGGCCAGGCGGGCAGTCACATCGCCGACGTGATCATGGAGGATGTTCGCGTTGGCGGCGAAGCGCTGCTGGGCGGCGAGCTCGGCAAAGGCTTTGCCTATGCGATGATGAGCCTCGACAACGGCCGCATGTCGGTCGGCGCCGCGGCGACCGCCTATGCCCGCCGCGCGCTCGACAGCGCGGTACGCTATGCGACCGAACGCAAGGCGTTCGGCGAACCGATCGCCAATTTCCAGCTGATCCAGCAGATGCTCGCGCAGAGCGAGATCGATATCTATGGCGCCGAATGCATGATGGAGGACGTCACCCGCCGCGCCGACGCGGGCGAGAATGTCCTGCGCAAGGCGGCGGCGTTCAAGGTCTTCGCCAGCGAAATGTGCGGCCGCGTCGTCGATGCGTGCGTGCAGGTTTATGGCGGCGCGGGCTATCTCGCCGAATATGACGCCGAGCGTTTCTTCCGCGATGCGCGCATCTATCGCATCTACGAAGGGACGACGCAGATCCTGCAGCTCCAGATCGCCAAGCATATGCTGCGCGAGTTTGCGGCGGCGAATTGAGGGTGGAGCGCCGCCTCACACCCTATCGTCATCCCGGCGAAGGCCGGGATCTCGCCGTAGCGTTTGAATGCACCGGCGAGATCCCGGCCTTCGCCGGGATGACGGGAGCGGGGGACGACGGAACACGCCATGTATAACCTCCTCTCCGGCCTCTCGGTCATCGAGGCGTCCTCCTTCGTCGCCTCGCCCACGGCCGGGCTCTACTGCGCGCAGTTCGGCGCCGAGGTGATCCGCGTTGACCAGATCGGCGGCGGCCCCGATTTCCGCCGCTGGCCGGTGACCGCAGAGAATAATTCGCTCTATTGGGAAAATCTGAACCGGGCGAAAAAGTCGGTGGCGCTCGATCTGTCCCGGCCAGAGGGACGCGAGTTGCTGCAGCAACTGGTCCGCGCGACCGGCCAGTTCATCACCAACTTTCCGGCGGGCGGCTTCCTGTCGCACGACACGCTCGCCGAAGGCCGCGCCGACCTCATCACCGTCCGCGTCATGGGCTGGGCCGACGGCTCGCCCGCGCTCGATTATACGGTGAACAACAGCGTCGGCTATCCGATGCTAACCGGCGCCGGGCCCGAGCCGGTCAACCATGTCCTGCCCGCCTGGGACCTGCTCACCGGTGCCTATGCCGCCTTTGCGCTGCTCGCCGCGATCCAGCGGCGCAGCGTCAGCGGCGAAGGCGGCGAGGTCCGCATACCCCTGTCGGACGTCGCGATCGGCACCGTCGCCAACCTCGGCGGTGTCGCCGAAGTCCTCTATTCGGGCGAAAGCCGCCCGCGGCTCGGCAACGCGGTTTACGGCCTGTTCGGTCGCGACTTCGTGACCCGCGACGGCCAGCGGACGATGATCGTCGTCGTCACGCCGCGCCAATGGGCGAACCTGATTGCGGCGCTCAATCTCGGCGACGCCATCGCGAGCATCGAGGCGGCGCGCGGCGTCTCGTTCGCCAAGGACGACGGCCTCCGCTTCGACCACCGCGATGCGCTCTACCCCTTGTTCGAGAAAGCCATCGCAAATCGCGACCATGCCGATCTCGCCGCCGCCTTCGATGCGGGCGGGATCGTCTATTCGCTCTACCGCACGATGCTTGATGCGGTTCAGGACCCGGCGCTCGTCGCGAACAACCCGATCTTCGGCGCGGCGCAGAACCCCAGCGGCTTCGCCTACCCCGCCGCGGGCGCCTTCGCGACCATCCCGCAGGCGGAACGCGAACCCCCGCGCCCTGCCCCGCTCAACGGCCAGCACAGTGAAGAAGTGCTGACCTCGCGCCTTTCGCTCTCCTCGGGCGAAATCGCCCGCCTGATTGATGCCGGTATCGTCGGTGTCGCCTAGCCTTCCCTTCTTCTCTCTGTGGGCCCCCGCCTTCGCGGGGGCACGTGGCATTTTGAACGAACACAAACCGGAGACCCCAAATGACCCTTCGCCGCGCCGCCATCGTCGCCCCGATCCGCACCGCCGTCGGCAAGTTCGGCGGCTCGCTGTCCTCCATGACCGCCGGCGCCCTCGGCGCGGTCATTCTGAAGGCGCTCATGGAGCGCACGAAGATCGACCCCGCGCGCGTCGATGACGTCGTCTTTTCGCAGGGCTATGGCAATGGCGAAGCGCCGGCGATCGGCCACTGGTCGTGGCTTGCAGCAGGGCTGCCGCTCGACGTGCCGGGCTACCAGCTCGACCGCCGCTGCGGCTCGGGACTGCAGGCGGTCGTCAACGCCGCAATGATGGTCCAGACCGGCATGTCCGACGTCGTCGTCGCGGGCGGCGTCGAATCGATGTCGAACGTCGAGCATTATTCGACCGATATCCGCAAGGGCGTGCGGGCGGGGAACCTCACGCTCCACGACCGGCTGACCCGCGGGCGGCTGATGTCGCAGCCCGTCGAACGCTTCGGCGTCATCACCGGGATGATCGAGACCGCAGAAAATCTCGCCAAGGATTATGACATCAGCCGCGAGGCCTGCGACGCCTATGCCGTGCGCAGCCACCAGCGCGCCGCCGCCGCCTGGGCGAATGGCCTGTTCGATGACGAACTCGTCCCCGTCTCGGTCCCGCAGAAAAAGGGCGACCCGGTCGTCTTCGCCCACGACGAAGGCTACCGCGCCGACGCGACGATGGAAACATTGGGCAAATTGCGCGCACTCGAAGGCGGCGTCGTCACCGCGGGCAACGCCAGCCAACAGAATGACGCCGCCGCCGCGTGCCTCGTGGTCGCCGAAGACAAGCTCGACGAACTCGGGCTGACCCCCATCGCCTGGTATCACAGCTCGGCTGCGGCGGGCTGCGACCCCAGCCGCATGGGCATCGGCCCCGTCCCGGCCGTCGAACGCCTCTTCGCGCGCAATGGCCTCGGCTGGGGCGACATCGACCTTGTCGAACTCAACGAAGCCTTCGCGCCGCAGGTGCTCGCGGTGCTCAAGGGCTGGGGCTGGTCCGACGACGACAGCCGGAACGAAATCCTCAACGTCAACGGCTCGGGCATCTCGCTCGGCCATCCGATCGGCGCGACCGGCGGCCGCATCCTCGCCAATCTGACGCGCGAACTCGTTCGCAGGAATGGCCGCTACGGCCTTGAAACCATGTGTATCGGCGGCGGCCAAGGCATCGCCGCGATCTTCGAGCGCGCGGCTTGAAGGATATCCGACCAATGAACATTGGAGCGGCCTCTCCGCAAAAAGCCGTTCGTGCTGAGCTTGTCGAAGCACCGTCCTTCCTTCGCCGCGTTGAAGAGAAGAACAGCCCTTCGACAGGCTCAGGGCGAACGGATTTTTGGTGATGCACGCTAATCTGAACGCCGCGCTGCTTGCCGCGCAGGCGTATCGCGGTGCGGCGCAAGCCGCGCTCGCCGAGCGGCTGGCGGCCACCCCAATCGACAGCGAGCAGCGCGCCGCGCATGGCTTCGCGTGGGTCGCAACGACGGTCGCGGCGCTCGAAGCGACGCTCGATTGGCTTGGCGCTGGCAATGACTCGATCCCGCTCAACGCGCAGATCGCCACCCTCGCCTTCGCCGAGAGCATCGGCCAGCTCACCGGCGGCCTGCCGATGGGCCAGAACGAGATTTTCCGCCCCGCCGATCTTGGCCTCAGCGCTGCGGCGCGCGTGCTCGCCGACGCCTGCGCGAACCTGCTCGACGCCGACCATGCCGCCACCCGCGCTAAAGTCGCCACCGCGCTAGCCGAAAATCAATGGCCAAGCGAGACGCTCCACGACGCCGACCTCGACGCGATCCGCGACCAGTATCGCCGCTTCACCGACGCCGCGATCATCCCGCACGCGCATAGCTGGCACCTCGCCAATGAGCTGATCCCCGATGCGACGGTTCAAGCGATGGCTGAGCTAGGCACCTTTGGCGTCTGTATTCCCGAGGAATTTGGCGGCCTCGGCCTCGGCAAGCTCGTCATGTGCATCGTCACCGAGGAACTATCGCGCGGCTGGATCGGTACCGGTTCGCTCGGCACCCGGTCCGAGATCGCGGGCGAGTTGATCGTTCATGGCGGCACCGATGCGCAGAAGGCCGAATGGCTGCCGCGGATCGCGAGCGGCGAAATCCTGCCGACCGCGGTGTTCACCGAACCCGATGTCGGCTCCGACCTCGGCGCGCTGCAAACCCGCGCCCGCCGCGACGGCGACCATTGGGTCATCGACGGCGCCAAAAACTGGATCACCCACGCCGCACGATCGGACCTGATGACCCTGCTCGCGCGCACCCTGCCCGACGCGAAAGGCTATGCCGGCCTGTCGATGCTGCTCGTCCCGAAGCCGCGCGGGAGCGAGGCCGATCCCTTCCCCGCCGCCGGCATGACCGGCAGCGAGATCGAGGTGCTCGGCTATCGCGGGATGCGCGAATATGCATTGCAATTCGACGCCATGACCGCACCCTCCGACGCGCTGCTCGGCGGCGAGGAAGGTCAGGGCTTCAAGCAGCTCATGCGCACCTTCGAGGGCGCGCGCATCCAGACCGCCGCGCGCGCGGTCGGCGTCGCGCGCCGCGCGCTCGAACTCGGGCTCGACTATGCGCGCACCCGCAAGCAGTTCGGCAAGGCGATCCTCCATTTTCCGCGTGTTTCGGACAAGCTGGCGATGAGCCTTGTCGACTTCGTGATGGCGCGCGAACTCAGCTACGCCGCCGCGCGCGCCAAGGATAGCGGCAAACGCTGTGACATCGAAGCCGGTATGGCAAAGCTGCTCAGCGCGCGCGCCGCCTGGGCGAACGCCGACGCCGCGCTGCAAATCCACGGCGGCAACGGCTATGCACTTGAATATGAGATCAGCCGGGTGCTCTGCGATGCCCGCATCCTCAACATCTTCGAGGGCGCGGCCGAGATTCAGGCGCAGGTGATCGCGCGCGGGCTGACCGGAGGACGCAATTGATGAATGATTGGAGCGCCTGGATCGGCCGCGAGGATATCCGCCACGATCATGTCGATGGCGGCGCGGTGAAGCGCTGGCTCGCGACGCTCGACCGCTCCGCGCCCGCCGACGATAGCGTTCCGCAAGCCTATCACTGGTGCCTCTGCCTCCCCGGTGCACCGACGGCGATCCTGGGCGCCGACGGCCACCCCGTGCGCGAGGATAGCGACGACAGCTTCCTGCCCCCCATCCCCCTCCCGCGCCGCATGTGGGCCTCAAGCAAGATCGAATTCCTCAATCCCCTGCGCCCCGGCCAGACGGTAATGCGCAGCTCGCGCGTCGCCGCGATCACCGAAAAGCAGGGCGGCAGCGGCGCGCTCGTCTTTGCCGAGGTCGCGCACGAAACGCATGGCGACGGCGAACTCGCGGTGCGCGAGACGCAGACCATCGTTTTCCGCGAACCCGCGCCCGCCGGCGCCCCACCAGCCCCGCCGCCGCCGGGCGAGGGCCGCTTCGATCCGACGGGCTGGGACGCAAACCGCATGCTCGTTCCGTCGGAGGCGCTGCTGTTCCGCTACTCGGCGCTGACCTTCAACAGCCACCGCATCCACTACGACCTACCTTATGCGACCGAAGAAGAGGGCTATCGCGGCCTCGTCGTCCACGGCCCGCTCACCGCAACGCTGCTCCTCGACCTCGCGGCGCGGCACTTTGGCGACAACGCCCTCACCCGCTTCGATTTCCGCGGCACGTCTCCGGCGATCTGCGGCGAGCAATTGCATCTGGCGCTGCGCGGAGACGGCGACGATATCGTTCTTGGGGCTTTCGCGAGCGACGGGCGGCAGGTGATGGCGGCGAGCGCCACCCGCTAACACCGGCGCGGCGCCCCCCGGCCTCCCGCACTATCTCCCGCAACCTTCGTGGCGCGATAATCGCGTTTCGGCGCAGCGCAGGCGCGCCGACCGCCGATTGCGCCCACAGCGGCGGGGCAAAGCACGATACGCTGTTCTCCTCTCCCTCCCCCCTTAGGGAGGTGCACCGGCGGCCCCATCCGCCGGCGCAAATTTTTCAGCTTTCTCCGAACAGGTCGCGCTGCGCCTCTTCGAGCGCCTCGAAATAGCGGCGCCGTGCATGTTTTTCGGTGACGACGCCGATCACCTTTCCGCCATCGTCGACCACCGCGAGTTCATCGGCCCAGGCGGCATCGAAGGCTGCGATCATCGCCTCGACCCCGGTTGCGGGGTGCAGCGTGTCGTCGGTGAGCGTCGCAAGGCTGGCGATCGGGGCGTCGCCCGCAATGTCGGGATGATAGGCCGCGGCTGTGACGACGATCCCGCCATAGCGGCCCTCGCCATCGGTGAGTACGGCCTTGGCCGTCGAACCGAGCGGCACGCGCAGGCGGAAATCGGCGACGGTCATGGCGGCGGGGACGGCGGTCCAGTCGGTGCGCATGATCCGTCCGGCGGTGAGCGTCAGCAACCGGCCAATGTCGCGCGGACTGCGGATCTTCGAGCCGCGCAAATGCAGGCGCCAGGTCGAGAAGCTGTAGCCGAACCATTCGCGCGTCAGCGCGCTCGACACCAGCGTCGCGGTCAGCACCACGCCCATCAGCGCGAAATCATGCGTCGTCTCGAGCATCAGCACCGCGAGCGTCATCGGCCCGCCAACGACCGAGACGCTGAGCGCCGCCATGCCGACCAGCGCCGCGTCATTGGGATCGAGTGCGATGCCGAGGGGGCTCATGTTGACGAGTCCCGCAAAGATCTGTCCGATCAGCGACCCCAGGAACAGCGAGGCAAAGAACAGCCCGCCGCGAAAGCCGAAGCTGAGCGACACGACCGACGCCGCGATCTTGAGCAGCAGCACGATGGCGAGGAAGGACAGCGCCGGGCGGAGCACCAGATCAAGGTGCAGCGCGCCATGCCCCGCCGACAGCGTCTGCGGCGACACCAGCGCCAAGGGGATCAGCAGCAAGCCGCCGATCAGTGGCCGCCAGCCTGCGATCCTTTGCCATCCCTGAACGCGAATTTCGGCGAAGGTGACGAGCCGCATGATGAGGATGCCGAACAGCGCGGCAACCAGCCCGAGCAACGCATAGGCAAGATAGTCGGCGGTCGAAAAAGCGCGGTCGACGGTCGTCGCGATCAGATAGGGATCGACGCCGAGCGCGCGGCTGACGAACACGGCCGACAGCGCCGCGACCATCACCGGGGCGATCGCGGCGGGGGTATAGTTGCCGATGACGATCTCGAACGCATAGAAGGCGCCGGTCAGCGGGGCGCCGAAGGCCGCGCCGATCGCCCCGCCCGCCCCGGCGCCGACCAGCGTGCGCAGATCGTTGCGGCGCAGTGCGAACCACTGGCCGAGCTGCGAGGCGAAGCCGCCGCCCATCTGCGCATAGGCGGCTTCGAGCCCCACCGACGCGCCAGCACCGTTCGAGATAATCGTCTGCGACGCGATCACCAGATTGTCGGCAAAGGGAATGCGTCCGCCGTGCAGCGCGTTCGCCTCGACCACGTCGACGGGCATGCGCTTGCGGTTGCGCAGGCCGCGCGCGAGCAGGACGAGCAGAAGGCCGCCGATGGGCAGCGCGATCAGCTTCCACGGATGATGGATCTCACCGAGCGCGCTCAGCCGGTTGATCGTGACGCCGTAAAGAAGCTGCTGTATGCCATGCGCCAGAAATTGCTGGATGTTGGTCAGCACCCCAGCCGCCAGCCCCGCCAGCGCGGCGAGCAGGATGAACGCGGCTTCGCTCTCGCGCAGCCGCCGGCGTTGCCGCGCGGCGGCGATCAGCAGACGGGTTTTGCGTATCCGGAACACGTCGGCGCTCCAAGCGCGGCGGCGGCTCCGGGTCAAGTGTTAAGCCGCTTCGTGCCCGTGACATGCCTCGCACAGCGCCGCGATGATGCGCTGCATCTTGGCGTCGGACAGGCTGTAATAGCGCGTCTGCGCCTCGCCGCGCGCCGACACGATGCCCTGGTCGCGAAAGCGCGCCAGATGCTGCGACACGGCCGATTGCGACAGCCCGCTGAGTTCGGTGAGTTCGCCGACCGACACTTCGCGCTCGTCCATCTGGCACAGCATCAGCAGCCGCTCGGGATGCGCGAGCAGCTTCAAATAGTCGGCCATCTCGCGCGCATCGCGTTTCAGGATCGAAAGGTCGGTCGGCTTGGTCATGGGGAGAGAGTTCCTTCACGGCCATCGTCGCGCAGGACGATGTAAATCGCGGGAATAACGAGCACGGTGAGCAGTGTCGAGGAGGCGAGTCCGAAGAGCAGCGAAATCGCAAGGCCCTGAAAGATCGGGTCGGTCAGGATCGTCGCCGCCCCGATCATCGCCGCCGCCGCCGTCAGCACGATCGGCTTGAAGCGGATCATCCCCGCTTCGAGCAGCGTATCGCGCAGCGGTTTGCCCTCGCCCTTCGCATGGTTGATGAAGTCGACCAGCAGGATCGAATTGCGGACGATAATCCCGGCCAGCGCGATGAAGCCGATCATCGACGTCGCAGTAAAGGGCGCGCCGAACAGCATATGCCCCAGCACGATACCGACGAGCGTCAGCGGGATCGGCGTCAGGATGACGAGCGGAATCTTGAAATTGCGGAACTGCCCGACGACCAGGACATAGATGCCCAGGAGCGCAACCATGAAGGCGGCGCCCATGTCGCGGAAGGTCACCCAGGTGATCTCCCACTCGCCGTCCCACAGCAGGGTCGGCACCTGTTCATCGTCGGGCTGACCGTTGAAGCGGACCACCGGCTTTTCCATCCCGTGCGCCTTCCAGTCGAACGCCTCGATCGCATCGTCGACCGCGAAGATGCCATAGATGGGCGCTTCATATTCGCCCGCCAGTTCGGCGGTGACCATATCGGCGGCGCGGCCGTTGCGGCGGAACAGCGCGGGTGATCCTGCCTCCTCGCGCGCATCGACGATCTCGCCGAGCTGGACGAGCCGCCCGCCCGGTCCCATCGTCGCAACCGGCGTCGCGGCAAGGTCGGCGCTCCAGCTGCGCTGCGACTGATCGAGCGCGATGCGGATCGGCAGCGGATCGCGCCCGTCGCCGCGCGGCGCATAGCCGACGGTCTGCCCGCCCAGCAGCGCGCCGATACTGTCGAAAAGCTGGCGCTCCGAAATGCCATAGGCGTCCATCTGCGCCCGATCGGGTATCAGCCGCAGGCGGGGGCGCGGGACGCCGAAGCTGTTGTCGACATCCACGACATAGGGGACGGTGCGGAACAGCGCCTCGACCTGCGCGGCGGTCTTGCGCCGCGTCGCTTCGTCGGGACCATATATTTCGGCGAGCAGCGTCGCGAGCACCGGCGGTCCCGGCGGGGTTTCGACGACCTTGATCGACTCACCGGCGGGCAGCGGCAGCGCTTTCTTCAGCCGCTGGCGCAGATCGAGCGCAATGGCGTGGCTCGACCGGTCGCGCTCGCCCTTGGGCGTCAGCGTCACCATCAAATCGCCCATCTCGGGCCGATTGCGCAGGAAATAGTGCCGCACGAGGCCGTTGAAATTGAACGGCGCCGAGGTGCCCGCATAGGCTTCCATCGACCGCGCCTCGGGAATCTGCCGCACCACCGCCGCGGCGGCGTCGAGCGTGCGCCCCGTCGTCTCGAGCGACGTGCCCTCGGGCATGTCGAGGACAAGCTGCACCTCCGACTTGTTGTCGAAGGGCAGCAGCTTCACCGTCACCGCCTTGAAATAGAACATCGAGCAGGCGACGAGCGTCGCGGCGCCGACGGCAATCAGGAAATTGCGCGCGCTCTTGCGATCGCGGATCACGCGGATGGCGACGCGGCCATAGAGCGCGCCGAGCTTGCCCCCGCCCGCATGGTCGTGCGCGCCCTGCGCCAGCGTATCGCGCGCAAAGCGCACCATCAGCCACGGCGCGATGATCACCGCGACGAAGAAGGAAAAGAGCATCGCCGCCGAGGCGTTGATCGGGATCGGCGCCATATAGGGGCCCATCAGTCCCGATACGAACAGCATGGGAAGCAGCGCCGCGACGACGGTCAGCGTCGCGATGATCGTCGGATTGCCGACCTCGGCGACCGCATCGACCGTCGCGTCGATCCGGCTGCGCCCGTCGGCCATCGCCCAGTGGCGCGCGATATTCTCGATCATCACGATCGCGTCATCGACCAGGATGCCGATCGAAAAGATCAGCGCGAACAGGCTGACGCGGTTGATCGTGAAGCCCATGATGTTCGACGCGAACATGGTGAGCAGGATCGTGGTCGGGATGACCACTGCCGTCACCCCCGCCTCGCGCCAGCCGATCGCGAAGCCGATCAGAATGACGATCGACACCGTCGCGAGTCCGAGGTGGAAGATCAGCTCGTTCGCCTTTTCATTGGCGCTTTCGCCATAATTGCGCGTCACCGCGACCTCGACGCCCGGCGGGATCAGGCTGCCGCGCAGCGCCTCGACCCGCGCGACCACAGCGTCCGAAACATTGACGGCATTGGCCCCCGAACGCTTCGCGATGGCCAGGCTGACCGCGGGCGCCATCGACCAGCGATCGCCCGCGCCCTTGGCCCAGCGCCATGCTCGCGCCTGATCCTCACCCGGCCCCTGCGTGACCGTCGCGACATCGCGCAGATAGACGGGATTGCCGTTGGCGGCGCGCACCGTGATCGTCGCCAGTTGCTCGGCGCTGCGGACCGTCTGTCCGGCAACGACGGCGGTCGCCGCGCCGCCTTCGCGCACCGTTCCGAGCGGGAAGCTGCGGTTTGCCTGTCCCACCGCGTCCATCAGCGCGCCGAGCGAGACGCCATGCGCGGCGAGTCTCGCCGGATCGGGAACGACGCGAAGCTGTTCCTCCTGTCCGCCGGTGATGAAGGTCAGGCCGACATTGTCGACCTTCGCAACCTCGGTCCGCAACCGGGCGGCGAGCGACCGCAGCGCCTGCTCGTTCCAGTCGCCGCGCGCGCCGGCCTTGGGCGACAGCGTCAGCACCACGATCGGCACATCGCCGATCCCGCGCACCGTCACCTGCGGCGGCTGGATGCCCTGCGGCAGCTTGTCCATATTCGCCGACAGCCGCTCGTTGATACGGATGGCGGCGTCGTCGGGATCGGACCCGACCAGGAAGCGCGCGGTGACCATCACCCCGTCGTCTTCGGCCTGGGTATAAACATGTTCGACGCCGTCGACGCTCTTGACGATCGTCTCCAGCGGCTTGCCGATCAGCTCGACTGCATCGCTCGCGGACAGGCCGGGCGCGGCGACCATCAGGTCGACCATCGGCACGCTGATCTGTGGCTCCTCCTCGCGCGGGATCGTCATGATCGCGAGCAGCCCCACCATTATGGCGGCGAGCAGCATCAGCGGCGTCAGCGGACTGCGGATCGTCGCGCGCGTCAGCCGCCCCGACAGGCCCAGGCTCATTTGCCTGCCGCCCCGCGCGCCACCGCGATCAGCGTGTCGCCCTTGCCCGCGCCCGACAATATCTCGACCCGCGCCGGATCGTCGGTCGGCGCGATCTGGACCGGCACCCGCGACGTCGCATCCTTGCCGACGATGATCGTCACATAGTCGATGCCATAGCTGGTTTCGACGAAGCGGCGCGGAACGACGAGCGCCTGCCGCTCGCCGACCGCAACGCGCGCCGCGACGCGGCGACCGACCATCGTGCTGGCAAGTCCGGGGATCGGAACGTCGGCCGACATCTGCCCGCCGCTGACCGCGGGATAGACGCGGCCGACGCCGGCGCGCGGCGGTGCCGCGCCCTTGTCGTCCGAAAGCCCCGTCGCCAGCACCGCGCTTCCGACATGAACCTTGTCGGCCAAGGTTTCGGGCAGTTCGAGGCGCAGGACCATCGGTCCCGAGGTGATCGTCGCGATCGACGTGCCGGGCGCGACCGCCGAACCCGCCGGAACCTGCGCGATCAGCACGCGCCCTGTCGAGGGGGCGACCACCGCGCCCTGTCCGGCGACCGCACCGACCGCCGATTGCTGCGCCCGCGCCGCCGAAACCTGTGCCCGCGCCGCACGCGCCTGCGCTTCGGCCTGATCGAGCCGCGCCTGCGCATAGACGCCATTGGCATGGAGGTAGCGCACGCGCTCCAGCTCGGCATCGGCCTGTGCAGCCTGCGCCTGGGCCGCCGCCGTCTGCGCGCCATAGGCCGCGCCTTCATAGCCGAGGCGGCTGTCGACGACGCGGCCGATCACCTGTCCCTTGCGCACCATGTCGCCTTCGCGAACACTCAGACTGTCGAGGATGCCGGGAATACGCGCGCGGGCGTCGGCCATATCGACGCTCGTTACCAGCGCGCCAACATCCTTCCAGTCGGTGATCGTCACCGGCTGCAACGCCAGCCTTTCGCCCGTCACGGCCGCGCTCTTTTCGGCGGGCGCAGTCGTCTCGCCGCCACAGCCGGCGAGCGACAGCGATGCCGCAAACAGGGCGGCGCTGAGCAGCGCAGAGGTGAGCAGGGATGATGGGCGCATCGTCAATTCCCCGTCACGACCGGCAGGCCGGCCGCGCGCCAGGCGCCCATGCCGCCCGCAAGATGGGTGTCGATGTCGGGCCGCCCCGCCGCCGCCTTGTCGAGCGCCATCGCCGAACGGCGACCCGCGGCGCAGGTCAGGATGACCGGCTTGTCGCCCGCCGGAAGCGCGCTTGCCTGAAACCGCGACAGCGGCATCGACAGCGCGCCCGCGACATGGCCGCTCGCGAATTCGTCCGATTCGCGGACATCGACCAGAATCGCACGCTTTTGGTCAAGCAAAGCCGCAAGCTGCTGTGCGGGAATCTCCTTATGGCGCGGTTTGCGGAATAGGCTCAGCATGACGAAACTCCTCGGTTGACCGGCACGCTAACCGGCGCGGCCAGATTTCGACACTGATAATATTACTTAGTTGTAATATTCGCAATATCTAATATTATGCCGACAGCAATCGGGTCCGACTCACCGAACTGGCCGCACACCGAACCATTTGAAAAAGCCGGAGCCAGCCAGCGCCGGAACAAGGAGAGAAAGCATGTCGTTACCGCGGATCGTCGTTCTGGGCGCCGGACTCGGGGGCACCATTGCCGCTTACGAAATACGGGAGGTTTCCAAGGGCAAGGCCGAGGTGATGGTGATTTCCGACCAGGAAAATTACTGGTTCGTCCCCTCCAACCCCTGGGTCGCGGTCCGCTGGCGCGAACCCGAAGCGATCTGCGTTCACCTGCCCCCCGTCATGAAGCGCAAGGGCATCGATTTCACCGCGGTCGGCGCGAAGCGCGTCCACCCCAAGGAAAATCGGGTCGAACTGAACGACGGCGCCTTCATCGATTATGATTATCTGGTCATCGCAACCGGGCCGAAACTCGCCTTCGACGAGATCGAGGGCTTCGGGCCGGAGGCGAACACCGTATCGGTATGCGCCACCGATCATGCCGCCGCCGCGGCCGATGCCTTCGACCGCTTCTGCGAAAATCCGGGGCCGATCGTCGTCGGCGCCGCACAGGGCGCCTCCTGTTATGGGCCGGCCTATGAATTCGCGCTGATCCTCGACACCGAACTCAAGCGCCGCAAGCTGCGCGACCGGGTGCCGATGACCTTCGTCACCGCCGAACCCTATATCGGCCATCTCGGCCTCGATGGCGTCGGCGATACCAAGAGCCTGCTCGAAAGCGAGCTGCGCAACCGTCACATCAAATGGATCACCAATGCGCGCGTCACCAGCTTCGAGGCCGGCATGGCGCATGTCGAGGAAGTCGCCGAGGACGGCAGCGTCAAGGCCAAGCACGACCTGCCCTTCGGCTATTCGATGCTGCTGCCCGCCTTTCGCGGCGTCGATGCCGTCTTCGGCATCGAAGGACTGACCAATCCGCGCGGCTTCATCATCGCCGACAAGCATCAGCGCAATCCGACCTTCGCCAACATCTATTCGCTCGGCGTCTGCGTCGCGATTCCGCCGGTCGGCCCGACCCCGGTCCCGGTGGGCGTGCCCAAGACGGGCTTCATGATCGAATCGATGGTCACCGCGATCGCGCAGAATCTGAAACTCGAACTCGCCGGTCAGCCACCGAAGCATGAGGCGACGTGGAACGCCGTCTGCCTCGCCGACTTCGGCGACGGCGGCGTCGCCTTTGTCGCGCAGCCACAGATCCCGCCACGCAACCTCAACTGGTCGTCGTCAGGCAAGTGGGTCCATCTCGCGAAGATCGGCTTCGAAAAATATTTCCTGCGCAAGGTCCGCAAGGGCGAGAGCGAGCCCTTTTACGAAAAGCTCGCGATGCATGCGCTCGGGATCAAAAAACTCCGCTTCTGACGAAAGGAAGACCCATGAACCTCGATCGTGCCGTTTTGCGCTTCGCGGGCCTCGTCGTGCTGACGAGCGTGCTGCTCGCCTGGTTCGTCCATCCTTGGTGGATCGGACTCGCCGCCTTTGCGGGGCTCAACATGATCCAGGCAAGCTTCACCGGCTTCTGTCCCGCGGCGGCCATTTTCAAGCGTCTCGGCGTGCGGCAGGGAGCCGCCTTTAAGTGAAGCGCGCCGCGACCCTGCTGACGGCGGCATGCCTTGCCGCGCTCGCGCTGCCGCACCCCGCGGCGGCGCAGGATCTGGCGACCGCCATCGCCGACGCGCGCGCGCACTCGCCCGCGCTCGAAGCGGCGGCAGCCGATGCCGATGCCGCCGCTGCGCGGCTCGCGCAGGCGCGCGCCGCCGCCGGTCCCACCGCCAGTGTCGAGGGCAGCGTCGGCACCGGCCGGCTCGACCCTGGCGGCTATTTCGGTCTAACCGCGCAAAACGTGACCCCCAGCGCCGTGCAACTGGTCGGCGAATACCCGCTCTACGCCGGTGGACGGATCAGCGCCGCGATCGATCAGGCCGCAGCGGGCAGCCGCGCTGCGACGCTTGGCAAGGATATGGCGCGCCAGAATCTGACCCTCGCGACTGTCGGCGCCTATGCCGAAGTGCTCACCGCGCGCGATCTTGTCGCGAGCTATGGCAAGCTAGTCGATGCGCTGGGCGAGATCGTTCGTCATACCGGCCTGCGCTACGACGTCGGCGATGCGACGAGCAGCGAGGTCGCCCAGGCGAAAGCACGCCGCGCCGAGGGACAGGCCGGTCTTGTCCAGGCCCAGGGCCGCCTCACCGCCGCGCTCGCCCGCCTCGAGCGGCTGACCGGCAAGCCTGTCGGCGATCTCGCCCCCCTGCCCCCGCGCCCCGAGGTTCCCGCGACGCTCGGCGAAGCGGTCGAGGCCGCCGTCGCCGCGAATGTCCTGCTCGCGCAGGCCGATGCCGGCGTCGACGGCGCCGCCGCGGGAGTGCGCGCCGCCAAGGCGACCAACCGCCCGCAGCTCGGCGTCTTTGCCGAGGGCGCGCGGATCCGCGACCAATTTTTCCCCGACTATCGCGCCGACAGTGTCACCGTCGGGCTGCGCGGGCGCTGGACCTTCTTCGACAGCGGCGCGGGCAGCGCGCGCGTCCGCGAGGCGCAATCGAAACTCTCGGCCAGCGAAGCGCGGCTGCGTCAGGCGCGCGACGACGTCACCCAGGCGGTGATCGAGGCGTGGAGCGGGCTCGACAGCGCCGAACGCGCGCTCGATGCCGCGCGCGATGGCGACGCCGCGGCGCGCGAGGCGCTACGCGGCACCCGCCTCGAAGTGCGCTCGGGCGCCCGCCCCCCGCTCGCCGAGCTCGATGCCGAACGCGAAGCGATCGCCGCGACCGCGCGGCTCGCCGAAGCGCAGGCATCGGTGCAGACCGCGGCGTGGCGCCTCCGCCTGCTCTGCGGTATCGAATAGGCCTCCTCCTCCACTGGACAAACGGCGCCGCCTCACTATATTAGTTTTATCTAATATTTTAAACGAAGGAATGATCGCATGGACGACCTTCACCGCGATTCCGCCGCCGCGCTGATCGACAAGGCGCGGGCAACCGGCCTTATCCCCGTCGTCAAAAGCTTCTTCGACGAACCTACCTTCACCGCGACGCACGTCGTCCACGACCCCGCGACGCGCAAGGCGGCAATCATCGACTCGGTACTCGATTTCGACCAGCCTTCGGGCCGCACCGGCCATGCGTCGGCCGACGCGATCGTCGATTATGTCCGCCGCGAAGGGCTGACCGTCGAATGGCAGATCGAAACCCACGCCCATGCCGACCACCTCTCCGCTGCCCCCTATCTGCAAGCGAAGCTCGGCGGCCAGATCGTCATCGGTCGGCATATCGAAACGGTGCAGACGGTGTTCGGCGCCATTTTCAACGAAGATGAGCGCTTCGCGCGCGACGGCTCGCAGTTCGACCGGCTGATGGCCGACGGCGAGCGCTTCATGCTCGGCGAGATCGAGGGGATGGTCCTCCACACCCCCGGCCACACGCCGGCGTGCATGGTGTGGATCATCGGCGATGCGCTGTTCACCGGCGATACCTTGTTCATGCCCGACTATGGCACCGCGCGCGCCGACTTTCCCGGCGGCGATGCGCGCACCCTCTATCGCTCGATCCAGCGCTTGCTGTCGCTTCCCGGCGAAACGCGGCTGTTCCTCTGCCACGATTACAAGGCGCCGGACCGCGACAGCTTTGCTTGGGAAACGACGATCGCGGCCGAGCGCACCGCCAACGTTCATGTCCACGAAGGCGTGGACGAAGATCAGTTCGTCGCGATGCGCGAGGCGCGCGACAAGACGCTGTCGATGCCGCGGCTGATCCTCCCGTCGATCCAGGTCAATATGCGCGCGGGTCATTTCCCCGAACCTGAAGCGAACGGCACCCGATATCTGAAGCTGCCGCTCGATAAGCTGTAGGATAGCGCGCGCGATGACCGATCCCATGACGATCAGCCTCGCCCAGATGATCCTCGGCGCGCTCTCCGGCGTGCTCGTCGGCTTCACGCTCGGGCTCGTCGGCGGCGGCGGGTCGATCCTTGCGGTGCCGCTGATGGTCTATCTCGTCGGGGTGCCGCAGCCGCATGTCGCGATCGGGACCGCAGCACTCGCCGTCGCCGCCAATGCGGCGGTTGGGCTGACCAACCATGCGCGCGCTGGCAATGTGCGCTGGCCGTGCGGGCTGACCTTCGCCGGCGCCGGAATCGTCGGCGCCTTCGCCGGATCGACCCTCGGCAAGAGCTTCGACGGCGCCAAGCTGCTCTTTCTCTTCGCGCTGCTGATGGTCGTCATCGCGGTCATCATGCTGCGCAAGCGCGGCCAGATCGGCGATCCCGCGGTGCGGATCAGCCGGGAAAATGCGCCGCGCCTGCTCGGCTACGGCCTCGGCAGCGGAGCGTTCAGCGGCTTTTTCGGCATCGGCGGCGGCTTTCTGATCGTCCCCGGCATCGTCGCCGCGACGGGAATGCCGATGATCAACGCGGTCGGCACCTCGCTGGTCGCGGTAACCGCCTTCGGGCTCACCACCGCCGCCAACTATGCCTGGTCGGGCCTCGTCGACTGGCAGCTTGCCGGGCTGTTCATCGCGGGCGGCGCGCTGGGAAGCTGGCTGGGGCTCAAGGGTGCGCAGCGCCTGTCGGCCAGAACTGGACGGCTCAACACGCTGTTCGCGCTGCTCGTTCTCGTCGTGGCCGCCTATATGCTCTACCACAGCGCCGGGGCCATGCTCGGCTGAGCGCATATCACATTTACACGATATTATGAATTATATATGATCGCTGTCGAGCGAGAGGAAGCTCCCAGAGGAATCCCGATGCCCGACAACAGCGACAACCGGCCCGCTGCGCGCCCGATCCGCATCGGCGACACCGCGCCCGATTTCATCGCGCGCAGCACCGCCGGACCGGTGCGGCTCAGCGATTATCGCGGCCGGTGGCTGCTCTTCTTTTCGCACCCAGGCGATTTCACCCCTGTCTGCACCAGCGAGTTTCTGGCCATCGCACGTGCCGCCGACCGCTTTGCCGCGCTCGATTGCGCGCTGCTCGCCCATTCGGTCGACAGCCTTTTTTCGCATCTCGCGTGGATCCGCGCGCTGCGCGACGACTTGGGCGTCGCCATCCCCTTTCCGATCGTCGAGGACCCCTCGCTCGAAATCGCGCACGCTTTCGGCATGGTCGACGCCCAGTCCTTCAGCGCCGCGACGGTGCGCGCGGCCTTTTTCATCGATCCCGACGGCGTCGTCCGTGCGCTGACCATCTATCCGCTGACCGTCGGCCGCTCGGTCGACGAGATGGTGCGCACCGTCGCGGCGCTCCAGCGCACGAGCGACGGGTCGGCGATGACGCCCGCGGGTTGGCAGCCCGGCGACGACCTCCTCGTCCCGCCCGAACTCGCCACCGAAGGCGTGCTCGCGGCCGACAATCCGACCGGCTGGTTCTACACGCTCGCGAAGGATGCCAGGGCGCAATGACCGGTGAGGCGCTCATCGACGACGATCTGGTCGAACTGCTGCGCGTCCTGGCGCATCCGGTGCGGCTCAAGCTGATCTTCGCCGTGCGCGATCAGGAACTTGCTGTGGGGCAGATCGAAAGCGCGACCGGCATCGGCCAGCCGCTGCTCAGCCAGCAACTCGGCGTGCTGCGCAACGCGCGGATCGTCGAAACGCGGCGCGAGGCGAAGCAGATTTTCTACCGCCTGAAACCCGAAGCGCTCGCGCCCGTCCGCGCGTTCGCCGACCAGTTCGGCGTCAGTCCCGCCGCGACGACGAGCACCCGCGACGCCTCCGCCAGCGCCGCCCATTTCGCGAGAATCTTGCGCTAGGATCCTGGCGCTAGCCGGGATCGCCGTCCATCTCGATCTGCCGCGTGGCAAGCGCCCGCATTGCGGGGCGGTGGCTGACGAGGATCAACCCGCTTCCCGCCTCCGCAAGCCAGTCGCCCAGTCGCACGATCAGCCGCGCTTCGGTCGCCCCGTCGAGCCCTTCGCTCGGTTCGTCGAGCAGCAGGAACGGCCGCTGCGCCAGCAGCGCTCGCGCCAGCGACAGCCGCTTGCGCTGTCCGCCCGACAGCCGCGCGCCGTCGTCGCCCAGCCGGCAGTCGAGCCCACCGGGCAATTGCGCAACGACATCGTCAAGGCAGGCAACGGTCAGCGCCGCCTGCATCTCGTCGCGCGTGATGCCCGGCCGTGCGAGCGACAGATTGTCGGCCACGCTGCCCGCGATCATCGCCGCGTCCTGCGCCGCGAGCGCGAACAGCGACCGCCGCGCCGCGAGCGGCAAGCCTACCGCAAGCAATCCGCCGATCCGCACATCTTCGGGCGCATCGTCGCGCAGCCCCGTCAGCGTTTCGAGCAACCGCGTCTTGCCGCTCCCCGACCGCCCGGCGAGCAGAACGCGGTCGCCCGGAACAATGCGGTACAGGGCGCCCGCGACCGCCAGTTCGACGATCGGCTGCGCCGGCGCACCATCGCTCGCCGGGGCGGCGACGTCCGGAAACATCGCATCGAGCCGCGCGCGCGCACCGCGGCTCTTCCAGCGTTGAATGTCGAGCCGGGCGAGGCCGCCGACGATCTCCATAGCAGCGGTCGCAGCAAGCGCTGCGAGCGCGACAACCGGGGCGCTAGCGGGCGACAGCGCGACGATCGCGGCCACCGCCGCACCGGTCAGCCCCCAATGCACGATCGACACCAGCGTGTCGGCGCCGGCCATCGCCGCGCGGGCGCGGTGGAGCGGCGCTTCGGCCGCCGCGATTGCCGCTCGCACGTCGGCGGCAAGCCCATAGACCGCAATATCGTCGCCCCCGGCCGCCAGTTCGACATAGCATCGCTTGAGCGCACCGAGCGCTGCGCTTTCGGCGTCGAGCGCCGGGGCGATCCGGTCGCGCCCGATCCGGCGCGCGACTGCAAAACTTGCCCCCGCTGCGCCCAGCAAGGCCGCTGCAGCAGCCCAGCCCGCGAGTGCCATCAACAGCATCGTCCCCGCGAGCGTTGCGATGCCCGACGGTACCAGCGTCGTGCGCAGCAGTGCCTCCTCCAGCGTTTCGACGTCGCCACCAAGCCGCGCCGTGACATCGCCGCGATTGTGGAGAAGCGCCGTCGCCGGCGGTGCCGCGATCAACCGCGCAAACAGCACGGCACGCACCTCGGCAAGGGCAAACAGCATCGCCTGATGGCTGAACAGCCGCTCGCCATAGCGCGACAGCGTGCGCAAGATCGCCAGCCCGCGGATGGCGGCGCTGGGCACCAGATAATTGAACGCCTTGACCGCCGCCGCGCCGGTCAGGCCGGCAATCGCCGCACCGGTCAGGAACCAGCCCGACACCGCGAGCAGGCCGATCGCCGACAGCGCAGCGACTGCAGCTGCCGCCATGCCGAGCAACACCGCGCGGCGCTGGCCCGCGCGCGCGGATCGGAGCAATGCCGCGATCATCCGATTTCCACCACGCTGTCCGCCGCGGCGATCAGCGCCGGATCGTGCGTCGCCGCGACGATCGTCCGGGTCGTCGCAGCGGCCTGCAACACCGCGACGACGCGCGCCGCACTCGCGGCGTCGAGGTCGGCAGTCGGCTCGTCGAGCAGCAGCAGCGGGCGGGGCGACAGCAGCGCGCGCGCCAGCCCGATCCGTCGCCGTTCGCCGCCCGACAACCCGCTGCCGCGGTCATCGACAACCCAGTCGATCCCGCCGCCACGCGCGGTAATCAGCGCCGAAAGACCGAGCACGTCGAGTTCGGCAATGATCGCAGCATCGCGCGCCTTCGCCTCTCCTACGAGCAGATTGGCGCGGAGACTCCCGGGCAACAGCAAGGGCCGCTGACCCGCCCAGCCGCACAGCGAGGCGAGCGCGCGTGGGTCGACCGCGGCATCGTCGGCGTAAAGGCGCCCCGACTCGACGGACACCTGCCCGATCAACGCGCGGAGGAGGCTGGTCTTGCCCGATCCGCTCGGCCCGACGATCAGGTGAAGGCCGGGGCCGATCCAGCGCGCGCTGATCGGTCCGATCGCCGCGCCTTCGGGGTGCCGAACAACCCACGCATCGACGACAAGAGCCGCCGGTGCGCCGGGTAACGGCGGTGCGACTGCGTGATCGGCGATCGGTGCCTCCGCGGCGGCAAGCGCCGCCAGCGCCGCTTCGCCTTGCTGCTTGTCGTGATAGGCCGCGGCCAGGCGGCGCATGCCGAGATAAAATTCGGGCGCGAGCGCAAGAACGTAAAAGGCTTCGGCGAAGTCGAGGCTTTCGGGCGCGCGAAAGGGCAGCAGGCCGAGCAGCGAAAAGCCACAATAAACCGCGACGAGCGCGACCGCGAGCGCGCTGAAAAATTCGAGGATCGCGCTCGATGCAAAGGCGATGCGCAGCACGCCCAGCGTCCGTTCCGCCAGATCGCGCGCCGCCCCGCCGATCTGACGCGTGACGCGATCCTCGGCGCCATAGGAGAGGATCAGCGGCAGCGCGCGAACCCGGTCGACGAACAAGCCGCCGAGCCGCGACAGCGCCCCCAATTGCGCCTCGCTCGCCCGCGCCGCGGCGCTGCCGGCGAGCGCCATACCGATCGCGAAGGGCAACAGCGTGCCGAACAGGATCGCCGCGGCGACACTGCTTGCGAGCAGCGCCGCCAGCGCGATCAGCAGCGGCGAAAGCATCGCGGCGCGGCGCAGCGGCAGGAAACGCGCAACATAGGGCTCGATGCGGTCGATCGCGGTCACCGCTAGTTCGGCATCTTCACCGATCAGGCGTCCGCGCCCCGCCGCGCTCACCATGAGCGCGGGCGCGACGCGCGCGCGCAGCTCGGCGGCAAAGCGCGCGGCGTGGCGCAGGCCGATCGCAAAGGCGCCGCCCTGCAAAGCGCCGCGTGCCAGCGCCGCGCCAATCAGCAGCAGCATCCACGCCCAGCCCGCAATGCCGAATCCCGCGTCGCCCCCTCCGCCGCCGCGAAGGTCGCGCGCGACGTGGAGCGCCAGCAATTGCGCGAGCGCGAGCGCGAAGAGCACCGCGGCAACGGCATCGCCAAGCCAAGCGGCCAAGGCACCGCGGCTGGCGGCGGGTGCTGCAGATGTGGCGTTATCTCTACTTGACATTTTTCTAATATTCACACATTCCCATATTCATTAAATGACGATGCCGCAAGCCGTGCGGCACCCCGCCGAGTCGCTGTTCAGGAGTGGCGCCATGGACCTGGCCGTAGTCGAATTATCCCGCCTGCAATTCGCCCTTACGGCGATGTACCATTTCCTCTTCGTTCCGCTGACGCTGGGGCTTTCCTTCATGCTGGTGATCATGGAGAGCATCTATGTCATCACCGAAAGGGAAATCTGGCGTACCATCACGCGTTTCTGGGCCCGCCTGTTCGGGATCAACTTCGTCCTCGGGGTCGCGACCGGCCTGACGATGGAGTTCGAATTCGGGATGAACTGGTCCTATTATTCGCACTATGTCGGCGACATCTTCGGCGCGCCGCTCGCGATCGAGGGGCTCATGGCCTTTTTCCTCGAGGCGACCTTCGTCGGGCTGATGTTCTTCGGCTGGGACAAATTGTCCAAGCAGCTCCATCTCCTCGTCACCTTCCTCGTCGCGCTGGGTTCCAATCTTTCGGCGCTTTGGATTCTGATCGCCAACGGCTGGATGCAGAATCCGGTCGGGTCGCGCTTCAATCCCGACACGATGCGCATGGAAGTCGTCGACTTTTATTCGGTGCTGTTCAACCCCGTCGCGCAGGCGAAGTTCGTCCACACGGTCAGCGCCGGCTATGTCACCGCCTCGGTCTTCGTTCTCGGCATTTCGGCCTGGTATCTGCTCCGCGGCCGTTACACCGCGCTCGCGAAGCGCTCGCTGACCGTCGCCGCGGCCTTCGGCCTCGCCTCCTCGCTGTCGGTGGTCGTCCTCGGCGACGAATCGGGCTATGCGCTCACCGATCATCAGAAGATGAAACTCGCCGCGATCGAGGCAATGTGGCACACCGAAATGGCGCCCGCCGGGCTCACGCTCTTCGGCCTGCCGTCGGTCAAGGACCGCGAGACGCGCTATGAAATCAAGATACCCTATGTCCTCGGCCTGATTTCGACGCGCAGCCTGACCGGGCAGGTCCAGGGGATCAACGAACTGGTCCTCCACGCGCAGGAACGCATCGAAAGCGGCAAGCTCGCCTATGGCGCGCTCGAGGATCTGAAGGCCGATCGCACCAACGCAACCGCGCGCGCGATCTTCGAGGCGAACCGCAGCAACCTCGGCTATGCGATGCTGCTCAAGCGTTATGTCCCCGATCCGCGCAACGCGACCGCCGACCAGGTCATGCAGGCGGCGTGGGACACGGTGCCCAACGTCCCGGTCACCTTCTGGCTGTTCCGCTTCATGGCGGGGCTCGGCTTCTTCTTCATCGGCTTCTTCGCCCTCGCCTTCTATTATGCGACGGTGCGGCGCTTCGATGTGAAGTGGTTCCTGCGCGCCGCGGTGATCATCATGCCGCTGCCGTGGCTGGCCGCCGAAATGGGCTGGGTGCTCGCCGAATATGGCCGCCAGCCATGGGCGATCGAGGGCGTGCTGCCGACCTTCCTCGGCGCATCGAGCCTGACGGTGGCGCAGGTCTGGACGACCATCGCGGCCTTCACCCTGCTCTACAGCGCGCTCGCTTTCATCGAGGTGCGGCTGATGCTCGCGGCGATCCGCAAGGGCCCCGAGTCCAAGCGCGGCCGCGACCTTGCCTCGGGCATCGAACCCACCGACGCGGGCTATACCCCGCTGCCGGCCGAATAAGGAGGATCAGACGATGGCGATTCCCTTCGACTATGAAACGCTCCGCCTGATCTGGTGGCTGCTTCTCGGCGTGCTGCTGATCGGCTTCACGCTCACCGACGGCTACGACCTCGGCGTCGCCGCGCTGCTGCCCTTCATCGCGCGGACCGACGAGGAACGGCGGCTGGCAATCAACAGCATCGCCCCGACTTGGGAGGGGCATCAGGTTTGGCTGATCCTAGGCGGCGGCGCGATCTTCGCCGCATGGCCCTTTGTCTATGCGATCAGCTTTTCGGGCTTCTATCTCGCGATATTCCTTGTCCTCGCGGCGCTGATCCTGCGCCCCGTGGCATTCAAATATCGCTCGAAGCACGACGATCCCGCCTGGCGCAGCCGCTGGGATTGGGCGCTGTTCGTCGGCGGTTTCGTCCCCGCACTGGTGTTCGGGGTCGCGGTCGGCAACGTCCTTCTGGGCGCACCCTTCCGCCTCGATAGCGACCTGCGCGCCTTTTACGAAGGCTCGCTGCTCGGCCTCTTTTCGCCCTTCACCTTGCTCACCGGCCTGCTGTCGGTGGCGATGGTCGTGCTGCACGGCGCCGGCTGGCTCGCGCTCAAGGCCGAAGACGGCGTCGTGATGGACCGGGCGCGCCGCTGGGGCAAGATCGCCGCGCTGCTCGTCATCGCGCTGTTCGCAATCGGCGGCGCGATGGTCGCCACGACGAACATTGGCTACCGGCTGGAGGGCGAACTCGATCCCGCCGGCCCCTCGAACCCGCTGTGGGCAACGTCAGTCCCGGCGGCGGGCGCATGGCTCGACAATTATGGGCGCCACCCGTGGATGCTGCTCGCGCCGATCCTCGGCTTCCTGGGCCCGATCCTCGCCTATGTCGCGATCGCCGGGCGCAAGCAGAGCCTGCTCTTCGTCGGCTCGGCGCTCGCGGTGGTCGGGATCATCTCGACGGTCGGCCTGTCGATGTTCCCTTTCATCCTGCCCAGCTCGATCGACCCGCATTCGAGCCTGATGGTCTGGAATGCCTCGTCGAGCCACCTCACCTTGTGGATCATGCTCGTCGTGACCCTGATCTTCCTGCCCATCGTCCTCGCCTACACGGCGTGGGTGCTCAAGGTGTTGTTCGGTCGCGTCACGCTCGACGACGTTCGCACCAACCTCGATTTCTACTGACCGGAGGAACACGCCATGTGGTATTTTACCTGGGTACTCGGCCTCGGCCTCGCGGTCGGCTTCGGCATATTGAACGGCTTGTGGCACGAATTCCACTCGCCCGCCGACGACGACGCGACGCTCTGACCGGCAAAGCAGCCATGAAAAAGGCCGGCGCAGCCCACGCTGCACCGGCCTTTTTCTTTCACGAGATCGGCGCCTTAGGCGGCGCCGTCCTGCCAGCCGCCGCCCAGCGCCAGGAACAGCGCGACCAGATAGGTCGCGCGCTGCTGTTCGGACTGGGCGATGCTCGCCTGGATCTGCGCCAACGAGCGCTCGGCATCGAGTACGACCTGAAAATTCTCGCGCCCCGCCTGATAGCGAAGCCGCGCGATCCGCGCCGCCTCGCCCGCTTCGTCCGCTGCACGGCGTAGCGCGGCAAGCCGGTCGAGTTCGCCGGCATAGTTGGCGAGCGCGCTTTCGGTTTCCTGAAGCGCGCCGAGCCAGGTGCCGTCGAAGGTCGCCAGCGCCGCGTCGGCGCCGGCCTCCGCCTGCTTCAGCCGCGAACGCGCGACCGCGATGTTCGGAAAGCTCCACGAAATCAGCGGCCCGATCGAAAAGCGGAAGCTGTCGGACTTGCCCAGCCCCGACACCGCGTCGGCGGTCGATCCCACAGACCCGCCGATGCTGATGCTGGGATAAAGGTCGGCGGTCGCAACATTGACGCGCGCCGCGGCGGCGGCGAGCTGGCGCTCGGCCCGGCGAATATCCGGGCGACGGGCGAGCAGCGCGGCGCCGTCACCGACCGGAATCGGACGGTCGAGTTCGGGCGGCGCCTGGCATTGCAACGCGGCCTGCGGCGCTTCGGCGGGCGGCTTGCCAGTCAGCAGCGCAAGGCGATAGAGCGCCCCGGCGCGCTGCGCCTTCAAGGTCGGCAGGGTCGCGCGCGTCTGTTCCAACAGCGCCCCTGCCTGCCCGGTGTCGAGCCGCGTCGCGCGCCCGCCTTCGAACAGCCGGCGCGTCAGGTCGAAGGTCTGTTCCTGAATGCGCAGCGTTTCCTCCGCCACCGCAAGCTGGCGGTTGTAGGCGCAGACGTCAGCATAGGCGCGCGTCGTTTCCGCCGCGACCGTGATGCGCGTCAGGTCGAAGGCCGCCTGCACCGCGTCGGCATCTGCGCGGCTCGCGCGGATCGCACTTTCGACGCGCCCGAACAGATCGACCTGATAACCGATGTCGAGCCCGACATCATAGCTTTCGCCCTCGACCGGGCCGATGCCGGTGACACTGCCCGGCTGGCGGGCGTAGGTGCCGCTGGCGCTTATTCCGGTGGTCGGCAGGCGCCCCGCTCGCGATTCCTTCAACACCGCGCGCGCCTGTGCCAGATTGGCGGCGGCGACGCGCAGATCGGTATTGGCGGCGAGCGCCTCTTCGACGAGCGCGTCGAGCGTCGGGTCGCCGAACAGGCTCCACCAATGCCCCGCCGGCTGCTCGCCGGTGAAGGCGGGCGATTTGCCTGCCTCGAGGAAAGGCGTCTGTCCGGGAGCGGCGGGGGTCGGCGACACATAGGCCGGACCGACGGCACAGCCCGACAGTGCAAGCGCGGCGGCACCGGCCAGCAGGACATTACGGCTCATCATGGCATCTCCAGCGGCGCATCGCCGCCCTTGTTGGTGCGGCCGCGCGCGAACCATTGCTGGACGCGATAGCCCAGCTTGCGCGACACGACGTAGAAGATCGGCGTGAAGATCAGCCCGAATATGGTGACGCCGAGCATGCCGAACGTCACCGCCGTGCCGAGTGCCTGGCGCATTTCCTGCCCCGGCCCGCTTGCCACCGCGAGCGGAATGACGCCGAAGATGAAGGCAAAGCTGGTCATCAGGATCGGACGCAGGCGCGACTGCGCGGCGTGAACCGCGGCGTCGAGCGGAGCCATCCCCTCCTCTTCCTCCGCCTGCTTGGCGAATTCGACGATCAGGATCGCGTTCTTCGCCGCGAGCGCAATCAGCACGACCAGCCCGACTTGCGTCAGGATATTATTGTCCATCCCGCGCAGGTTCACGCCAAGCATCGCCGCCAATATGCACATCGGCACGATCAGGATCACCGCGAGCGGCAGCGGCAGCGATTCATATTGCGCCGCCAGCACCAGGAAGACGAAGACCACCGCGAGCAGGAAGATCAGCACCGCGCTGCTCCCCGCCTGCTTTTCCTGATAGGCAAGGCCCGTCCATTCATAGGAAAAGCCCTGCGGCATCGTCTTCGCGGCCAGTCCCTCCATCGAGGTCAACGCCGCACCCGATGAGACGCCCGGCGCCGCCTGTCCCTGCAGTTCGACCGCGGGGAACAGATTGTAACGCACGACGCGGGTCGGACCGCTGTCGTCGCGGAAGGTCGCGACCGACGAGAGCGGAACCATCTCGCCCGACGAGGACCGCACCTGCAATCGGCCCACATCCTCGATCCGGCTGCGCGCGCTTGGTTCGGCCTGAGCCGTGACGCGGAAGGTGCGGCCAAGGAAGTTGAAGTCGTTGACATAGGTCGAGGCAAGATAGGTGCCGAGCGCGGCGTAGACCTGGCTCGGGTCGACGCCCAATATCTGCGCCTTGTCACGATCGACATCGGCGAAGATGCGCGGGCTTCCGGTGTTGAACAGCGAAAAGACCTGCGTGACGTCGGGCACCTGCTGCGCTCCGCCCATCATCGCCTGCGTCACCTTTTCGAGGTCGCGATAGCTTTGCCCCTCGCGCGCCTGCAGCATCATGGTGAAGCCGTTGCCGTTGCCGAGGCCCTGCACCGCGGGCGGCGCAATGACGAAGGCGTTCGCTTCAGGGAGCGCCATCGCGAGCGCGCCCGACAGCTTGCCCGACAGGGCGCTCGCACTCAGATCGCTGCCGCGCTCGCTCCAGTCCTTCAGACGGATGAACATCGTGCCCGCGTTCGATGCGGTCGAAAAGCTCGCGCCGTCGAGCCCCGAAAAGGTCGCGATGCTCTCGACGCCGTCGATCTGCGACACCGTCTTCTGCGCGCGCGCCAGCACCTCGCTCGTGCGATCGAGCGACGCGCCGGGCGGAAGCTGAACCACGCCGATCAGCACGCCCTGATCCTGATCGGGGATGAAGCCCGTCGGCGTATCTGCGAGGCGCCAGCCGGTCGCGGCGAGCAGTACCGCATAGATGCCCAGCATCAGCGCCGTCTTGCGGATCAGCGACGCGGTGGTGGTGCCATAGCGTTCGGACAGTCGGTCGAACCCGTCGTTGAACCTGTTCGCGGCGCGGCGCACCACGCGCATGATCCGGTTTTTCGGTTCGGCGTGATGCTCCTCGTGTGGCTTTAGCAGCAGCGCCGCCATCGCGGGCGACAGGGTAAGCGACGTCAGCAACGAAAAGACCGTCGCCGCCGCGATCGTTACCGCGAATTGCTGATAGAAGATACCGGGGATGCCGGGGATGAAGGCCGTCGGCACGAACACCGCGACAAGGACGAGGCCGATCGCGATCAGCGCGCCCGACACTTCGCTCATCGTCCGGTGCGCGGCTTCGCGCGGGGTGAGGCCCTGACGAATATGCTTCTCGACCGCCTCGACGACCACGATCGCGTCGTCGACGACGATGCCGACCGCGAGCACCAGCGCGAACAGCGACAGCGAGTTGATCGAAAAGCCGAGCGCCAGCTGCACCGCAAAGGTGCCGATGAGCGCCACCGGAATCGCGATGATCGGGATGATCGCCGCGCGCCAGGTCTGCAGAAAGACGAGCACGACGATGACGACGAGGATGATCGCCTCGATCAGCGTTTCCTGCACCGCGCTTACCGACGCCTGCACATATTCGGTCGGGTTGAAGGGGATCTGATATTCCAGCCCCGGCGGGAAGTCCTTCGACGCCGCCTTGACCTCGTCGAGCACCAGCTTCGCGGCATCGAGCGCGTTGGCGCCCGGCTGCTGGATCACCGCCATGCCGACGCCCGGCTGGCCGTTGAAAACGCCGCGCACGCCATAATCCTGACTGCCAAGCTCGACCCGCGCGACGTCCTTCAGCCGCGTGATCGCGCCATTCTGCGTATCGGTCTTGATCACGACATTGGCGAATTGTTCGGGCGTCACGAGGCGTCCCGGCACTTCGACCGGAAGCTCGAACGCGGGATTGCCCTTGCCATAGGGCGGCGCGCCGACCGAGCCGCCGGCGACTTGGACATTCTGGCTCTGCAGCGCCGCGACAATCTCGGTCGCGGTCAGGTTGCGCGCGGCGGCCTTGTCGGGGTCGATCCACACGCGCATCGAATAATAGCCGCCGCCGAAAATCTGCACCCCGCCGACGCCCTTCAGGCGCAGCAGCCGGTCGCGCAGCGTCGAATTGGCATAGTTGCCGACATAATCGAGGTCGATCGCCGGATCGGTCGTCGTCAGCGCGACGATCATCAGGAAGCCGGTTTCCTGCTTGTTCACCTGCACGCCGATCTGGCGCACCTGTTCGGGCAGGCGCGGTTCGGCGAGCGCAACGCGGTTCTGAACGAGCACCTGCGCCGCATCGAGGTCGGTGCCTGGCTGGAATGTCACCGTTATCTGCGCCAGACCCTGCGTCGAGGACGACTGGATATAGAGCATATTCTCGACGCCGTTGACCTCCTGCTCGATGGTCGACGACACCGTTTCGGCGATCGTGTCGGGCGAGGCGCCGGGATAGGATGCGGTGATGCTGATCGTCGGCGGCGCGATCTCCGGATATTGGGCGAGCGGAAGCTGCGGATAGGCAAAGGCGCCGATCAGCGTGATGAAGATGGCGATGACCGCCGCGAAGATCGGGCGGTCGACGAAAAATCGGCTGAAATTCACTGTGCGCCGCCCTTGCCCGCTGCAGCGCCCGCCGCGGCAGGCTTCGCGGCCGCCTTGGCGGGCACGACCTTGCCATCGGCACCGATCCGGCCCGCCTCGATCTTCGCGGGCTTGCCCAGCATCGCGCGCTGGATGCCGCCGACGACGACGCGATCCTTGGCGGTGATGCCCGAACGGATCACGCGCAGCCCGTCGATGACGGGGCCAAGCTCGACCGGGCGCGCCTGCACCACATTCTTGTCGCCGATCACATAGACCAGGCGCCGCGCCGCATCGGTGACGATGGCGGTGTCGGGAACCATGACGGCGGCGTGCGGCGCCGAAGCCGCAAGCTGAAGCTGGCCGAACATGCCCGGGCGCAGCTTGCCATCGGGGTTGGGCACGACGGCGCGGACGGTGATCGTCCCCGATCCGTTCGACAGTGCGTTGTCGACAAAGTCGATCCGGCCCGAAATCGCATAATCCTGCTGTCCTTGCAGGCGGATACGCACCGGCGCGCCGTCGAGCTTGTCGCCGCGGCGTTCATAGCCGAGCAGGCTCGCCTCGGAACCCTGGAAGCTGAAATGGATGGGGCTCGTCGACACGATCGTCGTCAACACCGTCTGATCGGCGGTGACCGCATTGCCGGGATCGACCAGCCGCTGCGAAATACGCCCCGAAATCGGTGCGGTCACGCGCGTGAAGCCGACGTTGAGCTGCGCCGATCGCACCGCGGCCTGCGCCGCCGCCACATCGGCTTCGCCGGCGCGCACCGCGGCACGGCGCTGCTCGACCTCCTCGGTACTCGCCGCTTGCGATGCGGCCAGTGTCGCCGAGCGCGCGAATTCGGTTTTTGCGTTCGCCAAGGTCGCGTTGGCGCGCGCCAACTGCGCGCGCGCCTGATCGAGCGCCGCCTGGTTCGGGCGCGCATCGATCGAAAAGAGAAGCTGCCCGGCCCGCACATATTGGCCGTCGGCAAAGTGTACGCGCTGCAAATATCCCGAGGCGCGCGGCCGCACTTCGACACTGTCGATCGCTTCGAAACGGCCGACAAAATCATCCCACTCCGTCACGTCGCGGACGAGGGGCTGAGACACGGTGACGGGAAGCGACGGCGGACCGCCCTGTCCTTGGTCGCCGCCGCCCGAACAGGCAGCCAGCGCGAACGAAAGGCACAGGACGGGCGCGAGGAGAAAGCGCTTTTGCATGATCTTGTCTTTTCTGTTGAAGCGTTCCGCCATCGCGCCACAGGGAGGGGGGAAGTTGCGCGATGACGGTCGCTGTCAACTAGTGGGCCGTTCATCGTAAGTCAACAGTTGTTGATTTATTCTCATTCACCATTATGGACGCAAAAATGGAGAGAAGCTCAACCATCAAGCGGCGCGATGCCGTTGCAACCCGCGCGTCGATATTGGCGGCCGCGCACCAACGCTTTCTGCGCGAGGCGTATGAAAATGTCGGACTGCGCGACATTGCGGGTGATGCCGGGGTCGATGTCGCGCTGATCAGCCGCTATTTCGGCGGCAAGGAAGGGCTGTTCCGCGAAGTCGTCAGCGACGAAGCAAAGCCGCATCTGTTCCGCGAGCCCAAAAGCATCGACGAATTACCCGGTTTTCTGGCGCAACTCGTCGCCGAAGACGACGACGCCGACCGCCATCATCGCATGGAGATGTTCGTCATCATGCTGCGCTCGGCCTCGTCTCCCAAGGCGGGCGATATCATCCGCGAACTGGTGAACCGCGACGTTCTGGAGCCGCTCGCCGGAACGATCGGCGGCGATCAGGGCGAGATGCGCGCCAATATGCTGCTGGCGATCCTGATGGGCGTCGGCGTCCTGCGGACGATCATGAAGGTCGATAATTTCGAACTCGATGCCGAAGAAGGGGCCGAGTGCGTCGAGCGCTTTCGCTGCCTGTTCGCGGCGGCGTTGACCTGCTGACCGCCGCGGCGCAACCGCCCGCCCCGGCCAGACGGTCGAAAAGATCGAGATAGCGGCGCGCAGCGAAAGCCGTGCCGAAAGGCTCGGTAACGACCGCCGGAGAAAAGGGTCGGCGATCCTGCCGGTCGATCCATTCGAGCATCGCCTCGGCAATCGCCGCCGGTTCGCGGCTGGGGACGATCGCGCCGCAATCACCGTCCGCGAGCAAATCTCGCAGGAAATGCGAACAGTCGGTGGCGATAACCGGAACGCCGCGTTCGAGCGCTTCGACCGCAACGGCAGGCCCGCCTTCGTAGCGCGAGGTAATCAGCAGCAGGTCGGCATGGTCGAGCGCCGGCCCGATCGATGCCAGGCGCCCCGGTAGCGCAATCCGGTCCGCAACGCCCAAACGCCGCGCCAGCCGCGCCAGCCGCGGCGCGTCGGGCCCGTCGCCCGCAATGGTCAGCCGCACGTCGCGATGCTTGGCCAGTTCGGCGACAACGCGCACCGCGAGACCGAAATCCTTCTGCTCGACGAGTCGCCCCGCCGCCAGCAGATGCAGCGGCCCGGTGCCCGGCACCTTCCTGGCTGCCGGCAAATTTATGATCGTGTCGATATTGGGATCGAAGATCACGCTGACCTCCGCGCGTCCCGTCAGCGCACGCACATCGTCCGCGAGCCCGGTCGACATGGCGGCGAACCAGTCGACATCGCGCGCCGCCCCACGAAAGGCCCGCGCAAGCAGCGCGCGTAGCGCCGGGATCGCCGAAGGCGCCAGCGGATTGCTGATCTTCGCCACGACCTTCGGCCGCCGCGGCAAATCGCGCACGGCGCCCGCCAGCACATGATGAAAATTGCCCGGCAGAAAGAGGACGTCCGGCCGCAGGCGAGCGATCGCCGCCGACAGCGCACGCCGCAGGCGCAGGCGCGAAAGCGGCGTTCTGGGAATTTCGGGTTCGAGGCGTTCGGTGTGTACCCCGCGCGGCACGGCGGAGCGCAGCGGACCATCGAATGTGCCGCAAAGCAAGGTGACGCGGCGCCCCTGCGCCACCCATTCGCGCGCCAGCCGCAGCGCGATCACCTCGGTCCCTCCGAACGAAAAATCGTGGAAAATGATGACGATGTGCTGCGCTCGCGCCACGCCGCAGGCCTTTCCGATGCCATACCGGCGCCCGTGTCGGACGCCCTTCCATCGACAAGACGCCGCGCGCGTCGATTTTCCGCACCGCGCCGATGCGGGATCGGCCGCGCCGCGGCGTCTGAAGCTGAAGAAGCGAAAAATCGCTGGAAACGATACTAACGGGATAAAAGCGTGAACGGATTGACGGTTGCCACAGCCCCCACACCGACGCCCCCCCTCGCCGCACTTGAGCCGCTGACACCAATCCGCAGCCGCTGGCCGGCGCTGGTCAGCGGCCTGCTCAGCCTGGCGCTGCTCGCCGGACTGATACGCAAGCTTTTGGGCGGCGGACTGGCCGCGCTGCACGAGGCGCTGCCCACCAACCCGCTATTCTATCTGGTCTTCCTTGCCATCTATGCGGTGCAGCCGCTGTCCGATCTGGTGATTTTCCGGCGGCTGTGGGGCCTGCCGCTGTCGGGCATCGTGCCGATCCTGCGCAAGCTGGTCGCGAACGAGATTTTGCTCGGCTATTCGGGGGAAGCCTATTTCTACGCCTGGGCCCGGACGCGGCTCAACATGGTCGCGGCGCCTTTCGCGGCGATCAAGGATGTCAGCATCCTGTCGGCGGTCGTCGGCAACATCTTCACGCTGGCACTGCTCGCTATCGCCACGCCCTTCGCCTATTCGCTGCTGCCCGCCGAGCATATCCGCCCGATCCTGGGGTCGGTAGGGGTCATGCTCGCCCTGTCGCTCGCCATCCTGCTCTTCCGCGGCCGCCTGTTCTCGCTTCCTGCGAGTGAACTGCGCTGGGTGTTCCTGATCCACCTCGTCCGCACCATCGCCTACACCGGGCTGCTCGCGCTGTGCTGGCATCTTGCGCTGCCGCTCGTGCCGCTCGCGCTCTGGATGCTGCTCGTGACGGGACGCCAACTCGTCGCGCGCCTGCCGCTCGTCCCCAACAAGGACATCGTCTTTGCCAATCTGGCGGTCTTTCTGGTCGGCAACGACGCCGCGGTGACGCGGCTCGTGGCTCTGACAGTCGCGCTGACCCTGCTCTGCCACGTCATCGTCTTTGCGCTGACCTGGCTGCCGCTGCGCAAGGGAGCGGCCGCATGACCCGCTTCCGCTTCCCTGCCCTCGCCGCCGCCATGCTGGCTTCAGCCGCAATGGTGCCGTCCGCACGCGCCGCGGTCTATGGCGACGCGCCCGCCTGCGCCGCGGGTTCGACAACGCCGGCGCTGCTCGTCTGGCTCGACGGGCTGAAGGACCGCAAGGGACGGATCCGGGTCGAGCTGTTCCCGAGCAACGACAAGGATTTTCTGGAGGATGATTTCGTCCTTCAGAAAGCGGGCAAGGATTTCCGCCGCATCGAATTTGCGGCCCCCGCCGCCGGTCCGGTCGCGGTGTGCATCCGGGCGCCGCGGCCTGGCCGCTTCAGCTTCGCGATGATCCACGACCGCGACGGCAAGCACAAGTTCAGCTTTTCCTCCGACGGCGTCGGCTTTCCCGGCAATCCCAAATTGGGGTGGAGCAAACCCAAATCGGCAAAGGCCGCGGTGACGCTGGGCAGCGGTGTCACGGAAATGCACGTGATGATGAATTATTTCCACGGCCTGGGCTTTTCGCCGGTCAAGAAGGATTGAGGTGATGCGGATCGTCGACGTCTGCGAATTCTATTCCCCCACCGGCGGCGGCATCCGCTCCTATGTCGACCGCAAGATGCAGTTGCTTGCCGAAGCCGGCCACGAACTGATCGTCCTCGCGCCCGGCGCCGAGGATCGCGAGGAAGTGCGCGCGACCGGCGGCCGGATCATCTGGGTCAAGGCGCCGCCGCTGCCGTTCGATGCCAATTATCGCATGTTCTGGGATGCGGCGCCGATCCATGCCTGGCTCGACCGGTTGCACCCCGATGTCGTCGAAGCCTCTTCGCCCTGGCGCCCCGCGTGGATCGTCGGAAAATGGGCCGGCGACGCCGCGAAGGTCTTTTTCCTGCACAGCGACCCGGTCGTATCCTATCCGCAGCGCTGGTTCGGACGGATCGCCTCGCGCGAAAAGATCGACGCCGCCTTCGAATGGTTCAATCGTTATCTGCGCCGCGCGATGCCGCTGTTCGACAGTCTGGTGGTCTGCGGCGATTCGCTGGGCAAGCGGCTGAGCGACCGCCACATCGGTCCGGCGCATTGCGTCGCGCTGGGCATCGATCGCGCCGCCTTTTCACCGACCCTGCGCGACGCCAGCCTGCGCGCCGACCTGCTGGCGCAATGCGACCTTCCCGAAAGCGCCACGCTGCTGGTCGGCATCGGGCGGCACCATGGCGAAAAGCGATGGGACATGGTGATCGACGCGGTGCAGGCGGCCGCCGCCCGCGAACCCGTCGGCCTGATCCTGATCGGCAAGGGACCGGCGAGCGCCGCGCTGCGCAAGCAGGTCGGCGGCAATCCGCATATCCGCATGTTCCAGCCAATCTATGACCGGCCGCAACTGGCAACGCTGATGGCGAGCTGCGACGCGCTGATCCACGGATGCGAAGGCGAAACCTTCGGCCTGGTGGCGTCGGAAGCGCTGGCGTCGAGCCTGCCGTTGATCGTCCCCGACGAGGGCGGCTGTGCCGAGATCGCTCGCCAGGATTTTGCGGAAACCTATGCCGCACGCGATGCCGCCGCAGCGACGCAGGCCATCGCCCGCTTCTGCGCGCGCGATCGCGCGGCGGTCCGTCAGGCGGCGCGCCGTGCCGCCATCGCCGTCCGGTCGGACCGCGACCATGTCGCGGACCTGCTCCGCCATTATGACGCGCTGATCGCCGCGCGTTCGTCGCGGGTGGCGGCATGATCGGCCGCGAGATCCCCATAGCGGGCGACCCGGCGTCCGGCGAGCAGCGCGGCACAGCATTTGTCGATGCTGGTCACAAGGCTGGGCACATGCGCATCGCCCGGATGCAACGCGACGCGCACGTCGCGCATCGGCTTCAGCGCATGCCGCGCGAGCGCAGAAAACAACAAGGAACTGGCAATCCGCGCCCTGCTGCGGCTTGCCCAGGTGATGACCGGACCGCGCGCGAGCACCGCGCCGGTTTGCGGATTCCACACCTTCATATGATCCTCGGCCATCGTAAATCCGGCCTGTGGCAAAGCGGACAGAGCCCCAGCTCCGTAGAGCCACGCGGGCGCGATGAAACCGGTTGCGGCAACCCCTGTCACGTCCTCAACCAGTTTCTTGGCCGCCGTCATCCGCGCCAGCGCGGTGGCATGGTCAAGGCCGAGGAACTCGCCCTCGCCCGCCGTCATGTGGCGCGCGCGGAAGCCGTCGACCGCTCCGCTGTGCCGGCTGTCGTCGCGATGCGCCCAGCCATGCACAAACATTTCAACACCCGCGTCGGCCCAGCCGCGCAGGCGGCTCTGAAAGCCCCGGTCTTCGGCGATCGGCGCGCTGTCCCAATGGTCGGGAACGACCAGCATCGCGACCTTCGGCCCACCAAGGTGGCGGACGAGTTGATCGAGCAGGCGATCGACCTCGTCGGCGAAGCGCGGGCTGACGTCGTGGATCGAGGCGAGGAATTTGCGCGAGGATTTATCGGAGGGCCGCATGACTGACATGTCCTTGATGGCGATGGTCTATCGCTTGCTCGTCTGGGGCAGCCGCAACGCGGACAAGGCGCCTCGCACCCGCGCCGCGCCCGCAAAGGCGCCGCCGCCGCGCGCGGCTGAACCTCCGTTCAAAAGGCTGCATCCAGGCCAATCCTGACGGTGCGGGGCCGCAGCGGCGTTTCCTGCCGACCGGCGACCACAGTGAAGGGGTTCCCATAGGAAAAGCGGTTACGATCGGCGTTGAACAGGTTCGTGACACCTAGCGCAAAGCCGAAACGCCCGCGCTCGAGACGCAGGTTCAGAGCCGTGTCGACATAGCGGCCCTGGCTGATGTCGAGCAGATTGCCGACGCCGAGATAGGATTTGCCGACATAGCGCGCATCGGCGGCAATCGACAGGCGGGCATCGGCGCCGACGCTCTGCACCCAGCGCGCGCCCACCCGCGCGCCCCACTGCGCGATATTGGGCAGATCATTGTCCTCCGCCCGCGCATAGGCCGGTGCGGCCTGGGTCAGGCTGCTGTGGTTGAGAAAGGCGCTGCCGTCGAGGCGCAGCGACGGGGTGGCGTTCCACGTCGCAGACGCGCTGAATCCGAGAATCGAACCATTGCCGATATTGTCCGTGTAGGGAAAACCCTGCGCATCGACGAGGTCGGCCTGGATCGATTCCCAGCGCGCGTATGAGCCCGACAGCGCCACGCTGAGCGGATCATGATCGGGCGCGCCCCGCCGCGCGCCGAGTTCGAACGTCGCAATGGTGTCCGACTGGAAGGCGACCGCGCTTCCCGGGCTGCTCACCGACAAGCCGCCGGGTCGGAATCCCTCCTGATAGCGCCCGTAGATCAGCCACCCGCCCCCCGGCTTCCAGCGCAGCGACGCGGCGGGTACGAAATAGTCGACGGCGCGGCGCGGTTCGGGCGGGTTCGGGTTGGCGGGATCGATCAACTCGCCCGAAAAACGCGTATGGGCATAGCGGCCGCCGAGGCTGGCGCTGAGCCGCGGCGCCAGGCCGAAGGTCCATTCGCCGAACAGCGCCACCTCGCTGCGTTCGTTCAGAATATCGGCAATCGGGGCGGGCGCGGCGGGGTCGCCAAGCGCGCGCCGGGTCCGGTCCTTCCCGTCGGTGATGCCGATCCCCGCGATCCAGCCATGCCCGTGCGCGCCCTGCCGCGACAGCGTGGTTTCATTGGCGTGCTGGCGGATCCCAATATCCT
This sequence comes from Sphingopyxis sp. GC21, assembly GCF_025727575.1. Taxonomy (NCBI): domain Bacteria; kingdom Pseudomonadati; phylum Pseudomonadota; class Alphaproteobacteria; order Sphingomonadales; family Sphingopyxidaceae; genus Sphingopyxis; species Sphingopyxis sp. GC21. The sequence continues at coordinate 1,079,422 of NZ_CP095845.1, read as the reverse complement.
GCGTAAAGGCCAAGGGGTTCCCGCCGCCGAGCGCCGACGCATCGAAGCGGTTCGCCAGATCGTGCGACACGATCGCACCAGTCGATCGCAGCACCAGCGGACCCCAGCTTCTTTCGACCGTCGCGTAAAGCAGCGAATAATCATTGTCGAAGGGCTGCGCGATCAGGCTCTGCCGCGTCAGGTCGGGCAGCCCGGCCTCCGAATATTGACCGTCGCGCGTCTGGATGTCCTGCCGCACCCAGCCCGCATCGATCGTCCAGCCGTCGCCCGGTGTCACACGCAGCGCCGCGCGCCCGCCGAAGATGCGGCTGCGGTTGACGTTGCTCAGCCCGCGGGCGCTGTCGTCGATATAGCCGCCATCGATGCGATGATAGCCGACGACACGCAGCGCAGCACGGTCGGTCAACAGCGGCAGGTTGAGCGTCGCCGCCGCATCGTGGCTGTCGGCGCCGTGCTGGGTCAGTGCATAGCCCGCTTGCATCCGCGCCGCGAAACCGCCGCTATCGGGCTTTGCCGGATCGATGCGGATGATGCCGCCGAGCGATCCGGCGCCGTAAAGCGTCCCCTGCGGCCCTTCCAGCACCTCGATCTTGTCGATGTCATAGAGCGCGATGTCGGGATCGGGCGCGTTATAGTTGAGCCGCGCGTAGCCGAAATATTGCCCAACCGTCGCCTGCGTCGGGCCGGTGAAGCTTGAATCGGCGACGCCGCGAATGAACAGTTTGTTGCGGCCGGGGCCGAGGTTGGTCGAATTGACCGACGGAAGCTGGCGCACGATGACGTCCGAACCATGCTGCCCGGGCGCGCCCGCGAAACTGTCATCGAGGCGCATCACCGTGACCGCAGCGGGATAGTCGGCGAGCGAGGTGTCGCGCTTGCTGGCCGTGACGATAATCTCTTCGGGCGGCGCGGAGTCGGCCGGGCGCGGAGCCGCGGGGCGCGGCGCCGGGCGGCGCGGCGGCGGTGCCGGGCGCGCCCGGACGGGGACGCGCACAATGCGAAAGCTGCGCGCGTCGATGATCGTCACGCCCAGCCCGGTGCCGCGCAGCAGCCGCGCGAGCGCGGTTTCGACGTCCATCGTGCCGGCGACGCGGCGCACCCGGATCTCGCCCATCGCAGGATCGGCAAGCGCGACGCTGACGCCGCCCTGGCGCCCGAGGTCGAGGATCGCCTGGTCGAGCCGGCCGGCAGCGATGGCAAAGCGATGCGTCTCGGCGGCATGGACCGACGCGGGGGCCAGAGCCGCCACGAGGCTGGCCGCCGCCCATTGCCTGTAACGCTGCACCATCAGTTCGCGGTCAGTCGCCACTCCTCGCCGACCTTGCGGGCCGAAACGCCCATCAGGATCGCGATCTTTTCTATAGCGGCCCTATCCTTGCCGTCGATCAGGATCGTGCCCGTAAAGGTGCGATCGGCGATGGCGGGATCGACGGCGATCGGGGCGCCAAGCGCGCGCGACAGGTCGGGTGCAATATCCGACAGCGGTGTCGCGGTGAAATCGAGCCGGCCCGTCTTCCACCCCGCCACCGTTGCGGGATCGACGCGGGTGACGACCGGCGCCGCGCCGCTATGTGCGATGAGCAGCCGCTGCCCCGCGCGGAGCAGCAGGGCCGCGCGATCGGGATCGAACATCACCGCACCTTCGGCAACGCTCACTTCGGCACGTCCGTCCTCGCGCGCGACGTTGAAGACCGTGCCGATATCGCGCAGCCGCATATCGCCCGATACGACGGTGAAGGGATCGGCCGGATCGTGGGTGACGCGGAACACCGCCTCGCCGCTTTCGAGCGTGGCGATGCGCGGATTGCGGCGGTCGAGTGTCACGCGCGTTCCGCCGTTTAAGTCTATCACCGTCCCGTCGTCCAGCGTCACGCTGCGCTGCTCGCCGAGCGCGGTCTCGACCGCATAGGTCGGCACCGCGACGCGGTAGACCGGCCATGCGCTCACCGCGACAAGCAGCGCGGCGGCGACTGCACCAGAGCGGCGGAAGAATCCGGGGGCATTGTCGTTGGCAGGCGCGGCGTCGGGGCGATCCGCGGCCAAGGGGCGCGCGGCGAGGGCCTCGGTCATCGCCGCATCGGCGATCGCTACCCGGTCATAGGCTGCGGCGTGCGCCGGATCGGCCTTCAGCCACGCGGTGAAGGCGGGCCAATCGGCATGCGCGGGGTCGCGCTGCCGGACGAACCAGCCCACCGCTTCCTTTTCTGCCGCGCCGTTTGCCATGCCTAAAACCGTCCCTTCGCAGCTAGGACGGTATGGTCAGTCATTTTCCGCATCGAGTTTGTCACGTAATTGCAATACGGCCTTGTAGGCCTTTTGTAGATGTTTTTCGACAGCGCTCAGGCTGAGGCCGAAATGCGCGGCAATATCGCGCTGCGGTGTGCCGTCGATGCGGTAGCTGCGGAAGATGCCGGTGGTCGGCTCGCCCAGTTCGTCAAACAGCGCCGCGACGCGGGCAAGCTCGCTCTTCGCGATCGCCGTGCGCTCGGCCGATGGAGCCGGCGACGCCTCGCCCGCGTCGCCCGTTGCCAGCGCGCTCCACGCATCGTCGCGCCGCTCGCGGCGCTGCGCCGAGCGGCGGCGATCGATCACCAGATTGTCGGCGACCCGATAGAGATAGGAGAACGGATCGTCTGGAACCGCCGCGATCCCGCCGATCTTGATCCACAAATCCTGCAGAATATCCTCGGCGTCCGACGCGTCGCCGCAGCGGGCCCGCACGAAACGTTCCAGCGCTGCGCGGTGGGCCAGGAACGCCCCATCCAGACCGTCGGCGATCATGCGCCGCCCCATACCAATGCCGCGCGCAAGCCGCAATCGGATCGCGCCCATCGATCGGCAATGCGACGCTTTTTTCGTGCCGATGCGGAAAATCGCGCGCGGCGCCGTCCATTTGACAGGGGCGATGGTCGAATTGCGTAGCGGGAGTCTTGCCCCATGTCCCAAATCCTGTCCCGCCGCGCGCTCCGGATCGCTACGCTGGCGGCGGCGTTTGCCGCAAGTTGCACCGCCACCGCCGCGCCGTCGCCAGCCTCCGCAACGCCGATCAGTGTCCTCACCTACAATATCCATGGTCTTCCCTGGCCGCTTGCCTGGGGGCGCAGCGATGATTTCGGACAGATCGCGGCGCGGCTGCGCGCGATGCGGCAGGCGGGAATCCAGCCGCACATCGTCGTGCTGCAGGAAGCCTTCACGCGCTCCGCCCAGCGGATCGGCGCAGAAAGCGGCTATCGCTATGTCGTGGACGGCCCGGCCGCCGCCGATCGAAGCAGCCTGCCCGCAACCGACGCCGACCGCCGCTTCGCTGCCGCGGCATCGTGGTTCAAGGGCGAGCGGTCGGGCAAGCTGCTCGGCAGCGGGCTGCAACTGCTGTCGGACTATCCGATCCTCGCGGTACGCCGCGCGCCCTTTCCGGCCTATGCCTGTGCCGGTTATGACTGCCTTGCCAACAAGGGCATATTGATGGCGCTCGTCGCGGTGCCGGGCGCGGCAACGCCGGTCGTCGTCACCACCGCACATTTCAATTCGCGCGGCGCGTCGGGGGTTTCGGATGAGCGCGCCGACTATGCCTATCGCCGCCAGCTCGACGCTGCCGGACGGTTCATGGCGCAAAGCCCATGGCATCGCTATCCGATCATCTTTGCCGGTGATTTCAACGTCGGCAAGATCGCGCCGCGCGCCCGCGCCTTCGCGTCGGCAACGGACGGCTGGTGGGGAAATGGCCGCACCGGCGCGCTCGACGATGCGATGCACGCCTGCTCGCGCAGCACAAGCGGCCTCCCCCGCGCCGCGCTCGAAAGCTTTCGCCGCTCGAAGGACTGGCAATTATTTGCATCGACACGCTTTGCCGCGCTCACCGCTGAAGCCATATCGGTGCCGTTCGGGCGCGGCGCCGACGGCCGCATGCTGTCCGACCATATCGGCTATGTCGCGCGCTATCGCCTCGCGCCGCTCACACCGACCGCCGCACGCGGTCCTCTCGGCTATGTCCGTTTGAAATAGGCGATCAGGCGATCGATCGATGGCCGTGCGGCCTGCAGCGCCTGTTCGGTTGCGGAATCGTCGCGCCGCGCCGCGCCATCCTGTGCCGCCTTCAGCGCCGCACCCATCTGGCCCGCCAGCGCCGTGTCGCCGACGTCACCCGCTATGTCATCCCAATGTTGCCCCGCCACCGCCATCGCCGCATCGACGCCGGACCAATCGGGCCGCGCCGCCCCAAGGCGCGCGGTCCCGGCCAATTGCGCATAATCGATCAGCGCCATCGCCGTTGTCGCCTTCGACACGGTCGCCATATCCTCGACCAGCGCGCGATAGATTTCGAGCGCCGCGAGTCCCGCACCCTGCCGGTCGTCCTTCCGCGCGGCGGCATCGAGCGCGGCGAGCCGCGGCACGATCGCCTGCTGCGCCGCCGAACCGAGCGACGCGTGGACGCCTTTTTCGGAATAGATGGCGGTGGCGACGCGAGCGCGAAACTGCCCGACCGATTCGTCTGGCGCCGCCACCGCCACATCGCGAAAATAGCCGGCAGCGGCATGTTTGAGCGGATCGGGATCGACCGCATAATCGGTAATCCCCGCGCGCGTCGTCAGAGAGAAGGTCGCAATCGCCTGATCGGAGGGCGAATGCGGTGCGCCGCAGGCTGCGAGAGTCAGCAGAGGCAGGATCATCGCGCCGCGCGGCCAGCGAACATGGAGCGGAAAATCGTATAGAAAATTTGGCAAAGGCCTATCCTTTGCCCGGAAGACGTCGCGGGGGCGGCAAAGCCGCACTCCCCGCTCGTCCCAAAACGTCCGTCAGCTTGCGCGGTCGGCGAACAGCGCCTTCAGATCCTTCTTCAATATCTTGCCATTGGCGTTGCGCGGCAGCGTGTCGGCGACGAAATGCACCGCCACCGGCACCTTGAACGCGGCGAGCCGCGCGCGCACCCAATCCTGCAATTCGCTCTCGCTTGCCGTCATCCCCGGCGCCAGATGGACGACCGCCGCGGGTTCTTCGCCCAGCGTGCGATGCGGGATGCCGATGATCGCGCAATCGGTGACCGCCGGATGTTCGTAGAGCGCGTTTTCGACTTCCGACGAATAGATATTCTCGCCGCCGCGCAGCACCATGTCCTTCGCCCGGTCGACGATATAGACGAAGCCTTCGTCATCGAGGCGCGCGAGATCGCCGGTGCGCACCCAGCCGTCGACAAAGGTTACGGCCGTCGCCTCGGGCTTGTTCCAATAGCCTTTGACGATCATCGGGCCGCGCGCCCACAGCTCGCCGACCGTTCCCGTCGGCAGCACCGTCACGCCGTCATCGTCGCGGATTTCAAGGTCGGCGACCGCAACCGCCGGCCCGGCGCTGGTCGGACGATTGAGATAATCTTCCGACGAATGCGACGTCACTGTCGCCATCGTTTCGGTCATCCCCCAGCCGTTGCCGGGCAGCGCCCCGAATTCTTCATAGATGCGCTTGACGAGTTCGGGCGCCGACGGCGCGCCGCCATAGGCGATCGCTTCGATCGACGAGAGATCGTAATTGGCGCGGTCGGGGTGCTCGATCAGCTGCCAGGCGATCGTCGGCACGCCGCCGGTCACATTGACCTTTTCGCGCGCGATGATCTCCATCGCCTGCACCACGTCCCATTTTCGCATGAAAATCGTCGTATTGCCTGCCGCCATGCTGCCCATCAGGCTGGCCGAACAGGCGGTGACGTGAAACATCGGGATGACGGTCAGCGTCGTGCGCGGCTGCGGATCGGGGATCGCTTCGCCGCGGCGCAGAAAGCTGCGCGCCGCCGAAAAGCCGCCCGAGAGGATGTTGCTCATCAGATTGCGATGGGTGCCGAGCGCGCCCTTGGGATTGCCCGTCGTGCCGCTGGTGTAGAAGATCGTCGCCTCGTCATCGGGATCGATCGCAACGACGGGCCGCGCGATATCGGGAAGCGCCGCCCAGCTTGCGGGTGCGCCGACGATATCCTCGATCGCCGTCGCGTCGTCTTCAGCGCCGCCGCGCGCGACGATCCAGCGCGATACGCCGCCCAGTTCTTCGCGATGATCGCGCAGCCGCTCCAGCCGCTCGCCATCGACGATCACAACCTTCGCCCCCGAATCGCGGATGCCATAGGCCAGTTCGGCACCGGTCCACCACGCGTTGAGCGGCACTGCGATCGCGCCGATCGTCGTGATCGCGAAAAAGACCATTGGCCATTCGGGCAGGTTGCGCATCGCAAAGGCGACGCGGTCACCCTTGCCGACGCCCATGTCCTGCAACGCCTGCGCCAGCGCCGCGGTCGCGCGCCAATTCGCCTCGAAGCTGACGCGGTCGTCGTCGAGGATGGTGAACAGTCGCGCGCCATGGGTGCGCGACATGTCGAGAAGGACGCCCAGATCGTTGGGGGCATTTTTCCAGACGCGCGTCGGGACACCGCGGATCGTTACCGTCTCCATCTCGAAGCGCGCGCCGGGCGCGGTCAGCACCGCGGTTGCATCGGCCATCGACATTTTCGGCCAGGCCGGATCGAGCGCCACCAGCGGCTCTGTCATCACGTCACTCGTCACGCGCATTGCTCCCATATCCGTCCGGTCGGGCGCCGGAGATTCGCCTCAGCGTTACGGACGAACGACGGGCCGCACAAGCGGGCGAAGCGTGGAAAGGCGCAGCGTTCGTCACGGTGCGGCGACGCCCTAGCCCGGCGCGATCCGCCCGCCCGCAACCCGAAAGCGCGTCACCGGCCCCGGCATCGCGTCGAACAGCCCCGCCTCGGTGCCGGTGAGCCACGCCTGCCCGCCCTGCCCGGCGAGGCGCGCGTAAAGCGCCGCGCGGCGCAGCGGGTCGAGATGCGCGGCGACTTCGTCGAGCAGCAGTATCGGCCGCTGCCCCCGCGCGCGCGCCACGCAATCGCTGTGCGCAAGGACGAGCGAAAGCAGCATCGCCTTCTGCTCGCCGGTCGAACAGCGCGCGGCGGCGCGACCGCTCGCCGCATGGACGGCGGAAAGGTCGTCGCGGTGCGGCCCCGCGGTCGCGCGCCCGGCCGCTGCGTCGATCCGGCGCCGCGCCGCGAACAGATCGCGCAGTGCCGCCGGTTCATACGCCGCGCTGCGCGGGGCGCCATCGGCATCGACAAGGGTGAGGAGCGGACGCGCGAAGGGCGCGTCGGGCTGTTCCGCCAGTTCGGCGAACAGGGCCGCGAGCGTCCGCTGGCGCGCCGCATCGATCGCCGCACCATGCTCGGCCAGCTGCGCCTCTAGGCTCGCCAGCCATTGCGGATCGGCGGCGGAAAGGTCGGCGAGCAATTTGCCGCGCGCGCGCATCGCCGCCTCATAACGATTGCCATGCTGGGCATGGCGGGGGTCAAGGGCGAGGACGAGGCGGTCGAGGAAGCGTCGCCGATTGCCCGCCGTTTCCACGAACAAACGGTCCATAGCCGGGGTGAGCCAGAGGATGGCGAGCCAGTCGCCGAGTGCCGTCGCCGCCGCGGCGCTGCCATTGATCCGGACGACCCGGCGCCCCGGCGCCGAGGGTTCGACCCCGGTGCCAAGCGCCACGGGGGCGAGGGCAGGATCACCCTGCACCTCGCCGAACACTGCGAAGCCGCCGGCAGCGCCGTCGCGCACCATATCGGGTAGCGCCGCGCGCCGAAGCCCGCGCCCCGGCGCGAGCAGCGATATCGCCTCCAATATATTGGTCTTGCCCGCGCCATTGTCGCCGTGAAGCGCGACGAGGCCGGGCCCGGCCGCCAGATCGGCCCCCGCGTGATTGCGGAAATCGGTCAACGAAAGGCGGATCAGCGTCATCTGCGTTGCGCCTACCCCAGCCCTGTGTGCGATGCGAGTCCCGCGCATCATTGCTGCCTACCAAAGGCCAAACGCAAAAAATTCCAATTTAAGGCAATTTTCACCACATCATTGATTTTTTCCCGCTGAAATATAGTTTCAACCTCGAAAAAACCGCGGTTAACCGCCAATGAATGAAATTGGCACGCCTCCTGCATTGCTACTGGCATCCACCGGATGGTCCGGGTGGGAGGAACGAAAGGATTATATCATGGCTCATTTCAACACCGAATCGCTCAAGAGCTACGCCATCGCGGCGGTTGCCACGCTCTACTGCTCGATCATGTTCCTGGCCGCTGCTGGCCCGAACGGTGCGGAACTCGGCCGGCTGGTCATCTGACCAGCCGCCCCCACCCACGAACAACGCCGGTCCCGGAGGGACCGGGACGGAAAGGAAAGAAATGAAACAGGGTTTTCGCAAGAATCGTCGCGATGGCATGGTCTTCGGCGTGTGCGCCGGCATGGCGGACCACTTCGGCTTCGACGTCTTGTGGACGCGCGTCGCCTTTGTGGCACTGACTTTGCTGGGCTTCGGCCTGCCGCTGCTGGTCTATCTGACCGTCGCGATACTCGCGCCATAACGCAGCCACGGGCCGGCCGCCTTTCAGGCACGTCGCACCGGCCCCGCATATTTCCACAATCGAAGGCCCGCCGGTCCGCCGGTGGGCCTTTTCTTTTGCGCAGCACACCTAACCGGCGGGCAGTTTGAGCCGTACGAGCGTCCCGCCAAGATCCTCGCTCTCTTCGAGCGCGACGCTGCCGCCATAGATTTCAGCGACATCACGGACGATGGCAAGGCCAAGCCCCGTCCCCGGCTTGCCGCTGTCGAGCCGGACGCCGCGGTCGAAGATACGCTGACGGTCGGCGGGCGAAATGCCGGGGCCGTCGTCCTCAATCAGTATCTCGGCCATGCCGCCCGCGCGCTGCACGGTCACGAAAACGCTCCCGCCGCCATATTTGGCCGCATTTTCGAGCAGGTTTCCGATCAATTCGTCCAGATCCTGCCGCTCGACCCGTGCCACCAGCGTCTTGTCGCCCGCCTCGTCGAAACGCACGTCGGGATGGAGGCGGGTCAGCGCGCGCAGCACGCTGTCGACGCTGTCCCAGACAGCGGCGCGCGCCTGCGCCGCCCCGCGGCGCCCGACCGCCCGCGCGCGCGCCAGATGATGATCGACCTGTCGACGCATCGTCGCCGCCTCGCGTCGGATCGTTTCGGCGAGTTCGCTGTCCGACCCCGCGGCGCTGTTGAGCAGCACGGTCAGCGGCGTCTTGAGCGCATGCGCCAGATTGCCGGCGTGCAGCCGCGCCTCCTCTGCCTGCTTTTCGTTATGCGCGAGCAGCGCGTTCAATTCCTCGACCATCGGCTGCACCTCCAGCGGCAGCGGCGCGATGACGCGTCGGTTTTCACCGCCGCGCATCGCCGCGATCGCGCGCCGGATGTGGCGCAGCGGCCAGAGGCCGTAAAAGGTCTGCAGCGCGGCGAGGACGATCAGCCCGACGCCAAGCAGCCCCAGGCTGGGAATCAGCGTCGCGCGCACCGCGCGGATTTGCTCGTCGAGCGCCTGACGCGACTGTGCGATCTGGAAACGCCAGTTGGTCTTGCTGCCCGGAAGGATGACGTTGCGCTCCAATATGCGGAGCTGTTCGTCGGGAAACTGCGTGCTGTCATAGGTATGGAGCCCGGTATCGACGTGCGGCTTGGGCGATTTGAGGGTCCGTTCCCACAGCGAGCGCGAGCGATAGGGCTCCTGCCCGCCGCCGCTGATCTGCCAATAAAGGCCGCTATAGGGCTCGAGGAAGCGCTGGTCACCCAGCGGCTCGATCAGCCGCACCTCGCCATCGGGGCCGATCTCGGACGAGCGGATCATCGCGATCAGCACATATTCGAGGCTCGAATCGAAGTTGCGCGTGATCGCGCCGGTCAGCACCCGGTCGAGCGCGAAGCCGCCGCCGATCAGCAGCACCGAAATCCACAGCGCCGCAATCGCAATCATGCGCCGCGCGAGCGAGCCGGTCGTCAGGCTCGCCAGCGCAGCCGGCTCCGTGCGGGTTTCGGTGCCGGGCGCGATCGGCGAGGCGGCGTCGGCCTCGGCCATGATCAGCCCTGCGGATCGTCGAGCTGATATCCGAGGCCGCGGATTGTCGTGATGATGTCGGCACCCAGCTTCTTGCGGATGCGGGTGACGAACACCTCGATCGTGTTCGAATCGCGATCGAAATCCTGATCATAGATATGTTCGATCAGTTCGGTGCGCGACACGACCTTGCCTTTGTGATGCAGCAGGTACGACAGGAGCTTATACTCCTGCGCGGTCAGCTTGACCGGCTCGCCATCGAGCGTGACGCGGCCCGAGCGCGTGTCGAGCCGCACCTTGCCCGCGATCAACTCGCTCGACGCATTGCCCGAGGCGCGGCGGATCAGCGCGCGCAGACGAGCGATCAATTCCTCGGTCTGGAACGGCTTGGCGAGATAATCGTCGGCGCCCGCGTCGAGCCCGGCGACCTTGTCCGACCAGCTGTCGCGCGCGGTCAGCACGAGAACGGGAAAGTTGCGCTTTTCGCGGCGCCAGCGATCGAGCACCGTCAGCCCATCGACTTCGGGCAGGCCGAGGTCGAGGATCGCGGCGTCATAATCTTCGGTCGAGCCTAGGAAGTGCCCGTCTTCGCCATCGGTGGCAAGGTCGACGGCATAGCCGTTCCCCTCCAGCGTCGCCTTGAGCTGCGGACCCAGCGTGGGTTCGTCTTCGACAATCAAAATCCGCATTCAGGCACCTTTCGTCTGCGAGCCCGCCGGACAGGGTGGGCCGAACGCCTCTCTACCAAGACGCAACGATCATCGCAAAATGTCGTTGCAGCGAAAAATGTCAGGGTCTGCGGCCGACGATCCGGCCGGTGCGCGCGTCGACATAGACGATCACCACCTGGCTGCCGTCCATGAACTTGAGGGCATAGACCATCTGGCGCGCATCGAACTGCGGGCCGCCGAGATAGGTCATATTGCTGTAGGGGGCGCGCGAACGGACATCGGCGATCAGGCGGTTGAGCGGGATCACCTGCCCCTGTGCCGCCGCTTCGCGCAAATTGTCCTGGTCGCGGTTGCGATCGCCGCGCGCAGCCGCCGGGCCGGCTGCAGCAAGCAGCAGCGCCGAGGCGATCGAGAAGGTCAGGGTGCGGATCATGCCGGGAGATTTAGCCCCTATGCATTGAATAGGCGATGAATGGCCCCGTCAGCCGATGTTTCGCAATGCGACAACCACCGACCATGCCACCGGGCCATGGTGGGCGCGACAGGGATTGAACCTGTGACCCCACCCGTGTGAAGGGTGTGCTCTACCGCTGAGCTACGCGCCCGTCCCGGACCGAAGCGGCTGCGCCGCGTCCGAAAGCGGGTCGTCCATAACCGCTCGCGCCGCGATTGCAACGCCGATTTGCGACTCGGCACCCCCGAAATGCAAATCGGGCCGCAGCTTGCGCCACGGCCCGAGATGTTTCTTCGTCAAGAAGCGCCAGCGATTAGTTGACGGCGTCCTTGAGGGCCTTGCCGGCCTTGAACTTCGGCTGATTCGACGCCGCGATGGTCATCGTTTCGCCGGTGCGCGGGTTGCGGCCGGTCGACGCCTTGCGCTTGCTGACCGCGAAGGTGCCGAAGCCGACGAGACGGACTTCGCCGCCCTTCTTCAGCGCGCCGGTGATCGAATCGAACACAGCTTCGACAGCCTTGCTCGCATCGCCCTTGGTGAGGCCGCTCGAGTCAGCGACGGCGGCGATCAGGTCTTGTTTGTTCATGCCTAAGGAACCCCTGTGTGTGGTTGTTGAATGATTCTCATGGCCCGAAGCCATGGCGCGCCACTAACGATGTTTCGCCCCGCCTTGTCAAAGCAAAAAGCGGCGCGAAACCGGCCAAAATGCCGATTTTGCGATGAAAAGGCCCTTGCGGAAGCCCCGTCGGCGGTCCGGTCAGTGCCGAATCGCCGATTCGGGGTCTCCACCCGCCGAAATCGGCGGCGAAGCGGCCAATTCGTCGGCTTCGGTCCATTCGATCGGCTCGACAGGGCTGACCAGCGCCTCGGCGAGCACCTGATCGACATGACTCACCGGAATGATCTTCAGCGCAGCGGTAATGTTCGCCGGAATCTCGACCAGGTCCTTTTCATTCTCTTCGGGAATGAAAACGGTCGTGATGCCGCCCCTCAGAGCCGCAAGCAGCTTTTCCTTGAGGCCGCCGATCGCCAGCACGCGGCCGCGCAGCGTAACCTCGCCGGTCATCGCAACGTCCTTGCGCACCGCGATGCCGGTCAGCGTCGACACCATCGCCGTAACCATGCCGACGCCGGCCGAGGGCCCGTCCTTGGGCACCGCGCCTTCAGGCAGGTGGATGTGGATGTCCTTGCGCGCGAACAGGCTGGGCTTGATACCATAGGCGGGCGCCCGCGCCTTGACGAAGGACAGCGCGGCCTGCACCGACTCGGTCATCACCTCGCCCAGCTTGCCGGTGGTGCGTACTTGCCCCTTGCCCGCCGCAGTGACGGCTTCGATCGTCAGCAGTTCGCCGCCGACTTCGGTCCAGGCAAGGCCGGTAACCGCGCCCACCTGATCCTCGCGGTCCGAAACGCCGTGGCGAAATTTGCGCACGCCCGCAAATTCGGAGAGGTTTTCGGGCGTCACCACGACGCTTTCCGCCTTCCCTTCGAGGATCTTGCGCAGCGCCTTGCGCGCCAGACGCGCAATCTCGCGCTCGAGGGTCCGGACGCCCGCTTCGCGGGTATAATAGCGGATCAGGTCGCGCAGACCTTCGTCGGTCAGCTCGAACTCGCCGGCCTTCAGCCCGTGCGCCTCGACCTGCTTGGCGATCAGATGACGCTTGGCGATCTCGACCTTCTCGTCCTCGGTATAGCCTTCGAGCCGGATGATCTCCATGCGATCGAGCAGCGGTTGCGGCAGGTTGAGCGAGTTGGCGGTGGTCACGAACATGATGTCCGAAAGGTCGACGTCGACCTCCAGATAATGGTCCTGGAACTTCGCATTCTGTTCGGGGTCGAGCACCTCGAGCAGCGCCGATGCCGGATCGCCGCGGAAATCCTGGCCCAGCTTGTCGATTTCGTCGAGCAGGAACAGCGGGTTCATCGTGCCGGCCTTTTTAAGGTTGGTCACGATCTTGCCCGGCAGCGAGCCGATATAGGTGCGGCGGTGGCCGCGGATTTCGGCCTCGTCGCGCACGCCGCCGAGCGACTGGCGCACGAACTCGCGGCCCGTCGCCTTGGCGATGCTGCGGCCGAGCGAGGTCTTGCCGACGCCCGGAGGACCGACGAGGCACAGGATCGGCCCCTTCAGCTTGTTGGTGCGTGCCTGCACTGCCAGATATTCGACGATCCGGTCCTTGACCTTTTCGAGCGCGAAATGATCGGCGTCGAGGACGTCCTGCGCCTTCGCGATGTCCTTTTTCAGCTTCGACTTCTTGCCCCAAGGCAGGCCGATCAGCGTGTCGAGATAGTTGCGAACGACGGTCGCCTCGGCCGACATCGGCGCCATCGCACGCAGCTTCTTGAGCTCGGCGTTCGCCTTGGCCTTGGCTTCCTTCGACATCTTCAGGCCATCGATCTTGGCCTGCAGTTCCGCGAGATCGTCGCCGCCCTCGCCATTGTCGTTGCCGAGTTCGCGCTGGATCGCCTTCAACTGTTCGTTGAGATAATATTCGCGCTGGCTCTTTTCCATCTGGCGCTTCACGCGGCCGCGGATCTTCTTTTCTACCTGCAGCACGCCGAGTTCGCCTTCCATGAAGGCGAACACCATTTCGAGCCGCTTCGCAGGCGCATTCTCGACAAGCAGCGCCTGCTTGTCGGCGACCTTGATGTTGAGGTTGCCGGCAACCGAGTCGGCGAGGCGCGACGAATCGTCGATCTGCGACAACTGCACCGCGGTTTCGGCCGGCATCTTCTTGTTGAGCTTGGCATAGCTTTCGAACTGGTCGACGACCGAGCGCATCAGCGCCGCGGTATCGACACTGTCGTCGACGGCATCAGCGATCGGCTCGACCGTTGCCATCACGGCCTTGCCGTCATCGTCGAGCGACTGAAGCTTGGCGCGCTGCTTGCCTTCGACCAGCACGCGGACGGTGCCGTCGGGCAGTTTCAGAAGTTGCAGCACCGTCGCGATGACGCCGGTATCGTAAAGGTCATCGCGCACGGGGTCGTCCTCGCCCGGATCGAGCTGGGCGACGAGAAAAATTTCCTTATCGGCTTCCATCGCCGCTTCGAGCGCGGCGACCGAACGATCGCGGCCGACGAACAGCGGCACAATCATGTGCGGAAAGACGACAATGTCCCGCAGGGGCAGAAGGGGAAAAGACTGGTTCATCAGGGCTCCTGAGCGGGCGCAAGACCGCGCGCCGCCCTTTTAATAGGGTGGTTATCGCTAATATGGCGTAACTTGGCGCGCATTCAATGACGGTGCGGTGAATGGGCATCTCTCTTCCCTGTGGCAAAGCCATGGGGAGGTGGCAGCCCGAAGGGCTGACGGAGGGGCCAGCGACGCAATGTCGTCGCCCCTCCACCACCGCCTGCGGCGGCGGTCCCCCTTCCCCATGGCTTCGCCACAGGGAGGATCAATTCGTCAAAACGGCAGCTTGAACCCGGGCGGCAGCGGCAGGCCGCTGGTCATCTTGCCCATTTCCTCGTTGCTCGCCTGATCGGCCTTTTCGCGCGCGTCATTGAACGCAGCGGCAAGCAGGTCTTCGAGCATCTGCTTTTCGGCGGGAACCATCAGGCTGTCGTCGATCGCAATCGCCTTGATCCGGCCCTTGGCGGTCGCCGTAATCCTGACCAGACCGCCGCCCGAAACGCCCTCGACCTCGACATTGTCGAGCTTGGCCTGCGCCTCCTGCATCTGGGCCTGCACCGTGGCAGCCGCTTCCTGCGCCGCCTTCATCATTTCTTCGATCGATTTCATGGGGCGGACTTATGACGATTGTCGCCATCCTCGACAAGTCTTGCGTCGGGAAATGCCGCCAAAACGGCCTTTACCACGGGCAGTTCGCGGATCCGCGCATCATTATCGGCCAGTTTCGCGGCGCGCATTTGCGCCAGGCTGGGCCGGCCTTCACCCTCGCCCGCGCGCACCGACCAGCGATTTCCCGTTGCTGCAAGCAATGCGTCGGCCATGTCGCGGGCAAAGCCTTCGCCGAGCGCCGGCACGGGCGCGAACGTCAGCGTCCCCGGTTCGAGCGCGATCAGCCGCAGATGATCGTAAAGGTCGACCGCAAGCCGGTGATTGCCGATCGATTCGAGCAGTTGGTGAATCTGCGCGATGGTCAGCGCCGCAGGGGGCGGTGCCTCCGCCGCCTCGACCGCCGGCGGCGGCGTGTCGGCCGCAACCGGCGCGCCGGGCGTATCGCCGGCAGGCGTGGGTTGCGGCGCTGCAAGCGGCATCGCCGGAACGCCGCCCGATTCGAGCAGCTTCGCCAGTTCGCCAGGATCGGGCAGCGATGCGGCATAGATCACGCGCAGCAACAGCATTTCCAGATGCTCGAGCGGATTGTTCGCGCGCAGCACCTCGTCATGCCCCTTGAGCAGCAATTGCCACAGGCGGTTGAGCGGCGCGAAGCCCAGCTTCTGCGCCCAGTCGCCGATCCGTTCGCGGTCGGCGGCGGCCAGCGCCGGATCGTCATGGCGCGCTACCTTGGCCAGCGTTACCGCATGCGTCAGGTCCATCAACCCGCGCACCATCGCCACCGGTTCGATCCCCAGCGCATATTGCGCGCGCGCAAGGTCGATCGCGGCGCCCGCATCGCCGCCGAGCACGGTCGCCATCAGTTGCGCGATCGCCGTGCGATCCGACAGGCCCAGCATCGTGCGGACCTGATCGGCCGAAATCCGCCCGCCGCCCGCACCATCGGCCTCCAGATCGGCGTGGGCGATCGCCTGGTCGAGGATCGAGAGCCCGTCGCGCACCGATCCTTCAGCGGCATTGGCGATCAGCCAGATGGCAGGCGCCTCGGCCTCGACCCCTTCTTTCTGCAGGATCGAACTGAAATGCGCGAACAGCATGTCGGGGGTGATGCGCCGCAGGTCGAACCGCTGACAGCGCGACAGCACCGTCACCGGCACCTTGTTCACCTCGGTCGTCGCGAACAGGAATTTGACGTGCGGCGGCGGTTCTTCCAGCGTTTTCAGCAGCGCATTGAACGCGTTACGCGACAACATATGCACTTCGTCGATGATATAGATCTTGTAGCGCGCCGACACCGCAGCATAGCGCACCGCCTCGATAATCTCGCGCACATCGTCGACGCCGGTGTTCGATGCGGCGTCCATCTCGATCACGTCGATATGGCGCCCCTCGGTGATCGCGCGGCACGGCTCGCACACCCCGCACGGATCGATCGTCGGCCCGCCCTGCCCGTCAGGACCGATGCAGTTGAGCGCCTTGGCGATCAGCCGCGCGGTCGACGTCTTGCCGACCCCGCGCACCCCGGTCATCAGAAAGGCGTGCGCCAGCCGGTCGCGCGCGATCGCGTTGCCGAGCGTCCGCACCATCGCATCCTGCCCGATCAGTTCGGCAAAGGTCTGCGGCCGATATTTGCGGGCAAGGACGCGGTAAGGCCCGTTCGAGGGAGGCGCGGGTGCTGCCTCTGGCAAGTCCATGCCCAGCATCGGAGTGTCGTCGGCGGAATCGTCCATAGCCGGTCTTTAGGATGCGCCGCGCCGATTGTCGAAGGGTATGCGCGCGTCGCCGCGCGTCAGGTCGCCGCGCCCAGAACCGCCTCCGCCATCAGCTTGACCGCCGCATCGGGATTCGCGCGCTGCTCGATCAACCAGAGCATCTGCGCCGACGCGGTGATCGGATCGGCCACCGGCCCGTCGGCGCAGCCTGCAAGGTCGAAGGTCGGCGCCTTGTCGGCGGCCGGATGGACGCGGCTATTCTGGGCATAATCATAATATTCGCGCACCGGCAGGCACACGACGCGGGCGCTGTAGGGACCGGCGGGAAAGGCGCCGCCGCGCGCCGTATGGCTTTGCGAGAAGCTGTCCTGGATCAGATGCAGCAAAGCCCCGGCCGCGCGCTTGCGTGCCAGATCGGCGGCCGCGTCGCCGGTCAATTCGCTGCATTTGGTCGAGGTGAAGGGATTGCGGCATTCGAGCGTGAACAGCGTATGCACGCGCCACGCCTTATCGCCTTTCCCGTCTTCGGTCCGGTCGTCGCAATAGGGAAAGTCGGGCGGGGCAAAAGCCTCGGCAAGCGCGGGAGATTGGCTTCGGAAATAGGCGCAGTAGCCCGTCGTCGCATCGACGCCCTGCCCTGTTGCGATGGAAAAGGCGGCGCGCGTCCATCCGAGAATCTTGGCGCGGGTTTCGGATGGCGCCTCGCCCGCAGTCGGGCGCATGGCGTGCAGGAATTGCAGCGCGCCATAATGGCTGTTGCACATCAGGCCGCCAAAGGGCTTGCCCGGCCCGACATGCTTCTTGCAGCGTTCGGCGCCAAGGTTGACCGCAATCTTGCCCAGGCCCGTCGCGCTGATCTGGCGCGTCGGATCGTCCGGCCAGCGGACGGCATCGGCATAGACCGAACCGCCGATGTCGGTCGCGGCAAATTCGGCTGCGGTGCGGGGCAGCGGGCAATGGCTGGGCAAGGCACCGGCGGCGGCGGCAAGGCACCGCTCGGCCAGCGCGGTCAGCCGTTCATGATTGGGCTGTTTCGGTTTGATCTCATACGCCGTCGAGGTCTGCACCGCCCCCATTACGAGCAAGACCGCCATGCCCAGTCCGGCCGGAACAAAATATCTCATGCCCATCCTCCCCTGCTGCGACGCGCAGGGTGTGCTGGCAATTCCGGGCGGTCAAGCCGTAGTCTTGGCTATGACCGGAGGAAAAACGAAGAGCTTAATCCAGCGGAATATCCAGTCGCGCAGCTTCCGCCGCCCATGCCGCGCTCACGGCCTTTGAACGCTCCGCGCGCTGCCACTGATCATTCGCCACGAAATTTGCAACCCTCGCATAGGCTTCGCATATCCGTCGCGGCTCACGCGATTTCCGGGCCTCTTCCAGCTCCGGCATCGCCTCAAGTGCACCGGTCATAGCCGCCAGCGGATCCTCTTGCGCAGCTGCGTTACGGGCGTCCTCCGCCGCATATTGCAGCTCGTCGAGACGGGCCGCATCGACCTTGCCCGACTTTTCAAGGCGCCAGCGCTGCCACCGCGCCAGCCTATCCCAATAATCCTGTTGATCGCCGACCTGATCGACATAGGCGTCGGTCCCGCCATCGAACATTGCCGCTGCCTGCGCCTGCGTCTCCAGATCGATGCATCGGGCAGACGTAAGCGGTGCCGCTGTAACCGGCGCCGGTTCCTGGGGCCGCCGTGCATCCTCGGGCAGCACCCCCTCAGCTTCGAGCCTGTCGAGCGCCAGCAGATCGGCACGCCCGCAAGCAAGCGTGAGTTGGCCGGCGCGCCAGCTCAACCCCGCGTATAGGGTTCCCGACATCCCCTTTTCGTCTGTTGTCCGCATGAAAATATGATCGGCATCCGCGATCTCAGGAGCGGTCGGCACGGACTCGTCGGCCGCATCGAACAGAGGACGCCAGCCATTGCATTGGAACGCCGCTACCATCGCAGTCTCGGCTGCCGATCCCGCGTCCGACTCAGCCATCGGGCCCCGAAACTCGACCAGCATCACACGGCCGGACCAGTTGGTCGTGACAAGGTTTACGCGGCTGAACGGGGCGGGAAAAGGTTCGCGGCCCGGCTTAGATTCGCCCAACCGCGCTTCATACCTCGGCACTCCGAACCGATATGGCCCGGCCTTCTGGAGTCCGCACAATCGCGACAAGGAGGCGCCGGTGGCCGCGGGTTCCGCGGCGAAAGTCTGTCCAGACGTCGCCATCGCCAAAATCGTCGCGATCGCTGCCCACAGGTGCATATATTCCTCCCCCAATCTACAGAGGATTGGCGGGCCATTTCGACAAGAGCAAGGACGAATAAAGCCAGTCCGGACAGCTCTGAATTTCATGAGGGGTGGGAGCCGGAACGACCCGCAGCGAATTCGTTGCGGCTGCTTCCTTCCGGACCTGACCGGGTTGGCGAAGACTGCGTCCGCCCGACTCCCGGCGCGCATATGGCGGCGGCGGGCGCGAATTGCAAGCGGCGCGGCTATTCGGTGCGGTCGCCCGCCACCACGCGCGCCACATCGGCGATGATCGCGTTGGCGGCGTCGCCCTTCAACGCGGGGCGGTCTAGATAGATGGCGATCATATATTTGTCGCCCCCCGGCTCCTCGACGAACGCCACGTCATTATAGGCGGTGCCGCACGTCCCGGTCTTGTCGCCGACGTGCCAGGTTCGGGGCAGGCCGGCGCGGATGCGCCCAAGCCCGGTCTCGCTCTTGACCAACCAGTCGCGCAGCATGGTGCGATAGGCGGGGTCGAGCTTGTCGCCGAAGATGTAGGCGGCGGCGCTCTTCGCCATCGCCGCAGGGCTGGTGGTATCGCGCGGATCGCCCGGAATATTGGCGTTGAGATCGGGCTCCACCCGGTCGAGCCGCGTCACCAGATCGCCGGTCGCCTGCACATGATCGGTGAAGGCGGTCGGCCCGCCGAAATGATCGAGCAGCAGGTTCGCGGCGAGATTGTCGCTGAGCACGACGGCATCCTCGGCAGCGAAGCCGATGCGATATTCACCCTTCCCCTCCGCATCGAGCAGGCGCTCGGCGCCCGGCGAGTGCGGCAGCAGATCGGCGCGCGTGAAGGGCAGCGGCGTGCGCAGCGACACACCGTTCTTCGCTGCGGTCAGCGTCTGCGCGGCGAGCAGCAGCTTGAAGGTGGAGCACATCGCAAAGCGCTCGTCGGCGCGGTGGCCGACGATCAGCTTCCCGAACTGGTCGGTCACGGCAACGCCCAGCCGACCGCCGCTTTTCTTCTCCAGTGCCGCGATCCGGTTCGCGACGCTCGCCTGCGCGCTGTCGCGGGCGCTGTTGGTCGCTGCGGGCGACG
Source organism: Sphingopyxis sp. GC21 (assembly GCF_025727575.1). Taxonomy (NCBI): domain Bacteria; kingdom Pseudomonadati; phylum Pseudomonadota; class Alphaproteobacteria; order Sphingomonadales; family Sphingopyxidaceae; genus Sphingopyxis; species Sphingopyxis sp. GC21. Next base: position 1,059,626 of record NZ_CP095845.1, on the reverse strand, counting down.
ACGCGCACCCGGCCAGCGTGACGACGGCGGCGAGCGTCAGGGCAAGGCCCACGGCGCGCCGGCGACGCATCAGCGCGGCCCCTGCATGTTGCGGCTTTCGGACGGGATATGAACGGTCAGACCATCGAGATCCTCGGTCAGTACGATCTGGCACGACAGGCGGCTGGTCCGGCGCACCCCGGCGGCAAGATCGAGCATATCCTCCTCCATCTCGCTGGCGGGCGGCAGGCGGCCGAAATCCTCCTTTGCGACGATGACATGGCAGGTCGAACAGGCCATCTGCCCCTCGCACGTGCCTTCCAGCGGCATCATATGCGCCTGCGCCACGTCGAGCAGGATCGAACCCGGTTCCGCGACGACTTCGGTGCGCCCCTTGCCATCGGCATGGATGAAGGTGACGCGCATCAATTCCCTCCCTGCAAGCGGACCGCATCCTTGATGGCATTCAGCCCGTCGCGCAACGCCTGTTCGGACGTATAGCGCCCCCAACCGAGACGGATGGAGGCGCGCGCGTCGGCTTCGCTCATGCCCATCGCGCGTAGCACATGGCTGACCTTGCCCGATCCGCTGCCACAGGCGCTGCCCAGCGAAAAGGCGACGCCGCGCGCATCGGACATCAGCCGCAGCCCGTTCACCCCTTCGCGCCGGATATTGAGATTGCCGTGATAGCGCTGGCTTTCGGCGCCGTTGATCGTCCACTCGGGCAGCATGTCCATCGCGAGCGACCACAAGCGCTCGACATGCGCAGCGTCGGCATCCCGGCGGTCCGCCGCCAGCGCCGCAGCGGCGCCGAAGCCGGCACAGAGCGCAGGCGAGACGGTCCCCGACCGCAGCCCCTGTTCCTGCGCGCCGCCCAGCATCAGCGGCGGCAGATCGACGCCGTCGCGAATCCACAGCGCGCCGATCCCCTTGGGTCCGTGAATCTTGTGCGCCGATACAGCGATCAGGTCGGGCCCTTCGGGAATCGCGATGCGGCCGAACCCCTGCACCGCGTCGCACAGCAGCAGGCTGTTCTTCGCATGCGCCGCCGCCGCGAAATCGGCGACCGGCTGGATCGTCCCGACCTCGTTGTTGACCAGCATTGTCGCGACGATGCCCCCTTCGGGAATCAGCGCCGCATCGGGCGGCAGTGCCAGCCCCGCGGCATCGACCGGCAGGATCGCCGCGTCCAGCCGCTCGAGGCACTGGAGCGATGCGGCATGTTCGATGCTGAGTCCCGCAACCCCGCCGGGCATCGCGCGCGCGCCGCAGAAGAGCGCCCAGTTCAGGGCCTCGGTCGCGCCCGACGTGAAGATGACGCGCCCCCCGCACGGCAACAGCGCCGCCACCTGATCGCGCGCAACCTCGACCGCCGCCGCCGCCGCGCGCCCTGCCTTGTGCGTGCTCGCGGGGTTCGCAAAGCTGTCGCCGTCATCGCCAAGCCATCGCAGCATCGCCTCGCGCGCTTCGGGAGCGAGCGGGGTCGTGGCCTGATAATCGAGGTAGATCATTTGCGGCATTTGCCCGCTAATCGCGTTGGTGTCGAGCGACGCTCTCTCTTTCTCGTCGGATGACCAACGAGAGCAAGAATCGCCTTCTATTGCGAACGATTCGCAAAAGTTGCAAGTTGAGACCTGTTTTCTATATAGGCGCCACCTTCGCTCCGCCACCCCGCCAACCGGCGATTCGGCCGGGAGCTCAGAAAAGATAAGAGGTGCTTCCATGCCCGACGTCATTTTCCCCGGCCCCGAGGGCCGCATCGAAGGTCGTTTCTCGCCCCCGCCGCGTCCGCGCGCACCGGTTGCGCTGATCCTTCACCCGCACCCGCAGGGTGGCGGCACGATGAACGACCGCATCACCCAGGCGATGTACAAGAGCTTCGTCGCGCGCGGCTTCGCCGTGCTCCGCTTCAACTTCCGCGGCGTCGGCCGCAGCCAGGGCACGTTCGACAATGGCATCGGCGAATTGTCCGATGCCGCGGCGGCGCTCGACTGGGTCCAGTCGATCCACCCCGAGGCGCAGACGACCTGGGTCGCCGGCTTCAGCTTCGGCGCGTGGATCGGTATGCAGCTTCTGATGCGGCGCCCTGAAATCCGCGGCTTCCTGTCGGTCGCGCCGCCGGCGAACATGTACGACTTCAGCTTCCTCGCGCCCTGCCCGTCGTCGGGTATCATCGTTGCTGGCGGCCAGGACGAAATCGTCCCGCCGGGCGCGATCCAGAAGCTCGTCGACAAGCTGCGCACCCAAAAGGGAATCACCATCCACCACGACGAGATTCCGCGCGCTAATCATTTCTTCGAACATGAACTCGATCAGCTCATGAAGTCTCTCGACAATTATCTCGACATGCGGCTCGCGCCCGATTCACCGATCCGCTGAGCTTCAAATCCTCCCTGTGGCGAAGCCATGGGGAGGTGGCAGCCTGAAGGGCTGACGGAGGGGCAAATAGCGCGACTCCGCCGCCCCTCGACCACTCGCTTCGCGAGCGGTCCCCCTCCCCATCGCTGCGCGACAGGGAGGACCGACATCATTTCACCGGAACCAGCCAGATCGCGACATTGGCGAACATGATCAGCGCCGCGACGATCATCAGCAGCGCGCGGCGGCGGTCGCCGCTGCGAAACACCATGACCGCGCCGACCAACAGCGCAATTGCACCCAGCATGACGATCGAAAGCAGCGTGTCGCCCATGCCCGGCGCTCTACGGGCGGCAGGCCGGCCGGTCAAACCCGCTTTGTGACAAAATAGCGGCGAAAAAGCCGCTGCCGCTTATGGCCAATCCGCAGCGCTTCGCTTAAAGCGCGCTCATCCGATTCCCTCAACGCCCCAGCGGGAGACGCGCCGTGCGCATCGCCATTGCATCCGACCATGCCGCCACCGACCTGAAGGCGCTGCTTGCCGACTGGCTGCGCGGCGAAGGGCATGAAGTTGCCGACCTCGGCACCCATGGCCCCGAGAGCGTCGATTATCCCGATTATGGCTACCGCCTCGCCGATGCCGTCGCCAATGGCAGCGCCGACAAGGGCGTCGCACTGTGCGGATCGGGCATCGGCATTTCGATCTCGGTCAACCGCAACCCCGCGTGCCGCTGCGCGCTGGTGTCCGAGCCGCTTTCGGCGAAGCTCGCCCGCGAACATAATGACGCGAACGTCATCGCGATGGGCGCGCGCCTGACCGGCATCGACATGGCCAAGGCCTGCGTCACCGCCTTCCTGACTACCGACTTCGCCGGCGACCACCACGCGCGCCGCGTCGACAAGCTTTCCCATCCGCCCGTCCTGGAGAACAGCCAATGACCACCGACACGCTCGACAAGCCCATCAAATCGGCCGGCTATTTCACCGACGGCGTCGCCGCCACCGACCCTGCGGTCGCCGCGGCGATGAAGCATGAGCTGGAACGCGAACAATATCAGATCGAACTGATCGCCTCGGAAAACATCGTCTCCAAGGCGGTGCTCGAGGCGCAGGGGTCGGTCTTCACCAACAAATATGCCGAAGGCTATCCGGGGCGTCGCTATTATCAGGGCTGCGCGCCGTCGGATGAAGTCGAACAGCTCGCGATCGATCGCGCGAAGCAGCTTTTCGACTGCAACTTCGCGAACGTCCAGCCGCACTCGGGCGCGCAGGCGAACGGGGCGGTGATGCTGGCGCTGACCAAGCCCGGCGCCACGATCCTCGGCATGAGCCTCGACGCCGGCGGCCACCTGACCCACGGTGCGGCGCCCGCCATGTCGGGCAAATGGTTCAACGCCGTCCAATATGGCGTGCACGCCGACGATCATCTGGTTGATTTCGACCAGGTCGAAGCCTTGGCGAAGGAACATCGCCCCGCGCTCATCATCGCGGGCGGCTCGGCCTATCCGCGCACGCTCGACTTCGCGCGCTTCCGCGCTATCGCCGACGATGTCGGCGCGCTGCTGATGGTCGATATGGCGCATTTCGCGGGCCTCGTCGCCGGCGGCGCCCACCCCTCGCCGATGGAGCATGCGCATGTCGTCACCACGACGACGCACAAGACGCTGCGCGGCCCGCGCGGCGGCATGATCCTGACCAATGACGAGGCGATTGCGAAGCGCATCAACTCGGCGGTGTTCCCCGGCCTCCAGGGCGGCCCGCTGATGCACGTCATCGCCGCCAAGGCGGTCGCCTTTGGCGAGGCGCTGCGCCCCGAGTTCAAGGACTATGCGAAAGCGACGATCGCCAACGCGCAGGCGCTCGCTAACCGGTTGAAAGCGCGCGGTGCTGATGTCGTCGCGGGCGGCACCGACACGCATCTGGCGCTCATTGACCTGCGTCCGCTCGGCATCACCGGCCGCGACGCCGACGAAGCGCTCGAACGCTCGGCGATCACCTGCAACAAGAATGGCGTGCCCTTCGATCCGCTGCCGCCGGTCAAGACCAGCGGCATCCGCGTCGGATCGCCCGCGGGCACGACGCGCGGCTTCGGCATCGCCGAGTTCGAGGAAATCGGCGACATGGTCGCCGACGTGCTCGAAGCGCTGCGCGACAAGGGCGAGCAGGGCGATGCCGATGCCGAGGCGAATGTCCGCGGCCGCGTCCGCACGCTGTGCGAACGCTTCCCCATCTATCAGGGATAAGGGCGATGGCGCGGCAGCACCCCGAAGAACCGACGCTGGTCGAACTGACGATCGAAGAGGTCAAGGCGATGGGCAAGCAGGGGATCGATCATCCCTCGACGCGGCCGGTCATCACCGGCGGCGTCGTCGGCGCGATCGCGGGTGCGGTGCTGCCCGTCGTGACCTGGCCGGTCGGCCTGTTCGCGGGCGCGGCGATCGCGCTCTATACGCGGGTGAAGCGCTAACCCATGCGCTGCCCCTATTGCGGACATGAAGACAGCCAGGTGAAGGACAGCCGTCCGACCGAGGACGGCGCCGCCATCCGCCGCCGCCGCCAGTGCGAGGATTGCGGCGCGCGCTTCACCACCTTCGAGCGGATTCAGTTGCGCGAAGTTGCCGTCCTCAAGGCCGACGGCCGCCGCGAACCCTTCGACCGCGAAAAGCTGATGCGCAGCGTCCAGATCGCATGCCGCAAACGCCCGATCGACGGCGCGCGGATTGAACGGCTGGTGTCGGGCATCCAGCGCCAGCTCGAAACCTCGGGCGATAACGAGGTTCAGGCGACGCAGATCGGCGCGATGGTGATGGAAGCGCTCAAGGGCTTCGACAATGTCGCCTATATCCGCTTCGCCAGCGTCTATCGCGACTTCACCGAAGCCCGGGATTTCGAGGAATTCGCCTCGTCGATCACCGAGGCAGCGAAGCAGGGCTGACCGTGACGGATCTGGCCCCTCCCCCCGTCATTGTCCTCGTGCGCCCCCAACTTGGCGAGAATATCGGCAAGGCAGCGCGCGCGATGCTCAATTTCGGGTTGACCGAACTGCGCCTCGTCGCGCCGCGCGATGGCTGGCCGAACCCCGATGCGGGGCCCGCCGCATCGGGGGCCGACGTGGTGCTGGCCGAGGCGCAGGTATTCAATACGCTGGCCGATGCGGTCGCCGATTGCCAGACCATCTATGCGACCACCGTGCGCAAGCGCGGGGTTTCCAAGCCCGTGTTCACGCCCGAAGAGGCGGCAAGTCAGGTTCATGCCAGCGCCGGACGGTCGGCCTATATCTTCGGGCCCGAGCGCTCGGGACTGGAAACCGACGACGTCGCGTTGGCCCACAGCATCGTCACGGTGCCGATCAACCCCCAGTTCGGGTCGCTCAATCTCGCGCAGGCGGTGATCCTGCTCGCCTATGAATGGTCGAAGCATGTCCCGAGCGGGGGCAAGGGAGGCATCGCGCTCGCCAGCCCGCCGGACGTCCCGCTCGATCCCCCCGCCCCGCACGGCGAGCTAGAGGAGTTGATCCAGCATTTCGTCCGCGACCTCGACAAGGCCGGCTATTTCTTTCCCGAGGAACGGACCGAGGCAACGCTGCGGACGCTGCGCACCGCGCTGACGAAGACCGGCTGGTCGCACAACGACATCCGGATGATGCACGGGATCGTGACCATATTGGGCCGCACGCCCCGCGCGCGGTAAGTCGTCCGCCGCAACGGAATTGACAATTTCTTCGCATCGTGCTGCGGTGCAGCATCGTTGGCCCGCCGCCGCAGAATTGCGACGCGGCTCTCCCCGGGAGTAGACTGAAGATGATGAGCCTGATGCTTTCGCTCGCCCTTGCAGCGGCGGGAACCGAAGCCCCTCCGCCGGCAAAGTCGGCCAAGCCGAAGAAGATTTGCGAAAAGGTCGAAAGCACCGGCAGCGCGGTGCCGAAGCGCATCTGCCGCACCGTCGTCGAATCGGCACCGCCAAAGGACGATGCCCACGCCGATGGCGACAAGCCCGGTACCGCCGCCACCAATTGAGCGACGGTCAGTCGGTGCGCAGGCGGTCCCAGCGGACGGCCTCATAGGCGATCGACTGTTCGACCAGTTCGTTCCACACCGCGCGGATACGCTGCGGGTCGAGGCCCGCGCTTCCGGCCTCGCGCGCAACATTGTCGAGCACCTGTGCCTTGCGCGGCTCGTCGCGAACGGCGCTGCGCTCGGTCTTGATCCGCGCCGCTGCGTCCATATAGCCGAACCGGCGTACCAGCAGCGCGACAAGCTCGCGGTCGACCTGATCGACGCCGGCGCGCACGTCGGCCATGGTTTCGCATTGGTCGGGAAGTTTGGCAGAGGTCATGCGCGCTGCCTTTAGCGCCTTTTTGCGCGCCGTCCAGCGTCCGGCACGACTTGACTCGGCCGCGCCTACCGTCTAACCGCGCGCCTTCGCAAATTGACCCCGCACCCCGGTGAAGCGGCGGTCGCACAGGACAGCGTTCCTGTGGTGCGATCCGGGACCCGCCGAGATCCTTCGGCACACAGCAAATTGGAGACGCAAATGTCGAAGCGCCAGAGCGCCAAGTATAAACTCGACCGCCGGATGGGCGAAAACATCTGGGGTCGCCCGAAGAGCCCGGTCAACCGCCGCGAATATGGCCCCGGCCAGCACGGTCAGCGCCGCAAGGGCAAGATGTCGGACTTCGGCATCCAGCTCCGCGCCAAGCAGAAGCTCAAGGGCTATTACGGCGACATCACCGAAAAGCAGTTCAAGAAGAACTATATCGAAGCCGCGCGTATGAAGGGCGACACCGGCCAGAATCTGATCGGCCTGCTTGAACGCCGCCTCGACGCGCTCGTCTATCGCGCCAAGTTCGCGCCGACGATCTTCTCGGCGCGCCAGCTCGTCAGCCACGGTCACGTCTATGTGAACGGCGTGAAGTGCAACATCGCGAGCCGCCTCGTGAAGCCGGGCGACGAAGTCACCCTCGGCAAGAAGGCGCAGGAAATGGCGCTGGTCGCCGAAGCGCAGAGCTTGCCCGAGCGCGACCTGCCCGAATATCTGGCGCTCGACGGCACCAAGGCGACCTTCGTCCGCGTGCCGACGCTCGACGAAGTGCCCTATCCGGTGAAGATGGAACCCAATCTGGTCGTCGAATTCTATTCGCGCTGATCCGGTTTCCACCGAAGCGACATCAAGGGGGCGGTCCGAAAGGGCCGCCCTTCTTGCATCGGGGCGGCCCGGCTGGCAAAAGCCCCCTCGTCGAACACGAAAATCCAAGGAAATTCCATGCTTCGCTTCCCCCGAACCACCGCAGCTCTTGCGGTTCTGCTCGGCGTTGCCGGGTGCAACGCCGATGCGCCGACGACCGGCGCCACGGCGGCCGACGCGGTTGCCGTCTTGCCCGATGTCCAGTTCCCCGACTTGTCGCTCCAGACTTTGCAGGATGTGACCAAGGAATTGTCGTCGGATGCCTATGAAGGCCGCGCGCCCGGAACGAAGGGCGAGGAAAAAACGATCGCCTATCTGACGAGCCAGTTCGCGGCGGCGGGGCTGAAGCCCGGCAACAACGGCCAGTGGACGCAGGAAGTCCCGCTGGTCGAGATCACCGCAAAGAATGCGACGCCGCTGCGCTTCACCGGCGGCAAGGCGCCGGTCACGCTGCAATATGCGAAGGATTATGTCGCGTTCAGCTATCGTGTGCAGCCGAAAACCGAAATCAAGGACAGCGACGTCGTCTTCGTCGGCTATGGCATCAACGCGCCTGAAAAGGGCTGGAACGATTATGCCGGGCTCGATGTGAAGGGCAAGACGGTGGTCATCCTCGTCAACGACCCCGACTGGCAAACCCCGGAAGCCAAAGGCGAATTCAACGGCCGCGCGATGACCTATTACGGCCGCTGGAGCTACAAATATGAAGAAGCGGCGCGTCAGGGCGCCGCCGCCGCGCTGATCGTCCACGACACCGAACCCGCCGCTTATGGCTGGAACGTCGTGGAAAGCAGCAACACCGGCACCCAATATCTCGCCGAAAAGAAGGATGGCGGCGCCGATCAGACTGCCGCCAACGGCTGGATCCAGTTCGACAAGGCGAAGGAATTGTTCGCGAGCGCCGGGCAGGACTTCGACGCGCTGCGCGAAGCGGCGGGCAAGAAGGGTTTCAAGGCCGTTCCGCTCACCGGCGTCAAGGCGTCGCTCAGCTTCGACAATCAGATTTCCAAGAAGCTGTCGCATAACATCATCGGCATTCTGCCCGGCAAGAAGCGGCCCGACGAATATGTGCTCTACACCGCGCATTGGGACCATCTTGGCCGCTGCACCCCGGTGAACGGCGACGATATCTGCAACGGCGCCGTCGATAATGCGACCGGCACCGCCGCGCTGGTGACGCTGGCGCAGGCCTATCAGAAGGCGGGCGCGCCCGATCGCAGCATCGTTTTCCTGGCAGTGACGGCGGAGGAATCGGGTCTGCTCGGATCGGAATATTATGCCGCGAACCCGGTGTTCCCGCTCGCGCAGACGGTGGGCGGCGTGAATATGGACGCGCTCAACCCCAATGGGCCCGCGAAGGACATCGTCGTCGTCGGCCGCGGCAAGTCGCAGCTCGACGCCTATCTGGAAAAGATCGCCAAGGCGGCGAAGGTGACGATTGTCGATGAACCGACCCCCGAAAAGGGCTTCTACTATCGCTCGGATCACTTCAGCTTCGCCAAGCGCGGCGTGCCCTTCTTCAACTTCGGCGCCGGCGAAGATCTGGTCGCGGGCGGCAAGGACGCCGGCAAGAAGGCCGCCGAGGATTATGAGAAGAACCGCTACCACGCGCCCGGCGACGAATATGCGGCGATAAAGAATTGGGACGGCATGCTCGCCGATCTCCGCCTCTATTATGCCGCGGGCCGGATGCTCGCATCGACCGATAGCTGGCCCAACTGGAACGAAGGCGACGAGTTCCGCGCCGCGCGCGACAAATCGCGCGAAGGCAAATAAGCGAGGCGGCGCCCATGACGCTCCCCATGCCCGCCGAATGGGCGCCGCACGCCGCAGTGTGGATCGGCTTTCCGCACCTCGATGACGAGTGGGCGGGGCAAATCGATGCGGCGCGTGCCGATGTCGCTGCTTTTGCCAACGTTGTCCACGACGGCGGCCGCGGCGAGGAGGTGCGGCTGGTCGTCAATGACGAGCGACAGGCGCAGATTGCTGCGGCTCTCGTCGATCCCGGGGTGCGCATCCTGGTGCAGCCGCTCGGCGACATCTGGCTGCGCGACACGGGGCCGATCATTGTGGGAACGGGCCTGAAAAGGCGCGCGCGCAACTTTCGTTTCAACTGGTGGGGCGAGAAATTCGTCATGCCGGGCGATCAGGAAGTCGGCGCGGCGCTCGCGGCGGAAAGTGGCCTGCCCGTCGATGAGCAGGATTGGGTGCTCGAAGGCGGCGGGATCGACGTCGACGGCACCGGGCTTTGCGTCACGACCGAGGAATGCCTGCTCAACATCAACCGCAACCCGTCGCTGACGCGCGCGGACATTGCCGTAAGGCTGCACCAGTCGCTCGGCATCGACCGCCTGCTGTGGCTCGGCAAGGGGCTGGTCGGCGATCATACCGACGGCCATGTCGACAATCTCGCCCGCTTCGTGGGCGAAGGACGGCTCGCCTTGCCCGTGGCGCCGGGCAGTGACGACCCCAACGCCGACATTTACGAGGATGCGCGCGCGCGCGCCGCGGCGTTCGGCGGCATCGAGATTGTCGACATCCCCTCGCCCGGCCGGGTCGAGATGGACGGCGAGATCGTCGCGGCGAGCTATATGAACTTCTACATCGGCAACACGGTTGTTGTCGTCCCGGCCTATGGCGTCGCCAACGATGCTGCGGCGGTCGAGGCGCTCGCGGCGCTGTTCCCCGATCGCCGCGCGGTCGGCGTTCCAGCGCGCGGAATCATAGCCGGCGGCGGCAGCTTCCATTGCTCGAGCCAGCAGGTGCCGGCGTGAGGCGACGCGTGGGCACGGATGGTGGTGCAAGCGTCGGTGTTGGGGTAGGAAACCGACGAAAGCGCGAATAGGTTTTGGCGCGGAGGACGAATACCGGGCCCACACGACAAGATCATTGCCAACGCCGCAACAGCGGCGCTGAGGCCCTTAGGCTTTCAGCGCAAAGGGCAATCGCGCTTATGGTTCTTCGATCATTCTTGGTGGCTCACTGTTGTCGAGTTCCAGCCAAGCTCTTGGAGCAAGGGCAGCTATCTTAACGTCGGAGCACACTGGCTTGGGATGGACGTTGCGCCGATCAGCTTCGACTTCGGCGGACGCTTGGAAGGCTTCGAGGAATACTTATCGGACGAACAATTTGCGGTGGCAGTCGCGCGCCTCGCCGACCGAGCGGCCGATGGAGCACGGCGACTTGCGGCAATGTTTAGTTCCCTACCCGATACGGCCGAGATTCTCCTGGAACAGGCACGGACCGAAGCGCGACAGGCACCGGCGCACCCAAGTTGGATGCTCTACAACGCCGGGGTCGCAGCAGGGCTAGTCGGGCGTAACGATGAAGCAGCCGAAATGTTCGGGCGTGTGTTGAATGGCCCCGGGGATCGAACATCGGTGCTTCATCTAAAGGCCGAGCGCATGTCCAACCTCGCATCGGACGCGGCAACGTTAAGGCAGGAAGCGGCTTCGACGATCGTGCAACAAAGAGAACCTTTACGGCTGTCGCCGTGGGACGCGTCACAGCTTTGATGGCCCAATGACCGCCATCGGTCGCTAGCCGACGCCCCCCGATCCTAACAACGCCAACGGCTCATCCGCTTTTGCGGTGGCAAGATGCGCTGGCTTGCTTATATCCGCCTCATGACCCGTACCATCACCGTCGCCGCGCTCCAGCTCCCCCTTCCCGGACCCGTGCAACCCAATATCGACGCGGTCACGGCGCTCGTCGAGGAGGCGGCGGCCAAGGGCGCGCAGGTCATCCTGCCGCCCGAGCTGTTTGAAGGCCCCTATTTCTGCCAGGTCGAAGAAGAGGCGCTGTTCGCTAGCGCCCACCCGACCGCCGAGCATCCGAGCGTCAAGGCGATGCAGGCGCTCGCCGCGAAGCTGAAGGTCGCGATCCCGACCAGCTTCTTCGAGAAGGACGGGCCGCATTATTACAACACGCTCGCAATGATCGGCCCCGATGGCGCGATCATGGGTATCTATCGCAAAAGCCACATCCCCGATGGGCCGGGCTATGAAGAGAAATATTATTTCCGCCCCGGCAACACGGGGTTCAAGGTGTGGGACGTCTTTGGCACCCGCATCGGCGTCGGGGTGTGTTGGGACCAATGGTATCCCGAATGCGCGCGTGCGATGGCGCTGATGGGCGCCGAACTGCTTTTCTACCCGACCGCGATCGGCAGCGAGCCCTATGACGCCGACCTCGACACCCGCCACATGTGGCGCCGCGCGATGCAGGGTCATGCGGTGTCGAACTGCATGCCGGTGATCGCCGCCAACCGCATCGGCGCAGAGGGTGACGCGAATTTCTATGGCCACAGCTTCATAACCGACGAATGGGGCGATCTGACGCAGGCGTTCGGCGCCGCCGAAACGGGGGTGCTGGTCGAAACGATCGATCTCGACCGCGCGGCGAAGCATCGTGCGGGCATGGGCTTTTTCCGCGACCGCCGGCCCCAGCTTTACGGACGGCTGGCCGAGGACATCTGACCGCGCGGATTGGGGGATAACGCATGGACGTGCCGAACGACATCTTCACCGAGCCCGAGAATGTCGATCCCGACACGCTCGCCAATCTCGGCCCGCTGCGCCACTTCGCCGGTATCTGGGAAGGAAAGCGCGGCGTCGATGTCAATCCGAAGGCCGACGGCCCCGAAACCCGCAACTATTACGAACGGGTCGAAATGCAGCCGATCGACCCGCAAGCGAACGGGCCGCAGCTATTCTATGGCCTGCGCTACCATCTGCACATCAACACGCCCGAAGAGGATATCACCTTCCATGACCAGGTCGGTTACTGGCTCTACGAACCGGCGACCGGGCTGATCCTGCAGACGCTGGCGATCCCGCGCGGCCAGATCGCGATTGCGGCGGGGCACGCGGTGCCCGATGCGCGCAAGCTGTCGGTCCGCGCCGAGCGCGGCCAGACCGAATATGGCATCTGCTCGACCGCGTTTCTGGAAGCGGCGTTCCGTACCGACAGCTATCAGCTCGACGTCGAATTCCATGCTGACGGATCGTGGAGCTATGTCTCCGACACGATGCTGATGGTGCATGGCCGCGACGAGCCTTTCCGGCACCGCGACCACAACCGGCTGGTCAAGGTTGCCGAAGCCGATCTCAACCCTTGGGCGAAGATCGTCCGCGACGGCACGGCAAAGGCGATCGCCTGAACGGTTCAGCCCTCGAAGCGGCGAATGCTTTCCAGATCGACGCGGTTCAGCGGTTCGGTAAACCACAGTCCCCCGCGGCCGCCGCGCGCCCATCGCACGATCGCCTTGCGCTCCAGCCCGTCGGCCAGCGTCAGGTGCAGATGGCGCCCGACCTCAAGATGTCCGCCATGGACGAAGCCCGCGCCGCTTTGCGACATGTCGACAAGCTCGATGATGCTTTCGACCCCATCGACCTGCGCCTTGGCGCGCGAGTGGAGCGGGATGCGCGGGGCGCGATAGCCATAAGCGCGCTGTTCGGCAGCAAGCTGTTTGAGCACGCCGGCGCCGTCGATCTCCTCGTGAAAGGCGACGCCGCAGCGGCCACCGTCGGCCCATACGATCTTGCCCTTCAGCACGACACTGTCGGACAGATAGATGTCCAGATTTTCGTCGACATGGACGGGAACGTCGGCCGCAAGCTGCATGCCGCGATCGGAAATATTGCGCACGCGCCACAGCCCGACATCATTGTCGCGCACGACTTTTGCGATCCGCCAGACCGTCCGGTAACGGTCCCCCCCACGACGATCGCCATCGGTCGCGGCCCTGGGTTCGTGCGCCGTGCCCGAAAAGCGGGGTTCGATCATTCCATCCTCCTGATCCACAATGCCATCCCGATGGAAGGAAATGGCATCGAACTAACGGAGAATATTCACGCCTAGTCGGGCAAGAATATCCGAATTCTGCAAAATATTCAAACATGTCCCGAGTTAGGTTAACCTGCTTTCAACAAGTTGACCGAACCACCCGATAAGCATGCATCCCGATTATGAATAATTTGCACATTTTCCCCATTTTAACGGTGCCAGAATTGCAACATTAAATGGCTAAGCATCGTTATTTTGCGGGCCTCGAAAGCGGGAGGATCGCAGCGCCGATGCGGGGTCAGATCGCGGGCAGCGTCTGCCGCGCAAATCCCCATCCCTTCAGCGTGGGGCTCGCGGCGCGATCGAGCAAGGTGCGGGCATCTGCGATCGTCCAGTGGCGCGCGCTGTCGATGGCGGCCAGCCCGTCCCAATCGACGGGAACCGCCACCGGCGCCCCCGTCCGCGCGCGCGCCGAATAGGGCATGATCGCGGTGCTGCCGCGCTGGTTGCGCAGCCAGTCGATGAAGATCTTTCCCTTGCGCTTTGCCTTGCTCATCGTCGCGACGAAACGATCGGGTTCGGCAAGGCTCATCGCCTCGGCAAAGCGCTTCGCAAAATCCTTGTGCGCGTCCCAGCTGTGCCCCGGATCGAGCGGCACGACGACATGGACGCCCTTGCCGCCCGAGAGCATCGCGAAGCTGACGAGGCCGATGTCGGCGAGTTGGCGCTTCAAATCCGCCGCGGCCTTTTTGACGTCGGCGAAGTCGAGCCCTTCGTCGGGGTCGAGGTCGAAGACCATACGGTCGGGCTGTTCGAGCGTATCGACGTGGCTGCCCCAGCCGTGAAATTCGATCGTCCCCATCTGGACGCAGGCGAGGATGCCGTCCGTATCCTCGACATAGAGATAATCCTCAACGCCGCCGTCCTTCTCTTCGATCGGAACGTGGTAGACGTGCGGGCCGAAGCTGCCCGAATCATGCTTCTGGAAAAAGCATTGCTTCGCGCGCCCCTGCGGGCAGCGGACGAGGCTGACCGGGCGGCGCGCGAGGTGCGGGAGCATGACCGGCGCCACCGCGGCATAATAGTCGGCGAGGTCGCCCTTCGTCGCTTTTGCCTCGGGGAAGATGACGCGCTCGCGGCTGCTGATCTTCACGTCGCTGACCGGGCCGGGAGCCTTGGCCTTGGTTTCGGGTTTCACGTCCTTCGCCTCCTTGTCGGCGCGCAGCCCGACGAAGCTCGCGTGGCGGACCGAGCCGCCGGCGGTATATTCGGCGAAGGCGATCTCGGCGACAAGGTCGGGCCTTACCCAATGGACCTTGCGCGCCGCCGCCTTGTCGACATCGACCGGCGCAGTCTTGCGCGCGCGGCCCGCGAATTTCGCGGCGAGCATCGCCATCGTATCGGCATCGAAGCCGGTGCCGACATTGCCCTTATAGACGAGTTCGCCCTTTTCGCGCTGCGCGAGGATTAGCGAGGCGAAGGGACGTGTCTTCGCCGAACTCTCCTTCCAGCCGACGATGATGAATTCCTGGCGACGGGTGCATTTGACCTTCATCCAGTTTTTCGACCGGCGGCCGGCATAGGGTGCATCGGCGCGCTTGGCGATGATGCCCTCCTGCCCTGCGCCGCACATCGCCTCATAGAGCTTTTCGCCCGCGCCGATGACATGATCGGCGACCGCAATCGGCGGCGCTGCATCGCGGAGCAGCGCCTCGAGACGTTCCTTGCGTTCGAGATTGCCGAGCGCGGTGAGCGGCTTGCCGTTCTCTTCGAGCAGGTCGAAGGCGAAGAAGTGGAGGTCGGTCGCCTCGTCCTGCGCGCCATGGCCGCGCTTCAGGACCGCCTGGAGCGAGGAGAAGTCGGGGTTGCCGTCCTTGCCATAGGCGACGATCTCGCCGTCGATCAGGCACGGCGGCAGGTTCAGCGCGGCGATATGGCGGGCGAGCGGGGCGAACTTGTCGGTCCAGTCGAGCCCGCTGCGCGTATAGACGACGACCTGATCCCCCGCCGCGGCGACGAGCGCGCGATAGCCGTCGAACTTGATCTCGTGGAACCAGTTGTTGCCGGCCGGCACGCTGTCGACGAGCGTCGCGAGCTGCAGCTTGCGGAATTTGGGCGGCTTGGTGCCGACTTTTGAGCCTTTGGTGACCTTGCGATTGTGCGCCGCCGCTGCCGCCATCTTCTTCGCGAACGCTTCGCCCTTTGCGCCCTTCAGGGATTGCTCGCCGTCCTCGTCGCCCGCGATCTCGGCCATCGGGCGATCGGTGAGGACGCTGGTGAGGTATCGGCCGGTCAAGTCGTCGCTGCCGCCCGCATAGGCGTCGTCGATCTTGCGGAGCAGCCAGTTTTCGCGCTTTTCGCCGGCGCGGGGCTTCATGCGGACGAGCAGCCATTCGCCCTTCATCCGCTCGCCGTCGAGGGTGAAGTGAAGATGGCCCTTTTCCAGATCCTTCGCGCTCTTTCCCGCGACCGGCGCCCAGGTGCCGCGATCCCACAGCATCACCGAACCGCCGCCATATTCGCCCTTGGGGATCACCCCCTCGAAATCGGCATAGGCCATCGGATGATCTTCGGTGCGCACCGCGAGCCGCTTGTCGTCGGGGTTCGCGCTCGGCCCCTTGGTGACCGCCCAGCTTTTCAGCACGCCATCAACTTCGAGCCGGAAGTCGTAATGGAGGCGCGTCGCGTCGTGTTTCTGGACGATGAAGCGATTGCCGCCCCCCTTCGCAACCTTGCCCGCGGGTTCGGACGTCCGCTTGAAATCGCGCTTCTTGTTATATTGGGCGAGAGGGTCGGCACGGGTCATCGCGTTCTACCTTGTCTGCGCCCCTGCGAAGGCAGGGGCCCATCACCGATGCAGGCGACGCGAGCCGAACCGTAGGAAAATGGCGCGAGGCCGGATGATGGACCCCTGCCTTCGCAGGGGCACACAATAGCCGAGGGCAATCCGGCGCTCACGAGACTATGCCCGCTTTTTCGCCGGCGCCTTTTTGGCGGGCGCCTTCTTCTTCGTCGCAGCGGCGGCCGTTTTCTTGCCGTCGACCGACGCCTTGAGCGCCGCCATCAGATCAATGACATTCGATCCTTCGCGCACATCGGCGGGTTCCCCGACATCCTCGAGCACGCGCTTGCCCTTGGCTTTCGTTTTCTTGGCGATGACGCGCTTCAGCGCATCGACATAGTGATTGTGATAGTCGGCGGCGTCGAACTTGCCGCTCTTCTTGTCGATCAGCGTTTCGGCGAGATCGAGAAGGTCGGCGTCGGGCTTGCTCGCGGACACGTCGCGGAAATAGCTGGCCGCCTTGTTCACTTCCTCGGCATAGCGCAGCACTTCGAGCACCAGCCCCTTGCCGCAGGGACGCAGCCCAACGAGCTGTTCCTGACCGCGCAGCGCAAGCTGTCCCAGCCCCACCTTCTTCGTTCGCCGCAGCGCTTCGCGCAGGACGATATAGGCTTCCTCGGCCAGATCGTCGGCGGGGACAACATAATAGGGCTTTTCATAATAGAGGATGTCGATGTCGCTCGCGTCGACGAATTGGACAAGCTCGAGCGTCCGCTTGCTCTCCAGCTTGACCGCCTCAATCTCTTCTTCGTCGAGCAGGACATACTGGCCCTTAGACACCTCATAGCCCTTAACGATATCATCGGTATCGATGGCGCCGATGCCGGGCACGACCTTTTCATATTTGACCGGCTTGCCGCTCGGTTCGTGGATCTGGCGAAAGCTGACGCTGGCCCCCGATTTGGTTGCCGGATAGATTTCGACCGGGATCGACACCAGTGCGAGGCGGATCTGACCCTTCCAATAGGCGCGTTGCACCATCTGCAAACCTCCATAGCGGAATGCGAATGCAATGCACGGCCTGCCATGCGGGTTCCGCCGGAGCCGTTACGCGTCTGAAGGTCGATTATGGGTTATGGTGCCCCAAGCAGGACGAAAGCGATGAGTATGAATCGCCGCTACTACTACGCTAGAACCGTCATAAGCCGCCAAACAGCGAAATAGGCCGCCGCTACATGCTGTTCGGCGCTACTTTCCGCATGAAAAGATGAACAAAAAGGACGAGAACCCGACAGATCGTTGCCCCCCGCAAGCCGAAATTCATCATTTTGGGCAGACCGTCGTGGCTAGGTTGATCGGCTCTCAAAGGACCGTCAAGGCCCGGAGCCCTACACTCGGCCACAACCTGACTCACAACCGGAACTTAACGTCGTGTTGACGTTGACCATGGTTGAGTATAGTTGAAGGCAGTCGGGAGGGCGGCATGAGCGAAACTGGCGATCTACACATTGCCGAGACGGCGGCGGCGGCCGGCATCTCGAAACCGACCCTTCTTCGGTGGATTAAAGACGGCAAAGTTAAGGATGCGCAGCGGCGCGACCGGAATGGTTGGCGGATATTCTCACCCGCCGAGGTAACCGCAATTCGGACACTTGCCGCGTCCACGAAGCCGACGAAAAACTCATGACCGCACCGTCCATGAGCGCCGCGCGTCGGCAGCGGCCCGCGTTCTTGGCGGTCGATTTTTTCTGCGGTGCGGGCGGGACCACGCGCGGTCTGATCGATGCTGGGGGCTACGTCATCGCCGGTGTCGATAAGGACAATCGCTGCCGGCAGACCTATGTCGAGAACAATCCCAATACGACCATTGATTTCTCGACCCCGCGGTTCATCAGGCGGGATATCTTCCCCGCAACCGATGCCTATCCGGATGGCGAGCAGGCAGAACTGTTCGACGATCTTGAGAAGCTGATCGAGAAATATAGGGCGGAAGCACCCGGTGCGCCTCTCATGTTCGCGATCTGCGCGCCATGCCAGCCCTTCACAAAGCTTTCCCGCAAGGAACTCAGCAACGCCCGGAAGGAAGGTCGCGAACGCGATAGCAATCTGCTGCGTGAAGCGGCAAAATTTGTTGCGCGGTTTCGCCCGGAGATGATCCTGTCGGAAAACGTCCAAGGCATCGGCGATCCGAAATATGGTGGCGTCTGGAACGATTTTCGTAGTCAGCTCAGGAAGCTTGGTTATGCGACCGGCTCGAATGTCGTCTGCACGTCCGATTTCGGCGTTCCGCAGTTTCGCCGTCGTTCGATCCTCATTGCTGCTCCACGGGAGCTGGCGCGGCCGGAGTTTCTGGAGCCGGGCCACGACGGTGATCTGGTGGTCCCTCTCGAGGACACGGCGGCTGCGGTCCGATCGGTCCGTTCGGCAATCGGTCATCTGCCGTCGCTTCCCGCCGGGGCGCAGCACGCAACAATCCCGAACCACAAGACCCGGACTCTGAGCGACCTCAACTTGAAGCGTCTGGCTTCGGCTAAACCC
Organism: Sphingopyxis sp. GC21; assembly: GCF_025727575.1. Taxonomy (NCBI): domain Bacteria; kingdom Pseudomonadati; phylum Pseudomonadota; class Alphaproteobacteria; order Sphingomonadales; family Sphingopyxidaceae; genus Sphingopyxis; species Sphingopyxis sp. GC21. The sequence continues at coordinate 1,040,998 of NZ_CP095845.1, read as the reverse complement.
GGCGAGTCAAATGTCTATCTCGACAACACCCCTCACGGCGACCTCTCGCTGGCGTGCCACCGGAAGGTGAACGCGAAGCTCAAGGTGCGTTGCTTTACCGATGTCTATACGCGAATGGACCCGGATCGACCGTCTCCCACGATTACGACGAAATGCCATAGCATCTCGAATGGACGCTTCGGCCATTTTGACACGAGTCAGGTGCGCGGAATTTCGCTGAGGGAAGCCGCAATCCTCCAGTCTTTCCCGCAGGACTATGTCTTCTATCCAACCGACATGATCGAACCGGTCGCGCGCATGATCGGCAACGCAGTGCCGCCCAGGCTGGCCGAATATTTTTCGCGTTATCTCTCTGACGCCCTTGTGTCGGCCGATGGCTGAAGTCGGCGCACTATCCGCTCCACTCCAAGGTCGAGCGCACATTCCCATACTGTTTCGACGTGCCAACCGAGCGCTTCCAGGCGTATTCGCGTGCTGTGATCGCGGTCGATGTTGCGATCGAGCTTCGCCGCCCAAAACTCCTGGTTTGATTGAGGCCGAGCACCTCGCGGGCAGTCATGGCCATGCCAAAAGCATCCATGGACCAAGACGACGGTGCGATGCCGCGGGAGGACCATATCGGGCTTTCCGGGAAGGTCGCGACGATGAAGGCGAAAGCGGAGCCCGACGGCATGCAACGCGCGTCGAACATATAATTCGGGCGCCGTATCCTTGCCGCCGACGCGTGACATTGCGCGCGAACGCTGTTCCGGTGTCATATGGTCCGCCATGCTGCGGTTATAGCAACGGGTGGCCCCACAAACCATGACCGATACGGATCAAACCGGCCGGTCGCTGGAACGGGCTGCGGAGAACGTTTCCTTCCGAACGCGTGCGCGAACGATCGATCATCTCGGGCGCGGTCAGATCGCCGACGCTCCGACGGCGGTCAGCGAGCTTTGGAAGAATGCGTGGGATGCCTACGCGACACAGGTATCGCTCAATATCTTCGACGGTGACCCGGCCGTTGCCGCAGTCTTCGACGACGGTATCGGCATGTCGGCGCAGGATTTCGTCGAGAAGTGGCTCGTCATCGGTACCGAATCAAAGATTGATGGCCCACCGCCGGCGCCACCGGCCGATTTCACCGGCTCCGCACGCGAGCGGCAGGGCGAAAAAGGAATCGGACGTCTGTCGGCCGCTTTTCTCGCGCCGGCGACTCTTGTTTTGTCACAACAGGCAGATGGTCCGATTTCGGCGGTTCTGGTCGATTGGCGCCTTTTCGAAAACCCGTTCCTGTCACTTGATCAGATCACATTGCCTGTACGTACATTCGGCAAGCGCGGCGAAGTGGCCGTTGGGCTGCGGGCGATGGCAACGGCGATACTCGACAATCTCGGGGAGAGATCTGCCACAGGCGACTTGATCCTGTCACCCGATTGGCAGCGTTACACCGCCGCCGAACAGGCGGCGGGTGCACGATCGACCGCAGAGGCCATGATCGACTTCTGGTCGGAGATGCCGATTTCCGCCCGACACCTCGAAGAGTGGCCCGTCTTCGCGGATTTGGCCTCACATGGTACCGCACTGTATCTACTTGGTGCCCACCATGAACTGTCGGTCTGGCTTGGCTCCGCGCCGGACGACGATGAAGCGAAGGAGGTCAAGCAAAGGCTCAAGGATATTTTGACCGGCTTCACCGACACGCTGTCGGCTGCGCCGGTCGTGTTCGATTATGAGGTTCTCGCCTATCATGGAGATGTTCCGCGTCGTATCCTTGCTTCCTCGGATGTGTTCGATCTCTCCGATTTCCGAGAACTTGAACATAGCGTCGAGGGCGCCTTCGACGAGGCCGGAGTTTTCCGCGGCAAAATCCGGGCGTTCGGTGAGGATTTAGGCGAACGCATCATTCCGCCCCCGCGGTCGTTGCCCCCGGCAAGATCGGATCGGCCGGGTCCCTTTGCATTTGCGATCGGTACGTTCGAGCAGGTCGCGATGGCCTCAACGCACAATGCCAAGCGGCATCAGGATCTAATGGAACTCGTCGACCGGTACGGTGGGGTTCGGGTGTATCGCGACGGCTTGCGCGTGATGCCATACGGCTCAGCCGACGCCGACTTCTTTTCACTGGAAGAAACTCGCCAGAAGCACGCTGGACGCTACTTTTGGGCCCACCGACGGAGTTTCGGACGACTTGCCTTCACGCGCGCCGGAAATCCCGCGCTAAAGGACAAGGCTGGCCGCGAAGGCCTGGTCGAGAACCGAGCGAGCCGCGAGCTTCGTCTCCTCGTCCAGGCCCTGCTCATCAAACTGGCCAGAGATTATTTCGGAACAGACTCTCCGGAACGCGAAGAGCGCATCGCGGAGACCAAGAAGCGAAACATCAAGGGTCGCAAGGCGGCCGAGCAGGCGCGTAAACGTCGGCGGGGCGAATTCAGGACTTACCTCGCCGACGCGATCAAACGCATGCCGCAATTGGCTGAGCGAGCGAAGAGCATCTCTTCACGATTGGAAGATGTGAAACAGCCGGCTTCGAAGGACACGGTCGCGATGATGCGCGCCGAGGTCGAGTTGGCTCGCGCGGAATTAGCCGCGCTGACGCCTCTCGACGTCCCGAACACGTTGGGCGACGCTGAATCGCGCTACCGAACGTTCAGGGACGAACTGGATGAAGCCAGCGATCTTATCCTGCTGTCCGACCAAGCGCTCCGCGAGATGGAGGCCACGGTCGGTGCGTCTTCGCCTCGTGAGGTCGCTGCAGCCGCCAGGGATCGGCACGAGAAAGCACTGAACGAACTTCTCTCGGGGTTCCAAGGTGACATCCGTGAGGGTATCAAGGCGATCACATCCAATTGGACATCCAATCTTGAGGACGACCGGACGCGATACGAGCGAGCGACGACTCCCCTGTTGCGCAAGCTGTCGCAAGACACCGATCTGAACGATCTTCTCGGCCTGTTGGAAACGGTGCGGCGCGAGCTGGAAGACGAATTCAACGACCGGTACCGGCCGATTGTCCGTAATATCCGGACCATAATCGAAGGCGTGGACGCGGAGATGGCGCTCGCCACGATTGACGAGGATCGGGAAGAACTCGATCGCCGGGTTCGTGACCTGAACGCGGTCGCACAGCTCGGAATCACGGTCGAGATCATCGGACATGAGCTTGAAGCGCTCGACAGTGAGGTGAGCCGTAACTTGGAGAAGCTGCCGGACACGGCCAAGAAGACGCTGGCCTTCACCCGGGCGATGGACGCGCATCGGTCACTCACCGAAAAGCTACGCTTCCTCTCACCTCTCCAACTGGCCGGCGCCCGGTTGCGAGAGACGATCACCGGCAAGGCTATCGTTGATTATGTCCGCGATTTCTTCGGGCCGGTCTTCACGGACGGGGGCATCCGGCTTGAGAGTACGCCAGCTTTCGACTCGATCCGCTTCACCGAACTCAAATCACGCATCTACCCGGTGTTCATCAACCTCGTGAACAACGCCGTTTATTGGGTCGGACGGTCGGAAGAGCGAGTGATCCGCTTCGATTTTGTCGATGGCAAGATCGTTGTCGGTGACACCGGCCCCGGTATCGACCGGGATGACGTCTGGCGTCTTTTTCAGCTGTTCTACACGCGCCGCTCTTCCGGTCGCGGCGTCGGACTGTATCTGTCCCGGGTGAACCTTGAGGCTGGCCGCCATGCGATCCGTTACGCGACCGAGGAAGATCCGCACATTCTGCCCGGCGCAAACTTCATAATTGAGATGAGGGGGCTGGAAGGTGGAGCTTGAAGCGTTCGAGGCGCGCTTTGCCGATGCGGTCGAAAGGAGCTTTCGCGACGACGCAATCCGCACCGCCGTCCTGATCGATGATCAGTTTCCGGACTATCTCCGGATGAGCGATGCCACTGACGAAGAGTTCAGCGAGATCGCGCGCGCAAAGCACATATATGGCTTCATGCACGCCAAGGGTCTCATCTGCGATATCCAGAACTGGCGCGTCCCGGACGACATGGACGTGCATCTTCTCGATAAGGCGCGAAAGAGCGACCTAATTCTCCTTGATTACCAGCTCGGTGCAGCCGGATCGAAGACGGCGCTCAAGATTCTGCGCCATCTCGCGGTGTCGTCGCACTTCAATCTGGTGGTGCTGTATACCGCCGAGGCTAACGCCAACACGGCGCTGACTGTGGCGACCGCAATGCGCGGGCTTGCCCCGGTTCAGGACGACACGGCGCCGTCTCCGGAAATTCTCGAAGCGGCCGAGGATATCCTTGCAGAGGAGCGCTTTTATGAAATCGACGCACCGGGGCTGCGTGACTATTTGACCGACGGCAAGATCGGCTGGAACAACGACCTGCGCCAGTCCATGCAGACCGCCGGAATCCATCTCTCCAACCTCAAGAGTTTGGCTGATTATGTTGCCCGGCAATGGATCGCGACCCTCGTTGACGACTATGAGCCTGATGCAAGTGAGCTTCCTCTCGGTCTGAACATCGGGCCCGACCAGCCTATGTGGGTGCATTGCGGAAGCTGCTTCGTAGCGATCGTCCAGAAGCTGCCATCGAGTTCCGAGGAGGACGAGGGAGAATACGTTTGGGGGCGGCTGGGTTCGGCGCTGCGTGCGTGGAAGCCGAACATTTACCGCCTGATTCTGTCCGAAATCCAGAATGCGCTGGAGTTGGAGGCCGTCGCGCATCACGAGAACTGGCTGGACGATGACCTGTCACTCGGGCTCGGACTTTATCTCTTGGAGAGCGACGAGGCCGCAAGCGGAGTATTGTCGCCGTCGGATATCGAGGGCTCGGCACAAAGTCTGATCGACCGCTTCGTAGACATCATCAGGCGGCGGCTTGCGACCCACGACGGTATATCCAGGACCGCCAACGATCTTCTCAGCGCCCGGCTTTCCACGACGCTTGGCACGGCGCCGGCCGGCGAGAGCGCCCGACGTATCCGTGCCCGCGAGCTGGCACATATCGCGGCGGATCGAAGCATCGATTGGCAGCAGAAGGTCGTGCCGGCCGTAAATGCCTTCATGGTATCGGATGCCTTCAGGGGCGGTCACGTTACGACGGGAACCGTCCTGCGGGACGCGGATGACGCCTTTTGGCTGTGCGCGTCACCGGCATGTGACCTCGTCCCGCGCGAGGACGGGCCGATCGTCGTCCAGCTAATCAAGCTGGAGAAGACCGGGGCACCGCCCGAAAGGTTCACGCCTGGGGAATTTGTCGTGGTCGGAAGCACGCGTGAGATCACGATCTTGCGTGCGCTCGACAAGAAGGGACGGCAGCCGGCATTGACGATGCTCGTCCTTCCCGGCGGCACGAGGGTAAGCCGCGACGGCGGGCGTGCAACCACCAGCGGTTGGTTCGCTACTGAGGCTGGCCTTCGCGCTGCCTCCGCGGCGCAGGGATTCCCAGCCGCAGCCGCCCCCGAGGCTGCAGCACCAGCGCAGGAGATCCCCGCTCCGGTCGGGGAAAATGCAAATGCGTTGGACATCGAAGCTCTGCCCGAACTTCCGGGCGAGGCGGCGCAAGCAGACGCGCCTTTTGTCCTCGAAATTGTTGCACAGTTAAGGAGTGCGTTCGCGACACGCTTCCTGATGGCGGCGGGGCAGCATCAATCCCGCATCGGCGTCGACTACGTCGATCCCTGACGCTGGCGCGCGGCAGCTTTTTGGGGCCGAGGAGTCGCGCTCCAAACAACCAAGACGAGGCGCGATCCAGCCATCTCACGAAACGGACTCGAACTTCCTGCCGTCATACACTGCCGTGGCTACGCTATTGAGTACCGAGGGTAGCGCAAACGAGTCAGCGCACGACGTAGTGCGCGCCATGCGTCGATTGCCCTTAAGGGAGTGCAGATCCATTCAGACTTGGCATTTACTGACCCGGGCTGGAGGAATACACCGAAGCGCATGTCGGAAAGTCGGGCGCCTTCAGCAATCACCTCGAATTTGACGATGCTGTCATTGAGGAGCCGGTCACGTCATCGCGCAAATCGGCGAGGATACGGCGCGGTAGGTGCTGCGGAACGCAGGGATCGACGGCGGAAACACTGAGGGTGCCTGCGGCACGCATTATGCGGGGGAACCTCCCGCCTGCTGCTGCTTGTATCGAGCACGGTATGAATGAAGCAGTGGCTCGGTGTAGCCGTTGGGCTGCACCCGTCCCTCGAATATCAACGAACGCGCAGCTTCGAATGCCAAGCTTACTTTTTCACCGCTGATCAACGGCAGATATATCCGATCACCGGCATTCTGCCTGTCCACCTTTACGGCCATCCGGCGAAGCGAGTTTTCAACGTCGTCGGCGCTGACGACGCCGTGCAGCAGCCAGTTTGCGATATGCTGCGAGGATATCCGGAGCGTCGCCCTATCCTCCATCAGGCCAACGTCGTGAATATCAGGGACCTTCGAACAGCCAACACCTTGGTCAATCCATCGGACGACGTAACCGAGAATGCCTTGGGTATTGTTATCAAGCTCCTCTCGCAACTCGTCCTCTTGCCAGTTTCGCCCCCCCGCCAAGGGCAGGGCTAGCAACCGCTCTAGGGGCGCCACCGGTTCACCGCGTCGCTCCGCCTGGCGGACTGAGACATTGACTGCATGATAATGGGTGGCGTGCAGCGTTGCGGCGGTAGGCGACGGAACCCACGCCGTGCTGGCGCCGGCCTGGGGGTGCGCGATCTTCTGCGCAATCATATCCGCCATCATGTCAGGGGCGGCCCACATGCCCTTGCCGATCTGTGCTCGGCCCCCGAGCCCGCACGCTAGTCCGATCTGGACGTTGCGATCTTCATAAGCGCCGATCCAATCGGCCGCCTTCATCTCGCTTTTCCGAACCATCGGCCCAGCGAGCATCGAAGTATGAATCTCGTCGCCCGTACGATCGAGAAATCCCGTATTTATGAAAACGATCCGGTTCCTCACAGCGTAGATGCAGGCAGCAAGATTGGCGGACGTACGGCGCTCCTCGTCCATGATCCCGACTTTGATCGTATAGCGAGGGAGGCTGAGCATATCCTCTATCGCATCGAAGAGCCGATCGGTAAAAGCGGCCTCATCGGGTCCGTGCATTTTCGGCTTCACGATATAGAGCGAGCCTCGCCGGCTATTGCCCTTTCGACCCTTCAGATCATGCAGGGCGATGACCGCAGTCAGGACGCCGTCCAATATGCCCTCGGGAGCCTCCGAGCCATCGGGCAGGCGCACCGCTGGAGTTGTCATCAAGTGACCCACATTGCGGACAAGAAGAAGGCTGCGGCCGGAAAGAGCGAATGTGCTTCCATCTGACGCTGTATATGCGCGATCGGGATTCAGGCGGCGGGTGACCATTCGGCCATTCTTCTGAAAGCTGTCCTCGAGGGTGCCCTTCATCAGACCGAGCCAGTTGCGATAGGCCGCGATCTTGTCTGCCGCATCGATTGCGGCAACCGAATCCTCAAGATCGCATATGGTCGACACTGCAGATTCGAGAATAATGTCGGCGATGCCTGCCGGGTCATCCCGGCCGATGGGGTGATCGTGATCAATGACGACCTCGATATGGAGGCCATTATGCCGAAAGAGCAGATTGTCGCCATTTCGTCCCGCCAACAACGCCGGGTCGGACAACGACAATTCCCCGCCTTTCCAGCGCCGCCAACTCCCATTTGCAAGCGGTATCGCCCTGTCGAGGAAGCGCTTGGCCCAATCGACGACTTTTTCGCCGCGCTTGGCGTCATAACCGCCGGCCTCGACCTTCGTACCGACGACGTCGCTCCCGTAGAGTGCGTCGTACAAGCTGCCCCAGCGCGCGTTCGCAGCGTTGAGAAGAAAGCGCGCATTCAAGATCGGCACAACCAGCTGCGGACCCGATATCGCGGACAGTTCTTCGTCGACATTGTCAGCGCCAACAAGGAAAGGCGCCGGCTCGTCGACCAGGTATCCGATCGATCGAAGGAAGCTTAGATAGGCTTTCTGGTCTATAGGCTCGCTTGCACGAGCGTCGTACCAGCCATCGAGTTGCTCCTGGATACGGTCGCGCACTCGAAGCAACTGAGCGTTCTCTTGCGCAAAAGCGGAATAGATCGCTTCCAGTCCTCGCCAGAATACCGAAGCGCTGATGTCGGTGCCGGGAAGAACCTCTTGTTCGACGAAATCCACAAGCGCGCCGGAGACCGACAGCCTACCTATTTCAGTCATAGCCTTTGTCATCGATACCGTCTCCGCACTATTTCTCGGACAGGCGCACTCGGGAAAATGCAACGAAGCGGCCCGCGCACCGGCCTTCGCCATTGGCCCACATCTTCCAAGCCTGCGAATCTGTCGATTACCGAAAATTCGCGCTTTCTGATGTGAATATCATTCAATACGGAAATTGAGATGGATCATATTATGTGATCGAGCATTAGTTTTGACAAAATCGATCTTTGATTTGCACCTGTGCAATTCCCTGTCGATATCATACTATTACAGTTGCTACCCGATACGTCGCGGTGATAGGATGTTCGACAACGGCGCCTCGATACCACTTAGATGTTATTATCGAGTCATCCGTGAATTTCCACTTCAACATAGTCGAGATAGGGCGAGCGATCATGAAGCCGGCATATCTGTTCGATGCATATGGTACTGTCCTCGATGTCCATGCAGCCGTGCGTCGCCACTCCGAATCCATCGGCCCGGATTTCCAGGCCTTCTCAGATCTATGGCGCGCGAAGCAGCTGGAATATTCGTGGGTGCGTACCTTGATGGGCAACTACGAAAATTTCTGGCAGCTGACGCAGGATGCCTTGGACCATGTCCTGCGTTTATTCGGATCCGTCGATCCGGCAATTCGCAAGGAGCTTCTGGATGCATATCTGCGACTTGAACCCCACGACGGGGCGCTGGAGGCCCTGACAGACCTCAAAGCCAAGGGCGCTCGGCTGGCGTTTCTGTCAAATGGCACGTCGACAATGCTTCGGACGGCGACGGTGGCCGCCGGCCTTGACGAGATACTCGAGGCACCGTTCTCAATTGATGCGGTTGGAAATTTCAAGACGCATCCGCTGGCTTATTCCGTCTACTCGTCGCGGTGGGCACTGGATCGTGCGGAGATCGCCTTTGTTTCGTCGAACCGCTGGGATATCGCAGGAGCTACCAAGGCCGGATTTTACACAATTTGGGTTAACCGCAGCGGCATGCCAGACGAATATCTCGACGCGGCTCCCAAGCGCGTCATCGGCTCGCTTGTCGAGCTTCTAAGCGACTAAGTCGCGAGCGTTGACGAAATTATTGCCCTCTTGGCTATTTCGATGGGCCAGAACCCAGACCGCTCCGTTGCAGTGCAGTCTCGGCGCAGGTCCACCGGGCTCGCGATCCTGAAGCCCACCCCATCCGCAAGCGGGCCGATCCATAGGAGTTCGCGGGGCAGGCTCGTTTCCAATGTTCCTACCCTCACCGGTCTTGCGCATGGCGACGGTGAGATTGAAGCGCCGTGAGGCCGAGCAGCAACGACACTATCACGGCCGACGCACTCAGGATGCCAAGCGATTCAAATGATCCGCCGCCTACGATATTGCCGCCGACGGCAGGGCCGATTGCGGCGCCAAGAGACTGCACGGCGCCGGCGCCGGTAATCGCCCTTCCCGATCGATCGACCACGGCGATCAGGGACATCCCGATTACGACAGAAAATCCATAGAAGAACGACCACCCAAAGATCGCGATCGCGAAATATGGGAGGCCTGCGTGCCCATATGCCAGAAGCAAGCAAAAAGCGCTCAGGCAGAATTGAACGACGATCAGGAGCGGCCCTCGACCTAGACGGCGACTGATCCACGACGCCGCGATGCATCCAGCGGCGTTGGCAATGAGGGCAAAAGAAAGAACATACCCCGTCGCCGAAAGGGAGTTGCCGTGCGAAACTCCGATCTGCTGCGCAAAGATCCAGATGCTCGTTCCACCGCCGAACAGGAAGAGCATGGCAAGCAGGCTTAGAATACTGGCCAAGCTGCCGTCATGCCTGTGCGCGGCGGGTTCGTCGAAGGACTGCGTGATGCGGCCGGGCAGGAAAGGCACGCACGACAAGAAGAGAAGCATGGCGATCGCGGTCAGGAAAGTCAGGCCTGGCATGCCCGCCGAAGGAATGGCCCAAGCTGTCGCCGTGGCCATGACGATAGCCACCGTTGCGACCTGGCCTCCAGTCCCAAATCCGAAGTTTCGGTCCGGATCACCAGAGCTTCCGATTATGCGGCACGCGATAGCATAGATCACGCCGGAGCCGAGGCCGGCTGCAAAAAGCGAGGGGTAAAGAACGGCAACATCGGTGATAAGCCCGCTCGTGCCTATCAGGGCGAGCGATATCATACCGGCGATAGCGGACAGTTTGCGGATTCCGAACCGTGGAATCCACCAGACGGCTGAAGCGGTGCTCGCCACAAACCCACAGAGGTAAGCCGTCCCGATATATCCTGCCATATTGGGGGACAAGGCCAATCGTGGCGCCTGCGTGCCGATGTAGAGTGGCAGGATCCCATAAACCATTGTTCCAAACCAGAAGAGGATTACGCCAGCGGCCACCTCCCTTCCGGAGTTCAATGCGTCCTTCCGATCGTTTCTCTGCATGTTTCCCAGCGCGCTGATTTTTCCGAGCGGGTTAGCCCGTGGGCTTCGGTCAGTCCTCTTCCAAACGAGATAGATGTTATTCGATCGTCTTCGTTCATGAGAACAGATCGTTCTCGATACGTCTGGCTAAACGATCTCGGAAATGATCTTGGTAGCTTCACCAAATGCGGTATTGGCGACGGGGACCCCTGCGTAGATGGCGATTTGCATCAGCACTTCTTTGAGTTCGTCCTGCGTGAACCCTCCTTGAGCCAGCCCCGCGCGCACGTGAAGGGCATATTCTTCCCATCTTCCGAGACTCGCAGTTGTGGCTACAACGATCAATCGCCGCGTCCGCTCGTCAAGGCCGGGACGACTCCATATTTCGTTCCAAGCGATACGGGTGATCATAGCCTGAAAGTCTTCGTTGAAAGAAGTGCGTCCGGCGAGCGATCTGTCTACCCATTCGTCGCCAAGAATTGCGCGCCGTGTCACCAGACCGGCCTCGAAAAGGATGTCTCTGGCGGATGTCACAGTCGATTTGGTGCCGAAGAATCGAACGATTGCCGATGCCAATGCTGCTGGATCCTCGATAGCGGGAAGATGCCCGGTCTTGAGGCGCACCGCTTTTGCATCGGGAATGCTTGCTGCCAGGAATTCCCCATGTCCAAGAAACGGTGTGGAGATATCATCGTCTCCGGTGATGACGAGCGTTGGCACGGCGATGGCGCCGAGACGGTCCGCGATATCCATGTCGCGAATTGCTGCGGCACAGCCGGCATATCCGGTGTCGGAGCTGTTCACGAGCGCCCGCCACGCCGAGCTCACCTCTGCGGCACGGTTCTCGATGAACTTCGGCGAGAAGAAGCGATTTATCGCGGCATCTGCGATGGCTTCCGTGCCGTTGGACCGGACGGCTGCGACCCTGTCTGTCCAAATCGCCTTGTCCATCGTGGCGGAGGTACAGATCAATGCAAGGCCTGCCACTCTCCGAGGATGGTTGATCGCCATATCCATGGCGATCATCCCGCCGAGAGAAATCCCAGCAATGATCGCCTTTTCTACATTCGCTGCGTCCATCACCGCGACGGTGTCTGAACCGAGCACATCAAGGCTGTAGTCGCCCCCCGGCGCGTCCGAAGCGCCATGACCACGGTTGTCAAGGCGTATAAGCCGATAATGCGGCAGGAGATGAGGAAGCGCCTTGTCCCACAAGCTCATGTCGGTACCGATTGAGTTTATCAGGACGATGGCTGGCAACTCTGCGGAGCCTTGCTCCTTCCAGTATAACCGGACCCCGTTATGCTTTGTGAACGGCATCGATATCCCTCGTCAGAGGTTTAGAAGTTCGCGGACGATGCCTTCGCTTTCGCCTATGTCATTCCCCAAGGCGGAAGCCGCGAGATTGCAAGCTATGGCATCTCCATCGATTTGGAGGCCTTCGATCGTAACGACCATCGAGCCTATTGCTCCGGCGGCGATGGAAAAGAGATCCGCCAGAATTGAAGCCTCTGTCTGCCATCCACCGAGCCCCCGCTCCTGTTCCTGGGGAAGGCCCCCCAGCAATGTGGCAACCAGTCCGGGCGCGCGATGCGCAGCGGATAGAGCGACTTGGCAGCCTGTCGGGTTCCGTTTGTGCGGCATCGCAGAGGACCCGCCACGGCCCGGGACGACCGGCTCAAGAGCTTCCCGAATATGGTCCTGCGACAGCAAGGCGATATCCTTTGCCATTTTGCCAACGGTGCCAACCAGGATGCCGACGCTCGTGCCGATCGCGGCCACGGCGATTCTGCGGCTATGCCAAGGAGGCGCAGGTTTCAGCTGCAACGCGCTGGATAGCCGGCGCGCGACCGCAGAGCCTCTGCCCGACATGCCTGCCCGCGTCCCCGAGGCCCCGCCAAGCTGAACGCATATGTACGCGCCGGCGTCGGCTCGCATGCGCGCCGCTGCCTCGGCGATCCCCGCACGCCATTGGGCGATCCGCAGTCCAAAAGATATTGGCATCGCATTCTGCATCAACGTCCTGCCTACGGCAGGCACGCGGCGATAGTTTTCCGCCAAGGCTGTCAGGGCAAGGTCGAGACGATCGGCATCGTCGATCAGCAATGCGGAGGCTTCTCTCGCCTGCATCATCATCACCGTGTCAGCCAGGTCCTGACTGGTCGCGCCCTTGTGGACCGCCATCGCCGTCTCTGGCGCCATCGCCGAACGGATCCTGCCGATCAGCGGTATCGCGAGCGTACCTGCGAACGCAGCCTCGTCGGCGAGGATTTGAGGGTCGATGGCGAGCGACGCGCAGACGGCGCCGATCTCATCGGCGACGCGTTCCTCGATGATCGCTTCTGCGGCTTGAGCCTGCGCCAATGCAGCCTCAAATTCCAGGGCGTGTTTGACGGTCGAGCGGTCGTCATAGACCGCCAGCATCGCCGGCGTTGTCGCTGAACGATCGTGAAGGAGCCTGCTCACAGCGAAAAGAAGACCGTCTCTGCATCACCTTGGATGTGAATATCGAGCCACCAGACTCCATCATCGCGCTGGCGCGCAACAAGCGTCGATCGACGGTCCGATGGCACAAGGGAGAGGATGGCATCTGTGTCGTTGCCTTCTGCGCCGTCGAAATACAGGCGTGTGCAAAGTCTTCGCAGCACCCCTCTCGCGAAGATCGATAACGCGATGTGGGGAGCTTGGAGCGAATTGCCTGGTCCGGGCACGCGGCCCGGGAAAACAGTGCGGAAGCGATACACGCCGGATTCGTCGGTAGCGCATCGGCCGAACCCTATGAACTCCGGATCGAGTGGAATTTCGGCTCGCTTATCCGCCCCTCCGGAATATCTTCCCGACGCGTTGGCTTGCCAACTTTCTACCAATGCGTCTGAAATCGGGTCGCCATTTCCGTCGAGAATCTGGCCAGCAATGTCTATCACATCCCCTCTGGGAGCGCCCGTTCGCGTCGGGCGATTCAGAACATAGTGATCATCCGCGAAGAGCTCCGGTCGGGCTCCCAGATCTGACAGTCCCACCAAGTCAGCGCCGCCTTTCCAAGGCAGACCGTAGTGGAAGAAGGGGCCTACAGTCTGCCAAGGAGTTTGACCGAATAATCGAGGATCCTGGTTATCGAACCGCGCAGACGCTTTACGCTTTTCCAAGTCGTTATCCATTGGCAGTACCCTCGAAGGGCGTCTGCATTGCCCCCTTCAGCACGATGTCAAAACGGTATCCGAGCGCCCAGTTGGCGATGGTCGTGTCGATATCAAACCGGCAGATGAGGCGATTGCGATACGGCATCGGAACCGCATTCGCGATCGGATCGATCTCGATCAATGGATCGTCAGGAAAGTAGATTTGGGTGACGAGACGAGTGGCGAAGGCGGGGCCAAGCAACGACAGGTGAATATGAGCCGGGCGCCATGCATTGTGATGGTTACCCCAAGGGTAAGCTCCGGGCCGGATGGTCGTGAAGGAATACCAGCCCTGATCATCGGTAATCACCCGACCAGCTCCGGTGAAGTTCGGATCGAGCGGCGCGTCCCAATTATCGTTGCGATGGATATACCGCCCGGCCGCGTTCGCCTGCCAGATTTCGACGATGGTGTTTGGTACCGGACGACCACTGTCATCCAGCACCCTGCCAGAGATGCGGATGCGCTGGCCATGGGGAGCAGATCCATGTTGCGACGTTAGGTCTACCTCGGCTTGACCCATAAGAGCGCTCCAGCAACCGCTGGGGCCGCTCACCTCAGTCAAAGTCTGCGGAGCGTTGACCAAGGGGTGACGCGGACTACGCAATCCGGTCGAGCGATACTCTGGGTAGAGGAGTGGTGGCAAGCCCGCGTCGTCAGGCGCATATGCGATGTCCGTTGTCACAGGCAATTCTCCCGGAGCTTGCCCAGAAAGAGAGGGGCATTCGTCTTGGAAGCGATTTCCTCGACGCAGACGGATGGTGCCATGTCGAGCAGCGCAAGCACTCCGGCTTGCGGGTCTAACTCCATCACCCCGAGGTCCGTAATGATCAGATCAACCACCGACCTGCCGGTCAGGGGCAGAGTACATTTCTGGACGATCTTGGGCGCGCCATCCTTGGACGTATGATCCATGACGACCACCACCCGCTTGACGCCTGCAACCAGATCCATCGCTCCTCCGATCCCCTTCACCATCTTGCCCGGAATGGTCCAGTTGGCGAGGTCGCCATTCGACGCGACTTGCATGCCTCCCAGGATGGCCATGTCGATGTGCCCGCCCCTGATCATGGCGAAGCTGTCGGCAGACGAGAAAAAACTCGAAGTCGGCAGCGTGGTGACTGTCTCCTTGCCGGCATTGATCAAGTCTGCATCAGCTTCATCAGCGAACGGGTAAGGGCCCACTCCGAGCATGCCATTTTCGCTTTGCAGCGTGACGGTCACGTTTTCGGGGACATGGTTGGCAACCAGCGTAGGGATGCCGATTCCGAGATTTACGTAAAATCCGTCCTTGAGTTCTCGAGCAGCGCGCGCTGCCATCTGATCGCGCGACCAAGCCATCATGCAGGCTCCCGAGCGCGAATCGTCAGCTTTTCGATCTTCTTCTCGAGGCCCGTCGCTCGAACAATCCGATCGACGTAAATGCCGGGCGTATGCACTTCATCCGGGTCGATGGCGCCAGCTGGCACGATCTCCTCGACCTCGGCGACCGTCACCCGTCCGGCTGTCGCCATGATCGGGTTGAAATTCCGCGCTGTCTTTCGAAAAACCAGATTGCCTTCGGGATCAGACCGCCAAGCCTTGACTATCGAAAGATCAGCTTTCAGCCAGCGCTCTCGAATATATTCATCGCCGTCGAAAGTTTCGACAGGCTTGTCTTGCGCGACGACGGTTCCTACCCCGGTCCGGGTATAGAATGCCGCAATGCCGGCGCCGCCGGCGCGAATGCGCTCGGCTAACGTACCTTGCGGATTCAGCTCAAGTTCGATGTCACCATCCAGGAACTGCCGCTCAAAAAGACGATTGTCGCCAATATACGATGCGATCATGCGACTGATCTGCCTGCTTTGCAGCAGCTGCCACAGACCAAAGCCTTCTGCGCCCGCGTTGTTCGAAATCACTGTAAGCCCTCGGGTACCGCTTCGATAAAGCTCCGCGATAAGGTTCTCCGGGTTTCCGCAAAGGCCAAAGCCACCCGACATGATCGACATTCCGTCGAACAGCAAACCCTCAAGCGCTTCGGACGCGCTGCCTCGAATTTTTGAAAGCATTATAAGCCTCGGAACTGTTCGGAATTTTCCTTCGAACCTTATCCTTCGCATCGGCATGGAGCTGCTGCTTTTGACGATATGTGAAGGACGTTTGCGGTTTCGTCATTCTCGGTCGTCCGAATTGACTTGAGCGCACATTTCCAGGCAGGCCAGACTTGCCATTGCGGGAGAGACCGTTCGCCGGCGCCGAAGGAGCAACCGCCCCGGAAACTCTCAGGCAAAAGGACCGCAGGGCATCAAGATATCTGGAGAGTGGCGCCCGCCTGGGTGCCCGCCGACGGGATAGCGATCTCAGGCACAGCGGACAGATGGGGCGCATCCACCACCTTTTGGGGAGCGGCTCCCAGTGGCACGTATTAGCATCATCGGCGCCGGCATTACCGGCGTAACAACCGCCTACAGCTTGGCTGTCCGCGGTCATGAAGTCACCGTCTACGATCGTCGCCGCTATCCGGCGATGGTCACCTCATTTGCCAACGGTGGCCAGCTCTCCGCAAGCAATGCCGAAGTCTGGAACAGCTGGGCCACCATCGCAAAGGGTATGAGATGGCTCTTGAAAAATGACGCGCCGTTGTTGCTGAACCTCAAGCCCGGCCTTCACAAATACGGGTGGCTCGCCGAGTTTTGCGGCAATATCTTTCGGCACGAAAGAAACACGATCGCGACCGTTCGTCTCGCACTCGACGCGCGAAGGCATATGTTCACCATTGCGGAAGCAGAGGGCATCGATTTCGATCTGAAGCGATGCGGAATCCTTCATCTCTACCACAATGAACAGGAGTTTCGTGCTGCCGAAGTGGGCAACGCCCTCCTCCTCAAGGGCGGGCTCGAAAGGCACGCAGTGTCAGCTGGAGAAATGCGCGCGATCGAGCCGAGCCTGCAAGGCGCTCTTCACGCCGGATTCTTCACCCCGGGGGACGCCACGGGCGACATCCACAAGTTCACACGCGGGCTCGCAGATGCGTGTGCACGCCGAGGCGTGATTTTCAAGTTTGGAGCTGCTGTCCGGCGAGTGGAGATACAGAACCGGATTTGTACCATCAGCTTGACCGATGACGAGAGTGGTCGGCCGATCGCCTCTCAGACAGCTGATGCCATCGTTGTCTGCGCAGGGGTTGAAAGCCGAGAAATCGCCAGAAAGCTCGGCGAGAAAGTAAACATTTATCCGGTGAAGGGCTATTCCATCACTGTAAACTTGAGAGACGAGCAGAGCCGAACAGCTGCACCGAGTGTCAGCCTGCTCGACGACGCTGCGAAGATCGTCACAAGCCGCCTCGGTCCAGATCGATTCCGGGTGGCCGGCACCGCAGAGTTCAATGGGTTCAACCTAGATATTCGCGCTGACCGGATCCGCCCGTTGCTGCGCTGGTCGGAACGCCTGTTCCCCAAAATGGATACTGACAGCGTCACCCCATGGGCAGGCCTGCGCCCCATGACGCCCGATATGCTGCCTGTTGTCAGGCCGGGGAGAGTGCGTGGCGTCTACTACAACACCGGCCACGGCCATCTTGGCTGGACGCTTTCCGCTGCAACTGCCGAGATGATCGCCATGCGCCTGGACAGCGACTTCGCCGCGTAGCTTCGATCCACATTATTCATCAGAAGGATTTCGAGAATGATCCTAAGCTTGAAGCAAGCCCAGAATATTGCACTTCGCACTCTCAAGGCCGGTGCCGAAAAAGGACTGAAGCCGCTATGCGTAGCCGTGCTCGATCCGGGAGGTCATACAATAGTCCTGCACCGAGCGGACGGCGCGTCGCATCTTCGACCAGCAATTGCTATCGCGAAGGCGGCCGGCGCCTTGAATCTCGGCGTCTCTTCCCGCTCGATCGCGGCGATCGCGGCCGAACGACCGACATTTTTCAACTCGCTCGTAGGCATAGCGCCTCTCGGTATGGTGCCGGCCGCCGGAGGAGTGATCGTGGTTGACAGCGACGGCCAGACACTGGGTGCCGTCGGCGTTACCGGCGACACCTCGGACAATGACGAAGCTTGTGCACTTGCGGGCATCGAAGAGGCAAATCTGTTCGCGAAGGACTGATCATTGCCCGCGCAACGCGGCAAAGGTATTTCACATAAGTGCAATGATTGAAGAGAGATTGGCAAAAGCAGCGAGGAGGACGTTCGCCTTATGAAGTTGGACAGGCAGCTGGCGCGGCATGCGTACGGCTCCTTCCAGCAAATAATAAGGGGGGTTTATGTCTCGGTCGAATAGAACGAACGGGTCGGTAGCGGCCCTGCTTGCCGCTACTGTTCTGGCCGGATCGGCGACGCCAGCCTTCGGGCAGGCGACACCCGAGGCGCCTCAAGATTCTTCCGCGTCCTCATCGGGCGGATCGCTCGACATTGTCGTTACCGCCCGCAAGCGCGAAGAACGCCTCCAGGATATCCCGGTGGCGGTCTCGGCGATCGGCGGAGCTGCCCTCGAACAGAAGGGCATCGACAATGTGACAAACCTGATCGGGACGGTTCCGAGCCTCTTCACCAGCCAGAACCAGGCGTTCGGGCCGCTTCCCAACCAGACCTATCTCGTACTTCGCGGCGTCGGAGCGGCGGCATCCAACGATCCCGCTGTCGGAACCTTCGTCGATGGCGTCTATCAACCGAGCCTGGCATTCGACACTGGCTTCCTCGACTTGGAGCGCATCGAGGTTTTGCGTGGGCCGCAAGGTACCCTTTTTGGCAGAAACACCGAAGGCGGTGCACTGAACATTGTGACCGCGAAGCCCGACGGCACCTTTCGTGGGAAGCTGCGCGCAGAATATGCGGACTTCAATAGCGTTCGCCTCGGCGCGAGTTTCAGCGGCCCATTGGTGGAGGACAAGCTCTTCGCTAGCCTTTCTGGTCAATATTACAGCACCGATGGCTACATCCACAACCTGACCATCGACAAGGATCAGGATACGCTTCGCAGCCTGGCCGGGCGCTTCGTGCTTCGCGCATTGCCCACCGAAGACTTCGAGATCATTCTCCGACTGGATGGTTCTCGCAACAGAAACGGTTATCTCGGTTACGGCGTCGTGGACGACGGCGCGAAGCGTTATGCCACACTCGATGATCGCAAGGTTGTCTCGCCCGACACGAGCTTTGGCGGCTCTCTAACCATGTCGTACGATCTTCCGGCGTTTACGATCAAGTCGATCACCGGATATCAGCACGTAAAGACCGAATTCTGGTACGACTTTGATGGATATTCGGACCCCGACAACTTTCAGGACCAGCGCACGACCCAGTCAGCACTCTCCGAAGAACTTCGTTTCGAGTCGAGGAGCGGCGGGTCTTTCACATGGCTTGGCGGATTGTACGCCTTTCAGGATATCCACGAACAGAACCGCAATTTCGCCTTGTCTGGCTGTACGATCTGCGCCTTTCCGCCGATTTTCAATCCCGCCAACGACGTGCGGGAAGCGACGAGGTTGCGGCGTCGCGGCTGGGCCGCTTTCGGTCAAGTCGGCTACAAGTTCAACGATCGCTTCGAGCTGACTGTCGGCGGGCGATATGGCTGGGAGCGGACGCGGGCATTCCAGCAGGGCGTCGTGATCGTGCCGGCTGTGGGCGCGAACGACGCGTTCAGCGGAGTCACGTCAAAAAGCTTCAGCAATTTCTCGCCGTCCGCTTCATTCTCCGTTCACTGGACGCCTGATGTCATGACTTACGCGACTGTGTCGCGAGGTTATCGCTCAGGCGGCTTTGACAAATATCCGGGTAGCAGTGCAGCCGTTGGGATCGCTTTCGACAACGAAAAGTCGACCAATTATGAGGTGGGGCTGAAAGCGTCGCTCTTTGACCGACACCTGATCGCCAGCGTTGCTGGTTTCATCGTTCAGGTGGACGACATGCAGCTGGCTTCTGTTGCCATCAGCCCGGTCACCGGTCTCCCTGTCGGTGTCACTGCCAATGTCGGTGCCTCCCGTAACCGCGGGTTCGAGTTCGAAGCAACCGCCATGCCGTTCCGCGGATTCAAGATTCGCGGGAACGCTGCATATACCGACGCGCGCTTCACCTCTATTACGAGCCCGGTAGGATCCCATCTGACCGGCGATGCGTTGCCTTATGTCCCCAAGTGGACTGCTTCAGGCGGCGCAGATTACACTGTCTCGATCGGTGACACTGAACTCAATCTCGCAGCCGACTATCGTTATGTGGGGCCGTATTATTCCGGTAACGGGGCTCCTCCGTTTGATCCGATCCTGCAGGTTCAATCCTATGACCAGCTCGACCTCCGCGCCAGTCTGAAGAGAGACCGATGGGAGCTGACCGTTTACGTCGACAATGTGACGGACAACTTCAACATTACACGCCGGTTCGCACCGCCGTTCCAACCGTTCACCCGCGCCTCGGTGCTTCCACCTCGCAAGTTTGGCGTGAAGCTGAACTACAGCTGGTGAACATCCGCCGCCGGCCTCACTGGCCGGCGGCTTTGACCACTCAGGAATCGTGTCCTTGTTAAGGAGCGTCGGCCCGCAGCGAAACGCTGCTTCGCTGTCAAAGGATTTGCCGTGACCGAGATCGACATGACGAGCTTTGATGGAATTATCGGGAGCCTGACCCCGATGAGCGGCGAAGTCATCGACTGGACGAGCCCGACCGCTCCGGACAGAGCCCTTCAGTTTCGCGCCGGCGGACACGCTGATGTCGAGCGGGCCGTCGGTTCAGCGGGTCGAGCTGCTGGTTTGTGGCACCGGCTCGCGCCGAGTGAACGGCGAATGGCGATGCTGCGGTGGGGCGACGCAATAGAGGCCGCCGCCGAGCGCATCGGCATGCTCGACTGTGTCGACATGGGCAAACCGATAGCCGTTGCGACGATGGAAGCCTGCGTTGCCGCTCACATTGTGCGCTGGTACGCTCAGGCAATCGACAAGGCTTGCGGAGAAGTCATTGCGTCGTCGCGCGAGGCGATCTCTCTGTCGCTGAGAGTGCCCTACGGTGTCGTTGGCGCGATGGTCTCGTGGAATTACCCAAGTATAAACGCCGCCATGAAAGTTGGGCCAGCACTCGCGGCCGGCAATGGCATGGTGCTGAAACCGTCCGAGATTTCGCCCCGCTCCGCGATACTGATTGGCACCCTCGCCGAAGAGGCGGGCATCCCCGTCGGTCTGCTGTCTGTCCTCCCTGGCGGAGCGGCGACGGGCGCAGCGCTCTGCAGCCATCCCGGGGTTGCAATGCTTGCCTTCACGGGCTCGACCCAGACGGGCCGCTCTGTCGCCAAGCTCGCGGCCGAGCGGCTCGTGCCTGCTATCATCGAGGCCGGAGGAAAGAACGCGATCGTGGTTCTTGACGACATGACCGACTATCAGGGCATAGCCATCGACGCTGTAGCGGAAGCATATGCAAATAGCGGTCAGCTTTGCGTCGCCCGCTCAAAAATCCTCGTCCCAAGCGATCGTATTGACCAATTCTCGGACGCTCTCGTAGCCGCTGCAGCAGATTTCTTGCCGGGTGATCCTCTCGAGCCGAACACAAAATTCGGGCCCTTGGCGTCCAAGGCTCATTCGGACAGGATCCGATCGGCAGTCGACATGGCCCTCGGTCGCGGCGAACAAGTCATCCGCGATGGTCGTCCCGTGCAGCACGACATGCTGAATCATTCGCTGACAGTGGTCAGAGCGGATGACCCAACATCGCCGATATTGCGAGATGAATATTTCGGTCCGATCCTTGCAGTCGTTCCATATGATAGCATCTCCGATGCCGTGAGACTGGCCGGCCTCGGCGGCTACGGGTTGGCGATGACGCTCTGGACCGGCGAGTTGGCTCGAGCCAACATGTTACGGCAGGAACTCTGCGTCGGTCATTTGAAGATCAAGTCCGTCGCTGGTCAGGACTCGGCGACTGGTCTGGCGCTTCCACTGGAGCCTGCCGGTCAGTCCGGCTACGGAATCGAGTTCGGCGTTGACGCTCTCTCCAGCTACAGCCGTCGGATGGCCGTGGAGCAAATTGGCTGCCTCGCGCCGCTGGATCGCTAGCCACCGCCGACATCGCAGATCGGCCCAAGCGCCAAATCTGTTTGCGACTACCGCAAAAGTCCAACTTTCCGAGGTGCGCTAGAGCGGCCTTCACATGGAGGGCATTGTGCAAGATATTAGAACTACGGACTTTATCGTCGTTGGGGGCGGTTCGAGTGGCGCGGTGGTCGCATCTCGGCTAAGCGAAGAGAAGCGTTTTGAGGTCGCGTTGCTCGAAGCCGGCGGGTGGGACAGCTCGCCTTTCATTCGGATTCCGGCGGGCTCGATCAAAGCGATCATGAATCCTGAGTACAACTGGTTCTATCAAGCGGAACCGGATGCCTCACGAAACGATCGAGCAGACATGTGGCCGGCCGGCAAAGTCCTCGGCGGCGGCTCGTCGATCAACGGGATGATGTATGTTCGCGGCAATCGCGGCGATTATGATCAATGGGCTCAGCTCGGCTGCAAGGGCTGGTCCTATGACGACGTGCTTCCGTTCTTTAACAAGGCCGAGACGAACGAAAACGGCGGCTCGCGCTTTCGCGGCGACAAGGGCCCTCTGCGCGTATCGAATGCCCGCCTATCGACCACGTTGGCCGACGCATTCATCGCTTCTGGCGTACGTGCGGGGATTCCGCACAATCCGGATACCAACGGTGCCGAGCAAGAGGGTATCGGCCCCTGCCAAGCCACCCAGAACAAGGGTTGGCGACATTCAACGGCACGCGCCTATCTGGCCAAGGCGAAGCGCCGATCCAATCTGAAGGTCGAGACGCATTTCATGGTCAGTCGGGTACTGATCGAGAAAGGCCGCGCGATCGGCGTCGAAGGCGTTCAGAACGGGCGCACGGTTCGCTACTTGGCAAACAAGGAGGTCATTCTTTGCGGCGGCGCGTTGTCGTCGCCGAAAATATTGATGCTCTCGGGCATTGGCCCGGCAAAGCATCTTGGCGAGCATGGCATCCCTGTTGTCGTCGATTCCCCGGGAGTGGGGCAAAATCTGCAGGAACATCCCGGAGTGTTGATGTCGACCCATGTCGGCATCGATAGCCTCAATGTCGAAGTGCAAAGCGTCGCCAGGATAGTCAAGCATGGCTTGAACTTCGCTTTGTTTGGGCGAGGGCCAGCCACGGCATGCGTTGCCTCCGCTCTCGCGTTCATTCGCACGCGAGACCATCTCGAGTGGCCCAACATCCAACTGTCGTTCTCGCCGATCGCGTACGACTTCACGCCGGACGGCGTACACCTGTACAAGCGTGCGGCAATTGGCGTTGCCATCAACATCTGCCGGCCCGAGACGCGCGGTCAGTTGCTGCTCCGCTCCACCGATCCAAGTGAGCGGCCGATTATCCAACATGAGCTGCTCGGCGGAGATGATGAGATCAAGCAGCTCATCGAAGGATGCCGGATCGTGCGCAAGATTTTCCGTTCCAAGCCATTCAGTGAATATGACAAAGGTGAACGCTTACCCGGAAAGCAGGTCGAAACCGACGCTGATTGGATCGAGTATATCCGTCAGAGCGCCTTCCTGATGTACCACCCGACTGGCACTTGCGCGATGGGAATTGGGCCGACAGCGGTTCTCGATCCGGAGTTGCGCGTCAAGGGCGTCACCGGTCTTCGCGTTGCGGATGCCTCGATCATGCCGACGCTGGTTAGCGCGAATACAAATGCACCGTGCATCATGATTGGCGAACGGGCGGCCGATCTGATCCGAAGAAGCCACTGAGGAGATATCGTACCGCAGGAGCCGATGGCCCTCGTACGCACGATCGATCGCTTGGCCAGGGAGATATGACCGATGCATTTCGCTTCCGATAACTGGGGGGGCGCCCTTCCTGAAGTGGCTCAGGCTCTCGTCGACCATTGCGACGGCTTCGCCGCCGCATATGGCAATTCCGAACTCGATCGATCGCTCGTCCATCGCTTCCAGGAGATATTCGAGCACGATCTCGAGATGTTTCTCGTGGGAACCGGCACCGCTGCCAACAGTCTTGCGATGTCGGCAGCTGGTCGCCCCGGCGGCGTGGTGTTCAGCCATGCAAATGCGCATATGTTCGAAGAAGAATGTGGAGCCATCGAGAAGATCGGCGGAGGCCTGCGGATCACCCCTGTCGAAGGCGCGCTGGGCAAAATTGCCCCTGAGAAGTTTGCTGCTGCGCTCGGCCGACTGCCGGAGGGCTTTGTCCACGTCGGTCAGCCGTCAGCAGTTACGCTTACACAGGCGACCGAGTGGGGCACCCTCTATCAGCTCGATCAGATTGCTGAAATCGCGTCCATAGCCCGAAAGAGGAATATCGCGGTCCACATGGATGGGGCTCGGTTTGCAAACGCTCTCGTCGCTCTCGATGTCACACCCGCCGACATGACATGGAGGCAGGGCGTCGACATGCTCTCCTTCGGTGCGAGCAAGAATGGCTGCTGGTGCGCCGAAGCGCTCCTCGTATTCAATCCTCGGTATGCGGAACATATGATTTATGCACAAAAGCAGGCCGGGCATCTGTTCTCAAAGTCCCGCTTCATCTCTGCCCAGCTCGAAACCTATCTTTCAGAAGACAATTGGCGGAAGTGGGCGAGGCAGGCTAACAGGCTTGCGGCGGAACTAACTGCAATACTGATGCGATCTGGTGCAGCTCGGATCGCTTGGACGCCCGAAGCCAACATTGTCTTCGCGATCATGAAAATCAAAGAAGCCGAGAGACTTCAAGCGGCTGGAGCCTTCTTCTACAGGCGCGCATCTTTAGAGACCGAAATAGCCATCGCTGGAGACGAGGGCCTATATCGCTTTGTAACAAGTCCAATGAACGATGCGACCGATCTGCAGGACTTCGCGGAAATCCTGAGCTGACCGAAATTAGACCATGTCTCCTTTTTCGAGGTCGCCTTCGGGGCAAGGCGCCAGCTTTTTGGTTATAATCTTTTCATCGACCTTCCTAATGGGTTCAAGCTTTGTTGCGACACAGTTGCTCTTGAAGAGTGGCTTGCCTCCGCTGCTGCTATCGGGGTGCCGCTTTCTCGTTGCGACGCTCTCACTTCTCCCGTTTCTTCTGATGGAATCTCCACGCGATGGATTTCGCTGGCGTTCGCCCCGCCGGCGCGATGCAGTCCTGACGCTGCTGCTCGGTCTCCTTCAGATTGCGGCGGTCATGGCGTTGGTGTCTGCAGCTATGCGCTTCATCGATGCTGCGACCGTTGCGATCCTCCTCTTCACGAACCCGTTGATCGTGATGCTCGTCGCAGGAAGGGCGCTGGGTGAGCAGCTCAACCGGATAAATCGCCTTGGCATGGTCGTCGGATGCGCAGGTATCCCCGTCATCGTCGGGGGCAAGATCACGGTGTCCGCAAACGGCTTGATTGGCCACGGGCTGGCTATCGCGGCCGCCTTCTGTTGGGCGGGGGCAACAATTGCACATAGAAAGTTTCAGCCAAACCTGCGGCCTGCCACGCTCAACTTCTGGCAGATGCTCGTTGGTGCCCTAACTCTCATGTCGATCGCGCAGCTTAAGTGTGAGCGCTGGCCGACACATCTCGATTTTGCCCAGGTAATATGGTTTCTCTGGCTTTCCATACCTGCTTCGGCCGGGTCATTTGGGCTTTGGTTCGTCGCTCTGTCCAAGGGTGGGGCAACACGGGCAAGCAGCTTCCTCTTCCTTGCTCCCCTCTTCACATCCCTCCTCGCTGTGCCCTTTCTTGGTTCGGTGCTGGGGCTCCATCAGATTATCGGCGGAGCGCTCGTCGGTCTCGGACTTTATCTGGTCAACCATCGATCGGGCAGCCGAGCCGAAAACCCGAAGATCAACACGTGTCTGCTCGATGAGCGCTCAATCATTTTCGCCAAAGAGGCAAAAGCGTCCCAACCACACCTCCCCTAGATTTTCCTAAAGGAGATCGATGATGTCTAAAAACCTGCAGGTATTCAATCAAACGTACTTGGCAGCACGTGATAACTTTCTGCAGGCTACGACGGGCAAAGCTGCAAGGATCTATTCGATCGAACATCCACTAAGCGGACCATCCGGTGAGCCTCTACACGTGGATGTAGCTGTCTTCGGATCCCCACAAGCGGCCAACACCGTTTTCCTCACCTCCGGCGTTCATGGCCCTGAACTGATCGCAGGTTCCGCCTGTCAGATCGACCTGGTCAATGGCGGAAAGCTCGCTGCCTTGCCTGCGGACGTCAAGGTCGTGCTGATCCATGCTATCAACCCCTGGGGCTCGGCTCATGGCCGGCGCTATACGGAAGACAATGTAGACCTGTGCCGAAACTTCACCGTATTTCCGACGCAGACAGAGGTTTCGGAAAGGCTCATCGATCTTCAGGAGGCGATCGACTCTGCTTCTCTGGAACCTGCGGATGTCGCAGGTTCCGACGCAATCATTGAAAGGTTCATCGAGGAAAATGGCTTGGGAGCCTTCATCAACGTGGCCCTCTCCGGACAGTATCATTTCCCGAGCGGCATTGGCTTTGGGGGGAAGGAACCGGCCTGGTCCCGCAGCACGATCGAGCAAATCATCACTGAGGAAGGGAGATCAGCGCGGCACGTCTACATGGTAGATTATCACACCGGCTACGGGCCTTACGCTCATGGTTGCGTTGTCGCGATGCAGACGGGCTCGAAGCTCGAACGAGCTCACGAGGTATTCGGCGATTGGATTCTCGCTCCTCGGGCTCGCCCTACCGCCACCACGTATGAAACGACCGGTCACACGACTGATGGTTACGAAGCGATGCTTCCAGACGCGGAAGTAATCGCCGGCGTGCTCGAGATCGGCACGCTACCGCAGCCGCAGCTCGTCGCTGCAATGATCAACGAGCATCGCCATACCCGGCATCTCGCCAGCACGCCTGACGATCCGAGGCTCAAAGCGGCACGCGATGCTTTCAAAGCTTTCTTCGCGCCCGACGATCCGCACTGGCAGAACTATGTTCTGCATCGAGGCGAGCAGATTTTCGACCAGGTGCTCGCAGACATTTCTCGCCGCTTGCCAGACCGATGTTAAGCTCGGCAGGTGAAGCGTCCAGCCTCGCCTTGGGTCAGACTTGGGACAGTGCTTCACGAGGCGATGTGCCGAAAAACCGTCGGAAAGCCGTCGAAAAATTGGCCGGGTACTCGTATCCGACTTCGTAAGAAATCTGCGTTATCGACAGATCGCCCTCACGCATCAGGTCCAAAGCCCGCCGCATCCTTACCATGAGGAGATATTCCATCATCGTCTTACCCTCGACTGCCTTGAACAGCTTGCTAAGCTTCGACAAGCTCATGCCGGCTTGGCGAGCAATTTCGTTTGCAGGCGGCGGCTGTTGATACCTGTCCTCAAGGATTTTCATGACGCGAGCGACAGCGAGTCTGTCTCTTGACCGCGGCTGCGAACCGCGAGCATCTCGCCGAACAATCTGCTCGAAGAAGATGCGAATGATGTCATTGGCTCTGGATTGCAGAAGGAGACAGCGAGCGAACGGTGCACCAGCAGCCTCGAAGAAAGCGGCGGCCGCTTCTCGAAGCTCGAACGACAAATCGGTAGATATGATCCCGCATATCCCGTTCACGTCGTTCAGGTAGTCACTGAGCGCCCCGGAGTATAGGCTCGGGTCCAAGCCGAGATACTCTATCAAGTAGTTTTTGTCGCACGAAACCGTTACAGATCGCTCTTCGTCCCCCGAAAAAAAGCTTTGAGTACGCACCACTCCCGCAGGGCTGATTGCTACGGTGCAGCTTCTTGGTTCGATTTCGAATGATCGAGCTGATGCAGAAGTGATGATGGAACGCCCTGCCATGCGTATGTGGATCCGGAGGGCGCCATCGCTCTCCTCACTTTCTTGCACATCTCGGAGACGATGGAGCGAAGCCCAGCTTACCGTTACACCACCTGGGAATATCAGGACGTTCCGGAACCCCTCCGCGTCCATCCTTTGCGGCCGTGTCGCGATCAGAGCGGTCAAACCGACATCTTCGCGCTCGACGATCTCGTAGTCGCGTGGGACCAGATTCAGCATTCGTTCTGCGAGCATGGCTGTCATAGGGATTCCTCCCCGATGTGCCACGAACCGACGAACGACATGCGTCGAACATGAAGATATTGATCATATGAGCGCAGCAATGGCTCATACGCCGCATTTACTGCGTCAAATAGATAGGAAGACAGGTGACGGCGATAGCGCCGAGTCAACGCCAGCATGACAGAACTCCGCAGAAATATAGCGGCATCCTGCACGCAGCACGCTAGGCGTTGACTGCATCCAGCTCATCGCCGCAACAACGATATCGATCGTTATTGCGGCTCATTCATCTGAGTTGACGTCACTCACTTTGATTCACTCTTTCGATCAAACTGACACTATAGCCTTTTCGGCGCTATCGCACAACCGATTCGCCTCCGGCCATCAACCAAGAAGCCGACTCTACTGAGTGGCCATGTTAATGATCTTGGGCTGGCTGTATTCGGCCATGCCCTCGCGGCCGAGCTCTGCGCCGAGGCCCGACTGCTTTGCCCCCCTGAAAGGCACATCCGGCGGGAGGTCGAAATGCTTGTTTACCCAAACCGTTCCAGCATCGAGCTTTTGAGCGATGCCATAGGCGGCATCGAGATCCTTGCCCCAGACGCTAGCGGCCAATCCGAACGTACCAAAATTGGCGCGCGCAATGACATCGTCAAGGTCGACATACTTCAATATCGGAAGAATGGGAGCAAATTGCTCCTCGGTCACCAGCCGCGCGCTGTCGTCAATATCACGAACGATCGTCGGGGGAATGAAATAGCCCGGTCGGTCGATAGGATCGCCGCCGGCAATGATCGTGCCATCTCTCGCAGCCTCCCGGAGAAACTCTTTTGCGCGCGCAAATTGCGCTTCGTTCTGCAACGGCCCGAATTGCACACCTTGAGAAAAACCATCACCGACGACCGCAGCTTCAGCAAGGGCCGCTAGCCGCTCGCATACCGCATCGTACACATTCTCGTGAACATATACCCGCTTTATGGCGACACAGACTTGGCCCGAGTTCACCATTGCGCCAGCGAAAATGCGCTCGGCGACTTCCTCAGGATCGATATCGTTCATCACGATGGCAGCGTCATTGCCACCTAGTTCCAAGGTCAGGCGCTTGATCGTCGATGCGGCGCTCGCCATTACGTGGCGCCCCGTGCTCGTCGAACCTGTAAACGCGATCTTCGCGATGAGTGGGTGTTCCGTCAGCAGCGCTCCGATCTGGCTTGGTCCGTTGATGATGTTCACGACACCGGCAGGGAAAATGTCAGCGCAAAGCTCGCCCAGAAGCAGAGTTGTCAAGGGCGTCGACGGGGCTGGCTTGACAACGACACAATTGCCGGCAGTCAGACCCGGAGCCAATTTGGTGGCCAGCAGAAGCAATGGGAAGTTCCAGGGGGTAATCATGGCGACGACCCCGAGCGGCGTGCGATGTTCGACTATGCGTTCTCCCTCATTATCGCGAAGGACTTCCTCGGTCGTTTCCATGCTCGCAAACGCGCGCAAAATGTAAACCGTTTGCCCGACTTCCATTTCGGCAAGTCCGAGAGGCTTGCCCTGCTCCTCGACGAGGAGTCGAGCAAACTTTGCGCTTTGTGCTTCGATGCCACTCGCAAGTTGCGCGACAAGTTGGCCGCGCTCGGCCTGAGGCACGATGGACCAGCTCGCGAACGCTGCATGCGCTGCTGAGACGGCGGCTTCGACAATAGCAGCGTCTGCCACAGGCGCTTTCGCAACGACCGTTGCCGTTGCCGGATTGATGACATCGGCCATCTCGTCTCCGTCGATGAGGCTACCGCCTACCAACATCCTATAGTTTTCCATGCCGTTGCCTCCGAGCCTCGTCCGCCTCACGGACAATCGATGATCGGGAAGTTTATGCGGGGAACGGCTAGCTGCCACATTTGCCCGGCGGTCATTTGCTTATGCGGACTTGCACATTACGCATCCCTTCCGATGCGGCTCGTTTGTGCAGCCATATGGAAGCCTTCAAATGTCTGAGCGGCCAGAACAAAAGTGCTTGTCCGTCTTTTCCGGCAATATGGTTCAATGGCCCCATCGTTCAAACAGCTGGACCTCAACCTCCTTCGCGTTTTCGCGGCGGTCATGGAGGAGCGGAGCGCCCTCCGGGCCAGTCGCCTGCTGTGCACGAGCCAATCGGCGGTCAGCCACGCCCTCGCCCGCCTCCGCGACCAGCTCGGCGACGACCTATTTCTGAGAACACGCAGGGGTCTCAAGCCAACGGCACGCGCGCTGGAACTCGCTCCGGAGATCGTGGCGGCGCTGGCGATAGTTCGGACAGCTGTTGAACGGCAAGAATTTGATCCTGCCACATCGGATCGTACGTTTACGCTGGCCGCGAGCGACGCACTCTCGATACTCACGGTTCAAAACCTGCTGCGCGAGTTCGGGCGCAGCGCGCCCGGTGTATCTCTAGTCGTCAAACCGGGCACGCGCGTGGATCTGGGAGAGATGATTGATCTCGGTCGGATCGATGTGGCCTTGGGAAGCTTCTCAGAATGGCCCGAGCACATGCGGTTCGATCCGATGGCTGCCTATCGCGACGTGCTGATCTCTCCCATTGGCAGCACGCCTATCGAGAGATCCGACCAACTGCATAGCCGGCGACTGGCCGTGGTGTCCGTCGGCGGCGAAGAAGAGGGCGCAATCGGCGGCTTCATCTATGAAAGGGGATTGGGCCGAAGAACCGAGATGTACGACAAGGCAGCACTTGAGCGCGCATTTCGGAATTGCGGCTTGATACCCCGTCCATTGTTGGCCATCCCCCATGCGCTGCTATTGCCCGAGCTTGTCGTGGAGGCAAATCTCACCGCCATCATTCCACACCCGCTAGGCGCACATTTCTGCAGGACCCATCCAGTAAGGCTCGACAAACTTCCCTATCCCTGTGCCTCACAGCAGATCGGCATGATCTGGCACCAGCGATCCGACAAGGATGAAGGATTGATATGGTTCAGAAGCATTTTGCGGAGCTTGGTATCTCGTCTGGTTTCCGACGGCGATCAGTTAGGCGGAGCAAAGTCATAGCTGATGCGGCCTGCCGGAAGATAGAACAATGCAATCACCGCACCGCCACGCACCTCGGGATAGTGCCGACTTCCTGGGTCCGGAGCCGTCCAGCCCGGACCTTGCCAGCCGTGCAAGCCGCGGAGTTGGGCACCCTCGTCTATCGGAACCACCATGTTCAACTCACCGTAGGGATGACCATGGTAGTCGCCACGCAAGATGATCTCTCCGTCCGCGTCGCGAATGGCACGCGCATCGTTGCTGTCCATGAAGACGGCGGTAATGCTGAAATGAAAGGTTTCTGGCCCTGGCTCGATGATTCGGCTGCGACGATAGCTCTTGCCAGCGATCTCCTGGTTTGCCGCCCAACCTTCGTCGATGCCGTATCGAATGAGTGTAGCGAGTTCACGATATGTGTCGGTAGCGGGGCCGTACTTCTCGTTCAGCCAGACTTCCAAGTCGCGGCTTGCGGTCATGTCCTTCACTTCAGAGAGAAAGGAAATGCTGCGTTCGATCAGCTGATCGCGATGTCCCATGGATAAATCCAATCCTCAATTGAAGCCGAGAAAACATGCAAATTCATCGACTGGCGCTCTGGGCATCAAACGAGGTTCAATGGCGTTGCCGTCCTCCTCAAAGCCCATGGAAATTCCACAAACGACCATTTCCGCATCTGCAATGGGGAGAAGTGTCCGCAATAGCTTGTGGTACTTCGCGAACGTTTCCTGAGGGCAGCTGCTCAGGCCACGCCCTTTTGCACTCAGCATGATATTCTGCAGGAACATTCCCAGATCCAGCCAGCTGCCCTGTTCCAGACGTCGATCAATCGTCACGATGAGACCGACCGGAGCGCCGAAGAATCCATAGTTCTTGCCGGTCTGTCGTGCACGTCCCGTCATGTCGGCCTGCTCGATTCCCAGTGATCCGTAGAATATTCTGCCGAAGTCCTTCTTCCGGGAAAGATAGGGTTCCGGCAGCTCTTCCGCATAATAGGCATACTCGGAAGCGTAGCTGTCTTTCTCAGTTTCATGCGCCAGGAGGAGAGTCGAGCCGATCTTGTGCTGAATTTCGCCGGAAACCACATAAACCCGCCAAGGCTGGATGTTCGCTCCACTCGGCGCGTGCCGCGCGGCATCGAGGATTTCGCGTACCAGCTCCTCCCCAACCGGCTCGGTCCTGAATTTTCGCGTCGAGGTCCTCGACCGGATGACGTCGTCGATCGAAGCATGATCACGATCCCGAACCCGAAGGGTCGCTCGTTTTTCACTGAGAGGTCTCAACCTGTACGGCTCCAAAAATGCCTGCACTAACGGGGCAATGCTCCTTCGGATTTGCCACCCGGATCGATCACTCAGAAGTGAATAGTACGCATTACCCAAATGCGGCACTCTCATCACGAGCATGAAGCGACTACAACTTCCTGTTTATTAAAGATAAAATTCCAGGGAACGATCAAAGCCCCAAGTTTGACGCTAATCATCACAAGACGATAGGTCGCTGCAGATCTTTTCTGCATGGGGATACGGAATGTCGGTACGCGTACTTATGATCAGCGGGAGCCTCCGGGCAGGGTCTTACAACTCGGCACTCCTCCGCCTGCTCCCGTCGCTCGCACCTGCATCGTTTGCGATGGATACCGCGCCGTCCTTTGCTGAATTTCCATTCTATGACGCCGATGAACATCAGCGCGCCGGGACACCCGAAGCAGTCCTCGCGCTGGCGGAAGCCATTCGCCGCTCCGACGGAGTGGTAATTGTGAGTCCAGAATATAACTGGACCATCCCGGGAGCGCTGAAGAATGCTTTCGACTGGCTTTCGCGAGTCGAGAATCAGCCGCTGAAAGGAAAGGCTGTTGCTCTTCAGTCCGCGAGCGCCGGCCCGCTCGGTGGAGCGCGAATGCAATATCACATGCGGATGATGCTGACCTTTCTTGAGGCCAATCTGGTAGCGACGCCCGAGATTTTCGTGGGTCTGGCGCCAAGCAAGTTCAGCGAGGATCGTTCGCAGCTTCTCGATGGCACCTTGCGTACCATGATCGAAGCTCAGTTGCGAAAGCTGGAGGATGTCATCCGCATGACGAACTGGGCGAATGCGCCTGACAATCACGCGATATCCGGCTGACGAAATTGACCGGCCGCTCGGTCTGACGCGACAGAGGGAAACTGACTTGAGCGAAGCTTATATCTGCGGGGCCGTGCGCACCGCCATCGGACGCTATGGCGGAAGTCTGTCCAGTATTCGGATCGACGATCTCGCTGCGGTGCCGCTCTCCGCTCTCAAGTCCGAGTGGCCGCTTATCGATGGAAATGTCGATGAGGTAATTCTTGGCTGTGCCAATCAGGCAGGCGAGGACAACCGTAACATCGCACGTATGTCGGCTCTGCTTTCTGGTCTTGGCGAGCAATGCCCGGGTACGACGGTCAACCGGCTTTGCGGTTCGGGGATGGACGCTGTCATCCTTGCTGCTCGCGCGATCAAGACAGGAGAAGCAAATCTGATAGTGGCCGGCGGTGTGGAAGGCATGTCTAGGGCGCCATTCGTCTTGCCAAAAGCGGAAAGCGCGTTTTCGCGCGCCAACGTGATCCATGACACCACCATAGGCTGGAGGTTCGCAAATGCCCTGATGAAGGAGCGATACGGAACCGATTCCATGCCGGAGACCGCCGAAAACGTCGCGCACGAGTTCGGTATAAGCCGAGACGACCAAGACACCTTCGCCTTGGAAAGCCAGCGTCGTGCGGCTACCGCCCAAATAAGTGGGCGGCTTTCACTGGAAATCGTACCGGTGAGGGTCGCTGGGCCAAAGGGCACAGAACTAAAATTCGAGCATGATGAACATCTTCGTGCGACTACAATCGAGCGGCTAGCGGCATTGAAGCCCATCGCCGGTGATGGCGGGACAGTAACCGCCGGCAATTCGAGCGGCATCAACGACGGGGCTGCCGCAATCGTTGTGGCCAGCAAGGCAGCAGTTGACTCCTACGGGCTTGCGCCGCGGGCGAAAATCCTCGGGGCAGCTGTCGCGGGAGTGGCACCCCGCATCATGGGGATCGGGCCCGCGCCAGCGAGCCAGAAACTCCTTGAGCGGTTCGGCATCCCATTGAGCTCGATCGATGTGATCGAGCTCAATGAGGCATTCGCGAGCCAGAGTTTGGCGGTCCTGAGGCTACTCGGCCTTCCCGACTGTGCCGACCACGTCAATCCGAACGGTGGAGCAATCGCGCTGGGCCACCCCCTTGGGATGTCCGGCACGCGGCTCGTACTCACAGCGACTGAGGAACTCATTCGCAGCGGTGCACGCAAGGCTCTCTGCACAATGTGCGTCGGAGTCGGTCAAGGCGTCGCAATACTGCTCGAAAAAATCTGAGGCGGCCGGGCGTCGAAATTAGAAAGTAGGCATGATCGCGTGGCCTCGCTGTATCCGCACCTTAGTCGATCGACTTGTATGGCGTTCGCCGACTACCCCGTCACGGCTTCGAGTAGCCTACAGTCGAGAGGCGTCCTTGTCGCTTTGGTGCAGGCCGCCTCCTGCGGCATGAGCTTCGGTTCTCATTCCCTGAGACACCGTAGGGGGACTTCGACCGCACCAGTGATCACCTGGGCAAGCAGATCGACTGCAAGGACGGCGTCTTCTCTAGCCTCCGCAGCGCTTGCTCGCCAGGTGCTTCATCCGCTGTTGACGGTTCGGGTGGCCGTCCATCCTGGCGACGTAACTAAGGATTCGGTCCTCTCCAGTATTGAAACAACGCTGAGATGCTTTGCCAAAAGCCGCCAAGCCAGAAGTTATCAGTCACTTCTGACCGCGCCTCGCGTGGAATGAATGTCGAAGGAGTTCCGATGCCTTTCGACATTCGCCAACTCCGATTTGCCATTGCAGCAGCCGATCACGGCAGCTTATATCGCGCGTCGCGGGCGCTAGACGTCGAGCAATCCACCCTGAGCCGCGCCATCCTGAAGCTGGAGCGGGTGATCGGCGGCAGAATTTTCAATCGCTCGCAAGCGGGCGTCACCATGACCCTTGCCGGCGCGCAGTTCATCCGCGCGGCGCGACCGATGGTGGCGAACGCGGAAAAGATGGCGACAATGATGCGGGCGGCTGGTCAGGGCCGCGCCGGCGGGCTGATGATCGGGCACAACAGCGCGATTTCGGCCGGCCATCTGCGCGCGACGATACTGGGCTGGCGCGCGGCCCACCCCGACGTCGAGGTCGATGGCGTGGAGGCCGACCGGGGCGCATTGCTTGCCGGCCTCGATACGGGCGAGATCGACATCGCGATCCTGGTGGGCGAAGCGAACCACGCCGATTTCCGGCACGCGTCGTTCTGGAACGAGCGCGTGATGATCGCCCTGCCCGACAGTCATGTCCTGGCCGGGCGCGAGACCGTTCACTGGACCGATCTGCGTGGCGAGCGTTTCCTGCTGCCCGGCGCCGATCCCGGCCCGGAGATTCGCGACATACTGCTCGGCCGTCTGATGA
The DNA here is from genome assembly GCF_025727575.1 of Sphingopyxis sp. GC21. Classification (NCBI taxonomy): domain Bacteria; kingdom Pseudomonadati; phylum Pseudomonadota; class Alphaproteobacteria; order Sphingomonadales; family Sphingopyxidaceae; genus Sphingopyxis; species Sphingopyxis sp. GC21. The sequence continues at coordinate 1,005,793 of NZ_CP095845.1, read as the reverse complement.
TGGCGGGCGAGCCTCCCGATATCAGGATGCACCAGGCGAGCCGGGAAGCGATACTGAGCGTGCTCGGCGGCGGGCTCGGTGTCTCGATCATCTGCGAGGGTGGGACCGGCGCGCGCTATCCCGACGTCGTCTATCGGCCCATCCTCGGCGAGCAGGGACCGGCGTTCGTCAGCTATTCCGGCTATTGGCGAGAGGACAACGGCAATCCCGCACTGCGGCGGTTCCTCGCCTTCGTGCGCGACCGCCATGCACTGTCGTTCGACATTCCGTGAACGCGCGAGACAGTGACATGCGACGTTAACAAGCCGGATCGCAACCAATGGCCGGCCTGATTTGCAACCGGAGAAAGGAGCGCGTCATGGCGCAAGGCAAGACACTCATCATCGTGCTGGTCACGCTGATCGTCGGGTTCGGAGCGGGTTTCGTGCTCCGGCCGGTAATCGCGCCGGTCGAGCAGGCGCAAGTCGTCGCGAGCCCGGCTCCCGCTGCTTCGCCGGCTGAGCCGCGCGGCAAGCAGTATTTTGCGGCGCATCTCGGCGAGGCCCGGCAGGTTCTGACGCAATGCGCGGAAGGCTCGGTGCGCGGCGACGAATGCTTCAATGCCGAGATGGCCGTCACGGAGGCGGACGGCAGGGCGCGGCACAAGCGGTTCTTCGGCAACTGAGGCGGGATTTACACCGCCTTCAACTCCCCTGCGCGCGATGCCGGCGAAAGGCGCGGTCGGTCGCCATGAACCGCTCCAGCATCGGCGCGACGAGTTTCTCCGGTGCGAACGGCTGTTGCCCGGTCTCCTTCGCGAGCGCGTCTGAATAGGCGACGAGATCGCGATGCACGGTGGCGGGCAACTCCACGGCGAGCTTGACGGGCTTGTCCTCCGGGATCGGCCCCAGCTTCAGTTTCGTCATCGTGTGCCTCCAACGGGCTCCAATACAAGGTCGCGGGTCAGGACGATCCTGAGCGGATGCCCCGGCCGGATGGTGAGTGTCGGTTGCACATTCAATTGCCGCCGCACGATCTGCTGGCCGGTCTGATTGATGGTGTCCTGCGAGCCGCGACGGAGCGCGCGAGTCAGGTCGTCCTCGCTGTCGGCCCCCAGCTCGGTCCCGACGCCGAGCAAGGTCGAGACCGCTGCGGCTTTCAGCAGATTGCCCCAATGCTGATTCACGCGGTCCTGCAAGCCGGCATAACCCGCCGCATCGGCGCCGGGCTGGCGCTCGAGAACGATAGAGTGGCCGTCCGGCATGATGAGCCGGTCCCAGGCGAGCAGCACGCGGGTCTGCCCCGCAGCAACCTCGCTGTCATATTCGCCGATCAGTCGCGCGCCCTGCGGAATGAGCAGGATGCGCCCTGTGGGGCTGTCATAGACGTTAGCCGTCACCTGGGCGGTGATCTGGCCGGGCAGGTCGGAGCGGATGCCGGTGATGAGTGCGGCGGGGATGATGCTGCCCGCCTGCACGATGTTGGGCGAAACCGGCGCGGTCAGCCGCTCGGCGCTGACTGTGCGCCGGTTGGCGGCCTGCGCCATGAACGCCCGCTTTCCGGCCTGATCGCCCTGCGCCGCTGAGCCGTCTTGCTGTTCCGGGAATTGCGGAGCGGAGGTGTCCGGCGCTGCTATCGCCAATCCGGGCAAGGATGGCATCGCGACGGCCCCGGCACCGCTTTGCCCAAGGAACACCGTGCTGGTGCGGGCGGCGTCGCGTTCCTGGGCGATGCGCTGGCGCGCAGCTTCGGCGGCCTGGGCGCGCGGATCGGGCTGCGCGCCGATCGGCGGCGCGGGCACGTCTTGCCCGCGCTGCTGCGCCGAGACGATCGGCCCGCCGAGATCGCCGGGGAGCGGCTTTCCGAGTTTCGGAACCTGGCCGTAATCCTTCGGCCCCGACGTGATGGTCTCCGCCGCGGCGCGGCTGTCGGTATTGTAGAGTTCCCTGGCCGCCTTCTCCCCTTTGGGCGCGAGCGCATAATAAAGCGAGCCGCCGATGCTCAAGCCGGCGACGACGCCGAGCGTGGCCAGCGCCTTCCTCGACAGGCGCATGACGCGCGGCGCCGGCCCGCGAAGCTGGAAGGCGGCGGGATTCGCGGATGCGGGTTGCGGGGATGCCTGCGGCGCGGCCGGCACAGATTGCTCACGTGCAGGCTGGACGGGCGTGGCGGCGGGATCGGCCATCACCGCCCCCTGCGGCGCGGTTCCGCGCCGTCGCGCACGATCCGCACGCGCCGCTCGCTGCGCCGGTCGCCCAGGCGCAGCTCGGCGGCGGTGAACAGCCGGTCCACCACCATGTAGCGGCCCTGCACGCGGTAATTGACCAGCTCGGCGTCGTCGGCCAGGCCGGTCACGAACAGCGGCGGCATCTCGCCCTGCGAGATCCCGGCCGGAAACTCGACGAACACCTGCCGGCCGTCGTCGAACGCACGGGCCGGACGCCAGGCCACGCGGTCGCCCTCGATCCGGTAGCGGAAATTGAGCGCGGCGAGGTCGAGTCCGCTCGCCACAGGGGCGGCGGATGCCGCGGCGGCGTTGGCCCCGCGCAAGGCGATCAGCGCGTCCTGCGGATAGGTCCACGATACCGACGCCATGTAGGTCGAAGCCGTCGCGCGCAGCTCCAGATGATAGGTGCGCCGGGAAGTGTTGATGATGAGGTTCGTGAAAAGGTCGGGCCGCGTCGGCTTCACGAGGATATGCACGCGCGCCGTCGCGCCGCTGCCGCTCACCGTGTCGCCGATGATCCACCTGACCGTATCGCCGGCCGCGACCGGCCCCGGCCCCACGAGCTGCTCGCCTTCCTGCAAGGCGATGTCCGTCACCTGTCCGGGCGCGGCATAGACCTGATAGAGCGCACCTTCGGTCCATGGATATTGCTGGATCGCGTTCACATAGCCGTCGCGGGTGGGCTGGATGCGCGCGGCGGCGTTGGCTGCCCCGACGCGGCGGCGCGGATCGGCGGGCTCGGAAGTCGCCGCTCCGGCCGCGACCGGCTTCAATTGGCCGGGGAGCGGCAGAGGTTCGGGGATCGTCACCACCTCGACGGGGCGCGGCGGTTCCGCGGCCGGCGTCGCCGCGATCTCGCGCGGCGGATCGTCGTAGGCTATGGAGGGCGGCTTCGCCGATGTGGTGGCGCAGCCGGCGAGCGCGGTGGCGGAGACAAGCAGGACCGCCGAGGCGGAACGGCGAAATGGCGTGTGCGTCATTGCGACAGCTCCCTTGACCAATTCAAAGCGTTGACGAAGACGCCGAGCGGGTTCTTGCGCAGGGCGTCGGGCGTGCGCGGCGGCTGCACGACGACGGTGAGGATCGCGGACCAGCGTTCGGTGGCGGCGAGGCTACCGTCCTGATAGCGCCGCTCGATCCAGGCCACGCGGAAGCTGTCGGGCGATGCCCGGATCACGCTCGACACGTCCACCGCGACCTGCACCCGGCCGACATTGGCGAAGGGGTCGTTGGCGCGGGCGTAGTCGTTGAGCGCCACCGCTCCCCGATCGGTCGTGAAGTCGTAGGCGCGCAGCCAGTTCTGGCGGACGATAACCGGATCGGCCGGGATCGCTCTGACCTGCTCGATGAAGCGGGCGAGATGGAACGCGATCTGCGGGTCGGTCGGGCGGTAGCCGGCTTCGGCCGGGGCGACCGCCTGCGCTTCACCCAGCCGATCGACCTCGACCACCCAGGGAACGATGTGGCCGCGGGCGGATTGCCAGACGAGGCCGGCGGTGAGCCCGCCCGACAAGGCAAGCGCGCCGAAGAAGGCGAGGCGCCAGTTCCTGGCCTGCACGCGGGCGGAGCCGATGCGGTCGTCCCAGACCTGCGCTGCGCGCTGATAGGGCGTGGCGGGCTCGGGGGTCTCGCCGTAGCGGATGGTGGGTCGTCGGAACATTTCGGATCATTCCCTTTCCTTGACGTCGGGACCGGCGCCGCCGCCGTGGCTGTCGCCGGCCTTCATCGTGTGGGCGAGCACGGTCGCGCCGTGACTGGCGGACTGGCGGTTCTTCATGGCCAAGGCCCATGCGGGCTGAGCGGAAGCCGGGGCTGCGGGCGCGGAGCTTCCCGATGCGGGCGCAGCACCGAGGCCGGCGCGGGCGCCCGTGCGGAAGTTATCCTTCATGGATGCGCCGGCTTTTCCGGCCATCCGGCGCAGCGGCGAGAACGCGGCACTGGCAGCGCCACTCGCCACCTTCTGTCCGACAGCGGCCATGCCGCCCGCCACCGCGCCCGCGCCGCTCCTGCCGAACGAGCCGACGCTGTAAGCGCCCGCTGCGCCGCCAGCCATGCGCGCGCCGCCTCGTGCGGCGGCGCCGGTCATCCGGCCGGTCGCGCCTATGGTCGAGGCGGCAGCGCCCAGGCCCAGCTTCGCGGCGGCTGCGCCACCGACCAGCGCGCCGCCTGCCGCCAGCACGGTTCCGGCCGCTGCGCCCGCGCCGAGCTGCGGGCCGCCCGAGACGATGCCGTTGGCGATGCCGGGGCCGAAGATCGACAGGCCGAGCAGCGACAGCGCGCCGAGCGCGATTCCCAGAACCTGCCGCGCGTTGGGCTCGGGTCCGATCGTGACCGTGAACGTGCTGAACAAGGTCGTGCCGATCCCGATGATGACGGCGAGCACGAGCACCTTGATCCCGCTGGAGACGATATGCCCCAGCACCTTTTCGGCCATGAACGAGGTGCGGTTCCAGAAGGCGAACGGGAGCAGGACGAACCCGGCCAGCGTCACCAGCTTGAACTCGATCAGCGTCACGAAGACCTGCCCGGCCATGAAGAAGAAGGCGAGGATGACGATCAGGTAGGACAGCAGCAGCACGACGATGATCGCGAGATTCGCGAATACCGCCCACAGGCTGCTGAACGCCTCGGCCGCGTCGATCAGCGGCTGCGCCGCATCCAGCCCTTTGGCGGCAATGGTGCTCGGCTTCATGAACTCGCCGATTGTCAGCGTGCCGCCGCTCGCTTTGAGGCCCAGCCCGGCGAAGCTCTCGAACACGATCGTCGCAAGCGACTGGAAATTGCCGATGATGAAGGCGAAGGCGCCGATATAGAGGGTTTTCCTGACCAGCCGCTGGATCACGTCCTCGTCGGCGCCCCAGGCCCAGAATAGCCCGGCGATGGTCACGTCGATCGCGATCAGCGTCGACGATAGGAAGCCGACCTCGCCGCCAAGCAGGCCGAAGCCGGAATCGATGTAGGTGGAGAAGGTGTCGAGGAAGGTATCGACGATGCCGGTATCGCTCATGGCGCGGTGCTCCCGGCCTGATCGGCGACAAAGTTGCCGGGCAGCTCCGGCCGGATAGCCTCGTTCGCCCGGCTGCCATCGCTGCCCGCGCTATTGTAGGCGGCGGGGAGCGATGCATTCCCGGCCGTCGCGGGCGCGTCGCTATCCTTTCCGAAGAAGCGGCGGCGGTTCGCCGCCCATGCCTGCTCGCACCCGGAATCCGGCATGGTGAGCGAAGCGCAACGCTCCAGTTCGCGCGTCAGCCGCTTCTGTTGCTCTCCCTGCTCAATGGTAGGAAGGACCGCGCCGAGGGGCGGGTCGTTCGGTTCACGCAAGCCAGCAAGCGCGACGGCCAGCATGATGCCGCCGAGCGCTGCGACACCGGCGATCTTGGCGTTGCGGGACATTGGCAGGGCTCCCCGTCAGTTGCGGCCGAAGAAGCGGCGGAAGCGTTCGCGCCCTTCCGCCTCGATCGCGGCCTGTCGCGCGGCGTCGAGCGACTGCGCCCGGCCTTGCGCGGCGACGGCGGCGGTGAGGTCGGCGAGCTGCTGCGATTGCAGGGCGAGAAGCTGGTTGCCCGCCTGCGCCGCCTGGAGCGCGCCGGTCGCGGACTGGCTGGCCGTGACCAGGCTGTTCATCGTGGTGCGGGCGTCGTCGATATTGCCGACCACGCCCGCCTGCACCTGCAAGGCGTCCTGGAACGCGCCGACGCTGTCCTCCCAGCGCGCATTGGCGTTGGCGATCATCTGCGCGTTGGTGCCGGTGAGCGCGGTTCCCTTGTAGCGGCCCTCGAACGCCTGCTGGATGTTCCGAACATCGTAGGCGATGCGCTGGGCCTGTCCGAGCAGCTGCTGCGTCTGCCGGACCTGCTGCTGGAGCGTGTCGACCGTCGAGAGCGGCAGCGAAGCGAGATTGCGCGCCTCGTTGATGAGGCTGGTCGCCTGCTGCTGGATTTGCTGAATCTGGTTGTTGATCTGTTGCAGCGACCGGGCGGCGGTCAGCACGTTCTGCGCGTAGTTGGTGGGATCATAGACAATCCCGCCGAACTGCGCGTGCGCTGGTGCGGACGCGGTGATGCCGATGATGCTCGACGTGGCGAGAACGCCGGCCGTAAGGGCGCGGCGCAGGATGGTGGACTTCATAGGGGCAACTCCTGGTGGGGGTGGCGATGGGCTTCAGGAAGAAGCTCGACGGCCCAGGCGCAGCCGCGATGCCGCAGCCATTCGGCGGCAAAGGCGTCTACGCCGTGGGTTTCGATGATCCCGGCGATGGCGAGCTGGTCTGTCTTGGAGGAGGAGGCGGCGAAGGCCAGCGCGACCTCACCCAGCCCCAGCTCGAACAGGCGGTTGCCGCGCCGCGACTGGCAGTAATAATCGCGCTTGGGCGTCGCCCGGCTGAGGATTTCGATCTGCCGCGCGTTGAGCCCGAACCGCTCGTAGATCACCGCGATCTGCGGCTCGGCCGCGCGCTCGTTGGGCAGGAGGATGCGCGTCGGGCAGCTCTCGACGATGGCGGGCGCGATCGGGCTGCCCTCGATCTGGGCGAGCGACTGGGTGGCGAAGATGACGCTCGCATTCTTCTTGCGCAGCGTCACCAGCCATTCCGATAGCTGTTTGGCGAAGGCCGGCGATCCCAGCGCCAGCCAGCCTTCGTCGATGATGACGAGCGTGGGGCTGCCGTCGAGCCGGCCGGCGACGCGGTGGAACAGATAAGAGAGCACGGCCGGCGCCGCGCCGCTTTCCATCAATCCTTCGGTCTCGAACGCCTGGATCGCCGCGTCGCCGAGCCGTTCGCTCTCGGCGTCGAGCAGTCGGCCCCAGGCGCCACCCACGCACCACGGCGCCAATGCCTGCTTGAGCTGCTGGCTCTGGAGGAGAACGGCGAGCCCGGTCAGGGTGCGTTCCGCGACCGGCGCGGTGGCGAGCGAGGTCAGCGCCGACCAGAGATGGTCCTTCGCCTGCGGATCGACGGTGACGTTCTCGCTGGCGAGGATCGCGGCCAGCCATTCGGCGGCCCAGGCGCGCTCGGCCGGATCGTCGATCCGGGCGAGCGGCTGAAGCTGGACACCATCGCCGGCCTCGTCGGCGAGCATTCCGCCCAAATCCTGCCAGTCGCCGCCCATGCCGAGCGCGGCGGCGCGGATGCTGCCGCCAAAGTCGAACGCGAAGACCTGCGCCCCCGCATAGCGGCGGAACTGCATCGCCATCAGCGCGAGCAGCACCGACTTGCCCGAGCCGGTCGGCCCGACGATCAGGGTGTGGCCGACATCGCCGACGTGGAGGGAAAACCGGAACGGGGTCGAGCCTTCGGTCCTCGCGTAGAGCAAAGGGGGCTGTCCGAAATGCTCGTCCCGTTCCGGCCCCGCCCATACCGCTGACAGGGGGATCAGGTGGGCGAGATTGAGGGTGGAGACCGGGGGCTGGCGGACGTTGGCGTAGGTGTGGCCCGGAAGTGAGCCGAGCCACGCTTCTATGGCGTTCATCCCCTCGGGGATCACCGTGAAGTCGCGGCCCTGGATGATCTTCTCGGCCAGCCGCAGCTTCTCGGCGGCAATCGCGGGATCGCGATCCCACACCGTCACCGTGGCGGTGACATAGGCCATGCCGGCATAGTCGGCGCCCAGCTCCTGCAGGGCGGTGTCGGCGTCCAGGGCTTTGTTGGAGGCGTCGCTGTCGAGCAGCGTCGATGCCTCGTTGGTCATGACTTCCTTGAGGATCGCCGCGACGCTCTTGCGCTTGGCGAACCACTGGCGGCGGATGCGGGTCAGCAGCTTCGTCGCATCGGTCTTGTCCAGCATGATCGCCCGCGTCGACCAGCGATACTCGAAAGCGAGCCGGTTCAGCTCGTCGAGCAGGCCGGGAAAGGTGACGCTGGGGAATCCGGTGATGGTGAGCGTGCGGAGATGATGGTCGCCCAGACGGGGTTCGAGCCCGCCGGTCAGCGGCTCGTCGGCGAGCAGCGCATCGAGGTGCATCGGCGTCTCGGGCACGCGCACGCGCTGGCGACGGGTCGAGATCGTGCTGTGCAGCCAGGTCAGCGTCTCGGCGTCATCGAGCCAGCGGACCTCGGGCACGAAGCCCTCGACCAGATTGAGAACGCGATCGCCGCGGTCGGTGAAGCCCTTGAGCAACTCCCACGGATCGACGCCCGTGCCGGAACGGCCTTCATAGAGCCAGGTTTCGGCGCGGGCGGCGTCCTCGGCCGGGGGCATCCAGAGCAGCGTCAGATAATAGCCGCTCTCGAAATGCGCGCCTTCCTCGCGGAACTGCTCCCGGCGTTCCATGTCGACCAGCGCCGAGACGGGATCGGGGAAATCGGATTCCGGGTAGTCGAGCGCGGGCGTGCGCTGCGCCTCGACGAAGATCGCCCAGCCCGAGCCCAGCCGGCGCAGCGCATTGTTGAGCCGCGCGGTGGTGGCGACCAGCTCGGCCGGCGTCGCGCTGTCAAGATCGGGGCCGCGAAACTTCGCCGTCCTCTGGAAACTCCCGTCCTTATTCAGAACGACGCCCTCGCCGACCAACGCGGCCCAGGGCAGGAAGTCGGCCAGATGCGCGGCGTGGTTCCTGTATTCGCGCAGGCTCATCATGGCCGCATCCACGTCGGATAGCGGAGGTGGCGGCGGGCCACGTCCACGAATTGCGGGTCGCGCCGCGCCGCCCAGACCGAGAGCGCGTGACCGATGGCCCAGAGGGCGAGGCCCGCGATCCAGAGGCGCAGGCCCAGGCCGATCGCGCCCGCCAACGTCCCATTGACGATGGCGAGCGAACGCGGGGCGCCACCGAGCAATATCGGCTCGGTCAGCGCCCGATGGACCGGCGCGAAATAGCCCGCGATGGGCTCGCCGTGATCGGCCGCGCCCGTCATGCGATCAGCGCCCCGCCGCCGAACGAGAAGAAGCTCAAAAAGAAGGAGCTGGCCGCGAACGCGATACTGAGGCCGAACACGATCTGGATCATTCGCCGCGCCCCGCCCGACGTATCGCCGAAGGCCAGGGTCAGGCCGGTCACGATGATGATCATCACCGCGATGATCTTGGCAACCGGCCCCTCGATCGATTCGAGGATGCTTTGCAGCGGCGCTTCCCACGGCATCGACGATCCGCCCGCATGGGCGGGCATCGCGTAGAGCAGGCCAGCGGCGGTGATGCCGATATGGCCGAGGCGGTCGAGCATGGTGCCGCCGAGCAGGCGGCCCTTCATGGTCCTGATGGGCTTGGCGTCGTTGGTCATGGCAGGTCTCCGGTCTGGGGGGTGATGAGCGGCGTGAGGCGGTAGTCGCCGGTCGCGGCGTCGAGCCCTTCGACGCGGGCCAGTTCGGCGAGACGGCGGCCGTGCCCGTCGCGGACCAGCACGGCGATAAGGTCGATGGTCTCGGCCAGCAGCGCGCGGGGGACCGTGACGACGGCCTCCTGGATGAGTTGCTCCATGCGGCGCAGCGCGCCGATCGCGGTCCCGGCGTGGATGGTGCCGATGCCGCCGGGGTGCCCGGTGCCCCAGGCCTTGAGGAGGTCGAGGGCCTCCGCGCCGCGCACCTCGCCGATGGGGATACGGTCGGGACGCAGGCGCAGGCTGGACCGCACGAGATCGGACAGCGAGACGACGCCATCCTTGGTCCGCATGGCGACAAGGTTCGGCGCGGCGCACTGAAGCTCGCGCGTGTCCTCGATCAGGACGATGCGATCAGTCGTCTTTGCGACCTCGGCCAGGAGCGCGTTGACCAGCGTGGTCTTGCCGCTGCCGGTGCCGCCCGCCACGAGGATGTTGGCGCGGGCCGAAACAGCCTGCCGGAGCGTGTCCGCCTGGGCGGACGACATGATGCCGGCCGCGGCATAGTCGCCCAGCGTGAACACCGCGACGGCCGGCTTGCGGATCGCGAAGGCCGGGGCGGCGACGACAGGCGGCAGCAGCCCCTCGAACCGCTCCCCTCCTTCGGGTAGTTCGGCCGAGACGCGCGGGGACCGGGCATGGACCTCGACGCCGACATGGTGCGCGACCAGGCGCACGATGCGCTCGCCATCCGCCGCGCCGAGCATCATGCCGGTGTCGCCGATGCCTTCGCCCAGCCGGTCGACCCACAGCCGGCCGTCCGGGTTCAGCATCACCTCGATCACGGCGGCATCGTCGAGCCAGGCCGCGATCGACGGCCCCAGCGCCGTGCGCAGCATCCGCGCGCCGCGCATGTTCGCTTCGGATCGGATCGACTGGACGGACAAGGAACGGCCCCTGAATTGGGCCGGGCGAACCGCCGCCCGGCGTCAGGGGCACATCAAGAGAGACAGGAAATCGCGCGGGGCAACAACTATGTCAGGGCGTAGTAGTGACGGCGGTAGATAAGTGCGCGTTGCGGTCGGACACTTTCGGCGCCGCTCTCCGCCCGCGCTATTTTCGCGAACATAGCTGGCCGAGTCGCGCATGGCCGGCCCCGATTGGTTCGCACACTGTCATGTGTCGGCTGAGCCGCCGTCACGACCTGCAATATCCTCCGGTATCTCATCGAGCAGGCTCTTGCCGCTGGCGTAGCGCCGGCCGAGCGTCTCGACAAAACCCTCATAGCGCTTGCGCCCCTTGACCTGGGCCGCCGCCTGATCCTCGTCGGGCAGCGGTGGCGTGACCGCCAGCCAGAAACGCACGAACAGCGCCAGCGCCTCGGTGGTGAGGCCGGTGTTGCGTTCGAGCCGCTGAACCTGGCGCGAGAGACGGTCGAGCCGCCGCGCGAACGCGGCCTCCATCCGGTCGGCGCCGTCCGGCGACATCCAGGACGTAACGGCCGCTTCCACGATAGCCGAGCGCGAGATGCGGCGGCGGATCGCCAGCTCGCTCACCTGGCGGGCCAGTTCGGGCGGAAAATAGACGTTGAGACGGACGCGCATGGGAGCCTCCTACATTTCGATGCCGTCGTCGGGATCGAGCGACGCCTGCCGTGCGATGCCTTGCATCCGGCGCCGCGCCGCGGCCTGGCGCGCGGCGTCCTCGGGCTCGTCCTCGACGATGGAAAATTCCTGCGCGGGCGGTGCGGGCGCCGTCTCCTTCACGATGGCGACATGATCGGGAAGCTCGGGCTCGCGGCGCAGCCCGCTGTTGGCGGCATCCTCCTGGCGCCGGATGATCGCCGCGATCTCGGCGGGATCGGCCGTGGCGGCGAGCCCCGTCCAGTCGTGGGGACGGACCTCCCGCGGTGGCGATGCGGCCGGATCGGGCGGCGGCATGATCCGCGCGGCGAGACGGGGATCGGCATAATAGGCCGCCTTTTTCGCGCGGATCGGCTGGACGCCCGACACCATGACGATTTCCTCGTCGGGCGGCAGCTGCATGACTTCGCCCTGCGTCAGAAGCTGCCGGGCGGTTTCGGAGCGCGAGACCATCAGATGCCCGAGCCAGGGCGAGAGCCTGTGCCCGGCATAATTCTTCATCGCCCGCATCTCGGTCTTGGTGCCGAGCGCCTTCGACACGCGCTCCCCCGTTTTCTCGTTGTTGGTCGCGAAGCTCACCCGGACGTGGCAGTTGTCGAGAATCGCATTGTCCTGTCCGTAGGCTTTCTCGATCTGGTTGAGCGACTGCGCGATCAGAAAGGATTTCAGGCCATAGCCGGCCATGAACGCCAGCGCGCTCTCGAAAAAATCCAATCTCCCGAGTGCGGGAAACTCGTCGAGCATCAGCAGCAGGCGATGCCGGTTGCCCTGGTTCAGTTCCTCCGTCAGCCGCCGCCCGATCTGGTTGAGCATCAGGCGGATGAGCGGTTTGGTCCGCGAGATGTCGCTGGGCGGAATGACGAGGTAGAGCGTTGTTGGCAGTTCGCCCGCGACCAGATCCATGACGCGCCAGTGGCAGGCGCGCGTGACCTGGGCGACGACGGGATCGCGGTAAAGCCCTAGAAACGACATGGCGGTGCTGAGCACGCCCGAGCGTTCGTTGTCGCTCTTGTTGAGCAGCTCGCGCGCGGCCGAAGCAACCACCGGATGCACCCCGGCTTCGCCGAGATGCGGTGTCGCCATCATCGCGGCCAGCGTCTGTTCGATCGTGCGCGCCGGATCGGACAGGAAGGCCGCGACGCCGGCAAGCGTCTTGTCGGGCTCGGCGTAGAGCACATGCAGGATCGCGCCGACCAGCAGCGCATGGCTGGTCTTTTCCCAGTGGTTGCGTTTCTCCAACGAGCCTTCCGGGTCGACCAGCACATCGGCCACGTTCTGCACGTCGCGGACTTCCCACTGGCCGCGCCGCACCTCCAGCAGCGGGTTGTAGGCGTCCGACGCCGCGTTGGTCGGGTCGAACAGCAGGACGCGGCCATGCTGCGCGCGGAAGCCAGCGGTCAGCGTCCAGTTCTCGCCTTTGATGTCATGGACGATCGCCGACGCCGGCCAGGTCAGGAGCGAGGGCACCACCAGCCCCACGCCCTTGCCGCTGCGGGTCGGCGCGTAGCACAGCACATGCTCGGGACCGTCATGGCGCAGATAGGCGCGGCCCAGCTTGCCGATCACCACGCCGTCGTCGCCGAGCAGTCCGGCCGCGCGCACCTCGTCCTCGGTCGCCCAGCGCGCCGAGCCATAGGTTTCCGCGTTCTTCGCCTCGCGCGCACGCCACACCGACATGGCGATGGCGACCGCGACCGCCACGAACCCGCCCGACGCGGCGATATAGGCGCCGGTCTGGAAAATGCCGGGCGCATAGGCATCGAAGCTGAACCACCACCAGAAAAAGGCGTAAGGCGGATAGACCGGCCAGCCGAGCGCCATGAACCAGGGTTCGCCAAGCTCGGGCTGATATGCCAGCGCCGCCGCCGTCCATTGCGTGGCGCTCCAGATCGCGGCGAGCACGATCAGGAAGACGGCGATGATCTGGCCCCAGAGGATTTTGGTAGCGGGCATGGTTTATCTCCTTGTTCAGATGCCGAGGCCGCGCTTGCGGCCCAGCGACCAGCCGATGCCGCCGCCGTCGCGGGCGACGCCTGCGATCTGCCGGCCCAGCTGGCGTTCGAGGTCGTTCGACCAAGGCACGAGCCGGAAGCCCAACCCGTCGTCGATCATCGCGAAGCGGCCCGAGGCGAGCGCGAGGCGCTGGCGGCATGTCCCGGCGACCTTGTCGCCGGGACTGGTGGGGCGGTAGGCGAGTCCCGTCCGGCCCGCGATTTCGGCACCTGTCGCGTCCAGCTCGCGGCGGCGAAGCGTGTCGATCAGGTTGCCTTGCAGAACCACGCGGTTGCCGAAGCGGCGGGCCAGTCCTTCGCGCACGAGATGATCGGTGCGCTGGTCGAGCGCCTGCTGCACCTCCGATCCGAACCCGGCGGCCGTCACCGCACGGCGGCGCTCGATGAGACGATGATCAAGCCAGGTCGCGCCTGTCGCGTTCACCTGGGCGGCGAGGTCGAGATCGGATCGCGTCGCCAGGAACATCGTCGGCTTCGGATCGCCCGGCCGGCCGATAGCGCGCAGCTCGACGATGCCGCCGATATCCGGGCTGCGCTCCAGCGCCTCGATGCCCGGAAGCCGGACATGGTGGGTGCGCCCGTCGATGCCGTCGATCACGGCATAGGCCGAGCCATGCAGCTCGTCGTGCAGCCCCTTGTCGATCAACCGGCCGACGATGGGCTTTTGCGGCGCGGCGCTGACGATCTCGTAGCTGTCGAGCGGGCGCTGCAGGCCGCGATCGTTCAGCGCCTTGCCGATCGTGCGGATGATGTCGCCGCGCGTGCCCAGCTCGCGCAACCTGGCTTGCGCATCCGCCGCCAGTGCCCACTGACCGGGCGTGGCCTCGGCTGCGAGCCCCATCGTCTCCAGATGCTGCAAGCGGCCGATCATCAGGCGGCGGACCTGGGGATCGTCGGGTCCGGGCTGCTGGGGGCGCAAGTCGATGACGCCGAGTGCGTCCGCCGTGCGATCGATCTCAGCGTCGAGCCTGGTCCAGCGTTCGGCCGTCACCTCGCGTTCGAGCGCGCGCTGGATTTCATGCTCGGGCTTGGGGCCGAGTTCGGCATAGGCCAGTTCCTCGGCGCGCGAGCGCAGATTGTGGCTGATATACTCCCGGTTGATAACGAGGTCGGCCCCCTGGTCATCGACGCCGCGCACGAGCAGATGGACGTGGGGATTGTCGGTGTTCCAGTGATCGACCGCGATCCATTCGAGACGCGTCCCGAGATCGGCTTCCATCTGGCGAACGAGATCGCGGGTATATTCGCGCAGGTCGGTGAGGTCCGCCGCATCCTCGGGCGAGACGATGATCCTGAAATGATGCCGGTCGTCCTTGCAGCGATCGGCGAAGGCGCGGTCGTCGGCGCCGTCGCCATTGGCGTCGAACATCCGCGCGGGCGATCCGTCACGGGTGACGCCCTCGCGCTTGAGATAGGCGATGTGCGCGGAGAGCGGCGCCCTCGGCCGCCCGTTCCGGTGGAAGCGGGTGAGGGGCACGATCTTGACCAGCACGCGCCGGCCCGATCCGAACAGCCGGCTGCGCGCGAAGGACGTGCGGCCCCGGCCGAAGTTCGATTGCCCGACGCGCCGCGATCCGCCCCAGCCGCCCGTTCGCCGGCCTCCGCCGCTGCGCGCGGCGACGCGGAGCACCTGGACGACAAATCCTTGCGCCTTGCGGCCCTGGCCGGCTCCCCTGTTCCTGACCTTGCCCGGCCGGACGCGGAAATCCTCGTCCTCGCTCACGGCCGGGCTGCTTTCCGCCGAAAATGGCCTGTGGTGCCATTCGGCGCTTTGAAATGACTTGCTTTTTTCTTCCGAGCGGCACGCTCGCCGACCGACGCACCCGCGCCAAATCGTTGAAAGACAAAGGCTTTCAGCGAATTTGGGGTGCGCTTTCTATCTTGCCCTCGTCTGTCCCTGCCGTTTTCTCCCTCCCCAGCCTCACTTCTGCTTCGGATGGTCGAGGGTTTCGCGATGCCGATCATTGCGGTCGACCCGCGCGAGCGCGGGAGACGAACAGCGTGTCGGCCTGCCTCTCCGTTGGCGATGAAATGGCGTTATCTTCGCCGGGTGCTGGTCGGCCCGGCGGCGTTGGCACTGCACCAGTCGCGCTCCCCGGCTGCACAGCAACCGCATCCGAATCCGCGCTCGCCGTGCGCACGAACAACGCAGCGCGGCGCCAGGCGAATGGATCGGGCGAAGCGCTCACCGTCGTTTCAACTGCGTCCGACGTGCCGACAATCGACGTCAGTTTTGCGAGATAGGCGCGCGTCTCGGCGGGCAGCGGACGGCCGCGCGACAGGTAATCTTCGTAGCGTCCCGGCCCCGCATTATACGCCGCCAGCATCGCCGTCGCGCTGCCATAGCGGTCGAACATCGCGCGCAGATAGGCCGCGCCGGCCATGATGTTGTCGCGCACGTCATAGGGATCGCTCCCGAGACCGTGGCGGGCGCGCAGATTGGCCCAGGTCGCGGGCATGATCTGCATCAGGCCCATCGCCCCGGCCGATGAAACGGCGCGGGCATCGCCGTTGCTCTCGACGCGCATCACCGCCCAAATCCACGCTTCGGGGATGCCGAACCGGCGCGCCGCGTCGGCGACATGCCCGGCATAGGGATGACGCGCCACCGGCCGATCCGTCGCCGCGTCCTGCGCCGATGCCGCCACCGGGACGGCCCCGGCCGAAAGCAGACCGAGGGCGAGCGCCACCACCGATCCGACTCCGCTCCGCCGCCAGCCTGCCAGCGTGCTCGCTGCGGTAAAGGGTGCGCGCGGCGCGCCGGCCTTCGGCCGCCCTTGACCTTCGCTGCGCGCCCCGGCCGGCCTACGCCTGAGCGGGACGAAGGGATGAGACGGCTTTCCCGCGAACCAAGGGATGATGGACAAGCGCACGATCTCAGTCCTGCTCGCGCGGCTTCTGGGGCCGGTTCCAGCGCAGCGACCATGCCGATTTGTCATTGGTGTTCTGGAACAGCGCGGCGCGGATCGGCTGTGCGAACGTGGGATCGTCGATGCGCAGCGAGACGTAATCCCCGGCGCGTTCGCCGCTCTCGTTCCAGCCCGCGCCGATCTCCGGCCCGTCGCCGTCATCGCCGCGATGGACGCGCCAGTCCGGCGCCTTCTCGGCATCGCTCGGCTCGGCCGGAACGATGGAGATGCGGATGTCGAGCATCGCGCTTTCGAGGATGCCTTCAAAGCCATTGGCGGTGCGAATGAAGCTGCCGATCTGCATGGGAATCTCCTTTGGGTTGGCAGGGAAAAATCGGGTCAGCGCCAGGTGAGCGGCGCGTCGGGGGTCTGTCGGGTGAGGATCGGGATCGCGCGGCCGAGCACGGCGGAGGCGCGGAGCGGCCCGAAATAGCGGCCGTCCAGGCTGTCGGGATGATCGGGATTGAGCAGCAGCAGTTCGCCCGCCGCGAGCGTGCGGCAGCCCTGCCAGACCGGCAGCGGACGGCCGATTCGGTCGCGCATCAGCGCGACAGCGACGGGCCGTCCCTCGACGCTCACCGCGACACCGATCCGGCACACATGCTGCCCGGCCTTGGCGGCGACATGCTTCAACAGCGGCACGTTCCTGCCGAGATAGCCGCGCTCGGCCATCCAGCGGCCAAGCCGCTCGGGCGGCGCGACCGCGACCAGCGCGCCGCGCGGCGGATCGCGGTCCGGCTCGATCCGATAGAGGCCGAGCGGCGCGCTCGCGCTGGCGTTCCAGACGACGCGCGGCAGCGGATCGGTGATCGCGATGACGGCGAACGCGATAGCGAAAGCCGATGCCGTGATCGCTGTGGCGCGGACGTAGAAGTGGCGCGTCATCCTTCGATCTCCCGGCGCTTGAGCCAGGCGCGATGACGCTCCAGCGTGTAGAGACGCGGCTGATGTCCGGCGGCGATGCGGTTGTGGACGTGGCGCCAATGATCGGGGGCGGCGTCGCACGGGTCGACGCCGGCCGCTTCGGTCGCGTCGATCGCGGCCAGCACCTGCTGGACCTTGGGCCAGCCCTCGATCTTGAGCAGGATCTCGCCGCCCGGCCGCACGAACGGCAGCGTCGTGAACGGCTCACCGGCTGCGACCGCGCGCACCACGTCGATGCGGGAGATGATCGTGCCGTAGTCGTTCGACGCCCAGCGGACGAACGCGAACACCGCCCCCGGCCGGAAGCTGACGATGCGGCGGCGGCGATCGACGATCTCGTCCTTGGCGACGCGGCCGAACCTGATCCAGTGCTCGATCCGCTTCTCGATCCACGTCAGTTCGACGCGGGTCAGGCCGTCGCCGGTGGCGGTCGGCAGGCGCATGGGTGACGGCGGCACAGTCATCGCCGGCTCCGGGCGATGGCCGAGTCGGCGCGCGGCATGAGGTCGTCCTGCCCCGGATCGGAGGTCGAATGCTTGATGCCGATGTCGGCCCAGGCGCGCAGGTCATCGACCGAATAGACGACGCGGCCGCCGATCCGGCGGTAGGCCGGGCCGGTCCCGAAATAGCGGTGCTTCTCCAGCGTTCGGCCCGAGAGGCCGAGAAAGCGCGCGGCTTCCGGCGTGCGCAGGAAGCGGGGCGGCAGGTTGGTGGGCGTATCGGACAAGTGACGGCTCCTGCGGGCAGTGGCGGCAGGAGGCGTAAATGACAGGCCGGACGCGGCCGGGTGGGGTATGAAGATGTGCGGCTCCACGGATCTGACCACCCCCTGCGAGGGTGCCACCGGGGCGGACGGATCAGCGAATGCGGAGCAGTTTGCGGTAGTCGCCGTTCATCATCGCGATGCCGTCGCGGACCAGGCGCACGACGAACGACCGCGAAGCGGACATCTTCCAATCGCTGGCGGACAATCTGGTCGCGTCATCACGCCCCAGCTCGGCCGCGATCTGGCGATAGGTCGCGCCGCCGTCGCGCAGGTCGAGCGCGCGGAGCATCAGGTCGAGCCGCGCCAGCTTATAGGCGGTAAGCGGCCAGCCGCGCGGCAACGGCCCGGCCGCACGCCCGAACAGGCGGCGGTGGAAGCGCAGCAGACTCGCCACGCGCGTGATGAAATCCTTGTCGAGCGGGATGATGGCGGCGAGCGGCCGGCCGGGCTCCGGATCGCGCAGCCAAAGCCGATGCTCGCCGGCCGCGTCGGAGACGATGACATGGCGCCCTTCGATACCGGCCACGTCGGCGAGCAGCGCGCCGAGCGTGCGCGGATCGACCGGCGCGGCACGCTCGAATCCATCCGGGGCGGCGTCGAGAATGACCGTGACGGCGGTCAGTTCCGGTCGCCAGACGACCGGCTCTGAAAGATCATCCGGCGCCGTGGCGAAAGGACAACCCCCAGCGCCGCGCGAACGCCGCCTCTGCGGCATCCTTCGCGACGGCGCCGCTGGCGATGCGCTTCTGCATCTGCGCATGTTCGGCGCGATAAGTGGGGTTTCGCCGTAGAAACTCGGCGGCGATTTCAGCGCGCCCGCTTGCATCGGACAAGCCGCCGATGCGTTGCTGGCGCCGTCCCGGCGGCATCGGCATTGCATCCTCCCAGCCGCGCATTGCGCGAATTTCGGGAGGGACAACATTGCCGCGCAGGAAGCCTCACAATAGCGCGAAGGTTGCGCCCAACCATGCTCGGAAGGCTGCGGCCGGAACCGCGAAGAAGCGCCAAAATGGATGAAATCTTAACGCTTTAGGGACGCTCGCAACCGAGCAGATGGGCGTAGCCCACCTCGGTCATCCACCGCGCTCGCGCGAGATGGCTGGCGTGCATGGTCTTCGCCCTATGCGGTTCGGCCACGGCATCAACGCCGAGAATAAGGGCGGCGGCCTCGCGCCAGTCGGCGCCCTCCTCGGCCGCGTCGAGCAAGCGCAGATAGTCCGCCAAATGGCTTTCGTCATAGGCGGTGAGCTGCGGCACATCGGGCGCTCGGTCATCAAAACGATTGTCGTCCATGATGCCCCCAATCTTCGCCCACGTTAACGAGTAGGCTCAAAGTGAAGCATTTTCGATGCGCTTGCTCGGCATAACTACGCGCGCAATCCGCATTGCTCGATAGTCACTCATGGAACTGCTGGTTTGCGGTGCGCCCCCGCAAACAGCTCCTAGACCCGTAGTCGGGGAGTTGGAAAACCGGAATATCTCGGTCCCTATGACCTTTAGCCCGGAAGCCTGTTGTATACGTCACAGGCTCCCCGACCATGTGGTCAAGGATGTCGGCGCCGTCACGGCTGGCGCCAAACCGAATATTCAGGGGTTTCCACGCCCCAGGCCGCCGCGTAGCGGCCCACCGGCTTCATAGAATAGCGTGATCGATTTGACCACCACCTGCGCGGGCCGGGCGCCAGCCCGGCTCGCGCACCATTGCGGCCGCGCGGACCTTGGGCCGCGCGGCCGCCGCCGATCCGGTGCAGCGGATCGGCGCGAAACGGGAAAGCCGCAGGGCCGGAAGCCCGGCCCTGCGGTGGCGAATGCTCAAGCGGCTTTGAGGCGCTGCATCCCCTCGGCCAGCGTCCACAGCGCGCGGTTGAGGGTCACATTCTGGTCGATGCCGTTGATCGCGCGGGTCTGACTGCGCCGGATGCGGCCCTCGGCATTGCGCTTGCGGCCATGCAGCCCGCCGCGAACGACATTCTCCTGAATGACGTTGAACGTGGTCCAGAGACTCCGGTCCACATCCTCGCGGCGGCGCGGCTCGATGATCTGTTCGGGCCGCACCGGGCTTTCATCGTCGCCGTAGCGGGCGACGAGGCTGACCTCGCCAAGCAAGCGCTGTTCGTCGGTGGAAAGCTGAATCCCTTTCATGGTTTCGCTGGCGTCGATCAGCCGGGGAAAATCCTCGGCCACGGTGTAAACGCCCTCGATAATGTCATGCTCGATATTGCCTTTGTGCGGAACGCGAACCTCCTCGAACCGCTCGCCCGCGATCATGCTGTTGGTGCAGACGAACCGCAGCATCCCGGCGAACATCTGATAAGCGCTGGTCCCGTCATGGCTGTTGACGATGATGACTTCGGCGGCCTCCGGCTTGCCGATTCCGTCATCGCGGCGCAGGCGCAGCATGTGCTTGGCGTGGCCGTGGCGGCTGCCGTCGCGGGGAACGGACTGAACGGCGAAGAACGGAAACCATCCTTCCCGGCGAAGTCCCTCCACGATGTCGATGGTCGGGACATAGACATACCGCTCCGAACGGCTGTCGTGCGCCTCGCGGGCGAAGATGGACGGGACGTGCCGATAGAGCGACTCGTTGTCGAGCGCCTCATATCCGCTGATCTGGTGGGCGTTGCGGCCGAACCGGGTGGCGAGTTGGTGATACATGGTCTGTCCTTCCTTGGGTCTGGGTTTCGCGCAGCGAAGCGCCGCGCTGAAACCCTGCCCGTCGGCGAGACCGGGGGTGCAACCGGAGTGGGCGGCTTCGCGGGGAACCGGCTGCACGGAACGCGGTTCGCCGCGTGGAGGAAGCTGGGCGGAAGCCGCTCCGAAGGGCGCTGGGGGCAGCGCCCCAAGCCACTTCTCGTTCTTGGATAGCCGCGAACGAAGCAAAAAAGACCGAAGGCTAACGCACGCGAGCCGAGCCTGAAAGCGTCAGGCCATCGTCCGATGGCGATGCCTCGGCGCGGGGCGGCGCCTGCTGCGCGCAGGCGGGCTGGGCAACGGCCGCGATCGACGTGGCGATGAGCATGGAAGATATATATGTTTCATTGATTCGATAACTATGATACATATGCACTATGATTGATACAGCCGGTGCCGATATCTGGCTGGTGCTGCTGCACCAGCTCCCAGCGAAGCCGCCCTATCTGCGCGTGAAAATCTGGCGCCGCTTGCAGGCGGTTGGCGCGGTGCCGCTCAAGAACGCCGTCCATGTCCTGCCGCGCCGCGAGGAGACGAAGGCCGCCTTCCGCGACCTGCTCGCCGAGATCATCTCAAACGGCGGCGAGGCGGTTCTGATCGAGGCGCGGTTGATCGAGGGCCAGAGCGATGCCGAACTTCACGCGCTGTTCGATGCCGCGCGTGACGCCGACTATGACGAGCTGGCACAGGCCGCGCGCGGCCTGCTCGACACGGGGCCGGCCTCCGGTCCCGAGATCGCCAAGCTCCAGCGGCGGCTTGCCGAGATCGTCCAGCTCGATTTCTTCGGCGCACACGGACGGCAAGGCGCGGAGGCAGCATTGCGGGAGCTGGACGAGAAGCGCTACGTTCATCCCGATGTCGGCCGCACCGGCGAGCCGGGGTCGCTTGGCCCCATCGACCTCAAGAACCGCGTGTGGGTGACGCGCCGCGGGATTCACGTCGATCGGATCGCCTGCGCCTGGCTGATCCGCCGGTTCATCGACCCCGTGGCCAGCTTCAAGTTCGTCGATGCGAATAGCTACACGCCCCAGGCGGGTGAATTGCGCTTCGACATGGTCGATGCCGAGTTCACGCATGAGGGCGATCGTTGCAGCTTCGAGACGTTGGTGCTTCGTGCCGAATTGGGCGGCGATCCGGCCTTGGTATCGATCGCCGAGATCATCCACGACCTCGACATCGGCGACGGCAAGTTCGGCCGCCCGGAAACTCCGGGCCTCGGCGCAATGCTGTCAGGGGTCTGCGCGTCCAGCGATGACGATCTCCAGCGCATCGCTAGCGCGAGCGACGCGCTTGACCAGTTTCATGCTTATTTCAGTAATCGGAAGGGGGAAAGATGAGCGAAGCCATCACGGCGCCGCTTGAACGACCAGATGCGGCCTATCGGGATCATGGCATTCCGTTCAGCGAAGCCGTTGGCGTATGGGCGCGGATCGCGTCGCTGAGCTTCGGCGGCCCTGCGGGACAAATCGCGGTCATGCACCGCATCCTCGTCGAGGAGAAGCGCTGGATCGGCGAGGAGCGATTCCTGCACGCGCTCAATTATTGCATGTTGCTCCCCGGCCCCGAGGCGCAACAGCTCGCCGCCTATATCGGCTGGCTGCTGCACAAGACCAAGGGTGGTCTTGTCGCCGGCGCGCTGTTCGTCCTGCCAGGTTTCCTCGCCATCCTGGGCCTAAGCTATATCTACGTGCTGCTCGGCCATACCCCGCTGATCGAGGGGCTATTCTTCGGCCTCAAGGCGGCGGTTCTCGCCGTCGTGATACAGGCAGTGGCGCGGGTCGGATCGCGGGCGCTCAAGAACAACGTCATGCGCGGCTTCGCCGCCGCCGCGTTCGTTGCGATCTTCGTCCTCGATGCACCATTCCCGCTTGTCGTGTTGTCCGCTGCCTTGGCCGGTTATATCGGTGGCCGCCTCGGCCTTCCGGCCTTTAAAGGCGGCGGTGGGCATGGACCGGCAAGCGGCGACGTCGTCCACGACCGCGATACCGCGCTTGGCGAAGGCCTGCCGGACCATGTTCGGCCGAATCTGGCCTGGTCGCTTAAAATTTCCGGAGCGCTGCTGTTCCTCTGGCTTGCGCCTGTTGTCGCTCTGTTTTTCATCCTCGGTCCAGACGATGTGTTCACGCGCATCGCGACATTCTTCAGCCAGATGGCAATGGTGACGTTTGGCGGCGCCTATGCGGTGCTTGCTTATGTCGCACAGGAAGCGGTCGGCACCTACGGCTGGCTCAAGCCCGGCGAGATGCTGGATGGGTTAGGCCTTGCCGAGTCGACGCCTGGCCCTCTCATCATGGTGACGCAGTTTGTGGGCTTCCTCGCCGCGTTCCGGGATGCGACCGGGCTACCCCCCCTGGTCGCGGCGACGCTCGGTGCGATCCTCACGACCTGGGTGACGTTCGTACCGTGCTTCTTGTGGATCTTCGCCGGTGCGCCCTTTGTCGAGATTATGCGCGGCAACCGTTCGCTGTCAGGCGCGCTCAGCGCGATCACGGCCGCAGTGGTGGGTGTTATCCTCAACCTTGCACTCTGGTTCGGTATTCACACGCTGTTCCGCGATGTTCGAGCGGTCAAGGTCGCTGGCGCTGAACTGGATTTGCCCGTCCTCGCTTCGCTGAACCTGCCCGCATTGGTGTTGGCGGTGTGCGCCGCGGTCGCGGTGTTCCGGTTCAAGATCGGCATGATCCCGGTGCTGTTCGGCTGCGCGGCGCTCGGCGCCGCTTATGTTCTCTTCAAATGAACGGAGATGTCCCGGTGACGGAAGTTTCACGACGCACGGCCGTCAAGGCCCTTGGAATAGGAGCAGTTGCAATGGCAGCAATGGATACGGCGGAAGCGCAGGAGCCGTTGAAGGCGTCCGCGCCGGCCTTTATCGGCGGGTTTCAGCCCAAGCCCTTGAAATTCGATCCCGCAAAGCTCGTCGGCTTATCGGAACGGCTGATCCAGTCGCATTGGGAGAACAACTATCAGGGTTCGGTGAAAACGCTGAATGCCGTTCGGGCCCGGCTTGCGGCCGCGCTCGCCGATAGCGAGGCACCGCCCGCAATCTATGGCGGCCTCAAACGCGAAGAGCTGCACCGCACCGGCTCGGTGGTCCTCCATGAAATCTATTTCGACGGCCTGGGCGGCAACGGGCAGGCGGCAGGTTCGATCCGCGATGCGATCACGGCTGCGTTCGGTTCCTTCGCGACCTGGGAAGCCGAGTTCCGCCGCACGGGCATGAGTCTGGCCGGTGGATCGGGCTGGACGATCCTCGGCTACAATCTGCATACCCGCTCGCTGAACAATCATTGGGCGTGGGATCATATGCATGGTGCCGCGGGCAGCGTTCCACTGCTCGTGCTCGATATGTACGAGCACAGCTTCCACATGGACTACGGCACCCAGGCCGCAAAATATATCGACGCCTGGTTCAAGAACCTCGATTGGGAGGCGGTCGATCGCCGCTATGCACAGGCGGTCGCCGCCGCCCGCATCTGACGCAGGAGGCTGCCATGAAATGGATCACCCGCGAACGCCCCAAGATCGACCGGATCGCCTGTCCGTGGCTGATTGCACGTTTTATCGATGAGGCGCCGGAGTTTCTCTATGTGCCCGCCGATAAGGTGTTTGAGGTCGCCGAAACGGAAGGTGCGACCCCCTATGACATACCGGGCGCTGAACTTAGCCATGTCGGCGAGAAGTGCAGTTTCGACGCCTTCATCGAGAGATATGGGCTTGAAGGGGATGCCGCGCTCCAGCAGCTCGCGCTGATCGTTCGCGGCGCGGACACCTCCCGGCTCGACCTGACGCCGCAGTCAGGCGGACTGTTCGCCATCTCGCTCGGGCTGTCCGCGATCTACGCCAACGACCACGAGATGCTCGGCCAGGGCATGATCGTCTATGACGCGCTCTATGCCTGGTGCCGATCCTGTCAGGGCGAGACGCACGATTGGCCGCCGGCCGGCTTCATCGGCGCGAAGCCGGTCAATGAGGAGTAGCTCCATGACGATCCGCAAATGGCAATCGGCATTGGTGGCCGCCACCGTGCTTGCGCTGCTTGGCTGCTCGCCCTCGGAGCCGGCACGTCGAAACGAGGTGATTTTGCTGACCACCACGACGACGCAGGATAGTGGAATCCTCAGGCATCTGACGGACGCCTTCGCGTGCAAGAGTGGCCTTACCGTGAAGACCATCGTGGCCGGCAGCGGCGATGTACTGAAGCAGGGCGCGCGCGGCGAAGGCGACGTCCTGCTCACCCATTCGCCTCAGGCCGAGCAGAACTGGATGGCGCAAGGAAACGGGCTATCCCGGCGACTCGTCATGTACAACGACTTCGTCATCATCGGACCTCAGGGAGATCCCGCCAAGGTCAAGGGCTTGAAGCCCGTGGACGCTTTCAAGCGCCTCGCCGCGGCCAAAGCCATCTTTGTCTCGCGCGGCGACCAGTCCGGCACGCATACCCGCGAACTCGGGCTGTGGAAGCAGGCAGGCATCGCGCCCAAAGGGCAGTCCTGGTATCGGGAGACCGGCCAGGGACAGGGGCAGACGATGGACGTCGCCTCGCAACTCCAAGGCTACGCCTTCACGGACCGCGGCACCTACCTCGTACACGCCCAGCGCATCGGCCTGCCCATTCTGGTCGAGAATGATCCGAGCCTCTACAACATCTACCACGTGATGCCGGTCAATCCGGCCAAGTTCCCGCTGGTGAACGTCACTGGCGGCCGGACCTTCGCCGACTGGCTGGTCTCGCCGGAAGGCCAGAAGATCATCGCCGAATTCGGCAAGGAAAAATACGGTCGTTCGCTCTTCACGCCAGCGGCTGGCAAGAGCGAAGCAGAGTTTCACTCGAATTGAGCACATTGCCGAACCTCCAAGATAGGCGACGGATGCCAGAAGGACATTCGACGCAAAGCTTGGCTGATTTGCACTTATACTTCACTCCCGATCCATCGCGGCAGCGTCAACGATAGAAAGGAAGCGCTGTGGGATCGGACATGTGGGATTATTGGGCTGAACTGGGCGCCGGCGTGACCGGCGCCGTCGCGCTGTTGATCACGGGCGATCCGGAGACCTGGGCGATCATTCGCCAGTCGCTCCTGATCTCGGTGAGCGCCACCGTCGCGAGCCTCTTGCTTGGCGCCCCAATCGGCGCCTGGATCGCGCTGGCGACATTTCGGGGGCGAGGCCTTCTGCTCACGATCTTCAATACGGGCTTCGGCCTGCCTCCCGTGGTGGTAGGGCTGGTTCTATCGATCCTCCTCTTGCGCCACGGGCCGCTCGGCTGGCTCAACCTGCGCTTCACGCCGGGGGCGATGATCGCCGCGCAGTTCATCCTCAGCTTGCCAATCATCATCAGCCTGACTGCCCAGGCGGTACAGCAGCTCAATTCGAAGCTACGTTTGCAGATGCGCGCGCTCGGCGCCTCGCGCCGGCAGACGCTGTGGCTGCTCGCTCGTGAAATCCGACTGCCGCTCATCGGTGCCTATATGGCGGGGTTCGGCGCCGTCCTGTCCGAGGTCGGCGCGAGCCAGATGGTCGGCGGCAACCTGCCCGGCTCGACGCGCGTGCTCACCACCGCCATCGTGATGGAAACGGGGATGGGACACTATGATCGCGCCATAGCCTACGGCATCGTCCTGTTGGTGCTCGTCGCGTTGATAGTCGGCATTCTGACCTTCGTGCAGCAAAGGGACGACCGGCAGTGAGCGAAAGCCCGCTGCTGGCGGCCGTTGGCGTAAGCGTTCGGCGCGGCGTGCGCACCGTGCTCGATCCGATCGATATCGCTGTCGCGCGGGGCGAGACGCTCGCGGTCTACGGCCCGAACGGAGCGGGCAAGAGCACGCTTCTCCTGGCACTCGCCGGACTGCTGCCGCTCACGTCGGGAACCGTGTCGTTCGCCGGCCGGACCCTCGGCCGCGACCTCACCTTGCTCGATTTCCATCGCCGGACTGCGGCCGTGTTCCAGGAACCGTTGCTCCTGCGCGGGACCGTCGCCCATAATGTCGGCCTCGGGCTCAAGCTGCGTGGTGTTGCTCCGGAGGAGCGGGAACGGCGTGTCCGCCCGTGGCTCGAACGCCTCCGGATCGGGCATCTCGCGGACCGCCCGGCTAGCGCCCTGTCCGGCGGCGAAGCGCAGCGCGCGAGCCTCGCCCGTGCGCTCGTTCTCGAACCGCAAGCACTCTTTCTCGACGAACCTTTCGCCGCTCTTGACGCTCCGACGCGCACCCGCCTCGCCGAAGAACTCGCCGATATTCTCTCGGAACGTCAGATAGCCACGCTGTTCGTCACCCACGATTTCGCCGAGGCCGGCGACCTGGCGAGCCGGTGCGTCGTTATCGACGGCGGCCGAGTCCTCCAGGACGCGCCGTTCGACGATCTTGTTGCGTTGCCGGCCTCACGGCGTGTCGCCGAGATCATCGGCGAGGAGAACATCTTCGAGGCCGTCGTGAGAGAGGCGCATATGCAGGACCTGATGCTCGACTGGCATGGCCATGGCGTCCGCGCGAAAGGCACCGCTGCGACACTGCCCGGCACACAGGTGGCATTCGCCTTGCGGCCTGACCGTCTAACGCTGCGCCCCCAATCGGACGAGGTCTCGGAGTGCACGCTTGCGGGAGAGGTCGTGCGGATTCGTCGCCAAGGATCGGGGCGACTGGTGACCGTCAAACTGGACAACCTGCATGCTGTGCGTGTGCTTTGTTTCGACGAGCCGCGTCCGTTGCTGGGGGCACGTGTGACGATCTCTGTTCCCGCTCATGCGGTCACGATCATCTCGGCTAGGTTGGACAGCCGCGATAACGCAACGGATATGACCGGGCAGGCTTCCGGCCATGCTTGCCGCCAGTGAACGCAAGCTAGTCAAATCTAGGCACTTCCGAATCCGCCCATGCTACCGTTGACCGCGGTATTCTGATTTCGACCGCAAGGCCCGGTTGCACCTGTGCAAACAGAAGCGTTCCACGGTGCAAGCGCGCGACGGCGTCGGCGATGGCGAGGCCCAATCCGTTCCCGGATTCACTCCGCGCACGATCGAGGCGGCCGAACGGGCGCAGCATCTCCGCAACCTCGTTGTCGGAGACACCGGGGCCGTCGTCCGCGACCGCCATCGTCACTACATCGCCTTGTGCCTTGACCGAAACGTCGATGCGAGCGGCATCATGGGAGTATTTGAGCGCGTTTTCGATCAGATTGGCGAGTGCACGCGCCAGGAGATCAGCGTCACCGGCGACCACTGCCTCTCCAGCCAAGTCTACCGAGATCTGACGGCTGGAGGCTTCGATCTCGGCGCGATAGCAATCCACGACCCGGTCAACGACCTCCGCCACATCGACCTGCGTAAACTGCGCGCGCGCCCTGCCGGCATCGATCTCAGCGAGATCCAGTACCGCGCTGAACAGGCGGAGCGCTTCGTCCAGCCCTGCCATTGCCTGTTCCAGCGCCGCAGTCCGCAGCCCGGCGTCGGGCTGTGCGAGTGCTATTTCGATTGCGTGCCTCACGCGCGTCAGCGGCGTGCGCAAGTCATGCGCAACCTCAGCCGACACGCGGCGGACCGTTGCCACCAGCGTATCGATCCGATCGAGCATCCCGTCGATCGTCAGCGCGAGGTCGTCGAGATCGGTGCGTGCCTCGACCGGACCGCCGATCCGCGCGGACAGATCGCCATTCTCGACCGCGCGCACGCTGGCACTGATCCGCTGCATTTGTCGCAACGTTCGCCGAGTCGCGAGCAAGCCCGCGAAGATGCCGAACGCCAGTGCGGTCCCGCCAGCAAGGAGGATCGCCCCGAACACGGCGTCCCGGATCGCGTCGCTTCGTTCCATGTCCTCGCCGACCATAAGCAGGGAGGTATCCGGAAGGCGTCGCGTCAGTGCCACAAGATGGGCTCCCTCGACGCCGGGTTGCGACGAGGGTTCCTCGACAAAATGCCAACCAGCCTCTCTCGGCACGATTTCAAGGTCGCCGATCACAGTGCGGCCGCGCGGATCGATCAGATAATATTCGAGCGCCCCGGGTCGTTTTGCCTTGGACCGGATCATCTCGATCGCGCGATCGAGGCCGCTCCGCTGAAATTCAAGGGCGATCGTATCCGATTCGAGTTCGACGCGGCTCCGCGCCTGCCGCTCGACGATCCCGCGTGTTGCGAGCCAGCCGCCCACCGCGCCCGCGGCCATGCTGATGACGAGCAGCAGCGCGTTGAGCGCACTGACACGAAACAGCGTCGAGCGCAGCAGCCGGCTACTCACTCCAAGCGGCATAGCCTTCTCCGCGCACGGTATGGATCAGAGGCGGATCCCCACCGCGATCAATCTTCGCCCGCAGCCGGCTGATATGGCTTTCGACAAGGTTCCTGCCGGGATCGAACCGGAACTTCCACACCGTCTCCAGCAGCATCAAGCGCGTGAGCGCGGCCGGGGCATTCAGCATGAGCAGTTCGAGAAGCTGGAACTCGCGCGGGATCAGTTCGATCGCCGTGGCGCCTCTCCGCACCGTGCGCGCAAGACGGTCCAGCACCAGATCGCCCAGCGAAAGGATGTTGGGCGGACCGGCCGAGCGGCGTTGCAGTGCTTCGACGCGCGCCATGAGTTCGGCTATGGCGAAGGGCTTCACGAGATAGTCGTCCGCGCCGCCTTCGAGGCCTTCGACGCGGTCGCCCACCGAGCCGAGCGCGGTGAGAAGCAACACGGGAGCGGCGATTTGCCGGCTGCGAAGGTCGGAGACGAGCGAGAGCCCGTCGATCCCCGGCAGCATTCGGTCGACCACAAGCAGCTCGTAGCCGCCCGTTGCGGCGCGAGTGAGACCGCCATGCCCATCGGTCTCCCAATCGACCGCGTGGCCGCGAGCACGCAACGCGCCGACAACGGCGTTTCCAGTCTCCTCATCGTCTTCAATCAGCAGCAGGCGCATCGTGCCGGAGCATCTCCTTCTTTCGCTTGGGCCAATCATAGCCGTGCACGAGCCGCAGCGACAGCGCACCGAACAGCCGATGCTGTCTCCTCAGCCGCTATATTTGCGCAAGTGTGTGATCGGGAGGGCTTTTATTGCAAACTGCCATCGACGCACCTTGTGAATCCACAAGGTGCGTTCTGGCCAGCGCGGATGCATAGGTCGGCGGAACGGCGCGACGGTCGAAAGGAAGCGGGCCGCCGTCCGAAGCGCATGAAACAATGTCGAAGGAAGAACCGTGCGAAAGATACTGATGTCGGGACTGGCCACGCTTTTTCTCGCCGCGCCCGCCTGGGCTGCGCCGGACTGGGCGGGGGTCGATGCCGCATTGGGACGCGCGGGTGTCGAGCAGGCAGGCGGTGTTCACCGCTACGGTTTCCCACGATCGGATCTGCGCGTCGTCCTGGACGGCGTCTCGATCAAGCCCACGCTGGGGCTCGGCTCCTGGGCCGCGTTTCAGCCGATGGGCGACGAAGTCATGGTCATGGGCGACCTCGTGCTCACGCACGAGGAAGTGAACCCCGTGATGAGTCGCCTATTGCAGGGTGGATTTACGATCACGGCACTTCACAATCACTTGCTCCGGTCCGCGCCCAGCACGATGTACATGCATATCGCCGGGCACGGCGAGCCGGTGAAATTGGCGACGGCTCTTCGCCAGGCCCTCGCCGCCAGCCACACTCCGATGGCGCCGCCACCCTCTTCCGCCGGTTCGGGCGCGCCGCCCCCGCTCGATCTCAACACCGCCACGCTGGACCAGTTGATGGGCGCGAAAGGCAAGGTCAACGGCGGTGTGCTCCAATACAGCATCCCCCGTGCTGAGCGGCTGATGGATGGCGGCATGGTCACGCCTCCATCGCTAGGAACGGCGACTGCGATCAATTTCCAGCCGACCGGAGGCGGAAAGGCCGCGATTACTGGCGACTTCGTCCTGATTGCGAGCGAAGTCGATCCCGTCCTCCGAGCGCTTCGAGCAGGTGGAATCGAAGTTACCGCGCTTCATAATCACATGCTGAACGACGAGCCGCGGCTATTCTTCATGCACTTCTGGGCCAACGACGACGCGGCCAAGCTTGCCCGTGGACTCCGGTCGGCGCTCGACAAGATGAACAATCAGCGGAGCTAGGAACCGGACGACGGCCAGTTGGGCCGCAACCGCCGCCCGTCAATCCCAGGCCCTCTTCAACGAAGTGGAGTGGAACATGGCTAGCAGAAAGACCCTTCTTATCGGCGCGGGCGTCGCTGTTCTGGCGGCGGCAGGCGTCGCGCTCGCCGCGCAGCAGAACCATGAGGCGAACGAGAACCGCATCATCGGCGAACACAGCGAAAAGGACATCGCGCTCAATCAGGTGCCGGAGGCGGCGATGAACGCCGCTCGCGCACGCCTTGCGTCCATCCGCGAAGCCGAGCTGGTGACGAGAAAGGCGGACGGCAGCACGCTCTACGAGATCGAAGGCAAGGACAAGGCCGGCAAGAAGGTCGAGCTGTTCGTGACGCCCGACGGCCAGGTGCTCGGCGGCGGAAACGATGGCGATGAGGACAAGGACTAAGCGCGGGAGGGGAGTCGGCAACGGAGAGGGGAGATGAACATGTCACACTGGGTCGGCGCGTGCCTTGTCTCCATAGCCCTTGCGACCCCAAGTCACGCGCAAGAGCAGCCGACACAAGGAAACGGCGCTGCGCTTGTCGCGAACTGCCGCGCCAACAGCCCGGTGTGCGGCGCATATTTGCAGGGTGTGCTGGACATGATGATCGTAGCGCGGCGCGATGAATGTGCAGCGCCGCGCTATGATCGAAGCGCCATGCGCACGGCCTATCTACGCTGGGCGGACGCAAACGGCTATTTTTTGGACGTTCACATGGTCGCGGGTGCTCAGCGAGCGCTGGAGGAGGCCTGGCCGTGCAAACAGCAAGTCGGCAAGTCGTCCAGGAAATAGCGCAAAGGGGGACAATTGGATCGGTGTCGACGGCGCGCTTTTGGATGCTGCCGGACCGAAGTGACGCAGCGGGACACCATATGGGTGGCCATGTGGAAGCCATCGGCCAGCAACATCATCCAGCCCTCATCCGTGCCGTCAAACGGGATCTCGCCGCACGATTAAGCGCCCCGCCTGAGGGCGGGGCGCTCGGGCCGCTCAGCGCGACCAGATCATCGCATATTCGCCGGCGGTATCGGTCTCGCTCAGGGTGGCGTAGATCGGCGCCGGGAAGCTCGGATCGTCCAGCTTGACCGAGATGTAATCGCGGTTCTCGCGGCTGGTCTTCTTCCATCCCGCGCCGCATTCGACCGAGCCGACTGCCAGGCGATAATCGGGCGCCTTATCGCTTTCCTTGTCGATCGGCCGGAGGGTCGCCTTGGCGTTGAGGGTCAAGGTCTTGACGGTTCCGGTGAAGGAGCCGTTGCTCGCCTGGGTGAAGGTGCCGATGGTGGCCATGTCGTAGTTCCTTTCGCTTTCGGGCCACGACCGCCGCGGCCTCGATGGCGATCGGTGAAGCGGGGATGATCGGACGCGCACCGCTGCCTGGGGTCCCCGTCGCGCCAGCGCGACGGGGTGGGCTTGCGGCCGGAGCGGAGCGGAGGATGGCGACGCGCGGCTTTTTTGCTTCGCGATGCAAAGCCGAAGGCGGCGGAAAAAAGTCGCGCGGCGCCATTGCGCCAGGCCGAGCAAGGCGAAGCCGGCCCCGGTTAGATCAAGCCAATCGAGAGGCCGCGCGGTCGTGCCGGATGACGGAACTGGTCGATGCTGACCCACTATCGACCAACAAACAGGAGGGCTTGCGCTCTCATCCGGCATACCATAGGGGGCTACCCTATGGCTCACCTCTCCAACGATACAGATGCACTCGTGCTACGCGTCCGCCGCCTCGTCGGGCAGCTCCAGGCGGTCGAGCGAGCGCTGGTTGAAGGCCAGGACTGCTCGAAGACCTTGCATCTGACGGCGGCAGTGCGGGGTGCGCTCAACGGCCTGATCGACGAACTGATCGAGGCACACATCAAGGCTCATGTGGCAGCTCCCGATCTGTCGCCGGATGAGCGCGCAGAAGGCGCCGACGCGCTGATCGCGGCAATCCGCCGCTACGCCAAGTAGAAGATACCGATATGGCTACCCAAGCAGAAATCGAACAGCTCGCCCACGAGCATTACTTCCTCGGCGCCAGGCACGACGAGAATGCCCGGCGAACCATGTGGGTGGTTGCGCTGACCGCCGTGATGATGGTGGGCGAGATCGTTGCCGGTTATCTGACGGGCTCGATGGCGCTGCTGGCCGATGGCTTCCACATGGCTACCCACGCCGGCGCTCTCAGCGTCGCCGCCGCCGCTTACGCCTATGCCCGTCGCCATGCGCGCAACCCGGCCTTCAGCTTCGGGACGGGAAAAGTCGGTGATCTGGCCGGATTTGCGTCGGCCCTCGTGCTGGCGCTCGTGGCGCTCGGAATCGGCGTGGAATCGTTCCTGCGTCTATTCAAGCCGATCAACGTCGCATTTGGCGAGGCGACCGTGATCGCGGTGATCGGCCTGGGTGTGAACATCGTCAGCGCACTGCTCTTGTCCGGTCATCATCACCATCACGATCATGCTCATCATCACGACCATGCCCACGACCATCACGCCGCCGAAGGCGGAAGTCACCAGCATGGCACCGGCGGGCATGGCGACAACAATCTTCGTTCCGCCTATTTCCATGTGCTTGCCGATGCCTTGACCTCGGTGCTGGCAATTATTGCCCTTCTCGCTGGCCGCTATCTGGGCTGGATCTGGTGCGACCCGGTCATGGGCATCGTTGGCGGGATCGTCATCGCCCGCTGGTCCTGGGGCTTGATGCGCGATACTGCCGCCGTCCTGCTCGATCGTACCGATGCGCATGTCGCGGAGGAAGTGCGGGACGTGATCGAAGGTCCAGGCGATGCACGCATTACCGACCTTCACGTCTGGCGGGTCGGACCAGAAGCGCACGCTGCCATCATCGGAGTCGTTGCGCGGGGCGATCAGGTCAGCACATCGGAACTGCGCCGCCGTCTGGCGCCCGTTCACGAGCTACAGCATATCACGATTGAGCAGCATTGATTGCGGCCGCGCCCGGTTGGGGCGCGGCCGCGTTTTTTTTGGGTAGCTACAAGAGAAGAGCCGGGACCGCTCGCGCGGCCCCGGCCCAATGCCGCTATTCGGCGGCGACAGCATAGGACGCTTCATCGTCCTGCGCTTGCGCTTCGGAGGTTTGCGCTTCGGACGGCTGCTCCACGGCTTCGGCTTCCTCGGCCTCGACGGGCGCAGGCTGCTCTGCCTCCGGCTCGGGGGTCCGCAGGGTCGCTGGCAACCATCCGGTCCCGGCCAGAAGCTGCTCGGCGGTCTGCGCCATGTCGGGCTTCTTCATGTCGGCGATGCGGCGGGCCGCATCCTCGGACACGCCTTCGGACACGGCCTCCACGATGTGCGCCTTGGTGACGCGGCCAAGGTAGCTGTCCACGGTCGGCGTCCAGTTCTTCGCCATGTCCAGCGCCAGCGCGGTCGCCAGCCTGTCCGCCGTTTGCAGCGAGCGGGGCTTGCGATCCCACGGCAGACGCAGCGCATTGACCGTGCGAGCCGCGCAATGCGCCAGCAGCAGGGTCCGCTTCTCGTCGTCCAGCGCAACGATGTAGCCCCACAGGTCCGCCACGTCGCGCGGCATCCGCTCGGCCCATGCCTCGTGCTGCTCGCTCGCCCGTGCCGCCAAGGGGGTGTCCTCGATCCCGTCCGCATGGCTCCCCAACGGGGTCACGGTTGGACGAACTTCAAGGCAACCGGCCTCCGCATAGCTGTAGAACAGTTGCGCGGTCAGCGTGTGGGTCAGCGCGATCAAGGCCGTATCGGGCTGCTCGGCCAGCGCCACGCGCAGCGCCAGCGTCCGATGCGCGGACAGGTCACGGGTAAGGCTGTCGGAAATGGGCTTGCCCGGTTCCTCGTCCTCCTCGATCTCCTGCACGTCCTCGTCGCCGTCCTCGGGCTGTTCGTCGTCCCCATTCTCCGGGGCCGCCGCATCGCCTTCTTCCGGCTCGGGCTGCGGATCGGCCAGCGCCTCATCCTCGAGCCGCACGAAACCGCGCTCGACCCTGACCGTGCCATCATGGTGCAGCACGACGAACGCGCCGCCATGCGCGATCACGCTGGCGTCGTAGGCGGAACGCTTGGCCGAAATCACGTCGATCTCGTCGGACACGGCCTCCAGCTTCGCCGCCACCTCCTCGGGCATCTCGTCATACGACGAATAGCCTTCGGCAAGCGCGTCATGCTCGGTGGACAGCGCCTCAAGCCGCGCCTCGTCCTCGTCGGACAGCGGAACCGACTGCACATAAAAACGCCGCATCCCGTGCGCGTGGGGATAGTCGATATGCGCCTCGGTCCATTTCCAGCCTTCGGCCTGAACCTCGCCCGCGATCTCGTGCAGCTTCTCGGTGGCGAGCATGTCGAGCAAGCCCGCATCCTCGAAGAACCCGCCACGATCCTCGCTGAACAGGTCGCGGATGATGTTGCCGCCCGCCTCGATATAGGCGTCGGCCCCGACGAACACCGCGCGGCGATCATCGGCAGGCACGTTGGCGGCGGTCATGTCGCGGCGGATGATCCACGGTTCGCGGTTGTGATGCAGCCCCTCGAAAACCTGCTCCTGCCGGGCATGGTCCTCGGTGATGGCGAAGGCCATAAGCTGGTCCAGCGTCAGGCCATCCTCCCGATAGACCTGCAACAGCTTGGGAGACACAGCGCCAAGGCGAAGCCGCTGCTTGACCACGCCCGCCGACACGCCGAACCGCGCGCCGATCTCTTCCGCACCCCATCCCCTGTCGCGGGAAAGCTCCGCAAAACGCTCGAACTGGTCGGCAGGGTGCATGGGGGTCCGGGTCACATTTTCGTCTAGCGACACCTCGGACGGATCGTTGGCCGTATCGAGCCAGCAGCGCACGACTTCCGATTTCTTGATCTGCTTGCGCTTGGCGCGCAGCAGCATCGCCAGCCTGCGGCCTTCGCCAGCGGTGACGAGGTAATTGCCGGTAGGCGTCCCATCGTCCTTCACCTCGGGCTCCACGACAAGGTTCTGGATCAGCCCCTTGTGCTGGATCGACGCGGCCAGCGCCGCGATAGCGGCCTCCCCATGCGGCACCTTGCGGGCGTTCTTCGGGGACTTCTTGAGCTTGGCGAGCGGCACGAAGATTTCGACGCCGGACACAGGCTCGGCGGCTACGGTTTCGGTAACAGCGTTCATCACACTTCTCCTTCAAACCACACTCACCCCGGAATGGGGTGGGCGGCGAAAGAGCGACCGGCAGGCCCGCCGGCGGAGCCGGGCAGCATCCGCAGGACCGGAACGCAGAGGAGGTAAGCGCGGGCGAGCCCGCGCGTTGCGGCCCGGCGCGGCGGGCCTACAGGGAAGCGACGCCCACCCCATCGCGGGAGTGCAACGACACAGCAACGCGATCGGGCCGGCGCAGCCCTGGCCCGATCTCCGCAACAGGAAGGAAGCCGGACCCGCCATCGGGTCCGCCGATAAGGGCGGAGCCCCGGCAACCGCGCCGCTCTGCGGCGCGATCAATGCCGCACCCTTGCGGCGACCGTCCGGCACGGCGGCGTGCGCGCGGACCTGGGGGCCAGCCGTCGCCGTGCCCTCCGGGCAGAGCAAGAGTGCAACGCGGCCAAAGCAACGCGCGAACCCTGTCGGCTTCGACAGACGCCGCAGTGTGCGCTCGATTGAATCCGCGTTCCGCCCGGCGCGCAAGCGCCGTCCCGCCATGCTGATCGTCACCGGCACGGACGAGACCCGTCAGGGGCTCGGTCGGAGCGAAGCGGAGATAGAGCGGCGGTCCCGCAGGGAGGCGCCACACCCTTACCTTGCTTTCGCAACACGTTTCGATTATATTTTAATCACAACGATAGAGGCTTGGTAACATGGCTACGGACACCAAGGTACTGACGGCGCACGTTCCGATTGCCCTTGTGGAGAAGGTTGAAGCGATGGCGGCCCGGCTCGAACGCTCGCGCGGTTGGGTGATGAAGCAAGCGCTCGCCGCTTGGGTCGATCAGGAGGAGGAGCGTCACCGCATGACGCTCGAAGCCTTGGAAGATGTGGACGCCGGGCGCGTCATCGACCACCAGGCCATTCAGGCATGGGCGGATAGCCTCGGCACGGACAAACCCTTGCCGCCGCCCGTGGCATGAGGATCAAATGGACCGGCAAGGCATCCTCCGATCTCGTGCGGTTGCACGAGCATCTGCGCCCGGTCGCCCCCGAGGCGGCGGCTCGCGTGGTGCAGCAGCTCGCCCGTGCGCCGGATCGGCTGCTCGACTATCCGCGGATCGGCGAGAAGCTGGACGCCTATGCGCCGCGCGAGGTCCGGCGGATCATCGTCGGCAATTACGAGCTGCGCTACGAGATCGCCGACGCGACGATCTTCATCCTGCGGCTTTGGCATTGCCGCGAGAACCGCAGCTTCGAGTCGGACGAGTGATGATCGCGCCGACCGACAACAGCGCTACGGCGCAGCACGCCGCAGTTCGCCCCTATCTGCGCTACGCTGCGATAAGCCATTTGCGCCGCCTGCCGCCGACCGTCAGCTTCTATGGATGGCCCTGTCTCGCAAACGCCGTTTCCGCACGCCGCGCGGATGGTCGGAAGGTCTCGACGATCTGCACGACTATATGCAGCCGCAACAGGAACGGCGCCCGTCCGCGCGGGCTGCCAACGCAAAGAACAGTCAGATCGTCGTCACCGACGACTGGCCCGAGCAAGTGCCGATCGGCGACGCCGAGCTGCGCGTCCTTGAGGGCCATCTGCGCGAGGAACTGGACGCGCTGTTCGGTCCCTTGCCGTGAATTGAGGAGCATCGTGTCATGACCAGTGCCGTCCTTGAACAAGCGGAGGCGCCGGTCGTGGCGACGGCGCGCGCTGCGCTCTACCTGCGCGTCTCGACCCCGCGCCAGGCGGACCATGATCTGTCGATCCCCGACCAGCGCCGCCAGCTTGAGGCGTATTGCCTCTCGCAAGGCTGGGAGGTCGCGGCCGAGTTCGTCGAACCCGGCGTGTCGGGCACCGACGATCGCCGTCCCGCCTTTCAGGCGATGATCGACGCTGGGCTGGAGAAGCCGCCGGCGTTCGACACGATCATCGTCCACAGCTTCTCGCGCTTTTTCCGCGATCAGTTCCAGTTCGAGTTCTACCTGCGCAAGCTGGCGAAGAACGGCGTGAGGGTCGTCTCGATCACGCAGGTGCTCGGCGACGATCCGGCGAGCGAGATGATGCGCCGGATCATGACGCTGTTCGACGAATATCAGTCGAAGGAGACCGCCAAGCATACGCTGCGCGCGATGAACGAGAACGCCCGACAGGGCTTCTGGAACGGCGCTCGGCCACCAATCGGCTATCGAGTGGTCGAGGCCGAACAGCGCGGCGCGAAGATCAAGAAGAAGCTGGAGGTCGATCCGATCCATGCCGAGACGGTGCGGCGGATTTTCCGGCTTGCGCTGGAAGGGCCTGACAAGCGCGGACCGGTCGGCGTGATGGCGATCGCCTGCTGGCTGAACGAGAACAATATCCGCACCCGCTATGGCGGGCGCTGGGGCAAAGGCATGGTCCATCAGGTGCTGACGCGCACCACCTATATCGGTCAGCACCGTTTCAACACCTACGATGTCAAGAAGGGCCGCGCCAAACCGGCGGAGGAGCACGCCATCATGGAAGTGCCGCCGATCGTCACGGTTGCGGAGTTCGAGGCGGTGCAGCGCTCGCTCAAGGCGCGCAGCCCGAAGATGATGGCGCCACGCGCGGTGGGCGGATCGACGCTGCTGACGGGCATCTGCTTTTGCGCCTGCTGCGGCGGCTCGATGACGCTGCGCACCGGCACCAGCCGGAGCGGCCGAGAGTATCGCTACTATACCTGTGCGACCAAGGCAGTGAAGGGCAAGACGGGATGCTCCGGCGTCACGCTGCCGATGGACCAACTGAACGCGGCCGTGGTCGAGCATCTCGAAACGCGGCTGCTCGATCCGGATCGTCTCGCTGTCATGATGGACCATATGATCGCCCGGCGGGACGACTGGGTGACCGAGCGCCGGCTGCACGTTGCCGACATGGAACGTCGCGCGACGGAGGCAGACACGAAGCTCGCCCGGCTCTACGAGGCGATCGAGAATGGACTGGTCAACATGGCCGACCCGTCGCTCAAGGCCCGGATCGCCGAGCTGACCGCGATCCGCGATCAGGCCAGGGGCGATGCCGACCGGGCTGTGGCGCATATCGAGCGTATCAACCCGGAGATAACGGCTGAGAGCCTGCAAACCTTTGCGCGGGTAGCAAAGAGCAAGCTCCGGCACGGCGACGGCTCCTACGCGCGGAACTATGTTCGGGCCGTCGCGCAGCGGGTAGAAGTGGTCAGCAAAACGGACGTCCGCATCCGCGGCACGCGCACCGAATTGCTGCGAACCCTCACCGCCGCCTCTGGCGTAGAGGCGGCGGTGCTAGGGACTCGTCCTTTCGGACCGAAATGGTGCCCCTGGCCGGACTCGAACCAGCACTCCTTGCGGAACTCGATTTTGAGTCGAGCGCGTCTACCAATTTCACCACAGGGGCCTGCCACGGGCGCATCGCCCGAAAGCGCGGCGCTCCCCCTAGGGCGAAGCGCCGCCGCTTGCCAAGCTATTTCTTCAATTCCTTCGCCAGCGTCTTGGCGGTCGCTTTGCCATAGGGCGGCTTGAAGCCGGCGAGCCCGGCGACGTCGAGCTTGGGCTGGCGATAAACGGCGCGCGCGTGGCTGAAGGTGCGGAAGCCGTCGACGCCGTGATAATTGCCCATTCCCGACGGCCCGACCCCACCGAAGGGCAGGTCTTCCATCGCATTATGAAACAGCACGTCGTTGACCGTGACGCCGCCCGAAATCGTCCGCGTCAGCACGCGGTCCTCCTCGCTCTTGTCCTGCCCGAAATAATAAAGGCCGAGCGGACGATCATGCGCATTCACATAATCGATCGCCTCGTCGATCGTCTTGTAGGTCTTGACCGGCAGGATCGGGCCGAAGATTTCCTCCTGCATCACCTTCATATCGTCGGTCGCGCCGCGCACGATATGAAGCGGCATCTTGTGGCCGTTGGCGCTCGCGAAATCCTCGTTCGCGGGATTGACCTCGATCACCTCGGCGCCCTTTTCGCGCGCGTCGGCCAGATAGCCCTGCAGGCGGTCGAAATTGCGGCCGTTGACGACCGACGTATAGTCATCATTCTTGAGCAGCGTGGGATAGAGCGACGCGACGCCCTTGCTCACGCTGTCGATCACCTCGTCCTCCTGATCCTCGGCGACGAGCAGATAGTCGGGCGCCAGGCAGATCTGCCCCGCATTCATCATCTTGCCGAGCGCGACGCGCTGCCCAACAAGATCCTTGTTCGCGCTGCGTCCGATGAACGTCGGCGACTTGCCACCCAGTTCGAGCGTCACGGGCACGAGATTATCCGCCGCCGCGCGCATGATATGCTTGCCGACGCTGGTCGCCCCGGTGAAGATCAGATGGTCGAAAGCCAGCTTCGAGAAAGCGACGCCAACGTCGGCCCCGCCCGTGAACACCGCCATTTCGCTCTCGTCAAAATAGTCGGGGACGAGGCGCGCCATCAGGTCGGAGACATTCTCGGTAAACTCGCTCGGCTTGATCATCGCGCGGTTGCCCGCCGCCAATATCCCCGCCATCGGCACGAAGACCATGCCGACTGGGAAATTCCACGGCGCCACGACGCCAACGACCCCCTTCGGCTGATAGACGACTTCGGCTTTCGCGCCGAGCAGGCCGAGCGGAAAGGTGGGCTTGCGCTTTTCGCCGCGCGACCAGGCCGCCATATGCTTCTTGGCATGCTTGAGGGCGCTGACCGACGGCATGATGTCGGTCATCAACGTCTGTTCGCGGCTGCGATGGCCGAAATCCTCGCTCACCGCCTTGGCGAAATCCTCGGCATGATCGACCAGCAGCGCGATCGCGCGGTCGATGCGGTCGGTGCGGACCGACAGGCTTTCGGGCATCGCGGCGGTAAAGCTGGCCCGCTGCGTTTCGAGCACGCGCCGCATCCGCTCGGTTTCGCTGGCGATATCTTCCTTGATGGCGGTGGCCATGACCCGTCTCCCCATATGATTGCGCCTGTTTGACCACGCTCTGCAGCGGGTTTCAAGTTGAAACGCGCATTGTTTAGGGCGATCCCCCTACCCCACCCCCTTTCGCAAGTGCAGCAAAGGCGCTAATCGGGCCACCGATGACCTTTCCCCTACGGAGTCTTTTGCCATGACCGCCACCGATCCCGTCGTTTTCCTCTCCTATGCCCGCACCCCGATGGGCGGCATGCAGGGCGTGTTGTCGGACGCGAGCGCGACCGATCTCGGCGCGACCGCGGTGAAGGCGGCGGTCGAGCGCGCGGGCGTTTCCGGCGACGATGTCGAACGCATCTATATGGGCTGCGTGCTGCCCGCCGGGCTCGGCCAGGCGCCGGCACGTCAGGCGGCGATCAAGGCGGGCCTGCCCAAGTCGGTGCAGGCGACCACCGTGAACAAGGTTTGCGGTTCGGGCATGCAGACCGTCATCATGGGCGCCGAAGCCCTTGCCGCAGGCAGCATCGACCTCGTCGTTGCAGGAGGCATGGAGTCGATGACCAACGCCCCCTATCTGCTCAAGAAGCATCGTTCGGGCGCGCGCATCGGCCATGACACCGCCTATGACCATATGTTCCTCGACGGGCTGGAGGACGCGTATGACGCCGGCCGCGCCATGGGCACTTTCGCACAGGACACCGCCGACGCCTATCAGCTCAGCCGCCAGGCGCAGGACGATTATTCGATCGAATCGCTGAAGCGCGCCCAGGCAGCGATCGCCGACGGCGCCTTCGCCGCCGAAATCACGCCAGTCACGCTGACCACCCGCAAGGGCGAGGTTGTCGTCGACACCGACGAACAGCCCGGCAAGGGGAACCCCGACAAGATCCCGACGCTGCGTCCTGCCTTCGCCAAGGACGGCACGATCACCGCGGCGACAAGTTCGTCGATCTCCGACGGCGCCGCCGCGGTCGTGCTGACGCGCCAGTCGGTCGCCGAAGCGAAGGGCAAGAAGCCGGTCGCCAAGCTCGTCGCGCATGCCGCGCACGCACAGGAACCCAAGGATTTCACGGTCGCTCCCGTCGGCGCGATCAACAAGGTGCTGGCGAAGGCCGGCTGGTCGATCGGCGACGTAGACCTGTTCGAAGTCAACGAAGCCTTCGCCTGCGTCGCGATGTTCGCGATGCACGACCTTGGCATTTCGCACGACAAGATCAACGTCCACGGCGGCGCGACCGCGCTCGGCCATCCGATCGGCGCCAGCGGCACGCGCATCATCACCACGCTGATCGCCGCGCTTCAGCGCCACGGCAAGAAGCGCGGCATCGCCAGCCTGTGCATCGGCGGCGGCGAAGCCACCGCGGTCGCGGTCGAGCTGGTTTAAGCCAGCTCCATGCTGTCATTGCGAACCCGGCGAAAGCCGGGTGAAGCAATCCAGAGCGGTTTATGCCAGCTCTGGATTGCCGCGCGGCTCCGCCGCTCGCAATGACGACGCATGGCGACGGTCGCGCCGCGGCCATTTTCAACCCGCGCGACACTTTGCGACACTAATGTCCTCAAAATAAACGCGGCATTCTGGCTCCGTTCAAATCGACTCGCCTAATCCTTTCCCTGTCATCGGGCAGATCCCCTCCCCCTGACGGCAAGACAAGGAATGGCATTATGAAGAGCAAAATTCTCACCGCCGGCCTGATCGCCGCGATGATGGTCCCCGCCGTGGCGCAGGCCCAGACGCGCGAGCTCGCCCGCGATCGCCAGGATATTCGCCAGGAACAGCGCGACCTCAACCAGGCGAAGCGCTATGGCGATCGCCATGATGTGCGCGATGCTCACCGCGACGTGCGCGACGCGAAGCGCGAATATCGCGAGGACAAGCGCGACTGGCGCCGCGACAATCGCTACCAGAACTGGCGTGCGCCGTTCAGCTATCACCGCTTCGCGGTCGGCAATTCGCTGCGTTCGACCTATTACGCCCCGACCTATCGCCTGAACTATGATGCGCGCTGGGGCGTCCCGAAGGCGGGCCGCAACCTGGCCTATGTCCGCCACTATAACGACCTGTTGCTGGTCAATGTGCGCACGGGCAAGGTGGTTCGCGTCTATTATAACCACTTCCGCTGGCGCTAAATACCAATGGTGACGAGAGAAGGGGCCGGCAGGCGACTGCCGGCCCCTTTGTCATGCGTTGCGGGGGTCATGCGTTGCGGGTGATCAATCGCCCCATATGTGGTCGGTTTCGATCCAGCCCTTGCGGCCCTTCACGTTGAACAAGCACCAGCCGTCCTTGCAGTCGGTGATGCGGCCGACCACACCGGCCTCGGCGCGAAAGGCGATCGCCGCGGCCGCGTCGGGCTTTTCGCGCATCGGACGGATGCCGCCGGTGACGATCGCGGTGCGCGTGCGGCTGAGCAGCCGCGCCGCCATCCACCCCTGCGTCCCGTCGGGATCCTCGATCTTGCGCCAGATATCGTGGCGCGCGACCACTTTAACGGGCAGATCCTTGCGCCGATATTCCCACACCACGGGCACATCGGGCGACGGCCCCTTGCGCATCCGCGCCTCGTCGACGCTGATCGACGCCCAATAGGGCAGTTCGGGATCGCTTTGCGCCGCGGCGGGTCCGGTCGCCACGGCCAGCGTCAGGAGGGCGAATATCGTGCGGCTGGTCATTCGCCTGCCTTGTCAAAATCGGGGGCGCTTTTCAACCGTTCGCCGCAGCCTTCGCCCCGTTCGTCCACAGCGGCTTTCGCGTCAGCGCACGCTTGGCCCTCTTGACCCCCACGCGCCGCCGCGCTCTATCGGCGCCATGCCCGATTCATCCCGCCCCAAACGCCCGCGCGTCATCGTCACCCGCCAG
Organism: Sphingopyxis sp. GC21; assembly: GCF_025727575.1. Lineage (NCBI taxonomy): Bacteria > Pseudomonadati > Pseudomonadota > Alphaproteobacteria > Sphingomonadales > Sphingopyxidaceae > Sphingopyxis > Sphingopyxis sp. GC21. The sequence goes on along the minus strand of NZ_CP095845.1, from coordinate 962,525 downwards.
TTGATGCCGGCGGTCGAGGCGCGCATGGCCGAATTGTTCGACGTCGCCCTGTCGGCACACGATCACGCCTTTACCAAGAACGAACTCAAGGCTGCGGTCGCCGACTGCGACGTGCTGGTGCCCACCGTGACCGACGAGATCGACGCCGAGATCATCGGCGCCGCGGGCGACCGGCTCAAGCTGATCGCCAATTTCGGGGCCGGGGTCGATCATATCGACCTCGCCGCGGCGCGCGCGAAGGGCATCATGGTCGCCAACACCCCCGGCGTATTTACCGAGGACACCGCCGACATGACCATGGCGCTGATCCTGTCGGTCCCGCGCCGGCTGGCCGAGGGCGAAAAGCTGATGCGCTCGGGCAAATGGCAGGGCTGGGCGCCGAGCGCGATGCTGGGCCACCGCGTCGGCGGCAAATTGCTCGGCATCGTCGGCATGGGTCGTATCGGCCTTGCCGTCGCGCGGCGCGCCCGCGCCTTCGGCCTGTCGATCCACTATCACAACCGCCGCCGCCTGCCCGAAACGATCGAAGAGGAACTGGGCGCGAGCTATCATGCGAGCGTCGACACGCTGCTGCGGATCAGCGACGTGGTCACGATCCACTGTCCGCACACCGCCGAAACCCATGAGATGGTCAGCGCGGCGCGTATCGGTGCGATGAAGCCGACTGCCTATCTGATCAACACCGCGCGCGGCGAGATCGTCGACGAAAAGGCGCTGATCGCGGCGCTCAAGACCGGCCGCATCGCGGGCGCGGGGCTCGACGTCTATACGCACGAACCTGCGGTCGATCCGGACCTGCTCGCGCTCGACAATGTCGTGCTGCTACCCCACCTCGGCTCGGCGACGATCGAGGGCCGCGAGGCGTCGGGCGAAAAGGTCATCGCCAATATCCGTGCCTGGTGCGACGGGCACCGGCCGCCCGATCAGGTGCTGGAGGGGTGGGCTTAGAGGACCCGTCGCCTCCCTCCTGCGCGGGGGCGACGGGGACCATCAATCCCCCGTCAGAATCCGGTCGACCAGTTCCTTCACCGTCGGGGTGAAGTTGTTGGAATAAAAGGGATCGGTCTTGAAGTTGAACGCGGCGTGGCCCGCGAACATCAGATTCTGGTCGACGTCGCCGCCGTGCGCGATGTCCTGCAGCGTTTTCTGGATGCAGAAGCTGCGCGGATCGGCGAGATAGCCGGTCGAATAATCGTCATGGTCCTTCCACGCCGAAAAGCCGCAGTGCGACAGGCAGCCCATGCAATCGGCCTGATCCTTGCGGATCACGGCCTTGTCCTCTTCGGTGACGAAGACGACCGTATTGTCGGGCGTCTTGAGCGCGGTGGTATAGCCTTCGGCCACCCAGTCGCGCGCGCGGTCGCGGTCGTGCGGGGTCACCCAGAAATTGCGCCCCTTCACGCCGACGTCGAGCTGCGCGACATGGTCGCCCGCTTCCTGCTTCGAATAGGGAATCTGCCGCTCCGACCGCGCTTCGAGATCGCGGAGGAATGGATTGCGCACCGCGCTCGAATAAAAGCCTGTGGGCGAGAAGCGGTGGAGCAACACATCGCCCTCGTCGAGCGTGCGCAGCCGGTCCTTCCACTCCTGCGGGATCGGGCTTTCCTGCGTCAGTAGCGGCCGCGTGCCATATTGAAAGGCGATCGAGCCCAATTCGGGATTGTCGATCCAGTCGTTCCAGTCGCGCAGATACCAGACGCCGCCCGCCATCACGATCGGCACTTCGTCCGAAATCCCCTCGGCGCGCATCGTGTCGCGCAGCGCCTTGACGCGCGGATAGGGATCTTCGGGCTTCAGCGGATCTTCGGCGTTCGACAGGCCGTTGTGCCCGCCGGCGAGCCACGGATCTTCATAGACGACCGCCGCCATGAGATGCGCGACCTTGTGATAGGCGCGCTTCCAGAGCGCGCGAAACGCACGCGCCGACGAGATGATCGGCAGATAATGGACATTGTGCCGCGCCGCGATTTCGCTGAGCTTGTACGGCATCCCCGCGCCGCAGGTGACGCCGGTGATCAGCCCCTTGGTGCGTTCGAGCACGCCTTCCAATACCTGCTGCGCTCCGCCCATTTCCCACAGGACGTTGATGTTGATCGCACCCTTGCCGCTGGCGAGGTCATAAGCGCGCTTCACCTGTTCGACCGCGCCGTCGATGGCGTAGCGGACCAGCTCCTCGTGCCGCTCGCGGCGCGTCGCGGCGCGATAGACCTGCGGCACGATCTTGCCTTCGGCGTCGTAGCTGTCGGCGTTGACCGCCGAAACGGTACCGATCCCGCCGGCCGCGGCCCACGCGCCGCTCGACATATGGTTGGTCGCCGACACGCCCTTCCCGCCCTCGACCAGCGGCCAGACTTCGCGTCCGCCGTAAAGGATGGGCTTCAAACCTTTGAACACTATAAACCTCTTTCTCTCCGCCGGCTGCGCAGCCGCGCGCCAGCCCCCATTTGCCTCTTCCGTAAGCGGAACCGGACCGCCTTTGTCAATCGAAGGCGGGGTCCGACCCCAGGAAACGCCCCGTAAAAACGTCATATCCTTCCAGCGCGCGAGCATAGAGGCTTTGATAGCCCGCGACCATCCCGGATTCGGCGAAGCGCTCGGCAGCGACGCGCCGATTCTCCGCGCCGATTGCTCCGCGCAGCGCGGCATCGCTCGTAAGGCGCGCCAGCGCGGCGCGAAAACCCGCCTCGTCCGCCGCAATGAACGGGCGGTTCGCCTCGCCCGCCATCGCCGCCACGTCGCCGACCGCCGGGCTGACGACGGGCAGCCCCGCCGCCATCGCCTCGATCACCGCAATCGGCGCCTGTTCGCTCCGCGACGAGAGCGCGAGCAGGTCGAAATGGCCGATCCAGCGCGCCGGTTCGGGCATGAACCCCGCAAGCACCAGCCGGTCGGTCATGCCGCACGCCGCCGCCTCGTCGGCGATCGCAGCGCGCTCTGGCCCCTCCCCGACGATTACCAGCCGCACATGCGGCGGCAGCGCCGCAAGCGCACGCACGAGGCGGGGCAGATCCTTGACCTTGCGCAGCCCCGCCACCGTCCCGATCACCACCTCGCCCGGCCTGCGGACGAAGCCCGGGATCGGCACCGATGGCGCGGCGGCATAGGCGGCAACGTCGATCCCGTTGCGGATCAGATGGATGCGATCGGGCGGCAGTTTCCACTCGTCCGCCGCGATCCCGGCGAGCAGTGTCGAGGGAACGACGACGCCCGCGGCAGTACGCAGCGCATAGCGGCGATAGAGGTTGCGCTTCCAGTTGCGCCGGACGCTTTCGTCCTCGTTGAACCCATCCTCGTGATGAATCAGGCATGGCGGCATCTGATACCACCAGCGATGCCAGTAGAGCCGGTGCGCCATCACCCCGTCCATCGCGCCCCAATTATAGCTGAGCGCCAGGTCGAAGCGGTAGATATAGGTCGCAAGATCGCGGAAACGCGCCAGCGACGGCCGCCCGGCGAGCGGCGGCGCATCGGTTGGAAAGCTGACGTCGATCCCCGGATCGATCGCATCGCGCGCGCCGAGCGCATCGGGGACCGCCGACAGGATCGTGTGCTGCGCCCGGTCGCCCATCAGGTTCATCAGGCGAACCGACCGCGCCTCCTTGCCGCCGAGCGAAAAGCTCGAGTGAAGGTGAAGGATGCGCACCGGATGCTCCCGCTCCTCGATCGCGCCGACTTCGGTCACGCGGCGGGAAGCGCCGCGATCCAGGCGTCGATCGCCGCGCGCGCCGCGGGCTCGTCCATCGTCGGCGCATGACCGACGCCCGGAACCTCGACCAGCGTCGCATGGGGCAGCGTGGCCTGCATTTTTGCGGCAGCCGTTCCAGCGAGAATGTCCGACAGCGCGCCGCGCAGGATCAGCACCGGTGCAGCGCCGAGCGCGCGATAGGCGGGCCACAGGTCGATACCCTCTTGATCGCCGGCAAGGCGCAGCGGCGCCGCAATCTGCTTGTCGTAATCGGTGACTATGCGTCCTTCGGGGGTCAGCCGGTGGGTGCGCTTGGTAATGCGCAGCCAGTCGTGAATGTCATAGTCCGGATAAACCGCGGCGTTGAGCTCGGCATAGGCGCGCGCCGCGTGCATCCACGTCGGCTGGCTGCCGCCGGCTCCGATATAGTCGCGGATGCGATCGAGCCCTGCCACCTCGAGTTCAGGGCCGACGTCGTTGAGTACGGCGCCGACGAGACGACCCGGCAGGCTGGCGGCAAGGAACATCGACACCAGCCCGCCGAGCGACGTGCCGACCGTCGCGAAGCGCGCGATCGCCAGCTCGTCGATCAACGCGACGACATCCTGGACATAGGTCAGCGGGACATAGGTCATCGGATCCTTGGCATAGGCGCTCTCGCCTCGCCCGCGGAACTCGATCACAATCACGCGCCGCTGCGCCGCCATATGCGGTGCCAGCGCCTCGAAATCGCGGGCGTTGCGCGCCAAGCCGGGCATACACAGGATCGGCGGCGCCTCCGCCGCGGTCGGGGGTCCGTCATAGATGCGCGCGTGCAGGCGAACGCCGTCGCCCGACCACCAAAAATGATCGCTCCATTCGCGCTGTGCATCCTGTCGCGCCAAAATTGCCCGTCCCCTTAAGCCGATACTATCCGCCTCTATCGCGAACCGCGCGCGCCGGTGCAAGTCACCCTGTCGCGCCCGTGACAATCGGCCCGCTTTCGCTGTTGCGGGGCCTATCGCGGTTGCCGCCGTACGCTTTCGCAGATAAGAGGGCGACAATGCTTTTGCCGCCCCCCAATGATCGAGCGCACTGGCGCCTTTGCGCGCCCAAATCGACGGGGGAACGGGGATGAGCGAAGACCTTCTGTCCTTCGAGCCGGCAACCGGCGCCGAATTATGGCGCGGCCGTATCAGTGACATCGACGCCGAAGTTGCAACCGCGCGCGCCGCCTGGCCCGCCTGGGCCGCGAAGCCCGTCACCTTCCGCACCGAAACGCTGCGCCGCTTTGCCGACCGGGTGAAGGCCGATGGCGAACAGCTCGCCGATCTGATTGCGCGCGAGACCGGCAAACCCTTGTGGGAAGCCCGGACCGAGGTCGAATCGGTCGCGAACAAGGTCGATATCTCGATCAAGGCCTATGCCGAACGCACCCCCAACCGCCGGATCGAAGGCGCGATGGGGCTGCGCAACGCGGTGCGCCACAAGCCGCATGGCGCGCTTGCCGTCCTTGGCCCCTATAATTTCCCTGCGCATCTGCCGAACGGCCATATCGTGCCAGCGTTGATCGCCGGCAATTCGGTGCTGTTCAAACCGTCGGAAAAAACCCCTGCGGTTGGCGCGCGACTTGTCGAACTGCTCCACGGCGCCGGCGTTCCCGAAGAAGTCGTGCGGCTCGTCATCGGCGGACCCGACGCGGGCAAGGCGCTGGCCGCGCATCCCGGCATCGACGGATTGCTGTTCACCGGGTCGGCGCGGACCGGGGTCGCGATCAACCGCCAGTTCGCCGAACAGCCGGGGAAGATCGTCGCGCTCGAAATGGGTGGCAACAATCCGATCGTCGTCTGGGACACCGCCGACATCGCGACCGCGGCAACGATCGTTGTCCAGTCCGCCTTCCTGAGCGCGGGCCAGCGGTGCAGCAATGCCCGGCGGCTGATCGTCAAACAGGATCTGGCCGACCAACTGCTCGCCGAGGTCAAGACGCTCTCGGGACGGCTGATCGTCGGTCATCCCCACGCCGACCCTGCGCCCTATATGGGGCCGGTAATCGATAACGAGGCCGCCGACGGCCTGACCGAAAGCTTTCTGATCCTGATGTCAAACGGCGGCCAGGTGATCCGCCACATGACGCGGCCCGATGCAAACCGCCCCTTCCTCACCCCCGGCATCATCGACGTCACCGCGATGCCCGAACGCCCCGATATCGAGCTGTTCGGCCCCCTGCTGCAGGTGATCCGCGTCGACAGTTTCGAAGCCGCGATTGCCGAGGCGAACAACACCGCCTTCGGCCTCTCGGCGGCGCTGATCGGTGGGACACCGCAGCTTTACGACCAATTCTGGGCGAATGCCCGCGCCGGCGTCATCAACTGGAACCGCCCGACCAACGGCGCCTCCTCGGCCGCGCCCTTTGGCGGCGTCGGCCTGTCGGGCAACCATCGGCCGAGCGCCTTTTACGCCGCCGACTATTGCGCCTATCCGGTCGCCAGCTCCGAAAGCGACGCGCTGCGCGCTTCGATCGGGGTCGGCCTGCGCGACGACGACACGCCGAAGCTGGTGACGAAGAAATATCTCTGACCGCCAGATCCGGGGCAATTTTAGCTTCACCCTCGCCAACAAAGCCTGTTTTGCGATTCCGGCGCCCGCCGACCATTTAGGGTCGCATGGAAAAGCAACCTTCTTTGGCAGGCAAGCTGTGGCTCGTCGGTGCCGGGCCTGGCGATCCCGACCTGCTGACGCTGCGCGCCGCGCGACTGCTGGCAAGCGCCGACCTTGTCGTTCATGACGGGCTGGTCGGGGCGGGCGTGCTCGCGCTGATCCCGCCGCATGTCGAACGGATCAGCGTCGCCAAGCAGCGCAGCCGTCACACGATGAAGCAGGAACTGATCAACGCGCTGATCGTGCGCGAGACGCTCGCCGGAAAACAGGTCGTGCGGCTGAAGGGCGGCGATCCCTTCATCTTCGGCCGCGGCGGCGAAGAGCTTGACGCCGCGCGCGCGGCGGGCATCGCGGTCGAGGTCGTTCCCGGCATCACCGCGGCCGCGGGCTGCGCCGCGCAGGCGGGCGTCCCCCTCACCCACCGCGAGGATGCGAGCGCGGTCAGCTTCGTTGCGGGCCAGTGCAAGGATCTGACCGATCAGGACTGGTCGGGGCTCGCGGGACATGGCCGCACTCTCGTCATCTACATGGGCCTCGCGACGGCGCATGCGATCGCCGACAAGCTGATCGCCGACGGGGTCTCGCCCGGCCTGCCTGTCGCGGTGATCGAACGCGGCACCACGGCCGAGGCGCGCGTGCTGCGCACCCTGCTCGCCGATCTCGGCGACCTCGTCGCGCGCGAGGCGGTGCAAAGCCCGGCACTGATCATCGTCGGCAAGGTCGCGGCGCGCGCCGACGCGCTCGACTGCCTCGGCGCCCCGGGCGTCGCCAATGCTCTGAAGGATATTGCATGCGAATCTTGACCGGAAACGACCTGAAATCGGGTGCCGTCATCTGGTGGACCGGCCGCGATTGGTCGCTCCATGTCGAGGATGCGGCCGACGTCGGCGAACATGGCGAGGCGGTGCTCGCGGCCGAGGATGGCGCGCGCCGCGTCAACGGCGGCTATATCGTCGATGCGGAGCAGACCGCCGAGGGTCCGCGCCCCGCGCATATCAAGGACCGCATCCGCGCGCTCGGCCCGACCGTGCGCCCCGACCTGACATTGAAACCCGCCGATCCGACGGCCGGCGACTGGGTGATCTGACATGTATCAATATGACCAATATGACCAGGCGATGGTCGATGCGCGCGTCGAGGAGTTCCGCGACCAGGTGCGCCGCCGCCTCGCGGGCGACATCAATGACGACCAGTTCAAGCCGCTGCGGCTGAAGAACGGCCTCTATCTCCAGCTCCACGCCTATATGCTGCGCGTCGCCATTCCCTATGGCACCTTCAATTCGCGGCAGATGCGCAAGCTCGCGCATATCGCGCGCACATATGACCGCGGCTACGGTCATTTCACCACCCGCCAGAATATCCAGTATAACTGGATCAAGCTGGAAGAGGCGCCCGACATCCTCGCCGAACTGGCGTCGGTGGAGATGCATGCGATCCAGACCAGCGGCGAAAGCATCCGCAACATCTCCGCCGACCAATATGCCGGCGCCGCCGCCGACGAGATCTGCGATCCGCGCCCATGGGCCGAACTGATCCGTCAGGCGACGACCTTCCACCCCGAATTCAGCTATCTGCCGCGCAAGTTCAAGATCGCGGTGATCTCGGCGGCGGAGGATCGCGCGGCGCTGCGCTGGCACGACTGCGCGCTGCGCATCGTGCGCAACGAAGCGGGCGAGGAAGGGTTCGAGGTCTATGCCGGTGGCGGCATGGGGCGCACCCCATTCATCGCTTACAAGATCCGCGATTTCCTGCCCGCAGCCCAGATATTCTCCTATCTCCAGGCGATCCTGCGCGTGTGGAACCTCCACGCGCGGCGCGACAATATCCACAAACAGCGGATGAAGATCCTCGTCCACGAGCTCGGCGAAGAGGAATTCCGCCGCCAGGTCGAGGAGGAGTTCCAGACCTTCCTCGCGCTCGGCACCGATTTCCCCCAGGCCGAGTATGACCGCATCGCGGCCTATTTCACGCCGCCGCCGTTCGAGGCGGGCCTGTCCGACGACATCGACCGCAGCGATCCCGACTTCGCGCTATGGGTCTACCGCCAGGTCGTGGCGCACAAGGCACCGGGCTATGCGATCGCCAACATCAGTCTGAAGCCGGTCGGCGGCATCCCCGGCGACATTTCGGCCGAGCAGATGGAACTCGTCGCCGACCTTGCCGAACGTTACAGCTTCGACGAGATTCGCGCGACGCACGCGCAGAATCTCGTCCTGCCGCATGTCCGCAAGGCCGATCTCTACGCGCTATGGCAGGCGCTCGACGCCGCGGGGCTCGCGAACGTCAATCTCGACCTCGTCACCGATATCATCGCCTGCCCCGGTCTCGATTATTGCACCCTCGCCAATGCGCGCTCGATCCCGGTCGCGCAAAAGATTGCCGAGCGTTTCGCGAATATGGAACGCCAGCTCGATATCGGCGAGCTCAAGATCAAGATCTCTGGCTGCATCAACGCCTGCGGTCATCACCACGCGGGGCAGATCGGCATCCTTGGCGTCGATCGCAAGGGCACCGAAAATTACCAGCTCCTCCTCGGCGGCTCGGGCGCCGAGGACACGTCGCAGGCGAAGATCACCGGCCCCGGCTTCGACGAAGCGGGCATCGTCGATGCCGTCGAACGCACCGTCGAACGCTATCGCGAACTGCGCGAGCCCGGCGAACGCTTTCTCGACACCTATCGCCGCGTCGGTCTCGACCCTTTCAAGGAGGCCATCTATGGCTAATTTCCGTTATCGCGACGACCAGCCGCACGAAGAACCCGCGGTCACGCTCGACGCCTTCCTCGAACAGCCCGACGCGACCGCGGTGCGGCTCGAGGCGGGCGAGGATGCGCGGCGCCTCATCCCCTATTTCGACCGCCTGCAACTCATCGAAATTTCCTTCCCGCGCTTTCGCGACGGGCGCGGCTTTTCGAGCGCGCGCATCCTGCGCGAAGCGGGCTACACGGGCGAACTGCGCGCCGAGGGCGATGTGCTGATCGACCTCCTCTTCTTCATGCGGCGCTGCGGTTTCGACAGCTTCTCCTCGCAGCATGCGCTCAACCCCGCCGATGTCGAGGCGGCGCTGAACCGTTACGCCCTCGTCTATCAGGACGCCACCGACGCGGCGGTGCCGATCTGGAAGCTGAGGCATGGCTGATTTCAGGAAATCCGTTCGTGCTGAGGAGGGACTGAGCTCGTCGAAGGCCCGTCTCGAAGCACCGGGCGAAGCCCTTCGAGACGCCGTTTCGACAAGCTCAACGGCTCCTCAGGACGAACGGCAAGAAGGGCGCGCGGATCGCACCCGCGACCGGATCGACGTCGCGCCGCGTTTCACGCAGGCCGATGTCATCCGTCTCAACAACCTGTTCCGCGGCCAGGACGCGGGCGAGGCGGTTGCAAGCGTGATCGGCGCGGGGCTGCTCGGCGACACTGCGATCGTGTCGAGCTTCGGCGCCGAAAGCGCGGTGCTGCTCCATCTCGTGACGCGCGTCGCGCCCGACATGCCGGTGCTGTTCCTCGACACGGGCAAGCATTTTCCCGAAACGCTGGCCTATCGCGACGAACTTGCCGCACGGCTCGGCCTCAATCTCGTCAATCTCACGCCCGATGCCGCCGAACTCGCCGAAAAGGACGCGACCGAACTGCGCTGGTCGTATGATCCCGACGGCTGCTGCGAAATCCGCAAGGTCAAGCCGCTCGAAAAGGCGCTCGCCGATTTCGACACGTCGATCACCGGCCGCAAGGGCTTCCAGTCGTCGACGCGCACCGGCCTGCCGCGCTTCGAGCTCGACGGCAACACCGGCCGCCTGAAATTCAACCCGCTCGCCAACTGGACGCGCGAAATGCTCGACGATTATTTCGCCGAGCACGATCTGCCGCGCCATCCGCTCGAGGCCGAGGGCTATCCCTCGATCGGCTGCTCGCCCTGCACCTCGAAGGTCAAACCGGGCGAAGACCCGCGCGCGGGCCGCTGGCGCGGCTGGGACAAGACCGAATGCGGCATCCACGAAGCGGTGACGCCGATCGACGATAATCCGGCGAACGACCCGGCGTTCTGAGAACAGATCCGCGTGCCCCTGCGAAGGCAGGGGCCCATCTCCTGCCCCTTCGCCAGACGCAGGCTTTTGATTGCAAAACCTCGTGATGGGCCCCGGCCTTCGCAGGGACACTGGGCGCGGCTATCTACTCATAATCCGCATAGGCCTGGCTGTCGTCCGCCAGATCGCTGAACTTCGTCGTCTTCGCCTCGAAGTGCAGGCGAATCTTGCCGGTCGAGCCGTGACGCGATTTGGCGACGATCACCTCGGCGAGGCCAAAAACACGCTCCATCTCGGCGGCCCATTCCTCATGCGCCGCGTGGATCTTGATATCGTCGCCCTCGACCGGGCGTTTGGGCTCGCGCGCGGCGACATAATAATCCTCGCGGAACACGAAGAGCACCATGTCGGCGTCCTGCTCGATCGATCCCGATTCGCGAAGGTCGGAAAGCTGCGGCCTTTTGTCCTCGCGGCTTTCGACCTGGCGGCTGAGCTGCGACAGCGCCATCACCGGAACGTGAAGCTCTTTCGCCAGCGTTTTCAATCCGCGTGAAATTTCCGAAATTTCCTGCACGCGATTGTCGCCGCTCTTCGACGAGCCCTGCAGCAGCTGCAAATAGTCGACGATGATGAAGCCGATGCCGTGGCGGCGCTGCAGGCGGCGCGCGCGGGTGCGCAGGCTGGCGATCGTCAGGCCAGGCGTATCGTCGATGAACAGCGGCAGCGTCTGCAGCGCCTGCGCGGCGCGCGACAATTGCTGGAACTGCTCCTTGCTGATCTTGCCCATGCGCAGCGCCTCGCCCGACACCCCGGACTGTTCGGCCAGCACACGCGTCGCGAGCTGGTCAGCGGACATTTCGAGGCTGAAGAAGGCAACCTTGGCGCCCATATTCTTTTCGGGCGGAATCCCGTCCTCCTCGTCGCGCCGCCAGCGTTCGGCGGCATTATAGGCGATATTGGTCGCAAGCGAGGTCTTGCCCATCCCCGGACGCCCGGCGAGGATCATCAAGTCCGAATTGTGCATGCCGCCGATCTTGGCGTTCATGCTGCCGATACCCGTCGTGATCCCCGACAGATGGCCGCCCGAATTGAGCGCGCGCTCGGCGGCCTGCAAGGCGGTGAGGCTCGCGGTGCTGAAGCTCTTGACCGACCCCATTTCGGCCTCGCCGCCCGCGACGCGATAGAGCGCGGTTTCGGCTTCCTCGATCTGCGCATGCGGGTCGACGCTTTCGCTCGTGTCGAGCGCGCCCTCGACCAATCCCCGCCCGACGCCGACCAGTTCGCGCAGCAGCGCGAGGTCGAAAATCTGCCGCGCGAAGTCGCGCGCACCGATCAGGCCCGCGCCGCTGCCGGTCAGTTGCGCCAGATAGCCGACCCCGCCGACCGCTTTTATCGCTTCGTCATTTTCGAAGAAGGGCTTCAGCGTCACCGGCGTCGCAATGCTGTTGCGCTCGATCAGCGCCATTGCCTGCCCAAAGATGCGGCCATGCAGCGGTTCGAAGAAATGCGCCGCAGTCAATTGCACGGGCAAATCCTCGACGACTCGGTTATCGATCAGGATCGCGCCCAGAAAGGCGGCCTCGGCCTCGATATTGCGGGGCAATTGGCGTTCGTCCCCGGCGGGGACCGGGGCAGGAAAAAGGGCAAGCTCGGGCATGGCAGCTTTCATGCGTCGAAGGCGCGGCGGGCGCAATCGACGATATCGATCAACCTATCATAACTGTGGAATGCTGTGAATAAGTCGCCCTTGCCCTTCGCGCCCGGCCAAGTAGAAGCACGGACAGCATGACCGACGCCGACCCATCGAAACAGCGCATCATCTCGGTAGAGCTCGACGAGGGCTCGATCGTCTGGCGCAACCCCGATGTCGAACAGGAGCGGCGCGTCGCAATCTTCGATCTGATCGAGGACAACAAGTTCGTGCCGCAGCGCGGCCACCCCGATGGCTATGCCGGCCCCTATCGCCTGATGCTCCGCGTCGAGGACGGCCGCCTGATCTTCGAGATCAGCCGCGAGGACGGCTCGCCGCTCGAAGCGGTAATCCTGGGCCTCGGGCGCTTCCGCCGTCCGATCCGCGACTATTTCGCGATCTGCGACAGCTATTATCAGGCAATCAAGACCTCTACCGCGCAGCAGATCGAGACCGTCGACATGGCGCGCCGCGCGCTGCACAACGAGGCCGCCGAAATGCTGATGGACCGGCTCGATGGCAAGATCGCGGTCGATTTCGACACCGCGCGCCGTCTCTTCACGCTGATCTGTGTGCTTCACATCAAGGGATGACGATGCGCGCGGGGGTAAAAACAAAGGGCAAAACCGCAACGAAAGGCCTGTCCGACTGGCGGGCACGCTCCGCCCGGCTGGCGCGCCGGATCGGCGGCGGACTCGTCCTGATCCTGCTGCTCGCCGGTCTCGCGCTGTGGTGGGCGGCGCGCTGGACGCCCGACCGCGCGCTCTATCCGATTCAGGGCGTCACCATCTCCGCAGACAATGGCAAGGTCCATTGGGGCTCGATCAAGGCGGCGGGCGCCGATTTCGCCTATGTCATGGCGACCGACGGCGCCGACGGCATCGATCCGCAATATGCCCGCAACGCCGCGCAGGCGCGCGTCGTCGGGGTGCAGGTGGGCGCGATTCATCGCTACAGCCTGTGCAGGCTGGCAACCGACCAGGCGGCCAATTTCATCCGCCACGTCGCGCGCCGCGCCGATGCGCTGCCGCCGGTGGTATGGCTCGACTATGACGACCGCTGCCCCGACCGGCCGACGCGCGCGCTGCTGCTCAGCGAACTTGCGACCTTCCTCGCGCAGATCGAGGCACATACCGGCAAGCGCAGCGTGATCGCGCCCGGCCCCGCCTTCGAGGCCGATTATCGCGTCACCGCTGGAATTGCGCGCACCACCTGGCTGCGCCGCGACTTTTTCGAACCCGATTATGGCGCCCACCCTTGGGCGATGTGGCAGGCGAACGACTATGTCCGGCTGACCGGCGCCGGCGGAACGGTGGGCTGGAACGTGCTGCGACCCGAAGGACAGGAATGATGACCGACACCCGCGATGCCCTGATCGATGCCGCGCGCGACGCCGCGAGCCGCGCCTATGCCCCCTATTCGGGCTTTCATGTCGGCGCCGCGCTGCTGTTGAAAAACGGCGATGTCGTGACCGGTGCCAATGTCGAAAACGCGAGCTACGGTCTGACGCTCTGCGCCGAAACCACCGCAATCGCCAAGATCGCCAACGAAGGCTGGATCGGCGAACTTGCCGAGGTCGCCATCATCGGCGGGCGTCCCAAGGGCGATGCGCTGATCGGCAGCGATCCGGTCAACCCCTGCGGCCGCTGCCGCCAGATACTGAACGAAGCCGCCGAACGTTCGAAAACCGACATCCTCGTCCACTGCGCTTCGGGCGACGGCAGCGCGGTCGCCACCTATCGCCTGAGCGAACTGCTCCCCGCCGCCTTCGGGCCGAAGGATCTGGGGATGATCCCCGACTGACCGCTTGCGCAAGCCGCCGAGGACCGACAAGACAGCGGCATGAGCATTCTTTCCGATAAATGGATTCGCGAAGCCGCCCGGACGCAGGGCATGATCGAACCCTTCGTGGAGGCGCAGCGGCGTGACGGCTGCATCAGCTACGGCCTCTCGTCCTACGGCTATGATGCGCGCGTCGCGCCCGAATTCAAGATTTTCACCAATGTCGACAGCGCGGTCGTCGACCCCAAGGATTTTGCCGCGAACAGCTTCGTCGACCGCGAAACCGACGTTTGCATCATTCCGCCGAACAGCTTCGCGCTCGCCCGGACGGTCGAATATTTCCGCATCCCCCGCGACATCCTCGTCATCTGCCTTGGCAAATCGACCTATGCGCGCTGCGGCATCATCGTCAACGTCACCCCGCTCGAACCCGGTTGGGAGGGCCATGTGACGCTGGAGTTTTCGAACACCACCCCGCTGCCCGCCAAAATCTATGCCAACGAAGGCGCCTGCCAGTTCCTGTTCCTGCAGGGGAACGAGCCGTGCGAGACGAGCTACGCCGACCGCGCCGGCAAATATATGGGGCAACAGGGCGTGACGCTGCCCAAGCTGTAGATCGCTCGAGCGTACCAGCTGGCGCGGGCGCTGCGTGCGCCCGCGCCGCCGGGATCATTCGGCTTCGCGGGTTTCCGCGGCAGGGCCGTTCTTCTTGATCGACTCGATGGCGTTCTTCGCCGATGCCTTGCTGCTATAGCCTTCGGTCCAGAAGATCGTTTCGCTGTTATATTTGAAATAGGCGACGAACTCGCCGGCCTTGTTCTTCTTGATCTCGAAATAATGGGCCACGGGTACCTCCACTGGTCAGCCGCGCCACGGGCGACGCGGCTCCCGCATCCTAAACCCCTGATTTGCGCGCGCAAGCGCCGAGTGTCAGTGTGCGCCGAACCGGCCCGGCGCATAGGCGGCGATATCGACCGCACCGATCGCCCCGCCCGGCGTCGGCGCGCCAAGCTGCGCGGCGAGCAGTGCGCCGATCGCGGGCGACGTCTGGATGCCGAAACCGCCCTGCCCCGCGCACCAGATGAAAGCGGGCTCGGCCGGGTCGGCGCCGAAGACCGGCAGGCGATCGGGGGCGAAGCTGCGCAGCCCGGCCCATTTGCGCTCGACCGCGGCGACGGGCCAGTCGACCACCGACTGCATCCGTTCGATCGCGACCGCCACGTCCCACTCTTCGGGCGCGGCATCGCACGGCTCGGACGGCGTCTCGTCGTGCGGGCTCAGCCAGACGCGCCCCTCTCCGGCGCCTTTGAAATAAAAGTCGCCGCCGACGTGGACGATCAGCGGCAAGTCAGCGGTGATGGGCACGTCCAGGCGAAGCTGCGCCACCGTCCGGCGATAGGGCTGGATGCCGACCGGCGCGATCCCGCAGCGCGCAGCGACCATATCGGCCCACGCACCCGCCGCATCGACGATCAGCTCGGTTCGCAGCGTTTCCCCTCCGACGCTCACCTCCCAGCCGCCGGTGACCCGGCGCGCACCGTCGAAACGCGCGCGCGTTGCAAGCACCGCGCCGCCGCGCTTCGTCGCGCGCAGATAGGCCGCATGCAACGCGCCGACGTCGATGTCGCTGCACGCCGCTTCATAGGCGGCGGCGGTCCATTCGGGGCGCAGATCGGGTATCAGCGCCGCCATCGCATCGAAGCCCAAGCGGTCGACCGCGACCCCCTTGGCGCGAAATTCGGCAACGAAGGCATCGACCGCCGCGGTCTCCGCGCCGCCGCGACCGATGGTCAGTGCGGTGCGCGGCGTCAGGAAAGGCTTGTCGGAAAAATCGGCTGCCGGCCGCGCCAGCGCATCGAACGACGCAGCGGACAGCGGTTGCACGCCGGGGCCGCCATAGCTTTCGTGCCAGAAGGCCGCCGACCGGCCCGTCGCATGATAGCCGGGCGCCTCCTCGGCCTCGACCATCAGCACGCGGCGGTGCGGCGCCAGCGCGGCGGCGACGCTTGCACCGGCGATGCCCGCGCCGACGATCAGCACGTCGGTGGAGGAAGGGCGCGGGTCGGACATGCGACGCCGCATATCCGCTGGCCCGCGGAATGCAACCCGGCGGGCGCACACTCATGGTTACTATTTGATAAGCCATAGTCGCTACAGCGGCGGCATGGACCAGAAAATCATCGCATTGGGCCTGATGGGGCTGCTCGCCTTGTTGATGATCGCCGCGGCGGTCAGCGACCTGCGCTCGCGCACTATCTCGAACGGCCTCAATGCGACCATCGCCCTCTTCGCTATCCCCTTCTGGATAGTGTCGGGCATGGCATTCTGGCCCGACATGCCGATGCAGTTCGGCGCCGCCTTTGCGGTCTTCGCGGTGTTCGCCGGTCTCTTCGCTCTGGGAGCGATGGGCGGCGGTGATGTGAAGATGATCGGCGCCGTGATGCTCTGGATTCCACTTTATTTGTACTTTCCCATGCTGACCATCATGGCGATCGGGGGCGGAATCCTGTCGGCTGTGATGCTGATTCAGTCCAAAATTCGTCCTTCGGACAAGGCGATAGAGGTTCCCTACGGGCTCGCGATCGCCGCCGGGGGCCTTTGGGCGCTTCACCAACACTATCTTAACCAGTTTCAGTTTATCGGATCGACCTGAGGGCAAGCATCCCCGCGTCCGGTGGGTGTAGGAGGCGAAAAACCGTCATGGATACGCGAAAGATTATGCTGATCGTCGGCGCGTTGATCATTGCGATCGGCGCGGCGTTCGGGGTCAACCAGATGATGCGGGGTTCCTCCGCACCGACGGCGCGCGCAGCAGCGGCGCCCGAAATCAACGGCCCCATGATCCTCGTCGCGACGCGGCAGCTGCCGACGGGCACGATCATCGGCCCCGACAGCTTCCGCTATCAGCCGTGGCCGAAGGAGCTGGTCGAGAAGGCCTATTTCCTGAAGGACAAGACCGACGTGAATACGCTGGTGGGCACCGTCGTGCGCTACCCGATCACCGCCGGCCAGCCGCTGACCCAGGGCTCGCTCGTCCATCCCGATGACCGCGGCTTCCTCGCCGCCGCTCTCGCACCGGGCATGCGCGCCGTCACGGTCAAGGTTTCGCAGGAACAGGGCGTCGCCGGTTTCGTCTTCCCGGGCGACCGCGTCGACGTGCTGCTTGCGCAGACGATCGCGGTCAAGGAAGGCAGCTCCTATCCCGACGACCAGCTCTACACCGCCGAAACCATCGTGCGGAACGTCCGCGTCCTTGCCACCGACCAGCGCTACGACGCCGAAGACGAAACCGGCAAGACGCCGGTGCGCACCTTCGGCTCGGTGACGCTGGAAGCAACGCCCGACATCGCCGAACGCATCGCGGTCGCCGAAAATATGGGCAAGCTATCGCTCGCGCTGCGTCCGCTCGCCGAAAACACCGGCGAACTCGAAGCGGCGATCGCGTCGGGCGACGTGAATGTGCCGACCAAGGGCGGCAGCGCGGCCGAGCGCCGGATGATGGCCGATGCCGCCGGTCGTCCGACCCCGTCGCGCACCGCTACCACGGGCGGCGACGTCTCGCGCTTCTGGGTTCCGGTCAGCGGCCGCGTCTCGGCGCCGCGCCCGCCCGCCGGCATGCCGATTGCAGCGGGCAGCCCGCAGGCCGCCGCCGTGCCGATCGGCCCGGTGGTCCGCGTGACCCGTGGCGACAAAGTGACCGCAGTTCCGGTTGGGGGTAAGTAAGATGCACAGCAAAGCCAATTTCAAGGCGGCGGCCCTCGCCCGCACCCTGGCCGTCGGCCTGGTTGCAGCGACGCTGATCTCCGCCCCGGCGCAGCAAGCCGTTGCGCAGGCCATTCAGAACGCCAGCAGCAGCATCGACCTGTCGGTCGGCCGCGGCCGCCTGGTCAGCCTGCCGGCAGCAATGTCGGACGTTTTCGTCGCCAACGACCAGGTTGCCGACGTTCAGGTCCGCTCGTCGCGCCAGCTCTACATCTTCGGCAAGGCGCCGGGTGAAACGAGCATCTATGCGACCGACGGCAACGGCCGCGTCGTCTATTCGACGGTCGCCCGTGTCGGCAACAATATCGAAACGATCGACCAGATGCTGTCGCTCGCCATGCCCGACGCGAAGATCCAGTCGAACACGATGAACGGCTTCGTCCTGCTGACTGGCACTGTCCAGTCGCCCGACGATGCGGCCGAGGCCGAACGCCTCGTCCAGGCGTTTGTCGGCGAACAGACGAAGGTGCTGTCGCGCCTGCGCACCGCGACGCCGCTGCAGGTCAACCTGCAGGTCCGCATCGCCGAAGTGAACCGCACGCTCGTCAAGGAAATCAACGGCAACGTGCTGTCGCGCGATCGCGACGGGGCGATGGGCAACGGCTTCCTCGGCAGCATCGTGCGCGGCCGCTCGCCGGGCTCGATCCTCTATCCGGGCGAAGGCGATCCGCCGGTTGCGCCCGGTACGACGGCCTATAATTTCACCGTTCCCGCCGGCACCAACAGCTTTGGCGCCGCCGGCCGCCTGTTCGGCATGGACCTGATGGCCTCGCTCGATCTCGGCGAACGGTCGGGCATGGTCGTCACGCTGGCACAGCCGAACCTGACCGCGATTTCGGGCGAAACCGCCGACTTCCTGGCGGGCGGCGAATTTCCGATCCCGATCCCCGGCAACTTCGCCGGCACGACGATCGAATATCGCAAATATGGCGTCAGCCTGGCCTACACGCCGACGGTGCTGTCGAATGGCCGCATCAGCCTGCGCGTCCGTCCCGAAGTGTCGGAACTGTCAACCGAAGGCGCGATCGAAATGGACGGGTTCCAGATCCCCGCGCTGACGATCCGCCGCGCCGAAACGACGGTTGAGCTCGGGTCGGGCGAAAGCTTCATGATCGCCGGCCTGATGAACAACCGTTCGATCGGCGCCATCGACAAGGTGCCGGGCCTCGGCGACGTGCCGATCCTGGGCATGCTGTTCAAATCGGACAGCTTCCGCCGCGGTGAAACCGAACTGGTGATCGTGGTGACGCCCTATCTCGTCAAGCCGGTGTCGGCGAACGACATCAAGCTGCCGACCGATGGCTATCAGGACGCAAACGACCTTCAGCGCCTGCTGCTCAACCAGCAGACCGATGGCGTGACGGGCGGCGATCGTCCCAAACCGCGCCTTGAAACGTCGGTGAACGATGCCGACCGGCCGCGGGCGGGTTCGCCCGATGCGGCGCCCGGCTTCAACCTCAAGAAGTGATGCTGGCAATCAGGAGCAACGTGATGAAGAAAATCGCAACTTGGACCGTCCTGGCGCTGGCAACCACTCTCGCCGGCTGCGCGGGTGCCGCGAACAGCAATCGCAGCCTTGAATCGGTGCATCAGCCGGTGGTGCGCAACGACATCTATCAGTTCGACGTCGCGGCGGCGAGCGGTGACCTTGCCCCCAGCGAGCAAGGCCGTCTGCAGGGCTGGCTCGATGCCATGAACGTCCGTTACGGCGATCGCATCGCGATCGAGGACCCGTCGGCCTATGGCAGCAGCGGCGCGAAGGAAACGATCCGCGAGATGGTCGAACGCCGCGGCCTGCTGCTCAGCGGCGATGTGCCAGTGACGACGGGCGCGGTCGCGCCGGGCTATGTTCGCGTGATCGTGACGCGGGCGTCAGCTTCGGTGCCGAGCTGCCCCAACTGGTCGAGCCGTTCGGCGATCAACGTCAATAACGCGACCTCGGCCAACTATGGCTGCGCGACGAACAGCAATCTGGCCGCGATGGTCGCCGATCCCAACGATCTGATCAAGGGCACCAGCGAGCGCGACAATGATCCGACGACCGCGACCCGCGCGATCAAGACCTATCGCGACAAACCGCCGACGGGCGCAGGTGATCTGCGCGGACAGGCGACCAGCAACAGCGGAGGAAGCCAGTGAACGCGCCTTTCAAAGCAGCCGGGCTGCGTGACCCGTTCAACGCCTTTGTGTGCGACGACGATACGCTGGAGCTGATCCGCGTCGCCGCCGCCGACATGGGCTGGCCCATCGAGAAGTGCAACAAGGGCGGCCTGCGCAACGCGGTGCAGTCGCTGTCGGTCTCGGCGAGCCCGAATATCCTGTTCGTCGACATGTCCGAGTCGGGCGATCCGATCAACGACATCAACGCGCTGGCGGAGGTCTGCGAACCCGGCACCGTCGTCATCGCAGCGGGCCAGGTCAACGACGTTCGCCTCTATCGCGATCTCTTGTCGAGCGGCATTCAGGATTACCTCCTGAAACCGCTGTCGCTCGATCAGGTCCGCGACGCGCTGACCAATGCGCAGGCGATCCTTTCGGCCCCCAAACATGCCGACATGCATGACGACAAACCGCACCACATGATGGCGGTCGTCGGCGTGCGCGGCGGCGTCGGCGCCTCGATGGTGTCGACCTCGCTCGCCTGGGCGATCAGCGAACAGGCCGACCGCCAGACCGCGCTGCTCGACCTCGACGTGCATTTCGGCACCGGTGCGCTGACGCTCGATCTCGAACCCGGCCGCGGGCTGATCGACGCGATCGACAATCCCAGCCGTATCGACGGGCTGTTCATCGAACGCGCCATGGTGCGCGCCTCGGACAAGCTCAGCCTGCTGTCGGCCGAAGCGCCGATCCACCAGCCGGTGATGACCGACGGTTCGGCCTTCTACCAGCTCGAAGAAGAGCTGCGGAACGCGTTCGAGATGACGATCGTCGATATTCCGCGTCAGGTTCTGATCCCCTTCCCGCACCTCGTGTCGGAATGCGGGACGATCCTGCTCGTTACGGACGTCACGCTGGCTTCGGCGCGCGATACGATCCGTCTCCTGTCGTGGTTCAAACAGAATGTGCCGGGCGCGCGCGTCGTGCTCGTCGCGAACAAGTTCCAGACCACGATCGGCGAATTGTCGCGCAAGGAGTTCGAATCGTCGATCGAGCGCGCGATCGATATCGTAGTCCCCTTCGACCCCAAGCTTGTCGCGCAGGCGGCCAAGCTCGGCAAATCCTATGCCGAGGTGTGCAAGGGAACCAAGGCCGGCCAGGTCTGGGCCAATCTGACGCGCGTCGTCCTCGACGGGGCCGATGCCGAAGCCGAAGAGGTGGCACCGGCGAAAGCAAAATCGGGCGGCTCGCTGCTCGGCAAGCTGGGCGGTCTGGGTACGCTCGTCAAAAAAGGCGCGAAATAAGCACGTGACGGGGGCCGGCGCAGGCCGGCCGCCGCCGCGACCACAGCGGGAACGGGGCAAAGGGCGATCATGAACCTGCCAATCATCCTAACATTCGGCGCCGCGTTGCTGGCGGTCGGCATGCTGGCGCTGGCTTTCGCCGGACCTTCTGCCGGCAAGGCCAAGAGCCGCCGCCTGTCGTCGGTGAAGGATCGCCACGCGGCCTCGACCGAGGCAGTCGTCGCGGCCCAGATGCGCAAGACGATCGCAGCCGCTGGCAATAGCGGCAACACCAGCATCAGCAGCCTGATGCCGCGGCGCGAATTGATGGAACTGCGCCTTCGCCGGACCGGCAAGGGCTGGACGCTCAGCAAATATATGTTCGCGTCGATGGCGTTGTTCGTCATCGTTGCGGGCGGCATGCTGTCCGTGCGTGCGCCTTTCATGCTGGCGCTGATGTTCGGGCTGCTCGCCGGGGTTGGGCTTCCGCATATGGTGGTCGGGCGGACCATAAAGAAGCGCGTCCTCCAATTCAATGCGCGCTTTCCCGACGCGATCGACCTGCTCGTTCGCGGTCTGAAATCGGGGCTTCCCGTGACCGAGACCTTTCAGGTGGTGAGCCAGGAGCTGCCCGGCCCCGTCGGCGAGGAGTTTCGCGGGATCGTCGAACGCATCCGCATCGGCAACACGATGGAACAGGCGTTGCAGGAATCGGCAGAAATGCTGGGCACGCCCGAATTCCAGTTCTTCTGCATCACCATCGCGATCCAGCGCGAAACGGGCGGCAATCTTGCCGAAACGCTGGCCAATCTGTCGGACGTGCTGCGCAAGCGCGCGCAGATGAAGCTGAAGATCAAGGCCATGTCTTCGGAAGCCAAGGCTTCGGCCTATATCGTCGGCGCCCTGCCGTTCTTCGTCTTCGGCGTCGTCTGGTCGATGAACCCCGGCTATCTGCAGGGCTTCTTCTTCGAACAGCGGCTGATCGTCGCTGGCCTGGGCGGTTTGGTGTGGATGAGCATCGGCGCCTTCATCATGTCGCGCATGATCTCGTTCGAAATCTGAGGAAGGACGCAGCATGAACAGCACCCTCCTCCTCACCGCCTTCTCCGGAGCGCAGCAGGGCCCGACGCTATTGGGCGTCGACGTCGTCTGGGCCTCGACCATGCTCGTTGCGGTCGGCATCTTCGCGGTCATGGTGGCCATTTACGGCGCGCTGACCGTTCGCGACCCGATGGCGAAGCGCGTGAAGGCGCTCAACGATCGCCGCGAACAGCTGAAGGCCGGCATCACCGCCTCGACCGCCAAGCGCCGCGCGCGCCTCGTCCGCAAGAACCATACCGCCGACAAGATGCGCACCTTCCTCGGCAAGCTGCAGGTGCTGCAGGACAGCCAGATCAAGGAAGTGCAGCAAAAGCTGGCGCAGGCCGGCATCCGGTCGAAGGATCTGGCCGTCGCGGTCATTTTCGGCCGCCTCGTCCTGCCGATCGTCTTCGGCGGCATCGCGGCACTGCTCATCTATTGGGTCGACATGTGGCCCGACCTGACGCCGTTCAAGCGTTCGGGCGCGACGATGGCCATGCTCATCCTCGGTTACAAGGCGCCCGACCTGTTCATCCAGAACAAGCGGCAAAAGCGCACCGACGCGATCCGCAAAGGCCTTCCCGACGCGCTCGACCTGCTGGTCATCTGCGCCGAAGCCGGTCTGACCGTCGACTCGGCCTTTTCCCGCGTTTCGAAGGAACTCGGCCGTGCCTATCCCGAACTGGGCGAGGAATTCGCGCTGACTTCGATCGAACTCGGCTTCCTGACCGAACGGCGGCAAGCGTTCGAAAATCTGGCGTATCGCGTGAACCTCGAATCGGTGAAGGGCGTGGTCACCACCATGATCCAGACCGAAAAATACGGGACGCCGCTTGCCAGCGCGCTGCGTGTCCTGTCGGCGGAATTCCGCAACGAACGCATGATGCGCGCCGAAGAAAAGGCCGCGCGCCTGCCCGCGATCATGACGGTACCGCTGATCTTGTTCATCCTTCCGGTGCTGTTCATCGTTATCCTGGGCCCGGCGGCCTGCTCGCTCAGCGATGCGATGTCGGGCGGCAGCCTCGGCGGCGGCAAGCCCTGACGAACGCCGCATCGCAAACCCAACAAAAAAGGGGCGGGATCATTCCCGCCCCTTCTTTTTTGCCGCCGGCGCGTCAGGCGACCGTCTGTTCGATCGCGCCGAAGATGCTGTGGTGGCGCTCGTCGTCCATCCAGATCCGCACCGTATCGCCTGCCTGCATGAAGGGCGTTTTCGCCTCGCCGTCGCGGATTGTCTCGACCGTCCGCACCTCGGCAAGGCAGCTGTAGCCGAGCCCGCCCTCGCTGATCGGTTTGCCGGGTCCGCCATCGGCCTCGCGGTTCGACACCGTCCCCGATCCGATGATCGTCCCCGCGCGCAGGTCGCGCGTTTTTGCGGCATGGGCGATCAGCTGGCCGAAGTCGAAGGTCATGTCGACGCCGGCATCGGCGCGGCCGAGCGGCTGGCCGTTGAGGTCGACGCACAGCGTGCCGTGCAGCTTGCCGTCCTGCCACCGGTCGCCGAGCGCGTCGGGTGTAACGAACACCGGCGACATCGCACTCGACGGCTTCGACTGGAAAAAGCCGAAGCCTTTGGCCAGTTCGCCGGGGATCAGCCCGCGCAGCGACACGTCGTTGGTCAGGCCGACGAGCAGAATGTGGCTCCGCGCCGTTTCGGCATCGACACCCATAGGCACGTCTCCGGTGACGACCACCACCTCGGCCTCCATGTCGCAGCCCCACGCCGGATCGCCGAGCGGGATCGGATCGCGCGGCGCCAGAAAGGCATCGCTGCCGCCCTGATACATCAGCGGATCGTGCCAGAAACTTTCGGGCATTTCGGCGCCGCGCGCCTGCCGCACCAGCGCGACATGGTTCACATAGGCGCTGCCATCGGCCCATTGATAGGCGCGCGGCAGCGGCGAAGCAGCGTCGCGCTCGTGAAAGCGCTCGCGCGGGATCGCCTCGTGATTGATATCTTCGGCAAGCGCCTTCAGCCGCGGCGCCGTTTCCGCCCAGTCGTCAAGCGCCGCCTGCAGCGTCGGCGCGATATGGGTCGCGTCGGCATACCAGGCGAGGTCGTCCGAAACGACGACGAGCCGGCCGTCGCGCCCGGCTTTCAGCGAAGCTAGTTTCACATCTGTCCCTTTGTCTGCGATGCCGGCGAACCATCATCGCAAAGGGGGGAGCGACGATCAGCGCGGCATCTGGATGGATGCGAAACAGGTAAAGCCGCTCTGCCCCGCCTGCAAGCGCCGGATATATTGCAGATAGGCCTGCGACTGGTTGTAGCTGGTGCCTGGCAGCGTCTGGCCGCGAAAGGCGCGCTTGACTTCCTCGCCGGTGAACGGCCGCGCCGCGCCCGGAAACGCCCCCTGGGTCCCCGGCGGGACAAGCTTGCCCGCCGCGTCGATGTAGCGGCCGGCGGCCGATGCGTCGGGCACCGGAATCTGGCAGTTCATCACCGATACCGCGGTCTGTGCAAAGGCGGGGCGGATGGTCAGCGCCGCCGACACGCCGACCGCGCCGAGCGCGAGCATCTTGCGCCGCGAGGGAACGGCTTCGTCGCCGGTCGCGGGCGCTTCGGTCGGGATGTCGCTGTCTTCCATGGCCGCGCATTAAACCAGTGAAGCCTTTAGGAAAAGCAAAAGACCGGCCGCCTCCCGCGCCCTTCCCGCTTTGGGACAGGCTGCGCCGCGATGGTAACCCGATGCACCGCCCCGCGAAGCGCCTTGCGCGCCGCGCCGCTTCGTGCGAGGCGCAGCGTCGATGTTCGACCGCCTGTCCAGCCTGGTTGCGGCGCTGACGCTTGTCGCCGTCGCGGCGATTTTCGCGGCGCTTGTCGGCGGCGACCTTGCCTCGATCGCGATCCTGGCACTCGCAGGGGCGCTCGGCGCGGTCCTTGTTTATGGCGCGCAGCCGCCGCCCGCCGCAACGCCGCCTGCCGTCGCCTCTCCGGTCCCCGCCGAACCGCCGCTGCTGCTGCGCCATCCCGATTTCACCCGCTGGGCCGATCAGGAGCGCGAACCGGTGCTGGGGGTAATCGACAATGTCGTCGCCATCGCCAACGATGCAGCGGTCCGCCTGCTCGGACGCCACATCGTCGGCGCCGACATCCGCACCGCGATCCGCCATCCGGTGGCGGCCGAATGGCTGTCGGCTGGCGACGTCGACACGGGCGCGATGACCGTCGATCTCGCCGACTATCCGCGGCCCGGCCAGCGCTGGACAATGCGGATCGCGACGCTGTCGCACGGCGGCCGCATCATCTTTTTGTCCGACCGCTCGGCGATCGATGCCGCCGACCGCATGCGGTCCGATTTCGTCGCCAACGCCAGTCACGAACTGCGCACGCCGCTTGCCGCGATCCTCGGCTATGTCGAGACATTGCAGGACATGAACGACGAGGCCGATGCCCCGACGCGCAACCGTTTCCTCGCGATCATCGAGCGCGAGGCGCGGCGGATGCAGCAGCTCGTCATCGACCTGCTGTCGATCTCGCGGGTCGAAGCCGATCGCTTCCGCCGCCCGACCACCCCGGTCGATCTCGCCGCCATCGTCCGCCATACGCTCGCCCAGATGAAGGACAGTGCGGAGGCGCGGCCGCAGGACATTGTCGATCGCCTCGGCGACGCTGCACAGCCGGTGCTGGGCGACGCGGCGCAGCTCGGCCAGCTCGTCCACAATATCGTCTCCAACGCGATGAAATACGGCCGCCCCGGCACCCCGGTGACGGTCGAACTGACGCGCGAAGGCCGCCGCGTCCGTCTGTCGGTCCAGGACGAAGGCGAAGGGATCGCGCCCGATCACCTCCCGCGCCTCACCGAACGCTTCTACCGCGTAGACGAAGCGCGCAGCCGCTCGGTCGGCGGCACCGGGCTGGGGCTGGCGATCGTCAAGCACATCAGCGAACGGCATAACGGCCAGCTCGATATTCAAAGCGAAGTTGGTAAGGGCACACGCGTGTCCGTGTCCTTCCCGCTGTCCGAAGCGCACTGACAAAGGACCGCATCGATGACGAACCGACCAACACATCTCGACGAAAGCGGCGCGGCGCATATGGTCGATGTCGGCGCGAAGGCCGCGACCGGTCGGCGTGCCGTCGCCGGCGGCCGCATCACGATGACGCCCGAAGCGCTCGCCGCGATCCGCGCTGGCGACGCGCCCAAGGGCGATGTGCTGTCGACCGCGCGCATCGCCGGCATCATGGCGGCCAAGCGAACCGCCGAGCTGATCCCGCTCTGCCACCCGCTGGCACTGACCAGCGTCGCCGTGGACTTCGACTGGGAGGCCGATGGCATTTCGGTCCGTGCGACCGCCGCGACGACCGGGCCGACGGGGGTCGAGATGGAGGCGCTAACTGCCGCGTCCGTCGCATTGCTGACGCTCTACGACATGGCGAAGGCGCTCGACCGGGCCATGGTAATCGGCGATATCCGCCTGCTCGAAAAGAGCGGCGGCCGGTCGGGCGACTGGCGCGCCGCATGAGCGCGCTGCTCGCGGTCGAAGAGGCCCAGGCGCGGCTGCTGGCGCTGAAGCCGCCGCTCGGCGCCGACAATATCGGCGTGGCGCAATGCGCCGGGCGCTATCTTGCACAGGACGTCGTCGCTGGGCGCGACCAGCCCGCCGCGGCGCTGTCGGCGATGGACGGCTATGCGATCCGCTTTGCCGATCTGCCCGGTCCGTGGACGATCGCCGGCGAAGTCGCCGCCGGCACCGCGCCCGCCCACGCGCTCGGCCCCGGCGAAGCGATCCGCATCTTCACCGGCGCGATGCTGCCGGCCAATGCCGATACCGTGGTGGTGCAAGAGGATGTCATCGCCGATGGCGCGCGCCTGACGCTCACCGGCGATGGCCCCGCGTCGCGTGGACGCCATGTCCGCGCCCGGGCAAGCGATTTTGCAGCGGGAGCGCATTTGCTCACGGCGGGATGTCTCCTCTCTCCCGGCGCGCTCGCCGCCGCCATCATGGGCGGTGCGGGCGACCTGATCGTCGGGGGACGCCCGCGCGTCGCGATCCTGACGACAGGCGACGAACTGGTCGCGCCCGGGCGTGCGCTCGCGCCCGGTCAGATACCCGACAGCAACGGCACGATGCTCGCCGCGATGCTCGCCGCCGAACCCGCCGACGTCACGCTGCCGCTGCGCGCGCGCGACGATCGCGGCGTTCTCGCCAATATATTGGGCGATATGGCGCGGCGGCACGATGTCATCGTTACCGTTGGCGGCGCGTCGGTGGGCGATCACGACCATGTCCGCGGCGCGCTCGACGATGCGGGCGGGCAGCTCGATTTCTGGAAGATCGCGATGCGCCCCGGCAAGCCGCTGATCGCCGGCCGGATCGGCGACGCGATCCTGCTCGGCCTGCCGGGCAATCCGTCCTCGGCGTTCGTGACCACGACGCTCTTTCTGCTACCGCTCGTCCGCTACCTTGCCGGGGCGGCCGCGCCGTTGCCGGAGGTCAGCCAGGCCCCCCTCGCGGTTCCACTCGGGCCCGGCGGGGCAAGGCGCGATTATCTGCGCGCGCGCCTCGACAAGGGACTGCTCACCCCCTGCGACGGACAGGACAGCGGCCAGACGCAACCGCTGATCTCTGCCAACGCGCTGATCGTCCGCGATATCGGCGCAGCACCCCGCGCGGCGGGGGAGCTTGCAAACTATATCGCGATCGCTTGACAAGTTCCGGTCTGTTCCACTATCGTTCCCCTTATGTCCAGCAACGCCATAATGGAGAACGACCGATGTTGACCGCGAAGCAGCACGAACTGCTCCACTTCATCCAGGAACGGCTCGACGCCAGCGGCATCTCGCCGTCGTTCGAGGAAATGAAGGAGGCGCTGGGCCTCAAGTCGAAATCGGGCATCCACCGGCTGATCAGCGCGCTCGAGGAACGCGGCTTCCTGCGCCGCCTGCCCAATCGTGCGCGTGCGCTCGAAGTGTTGAAGCTGCCCGATGCGGCCAAGCCCAAAACGCGGAGCGACAGTGACAATGTGGTGCCGCTGCGCAAGCCCGCACCGGCGCTGAAGCCCATCGCCGCGAACGACATTATCGAAGTGCCGCTGCACGGCAAGATTGCCGCCGGCGTCCCGATCGAGGCGTTTGAGGATTATAACCGGCTCGCCGTTCCCGCCGCGTTGCTCGGCGCGGGCGAACATTATGCGCTCGAAGTATCGGGCGACTCGATGGTCGAGGCGGGGATTTTCGA
Organism: Sphingopyxis sp. GC21; assembly: GCF_025727575.1. Taxonomy (NCBI): domain Bacteria; kingdom Pseudomonadati; phylum Pseudomonadota; class Alphaproteobacteria; order Sphingomonadales; family Sphingopyxidaceae; genus Sphingopyxis; species Sphingopyxis sp. GC21. The sequence goes on along the minus strand of NZ_CP095845.1, from coordinate 934,302 downwards.
CGGCGATTATGCGCTGATCCAGAAGGCGAGTACCGCGCGCGAGGGCGATATCGTCGTCGCGCTCGTCGACGGACAGGACGCAACGCTCAAATATTTCCACCGCGAAGGCCGGATGGTGCGCCTCGATCCCGCCAACAGCGCCTATGAACCGCAGCGTTACGAAGCCGATCGCGTTATGGTGCAAGGTCGGCTGTCGGGACTGCTTCGTCGTTACCACTAAGCTCGTGCGGGCGACGCCATGGATGCGTATCGCCCGCGCGCAGCGCCGAAACGAGCCGCGGCTTTGTGCCCAGATAGAGCACAAGGCCGCCGCTTTGTTCCAGCGTATCGCGGTCGATCGTCAGCCAGCGCGCGACGCATTCGCGCGGTAGCCAGCGTTCGCTGATGACCACATCGGCGGCGGCGCAGGCGGCCGCCATCTCCTCACCCGCGATCCGGTCGCGCCGTGCGCGGCGAGGATGACGCGCGGCGCATCGCCTCTGCCCTGTGTCCAGCGGCAGAAATCGCGATTGCAATCGACATGGTCGAGATCGCCGAGCGCAACGAGCGGCGTGTCGATCCCCGCCGCTTCGGCCATCGCGTCGCGTACGAAATCGCCGGCACGATCGCGCAGCATGGCATAGCCGCCGCCCGGCACGGCGGCCGCGATATGCCGCCCGTCGCCGGTCACGAGCAGGTCGGGGCGCGGCTGTGCGAGCAGCACCGCCATCCCCGCCATGGCGCAAAGAAGCCCGATCCATTGCGCCGCGGTCGGCAAAGCGACCCACAGCGCGATCCCCGCGCCGAAGGCCACGGGAAGCCAGAGCGGCAGCCGCTCGCACTCGGTCTCCAGGCGCCTCTCGAGCGCCGCCGGCAAGGCGCCGAACCATGAAAGCGTTTGCGCGGCAATGGGCGTTTGAAGCGTGCTTGTCGCCATGCTAGGGGCAGCCCCGAAATCCGCCGCGGTCCCTGTTCGCGGCCGGCAGCCTGAGTGAAAGAGGCCAGAGTGGCAACCGAAAACAAAACCGAATTGGCAAAAGCGACCCCCGAAGCGACGGGCGCCGCCGTCGTCACCCGCTTCGCCCCCTCCCCCACGGGATATCTGCACATCGGCGGCGCGCGGACCGCGCTGTTCAACTGGCTTTTCGCACGCCATCACGGGGGCAAGTTCCTGCTGCGGATCGAGGATACCGACCGCGCACGCTCGACCGACGCCGCGATCGACGCGATTCTCGACGGGATGCAGTGGCTCGACCTCGATTGGGACGGCGAGACCGTCTATCAGTTCGCGCGCGCGGCACGCCATGCCGAGGTTGCACACGAGCTGCTCACCAAAGGCGCGGCCTATCGCTGCTATCTGACGCAGGATGAACTCGCCGCGATGCGCGCCGAAGCGCAGGAAAAGCGCATCCCCTTCCGCGTCCGCAGCCCGTGGCGCGACCGGGACGACGGCGATCCCGCCGCGCCGCACGTCCTCCGCCTGCGCGCGCCGCAGGACGGTGCGGTGACGATCCACGACCGCGTGCAGGGCGAGGTGACGGTCCAGAATGCCGAGCTCGACGATTTCATCCTGCTCCGCAGCGACGGCACCCCGACCTATATGCTCAGCGTCGTCGTCGACGATAACGACATGGGGATCACCCATGTCATCCGCGGCGACGATCACCTGAACAACGCCTTCCGCCAACTCGCGCTGATCCGTGCAATGGCGTGGCGCGAGCCGGTTTATGCGCACGTCCCGCTGATCCACGGCGCCGATGGCGCAAAGCTGTCGAAACGCCACGGCGCGCTCGGCGTCGATGCTTATCGCGACGAGCTTGGCTATCTGCCCGAGGCGGTGAACAATTATCTGCTCCGCCTCGGCTGGGGGCATGGCGATGCCGAAATCATCAGCCGCGAGCAGGCGGTCGAATGGTTCGATCTTGCGAATGTCGGCCGCTCGCCGTCGCGCTTCGATTTCAAGAAGCTCGAGAATCTGAACGGTCATTATATCCGCGAGGCCGACGATGCCCGGCTTGCGGGCCTGGTGGCGCCGCGCATCGAGACGCTGGTCGGCCGCGCGCTCGACAGCGACGACCGCGCATTGCTGGCGCGCGCGATGGACGTGCTCAAGCCGCGCGCCAAGACGCTGGACGAGATTGCCGAGGGCGCCGTCTTCCTGTTTGCTGTGCGTCCGCTGGCGGTCGAAGAGAAAGCTGCCGCGCTAATCGCCGAAGCCCCGGAAGGCTTGCTGGCGAATGTCACCGACCGCCTGCGCGCGCTCGGCGACTGGTCGCACGATGCCATCGAGGCGGCGGTGCGCGAGACGAGCGAGTCGGCCGGAGTTGGCCTTGGCAAGCTGGCTCAACCGCTGCGCGCCGCGCTGACCGGCCGCACCGTTTCTCCGGGCATTTTCGACGTCTTGCTGCTATTGGGGCGCGACGAGAGCCTGGCGCGACTTGACGCAGCGCACAATTATCCGGCAGGGGCGTAGCCACTCACTCTCCCGCCCGCAGATCAGGGGAAAAAATATGACCGACCAGACCGCGAAAATCACCCTGGGCGACAAGATTGTCGAGAGTCCGGTGCTGAAGGGCACCGTCGGCCCCGACGTCGTCGACATCCGCAAATTCTACGGCCAGACCGGCGCCTTCACCTATGATCCGGGCTTCACCTCGACCGCGAGCTGCGAGTCGAAGCTGACCTATATCGACGGCGACGAAGGCGTCCTGCTCCACCGCGGTTATGCGATCGGCGATCTTGCCGAACATTCGACCTTCATGGAGGTCGCCTATCTGCTCCTGAACGGCGAATTGCCGAGCGGCGACGAGCTGGCGAAGTTCGATACCACGATCACGCGCCACACGATGCTGCACGAACAGCTTGCGACCTTCTATCGCGGCTTCCGCCGCGACGCGCACCCGATGGCGATCATGTGCGGCGTCGTTGGCGCGCTGTCGGCCTTTTATCATGATTCGACCGAAATCCACGATCCGCACCAGCGCATGATCGCGAGCCACCGCCTGATCGCCAAGATGCCGACGATCGCGGCGATGGCCTATAAATATTCGGTGGGTCAACCCTTCATCTATCCGCAAAACGACCTCAGCTACACGCATAATTTCCTGCGCATGACCTTCGGCGTTCCGGCCGAGGAATATGAGGTTGATCCGGCGGTCGTCCGCGCGCTCGACCGCATCTTCATCCTGCATGCCGACCATGAGCAGAATGCGTCGACTTCGACCGTTCGCCTTGCGGGTTCGTCGGGCGCCAATCCCTTCGCGTGCATCGCGGCGGGCATCGCCTGCCTGTGGGGACCGGCGCATGGCGGGGCCAACGAAGCCGCGCTCAACATGCTGCGCGAAATCGGCCGCCCCGAACGCATCCCCGAATATATCGCGCGCGCGAAGGACAAGGATGACCCGTTCCGCCTGATGGGCTTCGGCCACCGCGTGTACAAGAATTACGACCCGCGTGCGACGGTGATGCAGAAAACCGTGCGCGAGGTGTTCACCGCGCTCAAGGTCAACGATCCGGTCTTCGACGTCGCGCTGCAGCTTGAGGAAATGGCTCTCAACGACGATTATTTCGTCGAAAAGAAGCTCTTCCCCAATGTCGACTTCTATTCGGGCGTCATCCTGTCGGCGATCGGCTTCCCGACCACGATGTTCACCGCGTTGTTCGCGCTCGCCCGTACCGTCGGCTGGGTCGCGCAGTGGAACGAGATGATCTCGGACCCCGCGCAGAAGATCGGCCGCCCACGCCAGCTCTACACCGGCCCGACGCAGCGCGCCTACGTCCCGGTCGACAAGCGCTGAGGACGGACCGGGAGCCTGTCCCGGTTCAGAATCGATTGCAGAAAGGGGCCGCATGTGCGGTCCCTTTTTTGTGCGCCCGCCAGAGCGGAGCCGTCAATCGATGCGCTCCAGAAGCTCGGCAAGCTTGCCGAACATCGCGTCGATCTCCGCCTTTTCGACGATCAGCGGCGGCGACAGCGCGATGATGTCGCCCGTCGCGCGGACCAGAAGCCCATTGTCGAAGGCGGCGTGGAACAACTCCATCGCCCGCGCCGTCGGGGCGCCGGGTCGCGGTTCGAGCTCAATGCCGGCGACAAGCCCGATCGAGCGGATGTCGATGATGTGGCGCCGCCCCTTCAGCCTGTGCGCCGCATCCTCCCAATAGCCGGCGAGTTCGTTCGCCCGTTCGAACAGCCCCTCGCGCGCATAAAGATCGAGCGTCGCGAGCCCCGCCGCGCTCGCAAGCGGATGGCCCGAATAAGTATAGCCGTGGAACAGCTCGATCCCGCCCGGCACGCTTTCGATCACCGCGTCGTGCAGCTCGCTCTTCACCGCGACCGCGCCCATCGGCACCGCCGCGTTCGTGAGCCCTTTCGCCATGGTGATGATATCGGGGGTCACCCCCCACGCCTCGGCAGCGGTCGCCGCGCCGACCCGGCCGAATGCTGTAATTACCTCGTCGAAGATCAGGATGATGCCATGCCGGTCGCAGATCTCGCGCAGCCGCTGGAGATAACCGGCCGGGGGAATCAGCACGCCGGTGGATCCCGCCATCGGCTCGACGATCACCGCCGCGATCGTTTCGGCGCCATGCAGGTCGACGAGCCGCTGAAGGTCGTCGGCGAGTTCGGCGCCGTGTGCCGGGAAACCGCGCGTAAAGGCGTTGCGCGCCAGATCGTGCGTGTGCCGCAGATGATCGGTTCCGGGCAGCCCCGGCCAGGTGCGGCGATTGCTGACGATCCCGCCGACGCTGATTCCGCCGAAACCGACGCCATGATAGCCGCGCTCGCGCCCGATCAGCCGCGTGCGCGTCCCCTGCCCCTTCGCGCGCTGCACCGCGAGCGCGATCTTGAGCGCGGTATCGACCGATTCGGACCCGCTGTTGGTAAAGAATATCCGGTCGAGCCCTTCGGGCATCAGCGCCGCGAGACGCTGCGCCAGCTCGAAGGGCAGCGGATGGCCAAGCTGGAAGGTCGGCGCGAAATCGAGCGTTGTCGCCGCCTTGGCGATGGCTTCGGCAATTTCGGGCCGGCAGTGGCCGGCATTGCTGCACCAGAGGCCCGAGGTGCCGTCGAGGATCCGGCGTCCGTCGCCCGACTGATAATACATCCCGCTCGCTGCGACGAGCTGGCGCGGATGGGCCTTGTAGGAACGGTTCGCGGTGAAGGGCATCCAGAAGCTTGCCAGCTGGTCGTTGTCACCCTGCATCGTCATGTTCCTCTTCCCAAGAATCGTCATCGCGAGGAGCCGAAGGCGACGCGGCAATCCGTTCGCAATGACGATGCGTAATCTGGGCGCAATCTGGCGAGCTACCGTGCGACTGGCAATGCCCGAAATGACCGATAACGGCCCCTCTGGCGCTCCGGCGGACTTCGCTATACGCTGCACCTTCCACAAACGGGCCGGCTCCTCGGCCCAATCGGGGGCGCATGTCAGCCAATCTGGAACAATGGATCAGCGACCATAATATCGACGAAGTCGAATGTATCGTTCCCGACATCAACGGGGTCCAGCGCGGCAAGGTTCTGCCCGCCAAGAAATTCCTCGCTTCGGTCAAGGACAAGTCGCTGCGTATCCCCGGCAGCGTCTTCATCTGCACGATCGACGGCCATTATCCCGAGGATATCGACGATATCTGGGACAAGGATCCCGACAAGATCCTGCTTGCCGACCCCGATACCATCTGCGTCGCGCCGGGCTTCACCTCGCCGACGGCCTTCGTCATTGCCGATGCCTATAATGGCGACGGGACCGAGGTCGATATCGCGCCGCGGACGATCCTGAAAAAGGTGCTGGGCCTTTACCAGGACAAGGGATGGAAGCCGATCATCGCGCCCGAGGTCGAATTCTATCTCGTCTCGCAGAACACCGACCCCGACTTTCCGTTGACGCCGCCGACCGGCCAGTCGGGCCGGGCGGAAACCGCGAGCCAGCCCTATGGCCTTGAAGCCATGAACGAATATGAGGATATCATCGATCATATCTATGACGATTGCGAGCTCATGGGGCTCGATATCGACACGATGATCCACGAAATGGGCGCCGCACAGCTCGAGGTGAATTTCATGCACGGCGATCCGCTGCGGCTCGCCGACGAGGTGTTTCTCTTCAAACGCGTCGTCCGCAACGTCGCGAAACAACACAGCGTCTATGCCACCTTCATGGCGAACCCGATGGCCGGTCAGCCGGGAAGCGCGATGCACATTCACCAATCGGTCGTCGATGCCGAGACGGGGCGCAACCTGTTCGCGACCGCCAACGGCCGCGACAGCGCGGCCTTTCGATCCTATGTCGCGGGGCTGATTCGCTTCATGCCGCAAATCTCGCCCATGTGGGCGCCCAATGTGAACAGCTTTCGCCGGATGCGTCCCGACAGCGCGGCGCCGATCAACGTCCAGTGGGGCGTCGACAACCGGTCATGCGGCTTTCGCATTCCAGTGTCCGACAAGAATAACCGCCGCGTCGAAAACCGCCTGCCCGGCGCCGACAGCAATCCCTATCTGGCGATCGCGGCCTCGCTCGTCTGCGGCTATATCGGCATGATCGACCGCATGGTTCCGCCCAAGCCGATCACCGGCAGCGCCTATAACCGCGCCCGCACCCTGCCGCGCACGCTGGAAGCCGCGCTCGACCGGTTCAGCTCGTGCAAGAAGGTCCGCAACCTGCTCGGCGACGATTTTTTCGAAATCTTCTACGCCGTGAAGGATTATGAGCTGTTCAACTATCAGTCGGTGGTGTCGAGCTGGGAGCGCGAACATCTGCTGATGCGCGTTTGACGCGCGCGACGCCATGACCGACCCGCTGAGCCACAGCTATTATGCCGCGACGGCGAATCCGTGGCGGCCGCTTCGTTCAACGGCGGACGATCTGGAGTGCGACGTCGCTGTGATCGGCGGCGGCTTCACAGGCCTTTCGGCCGCTTTGGCCTGCGCGGAGCGCGGCTTTTCGGTGATCCTAATCGAGCGCGAGCATGTCGGCTTCGGGGCCTCGGGGCGCAACGGCGGGCAGCTGATACCGGGATTGCGCTGGACTACATCCGAGTTGGAGGAAGAGTTCGGCCGCGAGCGCGCCGATGCACTGTTCGACCTGTGCTGGCGCAACAATCGCGTCAAAGCGCGGATCGAAAACCATGGCATCGATTGCGACCTAAAAGCGGGCCATCTGGAGGCAGCGTGGACGCCGAAAGACTTCGACGCCATGCAACGCGAAGCCGCCTTTCTCGACACACGCTTCAGTTATACAACCGAAGTCGTCACAAAATCCGCGATGGGCGCGCATATCTCGAGCCCCTTATATCATGGTGGAATCCATGATCCGCAGGGCGGCCATTTCCACCCGCTTAATTATGCCATCGGCCTAGCGAAGGCGGCGGAGGCCATGGGGGTGCGCATCCTGGAGAATGAACGCGTCGAACAAATTGTAAACTTCAGCGACGGATCGAGCGGGCTGTTCACAACACGGGACATCATCGAAGCTCGTTACGTCATCGACGCCACCGATAGCTGGATCGGCGAGGTCGAGCCCGACCTCGGGCGCTACACGGTACCGATCATGAACTATAATATCGCGACGGCGCCGCTCGCGAACGCCGATGCACTGCTGCCCAGCGACGCCGCGGTCGCCGACAGCCGTTTCGTGCTCAACTATTTCCGCCTGTCGGCCGACAAGCGCCTGATCTTCGGCGGCGGCGAGCGTTATTCGCAGACGCCGCCGCGCGACATCGCCGCGTTCGTGCGTCCGTTCATGGTCGCGGTGTTTCCGCAGATCGCCGATACCAAGATCGACTATGGCTGGGGCGGTGCGGTCGCGGTGACGATGAACCGGCTGCCGCATATCGGGCGGCGCGGGAACGTCTTTTTCGCCCACGGATTTTCGGGGCATGGCGCGCTGATCACGACGACCGTCGGCGAGTTGATCGCCGAGGCGCTGGCGGGGACCGCCGAACGCTTCGACGTGCTCGCGAGCCTGCCGTCGCGCCCCTTCCCCGGCGGCAAATGGCTGCGCCGCCCGCTCGCGACGCTGGGCCTTCTCTATTACGCACTGAAAGACAGGCTGGGATGATCGCCGACGCCGCCATCGCCCGCGTCGCCGCGCGCGAGGCCGATCGTTTCCGCGCCGACAACCCGCACGCTTTCGCGCATCAGGCCGCGGCGACCGGCTGGTTCCAGTCGGTGCCCTTCCACTGGATGAAGGATTGGCCCAGCCCGGCCCCGATCGTCGCCGCCTCGGCCAAGGACGCGACGCTGACCAGCATCGACGGGCGAACCTATGACGATTTCTGCCTTGGCGACACGGCCAGCCTGTTCGGCCATTCGCCGCCCGCGCTCGCGGCCGCGCTCGCACGGCAGGCGGCCGAGGGGCTGAGCTATATGCTGCCCACCGCCCGCGGTGCCGCGCTGGCCGCGAAGCTTTCGGCCATGTTCGGCTTTCCGCAATGGCAGGTGACGACCACGGCGAGCGAAGCCAATCGCGCCGTCATCCGCTGGTGCCGCGGGATCAGCGGGCGCCCGAAAATCCTCACCTTCAACGGCGCCTATCATGGCGCCGTCGACGATGTGTTCGTCGATCTGAAAGACGGCGCGCCGGTGATGCGCGCCAGCCTGATCGGCCAGGTCCACGATCTTTGCGGCACGACGACGGTGATCGAGTTCAACGATGCGGGCGCGCTTGCCGCCGCGCTGCGCGGCGGCGATATCGCCTGCGTCCTCGCCGAACCCGTCATGACCAACGTCGGCATGGTGCAGGACGCGCCGGGCTTCCTCGAAACGCTGCGCAGCCTGTGCGACGAGACGGGCACACTGCTGGTTTTCGACGAAACGCACAGCATCTCGTCGGGCTATGGCGGCCATGCCCGCACGCATGGCCCGATGGCCGATCTGATGGTCGTCGGAAAGTCGATCGGCGGCGGCGTGCCGTGCGCCGTCTATGGTTTCAGCGTCGCGGTCGCGGATCGCATGGCGGCGCTCAACCGGGCGCGCCCGCCGGGGCATAGCGGCATCGGCACGACGCTCTCCGCCAACGCGCTTGCGATCACCGCGATGGACGTCATGCTCGGCGAGGTCATCACCCCCACCGCCTATGACGCCATGCTGCGCGGTGCCGCGCGGCTGGTCACGGGGCTGGAGCGCGAAATCGCCGCTGCGTCGCTCGACTGGCACGTCACGCAGGTCGGCGCCCGCGTCGAGTTTCTGACCTGTCCCGTCCCGCCCCGCAGCGGCGGCGAGGCGAGGGCGGCGATGCACCCCGCGCTGGAGGCCGCGATCCACATTTTCCTCGCCAACCGGGGAATTTTGCTGGCGCCATTTCACAATATGATGTTGGTGAGCCCGGTGACCGGCGACGACCAGATCGACCGGCTGGTCGGCGGCTTCGCCGACTGCATCAAGGCGCTGAAGGAGTAGTGGGGCAATGGCGAAGTCGTCGGGCGTGATCGCGCCGCGGGCGGAGGCCGAGGAATTCTTCCGGGCCAATCCCGACATCGATTCGATCGAGATGATCTATACCGACATGGGCGGCGTCCCGCGCGGCAAGCGGCTGCGCCAACATGAAGTGCTCGCTGTCTATGAAAGCGGACGCATGTTCCCCGGCTCGATCACCGTCGTCGACATCACTGGGCAGGACACCGTCGAAACAGGCCTTGTCTGGGAAGATGGCGACGCCGACCGATCGATGAAGCCGATCCCCGGCACCCTTGTCCGCACCCCGTGGGGCGGCGATCAGGCCGCGCAGTTCCTTGTCGATTTCTATGAACTCGACGGCACGCCGCACGACCTCGATCCCCGCCATGTGCTCGGCCGCGTGATCGACCGCTACACCGCCGACGGCCTGACCCCGGTGCTTGCAGTCGAGCTGGAATTCTACCTGCTCGACCCGCGCCGCGCGCGGGACGGGTCTGTGCGCCCCGCCCGCCCCGGCTACAGCCGCGACACGCCGCGCAATGTCGAAGTCTATGGCCTGCGTGAACTCGACGACTTTCGTCCCTTCTTCGACGCCCTCTATGCGGCGACCGACGTGCAGGGCCTGCCGCTCGAAAGCGCGATCAGCGAATTTGCGCCGGGCCAGTTCGAGCTGACGCTGCGCCACAAGCCGGACGCGCTGCGCGCCTGCGACGACGCCATCATGTACAAGCGCCTGGTCAAGGCGATCGCGCAGCAACATGGGCTCGAAGCGACCTTCATGGCCAAGCCTTTCGCCGAACAGGCAGGGAGCGGGATGCACATCCACGTCTCGGTCAACGATGCCGCGGGCGGCAATATCTTTGCGAGCGACGATCCGGAGGGCACCGATGCGCTGCGCCACGCGATCGGCGGCATGATCGGCAGCGTGGGCGACGGCTTTGCGCTCTTTGCCCCGCACGCCAACAGCTATCGCCGGTTCAAGGCGAACAGCTACGCCCCCGTAGCGCCGACGTGGGGGGTCAACAATCGCACCGTGTCCTTCCGCATCCCGGCCGGGCCGCCGCCAAGCCGGCATGTCGAGCATCGCGCCTGCGGCGCCGATGCCAATCCCTATCTCGCGGTAGCCGCCGTGCTCGCCGGCATGCATCACGGAATGACAAGCCGGACCGACCCGGGTCCGGCGGTCGTCGGCAACGGCTATGATCGCGACGCCTCGGGCGACGACAAGCCGCCGTCGAACTGGTTCGCGGCCGTCGACCGCTTCCACGCCTCGGCGCTGATGCGCGATTATCTCGGCGACCGCTTCGTCGACATGTTCAGCATCGTGAAGCGGGTCGAACAGGATCGCTATTTCGGGACGGTGCCGACGATCGACTACGACTGGTATCTGCGCAACGCATAGCGACTTGCCTGGGCCACGACGCACGAAAATGTCACGGATTCGTGTTGCGGTGCAAAAAAGCCTCTTTTCACGCCGACATTAATGAGTCAGCTTGCGGTCACAATCAGGGAGGCCAGCCATGGATTTGAACGAACTGCTCGCGCAGGGCCGCAATCGCCGCTCGCTGCTTCAGGCGATGGGCGTCGCCGCAATCGGGATCAGCTTCGGCGGCCTCGTCGCGTGCAGCAAGGGCAGCGACAAGAAACTTGCCAACGGCGAAGAGGCCAAGCTCAACTTCTACAACTGGGACACCTATATCGGCGAAACGACGCTCGACGATTTCAAGGCGTCGACGGGCGTCGATGTCACGATGGACCTGTTCGACAGCAACGACACGCTGTTCGCGAAGTTCAAGGCGGGCAATCCCGGCTATGACGTCATCGTGCCGTCGAACGACTTTGTCGAACGCATGGCGCGCGCCGACATGCTGATGCCGCTCGATCATGCGCAGATCCCGAACATGAAGAATATCGACCCCAGCTTCCTGAACGTCGATTATGATCCGGGCCGCAAATTCTCGATGCCTTACACCTGGCTGGTTCTGGGCATCGGCTATCGCAAGTCGAAGGTGAAGACCGCGCCCGACAGCTGGAAGGTCCTGTTCGACAGCGACGAATATAAGGGCCGCATGGCCTGGCTGTCGGAGGCCGGCGACATGTTCCGCCTCTATGGCAAATATCTCGGAGAATCGGTCAATTCGCTGACGCCGGAGGATATTCAGACCATTTCGGCGATGATGATCAAGCAAAAGCCCTATGTGAAGAAATTCCACGAGGATGACGGGCAGGATCTGCTGCTCAAGGGCGACGTCGATGTCGTGCTCGAATATAATGGCGACATCGCACAGGCGATGACCGAGGATCCTGATCTCGATTTCGTTGTGCCGAAAGAAGGCAGCCAGCTCAATTCGGATACGCTGTGCATTCCGAAAGGTGCGCCGCACCCGAAGAACGCCCACGCTTTCATCAACTATATGCTCGATGCCGAGGTCGACAAGAAGATCACCGAAACGATCCTCTACCCGACCCCCAATGCCGCCGCCAAGGCGCTGATGCCCGACAGCTACAAGGACAATCCGGTCATCTTCCCGCCCGCGGACGTGCTCGCCAAGTGCGAATATGCGAAGTTCAACGAAAAGCTTCAGCCACTCTACGAGGAAGCCTTTACGAAGGTGCGGGCGTCGTAACGGTCTGAAAGGGGCATCGGGGGGATGGCCGAGCAGGACTGGAAAGTGAACAAGCGGGTCTTCGCGGCGGTGTCGGTTCCGACCCTGCTGTGGACCCTCCTGTTCTTCGTCATCCCGATGGCGATCGTCTGGTTCTACAGCTTCGGCGAGAACCGCGGCCTGACCGAGATCGAATTTTCGGGAACGCTCGAAAATTACAAGCGCGCGACCGAATTTCTCTATCTGTCGATCTTCGGCAAAAGCTTCGCGGTTGCGGCGCTCGTTACGCTGATCTGCCTGATCGTCGGCTTTCCCGTGGCGATGGCGATCACCTTCGCAAGCGAGAAATGGCGGCCATGGCTGCTGCTCGGCATCATGCTGCCCTTCTGGACCAATTTGCTGATCCGCACCTACGCACTGATGATGCTACTCGGCACCCAGGGCTTTGCCAACAAGGGGCTCGGCGCGCTGTGGGACGGTGCGAGCTGGCTCAAGACGCTCGTCGGGATGCAGCCGCTTCCGACATGGGAGCCGGTGCAACTGCTCTTCAACAATTTCGCGGTCGTCTTCGGGCTGGTCTATGTCCATCTGCCCTTCATGGTGCTGCCGCTCTACGCCGCGCTTGACCGGCTCGACCGCAGCCTGATCGAGGCAAGCCTCGACCTTGGCGCCGGGCATTTCCGCACGATCATGCGCATCGTCGTGCCGCTCGCCGCGCCGGGTATCGTCGCCGGCGTGATGATCACGCTGATCCCCGCGCTCGGCGCCTATCTCACGCCGGACCTGATGGGCGGGACCGACAGCCAGATGATCGCAAACGTTATCGAACGGCAGTTCAAGAAGGCGAACGACTGGCCGTTCGGCGCTGCGCTCTCTTTCATCCTCATCTATGCGATGTTCATCCTGATCGCGCTGCAATCGATGCGGCGCAAGGTGCCGGAGGCGCGCTGATGGCGATCTTTTCCCGCACCCCGCGCGCGCCGCTCGAATATAGCCGCACCTTATGGATGCGGCTGTGGGTCGGCGCGGTCATGGTCTTTCTCTACGCGCCGCTGGTCGTGCTGATGATCTTCAGCTTCAACGACAGCAAGCGCAACGTCGTCTGGCGCGGCTTCACCTTCAAATATTATGACAAGGCCCTCGGCAACGACGTGCTGGTCGAAGCGCTCGTCAACTCGCTCACCATCGCGGCGCTCGCGACGCTTATCAGCCTGATCCTCGGCGCCGTCGCGGCGGTGATGCTCTGGCGTTTCCGCTTCCCGTTGAAGGGCGCGGTGGACGGAACGATTTCGCTGCCGATCATCGTTCCCGAAATATGCATGGGCGTCGCCTTCCTGATCTTTTTCGCCAAATGGCTCGAATGGCCGACCGACCTGATCTGGCCCTTCAATCTCGGCGCGATCATCATTGCCCACATCACCTTCTGCTTTCCGTTCGTGACGATGGTGGTGCGATCGCGCCTCGCCACCTTCAACCGCGAGCAGGAGGAAGCAGCAAAGGATCTCGGCGCCGGCGAATGGGCGGTGTTCCGCGATGTGCTGATCCCGCACATGCGCCCGGCGCTGATCGCGGGCGCGCTGCTGTCCTTCACGCTCAGCCTCGACGATTTCGTCATCACCTATTTCACCAGCGGCCCCGACACGATCACCTTCCCGGTAAAGGTCTATTCGATGGTCCGCTTCTCGGTGACGCCCGAAGTCAACGCGGCATCGACGCTGCTCATCCTCCTCACCATCCTGCTCACCGCCGTCGCGCTGAAACTTCAGGGCGTCAAAGCCATTGCGGAAACCCACTGACCATGACCGACGCGCCCAAGCCGATCATCCAGATCCAGAATATCTCCAAACGCTTCGGCAAGGTGACTGCGGTCGATAACGTCAGCCTCGACATCATGGCGGGCGAATTCTTCGTGCTGCTCGGCCCGTCGGGCTGCGGCAAGACGACGCTGTTGCGCATGATCGCCGGCTTCGAATTGCCGACCGAAGGCCATATCCTGATCGACGGGCAGGACATGGCCGGTATCCCGCCGAACAAGCGGCCGGTGAACATGGTGTTCCAGAGCTATGCCGTCTTTCCGCACATGAGCGTCGCCGACAATGTCGCCTACGGCCTCAAGATCGCTGGCGTGCGCGGCGGCGAGGTCAAGGACCGCGTTGCCGAAGCGCTCGAGCTGGTAAAGCTCGGCGGCTTCGAAGACAGGATGCCCGACCAGATGTCGGGCGGCCAGCGGCAGCGCGTCGCGCTGGCGCGCAGCCTCATCATGCGGCCGAAGGTGCTGCTTCTCGACGAACCGCTGTCCGCGCTCGACGCCAAATTGCGCGCGCAGATGCAGTTCGAGCTCGCCGATCTTCAGGATCAGGTCGGCATCACCTTCGTCACCGTGACGCACGACCAGGACGAAGCGCTGTCGATGGCGAGCCGCATCGCGGTGATCAACAAGGGCGACGTGGCGCAGCTCGCCGGGCCTTCGGACCTGTACGAATATCCCGCCAATCGCTTCGTCGCCGATTTCGTCGGTTCGGTGAACATCTTCGAAGGCAAGCTGACGCTCGACGAACCCGATCGCGCCGCGGTCGACTGCCCCGGATTGGGGCGCGTCTATCTGAATCATGGCGTGACCGGCCCGCATGGCGCCGACGTCTGGGTCGCGCTGCGGCCCGAGAAGATCTATCTGCACGTTCCGGGCGAAGGCAAAGCGGTGCGCGCCGCGGCGCAGGACGCCCCCGAGGGGCATAATTTCGCGCGCGGCACGATCAAGGGCATGAGCTATCTCGGCGATATCACCCTTTACGACATCGAACTCGAATCGGGCGCGCGGCTACGCGTGTCGCGCCCCAATCTGTCGCGCCACGACCAGGAGGATTTCACCTGGGACGACAAGGTCAGCATGCACTGGCGCGCCGACAGTCCGGTGGTTTTGCTGGGCTGACGGCAACCCTTGCACCATTGTCACCCCGGACTTGATCCGGGGTCCATGACTTCCGGCGCCGCGGTGGATCCCGGATCAAGTCCGGGATGACGAAATCAATGGGCCCTCTTGCCCGGCACGAAGTGCAGCACTCCGACGATCACGCTGCCGAGCAGCAATCCGAAGATACCGTCGCCGGTCGCCTTGATGAGCCACGTCCAAAGCCCTTCGAGCGGAAGTCCGCCCGCGACCGAATGAGCCAGCGATTCGAGCGCTTCGGCGATGCCGCCGATATGATATTCGTGCAGGCCGTGCAGCACGATCTGCCCGCCGACCCACAACATGGCGGCCGTGCCGATCGTCGCGAGCGCCGCCAGCAGACTGGGCATGAGGTTAACCAGCGCGCGCCCGATCGCCTGCCGCGCCGCCGATCCGCGCTTGGCCATATGCAGGCCGATGTCGTCCATTTTCACGATCAACCCGACCACGCCATAGACCGCGATGGTAATCAGCACCGCAACCAGCGCAAGCGTGGCGCCGCGCATCACGAGATGTTCGTCCAGCACTTCGTTGAGCGCGATCACCATGATTTCGGCCGACAGGATGAGATCGGTGCGCACCGCCCCCTTCACCATCGTCTCTTCATGATCCTTGTCGGCCACGATCTCGGCGTCCTCGGCAAGGCTCGTCTTGTCCTTCTGCAGTGCGTGGATGACCTTCTCCGCACCCTCAAAGCAGAGATAGGCGCCGCCCATCATCAACAGCGGCGTGATCGCCCAGGGCAGGAACGTCGACAGCAGCAGCAGCGCCGGCAAGATCAGCACCAGCTTGTTGAACAGCGATCCCTTGGTGATCCGCCAGATGATCGGCAATTCGCGATCGGGCGTGAAGCCGGTGACGTAACGCGGCGTCACCGCGGTATCGTCGACCACCACCCCCGCGGCCTTGGCGCCGGCCTTCGACGCCGCGGCGCCGACGTCGTCTATGCTCGCCGCAGCAACCTTGGCGATCGTGGCAACATCATCGAGCAGCGCAAAAAGGCCGGATGGCATGGGGGTCGATCCTTTTACTGGATATATATGCCCTCAACCCGCTCGTCCTGAGCGTGTCGAAGGACCGTTCTTCTCTTCACGTCTAGAGAAGAAAACAGTGCTTCGACAAGCTCAGCACGAACGGGAATGGCAAGAAATCGCTAGAGCGCCCGCAGCTTCGGCATCACCTCGTCGAGCGATTTGCGGATGATCGTCACCATCTCGTCGATCTGTTCGGTGGTGATGACCAGCGGCGGGCACATGACCAGGCTGTCGCGGATACCGCGCACCATCAGCCCGTTCGCGATGCACGCGTCGCGCGCCATCGGGCCGGCGGTCCCTTCGGCACCGCCGAACCGCGCGCGCGTCTCCTTGTCAGCGACGATCTCGACCGCACCAAGGAGGCCGATCGAGCGCGTTTCACCGACGAGCGGATGATCGTCCAGCGGCGCAAGCGCTTTCGCCAGATGCGGACCCGTCACGCTGCCGGTGCGTTCGACCAGCCCTTCGCGTTCGATGATCTCGATATTCTTGAGCGCGACCGCCGCAGCGACCGGATGGCCCGAATAGGTAAAGCCGTGGACGAAATCGCCGCCGGTCTTGAGCACGTCGACGACATGGCTCGCCACCGCGGTCGCCGAGATCGGAAGGTAGCCCGACGAAAGCCCCTTCGCCATCGGCATCAGGTCGGGCGTGAAACCCATCGTTTCATGCCCCCACATCTTCCCGGTGCGCCCGAAGCCGCAGATGACTTCGTCGGCCACGAGCAGCAGTCCATATTTGCGCACCACCGCCTCGACCTTCGGCCAATAGCCCTTGGGCGGGATGATGACCCCGCCGGCGCCCTGAACCGGCTCGCCGATGAAGGCGGCGCAATTTTCGGGACCGACTTCCAAGATCTTGTCCTCGATCGCAGCCACGCAGGCATCGCAGAATTCCTCCTCGGTCATCCCCTGCCCTTCGCCGTAGAAATAGGGCTGGCGGACATGTTCGACACCGGGGATCGGCAGGTCGCCCTGCGCGTGCATGGCCTTCATCCCGCCGAGCGATACGCCCGCGACGGTCGAACCGTGATAGGCATTCCAGCGGCTGATGAAGACGGTCCGTTTGGGCTCGCCCTTCAGCTTCCAATAATGGCGCACCATGCGGAACACCGTGTCGTTCGCCTCGCTGCCCGAGGCGTTGAAAAAGATGTGCGGCAGGCGCCCGCCGGTGAGCTCGGCGATCTTCGCCGCGAGCGTCACCGTCGGCGGCGTCGCGGTCTTGAAAAAGGTATTATAGAAAGGCAGTTCGCGCATCTGCGCTGCCGCAGCCTCGACCAGTTCCTCGCGGCCATAGCCGACATTGACGCACCAGAGGCCCGCCATGCCATCGAGGATACGGTGGCCGTCGCCATCGACGATCGTGCAGCCTTCGGCATGGGTGATGATGCGGCTGCCGCCGAGTTTTTCGATTTCGGCCCAGTCGGCCTGCGCGGGAAGATGGTGCGCGACGTCGAGACGGCGCAGTTCGGCGATGTCGTGATTACGGGGCATGTTTCTGATCCTGAAACTCCCCTCCCGCAGGCGGGAGGGGTTGGGGGTGTGCACGCGCAAGCGCGCTCCGAAGGACGAGAGGATGGACGTTCGCCTGTGGCTCACCCCACCCCCGCCCCTCCCGCCAGCGGGAGGGGAGTTCTCCAATCAGGGCGAAAAGCTGATCCGCGCGAGATAGCGATCATATCGGGTGACGCGGCGGTTCATAGTTCGCCTCTTAGCGCGCGGCCGAGAAGGTGGAAATAGGTCTGGCTCTGATCATTGCCGTCGGTCGCCCATTCGGGGTGCCATTGCACCGCGAGCAGCGGCGCGCCGTTCGGCCGCGCGCTATAGGCCTCGACCAGCCCGTCAGGCGCGCGCGCCTCGACCGCCAGGCTGTCGGCGAGCGCACCGATGCCTTGATAATGAACCGAATTGACCTCGAGCGAGGGCGCGGCATAGGCCGACGCAAGCAGGCCGCCTTCGACGAGATCGACCTTGTGCCGATGATCGAACATCGCGTCGAAAGCGGCATCGTCGGGCGCGTGATGGTGCAGCAGTTCGTCGCTCGCCGACGTATCGCGGCGCAGCGTTCCGCCCAGCGCCACGTTGATCTCCTGAAAACCGCGGCAGATGCCGAAGAGCGGGCGCTGTGTGGTGATCGTCGCTTCGACAAGCTCGATCATCATCCGGTCGCGATCGGGATCGAACGGCCCCTCGCCTTCCGCCGGATCGCCATAGAGCGCCGGCGCGACATTCGACGGCGTTCCGGTGAGCAGCACGCCGTCGAGCCGCCCGACGATCTCGCGCGCTTGCATATGATCGGGAAGCGACGGGATGATGAGCGCCGCGCAATCTGCGTAGCGCATCGCGGCGGTCGCATAGCGGTTGATCACCGTTTGCGCGACCTCTGTCCCGACGGTGCGGTTGCAGGCGATAATACCGAGGACGGGGCGCGCGGACATGCCCCCGTGCTGCCGCGTTTTGCGTCCTCGCGCCAGCGGATTTTTTCAGCGATGCTGGCGCGCGAATGCTGCGGCGGCACCGAAAAGGCCGGGCTGCGGGTGGGTGATCAATTTGACCGGGATCGCCGCCATGAAATTCTCGAACCGCCCCTTGGCGACGAAGCGTTCGGGGAAACCCGACCGGACGAGCTGGTCGCGGATACGCAAGCCAAGCCCCCCCGCGATCACGACGCCGCTGGCGCCCTGCGCAAGCGCAAGGTCGCCTGCAACGCTGCCGAGCGAGAGGCAGAAGCGATCCGCGGCCGCAGCCGCCAGCGCATCCTCGCCGCCTATCGCCCGGCCCCATATCGTCCTGTCGTCGAGCGGCGCAATCGGTCGCCCTTCGATCGCCGCCAGCGTTTCATAAATATCGACGATGCCAGGACCGGATACGATACGCTCTACCGACACGCGGCGATGGCGTTTGCGCAGCCGCGCGAGGATGGCGTCCTCGATGCTGTCGAGCGGCGCGAAATCGACATGTCCGCCTTCGGTCGCCTGGACGCGATAGTCGGTCCCGTCGCGCCATACATGCGCAACGCCAAGCCCGGTCCCGGGGCCGATAACGCTGACCGTTCCCATTGCGGGAAGCGGCTCGTCAGGACCTGTCAGCCGCTCGAAATACCCCGCATCGGCCTGCGCGACCGCATGGCCGACCGCCTCGAAATCATTGACCAGCGTATAGCGGTCGACATTCAGCTTCTCGCCGATCAGCGCCGGGCGAATGATCCAGGGATTGTTGGTGAAGCGAATGATCTCGCCGCGCGTCGGCCCCGCGATCGCAATGGCGACGGCGCGCGGGAGCGCACCGCCCTGCTGCCGCTCGAAATCCTGCCAGGCGGTCTGAAAGCTGGCGTGGTCTTTTGTATGCAGCGTCGTCTCGGGCCCGAGCGAGACAACGCGGCCGGCCGCCACCTCGGCGATCGCGAAACGTGCGTGCGTGCCGCCGATATCGACCGTGACGATGGCTTCGCTCATGACTCTCCCTTGCCGGTCCATCATGGCCGGATCGCGTCCGGAATGTCGCAGGCCCGGCAGCGATGCAACAGGGCATAGCTATGCACGGTCGCGCCCGCGAAGCCTGAATTTCGATGCCGAAGGGAAATGGCGCACCCGGAACGATTCGAACGTCCGACCCTCAGATTCGTAGTTTTGTGGTCCTCGGCAATCTGCGTATTCTCAAATTGGCTGGCGTTTCCAGCGCCCCAGCGATTCCGCCACCGTTCATGCCCCGTTCTCATCTTGCGTTGGCTGGCGTTGGCGCCTATCTGATTGCCAGATGATTGCCGAAGCGAGTATGCGACAAGGTGGCAACGGGTAAGATAACCAAGCGCGCGGTTGACGCGATGCGGGCTGGTCCTCGCAACGATTTCCTATGGGATAACGAAACCAAGGGATTCGGGGTCAAGATCACGCCAGCCGGGAAGCGGGTTTATATCCTGCAATATCGACTCGGCGGCGCTGGCACTCCAACACAGCGTTACACCATCGGCCCGCATGGCCCGTGGACGCCAGACGCGGCAGAGAAGGAAGCGAAGCGGCTGCTAGCCATCGTCAACCAAGGCGGGAACCCGTCCGACGATAAGCGCCAGCGCCAGCGCGAAGCAACCGACCTGACATTTAATGCTGTTGCCGATCGCTTTGAGGCGCTTGAGATTCCGAAGCGGTGGCCCAAGTCGGGCGGCTTCGTGAAGGACGCGCTGCGCCTGCATCTGCGTCCCAAGCTCGGCAAGCGGGCGCTCCCTTCCATCACCGGGCCTGAGATTATCGCGCTGCTCGATGATCTGGAAGGCGGCCCCGCCCTGCGCCGCAACGTCTATGCGGTTATCCATCGCCTTTTGCGCTGGTCTAAGGGCCGGGGCGAGCTGGCGGCAAATCCGCTGGAAGATATTGAGGCGCCGAAACCGGTTGCCAGCCGTAATCGCGTATTGGCCGACCGGGAGTTGCGGCTAGTCTGGATCGCGAGCGAGGAATTGGGGCCGGTGTTTTGTGCGCTGGTGCGCTTGCTCCTGATTACGGGGCAGCGCCGGGATGAAGTCGCCGCGGTTGATTGGCGCGAACTGGATCGCGAGCGCGCCGAATGGTTGCTGCCAGCCTCCAGGGCGAAGAACGGGCGCGAGCATCTAATCCCCCTGTCGCCTCAAGCTGTCGCGCTGTTCGACGCACTGGCTGACGGGGAGCGCTGGCCCAAGAAGGGCTACGTCCTCACGACCGATGCGGGCAAATCGCGGGTGTCTGGATTCTCCAAGGCAAAACGAAAGTTAGACGAACAGATTGCCGATCTGATCGAGGATGACGAGGCGCCTGTTGAACCATGGCGCTTTCACGATCTACGGCGCAGCGCAGCGACAGGGCTTCAACGTCTGCGTATTCCGTCCGACTGGATCGAAGCCGCGCAGAACAGGCGCAAGAGCGGAATGGCGGGCGTTTATCAGCGCTACGAATTTGCCGACGAAAAGCGCGAGGCGCTGGAAACTTGGGGCGCGCATGTCGCGGGCCTCATTGATCCAAAGGACAACGTGGTTCCGCTCGCTTCGGTGAGCGCGAGCAAGGCGGCGCGGCTAGGGTAGCTCCCGAAAGGCCGGTTTCCGCCCGGCTGCCGCGTCGTCATCATTCCGTGCGGATCGCCAGCGGAGGCGACACGATGAATAACATTGCAACAGTGCCGGTGCGCCTCGGTGGCGATATACGCCGCGTTACTAACCTACAGGTTCAGGATGGCGAGGACGGACGCATAGCGGTCGAGCTTGCCACAACCGGGCGTGTTGGGGTGTTTCAAGGCGTCGAAATTGATTTCACCCATCCTGACATTCCGGCCGCTGAATGGTCGGCGCGACCTTGGTGGCACGTGTGGGGCGATGCCGAGCATCATTCCGGCCTGATATTCCCCGGCGAGGCAGCGGCGCCAGACTTCAAGGAAGCGAAAAAGGGCGTCACCCGGCGAGCCATATTTGCCAAGGCCGGGGATAGGGTAACGGTCGAGCGGGTGCAGCAGGTTGATGAAGTGACATTCCTTCACCATCCCCATGACTACGGGGTGCGCCTTGCCTACCTGAAATTGACGCGCGCCGATGGCAGCATTGAGACGGGTATTGGCCCCCTCGCCTTCTACGGCAACACCCGGATAATATCGCACGGGTCGCGCGAGGCGTTTGACAATGCAGTCGCGCGTATCGCGGCAATCGAGCCGGTCGGCTTCGGCAACCTTTCTGGCCCTCCTACTTGGAAACAAGGCGCCGACCATATGGCGAAGTATCATGCAGCAGCCGCGCATGATCTGCTGTTTGAGATGCTGGATGGGCTGCCAATCGATGACACAAGCTCCTATGTCCGTCTGCGCTCGCTGGTAAATTCAGCGATGCTTGCGGGCTTTGCGTTGGCGAAACATGAGGCGCGGCGCGCTGAGCGGCAAGCTGCCGGGGCGGCACGAGGAGCGATAGCAGGTGGTGAGAAAACTGCCGACCATGTGGCTCGGCAGCGGGCGCAGGAATTGTGGGACGAGTATCCAGAGCAAACCGTTTATTGGGTGGCGAAACAAATTTGCGCCGCGCATACCGATAAGGTGCAAGGCATTGTCGAGCGATCCATAAAGAAGCTGACGCCGCCAACGTCCAGATCATACAATCCTGCGAACGGCTACGGCGAATAACCCGCACCCCTAGGGCTACTACTAGCAAGCCTTGGGCGGTGTCTAAAACTCCCGGAATCCTTGACCTAATTGGACAGTGTAGCGCGCTGATGGTCGGCGTTGGCTACTGCCAAGTGAGGTCAATATGACAATGGAAGTTCTGAACCGAGAAGGGGCGGCGGCGTATCTCAAGCTGGCGTGTAACACTCTCGATAAGATGCGCGTTGCCGGTCGAGGCCCGAAATATGCAAAGCTCGGTCGCTCGGTCCGTTACCGCCGCGCCGATCTGGACGAATATCTTGCCTGCAATTTGGTCGCTTCGACCAGCGAAGCGCAGGCGGCTTAAGTGCTATGGGTGGCGAACATAGCGGGCACTCGGCGGCCCAAAACAGCGAACGCCGCACCCTTCTGACGGTGCGGCGTCCTGAGATTATCAGCGCTTTGGTCGGGGCTGGTATCTCTGAAAATAGCGACGAAGGGCGGGCCGCGCAAGTGTGGGCTGCCTCGATGCTCCAGGCCCGCGATGCGTGGGCCGACGCAAACCGACATGGGCGCAGATACAGCGACCGCGAAGCTCGCGGCCCCTCGGCGCGCCCGTCTGCAAATCATCGGAGATAATCATGGAAAAGATGACACCGCGAGCGGCTGCGCTCGCAATTCTCACCGATCACTATCACGGCCTTTCGTGGAAAGGCTGCCAGTTTCTTGGGCAAGTCGCGGGGCTTCCTGATCGCCCACTTTCCCCCAAGCAATCCGTCTGGCTGCAAAAGCTCTGCGAGGAAGCCGGACTGTCGTTTGAAGGGGTCGCCGCATGACGGATGACCACAAAGAGACCGCGCGCTGGCTCATGGCGCTCTCCGGGTTCCTTGGCCCCAAGGAACGCAAGTTCGTCGGGGCCATGTGCCGGGTCGATCACCCTTCGCCCGCGCAACGTGAGTGGCTTGCACGGGTCGCCAAGCGCGCCGTGGGCCAGGCTGGAAAGGTTCTCCATCATGCGTAAGGATATCCAAAACACAGATGATCTGCCGCGCTATCCTGCTGGCGCTCCGCACCGTGACGACGAGGCAAGCAAGGATGGCGCCCGCCTCGTCAACCGCACTGGCGGGCGGGTCACGCAATGCGATTTCGCACTTGCCGTAGTAAAGGCGGCGGGGGTTCGCGGCGTTCGCGCCAACGACGTTTACACCGCGCCGGATTCCCCCTTCCCCGATCTCTCAACTTGCCGCGCCCGCTTGTCGGACCTCAAGAAGCAAGGGAAGATTGGAAAGAAAGGCGAGCGCACCGAAGGCAATTCGGGGGTTCGGGTCAATCTGTGGGTCGCGGCGGAATATCTGCCCAAGCCTGACAATGACGATAGCTCGCCCGATCTGTTCGACAAGGCGGCTTAACGTGGGACGCGTGATCCTTTCGCGCGCGGGGAGCTTCTACCGGGTCCAATGTGACCCGGTGGAGGCCCTGCCCCGCTCGTTCGCCCGTCCGTCCACCTATACCAATCTCCAGCTCGCCCGCGACACGGCGCAATTGCTGTCGGACGCTACCGGATTCCCGCTCGTCGATAATGCAGACAAGAAGGGAGCTTTGCATGGCTGACAGAACAAAAAGGCCCAACAGGAAGGGCCACAAGGAAAGGGCGCAGCCCGTTGACCATGGTGTTGACGGTGGCGGCTTCGTCCAGATTCCTAGGGCATTACTCCGCAGCCCTGCCTTCATGAGCCTGTCGCAGCGCGCCCGCTCCTGCTTTCTCGTCATTCTCGAACGCTTCAACGGCTTCAACAATGGCCACATCGGCCTGTCGATTGACAACCTCGGCGCCGCGCTCGGCAATCAGAACCATGCCGCCAATTCGCGGGCGTTGGTCGAGCTAATGGACCGCGGCTTCCTTGAGTGCATGGCGGGCGCAAACCACATCAAGAGCAAGGCACGGGAATATCGCCTGACGTTCATTGCATCGGGTCCAAACGGTCGCGACAAGGCAACGAATGAGTGGAAACTTTGGCGGCCTTTGGAAAAAATCGGTCCTGAGGCTACCGCAACGCGAAAGTGGAAACCCGTTGAGGCTACCGCAACGCAGAGGAATATTGGCGTTGAGGCTACCGCAACGCGAGAAACGGAAACTTGCGGGTTTGGGGGGCGTTTCCGCGTTGAGGCTACCGCAGCCCATATAGTTAGCCAGTATCAGGCTCTCCCTGCCGTGGTTTCCGACAGTGGAAACACCTTCCAATCAGTCACCGAATTGCGGACGGCCCTCAACGCGCTGATTGCATCCGGTGGCGCCAGTGCGACGGAGATTGCGATAGCCATTGCAATGCCGGTCGGCACGATGAGCAAGTTCCGCAATGGTCGCGGGCTGCCGGAGGCCTATCGTGGGCCGCTGCACCTGGAGCTTGGTCGTCGTGAGGCATTCGCGTTGGTGAGCGGTGCGCCTGCCGGTGGATCGGCGGCGGTCCCTTTATTGTGGAGGGACGGCAATAGGCTAGTCGTCGTCCCTTCGCTGGATGGTCGCCGCGACGATAGCCTTTCACGTCCAGATTGGCGGCGGCTCGCCGGTTCGCAAGGTGGCGCCTCGCGCCTGCTGGCTGCCGCTTAGGGCCTGCTGATCGCTGACCCGGAGTTTTTGGACGCCATATAGGGCGGGCGGGAGCGAATTTTCGGACACCATAAAAAGGGATGCGCCGTCCAGGCACGGGGCGAACGGTGACAGGCTAGCCGGGTGATCGGGCCGGAATTTTCCGTAGCCGTAAAAAGGGGGCGGCGCTCGGTGTTGAAAACAATCAAGCGGATTCAAGAACGCGTGTCATGTCGGCGCCTGAAAAAACAGGTCAATGCAGGCTCCGCATGTCGGCAGATATACTGGCGGGCGGGCCTTATTCCGACACCCGCCCTAAGGGGCAACGTTCCTAATCGCCACCGCCAACCAGCGCGGGCAGGATAACAAAAAGGGCGCCGGATCGAAACCCGACGCCCCCATATTGGATCTATCTCGCATTACACCGCTAGGCGATGCTCCAGCGGCACAAGGCTGGCCGGGTCTGCAATCCTGTCGCCAAGCATATGCTTTGCCCCGTGATAGGCTGGTTCATTGAGCGAGCGCGGGGCGAATTTGCTTTCCCATTGATCGACTGCCCGCGAAGCGTATCGGCTGGCTTCCTTGCCTACGTCGTTGGCCGATAGATGCCCCTCCAGAACTGCGAGATAGATATCGCTGATCGCGTCGTCTCGCGTTGCCTCCGACAGCCAGCGCGGCACCGCTGCGGCGATGCGGGTATATAGCTGGTCGGTGTGGGGCCGGAACGTGCAGGCCTGTCCGCGCTCGGCCTGCAACTGGCGCCGCTTCGCCCGCTCGTCGGGAGTGAGCCAGCGCAAATAGCCTTTGGCGCCTTCGCTGGTTATGTCCCACCGCTGACCGATCGCTGCGAACGTGTCGCCCGCAATGATGGCTGCGACGATAGCCGCGCGCTTTTCCCGTTGCTCCGGTGTGTCCCACCGTCCAGCGGGATTCGTTGCGGTGCGGGAGCAGAAATGGGGATGAAACCGCTCGCGCCCACAAGTGCATTGCCCCAGCGTCCCGGCCGCCCGCATGGCCTCGATGAAGGGCGTTGCGTTTAGCCGCACCGCTTCCTTGCCGAGATTCATTGCCTCCGCGATCTGGCGCAAGCTGTTCGCTGTCTTGGCGCGCTCGCCAATCTCCGCGACCTGTTCGGCGGTGAGCCTGACAGGCTTGGTGATGTTGCGGGGCATGGGGCTGGATAGCTCCCCTTGCTCGCGCAGGATTCCCACGACGGGGGCAAGCCAACGGTTCACGGTTCCGAATGACAGGCCGACATTGCGGGCAATCTGCTGCTGGCTTTGTCCCGTCCGAAGCGCCGCGACCATTTCGGCGAACAGGCGGGGCGTCACTTGGACGGCGGGGGCCGGACCTCGCGCCCGCATTAGCTTGCCCTCCATGCTGTAGGCTCGGCACCGTTGGCGCCGGGCAAGATGATGGTTCCCGCGTCCTCGCCGTCATAGATGGCGTTTGCAGCATCTTCGACGATCTGCGCCACCAGCCGCTCCAAGATATTCCGCGGCAGGCTGGGAATGACCGAAAGGGCGATATCGGCGGGGAGCCGCGAAGCCCCCCGCCACAGACGAACCCCGGCGCTCATTTCAGCACCTGAATTGCAAGGTCGGCAATCATCGTCGCATACCACGCGATAACGGCCGCAACAGCGATGACGGCGCCCGAAGGGGCCTTCTCGGTGCGGGGCGCGCTCATTGCCCGATCCTTTCAAGGGCGTTCATCACATCGAGGCTCAGGCCCGTGCCGCCCTTGGCAAGCTGCATCATTCCCCTGATTGCCGGTTGTCCGTGGACAGCAAAAGCGGTCAGCTTCTCGAACGCCTCGGCGGGCATGGAGTGGAGCATGGCGACCATTAGCCAGCGTTCGGGCGTCATGGGATAGATTGCGCGGGCGATAGCCTCGGCTTCACGGCGCCACGGCGGGCAATAGTCGAAGCGCACGGGCTGCGCCTCGCGCATGGCCCGCTTCGCCTCCCGCGACCATTTGTTGCACGGCTGCTTGACCTGACGGCGCGCAGCGGTGGGCAGCTTGACGACGGCGGCGCTCATACTGCACCGCCTTGCGCGCGGAGCGAGCGGATTGCCGAAATGATAAGGCGCACGTTCCAATCGAACGCGGTTTCGTGGTCGAGG
This sequence comes from Sphingopyxis sp. GC21, assembly GCF_025727575.1. NCBI lineage: Bacteria > Pseudomonadati > Pseudomonadota > Alphaproteobacteria > Sphingomonadales > Sphingopyxidaceae > Sphingopyxis > Sphingopyxis sp. GC21. The sequence continues at coordinate 907,546 of NZ_CP095845.1, read as the reverse complement.
AAGTGGGCAAGATCGCAGCGGTTTGCTGCCGCGTCGTCCGTTGCTTCGGTGACGGTGTGCGCCAGCGCAAGCCAAAGCTGGCGCTCTGCGCCTTCGGGCGTCTGCGCAATCGCGCGCTGGATAGAGATTTCCGCACGATCCATTGCGTCGGTCTGCGCCATTTGGGCGGGGGTCTGCGCGCATCCCTTGCCAGCCTGTTCCAGCAGCGCGCCAAGGGCTGCGTTCGCCTCGACATACTGGCTCCATGCCGTGAGGATTGCCGCGTCTTTCGCGGGCGCAATTGTGGTGGTAACGGTTTCCATAGTCGTTCCCTCTCGTTCAGGGCTTCGATTAGGGCCGGTGCAGTCGTTGGTAGCTTCTGCGCTGGCCCGCCTCGGGACGCTCCCAAGGTGAAACGATTAGTAACATCATTAATAGGGGTGGACAAGCCCTAAAATGAAACTATTGGTTTCAGCATGACCCCCAAACAATCCCGGATGGCGCGCGCTGCGCTGCAATGGTCGCTGCATGATCTGGCAGCGGCTGCGTCGATTAGTCGAATGTCATGCGCTCGGTTCGAGCTGGGCGACAATGTGGCACCTGAAACGGTTGAGGCCATACGCGGCGCCTTCAAGGCCGCTGATGCGGATTTCATCAATCGCGCCGGTCGCGTCGGGGTTACGGTGCCAGAATAGGCTAATCCCGTCGGCTGCCGGTCGCGCGCCAGAGCCCTTGACGCTTTCCGCTCCATGGGGGAAACTGCCTTCGTGGAGGGTTCGTCATGCGATTGCCATTGCTGATCGCCGCTGCGCTTGTCGCGGGCGGTGCTGCTTCTGCTCAACAGGTAGGATCGGATGATTCCTCATTTGCTGACGGTATCCTCGTCACCAGCGGGGATGTAACGAATTGCCCTTACCGGCTTGTCCAGGCGGTAACTGTGAGCGTGACCGAGGATTATGGAGCGGACACGCGCGACAAGATTTTTGGGAAGCTGCGCGCCAAAGCCAAGAAGCTCGCCGCTGACGCTGTGGTGTTGGTTGTTAGGGGCGATGCCCATATGACGGCGTTCGCCTTCAACCGGCGCGAGTATACCGGCCGGGCGATCCGCTACGTTGATCGCTCCTGCGCGCCGACCGAATAGGCATGGCCCGCGAACTAACGCCCCTATTCGCTTTTGCTGCGCTGCTCGCGCTCACCGCCTGTTACCTGTGGTTTCGTTTTCTCGGTGCGCGTAGCTGGCAATCGCACAACGGATGTCCCCCGTCGTGGCGTTGGATGACTGAGGCAGTTGCCGCAACGGCGCTTGCACTCGGCCTCGGCGGGGGCGGCTACATCCTGTCGCTGTTCCTCTAGGCGCCAATTTTCCAAACTAGACTCGCTGGGAGCGATTAGGGGCGCCTAGGCCACATGGGTAGCTCTCGGCGCTCGATGCGCTGTAAGGCCCGTTTGCGGGCAAATTTCGCATAGTTGCCTTTTGCCGCACGATTCCGCGCGCGTAAGGGCGTCGTGCGGGCCTCGCCTGACGCATGGCGGCGGAATAATGTCAGGCCCTAAAAGGGGTCTTTCTCTTATATAGAAACGCGCGCGTTATATTAGCGGAAACCCGCAGAAAACTGCCGAATCCCTTGACTTTTGACGGGTATTATGATACCGCTGCCCCTGTGACGTCGAACAGCAAAAATCGTTACTCAGTGCAGGGAGACCGACGCCACCACCCCTGCCCTGTTGCCCCGCTCGCGCTGTTCGGCGTCACGCCTTGGGGTTGGGAGACGCGCCTTGCTTGTTACGATCAGGGACAACTCAGCTTCACGCGTCACCGCTGACGAGCACTTAAGCAACTTGGCGCTCCTGCGTTTCGCGCACGACTTCGCTCAACACTATCGCCTTGAGCAGATGGCGGTTGTTGAAGCGCTCGCCTCCGTCCCCCAATCCTTTCTTGACCTTGCCCGCGATCCCGTAGGCCTGACCGCGCTTGCTTCCATGATGGCCGGTCAACTAGGCTCGGAAGTGGCAGAGCCGTTTAAGGCTTCGGTCCATTGACGCTCGCCGCTGCCTTGGTTGAGCCCGCCGCCGATCAGTCCGCACCGATGGGTGAGCGGACCTTTGACGCGCACCGGATGAACCACATGGTCAATCATCCGGCAGTTCGCCCGCATGTTGGCGGCGACCCTGCGATTCCCCTCGATTTCTCCGCAGCTATTGCGAACCGCTACAACCATTTCCTTGCCGGGGATCATGGGGGGTTCGCCTGCATCTGGACTGCCCCCGATACCTACGAAATTCATACCTTTGTGTTGCCTGTTGGTCGTGGGCAATGGGCTGCCTCCTTCGCCATGTGGGGGCGGCAATATCTTGTCGATCAGGGCGCGCGCCATCTCTGGACAATGGTCCACCCCGACGCCGCCAACGTCCGAGCTTTCACCTTGAAGGCTGGATTTCGCCCAGCCGGTTCCCGTGTCGTCGATCTAGGCGCCGGGCCGGTCCCTTATGACATTTACAACTGGAAGATTTGACTAATGCCAGCAGCAGTTATCGGCGGGGCAATCGCTGGAGTGGGCGCTATTGGCGCCGCCGCTATCGGTTCCTCGGCACAGAAAAAAGCAGCCAACAAGGCCGCACAAACCGCTCAGGACACGACGGCGGCGAATAACGCCTTGCAGATGCAGATTTACAATCAGAACGCGGCGGTCCTGTCTCCCTACATCAGCCGCGGCAATCAGGCCGGTTCGATGTATGGCGCGCTCTTGGGTCTGCAACCAATGAACAATGCCGGGACAGCAAATGTCGGACAGCCCTCGCAGGCCGCGCCGCAAAGCGGCATTTCTCGTCTGTTCGCCGCAAATGATCTTTGGCGCGGCGAACCTACCGGGGTTCTAAACTACGGCTACAACGCGCTTAACGGGCAGTATGTGCCGAACAACGACACGGTGATGATGGCAGGAACCAATATGCCTGTCGCATCAACGCAGCCCACCACGGCGCAGAATTACCAGCAGGCGTTCGACAATTACAAGAACAGCACCGGCTACCAGTTCCGCTTCGATCAGGGATTGAAGGCTCTAGACGCCTCGGCCTCATCGCGTGGTGTCCTCAATTCTGGCGCTGCCTTGAAGTCTCTTGCCCGTTTCGGGCAGGGCATCGCTTCGGACGAGTTTGGCAATTACCTGGGCTATCTCGGCAACCTCATGGGAACCGGCCTTAACGCCGCGGGCGCGCAAGCGGGCGTCTCCACGAACATGGCAAATCAGGTGTCAGCTAACAACAATGCTGCATCCTCAGCGCTGGCTGCCGCCGCTCTGCAACGGGGCAATGCCAACGCTCAGTTTTGGGGAACGACTGCAAACGCCCTCGGCAACGTGTTCGGTTCTTCATTCTCGCCGGGCGGCGGTTCGCTCAACGCGGCATCGCAGCGCATGATTGCGGCTAATCCGGGTATCTTTTGACGGGGTTTAACATGACGCAGATTAATTGGGGCATCCTGCAACCCGTCGATGTTGGCGGCGCCTTCTTGCAGGGAGTAGAACAGGGCCGCGCACGTCGCGTTGACGATTTGACCGGGAAGGCTCTCAGCGCGCTTATGCGCGATCCGAACGCGGGCGGCGAGGAGCTTGGGGTGCTTGCTCGTATCGCGCCGAAAAACGCCCTTGCCCTTGCCGATTTCCAGCAGCAACAACAGAAGCAAGCTCGAGAAGCGCAATTCCGCGAGGCGCAGGGGCGCTACGTGTCCACGTTCAGCCCCGGCAATGGTGCTGTCGGCGCTCTCCAGCCCCGACGTGGGCCGATGGTCGGTGTTGACGGCATGGGCAGGATTACGGGATCTAAGGTCGGTGCCGATGGTGGCCCGCCTATCAGCATGGCCCCGCCCCCTCCGTCGAACTGGCAAGATACTGTTGGCTCTGGCGCCCTCGCCGCGCTCGGCGTCCCCGCCACCACCGCTCCCGCCAGCCCCACCGCCAGCCCTGCCACCAATATTGCTAGCGTCGATCCTAATTCGGTCGTCGATCCCTACGCGGCGCGCGGCATTGGTGCAGAAAGCGGCGTAACCGGCCAACATGCGCCGGGCGAAACGCCTATGCCTGCCGAGATCGCGCGGGCAGCGCAAAGCCCGAATATGGAAGCGCGAAACCGGGCCTTTATGGAGATGGCGAAGATTGACCCTCTCGCCGCTATGAAGATCGACAGCGAGATGCGGGACCAAGCGCTCAACCAGCTTGAGGATGCGGACAAGGCTTACCGTCTGGCGATTGCGCGCCTTCCCCGCGTCAATGACGAGGCGAGCTATCAAGCTGTCCTCAATGAAGTGGACGCGCTGCTCGCGCCGTTCGGCCAGAATATCCGCGACTCGGTGCCGCCCAACTATCCCGGCCCCGATGGAATCCGGCAATTGCTTATGCTCGCGCTCGACTCGCAACAGCAGCTTGCCGCTATGGATCGCCGTTTCTCTGCCGAAGCGCGGGTTGCGGACATGCAGGCCGATAATGCGCGACAGGATCGCAACACCGACAATATGATTGCCAACCGTGACGCCCGCACCGGCATTGCGCAGAGCCGCGCCGCCACAGCAGACCGCCGCGAAAGTCGCATTGCAGCCGGTGGGGGAAAGCGTGGCGGTCGTGGATCGTCGAGCGCGCCCACGGCGGTAAACCCTCAGACGGGCGAACGCGTCGTATTGAAGGGCGGCAAATGGGTGCCGGTCAAATGATCGACAACCTTGACCTGATCCGCGAGGCGGGCTGGGGCTGCGCTGAAAGCCAAGTGCGCTTGGCGAAGCTCGCGCTTGCCGGTGAAACCCTAGGCCATGCCGACCGCGTGGTTGCCACCGTCGAGGGCCTGACGTTCGCGCGGCTTGCGGCTGCTCGCGGCGACATGACCGGGCTAGGCCTGTTCATCGCCTTGCAAAACCAGCTCGCGGAATTGCTCGATGATGCGGGCCTGTTTGACAGCGGAGACAGCCACCGGGGGGAAAGCCTTGCGGCTGCCGACGTAACCGTTGATCGCGTCCCCGATGGCTCAATGGGGGAAATCCTCGGCGCCTATCTCGCGGCTGCCGAAAACGTGACGCCCGACGCGATGGAAAGCGCGCAGCATCACCGCCGCAAATGGGGAGGCGAGAACATTGGCTGACGCGCCGCCGCTTCCCCCCGGCTTTGAGCTTGAGGACAATCCGAAAAAGAAGCCCAAGGGGCGCAAGACTCGACTGGATAACTACACGCCCAGCGGTGACGTGCGCGACCTTGGGGGCGAATACCGCCCTACCGGTGGCGTCGTTGATGGCGATACCGTGCGGCTGGAGCCTACCAACGGCAAGCCCACGCCCAACGGTCGCGTCCTTGGCTATGATGCTTGGGAGTCGGGGCAATTCGGCTATCGTCCGGGACGTGGCCCCGTAGCCATCGGGCAGCAATCGACCGGCGCGCTCGATGATCTGGTAACGCCAGCCACGGCGGTCTTTGGCATCGGACGCGAAACCTATGGGCGCCCGGTCGTCTCGCTGAACAATGACGGGACCGACCCCGTTACATCGCTGCTCATGGGCGGCAACGGTCTTGCTGCGCCTGAATATCTGGCGAACGATCCCGCCCGCCGCGCTAACTATATGGAAGCCGAGCGCCTAGGCCGTCTCAACGCGCAGGGCGGTCACGCAACGCAGACGATGACGCCGGAAGCCTACCGCCGCGCCGACCGCTGGAATCTCAAGTTGCGCCCTGACGAGGAAGTGCAATTCACCAGCGATCTGCCAGATTTCCGCCCAGAGTTTAAGCGGCTGACGAACGATCAGGAACAGGACTTTTACGCCTTCCTCGCGCGCAACAGCGGCAATCCGAATTTCAGCCAGGCCGATCTAGACGGCTATTGGAAGGAACGCGGCTTCGTCGGCTCGGCGCCGGCCGATAGCAAATTCATTGAGAGCATCCGCAAGGGTGAGAAGGTCGGGCCTGTCGATTACTCGGCATGGGACGCGCAGACGCTGCGCGATTTCAACATGGCCAACGCCTTTGCCGGTATGCGCCCCGAAGTGCAGCAGGAATATAACACCCTGTTGCAGTCAAAGGACGTGACGCCCGACGCAATCGAGAAGTGGGGGCAAGCCTACGGCATGTCGTTTGACCCCCGCGACCTTCGCGATTTTGTCGATCAGAAAGCCAAGGGCGGCAACCCGAACATTCCTATCCCGATCATCAACCCCGGCGATGGCGCGGGCGGTGCGGCTGGTCGCGGGTTTATTGATACGCTCGGCTTTGCCGGTGAAGTCGGCGGCGCGATTGACGCGGTGGCACCTGAATGGATGCAGAGCGCAGCGCAGGACATTACGGGCGGCTCGGAAGGATTCAAGCATCGCGAGACGATATGGAACAGCGACCGCTCGCTTTCCGATATCTGGCGCAACAACTGGCGCCAGAATGAGGCGATCCTGAATTACGACGAAACCCGCCACCCCTTTGCCCGTCTCGGCGGTCAGCTTGTGGGCGGGGTCTTTATCCCCGGCTCTGCTGGTGTCCGCGGTGCGGCTGGCTTCGCGAAGGCTGGCGCCATCGAGGGCGGGATTTACGGGTTCGGGTCTGGCGACGGTGGGCTAGGAACGCGTCTCGCCAACGTGCCGCTTAACGCCCTTGGCGGTGCAGTCGGCGGCGCAGCGATCGGCAAAGGCATTGATCTGGCGGCCCCTCTCGTTGGCAAGGTCGCTGGCCGTCTTGCTGGTCGATCTGGCGAAGCTGTCGCGGAAGATTTACCTCCCCTGCCCGAAGGCTTCCAAATGGAGCGCGCAGATATGGCGGCTGAACCCATGCCCGCCCTGTCAGGCCCCCGCGTCCGCGATACAATCGACGTAAACAGCGCTCGCCCCCGTCCGATGATCGACGGGCCGTCGCCTGATCTCATGCAGGCCGCAACCGCCCGCGTCGAGCCGCAAGACGTGCTGCCGCGCCCTTCCAATGAGCTTACGCCAGAGGAAGCCGCGCAGCTTGGCGCCGGTCCTTACCGTGATGTGCCAGCGCCCCGCGAGCGCGATTACCTTGAGGCGCAGCAATATCCCTCGGCCCGCAATCCTGACGTGATGGTCAATCGTCGCGGTCCTGCTGACCTTGTGACGTTCGCTCGCGCGCAAGGCGGGCTGCGTGACGAGGGCGGCGAGCTAGCCGCATCGGGTATCACCAATGCGCCCCGCAAGGGCGAGGACTTCACCGGGGGCGAAAACCGTCTCGGTCGCCTTGTCGATCAGGAACGGGGCCTGTCCGTCGAGGATATGGCGCAGAAGGCTTACAATGAAGGGTATTTCCCCGAACTGGACCGGCCGCCGACCAATCAGGAATTTCTTGCCGCGCTCGATGATACCTATCGGGGTGTCGGTCGCCGGTTTCGTCCTGAGGATGAAGGGCAGATTCAGGCTTTCGAGGGCGCCCGCGATCAGCGGCTTGCGGTCGAGCGCGCACGGCAGGAAGGCGCACCGCTTGCGCAGGACGTGGGCCAGCCCGCCACATATGAGGATGCCGTTGCCAACGCTGCGCCGCCCGTCAATCCTGACGATTGGGACGCCGCCACGCTGACCAAGGTTGGCAATGTCCGGGTCGATAAGCTCGACACGCCGCAGGAAATTTCGCAGGCGTTGAAAGTCGCCAACGATATTACGGGCGGCTTTGAGGCCTCGCGGCGCGGTCGCATCACCCAGGCTGAAACGGAGGCGCTGGCGTCCGATCTTGGAATGACTGCCGACGATCTGCTCGCCCGACGCAAAGGGCAGGCGTTCAACGCAGAGGAAGCCTTAGCGGCTCGCCGCATCCTCGCTGCGTCCGGTAACGAACTGGTCAACCTTGCTCGCCGTGTGCAGCGGGCCGGTGATGAACCGGGAAGCGAACTGCTCGCGGCTTTCCGTAAGGCAATGGTGCGTCATACGGCCATTCAGGAACAAGTTGCTGGTGCCACCGCTGAGGCGGGGCGCGCGCTGTCGCAATTCCGCATGGCAGCGAACAGCCGCGAAGTGCCGGGCCGTGTGCTTGAGGGACTGGTGAACGCTGGCGGCGGCCCCACCCGCCTGAAAGATGCGGCGGATGCGATCCTGACCCTTGAGAAAGACCCCGCCAGCCTGAACCATTTTGTTGAGAAGGCGGCTAAACCCAAGTTCTCCGACAAGGTTGTTGAGCTGTGGTATAATTTCCTGTTGTCGGGGCCGCAGACCCATGCCGTTAACGTCCTCTCCAACACGATGACGAGCCTTGCGCAGATTCCCGAATATGGCGCAGCGTCCCTGATTGGACAGGCCCGCAGGCTCTCCCCCATTGCCCGCAAGAATGTTGAGGACCGCGTGACCTTTACCGAGATCGGGCAACGCGTCGTCGGCCTGCTGCAAGGCACCCGCGAAGGGATGCGCGAGGCCGCCTTTGCGTTTCGCACGGGCGAGTCACGGGACTTTGTGACTAAGGTTGAGGCGCAAGGACAGAAGGCAATCAGCGGCACGAAAGGCGAAGTCTTGCGCCTGCCGACGCGCGCCCTGACTGCGGAAGATGAGCTATTCAAGGCGATGGCCCGCCGCATGGAGCTATCGGGCCTCGCGGTTCGTAAGGCTCGCTCCGAAGGGCTGAACGGGGAAGCGGGGCGCAAGCGCGCTGCCGAGCTTCTTGCCAATCCCACCGATGACATGTGGGAATCTGCAATGGATTATGGGCGCTATGTCACGTTCCAGCGTCCGCTAGGTGAAGTTGCCTCCAAAGTTTCGGCAATCACGCAGGCCGCGCCGATCCTGAAAGCTGTTCTCCCTTTCGTCCGCACTCCAACCAACCTGTTCAAGTTTGCGGTTGAGCGTTCGCCTGCCGCTCCGGTGCTGAAAGAATGGCGCAAAGACTTTGCGGCTGGCGGGGCGCGTCGTGACATTGCCGTGGCTCGCGCCATGGTTGGCACCGGCATGGGCGCCTTGATGGCCGAGCTTGCGGCCAAGGGGATTCTGACCGGCTCCCCGCCCGCTGACGAAAACAAGCGGCGGTTGCTCTATGCGGACGGCTGGCAGCCCTACAGCGTGAAGATTGGCGACCGCTATTACAGCTACAAGCGGCTCGATCCGTTTGCCCTGACGATTGGCGCCGCGGCTGATATCGCCACGCTGAGTAACGGCATGACCGACAACCAGCGCAGCAAGGGCGCTGCCCTCGTCGTCGCCAGCATCATGGGCAACCTGTCCAATAAGACGTGGCTGTCCGGCCTGGCTGACGTGCTTGCGGCGGCGGATGATCCCGAACGCTTCGGGGATTCGTTTATCAAGCGGTTTGCGGGTTCGCTCGCTGTCCCGACCGGGGTTGCACAGATTGCGCGCACCGTCGATCCTACGCTGCGGGAGACGCCCGACACCACAAGCTATATTCAGTCGCGGGTGCCGGGGCTATCTGGCAAGCTGCTGCCCAAGCGCGACGTATGGGGGCGCCCCATTGAAACTGAGGGCGGTATCGGCCCTGATATCATTTCGCCCATCTGGACCAGCACCGCGAAGGCCGACCCGGCGACGTGGGAAGCCCTACGCGTTGACGCGACCATTTCGGCGCCGAGCGACCGCGTGAACGGCAAGAAACTAGATACCAAGGTCTATGACCGCCTCCAGGCAGTCACCGGCCCGCTCGCCCACAAGTGGGTGTCGGAGCTGATCGCGAAGCCTGAATATCGTTCGCTCGATATGGACGGACAGGCGAAGGCGATTAAGTTCGTGATGGAAAAAGCGCGCGAAGCTGCCAAGGCCAATGTGCTGGGCGGTGTGCCGAACCCCGCGAACAGGCCGGAGCGTGGACAGCGCAAGCCCTCGTCGCGCCGCGCGCGCCCTGCCCTACCTCCCGGATTTCAAATCGAACCGTTGCCGACCGGGTTTGTTTTGGATCGATAATTCAGAAGTGATAGCTTCCGCTCCATCATCGTAAGGGCGGGAGAATGTCATGACAGCATTAAAGGGTATTGTTCTCGCATCCGTTGCGTTGGCGAGCTTTCCGGGTCACGCAGACGCAGGGATTTTTAGAACGGGCAATGATTTGTGGGCTACATGCAACACGCCGCAATCGAACCCTGACTTCTACCAAAAATATTATCAGTGCTCCGGTTACATAATAGGAGCGGTGGACAGCCTTGAACTATCCTCCGCTATCGAAGGCCGGGGCGAGTGCATTCCGGCAACGGCCAACGTTGGTCAAATCACTGACATTGTGATCGCCTACCTACGCGACAAGCCAGCCAAGCGGAGTCTCATGGCTCCAAACGTCATCGCGCTCGCAATGAACGAGGCCTTCTCCTGCCGGATGCTTCCTGCGCCAGCACTAAAATAGTGCGAAATAGAGCGAAGCCACCGCGAGACGGCCGGACGGCGCAAGTCTGGCTGCGCGAAATCGTCCCGCGTGATTGCTATATGATTGCCAGAAGCAAAAGGCCTCCCGCATCGAAACGCGGAAGGCCTTGAAAACTATGGCGCACCCGGAACGATTCGAACGTCCGACCCTCAGATTCGTAGTCTGATGCTCTATCCAGCTGAGCTACGGGTGCGTGGAGCGGTGCCTTTAGGAGCAGTCGGCGGGGCGTGCAACCCCCTATTTCGACTTTGTGACGGTTCGGCAGGTCGATTGACGGCGAATTGCGTCGAGCGAACCGATTTCCGCAGGATCCTTCAGCAGCAGGCGAATCAGCGCAATCCCGCGATCGTGGCCGACGCGCACCACCTCGGCGCCCGGCGGCACCGCCTGCCCGTCGCGCGCGACGATGATTCGATAGGGTTTTCCGCCCGCTTCGACGTCATTGCGCACGTAGGCGACGTCGGTCGCGGCATCGAAGATGCTGAGCGAAGAATAGCGCCCAGGGACCGGCACGACCATAATCTCGAGCGGCCCCGCCGCAAGGTCGAACGGACAGCTGGAATAGGCAAGATCGGGGCTCGGCCGCACGACAGGCTGGCGCGCGGGCGTCGCGAGCGGTCCCTGCGACATCTGGTTGATGCCGCCGCGGCCAAGCCGGTCCATCGCGATCTTCATCATGCCATAGGGGATGGCGGCGATGGCCGCATAGCCGACCGCGAGCGCGGCGATCAGGCCAAAAGCGAGCGGTCCGATCCAGCGGCGCATGTCAGCACCCCTCCTTGACGATCGCGGGCAGCGCGGCCGCCGATGGCGCGGCGCGGAAGTCCGCGCCCGGGTTGTACATGCGCAGCGTCAGGTCGAACGGCTGCCCCTTGATCCCGGAAAGCCAAGCGCCATCGGCGGACCGGTCGGGCGCTATGGTGACGTGCCATTCGCCCTTGTCGTCGAGCGGGACACTGGCGCCATTGACCGACCAGATATTCGCGGGATTGGCGACCAGATAGCCTTTGGCATCATAAACGGTCACGCTCCACCAGCGCGCATCGAGCGGCTTTCCCGACAGACGGTAGCGGCAATTGCCGTCAAGCCGCGCGCCCGAGGCGTCGGTGCGCGCCATCCAGTAGAGCGTCTCCTTTGCCGGCAGCGCGAGCAGCCCCGACCGCGCGACCATCGCGCGCGTCAGCGGATCGGTCGCCTTCGTCCCATAGCCGAGCGAGGTCGTCCACGGGCCGTTGCGGATCGCGCCATCGCCGAGCCCGCCACGGGTCAGACCCCAGGCGCCGCCAAGCCCCACCGCTATCCCGCCCACCAGGGTGATCGCATAGCGGTGCCAGCTCTTCATGGCGTTATCCCCTCTTCAGCGCCGCCTGTGCCGCTGCCAGACGTGCGATGGGCACACGGTAGGGCGAGGCGCTGACATAGTCGAGCCTGGTCTGTTCGCAGAAGTGGATGCTCGGTGCATCACCGCCATGCTCGCCGCAAATGCCCATCTTGATCCCCGCGCGGGCACCACGGCCGCGCTTGGCGGCGATCTCGATCAGCTGTCCGACGCCTTCGACGTCAAGGCTGACGAACGGATCGGTCAGGAAGATGCCCTTGTCGACATATTGCGTCAGGAAGCGGCTGGCGTCGTCGCGGCTGATACCGATCGTCGTCTGGGTCAGGTCATTGGTGCCGAAGCTGAAGAATTCGGCCGTTTCCGCGATTTCGCCCGCCATCAGCGCGGCGCGCGGCAGCTCGATCATCGTGCCGACAAGATAGGCGATCTCGCGCCCCTTTTCGGCGAACACCGCCTTTGCCTGCGCGTCAACGACCGCCTTCATCAGATCGAATTCGCGGCGCGTCGCGACCAGCGGGATCATCACCTCGGGGATCGGCGCCGCGCCGGTTTCGGCGGCGACGTCGCACGCCGCCTCGAAGATCGCGCGCGCCTGCATCTCGTAGATTTCGGGGTAAGTGACGCCAAGGCGGCAACCGCGGTGGCCGAGCATCGGATTGAATTCATGGAGTTCGTTCGCCCGCGCCTTCAGCGCCTCGACCCCCACCCCTGCCGCGGCGGCGACATCGGCAAAATCCTCCTCGCGCGTCGGCAGGAATTCGTGCAGCGGCGGGTCGAGCAGCCGGATCGTGACCGGCAGCCCCGCCATCACGCCGAAGATTGCGGCAAAGTCGCCGCGCTGTTCGGGCAGCAGCTTGGCGAGCGCGGCGCGGCGGCCGTCCTCGCTGTCGGCCAGGATCATCTCGCGCACCGCGGTGATCCGCGCGGCGTCGAAGAACATATGCTCGGTGCGGCAAAGTCCGATACCCTCGGCGCCGAAATCGCGCGCGACCTGCGCGTCGGCGGGGGTTTCGGCGTTGGTGCGCACCTTCATGCGGCGCACCTTGTCGGCCCAGCCCATCAGCGTGCCGAAATCGCCGACCAGCTCGGGCTGGAGCGTCGGAACCTCGCCCGCCATCACTTCGCCGGTCGACCCGTCGAGCGTGATGACATCGCCTTCGCGAAGCTCGCGCCCCGCGACGCGCAGCACGCGCGCATTGCCGTCGATCGCCAGCCCGCCGGCGCCCGAGACGCAGGGGCGCCCCATGCCGCGCGCAACCACCGCCGCGTGGCTCGTCATCCCGCCGCGCGCGGTCAGGATGCCCTTGGCGGCGTGCATGCCGTGGATATCCTCAGGCGACGTCTCGACGCGGACGAGGATCACCGCCTCGCCCATGCCAGCGGCCTTTTCGGCGCTGTCGGCGTCGAACATGATCTTGCCCGACGCGGCGCCGGGGCTGGCGGGCAGCCCCTTGGTCAGAACGTCGCGCGGCGCCTTGGGATCGAGCGTCGGGTGGAGCAGTTGGTCGAGCGCGCCAGGATCGACACGGCCGACCGCTTCCTCTTCGGAAATCAGCCCTTCGGCCGCCATTTCGACCGCGATGCGCAGCGCCGCCTTGGCCGTGCGCTTGCCGCTGCGCGTCTGCAGCATCCACAGCGTTCCGCGTTCGACGGTGAATTCGATATCCTGCATGTCGCGGTAATGGGTTTCGAGCGTGTCGAAGACGCGGCCCAGTTCCCCGAAGGTTTCGGGCATCGCCTCTTCCATCGACAGCGGCTTGGCCCCCGCCTTTTCGCGCGCGATTTTCGTCAGATACTGCGGGGTGCGGATGCCGGCGACGACGTCCTCTCCCTGCGCGTTGATCAGCCATTCGCCGTACCAGGCGCGCTCGCCCGTCGCGGGGTCGCGCGTGAACGCCACACCGGTCGCCGAGGTGTCGCCCATATTGCCGAACACCATTGCCTGCACATTGACCGCGGTGCCCCATTCGCCGGGAATGCTGTTCAGGCGGCGATAGACTTTCGCCCGGTCGCTTTCCCAGCTCGCAAAGACGGCGCCGATCGCGCCCCACAGCTGGTCCTTCGGTTCCTGCGGAAAGGGTGCGCCGGTCTCGCGCTCGACGATCGCCTGATATTCCTTGACCAGCGCCTGCCAGTCTTCAGCCGACATCTCCGTGTCGAGGAAAAAGCCCTTGTCTTCCTTGGCGATTTCCAGCGCTTCCTCGAACTCGGCATGGTCCAGGCCCATGACGACGTCGGCGTACATCTGGATGAAGCGGCGATAGCTGTCCCACGCGAAACGCGGGTCGCCCGAGGCTTCGGAAAGCCCCGCGACGGTCGCATCGTTGAGCCCGAGGTTGAGGACGGTGTCCATCATCCCCGGCATCGACACGCGCGCGCCCGACCGGACCGAAACGAGCAGCGGGTTCGCCGCGTCGCCGAAACGCTTGCCGGTGATCCCCTCGATATGCGCGATGCCGCTTTCGACGTCGGCGGTCAGCCCGTCGGGAAACGCTTCGCCATTGGCGTAATAGGCGGTGCAGACGTCGGTGGTGATCGTAAAGCCCGGCGGGACCGGCAGGCCGATCGACGCCATTTCGGCAAGATTCGATCCCTTGCCGCCCAGCAATTCCTTCGAACGCTCGGCCGTCGTGGCCGCGCCGCCGAACAAATGCACCATCTTCGTCATGTCTTACTCCTGCTGCCCCGGGGAGGAGGTCGCGGCTGGATAGGTATGCAATCGCGGTTGGTCGATTCAGTTTTACTTCGTTCGTTATAAGCTCTGGCGGATAGCTGGCGCGTCAGCCCTCGATCTTCGAGAAATCGGCAACGCCATGCACCGCGCCGGTAAATCGCGCGAGCAGGCCGAGCCGATAGGCGCGCACCGCTTCATCGGGATCGTTGATCATCACGCCGTCGAAAAAGGCGTCGATCGGCGCGCGCAGGCTGGCGAGCGCCGCCATAGCGTCGGTAAAGCGTTCGTCAGCGACCGCAGCGGACGCCGCGGGCTCGGCCACGTCGAGCGCGGCGAGCAATGCCGCGTCGGCTTCGGTCGGCGGCGTCGTGGCGGCGGTACCCCTCACCTCGCCCGCCTGCTTCAGGATATTCGCCGCACGCTTGTAACCCGCGAGCAGGTTGCTGCCGTCTTCGGTCGCCATGAAGGCTTGGAGCGCTTTCACGCGAGCGAGCAGGCGGACGAGATCGTCCTCGCCGCCAAGCGCGAACACCGCGTCGATCAGGTCGTGGCGGACGCCGGCTTCGCGTTGCTGGACCTTGAGGCGGTCGGCGAAGAAATCAATAACGCCAACACCGGCCTCCCGGGCATCGATTGGCTTGCCATTATACTCGCCCGCAGCATCAAGCAGCTGCTTTACGGCAGCGATTGCCGACAAGCCCACTGCGCCCTGCCCAACTAGGTGGCTCAGTCGCACCCGGATTCCGTTCGCTAAGATTAGCGAGATAGTACCGAGTGCCGAGCGGCGAAGGGCAAAAGGATCCTTTGATCCGGTGGGTTTTTCGCTGATCGCAAAGAAGGCAGAAATCGTATCCAGCTTGTCTGCCAGCGCCACAGCCACCGTCACCGGCGCGGTCGGCACGTCGTCACCCTGCCCGACCGGCTTGTAATGATCGCGAATTGCGTCGGCGACCGCGTCGGGCAGGCCTTGGGCGCGGGCGTAATAGCCGCCCATCAGGCCCTGCAATTCGGGGAATTCGCCGACCATTTCGGTGACGAGGTCGGCCTTCGCCAGCCGCGCGGCAAGTTCAGCCTGGTCGGCCAACTCCCCCGTCGCCCCCGCGGAGGCGGGGGCCGTTGCGTTTGGCGCATTACCTACAGCGGCTCCCGCCTTCGCGGGGGCGACGATTCCTTCCTCGACCAGCCAGCGCGCCAGCTTCGCGACGCGTTCTACCTTGTCGGCAACCGTGCCGAGCTTTTCGTGGAAGGTGATGTTCGCCAGCTTCTCGGCGTGCTGCGCGAGCGTCTTTTTCTGGTCCTGTTCCCAGAAGAAGCGCGCGTCCGAAAGCCGCGCCGCCAGTACCTTACGATTGCCCGCAACGATCTCCGCGCCGCCGTCCTTGGCGTCGATATTCGCGGTGCAGACGAAGCCGTTGGCAAGCTTGCCGTCGGCGCCGTTCACGACGAAATATTTCTGGTTCACGCGCGCGGTCAGCTGAATGACCTCGGGCGGCACCTCCAGGAACGCTTCGTCGAAGCGGCCGAGCAGCGGCACCGGCCATTCGGTGAGGCCGGCATTCTCGATCACCAGCGCCTCGTCCTCGACAAGGCTCAGCCCGGCGTCGGCCGCGGCTTTCGCAGCACCTTCGCGAACGATCGCCTGCCGCTCCTCATGGTCGACGATGACGTGGCACGCGCGCAGCTTTTCGGCATAATCCGCCGCCGAGCCGATGGTGATTTCGCCGGGGCAATGAAAGCGGTGGCCGCGCGTCACGAAACCGCTGGCGATCCCGCCTATCTCGCACGGCACAAGCTCGTCGCCGAAGATCGCGACGATCCCAGACAGCGGGCGGACCCAGCGCAGGCTTTCGCTGCTCGCGCTTTCCTTCCCCCAGCGCATCGACTTGGGCCAGGCAAAGCCGCGAACGATCGCGGGGATCGCCTCGGCGAGCACTTCGGTCGTCGCACGGCCGGGCTTGTCGATGACGGCGAACCACACGCCGTCGCGGTCTTCGAGCTGATCCTGCGTCAGCCCGGTCTTGCGCAAAAAGCCTTCGAGCGCCTGCGGCGGCGCGCTGCTGCGCGGGCCCTTGAGCTCCTCGCTGACCGCAGCGGTCGCTTGCGGAAGCCCCCTGGCGATCAGCGCAAGGCGGCGCGGGGTCGACCAGATGGTCAGATCGCCGACATCGATGCCCGCTGCCGCCATCTGCGCGCGGAACAGCTTTTCCAGCTCGGCGCGCGCACCCGCCTGCATCCGCGCCGGGATTTCCTCGCTGCGCAGTTCGAGAAGAAAATCGGTCACAGCGTCCACCCCGGATATTTTTCGGTCCAGCGTTCCGACTGACTATCGATCCACGCCTTGCAGCTTCCCTTCGCAAGATCGCGGACGCGCGCCATATAGTTGGCGCGTTCCTGCACGCTGATCACGCCGCGCGCTTGCAAGAGGTTGAACAAATGGCTCGCCTCGATCGCCTGGTCATAGGCGGCGAGCGGAACATTCGCCGCGATCGCACGCTTGCATTCGTCTTCGGCCGCCTTGAAGCCCGCGAACAGCGTATCGGTATCGGCAACCTCGAAATTCCATTTCGAGAATTGGCGCTCGTTTTCGAGGAAGACGTCGCCATAGCTCAAACCCGGCACGTCGCCGACGGGGTCGGAGAAGCGCAGGTCGTACACATTGTCGACATTCTGGATATACATGGCGAGGCGTTCGAGCCCGTAGGTCAGCTCGCCCGCAACCGGTTTACAGTCGAAGCCGCCCATCTGCTGAAAATAGGTGAACTGGGTGACTTCCATCCCGTCGCACCAGACTTCCCAGCCCAGCCCCCATGCGCCAAGCGTCGGCGATTCCCAGTCATCCTCGACGAAACGGATGTCGTGGAGCAGCGGATCGATGCCGATCGCCGCAAGGCTGCCGAGATATTGCTCCTGCAGGTCGGCGGGCGACGGTTTCAGGATCACCTGATATTGATAATAATGCTGAAGGCGGTTCGGGTTCTCGCCATAGCGGCCATCGGTAGGCCGGCGGCTCGGCTGGACATAGGCGACATTCCACGGCTCCGGCCCCAGACTGCGCAGCGTCGTCGCCGGGTGAAACGTCCCCGCGCCCACCCGCATGTCATAAGGCTGCAGGATCGCACAGCCCCGCGCGCTCCAATAATCGTGAAGCGTCAGGATCATGTCCTGAAAGCTGAGTGGTTTCTTTTCTGCCGTATCGGCCACGAGTCCACATCTTTCGCAGGTGCAACAATCGCCGCCGCCCTTGGCGCAGCGGGCGCGCAGGGTCAAGGCTCGGTACCATTTGGTCGACGATCAAATCGCGCGCCCTGTCACGGTCACAAAACTTTTTGTCATGTTTTGTTGACATGGTCAGCGAATCGCGACATATAGTCATGCATACCTGACATGAAGACAGGTTGACGTGACCAGGACATGATCCAAGGAGACCCATTATGATCGCTCGCACCATCATCCTCGCCCTCTCGCTCGCTCTGGTCGGCACGCCCGCGCTCGCCGCGACCGCCGATGAAGCGCCCACCGCCACCGTCCGCATCCACGACCTCAAGCTGACGAGCGCCAAGGGGCGCGAGCGGCTGGAATCGCGCGTTCACAGCGCTGCCCGCCAGATTTGCGCTACCTCGGCTCGCGGTCTTGCCGCGCGCAATTCGGAAAATGCCTGCATGGCGACTGCCCTCGCCGCCGCAAAGCCGCAGATTGAACGCGCCATTGCCCGCGCCGACGGCGGTACCCAGCTGGCGCTGCTGATGATCAAGCCCGGCCGCTGATCCCCTCCTTCGGGCTTCGTCCGCGTCGATGCTCCCCGGTGTCGGCAGGCGACTTGAGCTGGAGCGCGGCCGACGCGGCGGCGCTCCAGCCTCTTGATCCCGAAAATCCCGGCGGCCAAGCATCGCGTTTCGATCGGCTGACAAAAGGATAGCGATTGTGACTATATGCAGGCCCGAAGGGATCCTATTGGCGAGGCGCCGATGAACAACAAACTGAAAGTCCTCCGCGCAATGCGCAATTGGAGCCAAGCCGAACTGGCCGACCGGCTCGACGTGTCGCGGCAGGCAGTAAATGCAATCGAGACAGGGAAATACGACCCGTCTTTACCGCTCGCTTTCAAGCTGGCCCGACTATTCGAAATGCCGATCGAAGACATTTTCGACGACGGCTTTGCAGGACAGGAATGATGACGAACATGCCGAAGGAACGCCGCGCCGGTCCCGGTTATCTGTGGCCGGTTGCCATCATCATGATAGCCGGAGCCGTTGCTGGCGCTTTCGCCGGTTATAGCGACGGCCTGGCCGAAACCGGCGGCCAGCCGTTGCCCACATGGGCGGGCCCGGTGGCGGCGCTCGTCCTCGCACTGGCCGGCATGGCGCTCTATATCCGCCTGAACCGCGAAGCCTGGGCCGGCTGGTCGCCGCGCAAGCGCCTCTATTGGGTGACGATGGTCGCGTCGATGAGCCTTGGCGCGGGGGTTGCGCTGACGCTCCAGGTTGCGCAGGGGTCGGGCGATCTGGCGAGCAATGCGCCCTTGACCCCTGCAACCGCGATCATCGTCTCGGCGATCTGGGTTGTCGGGATGAGCGTCGCCAGCCTATTCTATTTCCGCGCAGTCGACGATCATGAACGCCACGCCTATTATCTGGGAAGCGTCGCCGGCTTCCATGCCTTTGTGATCGCCTGCCCCGTGTGGTGGGTCGCCGCCCGAGCGAGCCTCGCGCCGCCGGTCGATGCCATGGCGCTCTTTGTCCTGACGCTCGCCGTCAACCTGATCGTCTATCTCTGGTTCAAATATCGCTGATTATCAGCGAACCTCTTGCCCCTCCCCTTTTTGAAACGAAAGCAGGCCCGATGACCTCCTTCTTCCGCAAACTGGCGCTCAGCTGCGCGATCATTCCCCTCGCCCAATGCGCGGTCGTGCCGGGACACAATAGCGCCGCGGCGCAGGATGCCACCGCGCCCGCCGCGGCAACGACGACCGCGATCAAACCCGCGCTGTGGGCAGTGAAGGACGACGACACCACCGTCTATCTGTTCGGCACCGTGCATGTGCTGAAGCCCGGATTGAGCTGGTTCGACGGCGCCGTGAAAGACGCGTTCGACAAATCGGACGAACTCAAACTCGAACTCGTGCTGCCCGAAGATCAGAATGAGGTGGCGAAGGAAACCATGGCGCTGGCATTGGACCAGAGCGGAACGGCGCTTTCGTCGCGGCTCGATCCGGAAGCGCTTGCGGCCTATCAGGCGGCGATGACCAGCCTGGGCCTGCCGCCCGCCAGCTTCGACGGCTTCAAGCCGTGGTTTGCGGGGATCACCCTGTCGGTGCTGCCGCTGACCAAAATGGGCTACAACCCCGAAGAGGGCGCTGAAAAGCAGTTGAGCAATGCGGCAAAGGCGGCCGCCAAGCCGATCTCCGGGTTCGAAACGCTCAGCGAACAGCTCGGCTTTTTCGATGCCCTGCCCATGTCCAGCCAGATCGCCTTCCTCAACGTCATGGTCAACGATCTCGACAAGCTGGGGCCGCAGCTCGACACGATGGTCGGGCAATGGGGGGCCGGCGATCCGGCTGCGCTCGCCGAAACGATGAACGAGGGGCTTGCCGAAACGCCCGACGTCGCCAAGACGTTGCTGTGGGCTCGCAACGCGCGCTGGGCCGAACAGATCGAGGCGCGCATGGCGCAGCCGGGCACGGTTTTCGTCGCAGTCGGCGCGGGCCATCTGGCGGGAGCAAAGAGCGTGCAGGATTATCTCAAGGAGCGCGGGTTGAAGGTGACGCGCATCCAGTGAGGCAGCGGGGCGCCCTTGCCTTTCGGTCCTGGGGTCGCCGCGCCGCGGCGGCCCTTTTGCCGTTGCTGCTGCTCGCCTGCAAAGCTGCGACGCCAGTTACCGAAGCGCATCCGGCGATGTGGCTGGTCGAAGACGCCGACACGCGCATCTTCCTGCTCGGCTCGATGCACGCGCTTCCCGCCGGCACGCGCTGGGACGGCGGGAAGGTCGGCGCGGCGATTGCGGCGGCCGACGAATTGGTCCTCGAACTGGCGCCCGATCAACTCGCGGCTGCAGGCGCGGTGTTCCGCGAACTCGCACCGCGCAGCACGCCGCTGGCGATGGAGCGCCGGCTCGATCCGGCGGCGCTTGCCGCCTATCGCAAGATAGAAGGCGCGGGCAGCGGTTTCGGCGGCGATGCGCTCGACGACTGGGCAATCCTGGTGCTGATGGGCCAGCGTGTCGCGCAGCAGGCCGATTTGTCGCCCGAAAATGGCGTCGAAGCCCGGCTGACGCAGCGCTTTTCCGACGCCGGAAAGCCGATCGGCGGGCTGGAGACGGCGCGGGGGCAGTTGACGCTGTTCGAAACGCTCGACGCCGCAACGCAGCGCCGCCTGCTGACGCGCGCGCTCGCCAATTCGGCAAGCGGCGTCGCCGACGTGAAGGCGATGAACGCCGCCTGGGCGCGCGGCGACGTCGCCGCACTCGAAAAGGTGGTGAACGAGGACGTCGACGCGGTCCCGGCCGCGCGCGCCGCGATCATCACCGATCGCAACCGGCGCTGGACCAAGTGGGTGGAGCAGCGCATGGCGAAACCCGGCACGGTGCTGATCGCGGTCGGTGCGGGACATCTGGTGGGCGCTGACGGCGTTCCCGCCGATCTGGAAGCGGCCGGATACCGGGTGGTGAGGATGCAATAGCCGGGCGGCAAGACGGGATGCGATACCGACATTCGCCTTTTCGCCGACCCGATCCCCTTTTCCCGCATCGCGCTTGCCTTTCCGCCGGTTCCCGGCTATGCGCCCCCGCTTCCGCCATGGTCATCCCTGGAGGCGTGACGGATATGTGCAACTGTTTCTCGGAGAAATGATATGAGCGATCAGCTGACGCTGACGGCCGAGACGCGCGAACGTGCAGGCAAGGGAGCCTCGCGTGACCTGCGTCGCAATGGCCGCGTCCCCGCCGTCGTCTATGGCGGCAACGAAGAACCCCTGATGATCCACGTCGAAGAAAAGCTGCTGATGAAGCAGCTGATGACGGGTCACTTCATGAACTCGGTCGTGATGATCGAAGTGGGCGGCAAGACCGTCCGCACCTTGCCCAAGGACGTCGCCTTTCATCCCGTCAAGGATCGCCCGATCCATGCGGACTTCCTGCGCATCTCGAAGGACGCCAAGGTCCATGTCGAAGTGCCGGTGGTGTTCGCCAACGAAGAAGCCTCGCCCGGCCTGAAGCGCGGCGGCGTGCTGAACATCGTTCGTCACGAGCTGGAACTCGTCTGCGAAGCGGACAAGATCCCCGACGAAATCAGCATCGACGTCACCGGCTTCGACGTCGGCGATTCGATCCACATCAGCAACGTCGCTCTGCCCAAGGGTGTCGAGAGCGCGATCAGCGATCGCGACTTCACGATTGCGACCATCGTCGCTCCGTCGGCGCTCAAGTCGAGCGACGGCGACACGACGAAGGACGAAGGCGAAGCCGCCGAAGGCGAAGCCTAACGCTTACCGGATGCGCCCCTCCCCGGCGGGAGGGGCGTTTCCATCGGACCCGGGAAAGGCACCGCAATGCAGCTCTGGGTCGGCCTCGGCAATCCCGGGCCTCAATATGCGATGAACCGGCATAATGTCGGCTTCATGGCGATCGACGTAATCGCCGACATTCATCAATTCGCGCCGCCCGCCAAGAAATTTCAGGGCTGGCTGCAGGACGGCCGCATCGGCCGAACCCGCATTCTGCTGCTCAAGCCCGGCACCTTCATGAACGAAAGCGGTCGCAGCGTGCGCGCCGCGATGGATTTCTACAAGCTCGCGCCGCAGGACGTGACCGCCTTCTACGACGAACTCGACCTTGCGCCGATGAAGGTGAAGGTCAAACAGGGCGGCGGCGCGGCCGGACATAACGGCATCCGCAGCATGATCCAGCATATCGGCGACGATTTCCGCCGCGTCCGCATCGGCATCGGTCATCCGGGGCACAAGGACCGCGTGACGGGCCATGTCCTCGGCAATTACCACAAGACCGAGATCGAACCGCTGACCGACCTGCTTGGCGCGATCGCCGCCGAAGCGAGCTGGCTTGCCGAGGGCGACGACGTGCGGTTCCAGAACGATCTGGCGCTGCGGCTGCAACCATGACGCTGATCCGCGCCGCGACGCCCGCCGATCGCGACGCCGCGGTCGCCCTGTGGCAAAGCTGCGACCTCACCCGGCCCTGGAACGACCCGGACGCCGACTTCGATCGCGCGCTCGGCCACGACGCCGCGACGATCCTGCTCGCCGAAGCCGGACGCGCGATCGTCGGCACGATCATGGTCGGCTTCGACGGCCACCGCGGCTGGGTCTATTATCTGGGCGTCCAGCCCGACCGGCGCGGCAGCGGGATCGCGCGCGGTCTGCTCGATGCCGGCTGCGACTGGCTGCGGGCGCGGGGCTGTCCGAAGGTGGAATTGATGGTTCGGGATGGAAATCCCGCCGCGGGGCTCTATGAGCGCCTCGACTGGGATTTGCAGCCGGTGCGGGTCTTTGCCCGCCGGCTTGATTAAAAGGGTAGGAAAATGGGTTTCAAATGCGGGATCGTCGGGCTGCCGAACGTCGGCAAGTCGACGCTGTTCAACGCGCTGACCGAGACGCAGGCGGCGCAGGCGGCGAATTATCCCTTCTGCACGATCGGACCGAATATCGGCAATGTCGCGGTGCCCGACGCGCGGCTCGACAAGCTCGCGGCGATCGCGGGCAGTCAGAAGATCATCCCGACGCAGCTCGCCTTCGTCGATATCGCCGGCCTCGTGCGCGGCGCGTCGAAGGGCGAAGGACTCGGCAACCAGTTCCTCGGCAACATCCGCGAAGTCGACGCGATCATCCACGTCCTGCGCTGTTTCGAGGATGACGACATCCAGCATGTCGAGAACAAGGTCGACCCGGTCGCCGACGCCGAGACGGTCGAGACCGAACTGCTGCTTTCCGACCTCGAAAGCCTGGAAAAGCGTGTTCCCGCTTTCGCGAAAAAGGCCGCGCAGGGCGACAAGGAAGCCAAGGCCGCAGCATCGGTGCTCGGCCAGGCGCTCGATCTGCTGCGCGACGGCAAGCCCGCGCGTCTGACCGATCCGAAGGATGCCGATGAAGAGCGCATCCTCCGGCAGGCGCAGCTGCTGACCAGCAAGCCCGTCCTCTATGTCTGCAATGTCGAAGAAGCGAATGCCGCGACCGGCAACGCGCACAGCGAAGCCGTTTTCGCGCGCGCCAAGGCCGAGGGCGCTCAGGCGGTGATCGTCTCGGCAGCGATCGAAAGCGAACTCGTCGGCATGGACGGCGAAGAACGCATGATGTTCCTCGAGGAAATGGGGCTGCACGAAACGGGCCTCGCGCGCGTGATCCGCGCGGGATATGAGCTGCTCCACCTGCTGACCTTCTTCACCGTCGGCCCGAAGGAAGCGCGCGCCTGGACCGTCCATACCGGCGCGACCGCGCCGGAGGCGGCGGGCGAAATCCACAGCGATTTCCAGAAGGGCTTCATTCGCGCCGAAACCATCGCCTATGACGATTATGTCGCGCTGGGCGGTGAAGCCAAGGCGCGCGAAGCCGGCAAGCTGCGCGCCGAAGGCAAGGCCTATGTCGTGCACGACGGTGACGTCATGCACTTCCTGCACAGCTAGGCCGCGCTGCGCCCTGAAACTTCGTCATTGCGGGCTAAGCGAGGCAATCTCCAGCCATCGACCCTGCGTACGGACGACAGCGGGCGATTGCGTCGTCGCTGCGCTCCGCGCGATGACGTCAGGGCTCGAAAGCCGCCAGTATCGGGCAAGGACCCTTGTCGGTCGCGGCGCACTGGTCCGCCAACCGCGCGAGCGCGGCGCGGGTTTCACTCATCTGGGCAATCTTGGCGTCGAGCGCGGCGATGCGCTGGCGGGCGAGGCTGCGGACCCGCGCACGATCGTCGCTCTGTTCAAGCTCCAGCAGCTCGGCGATTTCCTCGAGCGTGAAGCCCGACCCTTGTGCCGACCGGATGAATTTCAGCCGGCGGACATCGTCGGCATCATAGCGACGGATGCCGGCGCCCCACCCCTCGCCGCCACTGCGCGCGGGCGTCGTCATCAACCCGCGGCGCTGATAATAACGGACCGTTTCGACCCCGACGCCGCCCGCTTCCGCCAGTTTTCCGATCGAAAGCTGCATCGCTTGACTCCGTACCATGGTACGGAGGTTATACAGGCGGCATGACACAGACAGCAACCCTCTACCGCATGGTCATGCCACAGCATATCTGTCCCTATGGCCTGAAAGCGAAGCATCTCCTCGAACGAAAGGGCTTCACCGTCGACGATCATTGGCTGGAGACGCGCGCGCAAACCGACGCGTTCAAGGCCGAACATGGCGTCAAGACGACGCCGCAGACCTTTATCGATGGCCGCCGGATCGGCGGCTATGACGATCTGCGCCGCCATTTCGGCCTTGCCGTCCGCGATCCGGGAGCGACGAGCTATACGCCCGTGATCGCACTGTTCGCGATGACCGCGCTGATGGCGCTCGCCGCGAGCTTCGCCGCCTACGGCAGCCCCTTCACCCTGCGCGCCGCCGAATGGTTCATTTCGTTCAGCATGATCGTTCTGGCGCTGCTCAAGCTGCAGGACGTCGAGAGCTTCTCGACGATGTTCCTCAATTATGACCTGCTCGCGCGGCGCTGGGTTCCCTATTCGTATGTCTACCCCTTTGCCGAGGGGCTGGCCGGGGTTCTGATGACCGCGCACGCCCTCCCCTGGCTGTCGATCCCGGTCGCGCTGTTCATCGCCATCATCGGCGCAGTGTCGGTCTTCAAGGCGGTCTATATCGACCGCCGCGACATCAAATGCGCCTGCGTCGGCGGCAGCAGCAAGGTTCCGCTGGGCTTCGTGTCGCTGACCGAAAATCTGATGATGATCGCGATGGCGCTCTGGATGCTGCGCGGAGCCATCGCATGAGCGGCGCGATCGACCGGCGCTCGCTGCTGGCGGCAGGCGGAGCGGCGGCGCTTGTCCCGTGGCTGCCAGCCTGGGCGCAACCGATCGCGTCGGGGCTGCCGACGGTCGGCGGCGCCGATATCCGCCTGACCATCGCACACCGGATGCTGACCGCCGACGGCAAGACCAGCCATGCGATCGGCATAAACGGGACGATCCCGGGCCCGCTGGTGCGGCTGAAGGAAGGCACCACGGCGCGGCTGCACGTCACCAACGCCCTGCCCGACGAGGATAGTTCGATCCACTGGCATGGGCTGATCCTGCCCTTTCATATGGACGGCGTGCCGGGCATCAGCTTTCCCGGGATCGCGCCGGGCGCGACGTTTACTTATGAATTTCCGGTGCGGCAGTCGGGGACCTATTGGTATCACAGCCATTCGGGGCTGCAGGAACAGATGGGCCATTACGGCCCGATCGTCATCGACCCCGCCGAGCCCGATCCCGTCGCCTATGACCGCGAGCATGTGATCGTCCTGTCCGACCACAGCGCGCTGCACCCGCACGCGATCTTCAAAAAGCTCAAGCAGATGGGCGGCTATTTCAACCACAACAAGCAGACGCTTGCGGGGTTGATCGCGGGCCGCGACCAGCCGCTGAACGACCGTGTCGCCTGGGGCGCGATGCGGATGGACCCGACCGACATCAGCGACGTGACCGCGGCGGCCTATACCTATCTCGTCAACGGCCACGGCCCCGCCGACAATTGGACCGGGTTGTTCGCTGCGGGCGAACGCGTCCGGCTGCGGGTCATCAACGCATCGGCGATGACGACCTTCAACATCCGCGTGCCCGATCTTGCGATGACCGTGGTGCAAGCCGACGGCCTGAACGTCCGTCCCGTGAAAGTGGGCGAATTTCAGATCGGGGTCGCCGAAACCTATGACGTGATCGTCGAGCCGGGAGACCGCGCCTACAGCATCATCGCCGAGAACAGCGACCGATCGGGTATGGCGCGCGCAACGCTCGCGCCGCGCCCCGGCATGACCGCGCCGGTTCCGCCGCTGCGCGCCCGCCCGCTCGCGACGATGCGCGATATGGGTATGGGCGATATGGGTATGGATCATGGCGCGATGGGGCATGGGATGACCGCGCCGGGCGAACCGATGCGGCACAGCATGCGCGACATGAAAAGCGCGCCGACCGTCAAGGACACGCCCACCGTCCAGTCGATCTCGCCGATGCCGGTCGATCGCACCGGCGAGCCCGGACAGGGGCTGGAGGATGTCGCGGACGCGCTGACCTATCGCGATCTCGTCGCGCTTGATCGTAACCCCGATACCCGCGTGCCGTCGCGTCAGATGCAGATCCATCTGACCGGCAATATGGAACGCTATATGTGGGCGTTCGACGGGGTGAAGATGAACGAGGTCACCGCCCCCATTCCCTTCACGCTGGGCGAGCGCGTGCGCGTGACGCTGGTCAATGACACGATGATGACGCACCCCATCCATCTGCACGGTCATTTCTTCGAACTGGTCACGGGCAAGGGCGACCATGCCCCGCGCAAGCATACGGTGAATGTCCAGCCAGGCGGCAAGGTAACCTTCGACCTGACCGCCGATGCGCCGGGCGACTGGGCCTTTCACTGTCACCTCCTCTATCACATGCACGCCGGGATGATGCAGGTCGTGACGGTGCGCGCGGCGGAGGATGTGGCATGATTCCGATCGCCCTTCTCCTGCTGGCCGCGCAACCCGACGCGATGGCGCATCCCGCCCCCGCGCCCGGCTGTACCGCCGAACATGCCGCCATGGGCCATTGCACGATGCCGAAGGCGGAACCTCCGCCGCCGCCCCCATCGCCGCCTTGCTCGCCCGAGCATGCGGCGATGGGCCATTGCACAATCCCTGCGCCGCCCCCGTCCCCCGCCTGCCCGCCCGAACACGCCGCGATGGGGCACTGCATGCCAGACGAGCCCACGACAGCCCCACCCCCCTCGCCGCCCGTCGACAACGCGCCGCCGCCGCCCGCGCCGCGCGTCGATGCCGCCGATGCGATCTTCGGCGCCGACGCGATGGCACCGGTCCGCGCCCGGCTCTACGCCGAGCATGGCGGCGGCAGCATTTCCAAGGTCATGCTCGATCAAGCCGAAGTCCGCGTCGGCTCCGGCGAAACCACCTATAGCTGGGACGGCGAAGCCCGCTTCGGGGGGGACATCGACAAGCTCGTCATCAAAAGCGAGGGCGAAGGCGCCTTCGGCGGCGCGTTCGACCGCGGCGAGGGGCAGCTATTGTGGAGCCGCGCCATCGGCCCCTATTTCGATCTCCAGACCGGGCTGCGTCAGGATGTCGGCCCCGGCCCCTCGCCCACTTACGCGGTTGTCGGCGTCGAAGGACTCGCCCCCTATTGGTTCGACGTCGAAGCGGCGCTGTTCCTGTCGGACAAGGGCGATGTCACCACCCGCATCGAAGGCAGCTACGACCAGCGCATCACCCAGCGCCTGATCCTGCAGCCGACGGCGGAGATGAACTTCGCGCTTCAGGACGTGCGCGAACAGGGCATTGGCGCCGGGCTGTCGAGTGCCGAACTGGGCCTGCGCCTGCGCTATGAGATTGCCCGCGAATTCGCGCCCTATCTGGGCTATGTCTGGGAAGGCAAGATCGGCCGCTCTGCGCAGTTCGCGCGCGCCGTCGGCAACGACCCGTCGCGGTCCAGCGTCGTTGCCGGGATCCGCTTCTGGTTCTGATCCCGCTGCCAAGATCATTGATGTGACGCATGACTAGTTTATCTGGGGAGCACGATTCGTTTCCCCCCGGAGTCCCGCCATGTTCTCGCGCCGCAATTTCCTTGCCACCGCCACGCTTGCCGGCTTGTCCGCCCCGGCGATATTGCGCGCCGAGGCCGGTTTCTTTCGCGATTTCCCGTTCAGCCTCGGCGTCGCCGCCGGCGATCCCGCGAGCGACGGCTTCGTCATCTGGACCCGCCTCGCACCCGACCCGATGGCGCCGCATGGCGGCATGCCGCTGGTCAATATCCCGGTGGAATGGGAAGTCGCAGAGGACGGCGGCTTTCGCAAGGTCGTCGCGCACGGCACCGAACTGGCGCGCCCCGAGCTTGGCCATAGCGTCCATGTCGAGGTTGCCGGGCTACAGCCCAGCCGCCCCTATTATTACCGCTTCACCGCTGGCGGCGAACGCAGCCTGCGCGGCCGCGCCCGCACGCTGCCCGCCGCCGGCGCGCGCACCGATCAGGTCAAGTTCGGGGTTTGCGGCTGCCAGCATTATGAATCGGGCTTCTATGGCGCCTATCGCCATCTTGCCCGCGAAGAGCTGGATTTCGTCTACCATTATGGCGACTTCATCTACGAATATCAGCAGGACTATCTTTACGACAGCGGCCTGCCGATCCGGCCGGTACGCAAATATGCGCTCCGCGGGCTTCAGGATCTGAGCGATTTCCGCACCGCCTATACCCAGACGCTGCTCGACATCGACATGCAGGCGGCACGCTCGGCGCATGGCTTCATCTCGACCTTCGACGACCATGAAATCCGCAACGACTGGGTATCGGTCTATGACGACTGGAAGATGGGGCTCGACGGCAACGATCCCGACGCCCCGCCGCCCGAAGTCTTCATGCTGCGCCGGCAGGCCGCGTTCCAGGCGTGGTACGAACATATGCCGGTGCGCAAGGCGCTGTTGCCGCGCGGCGGCTTCATCGCCGCGAACCGCGAATTCCGCTATGGCGACCTGATGGCGATGCAGGTGCTCGACACCCGCCAGTATCGCGACAACCAGCCGTGCGGCGACGGGTTCAAGCCCGCCTGCCCCGACGTCTTTGCAAAGAATGCGCAGATTCTGGGCAAGGCCCAGGAAGAGTGGCTCGCCAAAAATCTCGCGCAGGGCGGCGCGACGTGGAACGCGATCGCGCAGCAGGTGACGATGATGTCGCTCGACCGGCGGCGCAAGGCCGACGAGCCCGAAAAGATCGTCAATCTCGACAGCTGGGCGGGCTATGAGGCGCCGCGCGAACGCATCCTGTCGCGCTTCGCCGGTCTCAAGAACTGCGTCGTACTGACGGGCGACGAGCATCAGAATTTCTGCGGCGATCTGGTGCTCAAGGACAAGGTCGTCGGCGCCGAATTCGTCGCCACCTCGATCAGCAGCGGCGGCGACGGCAGCGATCTGCGCGCCGGCACCGACCAGTTTCTGAAGCTCAATCCCGAACTCAAATTCGCCAATGACCAGCGCGGCTATGTCGTGTGCGATGTGAACCGCGATGCGTGGCAGACGCACTTCATGGTCGTCGACAAGGTGACGGTGCCGCTGGGCACGCTGTCGAAACGCGCGACGGGCGTCGTCGACAACGGCATCGCCGGGATCAAGATGGCCTGACCCCGGCGGATACCCGTCGCTCAGTCGTTGGGGTCCTTGTATTTGAACGGATCATAGGGCGTCGGCTGCGTCGGCACCGGGAAGCGCGGCAGCGTCTTGTCGCTGTTCGCCGCCGTGACGAGCATCCCCGCCATCACGACCGAAGCCTGGCGCAAATCGTCGGCTTTCAGATGGTCGAAGGTATCGGCGTTGCTGTGGTGCGTGCGCGATCCATAATCGAGCGGATCCTGGATGAACTGAAACCCAGGCACCCCGACCGACTGCATATAGACATGATCAGTGCCGCTCGTCGGCCCCGCAACGACCTTGCCCGCGCCCATGCTCGCAAAGGGTGCGAGCCAGGATTGCAGGATCGGAACCGCGCCGACATTGCCCTCGGCATAGATGCCGCGCAGCTTGCCCGAGCCATTGTCCATGTTGAAATAGGCCTTGAGGTCCCCGTAACCGGGCTTTGGCGTGATCGGGTACCGGCTCGGCCAGCCATAATAGAGCGCGTTGCCGTCCTCGCCCTCGGTCGGGCCGGGGCGCGCCGCTATATATTTGTCGACATAGGCGAGCGACCCGAGCAGCCCCTGCTCCTCCGCGCTCCACAGGACGAAGCGGATCGTGCGCTTGGGCCGGATGCCGAGCTTGCGAATGATGCGCGCGGCCTCCATCACGACGGCGCTGCCGGCGCCATTGTCGGTCGCGCCGTCGCCCGCCACCCAGCTGTCGAAATGCGCGCCGGCCATGACATAGCCGGCCTTGGGGTCGGTCCCCGGAATTTCGGCGATGATATTATAGGCGCGCGTGTCGCTGTCGTCGTAACGGACGTTGGAATCGATCTCGAGCTGCGGCGGCGCCCCGCTTTTCGCGAGCCGTGCCAGGCGGCGATAATCCTCTGCGGCGAGTTCGATGCCGGGCAGCGTCGGCGAATGGCCGACGCGGTAATTATAGCCCTCGCCATGGACGAGCTTGCCGTCGCGATAGGATTGCCGGACCATCGCCAGCGCGCCTTCGGCCTTCAGAAAGGCATCGAGCTTTTCGGCAAACGTCACGCGCTCCAGCCGGCGATTGAGCGCATCGGGATCATATTTGGGCTGGCGAAACTCGTCGAGCTTGCCGATGTCGTCGCTGCTCAGGCGGCGAAAGGCCGGCTTGTCGGGCTCGTCACCATCGCCCGGCAGCGACACGAGCACGATCTTGCCGGCGAGCTTGCCCTTCCATTCGGCGAAATGTTCTTCCTTCGACATCGGCGCGACGATGATCGGGGCGGTCACCGGTCCGTTGGTCGACGGCGTCCAGGCAATCGGAATGGCGGTCAGCGCGAGCGGGCGCGGCGCGACCATACGTGCGCTGACCGACAGGATTTCCCATCCGCGGCCGAATTCAAAGCCATCGCGGCGGACATTGGACAGGCCCCAGCCTTCGAACTTTCCGATCGCCCAGGCTTCGGCCCGGCGCATGGCGGGCGAATTGGTCAGGCGTGGACCGATACCGTCGGTCATTTCCTGTGCCGTCTGCATCACCTGGCTGCGATTATAGCCTTCGTCGATGATACGATTGGTGTCGTCGCCGCCCTGCCCGGTCGCCGGCACGGCCAGACATGCTGCGCCGACCAGCAGCGCCGCCATCAAACCCCTGTTCATGAACGCGTCCACTTCATTTCGTCCGTGGTTTCGGATGAAACCGGGTGCACCATGGCAAGAGCGCGATTGCAAGCATGGATGTGGCCGAACCGGCGCGGCAAAGCGCAATGAGCTTGTCGCGCGGTTGTCACGCGGCCATCCTAGCGCGATGACCATGACTCGCCTGATGATCCTGATCGCCGCACTTTGCTCGCTGGCGTCACCCTATGCCCATGCCGCCGAAGCGAACACCGAACAGCGCGCGCCCGTCACCATCCTGATTTCGATCGACGGCTTCCGCGCCGACTATCTTGACCGCGGAATCACACCCAATTTGTCGAAGCTCGCCGCCGAGGGCGCGCGGGGCGCGCTCCGCCCCTCCTTCCCTACCAAGACCTTCCCCAACCATTATGCGATCGTCACCGGCAAACGCCCCGACACCAACGGCATCGTCGGCAACAACATGATCGACCCGCGGCGTCCCGCCGAACGCTTCAGCCTGGGCAATGCGAAGCAGGCGCTCGACCCCTTCTGGTGGGACGAGGCCGAACCCGCGTGGGTGACGGCGCAAAAGGCCGGGGTGCGAACGGCAACGATGTTCTGGCCAGGCAGCGAGGTCGCGATCCACGAGGTGCGTCCGGCCGATTGGCTGCGCTACGATGAAAATATCAGCAATGTGCAGCGCGTCAACGCGGTCCTCGACTGGCTGCGCCGCCCGCGCGCGATCCGCCCGGCCTTCGTGACGCTCTATTTCGACGCCGTCGATACTGCCGGGCATCATTTCGGCCCGGACTCGGCGGAACTCAATGCCGCGGTGACCGAGGTGGATGCCCGCATCGGCGACCTGCTGTCGAGGCTGAAAGACCTCGACCAGCCCGTTCGGCTTCTGGTCGTGGCCGATCATGGCATGCACGCGATCAGCGACGCGCGGATCGTCGACCTTGCCGACCTGATCGATTTGCCGAGCATCATCGCGGTGGAGACCGGCCCCTATGCCGCGATCGAACCCGCCGCCGGCACCGACGACCGGGTCTATGACGCGCTGCTGAAGCCGCACGACCATATGACCTGCCGCCGCCGCGAGGCTCTGCCGGAACGCCTTCACTATGGGCACAATCCGCGCGTCGCGGCGATCATCTGCATCGCGGAGAACGGCTGGACGATCGTCGCGGGCAAGCCGGCCTACCCGGTGATGGGCGGAGCGCATGGTTATGACAATGACGACCCCGACATGCGCGCCCTGTTCATCGCCTATGGCAGCGGCCTGCGCGGCGACGTGGGGCTGGTCGACAATATCGAAGTCTATCCGCTTCTGATGCGCCTGATCGGCGTCAAGCCGCTGCCAAGCGATGCGCGCGGCACGCTGCTCGAAAGTCTTGCGCCGCAACGCTGATCTGCGAAACGCGATCGAAACCGCGCGCGCCGGTTCCGCTATGCCCGATCAGTCGCGCAGCACCGCCATCGCGCGGATCGACTGTTCGGGTGCATTGACGATCTGGACGAGGTAGCGGCCCGGCGTCACGTCATATTCGACCATCTTGCGGATGCCCGAGCAGGCGGGGCCATGGCCGTGCGCCGCCGCCGGCTGCGCCTTGCCGTCGCGTACCAGATCGATCCAGGCGCCCGCGTCGAGCGCGATCACGAGCCGGCCGGCCCGTTTCACCTCGACCGGGATCATGCCGCCGAATTTGAACACATCCTGCCGCCGCTCGGGCGCGATCCAGTAGCGCAGGCTTTCGGCCTTATGGAGCAACAGGCCCGTTCGCGCCGCGCCGAGCGACGGCCAGTCGGCGGCGCGCGCCTCGCCATAGGCATAGATGGTCTTGGCCGAACTCATCCGCCCCCAATCGGCCAGATCGGGCGGCAGCGCGGGGTCGGCGGGGCAGTCGGCCACCGCCTTGCCCTTGCGCGGCGCCTTGCCTGCCGCCGGCACCGCCAGAATCACGGCAGCGCTCAACGCCGCACCTGCAAAGACCCGAAACCGCATCGCTCACCCTCCCGCGCCGGAATAGCCGTCGGCGGCAATCTATACCGGTGCGGTCGCTTTGTGGATGCCGGAAATAGCAGGCGCGGCGGACCGTCACGCGATCAGTCGAAGCGTCCGCTCCGCCCTGCCCCGTCGACAAAGCGCGCCGCCCCCTTCCGGGCTTCGGCGCGCAACGGCGCGGCGCCTTCGCGCCCTTCGAACCGGAGCGCGTCGGCAAGGTCGAAATCCCATTGGCGATAGGCCGACATGCGGTCGGTACGCATGCACAGCGCCGGAAAATGCGCGATCTCGGCGGCGAGCGCCTGCGCGGCTGCCAGCGCCTGCCCGTCCGCCACGACCCGGTTGGCAAGCCCGATTGCGAGCGCTTCGGCCGCATCGACCGGGCGCCCGGTCAGGATCATGTCGAGCGCGCGCCCCTGTCCCACGATGCGCGGCAGGCGAACCGTCCCGCCATCGATCAGCGGCACGCCCCACCGGCGGCAGAAGACACCGAACATCGCGCTGGCGGACGCCACGCGCAGATCGCACCACAGCGCGAGTTCAAGGCCGCCCGCAACCGCATAGCCTTCGACCGCCGCGATCACCGGCTTGGAAAGCAACATGCGCGACGGCCCCATCGGCCCGACGCCTTCGGGTTGGTATCGCTCGTTGCCCGCGCCCACCGCCTTCAAATCGAAGCCTGCGCAAAAATGGCCCGACGCGCCGGTCAGCACCGCGACCGCGGCGCTGTCGTCGGCGTCGAAGTCGGCGAACGCCTGCCGCAACAGGTCGGCGGTGGCCGGGTCGACCGCGTTGCGGCAGTCCGGGCGGTCGATGGTGACGGTGCGCACCGCGCCGTCGTTGGTGATCCGCACGCTCATGCCGCGGGCATCGCACGGTCGACGATCGCGCGCGCATCGACGGCTGCATCGAACGCGCCATGGGCGCTGCCACGTGGGCTCAGGCGAAGGCGGCAGAAGGCCTCGGCAATCGGACTATCCTGTCCGATCAGGATCGCGGCCTGCGCCGCAAGCGCCAGCCGCTCGACGAGCAACCGCGCGCTGCTTTCGTCGGCGCGCGTTAGGTCGATGTCCTCGACCCAGCGATCATAAAGGGCGTCGCGTCCGCGCTGCGCCGCCAGAAAATCCTGAAGCGCCGCCACCCCTTCTGGTTCGCGCGCGATGGCGCGCAGCACGTCGAGCGCAATGACATTGCCCGATCCTTCCCAAATCGCGTTGAGCGGCGATTGGCGGAACAGCCGCGGCATCGGCCCCGCCTCGACATAGCCGGCGCCGCCATGCGCTTCCATCGCTTCGTAAACCAGCCCCGGCGCGCGTTTGCATACCCAATATTTGGCAATCGGCGTCAGCAGCCGCGTCAGCGCATCCTCTTCGTCGAACGCCTGCGCCAGCCGGAAGCCGAGCGCCGTCGCCGCCTCGCTTTCGACGGCAAGGTCGGCGAGCACCGCCGCCATTGCGGGCTGGTCGATCAGCCGTTTCTGAAAAGCCGACCGATGGGCCGTGTGCCACAGCGCCTGGGCAAGCGCGCCGCGCATCTGCTGCGCCGAACCGATCACGCAGTCTAGGCGCGTATGCTGGACCATCTGGATGATCGTAGCGACGCCGCGCCCTTCGGCGCCCAGCCTCTGGGCCAGCGCACCATGATATTCGATTTCGGACGAGGCGTTCGACCGGTCGCCCATCTTGTCCTTCAGGCGCATAACGCGGAACCCCGCATTGCGGGTGCCGTCGGGCAGCCAGCGCGGGACAAGGAAACAGGTCAGTCCGCTTGGCGCATAGGCCAGCGTCTGGAAGGCGTCGCACATCGGCGCCGAACAGAACCATTTATGCCCCGTCAGGCTGTACCAGCCCGCTTCGCCGGTCGGTTCGGCGCGCGTCGTGTTGGCGCGTACGTCGCTGCCGCCCTGCTTTTCGGTCATCGCCATGCCGATCGTCACCCCGGCCTTGTCCGCAGCCGGGCGGACGGAGGGATCGTAACGGCCCGCCGCGATGCGCGGCACCCAGACGTCGGCGACCGCCTGCTCGGCTCGCAGCGCCGGCACGGCGGCATAGGTCATGGTCATCGGACAGCTTGTGCCCGAATCGGCCTGCCCGGTCAGGAAGAGGATCGCCGCGTGGAGCGTATGGCCGCGTGCGCTGCCGTCCCAAGCCGATGCCGCAAAGCCGCTATCGAGCCCGAGCCGCATCAGGTCGTGATAGGCGGGGTGAAAGCGCACCTCGTCGACGCGGTGACCATAGCGGTCATAGGTTTCGAGCACGGGAGTCTGGCGGTTCGCCTCGACGCCCCATTCGATCACCTCGGCCGAACCACAGCGCTGCCCGAGCGCGGCGAGCCGGGCGCCATGCGCGCCCGCGCCTGCGCTGTTCACCGCATCGACCAGCGCCCGGTCGCCGGTAAACAGGTTCATATTCTCGAACGGCGGCGCCTGGTTGAACACATCATGCGTGTCGAGCCGGTCGATCGGCTGGAGTGCGGTCATGCTTCGTCTCCTCAATCGTCGGCGGGCAGGCGCTTCGACACCTGGCTCGCGATCGGATCGCCGCTGTCGCGTTCGGCCACCGCCTGCTTGAAGCCGACCTCCTGCGCCCGGTCGCGGAACCATATGCCTTCAGGCGAATGGCGCGATACCCCGTCGAACAGCGTCGCGAACATCTGGGTATTGTTGAGGCCCATATTGTCATAGGCCTGATTGACCACCGTCTTGGTCATCATCAATTGGTTGCGCGGCACCCCGCGCAGCCGCCCGACCAGCCGCTCGACAGCATCGTCGAGTTCGGCCTCGGGCACCGCCTCGAGCGCCAGCCCGATCCGTTCGGCTTCGCGCCCGTCGATCAGGTCGCCCGTCATCATCATGCGCTTCGCCATCTGCGGCCCCAGACGATAGACCCACATCGCCGGGGTCGGCACGCCCCAGACGCGCGCGGGGGGATAACCGATGCGGGCATCGTCGGCCATGATCAGAAAGTCGCAGCACAGCGCGATGTCGGACCCGCCGGCGACCGCCGCGCCGTGGACGCGCGCAATGGTCGGCTTGGTTGCGCGCCAGAGCGCCATGAAATCCTGGGTGTTGCGCCACATCATCTGGAAATCGAGCGTCGGGTCCCACGGCATGTCCTGCGACCCGCTGATCTCGCCCTTGCGCTCGGCATAATGTTTAAGATCGTATCCGCCGCAAAAACCCGGCCCCGCGCCGCGTACGACGATGACATGGACGTCCGCATCGGCCTCCGCCCGTTCTACCGCGGCGCGGATCTCACGCGGCATGCCGTGCGCGATCGCGTTGAAATGTTCGGGACGGTTGAGCGTGATCGTCGCCACCCGATTTTCGGCGGCATAGGTCAAGGTCTGATAGGTTGCCATAGGGTCTCCTCAGGGCAGCAGGCGGCACCGTTTGCGATGGCGGCTTCGATCTCTTCGGCGGTCAGGCCGGCCGCGGCGAGCACCGTCCGGCTATGTTCACCGACGCGCGGCGCATGCGTCTCGAACCCCGGCCGCGCGCCGTCGAAGCGCGCCACGGGCCGGGTCCGGCGCACCGCACCGGCCTGCGGGTGGTCGGTCAGCGCGACGAAGCCGTCATGGACGATCTGGGCGTGGCCGGGCAGCGCCGCCGACCGGTTGGCGACGCCGCACGGCACGCCCGCGTCGGCCAGCCGGGCCACAGCCTCGCGCGTGGTCAACGCGGCAATGCGGGGCGCCGAAATCGCGCGCAGATCGTCCCAGTTGAGGAATCGCGTCGTCATGTCGGCAAAGCGCGGATCGGCGAGCAGGTCGGGCGCGCCGATCGCGCGCGCCCAGCCTTCGAATTCAGATTGCGACAGCATGACAACGACGATCCAGCCGTCGCCGGTCGCCCAAGGGCGATAGACGGCGGCGATGTCAGGCATGCGCGAGGTGGCATCGGGAAAGGCCTGCGCCCCGTGGAGGTCGATCCAGCCATAAGCGACAGCCGCCTCCAGCATCGAAATATCGACGACCGCCCCCTTTCCGCTGCGCGCCCGTGCGACGAGCGCGGCGGTCGCCGCCTGCGCCGCGTAAAGCCCCGCGGTCTTGTCGCAAATCCATTGCGGAGCGAGCAGCGGCCCTTCGGCGGTCCAGCTGACCATCCCCGATTCGGCCTGCACGATCGGATCATAGGCGCGCCCGCCCGCCATCGGCCCGTCCTGACCGAAGCCGCTGATCCGCGCGATGACGAGATCGGGGCGCAGCGCATGTAGCACGTCGGTGCCAAGCCCCAGCCGCTCCATCACCCCGGGCCGGAAATTGTGGATGAGGAGGTCGGCCTGTGGCACCATGCGGCGCAGCAGCGCCTGCCCATCGGCACGCGCAAGGTCGATCGCGACCGATTGCTTGTCGGCGTTGAGCGCGACATGCGCCGAGCTGAACCCCGGCGCCGCAACCGCACCGAGCAAACGCGCGCGGTCGCCTTCGGGCGGCTCAACCTTCCATACCCGGGCGCCCTGCTGCGCCATGATCTGCGTCGCCAGTGGCCCCGCGACAACGCTGGTAAGATCGATTACGGTCACGCCGTCAAGGGGCAGCATCTTCCTCTCCCATCTTATTTGTTGCATATATTGTCGGATATGGACACAGAACGCAATATAGTAAACTCGGCCGATGCCGGAGGGATGAGCGCGCGGATGCTCATTCTCGATCTGCTCGACACTGGCGCTCCGCCGGCGTTCACCGTCGCCGAACTGGTGCGCGCCGGCGCGGCCTTCGGGATCGAGGCGCCGGGCATCCGGACGGCGTTGACGCGCCTCAAGTCGGAAGGCCGGGTTCAGGCAATCGCGCGCGGTCGCTATACGATCGGCGCGAATGCAGAGGTGTTGAAGCAGCGGATCCTCGGCTGGCGCTCCCGGCTTGAGCGGCGGCAGCCCTGGGAGGGACGCTGGCTCGTCGCGGTCGCGGGGCCGCAGGAGCGCGCCGACCGCACCACTTGGCGCCGGACTCTGCGCGCGCTTCATCTTGAGGGATTTGCCGACGCCGACGCCAATATCTGGGTGCGCCCCGACAATCTGGAGCGTGGGGCCGCGGGGATGCGGCAGGATTTGATCGAACTCGATGCCGCGCCATCGCTGTTCGTCGTCGAAGCGAGCGGGCTGGACGCCGCCCGCGACGCCCGGTTCCGGACCTTGTGGCAGAGTGATGCCCTGCGCGCGTCGCACCAGCGGCTCGCCGCCCGCCTCGACGAGAGCGCGGCGAGCATCGATGAAAGCCGGCTGCCCGCGGCGGCGGCCGAAACGCTGCTCCTGGGGCGGCAGGCCATCCGCGCCATCATGCGCGATCCGCTGCTACCCGAAAGGCTTTGTCCAAGCGATGCGCTCGCGGCGCTGATTGCCGCGATGACGCGCTACGACCGCTTGGGCAAGCGCATCTGGGCGCGCTATCTCGAAAGCTGATCGGTCGCGGCGCGGAAAGCGAACGTCGGCGGGTGCGGGGCGAGCGGCGCTCCGGCGCCGCCCACCCCGCCCTTCGGCGACTTAGTGGCGCGCGAGTTCGTCGCGGCCCACGACCATATAGTGAACCTCGTCGGGGCCGTCGGCGAAGCGCAGATGGCGCACGTCGGCATAAAGCTCGGCGAGCGGCGTCCAGTGCGAGATGCCGGTCGCGCCGTGGATCTGGATCGCCTGATCGATAATCTGGCACACGCGCTCGGGGATCATCGCCTTCGCCATGCTCACCCACACGCGCGCTTCACGATTGCCGAGCAGGTCCATCGCCTTCGCGGCCTTGAGCACGATCAGGCGCATCGCCTCGATATCGCAGCGCGCCCGCGCGATGACTTCCAGATTCTTCCCGAGCTGCGACAGCGGCCGGCCGAAGGCGGTCCGCGAATTGCCGCGCTTGACCATCAGGTCGAGTGCAACCTCGGCCTTGCCGATGGTGCGCATGCAGTGGTGAATGCGGCCCGGCCCGAGGCGCATCTGCGAAATCTCGAACCCGCGCCCCTCGCCGAGCAGGATGTTGTCGCGCGGCACGCGGACATTTTCGAACCGCATATGCATATGCCCCTGCGGCGCATGGTCGGCCCCGAACACCCGCATCGGCCCGAGCACCTGCACCCCCGGCGTGTCCATCGGCACCAGGATTTGCGAATGCTGCGCCTTTCGCGGCGCCTCCGGGTTGGTCTTGACCATACAGATCAGGATCTTGCAGCGCGGATCGCCGGCGCCGCTGATGAAATATTTCTCGCCGTTGATGACCCATTCGTCGCCCTCGAGCGTCGCGCTGGTTTCCAGATTGCTCGCGTCCGACGAGGCAACGCCGGGTTCGGTCATCACATAGGCGGAGCGGATTTCGCCATTAAGGAGCGGCTTCAGCCAGCGGTCCTTCTGTTCGGGCGTGCCGACCATTTCCAGCACCTCCATATTGCCGGTGTCGGGCGCCGAACAGTTGAGCGATTCGGATGCCAGCGGCGATTTGCCGAGTTCGGCCGCAATATAGGCATAGTCGAGGTTGGTGAGCGGGGTTCCCGTATCGCCGTGGGGCAGGAAGAAATTCCACAGCCCTGCCGCCTTCGCCTTGGCCTTCGCGCCTTCAAGCAGCTCAAGCTGCCCCGGCGCCCAGCTCCAGCGGTCGGCGCGCCCTTCGCCCAAGCGGAAAAACTCCTCGGTGATGGGATCGACATTTTCGGCGATGTGGCGTTTCACCGCATCGAACAGCGGCTGCGCCTCCTTTGACATTCTGAGGTCGTTGAGTTCGGCTTCGAGTTCGATCGGCGTCATCGCTATTCTCCTTGGTTGGGGCCAAGGCTAGTGCCCCTGCGGCATCAGGAAAAATGATAACTTCGAATAAAGTCTATTCGTCTGAGGAATAGGCGCCTATTCGTCGCGCATCACCTCGAGGATGATCGCGCGCAGCCAAGCGAGGCCGACATCCGCCTGAACCGCGCGATGCCAATAGAGATAGCTGCTGCTCTGTGCGACCGCGATCGGCAGGTCGAACAACTGCATCGGCCAGATGTGCTGCAACATGCGGACATGGCTGCGCGGAAGGGTGCAGAGCATGTCGGTCTTCGCCACGATCTGCCAAGCGGTGATCGCATGCTGGCAGCGCACCGCGACGCGGCGCTGCAAGCCGAGCCGCGCCAGCGCCATATCCTCGATCCCCGGCCCGTGCGGACGCGGCGTCGCGAACACATGATCAAGCGCGAGATAGCGATCGAGGTCGAGCGTCCCGGCGATGCGGCCATTGCCGATCCGCGCCGCCACCAGCAACGGCTCGACGCCGAGCGGTTCGCGGCACAGCCGATCCTCGACAGGCAGGTCGACGTCGATCGCGACGTCGAGATCGCCGTTGGCCAGCGCAGCGACCAGATCGCGGCGCCGAAAGGCGGTCGACGTCAGCCGGACATGCGGCGCCTCTTCCAGCACGCGCGACGCGAGCGCTGGAAAGCGCGACATCTCGCCCGCCAGCCTTATCCCGATGCGAAACTCGCGCGTCGATTGTGCGGGATCGAAGCTCCCCGCCCCGTCGAGCGCCGCGACCAGTTCGCGCAGCGCCGTATGGATCGGTTCGGCGACCGCCCGTGCAGTCCCGGTGGGGACGAGGCGATTGCCCTGACGGATGAACAAGGGATCGTCCAGCATCGCGCGCAGCTTGGCCAGCGCATGGCTGATCGCGGGCTGCGACAGATTGAGGTGCGACGCGGCAGCCGACACGCCGCCCTTGGTATAGATGGCGTCGAATATCTGGAGCAGGTTGAGGTCGAGCCGCGGCAGGCGCTTCATATCGGGCTCCTATCGGCCTTGCTTCGGCGGCGCCAGGCGGTCAGGCCGGTGCCAGCGCCGTGCGGACGAAATCGACCGAACCCGACGGCGCCGCCAGCCGTTCGGCGCCGAGCAGGCGGTTCCAATAGCTTTCTGATCCGTCGGCGAGCCGCCAGGCCTGAAGCCGGCGCGTATAGAGCTGAAGATCATATTCCTCGCTGATACCGATCGCGCCATGCACCGCATGCGCGATCGCCGCGACCCGCGCGGCTGCGCCGCTCGCAACCGATTTGGCGGTCGCGGCCGCCGCGAGCGCAGGCGGGAAAGAACCTGCGCCGCCGATATGCGCCGCAATGCGCGCCGCGACCATATCCTCCGCCATCACGGCAAGCTGCTGTTGCAGCGCCTGCTGCTTGCCGATCGGCTTGCCGAACTGGATACGCACGTTCGCATAGCCCGCCGTCATCGTGGTCAGCCGGTCGGCGGCGCCCGCGATCAGCGCGGCGCGCAGCACCGCCGCCGCGCGGCGTAATCCGCCGGGGACTATCGGCCCCACCGGTGTCGCGGCTTCGCTATCCCAGCGCACCGATGCCGCGAGTTCCCTGTCGCCGCCATCCGCTTCGCCCGGCACGGCGGCAAGATAGAGATTGCCCTCCCATTCGACGAGCAAATGCCGCCCCAGCGCGGCGCCGATCACCCGCCCGGCGGCGCCCGGCGCCTGCGCGGCGATCGCGATCGGTCCATCGGGCGCGGCCCTCCCCGCTTGCGCGAGCAACGCGCGCGCAATCATCGTTTCGCCGACCGGACAGGGTACCGCATGGCGGCCAAGCACCAGCCACAGCGGGACGATATCGGCAAAGGACACCCCCGCGCCGCCCGCGTCTTCGGGAACCAGCGCGTCCAGGAAACCCGAGGCCGCGAGCTCCGACCATGCCCTGTCGTCCGGCTCGCCGCGCTCCGCCGCGCGCACCGCGGCGGGGCTAAAAAGCGCGGCGATCATCCGTTCGAAAGGGTCGAGGAAATCGGTCATCTATGGCTCCTCACCGAAGGCCCATGCCGCGGGCGATGATGCCGCGCAATATTTCGCGGGTACCGCCGCGCAGCGAAAAGCTGGGCGCGACATGCGTGACATAGGTCAGCGTGCGGTAAAGCTCGTCCGAGACGGGCTCATCGGGATGCGCGGCAAGATCGTCGCCGATCGCGACCGGAAGGTGCTGTTCGAACGCCGTCCCCAGATCCTTGACCAGCGATGCCTCGACCACCGGGCTTTCGCCCGCCGCAAGCCGCGCGGTGCAGGCGATCGACATCGCGCGCAGCGTTGCGAGCCGCGCGGTGAAATCCCCCACCAGCGCGCGCACCGCGGGATCGTCGCGCCCGATATGCTGCAAATGCCGCGCCCAGGCATCCAGAAGCACGACGCTCGAATAGATACGCTCGGGGCCGCTGCGCTCGAAGGCGAGTTCGGCGGTGACCTGCTTCCACCCCTCGCCTTCGGCGCCGATCAGCGCGTCGGCGGGCAGATCGACATCTTCGAAGAATATTTCGCAGAAATGCGCATCGCCGGTCAGATCGACGATCGGACGGATGGTGATCCCCGGCGCCTTCAGGTCGATGATAAGCTGCGACAGCCCGGCATGACGATCCTCGGCGCTTCCCGAGGTGCGGAGCAGCGCGATCATATAGTCGCAGTGCATCGCGCCGGTCGTCCATATCTTCTGCCCGTTGACCCGCCAGCCGCCCGCGGTGCGCTCGGCGCGGGTGCGAACGCTCGCAAGGTCCGATCCCGATCCCGGCTCGCTCATCCCGATGCAGAAGAACAATTCGCCGCGGCAAATGCGCGGGAGATAAAATTGGCGCTGCGCCTCGGTCCCGTAATTCAGGATCAGCGGCGCGCTTTGCCGGTCGGCGATCCAGTGCGCCGCCACCGGCGCGCCGGCCGACAGCAATTCCTCGACGACGACGAACCGCGCGAACGGGCCGCGCTCGCCGCCGCCATAGGCTTTGGGAAGCGTCAGGCCGAGCAGCCCTGCAGCGCCGAGCTTGCGGCTGAAATCGGCGTCGAACCCTTGCCACGACCGGGCGCGGACGTCGGCGGGCCGCGCCGCCGTCGCCGCCGCGGCGAGCGCGCGGACGCGGCTGCGCAGCGCCTCATCCTCGGGCGGCAGGCTGCTCGGTTCCAGCGTGTCGAACACAATAGTCTCTCCCGCACCGACTCTGCAAAATCGCGTAGCCGCCCTCTCCTGCCGCGAAAATCGCGGCGCGTCACCTGCAGGAATTGATGGGGCGCCCGATCAGAGCGAGAGGCCCCCGTCGACGATCAGCGTATGACCGGTGACATAGGAGGCAAGCGGCGAGGCAAGAAAGATCGCCGCCCCCGCCATGTCCTCGGGCGTTCCCATCCGTCGCTGCGGGATATGGGCGAGTGCGCCCTCCAGCCGGTCGGGATTCTGCGTCGTCACCTTGGTCAGCTTGGTATCGACCAGCCCCGGCGCGAGGCCGTTGACGCGGATGCCGTCGGCGGCGAAGGCCTGCCCCAGCGTCTTGGTCAGGCTGATCGCCCCGGCCTTCGACGCGGCATAGGCGGGATTGCCGATATTGGCCTTCAGCCCCGAAATCGAACTGACGATGACGATCGATCCGGCGCTTTGCGACAGCTGCGCGCGGAACTTGCGCGATATATGCATCAGGCTGTCGAGGTTGACCGCCATCACCCGGTCCCATCCCTCGCGCTCGAACTCGCCGCGCCGATAGACGACCGTGCCCTGGCACAGGATCAGCACATCGAGCCGGTCGAACGGCATTGCCGCCGCCTCGATCGCGTCGGGGTCGCCGACATCGACGCAGCTATAGCCGAGCCCCGCAAGATCGGAGCCATCGTCCGGGTCGTAATCGGCCGCCTGCGCGCGCGTCCCCCAGACATGGACCGCCGCGCCGCGCGCGCGAAAGCCATGGGCGATGCCGTTGCCGATCCCGCTCGATCCGCCAACCACCAGCACCGCCTTTCCGGTGAAGTCGGTATCGTCCTTCATGCTGACCCTAGGCGGCACGCGGGATCGCCGGATCGCCCGCGCCGGCTGGCGCCGCATCCCGTCCCCGCCGCACGAGCCGGCCGGGCAGCACGCCCGTCGGCTGCCCGTCGCGATAGGTGACCGCGCCCGATACGATGGTCGCGACATAGCCGTCGGCGGCCTGATGCATGCGCTTCCCGCCCGCGGGCAGATCGTAACGGATCGTCGGAACATGCAGGCGCAAGGCGTTGAAATCGATGATGTTGAGGTCCGCCTTCATCCCCTCGGCGATGCGACCGCGGTCGGTCATGCCGACGGTCGCGGCGGGACGCGCGGTCAGCTCGGCGATGGCGTCGGCGAGCGCGATCCGGTCGCCGGGATCGGCATCGCGGACCCAGCGCTGGAGAAAATAGGTCGGAAAGCTCGCGTCGCAGATCAAGCCATAATGCGCGCCGCCGTCAGCGAGCGCCATCACCGTATCGGGATGACCCAGCATTTCGCGCACCGCGTTCAGATTGCCTTCCGAATAATTGGCGGCAGGCAGATAGAAGAGCCGCCGCCCTTCGTCCTTCAGCAGCAGCTCATAGGCGAATTCGGCAACCGACTGGCCCGCCGCCGCGGCGCGCGCCTCGATCCGCGTCTCGCGCTGCGGTTCATAGTCGGGGCCGTCGCTCCATTCATGCGCGGCGCGGAACGCATCGATCAGCGCCAGCGTCACCGGATTGCTGTCCTCGGCCGTCTCGGCGAGCAGGCGCGCGCGGAAGACCGGATCGCGCATAGCCGCCACGCGCTCGGCCAGCGGGCGGTCGGCGATCGCCTTGTAG
Source organism: Sphingopyxis sp. GC21 (assembly GCF_025727575.1). Taxonomy (NCBI): domain Bacteria; kingdom Pseudomonadati; phylum Pseudomonadota; class Alphaproteobacteria; order Sphingomonadales; family Sphingopyxidaceae; genus Sphingopyxis; species Sphingopyxis sp. GC21. The sequence continues at coordinate 862,803 of NZ_CP095845.1, read as the reverse complement.
CTCGGGTGCGAGCTGAACGGATGGAGGCTGAGGTCGAGGCCGAAGAACATGCCGACCGGACGCGGCGCGACCTGACCGCGCATCTGCAACCCGTCGCGGCGCGCCTGTTCGAGCCCCGCGAGCATCGATCGCCACCCCGCCCCCGGCTGGTTGGGCACATCGAGCAGGGTGAAGGACAAGGGCCGCCGCCCATGTTCGGCAAGCGCGCGCAGCAAGGCGAATTCGCTCTCGGCATCATTGGCCGGTGCCGGGATGATCTGGAACACCCCTGCATCGGCATCGCCGAGGCCGTCCATCAGCGCGCGCAGCTCGTCGGCCTCGGAATAAAGGCTCGGCGCCAGTTCGCCCGCCTTGGTCCGGTGCATCATGTTGCGCGACGTCGTGACCCCGAAGGCTCCGGCGGCGACGGCATCGGCGACCAGCGCGCGCATCTGCGCCAGATCGTCGGCGGTCGGGGCCTCGTGCTGCGCGCCGCGTTCGCCCATCACGAAGATGCGCAGCGCCGAATGCGGCACCTGCGCCGCGATATCGATGTCGAGTTCGCGCGCATCGAGCGCGTCGAGATAGTCGGGGAAACTCTCCCAATTCCAAGGCAGCCCGTCGACCATCACGACCTCGGGAATATCCTCGACCCCCTCCATCAGCTTGACGAGCATGTCGCGCTGGTGCGGCCGGCACGGCGCGAAGCCGACGCCGCAATTGCCCATCAGCACCGTCGTCACGCCATGATTCGAGGAGGGCGCCATGCGTGTCTCCCACGTCGCCTGCCCGTCATAATGGGTGTGAATGTCGATGAAGCCGGGGGTTACGATGCGGTCGCTGGCATCGATCTCCTCGGCCCCGCGGCCCGTTATCTGCCCGATTGCGGCGATTTTTCCATCGCGAAGGCCGATGTCGCCGACGAAGGGAGCGGTGCCGCTCCCGTCGAAAACCAGCCCGCCGCGCACGACCAGATCGAAGTCCATAAGCCTCTCCTCGAAGCGCGCCGGCCTCGTCCGGGCGGGTCGTCGCTTGCCTTGTCGCTTTCAGCCTTCCGCGAAACCGCACCCGATTGCAAGCGAGGCCGGGCAGAAGACGTCGGCGTTTTGCGTTGGCAAGGCGGGGCCGGTTCGTGATAGCCTTCGGCCCGACGGGAGGGACCACCATGGCGGACATCCGGATGCTGTTGGGTTTGTCACTGGCCGCGCTGCCGCTTGCCGGTCCGGCGCAGAGCGCGGCGCAGGGTACGGCGCAGCCCAGCCTGACCAGGGAACAGAGCATCCAGTTGTTCGAAGCTGCGGGCTTCCGGGTCGAAAACGGGCGCGCGATCAACCGCTGCGGCGGCGCGTCGAACCCGCGCGTCGCCTTTGCCGATCTCAACGGCGACGGACGGGCGGAGGCGCATGTCGCCGATGTCGATCCCAAATGCTACGGCAAGCCCGGCGCCTATTTCGCGGTGCTGACGCTCGGCACCGACGGGCGCTGGCGCCGCCTGATCGCCGAGGATGGCATCGTCGGCTTCGCCAAGACGCGTACCGGTGGCTGGCGCGACCTGACGCTCGAGGCGCGCTATTCGGCCTGCCCCGGCACGCGCCATTTCGCGGGCGGCAGCTACGGCGCGCCGACGGCGTGCAGCCAGGACGGGAAGGCCGCAGCCGCCCCGGCAAGCGCCGCGCCGCCGCGTAGCGGCCCGATGCCGATTTCGCGCGACTATCTGTTCGATTGGGACGGCTCGCAAACCCCCGAAGCCAAGGCGCTTCCGGCGACCGAGCGCCTCGCGCTGTTTCGCGCCGCCGAGATCAAGCCGGTCAAGGGCGGCCGCTGGACAGCCTGCACCGACGACGACAGCGGCCATTCGGAGGCACAGGTCGATTTCATTGGCGACGTCAATGGCGACGGCCGACCCGAAGCGATGATCCACGACAATGGCATCTTCTGCAACGGATCGGCCGGCGTCAATTCGATCGTCCTGACCAAAACGCCGGCGGGAAGCTGGAAAGTGATGCTGACCACCCAGGGCTTCGCAAACTTCCTCAAAAGCCACGGCGTCGACAATTATCCCGATATCCAGGTCGGCCTTCCCGGCTTCTGTTTCCCCTATCTGCGCTGGAACGGCCGCGAATATGATCTCGCCGCCCGGTTCGACGACAACGGCAAGCCCTGCAAGCCGTTCTGATCGCGGCGTTCAACCTGCGCCGAACAGTCCCGCGGTCTGCGCCAGAACCCACAGGCCGATGACCAGGAACAGCGCCGCAGCGATCATGCGGACCTTGTTCAGATCGACGCGCTTGAGCAGTTCGTGGCCAAGGAAGATTGCGGGCACATTGGCGATCATCATCCCCAGCGTCGTACCCGCCGTCACGGTGAAGACATCGTGGAAGCGCGCGCCGAGCGCGATTGTCGCGACCTGCGTCTTGTCGCCCATCTCGACGAGGAAGAAGGCGACGAGCGTCGTCATGAACGCGCCCGCATGCGATTTGGGCGCATCATCATCCTCGAACTTGTCGGGGATCAGCGTCCACGCCGCCATCGCGACGAACGAGGCGCCAATGACATAGCGGAAGATATCGCTGTCGAGGAAGGCGGCCGCCTGCGCCCCCAGCAGCGCGGCGAGCGCATGATTGGCGAGCGTTGCGACCAAAATGCCGAGGATGATCGGAAGCGGCCGTTTGAAGCGCGTCGCGAGCAGAATCGCGAGGAGCTGCGTCTTGTCGCCGATCTCGGCGAGCGCGACGACCGCGGTCGAGGTGAACAAGGCTTCCATGAGTTACTCCGGGGCCGAGCGGCAAGCGAACTCCAACAGCGATCGCGCCCGCCGCCCGGCCCGGACGAAGGTGCGACGCCATTGGTCTCGCCCAAACGCTTTCGCGCTTCCGCGGCGCCACGGCCTCTCGACCGAGTATGTTGACGCTGCGGCCCGTCCGGCAGGACGGCTGGCTACTCCCCAGATGACGGGGGTGCGTTAGACGCGGTCGAGGCGGCTGGCAAGCCCTTCGTCTGCGAACCATTGCCCGGCGCGGCCGCGGCGGCGGCCTTGTCCGCCTCCGACAGATCCTTGTCCATCGCCCGCGCGCGCGCTTCGATGTCGGATGCAGCCTTGTCGTACCGCTGGTCGAAATCGGGCGGCTGTTTGCACGCCGCCAGCGCGAACAGCGGCAAGAGCATCAGCGCGCGGTGCATCAATAATCCTTGCGGTAGCGGACGGAGAAGTTCGATTGCCCCGAACCGCCCGCCTGGCTCAGGATCGACAGCGCGCGCGTCAGGCTGATCTCGAGCTGCGTCGCGGTATAACCGCGCGCATCGGTGATGACCTCAAGATAGATGTCCTTCGAGATATATTGCCCTGCCGCCAGCGCGGTGCCGCGTCCGGTCGTATCGTCGGGCCCCAGAATGCGCAGGCGGTCGATCCCCGCCGCCGACTGGAGCGCGCCGAGCGGGCTGAGCCCCCCGCCACCGCCGCGCAGTGTGTTGAGCGACGCCGCGAGTTGCACCGCCTGGAGCGGCGACAGCGAGGTGATCGAATCGCCGAACAGGATGCGCGAGACGATTTCGTCCTGCGGCAGTCCGGGCACGCTCGAAAAGGCGACCTGCGGGTTGCTCGCGCGCCCGGTCACCGCGACATTGACGGTCACATTGTCGAAAGTGTCGGTCGCGAGGAGGTTGATCGCGGGATCATAGGCATCGCCGGTGGGGAAGGTCACCTTGCCCTGTTCGAGGTTGAACGAGCGCCCCGCGAAATCGAGCGTGCCGCGCACCAGTTCGATCTCGCCGGTCACGCGCGGCGCGACGGTGGTTCCCTTCAAGGTGACGTCGGCCTGCCATTCGGATTCGAGCCCCATGCCGGTCACATAAATCTGTTCGCCGGCGCGCAGGCGGATGTCGAGCCGGATCAGGTCGAACAGGCTGCCGCCGACCGCCGCCAGCCCGTCGCCGCTGATCCGGCGGCGCCCACTCGGCGGCTTGCGGCGCACGCCGGTGAGCACGGGAACGCTCGCCGCGCCCTCGCGCACGATGCGATAGCGCGTTTCGGGCAGGCGCAGGTCGCCCGACAGCAGCGCTGCCTCTCCCGCTGCTTTTGTGAGCGTCAGCGTGCCGGTCGCGCGCGCGCCGATATTCTCGCTGCGCGCCAGCCGCGCATTGTCGAGCGTGGCGACGATGTTCATCGGATAACCATCGGCCGACGACAGGCTGACATAGCCTTTTGCCGCGACGCTTCCGGTGCCGGCCTTGGCGGTAAGCTGATCGATTTCGAGCCGGTTTCCGGTGAAGCGGCCGCTGACCACCATGTCGGTCAGCTTGGTGCCATAGGTCTGGTTCTCATAGGTCATGCCATTGCCCTTGAGCACGCCCTGCAGACAGGGATCGGCAAGCTGGCAACTGAAGTCCGCCGCCACCGCAACCGGGCCCGCGAGCCCCTGATCGGCGGGACCGACGAAGGAATAGAGCGTGTCGGCGGGACCATTATAACGCAGCCCGCCGCCGAGCGGTGCGGCGCGCAGGCGCGTCATCCAGTCGCCCGCGCCCGGCCCGAGCGGGCGCAGCGACGCCTGCAGCCGTCCGATCACGCTGCCGCGCTTGCGCACCACGGCGCGCAATTCACCCCCGTCGGCGAGCAGCTTGCCCGCGAAATTGACGTCGACCGGCTGGCTGACCGCCGCCGCGGTCGTGCGCGTGAAATCGTTGATCGTCAGCCGCGCGTCGGCACGCGGGAAAGCGTCGGAATTTTCCTGCGCGAAGTCGAGGCTGCCGGTCGCGCGCCCGCCGAGCCCCAGTCCCGGATAGACGGCGTTGAGGATCGTCATATTGGCGCGCTCAAGGCGGCTCTGGAGGACGACGCCCTTGCCGAAGCGCCCCGCGAGGCGCGCGCTGCTGCCGCGGCCGAGGTCGATGGTTGTCGGCAGCAGTTCATAATCGTCGGTATGCGGCACGATGCGCGCCGGCGACGCGGTGCGGAAGTTGATGCCGCTGGCGCGGCCCTGCACCGATGCGCGCCACAGCTCGGGTGTCAGATCGGCATTGGCGGCGATGCGGAACGGCACGCCGCTCGTCCCCTCGACCAGCGCCTGCGCCTTGCCGCGCCCGTCGCGATAGTCGATCTTCACCCGCCCGACCGCAATGTCATAATCGCGGATGCGCGTGTCGGCGAGCTGGATGTCGGCGATGATCCGCGGCTTGTCGTAAAGGATCATGTCGGCATCGACGATCGCGCTGCCGACCGCGAGCCGCGCGGCGCCGGGCAGCACCACATTATTCGCGCGGATGTTCGCCGCGACCGCCTGATATTGACCGTCGGCGCTCAGCCGCACGATACCGCCCAGCCCCTGCCCCGATGCGTCGAGCCGGCCGACGAACGGCCCCGCCGCGCTTTGCTGCAGCCGTCCCTTGAAGCCGATCCCCGACAGGTCGGCACGTTCGACATCGATGGTCAGCGGGCCGGCGGCGGTCAGCAGGACGACATCGGCGGTCAGCGGACCGTAATCCGTCTCCCCCTTCGCCGCGAGCCGGTATCCGTTGGGGGCGCCCGTCAGTCGCGCTTCCAGATTGGCGAGGCCGATGCCGAGGCCGGGGCGCTCGGCGCGCAGCGTCGCGCGCGGGTCGCTGATCGTGCCCGCCACCTCGACGCCAAGCGGCCCGTAATCGACCGAAGTGGCGCGCGCGACGAGCTGGAGCTGGCCGCCCGGCGCATAGCTGCCCTGCCCGCTCGTCACCCGCAGCCGCGGCGCGGTGAGGCGCAGATTGGCGAAGCGCACGATGCCGTCGGTGCCATAGCGAATGTCGCTCGTCGCCACGGCATTGCCGCCGAGCAGGTCGCGAACGCCCGAATTGAACAATTGGGTCGATCGCGCGCGAATGCGGCCGGCAATCTCGAACCCGTCGGTACCGACACGCTTCAGATCGACCTCGGTGCCGATGTCGAAGATGCCGACGCTTTCGATGCGGTAATTATTGACCCGCCCGTCGATGGCGCCGGTGTAGAAGCCGCGGTTGAGGTCGGCGACGATGATCGCCTTGGCGTCGATGCGCGGCGACCGCAGGCGGAGGTTATCGCTGAGCAGCCGCCCATTCTTGTAAGCAAGATCACCGTCGAGCCGCACCGCGACGAGCGTTCCGCCCGCTACCGTATCGAGCCCGCGGATGCGCGCCGCGCGCCCCGTCACCGGGATGACGATCTGGTCGACATCGACGCGCGCCTTGCCCGACAGGTTCAGCGCCTCGACGACGATATCATTGACCGCAAGGCTCGCCGCATCGACGCGATACGCGACCGTCGGCGTCGCGAAGGCGCCATCGAGCCGCGCCGAAGCCCGGCCGCCGCTCGCCCGAAGCGCCGGCGCGATCGCGGCGGGGCGCAGCAGCACGAACGTCAGTTGCAGGCCATCATAGCGATTGGCGCCGAGATCGAGGCCGCCGCTGATCCCGAGCCGCATCGCATCGGACGAAACCCGACCGTCGAGATCGGCCTTGCGCTGGGCGAGCCGCGCCGTGACATCGACCGCCGTCTCGCGGCCGAGCAGCGCCGCCGGCGTGCCCGCGAACAGCCGCGCCGCCTGCGTGGTACCCTTGACCGCGAACGTGCCGTCGCGCGCGCTCAGCGCCAGCCCGGCAAGCGGCGCCGCGCCCAGCGTCGCGTCGAGGCGCCCGTCCCAGCGCGTCCAGTCGCCGCGGCCGGCAAGCTTGGCCGTCAGCGGCTCCTTGAACCCGCCGAGTGCCGCCAGCACCCCACCGGCGGGAGCGTTGACGTCGAGCGTCAGCGCCAGTCGGTTCTTTTCGGGCACCGCGTCGAGCAGCAGCGCGAGCCGGTCGCCCTTCGTCTTGCCGCCGATGGTCTCGGCCTTCGCCGTCACCTGCGCGCGCCGGTCGGCGATCGCGACCTTGCCATCGATGCGGAGTTCCTGCCGCGCTCCTGTCACCGCAGGCTCGACAACGAAACGGTCGACGCGCAGCCGCCCGATGTCGATATCGAGGTCGGGAAGCAGGGGTTCGCCAGTGTCGGGCGTCGGACGGAATGCGGGCAGCCGTTGCAGCACGATCGTCGAGGCGGTCGCCGAACGGACATCGACATGGTTATTGAGATAGGCAAAGGGTCGCCAGTCGACCCTGACCTCGGGCGAGCGCAGGAACACGCCCTTCGGGTCCGAAAGCGTGAAATCGCGCACCACCATCGCGCCATAGAGCGATCCGTCGAGCCGGCCGATGCCGATCTTCAGCCCGTTCGAAAATTCATATTTCTCGATCTGGGTGACGACAAAGCGGCGCCCGGCGTCGCTGTTGAGACCGACGACGAACAATGCGATCAGCGCGAGCAGCCCGCCGACGACGATCCCCGTCCAGCGCAGCACGCGGCGCGGCCATGGATTGCTCCGCGGCGGCGGCGTGTCCTCCATCGGCTCGGCTGCGCCCTCGGCCATCAGAAAGCCTGCCCGATCGAGACATAGACGCTGATCCGCGATTCACCCGGCTTGCGGTCGATCGGCGTCGCGACGTCGAGCCGCATCGGGCCGAAATTGGTGTAAAAGCGGCCGCCGATGCCGGCGCCGAAGCGCAGGTTCGAAAAATCGGGGGTCGATCCGGTATAGACCTGTCCCGCATCGACGAAGCCGACGATCCCGAAATTACCGAACCGGTAGCGCGCCTCGAACGCCGCTTCGTTGACGCTGCGCCCACCGATCGGATCGTTGTTGGGATCCTTGGGGCCAAGCTGTTGATAGCCGAAACCGCGCACCGACCCGCCGCCGCCGGCATAGAAGCGCCGCGACGGCGCCAGCCGCTCGCGCGCGGCGCCCAGGATCGAGCCAACGCGCACGCGGCCCGCGAGCACGATATTCTCGGCCACCGGATAATAGCCGCTGACATCGACGCGCGCGCGCGCATAGGGCGAGAAGCGCCCGCTCATCGACCCTTCGGGCTCGATCAGCGTGGTGACGCGAAATCCCTTGGTCGGATCGAGCAGGCTGTTGGTGCGATCGATCCCGATCTGTCCGGTCAGGCCGACGATATAATATAGGTCGCGTTCGCGATCGGCGAGCAGGAAACTGTAATCATCCTCGCTCGTCGCGATAAGCTGCACGCCATAGGCATAGGTCAGCTTTTTCTGCCAGATCGGCGTCGAATCATAGCTGACCCGCGCCGCAATGCGCCCCGTCAGCGCCTCGAACGCGTTATAATTGCTCCGCGTCGCCTCACCGACCAGTTCAAAGGTGCGATCCCGCCGCCCCGCATTCGACCGGCGGAAGGTGACCCCCAGCCCCTGCTCCTGCGTCCCCGCGACGCCGCGCACGATCAACGCGCCTTCAGGCGGGAAAAGATTGCGGTGGGTCCAGCTTCCTTCGACGCGGATTCCCTCGCCGGTGCCATAGCCGGCACTGGCGGCGAGCGTGCGCGGCGGTCCCGCCTGCTGGTTGACCAGCATCGTCACATATTCGGTATCGTCGCCCGCGCTCTCGCCCGTCGCCTGCGGCTCGACCGACACGGTCGCGAACAGGCCGGTGGCGACCAGCGCCTGCCGCAGATCGTCGACCTTGCGGCTGTCGTAGAGATCGCCGCGCTTGAACCGTGCCATGATCGCGACATGGTCGGCGCCAAAGGCCTCCTCGCCGCTACTCGCAAAGCCGCCGAAACGGGCGCGCGGGCCGATGTTGATCGGCAGCGTGTAGACGCCCGTTGCCTTGTCGCCATCGAGCAGGATGTCGCGCTGGCCGACCTTGGCAAAGGGATAGCCTTCCTCGGGAAGTTTGAGCGAGATCGCCGCTTCAGCGCCCTGAACCCGTTCGGCGACGATCGGCTCGCCGATAGCGAGCGGGAAATTGTCGGCGATCAGCCCCGGCGGCACCGTCGGCTTGGCATCGAGGATGATGTCCGAAAAGCTGTAGCGCGGACCCGGCTTTACATCGATCACCGCTGAAACCGGCTGCCCGCGCTCGCGGCCGGCGCGATCGATACGCGTATCGACGCTGCCGTCATAATAGCCTTCGGACGACAAGATGCGCTGCATCAGCTCCGCATCATTGCTCAGCCGGGCGCGCAGCATCGCGAAATTGTCGGCCTTGCCATCGCCGTCATAGAGCGCCGACAGGTCGCCGAACAACCCGGAGAGGTCGGCATCGGTGCTGTCGTCGGCTGCGGCAAGACCATTGACCTGCACCGAATAGGCGACCTGCCGGTTCTCGCCCTCGGGCTCGGCATCGACGAACTGGACCGGCTGAACGTCAAAGCTTTCGAGCGGCGGCAAGGGCGCGGCGAGCTCGGTATCGGTTATCGGCGCATCGCCGATCGGCTCGACCGTCTGCCCGTCGGCGAGCGCGGGAACGGGCGTGCCATCGACCTGCGGCACGGCGTCGGCTGTACCGTTCGCCTTCTGCTTCGCCGCATCGGCGACGCGCTTTTCGAAATCGGCGATCGATTCGAGCGGCTTGTCGAGCTCGGGATCGTCCTCCGCACTGATCGGAGGAATCGCCTTCCTGAATTCGTCATCGGGAATGATCGGCGCCACCTCGGGCAAGACCGCGCCCTCGGGCGGCGGCGACGGGCTCGCGATCGGGGTATCATCGCCGGGAGGCGGCGTATCGGCCGCGGCGGGCTCCGCGGTCGCAGCCTCTGCAGCCGGCGGCGCGGCCGGTTCGCGCTCCTGCGCGGCGACCGCATGGGCGCAGGCGAGCGAGAGCAGCGACGCGGACAATAGCCCCCACCGCCGCCGAGCATCGACGCCAAAGCCGTTCAATTCGTGACGCTTTTTTTCGCTGGCCATCTGTCCACAACCGATGCGCACTTGTGGCTTGCCCGCCGCACGCACGCAACCCGGTTTTCGGGGAAACCGGCTCGGTCCGTCGAAAAGGCGGCCCCGTGGCAACCGCTCAGCTATCGGCGCCGAACAGATCGCGGCTGTAGACCTTGTCGGCCACATCGGCGAGTTCGTCGGCGACGCGATTGGCGATGATCACATCGGCCTCGGCCTTGAAGGCATCAAGATCGCGCACGACCCGCGAGTTGAACAGCCGATCCTCCTCGATCAGCGGTTCATAGACGATAACCTCGATCCCCTTGGCCTTGACGCGCTTCATCACGCCCAGGATGCTGCTCGCGCGGAAATTGTCGGATCCCGCCTTCATCGCGAGCCGGTGGATGCCGACAACGCGCGGCTTGCGGCGAACGACCTCGGCGGCGATGAAATCCTTGCGCGTGGTGTTCGATGCCACGATCGCCTGGATCAGATTCTGCGGCACGTCCTGATAATTGGCAAGCAGCTGCTTGGTATCCTTGGGCAGGCAATAGCCGCCGTAGCCGAAGGACGGGTTATTGTAGAATTGCCCGATCCTGGGATCGAGCCCTACCCCGTCGATCACCTGCCGGCTGTCGATTCCGTGCATCGCGGCATAGGTGTCGAGTTCGTTGAAGAAGGCGACGCGCATCGCAAGATAGGTGTTGGCGAACAGCTTGATCGCCTCGGCCTCGGTATTGCCCGTTTGCAGCACATCGGTCTTGTCCTTGAGCGACGCCTGCTCGAGCAGCCGCGCGAAATCGGCGGCGCGCGGGTTCGTGTCGCCGACGATGATCCGCGAGGGGTAGAGATTGTCGTATAGCGCGCGCCCTTCGCGCAGGAATTCGGGCGAGAAGACGATATTGTCGCTGCCGAACTCGGCGCGCATGCGGTCGGTGAAGCCGACCGGAATCGTCGATTTGATGACGATCAGCGCGCGCGGCGCGAGCGCCAGCGCATCGGCGATGACCGCTTCGACCGTGCTCGTGTTGAAATAATTATTGTCCGGATCATAGTCGGTGGGCGTCGCGACGATCACGAAATCGCTGTCGCGATAGGCGTCCTGCTTGTCGGTCGTCGCGACCAGATCGAGCGGACGGTTCGCCAGATACTCCTCGATCTCCGGGTCGGCGATCGGCGAGGTCCGGGCGTTGATGAGGTCGACCTTCTGCTGATCGATATCGAGCGCGACGACGCGGTTGCGCTGCGCGAGCAGCACCGCGTTCGATATGCCGACATAGCCGGTACCGACCACGGTGATTTTGGGCGAGCTGGCTGCCGCCGATTCGGTCTGGGACAAAGATGCGATCCTCGATTGGGTTGGCGGCCGCTCTAGCAAGTGCCGGGCGGCCGCTCAACAGCGCCCGGCACGCCGGTCAGGTTCCGCAAAAGGTCGTATAGGGTCCGAAGCCTTCGGGTGCCGGGTGGGCAAAAGCCTCCCACTCGCCCCGCGGCACGAACGGCTGACGCACGACATCGAGCAGTTCGAGCCACGCCGTCATACCGCCGGCCTCGGCATCGACCAGCGCCGCCTCGACCAGATGATTGCGCGGGATATAGAGCGGGTTGACCCGGTCCATCGCGTCGGCGCATTCGAGCGGCCCTGCGGGCTCGCGCTCGATCAGCGCCCACCACTCGGCGATCCACGGCGCCATGGCGTCGGGCGCCGGGAGCAGCGCCTGCAACATATCGCCCTCGCCGCGGAGCAGCATGGCGAGCGCGCGGAAGAACAGCGTGAAATCGACCTGATGCGTCTCGAGCTGATCAAACAAGCCGTCGATCAACTCGGCATCGCCATCGCCCGGCTGCGTCAGCCCGAGCTTGGCGCGCATCCGTGCGAACCAGGCCATGCGAAAGCGTTCGGGAATGGCGTTGGCAAGCGCCTTCGCCTCTTCGACATCGTCCGGCCTTACCGCGTGGATGGCCGGGAGCAGCGCTTCGGCGAAGCGCGCCATGTTCCAGTGCAAGATTTGCGGCTGGCGGCCGTAGGAATAGCGTCCGTTCGCGTCGATCGAGCTGAAGACCGTGTTCACCGCGAAGCGGTCCATGAAGGCGCAAGGGCCATAATCGATCGTCTCGCCGCTGATCGCGACATTGTCGGTGTTCATCACCCCGTGGATGAAGCCGACGCCAAGCCAGCTTGCGACGAGATCGCACTGCAGGCCGATCACCCGGTCGAGCAGCGCCAGATGCGGATTGGCCGCCTCGGCAAGCTCGGGAAAATGCCGGCGCACGGCATAGTCCGACAGTTGAACGACATGGTCGGCGCCGAAATGCGCGGCGAAGAACTGAAAGGTGCCGACGCGGATATGACTGCTCGCAATGCGCGTCAGCACGGCACCGGGATGCGCCTGCTCGCGCTGGACGCGATCGCCGGTGGCCACCGCGGCAAGCGCGCGCGTCGTCGCGATGCCCATCGCCGCCATCGCCTCGGACACGAGGAACTCGCGCAGCACGGGGCCGATCGCCGCCTTGCCATCGCCGTTGCGCGAAAAAGGCGTCGGCCCCGACCCTTTGAGCTGCACGTCGAACCGCGCCCCGTCGGGCGCGACGATCTCGCCGAGCAGCAGCGCGCGGCCGTCGCCCAGTTGCGGTGAGAAATGCCCGAATTGATGCCCCGCATAGGCCAGCGCCAGCGGGTTGGCGCCGCCGGGCATTTCCTCGCCCGAAAATATCCGGGCGAGCTGTGCATCGCTTGCGCCCGCCGCATCGATCCCTAACCGGTCGGCAAGCGCATGGTTGAAGATCAAGAGCGTCGGCGCCGACGGCTTCGCCGCCTCCGCGGGCGCATAAAAACCCGGCATCGCGTCGTGAAAACTATTGTCGAACGCAAAATCCATGCCCGGCTCCCTAAGGCAGCAATGTCGGTCGAAGCGCCAACGATTGCAAGCCGCAGCACAGTCGTCACCATCCTGCATTATGTCGCGAAGCCGCGTCCGTTCGCCGCGTCATCCATTTCAGTTCCCGAGATATATGATAGGGCATGGCGATCAATCCAAACGTCATGGAACAGTCATCGTTTGGTCACCCCCTGCGTATAGATGACGCCGTCCCAAGGCTGAATGCTACAAGCAGAACAACATCCAATATGAAAGAATTGGATTATCATTCGTTGACAAATACTTGTAGTGGCGAGATGGAATGACACGATCAAGATTTGGATAGGGCCGGGCACCTCCAGTGGATAGGATTGCACCAGCCTCGAAGGCCCCGCCAGTCTGGCGGGGCCTTCAACTTTTTAAAGCCCGGGCATACAAGCAAGGTTCAGACAGCGCGCACCAAAGGGCAGCAGCCCGATCCCGAGCGCCGCGCGATTCGAAAGTGATCAATGCAAATTCTGCAGCAAGCCGCCGCCGATTATCACGGCCTCATTCTGGATATAGGCGCGGCGACGGGCCTCCCCGATGCGATGCTGCACCTGCATGCAGGAATGCTCATCTTCCTCGCGACCGCGCTCGTGGTGCGCCGGGGCCTGCATGACATATTGCCGCTCGGCATCGTCATCATCGCCGCCTGCGGCAATGAGGTGCTCGACCGGATCAATCTCGGTAACTGGAACTGGCCCGACACGCGTATGGACCTGTTCAACACGATCGTCTGGCCGCTCGCGACCCTCCTCGTCGCCCGGACCGTTCGGGGCCGCCGTTCTGCCGCCGCCGACAAGAAAGCCCCAGCCGAGCCAGTCACTGAGCCAGCCGCGGCCAACCCCGACTTTACCTGAAACACGGCGCGCCGGTCCAAGCCCGGCCCGCGAATTGGCGATTGCAGCGCGCTTCCGCATTTGCTAGCGGCCCGCACCGTGACCTCGGGTTGCCCGGTGACGGGCATGAAAAGGGAAGACCGGTCGATCCGGCGCTGCCCCCGCAACTGTAGTCCGGCGAGGTGGATGCAATCATGCCACTGGAAGCTTGTCTTCCGGGAAGGCCGCATCCCACCGCTGACCCGGCGAGCCAGGAGACCTGCCAGGGCGTCGCCGTTATCTGCACGCGGGCGGGGTGCACCGGGCGCAGGCGAGGATCCTCGCGTGACGGCAAGCCGTTACGCTGGAGGTACTCGTGAAGTCATTTTTCTGGAAATCCACCTTGTCGCTCGTGGCCGTTGCCGCAGCCTCGCCCGCATCGGCGCAGGACGCTGATCCCGATGGTTCGACGATCACCGTCGTCGGCGATCTGCTCGGCGCCGACCAAAGCAACGCCTCGGTCTCGATCATCGACGCCGCCGCCATCCGCCGCGCCCAGAACGGCACCGCCGCCGATCTGATCGCGCGGTTGCCCGGGGTCAGCATCACCCAATATGGTACGCTCGGCAGCGTATCGAATGTGCGCATCCGCGGCGCCGAGGGCGAACAGACGCTGGTCGTCATCGACGGGGTGCGCGTCGGCGACCCCTCCTCGCCGGGCGGCGGCTTCGACTTCGCCAATCTGATGCTCGGCGCGATCGACCGCATCGAGGTGCTGCGCGGCGCGAACAGCCTGCCGTGGGGCAGCCAGGCGATCGGCGGGGTTGTCGCCATCTCGACCACCGAGCCCGACGTGGTCGGCGGCGGCACGAGCGGCCGGATCGGCGCCGAATATGGCGCGCGCGATACGGCGCGGGTCAACGGCCAGCTCCGCGCCGATCTCGGCGCGTCGCAATTCGGCCTCGGCGGCGGCTATGTCCGCACCGACGGGATCAGCAATGCCGCGGTCGGCACCGAGCGCGACGGATACCGCCAATATGCGCTCAACCTCACCAACCGGACCGAGATCGGCAATACGCTGACCTTCCGCGCCTTCGGCCTGTATGCCGACAGCCGCGTCGACCTCGACGGCTTCGCGCCGCCGACCTACAGCTTCGGCGACACCGCGGAATATCAAAAGACGCGCGAACATTATGCCGCCGCCTCGGTCGAGCACCGCCCCGGCGGCAACGACAGCACGACCGGCTTCTCGCACAAGCTCGCCTTCGGCTTTGCCGACATCAACCGCGACAATTTCGACCCGGCGGCGGGCAGCGATCCGAGCTTCAAGGCGCGCGGGCGCAGCGAGCGGCTTTCGTACAGCATCGACTGGCTGACCGCGGGCAATGCAAGCGGACAGCAAGTGCGGCTGATCGCGGGCGCCGAACGCGAATGGACGCGCTCGCTGACCGCCGACGCCTTTTCGAGCGACAGCGGCCGCACCGCGACCACCGGACTGTGGGCGATGATCGTCGGGAAGCCGACCGAGACGTTGTCGCTGACCGCGGGGGTGCGCCGCGACAATCACCGCGACTTCGGCGGCGCGACGAGCCTCGCCTTCGATGCGGGGCAGAAGCTCGGCGATCATGTCACGTTGCGCGCGAGCTATCGCGAAGGCTTCAAGGCGCCGACGCTGTTCCAGCTTTCGGATACCGCAGGCGCCTACGGCAATCCCGATCTGCAGCCCGAGCGCGCCCGCGCCTATGAAGTCGGGGTCCGCATCGCTGCCGCACCGCGCGCGTTCATCGACATCGCCTGGTATCGCCGCGACACGCGCAATCTTATCGATTTCGTGAGCTGTCCCGCCGGTCCCAATCCCCTGCCCCCGATCTGCGCGACAGGCAACCGTCCCTTCGGCACTTACGACAATATCAACCGCGCGCGCGGCCAGGGAGTCGAGGTCGAGGGTGCGGTGCAGCTGTCGCCGGGCCTGCGCTTCAGCGCCAACTACAGCCTCGTCGTCGCGACCGACCGCACCCCCGGTTCGGTCTACGAGGGCAATCGGCTGGCGCGGCGCCCCAAGCATCTTGCCAATGCCGAACTCGGCTGGACGCCCGGCGGCGCCTTTGCTGGCGCCGACCTGTCGGTCGCCGCGCGCTATGCCGGCAAGAGCTTCGACGATCGCGCGAACAATGTGACGCTGGACGATTATTGGCTGGTCGATCTGCGCGCGAGCTACCCGCTCTTCGCGGGAATCGATGTCTATGGCCGCATCGAGAATCTGTTCGACACCGATTATCACACGGTGGCGGGCTATGGCACTGCGGGCCGCTCGGCCTATGTCGGGGTCCGCTGGGCCTTCTGATGCGCGCGGGAGCGGCCCTCGCGATGCTGGCGGCCCTTTCGGCCTGCCAGCCGCGCGCGCCGCTCCCCGCCCGTCACGGCATCGTCAGCATCGATTATTGCGCCGACCAGATGCTGCTCGGCCTGGTGCCCAAGGAGCGCATCCGCGCCATATCCTTCGAGGCGGCGAGCGACAGCGCCTTTGCCGCACCGCGCGCCGCGGGTCTGCCGCGGCTACGCCCGCAGCTTGAGGATATTGCGATGCTGCGCCCCGCGGTAGTCGTGCGCTCCTATGGCGGCAGCGCGAAGCTCGACCGCCAGCTCGAAGCGATGGGGATAAAGGTCGTGCAGCTCGGCTATGCGGGCACGCTCGCCGATGTCCGAAGCCAGATGCTCCGGGCAGGCGCGGCGCTCGGCGCCGGCCCGCGCGCCGCGGCGCTGGTCAAGGCCTTCGATACCGAGGTCGCCGCCGCGCACCAGGGCGGCGGGCACGCGGGCACCGCGCTTTACATCACCCCCGGCGACGTCACGACCGGCCCCGGTTCACTGGTCGCCGAGGTCATGGAAGCGGCGGGCTTCACCCCCTATCGCACCCGCCCCGGCTGGGGCAGCCTGCCGATCGAGGAGATGGTGCGCCGCCCGCCCGATCTCGTGTTCCGTGCCTTTTTCGACAGCGCGCGCTATCGGCAGGATTATTGGACCGCCTCGCGCCACCCCGTCGTGGCCGAAGCCACGCGCCATGCCCGCGATGTCGAGGTGCCCGGTGGCTGGCTCTCGTGCGGCAATTGGCTGACGGGGCACGCGGTCAAGGCGCTCGCCGATGCGCGAAAGGATATGCGATGACGCGCCTCAACCTGACCCTCGCCGCGCTGCTGCTGCTCGCCGCACTGCTCGCGCTGGCAACCGGCCCCGATGGCGTGTCGCCGACGCTATTCGCCGATTGGCTCGGCGGGCATGACCCCGCCGCGACGATCATCCTTGCCGACATCCGGCTGCCGCGCGTGCTCAGCGCCGCGGTCGTCGGCGCGTCGCTCGGCCTCTGCGGCGCCGCGCTGCAGGGGCTGACGCGCAACCCGCTCGCCGAACCCGGAATCCTCGGCGTCTCGGCGGCGGCGACGCTCGGGGCGACGCTGACGCTCTATTTCGGGCTCGCGGCGCTATTTCCCTGGGCGCTTGCCCTTGGCGCCATCGCGGGCGCCGCGCTCGCGACCCTGCTCCTCGCCTCGGCGGCGGTGCGGACGCAGGGCATGGCGAGCCTGATCCTTGTCGGCGTCGGCCTCTCGAGCCTCGCGGGCGCGCTGATGGCGCTGATCCTCAACTTCGCGCCCAACCCCTTTTCGCTCTCCGATCTCGTCAACTGGACGCTCGGGTCGGTCGCCAACCGGTCGCTCGCCGATCTCGCGATGACAGCGCCGCTGATCCTCGTCGGCGCGCTATTCCTGTTCGCCCAGCGCGCGAACCTGTCGCTACTCACGCTTGGCGAGACCGCTGCCGCCGCGCATGGCCTCGACGCCCGCCGCACCCGCATCGCGATCGTCGCCGGAACCGGAATCGCGACCGGCGCTGCGGTGGCGCTCGCCGGCGCGGTCGGCTTCGTCGGGATCGTCGCGCCGCATCTGGTTCGCCCGTGGACGGGGCACGATCCGGGGCGGACCCTGGCGCCTTCGGCGTGGCTGGGCGCGCTGCTCCTCGTGCTTGCAGATCTCGTCGTGCGTATTCTGCCAACCGACAATGAGCTGCGCCTCGGCGTCGTCGCCGCGCTCGCGGGCGCGCCGATGTTCACGCTCATCGTGCTGCGCCGCGGCCGTGGAGGTGCGCATGACTGACGATCTGATCATCGAGGCGCTGCGCGTCGAGGCGCAGGGTACCCCCCTCATCGCCGACATCAGCGCCCGCTTCGCACCGGGACAGTTGACCGCGATCGTCGGCCCCAATGGCGCAGGCAAATCGACGCTGCTTCGCGCGATGGCGGGCGTCGTGCCGACGCAGGGCACGATTCGCATGGGCACCGCCGACCTCACCGCACTGCGCCCCGCCGAACGTGCGCGGCGGCTTGCCTATCTGCCGCAGGTGCACGAACTCGCCTGGGATATCAGCGTCGCCGATATGGTCGCGCTCGGCCGCTTTTCCTATGGCGCTGCGCCGGGCCGACTCTCGGCCGAGGACAAGGCAGCCGTCGACCGCGCAATGGCCGCCACCGGCTGCACCGATCTGGCCCACCGCGGCGTTACCAGCCTGTCGGGCGGCGAGGCGGCTCTCGCCTGCCTCGCACGCGTCCTTGCCGCCGAAACGCCGGTCCTGCTCGTCGACGAACCGGTCGCGGCGCTCGATCCCGCCAATCAATATCGCGTGATGGAATGCCTTGCCTCGCTCGCCGCCGACGGCCGCACGGTCGTCGCGGTGCTCCACGACCTGTCGCTGGTCGCGCAATTTGCCGACACGTTAATGTGGTTGGTCAGCGGCGCCATGGTAGCGCAAACGAGCACCACTCGCGAGGCATTTATAAAACATGTGCCCGAAGTGTTTTCGATAACACCTTCGTTTGCAAATGAGAGTTGCAAAACAATCTATTTTTCAGAACGAGCTGAAATTCGATAGCACGGCCATTAGAACGTTTTATTTCTTAATGCCACAAGCAACCCAAAATGGAGCAGTTTCTCGAAAACGAATGTCTGACAAACCGCACGCCTCCATCATCTGCTGGATTTGACATCTCGAAAACCTTTGCTCGAGCCTAGTCCCGAATCGATCAAGTGCATCGGTGCGCATGGTGTAAAAGCTCTGGTCGCGATAAAAGCTCAAAGGCATCGCCTCCACATCAAAATTCATCTTCTGCATTATCATGGCGATACGGGCCAGCGGCCAATAGACAATGCATGCGAGAATATTAGTCATAGACTTTCGCACCATAAACGGCATTCTACTTATAATTTGGCGCGCAAAGTCACTCACCCTCCAAATAGCTCTAAACCAAACCGGACGATCGTCAAACGCATAGTATAGATAGACTAAAAACGGCGCTCCCGTTTTCAGTTTTGCGACGCAAGAGCGCATTGCGGCTTCGGTATCAGGGATGTGATGAAGCACACCAAGAGAATATCCAAAATCTTGGCTCGCGTCAGGTAAAGGGATATTATCTACGCCAGCATTGTGAAATTCGACACCGATGAATGCGCCAAGGGCCTGCTTGGCGATGTGCAACGCCTTTTTGGACGGATCAATGCAATGAAGCGTTCCTACCCGGGTCGCAACGCCCCTCGCCCACCGACCAGACCCACACCCCAAGTCGAAGCCAGAAGCATCAGCGGGAAGCGCCTCCCACGGAAAAATGGCAAAATATCCTTCAAAGAGTTGACGCCATTCTGCCTCGTCTAGCGCCGTCTGATCGAAAGCCGCCCATTCTTCTCCAAACCCTTCAACCGTTTTTTGGTCAATATTCTGCGCAGACAAATGCTTAGGCATCAGCAAGAGAACTCCAGAATCGAGGCGGCGTGCGCAAAGCCTTTTGGGGGCGACGAAAACGCAGCACATCTTGAGCGCCAAGAAAAATTTAAATGCTTCAAAATTTGATGCGTTATCATTTGCGTCGGCCTGTCCTCTAATATGACACTTGATTCTCTTGCCGCTGTCCCATCCCGCCCGGGTTTTGTCCAGCGCGGCGGCTCAGGCGAATAAGCTCTCGCTGAAGTCGAATATATTCATCGCCTGGAGAACCGCAGCGAAAGCCAGGCAGTTGACTCGACGATTTTGCCGATGGAATTATATGTCCACCTAAATGTTGAGGGTAAACAATTCCGATGAAAGTGTTGGTCACCGGCGGGGCGGGTTATATCGGCAGCCACACACTTGTCGCGCTCCTGGCGGCGGGTCATGAAGTCTGCGTCTTCGACAATTTTTCGAACAGTTCGCCCGTCGCGCTCGCCCGCGTACGCCAACTGACGAATCGCGATATCCGCCTGGTAGAAGCAGATATCTGCAACGGGGACGCGTTGATGCAAGCGACTACAGAATTTCGACCAGACGCCGTGATACATTTTGCGGGCCTCAAAGCAGTGGGTGAATCAAGTGAAAACCCGTTGCTATATTACGCTAACAACGTTGCAGGGTCAGTGAACCTTCTCGCGGCCATGGACGCTGCTGAGTGCCACAGGATTATTTTTTCTTCATCCGCAACAGTTTACGGCAGGGCCCAGTATCTCCCCTTCGACGAACAGCATCCTGTGCATCCCACCAATCCATATGGCCGCACGAAAGCGATAGTGGAGGAGTTGATCCGGGACTGGGCAGCAGCGCACCCCACCGCCTCGGCGGTTCTGCTTCGCTATTTCAATCCGGTTGGCGCCCATGATTCTGGCCTAATCGGAGAAGATCCGAGAGACATACCGAACAATCTGATGCCGTTCGTTGCGCAAGTTGCGGTCGGACGCCGGGCCAGCCTGGCAATATTTGGTGACGATTACAATACGCGCGATGGTACCGGCGAGCGCGATTATATTCATGTCGTTGATCTCGCTAACGCCCATTTGGCCGCTCTCGACTACAGCGAGAAGGGACCATGCTGCGAGGTGGTCAATGTTGGAACCGGTCGCGGTATCACGGTAAAGGAGTTGGTCGCTGCATATGAGCGTGCCTGCGGACGAAATATTCCAGCGCAGATCGCTCCCCGCCGCCCAGGCGATGTCGCAAGCAGCTATGCAGCAACGGCCAAGGCCGAACGACTCCTGGGCTGGCGAGCAGCGCTCGATATCGACGCGATGTGCACCAGTAGCTGGCGATGGCAATCTAACAATATTGAAGGCTATGGCGACGCGTCGGCCGGCTAAATGCGATTGGATCAAGCGCTCACCTGATGACATGACGGAGCCGCCGTTGGGCGAGATAGCGCACCCCTCCGCCGCAATATGCCCTTGGTCACGATATTTGCTCGTACCGCCGACCTGCGTCGAGCAGCTAAACCTTTACAAGAAGCTCGTTCGGCGGAATGCGTTTCGCTTCGTTTGGCGAGACTTTGAAGCCTGTCGCCGCTGTCCGCCATCATAATGTTGTGCGATGTCGTCCAGGATCCGTTCGCGAAGGACGATGTGCCCGCCCTTCGCGAGCGATCACGCTGAAAAGAAATGCATGTCAAACCATTTCGCGCGGAGCATACCAGCGTCGGGAGCGGCAATCCTGCGACTCAGGAAGGTCAAACCTGCGGTGTTTCCATACCCCGCAGTCTCGCCAGTTCTATCGTGCTCCGCTATGACGCCACAAAAGGCATACCCGCACAGATGATACGGCCCACGGACTTCCGCCAGCGGGGCGACACTTCGCTCCAGCTTTTGCAGCGCTTTCTCGACGCGCTCGGCAATGGCATCGATGGCGAGCTAGACGGCGACTATGTCGTGCCGTCACAATTGCTGCTTCGTTGGAAATCGAACTTCACGCTGAACGGCAACGGTTACCGGATTACTCTTGCAGACGGCGCGGCAACCGGATGGGGCGGATCAGCACTTTATGTCGTCGGATGCCACGACTTCCTGATTGTGGACATGATCTGCGACGGAAATCGAGATAAGCGGATCCCGGCGGAAGATCCAGCGCATGTGATCGTGGTCGACAAATGCCATCGCTGGACTTTCCGGAATGTCCAGGCAGTCAATGGAACCTGCGACGGCTTCCTGATCTACGCGGGCACCGAGGGGAACGGCACCGGTCCGAACGGCGCGTTCTCCACGGCCGACGTCCCGTCTCGCTGGAGCCTCGAAAACTGTGCGGCGCTGAATAATTTCAGGCAGGGACTTTCAGTTATCGAAAGCGTCGAAGCCTCAATCGAGGGCGGTCGCTTTGGCCTGACCCACGGACTTTGGGACAGCGGCAACGGCCCCTGCGCAGGCATAAACCTTGAACCCGACGACCTGCCGTCGCGTCCCCGCGATCGCATACGCAACATCGCGATACGCAATGTACTCTTTGATGGCAATCAGGGACCGGGACTATTGATCACACGCGTCAACGGGGTGCGAGAGATAGACGTCGTCGATTGCATATTCGATGACAACAAAAGGGCCGCGATCGAATCTTTCGGCGACGATGTGGCAATCATGAGGCCGAAAATCCGTAATTGGTCGGGCCAACCCTACACGAGTCGCGCCGACGCCCCGCCAAAGCGCGGATCGATCGATATCGGCTATGGCGCCGGTCCGACGCGAATCGTCGATCCGGCATTCGAGTGCGTAGACAATGGCGCGTCCGACCGTCACCCGTGCATCTATGTCCACGGCGGTGCCGCCGCGGGCATCGTGATCCGCGGGATCCGATCAGACGGCAGCGCATCCTTCATCTGCGGTGCTCATGCGCCGCAGATTCAAGTCAGCCATAGCGTAATCGACCTGCATGCGGCCAACCGCCCCAACGCTTTTGTCTTCTTGGGCGACTATGCGGTGTTCGAACACATGATGCTACTTGGCGTTTATGAAAGCGCTGCCTACTTTGGCGGCAAGGCGCCGCGTATCCAAAATAACAAGTTTTTTGTGCGCGTAGCGACGCCAACCGTCTATGTCATCTCCGCATGGGATGCCACTGCGCCAGATTTGCGCGAGAATCTGATCGAATTCGACAAGCCTGTTGCGGCGAAGAGCATTTCGGTCGGGCAAAACGCAACGGTGATGGGCACCAAGGTCATCAACAGTATGAGCGACCGCCTATTTGATTCGCGTGGCATACCTCGCCTTGCCTCGGGAAACGCCCATGTCGCGCGCCGATCGCGTACGCCCCCCTGAACAGACGCGATAGTTTCCAAAGAGCTAAGGGTGGATTGAACGCATCACTTGTTGAACGTCTATGGCATTGCTTTTACAGGAACCAAAGTATTTGTCGTGCCGTTCTGCTTGCGGCGCGCAACCTTTGTCGGGGCCTCTCTGGCAGCCCCCCGAGATCGCGCCTGCGAGGATTTGCCCGTACGATGACATTTCGAGACTATGACTATTGGCGCCGCCTGCGGAAGCAGACCCTGAATTTCATCGGTGATCGTCCGCGCGTCCAGCGCCAGGCTGCAGCTGTCATGATCGATGGCGTACTTTGCCTCATGGCCGTGTGGATCGCCTTTTCGCTCCGGCTCGGCGTGTGGGAACTGTTCTCGCGTCCGATTGCGAGCTTCGCCGCCTGCGCGTTGCTTTTTTGGTATCCTATCGCGTGGCGATCGGGCGTGTATCGTTCGCTGATCCGCTATTCGGGCTCGCGTACGGTGGCGGACCTCGCGGTCGCGTGCGGACTCCTGATGATTCCGCTTCTCGTGGTGTGCGTGCTGTTCCGACTCCCCGACGTGCCGCGTACGCTCAGCGTGTTGCATCCGATCATCTTCCTGCTGCTGCTCGCCGCAAGCCGCATCGCCATTCGATTCGCATTGCTTGACTTGTTGAAGGTCGTCGATGTTAATGCGCGACGCATGCTCGTTTACGGCGCGGGGCGCGCCGGCCAGCAGCTGGCGCTGTCGCTGCGCCACGAGCCGAAGGTGGATCTTGTCGGCTTCGTCGATGACGACGCCCGGCTTGACGGCCAGCGGCTCGACGGCGTACGGGTTTTTGGGTCTTTCCGGCTGCGCCAAGTGCTCCAGGATACCGCCGCCGACGAAGTTCTGCTGGCGATTCCCAGCGCGTCGCGCGCGCGACGGCGCGAGATTATCGAAGAGTTGCAGGGTGAGGACGTCTATGTCCGGTCGCTCCCCAGCCTGACCAACGTCATCGATGGCAGCATCACCGTCAGCGATCTGCGCGAGATCCAGATAGAGGAACTGCTGGGCCGCGAAGCGGTGGCGGCAAACGAATTGCTTATGAGTCGGACAATTGTTGGGAAACGCGTTCTCGTCTCGGGTGCCGGTGGCTCGATCGGCAGCGAGCTCTGTCGTCAGATGGTTCGCTGTCGCCCGGCGCGGCTTGTGCTTCTTGAGCAGAGCGAGTTCGCACTCTATTCAATAGAACGCGAGCTCGATGCGATGATGCGCGCACTGGGCGAAACTGTTCCGCTCGAGCTTGAACTGGCGAACGTCTCCGAACGCTCGGCGATGCGTCGCGTATACAATCGGCATCGCCCCGAAACAGTGTTCCATGCTGCCGCCTACAAGCATGTTCCCCTCGTCGAGGCGAATCCGATTTCGGGCTTGCGTAACAATATTATGGGAACGCTGTACAGCGTCGAGGCGGCCGAAGAATTTGGGGCGACCAATTTCACATTGATAAGCACGGACAAGGCGGTGCGGCCGACGAATATCATGGGTGCGTCGAAGCGCGTTTGCGAGTTGATCCTGCAGGCGCGCGCCGCCAACCCGGACGTGGGGACGATCTTCAGCATGGTGCGATTCGGCAATGTTCTGGGTTCCAGCGGGTCAGTCGTACCGTTATTCAAAGCGCAGATTGCAGCTGGCGGACCGCTGACGCTGACGCACCGCGAAATCACGCGTTATTTCATGACTATTCCTGAGGCCGCGCAACTCGTCATTCAGGCGAGCGCAATGGCAAAGGGGGGCGAGGTGTTTGTACTCGACATGGGGGAACCGGTTCGGATCGCAGACTTGGCGCGCGCGATGGTCCGGCTTTCGGGGCTCAACATACGCGACGCCGATCACCCCGATGGCGACATCGAGATCGTCGAGACAGGGCTGCGGCCGGGTGAGAAGCTTTATGAAGAGCTACTGATCGGCAATAATCCCGAACCTACGAACCACCCCCGGATCATGCGGGCGCGCGAGCGATTGCTGCAATGGCCCGAACTCGACGCGATGCTGAAGGAACTCGACACCACCATTCGCGGGACCGGCGACGCCGTTGCGGCGATGCAGATTATCGGTCGTCTTGTTCCAGAATACGCCGCAGGCGGCCAGTGGGCTACTCTCCTTGGCGATCATCATGTCAAAAGCGTCGAATAGTCGGGCCAGGCGATAGCGGTTGACACGCCGCGGCACGGCTGGTTGGACGCCCATTGCCCGTCACCTCGGCTGCCGTTCCGATCGTCCAGCCTTCGAAGAAGCATAATGACAATCGCCTCTTTGCGTCCCTATGATTTCATTGTCACCGGAGCCTCTGGGAATGTGGGTCGGCATCTTGTGCCGTTACTCGCACGCGGGGGCCGTACTGTGCTCGCTGTCGGTCGCGACCTCGATACGCTGCGTAAGTTGTTTACCGATCAGCCTCACGTGGAAGTCGCTAGCTATGACGCGCTCGCGGGACTGACTGCGTGCGACACCCTTGTCCATCTCGCCGTCCGCAACAACGACACGCGTGGATCGCTCGCCGATTTCATCGAGGTAAACGTCGATTTCGCGATGCGGATCGCAAATGAATTTAAACGCATGAACGGCCGTCGCTTTCTCAATATTGCATCAATCCTCTCGCTCGACGAAGACGACCAGTCGCCCTATGCGGTGAGTAAAGCGATGGGAGTACAGGCGATCCGTGAGTTGGTCGGGAAGCGGCTCGACAACGTCCACATCGGATATTTCCACGATGGCGGCTATTTTGGCGAAAAGCTGCGCATGCTCGCAGCGTTCGGTCCCGCGGTGGGCAGCGCCTTTTTCGCAATGTTCAAGATGCTCAAGCCCACCACCTCGGCACAAAGCCTCGCGGATTATGCACTCGGGCCGGCGCATGCTCTGCCTCATCCCGAAATCCTGACCGACGATCTTTCGGATGCTTTGCTCTATCGCGCATTGACCCGCATGCTGGACATTGGCGTAGCGCTGGCAATCATGCTGCTCTTGGCTCCGGTTTTTGCTGCGATCTGGGTCGCCATCCGACTCGATAGCCCGGGTCCCGCAATTTTCGCGCAGGAGCGCGTTGGCGCCGCGCAAGCACCTTTCACCCTGTATAAGTTCCGGACGATGAAACACGGTACCGCCTCGGCCGGAACGCACGAGGTCAGCGCGAGCGCGGTTACCCGGCTTGGCGCTTTCCTCCGCAGGACGAAGCTCGACGAGCTGCCGCAGGCCATCAACTTGCTGCGCGGAACGATGACGCTCGTGGGGCCCCGCCCTTGCCTTTACTCACAGACCGAGCTCGTGGAAGCGCGCGAAGCGCTCGGTGTTTACACATTAAAGCCCGGTATCACCGGCTATGCCCAGATACGTGCAATCGATATGAGTCAGCCGCTTGTGCTGGCGCGGGCCGACTATCGATACAAGATGCTGCGATCTTTGCTGCTCGATCTTCGCATCATCCTTGCGACTGCGCGCGGACGCGGCGGCGGCGACCGTGTCGCGGCGCCTGATCGGCCCTGACCCGATGACACCCCTCCGCAATACGATCCTCTTCTTCGTCGGCGACGCCCCCTTCTTCGTGTCGCACCGGTTGAATCTGGTCGAAGGCGCGATCGCGGCCGGCTATGAGGCGGTCGTTGCCTGTCCCGCCTCACCGGCGGTGGCGACGATCGAGGCGTGCGGGGCCCGCTGGGTCGAGTGGAAGATCGATCGCAGCGGTATGGCGATAATGGCCGAAATTCGAACCTTCACCAGCGCATTTCATATCGCTCGGAGCACAGCCCCTGCGGTTATCCACGCGATCGCGCTCAAATGTATCCTCCATGCGGGAATCGCCTCGCGGATTCTTGGTATTCCGATCGTCGGTGCCGTGTCGGGGCTCGGCTATGTCTATACGGGTGCGACAACGCGGTCGAAGGCGATGCTGCGCCGCCTTATCAACCGGTTCATGAACCTCGGACTCAACCGCCGCGACGCCAGCTTCATCTTTCAGAACCGCGACGACGCCCGGATGGTCCAATTTGCACGACTCGACAAGGCGACCATTTACATGATTGGCGGCTCCGGCGTTGATCTTGGCGCGATCCCAATGCACCCTCATCCTGCTGACTCAACCACCATCGTGGGCCTCCCGGCCCGCCTGCTCCGCGACAAAGGTGTATATGAATTTGTCGAAGCCGCCACGCAAATTCGCGACCGCGGCCACAATGCCCGTTTCATTTTGATCGGCGATCCCGACCCGATCAATCCGACCTCGGTGACGCCGGCTGAACTCGATGCCTGGGTTGCCGACGGCGCGATTGAATGGCGGCCCTATACGCGAGACATTGCGTCGATGCTGGCGGCGCTCCACATCGTCGCCCTCCCCTCTTATCGCGAGGGATTTCCCAAGACGATCATAGATGCATCGGCTGCGGGGCGCGCGTCGGTAACGAGCGATGTTCCGGGATGCCGCGATGCGATCATCGACGGGGTTACCGGACTTCTTAGTCCGGCCAAGGATGCCGCGGCGCTTGCAAACACGCTCGAACGGCTGATTCTCGACCGCGATCGCTGTGTTGCTATGGGAAAAGCCGCTCGACAACACGCTGAGGCCTTCTTCGACATCCGCGATGTGACCATGCGGCATCTTGAAATCTACCGCGAAACCGAAAATCGCCGCCGCTGAACGTTTGGATATGCAGCCGGACGATGCCACACCGAATTTCAAGCGGTCGATTGAGCGTCCAGCCACGCCTGGAACATCAATATGTCCCACACATAATAGTGCATTCGGCGTCGGCCGCTACGCGTATCGGACCATAGGCGGCCGATCGCATCGGCGTTGAAATAACCTTCGCGCTTCAGGCGGTCGGGCGCCAACATGTCGTCGGCCCACGATCGAAGCGGGCCTCGCAGCCAGTGTTCGATCGGAACACCGAATCCCATCTTGGGCCGCTCCATCATTTCGCGCGGGACATAACGATAAAGCAACTGGCGAAGTGGCCACTTCGCTTCACCGCCGCGCAGCTTGTATTTCAGCGGGAGGGAAAGCGCGAATTCGACGACGCGATGATCGAGCAGCGGCACGCGCGATTCCAGACTGACCGCCATGCTAGCTCGATCCAACTTCACCAAAATGTCGTCGGGAAGATAGGAGCGCATATCGAGATACATCATCCGGTCGCGAAAATCGCCCTGGGCGGGCCAATCGTGGTCGGGCGTCGTGAGAATTGTAGGTGGTTCATGCGCGCCCGGCACCAGCGCGGCCGGGTCCTTTGAATGCGAAACGAGCGAGCGATAGAAATCCTCAGCCTGTTCGACATCCAGAATGTCGGCCACCTTCAGCAACCGGTCGCCGACCGCCATCTTGCGCAGCCGCGCGGGGGCCATCTTCATGGTGCCGTCGATGAGATCCGCCGGGGTCAGGCGCAGCGCGCCCGCGGCCAGCTTGCGAACCGCGCGTGGCATTCGGCCGAGGCGCCGCCATATGTCGTAGCCCTGCGTATAGCGCGTATAACCGCAGAAAAGTTCGTCGCCGCCATCGCCCGATAAACTGACCGTGACCTCAGACCGGGCGAGTCGACTGACCAGCAGCGTTGGCATCTGCGAGGAATCGGCGAAGGGCTCGTCCCAATGGTGAGGCAGTATCGGGATCTGGTCGAGCGCGTCCTGCGGCGTTACATAAAGTTCGGTATGATCGGTGCCGAGGTGCGCCGCGACCCGCTTCGCATGATGGGCTTCGTCATACTCCTCTTCGGAAAAGCCGATCGAGAACGTCTTTACCGGGCGCGCCGATTGGCGCTGCATCAACGCGACAACCGTGCTCGAATCATAGCCGCCCGATAGAAAGGCGCCGAGCGGAACGTCGGCCGCCATCCGCATGCCGACCGCGTCGAGCAGCAAATCTTCGAGCGCGTCGACGGCGGCGTCGGGCGCCCCCGCAAATGGCTGCGCGCGCCCGTTCTGCGCCTTTTCGGCAATGTCCCAAAAGGCGACCGGGTCGGGCAGCTGGTCGTCGTCGAGGCCGATTTCCAGATAGTGCGCAGGCGGCAGTTTGGCGATCCCGCGATAGATCGAATAGGGGCCGGGCACATAATTGTGGCGCAGGAAAAGCGTCAACACGTCGCGATCAACCTCGCCCTGCCACGCGGGATGCTGGCGCAGCGCCTTAAGCTCCGAACCGAACAGCAGCGTCCCACCCTGCAGGCCGTAATAAAGCGGCTTTTCGCCCATGCGGTCGCGCGCGAGGAACAGCTTGCGTTCGCCCCGATCCCACAGCGCGAGCGCGAACATTCCGTTCGCGCGCTCGAGGGTGCCGACAACGCCCCACTTGGAAAAACCCTGGAGCAGCGTCTCAGTATCCGAATGGCCGCGCCATGCGATCGGGCCTGCCGCCTCCAACTCGCGACGGAGGTCGAGGTGGTTATAAATCTCGCCATTATAGCTTAGGACATAGCGACCGTCGTGGCTCGCCATCGGCTGATGTCCCGCGGGCGACAGGTCGATGATGGCGAGCCGGCGGTGCGCCAGCGCGATCCCCGCCTCGCCATCGACCCAATAGCCATCGCTGTCGGGGCCCCGATGCGCGATCGTATCGGCCATCCGCCGCAGCACCGCCTCGCCGTCGGCAAATCCGCCCCGGTCGAGGAACCCCGCAAAACCACACATCAAACGTCTCTTTTCATCATCGAATCATAGAGTTGGGTATAGGCATCGACAGTAGCCCGCAGGCTGTAGCCGGCCTCGATCCGCGCCCGAGCCGCTTTGCCGATTTCAGCGCGGCGCGCAACATCCATCCGCGCCAGGTCGCTTATCGCCGCGGCCATCGCCGCAGGGTCGCCGCGCGGGACGATCCGCCCATGTCCATCGATCAGCCGCGCACAATCACCAACGTCGGTGGCGATGCACGGCAGGCCGCTCGCCATCGCCTCCCCCACCACGTTCGGAAACGCCTCGCTTATCGACGACAGGCAGAAAAAGTCCATCGCGGGCAAGATCGCCTCTATATCGTCGCGCGGCCCCAGCGCATGAAACCGCTGCGGCGGCAGCGCGGCGAACAGCGGTGTCAGCGCTGCATTGTCGCGTGCCAGTCCGTCGCCGACCATGACGAAATGCAACTGCGGATTCTCTGCCATCGCGATCGCGGCCGCTTCCATGAAGGCGGGCACATCCTTGAGCGCGTGAAACCGCCCAACGAATCCCGCCAGCGGCGCGGCATCGCCAATGCCGAGCGCGGAGCGCAGCGCCGCGCGGCGATGCACGTCGGGTTTCCATCGCCCGGTATTAAAGCCGTTAGGAATTACGCGGCCGTGCGCTGGGGCGAACCCGAGTGCCTCGTGGTGCGCACGCGCCTGATGGCTGTTATAGAGGATCGCATCGGGTCGGCCGGACAGCCCTTTCAGGGCCCGAATGATCCATTGCGTTGCCAGCTTTTCGTCCCGCAAATCATAAAGCGACTGGCGGATATTCCACGCCAGGCCGACCGGCCGGCCCGCCATCGCGGCGGCGGCCGTTGCAATCAGGTTGCCGTGCGGCATCCATCCTTGGACGATGTCGGGACGCTTGCGCCGTGTCAGGGTCCGAATGCGGACGAGTGCGCCGGGAAGTCCGGCGACGCCCGGCATGTCGAACGCCGCGACGGCGACGCCCCGCTGCCTCAGCAGCGGCCCGTAGTGACCGTGGTCCGCGAGCGAGACGACGCTATGGACAAATCCGGCATCCGGACCCGCCGCGGCCAGGTTGAACAGCGACCGCTCGGCCCCCCCGGATCCGAGGCCGGTGATGATGTGAAGCACATGTCGCACCGGGCAGGATTACCCCGCAAAGCCGTTGAAATAATAGATCCATTGCGCGACCATGTAGATGGAAAGCGCCGGAATCGCGAATGACTTCAACGACGGTCGAGCAAGGAAAATCGTGGCGATGACAAAGGGGTATCCGAGGGCCAGAAAGCGTTGGGAATAGCCGCCGGTAAACACATTCACCGTCACCAACGACAGAATGAATAGCGAAAACCGGCCTTCGACCGAACGGAAGGTGTGCCGAAAATCGAGAAGAAACAGGCCGAGGAGCCCGACCCAGAAGCTGAGATAGAGGGGGCTGGCCGCAAGGTCGAGATACTCGGCGCGGCGGTCGCCGATCAGGTTGAGGAGAGTTTCCCGCAACGGCCCGATCGCCAGCCCCATGACGACGCCGGCGCCCAAGACGAGGGCAAGGCGAACTTCCAGCGGCCAGCGCGACAAACGCCCGCCTTCGTCAGCGGTCATGATACATAGAATGTAGATTGCCAGAAAAATGACCATTGTCGTGTGGATCGTCGCGGCAAAAAGGCATAGCGCGATCGCGATATAGGTCGACCGCCGGAAAAACAGGTAGACGAGATAAAGGATGCTGATCGCCAACGCGGAACGAAGCTGCGAATAGGCCAGTTCGAAAACGAGAGGATTGGCCAAGAAGACCAACGGAAGCAGCCCGCCGCGGCGGTAGACAATTAATGCCGCTGTGACGAGAAAAAGCGTCGATATGATCTGAAAAATAATTTCATAGTCAACAGGGAGTCGGCCGTCTTCCAGAAGCTTCATCAGAAACCACCAAGAATATTCGGACGTGAAATAGTCGACGTAACTATTGAAATGAAAATAGTTCAAAAGATTATCTCTATAAATAATCTTTTGAATATAGACCTCCCTATCAATAAGAACGCCGCGCGTTCCAGACAGAATAATGTCCGGCCATGGTAGCAAGGAAATTATAACTGCCAATATGAGGGGTAGAATATAGTATCGGTAATCAGTCGGAAGAGTCCCTTGATAATGTGATCGATTGTTCATATGAGGACTACCAATTAATTATTTATAACCCAAGGCACTGAAATGAAAATATTATTTCTGGTATCTTCAATGCAGGGAGGCGGTGCAGAACGGGTGGCGGCGCTGCTCGCTAATGCGTGGACGGCGCGCGGACACGGCGTTACCTTGATGCCGACTTTTTCGGCGCGCGGGGAGTGCGTCTATCCATTGTCAGCGGCAGTTCAACTCGATTTTCTCTCCGATCATTGCGAGCCGGCCGCCGGACGGCTAAGCCGGCTCATGATGTTGCGCCGGTTTATAAGGAGCCTCGGCCCCGATGTCATTGTTTCATTTCTACCTCATGTGAACGTCGCGGCGATTCTGGCCGCGATGGGAACCCGGGTGCCCGTCATCGCTTGCGAACGGACCTACCCCCCCCTTCTCGCGCCGCCTCTACCCCGCTCCTATCGCCTTTTGCGTCGCCTGACCTACCCGTTCGCTGCGGCGCTGGTCGCGCAAACGCAGGGTACGGCGGACTGGCTGCGACGACACGTACCGCGGAGTCAGATAGCGATTATCGCAAACCCAGTGCTGCTGCCGATGACGGACGCGGAGCCTGCTGTTCCGCCGTCATTGCTGGCCGACACATCCACGCGCATACTTCTCTGGGTTGGTCGAATGGACGCCGGGAAACGGCCCGAGCTCGCAATTGACGCCTTTGCTTCGCTGGCGGATCAATATCCCGATTGGACACTTGTCATGTTAGGCAACGGCCAATTGAAGTCAGCGTTGCAGGCCTCGGTTTCGGCGAGGGGATTGGAGGAAAGGATATATCTGCCTGGGTTCGCCGGCAATCTCGGCGTTTGGTACGAGCGCGCCGACATCTATATCATGTCGTCGAGCTTCGAAGGGTTTCCCAACAGCCTTCTCGAAGCCATGGCGCACGGCTTGGCTTCGGTGGCGTTCGATGTTCCGACCGGCCCCGCGGAGCTCAGCCATAATGGCCAACGTCTTCTGCTGCTTCCCGACAACGATCAGACCGCGCGGCTTTCGAGCGCGCTGCGATCACTCATGGCCGACGCGGGCCAACGCAAAAACCTGTCTGACCGCGCCCGCGAGGTCACAACTACCTACTCGCTCGACCGAATTCTGGCCCAGTGGGCGGAGTTGCTCGCGGGCGTCACGGGCGATCAAGTCCGCGGCGACCAGCACTCGTCATAAAGGAAGCTGAGAAATCCGGCAGGCCATGCGAGCAGTTTCAACAGCCATCCCCCGACGCTCTTCGGCGGAAAGCCATCTTTTCGTCCGCCCCGCCGTATGTGCCAAGCATAGCGCGTATGGTTCGCCGCGATCTTGAGAACCTCGATCGGCGCCCGAAAGAACCAGCGCCAGTCGTGCGTCAGAAACTCCGCAGTGTAATAGCCGCGCCCGACCGCCATGCTGCGCATCTTCGTCACCGTATTGCGGCTGTTGATGATCGAATCCTGTTCGACATGATAGGTCAGAACGGCCTTGTTGATATAGCGCGTCTTGTAATGGCGCGCGATCGCGTTCCAGACGACGCCTTCGGGAACGAGGCCCTCGATAAATTCGGGAAAAGGAAATTGACGAAGGACATCGACGCGCTGGAAGCCCGACTTGTCGCCCCGGATACCGTCGCATAGTGTCGATTCCACGGGATTGCTGTCATAGGGGCTGCGGGGGTAAATGTCGCCAAAGACCGTTCCGTTCTCATAGGCACATAGCCCCGTTATGCCGACGTAGGCGGTCCGTTCTGCATCGGGGATTGCAAGCCATTCCTCATGAAGAATCCGCAATGCTTGCGGCAACGCGGCATCATCGCTATCCCAGCAAGCCAACAACTCTCCGCGCGCTTCGCGAATGCCATAGTTATAGGCGGTCTTTTTGTGGCCGTGCGACTGATAAAAATAGCGAATCGGGAAATCGGCCTCGCACGCCCACCCTTCCACCAATTCGCGCGTATAGTCGATCGATCCGTCGTCGACGATCACCCATTCGAAATCCCGAAACTCCTGCGCGACGATACTGGCATATAGCCGCGGCAGCGTATGCGCGCGATTGTAGGTGGGAGTGAAGATGGTGAAACGCGGGTTCGGCACGGCGTGGCTCAGGCCACTTTCACATCGCGATGCACCGCGACGATCATCTGATAAAAGCCAGGGTTGAACCGCGCGACCGGTCGCACTTCGAGTCGTTCGCCGAAAAGTGTCCGCAACAGAAATCCTGAATAACGGCCAAGCCGCGATTCGCCGAATTCGAAATTTCTTTCGACCGAAACGAAATCATAGCCCATACCGGCCAAGAGATTGGCGACCTCGGATCCCTTGGGTCCGAAATCGCTCGGCGACAGTTCGAACATTATGACGGGATGGTTCGCCGCGATGACCGCCGTCGCGCCCCGAAGAATCCGTGCCTCGAACCCTTCGGTGTCGATCTTGATGAAACCGATACGGCCGAGCGTCCGGTTGAGCACGAAGCTGTCGAGCGTTGCCAGCGGCACGCCTGTGCCCGGCACGGTATCCGGCCCACAGACCTCTATGAAAGTGCCGCCCATATTGGTCGGATTTTCGTGAAGCGTTCCGACGACGTCGGCGTCCGACAGGCCTTGCCGGTGCGGAATAACATTTGCCGCCTGCGCCGCGTTGAATTTCAGAAGTTCGAACGTCCGCGGATTGGGTTCGAATGAATGAACCTCGCGGAAATATCTTGCGAAGAAGATCGAGTGGTTGCCGATGTTCGCACCGACGTCAAGCGCCACCGATTCGCCCATATCCTCCACGAAACCGCCAAGCCACCCGAAAGCTGCGCACAGATAGTCATCCTCGTAACGACCATCAATGTTGATGACGTGCCCGATATGGTCGTGCGAAAAGATCGCCATCTGCGGATAGCCCGCAGTATGATGTTCGCGCGCCAGTTTGTGCAGCTTCCGATTGGTCACGAAACGCGATACTTTCGCCAATCCTTGGCTCGACGATCGGAAACTGTGGAGCGACTTGGTCACATTTAATCCTCTAATGAAACGGTACATTGAACGGGACTGCTGCCGCGATTCTATTCAGGCTGTGGGCAGCCGCCTCATGCCCGGCCGCCACAGGCCTTACCAAAGCTCACCATGCCGCCAAACACCGCACAATTCACGCCCAGCCACCGATAGACGGCACGGCAGGCGAGGTAACGATAGCAGATTAACGCCACCGATGCCGCGATTGCTGCCCCGGTGCCACCTAGCGACGGAATCAGGACCAGGCACAGCACCAACGAAACAACCAAGCTGATCGCGACGAGCAGAGTCACTCTGTCGTGATGGCCGGTCATGTTCAATATATAGATCGGGTCGCCGAACAGGAACGAAACCAGATATCCTGCCGCGATGATCGACAGTGCGAAACTTGCCGGGGTGTAGGATTCGCCGAACACCAGTCCGATGACTAGGTGCGATCCGAAGATCAAGGGAAGCGCAATCAAGCCCCCAATAAGGAGGATCAACCATGTTGCGTGGCGCACAGTCTTCTGAAGCTGCTCGCGATCGCCCGCCTTGTGCATCCGCGCATATTCAGGGGTTAGGACCGTGGTCACGGCCGTATAGCCAAACGCCACCAACAACCCGCCTTCGGCAGCAACGCGATAGAGACCAACGGCTTTCTCGGTTGCGAGAATGCCAAGGACCAGCAGGTCGACCCGCATCAGCGCCATATTGATAACCGAATTGAACATGAAGCGCGATCCGGTGGACAAGATTTCTCCCGTCCCGAGGATGCGGCCGCCATCGGCAGATGATAGCCGCCGCAGGATCAGAATGAGATGGACACAGCATGTCATCAACAACAAAGTAAAGGCTGCAAAGCGTGTTTCGATCGCGATTCTTGCGGTATATTGGTCGAGCAGTATCATCGCCGAGGCGCCAATGCCTAGGGTCGCCCCCGACAGTAAGACCGACCCATAGAGCTGAAACGCTATAGTCCGGCCAAACCCGCGAATTATGCCCGCCGCAACCTCAAAAAAGGCGGAAGGGATGACCATCCACAGGCCTATCCTCATGAGGCGGCTAATCGGCGTATCGGCCGTGAACTGCAAGACTAGTTGCCCGACCGCCACGATCGCGATCGCCGCGATGCCGACGATGGCAAACCCTTTGACGATCGAGCCGGCCAGCGCCAGCGGCTCGGCGCCACCGCGCGCTGCGGCAATATCGCGCGTCAATAGCTCAGGGATACCGAGCTTCGCCGGAATGCACAGCAGGGCGATTGCGGTGACGACAAAGGCATAAGTCCCAAACTCGTCGGGGCCTAGCCAGCGCGCAAAGATGATGCCGAGACCGACTGCTACAACGCGGTCGAGCAGGCCTATGGCGCCGACGCTCGCGGTTAGCTGGATGAGACTGCGGAGCTGCATCGCTTCCCCTGACCCGGTTCACAATTCAGATGCGCAAATCGCTCTCACCAAATCCTAACGTGCCCTTGACATCGATGAGCACTGACGAAGCATTGCCCAACTTGCGCAGGGCTTCTGCGCCGGCGTCGAGGAACTGACGATGCGATACCGCTAGAATGACCGCATCATAATCGCCCACGGCCGGATCAGCGAGCGCGATCCCATATTCGCGCTGCGCCTCGGCCGCGTCGACCCACGGATCATGGACGTCGACCTTGACGCCATATT
Source organism: Sphingopyxis sp. GC21 (assembly GCF_025727575.1). Taxonomy (NCBI): domain Bacteria; kingdom Pseudomonadati; phylum Pseudomonadota; class Alphaproteobacteria; order Sphingomonadales; family Sphingopyxidaceae; genus Sphingopyxis; species Sphingopyxis sp. GC21. The sequence continues at coordinate 826,888 of NZ_CP095845.1, read as the reverse complement.
CCTGGAACTCGCTGACGACATCAACGACCCGGGTGTTGCGGATATCGGGGCAGTTTTCCTTAAAGGCCAGCCCGAGCACCAGAACGCGCGCGCCCTGAACCGGCAGCCCGCGCTTTATCATCAACCGCACGACCTGGCTGACGATATAGCCGCCCATGCCGTCGTTGACGCGCCGCCCGGCCAAGATCACCTCGGGGTGATAGCCGACCGCCTGCGCCTTGTGCGTCAGATAATAGGGATCCACCCCGATACAGTGGCCGCCGACCAGGCCCGGCGTGAATTTCAGAAAGTTCCACTTGGTCCCGGCCGCTTCGAGAACGCTGTGCGTGTCGATGCCGAGCCGGCCGAAGATGATCGACAGCTCGTTCATGAGGGCGATGTTGAGGTCGCGCTGCGTGTTTTCAATCACCTTCGCCGCTTCGGCGACCTTGATGCTTTCGGCGCGGAACGTGCCCGCCGTGATTATCTGCGCATAAAGTCGGTCGACCCATTCGGCCACAATGGGGGTCGACCCGCTCGTCACCTTGCGAATCGTCGGCAGGCGGTGTTCCTTGTCGCCCGGATTGATCCGCTCAGGACTGTAGCCGGCAAAGAAATCGCGATTGAAGACAAGGCCGCTGACCCGTTCGAGGATCGGCACGCAATCCTCCTCGGTGCAGCCTGGATAGACCGTGCTTTCGTAGATCACGATATCGCCGCGCTTCAGAACGCGGCCGACCGTTTCCGAAGCCTTGACGAGAGGGGTCAGATCGGGGCGCTTATGCGCATCGATTGGCGTTGGTACTGTCACGACATAAACGCGCGCCTGCGCAAGCTCTGCGATATCGTCAGAAAACACCAGCTCGGTTGCTGCAGCAAGCTCGTCCGCAGTCGTCTCCAGCGTGTCGTCGCGCCCATTGCGGAGCGCCGCGATGCGGTCCCGGTTTATATCGAAACCGACGACTGGCCGGACGCGTCCGAATTCGACGGCGAGTGGCAAGCCGACATAGCCCAAGCCGATGACGGCGATGGACGCAGTGTCGAATTCGGGAAGCGGTGCAATCTGGTCGGACGTCATTTGCGGAAATATTCCCTGTACCAGGTGACGAATTGTTCAATGCCGTCGCGGAAGTCCGTTTGCGGACGATATCCAGTCAGCCGTTCGAGCAGGCTGGCATCGGCCCAGGTCGCTGGAACATCGCCCATCTGCATCGGCATCAGATTGCTCTTGGCCTTCCTCCCGAGCGAATGCTCGATCGCGGCGACGAAATCGAGCAACCGCACCTTGTCGTTATTGCCAATGTTGACGATGCGGAAGGGCGCGACCGGCGACAGGCTGTCTCCCGGCTCGATCTCCACCTTTGAAGCAGGACGTTCGGGCACAGCGTCAATCAGTAGCCGGATGCCGCGGACCAGATCGTCGACATAGGTGAAGTCACGATACATGTCGCCGCCATTATAAAGGTCGATTGGACGGTCATCGAGGATCGCATCGACGAACTTGTACAACGCCATGTCGGGGCGTCCCCACGGTCCATAGACGGTGAAGAACCGGAACATCGTCGTCGGCACGTCCCACAAATGTGCATGGGCGTGCGCCATAGATTCGGTCGCCTTCTTGGTCGCGGCATAGATGGTCAGCTGCGTGTCGGCCTTTTCATTTTCATGAAAAGGCATGTCGTCGTTTGCGCCATAGACCGACGAGGTCGAAGCCATCAGCAGGTGACCGACCTGGTTGCGCCGTGCCGCTTCCATAACATTGAAGGTTCCGATAACATTCGCCGACAGATAGGCGTGCGGATTTTCGAGCGAATAGCGCACTCCCGCCTGCGCGGCGAGGTGCACGATCACATCAGGCCTGAATTGATCGATCGACTCGTCAATCCGCTCGCGATCCTCCAGCATCGCCTCGACAGCGGAGAAATGCTGATTCTGCAGCAAAATCTGGTGGCGTCGGCGCTTCAACTCCACGTCATAATAATCGGTCATCCCGTCGAACCCGACGACTTCAAACCCCTCGGCGAGCAACAGTTTCGCCAAGTGAAATCCGATGAAGCCGGCGGTGCCGGTCACGAATATTTTACGGCGCATGCAATTCTCCATGGGGGTGGGTATCAGATAGAACTGGGTTGCGCCTTTTTGCCAAAGTCGCTTCACTCACGGCGCAGGCTGAGCCGCTCTATCGCAATGTCCGTGCCGACCGAGCTACTCTGGGCTCCGAATTCTAACGTCGCGCCATACCATGCGCATGAGCTGGTCGGGATCGTCAAAACAGCACTGCCGTTACCTTCGCCGATCGTGATGGGGGGGATCGGCGGACCCGCTCGGGTCGGTTCGGCGCAGGTCAGGCGAAACTTCAGCAGCGCATCGGGATTGGCAGCCAAGCCCGCTAAGCTCCATCGCAAGCGATAGACGCCGGGAGCGGAAATTTCTATCAGCTGGCGCGCTACCACGCCCGATGCGCCCGGCAGGCTGGATATCGCCAAGGTGCCCGCCTTGGAGTCGATCGTCGCCCCCACGTCACCGGTCTGAAGCAATTCCCATTCGAACGGAACGAAGCGGGGCTGATGGTTGAACATCGAACCGGCCAACAATTCGCCGCTCGACGTCACCGACATGCCGAGACTGCTTGCAATATCACGCGCGAGCGCCGGGTGGCCCCGCTTCGCCAACTCGGCGATCAACTCGAAATCAGTCTTGCTCGGATTATTGACATTCCAAGGGGTCCCGGCGATCCGACGCCGAATTTCGCCCGCACGCACGAGCGCGTTTGGCACCCTCAGAACCGCATTCCAATAGTCCAGGCTCCATTTCGGGTTACGACCGAGCATTGGCACTAGAACATCGGAAGCCCCAGCGCTGGCAGTGCCGGCAGCCATTCGCTCAAGATACATATAACGGACTTCGTAATCGACTGACATCGCGCGCCCGAGAAGGCCCATCGCGCGTTGGGTCTGCTTCCGCTTCAACGCCTCGTCAATCTGCATCGCATTAACGAGATTGTCGCGCCGGCTGAGTTCCGCCGCGAGCTCGATCAGTCGCTCGGACTTGCGCTGCGTCCCGTCCGCAGCCAGCGACTGGATCAGGACCGACAGCGCGGGCGTGGCAAGCGGTTCAGCGGCAAACGCCTCCTGCGCTAACTGGCGCTCTAACGACCCTGGAGCGGATTCAGGATTCTTGACCAGCCGTGCCCCCTGCAGCGCGTGGCTAAGCGACGCCTTTGTCCATCCTTGCGGCGGAATACCAATCATAGCCGCGCGGCCGGGCGCCCGACGCTCGTAGACGATCACAGTCGACTGAGCCCAGACCACGCCCGCCGCCAGCAGGCCGGAACCGATCAGCAGAGAGAATTTAGCCGACATCTTCATAATTAATCGCCGCGCTTCGCCGTTCGCTCCGTTTACTCGCTGTTGCCGCGGCTTTTGTCTGCGCCATAGCCATAGCCGTAGCCGTAGCCGTAGCCGTAGCCGTAGCCATAGCCGTAGATTTCGTTGCGTCTGCCGACCTTGGTAACGAGCGCTCCAAAAATCTGTGCGTCGGTCTGCCGCAAGCGGTTGAGCGCCGACTTGATCGCGCGGGCGCTGCTACTCGAGGCGTCAATCGTGAAAATGACGCCCTCCACCGGCCGCGCGAGCAATGGCGCATCGGCAAGGCCGAGCACCGGCGGCGCGTCGAGAATGACATGGTCATAATCGCGCAGCAATAGCTCGACAAGCTCGCTGAGCCGCGACGAACTGAATAGTTCGGCGGCGTTCGGCGGCATAGGCCCGGCGAGAATATAGTCAAAGCCAAATTCAGGCGACGAAGCAATCAGTTCGCTCACCTTGTCAAATCCAGTCAGATAGTTGCTCAGGCCATTACGGTTATCGACGTCGAGCAATTCGTTGAGCGAGGGGCTGCGAATATCAGCGTCGATTAACATGACTTTCTTGCCCGTTTGACCGAATACGCTGGCTAAGCTCAGCGCCGAGCTGCTTTTTCCTTCGGCAGGTCGCGTGGAAGTCAGCATGAAGCTGCGCGGCGCGCCATGATTGGTAAGGAACGTCAAGTTGGTCTGCGCAGCGAAATAGGCTTCGTAGATCATCGACTTCTTGTCGAGGAGCAGCTCTTCGAAGGTGTCCGCGTCGACCTTGGGAATCGAACCCAGCAGCGGCAGGCCGAATCGGTCGCTCACTTCGCTCGGGTCGCGGATCGACTGATCGAGCTGTTCGAGCAGGAAAACCAGCGCCCCGGCCAGTCCGAACCCGGCGATCAACGCCAGCGCAACATTGAGGATTAGCTTGGGACTCGACGGACCAGGCGATGGCGTTGCCGTATCGACTACTGCAATGTTATTCGTCCCGACGCCGGCGGCGCCAATTTCCTTGTAACGCTGCAACAGGCCGTCATAAAGCTGGCGATTGGTATCGACCTCTCGTTGGAGGATGGCATATTCGATCGACCGGCGCTGCTGGTCACGATATTTGCCAGTCAGCCGGTCGAGTTCCGCCTGTAACTCTTTCTCGCGCTTCAATGCGCTCGCATAGCTCTCCTGATTGAGCGCACGCGAGCGTTGCGTTTCAGTCGACACGGACTGATTCAGCGCTGCAAGTTGTTCCTTTTTGGCGACAATTTCGGGATACTCTTCACCGAAAATCTTCCGCAGACGGGCAAGATCTGCCATCAATTCAGCGCGCCGCTGACGAAGGGCGCTCACTGCGGCGTTGCTCGACAGATCCGTCGACGAAACTGAACTGCTCAGTTGGCTTTCGGCTGCAATGCGAGCGTCGCGCGCAACTGAAAGCGCGGTGCTGATCTTTTCGACATCGGCTGCAACAAGTGTTCGGTCACCGATCGTCCGTCCTGTTCCTGGGTCGCTGCGGGTCTCGAGCGTAATGATGTCGTTGTTCGCCGCATAGGTAATCAGCTCGCGCTCCGAATCCTCAAGATTGCGGCGCAGCGAACCGATACGTTGCTCCAAGAACCGCCGCGCGTCACTCGTTGCAGAGAAACGGCGATCGAGATTAGCTGCAACGAACTGCTGGACCCACAGATTGGTCAACTTCGCGGAAAGCGTTGCCGAAGGCGTCGAGAAGGACACATCGACAAGACTCGACTGGCGCACCGGCTCGATGCTCACTGCGTCGAGCAAAATCTTTTCCGCTCGTTCAGCCATACGCGCGCGCTGGGCACTGTTGGGTGTGCCCTCCTCACCCCCGGTGAGATCGTATTGGGCGAGGAAATCCTTGTCGTTTAGAAGGTTTCCGGCTCGGACTGTACGAGCCGCAAGCGAGCGCGATTCCAGCAAGCTGTACTGAGTATTGAAAAAGGCGATCTCATTGGAAATCGTCTTTTCGCGCGCGCCCTCGACGTCGGTTTCCACTGGAGCTTGGGGAGAAATTTCGATCCGCGACGTGCTAGTATATAACGGCGTCATCAGGAAAGTGATGGCCAAGCCAATCGTTAGACAGGCCAGAATGCTGCCGATGACCCAAGCCTTACGATTCAATAGGGCGACAAAGGCTCTTTCGACCATATGCATGTCAAAAAGCCCGCCGCGATATGGCTCAGCCTCACCTCGCCGGTCGGCGGGACTCGCCGAACTTCCGATCGAGCGCGCGGTGTTTGGGGTATCCATCTTCGCTATCATCCGTTCAGAAAATACGATCGCGCGATCAATTGTTGTTGGTGAGATTGGTCAGGACAATGAGCGGAGTGCTGAGAAGCGTGGCCGCTTTGATCACATCCTCAAAAAGGCGGCGCTGCGAAGAATCGCCGACCACGATCACATCGTTCGGAAAAATCTCGGGGTCGGCGTAATTGCCGCGCCTGATTGCCTGCAAGTTATAGATCCCGACATACTGCTGGTTCTCGACCTTGCGGAACACCAGCACGTCGTCCCGCTTGGCCAACTCGGTCAGCCCGCCCGCCAGCGATACCGCCCGCATCAGGGTCTGTCGACCAACGAGAGGATACTGGCCTGGGCGCTGTACTTGGCCATCGACGGTGACGGCCTGCGACAGTAGGTGAAGCGGGCTGGTCGCGGCCTTGAAGTTGACTGTAACCTGAGGATCGCGAACAAACCGCCCACGCAGCCTATCCTCGATCTCTCCAGCCAGTTGCGTGGGCGACTTGCCAGCGCCGTCTAGCGTTCCGATCAACGGGAACGAGAATTTGCCCTCGCCGTCGGTCAATATCTCGCGCTGAAGATCGGGAATGCCGTACACGTCGACCGAAAGCTCCGTAAAGGAGCCAACAAAGGTCTGTCGGGTTGCCTGTTGCGCATCGCGGCTCGTCGGCTGAGGAAGCGCGTCCAGAAGCGTCACCCCGCTGGCGGGGACAACCGCCACTGGCTGCTTTCCAGCGCAGGCCGCCAACCCGAGCAAAGTTAATGCGATTAGGCGATGCAAACGAGGCATATTCTTCTTTCAAGCCGAGAATCTTCGGTAAAGTCGTTCGCCCATAGGGCGAAACATCAGGTGGCGAAAGCAGCTTTAGTGCCGCGGTTGGTATTGAAAGCCTCCTCGCGGTGACGCACAAGGATGACGATAAGAATGGCCGCGACCATCATAATAGACGGCACGCGAAGAGGATAATCGACCGCCGCACCCGAGATGAGTACAGCAAATGTGGCCGCCACCGTCACTGTCTCGGCCATCTCCCCGCGCAACGGCACTCCGCGGGCGCGCGCGGCTGAAACCAATTGTAGCAAGATCCATATCGCGCCGCCGGCAAATATCAGCACGGCAGGCAGGCCGCCCTCGATGACGATCTGAAACCAGTCATTGTGTGCTTGGTTGAAATAGGCTTCGCGCAGCAGCGCGTCGGGCTCGACGATCTGATAGACGCGCGCAAACGATCCGAAACCCGCGCCGAGCAGCCAGACCTGCTTCATCAGTGCCGTGACCGTCGCCAGTGTAGCAATGCGAAACTCCTCGACGCCGTCACCCTGGAACAGTCGCCCAACCGTATTGTCGCGCCCGGAAAAGTAGAAGAGAATTCCGAGGCCGACAATAAGTACGAGCGGCAGGACATTGAGAGCAATCCGCCGCGCAACGCCGAAACGATCCGAAGATCGATGACGCCCCCGCTGCAGCGTGCGGGCCTGATTGATCGGCTTGGCCCGAAAGCGATAGGACCAGCGGACGACGGCATAAGCCATGATCGTACTGGCGGCACCGCATATCAATCCCATCCGCGAGCCGATTACCAGCGTGAACAGTAAGAAAAGCACTATGCTGGCGGCCAACGCGGGGACAACGAGCGGGCGTCCGTTTCGGCGCAATATCTCGTTCGATATCAGCCATCCAGCTGCGAGGATTGATATAGAAAGCAGAAGCGCATGATGATTGCGATTGGCAAAAAGGCCGACCGGCGACGTGTCATTAGTAATCCGATACAGATAAAAAACGCTGCGCGGTCCGCCCATAATCTGCAACAGCCCGAACACCACCGACGCGAGACCAAAAGCCCAGATCGCCCACCACAGCCGAACTCGCTCGGCTGCCGGTAGCGCCGCGGCCACCAGAAATGCGGCAAAGGGAACACACAGCGACAGCAAGCTGTTCATCGTCAGCGAAGGCGCCATGCTGATCGGGCGCCAGTGCTCGGGCGCGCCAAGCAATTGGTCGATCTCCCAAATCGGCCCACGCAGCGGCAGCGATGCCCAAAGGCTAGGCGGAAGAGGCGTCAGCTGGATGCCCATCCACACCGCCAGCGCCGCGATCAGCGCAAGCGGAACGCGAAGGCCGGTCAAGGCCCGGGACGGCATCAGCGCGATCGACACGGCCGCGAACAAAATCGACGCGGCGCGAAGAAGCGGTGCCGAGGAGATGTCATAACGCGACCCTCCCCCCATCAGGGCGACGATCGCCACAAAGGCGCCAACCATCCAGATAGCCCGGCGAATGGTCAGATCATCCAGCCTTGCCATCTTCGTCTTCGGCTTCATCAATGCGTCCATTCAAAATTCAGATTTGGTATCAGCTACGCGCTCGAGCCAGCTAAGCCAAGCCCGGATCGAGGTGACGAAGGCGGCAATGAGCTTCTCCTATTGGGGCTCAGCGTCCGCCGTGTCGAGAAACCAGCGTTCGCTTCCCTCCAGTCCAACGGCTGTCAAGCGGCCCGTTAGATATGCGCCGGTGTCGATGCCGATGCGTCCACGCGCCTCATCGACGCCATCCGAAATCGTATGGCCGTAAACTACGGTTGCGCCATGATCATGCTCGCCATCGATAAACTCGTCACGAATCCAACGCAAATCCGACAATTGCTGCCGATCGAGCGGGATGCCAGGCCGGACGCCGGCATGGACGAACACATAATCTCCGATCTGAACCATATCTTCGCCGCGCCCCAGAAAATCGATGTGCGATTGGGGAACCAGATGCGGCAGGCGCTCGGCAACCTCTTCAAAGTCCGCTGCGGCATAGGCGGCATCGTCGCACCAATAGCTTCTTATGGTCGCATCGCCGCCGATCCGGATAAAATAGCGCACGCGCCGCAAGTCGCCCGAAAGCGCGGACAGAAAACATTCCTCATGATTTCCGATGAGAAGAGTCACCTTGTCGAACGGAGCCCCGATGCGGATCGCGCGCTCGATGACAGATGCAGAATCGGGTCCGCGATCGACGAGGTCGCCGAGCAGGATTAGCGTCGTTTTCGCCTGGCCTCGGCCGGCGTTGTCGGCCTCGATCTTCGCCAACAATTGCTCGAACAGATCGTCACGACCATGAATGTCCCCGATCGCATAAACTCGCTCGCCAGCGGGCACACGCGGCTCCGCCGCGCGCGAACCGCGCTCTTCGCCTCGCCGGCGCTTCAGAAAACCAAGTAAGGACATATGGGGCTTTACGAGTAGAACTCTGAAATTACAGACAAATGCATCACCTGCCGCCCCCCTCGACGGCATGTGTTACGGCCCACGGGAGGCGTATCCGATCGTTTCGAACCAGAATTCCGCGAACGGCCGGGCGAATAGTGGCAAGTTAAGCCAGCGGCAAGAGCTTTGCGCTAAGGCGGGCGAAGGAATCGCCGAGAAAGCCTTTGCCTTATGAGTCCGGAATTGCGTTCATCACAGCATTCAGCGGCGCGAAAAATCGTTGTCGTGTTCGGCACACGACCCGAAGCTATCAAGATGTTTCCCGTGATTCACGCGCTTCAGCGCACCAACGGCATCGACGTTCGTGTCTGCGTGACCGCCCAGCACCGCGAGATGCTCGACCAGGTTCTTGCAATAGCCCGAATCATTCCCGACGTCGATCTCGACATCATGACCCCGAGCCAGTCGCTCGATGCCCTTCTCGCGAGACTGGTCACCGGACTCGGCGAGACTTTCGACACAGAAAGGCCGGACCGCATTCTCGTTCATGGCGATACATTGACAACAATGGCAGCAACGCTCGCCGCCTATTTCCGCAAGATACCTGTCGGCCATGTCGAGGCGGGGCTGCGCAGCGGAGATATCTATCATCCCTGGCCCGAGGAGGTAAATCGCAAGGTCACAGGCTCGGTCGCCGACCTGCATTTCGCCCCGACCGAGACCGCCGCCGCTGCGCTGCGTTCGGAGAATGTGCCGGACGAGCGGATTCACATCACCGGCAACACCGTCATCGATGCCCTGCTCGCAACGAACGCGCGCATCAACGAAGACCCGTCGCTCGCAGCTGGCCTCGATCCGCTGGTAAAACGATATGCGAGGAAGCGGATCATCGCCGTCACCTCGCATCGGCGCGAGAATTTCGGCGAGGGGATGCGCGCGATCGCCGAGGCGATCGCAGCCATCGCCGCGCGCCCCGACGTCGCGGTGATCTTTCCCGTCCACCCGAACCCGCAGGTCCGCAGCGCGATGGAGCCGCTGCTCGCCGCGCTTTCCAACGTCGCGCTGATCGACCCGCTCGATTATCCGCATTTCGTGCGCCTGCTCGCCGAAGCCGATCTCGTGCTGACCGACAGCGGCGGCGTGCAAGAGGAAGCGCCTTCTCTCGGCAAACCAGTGCTCGTCATGCGCGAGACGACCGAGCGACCCGAAGGCATTACGGCAGGCACGGCAAAGCTCGTCGGCACCGACAAGGACCGTATCGTTACCGAAATTTTCAGCCTTTTGGACGATAGCGAAGCCTATTCGGCGATGGCCCGCGCGCACAATCCGTTCGGCGACGGCCTCGCCGCCCAGCGAATTGCGGAGATTGTCGCGCGTGCCCATTGATACCGACCAGCAAGTTACCGTCCTCGGCCTCGGCTATATCGGGCTGCCAACCGCGGCGCTGATCGCGCGGTCGGGTTGCCGCGTCACCGGCGTCGATGTCAGCGAGAAGGTCGTCGAAACGGTCAACAGCGGCAAGGTGCATATTGAGGAGGTCGATCTCGACGGGCTCGTCCAGGGCGTCGTCGCGCGCGGCGCGCTCACCGCTTCGACCGAAGTCGCGCCCGCCGACAGCTTCGTGATCGCCGTGCCGACGCCGCACGACGCCGATCATCGCCCCGACATCAGCTATGTGCTGGCGGCAGCCCGCGCGATTGCGCCCAAATTGCAAGCCGGCAATCTTGTCATCCTCGAATCGACATCGCCCGTCGGCACGACCGAAATGGTCGCCGCGCTGATCGCCGAATTGCGACCCGACCTTAAGGTGCCAGGCGCGTGCGCCGGTGCCGCCGAGATCTTCATCGCCTATTGTCCGGAACGTGTCCTCCCGGGCCGCATTCTGGTCGAGCTGGTCGATAATGACCGCTGTATTGGCGGTATCACGCCGCGCTGTGCGCGCCGTGCGATGACTTTCTACCGCCAGTTCGTGCGCGGTGCCTGCATCACGACCTCGGCGCGCGCCGCCGAAATGGTCAAGCTCGTCGAAAACAGCTACCGCGATGTCAACATCGCCTTCGCCAATGAATTGTCGATGATGGCCGAGGAAATGGGCGTCGATGTCTGGGAGGTGATCCGCCTCGCCAACCGCCACCCGCGCGTCAACATCCTTCAGCCCGGCCCCGGCGTCGGCGGCCATTGCATTGCCGTCGATCCCTGGTTCCTCGTTCATGGGGCGCCCGATCACAGCCGCCTGATCCGTACCGCGCGCGAAGTCAATCTCGCGAAGACCGCGCATGTCATCGGCGCCGCCGAAATGCTGGTGTCGCAGCACCCGCAGGCGCGCGTCGCCTGCCTCGGCCTCGCCTTCAAACCGAACATCGATGATTTCCGCGAAAGTCCCGCGGTCGAGGTGGCGGTCGCCCTCGCTCGCCGCTTCGGCAAGCAGGTCGACATCGTCGAGCCCTATGCGCGCGGCCTACCGGCCGAATTCGCCGGTACCGGATCCGAACTCATCGACCTCGATACCGCACTCGCGAAGTGCGACCTGCTGATCGTGCTCGTCGATCACGACCTGTTCAAATCGATCCCGCTCGAAGAACGATCGGACAAGATTGTCTATGACACGCGCGGTCTCTGGCTCGACCAGCCCGGCGGGAGCACCCCCAACCGGCTCAATCGCGCCGCTTGATGCGCGCGGTCGCTTGACGTCCTCGCGCACGCGACACATGACATTGCGATGTTGACCCGCCTTCCCCCGCATATCGTCGAAAAGCCGTGGGGACGGACCGACATTCCCGCGGCATTCGGCGACTTCGGCGAAAGGCGCATCGGCGAGATATGGTTCGCGCATCCCGACGGCGATGCCGCGCCACTGATGATCAAATTCCTGTTCACCTCCGAGCGGCTGTCGATTCAGGTTCACCCCGACGATGTCCGCGCACGCGCCGCCGGACATGCGCGCGGCAAGGACGAATGCTGGCTGATCCTGGACGCCGAACCGGAGGCCGAACTTGGCCTCGGCTTGAAAGCCCCCGCCGACGTGGCCGCACTTCGCGCCGCGGCGCAGGATGGATCGATCGTCGACATGGTCGATTGGCGGCCGGCGCAGGCGGGCGAATTCTTCTATAATGCGGCGGGCACGATCCACGCGATCGGCGGCGGGCTGACCTTGGTGGAGGTGCAGCAGAATGCGGACTGCACCTACCGCCTCTTCGACTATGGCCGGCCGCGCGATTTGCACCTTGATGACGGGCTGGCGGTTGTCGACGGTGCGCCGTCGCACGGCGCGCCGCATTGCGCGATCGACCCGGCGGCGAACAAGCGCCTTGTAGATGGGCCCCACTTCCATCTCCTGCATCTGGCGGCGCCTTTCGATCGCGACCTTGTCGGACCGACCGGGCAAAGCCTGACACTCGTTCCGCTGGCCGACGGCTGCAGCATCGGAGACGACCCTTTGCCGTTCGGCGCAGTCGGCCTGCTCGAAGACTTATCTTCGCTTGAAATGGCGCCGGGCGCCCGCGCGCTGCTCTGCTGGGCCGCCTGATCGGCACCTCCCCTTGCGGCTCGGCGCCGCTTTACCCATATCGCGCCGCATGACCCAATCGACCGCGCACCGTGACGCGCCCTGGCACGGAACCACCATCCTCTCCGCCCGCAACGCAGACAAGGTCGTCGTAATCGGCGACGGTCAGGTGTCGATGGGGCAGACGGTGATGAAGCCCAACGCCCGCAAGGTCCGCCGCCTTCACGACGGCAGCGTAATCGGCGGCTTCGCGGGTGCGACCGCCGACGCCTTCACCCTGTTCGAGCGGCTCGAAGCCAAGCTCGAACGCCATAATGGACAGTTGCTGCGCGCGGCCGTCGAACTCGCCAAGGACTGGCGCACCGACAAATATCTGCGCAATCTGGAAGCGATGATGATCGTCGCCGACAAGGAAGTAACGCTCGTCATCACCGGCAACGGCGACGTCCTCGAACCGCTCGGCGGCATCGCCGCGATCGGCTCGGGCGGCAATTTCGCGCTGTCGGCGGCGCGCGCACTCGCCGATTATGAAAAGGACCCCGAGGTGCTGGCGAAAAAGGCGATGCAGGTCGCCGCCGATATCTGCGTCTACACCAACGACCAGACCACGCTCGAAACCATCGAAATTCAGGCATAATATCATGAACAAGGATTTGACTCCGAAGGCGATCGTCGCCGCACTCGACACGCACATCATCGGCCAGAAGGACGCCAAGCGCGCGGTCGCCGTTGCGCTCCGCAATCGCTGGCGCCGCCAGCAGCTCGCGCCCGACTTACGCGATGAGGTCAGCCCCAAGAATATCCTGATGATCGGCCCCACCGGCTGCGGCAAGACCGAGATTTCGCGCCGCCTGGCCAAGCTTGCCGACGCCCCCTTTATCAAGGTCGAGGCGACCAAGTTCACCGAAGTCGGCTATGTCGGCCGCGACGTCGAGCAGATCGCCCGCGACCTGGTTGAGGAAGCGGTGCGCCTCGAGAAAGATCGCCGCCGCGGCGCGGTGCGCGCGGCCGCCGAAGAAGCTGCGATGGAGCGGCTGCTCGACGCCCTGACGGGCAAGGGCGCCAGCGAAGCTACACGCCAGAGCTTCCGCCAGCGTATCCGCGAAGGTCATCTCGACGATAGCGAGGTCGAAATCGAGGTCTCCGACGCCCCCGGCATGCCGTTCGATCTGCCCGGACAGCCCGGCCAGATGAGCATGATCAACCTCTCCGACATGCTCGGCAAGGCGATGGGCGGCCTGCCCAAGAAGCGCCGCAAGATGAAGGTCATAGACGCTGCGACGCGGCTGATCGAGGAAGAGCAGGACAAGCGGCTCGATCAGGACGATGTCGCGCGCGTCGCGCTCGCCGATGCCGAAGCCAATGGCATCGTGTTCCTCGACGAGATCGACAAGATCGCGGTCAGCGACGTGCGCGGCGGCTCGATCAGCCGCGAGGGCGTCCAGCGCGACCTGCTGCCGCTCATCGAAGGGACGACCGTCGCAACCAAATATGGGCCGATGAAGACCGATCATATCCTCTTCATCGCCAGCGGCGCGTTCCACGTCGCCAAGCCCAGCGACCTGCTCCCCGAATTGCAGGGTCGCCTGCCGATCCGCGTCGAACTGGGGGCGCTAAGCGAGGAGGATTTCGTTCGCATCCTCAGCGAAACCAAGGCGGGCCTGCCCGAGCAATATGCCGCGCTGCTCGGGACCGAAGGGGTCACGCTCAGCTTCACCGCCGATGCGATCGCACGCGTCGCCCGGCTCGCGGCAGAGGTGAACGAAAAGGTCGAGAATATCGGGGCCCGCCGGCTCCAGACGATCATGGAGCGGCTTGTCGAGGAAGTGAGCTTCACTGCCGAGGATATGCCCGGCACGACGCTCGAAATCGACGCCGCCTATGTCGACAAGCAACTCGCCGATGTCGTGGGGGACACAGATCTCAGCAAATATGTGCTCTGACAGCTAGCGCCCCATCGCCGGATGGCGGCAGGAGCCGCCCCCCCGATTGCGCACAAAAAATGCGGGCGACTTGAAGCCGCCCGCTTTTTTTCGTCGCTTATGTCGCGACCTGTCAGCTGATCTTCTTCGCCGCGGCCGAACCGAGGACGAGGAAGAGAACAACCAGGGCCAAGCCGACGAAGAAGAGGATTTTGGCAATCCCGGCCGCCGCGCCGGCCACGCCGGAAAAGCCGAGAACGGCCGCGAGCAATGCGATCACGGCGAAGATCAACGCCCATTTGAACATGATGAATTCCTTTCGACACCTAATCATCCGGATTCGCGCGCTTTGTTTCGCGGGAACTGAGAATGGAACGGATGAGCGGCGGCGAATGTTCCCTGCCCTGCCCTCGTCTCGGCAAGTCGGCTTTTCCGGCAGTCCGGAATCCGCTTCCTTTCGGCCTGTTGTTTGCGGAACTTCATTTGACTTTCGCGCGTCCACAATGCGAGAACGAGGCGACACGGTCGAAACGGGTTGCAAGCGACCGGCACGGAGACAGCAATGGCAGATGAGGACGTCGCCCCGCAGCAGGGCGAGTTGGCGATCACGCGCACCGGCGACCGGCTTCGCCTAGCGCGCGAGGCGGCGGGGCTTTCGCTCGCCGACATCGCGACGCGTACGCGTGTGACCCAGCGGCATCTTCAGGCCATAGAAAACTCGGAATTCTCGGAACTTCCGGGCCGAACTTATGTCACCGGCTTCGCCCGCGCCTATGCCCGCGCGCTCGATCTGCCCGAAGCCGAAATCGCCGCCGAGCTTCGCCGCGAACTCGACGAGGATGAATATGGCGCGCGGCCGCTCTACGAAGCTTATGAGCCGACCGACCCCGCCCGCCTGCCGACCGCACGGTTGACCTGGACGCTCGTCATCGTCGCGCTCTTGCTGGTCTCGGCCTATGGCGTGTGGCGCTTCCTGTCGGTAGAACCCGATGAGGCGCTGATCGCGGCACAAAATGCCGACGCCGACGCGTCAGAAGCCCCTGCTGCCGCCACCCCGGCGGCAGGCACCCCCAAGGCGGGCGCGCCGAACGCGGCAGTGCCGGCAAACGCCCCCGTCGTGCTTACCGGCCTTTCCGAAGTGTGGATCGGGTTCGACGATGCGACCGGCAAGACCGAGAATTGGCGGACGCTCGACGCCGGCGAAACCTATGAGGTTCCCGCAGCCTATATCGAGCAGTTCACGCTGCGCACGAGCCGCCCGCAGGCGCTCAAGATCACCGTCGGCGGCCGCGACGTCGGCGCGACCGGCCCCGCCGATACGCTCGTCAAGGGAATCTCGCTCAAACCCGCCGACCTCGTGGCGCGCGCCGAAGGAAGCGGCAGTACCGCGACGGTGCCGCTGCCCAAGGCGAAAGGCGCCTCCGCGCGCCCCTGATTCGTCTCCGTTCCCGACGGATCGACGCGGCCGCGCGCCGAAATGGGTTTGCGTATCCGCCGTTTGCGGCGTTATGAGAGCATAGAGACAAGATAGTTAACTGGTGGGGGCCGCACGGCAGATGAGGAAGTTACAAGGGTCTTTGATCGGCGCGGCAATGATCGCGCTGACAGCGGCGCCTGTTGCACAGGCGCAGGACGCCGGGATCGACAAGCGCGTCGAGCGGTTGGAAAAGGAAATGCGGGCGGTCCAGCGCTCGGTTTTCCCCGGCGGCAGCCCCGCCTTCTTCGAGGGCGAGATCGCACCCGACAACACGCCCGGCGAGCGCGCGAAGGGCAATGCCCCGGTCATCGACCTCACCGCGCGCGTCGATGCGCTCGAAGCCCAGCTTCAGACCCTCACCGGCCAGACCGAGCAGAACAGCTATCAGCTACGCGAACTCGAAAAGCAGTTCGCCGCCTATAAGGCCGAAATGGAAAAACGCCTTGCCGCCCCCGCCATTGGCGGTGAAACCCCGGCAAGTCTGCCGCTTGCATCGGGTTCGGGGGCGACCAAGCCTGCCACGGTGACGCAGGCGTCGACGACCACGACCACCAAAAAGCCCTCGACGACGACGCCCGCCGCGAGCAAACCCGACGCCAACCGGCTCGCGCTCGTCAAGAAGGTCGAAATTCCGGCGACCGGCAACGAAGCCGAAGATGCCTATACCTACGGCTTCCGCCTGTGGGATGCCAAACTCTATCCCGAGGCGCAGGCGCAGCTCAAACAGGTCGTGGCAAAATGGCCGAAGAGCAACCAGGCAAGCTATGCGCAGAACCTGCTCGGGCGCGCCTATCTCGATGAAGGCAAGCCCAGCCTTGCCGCCGTCGCTTTCTATAATAATTACAAGGATCGGCCGAGCGGGCCCCGCGCGCCGCACAGCCTGATGTATATGGGAGTAGCGCTCGACAAGCTCGGGCGCAAAGCCGACGCCTGCAAGGCCTTCCGCGAACTGGATGAGGTCTATGGCGACAAGGCACCGAAGGATGTCCGCGACGATGCTGCCGCCGCAAAAGCAAAAGCAGGCTGTTGACAGCGACGCCGTCGAGCGGCTCGGCGGCGAACTCGCCGCGCTCGTCGGCGCCGACTGGCATCGCCGTGACTATGGCGTCGCCGTATCGGGTGGCCCGGACAGCATGGCGCTGCTCTGGCTGATGGCTTCGCTGCTGCCCGGGCAGGTCCGGGCGGCGACGGTCGATCACGGATTGCGCAGCGGTTCGGCCGAAGAGGCGCGCATGGTCGCGGCCTTCTGCGCGCGTGAACATATTCCCCACGCGACGCTGACGCCGGATAGTCCAATTGCGGGCTCGCTGCAGGCCGCCGCGCGCTCGGCGCGCTATGATCTGCTCGACGGCTGGCGCCGCGAACAGGGAATCGACTTCATCGTCACCGCGCACCATGCTGACGATCAGCTCGAAACGATGATCATGCGGCTCAACCGCAGCAGCGGCGTCGGCGGCCTTGCCTCGATCCGCGCCCGCAACGGCCAGGTTTTGCGCCCGCTGCTCGGCTGGCGGCACATGGACCTGACGCGGCTCGCGCTCGACCAGGACATTCCGTTCGTCGACGACCCGTCGAACAGTGACGAGCGCTTCGACCGGGCGCGGCTGCGCCATGCGCTGCGCTATCAGTCCACGATCGACGCCGAAGCCGCCGCGCGCTCGGCGCGCTGGCTCGCCGAAGCCGACGAGGCGCTCGACTGGGCTGTCGACCAGGCGATCACGAGCTGGCCCGAGGTCGACGACACGGCCGTCATCCGCGATCTCGGCTATCCGCCCGAGCTTTTCCGCCGCATCGTCATGCGCCGCCTTTCGCATGCCGACCCGCGACTCGTGCTGCGGGGCGTCACCCTCGACACGGTCATCGCGGCGATGCGCGAGGGCCGGCGCGCAATGGTCGGCAGCCTGTTGATCGACGCCGCGGGCGAGCGCGACGGCTCAATCTGGCGCATTTCCTCGGCGCCGCGGCGGAAAAGCTGAATTTATCGCGCTTGGCGCATTGTCATTTAACCGGATATTCCTATCTTGCAGCCTATGGTCGCGGCTTCTCGCGATGCTGGCGTTGATTGGGATATTCTCCGAATGCAGGACGACAAGGAACCGCAGGGCAACCCCTGGATGAAGAGCGTGATGATCTGGAGCGGCATTCTGCTTGCCATGCTCCTCGTCGCGTCGATGTTCGGCGGCGCCTCGCAGGGCACGGGTTCTCCGATGGCTTATTCGGAGTTCCGTCAAAAGGTTCAGGAAGGCGCGGTGAAGGAAGTCGTCCTCTCCGACGACCGCGTTTCCGGCAAGCTGAACAGCGGCGAAAGCTTTTCGGCCAATATCGTCCGCGATCCCGAACTGCTCAAGCTGCTCAACGACAATGGCGTCAAATATGACGGCAAGCCGACCGATCAGGGCAATATCTGGGTCTATCTGCTGATCCAGGCGCTGCCCTTCATGTTGATCCTCGGCATCGCTTTCTTCGTTTTCCGCCAGGTTCAGAAAAATAACGGGTCGGGCGCGATGGGCTTCGGCAAGAGCCGCGCGAAGATGCTTACCGAGAAGCAGGGCCGCGTGACCTTCGACGATGTCGCGGGCATCGACGAGGCGCGCGAGGAGTTGCAGGAAATCGTCGAATTCCTGAAGGACCCCACCAAATTTTCAAAGCTTGGCGGTCAGATTCCGAAGGGCGCACTGCTCGTCGGCTCGCCGGGGACCGGCAAGACGCTGCTCGCTCGCGCGATCGCGGGCGAGGCGGGCGTCCCCTTCTTCACCATCTCGGGTTCAGACTTCGTCGAAATGTTCGTCGGCGTGGGCGCCAGCCGGGTCCGCGACATGTTCGAGCAGGCGAAACGCAACGCGCCGTGCATTGTCTTCATCGACGAAATCGACGCGGTCGGCCGCCATCGCGGTGCCGGCCTCGGCAACGGCAATGACGAGCGCGAACAGACGCTCAACCAGCTGCTCGTCGAAATGGACGGCTTCGAAGCGAACGAGGGCATTATCATCGTCGCCGCGACCAACCGTCCCGACGTTCTCGATCCCGCGCTGCTGCGTCCGGGCCGGTTCGACCGCCAGGTCGTCGTCCCGCGCCCCGACATCGAAGGCCGCCAGAAGATCCTCGAGGTCCATACGCGCAAGAAGCCGCTCGCCCCCGACGTCGACCTGCGCCGCATCGCGCGCGGCACGCCCGGCTTTTCGGGCGCCGACCTTGCCAACCTCGCCAACGAGGCCGCGCTGCTTGCGGCGCGCAAGGGCAAGCGCCTGATCGCGTCGGGCGAGTTCGAGGAAGCCAAGGACAAGGTGCTCATGGGCGCCGAACGCCGTTCGATGGTGATGACCGAGGACGAAAAGAAGGCGACCGCCTATCACGAGGCGGGCCACGCACTCGTGTCGATCCATGTCGAGCATAATGATCCGCTGCACAAGGTGACGATCATCCCGCGCGGCCGCGCGCTGGGCGTGACGTGGAACCTTCCCGAACGCGACCGCTATTCGATGAGCATGAAGCAGATGAAGGCGCGCCTCGCGCTCTGCTTCGGCGGCCGCATCGCCGAACAGCTCATCTACGGCAAGGACGAGCTTAATACCGGTGCGTCGAACGACATCCAGCAGGCCACCGACATGGCGCGCTCGATGGTCATGGAATATGGCATGTCCGACAAGCTCGGCTGGCTGCGCTACCGCGACAATCAGGACGAGGTTTTCCTCGGCCACAGCGTCTCGCGCGCGCAGAATATGTCCGAGGAGACCGCCAAGCTGATCGACGCCGAAGTCCGCCGCCTCGTCGAGGACGGCGAGAAGACGGCGCGCAAGGTGCTCACCGACCATCTCGACGAGCTGCATCTGCTTGCAGGAGCGCTGCTCGAATATGAGACGCTGTCGGGCGAGGAGGCGCGCCGCGCGATCAAGGGCGAGGACATTGGCCGCGACAGCGACGCGAACAAGCCCGGCGCCCCCATTCAAGGGCACGCTGGCGGCCTGCCGCAGATCAAGCGCAAACCGCGCCCCTTTGGCGACACGCATCCACAAGGCGCGTGACGATCGCCGATTCAGCCGGCATTCAGGGCGCGGGAGAGATTTCGGCGGCATGATGAACGGCAGGACGCAGCGCATCGAAATGGCTTCGGCCTTGGCCGCCTGGCTGGCTCTGACCGCGGCGTCGCCCGGCGACATGAGCGTAGCGGCCTTTCTCCAGCGCGCCGAAGCGCTGCAGCGGCTGGGTCCGCTTGCGCTTGCCATGCCCGAGGCGGACCGGCTCAAGAGCGAAGTCATCGCGGCGGGCAAACGCTATCAGGCGCGGATCGAGGCCGACCGCAAAGCGGGGCGCAAATCGGCAAGTTGCCCGCCCAAGAGCGGCACGCTGACCCCCGAGCAATGGCTCGCGCATCTTCGCACCTATCCGCCGCAGAGCCGCAGCCGCACGACGATCAACATGGCGTTCGACGGGCTGATGCGGAAACGCTATCCCTGCCCTGCTTGAGCAGATCAATTTTCACCTTTCGAAGGACCAGATGATGCGCGGCAGGCTTATCGCATATATTCTCGCGGCGGGCCTTGGCGCCGCGGCGCCCATGGTCGCCGCGCAGGAAAAGGGTGCGCTGACCTCTACGGTGGAACTCGAGAAGATCAGCGGCGTCGCCAGCGGCAAGCCCGTCAAATCCTATGTCGCCCCGGACGTGGTCGTTCCCGGCGACCGCGTGCGCGTCACGCTGCTGTTCGCCAATCCCGGGCCCAGCCCGGCGACGGGGGTTCGCATCGTCAACCCGATCCCCGCGGGGCTGGCCTTCGACGGCACCAACGACCGCGCCGATTTCAGTGTCTCGGTCGACGGCGGCAAGAGCTTCGGCGATCTTGCGGGACTCACCCTCCCGGGCGCCGATGGAACGCCGCGCGCGGCGACCGATGCCGACGTGACCCACGTCCGCTGGCTCTGGAGCACCGCCGTACCGGCAGGCGGATCGCGCTCGGTTGCCTTTTTCGGCCGCGTCAAATGATCGACGTACGGGGCGCGGCGCAGGCATGACCATCTATTGCGACGAATCGGGCGGCCTCAATGCCGGTGCGATGACCTTTGCCGCTGTGATGCTTACCCCCGAAGCCGCGGCGCAAATCCATGCGCGCTTTCGCGCCGTGACGGGCCTGCGCGGCGAACTCAAGGGCAGCCGTATCAGCCTGACCGAGCGCGCCTATCTCCTCGAACTTTTCGACCGGGCCGGCGGACGCGCCTGGGTGGCCGTCGCCAAACGCGCGCGGCTCCAGCCGCCGGCCAACGGCCAGCCGACAAGCGATCTGGCGCTCTACGCGGCGCTTCTTGATCTCGCGATCGGAAGCTGGCTTCCCGAAACCGGCGGCGTGTGCAGCGACGTGGTGATCGACGACGGCCGCTACGATCCCAAAATTCTCGAAAATGTCCGCGAGGCGATCCAGACCGGGCTCGGCGGCTGGGGCCGCGCGTCGCTCGCCGACAGCCGCCGCTCGGACGGCGTGCAGATCGCCGATGTCGTCGCGAACAGCCTCTATAATGTCGAGGTCGCGTCACCGCGTGCACGGCGCATCGGCATCATCATCGAACCGATGCTCGCCTCGCGCGCGATCCGTGTCGCCGAGCTTGCGCAGCTTCCCTGAGCGTCCCGACCGAGACGCCGCGCCAACGAAGAAGGGCCGCGGTTTCCCGCGGCCCCCTCCGGTGATGCATTCGTCGACCTCAGTCGAAATCGGCACCGCCGCCCGCAGGGCTGCGCGGCGGCGCAGCGGCGGTGAGGCGAAGCGCCTCGGCCGAGCGCGCGATCGAGCTGATTTCATCGGGCGTATCGTCATCGTCGACGACAACCTTCTGCAGCGATCCGGTGAGCGCGTCCTTGAGGTCGACGGGGCGAATCGTCTGTTCGGCGATCTCGCGCAGCGCGACGACCGGATTCTTGTCGCGATCGCGATCGATGGTCAGCTCCGAGCCGCCCGAAATTTCGCGGGCGCGATGCGCCGAAAGCAGCACCAGATCGAAACGGTTGGGAACTTTGTCGACGCAATCTTCGACGGTAACGCGGGCCATCTTGTTTCCTTAGATGAGGAGAGGCCAGCCCGATGGGCATGGCGGCAAGCGCTGCGCGCTAGCAGGCGGCACCCGATATGTCAACAAAACCGGGGTGCTTGCGGCGCTTCGAGGCTCCTGCTTATGACAGGGGCACGATGACCGAACCCCCTGCCCCCGCCCGCGAGCGATTGCATTGGAGCGCCGATGTGGCGGGGCACCGGATCGAGCTGCTGTTCGACGGCGCCGCGCGGCTCGACCGGTTGCTCGCCCTGATCAATGGCGCTATCCGCAGCATCGATCTCGTCATGTATATCTTCGAGGGCGACGGCGCAGGGACCGACGTTCTAGAAGCCCTTGCCCGCGCGGCGCGGCGCGGCGTCCGCGTGCGCGCGGTCATCGACAGTTTCGGATCGTCGAACACGTCCGACAACATCTTCGTGCCGCTGCGCGACGCAGGCGGCGAAGTGACCTATTTCTCCCGCCGCTGGCGATCGAGCTATCTGATCCGCAACCACCAAAAGCTGATCCTGATCGACGGCGATATCGCGATCACCGGCGGCTTCAACATATCCGACGACTATCTGAGCGCACCGCGCCCCGACTGCTGGTTCGATCTGGGGATGGTCCTGCGCGGGCCGAGCGTCGCGCGCGCCGTCCAGTGGTTCGCGCAAATCCGCGACTATGCCGTCCATCATGACGGAAAGCTTCTCATGCTCCGGCGGCTGATCCGCGAATGGCCGGTCGAAAATGGCGCCGTGACCTGGCTTGTCGGCGGACCGACGCAGCGCCTCTCACCATGGGCGCGCGCCGTGCGCGCCGATCTCGAGGGGGCGCGGCAACTCGACATGGCGATGGCCTATTTCTCGCCGACGCAGGGGATGTTGCGCCGGCTCGGGCGCGTCGCGCGCTTCGGGCGCGCACGTTTCGTCATGGCGAGCAAATCTGACAATGCCGCAACGATCGGCGCCTCGCGCCTTCTCTACGGCTATCTTCTGCGCAAAGGCGGGGCGGTTTGGGAATATCGGCCGTGCAAATTGCACATTAAGCTGATCGTCATCGACGACATCGTCTATATCGGATCGGCCAATTTCGACGTGCGCAGCCTGTTCGTGAATGTCGAGATCATGGTGCGGATCGCGGATGCGGACTTTGCACAGCGCATGCGCGGTTTCGTCGCAGGACTCGAAGAGGATTGCGACGTGATCACCGCCGAAACGCACAAGGCCCGCGCTGGCTGGCTGACCCGGCTGCGCTGGACGCTTGCCTGGTTCGTGGTCGGTGTGGCCGATTATACGGTATCGCGGCGGCTGAATTTCGGGCTCGCCGAACCCGATCCCGAGCTTTGACAGCGCTCAGTCTTTCCAGCCCCAGAACAGAAAGCAGGGCGGGACATTGACCCATTCGAAGGCATTGTCGATACGCTTGAAATGTGCCGCGAGAAAATCGCGGGCGCGGGCGCGGAACTGATAGACGAGGAAGGCCCCGCCCGGGCGTAGCACGCGGTGCGTCGCTGCCGCGATCGCCGGCCCGACGCCTGCCGGGAGCGTCGAAAAGGGCAGACCCGACAGCACATAATCGGCCTTGTCGAAACCGTGCGCCTTGACGATTTCTTCAACGTCTGCCGCGGAGCCATGCACCGCAACGAAGCGGCTGTCGCGGATCTCCTTGCGCAGATAGGCGATGAAATCCTCGTTCGTGTCGATCGCGATCAGCATCGCATCGCCCGCCAGCCGTTCGAGCACCGGGCGGCAAAAGGTGCCGACGCCGGGGCCATATTCGACGAACAGCTTGGTATTCTTCCAGTCGACGGGCCGCAGCATGTGGCGGATCAGCGTCGGTGACGAGGGCACGATCGACCCGACCATGACGGGATGCTTGATGAATCCCTTCACGAACATACCCCAAGGGCCAAAAAATCGCTTCAGCCTCTCGCGGATCCGACGGGACATCGCGATTTTCGATTCTTGGGCCTGCGCCCGCGGATTGGTCATGATGGCTTTCGCGTTGTTGCGGTTCTTGGTGGAGTGGCAAAATCGTGGCGGCGGCGCAAGAAAAGAGTCTGTCTTGACACTGGACAGACGCCCGGCGGCGTGTAGGGAAACAGGCACTTGCGGTAAATGGTTGGAAAACAGGGGGAGGACGAATTGAGCAATATGACGCGCTCGATTCCGGCCGATCGCATGGCTGTCCTCTTCGCCATCATGCTCGTCGCCGCCGCGGGCAATACCGCAATGCAGTCGATCCTTCCCGCCATCGGCGCCAAGCTTCACATCCCCGATGTCTGGGTCAGCCTGGCGTTCAGCTGGTCGGCCTTGCTCTGGGTGCTTACCGCTCCCTATTGGGCGCGCCAGTCGGACAAGCGCGGGCGCAAGGTGCTGATGGCGCGCGGAATCATCGGTTTTTTCCTGTCGATGGCGCTGTGCGGCGTGACCTTGTGGGCCGGGCTCCAGGGCTGGCTCGCCGCCGGCGCGACCTTCATTCTCTTCGCGCTGTTCCGCAGTCTTTATGGCGGCTTTGGATCGGCCGCGCCGCCCGCGGTCCAGGCCTATGTTGCCGCACGCACCGATCCCGAGGAGCGCACGCAGGCGTTGTCGCTGGTCTCCTCCTCCTTCGGGCTCGGCACGGTGATCGGCCCCGCGGTTGCGCCCTTCTTCATCCTCCCGATCTTCGGCCTTGCAGGGCCGTTGCTCGTCTTTGCCCTGATCGGCCTCACGGTGCTTGTGATGCTGCGCTGGCGGCTTCCCGACGATATGCCGCGCTTCGCGGCACGCGGTGCGATCGCCTCCTATCCGCTCTCCGCAGGACCGGGCGAACCGACCGCCGAGGATGAGAATGAACTCGACCCCGCCGAGCAGGAATCGCTCGGCTGGCGCGACCGGCGCGTGCGCCCATGGCTGCTCGCGGGATTTTTCGGCGGTCAGGCGCAGGCGATGATGCTCGGCGTCATCGGCTTTCTCATTCTCGACCGGCTGCATCTGCGTCTGAGGCCCGACGAAGGCGCAGCGATTACGGGTATCGTGCTGATGGCCGGCGCCTTTGCGACGCTGCTCTCGCAATGGGGGCTGATCCCGCTGCTCAAGATGACCCCGCGCACCACCGTCCTGTACGGCGCCGCTTTTGGGGGCGTCGGCATCCTCATGACCGGGCTGGCGCAGGATTTGCACGCGATCGTCATCGGTTTCGCCCTCGCCTCGCTCGGCTTCGGACTGTTCCGGCCCGGATTTACCGCCGGCGCCTCGCTCTCGGTCCCGCGCCGCGACCAAGGCAGCGTCGCCGGGATGACGGCGTCGATCAATGGATCGGCCTATATCATCTCGCCCGCCATCGGCGTCCTGCTCTACAATTGGCACCCGATGATCAGCTACGGACTGATGGCCGCTTTTTGCGGATGGCTCGTCCTCTGGGGCTGGTCCGCCTTACGACAGGACCAGCCCACAAACTGAGCATTAGCGCTTCGCGTCAGCCCTTCGCATCATCGGCGTGCTTCTGCTCGCGAACGGGTTTCAGCATGCCGGGCGCGAAAAAGCCGATCGGGTCGATGCTCATCGCCTGCTGCTTGATCTCGCCCTGGATTTTTTCATAGTCGCGCTCCATCGCCTCCGTGACCGAAGCTCGGGTATCCTTCAGCGCAGCTTCGAAATCGGCCATGGTGACGAGATCGCTCGCGATCGATCGCTTGAGCGCGGCAAGCCCCGCCCGGCGCACCAGATCCTCCAGATCGGCGCCCGTAAAGCGGTCGCTGCGCTCGGCGAGGGCGTCGAGCGACACATCGTCGGCGAGCGGCATTTTGGCGGTATGGATCTCTAGAATGCGCCTCCGTCCCTCGGCATTCGGAACCGAGACATAGATCAATTCGTCGAGCCGTCCCGGGCGGAGCAGCGCGGGATCGATCAGGTTCGGGCGGTTTGTCGCGCCGATGACGATCACCGATTGCATCTCTTCGATTCCGTCCATCTCGGCCAGGATCGTGTTGACGACGCGCTCGGTCACCTGCGGCTCACCCGACGTTCCGCTGCCGCGCGCCGGCACCAGGCTGTCGAGTTCGTCGATGAAGATGATCGTCGGCGCGACGGCGCGGGCGCGTGCAAACAACCGGGCAATCTGTTGCTCACTCTCGCCATACCATTTCGACAGCAGATCGGACGATTTGATCGCAATGAAATTCGCATCCGACTCGCGCGCCGCCGCCTTTGCCAGCAAGGTCTTACCCGTGCCTGGCGGGCCGTAGAGCAGAAAGCCCTTGGCGGCGCGGATACCCAGCCGGCGGAACGCTTCGGGATGTTTGAGCGGCAGTTCGATGCCCTCGATCATCTTGTCGCGCGCCGCGTCGAGCCCTCCGATGTCGCTCCAGCGCGTTTTCGGCGCCTGCACCATCACCTCGCGCATCGCCGACGGTTGGACGCGCTTCAGCGCATTCAGAAAGTCGTCGCGCGTCACGCGCAATTCCGCGAGAACTTCGGGCGGGATCGTTCCTTCCTCAAGGTTCAGCTTGGGCATGATCCGCCGCACCGCCTCGATGGCCGCCTCGCGCGTCAGCGCGGCCATGTCCGCCCCGACAAAACCAAAGGTCGTGCGCGCAAGCTCGCCCAGATCGACGTCGTCACCCAGCGGCATGCCGCGGGTATGGATCGCGAGTATCTCGCGGCGCCCGCTCTCATCGGGCACACCGATCACGATCTCGCGGTCGAAGCGGCCAGGACGACGCAGCGCCTCGTCAATCGCGTCGGGGCGGTTTGTTGCCGCAATGACCACCAGATTGGTGCGCGGTTCGAGCCCGTCCATCAGCGTCAGAAGCTGCGCGACGATGCGCTTTTCGGCCTCGCCGGTTACCTGGCCACGCTTCGGCGCGATCGAGTCGATCTCGTCGATGAAGACGATCGACGGCGCGGCTTTGGTCGCGGCCTCGAAAATCTCGCGCAGGCGCTTTTCGGACTCGCCATAGGCGCTGCCCATGATCTCCGGCCCGTTGATCAGGAAGAATTGCGCATCGCTTTCGTTCGCAACAGCGCGCGCAAGCCGCGTCTTGCCGGTTCCCGGCGGGCCGTGGAGCAGTACGCCGCGCGGCGGATCGACGCCGAGCCGCTGGAAAAGTTCGGGATAGCGCAGCGGCAGCTCGACCATCTCGCGCAGCTGATTGATCGTGTCACCAAGCCCGCCCAGATCGTCATAGGTAACGTCGGTGCGCCGCGCGTCCTGCGGTTCCTGATATTCGGGCAGCAGCTCGACTTCGGTGCTTTCGTCGATGAACACGACGCCCTTCGGGTTCGCCGAGACAACAAGCAGGCGCACCTCGGCGAGCGCATAAGCGGGCGCGTTGAGCATCTGGCGCAGTTGCGGCGGCATATCGCCTGCGGGAACGCGCTGTTGCCCGGCGGTCGCGACCGTATCGCCGGCGACCAGCGGACGGCCGAAGAAACTGCGCTTGAGCGCATTGGCCGAGCCCTGCAGCCGCAGATTTTCCTGTGCAGGCGCGAAAACGACGCGTGTCGCGGGCCGCATCTCGACCCGGCTCAGGTGCACCATATCGCCCGCGCCGGCGCCCGCATTGGCGCGTTGCAGACCATCGAGGCGGATCACCTCGATCCCCTCATCCTCGGCGTACGGTGCGACCACACGCGCCGCGGTGTCGCGCTTGCCACTGATCTGGATGACATCGCCCTCGGTCACGCCGAGTTCGACCAATGCGGTGCGCGGAATCCGGGCGATCCCCGCGCCGCTTTCTTCTGCGCGCAGAGTCGCCACCTGAAGCTTGACCTGCTTTTCTTTTACCGGTGCGTCGGCCAACGCCAATCTCCCACAAAGAGTTCAGAACGGCAGAGATAGGACGGCAGTTCCCGATTTGCGACCCTCGGACCGCCGACCAATCATGCCGCACTGCACAAAAGTCTGGCGCGGGATTGACACGCATGTCATCATCGCCATCGAGACAGATCATGCCACGCCTTCCTCCCCTCAGCAGTATGGAAGCCTTTCTGGAGGTTGCCCGTCATGGCACGGTGAAGGCCGCCGCGAGCGAGCTTGGCCTTTCGATGCCTGCCCTATCGCGCCGTATCCAGACGCTAGAGCATGCCGTCGGTCGACCTTTGTTCGACCGCCATCATCATGGGCTGCGACTGACCGAGGCAGGGCGCGACCTGCAGGACCAGTTGTCGCCCATCCTCGACGAACTACGCAGCGTTATCGGCCAGGTCGGCAGCCCCGACGCGTCGGTCCGCCTGCACCTCAACGTGCTTCCGCTCTTTGCGCAGCAGCGCCTGTTCCCGCGCCTGCCCGAACTGCGCCGCGCGCATCCCGAACTGCACATCGACATCGACACGCTGTCGCACGGTGAAGCGCGGCTCGGCGAAGGCATCGACGCTGCGATAGCCCTTGCCCGCGCAATTGATCCCGCACTTTATGCCGCCCGGCTCGATCAGGACAAGGTGTTCCCGATTGCTGCACGGGGGCTGACCGATGGCGAGCGCCCGATCGCGGTGCCCGAACAGCTGCAGCGCGCGACGATCCTGCTGCACCGCGAAATGCCTGAAACCTTCAACGAATGGCGCAATGCGATCGGCATGCCGTATCTCGAACCGATGGGGACCGATTTCTTCGATTCGGGACCGCTGATGCTAGAGGCTGCAGCACAAGGCATCGGCGTCGCTTTCATGCACGGTCATCATTTCGACGACGCGCAGGATCCGCGGCTAGTGCGTCTGTTCGATTTCGACGTCGACAGCCCTTACAGCTACTGGTTCGTCTGCCGCCCCCGCGCGCTGCGCCAGCCCGCGGTCAAGCTGTTTCACGACTGGCTGCTCGAAGCGAAGATCTAGGGTCAGGACGCTAGGCCGGCGGCGACAGGGCTTCGCCGCGCATCTGCGCAGCTATATCCCAAACCGCGATGAACATCGCCGCGATCACCGGCCCGATGACGATGCCGTGAAACCCGAACAATTGCAGGCCGCCCAGTGTCGTGATCAGCACGACATAATCGGGGATGCGCGTCTCGCGCCCCACCAGGATCGGGCGCAGCAGATTGTCGACCATGCCGATGACGAAGAGGCCGCAAAAAACGAGCACCGCTCCCTGCCAGATTGCCCCGCTGAAAAAGAGATAGAGCGCCATCGGTACCCAGACGAGTCCGGTTCCCACCGCGGGAATCAACGATGCCGCGCCCATCAGCACGCCCCAGAGCAGCGGCGCCTCAACCCCGAGCGTCCACAGCACCGTCCCGCCGATCATCCCTTGGATGATCGCGACAACGATGCTGCCCTTGATCGTCGCGCGCACCACCACGATGAAACGGTCGACGAGGAGGCCAAGCTGGTCGGCGCGCAGCGGCACGGCGGCCGCAACACGGCGCTGCAACGCATCGCCGTCGCGCAGCAGGAAGAAGGAGAGATAGAGCACGACACTCAACTTCACGAGCAACCCGAATATGCTCTGGCCGAACAGCAGCGCCTGCCCCAGCACCGCGCGCACGCCGTCGGCCGCGCCCGATCCGAAGATGTCGCGCGCGTCGGCGAGATCCTTGACTCCCAGATTGGCAAGCAGGGTCGTCGCCCAACCCGGCAGTCCGGCGAACAAGGTCGCGAAAATACGCGCAATGTCGATATCACCCGACTGGATGCGCAGATAGACCGTCGTCGCCTCCCCGACCAGCGCCACGCTCAGGATCGCCGCCGGCAGGATGACGATCCCAACGATCAGTAGCAGGGTCAGCAAGGCGGCGCTGTTCGGCCAGCGGGGCATGCGCGCGAGCAAGCGGCGATAGACCGGCGTGAACAGAATCGCCGCGATCACCGCCCAGAGGATGGCCGTCAGAAATGGCCACAGAACGAGCGCAAAAGCAGCCGAGATGGCGATCAGGATGACCAGAAAGGACCAACGCCCGTCCGCGCCCCGCCCTTCACCCTCACTCGCCATGATCCGTCACTCCCAGCAGCAATTCCCCTTCCCTAGCGACGATACGCCGATCCGAACAGCGGCATGTGTCCAACCCCCATTAGGCCCGACGGCGGGCGTCTTCGCTCCGTCAGCCTTCATCGCCTCCATCGCCCGCCGCAGTGCGGCTAGGCGATCCCTTCCGGTTCGAACGCGCTGGCGACGGCGCCGGATTCTCTTCAAGCTCGGTTGCACCCTTAACCAGTGCATCGAGCGAACCGCCATCGAAGCCCAGTTCCTTCATCAAACCGTCAATGACCGGTGCCTGTGCCCGATAGGCGAGCGCTGCTGAGACGGCATTGCTTGCCAGGTTGCCGCTCCCGCCCGTCGGCCCATCGCCGGCCAGCGGGGCACCTCCCGATTGGGTAAGACCATCGACCTGTACGATCTTGATCGAATCGATCGCCTCCATTGGCTTAGCGGCCTCGCGGACCACTTCGGGCAGCACCTTGAGCAATGCCATTTTGGTCTGAAGCGATATCTGGTTCGACGAGAGAATATTTGCCGCCTCGTTGATTGCGCGCTGACCCGCCGCCTCGACCTCGAAGCGGACGCGTGCAGCCTCCGCACGCAGCTTTTCGGCTTCGGCCTCACCCTCGGCCTCCAGCCGCAATGCAGCCGCGCGGTTCGCGGCGGCTTCCTTCTCGGCTTCAGCTTCCACCTTTACCGAAATGGCCTGACGCTCGGCCTCTTTCGCCGCCTCAATCAGTTCGATCCGCTTCGAACGCTCCGCGACCTCGGTTTCACGGGACGTCGCGACCTGTTCCTCCGCCGCCACCGCGAGCGCACGCGCGGCATCAGCTTCGGCCCGCGCCTGGCTTTCTTCGCGGCTCTTGTTCTGGATCAGGATTTGCTGCTCCTGCCGCGCCAGTTCGATAGCCTGTTCCTGCGCAATCCGCGCCTCCTCGATGGCACGATCCGCTTCGATCTGCTTGGCGTCGATCAACTGCTTCGCCTGAATCCTCGCATTTTCGGATTCCTGATTGCGCTGGGCTTGCTCGCGCGCGATTTCGGCCGCCTGTTCGGCCCGGCGAATTTCAATTTCACGCGCTTGCCCCAGCTTGGCGAATTCCTCTTCGCGGCGAATTTCGAGCGATTTCTGCTCAGCCTCCAGATTTTTACTCTCCATCTGGACGCGCGTATCCTGCTCGATGTCGTTGCGCGTCTTTTTCCGGGCTTCGATCTGCTCGGTCAGCTTTGTCAGGCCCTCGGCATCGAAGGCATTATTCGCATTGAAATGCTCGATCGAAGTTTGATCGAGGCCAGTCAGCGACACCGATTCCAGTTCAAGGCCATTCATGGCAAGATCGTTCGAGCTGACCTGCTGCACCTTCTGCACAAAATCTGCGCGCTGTTCGTGCAGCTGATTCATCGTCATGCCCGCCGCAACCGAACGCAGCGCATCGACGAACTTGCCTTCGACAAGATCCTTCAGCGCTTCCGGTTGCATCGTGCGCAATCCCAACGTCTGCGCCGCCATCGCAATCGACCCCGCGTCGGGCCTGACCCGGACATAGAATTCCGCTTTCACGTCAATCCGCAAACGATCGAGCGTGATCAGCGCGTCGGAATTCTTGCGCTCCACGGCAAGCCGGACGGTGTTCATGTTGACCGGCATGGTTTCGTGCAGCACCGGTAAAACCAGAGCGCCGCCGTTCATAACAACACGCTCGCCTCGGAACCCGGTCCGGACAAAGGCTATTTCCTTGGTTGCACGGCGATAGAGCCGCGTAATGATCAATCCAAGGATCAGTAGAACGGCAAAGCCGATCCCCGCGTAAATAGCAATTTCGATCATTCAAGCACCCGTTGCTGTTGATTCGCTTTCCGAAAGCGGAAGGCCCCTCACGGGACTTTACGATCAGTCGAGCCGCGGTAAATAAAAATCGCCCCGGGAATAGGCCTTAAATATTTCACCGTCGCGCTTTACCAGCAGGACGGTTTCCCCCGTCTCGAATTTCTGATCGTCGGTATCCGGTTCGACCATGATCTGATGCGCCTGCCCGTGCGCATCGACAACGCGTGCCCGTGCGGGATTGCTCGCGCGGGCTGTTCCGATGCTTATTTCAGCGTAAAGGCCGACAAGCTCGTCGCGGTCGATCGCTGTGGTTTCCAGGGACGGAAATATCCGACCGACCAAGCGCGCCGCGACTCCGGTAGGCGGCAAGGCAGCGACGGCCGTAATCGGCACCATGAGAAAATTGTCACCCGGGCCTCCGGTTAGCGCCGTCATCAACTGCTGCAGCCCAAGCCCCAGACCTCCGAACAGCGCCAGAAAGATCACCAGCCACATCAATAGCGGCACCCGGCCGATACCCGCCCATGCCAGAACGGCGTCGGCCAGCCCCACATCGCCGTCGGCGTCCAGGTCCGCAGCATCGAGGTCACCGACCAATCCAGTTACCTGCATGGCGCCGACGAGAAGCATCAATAGGAGCGCTGCACTGAATACGGCGTTTTCGGGCGCGAATATTTGATCGACCATCGCAACGTCTTGGCGGGTCGCAACCGCCATTGCAAGTCACGCTCCGGCGGTCCGGCAAGGATGCCGGCAATCACAACCATTCTCATTCGTCAGATCGGGAATGGTGCTGCTGGAGAGGATTGAACTCTCGACCTCACCCTTACCAAGGGTGCGCTCTACCACTGAGCTACAGCAGCATCCGGGCCCGGAGCGGCGTCGCACTCGCTGGGCAGGCGCGGCCTATGGCGGGGCGGCCCGCGCCTGTCAAGGTGCGAGGCTTGACCTTTTGCCGAATTCGCGGGCATGGACGCAGCAATGTCCAAGACGCCTTCCCCCGCCGATTTGGAGCGCGAACGCCGCCTTGCGGAAGCGCTGCGCGCGAACCTGCGCAAGCGCAAGGCGCAGACGCGCGAAGCCCGGACGCACGACGAAAAGTCCGGCGACGCACTTAAAGACTGACCGTCACCGTTACCGCGTCGCCTTCCGCCAAGCCCTCCGCCTTGCGCACAGCCGCTTTGACCGGCAGCAGCCAGCCGCCGCTTTCCTTGTGCGGGAAGACCGACGTATTCCAGCAGGTATCACCGACGGTCGCGCGGACCTTTGCCGACCCGAATCCCTTGCGGCCGTCGAGCCACTGTCCGCCGATCGCTGCGAAGCGGATCCCGTCTGCCGCCTCACCCGCGATGGTCAGGAAAAACCAGGCTGCGGGCGCGGTCGCCGACTGCCAGCGCCAGAGCGGCGTCGTGACGGTGAAATCTTCCACGCGCGCCTATTTCGCCGCGATGGGCCGGATCGGCACGGGGATATTGCAGATATCAGCGCCGCCCGCAGGGCGGATGAAGAAGGGATCGCGGCGGTTCGCGCGGGCGTCGGCATAGTCGGTGAAGGCATCGCTGTCGGTCGACAGATATTCGAAGCGCGGCTGCTCCGCCGCCGGCAGGTCGCTGGCAAGCCTGATCGAGCGGATCCCGACGCGCTCGGCTTCATCCTCGTAAAAGCCGAGCGGCCCGGTGCCACGCGGCAGGCTCGACAGATACTCGATCCCGCTGATCACGCGGCCGACGAGCGCGATATTGCGGTCGAGGTGGCGCGGCGCGTGGCCGATGACGGCATAAAGCTCGGCGCCCGAACCGGTATCGGGCGACATGTTGCGGCCGACGCCAACCATCCCATAGCAATGAATGGGCCATTCGCTCTGATGATCATAGGCGACAGGCCAGCCTGCGACAAAACCGGTGAATTCTGCGTACGCATCGCCGCGCGATCGGTGCGGGGACGGCGGCAAGGCCGGACTACGGGTTTCATGAGCCACCAAGATGTGGGGCAGTACCGAATATTCACTCTCCGGTACCGTTACCAAACCCTCGGGCAAAGGCTTCTTCTCGGTCGCGTCCCCCCACTGCGCGACATAATTATCCTGCACTCGGTTGACGCTGGTGCCGTCCCACCAGTGAGCGGCGGCGAGCTTGCGGATATTGCCGATCCAACCCTGACTGAACGGCGCGGGCATCAGCTGGAGGACTACGCGGCGCGCCTTGCCCTTGGCGTCGGGCGCAAGGTCCATCACGAGCAGATCCGACGTCGGGATCGCAACCCAGTCCTTCGCGGGCGCCGCGGCCGCAATCTCGCCCGGCGACGGCACCTCAGTCGCTTCCTGGGCTTGAACGGGACTGGCGAGCGATGCCGCAGCCGCGGCGAGCAGAAGATATTTCATGCCGCCTGTCTGCCATGGCCATGCGACTTGCGAAAGCCCCGCCAAGCGATTAGGGCGCGCCTTCCAGTGCAATATGCGGAGCGGTGGCCGAGTGGTCGAAGGCGCTCGCCTGGAAAGTGAGTATACGTCAAAAGCGTATCGAGGGTTCGAATCCCTCCCGCTCCGCCAAGTCTTTGATTTAATTAGTTTTTATGCGCCGTTACGGCCAAAAACTTCAGCTGCTCCTGCCAAGATAACGGCAATTTGGGATGCCGCAACAAGTCGGGTCCCAGATGGTCTGGTACCTGCACCGCCAAGTTCTAATCCCACTCTCTCCCGAACTGTCCCCAAAGTCCCAGCTTAGCTGCGGGTTGAAGGGCGCTTCGTATCCGCTTGTCCTTCCAGGATCGGGTGAACGAAGAAACCAACCGCCCGAGCGATGTTGCCGAGGTCGCGCGCGCAAGCGATGAACCTCAGTCTGCGGGTCATCGCGCAGGCCGTCGATAGAAAGAACCGCAGGTGGTGACAATTCTGTCGGCGTTAGCGCCGCTTCGACCTTGCCAAGCAGCCGCCGCACCGACAGGGTGCCGCCAGCGATGAAAACCGATCTCGACCATCTTCCAGCCAATAAGCAGCGCGAGCTGGAGCGCGTGAAGGCGATCATCTTCGAAGAGTTCGAGGATGCATTGGCGCTCGGCACGATGAGCTGGAAGAAGAAGGGGCGGATCGACAAGATCATCCTCTATGGCAGCTATGCCCGTGGGGGCTGGGTCGACGAACCGCACACCGCCAAGGGCTATCGATCCGACTTCGACCTGCTCATCATCGTCAGCGACAAGCGGCTCATCGACAAGGTCGATGTCTGGTCGAAGCTCGACGACCGGTTCGCCCGTGAGATTTTGATCGACCAGACCCTCAAAACGCCAGTGAACTTCATCGTTCACACCCTGCAGGAGGTGAACGACGGGCTCGCGCACGGCCGCTATTTCTTCATGGACGTCGCGCGCGACGGGATCGCGCTTTACGAGAGCGACGACAAGCCGCTCCACACCCCGAAACCCAAGACGCCGCAGCAGGCGCTGGCAATGGCGCAGGAGTATTTTGACGAGTGGATGCCCTCGGCTCTCTATGCTCGCACGTTGGCAGGTTACAGCTTACGCGACGGCCAGAAGAATTACGCCGCGTTCAATCTCCATCAGGCGTCTGAGCGTCTCTACCACTGCGTCCTTCTGGTCTGCACCTTCTACACTCCGCACGTTCACAACCTCGGGTTCCTGCGTACCCAGGCCGAGCGCATCGATATGCGTTTGGTCGATGCCTGGCCGCGCGAGCTGAAAGCCGAGCGTTCACGCTTCGAGAAGCTCAAGGAAGCCTATGTGAAGGCGCGCTACTCGAAGCATTACCGCATCACCGAAGAGGAGCTGACATGGCTCGGCGGCTGCGTCGAGGAACTCGGTCGCGCGGTTCACGCGGTTTGCTCGGAGCGGATTGCCGAACTCGAAGCCAACGCCTCAGTTCGCCCCTGACTATCTAACACTTCTCGAGGCAGCGCACCGCCCTCTTAACGGATGAGAATATGGCGGACGAAAATGACGTGAGCGGCAGATCGGTCGAGCGCAAAATGGAAGCGCTGAACCGGTGTCGGGGTGACGTGTAGACCCGCGCTCCGGGTGATAGCCGACATCTCTCGACACACCGCCGGCGTTTGAGAACGCGTGGCCATACTCCCGCATGCTGAGCCGGCCGGTCACGACGCAGAGCCTCCACTGGGCCGAGTTGCGGCAGACTGGCGTAGAAAAACAGGCCTTGGCGTACAAACGTCGTGTGGAAAGGCCCAGCGCAGTTCTGGATAATCAGGCGGACGGGACGGCAATGCTTCCAGCCGTCACGTCGGCGACAGGTCGAACACCTTGCGACCATCGTTAAAACAATCTGCCCTGAACGCGTTGCAGCTCCGGAGTTGAAGACATGGGGATTAGCTTTGACAGGAGCGCACGGATAGCAGGTTATCGGCCCTCGGTTTTCAAGCGCGCGCTGCTCAGCTTCTCGCGAACACGCTCGCCAGGCAAGACAATAGATCTGAAGACCGTGTTTCCCGAACGCAGCGACGGTGCCATCGTATTCGAGGAATGCCTCGACAGAGGGTTGATCGATCCCACGATAACGAAACTTACCGAGACCGGCGAGGCGCTCGCCCTTGCCAAGGCTAATCCGCGAACGCCCTTGGCGAAGGCGCAGGCAGTTCTGAACAGCTTTCTGGATCGGATAGAAGCCCTCAGGTGCAATCCGGATGGCGTGCAGGACGTCGATCAAGTCTGGCTATTTGGCAGCCTCATGCGAGGCGCGGATAGCGTTGGCGACATTGACGTGGCGGTGACGAGGTCGCGCCGCCCCCATTTTGCGAATGATCATGACGGCAGGCAGAGGCATGTTAATCAGCTCGTGGCAAAAATGTCTGATGCCCCCCACGACTGGGCTGGGCCATGGTCGAAGGAAGAGTGGCTGTTCAAGCGGGCGATCTATGGCGCAATGCGCCATCCCCTTCTCGCCGGAGCGCAATACGGTACCGCCGATCTGCAGGCATTGGGGGTACCCTGCCGCCTGATCTACGATCGAGCGCGAGGCGGAAGAGTTGATGATCCCGTCCTTGCCAGACATCCTGAATCTCTCGGTCGAAGCAATAATGTCAGTCCGCCATTTGAGATGCCGAATCTTGAGCCTGCCCCCATCCAACCCATGGACGCGCGTTGGGTTGCGGGTTTCTCGGAAACAGGCATGGTTTCGCCATATCATATATTCCGAGGCTGGACGCGCGACGCGCGCGCCTTGTTCCCCCGCTTTCCTGACGGCCTGCGCATTGTCGCCGATGATGACGCCTTGCTTCACTCTCCGTCGGTACCGGCGCTTTTGAAAAGACCGAGACTCGATGGCCGAAAGGCCGTCGCGCTTGTCAACGCAACCGAACGGCTGAAAACTGGCCTTATCCTTCACCGTGAAATCGAGATCAGCTCGTCGCACTGGACGCTGC
Organism: Sphingopyxis sp. GC21; assembly: GCF_025727575.1. Lineage (NCBI taxonomy): Bacteria > Pseudomonadati > Pseudomonadota > Alphaproteobacteria > Sphingomonadales > Sphingopyxidaceae > Sphingopyxis > Sphingopyxis sp. GC21. Next base: position 790,082 of record NZ_CP095845.1, on the reverse strand, counting down.
ACACCCGCTTCTCCAATCTTCAAATTTGCCGAGCCAGCGGCCATGTAAATCCCGCGACGCTGCCGGCTCTAGCCTCCGCAGCTGCGCTTATTCTCGCGGTCGATGCAGAACATATGCTTAGAAGAGCAGGCGAGGCGCCTGCTCCGCCAATCGTTCGGATTGCGGCAGACACTACGGATTTAAGTGAAAATCTGCGATTCAATCTGTCTGAACCGCTTCAAAGCTTATTGCGCAAGCGCATTGCTCGCATTGAAACAGATGAAGATTGCACTTGCAGACATGTTTAATTCGCCGACTTCATCAGAAATACCGCAGAATAAATTTTTATATGAGTTATGATATTTATAAATTTAACATAGAAGAGAAAATGACGGCGCAAGAATAATTTTATAGTTTATCTTGGGAAATTATTGCTACTTTTCTATTTATGCTCCTTGATCATCATGAGGATTTTATTGCAGATATTGAAACCCGCCTTCGGGGCTTGAACCTTCCCGCCGCAGCGCTACACCGACGGCATGCGTAACATTCTCGTCCCTAGCGCGCTCGCGCTCGCCGCCGCCCTTTGCACGCCCGCTCTCGCCCGGCCGATGACCGAGGTCGATCTTGCGACGCTCAGCCGCGTCGCTGCGCCCACGGCTTCGCCCGACGGGCGGTGGGTCGTGTTCCAGATGACCGAGACAGCGCCCGAAACCTACAAGCGCTCGACCGGGCTCTGGCTCGTCGATCGCAAGGCCAAGGACGCCGAGCCCGCACGAATCGCCGATACCCCCGGCAAGAATGAATCGTCGCCCGCATTTGCGCCCGACGGCAGCCTTTATTTCCTCTCGAACGCCTCGGGCAGCGATCAGATCTGGCGGATAAATCCTAGCGCAGGCAGCGCCGCGACGCAGGTTACCGATACCAAGGCCGATGTCGCGGGCTTCAAGATTTCGCCCGATGGCGCGCGCCTGCTCGCATGGGGCGACATCCCGATGGAGTGCGCCGATTTCGGCTGCGATGCGAAGGACGTAAAGGACAAGGGCGCGCTCGTCGGCCCCGGCAGCGGGCGGCTCTACAAGGACGGCACCGGCTTCGTCCGTCACTGGGACACATGGGAAACCCCCGGCACCCACAGCCGCCCCTTCGTTTTCAATCTGGCGGACGGCAAGGCGAGCGCGGCGCGGCCGGTCGCGGCCGGACTGGTCGGCGACACGCCGTCGAAACCCTTTGGCGGCGGCGAAGAGCTTGCCTGGGGCGCCGACAGCCGCACCGTCTATTTCACGCTGCGCAAGGCCGATCGCCACGAGCCGACCTCGACCAACCTCGACATCTATAGCTGGCTGGTCGACAGCCGCATGATGCCGGTCAATCTGACCGAGGCGAACCAGGCGACCGACACCCTGCCCACCCCGTCGCCCGACGGCAAATGGCTGGCCTATGTCGCGATGGCGCGGCCGGGCTATGAGGCTGACCGGCAGGTGCTGATGCTCCGCAACCTCGATAGCGGCGAGACGAAGAAGCTGACCGATGCGTGGGATCGCTCGGTCGCCTCGATCGCTTGGGCGCCCGACGGCAAAGCGCTCTACGTCACCGCCGACGATGTCCTCGATCACCCGGTGTTCCGCGTCGACGCGGCGACCGGCAAGGTCGAACGGCTGAAGGCGTCGAACGAAGCCTTCGACGGCAATATCGGCGACGTCAGCGTGCTGCCCGGCGGCGCGCTGCTCTATGCGCGCAACACCGCCCTAGCCCCCACCGACGTCTATGTCCGCGATGCCAAGGGCAAGGTGACGCAGCTCACCGCGGTCAACGCCGACCGCATGGCCGAATTCGACCCGGTGCGGCTCGATCGCATGCAGTTCGCCGGCGCCAATGGCGACAAGGTGTGGGGGATGATCCTGAAGCCCGCGAACGCCGCCGCCGCGAAGCTGCCGGTCGCCTTCATCGTCCATGGCGGTCCGCAGGGCAGCTTCGGCAACAGCTGGTCGACGCGCTGGAACCCCCGCCTGTTCGCGCAGCAGGGCTATGGCGTCGTCACCGTCGATTTCCACGGATCAACGGGTTACGGGCAGGCTTTCACCGACAGCATCAACAAGGATTGGGGCGGCAAGCCGCTCGAAGATCTGAAGCTCGGCCTCGCGGCGGCGGGCAAGCAGGATGCACAGCTCGACATCGCCAACGCGTGCGCGCTCGGCGCGTCCTATGGCGGCTATATGATGAACTGGATCGCCGGCCAGTGGACCGACGGCTTCAAATGCCTCGTCCAGCACGACGGCGTCTTCGACGCGCGTGCGATGGCGTATGAAACCGAGGAATTGTGGTTCGACGAATGGGAGCATGGCGGCCCCTATTTCAAGGTTCCCGAAGAATATGAAAAATGGAACCCGGTGAACCATGTCGACAAATGGAAAACCCCGATGCTGGTGATCACCAGCGAGAAGGATTTCCGCATCCCCTACACGCAGGGCCTCGCCGCCTTCACCGCGCTTCAGCGCCGCGGCGTTCCGTCGCAGCTGCTCGTCTTTCCGGACGAAAACCATTGGGTGCTGAAGGGCGCGAACAGCGTCCAGTGGCACCAGACCGTGTTTAATTGGTTGGACAGCTATCTGAAGAAATAGGCAAGACCGCGTGCTCCCGCGAAGGCGGGAGCCCATCACCGGCCGGTGCAAGTTGGAACCGGCAGAAGATGGGTCCCCGCCTTCGCGGGGACACGCGATGGCTTGCAGCAAATGCGTGTCCCCCCTTGCCGCTGCGCCCCCCGACTGGCAAAGGCGCCCGGCTATGCCGATGGAAAAAACCTTCGATCCCGCCGCTATCGAGGCGAAATGGTCCCACGAATGGGAAAGCCGCGGGCTCTATCGCCCCGCGCGTCCCGACGCGACACCCTTCACGATCGTCAACCCGCCGCCGAACGTCACCGGCGCGCTGCATATCGGCCATGCGCTCGACAACACGCTGCAGGACGTGCTCGTCCGTTATGAGCGGCTGCGCGGCAAGGATGTGCTGTGGGTCGTCGGCATGGACCATGCCGGCATCGCGACGCAGATGGTGGTTGAACGCCAGATGGAAGCGCGGCAGGACAAGCGCACCAACTACAGCCGCGAGGACTTCGTCGAAAAGGTTTGGCAGTGGAAGGCCGAAAGCGGCGGCCAGATCACTGGCCAGCTCCGCCGCCTCGGCTGCTCGATGGACTGGTCGCGCGAGCAGTTCACGATGGACCCGCACTTCACCCGCGCCGTGGTCAAGGTGTTCGTCGACCTGCACAAAAAGGGTCTGATCTACCGCGACAAGCGGCTGGTGAACTGGGACCCCAAGCTCAAGACCGCGATCAGCGACCTCGAGGTCGAAACGCACGAGGTTCAGGGCGGCTTCTGGCACTTCAAATATCCGCTTGCCGACGGCGTGACGCTTGACGATGGGCGCGATTATATCGAGGTCGCGACGACACGCCCCGAAACGATGCTCGCCGACATGGCGGTCGCGGTGCATCCCGATGACGCGCGCTACAAGAGCGTGATCGGCAAGGACATCCTCCAGCCGATCACCGGCCGCCGTTTCAAAATCGTCGCCGACGAACATGCCGACCCCGAACTGGGTTCGGGCGCGGTGAAGATCACGCCGGGGCATGATTTCAACGACTTCGAGGTCGGCAAGCGCGCGGGGTTCAAGCCCGGCGAAATGCTCAACATGTTCGATGGCGATGCGAACGTCATCCAGACGGCCGACGGCCTGATCCCGGACGAATATCTCGGCCTCCACCGCTTCAAGCGCGATGGCGTAGACGGCGCGCGCGAACTGGTCGTGGCGCGGATGAAGGAAGCCGGCTTCCTGATCCCGCACGTCGACAAGGACGGCAACGAACATGACGCCGAGCCGCGCACGATCCAGACCCCCTTCGGCGACCGCGGCGGCGTGGTAATCGAGCCGTGGCTGACCGACCAATGGTATGTCGACGCCGAAACGCTGGCGCAGCCGCCGATGCAGGCGGTTCGCGACGGCCGCATCAACATCGTGCCCAAGACGTGGGAAAAGACCTTCTTTAACTGGATGGAGAATATCCAGCCATGGTGCGTCTCGCGCCAACTCTGGTGGGGACACCGGATACCGGCTTGGTATGCCGAGGATGGCCGCATCTTCGTTGCCGAGACCGAAGAGGAAGCGCAGGCACAGGCTGGCACAGACGTCGCTCTGACCCGAGACGAGGACGTCCTCGACACCTGGTTCTCCTCCGCGCTCTGGCCCTTCGCGACGCTCGGCTGGCCTGAAAACACCGAGCTTTTAAAGCGCCACTACCCCAACGACGTCCTCATCTCGGGCTTCGACATCCTCTTCTTCTGGGATGCGCGCATGGCGATGCAGGGCATGGAGTTCATGGGCGACGTGCCGTGGAAGACGCTCTATCTCCACGGCCTCGTCCGCGCGCCCGACGGCGCGAAGATGTCGAAGTCGAAGGGCAATGTCGTCGACCCGCTCGGTCTCATCGACCAGTATGGGGCCGACGCGCTGCGCTTCTTCATGGCGGCGATGGAAAGCCAGGGCCGCGACATCAAGATGGATGACGCGCGCCTCGCGGGCTATCGCAACTTCGCGACCAAGCTGTGGAACGCCGCGCGCTTCTGCGAAGCCAATGGCATTTCGGCCTCGACCAGCTTCGAAGCCCCCGCCGCAACGCTGCCGGTCAACCGCTGGATCATCGGCGAGGTCGCCGCGACCGTCGCGGCGATGGAGAGCGCCTTCGCCGCCTATCGCTTCGACGAGGCCGCGAACGCGATCTACAGCTTTGCCTGGGACCGTTTCTGCGACTGGTATCTGGAACTGATCAAGCCTGTCTCGAGCGAAGTCGAGAGAGGCGCGATCGACGGCGAGACAAAGGCCGTTGCCGGCTGGGTGCTCGACCAGATTCTCGTCATGCTCCACCCCTTCATGCCCTTCATCACCGAAGAGCTGTGGACGGGTCTCGGCGACCGCGCCGACTATCCGCTGATCACCGCCAAATGGCCCGCTCCGGCGGCCGAGAAAGACGCCGGCGCCAGCGCCGACATCGACTGGCTGATCAAGCTCGTCAGCGAGCTGCGGACCGCCAAGGCCGAGCTCGGCCTGCCGCCGGGCGCGCGCCTGACCGCGCATTTTCCGGCATCGCTCAAGGGCCGTACCGACAAGCTATCGGCGCAGCTCGACCGCCTCGCGCGGCTCGAAGCGATCAGCTTCGATCCCGCTCCGGCTGGTGCCTCGGCACAGCTCGTCGTCGAGGGCGAGACGATCACCGTCCCGCTCGAAGGCGTGATCGACATCGCCGCCGAGCGCGAGCGGCTGACCAAGGCGCTCGCCGCCGCGGCCAAGGAACGCGACAGCCTCGCGGGTCGGCTGAACAACCCCTCGTTCGTCGAACGCGCCAAGCCCGAAGCGGTCGACAAGGCGCGCGCCGACCATGCCGCCAAGGAGGCCGAGGCCGACCGCCTGACCGCCGCGCTGGCGCGGCTGGGGTGAGCGAAGACGCGTCCGTTACGCCGGTAGCCGCCGCTGCCGATCCCGCCGCCGCGCCGGTTCCGCCGCGCCAGACCGCGCGCGGCGCCGGACGCATGAACCTGACCGAAGGGCCGATCGCGAAGACGCTGATCCTCTTCGCCTTGCCGACGCTCGCATCAAACGTGCTGCAGACGCTGTCGGGGTCGATCAATTCGGTGTGGGTCGGCCAGTTCCTCGGCGGCAGCGCGCTCGCCGCGACCGCCAATGCGAACATCATCATGTTCCTGATGTTCGCGACCTTCTTCGGCTTCGGAATGGCCGCGACGGTGCTGATCGGCCAGGCGATCGGGCGCGGCGATACCGACGCGGCACGCCGCGCCACCGGTGCCGTCGTCGGCCTCGCGCTGATCTTCTCGCTCGTCATCGCCATCGTCGGCTGGTTCGCCTCGACCACCATCCTGCATTGGCTCAAGACCCCGCCAGAAGCCTTTGACCTTGCACATGATTATCTGCGCGTGACCTTCATCGCGATCCCGGCGAGCATGCTGGCGGTGACGCTGATGATGGCGTCGCGCGGTGCCGGCGACGCGGTGACGCCGCTCCGCTTCATGCTGTTGTCGGTCGTTCTCGACATCGCGCTCAACCCACTGCTGATCCTCGGCATCGCCCCCTTCCCGCGCCTCGGCATCGCGGGCAGCGCGCTCGCGACGGCGATTGCCGGGACGATCAGCCTGATCGCGATGCTCGGCTGGTTCTATGCCCGCGACCATGTGCTGCGGCTGCGCGGACCCGAGCTCAAATACCTCCTCCCCAATATGGAGGAACTGCGCTTCATCATCGGCAAGGGGCTGCCGATGGGCGCGCAGATGCTCGTCATTTCGGGCGCCGGGCTGGTGATGGTCGGGCTGGTCAATCGCGAAGGGCTCGTCACCGCCGCGGCCTATGGCGCGACGCTGCAATTGTGGAACTATGTCCAGATGCCCGCGCTCGCGGTCGGCGCGGCGGTCAGCGCCATGGTCGCGCAGAATATCGGCGCTGCAAAGTGGAACCGCGTCACCACGATCACCAACGGCGGCATCGCCATCAACCTGATGATGACCGGGGTGCTGATCGCGCTGCTGTTGCTTTTCGACCGCGCTGCGCTCGCCCTTTTCCTCGGCGGCGATACCGCGGCAATCGATGCCGCGCGCCATATCCAGTTGCTCGCGACCTGGACCTTCCTGCCCTTCGGCACGACGATCGTGCTGATCGGAACGCTCCGCGCCAACGGATCGGTCGTGCCACCGCTCGTCATCCTGTTCCTGTCGATGTTCCCGATCCGCCTCGGCATCTATTATCTGGGTTACCCGGCGCTCGGCGGCGATGCGATCTGGTGGAGCTTTCCGCTCTCCTCGTTCGCGTCGCTGACGATGGCGTGGATCGTCTATCGCCGCGGCAACTGGCGCCGCACGCTGCCGCAACCCCGCGTCGCCTGACCGGCCGCGTTTCGACCAAAAGGCGCGCGGCTTCGACTGACGCAGCGCGCGCACCTAGTTTTTTGCGCCATATTCGCGCAAAAGCGACGGCAATGAACATGACCATCCGCAAAGAGACGCTGCGCGACCAGCGTGCGCACATGCTGGCCGCATCGCCGGGCTGGCGCGCGTCGGACGCCCGCGTCAATCCCCGCGTCGCGATCGGTTCGATCATCGCGATGTGGCTGATCTATTTCCTGATCACGACCGGGCTGGCCTTGCTGGCCGGGGCCGCCGAGCAATGGGGTGCGATCGGCCGCCGCGCGATCGTCGTCATCGCCGGTATCCTGTGCACCTTCACCCTCTATCAGCTGATCCAGCGGGTTCAGCCGAAAAGCTTTGGCGCGCGGCTTGCCGTCGCGATGGGCGCCGCTGTGCCGCTTGTCGTCATTTACGCGAGCATCAATCTGCTCGTCTTCTTCTACTGGTTTCCATCAGGCGATACCCAGAAGATCATCGAAGAGGTGCAGTCCAAATTCCCCATTGCCTGGGAAACGGTGCTGATCCTCGACAGCTCGATCCGCTGGTATTTCTTCTTCGCGGTATGGGCAGCGCTCTATGTCGCCTTCGGCTATGCCAACGAAATGCGCGCGGTCGAGCGCCGCGCCAACAGCTACCGGGTCGAGGCGCAGGCGGCGCAGCTGCGCGCGCTCCACTATCAGGTGAACCCGCACTTCCTGTTCAACACGCTCAATTCGCTGTCGACGCTCGTCATGCGCGGATCGCAGGCGGAGGCCGAGACGATGATCATGAATCTGTCGTCCTTCCTGCGATCGAGCCTCGCGATCGATCCCGAACAGCTCGTCAGCCTCGACGAGGAAATGGCGCTCCAGCGCCTTTATCTCCAGATCGAGCAGGCGCGCTTTCCCGACCGCCTGCAGGTCGAGGTGACGATGCCGAAAGCGCTGGAGAATGCGCGCGTTCCCGTGCTGATCCTGCAACCGATCATCGAAAATGCGATCAAATATGGCGTTGCTCCCAGCAAGGGAAGGATTGCGATCCGCCTGTCGGCGAGCAGCGAATATGGGCTGCTCGTGATCCGGATCGAAAATGACATCGACCCCGCCGCACCGACCCCCGAATCGGGCACCGGCCTCGGGCTCGGCAACGTCCGCGAACGGCTGATCACACGCTACGGCCCGGTGGCAGGCTGCGAATGGGGACGGTCGGACAGCGGCGGCTTCGCGGTATCGCTGTGGCTGCCGATCGCGGGCGAAGGACACTGACATGCTGCAGACGCTGCGCACCCTGATCGTCGATGACGAGCCGCTGGCGATCGAACGGCTTCAGATTCTGGCGGGGCAGCAGGACGGGGTTTCGCTCGTCGGTACCGCCAGCGACGGCGCATCGGCGCTGCGCATGGTCGAGGCGCTCGCGCCCGATCTGTTGCTTTGCGATATCGCCATGCCCGACCTCGACGGGCTGGAGGTGGCGACCGCGCTCGAAAAGCTCGATTGTCCGCCAGCCATCGTCTTCGTCACGGCGTTCGATCGCTATGCTGTCGCAGCCTTCGACGTCGCCGCAGTCGATTATCTGCTCAAGCCGGTATCACCCGATCGCCTCGCCAAAGCCCTCGCGCGCGTTCGCGAATGGCGCAGCGCCGGGCGAGCCGCCCCGCCGAAGAGCCGGTGGATCAACGAATTCTGGGTCCAGAACCGCGGCGAAATGCTGCGCATCGATGCGGCGCAAGTCGATCTGATCGAGGCCGAACGCGACTATATGCGCCTCTATGTCGGCAGCCGCAGCTGGCTAATTCATCAGACGATCAAATCATTGGAAGAGCGGATGAACCCCGATCAGTTCATGCGCATTCACCGGTCCAAAATGGTCCGGCGCGACGGCATCGTCGGCCTCAAGCATCATGGCGACGGCGCGTGGAGTGTGGACCTGGGCGAAGGCGGCCAACACCGGATCGGTCGCACTTACCTGCACGACGTAAAGGCGATCATGCACGGCGCATGACCGCCTCTACCGCCGGTTAGCGGACGGCAACCTCCGCCGGACGTTCAAGTGCCAATTTCATATCGCTGCCACCGAACAACGCCGCCATCTGCGGTTCGGCGCTGCGACGCGCATGGACAATGCAGTCGCGTTCCTGCGCCCGCTGAGACAGCGTCGCTCGGGGATCGGTACGACACATGCCGCGAATGGCGATGCGTACGCGCGTTTCCAGCCGAGCGCGGCCCTTGACGCTGCTCAGATTGAGATCGCCGTACGGCACGATGACCGTCGGCGCATCATCGGTATCCGCGACGCGCGCCTCGGCGGCAGTCGCGACCGGGGCGGCGGCGCCTGCCGACAATGCAGCGGCGCCTGTCATGAGCAAATATTTGGCAATACGGTGTGACATGGGAGAGTCCTCTCATCCGTTATGGGATGCGGGACACGCTGCGCCGTAACCGGGGAAGTCTGGTCGCCTCGCATCCCGCAACCCACGGAATGCGCCAATTTTTCGCGCCATTCATACGCGCTTCGATCAGCCCCAGCGACGAGTCGATTGAAAGATGAAGCGCCTACAAAGGGCGACCAACGGACGAACGGAAGCGCGCCAATAAAAAGGGGCCCCGACCTGTCGTCGGAGCCCCTTTAATCTCACGGGATCGCGTGCCGATTGGCAGCACTATTCCTTGGGCTGCGGCTTGGCACAGCGGCTGGTGTCGCCCGCCTTGCATGCCGCGACATCGGCTTCCCATTTTTGGCGTTCTTCGGCGGCCATCGCCGCGACGCGAGCCTTTTCCGCTTCATAAGCGGCGGTTTCGTCGGCATATTTCGCCTGCGCAGCGGCCGCCTGCTCGGCGATCGCAGCCTTTTGCTGCTCATATTGCGAAACGCTCTGCTGATAGCGCGCGGTTTCGGCATCGGCCTTCGCGAGCTGCTCGGCATTCAGCTTCGCGGTATCCGCGCGTTCCTGAGCGGTCGTGCCGTCTGGCAGCTTCTGAGCCATCGCCGGCGCGGAACTCATCAGCGCCGCGACGACCGCGGCGGCAAAAATCGATCTGGTCATCAAGAAATCTCCTTAAACCGAGCTCCCTGCCCGTCCAACGCTTTGCCGCAAGTTGCGTTCCGCGACCAGCGGCATTGCGCGGAGGGGATAAAAGGGCGCCGCCGGTTTACCAAATGCGCGTGCGATCCTCGGGCTTCAGATAATATTTGGTCCCCGGCGCGACGTTGAACGCCTTGTACCAGGCATCGACGTTGCGCAGCGGACCGATGATGCGCCAGCGCGCCGGGCTGTGCGGGTCGCTCGCTACCTGCTGCTTGGTCGCATCCTCGCGCGCCTTGTCACGCCACGCCTGCGCAAAGGCGAGGAAGAAGCGCTGATCGCCGGTCAGCCCGTCGATCACTGGCGCTTCCTTGCCGTTCAGCGACCGGTGATAGGCGTCATAGGCGACCTCGAGCCCCGCAAGGTCGGCGAGATTCTCGCCCATCGTCAGATCGGGGTTGATGAACGCACCCGGCGCCGCCTCATAGGTCGCATATTGCGCGCCGAAGCCCTTGGCCTGCGCATCGAAGCGCGCGGCATCTTCCTTGGTCCACCAGTCGCGCACGGCGCCGCTCGCATCGATCTTGCGCCCCTGATCGTCGAAACCATGAGTGATTTCATGGCCGATCACGGCGCCGATCGCGCCATAGTTGACCGCATCGTCGACCGTCTCGCTGAAATAGGGCGCCTGCAGAATACCGGCCGGGAAAACGATCTTGTTTTCAAGCCCGCCGTTGTAGGCGTTCACTTCCTGCGCGTTCATCGACCATTTCTTGCGGTCGACCGGCTTGTCCAGGTCGGCGAGCTGATAGGCATATTCGAACGCCGCGCTGCGCTTCACATTGCCGTAGAGGTCGGCGGGATCGATCTTGAGCCCCGAATAGTCGCGCCACTTGTCGGGGTAGCCGACCATCACGTCCATCTTGTCCAGCTTGGCGAGCGCGGCTTCCTTGGTGGCGGGCGCCATCCAGCTGTTGCCGCGGATGCGGTCGCCCATCGCCAGCTTCAGATTGGCGACGAGCGTTTCCATCTTCGCCTTGGCACTCGGCGGGAAATATTGCTTCGCATATTCCTCGCCAACCAGCTCGCCCAGGCTGCTATCGACAAGGCGCAGCCCGCGCTTCCAGCGCGGCCGCATCTCGGTCACGCCGCTCAGCGCCTTCGAGAATTCGAAGCGGCTGTCGACCCAGTCGTCGGACAGATAATTGGCCGCATTGTCGGCGACATGGAATTCCTGCCACAGCTTCAGCGTGTCGAGCGGCGTCTTGCCATAGAGCGCTGCGATGTCGCGGATCGCGGTATTTTCGTTGACGATGATGCGCTTCTGCGCCGGAATGTCGGCGCCCGCGAACCAGGCGCTCCAGTCGAGCCCGGGCGCATAGGCGGCCAGCGCCTCCGACGACATCGGGTTGTTGATCTTGCCCAGATCGCGGCGCTCGGCGATCGCCCAGCTCACCTTGGCGATCTCGGTCTCGAACGCCAGCACCGCATCGGCGGCCTTTTCGGGATCGGGGTTACCGATCATCTTCATCGTCCGCGCGATATAGGCGCGATAGGCCTCACGCTGCGGCTTGAAGCTCTCGTTCAGATAATAATCGCGGTCGGGAAGCCCGATCCCGCCCTGCCCGAGCCACAGCACGTTGACCGTCGGCGTGTCGGGATCGGCATAGGGGCCGCCGCCCACGATCGAGGCGCCGAAGCTTCCCTGCGACGCGCCCATGAAGCGCGCCATTTCGCTCTTGTCCTTGATCGCCGCGACGGCAGCGATGTCGGCCATCAGCGGCTTGGTGCCCAATTGTGCGACGCGCTTTTCGTCCATGAAGCTTTGATAAAGCCCGCCGACCTGACTGGTCGCGGGTGCGCCGATGACGAGCTGGCGGAGCTGACGCTGCGTCAGATTATAGACAGCGTAATCGACGCCGGCCGATGCCTGATCGGCCGGAATTTCGGTGCGCGCGAACCATGCGCCATTGGCATATTTGTCGAAATCGTCGCCCGGCTTTACTGACGTGTCGCGCGCGCCCAGATCGACGCCCCAGCTTCCGAAGGTCAGCGGCTTGAGCGACCCGTCTTCGGCGCCGGCCGCAGCATCGGTCGCAGCGACCAAGGAAGCGTCGGCGCCAGCATTGCGGGCCAGAACAGGTGCTGCGATCAGCGCGGCGGCGATAGCGACGGCAGCGGTGCCGCCCAAAAACATCTTCATTCCCCAGTCTCCTACCCCCGCGCACGGTTCAAGGGCCGATCCGCCGCAGGCCATGGCGACTTGTCCGCCCGCGCCAATCGCAGGTCAAGCAAGATGCAGGCCGCTGGTCGAACGCACTCGTTCGTTGGTGGAATCGCCGCCCCGTTGCGCGCAAAGCAGCCGCTTCCTATCTAGGCGTTCGAGCGAGCGGCGCCCTCTTGCGCGGCCGGAACAAATCTGGAACATACCCTCCCCATGAGTCTCACCCATATTTCGGTGCGCGGCGCGCGCGAGCATAATCTGAAGGGCGTCGACGTCGATCTGCCGCGCGATGCGCTGATCGTCATCACCGGCCTGTCGGGCAGCGGCAAGTCGAGCCTCGCCTTCGACACCATCTATGCCGAGGGTCAGCGGCGCTATGTCGAGAGCCTGTCGGCCTATGCGCGCCAGTTCCTGGAAATGATGCAGAAGCCCGACGTCGAACATATCGACGGGCTGTCGCCGGCGATCAGCATCGAACAGAAGACGACGAGCCGTAACCCGCGCTCGACGGTGGCCACCGTCACGGAAATCTATGACTATATGCGCCTGCTGTGGGCGCGTGTCGGCATTCCCTATTCGCCCGCAACGGGCGAGCCGATCTCGGCGCAGACGGTCAGCCAGATGGTCGATCGGGTGATGGACCTGCCCGAGGGCACGCGCGCCTATCTGCTCGCGCCCGTCGTGCGCGGGCGCAAGGGCGAATATAAGAAGGAACTCGCGCAGTGGCAGAAGGACGGCTTCACCCGCGTCCGCATCGACGGCGAGTTTTACGAGATCGAGGACGCCCCGGCGCTCGACAAGAAATACAAGCATGACATCGAGGTCGTGGTCGATCGCATCGTCGTACGCGAGGGGATCGCGACGCGGCTTGCCGACAGTTTCGAGACGGCGCTGAAACTCGCCGAAGGGCTCGCCTATGTCGACCTTGCCGACGGCGACGTTCCGGGGCGCGACGGCGAAGTCGGCGGCGCCATGAAAGGCGCCGGCATCCCGGCCAACCGCATCATCTTTTCCGAGAAATTTTCCTGCCCCGTTTCGGGCTTCACGATCGCCGAGATCGAACCGCGGCTGTTCAGCTTCAACGCGCCGCAGGGCGCCTGTCCCGCATGCGACGGGCTCGGCGAACGGCTGGAATTCGACCCCGAACTCGTCGTTCCCAACCATGCGCTCAGCCTGAAAAAAGGCGCCGTCGTGCCGTGGGCGAAATCGAACCCGCCCTCGCCCTATTATATGCAGGTGCTTGAAAGCCTGGGCAAAGCCTATGGATTCGGCCTCGACACGCCGTGGCAGGATCTGCCCGGCGAGGTGCAGCTCATTATTCTTTATGGCAGCGGCGGCAAACCGGTCGAGCTGACCTTCAAGGACGGCCGGCGCACCTATACGACGCACAAGGCGTTCGAGGGCGTGATCGGCAACCTCAACCGCCGGATGCTCCAGACCGAAAGCGCGTGGATGCGCGAGGAACTGGGCAAATATCAGACCGCACAGCCATGCGAGACGTGCCACGGCGCGCGCCTGCGTCCCGAACCGCTCGCGGTAAAGATCGCGGGCGAGGACATCAGCATGTCCGCGCAGCGCTCGGTCGCCGACGCGCTAGCCTGGTTCAGCACGCTCGACGAGAAGCTCAATGATCAGCAGCGCCAGATCGCCAAGGCGATCCTGAAAGAGATCAACGAGCGGCTCGGCTTCCTCAACAATGTCGGGCTCGATTATCTTAACCTCAACCGCACCAGCGGCACGCTGAGCGGCGGCGAAAGCCAGCGCATCCGTCTTGCGTCACAAATCGGTAGCGGCCTCTCCGGCGTGCTTTACGTCCTCGACGAACCGAGCATCGGCCTGCACCAGCGCGACAACGACCGGCTGCTCGCGACACTGAAGCGCCTCCGCGACCTCGGCAACACGGTCATCGTCGTCGAACATGACGAGGATGCGATCCGCCACGCCGATTATGTCGTCGACATGGGCCCCGGCGCGGGCGTCCACGGCGGCGAGATCGTCGCCGAAGGCACGCTGAAACAGGTGCTGGCGAACAAGAAGAGCCTGACCGCGGCCTACCTCACCGGCGCGAAGAAGATCGAAGTGCCGACGCACCGCCGCCCCGGTAACGGCTTCGACCTGGTGCTGAAGGGCGCACGCGCCAACAACCTCCAGAATGTCACCGCGACGATCCCGCTCGGCACCTTCACCTGCGTCACCGGCCTGTCGGGCAGCGGCAAGTCGAGCCTCGTCATCGACACCCTCTATGCCAGCGCGGCGCGGACGCTCAACGGCGCGCGGCTCGTCGCCGGGCCGCACGACAGCCTGACCGGCCTTGAGCATTGCGACAAGGTGATCGATATCGACCAGTCGCCGATCGGCCGCACCCCGCGCTCGAACCCCGCGACGTACACCGGCGCCTTCACGACGATCCGCGACTGGTTCGCGGGGCTGCCCGAGGCGCAGGCGCGCGGTTACAAGCCCGGCCGCTTCAGCTTCAACGTCAAGGGCGGGCGCTGCGAAACCTGCACCGGCGACGGCCTCATCAAGATCGAGATGCACTTCCTTCCCGACGTCTATGTTACGTGCGAGACGTGCCACGGCAAACGCTACAATCGCGAAACGCTCGAGGTGAAATTCAAGGGGATGAGCATCGCCGACGTGCTCGACATGACGGTCGAGGATGCGGCGGAGTTCTTCAAGGCGGTGCCCGCGATCCGCGACAAGATGGAGATGCTCGTCCGCGTCGGTCTCGGTTATATCAAGGTCGGGCAGCAGGCGACGACCTTGTCGGGCGGCGAGGCGCAGCGGGTGAAGCTCGCCAAGGAACTCTCGCGCCGCTCGACCGGACAGACGCTCTACATCCTCGACGAACCGACGACCGGCCTCCATTTCGAGGATGTGCGCAAGCTGCTCGAAGTGCTGCAGGCGCTCGTCGATCAGGGCAACAGCGTGGTGGTGATCGAACATAATCTCGACGTCATCAAGACCGCCGACTGGATCGTCGACCTCGGCCCGGAAGGCGGGGTCAAGGGCGGCGAGATCGTCGCGGCGGGCACCCCCGAACAGGTGGTGAAGGAACCGCGCAGCTTCACGGGGCAGTATCTGGCGCCGTTGCTGGAGAGATAGGGCGCGGCCCCCTCTCCTGTCATCCAGGATCAGGTCTGGGCCGACGAACGCGGGGCAAGCCCGCATCGATATTGTGATCCCCGGCGAAAGCCGGGGCCCAGATGACGTGTCGCACCCTGTCATGGCCCCGACTTTCGCCGGGGAACACTTGCCCACCTGTCCCAAGGCCATGACCGCCGAGCATGTCCGGGGTGATGATTTTTAAAGGATCAATGCCACACCGCCGACAGCGGATAGAGCGCGAGGAGCCAGATCAGGCAGGCGACGACGATACGGCGGTCCTTTGCCGCGATCGCGAGCGCGGCGACGGGGAAGAAGGACCATGCGAGGATGAAGGCACGCAACGAGCCCGCCCTGGGGAGTCCGACAAAGGCCCAGGTGACGGCGACCAGCGCGATATTGGCCAGCAAGACGCCGCCGATCACCAGCCGCCGCTGTTTGTCGAAATGGGCGTTGAGGTCGTCCCACGCCTCCGGATCGTCGGGAAAGACCAGGCTCGCCGCGACGAAATAGACCGCGGTGACGACGAAGCCGCCGAACAGGATCGGCCAGTTCAGCGGCAACAGCTCGCGCAGATTCCATCCGAACATCCAGAAGGTCACCACGTCGCACGACACGAACAGGCCGAGCAGCGCGGTCGGCCAGCCGATGCGGACGCGGTGGCTGGCTTTGAGCGCGCGCGCCAGCCCGCCGAGCCCCTCGGCCAGCGCGAGGCCCAGGATCAGGCCGAAAAAGGAAAAGCTGAATTCGAACCCCGTCATATGCCCCCGGCCTGATCTCTCCCCGCCCGCATGCGGGAGGGGCTGCGAGATTTGCGAACCCGTTCGCTAGTCGCAGCGGGGTGGGCAATCAACATCGGATGCGCGCACCGGCGCGCGGCCCACCCCCAACCCCTCCCGCAAGCGGGAGGGGAGATTTACCCCATCAGCTTCGCCGTAATATCCTCGGCGGCATAAATGCGGATCGCGGGCGGTTGCGGCGAGAGGGCGCGCATGTCGGCGACGAAGGCGCGCGAGGCGGGCAGCGCGAAATGGGCGCGCACCGCATCGACGCTCTCCCACTCCTCGACGAACGTCAGACATTCATAAGCCGAGCCATCCCCAGCCTGTCGAGGCACGGCATCGATATGGCAATGTTGCGCCAGACACCCCGGCTCGCCCCGCGATCGCGCACTATGCTCGGCGCCGAACGCAATCATGCGCTCGCCATGCTCGGGGGTCAGGATGACGTGGCCGGTGATGAGGATCATGTTACCTTTCCTGCCATACAGAAATGACCTATCTCTAGTTGTCCAGGCCGTGTTGACAAAAGGGACTCCCAAACGCGCGTTTGGGAATCCCTTTTGTCGACACGGCCTAGATCTCAGAAAGGCGAAACAAAGACACCGTATACCGCACTGCACAATGCGATACTCGTGATCGAGAATGCATAGCCATCCATGACACTTCCATGACACTCCCTGTCACAAACGCGTCACACAAAACCCCCAAATGGCCCTCAGCGAGTCGCCGCGGGGGTGGCGGCTTGGTTCGGTAACGACCCCCGACAGGATCATTTCATGGTGAAGAAATTTGCCCGCACCACCGGCCTGCTCGCCTGCGCCGCGACCGCCGCGCTGGCGCTTTCGGCGTGTCAGGATCAGGCCTCCTCGGGCGGCGCCGCGCGCGATTATATCAGCGCCGTCGGCTCCTCGACCGTCTATCCCTTTGCCACTGCGGTCGGCGAAAAATTCGCCGAAGCGACGGGCAACAAGACGCCGAAGATCGATTCGACCGGCACCGGCGGCGGCTTCGAACGCTTTTGCCAGGGTGTCGGCGGTGACACCCCCGACATCTCGAACGCCTCGCGCCGCATGAAGAAGAAGGAATTCGACACCTGCGTCAAGAATGGCGTCAAGGACATCGTCGAAATCCAGGTCGGCATCGACGGCATCGCGCTGGGCGAAGCGCAGCGCGGCCCCGGCTTCAAGCTGACCGAGGAAGATGTCTATAAGGCTTTGGCCGCCAACCCATATGGCAAGCCCAACACCGCCAAGACGTGGAAAGACGTCAACCCGGCGCTGCCCGCTGTCGGCATTTCGGTCTTCGGCCCGCCGTCGACCAGCGGCACCTATGACGCGTTCAAGGAACTGATCATGGGCAAGGGCTGTGACGCCGACCCCGCGATGAAGGCGCTGAAGGACAGCGACAAGGACAAGCATGAAGCGGTGTGCACCGGCCTGCGCGGCGCGCCCTTCTATGTCGAACAGGGCGAGAATGATAATCTGATCATCTCGAAGCTCGACAAGAACCCCGACAGCCTGGGCATCTTCGGCTTTTCGTACCTCGATGCGAACAAGGATAAGATCAAGGCGGTTCCGGTGCAGGGCGTCAGCCCGACCTATGACACGATCGCCGGCGGCAGCTATCCCGGCGCGCGCCCGCTGTTCATCTATATCAAGAAGGCGCATGTCGGCGTGATCCCCGGCCTGGCCGAATATGTCGCCGAATTCCTGAAGGGTGCGGCGAAGGACGGCTATCTGGCCGCCAAGGGCCTGGTGATCTCGCCCCCCGACGTGTCGGCGAAGGCCGCCGCCGCGGCGAAGGGCATGACGCCGCTCGACGGTTCGGAGCTTAAATAATCTCCCCCGCCGGCGGCCGGGACGCGGGGGGCCACATCCCCCTGCCCCGGCCGCCGCTTTTTGCGGGGATTTCGTCATTGCGAGCGAAGCGAAGCAATCTCCAGCCGGCGCACCGCCATGCCGATGGCGGGAGATTGCTTCGTCGCTTCGCTTCTCGCAATGACGCCATGTTCGATGACGGCGGAAATTATGACGCCGAGTCATCAAATTGCCACGCGCGGCCGCTTTGGGTTGCGGCGGGCCAGACGATAACGGGGACGATGTGACTTTCAACGCCGCCGCTTTATTGCTCCTGATCGCGGGGCTTGCGCTGATCGGCTGGCTGGCCGGCCGGGCGCGCTCGGCGCTGCTCGCCGGCCGCGCGGGCACCCGGCTGCATTCGCGGCCGCAATATCATGGCTGGTACGTCGCGCTGTGGCTGTTCGCCCCCGCCGCGATCTTCCTTGCCGTCTGGTCGAGCATGTCGCCGGCGCTGATCACCAATGCGGTGCTCGCCAGTCCCGAGGCGCAGAGCCTGCCAGCCTTCGGCTTCGAACGCGGCGCGATGCTGTCCGACGCACGCGCCGTCGCGCAGGGCAAGCAGGCCGCCGTGCGCATCGCCGAGGCGGCACCGCTCGTCAAACCCTATGCCGATGCGACGCACCGTTTTGCGTGGATCGGCATCGCGGCGATGCTCGCGCTGGCGCTCGCCGGCGGCCTTTACGCCTTCACGCGAATCAAGCCCAATTTCCGGGCGCGGACGCGGGTCGAGCGGATCGTAATGGCGCTGCTGCTCATCGCCTCGCTCGTCGCGATCCTGACGACCTTCGGCATCGTGCTCTCGCTGCTCTTCGAATCGATCCGCTTCTTCCGCCTCGTCCCCGCGACCGAGCTTTTGTTCGGCACCTATTGGAACCCGCAGAGCGGCTCGCCGCAGCCCGGCACCTTCGGCGGCATCCCGCTGTTCTGGGGCACGGTGCTGATCGGCGCGATCATCGCGATGATTGTCGCGATCCCGATCGGGATGATGACCGCGGTCTACCTCACCCAATATGCGGCGCCGACGGTGCGCAAATGGGTGAAGCCGTGCCTAGAGATCCTGGCGGGCGTGCCGACCGTCGTTTACGGCTATTTCGCGGCGTTGACCGTCGCGCCCGCGCTGCGCAATTTTGCGGTGATGCTGGGCGTGCCGAATGCGAGCACCGAAAGCGCGCTCGCCGCGGGTATCGTGATGGGGGTGATGATCATCCCCTTCGTCTCGTCGATGGCCGACGACAGCATCAACGCGGTGCCGCAGGCGATGCGCGACGGCAGCCTCGCGCTCGGCGCGACGCCGAACGAAACGATCCGCCAGGTGCTGATCCCCGCCGCGCTTCCGGGCGTGATGGGCGGCATCTTGCTCGCGGTCAGCCGCGCGATCGGCGAAACAATGATCGTGGTGATGGCCGCGGGCCTCTCCGCCAACCTCACCGCCAACCCCTTCGCCAGCGTCACCACAGTGACGGCGCAGATCGTCAAGCTGCTGACCGGCGACCAGGAGTTCGACAGCGCCAAGACGCTCGCGGCCTTCGCGCTCGGCCTCGTGCTGTTCATCGTCACGCTGCTGCTCAACATCGTCGCCCTGCGCATCGTCAAAAAGTATCGCGAAGCTTATGAATAGAGACACCGCCCCGACCGACTGGAAAGGCGCGGCGATGCAAAAGCGCATCGCGGGCCGCTACGCCGCCGAACGCCGGTTCAAGGCGATGGGGCTGGGCGCGGTGCTGCTGTCGGGCTTTTTCCTCGCCTTCCTGCTGTTCGTGATGGTCGGCAACGGCGCGCGGGGATTTACCTACACCCATGTCGCGGTGCCGATCGACTTCAAGGCGATGCCGCTGACGGTCGATAAGGCGCGATTGTCGGACGCCGACGCCGATCAGGTGATCGCCAACGCCGGGCTCGCCGACATCGTCGCCTTTGCCGCGGACGAGGCGCTGGGCAAGGACGGGTCGCAGCTGATCAGCGAAAATGCGTGGAAGGAAGTCCGCACCCGGATCAAGGCCGATCCCGAGCTGCTCGACGGCAAGTCGCTGTTCGAACTCCCCGCATCGAGCGCGGTCGACATCGCCGCCAAGGAAGGCGCGAAAGGCGCGCTGGGCGAACGGGTCGATGCGCTTGAAAAGGAAGGCAAGCTGTCGACGGGCTTTCACACGCCCTTCTTCAAAAATGCCGACGCGACCGATCCTGCCGTCGCGGGGATCTGGGGCGCGCTCAAGGGATCGTTGATGACGATCTTCATCGCCTTTCTGATCGCCTTTCCAACCGGCGTGCTCGCGGCGCTCTATCTGGAAGAATATGCGCCGAAGAACCGCTGGACCGACCTGATCGAAGTGTCGATCAACAATCTGGCCGCGGTGCCCTCGATCATCTTCGGCCTGCTCGCGCTCGCCGTGTTCATCAATTGGTTCGGCCTCTGCCAGGCCAGCCCGCTCGTCGGCGGGCTGACGCTGGCGCTGATGACGATGCCGGTGATCGTCATCGCCAGCCGCAACGCGATCAAGTCGGTGCCGCCGTCCATCCGCGACGCCGCATTGGGGGTCGGGGCCAGTCCCGTGCAGGTGGTGTTCCACCATGTCCTGCCGCTCGCCCTGCCCGGCATCCTGACCGGCACGATCATCGGCATGGCGCGCGCCCTGGGCGAGACGGCGCCGCTGCTGCTCGTCGGGATGCGCGCCTTCATCGGCGACGTTCCGGGCGGCCTCTGCTCGCCCTCGACGGTGCTGCCGATGCAGATTTTCCTCTGGTCGGACGAGGTCGATCGCGGCTTCGTCGAAAAGACGTCGGCGGCGATAATCGTGCTGCTGTTCGTGCTGCTGTCGATGAACGCCCTTGCCATCTATCTCCGTAACAAGTTCGAAAAACGCTGGTGAAAATGAGCTCCCTGACCATG
Organism: Sphingopyxis sp. GC21; assembly: GCF_025727575.1. Lineage (NCBI taxonomy): Bacteria > Pseudomonadati > Pseudomonadota > Alphaproteobacteria > Sphingomonadales > Sphingopyxidaceae > Sphingopyxis > Sphingopyxis sp. GC21. The sequence continues at coordinate 769,280 of NZ_CP095845.1, read as the reverse complement.
ACCAACGACGATCTGATCATCGCCGATCCCAAGATGCGCGCCGAGGGCGTCAATGTCTTCTACGGCGACAAGCAGGCGATCAAGGACGTGTCGATCGACGTCGGCACCGACCTAGTCACCGCCTTCATCGGCCCCTCGGGCTGCGGCAAGTCGACCTTTCTGCGGTCGCTCAACCGCATGAACGACACCGTCGCCAGCGCGCGCGTCACCGGCCGGATTGAACTCGATGGCGAGGACATCTACGCGCCGTCGATGGACGTTGTGCAGTTGCGCGCGCGCGTCGGCATGGTGTTCCAGAAGCCCAATCCCTTTCCCAAGTCGATCTATGACAATGTCGCCTATGGCTCGCGCATCCACGGGCTTGCCGCGAACAAGGCCGACCTCGACGTCATCGTCGAGCGCGCGCTGACCCGCGCCGGCCTGTGGGACGAGGTCAAGGACCGGCTGGGTGAAAGCGGCACCGCGCTGTCGGGCGGCCAGCAACAGCGCCTGTGCATCGCGCGGGCGATTGCGGTCGACCCCGAAGTCATCCTGATGGACGAGCCCTGCTCGGCGCTCGACCCGATCGCGACCGCCAAGATCGAGGAGCTGATCCACGAACTGCGCGGAAAATATGCTATCGTGATCGTCACGCACAACATGCAGCAGGCGGCCCGCGTGTCGCAGCGCACCGCCTTTTTCCACCTCGGGACGCTGGTCGAATACGGTAAGACGACCGACATCTTCACCAACCCGAAGCAGGAACGCACCAAGGATTATATCACCGGCCGCTACGGTTAAGGCGCGGGCGAAGAAGGACAGGAACGAGAACGATGGCAGTTGTGAACGATCATACGGTCAAGGCGTTCGACGAGGACATCAATCGCCTCCGCGGCCTGATCAGCGAAATGGGCGGGCGCGCCGAACAGGCGCTGCTCCAGGCCATGACCGCGCTCAGCAAGGGCGACCTCGCCCTCGCGGCGCAAGTGGTGGAGGGCGACAAGAAGATCGACGCTCTCGAAGCCGAAGTCGAACAGCTCACGGTGCAGACGATCGCGCTCCGCGCCCCGATGGCCGACGATCTGCGCGAGATGATCGCGGCGCTCAAGATCGTGTCGGTCGTCGAACGGATCGGCGACTATGCGAAGAATATCGCCAAGCGCGTTGCGCTGATGGACCAGACGCGATCGATCGAATCGATCCCGGTGCTGATGTCGATGTCGGCGATCGTCGCCGAGCTGATCCACGACGCGCTCGACAGCTTCGCTGCGCGCGACGCCGACCTCGCGGTGCGGGTCACGGTGCGCGACAAGAATGTCGACGATTTCTACAACAGCATCTTCCGCACGCTTGTCACCTTCATGATGGAAAATCCGAAATATATTACCGAGAGCGCGCATCTGCTGTTCGTCGCCAAGAATCTGGAACGCATGGGCGACCATGCGACCAACATCGCCGAGATGGTCTATTATGTCGTCACCGGTGAGCGGATGGAGGAGCGCGAACGCGGCGAAACGCCCGAAGACAGCGCGACGGCGGAGAAGGAGCAAGGCTGATGCCGCAGCCCGACCTGCTGCTGATCGAGGATGACGAGGCGATCGCCGAACTCATCGTCTGGCATTTCGCCCGCGAAGGTTTTTCGGTCCGCCAGACCCCCGACGGCGAGCAGGCGCTCGTCCTCGTCGAGGAACGCGTGCCCGACATCGTCCTGCTCGACTGGATGATCGAAAGCCTGCCGGGGATCGAGGTGTGCCGCCGCCTGCGCCGCAACCCGAAATCGGCGAATGTGCCGATCATCATGCTGACCGCGCGCGGCGAGGAAGAGGACCGCATCCGCGGCCTCGAAACCGGTGCCGATGATTATGTCACCAAACCGTTCAGCCCGCGCGAACTGGTGGCGCGCGTTTCCGCGGTGCTGCGCCGCCTGCGCCCGGCGCTGGCCGGCGAGATCCTGGCCTATGCCGACATCGAGCTCGATTCGGTGGCGCACAAGGTGGTCCGCGGCGGTCAGGTGGTCAGCATGGGGCCGACCGAATTTCGCCTGCTGCGCCACTTCATGGAGCATCCCGGCCGCGTCTTTTCGCGTGGACAATTGCTCGACAGCGTCTGGGGCCAGGACAGCGACATCGAACTGCGCACCGTCGACGTCCATATCCGGCGCCTGCGCAAGGCGATCAACCTGCCCGGCACCGCCGACATCATCCGGACCGTGCGATCCGCAGGCTATGCGCTCGACGCGGGGAAAAGCGTCTGATCGGGCAGAAGATTCGCTTGCGGGGCGGCTCTGTAATTGACGGCTTCCGACCGATGCTGTTGAAAAAGTCCGAAAGGGGTTTTGGCGAGCAATATTAGAATCAAGCTAGTTGCTTATGCGCATCGATCGTTCGCGCAGCCGAGACTTCATGAATCATTATTACTGTAATTCGACGGGCGCCGTGCGGCGGTCGACTTTTTCAACAGTATCGACCGGTTGCGGACATTCACGCGACGAGATCCAGTATCTCAAGTATGGTGCCCACCGCCACCAGCCTAGCGCCTTCTTGAATGCGCCACTGCCGACCGACGCTAATTTCGGGCTTAACAGTTGGATAAATCCGGAGTGTCATTTCTGTTTGGATGGTATCGTTAGGCGCTACTTGCTGGCCCTCAGGTAACTCGATGAAACCCATGCACATCTCGCGGTCGTCCGGGCCGAAGAAGTTGTGGTTAGGCCTGTAGCTGCCACCGCCCAACAGCGGTGAACTTCGACCGCCTTCTTCCATCGAAAGAAACTGAATGCTTGCTCGCAAGCGAACCCGATCCTCTGTCATTCGTGGATTCTGGCCGAGGATTACACAAGGCGCAAGGTCAGCTCCCCGCCCCAAAGCAGACTCCCCCAATCAGAAGTCGATCTGCGTCCGCAGGCCGAAGGCGTCGGCCGAATAGTTGCGGTCGCCGCTCGTGCTGCCGATCGCGGCATCGTCGTACATCAGATGGCCGTAATTGGCGGTCAGGCGCAGATAGGGGATCGGTGCCCACACAACCGCGACGCCCAGCGTGCGCTGGCGCCCTCCGGTGATCCCCGCATCGCTGAGGTCGAGATGGTCGTACCGGGCGTTGATCTCGATCGCGCCGGGGCCGCCCGCGGTGATCGGGCGCGACGGCACGAGCCGGTCGAAGCTGCCGTCTTTGTAACCGCGGCGATCGCCGCGCGTCAGCACATAGCCGACTTCGGCATAGCCGCCAAAGAAGGTCGGGTCGGCAAGGCCAGGGCGGCGCGAGGTCTGCCAGAAGCCTTCGCTGGCGACGTGGAAGGGGCCGGCGATCAATGCGCCCTCAAGCCCCAGTCCGCGCTCGCTCGTCGCGGTGAATGTGCCGGTGTCGACAAGCCGGCTGTTCGTCGTGTGGACAAAGGGCCGCGCGGCGTAACGCACCGCGCTCGGCCCGTCATTCGCCTTGCGCCAGTGCGCCGACGCCCCGAGGTGAAGCTGGGTATCGCCGAAGCGGGGCATCCACACCAACCGGCCGTCGACGCTCATACTATTGTCCGAATCGCTCAGCAGGTCGTTGGCATTGTCGCCGAACACCCCGCCCTGCACGAGCAGCGCTTTGCCCTTGTACTGGCCCGACAGGCCGACGCGCCGCTCGAAACCGAAGGCTTGGGTAAAGGCGGCGCGTTCGGCGAAGCTGGTGAAGAGATCGCTCGTCATTTCCTCGAGCGACCAGAAAGGTTTGATCTGCCCGGCGGTGATCGAGAGCGGGCCGGTGCCATAGGTCAGATAGACGTCGGTCAGTTCGACCGAGCTGTTCGCGACATCCGCCTCGACGCGGTAGCTGATTCCGCCCGGAATCTTGCCGTCGACGCCCAGATAGACGCGGCGGAATTCGGTCGCCAGGCCGCCATGCGTGTCGGTGACCCCCGGCGGCGCGTCGAGGCTGGCAAGATCGAGCTGGATGCGGCCGCGCGGCTTGAAGCTCCAGCCGTCGGCGGTCTTGATCTCGGGCGCGCCCTTCCACGCGATGTCGGCGCCGGGTTTCGCAGGGGCTCCCGCGGCCGTTGCCGGGGCAGGCGCAGGCGTTGCTGCGGTCGCCGTGCCCGATGGAACGGCGCCCGGCGCGGTCGCGGCATCGAGCCGGTCTTCGAGCGTCTGGACCTTGGCCTTGAGGGCAGCCAGTTCGGCGCGCAGCGCTGCGGCTTCCTCCGCACTCATCGCCTGCGCATGCGCGGTCGTGGGGATGCAGAACATCGTCGTCGCCAACAGGGCGGCGGTCAGGGTCGGACGCATGCAGAAGGCTCCATTGCGAAAAGGTGACGATCCGGTGGCGCTGTTATGACGATCAGATGACAGTCGCACGTCATTTCCGTTACATTTCGATGACAGTCGGCATTTTGTTGCATCCGCCAAAATTGCCCCTCCCCCCTTGTCTGCCCGCCGCGAGCGGTTAAGGACGTGCCAGTTTTCTTGGGCAACCTTTCGCGGGACGCCCCTCATGGGAGATCAGCATGACGATCAAATTTGACGGCCGCGTTGCCATTGTCACCGGCGCCGGCGGCGGCCTGGGCCGCGCCTATGCGCTCGAACTCGCCCGGCGCGGCGCAAAGGTCGTCGTCAACGACCTCGGCGGCGCGCGCGATGGCACCGGCCATTCGGACGCCGCACTGCAGGTCGTCGAGGAAATCCGCGCCGCGGGCGGCACCGCCATGTCGAACGGCGGCAGCGTCACCGAATATGAGCATATGGTCGAAATGGTGGCCAAGGCGAAAGAGGAATGGGGCGGCGTCCACATCCTGATCAACAACGCCGGGATCCTGCGCGACAAGAGCTTTGCCAAGATGACGATGGAGGATTTCAACCTCGTCGTGCAGGTCCATCTGCTCGGCAGCGCCAACGTCACCAAGGCGTGCTGGGATCTGATGCGCGACCAGGCCTATGGCCGCATCCTGATGACCGCTTCGTCGACCGGCCTCTACGGCAATTTCGGCCAGGCCAATTATGGCGCGGCGAAGCTCGGCCTTGCCGGTCTGACCAAGACGCTGCATCTCGAAGGCGCGAAATATAACATCCGCTGCAACACGATCGCGCCGGTCGCGGGCACGCGCATGACCGAAGACATTTTCCCGCCTGAACTGTTCGAAAAATTCACCCCCGAAAATGTCGCGCCGGCCGCGCTGTTCCTGGTGAGCGAAGATGCGCCGTCGAACATGATCGTCGGCGCGGGCGCAGGCGCCTATCACGCCGCCTATATCACGGCGACCCCGGGCGTCGCCCTGCCCGAAGACCAGCGCACGCCCGAAGGCGTCGCCGCCGCGTGGGACAAGATCATCGACCGTACCGGCGAAATCGTGCCCCAGTCGGGCAGCGAACAGTCGATGGTGGTGATGAAGGCCTTGCAGGCGCTCGGCTGAATGGTTGCTCCTCCCTGCCCCGCAGCGGTGGGGAGGTGGCAGCCCGCAGGGCTGACGGAGGGGCGGGGAACGTAGCGGGCTTTTTGCGCTCGGCCCCTCCACCACCCTTCGGGCGGTCCCCCTCCCCATCGCTTCGCGACAGGGAGGATATGGCGCCCCACTGTATTGACACAGCAATACGCTTTTGCTATACCCTGCGTGGGGCAAGGGGATCGGTCTAAGAAGGACGACCCCGATGTATAGCGAAAGCGACCTGCAAGCTGCGGTCGATGCAAAAGTTCTGACGCCGGAGGCGGCCACCGCCTTTCGGACGCATATTGCATCGCTGCGCGACGCCCCCGGAGCGGATGAGGAATCCTTCCGGCTCATTACCGGTTTCAACGATATTTTCGTCAGCATTGCCGCGGTGATCCTGCTGGTCGCCGTGGCGTGGATCGGCGAATCGATCCATCCGGCGCTCGCGGGGGTCTTCGTCGCCGGGTCGGCGTGGCTGCTCGCCGAATATTTCACCCGCCGCCGCCGCATGGCTCTGCCCAGCATCCTGCTCGTCCTCGCCTTTTCAGGCGGCGTCGCCGCGACGATGATCGGCTTCCTCGTCAAGCATGGCGAGGCGATCTTCGGCAATCATGTGAACGAAACCACGGGCGCGCTGATCGCCAGCGTCATCGCCTTCGTCACCGCGGGCGCGACATGGCTGCACTGGAGGCGGTTCATGGTACCCGTGACGATTGCCGCCGGCACCGCCGCGCTTGCCGCCACCGCGGTCGGGCTGATCCTCTCGGCCGTCGGAATGCCCGATCCGTCGCAGACGCTGTTGATGGCACTGATCCTCGTCGCCGGTGTCGGCGTCTTTACGCTCGCCATGTGGTGGGACCGCAGCGATCGGACGCGCACGACGCGGCGCAGCGACGTTGCCTTCTGGCTTCACCTGCTCGCCGCGCCGATGATCGCGCACCCGGTGTTCCATCTGCTCGGCGTCACGAGCGGCGACAATATCACCAGCGGCGCCGCGGTGATGGTCGTGGGCATTTATATCGTCTTCGGGCTGATCGCGCTTGCGATCGATCGCCGCGCGCTACTCGTCTCGGCACTCGCCTATGTGCTGTTCGCAATGACCGAATTGTTCCGCACCTTCGGCGCGGTCGAACTCAACGTCGCGCTCACGGCCTTCGTCATCGGTTCGGCGCTGCTGATGCTGTCGGCCTTCTGGCAGAATGCCCGGGCGGTGGTTGTCGGCATGCTGCCTGCGGACGTGGCGAACCAGTTGCCCGCTACGATCCGTCCCCAACCAGCTTCATAAGCTTGCGCTCGACGGGGGCGAGCACGTTAGAAAGCTCGTCCCCGCGCTTAAGCACTGCCCCGCCTTCGGAAACAAGGGCCCACATGCCCTGACGGCTCCGCAAGGCGGGGCGTTTTTCTATGCGATATTCGGGACGTTCGGCTGTGCGTCGAAAAGCCGAGAAGATCGCGACGTCGCGGTGGAAATCCATCGCATAGTCGCGCCACTTCCCCGCTGCGACCATGCGGCCATAGAGATCGAGGATGCGCATCAGCTCGTCGCGGTCGAAGCCGGTCTGTTGCGGCAATGCCCGCCCCGCATATGGAAGGGGCGTCACCGTCCCCATCAGGCGCTTTTCCGGCCTCCCTTGCGGCGCGGCGCATCATCGCCCTCACCCGATGCGGCGCGCTCATCGAGCAGCGTCTTGAGCTGCTTCTGCAACACTTCGAGCTGACATTGCAGGATTTCGAGCTTCTGCGTCGCCGGGTCGAAGGCTTCATTGCACGGGGTGCCATAGGGCACGAAGTCGCGCGCATATTCGGTCGCGTCGAGCAAGGTCGACCGCGCCGGGATGCCCACCATCACCGCGCCTTCGGGCACATCCTTGGTCACCACCGCATTGGCGCCTACGCGCGCGCGCGGGTTGACGATTACCGGGCCCAGGATCTGCGCGCCCGACCCGACGATCACATCGTCGCACAGTGTCGGGTGGCGTTTGCCGCCGATGCCGTTCGCGGGGTCGGTGCCGCCCAGCGTCACGCCCTGATAGATGGATACATTGTCCCCGATCTCGGCGGTTTCGCCGATGACGACGCCAAAGCCATGATCGATGAACAGGTGGCGGCCGATCGTGGCGCCGGGATGGATGTCGATGCCCGTCAGCCAGCGCGACAGATGATTGACGAAGCGCGCGAGGAAGAACAGGTCCGCCTCGAACAACCAGTGGGCAATGCGGTGCATGCCGACGGCGAGCAGCCCCGGATAGAGCAGAATTTCCCAGCGCGAACGCGGCGCGGGATCGCGCGCCTTGATCGAGTCCAGATAGGCGACGAGCCCGTTAAACATCGCAATTTCCCCTGCGACCCTATCTCGTTTGCGCCAAGATAGAGGCTCGGGGGCGGCATTTCCACCCCCGCCACAACACTTTCCGGTCAAAGGCCGGTAAGGCCCGTCAAAGGCCAGTCAGGCCGATCCGGAAAAGCAGCAAGCCTTCCCTGCGCCAGCGTCGTTCGCCGCCGCGCGCCGCGATGGCCGCCGACCAGCGATCGAGCATCAGCAAAGCCTTGCTGCCGAGCAATCCGCGCGGCGGTGCCGCCCGGTTACAGGCATCGCGAAAAAGCTGTGCCGCGGCGTCCGCCGTTTCCTGCCGCCCGGCCAGCCAGACCAGCCCCCAACGCGCCCCGCCCGCGCCGTCCGACAGCGCGAACAGCGCCTCACCGAACGCTGCACCTGCCACAATCCGTGCGGCGGCGTCTTCGGCAAGCAGCACCGCTTCGGCGGCATCGACCAGCGCATCGAGCCCGTCCTGCCCCGCCCAGCTCTGCTGCAATTCGGCGAGCAGCGGCTCGCCCTTCGGCAGCGCGGCGGGATCGGACGCAAGCAACCCCGCCATGTCGCGCCACCAGGCGAGCTTGATCTGGCCGATCATCGGCTCGCGCGCATCGGCCAGCAATTTGGTCAACCGCTCCGCGAGCGCCCACAGCGCCGCCAGCGCCTCGCGCCGCGCGCGCGGCACCGCGACCATCACGCGCGGGTCGCGGATGTCGGGGTAGCCGTAGAGAATCGGCGAGGTTTCGGCCGTCATGCGATCGCGCGATAGAACAGACGGCGCCAAATAAGAACCGCTCGCCCTGAGCTTGTCGAAGGGCAGTTCTTCACTTCGACGTTGCGAACGAAGAACGGTGCTTCGACAGGCTCAGCACGAGCGGAGTTCGGGCAGGTTCGAGATGTCAGCCGCGATTGCAAACCGTCTTCACCGCCGCGATCACGCGCGGGACATCGACCAGCGCCGCCTTTTCGAGATTGGCAGCATAGGGCAGCGGAACGTCCTCGTCGGTCACGCGCAACACCGGCGCATCCAGGTCGTCGAAGCCCTGTTCCATCGCCACCATCGCAAGTTCGCTGGCGATCGAGCAGGTCGGCCAACCTTCCTCGACGACGATCATGCGGTTCGTCTTCTTGAGGCTGGCGAGCACGGTTTCGGTGTCGAGCGGACGCAGCGTGCGCAGGTCGATCACCTCGGCCTCGATCCCCTCACCGGACAGCGCGTCGGCGGCCTCGAGCGCAAGCCCGACGCCGATCGAATAGCTGACGATGGTGACGTCGGTCCCGGCGCGCATGATCCGCGCCTTTCCGATCGGCAGGACATAATCCTCGACGTCGGGAAGCTCGAAGCTGCGGCCGTAAAGGAGTTCGTTTTCAAGGAATACCACCGGGTCTTCGCTGCGGATCGCCGCCTTGAGCAGCCCCTTGGCGTCGGCGGCGTCATAGGGCGAGATCACGATCAGGCCGGGAACGCTGGCATACCAGGGCGCATAATTCTGGCTGTGCTGCGCCCCGACACGGCTCGCCGCGCCATTGGGGCCGCGGAAGACGATCGGACAGCGCATCTGGCCGCCCGACATATAATTGGTCTTGGCCGCCGAGTTGATGATGTGGTCGATCGCCTGCATCGCGAAGTTGAAGGTCATGAATTCGATGACCGGCTTCAGCCCGCCCATCGCCGCGCCGGCGCCAAGGCCCGCAAAGCCATATTCGGTGATCGGCGTATCGATCACGCGGCGCGGGCCGAATTCGTCGAGCAGACCCTGCGTCACCTTGTAGGCGCCCTGATATTCGGCGACTTCCTCGCCCATCACGAAGATGCGGTCGTCGGCGCGCATTTCCTCCGCCATCGCATCGCGCAGCGCCTCGCGAACGGTCAGCTTGACCATCGCCGTGCCCGTGGGGATCGACGGATCGGCGGCGCGCATGGCCGGCGCCGGCTTTTCGGCCGCCGGAGCGGGAGTGGCGGCCGGAGCCGGAGCCTCGGTGGGTGCCGGAGCGGCGGCAGGCGCGGGCGCCGGAGCCGCTTCTTCGCCTTCGCCCGAAATCGTCGCGATCACGGTGCCGACCTTCACATTGTCGGTCCCTTCGGGAACCAGAATCTGCGCGATCGTGCCTTCGTCGATCGCTTCGAATTCCATCGTCGCCTTGTCGGTCTCGATCTCGGCGAGAATATCGCCCGATTTGACCGCGTCGCCTTCCTTGACGAGCCACTTGGCGAGCGTGCCTTCTTCCATCGTCGGCGACAGCGCCGGCATCTTCAATTCGATGGCCATCTCAATATTGCTCCACCAGCACGTCGGTATAAAGTTCGGACGGATCGGGTTCGGGCGCGCTTTCAGCGAAGTCAGCCGATTCCGCGACAACCGCGCGGATTTCCTTGTCGATGTCCTTGATGCGATCTTCGCCGATGCCGGCGTCGATCATCGCCTTTTTCAGATGCTCGATCGCGTCGCTCTTGTCGCGCACCGCCTGCACTTCCTCGCGGCTGCGATATTTGGCGGGGTCCGACATCGAATGGCCGCGATAGCGATAGGTCTTGAGTTCGAGCAGGATCGGTCCCTTGCCCGCGCGCACCCATTCGAGCGCCGCCTCGGCCGCGCCGCGCACCGCGAGCACGTCCATGCCATCGACCTGCATACCGGGAATGCGGAAGCTCTCGCCGCGGCGATAGAGTTGGTCCTCGGCCGACGAGCGGTTGACGCTGGTGCCCATCGCATATTGGTTATTCTCGATCACGAAGATGATCGGCAGCTTCCACAGCTCGGCCATGTTGAAGCTTTCGTACACCTGGCCCTGGTTCGCAGCGCCATCGCCGAAATAGGCCATCGCAACGCCGCCGTCCCCGCGATATTTGTGCGCGAAGGCAAGCCCGGTGCCCAGCGCGACCTGCGCGCCGACGATGCCGTGTCCGCCGTAGAATTTATGCTCGACGCTGAACATGTGCATCGAGCCGCCCTTGCCCTTCGAGATGCCGGCCGCGCGCCCGGTCAGTTCGGCCATGATGACTTTCGGATCGATGCCATAGGCGAGCATATGGCCATGATCGCGATAGCCGGTGATCACGCTGTCCTTGTCGCCATCGAGCGCCGACTGCAGACCGACCGCCACCGCTTCCTGCCCGATATAAAGGTGGCAGAAGCCGCCGATCAGGCCGAGGCCGTAAAGCTGGCCCGCCTTTTCCTCGAAGCGGCGGATGAGCAGCATCTCGCGATAGAATTTCTCGAGCTCTTCGGGCGTCGCCGCATAGGGGACGGGCTCGCGCGGGGTTTCGCGATTGCTCGCGGCAGCTGGGGTGGATGCAGTCTTTTTTGGCGCGGCAGTCTTGCGCGCGGGTGCTTTTGCCAAGGCGATATCCTTTGCGTTTGGCCGTTACGGCAAGGCCCCTATAGGAGAGCGACGCCCCGCTTGGCAACGCCCCGCGGGCATGGCGCGACTGCGTGGCTACCTATGCATTTATCGGTGGGAAAGCGCCGGTCAGCGCTGGCCGTCGGCCTTGGGCGCGGGGGCCGCGGGCTTTTCCGCGGGGTCCATCGGAATGGCGATCTCGTCGGGGTGCATCACGCCCAGCTTTTCGCGAACATATTCGTCGGCCAGATCGGGATCGACGCGCTGTCGCCCGAGCAGGTTCACCCGGTTCTGCAGCTCGTTCTGCTTCTTGGTGAGCTCGGACAGGATGACGCGCTTCTTTTCGACCGACTGGCCGTAATCGCCCCACGCATAAAGGCCGGTGGGCCCGAAAATGATATAGCCGATCATCGCCAGCACCGCGATCAGCGCCACCGTCGGCCCAACCGCCCGGCTTATCGATTTACGGAATTTGTGGCGCTGCGTCATTTCGGTTCTTGAATCAGAGTTGATTCGCGGCGTCAAGGCGGCATCGCCGCATTCGCGTCGTCCCGGCGCGCCATCCCAACAAAAATCGGGACGACGCGTGACTGGTGACTGATCGGGCTCCCTTTACCCGAAAATCGCCGCCCCCGGATAGCGTGCCATGTCGCCCAGTTCTTCCTCGATGCGGATGAGCTGATTGTACTTTGCTAGCCGGTCCGAACGCGCGAGGCTGCCGGTCTTGATCTGGCCGCAGTTGGTCGCGACCGCGAGGTCGGCAATCGTCGCATCTTCGGTCTCGCCCGAACGGTGCGACATCACCGCGGTGTAGCGCGCCCGGTGCGCCATATCGACCGCGTCGAGCGTTTCCGACAGCGTGCCGATCTGGTTGACCTTGACGAGCAGCGAGTTGGCGAGGCCGGTCTTGATGCCCTCCTCCAGCCGCACCGGATTGGTGACGAACAGATCGTCGCCGACGAGCTGGCACTTGTCGCCGATCAGGTCGGTCAGCGCCTGCCAGCCGGTGAAATCATCTTCGCTCATCCCGTCCTCGATCGACTTGATCGGGTAATCCTTGACCAGCGCGGCAAGATAGTCGGCCATCTGTTCGGGGCTGAGCGACAGGCCTTCGCCGCTGATCTCATATTTGCCGTTCTTGAAGAACTCGGTCGCGGCGCAGTCGAGCGCCAGCACCACGTCGCTGCCAAGCTTGAAGCCCGCCTGATCGATCGACGCAGCGATGAAGTCGAGCGCAGCGCGCGTCGACGCGAGGTTCGGGGCGAAGCCGCCTTCGTCGCCAACCGCGGTGGCGAGGCCCTTCGCCGACAGGCCTTTTTTCAGCGTGTGGAAAATCTCGCTGCCCCAGCGCACGGCTTCGGCGATGCTGCCGGCGCCGACGGGCATGATCATGAATTCCTGGACGTCGATCGGATTGTCGGCATGTTCGCCGCCGTTGATGATGTTCATCATCGGCACCGGCAGCGTGCGCGCCGACACGCCGCCGACATAGCGGTAGAGCGGCAGGCCGCGCGCATCGGCCGCGGCCTTTGCCGCCGCCAGGCTGACGCCCAGGATCGCATTGGCGCCGAGGCGGCCCTTGTTGGGCGTGCCATCGAGGTCGATCATCGCCATGTCGAGCTCACGCTGATCTTCGGCATCGAGGCCGATCAGCGTCTCGGCAATCTCGCCGTTTACGGCGGCAACCGCCTTCGTCACGCCCTTGCCCAGATAGCGGCCCTTGTCGCCGTCGCGCAGTTCGACCGCCTCGTGCGCGCCGGTCGAGGCGCCCGAGGGAACCGCGGCGCGGCCGAAGCTGCCGTCTTCCAGCAGCACGTCGACTTCGACGGTCGGATTGCCGCGGCTGTCGAGAATTTCGCGGCCGTGAATGTCGATGATGGCGGTCATGGGTCGGGTCCTGCTGCGGGGCCAAAGGGCGGCCGATTGGAAAGGCGCCCGCCTGTTATCGGCGCCCCGCCGCCAAAGCAACACGTCGCATAGGAATTTCACGGGATTTTCGGCGCGCTATGGAACCAAATCGCCGCGCTTGCTATATAGATTGAGGTAGGACCGCGGACGGCGCGACGCGTGCGCGCCCCCAACAAGAATGAAGAGGACGATGTGATGGCCAAAGCCGCTACTCCCGCGACCAAGAAGGCAGCTCCCCGCCCCAAGGCACCCGCAAAGCCCGCCGCCACCAAGGCAGCGCCGGCCGCGAAGGCGAAGGCGGCGGCAAAGGATCATCCGATCCGCGACCAGCTCGCCGTGACCCGCGACACGATCAAGGCCGAAGCGTCGAAGAAGGCCGCATCGATCAAGGAAGATGCGACGAGCTTTGCCAATCAGGCATCGGCAAAGGCGCGCGAAGCCGCGACCAAGGGCAAGGACAAGGCGGCCGAAACCGTCGGCAGCCTCGCCAAGATGCTCGAGGATAGCGCCGACACGGTGGATTCGAAATTCGGCAAGCAATATGGCGATTATGCCCGCTCCGCCGCGACCACGGTGGCCGGCCTTGCCTCGTCCCTCGATCAGAAGGATCTCGACGAACTGGCGGGTGCGACCCGCGATTTCGTCAAGAAGAGCCCGGCGGTCGCGGTTGGTGCGGCGGCGGTGATCGGCTTCGTGCTGGCCCGTATGCTCAAGGGCGGGTCGAGCAACGACTGATCGCCCCTTGCCCGCACAGAAACCGACCCCTCCACCGACCTCTGCATCGGCGTCCGATCCGCACGGCTTCGGCGGCGTCAGCCACGGCTATGCGCCCGACGGGCCGCCCAGCACGCCGCCGCCGGTACCGCTCGAAGATATCGTCCGCGAGCTCGTCGACGATGCCAAGCAGACGGTGCAGGCGGAACTGGCGCTTCTCGAAGCGCGCGGTGCGCTGGCCTCGCACGGGGTCAAATGGGCGTCGGCGTGGGGCTTCGTCGCGGCCTGCGCGCTGCTCGTGGCATTGCTCGCGGTTGCCTTCGGCGCGATCCTGGTGCTCGCGCCGCACGTCGGCCCGCTGCTCGCGACGCTGATCGTGGTCGCGGCGCTCATCGGGCTCGCGGGCTTCGCCGGCTGGCGCGCAAAGCGAAGTGCGGGCGATGTGAAGCTTGCCCTGCGCAGCGACCTGTCACCGCAAGGGAGTGACGACTGATGTCCGCCGCCCGCAACCGCCTCGTCAACGCGCTGCGCCGGTCGATGCTGCAGCGCACGGCCTTGCGGCGTCAGGCCGACACGGTGCGCGCCGCCTTGAAACCGAGCGCGCTTATCGATCGCGGCAAATATCGCTTGCAGGCAAAGGTCGACGACACCGCGCAGGCGGTCCGCGATGAATTTCGCAGCAACCGCCTGCCGATCGCGCTGGCCGCGGTCGCCGGTACGCTGTGGCTCCTGCGCGAGCCGATCAAGGAGCATGCCCCCCGCCTCGCGCGGCGCATCCAGAATGTGGCGAGCGATCTTGCCGACCGGCTGCGTCCCGCTACCGCGGGCGCGGCCGAAGATATCGAACAAATGGAGGAAGATGATGAAGCCCTTCGGTGAAACCGCCCGCGACGCGCAGGCAAAAGCGAGTGAACTTGCGGAGAAAACCGCGGAAAATGCGCGTGCCACCGCCGAGGCGGCCAAGGCGCGCATCCAGGAAGGCTATGGCCGCGCCCGCGCCGCGACCAGCGACCTCGCAGACCGCACCCGCGCTGCGTCGAGCGAGCTTGCCGCAAAGGGACGCGAACAGGCCGACGCCGCGCGCGAAGCCGCCGGTCACGCCTATGAAAAGGGCAAGGCGCAGGCGACCCGCGCCAACGGCAAGCTCAAGGACATCGCGAAGGACCAGCCGCTGACGCTGCTCGCCGGTGCCGCCGCGATCGGCGCACTGCTCGGTTCGCTGCTTCCGAAGGGTCGCAAATCCGACTAAAGCCTATGCCGGGCCTACTTGCCCGGACGGCGCGGTGCTGTTAGGGGCCTCGGCCTCTCCCTTCCCCACGCCGTAGCGGCAAGGAACCTGAAAATGAGCAAACTGCATCTGGTGTTCGGCGGGCGCGTCAGCGATCCGCAGGGCCTCGATTTCGTCGACCTGTCGAACCTCGACGTCGTGGGCCTGTTTCCCGATTACAAGTCGGCCGAAAAGGCCTGGCGCGCCGCCGCGCAGCGCACGGTCGACGATGCCGAGATGAAATATGTCGTCGTCCACCTGCACAAGCTGTTGCAGCCCGACGCGGAATAAGCGCCGACAGGCGAATGGCCCGCGTCGCCCCCGCAAACCCGGGGACGACGATCAATCAACGGAAATTGTCGGCGTAAGCTTGGATCTTGAGCGTGCGCACCGGAGTCGGCATGACTTCGACCTCGATCCCGTTCTTCGCCGCATAGGCAATCGCTTCGTCGCGCGTTGCGAAGCTCAGACGAAGCTGCCGCTGCGTATCGCCGCTACCCGCCCAGCCCATCAGCGGATCGGCCTTGCGCGCT
The DNA here is from genome assembly GCF_025727575.1 of Sphingopyxis sp. GC21. Classification (NCBI taxonomy): domain Bacteria; kingdom Pseudomonadati; phylum Pseudomonadota; class Alphaproteobacteria; order Sphingomonadales; family Sphingopyxidaceae; genus Sphingopyxis; species Sphingopyxis sp. GC21. The sequence continues at coordinate 753,822 of NZ_CP095845.1, read as the reverse complement.
TCGGCGGGGGCATATTCCAGGAACCAGCGGTGGGTGCCGGCACGGCCCGACTGCATCGCATTCTTGGGCTTCTGGAAAATACGCGCTTTCATCGGAGAGTCCCTGACTGGATTGCTATGCCGTCGCCTTAGCGGCTCTGTCGCGCCGCGAAAAGGGGGCTATTGCGCATCGCGCCGCGCCTGCGCCGCCTTGGTCAGCAACGTCGGGCGCGCGGTCGCCGGATCGTCGGGCCAGCTATGCTTGGGATAGCGGCCGCGCATTTCCTTCGCGACCTCGCGCCAGCTTCCGCTCCAGAACGACGCGATGTCGCGGCTCGTCTGGATCGGACGGTGCGCGGGCGAGGTTAGCGCCAGGACAAGCGGTATCGGCGGATCGCCGACGGTCGGATGGCGCGCCAGCCCGTACATTTCCTGCACCCGCACGCTGACCGTCGGGCCGCCCTCGGCGCCATAATCGATCGCGTGACGGCTGCCTGCGGGGGTGGTGTAATCGGCGGGAGCGAGCTTTTCGAGCAATTGCCGCGCCGGCCAGTCGAGCAACCCCATCAGCGCATCGGTAAGCCGACGATCGCCAATATCGCGCAGCCCGCGCGCGCCATCGAGCAACGGTTCAAGCCACAGGTCGAGGCTGTCGGCGAGCGCGCCCGTCGACAACGCGTCGAGCCCGGCAAAGGACGCGCGCTGGCGCAGCGCCTGCGCCGCCGGCCCCCAGCCGATCAGCCCCAGCCCTTTGTCGCGAACCGCGGCAAGCCGGACCGCCACATCATCCTCCGCCCCCGCATCGCGCCCGGCCTTGCCGCTTGACAGCGCGATCGCGCCCAGTCTCCGCTCGCGCCGGTGATCGACGCGGTCGCTCGCGGCATCATAGACGCTTGCGCTCTGCTGGACGATGCGATCGGCGAAGATCGCCTCGACCTCGGCCGCCGCGATCGGCGCAGCGGCGAGGATGCGGACGCCGGCGGCATGGCCCTGCGCATCGGCGATGGCGAGCCATTCGGCATTAGCAAGCGGATCGACGGGATCGATCTTGTAGGCCCTTCCCCCGACGCTGAGATATTCGCCGCGCTGGCCGGCCCGCTGGCGCGCAACGCGGTCGGGCCAGGCGGTGGCGATCCAGCCGCCGATCGAGCGTGTTTCGTCCGTTCGCGGGCCGGACGCCAATCGCTCGCCAACCCCGGCAAGCCGTCGCGCGAGCCGCCGCGCACCCTCGGCACGCTCGCCCCTGACGCCCCGCCACCGCCCCAGCCGCGCCTCGACATCGGCGCCGCGGCCGCCGAGGCCCGGCTCGGTCAGCAGGACCGCCAGTTCCCCTGCCAGATCGCCGTCGCCCGCCGCCGCCGCGTCGAGCAGCATATGCGCGAGGGGCACCGGTAGCGGCACCGCCGCAAGCGCCTTGCCATGCGCGGTAATCCGCCCATCCTCGCCCAGCGCACCGATCGCCTGCAACCGCGCCTTCGCCTCTGCGATCGCAGCGGGCGATGGCGGATCGAGCCAACCGAGCTGGCGCGGGTCGACGATCCCCCAGCTCGCGCAGTCGAGCACCACGGGCATCAGGTCGTTCTCGTGGATTTCGGGCGGATCGAAGGGCGGCATCCCGGCGGTCGCCGCCGCCTCCCACAGCCGGTAGGCAACCCCCGGCCCCTGCCGCGCCGCGCGCCCCGCGCGCTGCGTCGCCGACGCCTGACTCGCGCGTTCGGTGACCAGTCGCGCGATACCCGCCGCCTTGTCGAAGCGCGGACGCCGCGACAGGCCGGCATCGATCACGATTCGCACGCCGTCGATGGTCAGGCTGGTTTCAGCAATGCTCGTCGCGAGGATCAGCTTGCGCGCGCAGCCGGGGTCGCGGACCAGCGCCTTGCGCTGCATCGCGGGGTCGATCTGCCCATGAAGGCGATGAACCACGAGTGGCAGACCCGCCGCCTCGACCGCCGCCGCTGCGCGCTCGATGTCCGCGGCGCCGGGCAGAAAGGCGAGCATGTCGCCTTCCTTCTCGTCGGCCAGCGCCTGACGCACCGCCGCAAGCACGCTCGCTTCCAGCCGATCCTCGGCGCGGCGCCCGATATGGCGCAGATCGAGCGGCCAGCTCTTGCCTTCGCTCTTGACCACCGGCGCATCGCCGAGCAGCGCTCCGAAGCGCGCGCCGTCGAGCGTCGCCGACATTGCGACGAGCCGCAGATCGTCACGCAGCCCCTGCTGCGCATCGATTGCGAGCGCGAGCGCGAAATCGCCGTCGAGGCTGCGTTCGTGGACTTCGTCGAACAATACCGCCGACACGCCTTTGAGTTCGGGATCGGCAAGAATGCGGTTGCGGAACAGCCCCGGCGTCATCACCAGAAGGCGCGTCGCCGCCGACTGCTTGCTGTCGAGCCGCGTCGCATAGCCGACCGTCCCGCCGACCGCTTCGCCCATTTCCTCGGCAATGCGCTCGGCCGCCGCCCGCGCCGCGAGGCGCCGGGGCGAGAGCAGCCACACCGCGCCTTTGCACCATGGCTCGCGCAGCAGGGCCGGCGCGACGCGCGTCGTTTTGCCCGCGCCCGGCGGCGCGACGACGACGGCGTTGGGCTTCAAGAGCAGCGCCGCCATGATGTCGGGCAGCACCGCGTCGATGGGCAGGAAGGGCCCGGCGGTCGTCATCGCCGCCTCAATAGGCGCGGGCGACCGCAAAGGCGACGGCTTCGGTCAGCGCCGCCTTGGCCTGGCTGCTGCGAAAGCCCCCGATGGCATCGACCGCGCGCTGACCATAATGCCGCGCGCGCGCCAGCGTGTCGGCGATCGTGTCGTGCTTGAGCAGGAGCGAGGTCGCATAGGCGAGATCGTCGTCCGAAGCGCGGTGGCCGACGATGGCCTGCTTCCAGAATTCGCGTTCTTCGGCGCTACCGCGCGCGTGAGCGAGGATGACCGGCAGGGTGACCTTGCCGTCGCGGAAATCGTCACCGACCCCCTTGCCCATCGTTTCGGCGTCCGAAACATAGTCGATCGCATCGTCGACGAGTTGGAAGGCGATGCCCAGATTGCGGCCGTAAGCGTCGAGCGCTGCCTCGGTCGCCTCGTCCCGCTCGGCAACGACCGCGGCGATCTTGCAGGCGCTGGCGAACAGTTCGGCGGTCTTGGCGTTGATGATCGCGAGATATTGGTCCTCGCTGGTTTCGACGCGGCGCTGCGCCGAAAGCTGGTTCACTTCGCCTTCCGCGATCACCGCCGAAGCATGGCTGAGGATCTTGAGCACCTTGAGCGAGCCGTCCTCGACCATCAGTTCGAACGAACGCGCGAACAGGAAATCGCCGACGAGCACCGACGCGCTGTTGCCCCAGATGATATTCGCGGTCTTGCGCCCGCGGCGCAGGTCCGATCCGTCGACGACATCGTCGTGGAGCAGGGTCGCGGTATGGATGAATTCGACCGCGGCGGCGAGCTTGCAATGGCGGCGCCCGGGATAGTCGAGCAACTGCGCGCAGGCGAGCGTCAGCATCGGGCGCATCCGCTTGCCACCGCCCGCGATCAGATGTCCGGCGAGTTCGGGAATGAGCGGAATTTCGGACTGCATCCGGTCGAGGATGACCGAATTCACCTCGTTCATGTCGGCGGCGACAAGCGCCATCATCGGATCGAGCGAGGGCGGACGGTCGCCGTGGAGCTGATGGATTTCGGCAGTCATGACACGGGCTGCCTTGGCCGTGCGCCTGCAATTTTGCAACGACTTTCGGCTTGCCACCCGCCCCCCGCCGGTGCCAAGCGTGCCCGACGCAAGAGGAGCCGCGCATGGACGATCAACTCAGCCGCTACCGCCAGAGCATCGACAATATCGACGCAGCGCTCGTCTACATGCTCGCCGAACGGTTCAAGGTGACGAAGGCGGTCGGCGAACTCAAGGCGAAGATCGACCTGCCCCCCGCCGACCCCGACCGCGAGGCACGGCAGGTCGAACGGCTGCGCGCGCTGGCGCGCGAGGCCGACCTCGATCCCGAATTCAGCGAGAAATTCCTGCGCTTCATCATCGACGAGGTGATCCGCCACCACGAACATCTGAAGCGGGAGGCCGGCGCATGACCGCGGTGCATCCCGTCTTCGCCAAATGGCCGGCCCAGCATCCCGAGCGGTTGCAGCTTTTCACCGCGCCGACCCCGAACGGGGTCAAGCCGAGCATCATGCTCGAGGAATGCGGCCTGCCCTATGAAGCGCATCGCATCGACATCATGGCCAACGAAAGCCACGACCCGGCCTTTCTTTCGCTCAATCCGAACGGCAAGATTCCCGCGATCTACGATCCCGACGGACCGAACGGCACCCCGCTGGCGCTGTTCGAATCGGGGGCGATCCTGATCTATCTCGCCGACAAGACCGGCCAGTTCCTGCCCGCCGAGGCGAACCGGCGTTACGAAGCGATCCAGTGGGTGATGTGGCAGATGGGCGGCATGGGACCGATGTTCGGCCAGCTCGGCTTCTTCCACAAATTCGCGGGTCGCGACTATGAGGACAAGCGCCCGCGCGATCGTTACGCGGCGGAATCGGCGCGGTTGCTGGGCGTCCTCGACGCGCGGCTCGATGGCCGGGACTGGGTGATGGACGCCGATTACAGCATCGCCGATATCGCGATGCTTGGCTGGGTGCGCAACCTGATCGGTTTCTATGACGCGGCCGACATCGTCGGTTTCGATCGCTTCAAACATGTGCAGGCATGGCTCGACCGCGGCCTTGCGCGCCCGGCCGTCCAGCGCGGGCTGGAGGTCGGCGCGAGCTGATAGCGGCGCAGGCGGCATCCCCGCAGAAACCCTCAAGGATAAAGAAAAAGCCCCGCCGGATCGCTCCGGTGGGGCTTTTCTTCGGTGGCGTATCTGCGGCCCCGGGGCGCGAGGACTTAGTCCTCGTCGCTCTGGATCAGATAATCGCCGGCATCGGCGTCGGTGCCGTGGGTTTCCCCTTCGACCGCGCCGAGCGGATCGTCGCCCATCGCCGCTTCGGGGCCCTGCGCCAGTTCGGCGGCATGCTCTTCGGCCGCGGTCTGCGGCGCGATGAGATGCGCTTCATTGGCGGCGCGCATGGCGGCACGCAGCGCCGCGTCCTTCGACGAGGCGGTGACGCGGATGCGGTTCATCGCCGCGCCGGTACCCGCCGGGATAAGGCGGCCGACGATGACGTTTTCCTTGAGGCCCATCAGCGAGTCGACCTTGCCCTGCACCGACGCTTCGGTGAGGACGCGGGTCGTTTCCTGGAACGATGCCGCCGAGACGAAGCTGCGCGTCTGCAGGCTCGCCTTGGTGATGCCCAGCAGAACCGGGCGCCCTTCGGCGGGCTTGCCGTTCTTCGGCAGCTTGGCGTTATATTCCATCATCTCCAGATAATCGAGCTGTTCGCCCGGCAGCAGCGTGGTGTCGCCGCCGTCGGTGATCTCGACCTTCTGCAGCATCTGGCGAACGATCACCTCGATGTGCTTGTCGTTGATCTTCACGCCCTGCAGTCGGTAGACTTCCTGGATTTCCGCGACGAGGAATTCGGCCAGCGCTTCGACACCCATCACGTCGAGGATGTCGTGCGGGTTCGGCGAGCCCGAGATCAGCGCGTCGCCGCGCTTCACATAGTCGCCTTCCTGCACTTCGAGCACCTTGGATTTCGGGATCAGATACTCGACCGCATCGCCCTCTTCCGGAACGATCGCGATCTTGCGCTTCGCCTTGTAATCCTTGACGAATTCGATGCGGCCCGAAAGCTTTGCGATGACCGCATTGTCCTTCGGAATGCGCGCTTCGAACAGCTCGGCAACACGCGGCAGACCGCCGGTGATGTCGCGCGTCTTCGACGCTTCGCGGGTGACACGGGCCAGAACGTCGCCCGCCTTCACTTCCTGACCGTCTTCGACCGAGATCATCGTGCCGACCGCGAGCAGATAGCGCGCGGCTTCACCCGAAGCATCGTCGAGCAGGGTCAGGCGCGGCTGAAGGTCTTCCTTCTTGCCGCGACCGGTGGTGCGATATTCGATCACGACGCGCTGGGCGATACCTGTCGCTTCGTCGACCTGTTCGGTCAGTGTCTTGGCATCGACCAGATCCTGATATTTCACGATGCCGTTCTTTTCGGTGATGAGCGGCATGGTGAACGGATCCCATTCGGCAATCCGGTCGCCCTTCTTCACCTTCTCGCCATTCTTGTGCATGATCTGCGCACCATAGGGCAGCTTGTGCGTCGCGCGTTCGCGGCCTTCGCTGTCGATGACCGCGATTTCGCCCGAACGCGACAGCGCCAGACGGCGACCGCGCTGGTCGACGATCGTTTCCATGTCGCGATATTCGATCGTGCCGTCCGAAATCGCTTCAAGGTTCGACTGTTCGTTGACCTGCGCAGCACCGCCGATGTGGAAGGTCCGCATCGTCAGCTGCGTGCCCGGTTCACCGATCGACTGCGCCGCGATGACGCCGACCGCTTCGCCGATGTTCACCGGCGTACCGCGCGCAAGGTCGCGGCCGTAGCATTTGGCGCAGACGCCCAGGCTGGCTTCGCAGACCAGCGGCGAGCGGATCTTCACCGCCTGCACTTCGGCTTCCTCGATCTTGGCGACCGTGGGTTCGTCGAGCAGCGTGCCGACGGGGGCAATGACATTGCCGTCCTTGTCGACAACATCCTCGAGCGTCGTGCGGCCCAGGATACGCTCGCCCAGCGAGGCGATCGTCGAACCGCCCTGGATGATCGCGCGCATTTCCATGCCGCGGGTCGTACCGCAATCATCCTCGATCACAACGCAATCCTGCGACACGTCGACCAGACGGCGGGTCAGGTAACCCGAGTTCGCAGTTTTGAGCGCGGTGTCGGCCAGACCCTTACGGGCACCGTGGGTCGAGTTGAAATACTCGAGAACGGTCAGGCCTTCCTTGAAGTTCGAGATGATCGGCGTTTCGATGATCTCGCCCGACGGTTTGGCCATAAGGCCGCGCATGCCGGCAAGCTGCTTCATCTGCGCCGGCGAACCACGCGCGCCCGAGTGCGCCATCATGTAGATCGAGTTGACCGGAGCAAGCCGGCCGTCGTCGAGCTTCGGCGTCGCCCGGATTTCGTCCATCATCGCGTTCGCGACCTTGTCGCCGCACTGCGACCAGGCGTCGATCGCCTTGTTGTACTTTTCCTGCTGCGTGATCAGGCCGTCCTGATACTGCTGCTCGAAATCCTTCACCAGCGCGCGGGTCTCGTCGACCAGCTTTTCCTTGGCGTCGGGGATGATCATGTCGTCCTTGCCGAACGAGATGCCGGCACGGAACGCGTGGCGGAAGCCCAGCGCCATGATGGCGTCGGCGAACAGCACCGTCTCCTTCTGGCCGGTGTGACGATAGACCTGATCGATCACGTCGCCGATTTCCTTCTTGGTCAGAAGGCGGTTGACGACGTCGAAGGGCACGGTGTGCGACTTCGGCAGGCATTCGCCGATCAGCATGCGGCCCGGCGTTGTTTCGAAGCGGCGCAGATATTCATTGCCGGCTTCGTCGGTCTGCGGAACGCGGCTGGTGATCTTCGAGTGCAGCGTAACCGCGCCCGTGTAAAGCGCCTGGTGTACTTCGGCCATGTCGGCCAGCAGCATGCCCTCGCCCGGTTCGCCTTCGCGTTCCATCGACAGATAATAGAGGCCGAGGACCATGTCCTGCGACGGAACGATGATCGGCTTGCCGTTCGCGGGGCTGAGGATGTTGTTGGTCGACATCATCAGCACGCGCGCTTCCAGCTGCGCTTCGAGGCTCAGCGGGACGTGCACGGCCATCTGGTCGCCGTCGAAGTCGGCGTTGAACGCGGCGCAGACCAGCGGGTGAAGCTGGATCGCCTTGCCCTCGATCAGCACGGGTTCGAACGCCTGGATGCCGAGGCGGTGGAGCGTCGGGGCGCGGTTCAAGAGGACCGGGTGCTCGCGAATGACTTCGTCGAGGATGTCCCAGACTTCCTTGCGTTCCTTTTCGACCCACTTCTTCGCTTGCTTGAGGGTCATCGACAGACCCTTGGCGTCGAGGCGCGCATAGATGAACGGCTTGAACAGTTCGAGCGCCATCTTCTTCGGCAGGCCGCACTGGTGCAGCTTGAGTTCCGGACCGGTCACAATGACCGAACGGCCCGAATAGTCGACGCGCTTGCCGAGCAGGTTCTGACGGAAGCGGCCCTGCTTGCCCTTGAGCATGTCGCTGAGCGACTTCAGCGGACGCTTGTTGGCACCGGTGATCGTACGGCCGCGGCGGCCGTTGTCGAACAGCGCGTCGACGGCTTCCTGCAGCATGCGCTTTTCGTTGCGGACGATGATGTCCGGCGCACGCAGCTCCATCAGGCGCTTCAGACGGTTGTTACGGTTGATGACGCGGCGATACAGGTCGTTGAGATCCGACGTCGCGAAGCGGCCGCCGTCGAGCGGCACCAGCGGGCGCAGTTCGGGCGGGATGACCGGAATGACTTCGAGGATCATCCACTCGGGACGGTTGCCCGATTCGATGAAGCTTTCGACGACTTTCAGACGCTTGATGATCTTCTTGGGCTTCAGCTCCGACTTGGTCGTCGCCAGCTCTTCCATCAGATCGACGCGTTCCTGTTCGAGGTCGAGCCCTTCGAGGAGCACGCGGATCGCTTCGGCGCCGATGCCGGCCGAGAAGGCGTCCTCGCCATATTCGTCCTGCGCGTCGAGCAGTTCGTCCTCGGTCAGAAGCTGGAACTTCTCGAGCGGCGTCAGGCCGGGTTCGAGAACGATATAGGCTTCGAAATAGAGGACGCGCTCAAGCTGCTTGAGCTGCATGTCGAGCAGCAGGCCGATGCGCGAGGGCAGCGACTTCAGGAACCAGATGTGCGCGACGGGCGCGGCGAGCTCGATATGGCCCATGCGTTCGCGGCGGACCTTGGTCACCGTGACTTCGACACCGCATTTTTCGCAGACGATGCCCTTGTATTTCATGCGCTTGTACTTGCCGCACAGGCATTCATAATCCTTGATCGGACCGAAGATGCGCGCGCAGAACAGGCCGTCGCGTTCGGGCTTGAACGTGCGGTAGTTGATCGTTTCGGGCTTCTTGATTTCGCCGAACGACCACGAGCGGATGCGCTCCGGGCTCGCGATGCCGATCTTGATCATGTCGAAGGTTTCGGGCTTCGCGACCGGGTTCATGAAGTTGGTAATCTGGTTCATATTCTAGCTCCACTCTTCCCCCTCCACCGCCGGCGGAAGGGGGTGAGGAAAATCATTCGGCGGCTTCGGGAAGAGCGTCCGGACCATCTTTATCGTCTTCGTCCGTATAGGACGACAGTTCGACGTTGAGGCCCAGCGAGCGCATTTCCTTGACGAGCACGTTGAAGCTTTCGGGAATGCCGGCCTCGAAGGTGTCGTCGCCCTTGACGATCGCTTCGTAAACCTTGGTGCGGCCGATCACGTCGTCCGACTTCACCGTCAGCATTTCCTGCAGCGTGTAGGCGGCGCCATAAGCCTGGAGCGCCCACACTTCCATTTCACCGAAGCGCTGGCCGCCGAACTGCGCCTTACCGCCCAGCGGCTGCTGGGTGACGAGGCTGTACGGCCCGATCGAGCGCGCGTGGATCTTGTCGTCGACCAGGTGATGGAGCTTCAGGATATACATATATCCCACCGTCACCTTGCGGTCGAAACGATCGCCCGTGCGGCCGTCGTACAGATCGACCTGACCCGACCGGTCGAGACCGGCACGTTCCAGCATCGTCGACACATCGCCTTCGCGCGCGCCGTCGAACACCGGCGTCGCGAACGGAATACCGAGCGACAGGTGGCCCGCCATCTCGACAATCTGATCATTGCTGCGACCCTTGATGTCTTCGGCATAATCGTCGCCATAGGCGGTGAGCAGCGCCTCACGTACCGCTTCGGGCGGCGCGCCCGCTTCGGGGTTCGGGTTTGCCGCACGCCAATCTTCGAGCGCCGCGGTAATCTGGCGGCCGAAACCGCGCGATGCCCAGCCGAGGTGCGTTTCGAGGATCTGACCGACGTTCATACGCGACGGCACGCCCAGCGGGTTGAGCACCACGTCGACATGCGTGCCGTCTTCGAGGAACGGCATGTCCTCGATCGGCAGGATGCGGCTGATGATACCCTTGTTCCCGTGACGGCCGGCCATCTTGTCGCCCGACTGCAGCTTGCGCTTGATGGCAACGAAGACCTTGACCATCTTGAGCACACCCGGCGCGAGTTCGTCGCCGCGCTGCAGCTTTTCGACGCGGTCTTCATACTTCGCGTTGATCCGCTTGATCGCGTCGTCATACTGCGCCTTGATCGCTTCGAGTGCGGCCTGCGCCTTGTCGTCGACGACCGCGAGCTTCCACCAGTCGCCGCGATCGAGTTCGGCGAGCTGATCTTCGGTCAGCACGTCGCCCTTCTTCATGCCCTTGGGCACTGCGCTGGTAGCCTGGCCGACCAGCAGTTCCTTGAGACTGGAGAAGGTCGCGCGGTTGAGGATCGCGCGCTCGTCGTCGGCGTCCTGCTTCAGACGCTCGATTTCCTCGCGTTCGATCGCGATCGCACGTTCGTCCTTGTCGATGCCGTGACGGTTGAAGACGCGGACTTCGACGACCGTACCCGACACGCCCGGCGGCAAGCGAAGCGAGGTGTCGCGCACGTCGCTGGCCTTTTCGCCGAAGATGGCGCGCAGCAGCTTTTCTTCCGGCGTCATCGGGCTTTCGCCCTTCGGCGTGATCTTGCCGACCAGGATGTCGCCCGGGCCGACTTCGGCGCCGATGTAGACGATGCCCGCTTCGTCGAGGTTGCGGAGCGCTTCTTCGCCGACGTTCGGAATGTCGCGCGTGATGTCCTCCGGCCCGAGGCGCGTGTCGCGGGCGGTGACTTCGAATTCCTCGATGTGGATCGAGGTGAAGACGTCGTCCTTCACGATGCGTTCGGAAATGAGGATCGAGTCCTCATAATTGTAGCCGTTCCACGGCATGAACGCGACGAGCACATTCTTGCCGAGCGCCAGTTCGCCAAGCTCGGTCGACGGACCGTCGGCGATGATGTCGCCGGTGCGGATCACGTCGCCCACCTTCACCAGCGGACGCTGGTTGATGCAGGTGTTCTGGTTCGACCGCTGGAACTTCTGGAGGCGATAGATGTCGACGCCCGACTTGCCGGGTTCGACAAGGTCGGTCGCACGGATGACGATACGCGTCGCATCGACCTGGTCGATGATGCCGCCGCGGCGTGCCGCGATGGCCGCACCCGAATCGCGTGCGACGGTGCCTTCCATGCCGGTACCGACGACGGGCGCTTCGGCCCGCAGCAGCGGCACGGCCTGACGCTGCATGTTCGATCCCATCAGCGCGCGGTTGGCGTCATCGTTTTCCAGGAACGGAATGAGCGAGGCCGCAACCGAAACGAGCTGCTTCGGCGACACGTCCATCAGCGTGATCTGTTCGCGCGGCGCCATCAGGAATTCGCCGGCTTCACGCGCCGAGATCAGCTCCTCGACGAAGCTGCCGTCGGGGTTGAGATCGGCGTTCGCCTGCGCGACCGTGTGCTTCGATTCCTCCATCGCCGACAGATAGACGACTTCGCTCGTCACCTTGCCGTCGACGACGCGGCGGTACGGGGTTTCGATGAAGCCATATTTGTTGACGCGCGCGAACGTCGCGAGGCTGTTGATCAGACCGATGTTCGGCCCTTCCGGCGTTTCGATCGGGCAGATACGGCCATAGTGCGTCGGATGGACGTCGCGGACTTCGAAGCCCGCGCGTTCGCGGGTCAGACCGCCCGGCCCGAGCGCCGAGACGCGGCGCTTGTGGGTGACTTCCGACAGCGGGTTGGTCTGGTCCATGAACTGCGAAAGCTGCGACGAGCCGAAGAATTCGCGCACCGCAGCAACCGCCGGCTTCGCGTTGATCAGATCGTTCGGCATCACGGTCGAGACGTCGACCGACGACATGCGCTCCTTGACCGCACGCTCCATGCGCAGCAGGCCGACGCGATACTGGTTTTCGAGCAGTTCGCCGACCGAACGGACGCGGCGGTTGCCGAGATTGTCGATATCGTCGATCTCGCCCTTGCCGTCCTTCAGATTCACCAGTTCCTTGACCACGGCTAGGATGTCCTCGCTGCGCAGCGTCGTCACCGTGTCCTCTGCGTCGAGGCCGAGGCGCATGTTGAGCTTGACGCGGCCCACCGCCGACAGGTCATAGCGTTCGGGATCGAAGAACAGGCCCGCGAACAGCGCGTCGGCGGTTTCGCGCGTCGGCGGTTCGCCGGGGCGCATGACGCGATAGATGTCGCTCAGCGCCTGATCGCGATCCTCGGCCTTGTCGGCCTTCAGCGTGTTGCGGATCCACGGACCGGTGTTGTTGTGGTCGATGTCGAGCAGCACCAGCTTGTCGATGCCGGCGGCGTCCATCTTTTCCAGATTTTCCGCGGTCACTTCGTCGCCGGCTTCGATGTAGATCTCGCCGGTCGATTCATTGATCAGGTCATAGGCGCTGTAACGGCCGAAGATTTCCTCGGTCGGGATCAGCAGCGTTTCAAGACCGTCCTTAGCCGCCTTGTTGGCGAGGCGCGGGCTGATCTTGTGCCCAGCGGCGAACACGACTTCGCCGGTCTTGGCGTCCACGATATCGAACGCCGGCTTCGCGCCGCGCCAGTTTTCGAGGACGAACGGAATCTTCCAGCCATCGGCCGCACGTTCGAAGATCATGCGGTCGTAGAAGAAGTTCAGGATTTCTTCGCCCGACATGCCCAGCGCATACAGCAGGCTGGTCACCGGAAGCTTGCGCTTGCGGTCGATACGGACGTTGACGATGTCCTTGGCGTCGAATTCGAAATCGAGCCACGAACCGCGATACGGAATGACGCGCGCGGCAAAGAGATATTTGCCCGACGAGTGGGTCTTGCCGCGGTCATGGTCGAACAGCACACCCGGCGAACGGTGCATCTGGCTGACGATGACACGCTCGGTGCCGTTGATGAAGAAGGTGCCGTTCTCGGTCATGAGCGGCATGTCGCCCATGTAGACGTCCTGCTCCTTGATATCGAGAACCGAACGCGTGTCGGTTTCGCTGTCGACTTCAAAGACGATCAGGCGCAACGTGACCTTCATCGGCGCTGCATAGGTGATGCCGCGCTGACGGCATTCCTCGACGTCATATTTGGGCTCTTCGAGCTCGTAATGGACGAAGTCCAGCTCCGCGGTCCCGGCAAAGTCGCGGATCGGAAACACGCTGCGCAGCGTCTTTTCAAGGCCCGAGACGTAACCGACCGACGGATCGGAACGCAGGAACTGTTCATAGGATTCGCGCTGCACCTCGATGAGGTTGGGCATTTCCACGGCTTCGTGGATATTGCCGAACAGCTTGCGGATTCGCTTGGTTGCGGTTGCTTCGAGGGCCTTGCCCACCGACTTCGCCTTGGTCGCCATAAAGGATTGTCTCGCCTGTAAAAATTCGACTCGCGAGCGCGATAGACACGCAAAAAAGCCGCAGGCAACCGTTGCCGGTTTACCGCAGCTTTCCAACGCATCTCGAAATCCCGACCGCCCTATTCGTGCCGCCTGCTGCGCAAAGTCAGGCCGCTTCCCGGACGGAAAGGTGTGAGGCGGATATAGGATCGGGGCCCGCCACTGTCAATTGTCGTCCCTCAATATAAGCTTTGCATCAGGCCCGCCGGCTCCATGACGTCGTCCCGCAGCGAATATTCCGTGCCGATTGCGCGCCGCGGCTCGCTTCGTCGCGGCTCTGCCACGGTTCGGCAGCTTTGGCATGACCTTCGCGTCGCGGCATGCGTTCAAGGTCCATGTCAATCCGAAAACCACCAAGGAGAAAAGAAGCTATGCGCAAGATCGCAGGCATTGTCACGTCCCTCTCTCTCGGCCTCGCAATGGCCGCCGGCGCGCCGGCATTCGCGCAGAGCGCGCCCGCCGCGGCGCCGACCATCAACCTCGCGCCCGGCACCACGGTCTATGACTCGGCCGGCAAGGCGATCGGCCCGATTGCCAGTGTCGCCGACCCCAACGTCGTCATCACTGTCGATGGCAAGTCGGTCGCACTGCCCAAGACGTCGTTCATGGAAACCGACAAGGGCCCGGCGATCACGCTGACCCTCGAACAGCTCACCGCCTGGCTCGACCAGCAGGCCGCCGCCGCCACCGCGGCGCTGAACGCCGCGCTCGTCCCCGGCGCCGACATCCGCAGCGCCAAGGGCACCGCTATCGTTGGCAAGGTCAAGGTTGTTGAAGCCGACGCCGTCGTGCTGACGACCGCCGAAGGCGACATGCGCTTGCCGAAGTCGGCTTTCTTCCAGTCGCAGCAGGGTCTGGCCACGAGCTTCACCGCCGAGCAGTTTGCGGCGGCGATTGCCGAAGCCAAGGCTGCAGCGCAGCCCGCGGCGACCGCCGAAGCGGCAGCCGATCCGGCGCCCGCGGAAGCGACGGCAAAAGAAGCCAACTGATCGCAGCGCGATTGATTAAAGGTGGGCGCGAGGGACATCCCTCGTGCCCTTCTTTTTGTCCGCGGATCAGGCCGCCATGCGCAGCCGGTTGCGCCCTTCGCGCTTGGCGAGATAGAGCGCCTTGTCGGCGCGGTGCAGCAATTCCTCGACGCTGGCGTCGGCGGCATAGGCCGCAAGGCCGATGCTGATCGTGACATGCGCCGGCCCTTCGGCATCGACATCGGCCTTTTCGATCGATGCCCGAATGCGCTCGGCGACCAGTTCCGCCGACCGGGCGCTCGGCCCCTGAAAGATGCACACAAATTCCTCGCCGCCATAACGGCCAACGACATCTTCCTCGCGCAGCGTCGCCTTCGCGCGCTGCCCGACCCAGCGGATCACCTCGTCGCCCACTGCGTGACCGTGATGATCGTTGATCTGCTTGAAATGATCGATGTCGAAAATCGCCACCGCGAGCTGCGTCCGCCCCTCGCCTGCCGCCAGCAAGGCGCGATTGAGCAGCGCGAGTGTCGAGCGCCGGTTGGGCAGCCCAGTGAGCATGTCGGTGTTCGCGGCTTCCTCGGCGATGCTGCGCGCGGCTTCCAGGCTGCGGGCATTTTCGACCGTTGCTGTGACATCCTGCACCGTACCGAAAATGCCGATGCTGCGCCCGCCGCGCCCGCGCTCGATCGAACCGTGCGATTTGACATAGCGTATCGCGCCGTCGGCGCGGATGATCCGTCCCTGATATTCGAAGGGTTCGCCGGTGCGCACCGCCTCTTCCAATATCGCCCTCACCGCGGGCTGATCCTCTTCGACATATTGCTCGACGCTGGTCGTCACGCTGACCGGCGCGCCGGGTTCGAGCCCGTGGATGCGATAGGTCTGGTCCGACCAGTGGATCGTCCAGCGCATCAGATCGACGCGCCAATGGCCCACCAGCGCAGCCGCTTCGGCCTGCACCAGCCAGCGATTGCTCTGCTCGAGCCGTTTGGCGAGCCGGCGCTGGACGACGAGCGATGCAGCGAGCGGCAGCGCGGTCGACTGAAGCGCGAGCAGATAGAATTGCAGGAAGAAGACCTGCTCCTTGACGCTGGCCTCCATCGCCGCGACCGGCCCGTGCCCCTGCCCGGTCAGCCAGGCCGCGATGCCGGCGATGATGAGCATGCCGGCCGCGGCGCCGAACGGACCGACGCGATAGGCGGCGACGATCACCGCGATGACCGGAAGGAATGTCGCCGGAAAATGCGATTGTTCGAAGCTGACCGCGGTGATCAGCGCCGCAAGCGCGAGCACCGAGATCGCTTCGATCTTCATGCGCATGGTCGCATTGTCGAGCGCCTTCGACGCGACAAGCCGCGTCAGCATGATTAACGGCGGCGCCACGATCAGCATGCCGAGCGCCACGGTCGTCATCCACGAGAGGAAGAAGTCGAGGCCGATGCCGCCGAAAGCCAGCATCGTACCGCCCCCCGCGATCAAGGCACTGGCCATGCTGGCCACGATCACCGCAAGGCAGAAGCTGGCGACGGCGCGCGGCGCCATGAACGAGAGGTCCTCGCCCTCGCGGCGGCGAACGATCCAGAAGGCGAGCCCCGCCTCGACCGAATTGGCGAGCGTGAAAATCGCCGCCATCAGGAAGGGCGCCCCGCTCAGCATGTTCGCGGCAAGGCTGGCCGCCGCTGCGGCGCCGATCGCCGCCGGTCGTGCGCGCCCCGGCATCAACAGCAGCAACGCCAGGAAATAGCCGCTCGGCGGCCAGATCGCGGCGATATTGTCCTCCCCCTTCGTCGCATGCAGCGACAGGCTGGCGAGCATGAAATAGCCAAGCGCCATCAGCAGCGACCAGAACGTCGCTTCTACTCGTGGGGGGAGTGTCCGCGTCATGCCCGTTATCTGGCAAAAACTGAAAAACAAATGGCTAACATCGCCACCTGTTTAGCCGGGAACGGGCGCGAAATCTCTGCAAATCATCGCGTTAGTCGAACCCGCCGAAAGTCATTGCGACGACCTGTTCGACCCGCGCTTCGTCCCATTCGATCCGGCGGTCGAGAATCAGCATTGCCAGCCCGTGCACCAATGACCAGGCATGGAGCGCCGCGACGTCGGGCGCATCGAGCTGCGGCAGCGCCTGCGACACCCCGACGCGCAGCAGGTTGAAGGCGGTTTCGCCGCCATCGGTCCCCGCTTCGCGATAGCGTTCGGGCATCTGGCGCGTGAAGCTGAGCCGAAAGATAGCGGGGTCTTCGTGCGCAAAGCGGACATAGGCGATACCGATCGCAAGAAAGCCCGCCTTGCCGCCGCCCGCCTTGAGCCACGCCTGCGCCTGCAACGCCCCCAGCCGCCGCAATCCTTCGTCGGCCAGCGCGTCGAGCAGCGCCTCCTTGTCGGGAAAATGCCGGTAAAGCGCGGTCGCGCTGACGCCGACGTCGCGCGCCAGCGCGCGCAGGCCGAGTTCCGCATCGTCGCCCTCGGTCAGCCGCTTCATCCCGGCGGCGATCACCGCAGCGCGCAGGTCGCCATGATGATAGCCCTTGCCACGCGGCTTCGCCACCGCATCGACATTTTCCATGTTGACACTGTTATCTTCGTCGATCATGTTTGCACTGTAAACATCGCGAGTCGGTCGCGCAAGCGAAAGGAGAAGGGCATGGCGAGCAATATGGAAACGCTGATCCGCGGCGCGGTCAACAAGGGCATCGGCAAGGTCGCCGATTTCAACCGCAAACGCCTGCCCCGCCCCACCGAAGCGCATCCCTATCTGACCGGCATCCACAAACCGATGACCGAGGAATTGACAATCGAGGCCCTGCGCGTCGACGGGGACATTCCCGCGGCGCTTTCGGGGCGTTATCTGCGCAATGGCCCCAACCCGGCTCTCCCCCCCGATCCCGCGAGCTACCACTGGTTCACGGGCGCCGGCATGGTCCACGGGCTGCGCATCGGCGACAGCAAGGCGCACTGGTATCGCAACCGCTGGGTGCGCGGGACCGAGGCGTGCGCAAAGCTCGGCGAGCCGATCCCCCCCGGCCCGCGCGCCGACGGCTTCGATGCCCCCAACACCAATGTCGTCGGATTGGCGGGACGTACCTTTGCGATCGTCGAGGCGGGCGGCAAGCCCGTCGAACTCGACGATCAACTCATGACGATCGCCCACAACCCCTTCGACGGCACCCTCGCTGGCCCTTACACGGCGCACCCGCATCATGACCCGCTCACCGGCGAGACGCATGCGATCACCTACCGCGGCGACGAAATGAACAAGGTCTGGCACGTCGTGCTCGACGACAAGGCGCAGGTGATCCGTGAAGAAGCGGTCGCGGTCCGTGACGGGCCGTCGATCCACGACTGCGCCATCACCGAACATTACGTGTTGGTGTTCGACCTGCCGGTGACCTTTTCGATAAAATCGCTGCTCGCGGGCTATCGCTTTCCCTATGCGTGGAACGAAGCCCATCCGGCGCGCGTCGGCCTCCTCCCCAGGAAAGGCCGTGGCGACGAGGTGGTGTGGGTGCCGGTCGATCCCTGCTATGTCTTTCACCCCGCCAATGCGTTCGAAACCCCCGACGGCAAGGTGGTGGTCGATGTCGTCGCGCACGACACGATGTTCGCGCGCTCGACGCGCGGCCCCGACAGCGAACGGTCGCGCATGGAACGCTGGACCATCGATCCGGCGGCGGGGACGACGACGCGCACGGTTCTACACGATCATCCGCAGGAATTTCCGCGCTACGACGAGCGCCTGACCACCCGCCCCTATCGCTATATCTACAGCGTCGCCATTCCGGGCGGTGACGCGGTCGAAATGGCGATCGCCGATACCCGGCTGTTCCGCCACGATCTGGAAAGCGGCGTGACCGAGGCGCGTGATTTCGGCCCCGGCCGCCATCCCGGCGAGTTTGTCTTCGTCCCGCGCAGCGCCGCCGGGGCCGAAGATCACGGCTGGCTGATCGGCCTGGTGGTCGACATGACCAACGAGACCAGCGAGCTCGTCATCCTCAACGCCGACGAATTTACCGGCGCGCCGCAAGCGGTAATCCATCTGCCGCACCGGATCCCGCCCGGCTTTCATGGCAATTGGATCGCTGACTGAGCCACGGCGCGGCGGCCGGTCGCAACCCCGACTCGGTTCGCCGACGCGCCGAATCTTCGTCCAATCGCCGGGCCGCCACGGCTCGTCGTGAAAAGCGCTGTCATTTGGCAGCGCTTTTCACGCGCGGTTCGTTTTCCTTTCACTATGACAAAGAAGCTCCCCCTCCTCCGCCCTGCCACGAGCGCGATGGCCGCGTTCCTGGTCCTGTCCACCCCGGCCGCCTTTGCGCAGACCGCGCCGGCCGAAACCACGCCCCCCGCGATGGCGCCCGAACCCGTCGCGCCGCCGGTTGTGATGGTGCCGCCGGTCGCCGCACCGGCTCCGCAGACGACGCAGCCTGCGACGCCCGCACCTGCGCCGGTCATCCGTCTGCCGCTCGACGTCGGGCCCCCAGCTACCGAAGCAACGCCGAAGGTGGCGGAACCGCAGGCCGAGGCGCTCCCCGCGCCGCGCGCCGAACGTCAGGCGAAAGCCGCACCGGCCGAGCGGACCCGCGAGCCCGCCGCAGCCCCGGCCAGCCCCGCAACCGAACCAGCCCCACCGGCTACCGCAGCCGGATCGACGCTCGCCGAAGATAGCGCACTGACGCCGCCGCTCGCGCCGCCGGTTGCCGAACCGGCAGATCCCGTGGTCGCGCAGCGCGCCGATGCCGGCGGCGACGCCTTCCCCTGGGAAATCGCTGGCGGCGCCGCCGCTCTGCTGCTCGCGTGCGGCGCAGCCTTCGCCTTGATGCGCCGCCGTCGCACCGATGGTGTCGCCGAGGAAACGCGCTACGAAGATGGTCCGGTCGCGGCCCCTGCGCCCGAAGCCTATCGCGCGCCCGTCATTACGGTGCCGCCCGCCAAACCGCGTTTGACGCCCGCATTCGCCACCGCGCCGCACGGCAGCATGGGCCGCCATGAGGCGCTGGCAATGGCCGGCCCGAGCGAGGAAAATCCCTTCCTAACGCTCAAGAAGCGGCTGAAGCGCGCGCGCTTCTATGACCGCCGCGAACGGATGGACTATGATGCGCTGCTCGCTGAACAGAAGGATATGCGCCGCCAGCCGGCCAGCGCGTGGGATATCGCCCAGCGTCCCGAACCGGCCCCGGCGCAGCAGGACGTGCATCGTCCCGATATCCGACCCGCGCGCCCGGGCCTGCGCCCCGGTTTCGCCAAGGGCTGAGCCAGAGGCTGATCAGGCGCGCGCGTCCCGTTCGTTCGTCGCGCAAGGAAAAAGGGCGGCGCCGCAAGGCACCGCCCTTTTTCTTGTCGCCATGGTTCCGCCGCGAGCCGGCGGCAACCGCTGCGAACGACAGCGAACTTACTTGAGTTCGACGGTCGCGCCGGCAGCTTCCAGCTTCTTCTTGATGTCTTCGGCTTCGGCCTTGTTGACACCTTCCTTGACAGCCTTCGGCGCGCCTTCGACGAGCGCCTTGGCTTCGCCCAGGCCCAGGCCAGTGATCGCGCGGACTTCCTTGATAACGTTGATCTTCTGACCACCGTCGCCGGTCAGGACGACGTCGAACTCGTCCTTTTCTTCAGCAGCCGGAGCGCCAGCGCCAGCAGCCGGAGCGGCAACAGCAACAGCAGCGGCGGCCGAAACGCCCCACTTTTCTTCGAGCATCTTCGAAAGTTCAGCAGCTTCCAGAACGGTCAGCGCCGACAGGTCTTCAACGATCTTAGCAAGATCAGCCATTTTCATTCTCCATCAGAACCGGGATAGCCCGGTGAATTGGTAAGGGTAGGTAGGGTTTATGCCGCTTCCTTGGCGCCATAGGCACCAAAGACCCGCGCCAGCTGACCAGCCGGGGCTGCCGCAATCTGGGCAACCTTGGTGGCCGGAGCCTGAAGCAGGCCGATAAGCGTGCCGCGCAGCTCGTCGAGCGACGGCAGCGAAGCGAGCGCCTTCACGCCTTCCACGTCGAGGACCACATCCCCCATGCCGCCGCCAACGATTTCAAGCTTGTCGTTGGTCTTGGCAAATTCCACGGCGATCTTCGCAGCCGCCACCGCATCGGTGGAAGCGGCAATAGCCGTGGGACCGGTCAGATAATCGCTGATGCCGGTGTAGGGCGTGCCTTCGAGCGCGATCTTGGCCAGGCGGTTCTTCGCGACCTTGAAGCTCGCGCCCGCGTCGCGCATCTGCTGGCGAAGCACCGTCGACTGGGCGACGGTAAGACCAAGGTTGCGAACGATCACAACCGAAGCCGCATTCGACAGCGTAGCGTTCAGCGAGGATACGGCATCGGCTTTTTGAGCACGATCCATGCCTGTTTCTCCACTCTGTGCCCGAATGCGCGCAACAGGGCGCGCCGCCGGGCGGCTAACGAACGCAAAGGCCAGAAAGGACGCATCCCGTCTGTCCGTTGCGTGGCGATGTCCGATGGGGTCGGTCAAGCCGCGGGCGCCTGGATACAGGCGGGCGACCGAAAAAGACTGTTCCCCGTCTAGGCTGGAAATTAAGCGGAGCAAATCCCCCGCACCAACTGTCTCGGACGGAATTGCCAGGATCGGAACCCTGACAACACGGGGGCGCCTAATAGCGGCGAGCCGCAGCGAGTCAAGGGAAATAGCCGCTCCGGCCACAGAGCGCTCGCGCACAAAATCGCAAAACCCCTTGCGCAATTTTATTTAAGATATATCTTAGAGCTATCTAAAAACAGTCTGAAGGATAAAGACATGCACTTTCATGGACATAGAGGCGATCGCGGATGCGGCATGCGCCATGGCATGCGACACGGCGGGCGCGGATTCGGACCCGGCTTCGGCCGCGGGCGCGGCTTTGGTGGCCGTCACGGCCACGATGACGAGGGCCGCGGCCGGCGTCGCCGGATGTTCGACAGCGGCGAACTGCGCCTCGTCCTGTTGCGGCTGATCGCCGACGAACCGCGCCACGGCTACGACCTGATCCGGCGGATCGAGGAACTGACGGGCGGCGCCTACGCGCCCAGCCCCGGCGTGATCTACCCTACCCTCACCTTGCTCGACGACATGGGCCAGATTGCCGCCGCCGACAGCGAGGGCGCCAAGAAGCTCTTCGCGATCACGCCGGAGGGTCAGGCCGAACTCGACGCCAATGCCGCGCTCGTCGACGAACTGCTGGCGCGGCTGGCGGAAGTCGGCGATGAGCAGCAGCGCACCGACAGCGCTTCAGTGCGCCGGGCGATGGGCAATTTGCGTGCCGTATTGATGAACCGGCTGCGCGACCGCGAGCTCGACGAAGCCACGCTCCACGAGATTGTGGCGCGGATCGACGAAGCGGCACAGAAGATCGAGCGGCTTTGATGGAGGCTCAGATGACCCATACCGCCACCGCGCAGGTCCCCACGGCGCATGCGAGCAAATATCTGCAGCAGCTTTGCAAGCATTGGCAGCATAATCTGGCGGTCGCCTTCACCGCCGATCACGGCACCGTCACCTTTCCGCACGACGCGCGCGGAGCGGACTGGCCCGGCGACGGGCTGGTCACCTTCGACGCCGGCGAAGCCGCGCTGTCGGTTCGCATCGATGCGAGCGCCGAAGGCCAGCTCGAGGCACTGAAGGGCGCGGTCGCGCGTCATCTCGACCGCTTCGCCTTTCGCGAAGCGCCGCTGCGTGTCGACTGGCAATAGGCAAGGTCGAGCCGGGCGCGCGGTCTATACCGCCGGCCCGGCCGGTCAGCCGATGGTCTGCGTCATGTCAGTCGGCGCGCGCGGGAAGACCGTTGACGAGCTGATGCAGCTCACCGGCTTCCCACATTTCCATCATGATATCGCTGCCGCCGACGAATTCGCCCTTCACATAGAGCTGGGGGATCGTCGGCCAGTCCGAAAATTCCTTGATGCCCTGCCGGATTTCCATGTCCTGCAGCACATCGACGCTGGCATATTCGACGCCAAGCCGGTCGAGCATCGCAATGGCGCGCGACGAAAAGCCGCACTGCGGGAAAAGCGGCGTGCCCTTCATGAAGAGCAGGACGGGATTGTCGGCGACCAGCTTGGCAATGCGGTCGTGAGTGGCTTCGGTCATAACAGGTCTCCGGCACGGGCGCGGGCGCGCCGCATTGGGGTCATACCCCTATGAAGGGATGGCGGTGGTCAATTGCAAGGCGTGAAGTTCGCCGCCCATGCGCCCGCCGAGCGCGGCATAGACCGCCTTGTGCTGCGCGACGCGGCTCAATCCGCGAAAGGATTCGCTGACGATATGCGCCGCATAATGATCATTGTCGCCGGCAAGATCGGTGATCGTCACCTCCGCGTCGGGAAGCGCCGCCTCGATCATCGCCCGCAAATCGGATTCGCGCATGCCCATGCCGGATGTCCTGCCTGGTTCCGCGATCAGTTCTGCGTGTCGATGAACTGGCGGCGCGCCTCGGCCGTCTTTTCGTTGAGCATCGAGCGGATTTCGGCGTCGCTGATCTCGACCGCGGCGGCGGTCAGGTCGCCAGCCAGCTTGCGGATCACATCCTCGTCGCCGGCCTCCTCGAAATCGGCCTGCACGACCGCCTTGGCATAGGCGTCGGTTTCCTCGGGCGTCAGCCCCATGCGCTCGGCGGCCCATTCGCCGAGCAGGCGATTGCGGCGTGCGGTGATGCGGAACTGCACCTCCTGGTCGCGGGCGAACTTCGCCTCGAAAGCCCGTTCACGATCGTCGAATCCGCTCATTTCACCCTCTTTTGGAAATTGACCCTGTCGGGATGGCAGATAGGTGGCCGCGCCTCGGCGCGCAAGCCGCCTGTGCGGCAGATCACTTCCCTTTTCGCCACAAGGGGTTTAGGGTCCGCCGCAACGGGAATGGGTCGTACCGCAGCAACAGACTGCGCCTTGCCGCCAACCAGATGGCCAGGTGCCCGATGCCGTGACCCTGGGGGAATATCGTGATGACCGTACGACCTGCGTTTCGCCTGTCCTTGCTGGCGCTGCTCGCCCTATCGCCGCCTGTCCCGGCCTGGGCGCAAGGCGAAGACCCGACGCTCCGCGACAGCTTTTCGATCGGCAGCCAGGGCGGCTCGCTGTGCGAGGTGCAGGCAACGGTCCGCGACGCCGTCGTCAAGGGCATGTTCGACCGCGCCTGGGTGATCGTCTGCCGCGACGCGAGCCAGCCCGTCGGTTATATCCGCGCGCTGCGTGCCAGCGAAGCCGAGGCGGTGCAGCGACTGGCGGCGGCGCGCGATCCCAACATTGTCTGCGGCGCCGATGGTCGCTGCACGATCAAGGGCAGCAGCGTCGAATGGGCGAGCCGCATCGAAATGGACGGCGCGACCGCCTACACCGCCGAAGGCTTTGCCGCTTATGGCGATGCGCTGACGCTCGCGCTCCAGTCGATCCGCCGGCACAAGGTCGCACCGGGCGTCATCAAGGTCGCGACCACTTCGGTCGGCGGCGGCGACGAAGACTTTGCGCGCACGCTCGCCGGGACGATCGACCTCGACCGGGCGCTCGCCGAAGGCTATCGCCGCAACCACAGCGGCGACTATGCCGAAGCGGCCGAATTTTTCGAAGCGCTGTCGCGCCGTACCGCGAACGATGCGTCGATCGGCGACATCGACCCGAGCGAATTCACGCTTAACCGCGCGCTTCAGAAATCGAACCTCGGCGAATTTGCCGAAGCCGCGCGCCTGTTTGCCGAAGTCGATGCGATCCCGACGAGCGACCCGGTGCAATTGCGGCTGCGGCGCAATTTTCAGGCGATCGATGCGCTCAACCAGCGCGACTATGCGCGCGCTGCCGAAATCCTGCAGCGTCCGGTGCCGCCGACCACCGCATCGATCGAAGCCGCCGAGGGCAGCGTCACGCTGACCCCTGCGATCACCGCGGGGGTCAACAGCGGCAGCAACGCCCGCGCCATCCGCCAGACATCGGACAGCGAGCGTCTGAGCCCGCTCGAGCGCGCGCAGATCATCGACGCACAGGCGACGCATCTGCTCGGCACCGTCGATCGCCTCCGCGGCGATGCGAAGACCGCCAAGCAGCTCCAGCTCAAGGGTCTGACTGACGCGCTGGCCGTGCGGCAGGGGCGTGTCACTTCGATCGTCCGGCTGCGTTCGCAGATGCTCGGCGAGCTTGCACTGACCGAAGAGGCACTGGGCGACATGGGCGCGGCGGATGCGCGCTTCCGCGAATCGGTCGATGCGCTCTCGATCGAATATCCCGAAACCAATGCGCTCGCTTCGGCGCGCGCGCGCTACGCCGCCTTCCTGACCCGCCAGGGCCGCGACGACGAGGCGCTCGCCCTCTATCACGCGGTGGTAAAGGCGCTCGCCGACACGCAGCGGTCGTCGACCGGCATGGCGAATATCATGGCGCCCTATTACCGCCTGCTTGCGGCACGCGCACCGACCGATCCCGCCGCCGTCGCCGATTTCTTCGTCGCCAGCCAGCTCCAGGTTCGTCCCGGCGTCGCCGATACGCAGGCTGTGCTGGCGCGCGAACTGTCGGGCGGCGACGGCGACGGCGCCCGGCTGTTCCGTCAGGCGACGACGCTCAATCGCGACATCGAACGCGCGCGGATCGAGGAAGCTCGCCTGATCCAGCTCCCCGCGACCGGCGAGGTCGCCGCACGGCTCACCGACGTGAAAACACAGATCGACAATCTGTCGTTCCAGCAGGCCGAAACCGTCGCCAAACTGTCGGCGTTCCCGCAATATCGCGTCGTATCGTCGGGCAAGCTCGATCTCGGCGAATTGCAGCAGGTACTGCGCCCCGACGAAGCCTATCTGAAGATGCTCGTCGTCGGCGACGCTGTCTATGCGATGCTGATCGAGCCGGGCAATGCCCAGCTCTGGCGCGCCGACATCGACGCCGACGGCCTAGAAAACGCCGTCGATGCGATCCGCTCGACGATTTCCACGGTCGAAAACGGGCGCCGCGTCACTTATCCGTTCGACGCGGCCACCGCGAGCAAACTCTATGTCCAGCTGTTCGGCCCGGCCGCCGATCACCTGCCGGCGGTCAAGCACCTTGTCTTCGAACCCGATGGCGCGATGCTGAAACTTCCCGTCAACCTGCTCATCACCTCCGACACCGGGCTCGCCGCCTATCAACAGCGGGTCAATGATCCCGCCGCCGACCCCTTCGACATGCGCGGCATCGCCTGGCTCGGTCGCTCGACCCGGCCGAGCACCGCGGTATCGGCGCTCGCTTTTCGCAACGCGCGCCAGGCGCCGCCATCGACCGCACGGCGGCAATATTTCGGGCTTGGCGAAAATCTGCCGCTCGCCGGCGGTGTCCTGCCCTCACTCGGCATCCGAGGCGCGGCGAGCGACAGCGTCGATGGCACCTGCCAGTGGAGCGCCTCGCAATGGGCACGTCCGATCTCGGCCGCCGAACTCGTGACCGCAAGCAGCACCATCGGGCGCGACAGCTCGACCCTGCTCACCGGCGGCGCCTTCACCGATACCGCGGTCAAGGAGCGCGGCGACCTTAGCGACTATCGCATCATCCATTTTGCAACCCACGGTCTCGTCACCGCGCCGAAGCCGTCATGCCCGGCGCGCCCCGCCCTCGTCACCTCGTTCGGTAACAAGGATTCGGACGGCCTGCTCACCTTCCAGGAGATCTTCGACCTGAAGCTCGACGCCGACCTGGTGATCCTGTCGGCGTGCGATACCGCAGGCGCCGCCTCGGTCGCCGCAACGCGCGAGGCCGGCGTCGCCAGCGGCGGCGGCAGCGCGCTCGACGGGCTCGTCCGATCGTTCATCGGCGCCGGGGGGCGTTCGGTCATCGCAAGCCACTGGCCGGCGCCCGACGATTTCGACGCAACCAAGCGGCTGATCGGCGGCCTGTTCGCGGCCCCTCAGGGCGAAAGCGTCGCCGATGCGCTGTGGACGACGCAAAGCCAGCTGATGGACGACGAGCAAACCTCGCACCCCTATTATTGGGCCGGGTTCGCGATCATCGGCGACGGCGCGCAACCGCTGCTGCACGGCCTCCCCGCGACGACGGCCACCGCCCCCGCCACCGGAGTTTCGACCCGACTCGCGGCGCGCTGACCCGATGGCCGCGAGCATCGCCCCGGACGCCGCGCCCGACGCGATGCCAGCTGCCGACGGCCCGGCGGCGATCCCGCTGCGCAAGCGGGTCCGGCGTCTCGTCATGCAGCTCGGTCCGTCGCGGATGGCGGCGACGATCCTGTTCCTGATCGTCGCGACGCTGTTCGCGCGCTTCAGTTGGGACATGCCGCTCGTCAACGATGCCGAACGCGCGCTCTACGATGCGCGCGCGACCCTGATGGCACCGCATGTCGCGCAGGATCAGCGCATCGTCATGATCACCTATAATGACGAAACGCTGTTCAACACCGGCATCCGCTCGCCGCTCGACCGGACGCTGCTTGCGCGCGCACTCGCCAATATCGACCGCATGGGCGCGAAAGCGATCGGCATCGATATCGCTTTCGATTCGCCGCGCCCCGACGACGATCTGCTCAAGACGCAGTTGCGCGCCATGACGACGCCGACATGGCTCGCCTATGCCGAACAGGCGAGCAATCCGAACACCATCTTCTACGAACAGCAGAAATTCCTTCAGTCCTTCATCGCCGACGTGCGCACCGACAAGACCCGGCCGACGAGCGTCCTGTTCCGCACCGACGGCGACGGCGTGATCCGCCGTTGGCCCGACCGGCCGAAGACTCTGCCGCCGCTGATGGCGAATGCGCTGGCGCCGGTCGACGCCGCCCACGCCGATTATCAGGGCAATATCCGCTTCCTCCTTCCCGCCCGCGCCAATGCCGGACAGGAGGAACCGGTCTTCGCCAATATCCCGATCGACACATTTGCGGTGCCGATGGACGATGAAATGCTCGCCGGCCTCGCCGAGCTGGTGCGCGGACGCTATGTCCTGATCGGCGGCGACATCATCGACAACGACCAGTTCAACACGCCAATGAGCCGCTTTGTCGATCCGATCACCGGGCTGCACGAAACGATGATCGGGCTCGAAGTTCATGCGCATATGCTGGCGCAGCAACTCGACGGCGACTGGCCAGCGCCGGTGCCGGGGCCGTCGCTGTGGGTGCTGGCCATCCTCGTCGTCGTCGCCGGGGGACTGACCAGCCTGATCGACATGCGTGCGCGCTGGGTCGCGCTCGCCTTTCTGGGGCAGCTTGCCTTCTTCGTCGCCTTCCCTTTCTGGCTGCACCGCCACGGCATCGACACGACGACCCTGCCCGCCTTCGGCTGGGCGGTCGGCTGGCTGCTCGCCTATGCCGCGGTCGGCACCGCGGCGCGCACGATCGGCTCGCGTCAGCGCGCCTTCGCGCAGTCGGCGCTCGGCAAATATCTGCCTGTCGATGTCGCCGCGCAGATCATGCGCGATCCCGACCAGCTTTCGCTGCACGGCGAACGGCGCAACATCTATTGCGTCTTTACCGACCTCGAAGGTTTCACCAAGCTCAGCCATGCGGTGACGCCGGAGACGGTGGCGCGGCTGCTCAACGAATATCTCGACCGCCTGTCGGACATCGTCCTCGAACATGGCGGGACGATCGACAAATTCGTCGGCGACGCGGTCGTCGCCTTCTGGGGGGCGCCGATCAGCCGTCCCGACGATGGTGCGCGCGCGGCGGCGGCGGCGGTCGCCATGTATCAGGCGGGCGAGGCCTTTCGCGTCGATATGGCGGAGGGCGTGCCGCCGATCGGCATGACGCGCGTCGGCCTGCATGTCGGCGACGCGATCGTCGGCAATTTCGGCGGCGAGGATCGCATCCAATATACCGCGCTCGGCGACAGCATGAACACCGCCTCGCGCCTGGAGGCGGCGAACAAGAGCCTGAAGACCGGAGTCCTCATCTCGGCCGAAGCCGCCGAGCGCTCGGGGCGCGACGATCTGGTGCCGATGGGCCGGGTGACGCTGCGCGGGCGGGCGCAGCCGGTCGACGTCTTCACCCCGCGCGGCGACCTCAGCCCCGATCAGCGCGCCGCGATCGCCGCGCTGGTTGCCGCGCATGCGGCGGGCGATAAAAAGGCCTATGTGACCTGCGCCACAGCATTGGCGGCCGAATGGGGTAAGGATTTGTCCATCATGTTCCTGATCGAACGCCTGAACGATACCGACAAGGGAGAAAGCTATGTCCTTTCCTGACTTCCGGACCCGCCGCCTGGGCCTGACCACCGCCGCAGCCGCCATTGCCTTCGCGGTTGCCGGCACCGCCGCAGCGCAATCGATGGTCGTGCGATCGACCGGTCCGTCGGCGTCCAAATATCCGACCGGCGCAAAGCTGAAGGCCAGCGACAAGCTGACCCTGGTGGCGGGCGACAAGATCGTGCTGATGCAGGGCGGCAAGACGCGCACCCTGTCGGGGCCCGGCACCTATGGCGCCAGCGGCCCGATCCAGTCGAACCAGACGATGGGCAGCGCGGTGACGCGGATGCTCGCCAGCGGCCCGTCGATGCGATCGCGCGGCGGGTTTTCGCGCGGTCCCGACGAACCCAAGCCCGCCGAACTGCGTGCGCCGAACCTGTGGTTCATCGACTATCGCGAAGCCGGCACCTTCTGCGTCGCCGATCCCGCGACGCTGATGCTGTGGCGCCCCTATATGGACACCGACGAGCTTCTGAAGATCGAACAGGACGGCAAGACGCAGACCGTTGCTTTCGTCGTCGGCGCCAATTTCCGCAAATGGCCGTCCGATGCGATGCCGGTCAAATATGATGTCGATTATCGCCTGTCGGGCGGTGGTCTCAGCGCCCCCGTCACCATCCGCTTCAAGCCGATGGGAGAGGTGCCCGCGACCCCCGACGCGTCGGTCGATGCGCTGATGGCAAAGGGCTGCACCCCGCAGCTCAACCGGCTCGTCGACACGATGGGGGAAGCCGAAGCGAGCGGCGGCTGAACGCACGGCTGGCGGGCATTGAAGGGGCCGCGCCGGTCTGATATTTGTTGCAGACTATGCGGCCGGATAGAGCCGCAAGTCCTTTCCTTGGGTCGATAAATTGGTCTAGCTGCCCGTGGGGGCGGCAGGATCGCTGGAGCGCGTTCGAAAACGCCTGCGCTCGGGGTTGGGGGTAATATGACGGTCAAGGGCGACAGGACAGGTTTCGGTGCGGCGCTCGCCGGTTCGGTGGCGATCGCCGCCTTGATGGCGCCGGCCGCCGCATCGGCGCAAAGCGCGCCGCCGGTCCCGACGCGCGAGGAAATCGACCGCAGCGCGCCGCCGCCGATCGCCCCCGCGGGCGAGCGCGTCGTGTCGGCCGACGACAGTATCGAACACGCCCCCTGCCCCCTCGCCGCGCCCGAATTCGCCAATGTCCGGGTGACGCTGCGCAGCGCCGAATTCTCCGCCGCGCCGGGGATCGACACCGCCATGCTCGCGCCCGCCTGGTCGGACAAGGTCGGCCAGGATCTGCCGATCGCGGTCGTGTGCGACATTCGCGACCGCGCCGCGACGCTGCTGCGCGCCAAGGGCTATCTCGCCGCGGTGCGCGTCCCGCCTCAGACAATCAGCGACGGCACCGTCCGCTTTGACATTCTCTCGGCACGCCTTGCGCGCGTCGAAGTGCGCGGCGATGCCGGCAGCAACGAGCGGCTGCTGCAACGCTATCTCGCGCATCTCGACGATGCGCCGATCTTCAATGTCGAGGATGCCGAGCGCTATCTGCTGCTCGCGCGCGACATCCCCGGCCTCGATGCCCGGCTGACCTTGCGTCCCGGCAATGCGCCCGGCGAAGTGATCGGCGAGGTCACGGTCACGCGCACGCCGTTCGCTTTCGACGCCAATATCCAGAATTTCGGGTCGCACGACGTCGGCCGCTGGGGCGGCATGGTCCGCGCGCGCGCCGCCGGCCTGACCGGCTTGGGCGACCTGACGACCGTCAGCCTGTATTCGACCGCCGATTTCGAAGAGCAGCAGGTGCTGCAACTGTCGCACGAAATGCGTGTCGGCGGCGGAGGTCTGCGGCTTGGCGGCAGCTATACCTATGCATGGACGCGCCCCGATGTCGCGACGCTGCCGCTGAAATCGCATACGCAGATCATCAGCCTGTTCGCCGGCTATCCGCTCGTGCTGACGCAGGCGAAGCGAATTCAGATCGGCGGCGGGCTCGACATCATCGATCAGGACATCGCCATCGGCGGCGTCCCCCTCAACCGCGATCGCGTGCGCGTCTTCAACCTTCACATAGATGGCAACTGGACCGATCCGGCATCGATCGCGGGCCGGCACGGCTACACCCCGGCCGAGCCGCGCTGGGCCTTCGGCGCCTCGCTCGAAGCGCGCCAGGGCGTCGATTTCCTGGGCGCCAGCAAGGACTGCGGCCCCGGCGGCACGGCCTGCTTCCTGCCCGGCGCGGTTCCGCTTACCCGGATCGAGGCGAAGCCCGATGCCTTCGTGCTGCGCGCCAACGCACAGGCCGACTGGCGACCGACGCCCAAATTCACCCTGTCGGTGGCGCCGCGCGCGCAATGGGCGAGCGATCCGCTCGTCGCCTATGAAGAATTTTCGGGCGGCAATTTCACCGTCGGACGCGGTTTCGACCCCGGCACGGTGATCGGCGACAGCGGCGTCGCGGTGACGACCGAGGCCCGCTACGGCTCGTTCGTCCCCGCCAATACCAAGGCGCTTGCCATCCAGCCCTTCGCCTTTTTCGATGCGGCATGGGTCTGGAACAAGGACAGCAGCTTCAACGGCCTGAATCCGCAAAAGCTGTTCTCCGCCGGTGGCGGCGTGCGGCTTGCCTATGGCACGCTCGGCCGGCTCGACATGACCGTCGCGGTGCCGCTGAACCGGCCGGCGCTGATGGCGCAAAAGCCCGACCCGCGCTTCCTGCTGTCCCTGACGACGCAATTCGGTGTGAGGGCTCGTTGATCATGCAATTCGAACCGGAAACGACCGCCATGCGCAAAACCGCAAACACCAGCCTTCCCGCCGCACGGACGGCGAAGCGCCACTTGTTGCAGGGCTGCGCGATTGCCGCGGGCCTTGCCGCGCTTGCCTATGGCGGGCCGGCGCTGGCGCAGGTCGCCGGGACGGGCACCGTCGTGAGCGGAAGTGCGACCATCTCGCCGCCCGGACCCGGTGCGACAACCGTGACCACCGGCGGATCGCAGACGATCATCAATTGGGTTCCGACCGACAACGCTCCGACCGGCGGCGACATCGACTTCCTGCCGGCCGGCAACGTCTGGAATTTCAGCGGCAACGGCAATTATGTCGTGCTCAACCGCTTCGTGAACGGATCGGGTGGGTCGCTGAGCCGGCAGATCGCGCTGAGCGGCACGATCAACAGTTTCGATTCATCCGTCAGCGGGCCAGGCGGCAGCATCTGGTTCTACAACGCCGGCGGCATCCTGCTGAACAGCGGCAGCGCGATCAACGTCGGCAGCCTTCTCCTCACCGCCAACGATATCGACACGACCGGCGGTCTTTTCGGACCGGGGGGCGAAATTCGCTTTCGCGGCGCGTCGGGCAGCACCGCCGCGATCCGCATCGACGCAGGCGCCTCGATCACCGCCGACATGGGCGCGGCGGGCGGCAGCTATGTCGCACTCGTCGCCCCACGCATCGTCCAGGACGGCATCGTCAACGTCAACGGGTCGGCGGCCTATGTCGCCGCCGAACAGGCCGACATCCGCATCAATGCGGGCCTGTTCGACATCAACGTCCTGACCGGCGCCGAGGGCGGTCAGGTCATCAGCCACAGCGGCGTCACGACGGGACCGGAACAGCAGGTCAGCGGCAGCGCCCAGCGCATCTATATGGTCGCCATTCCCAAGAATGACGCCGTATCGATGCTCGTGTCGGGCCAGATCGGCTATCAGGACGCCGTTTCGGCGGTGACCGATTCCGACGGCGCTGTCGTCCTGTCGGCGGGCTATAACATTACCGGGGGCGCGATCGACACCGCACCGGCGAACAGCGTCGGGGCCAATATCACGGTCAATGACACGCTGTTCCGCAGCCGCACGATCGCGCGCGCGAGTGGCGATTTTCTGGGCCAGCCCATCGATACGATTCCGCCGGTCGGCGGAGCCTTCGTCCCGCCGCCGCAGCTTGGCCGGATTCTCGTTCAGGGCAATGCGCTGTTTGAGGGCGACAACAGCGCGACGATCAACGTCGGCGCGGTTCAGGCCGTGGGCGCGACCGGCCAGTTCATCGTCCGTTCGAAAGCGGCCTCGGCAATCACCGTCGACGGCGGACGG
Source organism: Sphingopyxis sp. GC21 (assembly GCF_025727575.1). Lineage (NCBI taxonomy): Bacteria > Pseudomonadati > Pseudomonadota > Alphaproteobacteria > Sphingomonadales > Sphingopyxidaceae > Sphingopyxis > Sphingopyxis sp. GC21. The sequence continues at coordinate 721,258 of NZ_CP095845.1, read as the reverse complement.
CTGGCGGCGGGCACCGACATCCTCGTGTCGGCTTCGCGCGATGCCAATGTCGTGACCGGCGTTGGCGAGGGCGGCAATGCCAGTCTGACCGTCCTCAACGGCGGCAGCGTGTCGGCCAATAGCGCGACGGTCAGCGCGCGCGGTCTGGGCGGATTTTCCGACAGCGGCGCCGGCGGAACCGGGATCGGCGGAACCGCAAGCATCAGCGTCAGCGGTCCCGGCAGCGCATTGAATGTCGGCTCGTTGATCGTCGATGCCGGCGCGCTCGGCGGCGGCGCCTACGTCGGGCAAAGCGGCCCTACCGTCGCCGACGACAGTGGCGACGGCCAGGGCGGGACAGCCACGCTCGATATATCCGACGGCGCCACGGTTCAGGCCAGCAACTTCGTTCGCGTGACCGCCGATGGTCAGGGCGAGACCGGCCTTGTCCGCTCGGGCGACGGCGCAGGCGGGACGGCGCGGATCACCGCTGGCGGGCCTGGCACGACCTTTATATCGAGTTCGACCGACATCAATGCGCAGGGTTTTGGCGGCGGAAGCCAGTCGAGTTCGAGCGGATCGATCTTCTCCGCCTCCGCCGGAAACGGCGTCGGCGGCACCGCGTCCTTCAGCGCGAGCGGTGACGATTCGACCCAAATCGCGCCGGGGAACCTCTATCTGTCGGCAAGCGGCCTCGGCGGGGGCGCCAATGCGGCCACCGGGCCGCAAGGCGGCGACGGCACCGGCGGCGATGCGTCGGTGTCGGCCGATGGCGCCTTCACCCTCGATCTCAACTCGCTGATCGTTCTCGCCAACGGCGAAAATGGCGGCGCCTCGAGTTCGGGCGGCGATACGGGCGTCTCCGGGGACTCGCAGGGCGGCACCGTCAGCCTGTCCGCAAGCAACGGCGCGACGATCGCCAGCACCTTCTATATCCAGCTCGACGCCGGCGGCGTCGTTTCAAGCAGCGAGAATATCGGCAACGGCCAGGGCGGCGGCGTTCGCATCGACGCGACGAACGGCGGGTCGATCACCACCGACGGCATGCTGCAGATGACCGCCGACGGCGGCAGCTTCGGCGGCTTCACGGTGGCGACGAGCGGCGGCACCGGCGACGGCGGCAACATCCTCATTAATGCCGACGGCGGATCGGTGGGTGCCGGCTACTATTATCTGACCGCCAACGGCAGCTCGGCCAATTCGGCAGGCAGCACCGGCGCCGCGCAGGGTGGCAACATCGACCTGTTCGCCCGCGGGGGCGGTAGCATCAGCGCCACCGACCCCAGCCAGTTCAGCAGCTTCAATGCCGATGGGCAGAGCGGCAACAGCGTCGGCGGTGCCAATGGGTTCGGCGGTTTCATCGGGCTTCACGCCGACGGCGGCACGATCGATCTTGCCGGAACGATCCGGCTGTCGATGGGCGGCTATTCGGGCGGCAACACCGATCCCGCCGGCGGCGCGATCCCGGTGGGCCTCGGCGGCTCTGCGTTGATCGAGGTGCTGAACGGCGGCACTATGACGCTGGGCGATTTTGAGGCCGATGCCGAGGGGAGCGGCTATGGCAATGTCGAATCGCCCGGCGGAGCGGGCATTGGCGCGGCCAATGGCGTCGGCGGCGATGTCGTCATCACGCTGAGCGACGGCACGCTGAGCGCAAGCCGCTTCGCCCTGTCGGCCAACGGTTTCGGCGGCCAACCCGGGTCCGGTAGCGGCACCGGCCAGGGCGGCACCATCAGCTATACGCAGACCGGCGGCGATGCGAGCTTCGGCGACATGTCGATTACCGCCAACGGCTATGGCGGCTCGACGCTGACCGGCACCGGCAACGGTATCGGCGGCACCGCGACCATGACCCTGTCGGACGGCAGCTTCAGCGCCTCGACCGCGGCCGCCTATGCCGAAGGCGTCGGCGGCGAAGGCAATTATGGCTATGACGATTTCTCGAACCCGGTTCAGCCTGCGGGCAATGGCGGCGATGGACAGGGCGGCACCGCGACGATCGTCATCGACGGGCCGATCGCGATCGATGCCGGCACGCTGGCGGCTTATGCGGGTGGCCGCGGCGGCAGTGGCGGGGATTTCAGCAGCATCGGCGTCGCGGTCGGCAACGGCGGCGATGGCGGTGCGGGCACGGGTGGTCAGGCATCGATCACCGTCACCGACGGGTCGATCGACACCGGCGACCTGATTGCCGACGCCGGCGGGATCGGCGGCAATGGCGGCAACAGCTATGATTCCGGCAGCTTCGGCGCCCCTGCGGGTATCAGCGTCGGCGGCCGCGGCGGATCCGGCACCGGCGGGACGGCAACGATCAACCTCGCAGCGACGGTCGGGGTCGCCAACACGCTGGCCGCGCGCGCGACGGCGTCGGGCGGGCTTGGCGGCTATGGCTCGGTCGGCAACGACGGCGGCGCGGCGACGGGCGGCCTTGCCCAGTTTATCGTGACCGATTTCGACGCCGGGCCGCTCGGCGTCATGCTCGACGCTTCGGCGCTCGGCGGCGGCGGCGGCACCGGCAATGACGGCGCGGGCGGCGATGGCGGCGCGGCAACCGGCGGCACCGCGCGCGTCGAGGCGACGGGCGCCAACGGCGCGGCGTCGATCACCCAGGCCAATTTCATGGCCAGCGGCACCGGCGGACGCGGCGGCGACGGCAATTCCAGCTTCTTCCTGAACCCCGTCGGACCCGATGGCGGCAAGGGCGGCGATGGCACCGGCGGCACGATCGAAGCTGTCGCGAGCGAGAATGCGACGCTCACCCTCGCCGGCGCGAACGGCGGGCCGGTCACGCTGGCGAGCGGCGGCACCGGCGGCGATGGCGGCAACGGCGCTTTCAATGGCGAAATACCGGGCAGCACCGGCGGCGATGGCGGCGATGGCGGGGCGGGTTCGGGCGGCGTCGTCCATCTGCTTGCCAATGGCGGCACGGTCAGTTCGGCGGGTGCGCCGGTCACCATCAGCGTTGCCGGCACATCGGGCAACGGCGGCATCGGCGGCGACGGCAATGTCGACGCGGGCGGCAATGGCGGCAACGGCGCGAACGGCGCGATCTTCGCCGACCGCGGCGGGCGTATCGTCATCGAGGCGCTGGCAACCCAGTCGGGCCCAGGCGCGATGGACCTTGGCGATACGACGCTGGTCGCAAGCGGCGCGCTGGCCGGGCGGATCGAGATCCGCACCGACGGCACCATCGACTTCGCCAGCCTCGACGCCGAAACCTACGGCATCTCCGATCCGACGAACAATGACACCGACGTTGCGACAAGCGGTATCTTCGTCGCGACGACCGATGGCACCATCAATGTCGGTGGCAACGCATCGCTGCGCAGCGACGGCTCGGTCGGCGTCTATGGGCAGGCGGCGGGGTTGTTCGACATCACGGGCAATCTGACCATCGAAGCTGGCGACCAGATCGATATCCGCCACGATTTCGGCGAAGGCACGCCGCCGACGATCCGCGCCGGTGGCGATTTTACGGCGACCGCGGGATCGGGCATCAGCGGCGCGACCGGTTCTTTCCTGATCGCGGGCGGCGACCTGTCGTTGACGGCGTCCAACGGCGCGATCGGCGTCGATCGGCTGCAGGGAAGCAATATTTTCGTGACCGCGAGCGGTGCGGGATCGGTCGAACATGCCGAAGCGGACAATGATTTCATCGCCAGCGCGGCAAGTTTCCGTACCGGGCTCAATTCAATCATCACCGGCGGCAATATCATCATCACCGCACCCGGCGCGGTCGATCTCGGCAATTCCACTGCCGGCGGCTATGTCTCGGTCGACGGGGTCTCGATCCAGTTCGCGAATATCGGCGCGGGCGGCTTCGTCACGCTCAACGCCTCGGGCACTGCGCCGGGGGCCGAAGGTATCGCCGGCGGATCGATCGACGCGGGCAGCTCGATCAGCCTCTCCGGCAACAGCATCGCACTCACCGGCCCCGTCACCGGCGCCGGGCCGCTGTTCGCGACGGGCACCGGCGGCGCGGTTAGCATCAGCGATGCCGATGTCGCAGGGTCGATCGTCGTCGCCGCGGTGGGCAATATCAGCGGGAGCTATGTCTCGGGCGGCGACATCCTGCTGACGTCGGATGCGGACATCAACGTATCGGCGACGGCCAATGGCGGCTATGCCGATGCGGCAACCGGCGCGATCGCCGACGGCAATGTTTTCGCCGATGCAGCGGGCAACGCCACGCTGACCGACAGCGGTGCGGCGCGTATGTTCGGCGTCAACGCGGGACAGGCGGCCACGGTCACCAATGCGACCGCCGGCGAGGATCTGCTCGCCCTTGCCGGTACGACCGCCAATCTGACCAATGTCACGGCGGGTGACGACATCGACGTCCGCGCCGCCGGAACGGTGATCGCGAACGGGCTCGACGCCAACGGCACCGGACTCGACGGCTTCCTGATCAACTATGTGCCGGGGAACGGTTTTACCATCGGTCAGGGCGAAGGCACGTCGAGCATCGACGGGTCGGACATCGATATCACATCGTCGGCGGCATCGATCGACGCGACCAACCTTTCGGCGGGCGACGATATCCTGCTGTCGGCGGCGACGACGATCGCCCTTGACGGCGGCACGACGCTGGGCCTCGGCATCACCGGCGGCGACAGCAGCATCCGCACGCAGGGAGGCGATACGGTCCTCACCAACCTCGACGCGTTCGACGACATCGTCGCGACTTCGGCGGGTGCGATCAGCGGCGACGCCATCGCTGCAGGCCGCAATCTCGCGCTGACGGCCGTCGATGCCATCGATTTCGGCGCCATCACCGTGGGCGGGACGACCACCCTCACGAGCAGCGACGGCGCGATCGGCGTCGATGCGCTCAACGCCGCCGGGCCGATCACGGCGAGCGGCGACAGCATCGACATTCGCGGCGGCGCGATGCAATTCGCGTCGCTTGCCGCCAATGTCGGCAATGCGCTGATCCGCTCGACCGGCAATCTTTCGATCGCAAGCGGCAGCGTGGCGGGCAGCGCCGATCTCGCGGCGACAGGCGGCAGCATCGCCCTGACCGACCTGTCGGCGGGCGGCGACCTCAACGCGACCGCAAGCGGCGCCATTCAGGTCGATGGCATCGTCAGCGGTCCGCGCATCGCGCTGGCGTCGAACGATATCGTGATTGCCGGACAGGGCCGCGTCGGGACCGCCGGCACCACGCAGAGCCTGACTCTCACGAACAATGGCGCCACGCCCACCTTCGTCGGCGGCAACGGCACACAGAACGGCTATCACGCCGACGCGACCGAAATGACGCGGCTGTTCGCGACGAACATCACCGTCAACGCGCCCAACGGTGCAGCGGCGACCGACCTGATCGTCGACAGCTTCACGCTGGCGGGCAATTCCAATCTGGGCGCGGCGGGCTCGCTGACGCTCCAGACGCCGGGGCGGGCACGCGTGATCGGTGCGGTCGAACTGACCGGCCTGACGAGCGCAAACCGGCTGACGCTTTCGGGCGACGATCGTGTCGAGATCATTCTGGGTCAGGGCAGCATCCGTCTTTCGGCGAATGGCGCTCCCGAAGGCGTGCTGGATCTGCGCGGAAACGATATCTTCGTCGCCACCGCGGCGGCCATCACCGATGTCGAAGCAGCGACCTCGACCAGCGCGATCGACACGCGCCTCGCACAGAATGACGGCGTCACCAGCGACGAAGGCACTTTGTTCGCCGGCGGCATCAACGTCACGACCTCCCGCGGCTTCTATGTCCAGAACAGCGGTGCCGGGACCGACTACGCACAGCGGCGCGGGCTGTCCTTCGCTGCGGGCGGGCTGAACGTCGATGCGCCGTCTTCGGGCGTGCGGATCGTCATCAACGGCGTCCGGCTCGGCGCCAACGGGCAAGTCACCGGGCTCGACACCATCCCGTTCCTCACCGTGAACGGTTCGACCCCGACCAGCGGCACGATCGACATGCGGTCGACCTTCAACGGGTGCCTGATCATCAGCACCGGCGGCTGCACCTTCATCGATCCCGGCAACCAATTCCCCGTGCAGGATGTCGTCGAGGACGAGGTTGGCGGCGATGGTGATGGTGACGGCGACGGCGGCGGCACCGGCTTGCCCGTGCCGCTCATCACGATCCGCGGCATCGAGCCGCTGAGCGGCGCGCCGCTGCTCGACGATCCGGTCACCGGCGCGGGCAACGACGATCTGTGGACGCCGACGACGCCCTGACGCGCGTGTGCACAGTTGACGCCGACGGGCGGGCCGGGGCATGGGCGCGGTCATGACCGATACCCCCGCCCCCGCTTCCGGCGCACCGCTGCGGCTGTTCAACAGCCTGACGCGCCAGTTGGAGCCCTTCGCGCCCGTCCACCCCGGCGAAGCGCGCGTCTATTCGTGCGGGCCGACAGTCTATAATTATCCGCATATCGGCAACATGCGCGCTTATGTCTTCGCCGACACGCTGGGCCGGACGCTGACCTACAAGGGCTACAAGCTAACCCACGTCATCAACATCACCGACGTCGGCCACCTGACCGACGACGCCGATGCGGGCGAGGACAAGCTGGAAAAGGCGGCGGCCGAACGCGCCCAGTCGATCTGGGACATCGCGCGCCATTATACCGAGGCTTATTGGGCCGACATCAAGGCGCTGAACATCCGCCAGCCGGCGCATTGGTCGATCGCCACCGACTATGTGCCGCAGATGATCGACTTCGCGAAGGCGATCGCGGACAAGCATTGCTACGAACTCGACAGCGGTCTCTATTTCGACACCACGAGTGTGGCCGACTACGGCCGCCTCGCGCGTCACGGGACTGACGAAGGCGAAAGCCGGATCGACCCCGTCGACGGCAAGCGGCATCCGGCCGATTTTGCCATCTGGCGCAAGACGCCGCCGGGCGAAACGCGCCAGATGGAATGGGATTCGCCCTGGGGCCGCGGCGCGCCGGGCTGGCACCTCGAATGTTCGGTAATGTCGGAGGCGTTGCTCGGCTTTCCGTTCGACATCCACACCGGCGGCATCGACCATCGCGAAGTCCACCACCCGAACGAAATCGCCCAGAACCAGGCGCATAGCTGCTCGGCCGACAGCGGCGCGCGGATGTGGATGCACAATAATTTTCTCGTCGAACGCAGCGGCAAGATGTCGAAGAGTTCGGGCGAATTCCTGCGTCCGCAATTGCTGATCGACAAGGGCTACCACCCCCTCGCCTACCGCCTGATGTGCCTGCAAGCGCATTATCGCAGCGAGCTGGAATTTTCGTGGGAGGGTTTGGGCGCGGCGCTCACACGGCTCAAACGGCTGGTGATGGGCGTCGCTCCCGTGCGCGACATTCCCGCCGCAGCGGTAGAAGATCGCCGACTGACCGAACTGCTCGGCAAGTTCGACGCCGCCATCTCGGACGACCTCAACACCTCGGTCGCGTTGACGCTGCTCGAAGACGTCATCGCGATGAAAAAGACCGATGCCGGACAAAAGCGCGCCGCGATTGGGACCATCGACGCGGTTCTGGGCATCGGTCTTCTGGATCTGCTGCGCGAAGATCTGCGCATCCGCCCCAAAGCAGCGACGATCACGGACGAGGAAATAGAAGCCGCCCTCGCCCGCCGCAAGGAAGCGCGCGCCGCGAAGGATTTCGCCACGTCCGACAAGCTCCGCGACGAATTGATCGCCGCGGGCGTCGAGGTGATGGACGGCGATCCGCTCGGTTGGGATTGGCGCCTCGGCGAATAAGTTTCGCCTCCCGCTTGCGGGCGGCATCGGACATCGCCATGATCGGTTGCAAAATCGAACGGAAGAGATGCCCACAATGACCAAGACCGTCACCGTCCTGTCCGGCCTGATCCGCCCGCTGGTCGAAGGCCGCCTGCCCGATTGGGTCGAGCCGCGCTTCTTCGCGACGAAGGATGAGGCGATGGCGATGGCACCCGAGGCCGAGATCGGCTGGTTCGACATGTACGACAAGGACGACATGGCGGAAACGATCACCGCCGCGACGCGGCTGAAATGGCTCAACTCCATCTATGCCGGGGTCGATGGCATGCCGCTCGATCTGCTCGCGGAGCGCGGGACGGTCGTCACCAACGGCGCCGGGATCAACGCGATCACCATCGCCGAATATGTCGTGATGGGAATGCTGACCGTGGCCAAGGGCTATCGCGAGGTCGTGCGGGCGCAGGATCGCCGCGAATGGCTGATGGATTCGCCAGGCAAGGTCGAACTGTTCGGATCGAAGGCGCTGCTGCTCGGCTATGGCGCGATCGGCAAGCTGATCGAGGAGCGGCTGAAGGGCTTCGCGGTCGATGTGACCATCGTGCGCCGCTCGCCCCCTAAAGATTCAGGCGGCCCCAACACGCTGACGCCCGACCAGTGGCGCGCGAAACTGGGCGACTTCGACTGGGTGATTCTGGCGGTTCCGGCGACGCCCGAAACCGATGGCATGATCGGCGCCGCCGAACTTGCTGCGATGAAGCCGACCGCCACGCTCGTCAACATCGCGCGCGGCAGCGTGGTCGATCAGGATGCGCTGGTCGCGGCGCTCGACGCGAAGCAGATCGCCGCCGCCTTCCTCGACGTGACGACCCCCGAGCCGCTGCCCGCCGACGATGCGCTGTGGAGCCTCGACAACGCGCATGTCACGATGCACCTGTCGGGCCGCGCGCAGGACAAGATGTTCGTCCGCTCGGCGCAGCGCTTCCTTGAAAATCTGGATCGCTGGCACAAGGGTGAAGCGGTCGGGCCGCGGGTCGACCTGACCCTGGGTTATTGATCGCCCGCGCCGTCACCTTTCGATCCTTTCGCGCGAATGGGAAGAGACCTCTCCCGTCGCGCAAAGGATTGCCATGCTCCCCGTTCTTCCTCGCCGCACCTTGCTGATCGGCGCCGCGGCTTCGACCGTCGCCACCGCGCTTCCCTCGCGCGCCGCCGCGGCCGCGCCGATCCGCGCGATCGGCTTCGACGGATTTCCGATATTCGACCCGCGCGGCGTTGCAGCGCGCGTCAAAGCCATCGTCGGCGACAAGGGGGAGGCCTTTGCGGCCCAATGGTCGGCCAAGCTGTTCGGCTATAGCTGGCTCGAAACCGCCGCCGGCCGTTACCGCGATTTCCGCACGACCGCCGACGCAGCGCTGCGGCACACCGCCGCAGCGATGCAGGTAACGCTGAGCGACGCCGAACGCGCGACGCTTGTCGGCGCGTACGATGCACTCGACGTCTGGCCCGATGTTCGTCCGGCGCTCGAAACGCTGCGCGGCGCCGGAATTCGACTTGCCTTTCTGTCGAACCTCGGCGCCGACTCGCTCACCGCCAATATGCGGCGCAACGACATCGCCCATTATTTCGACCCGCCGCTGAGTACCGACCGCGTGAGCGCCTTCAAACCGTCGCCCAAGGCCTATGCGATGGCGCTCGACGCGTGGGACATTCCGCGCGAACAGATCGGCTTTGCGGCGTTCGGCGGGTGGGATGCGGTGGGCGCGACCTGGTTCGGCTATCGCACCGCCTGGGTCAACCGCTTCGGCGTCCCCGCCGAACCGCTGGGCGTCGAACCGGCGATCACGAGCCGGGGGATCGAGGGCGTGCTTGCCCTTGCCGGTCTCGCCTAAGCCGGCCTTTCCGCCTTCAGTTCGCGCACCAGCGGCTGCAGCCTCGCGTCATATTTGGCGAGCATCGTGTGCGCGCCGGCATGGTCATAAAAGCTGACGAGCTCACGGCCGTTCCAGCGATGGAGCGCATAGGCCGGATCTTCGGCCACGATCATCGGGCGGTCGTCGGGATGATTTTCGTCGATAGGGCGCAGGTCGAGCGACACTTGCGGCGCGGTCGACGAACAGATCGCGACCGTTCGCCCCTCCCACGCCACGGTAACGCTGCGATGCAAATGGCCGCATATCAGGCCGCGGACATGGGGATGGCCGCGCACGACATCGGTGAAGCGATGCACCCATGGTTCGTCGGGATGGGTGTTCATCCACTCGATGCCGCTCTCGACCGGCGGATGATGCATGACGATATAGGTCGGCTTGGCAGTATCGCGGCCGAGCTCGGCGTCGAGCCATGCGGCGCGCGCGTCGCAAAAGGCGCCGCCGTGGCGCCCTTCCTCCAGCGTGTCGATCGTGACGAGCCGCACGTCGGGCAATTCGATCGCATATTGCACAAAACCATTGCCGTCGTCGAAGCCCGGAAACTGCGCGTGGAAATTGTCGCGCAAATCATGGTTGCCGACGCTCGGCCAGACCGGAAAGGGGCAGCGCGAAAAGGCGGTGGCGAGCCGGCGATAGCTGTCGGCATCGCCGCGATCGGTGATATCGCCGGTCGCGAGCAACAGGTCGGGCCGGTTTGGGCCCTCGATGAGCACGTCGAGCACATCGTCGAGCCGCTTGCGGTTATATTCGGCCGGATTGTCCGGATCGAACCCGATATGGATATCGGTGATCTGGGCGATCAGCATATCCGTCCCCTGCTCGGCCTCTGGCGGCCTTCAATATCTCACCCGCCCCGCCTTGCCCCGTGCAAGGAAGGTGTGCGCCACGTCACATCATAAAGGCCCCGCCCCTCGGTGCCTGTGATCAGGCTCACATCATAGATAGCAGCCAGAGGTTTATGCGTGATTGCCGCGCTGTTAACCTTCCGCTGACGGGCGGGCATCCAGGGTTTGCCGCCGTCCGAATGATATTCGTGGCACATGGCGCACGGCGATTCGGTCGCGGTCTCGACCTTCACCAGCCGCGCGCCGCCCTCGCCCACATGGCAGTCGCGGCACTGGCGCAGCCCCGGCACCAGCAGGTCGCTGGCCGCCTTCGAACCCGGCGCGGCGGTATGGCAGTCGGCGCATTTCGTCGCCTTGTGCGCATCGTGATCGAACCAGCCCTTTTCCAGATAGCGCGGGGTCTGATTCACCGCCATCACCCGCCAATTGTTGCCCGATGCGGGGGCAAAAATCGTGTGGCAGTCGTAACAGGCCCCGCCCTTGGAGAAGACCGCGCGCACCGCATCGGCGGCGCGATTGGGCCGCACCGCGACCTCGCGGAAATAGATATTGTAAAGCTGACCCTCGGCATATTGGCCGGGTCGCCGCCGTTCCATGCCGCCGAGTTGCAGCGGCCGGCTCGGCGGGGTCGAGCGATAATAGGCGTAGAGGTCCGCCACGACCTGATCGGGCTCGCCATGGCGCAGCGTGCGGGTGACGCCGCCGACGGTTTCGAAGGCCAGGCTGTGGCACATCGCACAGTCGCGTTCCATCACGACGGGTTTGATCCGCACCCCGTCGGCATCGGGCCGGTGGCAATTCTGACATTCGAGCTTCTTGCCGAAATCATATTGGCCGCGGAAACTTGCCGCCATCCGTGCCACCCCGCCGTTGGCGGCGAGATGGACGTCGTGCGGAAATTTCAGGCCGTCATAATCGACCAGCGACCCCGTGCCGGGCATCGCGCGCGCCGGTTTGGCGCCCGGCGCCGCGCGGACGAGTGGGCGGAATTCGGGGTGCGCGGTGCCGAAATCGCCCGCATCGGCGACATCGACCTTGAAGCCCGCCGCCTTGAGCCGCGCGGCCATGCCGTCGTGGCAATCGGCGCAGAATTTCTGCGGCGTCGGCGGCATCGGCCCCGCGCCTTCATGCTCGGTGTGGCATTCGACGCAGCGCCCCTGCGGCTTGTTGAACGCCTTGGCGAAGCCGGCGAGGACTTTCTCGCCGACACCCGGCGGGTGCCGCGCGGCGAGCAGCATCGCGGTCGAGGCATCGGCATGGCTCGCGCTCATCGCCTTATGCTCGCCGGTATGACATCCGACGCACGCCTTGTCGGTCACCGCGACGAACGCATCGACATGGCACGCCTGGCAATCATTCTTCAGGCTGGCGTGTGCGCTCGACAGCGGCCCCGACAGCCACGCCTTGTCGGCATGATAGCCCTGCGGGCGGACATCGACGCTGCGATAGCTGTGCCAGGCCCAGATCGGCCCAACCAGAAAGGCGAGCAGCACGACCAGCGCAAAGGCCCAGGCGCCCATGCGGCGCCCCGGCATCACCGCGGCGAGCGAAAAGGCCCGGGCCTCGTCGACATCCTTCGACGATTGCGACAGTTCGTCGATCCGCTCGACGAGAAGGATAATATTCTCCCCTTCGCGCGCGATCGTCAGCCGGTGACCGCCAAAGCGCAGTTCGGCCCCCGCCGCGCTGTCGATGTCGGCGGTGTCGAGCGTCCGGCCGTTGAGGTCGAACCCCAGCCCCTCGCTCGCCTGCACCCGCACATGGCGGCCGTCGGCGCTGTTGATCGTCGCATGCTGCGGGTTCACTGCCAGATCGGCGACGTGGATCGTGTTGCCGCCGTCGCGGCCCAGCGTGATGCTGGTGCCCGGCAGCGGCTGATCGCGAACGATCTGCTTGCCCGTCTTGGTCGTTGATATGCGGCGCAGGATGAAGCTCATGATCCCCGCCTCACCAGTAAAAGAAGACGCTGATGATATGTGCCGACAGCGCCGCGATCAGCGCGAAGGTCAGCGGCACATGCACATAGAGCCAGATCTCCAGCATCGCCCGGATGCGCAAATGCGCGCGCAGACGCGCCAGTGCGGCTTCCTTTTGCGAAAGCAGTCCGATGACCTTCTGCCGCGCGTCGGGGTTGCCCCCGTGCGAAAGCGACAGCGCGCGCAGCGCCGCCGCCGTCGCGTCCTTCGGATAGCGCCCGGAAAGACGCGCCCTGATACCTCCCGCAAAGGGATCTTCGTCGAGCGAGGCGAGCACCGGTGCGGTATCCTCCGGCGACAGCGGCTGCGCGGCGGCGTGCAGCTGGCGGTCGAAGGCGCGGATCGCCTCCAGCATCTGCATCTGCGTCATCTCGTCGCGATTGTTCGATAGAGCGGCGGGCAGCGTCGCATAGACGATCACGCCATAAAGCCCCGACAATATGACTAGCATCATCAGCGCCCAGGCGAGCGTGTGGACGTTCCAGCCGAGCTGGAAACCCGTGTGCCAGGTGCCGATGATGATCAGGCTCAGCCCCAGATAGACATGCGCCGACGTCCACGCCTTCAGCGACCAGGCATCGCGCGTCATCTTGCGCTTGCGATAGCCGAGCGCGGTGAGCCAGAGGATCAGCAGCGCGCCGATGGTGCCGAGCGTATAGCCGTACCAGCTTCCGCCATTGGGCCGCGGCGTCACGTCGATCAGCGCATAGGAGGTGATGACGAGCAGGCAGAGGCCGCCCGAAATCTTCGCCCAGCGGAAATTGGCGTAGCGCAGAAAGCCCTCATGCTTGCGCTCGCGGACGCGTTCGGTCTGGGTGGCCCGGTTGCGGCGGCCCAAAAGCCTTCTGGGAAACAGACTCGCCATCAGCCCGCATCCTCCTCGAGCCGCGCGATCGACAGAAAATCTTCGGGCGACACGCGGATCGCGGCGCCCGTCGGACAAGCGCGCACGCAGGCGGGCCCGCCCGCGATGCCCTTGCACATGTCGCACTTCACCGCGATTTTCTTGGGCTTTTCATCGCCGAGCTTTTTCTTGGTCCATTTGGGCGACGGCTCGCCCGGCCCCGGCCCCTTGCCGAAGAGCAGCCAGCTAAGCAGCCCCGGCTTCGGCGGCGGCGCGGCCTCCATGCGGATCACGCCATAGGGACAGTTGCGCATGCAGTTGCCGCAGCCGATGCAGCCCGGTTCCATGAATACCTCGCCGTCGGGGCCACGGTGGATCACGTTCGGCGGGCAGTCGGCCATGCAATGCGGATGTTCGCAGTGACGGCAGCTTGTCGGCACATGCAGATGCGCGAAGGTCTTGCCCGCCTCGCGGTCGAGCCGCGACAGTCCCTCGTGGCTGTCGGCGCAGGCCTTTTCGCAATTGTCGCAGCCGACGCACAGATTTTCGTCGATCAGCAGCGCATCGGTCGCCTCGCCCAGCCCCTCCTTCATGATGAAGCTGGCGGTGTCCGAATAAAGATCGACCGCGCTCGAATAGCTCGCCTTGCGCGATTCGATGAAGGCGTTCATCGCCGCGCGTTCGGCGACCGCCGCCTCGGTCGCGGCGCGCACCTGCGGCCGCGCGGCGAGCATCTTGCGAAAGCTTTCGCCGGTCAGCTTGATGACCTCGCTGCCGACCGCGGCCTTGACCGTCGCATTGCGCGGCTCGCCGCTGAGCACGCCCATCTCGCCGAAATAGCTGCCGGCGGGCAGATAGCGCAGGAAGATCGGCTTGCCGCCGATATCCTTTTCGACGACCATCGAGCCTGACCGGATGACATAGACATCGTCGCCCTGCTCGCCTTCGGTCACGACCACCTTGCCCGCGGGCACGCGCACGACCTCGGCCTGGTCGACGACCTCCTGCAGATCGTCGACGGTCAGGCCGCCCTTGAAGATTTGCAGCAACTGGCGTTCGAGCGAGATGCGGTTGATGACGCGCTTCGCCCCCGGCACCGCGGCCATCAGCTTGAGCGCGGCGGTGCGCGACACCTCGACGAAGATGCTGTCCTCGCCGGCGCGGATCGTCGCGCCGCGCTTGCGGCCCGAGATCAGCCCGACCTCGCCGAAGATCGACCCCTGTTCGATCGGCACCGTGACGCCGGGCGCCACTTCCACCTCGGCATGACCGTCGGCGATCGCAAACAGCGACGATCCCGGCTCGCCCTTTTCGAACACCACCTCGCCGCGGCGATAGAAGGCGACCTTCGAATCGAGCATGAATTCGCGCATCTGCAGCGGCGACACATCGGCGAAGATGCGGACCCGCGTCCGCAGATAGTCGAGCCATTCGCTGACCGATTTTTTCTGCGGCAAATCGGCAAAGATCGCCGCCAGATCCTTTTCGTCGGCGGGGGTCAGCGCGCTGTTGCCGTTGATGAACTCGACGACGTCATAGCCCTGGTTCATGCAATGCTTGATCAGCGGATAGCCCGCGAGCGCGCCGATCACGAAAATGCCCGGAACGGTCGATTCAAAGGTCGGGGACAATTTGGGAAAGGCTTCGCGGTCCGGGCCGGTAAATTCGATCCCCATCGATTCGACGAAGCCGCGCGGCGCGACCGACCCCAGCCGCGCGACGATCACGTCGCATTCGATCCGCTCGTCGCCGTTCGGCGTTTCCAGCGTCAGCCAGCCGGGCTCGACCAGCTTGGGCTGCGTTTCGGTGCGGATCGACAGAAAGCCGTTCTCGCCCGCCTCCATCATGTCGGAGACATTCTTCGCCTTGGCGCGCGCGAAATCCTTCGACCGGTTCAGAATGGTGACGGTGTTTTCCAGCGCTTCCTCGGCAACGCCGAGCGCATTCTCGATCCCCGCGTCGCCCGATCCGACCACGGTGATATGCTGGTTCTTGAAATCCTCGGGATCGTCGACCTGATAGATGATGTGCGGCAGATCATATCCGTCGCAGCGCAGGCGATTGGGATTGCCCTGTGTGCCGATGGCGAGGACGATATTTTCCGCCGCGATCACCGCGCCCTTGGCGGTCTTGATCGAAAAGGCGCCCTTCTGCCCCGATACCTCGACGACCTCGGCCTGATAGGCGACATTGACGCCGTTGTTCGCGGCATCCTGATCCCAATTGCCGAGGATCGTCTCGCGCGCGCCCTCGGCGAACCGGCAGTCGGACCGCAAATCGAGCCGTTCGGGCGTCGCGAGGACGCGCTTGCCCTTCTGATATTTGAAGATCGTATCCGAAAGATGGTCGGTCTTTTCCAGCAGCACATGCGCCAGCCCGAGCTGCGCCGCGCGCGCCGCAGCGCTCAGGCCGGCGGGGCCCGATCCGATGATCGCGACCTTGACCGCCTCGCTCACGCGCGATTGCTCCGCGATCCGCCGTCGCGCCCGTCGCCGTTGCTGCAGATGACCATGCGCACCAGCATCCCTTCCCCCTCTCGCCGGCCCCATTTGGCGATCAATTTACGGATGCGACCCGGACTTATGTCCTGGAAGCCTAGCTATGCCCCTGAATGCGGGAAAAGGTCAATGCGGGAAAAGGTCAACCGGCGACGCGCGCGCGGCGGCCGGCGAACTTGATTTTCGAAGCGACAATGCCGCGTCTTGGGCGGTCAGGCGATCTCGAACATCGCCGCAATGCGATCGGAGGCCACCGGCTCGCACCGCGTCCAGCCTTCCGGCCCCAGCTTTTCCAGCGGGCGGAAGCGCGCCTTGTACGCCATGCGGGCCGATCCTTCGATCCAATAGCCCAGATAGACATAGGGCAGCCCCGCCTTGGACGCGCGGCGGATATGATCGGCGATGATGAAGGTGCCCAGCCCCTCGCGCAGAGGATGGGCGGCATCGAAGAAGCTGTAGATCATCGACAGGCCGTCGCCCTGACGGTCGGTCAGGCAGCAGCCGACGAGCCGGCCGCGCGAACCGTCGGTGGTCGGCTCGCGATATTCGATCATATAGCTGTCGACCGGAGTCTGCTCGACCATGTCAGCAAAATCCTGTTCATCCATATCGGCCATGCCGCCATCGGGGTGGCGCGCGCCGAGATAGGATCGCAGCAGCGCATATTGCTCCTCGGTCGCCCAGGGTTTGCACGCGGTAACGACCAGATCGGCGTTGCGGCGGATCGTCCGCTTCTGCGATCCGCTCGGCTTGAACTCGCCTGCACAGACGCGCACCGACACACAGGCGGTGCAATCGGCGCAGCTTGGGCGATAGGCGACCGACTGGCTACGACGAAAGCCGATCCGGCCCAGCGCGTCGTTCAACTCATTGGCATTATTGCCGCTCAGTTCGGTGAAAACCTTGCGCTCGGTCTTGCCGGCCAGATAGGGGCACGGCGCCGGGCTGGTCACGAAAAAGCGCGGAAAACGGAACGGTGCGGACACGCGGGCTCAACCTCCGGATTTGCAGAAGCGCCCCCACCGCGGTGCGCCGTCGCCTTCGTTCCAGCGACTATGCCGCGCACGGTCAATGGTGCAAAGTCCATTTACCATTTTAAAGCGTCTCGAACTGAATCAGCGCGAAAATTTTCTGAATCCGCCGCTAACTCTTGTCTCGATTTGAATCGACTCGGCCGCGCCGGCGTCCGGTTCAGCTATAGCCGCGCAGTTCGTCGCCGGTCAGCGTCGCGACGTGCAGCACATTGGTCGAACCCGGCGTCCCGAAGGGCACCCCCGCCATCATCACCAGCTTGGCCCCCGCCTTACCGATGCCGTGGCGCAGCGCCATGCGCTTGCCCTTGGCGATCATCTCCTCGAAACTGCCGATATCCTTGGTCGGCACCGCATGCGCCCCCCACAGCAGCCCCATGCGCCGCGCCGCATCGCGCTTCGGGGTCAGCACGAGCAAAGGCGCATTCGGCCGCTCGCGCGCGACGCGGCGCGCGGTCGATCCCGATGCGGTGAAACAGATGATCGCATCGGCGGCGATCGTCTCGATGATGCTGCCCGCGGCCTCGGCCAGCGCATCGGCGGTGGTCGCATCGGGCTGCGTCTCGGTGAAGTGCAACCGCCGGTAATAGTCGGGATCGCTTTCGACCGAGCGCGCGATCGAATCCATCATCGTCACCGCCTCGACCGGCCAGGCGCCCGCCGCCGTCTCGGCCGAGAGCATGATCGCGTCGGCGCCGTCATATATGGCGGTCGCGACGTCGGACACTTCGGCGCGGGTCGGCGTCGGCGAGACGATCATCGATTCGAGCATCTGGGTCGCGACCACGACCGGCTTGCCCATCCGCCGCGCCGCCGCAACGATCCGCTTTTGCAGCGGCGGCACCGCCTCGGGCGGCAATTCGACGCCCAGGTCGCCGCGCGCGACCATCGCGGCGTCGGCGATCTCCAATATTTCCTCCAGCCGCGCGACCCCGGCGGGCTTTTCGAATTTGACGAGCAGCGCCGCCTTGCCGCCGATCAGCCGCCGCGCCTCGGCAACATCCTCGGGCCGCTGGACGAAGGAAAGCGCGATCCAGTCGACATGCTGGTCGAGCGCGAAGGCAAGGTCGCGGCGGTCCTTTTCGGTCAGCGCGGCGAGCGGCACGACCACGTCGGGGACGTTGACGCCCTTGCGGTCCGAAATCTTGCCGCCGACCTCGACCAGCGTCTCGATGCGGTCGGGGGCGACGCTCTTGACGCGCAGCACCAGCTTGCCGTCATCGACCAGCAGGCGCGTTTCGGGTTCGAGCGCGGCGAACAGTTCGGGATGCGGAAGGTGGACGCGGCTGGCATCGCCCGGCGCCTTGTCGGTATCGAGAACGAAGGTGGCGCCTGTCGCCAGTTCGGCCGGCCCGTCGCGAAAGGTGCCGACGCGCAGCTTCGGCCCCTGCAGGTCGACCAGGATCGTCGTGGGCCGCCCCGTTTCCTTTTCCAGCGCGCGGATCGCCGCGATGACCTTGGCATGGCCTTCATGGTCGCCATGGCTCATGTTGACGCGAAAGGCGTCGGCGCCGGCGCGGTGCAGTGCGGCAATCATTTCGGCATTGGCGCTCGCGGGACCGAGCGTGGCAAGAATACGCACCTTGCGCTGGCGGGGGGTAAAGCTCTGGACCACGATTGCTCCGCTTGTCTCTTGATCTACAATATCGCTACGGCCGCGTGGCATGGCGCGTTGCCTGCCGAAGCGCAACCGCCGTATAGCTATTCATCCACAGACCGGAGAATGTCATGTCGTGCAGCGATGACCAACCGATGACCGCCGACCCCCTCGACAGCATCGACGATGCCGTCGCCGCGGCGGCCTTCCGCCGCCTTGTCCGCCTGCTCCGCCACCGCAGCGACGCGGCGAATATCGACCTGATGGGCCTCGCGGGTTTTTGCCGCAACTGCCTGGGCGACTGGATCGCCGAAGCGGGCGACCTCGACAAGGAAAGCGCCCGCGCCATCGTCCACGGCATGCCGACCGCCGAATGGAAGGCGCGCTTTCACGTTGTCGCCACCCCTCAGCAGCTTGCCCGCATGGAAGAAAGCATGGCCAAGAATCCCTGACCCCGCTAATCGGACGCCCGAGGCGATTCTCGCCACAACCATCCATATCCATCGGAGCATAAAATGAGCGAAGCCACGACTGCCGACGAACAACTGCGCCTTTTCATCGAGCGCATCGAGCGGCTGGAAGAAGAGAAAAAGGGCATCGCCGACGATATTCGCGACGTTTATCTGGAATCGAAGTCGCAGGGCTATGATCCCAAGATCATGCGCCAGATCGTGCGCCTGCGCAAAATGCCGGTCCACGACCGCAAGGAAATGGAAGCGATCCTCGACGTTTACAAATCGGCGCTCGGCATCGTCTGAACTCCGAAAAATCGCTGTCCTACATTATCGGGCCGCGCCACCCCCTTCGCCATGTCACCCGTCACGCCTTCCTTTGCCCGGTCCACCAGGCAATTTCGGCGTGACGGGTATCATGGCACCGGAGGGGAGCGACAAGTTTGACAACTTCCGCGAAACCGGCGGTCCGGCACCGCCTCTCCGCTTGAAGCATTGACCGCAGACGCCAGGGAGGAAGATATGTTCAGCACCACGACCAACGCTGTCGAAGGCCATCCGGTCCGCGAATATCTGGGCATCGTTACCGGCGAGGTGATCGTTGGCGCGAACCTGTTCCGCGACCTGTTCGCCAGCATCACCGACATCGTTGGCGGCCGCTCGGGCAAATATGAAGATGTCCTCGCCCGCGCCCGCAAGGAAGCGATTGGGGAAATGGAAGCCGAAGCCGCGCGCCTTGGCGGCAACGCCGTGATCGGTGTCGATCTCGACTATGAAGTGCTCGGCCAGAACGGGTCGATGCTGATGGTCAGCGCTTCGGGAACCGCCGTGGTTGTCTGATCGGCGCCGCCGCCCGTAGTTGTCTGCGACCGCGCTTCGCGCTAGGGGCGGCCCCAGATTTTTCCGTTAAGGGAGGTAGGCCGTGGCCGGCCATAGCAAATTCAAGAACATCATGCACCGCAAGGGTGCGCAGGACAAAAAGCGCAGCAGCCTCTTTTCGAAGCTCAGCCGCGAAATCACCGTGGCGGCGAAGATGGGCCTGCCCGATCCCGACGCCAATGCCCGCCTCCGCGCGGCGGTTAACGCCGCCAAGGCGCAGTCGATGCCCAAGGACAATATCCAGCGCGCGATCGACAAGGCCGCGGGCAATGATGGCGAGAATTACGAGGAAATCCGTTACGAAGGCTATGGCCCCGGCGGCGTGTCGCTGATCGTCGAGGCGCTGACCGACAATCGCAACCGCACCGCGACCAACGTGCGCACCGCGTTCAGCAAGAATGGCGGCAACCTCGGCACGTCGGGCAGCGTCAGCCACGGCTTCGACCGGCTCGGCATGATCAGCTATGCGGCAAGTGCGGGCGATGCCGACACCGTCTTCGAAGCCGCGCTCGATGCGGGCGCCGACGATGTCGAATCGACCGAAGACGGCCATGACATCTGGACCAGCGTCGATTCCTTGCACGAAGTCGCAAAGGCGCTCGAAGCCAAGCTGGGCGAAGCCGAAGGCGTGAAACTCGCCTGGCGCCCGACGCTGAAAAGCGAAGTCGCCGACGAAAGCGTCGCGCAAACGCTGTTCAAGCTGATCGACACGCTCGACGACGACGATGATGTGCAGACCGTGTGGGGCAATTACGAAATCCCCGACGCGGTGATGGAAAAGCTCGGATGACAAACCCCTCCCCTCCCGCTTGCGGGAGGGGCCGGGGGTGGGCCGATGCACGGCGCGCCGCTTGCCCACCCCAAACCCCTCCCGCAAGCGGGAGGGGCTTCTAACATGATCATCCTCGGCCTCGACCCCTCGCTCAGCTGCACCGGCTGGGGCATCATCCGCGTCGAGGGCAGCCGGATCAGCCACATCGCCAACGGTCAGATCAAGACCGACGCAAAGGCGCCCCTGCCCGACCGGCTGGCGTATCTCGATACTGCACTCGCGGCCGTGATCGCCGACCATGCCCCGGCGCAGGCAGCGGTCGAGGAAGTGTTCGTCAACGACAATCCGCAATCGACGCTGAAGCTCGCGCACGCGCGCGGCGTCGTCCTGCTCGGCTGCGCGCGCGGCGGGCTGACCGTCGCCGAATATGCGCCGCGCCTCGTCAAGAAGGCCATCGTCGGAACCGGCGGCGCGGCGAAGGAGCAGGTGCAGGCGATGCTGCGTATCCTGCTGCCGGGCGCGAAGGTCGCGGGCGCCGACGCGGCCGACGCGCTGGCGGTCGCGATCTGCCATGCGAACCACCGGCCGCGCTTCTGATGATTTCAAATTTGTTCCCTTTTCATTCCTACCGCGCTAGCACGGCGAAATGATCGCAAAACTCACTGGAAGGCTCGACAGCAGCGGCGCAGGCCATGCGGTGATCGATGTCGGCGGCGTCGGTTATCTGGTCGAGGCATCGGCGCGCACGCTCGACGCGCTCGGCCCGGTCGGCGGCGATGTCACCATCCACACCGAAATGCTGGTGGGCGAGGATTTCCTCCGCCTGCTCGGCTTCGCCCGCGCCGAGGAACGCGACTGGTTCCGGCTGCTCACCAGCGTTCAGGGCGTCGGCGCAAAGGTCGCGCTCGCGATCCTCTCCGCGCTCGAAGTCGCCGACCTGCAACGCGCGCTCGCCAGCGGCGACAGCGCGATGATCGCGCGCGCGAACGGGGTCGGACCGAAGCTCGCACAACGCATCGCGCACGAACTGAAGGACAAGGCAGGCGCACTGGGCGGGATCGCCGGCACCGGTCCCGCGGCCGTCCCGGCCGCCGGCCCGCTCGGCGATGCCGTGACCGCCCTCACCGGCCTCGGCTTCAAACCTGGCGAAGCGAGCGCCGCCGTCGGCGCGGCGAGCGAGGAACTGGGCGCGGGCGCCACTCTGGATGCGCTGGTTCGCGTCGCGCTCAAAAAGGCGGCGAAATGACCGCCCTCACCCGCCACGCCTCGTGCCGCTGCGGCCAGATCCGCATCGCCTGCACCGGTGAGCCGATCCGCGTGTCGGTGTGCCACTGCCGCGAGTGCAAGGCGCGCAGCGGCAGCGCCTTTGCCGCGCAGGTCCGCTTTCCCGTCGAGCAGGTCCGCATCGAGGGCGAAGCGAGCGCGAAGATGTGGCAATATACCGGCGACAGCGGCAACACCGCCGACTTCTTCTTTTGCGGCACCTGCGGTTCGGGCGTCTGGTATCGCGCGCGCCCCTATCACGATGCCTACGCGATCCCGCTCGGCAATTTCGCGCCCGGCCACGGCTTCGTCCCCGACTATTCGGTGTATGAGGAACGCAAGGAGCCTTGGGTTTCGATCACCGGCGAGGCAATAGAGCATTATGACTGAGCCCGCCCTGACGACGCCGATCCGCACCCCCGAGGATGCCGACGCCGCGCTGCGGCCGAAGTCGCTCGCCGAGTTCGTGGGTCAGGCGGCGGCGCGCGAGAATCTGCGCATCTTCATCGAGGCGGCAAAGGCGCGCGCCGATGCGCTCGACCATGTGCTCTTCTTCGGCCCGCCGGGGCTGGGCAAGACGACGCTGGCACAGATCGTTGCGAAGGAGCTGGGCGTCGGTTTCCGGTCGACCAGCGGCCCGGTCATCGCCAAGGCGGGCGACCTTGCCGCGCTGCTCACGAATCTGGAGGATGGCGACGTCCTCTTCATCGACGAAATCCATCGCCTGTCGCCTGCGGTCGAGGAAATCCTCTATCCCGCGATGGAGGACCGCGCGCTCGACATCATGATCGGTGAAGGGCCGTCGGCGCGCAGCGTGCGGATCGACCTGCCCAAATTCACCCTCGTCGGCGCGACCACCCGGCAGGGGCTGCTGACGACGCCGCTGCGCGATCGCTTCGGCATCCCGGTGCGGCTCAATTTCTACACGCATGCCGAACTCGAACAGGTGATCGGCCGCGCCGCCCGCCTGCTCGGCCTCGGCATCGCGCCCGACGGCGCGCTCGAAATCGCGAAGCGTTCGCGCGGCACACCGCGCATCGCCGGGCGCCTGCTCCGCCGCGTGCGCGATTTTGCGACAGTGGCGGGGGCGCAGATCGTCGACGCGCGGGTGGCCGACGCGGCGCTCAACCGGCTGGAGGTCGATGCGCTGGGCCTCGACGCCATGGACCGCCGCTACCTTACCATGATCGCCGACATCTATCGCGGGGGGCCCGTGGGGGCCGAAACGCTGGCGGCGGGCCTCAGCGAGCCGCGCGACACGATCGAGGATGTGATCGAACCCTACCTCCTCCAGATCGGCCTGATCGCCCGCACCGCGCGCGGCCGCTGCCTCAACGCCAGCGCGTGGAAGCATCTGGGCCTCAATCCGCCCGCTGGCGTGCAGGACGGACTATTCGATTCTGGCGGCGGCGCGGCAAAATAGGACGGAAAAGTGCGGCTTTGAATCCGTCAACCGGCCCCGCGCTGCGACGAACCGTTCAAGAGGGCTTTGCGACGAGTCGAAGCATCGCTATCGCTCGCAACTATGGTTGACGTTCCGCCTCCTTTCATCCCCGGCGCCTTTGTCGGGGCCGCGCATCATTACCGGCTGCGCGTCTATTTCGAGGACACCGACCTCAGCGGCATCGTCTATCACGCCAATTATCTGCGCTATATGGAGCGTGCCCGGTCGGACATGCTGCGCATCGCCGGGATCGACCAGCGCGCGGCGATGGAAGCGGGCGAAGGCGCCTGGGCCGTAACCGACCTTGCGATCAAATATGTACGCCCGGCCAAGCTCGACGACGATTTGCTGGTTATCAGCACCGTCGAGGCGGTGCGCGGCGCGAGCGTGATTATCGCGCAACGCATCCTTCGCGGTCAGGACGAGTTAACCAACGGGCGTGTTACCGCAGCCTTTCTGTCGCCCGAGGGCCGGCCGCGCCGCCAGCCCGCCGGGTGGGCCAGCCGCTTTACCGCGATCATGAATGGAGAGACCATCCCTTGCTAGACAATATCAAGCTGGCCGCCGACGCGGCGACCTTGTCCCCCATCGCGCTGTTCCTGCAGGCCGATATCATCGTGAAGGCGGTAATGATCGGGTTGCTCGCCGCGTCCATCTATGTGTGGGCGGTGATCTTCACCCACGGCCGCGGCGTCGGCAAAATGATGAAGGCGTCGGACAGCTTCGAGCGCGATTTCTGGCGCGCCGACAATATCGACAAATTCTACGACAAGAATGGCAATGAAGAATTGCCGAGCGCGAAGGTGCTGGCTGCGGGGATCGGCGAGTGGCGCCGTTCGACGCGGAGCAAGGTCATCGACCGTGAAGGAACGCGCGAACGGCTGGGCATTGCGATGAACAGCGCCGTCGCCGGCGAGGTCGATCGGCTCGCCGAAAAGATCGGCACGCTGGCCACCATCGGTTCGGTTGCGCCCTTCGTCGGCCTGTTCGGGACGGTGTGGGGGATCATGCGCAGCTTCACCGCGATTGCCGCGTCGAACAACAGCAGCCTCGCCGTCGTTGCGCCGGGGATCGCCGAGGCGCTGTTCGCAACCGCGATCGGGCTGTTCGCGGCCATTCCCGCGGTGATTGCCTATAACGCCTTTTCGCAGCGGCTGAACCGGCTCGAATCGCGGCTCGGCCGCTTTGCCGATGGCCTGCACGCGACCTTCAGCCGCGAACTGGAGGTCGAAGCCTGATGGCGATGACCGGACCTTCGGGCGGCGTCGGCGGCCGGCGTCGCGGGCGCGGCGGGCGCCGGGCGCCGATGTCGGAGATCAACGTCACCCCGCTCGTCGATGTCATGCTGGTGCTGCTGATCATCTTCATGATCACCGCGCCGCTGCTTGCCTCGGCGGTGCCGATCGACCTGCCCGAAAGCCGGGCCAAGCCGATCGAAACCGAGGAGCAGGAGCCGGTGCAACTGTCGATCAATGCCGACGACACGCTGTATATCGGCGATCAGGTCGTCCCCGAGGCCGAACTGCCGGCCCGCCTCGATGCCATCGCGCGCGAAACGAAGGACGGCGACAAGCCGCGCCAGATCATGCTGCGCGCCGACAAGGGGCTCGACTATGGCCGGGTGATGCGCGTGATGGGCGAACTCAACCGCGCCGGCCTGTCGCGTATCGCGCTGGTGACGACAGGCGCCGACACCGATACCGCCGCTGCCGCCGAAAGCGCGGTCACGGACGGTTCAGAAACGCAGCCATAGGGTCAAGATCATGGCCGAAACGCGGGCATATGGGGCAACACAGGGACGCGGCATCGCCGTGGCCGTCGCCGCGCATGTCGTGATTATCGTACTGTTGTCAGTGCAATGGACCGCGGGCCAGCGCCGTTTCGACAATCCGCCGATGGAGGTCGATCTGATCGCGGAGACGGCGCCGCAATCGACCGCGCCGGTCATCAACGCCAATCCCCCCGCCGCACGGCTGGGCGAAGAGGATGCGGCCGATATCGCCGCGCCGCCCGAACCGGTGCCGACGCCGCCGCTGCCCGAGCCCGTCGTCCGCCCGACGCCCGCCCCTGCACCAAAGCAGGTCGCGAAGCCCGTTCCGGCGACACCCAAGAAATCCCCGCCAGCGGCCCAGAAGGCGCCGCCGCGGCCGACACCCAAGGCCGAACCGAAAAAACAGTCGTCGCGGCCCACTGGCCGTCTCGACGGCATCGTCGACGGGCTGAGCCGTTCGCAGCCAAAGGCACCGGCTTCCAAGGGCGCACCGGCCGCCGCGACGGCGGCCGAGGTCAAGCGCTCGATCGACGTCAGCATCAAGGCCGCCGTCGGTCCGCGCTGGAACGGATGCCGCATCAGCGGCGTCGATGTCGATCAACTCAAGACCGTGGTCAAATTCCGCCTGACCCAGTCGGGGGCGCTCGCCGGATTTACCAGCGTCGAGACGAGCGGCCAGAACGACAGCAACAAATTCCAGGTCCAGCGGCATCAGGAATGCGCCAAGCGTGCCATCGAACTCGCCGCCCCCTTCGACCTGCCCGAGGAAAATTACAGCTTCTGGCAGAATTACACGCTCGATTTCATCAAGAGGTAAGAGAGATGCCGCTTCGCTCCATCGCCCTCCCGCTCGCGCTCATGCTGTCCGTCGCCCCGGCGTTGGCGCAGGTCGCATCGCCCACACCCGCCCTCGCGGTCCCCACCGAACCGCGCGAAACGATCGAAGGCACGCTGTCCCAGGACCGCACGGTCATCGCGGTTCCCGCTTTCGCCACGCCTGCCGTCACCACCGTCGCCGGGCTGCGCACCGACAATCTGGGGCGGCAGATCGCCGATGTGATCGCCGCCGACCTTGAACGCAGCGGGCTTTACGCGCCGCTCGGCCCCGGCAGCGTTCGCGCGATCAGCATGGCGGAAGTGCGCGCGCCGCGCTTCGCCGACTGGCAGGCGCGCAACGCCGAAAATGTCGTCCATGGCTTCGTCCAGACGAACAGCACCGGCGGCTTCGTCGTCGGCTGCTATCTCTATGACACCCAGCTCGGCAGCGAGCTGGTGCGGCAGGGTTTCGAAATCCAGCCGGGCGACTGGCGCCGTGCCGCGCACAAATGCGCCGACGC
Organism: Sphingopyxis sp. GC21; assembly: GCF_025727575.1. NCBI lineage: Bacteria > Pseudomonadati > Pseudomonadota > Alphaproteobacteria > Sphingomonadales > Sphingopyxidaceae > Sphingopyxis > Sphingopyxis sp. GC21. The sequence continues at coordinate 694,967 of NZ_CP095845.1, read as the reverse complement.
CATCTATTCGCGTCTGTCGGGGGAATCGCCCTTCTTCGACAGCCGCGTCGCCTATATCGCCGAGAGCGGGCCGAAGGGGAACCGGATCAAGCGCCTTGCGATCATGGATTCGGACGGCGGCAACCACCGCTTCATCACCAATGGTCAGGCGCTGGCGCTGTCTCCCCGTTTCTCGCCCGATTACAAGAAGATCGTCTATGTCAGCTATCTGAACGACCGCGTCCGCGTCTTCATCTATGACGTCAATGGGGGCACGCAGAAGCTGGTGACCGAAAGCCGCAACGCGACCTTCGCGCCGCGCTGGTCGCCCGATGGCCGGCAGATCCTCTTTTCGATGGCGGTCGGCGGCAACACCGACATCTATCGCATCTCGACCGAAGGCGGCACGCCGGTGCGGTTGACCAATGCCCCCGGCATCGACGTCGGCGGCAGCTTTTCGCCCGACGGCAAGAAGATCGTCTTCGAAAGCGACCGGTCGGGCAGCCAGCAAATCTATACGATGAATGTTGACGGGTCCGATCAGCGCCGGATCAGCTTCGGCGGCGGTCGCTATGCGACGCCCGAATGGTCGCCGCGCGGCGACCTGATCGCCTTCACCAAAATGGGCGGCGGCGAGTTCCGCATCGGCGTGATGACCCCCAGCGGCAGCGGCGAGCGGCTGCTGACCAACAGCTGGCAGGACGAAGCGCCGACCTGGTCGCCCAACGGCCGCGTGATCCAGTTCTTCCGCACCACATCGGGCCGCGAGGGCAAATCGACGATCTGGCAGGTCGACCTGACCGGCGTGAACCTGCGCCGGTTGCCGACGCCGCAGGACGGGTCCGACCCGAGCTGGGGCCCGATCCTGCCCTGAGGCGCGCCGGCGCGCGCGGAACCAAAGGAAAACCGCGGGGTTCAATCCTGTGTTAAATTGACGTTCATCGCATTTCGCCACGACTGAAAACGCAACAAAAAGGACAGACGACATGACGATACGCAAAACCACCGCGATGATCGCGGCGATCACCATGCTGACTGTGGGTGCCTGTTCGAAGAAGGCCCCCGAAACGCTGCCGCCAGCCCCCGAAGGAACCGACACCGGGACCGGTACGGGAACCGACCCCAATGCGGTCGTTCCGGGGTCGCAGCAGGACTTCATCGCCAACGTCGCCTCGGACCGCATCTTCTTCGGCTTCGATCAATATAATGTCGATGCAGAGGATATGGCGACGCTGCAAAGCCAGGCGCAATGGCTGCAGCGCAATCCCGCGGTGCGCGTGACGATCGAAGGTCATGCCGACGAACGCGGTACCCGCGACTATAATATCGCGCTCGGCGAACGCCGCGCCAACGCTGCGAAGAATTATCTCGCCTCGCTCGGCATCGACCCGAGCCGTATGAATGTCATCAGCTATGGCAAGGAAAGGCCGGCCGAACTCGGATCGAACGAGGAAGCCTGGGCGAAGAACCGCCGCGCGGTGACGGTCGTTATCGGCCGCTGATCAACGGCCAAAGCGGCACCGTCGCCCAAGCGGCGGTGCAAGCGAACACACCGAAGGGGACGGCCCGCATCGACAGCGGGCCGTCCCCTTTTCGTTGCGCGCCAAACGCCCAGACCAGCCCGCCCAGGCTGGCGAGCAGCAACAGCAGCGGCAGTGCCTGCCACCCGATCCAGCACCCGATCGCCGCGACCAGCTTGGGATCGCCGCCCCCCATCCCCTCGCTCGCACGCACGCGCCGGTAGGCGGCAGCGATGGCTGCAAGGACCAGCCCACCCGCCACCGCGCCGATCCAGCGATCGAGCAGACTTACTTCGAGCAGCGGCCCGGCGAGCAGCAGTCCGGCGAGCGCCAGCACCACGTTGAGCGGATCGGGCAGCCACATATGCCGCGCGTCGAGCAGCGCGAGCGGCAGCAACAGCCAGCCAAACAGCGCCCAGAGCCAGCCCGCCGTGCCGGGCATCAGCGCGAGCGCCGCTGCCCCGATCGCCGCCGACAACAATTCGACCCGCCAATGCAGCGCGTCAATCGGTGCGCCGCAATGACGGCAGCGACCGCGCGCCGCGATGGCCGACAGCAGGGGTATAAGGTCGCGCGCGGTCAGCGCCGTGCCGCACGCATCGCAATGCGAACGCCCGCGCAACACCGACCGCCCCAGCGGCCAGCGCAGCACCAGCGTCGCCAGGAAGCTACCGAGCAGCAACCCCGCCAAAGCGGCCAAGCCGACGCCCATGCCAAAGGGCAAGGCGTCGAACGCCGCCATGTCAGAATCGGCCCGTGGTCGCCAGCACGTAGCCGTCCGACGCCGGACGGAAGCCGAGCATCGTCAACGCCGCCGCCATCGACGGATCGTCGTCGACGGTGATCGCGAACTGCGCGCGCCACGCGCCACGACCGTCAAACCCCAGCGTCAGCCGCTCCATCCCCGACTGGCTGCTCAGCGCCGCCTGTGCACGCCCGTTCGCACAGCTCAGCGGGCCCGACAGCCCGCGCGCCAGATCCAGACCGGCAATCGGCGCCGCGATCGAAAGCTGCACCCGTCCGCTTGCTTCTACGCATTTCCCGTCATTGTCGAAGCGTGTGGTGGCGCCTTCGAAGCGGAGGGTGTCGACGGGGATCGCGCGGAGGCCGCCCGCGAGCGTCGTGACGCCGTTAACGTCGGCGGCGCCGCGCGGGTTGGTGCCGTAGAGTCGGCCCGACAAGGCGCCCAGCCGATCGTCCTGGCGCGCAAAGGCGAGTTCCGTGCTGCCCGTCAGCAGGGCGAGCGGCGACAGGCTGGCCTTGACCGTGCCGAGCGGGAGAGCGCCCAATCGCGCGTCGACAAGTTCGCCCGACCAGACCGAGCCGCGCACCGTCCGCGCGCTGAAGCCCGCGTCGGCGACCCCAGCGAGCGACAATGCCAGCCGCATCGGAAAGGTCGCGGCGATCAGCAGCAGCGCGAGCAGTGCCGCGGCGGCGATCCAGAGACGGTGCGAGCGGGCCATCACTGTCCGCCCTTGCGCAGTTCGGCGGTCATGCCCACCGTGCCGTCGGCGGCCGGGGTGACCGTGAGCTGATCGACAACGAACCCCTGCGTCTCGAGCGCGGCGAGCCAGTCGTTGAGGACGGGCGCCTTCGCGGTCGCGATGGCGATGGTTGCCTGCGCCGTTCCGCGCGCTTCGTTACGGTCGAGCGTCAGGCCGATCTCGCCCGCGGATTGCGCCAGAAACTGGTCGATCGCTACCGCATCGGTGGCGGCGGCAACCGCTTTCGCCGGACGCTGCGACAAAAGATGCACCTTGGCCGCGACGCGCCCTTCGCGCTCGATCGCGGCGGCATGGTCGCTGCCAAGATCGACCAGCGCCGCATAGGCCGGACGGCCGAGCGCCCAGACGAGCACCGTCAGCGCCAGCGCCGCGGCAACGCCGACAAGCCAATGCTCGCGCCGCGACAAACCCGCCCACCAATTGCGCATCCTGTCGATCATGGCACCGCCCGAACCGTAATATTTGCCATCTGTTGGCCGTCGGTGCCCGCCATCGGCTGCGCGGTCACGCGATAGCCGCGCGCCTGCAGCGCCAGCAGCACCTTGTTGAGATCATCGACGCGCGGCCCCGCCAGCGTCGTCGTCAGCGTCCCGTCGGTGCGGTGCGACAGCGTCTTGAGCGTCACCCCCGGCGTGTCGCGCATCGCATCGAACAGCGCCGACGCCGGGACCGAAAAGGCAAGCGGGCCGCCGCCCGCGCTGGCCAGCCGGCGATCGACTTCGGCTTCCGCCGCGGTCGCATCAGGAGCTTCGATCCCCAGCGTCGCCGCAGCCGCGACAACTGCGGCATCGGCGCGGCGGGTGTCGGCGGCAAGGCGCACCGCATAAGCGACCGGGATCAGCAGGCTGACGATCAGCAACGCCGCGAGCAGGCGCTTGCCGATCCGCACCAGATCCGGATCGACCGCCCAGCGGCGCTTCGGCTTCCAGCTTCCGCTCAACAGATCAAGCGGCGGCGCGGCGAGCGAGAGCAGCAACGCTTCCCGCGCCGCATCGGCGCCCAGCGGGACGATCGTCCGCTCCTGCGCGACCAGCGCGTCGATTTCCGGATCGGAGCGCCATGCCCGATCGGCCGAGCGCAGGATCGCTTCGCCGCCAAGTTCGGCAGTCCACAAATGATCGGCGTCGGGCGGCGGCAAGATGGCGGCGGCGGGAAGGATCGCCGCGGCGGTCAGCCCCTCTGCCGCGAGCCAGCCAGTCCAGGCCGTCATCGCGGCGTGGGCGGTGACGGCCACCGGCACCGCCTGTCCGGTCTCGGCCGGCTCACCGGCCACGATGTGCAGTCCGGCCGCGTCGCCCAGACTGTCGCGCAGCGCGTCGATCCGCGCCGCCGCCGCCGCCTGCGCGGGGGCCGCATCGGGATAGGCGCGCCAATGGATCGGCACGTCGCCTGCAGGGGCGAGTGCAATGAGTCGATCGTCGCCCGCGTCGTCCTGTGGTTTCTCCCAGGCGTCGACCCAGCCGTCGTCCTGCCCGCTGTCGACGATCACGCCATCGTCGATGCGCAGCCAGGCGGGCCGTGCGGGTTCGTCGCCACCGAGCGCCGCCGCCGACGGCAGCCAGAGGATCAGCGTCCGCGCCACGTCAGTCGGCCTCGCCCCAGTCCCGGCGGACGATGACCGGCGGCGCCTGACCGGCGCCCGGCGCGCCGCCATTGACGTCGATAAGCGAATGTGCCGTCAAAAACCCGTCCCCAATCGTCACTTGCGTCGTCAGCGTGAGCCACCGGCTGGTCACCGCGGCCTGTTCGCCCACGTCGGTGGGCGGATCGAGCCGGGCGAGCGAGCGCGCCTCCCAGAATCGCACGCTGCTGCCATAGCCGCCAGCGGGCCGGGCCGCCAGCGCCGCCCGCGCATCGGCGATGCTGATCTGCCCCGGCATCAGCATCGCGATCAGCGGCGCCTGTTCGGGGCGCAGCGTGTTGACGTTCAGCTTCACCGGTTCGGCGCGCGGCAACGCGCATATCCACGGCTTCAGCCGCGCATAGATTTTGGGCGTCACGCCGCGCACCGCGCGCAATTCGCTGACATCGGCCATCTTGCGGTTTGCGGGCAGGTAGGCGCCGGGGAGCGCGCGATAGACGCCGTCTTCGGCGCCGAGCGGCCCGTCGTTGCCGTCGCTGTCGATCCAGTCGGCCGCCGCGCCGGAAATCGCCATCGCCTGCCCGCGGTCGATACCGAGCAGCACCATCAGCTCGGTAAATTGCGCGGTAGCGCCCGACCGCTGGCTGAGCTTTCTCGGCGCGGTTTCGGCGGCCAGGCTGTTGAGATTGAAGCAATTGTCGGCATCGCTCAGTCGCGCGCTCCCCTGCCCGCCCGGCAGCGGCAGGATAAAATCGCGGTCGAGCCAATCGCCATCATTCGACAGTCGCGACGGATCGCGCGCCACCAGATTGGCGACGCGCCGCAGCGCAATCTGTTCGGCGGCAAAGGCATAGGCGCGTCCCTGATCGACCGTCGCGGCGCTGCCCGCGATCCGCGTCGCAAGCGTCAACCGGTCGAGCGCGGTCGCTGCGATCACCGCCATGACCGCGACGAGCAGCAACACGCTGAGCAGCGCCGCCCCGCGATCGTCCCGTGTCGGCCCGGTCATGGCGTCGCCCCAGTCGGCGAAGGCGGCGGTGGTGGGAGCGTCGGCGCGGTCAGGAACAGCATCGTCAGCGGCGGCCGCCCGGCACGGGTCAATCGCACCTCGACCGCGCGCGGCAAACGGTCGTCGGGATCGCTCGACCAGCTTTCGCTCCAGTTGCCGCGCTCGTCGCGGTAGCGCACCGCAGCCGCCGAAACGTCGCCGACCAGCCGGTCACCGTCGCCGAGCGTCGTGCCGTCGAGCGTCGGCTGCACCGCGCGGCGCCACTCACCTCCGATCAGGGCATAGCCGACGCGTTCGACATCGGGCCGCGCGCCTCCCTCGATCGTCGCCGCGCCCGCATGAACGAAGGCGAAGCCGTTCGCCGAGCCGGTGAAGGCCGGAACCGCCTCGCCCGCCGCGCCGCGCGTCGGCCGCTGCACCGCCTGCGCCAAATCATTCGCCATGACCGCGCGGATGCGGTTCATCCCGCTCATGGCCTTGAGCCGCGTCTGTACCGCCTCTTGTGTGTCAACGCTGCTGCGTAGCAGGCTCACCCCCATCGCCGCGATCGCGGCAAAGAGCGACAGCGCAACGAGCATTTCGACGAGGGTGAAGCCGTGCTGGCCTATCGCAACCTCGGTTCGTGCTGAGCCTGTCGAATCACCGCTCTTTTCTTTGACGCCGAAGAAAGGACGGCCCTTCGACAAGCTCAGGGCAAAGGGAGAAGAAATGCGAATGTGCCTCATCGCGCCGCCCGGATGATCGTCAGCGCCGCCTGCCCGCGCCCCGTCTCCGGCCGGACGATCAGGTCGATACGCAGCAGGCTGTCGTCGGCGGTCGGCGCAATGCGTTGTTCGATGCGCCAGTTGCGCCCGGCATTGGTCACGCTGGTCGTGCTGGCGCCGATCGTCGGCGGCGCCGGATCGGTCCAGAGTTCGACGGCACGATTCTGCGCGACGATGCCCGCGACGGTGCTCTCGTCGAGATCGCCCGCGGTTCGCACCGCATAGGCATCGAGCCGGACGAGCGTCAGCGCCGCAATGCTGATGATGCTGAGCGCAACGAGCATTTCGAGCAGCGTGAACCCGCGCTGGCCGGCGATGGACGGCCTAGCGATCACGGCTGACCTCTCCGGTTGCCGAAACGCGGACCACTTCGCGCGCGTCGCCGCCCGCCAGCACCACCGCCTGCGGCGTTGGGCTGGTGCCGACGCGGTCGAACAAGATGCGCGCCGCGCCCTGCCCGTCGCCAGCGGCGAAGCGAATATCGGCGGGCCAATTGCGCTGCGCAAAGGCCCGGCCGGGCAAAGGCGCCCAGGCACCGTCGATGCGACGTTCGAAACCATAGCCCGACGGCGCGAAATTGACCGCGACACTGCGCCCCTCGACCACCGCGACGTCGCGCGCCGCGGCGAGCCGCGCCGCCAGCCGATCGGCCTCGTTGCGCACGCTGCGTTCCTCGCCCGGGATGGTCAGCACGACGGCGGTCGCGGCCAGCGCCAATATCGTCAGAACGACCATCAGTTCGACCAGCGTGAAGCCGCGCGCCTTGCCGCGCCGGAGGCGACCGCGGTCAGCTGTCCCCGTGAATGTCGGCATTTTCGTCGGTCCCGCCGGGCGCGCCATCGGCGCCGAGCGACCAGACGTCGAACGGCTTTCCGTTCGCGGCGGGTGCCTGATAATTATAGGGACGTCCCCAAGGATCGCTCGGCAGTTTCTTGATATAGCCGCCGCGGCGGTAGCGTTCGGGCTGCGCCAGCGACGGCGGCGGCGTCGACAGTGCGTTCAGCCCGTCGGTCGTCGCCGGATAAGTCAGATTGTCGAGCCGATATTGTTCGAGCGCATTCTCCAGCGTCGCAATATCGGCCTTAGCCTTCGTCACCATCGCCTTGTCCTGGCTGGGCAGGACGTTGATCAGCACGACCGTCGCGAGCAGCCCGATAATGAAGATAACGACCATCAATTCGGTAAGCGTGAAGCCGCGCTCGTCGCGCTTGCGGCGGCGCCGCGGCGGGCGTGAGGGATCGAGCATCAGGCGAAGGAAAAGCTGCATCAGCGACATTTATTATAGCCCTGCAAGGTTCTGCAACTGGAGGATCGGAAGCAGGATGGAAAGGATGATAAGCGCGACGCAAGACCCCATAATGACAATTATGACAGGTTCGAGTAGCGCCATCGAAGCGGCGGTAAAACGGTCGAATTCGCGTTCGAGATAATCGGCGGCGCGTTCGAGCATCTGTTCGAGTCGACCCGCGCTTTCGCCGCTCGCGGTCATGTAGACGAGCAGCGGCGGAAACACGCCGGCATCGCGCAGCGCCGACGACAGGCTGCTGCCCGCGCGGACCTGATCGACGATGCGGCCGGTTGCACTGGCAAGCGCGGCGTTGCGGATTGTCGGCACGGTGAGCCGCAACCCCTCGACCAGCGGCAGCCGGCTCGACACCATCGTCGCGAGCGTCCGGGCGAAGCGGGCGGCATAGAGGTCGCGCAGCAGGCGGCCGAGCAGCGGCAGGCGGAGCAACCGGGCATCGACCCCCGCCTTGAAGGCTGGGCGGCGCATCGCGCTGACCCAGCCGAAAATCGCGCCCGCGATCAGCAGCAGCATCAGCCACCACCAGTTCGCCGCAAAGCTGGAAACCGCGATGACCGCGCGGGTCAGGAAAGGCAGTTGCTGCCCGACGTCGTCGAATTGTTCGACGACGCGCGGGACGACAAAGATCATCAGCGCCGCGACGACCCCGATCGCGACAACCGCGAGCACCACAGGATAGGCAAGCGCGGCGATCAGCTTGCCGCGCACCTGCGCCTGGCGTTCGAGCAGGTCGGCCAGCCGCGCGAGGATCGTCGTCAAACTACCCGTGGTTTCGCCCGCCGAGACCATCGCGCGGTAGAGCGGCGGGAAACTGGCCGGCTGCCGTGCCATCGCGTCGGCAAGGCGGCGGCCTTCAAGCAGGCCCGCATGCACATCGCCGATCACCGCGCGCGCGCTTTCGGCCTCGCTCTGGCGCGTCAACGTGCGCAGCGCCTCTTCGAGCGGCGCGACTTCGGCGAGCGTCGCAAGCTGGCGCGTGAAGAGCGCCAGTTCCTTCGCGCTCAACCGCGCGCTGCGAAAGGCGAAAAGCGACCGCGCCGGCGCGGCGCGCGTACCCGCTTCCTCGACCGCGACGATATGGAATTTTCGCGCGGCAAGGTTGGCTCGCGCAGCGTCGTCGTTGGCGGCGGTCAATCGTCCCTTGCGCTCGCGGCCCTGGGGATCGATCGCCACATAGCGATAATCAGGCATCGACATCCTCGCGCCGCGCGATGCGGATCGCTTCCTCCGGCGTCGTGATCCCCTTTGCGACCATCGCGCGGGCCGCGCTGGCGAGCGTCGGCGCCTTCAGAAAGGCGTGCTTCGCGATCATCGACTCGTCGCCGCCGGCATAGATGTAGCGTCGCACCGTCTCATCGACCTTGATCGCCTCGAACACGCCGATCCGGCCCTTGAAGCCCGTATGTCCGCATTCATCGCAGCCCTTGGGCCGCCAGATCACGGTGCCGATGTCGAGGCCGAGCATCGCGGCAATGCCATTGTCGGCCTGCACCGGCTCGCGGCACGTCGGGCACAGCTTGCGCACCAGACGCTGCGCGAGCACGGCACGCAGGGTCGAGGCGAGCAGAAAGGGTTCGACCTTCAGATCCTTGAGGCGCGTGATCGCGCCGACCGCGTCGTTGGTGTGGACGGTCGACAGGACGAGGTGGCCGGTAAGCGATGCCTGCACCGCAATATCGGCGGTTTCGCGGTCGCGGATTTCGCCGATCATCACGACGTCCGGGTCCTGGCGCAGGATAGCGCGCAGCCCCGCCGCGAAATCAAGCCCGACCTTCGCATTGACCTGCGTCTGGCCGACGCCCTCGACCGCATATTCGACCGGATCTTCGACGGTGAGGATATTGCGCTGACCGTCGTTGAGTTGCTTCAGCGCTGCATAGAGCGTGGTCGTCTTGCCCGAACCCGTCGGCCCGGTGACGAGAATGATGCCATTGGGTTCGGCCAGCGCCTCGCGCAGGATGCGGTCGGCCTCGCCGGACAGGCCGAGCACGTCGAAATCGATGCCCGCGGTATCCTTGTCGAGGATGCGCATGACGACGCGCTCGCCCGCGCGACTGGGCAGCGTCGACACGCGGACGTCGATCGCCTTGCCCGCCAGCGTCAGCGCGATGCGACCGTCCTGCGGCACTCGGCGTTCGGCAATGTCGAGCCGCGCCATGACCTTGATGCGGCTGACGACGACGGGCGCGACATGCGGGGGCATGCGCAGATGTTCGCGCAGCACGCCGTCGGCGCGCATCCGCACGACAAGGCCGCTCTCATAGGGTTCGATATGGATATCGCTGACCCCCTGGCGCACCGCTTCGGCGATGATCGCGTTGATGAGGCGGATCGCGGGGGCATCATCGGCGCTGTCGAGCAGATCCTCGGCGCTCGGCATGCCGCTCGCAATCAGATCGATGTCGCCGCCATCGAGCGAGCCTGCCATTGCCGCCGCCGACGCGTCGACCGCATAATGGTCCGAGAGCAGCCGGTCGAAATCGGCGACGCTTGCCGTCACGACCCGCAGCGGGGCGGCGAGGTAGCGCTTTACCTCGATCAGCACCGCCGGGTCGCTCCCCTCGCGCAGCGTCGCGAGCCAGCCTTCACCGTCGGGTGCGATAACGACGCCGTGACCGCGCGCGAAGCCATAGGGGATGTCGACCGGCACCGTCTGCGGCGCGGCGGCCGGCACAGCGTCGGTCACGGCTGGCCTCCCTCGGACGGCGGCACATCGACGGGCGTGACGCTGCCGTCCGGACGGCGCAGCGCAGGCTGCTCCCCCGGCCCGACCGTCACGTCGGCGGCCGTCGCCGCGCTCGGCAGCGGCGGCGTCGTGCCCATATAATCCCGCACCAGCGTGTCGATCGCGGGTTCCTCGCCGGGATTCCGGCGCAGCTGGAAGTCGCGGATATAGCCATAGCGGCGCGCCGTCAGTGCGGCGTTGTCCTCGGCATTTTTGAGGATCGTCGGGCGGATGAAGACCATCAAATTGGTCTTGGCACGGCTGCGGCTGCGTGATTTGAACAGTTCGCCGATCAGCGGGATGTCGCTGAGCAGCGGAATCCGCTCGATCGTCTTGCGTTCGTCGTCGTTGAGCAGTCCCCCGATAGCGAGGATCTGACCGTCGTCGACAGTCAGCGTCGTTTCGAACGAGCGCTTGTTGAGGATGAGGTCACTGTTGCGCGACGACACGGGGCCGGCGACGCTCGACACTTCCTGACGCAGGAACAGCTTGACCTCGCCCGCGCCATTGACCTGCGGCGTGACTTCCAGCTTGATGCCGACCTCCTCGCGCTGGACGGTGCGGAAGGCATTGTCGAAATTCTTGCTCAGCGCCTCGCCGGTGGTGATCGGAACTTCCTGCCCGACCAGGAATTTCGCGGCCTGATTGTCGAGCGTGACGATGTGCGGCGTCGCGAGCAGGTTCGACGTCGTATCCGATTTCACCGCATTGATGATCGCGCCAAACACCGTGTTCTTGCCGATGTCGCCCGCGAAGCCGGCAAAGCCGCCGGTGGCCGAGAGCAGCGACGCCGCCGCGGCTTCCTGCAGGCTGCTGCCGAGCGCGCTCGACGTCTGGGTCACGACGGTCGTGCCGTCGACGGTCGTCGAATCCTGCGTCAGCTTGGTCGCGGCATAAGCGCCCCCCAGCGTCAGGATATTGGGCTGGGCATTGCCATAGCTCGTCGCGGCGAAGGGGATATTCTTGCCGCCGAGCAGGAACTGGACGCCGAGGCGCTTTGCCGCATCGTCGCCGATTTCGACCACGATCGCCTCGACAAGCACCTGCGGACGGCGCGCGTCGAGTTGGCGGATCAGTTCGCCGAGCATCCGCTGCACATCGGCATTGGCGGCGACGATGATCGCGTTCGCGCCTTCGTAGCGGGTGACGATCGCCGGACCGCGCGTCGCGATGCTGCCGCCCGCCCCGCTGACCGTGGTCGGCGCGGCGCTGGCGGTGGTCGTGGCCGCGGGGGCCGGAGTGCCGCCGCTGCCACCCGACGAAGACGATGAGGATGCCGGCGGCAATCCCGCCTTCTGCGCCGGGTCGCTGCCGCCGCCGACAAGCTGTTGCAGCGTCGGGAGCAGCGTTTCGGCATTGGCATGTTCCAGCCAATAGACGCGCAATTCGGTACCGCCCGCTGCGCGCATGTCGAGGTCGCGCGCCATCGACACGAAGCGCGCAACCATCGCCTGATCGCCGCGCAGTGCCACCGCATTGCTGCTGTCGATCGGAACGATCGCGACCGGCGCCTGCGCGCCCTCGCCCGCCGCCGGGACCAGCGCCTGAAGCGCGGCGGCAATTTCGCGCGCGCCAGCGTTTTTCAGCGCAACGACCTCGCTGGTCGATGTATCGCGGTCGATGCTCGACGCGAGCGCACGGATGCGCCGGATATTGTCGGCGAAATCAGCAACAACGAGGCTGTTCGCATTGCGGTTTGCGGTCAGCGAGCCCTGCGGGCTGACCAGCGGGCGCAGCGTTTCGACAGCCGCCATCGCGTCGATATGGCGCAGCCGGATGATTTCGGTGACAAACTGGTTCTGCGCCGCACCGCCGCTGCCGATGCGCGTCGGCTGCGTCGCCGCGCCGTCGATCGGCTGGATGCGATAGCTGCCGTTGGGATTGGGCACCGCGACCAGTCCGTTCGCGCGCAGCGTCGAGAGGAAAATTTCGAAATATTCGCTGCGCGACAGCGGCCGGTCGGTGACGACCGATACCTTGCCGTTGACACGCCCGTCGATCACGAACGTCCGCCCCGTGATCCGCGCCGCATCCTGGATGAAGGCGCGAACGTCGGCGTCGCGGACGTTCAGCGTATATTGGGCCAGCACGGGAACGGGGGTCGCCGAAACAAGGGCGGCGGCCAGCATGAGAGAGAGTTTGAGGCGCATAAAACCTATTGTTTCGAAAGGAACAGGGCGACGGGAACGACGCTCGCGCCGCGCTCGACCTCGAGCGAGACGCGCGCGCCGGGCGCAAATTGGCTGGCGAGCGCGGCGGCATCGGCGGCCGATCCGATCGGACGGCCGTTCACCGAACGGATGACATCGCCGGGGCGCAGGCCCGCAGCGCGGAAGACGGCGCCGTCGCCCTGCGGCTGGACCGAAAGGCCGGTGACCTTGCCGCCTTCGGTGCGCGGCGCGAAGCCGATGCCGGCCTTGAGCGCGGCGGGCGACATCTCGCCGCTCGCGGTGGTGCCGTTGGTCGCTGCACCGGGGGATCCGACCTCGGGCGTCGGGGCGGGCAACGGCGCTGCGGGATTGGCGACCGGCGCGTCGCCGCTTTGATCGAGAAACAGGCTTTCGCGCGTGCCGCCGCGGTCGAGGAGCACATGGTCGAAGGCGACGCCGACCAGCTTGACGCCCGGCGCGATCTCGTCGCCGACGGCATAGCTGTTCTGTAGACCGTCATCGCTCGCGATGATCGCGGAGCCCCCGCCGGTCGCTTCGTTGAGATTGATCCCGAACAGCGTCAGGCCAAGCGAGGTGACCGTCGCGCTGGCCGGCCCTTGCGGCCCGCTGCGGAAGAAGGGGTCGAAGCTCGAGAAAATCGCGCGGCGTTCGGCCGGCGATGCGATGACCGCGGTCTGCGGCTGCCACGCGCCGAGCGGGGCGAGCGGAACGATCAACGCCCAGAGGAGATTGACGCATTGCCAGATCAGCAGTGCGCCGAGGATGACGACGCCGATCAGCGGCGCGGCATCGCGCGGCGCCCGCCTGCCGGCACGCAGCCAGTGCGGCAGCCGAACGGCCGATCCCCTCATCAGCGTCGCCATGACCCTATCTGTCCCCCAGCTGAAACCTATCTCGCGAATCGCCTAGGCGCCGTCCGTGACAATCAGTTGACGGGAAGATTACAGTTTTTTGTCAGAGGGGCGAGTCCGGGCTGGCGCCGGCACCCGCCAGTGCCGCCCCGGCGCTGCGGCCGGAGCGGCTGGCAAGGGATGCCTCAGAATTTCAGCGACCCGCCCAGCGAGAAGGTCGTGCCGGTCTTGTACAGGTTGTAATAGATGCGGTTGTCGCCGCTTTCCTGCATTTCCTTGTATTTCGTACCGAAGATGTTGCGGGCCTCGAACTTGAGTTCGAGTTCCTTGCCAAACAGCGGGATACCCTGGCGCGCGACGAAATCGACCTGGATGCCCGGCCGTTCGAAGATGTCGGGCTGACCCGACGGGCCGCGCCGCGTGACGCGATCGGATGCATAAGAGATCAGGAAAGTCTGCTGCGACAGCTTGTCGGTGTCTTCGAGGCCGAATTCCAGATTGACCAGATGATCCGACTGGCCGGTCAGCGGCGCGCCGTCGCGGTAGAACTGACTCGCCAGCGTCGCACCGGTGAACGGATAAGCCTGAACGGGATCGGTCGGCCCGACCTTCAGCTTCGATTGCGACCAGGTGTAGTTGCCGATCAGCACTGCGCGGCGGCTGGCCCAGAAAGCCCCGTTCATACCGCTGAGGTCGAAATATTTCTGCGCCTCGAACTCGACGCCATAAAGCGTCGCCTCGGGCGCGTTGGCAAAGCGCGTCGTCACGCTGTTGCCGTCGAAGCTGGCGTAGGTTTCGATCGGATTCTTGATCTTTTTCCAGAAGCCGCCGAGCGACACGCGCTGTTCGGGTGCGAAATACCATTCGAGGCGCGTTTCCGCGTTATAGAGCTGGCTGTCGACGAGCTGCGGATTGCCCTGGAACGTGCGGTTGCTGTCCGGATCATAATAGGTCTGGAATACCAGCTCGCGGAACTGCGGCCGCGCGATCGTCTTCGACCCGCTCAGGCGGAATTGCAGCTGCGGCGAGATTTCGTAGGTCAGCGTCGCGGCAGGAAGCAGATAGTCGCGCTTGAGGTTGGTCGCCGGCGGCAGCGTCGGGTTGACCGTATAGACCTGCACCGCGCTCACGCCCTGATCGGCGCTTTCGTAGCGGGCGCCGATGTTGAGATTGAGCTGGTCGGTCAGATCGGCCTGGAGCTGAACATAGCCCGCATGGTTGCGCAGCGTCGCCTTGAAAGTCGGGTTCGACCCGGTGCTGTCGACGAGCGCGATCCCCGTCGCAACGGGGTTCGCCGGACAATCGGGCGCAACCGTCGCATCGACGCCGGGGAAGCAGATCACCGCCTGCGAGAGCAGCAGGTCGGGGCGCAGCAGCGAAATGCCGAGCGGAATGTTGTTGTTGCCCTGGAACAGGAAGTCGCGGCGTTCGGTGACGCGGTTGGTATCACTGAAGGCGTAGCCGAGGATCAGCTTGACCCGCGCCGCCAGATCGTAGGTGACGTCGATACCGGCCGAATAGAGATCTTCGTTGAGGTCCGAAAAGGCGATCGTCGCGCTGCCCGGCCGCTGGCCCGTGTTCAGCGTGTTGGTGAAGAACTGCCCATAGGGATCGGTCGGGCTGTTCGAACGGCTGTACATGAAGCTCAGCTCGAACGGCGCTTCGCGCTGCGAATTGGCGTAGCCGGCGCGGATATCGACGTCGAGGCCGTCCATCGGCTTGAACTCGCCAACGAACTGCGTGTCGATCAGCTGGCGGGCGTACCAGGCCGTGTCTTGATACTGGAAGCTGACGCCGGGATTGGCGTCGGCGGTGTCGGGCCGGTCTTCGGCACCCAGGCGCGCCTGTTTGATCGTGTCGCGGATATAAAGGTTGGTCCAGCGGATCTTGTTATCGCCGAATTCGAGGCTGAGACCGAGCAGCGCGTTGGCAACGACACGGTTGTCGGTAACGACGCGGCGGACATTGGTGTTGAGCGACGACAGGTCGAGCGCGTTCGCGGTCTGCTGCGCAATATCGCGCGTGCGCCATTTGGTCGTGTAGCCAGCGGTCGCGATCAGGCCGAGTTCGGCATCGCCGATCGTCCAGGACTTGCCCCCGGTGACGTTCACGCCCCAGTTGACCGGCATATTGTTGTTCTGCTGCAGCACCGCATTACTGGCGTTGACGAACTGGCCGGCGATCGCCTGCTGATTGACGCTGGGATCGTTGATGCGCAGCCCCGATGCGCGCCACGCCGCATAGGCGGGCGGCAGATTGCGGCCACCGTCGCCGAAGCCGGTCCAGTCGCTGCCGGTGCCATAATAGGTGTAACCGAGCTGCCCGGTGGTTTCCGAATTGCCGCCGATGCTGCCGCCGATGGTCAGAAACGGCTCGCGCGGAACCGCCTTGGTCGTCAGGTTGATCACGCCGCCGCCGAATTCGCCGGGGAAATTCGCCGAATAGCTTTTCTGCACCAGCGACGAGGCGATGATGCTGCTGGGGAAAATGTCGAGCGGGACGACGCGCTTGAGCGGTTCGGGACTTGGCAGCGGCGAACCGTTGAGCAGCGCGAGCGAATAGCGATCGCCAAGGCCGCGAACATAGACGAAGCCGTTGCCGACGACGCTGAGGCCGGTGACGCGGCCGAGCGCGCCGGCGATATTGCCTTCACCCGTACGCGCGATGTCGGCGGCGCCGAGCACCGAGACGACCTGCGGCGCGGTGCGCTCGATATTGGCGCTGCGGCGGCCGGTGACGACGATCTCCGCGCCGGGGATCGAAATGTCGGTATCGTCCTGTGGTGCCGGTTCGGCAGCGTCTGCCGGCGCCGCGTCCGCGGCAGCCTCTGCCGCGGGTTCGGCCGGAGCGGGGTCGGTCTGCGCCATCGCCGTGGCGGGCGCGACGAGCGCCGTGGTGATCAAAAGCAGGCTGGCGAGCCGGTACGGCTTGGACATGGCGGTTTCCCCAGAATCCGGATCAGATATGCGGGAGGGGACGGCACGCGCCGCCCCCTCCTGGTCGACGTTTCAATCTCAGCTGGTCGGCAGCGAGGTGCAGAGTCCGCTGTTGCCGGTGCCGAAGCTGGCGGTGCCGCTGTTGCAGGTCCAGCCTTGGTACCAGGTGTCGTTGGCGTCCTTGACCGCGCCGATATAGGTCGTCTTGTCGAAGAAGCCGGCGCGGGTCAGTTCGATGCTGTTGAAGGTCTGGCCGTTCAACGTCGACATATCGAACGGCGTCACCGCCGTTTCGGTCGCGCCGTTGACGAACAGGCTGGTCAGCGTCGGAACATAGGTATCGCTGTTGCCGTTGCTGCCGGCACCGAAGATCGCCTGCACCTCGGCCGCGGTCACGCCGCTGCCGATATATTTGGTCGCCGCACACTGCATGAGCACCGACTGGAATACCGGCGCGCCAAATTCGTCGATCGCCGCATTCTGCGTCGCCGAAGCCGTCTGCGCGCGGCTGATGCGCAGGCAGGGATTGTTCGGGCTAAGCAGCACACTGTTGTAGATGCCGTAGTCGGTGCCGCCGCGCAGCAGGATCGATGCCTGGTCGGCCGAGGCGTTGGGCGAATTCTGGTAGAAGACAAAGTTGGCAACGCGCGTGTTCTGGCGCGGATTGTCGCCGTCGAGCGCGTTGTCGGTATCAGCCTCGATCATCGCGTCCCCGATGTTCGCGCGCTGGACGACGATCCCGTACTGGAAGTTCGCCTTGGTCCCGACGTCGGTGTCGAGATTATCGTCCTCGGCGCCGATCGCGATGAAATATTTCATGTGCGCGTGGCCACCGAACACTTCGACCGCATCGTCCGAGCTGTTGTACGACATGATATGGTCGAGCTGGGTGCCCGAACCGACGCCCTGCAGCGTCAGCGACTGAAGCTCGCTGTTCGACGACAGGATGTAGCCCGAATAGCGGATCTGGACATAGCTCATGCGGCCGCTGCTCTCGCTGTTGCTCGCACCGCCATAGAGCGCCGGATCGACGGCGCCTTCGGTCTGGCGCTCGCACGCCGTCGTGCCCGGGGTCGCGCCGCTGGTGCCGCAATCGGTGATCTGCGCGCGGCCGCTCAGCACGACGCCGCCCCACTGGCCCGACGAATTTTCGGTGTTCAGGCCCTGGACGTTGTCGCGGCTGGTGAAGATGATCGGCAGCGTCGGGGTGCCGACCGCCTGGATCGAGTTGCCGCGGTTGACGTTGAGCCACGACGGGCCCGATTCGCCGTATAGCATCACGCCCGGCTCGATCGTCAGCACGACGTTGGTCGTGCCCGACGTCGCCGCGCCCTGATCGGTGCCGACATCGACGCGGCCGTTCATGCGATAGACGAGACCGGCGATCTTGGGCAGCGTCACGCTCTTGTTGATGCGCGACGGCAGCGTGCAGACGCGGAACTCGCCGACGGTCGGATTCTTGATCGTGCCGCTGTCGGTCAGGCCCTGCGGATCGGAAATCGTGGGACAGCCCGCGGCCGGGGTCACGCTGGGCGTCGGGGTCGGCGTCGGGGTCGGCGTCGGCGTGGGGGTCGGCGTCGGATTGATGATGATGGTGCCGCCCTCACCCGGCGACGCGATATTGTCGGCGCCGCAGGCTGCCAGGACAGAACAGGCCACGCCACTGAGCATGACCAAACGAACGCGCGCAAAAGCCGCCATGAAAATCTCCGTTCCCCGTGTGCGCGCCCTCGGCACGCTGCTGAACATTCATCCGCGAACGAGAAAAGGAATCGCCCCTCGCCCCCGGTGACGCCGCCACTAGGGTGATTCGATGACGGTCTGACGGTAGAGCCATGACAGTTGAGTGACTCTTCGGAGTCGTTTCGATGACATGGCGCGAACCTGCGCCTCTGCGCCGCCGCACCGATTGCGCGATCCCGAAAAATAATTGCGCGGTGCTCGCTTGCATCGCCAACAAAGCTTTGCTAGGCGCCCGCTCCTACCTGGTGCCGGACCCGATCCGGACCATCATGATGTGCGGTCGTGGCGGAACTGGTAGACGCGCAACGTTGAGGTCGTTGTGGCCGAAAGGCCGTGGAAGTTCGAGTCTTCTCGACCGCACCATACAGTCCGGCAGGACTTCAAAAATCGGCAGTTATCTGGGATCGCCCCGCAAGGGCGCGCCTTTCTGCGCATTTGCGCCTCGGCTGATCCGGACTGCAGTCAGAGACCCGCAAAACTCGCCATCAAAACGGCAAAAAGGAAGCCCGGTCTCTGCCGGGCATTTTTGTGACTGCAGTCGATAGTTTGGTTCAGAACCCGAGAGCGGCGCGTTGCTCCCGCCAGCACAGCGGTAGATTTATGGTGGTCAACATATTGGGAGTGAGCTTGGCAGGCTGACGCCCCTCAACGATGGCTGTCACGATATCGGGCGCGAGGCACGACAGGCCGACCAGCTTTGCAAGACGCGTACGGCACCTGCCATGATCCGAAGCAATCGAGGCCATCGCTCGTCCCGGATTCTCCAGGACCAGCTTCCGTGCCGCATATGCTTCTGCAACAAGCTGGACCAGCTTCTCGTCGCGCTCTCGTGGCGGAACCGCGGGCGTCGATGGAGGCAAGATCAGCCGCAGCGCATGTCCGCGCCTTACCTTGACGACTGGACAATGCAGGACGATCTCATCGACTGCGCCCTCCCCGCTCCGCACCTCGAGCAGCCCAAGTTGGACTCTCAGTCCCACGGTGCTGACGGTGATGGCTATGTTGTCCCGAGCGAGGTCGATGCGGCGAACAATCTGTTCGATGGCGTCCCGGCACTCACCCGTCGAGTGCGAACGAAGTTTTGCAGCCATGCCAAGAGCAGACGACAATATGGCGCTGATGATTTCAGCGCTGCGATTCTCAGCCATCCCGATGATCGCCTGCTGATCCTCTAGGAAGGTCGCGAGACGGCTGCGGACGAGGGGCTCGATATCCGACGCAGTGACGCGCCACGCAACGCCACCTTCGGCATCAGTGCGCGTTTGATAATAGCGATAACGCCTGCGCTGTGCGGACATGCCAGTGTTTCCTGCTTTTCGCGTCGAGTGACTCGGAGACATTGGCCGCCCTTCCCCGTCATAGAGAAGGTTGATCAGTAGGCTCGGCCAGCGTGCTCCGTGCTGGCTCGATCCGCCCTGCGACCGGTTGGCGAGTGTCCGCTGGACCTCATTCCACAGCTCTTCCGATACGACCGGCTCATGCTCGCCTGGGAATGCTTCGCCCTTGTGAACGATGTCCCCACGATACATCCGGTTCGCGAGCAAGTGGTAGATCGTACCCCGGCGATAGAGGCACCCGCCCTTGTGCGGACCGCTAGTCCGGTTCTGCACCTTGGTTCGGTACCCGTCAGCGTTCAATTCCTCGACGAGCATCCGGACCGAGCCAAGAACAAGATAACGCCGCATAATATGGCGAACCTGTTCGGCCTCCTGTGGTTCGATGATGAGCTTGCGGTCGCGGGCAACATAACCGAGCGGCACCGGACCACCCATCCATATGCCCCTGCGCTTCGAGGCCGCGATCTTGTCGCGGATGCGCTCGCCGGTGACTTCGCGTTCGAACTGGGCGAAGGATAGGAGCATGTTCAACGTTAGCCGGCCCATGCTTGTCGTCGTGTTGAACGACTGGGTGATCGACACGAAGCTGGCGCCCCGCTGATCTAGGATATCGACAATCCGCGCGAAGTCCGAGAGGCTCCGTGTCAGACGGTCGATCTTGTAGAGCAGGACAACATCGATTTTCCCGGCCGCAACGTCGGCGAGCAGTCGCTTCAAGCCTGGCCGCGCCATGTTGCCGCCCGAGAAGCCTCCGTCATCGTATCGATCCGGAATTACCTTCCAGCCCTCGTGGCGCTGGCTCGCAGCATAGGCGACACAGGCTTCATATTGGGCATCTAGACTATTGAACTCCTGCTCTAGACCATCCTCGGTGGATTTGCGCGTGTAGATTGCGCAGCGAACGATCCGGTCAGCCACGACGTGTGGACATCCCGAAAAAGCGCGGCCCCGACCAGTGCGCTCCGGTCACTTCGCGAGCTATATGGCTCAGCGACTTGTAGGTTTGACCTTCCCACTCGAAGGTGTCTTCGCGGACCAGCACCTCGATGGTCCGGCCTGTCCGCCGTCAGCGCCAATGGCGCAGATTTGAGGTTGTGATTTAAGGAGGATTTGGGCTTCGTCGTAGTGACGAAGGAACGAAGATGAAGCCCAAATCCTCCTTGAAAAAATCGGCGCCGAAGGCCCCAGCGGAGCGGGTGGTGAAGGACATACGGCGTGCGACGCGCCGGCACTTCTCTGCAGAGGACAAAATCAGGATCGTGCTGGAGGGGCTGCGCGGCGAAGACAGCATCGCCGAGCTGTGCCGCAAGGAAGGCATCGCCCAGAGCCTGTATTACACCTGGTCGAAGGAGTTTATGGAAGCGGGCAAGCGTCGTCTGGCCGACGATACCGCCCGAGCTGCGACCACCGGCGAGGTGCACGATCTGCGCCGCGAAACCCGTGCCCTGAAGGAATGCGTGGCCGACCTGACGCTGGAAAACCGTCTGCTCAAAAAAAGCATGATCGCGGATGGGGGCGACGAAGAATGAGGTATCCCGCATCTGAGAAGCTCGAGATCATCAGGATCGTCGAGCAGTCGCATCTGCCCGCCAAGCGGACGCTGGACCAGCTCGGCATCCCCCGCCGGACCTTCTATCGATGGTATGACCGCTACCTCGAAGGCGGGCCGGAGGCGCTAGAGGATCGGCCATCGGCGCCGAGCCGGGTGTGGAATCGCATCGGCAACGATATCCAGCAGCAGATCGTCGAGATGGCGCTGGACGAGTCCGAGCTATCGCCCCGCGAGTTGGCTGTGCGCTTTACCGACGAGAAGCGCTACTTCGTGTCGGAATCGACGGTTTACCGGCTTCTGAAAGCCCATGACCTGATCACCAGCCCGGCCTTCATCGTGATCAAGGCGGCCGATGCGTTCCACACCAAGACGACGCGGCCGAACGAGATGTGGCAGACCGACTTCACCTACTTCAAAATCATCGGTTGGGGCTGGGTGTATCTGTCGACCGTGCTCGACGACTTCTCCCGCTATGTCATCGCCTGGAAGCTTTGCACCACCATGCGCGCCGGGGACGTCACCGACACGCTGGAACTGGCGCTTGAAGCCTCGGGCTGTTCGTCAGCCAGGGTCGTGCAAAAGCCCAGGCTGCTCAGCGATAATGGTCCGAGCTACATCGCCGAGGAGCTGGCCCAATGGATCGGTGCCAACGGTATGAGCCATGTCCGCGGCGCCCCGATGCATCCCCAGACCCAAGGCAAGATCGAGCGCTGGCACCAGACCCTCAAGAACCGGATCCTGCTGGAAAATTACTTCCTGCCCGGCGATCTGGAGACCCGGATCGAGGCCTTCATCGACCACTATAATCACCGCCGATATCACGAAAGCCTCGGCAATGTGACGCCCGCCGACACCTACTTCGGCAGGGCAGACGCCATCATCCAACAGCGCGAAAGGATCAAACGGAAGACCATCGAACACCGACGCTTGCAGCACCGCAAGCTCGCCGCTTAATATCAACCCCAGGACGAGGCCCGCGCTCCGCTAATCAACGCCGCGATCTGCGCCAAATGTTCTGACGACAGACAGTCTGCTCAAAAAAAGCATGGTCGCGGATGGGGGCAACGACGAATGAGATATCCCGCATCCGAGAAGCTCGAGATCATCAGAACCGTCGAGCAGTCGCACCTGTCGGCCAAGCGCACGCTGGACCAACTCGGCATCCCTCGTCGGACATTCTACCGCTGGTATGATCGCTACCTCGAAGGCGGGCCGGAGGCGTTGGAAGATCGGCCATCGGCGCCGAGCCGGGTGTGGAACCGCATCCCGGTGGGCATCCACGACCAGATCATCGAGCTGGCGCTGGAACAGTCTGAGCTGAGCCCCCGGGAACTGGCCGTGCGCTTCACCGATGGGCAGCGCTACTTCGTGTCGGAATCCACGGTTTACCGCCTGTTGAAGGCCCACGACCTGATCACCAGCCCGGCCTATGTCGTGATCAAGGCTGCCGATCAGTTCCACACGAAAACCACGCGGCCGAACGAGATGTGGCAGACCGACTTCACCTACTTCAAGATCATCGGGTGGGGCTGGATGTATCTGTCGACCGTGCTCGACGACTTCTCGCGCTACATCATCGCCTGGAAGCTGTGCACCAACATGCGAGCCGAGGACGTCACCGACACGCTGGACCTCGCCCTGGCGGCTTCTGGTTGCGACAGCGCCACGGTGCTGCACAAACCCCGGCTACTCAGCGATAATGGCCCCAGCTACATCGCGGGTGAGCTGGCGGAATACATCGAGGCCCGGAAGATGAGCCATGTCCGCGGCGCCCCGTGTCATCCCCAAACCCAGGGCAAGATCGAGCGCTGGCACCAGACCCTGAAAAACCGCATCTTGCTGGAAAACTACTTCCTGCCCGGCGACCTCGAAGCCCACATCGAGGCCTTCGTCGAGCACTACAATCACCAGCGATACCACGAGAGCCTGGCCAACGTGACGCCTGCCGACGCCTACTTCGGCAGGCTCCGGCAATCATCAAACTGCGCGAAAGGATCAAGCGACAGACCATCGAACATCGGCGCTTGCAGCACCGCAAGTTCGCCGCCTAACATCAACCCCCTGACGAGGTCCGCACTCCGCTAATCTACGCCGCGAGTTGTGCCGAATGTTCTGACGACGGACAGTCCCTTGCCGCATGGCAACCTCCCCTCCTTGGCCCCGCCCTCGCTGGCGGGGTCCTTCTTTTAGGCCCGGCGTGCTGACAATCGCGGCGGCAGCCGGCTTCTATCGCGGCCGCACCGCCATTGGCACATAGACGAGCAGGAACAGCAGGAAAGCCGCCGCCCACAGCCCGCCCGCGGCCGCAATGACCGTCAGATAATCGAAGGGCAGCAGCGGCGCGACCACGCGCAGCAGCGCGCCCGCGTGAACGAGAATATAGATGAGGACCGTCGCACGGTCGGCCTCGAGCGGACAACCGGTATGGCCGCGCGTCGCGCGCGTCATCACCGCCAGCGTCATCGCCCCCATCGCGCCCGCCCCGAGCGCATGAATCGCGCTCGACACCGGCAGCACCGGATGCAGCGTCGCGCAGCCGAGCAGGATCAGCCCCGTCGGCAGCCACGCGTAGGAGATGTGAAGGACGAAAACGAGCGGATCGCTGAGCGCCTTCATCCCCGCCCAGCGCGCGAGGCGAATGAACTGGAGCACGCCCGCCGCGATCAGCAACCCGGCTGCGATGGCGCTGGCTGGCTCCGCGACCCACGCCGCGAGCGCGAGCGCGGTGGCGCCGATCACCGCCATGTCGAAGCGGTTCGGCAAGGTCGGCAGGCCCTCGCTGCTCCCCCGTCGCATCAGCCAGTTGCGCGTGAAGGCGGGGGTGATGCGCCCGCCGATCAGCGAGATCAGCAGCAGGATCAGCGCAAAGCCCAGATGCACGCCGAGCGCGGCGTCGGCGAGCGCCCCCATCATCGCGGCATGATCGAGCGCGCAGGCGGCGGCGAACAGGAAAAGGATGATCAGGATCGGCTTGTTGCGGTTGCCCGAGGCGAAAATCTCGCGCGCCGCATAGGCGAGCAGAATCAGCAGATAGACGACATCGAGCACCGCGCCGACGAGCGGCGGCACCGTCGCCGAAAAGAGGATCGCCAGCCGCGCCGCCAGCCACAGGCCGCCGACCGCCGCGACCCGCCAGCCCGTCACCGTCGGCCGCCCGGTCCAGTTGGGCATGGCGGCGCTGACGAAGCCGCCGATGATCGCCCCGAGATAGCCGAACAGCATCTCGTGCTGGTGCCACGCGAGCGGCTCCATCGCGATCGGCAGCGTCAAGCGCCCGCCAAGCGCGCCGACCCACAACGTCACGACGACGACCGCCCACAGCGCGCCGCATCCGAAGAGCAGGCGATAGCCGCCGCGCAGCCAGAGCGGCGACCGCGCTCCGGCATCGGGCGCCGCGGCGGCCATCATCGCCATATTCATGCCCGCGCGCCCTTCCGCCACAGGCCGAGGATCACGACCTGCCACGCGATCGCGACCGCGCCGACGATGAACACCACGTCGCCGAAGGTGCGGACCCAGCGCAAGGTTTCGAGGAAGCCCTGCTGCAGGAAGGTATCGCTGCGCGCATACCACATGCCGGTGGTCACGCTCGCCTCGAACTGGAACAGGCCGACCGGCAGCAGGCTGGTGAAGATCATCAGCACCAGCCCCGCGTTGAGCCCCCAGAAGCCCGTGCGCATCAGCCGCTCGTTGAACGCGATCTCAGGCCGGATGTAGCGCAGCACCAGCAGGGTGAAGCCCAGCGCGAGAAAACCGTAGACCCCGAACAATGCCGCATGGGCGTGAACCGCGGTGGTGTTGAGCCCCTGGAGGTAAAAGAGCGCGACCGGCGTGTTGATCATGAAGCCGAAGACCCCGGCGCCAAGCATGTTCCAGAAGGCGACCGCGACGAAGCATATCAAGGGCCAGCGCAGCGAGCGCATCCACGGCGCGCGGTCGCGCAGGCTCCAATGCTCCCACGCCTCGTAGCCGAGCACGATCAGCGGTACGACCTCGAGCGCGCTGAACGCCGCGCCGACCGCCATCACCGGGGTCGTCGTCCCCGAGAAATAGAGATGATGGAAGGTGCCCGGCACCCCGCCGACCATGAACAGCGAGGCCGAAGCGAGGCTGGCCGCGGTCGCGATCCGTTTCGACACGAGGCCCATCGAGGCGAAGATGAAGGCGATGGCGGCGGTCGCGAACACCTCGAAAATGCCTTCGACCCACAGGTGGACAACCCACCAGCGCCAATATTCCATGATCGTGATGTGGGTGCGCTCGCCATAGAAGAGGCCCGAGCCGTAGAAGAGCCCGATCGCGACGGTCGAGACGGTGAGCAGCAGGAGCAGGCTCCGGTCGCCTTCCTTTTCGCGCCGCAGCGCCGGCATCATGCAGCGCAGCATCAGCACCAGCCAGACGAGCAGCCCGGCGAACAGCGCGAACTGCCAGACGCGACCGAGGTCGAGAAATTCATAGCCCTGATGCCCGAGCCAGAATCCGAGCCCGTCCGGCATTTCCTGCGCGATCGACAGGTAGTTGCCGCCGAACGATCCGACCACGACAAGGACGAGCGCCCAGAACAACAGATCGACCCCCAGCTTCTGATGCTTGGGATCGCCGCCGTGGATCACCGGCGCAAGAAACAGCCCGGCAGCGAGGAAAGCGGTGGCGATCCACAGCACCGCGCTCTGCACATGCCAGGTGCGGGTCAGCGCATAAGGAAACCACTGCGAAACATCGATGCCGTAAAAGCTTTGCCCCTCGATCGTGTAATGCGCGGTGAAGCCGCCGATGAACACCTGAAAGACGAACAGCGCGAGCACCACGAACAGATATTTGCCGAGCGCTCGCTGCGACGGGGTCAGCGCCGCGAGCGTTAGCGGATCCTTGTCGGCGGCGACGAGCGGCGTGTCTTCGTGGCGGCGCAGAAACGCCCAGCCCCAGATCAGCGAGCCCACGCCCGCGATCAGGATGACGACACAGGCGAGCGACCAGAGAATATTCTCCGGCGTCGGCTGGTTGCCGATCAACGGCTCGGGCGGCCAGTTGTTGGTATAAGTGGCAACCGTCCCCGGCCGCTCGGTCGACGCGGCCCACGCGGTCCAGAAGAAGAAATCGGTCAGCTTCTGCCGCTTCTCCGCGCTCGGCAGCGTATCCTCTTTCATCGCATAATTATCGCGCATTTCGCGCAGCGCCGGATCGGTGCCGTAGAGCGCGTCATAATGCGCCGCGACGATCGCAAGCGCGCGGGCGCGGCGGTCCGACACGGTGACGACGCCGGTCGCCGGATCGAGGGCGTTATGCCGATATTCCTGCTTGAGCTGATAGGTCAGCGCCGCCTTCTGCTCGACGGCAAGATCGTCGAACGGCTTGCCATAGCCGTCCTCAGCCGCAAGGCTCAGCCAGGCGGTGAGTTCGCGGTGCAGCCAGTCGGCCGACCAGTCGGGCGCCTGGTAGGCGCCGTGGCCCCAGATCGAACCGAGCTGCATCCCGCCGGTGCTCTGCCACGCCGCCTGCCCCGCCATGATATCGTCGTGGGTCATCAGGAGCGCGCCCGAGGCGCTGACGACCTTCGCGGGGATCGGCGGCGCCTTGCGATAGACTTCGGCGCCGGCCACCCCCAATATGGCGAAGGTCACGGTCAGCACCGCGATCAACGTCCACCAAAGCTTGCGATATTCGCCCATTGCAACCCCCTGTTTCTAAGCCATTATCTGCAGAACATGCGATTAGCCCGCCGGCGCCGCGGCCTCGGCACCGGGTTCGTCGAACAGGATCGTCAGCAGCAGCGACGTGTCCGCGACCGCTGCGAGCGCATGCGGGGTTCCCGGTTCGAGGAATAGCCAGTCGCCCGCCCGAAGCTCGGACGGCGAGCCGCCCTCGAAACGCACATGGCCCGCGATGCAGTATAGCGTCATCGATCCCGTGACCTGATGCGGGGCGATCGAGCTTCCGGCGCGAACGACGAGGTGAATCGCCTCGAATGACGCGGTGCGCGCGAGCGCCACGCTGTGCGTGGCGGCGTCGCCAACCGGTCCGAGCCGGGCAATGTCGCCCGAGCGGCAATGGGGCTGTGCCATCGTCAGGCGCGCACCCAGCGGCGAGCGAGGCGCCTTGCACGCGCGAGCGTCTCACCGATCGACCGGCGCAGGAGCAACACAGCGCCATCCTGTCGTAAGGGCGCGGAGCGCCGCAGATCGAGCGGTCCTGATCCGATCACTTCTCCGCATTCGGGACAGACCATGCCATCCTCCTTCGCCTGTTTTCGCCGGGGTCCTTCCGATCCCCGATGGCGACGCTTCTAGCACAGGCGCGACACGCCGATTTGCGCTGGCGCAAAGAGCTCCACTTTTGCTCCGGCGCCGTTAGAAGCGAGTCATGGCCGCCCGAACCTCCGTCGATCCCAGGACGATCCGCACTCTCGCGCTGCTGGCCGGACTGCCGTCGGCCACGCGCGAAGAGGTGATCGCATCGGGACGGTTGCGCGAACTGCCGCATGACACCCGCATTTTCGGCCAGGGCGAGCGCGCCGGCCGCGCGCACGCGCTGCTCGCAGGCTGTGTGCGTATCTCGCAGGTTGGGAGCGACGGCGAAGAGATACTCGTGCGTCTTATCGGGGCCGGCGAGATTTTCGGCTGCGTCCCGTTCCTCACCGACGGGCTCTATCCCGCCGATGCGACCGCGATGGTCGACTCGGTCGAGATCAGCTGGGATCCCGCCGATCTGCTCGCGCTGATGCGGCGGCAATCGCAGGTCGCGATCAACATGGCCGGCATCATCGGCAAGCGCCTCGGCGAAGCGCAGGAGCGATTGCGCGAGCTCGCGACGCAGAGCGCCGAGCGCCGCATTGCGCGGACGCTGCTGCGCCTGCTCGAACAGGCCGGCTGCCGTGACGACGAGGGCGTGCGGATCGCCTTTCCGCTCCGGCGCAAGGACATCGCCGACATCGCGGGGACCACGCTCCACACCGCGAGCCGAACGCTCGCCGAATGGGATCGAAGGCGGCTGCTGGTCAGCCGGAATCAGCATCTGACGATTGTGTCGGAGGCGGAGCTACGGCGCATCGCCGAACGGACGGCGGACTGAGCGAGGTTGCTGAACCAGCGGCATAATCCGCATCCGTAAGCCGAGGCCCCCGCGCTGCCCGGCTCGGCGGCGCGACGGACCGGGAACCACACCGCTTGCGCGGTTGGAAGGCTAGCCCGCTTTTTCCCGATCGAAACGCCGGCCAATCCGTCAGACAGACCGCGCGCACTTGGTCGCGTTAAAGCACCTCCCTGTCAGCCTAACGCGGCATTAAGCCTCTTTTATCTTTGAAAGCGCCCGTCGCGCGCGCAACCTGCCCGTCTTGGTGTCGTGCCAGAACAGCGGATGCGCGCCGTCTCCTTGACGGCGAAGCCCTCCCAAAAATCGCAACAGCATAGCTAGATAGCAGGAGAGACTGCCATGCCTCGTCACGGCGTATATCCGCGCGACATCGTTCCGCCGCGCTCAAAATATTCCGACGCTGGCCGCTTCGGCCGCATGTTCGGCGAATTGCCCCCCTTCGCCGCCGATACCCCCGATGTCCGCGCCGCGCTGATGGAGATCGGCAAGCCTGGCGGGATCATGGATTCCAAGGACAATCTGGCCAAGACGCCCGCCGAGCTCATCACCAACCCGGCGCTGTCGGCGAAGAACAGCGACAACCCCAACCTGACCGCGGGCTTCACCTTCCTCGGCCAGTTCCTCGACCATGACATGACGTTCGACCCGACCTCCAGCCTCGAACGGCAGGCCGATCCCGAACAGATCGCCAATTTCCGCACGCCGAGCCTCGGCCTCGACAATGTCTACGGCGCCGGGCCGGGCGGCAGCCCGCATCTCTACGACACGCGAGGCGGCAAGGGCGGCAAATTCCTGCTCGAAGCGACGGGCACCGCGAACAAGTTCGACCTGCCGCGCAACAGCCAGAAGGTCGCGTTGATCGGCGATCCGCGCGATGATGAAAATCTCATCATCAGCCAGCTCCAGGTCGCATTCCTGAAATTCCACAACGAGGTCGTCGATTATGTGAAGACCAAGATCAAGCTGACCGGCTCCGACGAGATTTTCGCCGAGGCGCAGCGGATCGTGCGCTGGCATTATCAATGGATCGTAGTCCATGAGTTCCTGCGCCGGACCTGCGGCGATGCGGTGGTCGACGATGTGCTGCAGAACGGGCGCAAATATTACAGCTGGCACAACGAGCCCTATATTCCGGTCGAATTCTCGGTCGCCGCCTATCGTTTCGGGCACAGCCAGATCCGCCCGTCCTACCGCGCGAACTTCACCGGCAACGGCGGCAATCCCTTCTTCGCGATGATCTTCAAGCCCACCCCGTCGGACCCCGACGATCCCGACGACCTGTCGGGCGGCTGCCGCGCGCCGCGGCGTTTCGTCGACTGGCCGACCTTCTTCGACTTCGCCGACGGCAATGTGAAGCCGAACAAGAAGATCGACACGACGCTGTCGACCGCGCTCTTCCGCCTGCCGGGCTCGGTGGTGCCCAACCCCGATCCCAAGACCAACCCGGCGTCGCTCGCGCAGCGCAACCTGCTGCGTCACCTGACCTTCGCGCTCCCCTCGGGCCAGCGCGTCGCCCGCGCGATGAAGCTGCCTGAGCTGTCGAAGGGCGACCTTGCCGACCTCAAGCCTCACGGCTTCGACGACCGCACGCCGCTCTGGTTCTACATCCTCCGCGAGGCGCAGACGGTGGAGAATGGCGAGCGGCTCGGCCCGGTCGGGGCGCGGATCGTGACCGAGGTGTTCCTCGGGCTGCTCCACGGCGACAAGGGCTCCTATCTGGCACAGGATCCCGAATGGCAGCCCTTCCTGCCGACCGTCGATGCGTCGAAGACGGGCGACGATTTCAGGATGGTCGACCTGCTGCATTACGCGAAGGTTGCGTAGAGAGCGGTCCGCGAAGATTGGCCGCCGGCATCGTGCGCCTATTGCCGGCGGCCAATTTGTGCCCTCCCCCCCCCCCCCCCGCCCGGGATTATCGCCTCGCGCGGATGCAGCCTGCCGGGGGAGATCCATGCCGGTGTCGCCGAAATAGGACATCTCGTCCTGAACGTCCTTCGAGTAATTCTCTCGATAATGCCGAACGATTGCATCAAGCTTGCCGCCGCCGGTGGCATTTATCAGCTCTATCGGTGTTCCATGGCAGTCCGTCGACGCTCGATAGCCCCGACCACATTGGGCTCGGGTGTGAGGCGGCCGGCACTCCGTCATTGGCTCGTCCTGTCAGAGTCAAATATATGCCTACATTCGCAGGAATACCTTGTCCCAACAAGAGGTAGTGGCCGGTGCACGAACCGCTATCGCGGATTGGCGCTAGCCTCGATGTAAAGCGCTGAGCGAGCGCCGCGCCTGATTGAACGTCTGCGGCCACAGGCAGACCCTTTCGACTCCTTCAACTGAGGAGTCGAACGATGAATGAGCTTATCCAGATTGGCCCGATCAGCCCGCTGCGCCAGCGGCTGATCGACGACATGACCATGCGCCGCTTCTCGAAGGAGACGCAGCGTAACTATCTTCGCGACGTCGGGCGGTTCGCGACCTGGCTCGGGCGCTCGCCCCACACCGCGAGCGCCGAGGATATCCGGCAGTTCCAGATCGAGCAGCAACAGGCGGGCGTCCCGGCGCCGACCATGAACAGCATCGTCGGCGCATTGCGGTTCTTCTTCACGCACACGCTCGACCGCCCCGATCTCGCGCGCAAGCTCGTCCGCACCAGGCAGGTTCGCAAGATACCGGTCGTGCTGACCATGGCCGAGGTGAAGCGCCTGCTCGATGCGACGCGCTCGCTCAAGCACCAGGCCGCGCTCTCGGTCGCTTACGGCGCGGGCTTGCGCGTCGCCGAGGTGTCGGCGCTGAAGGTCAGCGATATCGACAGCAAGCGGATGCTGCTCAGGATCGAGCGCGGTAAAGGCGGCCGCTACCGCAACGCCATGCTGCCCGAAGGGCTGCTCCTGCTCCTGCGCGACTGGTGGCGCGCCGGACGGCAGCAGGGCATCCTCGTTCCCGATGGCTGGCTGTTCCCCGGACAGAGCGCCGCGGCTCCGATCAGCACGCGCCAGCTCTACCGCGTCGTCGTCGAAGCTGCGGAGGCCGCGGATATCGACAAGCGCGTCGGACCGCATACGCTGCGCCACAGCTTCGCCACGCACCTGCTCGAGGATGGCGTCGATATCCGCGTCATCCAGGCGCTGCTCGGCCATGCCAAGCTAAACACCACCGCCTTCTACACGCAGGTCGCGACCAAGACGGTACGGTCGATCGTCAGCCCGCTCGACAGGCTCGCGCTCGCATCGCCCAGCGAGGATGCACCCGACGGCTGAGGCTGATGCGCGCCTCGCTCGAGGTCGCCGACATCTTCCGTGCTGCTGGCCCTGCCTATCGCACGTCCCATACCGGGCACCTCAGCCTGCATCAGCTGAGGATCATGTCGGCGATCGAACATTGCCGCACCGCCGCTTTGGGTGGCCACGTCGAGGCTTGCACCGACTGCGGGCACTGGCGGATCGCGTACAACAGCTGCCGCAACCGGCACTGCCCCAGATGCCAGGGCGCCGCCGCGCGTAGCTGGCTCGAAGCGCGCGAGGCCGATCTCCTCCCGGTCGGCTACTTCCACGTCGTATTTACCCTCCCTGCCGAGGTCGCCGCGATCGCCTATTACAACAAGGCGCTGGTCTATGACCTCTTGTTCAAGGCCGCGGCCGATACGATGATGACCATCGCCGCTGATCCCAAGCACCTCGGCGCCCGGATCCGCATCACCGCCGTCCTCCACACATGGGGCTCGGCGCTGACCCATCATCCGCACATCCACATGATCGTGCCTGGCGGCGGCATATCGCGCGATGGAACACGCTGGATATCGGCGCGCCCCGCCTTCCTGCTCCCGGTCCGCGTCCTTGGGGCCCTGTTCCGACGCCTGTTCCTCACCCGGCTGCGCGCCCTCCATGACCGCGGGCAGCTCGCATTCTACGGCAGCATGTCGGATCTTGCCGAGCGGCGTGCATTCCTGCGGCACCTCTCACCCGTCAGGAAGAAGCGCTGGGTGGTCTATGCCAAGCCGCCATTCGCGGGCCCCGAGGCCGTGCTCGCTTACCTCGCGCGCTACACTCACCGCGTCGCCATACCGAACAGCCGCCTTCTCCGGTTCGACGAAGCCGGGGTCACCTTCCGCTACAAGGATTACCGCAAGGCCGGCGCCGGACGGCAGCAGGTCATGACCCTCGCCGCCGACGAGTTCATCCGCCGCTTTCTCCTCCACGCCCTGCCGCGCGGGTTTCACCGCATCCGCCACTATGGCCTCCTCGCCAGCGCACGCCGCAAGGATCATCTCGAGCGCGCCCGACGCCTGCTCGATGTCGCGCCTCCACCGACCGTCGAGCCCGCCGACGATGCAGAGCCCCGACCGACCTGTCCGTGCTGCGGCGGCATCATGATCATCATCGAAGTGTTCGAGCGCCGCTATCAGCCCCGCGCGCCGCCACCGCCATCCCTCGCACCCGGGACACATGCGCCGTGACCCGGCACGGCCTGGCACCGACACGATCCAGCGCGCACCCGCGCCTGGAAGCGGACCCGCTCGCGCCGGTGCTGCCCAATAGCAGACGCCGGAACCGCAAAATCGGACGGTCCGACTTTCAGCGTCCGCTTTCGCGATCTAAATTCAGACGGTCCGATCTCAGATACGTCCGATTTTGGGCAGCAACGTCCAGCACCATGACCTGCGCAAAACAGTTTTCCCCATAGCTCGGCTCATGATCACCGCGGTTCGGGCACCGAAGACTTTCTGACGCCTCCCGGCGTCTGAAACTCTCAACGTTTGCAGTCGGGCCGCTTTTGGCGGAATGTTGAGAGAAGCGGACTGTCGCCTCGCCCGGGTGACCATGGCTGGCGGCAACCAAAGCTGGCCGCTCGATCTCTTAACGGAGCTTCCGAAAAGCATTCGTTACCGGCTATGACACACGCCGCGAAGGAACGCGCAGGCCCGCGCAGGAAGTCGATCGCTTCCTGCGCAAATGCGACGATGCCGCCAAGGGTTTCCGGTGCGCTGATCTTGAAGAGCTGGCCCGTATTGCGCGCCTCGGGATGGCGCGAGCCTTCCAGGGCCTCGACGAGCAAAGCCCCGTTGCTCTCGGCTGCGCCGTTCACGATCTGCCGCAGCCGGCCCAGATTATGGTCTGACTTGGGCATATCGGTCAGCAGGTGAAACAGCGCCCCGACGAGCAACTGGCGCGCGCGCCCCTGCCAGAATTTGTCGCGGTCATTGGTAAATGCGAGCAATTGATCGATGAGAACATGCGCCTCATCGACGGCCGTCGCCGAATGCGGATCGATCAGATCGAGCGGGTTGAGACAGTCGCCGGGAAAGGATGTAATTCCGATCGGATCGAGCACGATAACCTGCTGCCCGAGCTCGCGCCGACGGCGTGCGGTAATCGCGGCATTCTCGCCCTTGGGGTCGATGACGATCGCGGGTCCCCTGTGCCGAAGCAGCGCCGGGACCACGCAGCCGATGCCCTTGCCGGCACCGGTCGGGGCGATGGTGATCAAATGCCCCTCGCCTTCGAGAAGTATGGGGCGCGCGGCAAGGTCCGACGCGCCTGCGTCGGCGCCGAAGCTGAATCCGATCGGCCGCTGCCTGGGACGGGTCTCGAGCGACCAGCCGACGAGCAAGCCATCGCCTTCGATGGTTTCGGGCAATTTGAGCGTGGAGGGGGTCTTTGCCCCGAACTGGTCGGCCAAGGCGCTCATTGCGATGCTCCTGCGCCGGTCTGGCGATAGAATATCCCGTCGAACCGGATAGGATGATCGGGAAGACCGTCGGTCAGCAGCTTGTCGTCGATCATGTCGACGAGGCCGTAGGTCGAGATCAGAAAGGTCGCCTCGAACAGCGTAGCGCCGAAGAGAACGAGTGCGTGAATTTTCCATCCGTCGCGCTGGCGGACGGCCTCCAGCGGCCTCGCGAGCGGGACCGCGCTTTCAGGCAAGTCGAACGGGTAGATGAGCTGCTGGAGCCGGCCGGGCGATTCGATGATAAAAAATGGCTTGTCCTCCATCCGGACGGCGCTGCAGAACACCCGCAGATAATCGCACACGGCCTCGGCCTTTTCGATCCGGATCGATATGAGATCGTTGACATCGTGGAAGATGCGCGATGTGCCATCGAGTATATGCGGACCGTGAGGGCCGTAGAGAAAGGATATGACCTTCGAGGCTGCATCGGTCTCCTCGATCAGCGCATCCACCCACATCCAGTCCGGCCAGAATAGCAGCGGATGGACGCGAAACGCGCCGATCGCGCCGGGCGGACATGCCGCGCTTGCAAAGCTGCCATCGCGCTCCAGCACCCCGCGAAACGCATCGGCCACATCTTCGGCGAGTTCGTGCCAGGGCCCGACCAGCGGTGGCGTCGGCCAACGCATATCCAGAATCATGCGAACTTCATCCCCTGCAAATGGCTTCGCCTTGATCGACCCGCGCGCATTCAGAAGGGACCCCATGGCTCCAACGGGCGTCGCGGTTCATTAAAGTTTCTGCCATTCTCTCACGCGGATAGTCGGACGTCCTTGCGCAAGTTTCAAGGATTTCTAAAGGCGTAGAGACCTGAGCGCCGAACCGCAGCGCTACCGCTCGGGCACCGCGTACCGCCCGGCACGCTGATCTCCTCGGCGGTTTCCCGCCTAACCTCATCCCAACTCGTCATCGACATTCTTGACGCGGTACTTCGACTGCTGAATTGCGGCAGCCGCACTCCATTGCTCCAACGGCATCTTGCCGGGCACGACCAGGACGCCACAGAGAGTGTCAAGTTTGCCAACGCCCGCATCGGCGCGCAGCTTGGCAAGATGCCGGCTTGCCGGCACATCGCCCTTGGCGGCTTTCCGCTGCATCGTCATCAGGTTGAGCTCGAGGGGGGTAACGGGCCGACCGTTGATCTCGACCACTTCATTTCCAACTCTTTCAAGAATGGACTTCAGGTCATTGTCTTGCGGAACCTTGGGAGGTCGACCTGTTGGATTGCCGGATACTCCCTTTTTGAACTGGTGCTGCTTCGGCGGCTTGCCGTAGCCGACCTTGTAATCATCTTCGTCGTTCATCGATTTCTCCTCGTGCCGATGTCGAAGACGCGTGGCACGAAGTTCCCAGAACTTCACTCACGGCAATAGCAGCACAAATGAAATGAGCGGCGCGGGCATGACGCCCGCGCCGCTCATTCTCATTCTTCCAGGTCCGCGACCATTTCGGACAGCTCGTCGAATGTGCTGTCCGATCCGGCAAGCGTCGCCTTGCCGCCGGTCAGATGCTGCCAGCGCCGGATCGCGACGTCGACATATCGTGGATCGAGTTCGATCGCTCGAGCCCGCCGACCCGTCTGCTCCGCCGCAATGATGGTCGTTCCCGAGCCCGAAAACGCGTCGAGGATGACCCCGCCGCGGCGCGAACAGTCGCGGATCGCGTCGGCAACCATCGCCACGGGCTTCACCGTCGGATGCATCGCGAGTTCCTCGTCGCGATCGGCCTTCAGCGAATTGACGCCCGCATAGTCCCACACGTTGGTCCGGTACCGGCCATGCTGCCCGACGTAACGACGACGTTCTTTCTTCCCTCGGCGTCGCCCTTGATCGCGTATTCGAGTGCTTGCGCCTGGTGCTCGCGGAGCGCAATGCCTGGTTTGCCGAACACCACCTGCCCTAGTCGATCGCCAGTCCAAGACGACAAGCCCGCGCGCTCACATGCCTCTGCCACCGGCGTTACCGACGGATAGACCGGGACCGCCTCAAGGAGCGGCTCCTGCGCCATGACGCCAGGCTCGAGCAGCAATTTCTTACGCTCGGCCATGATGGCTTCATCGCGCATCCAGAATGCCGTGTCGTAGTAGCGAAGATACGCGTCGCGGACGTAGTTCATCACGGTGCGGGGTGTACGC
This sequence comes from Sphingopyxis sp. GC21, assembly GCF_025727575.1. NCBI lineage: Bacteria > Pseudomonadati > Pseudomonadota > Alphaproteobacteria > Sphingomonadales > Sphingopyxidaceae > Sphingopyxis > Sphingopyxis sp. GC21. The sequence continues at coordinate 659,037 of NZ_CP095845.1, read as the reverse complement.
GAAATCACGACGGCAACTCTCCGTTGTAAAGAAACTCAAGGACGCGCGAGGCTACGTCAGGGCCGACGTCGCGATAGATGGAAAGCCCTGGCTCGATGCGAGGCAGTGATCCCGAACACGCGACGAGAGCCCGGCCGGGCAAGCCTTGCGGTTCACATCCCAGGACGCTTGAGAATTCCCTCGATGCCTCGTCGTACGCGTGGAGGCGCACGCCGGCGGCACGTGCCGCGGCTAGTTTAACGAGCTCATAGGAAGCGCTGTAGGTCGCGCCCGACGGCGCCCGGTAAAAATAGGTGGTGCCAGCATAGCTTGCCTTGAACGCACCGTGACCTACGACATCCTGGCCTGTGCGCCACCGCATCGACAAGAGGTCAAAGCGCTCTAGTGCGGCACTGCCCATGGTCGCGGGGGAGAACGCGTCTTGCAGGCCCCCGCTATTGATGCTGAACGCCGCCAATTCCAGCGCCGCGTCCTTCACGATCGTGACGCGCCTCGCGTGTACGTCGGCAAGTACATCAGCCTGTTCGCCGCCACCGCATAAGCCCGCAATTGGTCATCGCTAAGGTGACCGGCTCGCACGACCGGCAGGCGGTTGAGGCCAATTTGCCCAGCTGCGGCAACCACGGCTTCGCCGCAAACGATGCGGTTCTGGCTGTCAACCAAGACAGGTTCGATACAGCCCCGCTCTTTCAACGACCGAGCGATGAGATCGACTTGCTTTGGGCTGTGCTTACGGTAGGCGCGAATGCGCGGCTTGATCTCGCCCGGCGCGAGGAACTCCAACTTGATATTTTCCATGATAGGACAATCCAACTGGTCACGCCGCATTGGCGAGACTTCTGTTGTCCTTGGCGGGGCGCTAGGCTCTTTGGCCTGCGATCGGAGCAATTACTCTCGTTCCCAATATTAGCCAGCGCTCATCTGGAACGCAAGCGTCCGTGCGTTGTCTGGCTCGCGCGCCAGCGTGATCGCGCGCGGCTACGGTGATCAGGCATCTTTGTTTGGCGCTCGTTTCCCTGTTAATTTGTAACCCGCGTTCATGCGCGCATCTTGGGAAACCATTGCAATCCCTGCCCGTTTCAGCCTTTTGTGATGCTTCGAAGGGAATTCAGTCAGCGATTTTACGCTGTAATGTACATAAACAGCGAAAATCTCGCGAAATTTGCGCTTCAAATTGAGAGAGCAAAGCTCGGCGGACTGCGTGGCGCACCAAACAGTCCTGCGGGACTTCAAAAATTGGCATTCACTTGGAATTACCCCGCGGGGCGCGCCGTTAGCGTCGGCGCTTTCGGCCATTGTTGTCGCGCTTAAGCCCGACCATCGAGATGAGTCCGCTGCGGCGGGCGACGGTTAGTCCGCCGCCCGCCGCAACCTGTCTGCATCACCTCCGCGGCGAAGCAGGCATCGCTATTTGCCCGCAAGCTCCTTCATCAGCGCCGGCGCGGGATAGATGGTTTCGAGCGCTTCCTGCACCGCAGCGGTCGAAACGACCACGGTACGGTTGAGCGTGCCGTCGTAACCGTAATTGCCGCCGAGCGAGTGGATATTGCCGTCGAACGCGGCGCCGATGACGGTACCGGCCCTGTCGATCACCGGCGAGCCGGAATTGCCGCCGATGATGTCATTGGTCGTCACGAAGTCATAGGTGACCGCCGGATCGATGGCCGCCTTTTTCGCCGCAAAAGCCGGGGCGAGGTCGAACGGCGGGTTGCCCGTCGCGCGGTCGAAGGTGCCACCCATCGTGGTTGCGATCGGCACCGCATTGCCGCGCTCCATCCAGCCCTTCACCTGACCATAGGAAATGCGCAGCGTGAAGGTCGCGTCGGGATAGAGCGTGTCGCCATAGGCGGCGAAGCGCGCGTCGGCGATCTTGCCGCCGGCGACCGCAAGCGGGCCGCCATAGGCTTCGTCGACCGCCTTCTTGAGCGCGCGCTGGCGCGGTGCGAGGCGCAGCGCGAAGCGGATCATCGGATCGTCGCTGGCCTCGATCGCGGCGAGTCCGCCGTCCCACAATATCTGACGATAGGCGGGATCGGCGAGCTTCGATCCTTCGACCAGCCGCTTGGCAAGCTGCTCGGGGCTTTCCTGACCGAGCAGCAATTTGGTGTCCGGATCGTCGGCACCCAGATATTCACGCGCCTTCGACAGGCTCCATTCGAGCGTCAGCTCGTCGAGCCAGGGATAGACCGGCTTCGCATCGAGCAGGCTCTTCTTGGTCAGCGGCAGAGCGCTGTCGGTGTAGCCGGGCAGGCGCTCGCTATTGGGCTTCGAGCGCTCCTGCGCCGCATAGACGAGCGTTTCGGCATAGCCATAAAGATCGCTCATCGGATTGGTGAAGCGCGCCGGCAAATAGAGCGAGCGATAGGCGCCGACCGCCTTGTCGACCGACGACCAGGGATCGCCGATCGCGGCATTCCCCGCGCTCTTCTCCTTCAGCTCGTCCTCCTTGGCGACCAATGTCGCGGTGAAGTCCGGGTCGTTCAGCGCCTTCTGGCGGCCGATATAGACTTTCAGGCTGTTTTCGAGCCCGTTGAGCAGATCGAGCCCTTCGCGCTCATGATCCTTGCTTTCCTCCATCGCGCGCAGCAGGCGGCCGCGCAGTTCGGAATAGGTCGTCACCGTAATCGGCAGGCGCAGTTCGCGCTCGAACGCAAGCTGGCTGGTCGTGTAGAGCCGGCTGGTCGAACCGGGATTGCCGACGACGAAGGTCATCTCGCCCTCACGCGGCGCGCGCGGGTTCCATTGCAGGTGCGCGGGCGTCGCGACCGGCTTGCCATTCTCGTAAGCGCGCAGGAAGCTTGCATCGAGCGAATAGCGCGGGAAGTTGAAATTGTCGGGATCGCCGCCGAAGGTCGCGGCGCGATCCTCAGGCGCCCATGCCAGCCGCACGTCGGAATATTTGCGATATTTGTAGAGCTTGTACTGACCGCCGCCGAACAGGGTGACGACCTGGCAGCGCGTCTTGTCGGTGTCGGGACAACCGCTCTTTTCGATTTCGGCGATCTTCGCATCGCGCGCCTTCGTCAGCGCTTCGCCCGCGAGCGATCCCATCGCCGCCTTGAGGGCCCCGGTCACGTCGCCGATGCTGGTGACGACCTCGGCCTGCTGACCGGGGCATTTGAGCTCCATGTCGCGGCGGTCGGCGACATACCCGTCGTTGAGATAGTCGGCGCCCGCCTTCGAATTGTCGAACAGGCAGCTTGCGACGCAATGGTGGTTGGTCAGGATCAGGCCTTCGGCCGATACGAAGCTTGCCGAACAGCCGCCAGTCAGACGCACCGCCGCCGCCTGCACCTTGCCCAGCCACGCCTGGTCGGGCGCCCAGCCATACGTCTGCTTCACCTGCTGCGCCGGAAAGGCATCAAAGGTCCACATCCCCTCTTCGGCGAGGGCGGGAGGGGCAAGCAGAGCAGCGCCGGCGAGCGCGGCCGCGGCGAACGAAATGGGGCGATATCGGGTCATTGGCAAAATCCATCATTTGAATCATCGACATCCCGCGCGGGAAGCGCCCGCGTCGGGGGTGGCGCGCACCTTGCGCCCGATCGGCCGCAATCGCCACCGCCAATTTCGCGTTCGCCAGGATTGCTTCGTGCCACCAGCCGGTTGCAGTTTCGTGCGTCGCCGCCTACGCCGCCTTCCCATGCGTATGATCCTGCTCGCCGCCGCGCTGCTCGCCGGCGCCTCGCCCCTCGCCGCACAGACGGCGACCGCCCCTGCCCCCATATTGACCACGCCCGAAGCGAAGGACGTATGGACCCACGCCGATCCCGAGGTCGCCCGCGTCACCCATGTGTCGCTGAACCTCGATGTCGATTTCGCGACCCGCACGCTGGGCGGCACCGCGACGCTCGATCTGCTCGTCGCCAACAATGCCCAGTCGATCGTCCTCGATGCCGACAATCTGGCGATTTCTTCGGTCACCGACGCCAATGGCAAGCCGCTCAAATGGGCTGTCGGCGATACCGATCCCGAACTCGGTTCGGCGCTGACGGTCGAACTCGATGGCGCGCAGCGCATCGTCTTGACCTATCGCAGCCGGCCGGGAGCCAATGCGCTACAATGGCTGCCGCCCGAAATGACTGCGGGAAAGACCAAGCCCTATCTGTTCAGCCAAGGCCAGGCGATCCTCAACCGGAGCTGGATTCCGACGCAGGACAGCCCCGGTATCCGTCAGACATGGGATGCGACGCTGACCGTTCCGGGCGATCTCGTCGCGGTGATGAGCGGCGAGAAGCTGAGCGGCGACAAGGGCGAAGCGCTGCCCGACGGTCGCCGCCGTTTTCGCTTTCGCATGGACAAGCCGGTGCCGCCCTATCTGATCGCTTTCGCGGTCGGCGACCTTAAATTCCGCTCGCTCGGCCCACGCTCGGGCGTGTGGACCGAAGCGACGATGCTCGACGCCGCGGCGCGCGAATTCGGCGATGTCGAAAAGATGATCGACGCGGCCTCGGCGCTCTATGGCCCTTATCGCTGGGGCCGCTACGACATGCTCGTCCTGCCGCCCTCCTTTCCCTATGGCGGCATGGAAAACCCGATGCTGACCTTTCTCACGCCGACGATCATCACCGGCGACCGGTCGAACACCGACGTCGTCGCGCACGAACTGGCGCATAGCTGGTCGGGCAACCTCGTCACCAATGCGACCTGGTCCGACAGTTGGCTCAACGAAGGCTTCACTACCTATTTCGAGAACCGGATCATGGAGGCGCTCTATGGCAAGGAGCGCGCGGCGATGTATGCCGATCTCGACTGGGACAATATGATGCGCGACATCGACGCCAATGGCGGCCAGACCGGCGCCAAGACCCGGCTGCACGGTGCACCCGGCGACGGCACGCTCGATTATACCAAGGGATCCAACTTCCTGCGCATGATCGAAACGACGGTCGGCCGCGCGCGCTGGGACGCCTATCTCAAATCCTATTTCGACCGCCATGCCTTTCAGCCGCAGACGACCGCGGGTTTCCTGACCGATCTGCGCGAAAATCTGCTGAAGGGCGACCCGGCGCTCGAACTGTCGTTGCAACTCGACCGCTGGTCCTATGCCGCGGGCCTGCCCGACAATGCGGTGCACCACAAGAGCGCGACGCTGGCCGCGGTCGATGCCAAGCTTGCCGCCTTCAACGCCGGCGGTCCGGCGCGCGCCATCGCCCCCGAAGGTTGGACGACGCAGCAATGGCTACGTTTCCTGAACGGCATCCCGCGGGCGCAGAGCGCGGCGCGGCTCAAGGAACTCGACGAAACGCTGGGTCTGTCGGCGTCAACCAACGCCTATGTCCGTTCGGCCTGGCTCGAACTTGCCATCGCCAACCGCTACGAACCCGCGCTACCGTCATTGCGCCAGTTCGCCGGCACCGTCGGGCGCGGTCTGCTGATCCGGCCGCTCTACACCGGGCTGAAGCGTCAGGGCGCGTGGGGCGATGCGATCGCGCGCGACCTGTTCGCCCGCTCGCGCGCCACCTATCACCCCGCGGTGGCATCGGGGATCGAGAAAATCCTCGCTGGCGATTAAGCCGCCGGGGCGCCGCCGCCGAGCGCCTGATAGAGGGCGACATATGCGTTCAGGCGGTCGGCGCGGAGCTGGATCAGCGCGAGATCGACGCCGAGCAGCGACCGCTGCGCGTCGAGCTGTTCCAGATAGGGCGAATAGCCCGCGCGATAGCGGTTGGTCGCGTGCCGCAGCGCATCGGCCACCGCCGCGCGCTGCGCCATCAGCGCCTGTTCCTGCGCGTTGAACCGGTCGATCACCGCCATTTGGTCCTCCACCTCGCGAAAGGCGGTGAGAACCGTCTTGCGATAGGCGAAAGCTGCCTGATCGCGCTGCGCCGTCGCGGCGTCGAACTGGCCTTGCAGTCGCCCGCCCGAAAAGATCGGCGCCAATATACTGCCGCCGACCGACCATATGCTGATCGGATCGCCCAAAGCCGACGAAATCACCGCCCCGGCCGACGCTGCCAACCGGACTTGCGGCAGGAATTGTGCCCGCGCGGCACGCAGATTGGCGTCGGTCGCCGCCAGCGCATATTCGGCCTGCGCGATGTCGGGCCGCCGCCGCACCAGTTCAGACGGCAGCACCGCAGGCACCGGCGGCACCGCGAGCGCGGCAAAACCTTCGCCGCGCGCGATTGCATGCGGCGTATCGCCGACCAGCAGCGACAGGCCGTTTTCCTGCCGCGCGATTGCCGCCTCGATCGCCGGGATCTGCTGCGTCGTCGCCTGATATTCGGCCTCGGCCTGTCGCAGTTCGAGCTGCGAGGTATAGCCGGCCTCGGCGCGGCTGCGCGCGAGCCGTAGCGCCTCCGACCGCGAGGTCAGCGTCTCGGCGAGCAACTGCCGCCGCGCGTCGAGCGCGAGCAGCGTGATATAGCCGCTCGCCGCTGCCGCACTGACCGACAGTGTTGCCGCCTCGTGCGCCGCCGCAACCGCCGCCGCATTGGCCCGCGCCGCTTCGCGCGTCGCGGCATTGCGGCCGAACAGGTCGATCTCGTAGCTCGCCTGGAACACCGGCTGCGCGGCGAAGCTTTCGGTCGGCTGGCCGAAGGCGTTGACGCTGCGCGCCTCGGCCCCCTGCCCGCTCAGCGACAGGTTCGGCAGCAGCAGCGAGCGTGCGACGCGCTCCTGTGCCCGCGCTTCGGCGACGCGCGCCGCCGCGATGGCAAGGTCGCTGTTGTTCGCGCGCGCCTGTTCGACCAGCGCGGTCAGCCGCGCGTCGCCGAATGCCGACCACCAGCGGCTGTCGATCGCCGCACCGTCGGTCGGCAGCACGGTGCGCCAGTCGGCGGGCGGTGCGACCGCGCTCGCGGCGGGCGGCGGCGTCAGCGCGGGCGCGCAGCCCGCCAACGCCAGCGCCAGACCGGCAAACGGCAAGGTGAGCCGCCTCATTCGCCGCGTCCGGTATGAACCGTCGCCACCACCGACATGCCGGGACCGAGCCGCTCGGCAAGTTTCTGTTTCGGTTCGATGCGGATGCGCACGGCGATCCGCTGCGGCACCTTGACGAAATTGCCCGATCCGGTGTCGGGTTTGATGATGCTGAACTCGCTGCCCGCCGCGGGGGCGATATTTTCAACCACACCCTTCAGCTCGGCGCCGCCCAGCGCATCGACGCGCAGCGTCGCGCGCTGGCCGACGCGGATATTCGCGGTCTGCGCTTCCTTGAAATTGGCGACCACCCAATGCTTCTCGGGCACGAGATACATGAGCTGGGTGCCCGGGCTGACGAGCTGGCCGACGCGCACCGACACTTCGCTCAGCTTGCCCGCGCGCGGGGCGCGAACGATCGTGTTCTGAAGATCGATGTCGGCCAGACCGCGCGCCGCCTTTGCATTGGCCACCCCGGCCTCCAGACCGCCGCGCCCGACGCTCACCGATCGCACCTGCTCCTCGGCGATCGCGCGCTGCGCCTCGGCCTGCCGCACCGCTGCTTCGGCCTGGCGGAGCCCCGCGAGCGTCTGGTCACGTTCGCGGATCGACACCGATCCTTCGCCGACCAGATCGTTGACGCGCCGCATATCGGCCTGGGCACGGGCGAGCTGCGCGCGGGCGTTGGCGACCGCCGCCTCCTGCGCCTTCACCTGCGCCTCGGCCGAGCGCCTGCTCTGCGCGCTATTGTCGAGCGAGGCGGTCTGCGCGGCAATATTGGCGCTGCCCTGCGCAACGCGCTGGCGGTAGATGCGGTCGTCGATCCGCACCAGTTCCTGCCCCGCCGCGACAGTCTGGAAATCCTGCACCAGCACCGCGGTCACATAGCCGCCGACCTGCGGCGCGATGATCGTCGTCTGGCCGCGCACATAGGCATTGTCGGTGGTCTGGCTGTTCGCGCGGAAGGGCGGTAGTCCCCAGGCGTAGAGAATGGCGAGCGCGCCGACGAGGATGATCGCGCCGAACAGGATGATCCGTCCGCGCGAACGCGGCGGCGCCCAGCCATCGGCCGGCGCGTCGGCGGGCCGGTCCGCCGGGGTCGGATCGGCAGCAGCCGGTGCCGGGGTCGGCATCGGGTCCGGCGTCGGAGCCGGTGCCGGCGTTTCGGGCGCGGGCGGCGCGCCTTCCTGTTTGTCGTCGCTCATTGATTTTGCGCCCTCAGTTTCTGCAAGACTTCAAGTTCCCGTGCCAATGGATTGATTCCGCGGCGTCGATCATAAACCCAGCGCGCGAACATCGCGACGAAGGCGATCGCCGACAGGCTGCCGATCACGACGAACACGTCGTTGAATGCCAGGATCGTCGCTTCGCGCGCCGCCTCGCGCACCACCTGCCCCGCGGCGGTCGCGCTGCGCAGCGCCGGGTCGGCGATGCTGCCGGTCAGGCTCGCCGCAATGGCGTTGATGCCATGCGCCAGTTCGGGGTTGGTCGTCGACAGGCTCTGCCCCAGCGTCATCAGATGCGCCTTGGTGCGCAGCGTGTGAAAGGCCGATAGCGCCGCAACCCCGGCAAGCCCGCCGATCGTCTGCGACAGGCTGAACACCGCCAGAAAGCTGACCATATAGGCAGGGCCGCGCGAAATGGCGCGCAGCAGCCCTTCGAGCAGCAGCGGCCCCATCACATAGACCGCGGCGAACGCGATCGCGCCTTGCGAGAAATACAGGTTCACCGGCCCGGTGCGCAGACCCGAATGGGTGTCGAGGAACGCGCCGACGGTGATGACGGCAAGCGCGACGAGGATCGGCCGCCGCAGGTCGGTCGGGTCGAGCCGCGCGATCGACAGCACCGCCCCCATCAGAGTCGCGAACGACAGCACCGCATAATAGGTGACAAGCTGATCGTTGACGAGGCCGGTGGCGGACAGCAGCCCGCTCGCCCCGAAATTCTGTTCGGACGTCAGCACGCGGACGAGTGCGCCGGTCAGCGCGAATTTTATGAGGTTGCGGCTGCCGATCCAGCGCGTGTGGAGCATCGGATTTCGGCGGTAATGTTCGATCAGGAAGGCGGTGCCGATCAGCACCACCGACGCAGCCAGCGCGCCGCCGAGCCACGGCGTCGACCACCAGATGATGCGCCCCTGCACCAGAAAGGCGCAGAGCAGCCCGACGCCGACCGCCAGGATCGGAAAGGTGATAAGGTCGAGCTTTTCGAACGAACGGATCGTTTCGCCCGGCGGGAGCTGCAATATGTTGACCGCGCCGACTGCGACGAGCGAGAGCGCGAATTGCAGCACGAACAGATTGCCGATGTCCCCGTCGGCGAGCAACAGCGGCGATATGGCGCGCGCGAGCGGAATCGCCACCTGTCCCAGCCCGATGCCGAGCAGGAAGCCCGCAATCCGCATCTTCGCTGGCAAGCCTTGCATCATGTAGAAGGCAGCAAGCGTCGTCAGCCCGCTCGCGGCGATCCCCGACACGCCGCGCGCGATGAGCTCCATGCGGTAACCGGCATCGAAAAGCTGGACGAAATTGGCAATCAGGAGCGCGATCATCGTCGCGCGCACGAAACGCTGAATGCCGAACTGCTGGCGCGACTTATAGAGCAGGATGCTCATGCACGCATTGGTCATATTATAGGAAACGGTGACCCAGCCCGCATCTGCGGGCGCCAGGTCGAGATGCCCCTGCAGCACCGTCAGATTGGCGATGAGCAGGCCATTCTGGAAACCGCCGACGATCGCAAGATACAGGCCAATGACGAAATAGCCGACCTTGCGCCCGACGGGATGGTCAGGCGACGCGGGCGACCCCGGCATGATCGGGCGTTCGTGCGGCTTGAACACATAGGCGCCGCCGGCTGCCGCGGGCGCTGCGGGATCAGCCACTCGCGTGCCTCCATCCTGCGCGCGGCCGTCGGCACGCGCGCGCCGGGCCGAAGTGCAAGGCGCCCCTGATCCGCATCCTGTGCGCCACAATATGCTCCTGACCGGCGAAGGCAAAGCGGGGAAATGCTTTGCCGCCAGTTCGGTTCCGCGCGGCGCATACGAATGGCACCTATGGGCGGCGCGCGTCAGGCGGCGGTGAGATCGCGGCGCGCGTGGCGGAAGACCTCGGCGCTGCCCCATATGGCAAGCAGCGCCATGATCGCGGCCACCAGAAGGTCGGGCCAGCCCTGCCCGGTGCCGAACACGCCGAGCGCCGCCCCCATCACCGCCAGATTGCCGATCGCATCGTTGCGCGAGCATATCCACACCGAGCGCATATTGGCGTCGCCGGTCCGGTAGCGATAGAGCATCAGCGCGACCGCGACATTGGCGGCGAGCGCGACGACGCCGATCATCCCCATCGTTTCGGCATGCGGTGCGCTGCCGTCGATGAAGCCCCAGATCGTCGAGCCCAATATCCACAGCCCGAACGCCAGCATCGTCGTAGCCTTCAGCATTGCCGCGCGCGCGCGCCATGCGATCGCCATGCCGGCGACCGTAAGGCTGATCGCATAATTGGCGCTGTCGCCCAGAAAATCTAGCGCATCGGCCTGCAGCGCGCGCGAATCGGCTGCGACGCCCGCGACGATTTCGACGAGGAACATCGCCCCGTTGATCAGCAGCGCGATCCACAGGATGCGCCGCCACTTGGGATCGTTCAGCGCGGTCGCTCCGCTTTTTCCGGCGCAGCATTGATCGGCCATCGCCTGCATCTCCTTCCGTCTCGGCCGCCGCAGGAATTGCCGGGCGGCCGCTTGGTTCTTCGAGTCGGCATCCTATATGCACCCTGTAGCAACTACAGGGTCAAGCGATGAAGATCGGCGAACTGTCGCGTGCCACCGGCACCAACATCGAAACCATCCGCTACTATGAGCGGATCGGCCTCCTCCCCGCCCCGGCGCGGACCGATGCCAATTACCGCAGCTATGGCGACGCGCATCGCGCGCGGCTGCGCTTCGTGCGCCACTCGCGCGAACTGGGCTTCACAATCGACGAAATCCGCTCGCTGCTCGACCTCACCGATCATCCCGAACGCGACTGCGCCGACGCCGACCGCATCGCGTCCGCGCATCTGGAACAGGTCGAGGCGAAAATCGCACAGCTTTCGGCGCTACGCGACGAGCTGACCCGCATCGTCGGCCGCTGCCGCGGCGGCTTGGCCGGCGATTGCCGGGTGATCGAGGCGCTGGGCGATCATGGTCAATGCGACGGCGCGCATTGATAAGACACGGTCGCAGGGGCGACGCGAGAGGCGGCAGCTGAAAAAGGGAAAGGTGGGACGATTCTGTTGCCCGGCTCGTCCCCAGCCGCTGGTATCCGATTCTGTTGCCCGGTTCGGTCCGAACCGCGTTCTATTTGTCTAACCTTAGGCCGTGAGGCTTATCGGTTAGGCAGCAAGAGCGAGTGCTTCGTTATCGTTAGCACCTATTGGTTTTGAGCCTTTAACGGGTTACTCAGCCCGGAAGAAAACATCGTCTTTGAACACACGTCGATCCTGGTTCGGCCCCGTCAGAAGCCCGCGCACCCCTTCGAAAAGGACGCGGGCTTGTGGTGGAGCCGCCGGGTACTGCCCCCGGGTCCGCTGTGTCTATTCCACGACACCATTTATCCTCATAGCCGGTCGAAACCGGCCCTTCCCATATAGGAAGCCCGCCCGCACTTTGGAAGAGCGCAGGCGGGCCTTTCGTCCTGAAACGACACCGGACCCACGCCGGCGCGCGATGAAATGCTATTTCTTGCGCAGTTCGTCGCGGATTTCGGTGAGCAGATCGACCTCGCTCGGCCCCGCAGGCGCTTCGGCCGGCGCTTCCTTGCGCACCACCCTGTTCACTGCCCGCACGAGCAGGAAGATGATCCATGCCAAAATCAGGAAGTTGATCACCGCCGTAATGAAGGCACCATAGCCGATCATCGCGACGCCCGCCTTTTTCAAGGCGGCATAGTCGGTCGCAGCGACGCCGTCGGGAATGCTGCCAAGCAGGATGAACTTGCTCGAAAAATCGACCCCGCCGAACAACCAGCCGACGATCGGCATGATGACGTCCTCGGTCAGCGATCCGGTGATCGTCGCGAACGCGCCGCCGATGATGACGCCGACCGCCAGATCGATGACATTGCCGCGCGCGATAAATTCCTTGAACTCGTTCAGCATCTTATTGCTCCCCGAACTGCTGATCCTGCCGTCATGGTGGTGCGCCGGTCATTGCGCAAAAGCAAGGGGCATCCTATTATGTGTATTGTTGCGGCAAAACGCCGCCTGAGGGAGCCTGATGACCATGTCCTATCGTTCCGCCCGCTGGCTGATTGTTCCGGCCGCCGCGATGAGCCTGTCGGCCTGCGGCATCAACAGCGTTCCGACCAAGGAAGAAGCCGCGAAGGCCAAATGGGCCAATGTCGAAGCCGCCTATCAGCGCCGCGCCGACCTGATCCCCAACCTCGTCGAAACCGCCAAGGGTGCCGCGAAGATCGAGCAATCGACGCTCGAAGGCGTTATCCAGGCGCGCGCATCGGCAACGCAGGTGAAGCTGAGCACCGACGACTTGGAAGACCCCGCGAAGGTTCAGGCCTTCCAGCAAGCGCAGGGCAATGTGTCGAGCGCACTCGGCCGCCTGCTCGTTACCGTCGAACAATATCCCGAGCTCAAGAGCCAGGCGCGCTTTGCCGACCTGATGACCCAGCTCGAGGGAACCGAAAACCGCATCAACGTCACGATCCAGGACTATAACGCCGCGGTGCAGGACTATAACACGACGATCCGCACCTTCCCTGACATAATCGGTGCCAAGATCGTCCACGGCGCCAAGCCGATGACCCCCTATAAGGCGGTCGATCCCAACGCGAACGTCGCGCCCAAGGTCGATTTCGGTCAATAATATGCGCGCAGCCGCCATCGCAGCTTCGCTCACGATGCTGATCATCGTGGGCGGCTGCAACGGTGGATCCGGCCCAGCGGCTGCGAAGGAAACGGCGGCATGCGACGGCGTTCCTCAAATGGCGCTGGCCGGCCGAGTGACCGATGCGGCGAATATATTGCCCGCCGAAGACGAGGCGCGCCTGTCCGGGCGCCTTGCTCGCTACGAAAGAGATACGCAGCATCAGATGGTCATCGTGACCACGCCGAGTCTTCACGGCGTCCGCATCGACAATTTTGGCACCTGCCTCGGCAATCGCTGGAAGATTGGACGGCAGGGTCATGACGATGGCGTGATCGTCGTGATTGCACCGAATGAACGGCAGATGCGGATCGCCACCGGTTTTGGAATGGAAAAAATACTGACCGACGACAAGGCGCTCGCGATCGTGCACCGGATGACGCCCTATTTTGCCAAGGCGGACTATTCTGGCGGCCTATCCGTGGGCATCGACGCCATCGCCGCAGAGACGGGAGACAAGCCATGAAATCGCTCCTGCTCGGCTGGGCGCTGGGCTTTTCACTGCTTGCCCTTCCCGCGGCGGCGCAGGATTTCCCCAAGCTCAGCGGGCGCGTCGTCGATCAGGCGGATATCATTCCGGCGGCCGAGGAAGCCAATCTGACGGTCCAGCTCGAACAGCTGGAAAAGACCACGGGGCATCAGCTCGTCGTCGCGACGGTGAACAGCCTCGATGGCAATGACATCAACGACTATGGCTACAAGCTCGGCCGCGCGTGGGGCATCGGCGGCAAGGAGAATAACGACGGCGTCGTCTTCCTGATCGCCCCCAACGAACGGCGAATGAACATCTCGGTCGGCTATGGGCTTGAACCCGTGCTGACCGATGCGCTGTCGGGCCGGATCATCCGCGACGTGGTGACGCCCAAATTCAAGGCCGGCGACATGCCCGGCGGCATCCAGGACGGCGTGAACGCGATCGCCGAGCAGATCCAGCTGCCGCCGGAGGAAGCCGCGGCGCGCGCCGCGAAGGCCGCGAAGGCCGAGCGCGACCGCGCCTACAATGGAAATATCGGCGGGCTGATCTTCGTGGCCTTCATCATCTTCTTCTTTTTCATCCTGCCGATGCTCGGCGCCTTCGGGCGTCGCGGACGGCGGCATCGCAAGCATCGCCCATGGGGCGGCGCCCCGATCATCATCTGGGGCGACAATGACTGGGGCGGCAGTTCGGGTGGCGGCTGGGGCGGTGGTTCCTGGGGCGGCGGGGGCGGCTTCGGCGGCGGAGGCGGCTTTTCGGGCGGCGGCGGCAGCTTCGGCGGCGGCGGCGCCTCGGGCGGCTGGTAAGGGGGACGCGCAATGAAAGTCAGCCATGTCAGCGAAGCCGATCACGACATCGTGACCGCCGCGGTCGCCGAGGCCGAACGACACACCGATGGCGAGATCGTCACGGTGATCGCCGCGCAGTCGAACGACTATGACGATGTCGCGCTCGTCTGGGCGAGCGTCATCGCCTTTATCGCCATGTCGGTGATCGCGCTTTTTCCCGATTTCTATCAGGGTCTCTATTACCGGCTGAGCGGCGGCTGGGGGCATGAATTGACCGCCAATCAATGGCTCGGAACCGTCATCGCGGTCGGGGTGCTCAAATGGATCGGCGTCTGGCTGGTCCTGCTGTGGCGTCCGCTGCGCCTGTGGCTGACGCCGCGCGCGATCCGCGCCGCGCGCGTCCGCGCCCGCGCCATCGACCTGTTCAAGGTCGGGACCGAGGCGAAGACGATGGGCCGCACGGGCATCCTGCTCTATGTCAGCCTGCGCGAACATCGCGCCGACATCGTCGCCGACGAAGCGATCGCCGCCAAGGTCGCGCCCTCGATTTGGGGCGAAGCGATGGAGGCGCTGATCGACGAGGTGCGCGCCGGTCGCCCCGGCCACGGCATGGCCGAGGCGGTCCGCCGCATGGGTATCGTGCTGGCCGAACATTTCCCGAAGAGCGACGGCAACCCCAACGAGCTGCCCGACCGGCTGATCGAGCTTTGATCCCTACCCTTTCGCCGACGGAGACGATATGACCCGCCCTGCAGCCGGCACGCCCGTCGAAACGCGTTGGGAAGGCCGCTTCATCACGGTGAAACAGCAAGGCAATTGGGAATATGTGTCGCGGTCGCGCGGCATTCACGCCGCGGTGATCCTGGCGATCGACGAGGACGCCGACGGGCGGCACATCCTGCTGGTCGAACAATATCGCGTCCCGCTCGGCAAATATTGCCTCGAACTGCCCGCGGGGCTTGTCGGGGACGACAGCGCGGGCGAGGCGCCCGAGATTGCCGCGGTGCGCGAACTCGAAGAGGAAACGGGCTACCGCGCGGCCGAGTGGCTGACCGTCGGCGAATTCTACAGTTCGCCCGGCATGGTCAGCGAAAGCTTCACCCTGCTCCGCGCGACCGGTCTGACCAAGGTCGGTGAAGGCGGCGGCGTCGATGGCGAGGACATTGCGGTCCACCGCGTCCCGCTGCCCGAAATCGCCGCCTTTATCGCCGCAAAGCGCGCCGAAGGCTGCGGTATCGACGTGCGCGTCGCGATGCTGCTCGCGGGCGGGCTGCTCGCGCTGTCCTGACGGTCAGCGCGCGCCGAAGCGCCAGCGCAGCAACGGCCGTGCGAGCAATATCCCCGCGAGGAAGCCGCCGACATGCGCCCAGATCGCGACGAGGCCGAATCCTGCGCCGCCCGCAAAGCCGATCAGGATCTGCACCCCGATCCATGCTGCCGCCAGCCACAGTGCGCGCACCCAATGCGCCGGAATCGGTCCCAGCGCCTGCGTCTCGGAGCGACTGAAAATCAGCGCGAACACCGCGATCAGCGCCGAAATCGCGCCCGAGGCGCCGATCATCGGCACCGGCGATTGCGGATCGGCCAGATATTGCGCGAAGGCCCCCGCATAGGCGCCGGCGACGAGCAATACCGCCATCGCCTTCGTCCCCAGCGGCGCTTCGAGCTGGCGGCCGATGAACAGCAAGACGACCAGATTGAACACCAGGTGGAGGATGCCGCCGTGCAGTAAAGCGGAGGTCAGCGGGGTGAGCGCGAAGGGCACGAAAAAGCCCGGCGCCGCAATCGGCTCCATCGCAAAGCGCGCGGGAATGAAACCCGCGCGCACGATCGCCTCGACCTGATAGCCGCTGATCGACAGCAGGATAAAGATCACCGCGCATAGCACGGAAACTCCCGTGACCAGCGGTGCGTCCTGCGGTCTCATTTCGGCGCGATCGTCAGATGAATTCGATCTTCGTGACGAGATAATATTTGTCGCCCGCCGGAACGGTGACTTCGATCTCGTCATCGACCTTTCGGCCGATCAGCGCGCGCCCGAGCGGCGAATTATAGCTGATCTTGCCCACCTTGGCGTCGGCCTCGGCCTGCCCCACGATCTGATATTTGACCGGCTTGTCATCCTCGTCGGCGAGCGTCACCGTCGCACCGAATACGATGCGGTCACCCGACAGCGTCGTCGGGTCGATGACCTGCGCACGCGACAGCTTGTCCTCCAGATCGCCGATGGTCGCTTCGACCTGGCCCTGGCGTTCCTTCGCGGCGTGATATTCGGCATTTTCCGAAAGGTCGCCATGCGCGCGCGCTTCCTCGATCGCATCGACGATGAGGGGGCGTTCGGCTTTAAGAGTGGCGAGCTGTGCGCTCAGCTTCTCATAGCCTTCCTGCAGCATCGGAACCTTTTCAACGCTTGCCATTATCCTGTTGTCCTTCGTCAATAATCCACCGCCAGCGAAACTTCGCCGGGGCGGCTGAGCCGCTGTTTCCGTCAATGTAGGGAGATGAAGCGGTCCCTCAATAATAGTCCTGAAGCGGCTTTACTTCAAGAGAGTGCGAGCGCAGCGCGCCAATCGCATGGGTTGCGGCATCGCTGCCCGTCGCGGTCGTATAATAGGCGACGTCGGCCGCGAGCGCCGAAGCGCGGATCGACTGCGAGTCCTGGAGCGACTGCCACCCCTCGGTCGTGTTGAAGATCAGCTGCACATCGCCGTCCTTGATACGGTCGACGATGTGCGGACGCCCTTCGGCGACCTTGTTCACCCGTTCAACGTCGATGCCCTGCCCCGCCAGATAGTCGGCGGTGCCGCCGGTCGCGATCACCTGCCACCCCCAAGCGGCGAGCTGCTTCACCGACGCGACGATGCGCGGCTTGTCGCTGTCCTTCACCGACACGAACAGCCGCCCGTCGGTCGGCAGGCGGTCGCCCGCGCCGAGCTGTGCCTTGGCAAAGGCGAGATTGAAATCGCTATCGATTCCCATGACTTCGCCGGTGGACTTCATTTCAGGCGACAATACCGGGTCGGTGCCAGGGAAGCGCGCGAAGGGGAAAACCGCTTCCTTGACCGCGACATGGTCGATGTCGCGGTTGATCTTCGGCAGATCGGCCAGCTTCTCGCCCGCCATCACCCGCGCCGCGATCTTGGCGATCGGCGAACCCACCGCCTTGGCGACAAAGGGCACGGTGCGGCTCGCGCGCGGGTTGACCTCGATCAGGTAGACCTCACCATCCTTCACCGCATATTGCACGTTCATCAGCCCGCGGACGTTGAGGGCGCGCGCCAGCGCGTCGGTCTGCCGCTCGATCTCGGCGACGATGTCGGCGGGCAGACTGTACGGCGGGATCGAACAGGCGCTGTCGCCCGAATGGACGCCCGCTTCCTCGATATGCTGGAGTACCCCGGCCACCACGACATCGGTGCCGTCGCACAGCGCATCGACATCGACCTCGATCGCGTCGCGCAGATAGCGGTCGATCAGCACGGGCGAATCACCCGACACCTGCACCGCGGTCTCGATGTAATTTTCGAGCTGCGCCTGATCGTCGACGATCTCCATCGCGCGGCCGCCGAGCACATAGGAGGGGCGCGTGAGCACCGGGTAACCGATGCGCGCCGCGACCGCGACGGCTTCTTCGCGGCTGCGCGCGATGCCGTTCTCGGGCTGCTTGAGGCCCAGCTTGTTGACCAGCGCCGCAAAGCGTTCGCGGTCTTCGGCGAGGTCGATCGCGTCGGGCGAGGTGCCGAGGATCGGGATGCCCGCTTCCTCGAGCGCCTGCGCGAGCTTGAGCGGCGTCTGGCCGCCGAACTGGACGATCACGCCCACAAGCTCGCCCTTCGACTGCTCGACGTGCAATATTTCAAGCACATCCTCGGCGGTCAGCGGTTCGAAATAGAGGCGGTCCGACGTGTCATAGTCGGTCGACACCGTTTCGGGGTTGCAGTTGACCATGATCGTTTCATAACCCGCCTCCTCGAGCGCGAAGCAGGCGTGGCAGCAGCAATAATCGAACTCGATCCCCTGCCCGATCCGGTTCGGCCCGCCGCCGAGAATGACGATCTTCTTGCGGTCCGACGGGTTGGCCTCATTCTCGGGCTCGCCGAAGGTCGGGGCTTCATAGGTCGAATAGAGATAGGGGGTTTTGGCGGCGAATTCGGCGGCGCAAGTGTCGATGGTCTTGAACACCGGCCGCACGCCGAGCTTGTGACGCAGGCTCCGCACCTCGCCTTCGGTGACGCCGCCGGTCATCGCCTTCACTGCCTCGTGAATCAGCCCGCTGCCGCGCGCCGCCGCCGCGCCGGTGCCGGGCCGCAGATGCGCCGACTGCAGCGCCAGATAGGCGAGCCTTTTGTCCGAAAAGCCCATCGCCTTCAGCCGGCGCAGCCCCTCGGCATCGCGTGGCAGACCATTTTCGAGCACGCCGTTCTCGGCCTCGACAATCTCTGCGATGCGATCGAGGAACCACATGTCATAGCCCGCGATGCGGTTGATCTCGGCGAGCGACACGCCCTCGCGGATCGCCTGCGCCGCGATCAGCAGCCGGTCTGGAGTGCGCTGCGCCAGTTCGCTTTTCAATTGTTCGTGGCTCGCGCCGACCAGCCGATCGACGAAGTTGAAGCCCGACAATCCGGTCTCCAGCCCGCGCAGCGCTTTCTGCATCGATTCATGGATCGTGCGGCCGATCGCCATCACCTCGCCGACCGACTTCATCGCCGTCGACAGCAAGGGCTCGGCGCCCTTGAACTTTTCGAAGGCAAAGCGCGGGATCTTGGTGACGACATAGTCGATCGTCGGCTCGAACGACGCCGGGGTCACCCCGGTGATGTCGTTCATGATTTCGTCGAGCGTGTAGCCGACCGCGAGCTTCGCCGCGACCTTGGCGATCGGGAAGCCCGTCGCCTTCGACGCGAGCGCCGAGGAGCGCGACACGCGCGGGTTCATCTCGATCACGATCAGGCGGCCGTCCTTCGGATTGACCGCGAACTGCACGTTCGACCCGCCGGTTTCGACCCCGATCTCGCGCAGCACCGCGATGCTCGAGTTGCGCATGATCTGATATTCCTTGTCGGTCAGCGTCAGCGCGGGGGCGACGGTGATGCTGTCGCCGGTGTGGACGCCCATTGGATCGACATTTTCGATCGAACAGATGATGATGCAATTGTCCTTGCGGTCGCGCACCACCTCCATCTCATATTCTTTCCAGCCGAGGAGCGATTCCTCGATCAGGACTTCGGTGGTCGGCGAGGCGATCAGGCCGCCGCGAACGATATGCTCGAACTCCTCGCGGTTGTACGCGATGCCGCCGCCGGTGCCGCCCATGGTGAAGCTGGGCCGGATGATCGAGGGCAGGCCGGTGCGTTCGAGCACCGCGAACGCCTCGTCGAGCGTGTGCGCGATGCCCGAGCGCGCACTTTCCAGCCCGATCTTGTCCATCGCGTCGCGAAACTTGATACGGTCCTCGGCCTTGTCGATCGCCTCGGCATCGGCGCCGATCATCTCGACGCCATATTTGGTCAAGGTGCCGTCGTTGAACAAAGCCAGCGCGGTGTTCAGAGCGGTCTGCCCGCCCATCGTCGGCAGCACCGCATCCGGGCGCTCCTTTTCGATGATCTTCGCGACGATCTCAGGCGTAATCGGCTCCACGTACGTGGCGTCGGCCAGCTCGGGATCGGTCATGATCGTCGCCGGGTTGGAGTTGACGAGGACGATGCGATAGCCCTCCTCCTTCAGCGCCTTGATCGCCTGCGTCCCCGAATAGTCGAACTCGCACGCCTGACCGATCACGATCGGGCCGGCGCCGATGACGAGGATGGATTGGATGTCGGTTCTTTTGGGCATTATTTCTGTTCTTCTGCTGCGTATGATTCGTTGCCGACGAAGCCGAGTTTGATGTGGTCCGAGAATTCGGGCTTCTTCAGCTCTCGAAACACGCAATCGATCGTTTCGTATTTTGCATCCGGCGTCGGCATCACTGCGACCAAGTTATCGCTATCGAGTTTTAACGTGCCCGGCTTTGCGCCGCATTGTGTCTCCACACGTGCCAGCCCCTCCTTCAATCTTTCCGCGTCGGAATCTGTGGGGCTGGCCGCGCATCCCGCCAATGTCAGCATAAGCGTGATTGCCGTAACGGCGCGAGCAATCACTTCAACCCACCCACAAACTTCTCGAACAGATAGAAGCTGTCCTGCGGCCCCGGGCTCGCTTCGGGGTGATATTGCACGCTGAACGCCTGCTTGCCCGTGATCGCGATGCCGCAGTTCGATCCGTCGAACAGGCTCTTGTGCGTCTCGACCACGCCTGCGGGCAGTGTCGCGGCGTCCACTGCGAAGCCGTGGTTCATACTGGTGATCTCGACCACGCCGTCGGCGAAGTCGCCGCCCACGCGCTGCACCGGATGGTTCGCGCCGCGATGGCCCTGATGCATCTTCACCGTCTTCGCGCCCGCCGCGATGGCGAGCATCTGGTGGCCGAGGCAGATGCCGAAGATCGGCACACCCCGTTCGAGCAGCCCCTGGATCACCGGCACCGCATATTCGCCGGTCGCCGCGGGGTCGCCGGGGCCGTTCGACAGGAATACCCCCGCGGGCTGGTGGCTCAGCACCTCGTCGAGCGTCGCGGTCGCGGGGACCACTGTGACCCGCGCGCCGGCCTTCACGAGGTTGCGGAAGATATTGTCCTTCGCGCCATAATCGATCGCGACGACATGGGGTCTGCTATCCCCCTCCCGCTCGCGGGAGTGGTTAGGGGTGGGTATGTTCTCAGATACCGGTGCAGACGTTGGCCGACCGCCAGCTCCTCCCGCATGCAGGAGGGGAGGAGCATACCCCTTGCCCAGCGTCCAAGTCCCCGCATCCCAATCACCCGTATCCGTGCGGCTGACCTCCTTCGCCAGGTCCATGCCCTCCAGCCCCGGCCAACCGCGCGCCATCGCCAGCAGCGCGTCGATGTCGAATTTGCCGTCGGGGCTGTGCGCGATCACGCCATTGGGGGCGCCCGCATCGCGGATGCGGCGGGTCAGCGCGCGCGTGTCGATGCCGGCCAGCCCGATCAGGCCCTGTTCGGCCATCCATTCGGGCAGCGTCTGGACGCTGCGGAAATTGCTCGGTGCGGTCGGCAGTTCGCGGGTGATGCAGCCGATGGCCGCCCGTGCGCTGCGCTCGATATCCTCGGGATTCGCGCCGACATTGCCGATGTGCGGAAAGGTGAAGGTAATGATCTGCCCGGCATAGCTCGGGTCGGTCAGTATCTCCTGATATCCGGTCATCGCAGTGTTGAAACAGATTTCGCCGACACCCGCCCCGGCGGCGCCATAGCCCACGCCCCACAGGACCGTGCCATCGGCAAGAACGAGGACGCCGGTCGCTCCAGAAGGCGCGGCGGATGGATTGGCTGGTGCCATTTAAACTGCTCCGGACGGGGGGCTAAACGGCCGACCAAGTAGGCGGCAAAAAAGTGATTCACAAGCTATCGGATTTGGAATCTTCCCGCTAGAGAGGCTCTTTCCGAAATTTGCAGCACATGGGGACACGCATGATTCGCGATGACATCAAGGCTGCGCAGGTTGCCGCGATGAAGGCCGGCGACAAGGCGCGTTTGGGCACCATCCGGCTGATGCTGGCCAAGATCAAGGACCGCGACATCGAGCTCAGGACCGGCACGGCGCCGGCCGACGACGATGTGCTCGTCACCGACGTCCTCCAGAAGATGGTCAAGCAGCGCCGAGAATCGATCGCCATGTACGAACAGGGCGGCCGCCAGGAACTCGCCGACGCCGAAGCGGCCGAGGTCGTGGTGATCGAGGATTTCCTGCCCGCGCAGCTTTCCGAAGCCGACGCCACCGCCGCAATCCGCGCGATCGTCGCCGAACTCGGCGCGACCAGCGTCAAGGACATGGGCAAGGTGATGGCGGCGGTAAAGGACCGCCACGGCAGCCAGCTCGACATGAGCAAGGCAAGCGGATGGGTGAAGGCGGCGCTGAGCTGATTTGAAACAGGCCCGCCCCTGGCCCCTCCCGCAAATGGGGGGGGGAACTGGATGGGCCGCCAACGCATATTCTCCCCTCCCGCTTGCGGGAGGGGTTAGGGGAGGGCCTGTTGGATAAGGGCTACAAGCGTCCAACCGCACGCTCCCGCGAACTGCGCCTCAATGCCACGCCTGCCGAACGAGCGCTTTGGGCACGACTGAGCGCCCGCAAGGTTGGAGGCGCCCGCTTAAATCGCCAATTTCCGATCGGACCGTTCATCTGCGATTTTGTTTCGCGTTCGGCAAAGCTCGTTATCGAAGTCGATGGCGGCCAGCACGCGGTTCATGTAGCGAAAGACGAAGCACGCACCGCCTATTTGCAAGCTCAGGGATATCGGGTGATCCGTTTCTGGAACAATGACGTGTTGGAACGGATCGAGGGTGTCGTGACCGAGATCGAGGCCGTCCTTGAAATATGCCCTCCCCCGACCCCTCCCATAAATGGGAGGGAAGAAGATTGACCCTCACCCCGCAATGGCTGGATGAACTGCGCTCGCGGATCACGCTGTCGACCCTCATCGGGCGGACGGTGAAGATCACGCGTGCGGGGCGCGAGTATAAGGCCTGTTGCCCCTTCCATAACGAAAAGACCCCCAGTTTCACGATCAACGACGAAAAGGGCTTCTACCACTGCTTCGGCTGCTCGGCGCATGGCGATGCGATCCGCTGGATGACCGACCAGCGCGGCCTGTCGTTCATGGACGCGGTAAAGGAACTCGCTGCCGAGGCGGGGATGGACGTCCCCGCGCCCGACCCGCGCGCCGCGAAAAAGGCCGAGGAGCAGGCGAGTCTGCGCGACGTGGTGCAGGGCGCCGCCGACTGGTTCGCGCAGCAGCTTGAAAGCACCCACGGCGCCCCGGCGCGCGACTATCTGGCGAGGCGCGGCATTTCGGACGCCACCCGCCGCGCCTTTGCCTTCGGCCTCGCCCCCGACAGCCGCAGCGCGCTGAAAGAGGCGCTCAAGAAATTCCCCACCGCGATGCTGGTGGAGTCCGGCATGCTCATCGCGGTCGACGACAAGGAACCCTATGACCGGTTCCGCGGCCGGCTGATGATCCCGATCCGCGATGCGCGCGGGCGCGTGATCGCGTTCGGCGGCCGGATCCTGGGCGACGGCGAGCCCAAATATCTGAACTCGCCCGATACGCCGCTCTTCGACAAGGGGCGCACGCTCTTCAACCTCGACAAGGCAAGCCCCGCCTCGCGGCAGACGAACCGGGTGATCGTCGTCGAAGGCTATATGGACGTCATCGCGCTTGCCGAGGCAGGGATCGCCGACGCCGTCGCGCCGCTCGGCACCGCGCTGACCGAGAACCAGCTTGGCATGCTGTGGCGGATGGTGCCGGTGCCGCTGCTGTGCTTCGACGGCGACAATGCCGGGCAAAAGGCCGCGATGCGCGCGGCAACGCGAGCGCTGCCGCTGCTCCGCCCGGGCTTCAGCCTTGCCTTCGCGACCCTGCCTGCGGGGCAGGATCCGGACGATCTTGTCCGCGCCAAGGGCGCCGCAGGTTTTGCCGCCATCCTCGACGAAGCGCAGCCGCTCGTCGAACGGCTATGGGCGCATGAGGTTGCGGCGGGGCCGCTCACCACCCCCGAAGAGCGCGCGGCGCTCAAGACGCGGCTGCTCGCCCATGCCGACGCGATCCAGGATGCCGACGTGCGGCACCATTATCGCGAGGCGTTTCGGGAGCGGCTCGACGCGCTGTTCGCGCGCCCGCGCGCCGAGCGTGGCGGGCGCGTTCCCTGGGCGCCGCAGGCATCGCGCGGGGGCGGGCGCCGCTTCGCGCCCGACCCGCGCCTGCAACCTCCGGCCGACGAGACGCGTTCCATCGGCAAGGCCGGAATCGCCGCGCCGCTTGCCGCGGCGTTGCTTGGCGGACTGCTCCGCTATCCACAGGCGATCGCCCGCAATGAAGAGGCGCTCATACGGCTCGCTGTGCCCGATTCTGCCGACGCCGAACTGCTCCGCGCAATACTTGACAGCGCGGCAGCGCAAGAAGGGCTTGATACCGAGGGGTTGCTTGCCATATTGGAGCCAATGAAAGTGTATAATAGGGCGACGACATTGCTCAGAGCCGACGGAATGCACTTCTCATTCAATCGAAGGCTCGAAGGCGAAGAGGTTGAAGCGGCTCGGGAAATCGCGCTGCGTGACCTTGACGAATATATCGGCGTGCTCGTGACGCAGCCCGAAATCCGCGCTCGGCTTGCCGAGGCGACCGCGGACTATATGCGCACGATGGACGACGAGGGCCATGCCCGACAGCAAAAGCTGCGCGCGATGGATGAGGAACTGACCCGCCGCCTGGCCGCGCTGTCCGACAGCAGCCAGAGCTGACATATATTGCCCCAAGGCAGGAACGACTGAAGCATATGGCCACCAAGAACACCGAAGCCGACACCGACGCGCCGCTGATCGACCTCAACGAGGCCGACGTCAAAAAGCTGATCGCGCGCGGCAAGAAGCGCGGCTACCTGACCTACGACGAGCTCAACGAAGCCCTGCCGCAGGATCAGATGTCTTCGGAGCAGATCGAGGATATCATGTCAGCGATTTCCGACATGGGCATCAACATCGTCGAAAGCGACGAGGATGTGCAGGAAGAAGCCGAACAGGAAAGCGATGACGATATCGACGTCAGCGCCAACACCGGTTCGGTGTCCAATCCCGCGATCGAAAAGAAGAAGGAAACGGTCGATCGCACCGACGACCCGGTACGCATGTACCTGCGCGAAATGGGCGCGGTCGAGCTTTTGAGCCGCGAAGGCGAAATCGCGATCGCGAAGCGCATCGAGGCGGGCCGCGACACGATGATCCTCGGCCTGTGCGAAAGCCCGCTGACCTTCAACGCGATCATCGAATGGTCGAACGCGCTCAACAACAGCGACATGCAACTGCGCGAGATCGTCGACCTCGAAGCGATGCTGTCGAAGGATCCGGCGCCCGAAAACCTTGATGACGAGGGCGAAGGCGACGACGGCGAAATCAGCGAAAAGACCGCGGGCGTCTCGTTCAAGGACGAGGACGAGGTCGAGGAAGAACCTTCGGCCGACGGCGATGACGAGGACGGCGAAGGCTCGTCGGGCAAGCGCGAAAGCTTTGAGGAAGACGACGAGGACAACACGCTGAGCCTCGCCGCGATGGAAGAATTGCTCAAGCCCGACGCGCTCGAGAAGTTCGCTAATATCACCAAGAGCTTCAAGGCGTTCCAGAAGCTTCAGGACGCCCGGCTCGAGGCGCTGTCGACGGCGGGCGACTTCCCCGACGCGCAGGAAAAGAAATATCACAAGCTGCGCGAGGAACTTACCGCGCAGGTCGAAAGCGTGCAGTTCCACGGTACCAAGATCGAATATCTGGTTGACCAGCTTTACAGCTACAACCGGCGCCTGACTGCGCTCGGCGGCCAGATGCTGCGCCTTGCCGAACGCCATAAGGTGCCGCGCAAGGCTTTCCTCGACCATTATGTCGGGCGCGAGCTCGAAGAAAACTGGCTCGACGAAGTCGGCAAGCTCGACAAGAAGTGGGCGGCGTTCGCCGAGAATGAGGGCGCAGCGGTCGACCGCATCCGGACCGAGATTTCGGAAATCGCCCAGGCGGCGGGTATGAGCCTGCCCGAGTTCCGCCGCGTCGTGAACATGGTCCAGAAGGGCGAGCGCGAAGCGCGCATCGCCAAGAAGGAAATGGTCGAGGCGAACCTGCGTCTCGTGATCTCGATCGCGAAGAAATACACCAACCGCGGCCTGCAGTTCCTCGACCTCATTCAGGAAGGCAATATCGGGCTGATGAAGGCGGTCGACAAATTCGAATACCGCCGCGGCTACAAGTTCAGCACCTATGCGACCTGGTGGATCCGGCAGGCGATCACCCGCTCGATCGCCGACCAGGCGCGCACGATCCGCATCCCGGTCCACATGATCGAGACGATCAACAAGCTGGTGCGCTGCAGCCGTCAGTTCCTCCACGAAAGCGGCCGCGAGCCGACGCCGGAGGAAATGGCCGAGCGTCTGTCGATGCCGCTCGAAAAGGTCCGCAAGGTGATGAAGATCGCCAAGGAGCCGATCAGCCTCGAAACGCCGATCGGCGACGAGGAAGACAGCCACCTCGGCGATTTCATCGAGGACAAGAACGCGGTCATCCCGGTCGACGCCGCAGTGCAGTCGAACCTCAAGGAGACGGTTACGCGAGTTTTGGCCTCGCTTACGCCGCGCGAGGAGCGTGTTCTCCGCATGCGCTTCGGCATCGGCATGAACACCGACCATACCCTAGAAGAGGTCGGCCAGCAGTTCAGCGTGACGCGCGAACGTATCCGCCAGATCGAGGCGAAGGCGCTGCGCAAGCTCAAGCATCCGAGCCGCAGCCGCAAGATGCGCAGTTTCCTCGACCAATAGGTCGATCCGTACCGAAAAATCAGACACCCCGCCCCAACCGGCGGGGTGTTTTGCTTCGGCCTCGGCGTGACATTTTTGCTGCACCGCACAAAAATCTGGCACAGCATCTTAAAATTTTTATCTTTCCCAACCAGATGAGACGCCGTCGGCGTATCGCTTCAGCCTCGGTTCAGACGATCACGCCGATTGGCACATTATCCCGATTGATGGGAATAATTTCAACAAACAAGGGCACATTCCTCGATCGGGGATGCCAAAAAGCCCGGAAAATGGAGAAAATGACCAATTGGCACGCCCATTGCTTAGTCATGGGCAGGAGCGGCCTCCCCACCGCCGCCAAGAGGAAAGACCGAGCGATGGCAAACGAAAACCAGAATATCTTCTCCCGCCAGGACACCTTCTTCGGCATCTGCGAAGCGGTGGGCCAGGATTTCGGCTTCAACCCCCTGTATCTGCGTCTCGCGTTCGTCGCACCGCTCTTCTTCTTCCCGGTGCAGACCTTCGCGGCCTATTTCGGCCTCGGCCTGATCGTGCTCGCGTCGCGCTTCTTCTTCCCGTCGCAGCGCGCTGCCGATACGGTCGACGCCCCGGCGCTCGCCGAAGCGGCGTCGGCTGCCAAGGCCGAAAAGGCCGAGGAACTCGCACTCGCCGCCTGATTCGAACCGGGGCCGGCTCTCCCTCTCCCTTGCACCGGCCCCGCCCATGTTGCGGCGCTCCACTGGACCGCAACAGCGCAGGGACCGGCAGCTCAACCCGCTGCCGGTCCCTTTGCGCGTCGAACCGAGGCCCGCTGTGCAGGAGTGGGACAGAAGCGCCTGAAATCGCTCGCCCCTCATAAACGCGACGTTTACGACGTTCGGCTAATGCTGATCCCCTGATTTGCAACGGCGCCGGTCGCAAGAGCCGCCGCAACAGACGAGGATGCAGCCTTGAGCCAGTCGCCCCAGCCCCAGGCCCAGCCGCGCGGCATTGCCGAACTGCTCGACACGCTCGTCGCGAGCGAGGGAACGGGCGCGCACGGCCATGTCAAATCGGGTGCGCTGTCGAGCGGCCCCGACGCGATGCGCAACCTTGCCGACGCGGTCCATTTTCTCTGCCTGCTCCACGGCCGCTATCCCGGCATCGTCGACAGCGCGGCGCGCAAGGCGGTCGATGCGGCATCGCGCAAATGGATGGATGAAACCGCGCAAGCCTTTGCGCAGGAACGCGCCTTCCTGTCGAAAATCGCGGCCGCAGTCGGTCCGGTGCCGAGCACCCAGGGCCAGGCCCAGTGCGAAGCGGCGGTCGCCGCGCAGCGCAAGGCGCTCGACATGCTCGCCGAATCCGATCGCAATGGTTGCGCGATTGGCGCGGCGATCGCGCTGACACTCGATTGGCGGACGATCCGCGTCCTGCTCGACATCAGTGCTCAGCGGCTTGACATGAAAGTCCCACGCTGCACCCTGCCCGACCTGCGCGAAACCGCTCGTCTTGCCAATGCCGTCGCCGAAACACCGGCGGTCGAGCGCGCGATGGCCTTTGGCGCGCAGCAGCTCATCGCACAGCACAGCGGCCTGTGGGATCTGATGGCCGCCCGCGCCGCCAGCCGCACGCACGCCTGACCGGGAACGTCCACGCCGCGGCAGCCGTGGCGACGCTCCGCTTGCACCCTTCCCTCGCGCTCGCTATGCCCATCCCGGTTGACGTTCACGTTAAGGGAAAGGGCGAGCCGCCATGCGCTTCGAAGGAACCAGCGCCTATATTGCAACCGACGACCTGAAGGTCGCGGTCAATGCCGCGACGATGCTGCGCCGCCCGCTGCTCGTGAAGGGCGAACCCGGCACCGGCAAGACCGTGCTGGCCGAAGAAGTCGCCAAGGCGTTCGGTGCGCCGCTGATCACCTGGAACATCAAATCGACGACCAAGGCGCAGCAGGGCCTCTATGAATATGACGCGGTTGCGCGTCTGCGCGACGGACAGCTCGGCGAAGAGCGCGTCCACGACATCCGCAACTATATCAAGAAGGGCAAGCTGTGGGAGGCGTTCACCTCCGAACAGCTTCCGGTGCTGCTGATCGACGAGATCGACAAGGCCGATATCGAATTTCCGAACGATCTGCTTCAGGAACTCGATCGCATGGCGTTCCACGTCTATGAAACCAACGAAACGGTGACCGCGCGCGAACGTCCGATCGTCGTCATCACCTCCAACAATGAAAAGGAACTGCCCGACGCCTTCCTGCGCCGCTGTTTCTTCCATTATATCAAATTCCCCGACCGCGACACGATGGCCGAAATCGTCGAGGTCCACTTCCCCGGCATCCAGAAAACGCTGGTCAGCCGCGCGATGGACATCTTCTACGACGTGCGCGACGTGCCCGGGCTCAAGAAAAAGCCCTCGACCAGCGAGCTCATCGACTGGCTGAAGCTGCTGCTCGCCGAGGACATGCCGCTCGAGGTGCTGCAGAACCGCGACGTCGGCAAAGCGATTCCGCCGCTGCACGGCGCGCTGCTCAAGAATGAACAGGATGTGATGCTGTTCGAAAAGCTCGCCTTCATGGCGCGCCGGCAGGGTAGCTGAGCCAGCCTCGCTCGCAATGACCGCCGTTACAGCTGGTAGGCAACCTCGACGTCGCCCCAGCGGCGACCGTTGATGACCGCGGGCATATAGACGTTGCGCACCGTCACATAGTTGGTGCCATCGCCTTCCTGGCGGTACACCGACATGAAAAAGGGCGCGCTGCTGCGCTTTGCCGCCGCGTCGACATCGTCGAACAGGATGCGGCCGTTGCGGCAATGCGCGGTGTCATGTTCCAGATCGCCCGTCGGCGCGCGCGAACATTCGGTGATGTGCGTCGGCAGGAAGCCGTTCATGTCGCCCGCCGACGACATCTTGATTTCGGGATGCTGCGCCACGGTGCGGTCGAACAGTGGCCGCCAATGGGCGTCGGCCCAGTCGCAAAGGCTGGTACGGAAGCGTTCGGGGTTCGATCCCGGCACGCGCACATAATTGGTGTCGAACAGTTGCTCCATCGTCAGCTCGCCGCGCGCAAGCGCCGCTTCGGCCAAGGCGACAAATTCGTCGCGGACCGACGCGGCCAGATCGACGATGGCGCTGTCCTGGGGGCTGACGCCGGCGGAAATCACCGCGTTGAACATGCGGTTCGACACATTTTCCATCGTCAGGATCGAATCGCGCGTCCTGTTCAGCGTCGCGCCATTGTCGCGCACCGATCCGACGACGCGGTCGAGCGCCTCGCGTACCTTGGCGCCATTGGCGTGCACCATTGCGCTCGATTGCGCGATGCGGTCGCTTTGATCGTCGAGCAGCGCAACGAGATGCGTCGCATCGTGCAGCGCATCGGTGATCGTCTCGAACTGCGCCTCCGCCCGCCCCGACTGCTCGACCCCCGACTGGATTTCGGTGACGAGACCGGCGGCTTCGGTCGACAGGCTGCCGATCGAACGGCGGATTTCATCGGTTGCGCTGCGCGTATTCTGCGCCAGCTTCTTCACCTCGGCGGCGACGACGGCAAAGGTGCGGCCGGCATCGCCCGCACGCTCGGCCTCGATCGCGGCGTTAAGCGCGAGCATGTTGGTGGTCTTGGCAATCTGCTCGATCGACTGGCTGACCTGCTGCACCTGCTCCATCACCGACGCGAAATTGGTGACATGCGTGCCCAGCCGCGCGACCAGATCGATGACCGAACGAAATTCGGTGACCGCGCTGTTGACGCGCTCGGCCCCGGCGTCGAGCTGTTCGCACGCACGCGCCGACAAGAGCTTCGCCTCGTCGGTCGAATCGGCGATCTGGCGCTGGTCGGCCTCCAGGCTGACGACATAATCCTCCAGCCGGCCCAGCTCCGAAATCTGGCGCTGCATCTGGTCGGTGGCGCGCTGGATCTGGCCCGCGGCATCGCTGCAGCCGACGGCAAGCTCGCCGCAGTCGCTGGCAACCGACTGGTCGAGATTCTGCGCGGCGGAACTGATCGGTTCGAATTTCATTGGCGCACCCACTTATGACTCCGGGCGAACCTTGGCGCACATTGGTTAACGCCGCGTCAATGCTTGGTCGGGACCAGTTCGATCAAAGCCTTGCTTCGAGTTGGGCCAGCAGCGCCTGCACCGGCCGCGCCGCTTCGTCGGCGGTCCATCCCGCCTCGATCCGCGCGATACGGTCGAACAGGCGCTCGCTCGCCGCCACGATTCTCTGAAGATTATCGTCAAAATGCGCGCACAGCGCATGGTCGGCAGGAACTGGCGCGCCGATGAGCGCTGCGCTGTCCTCGGGACCGGCGCCGGGGTCGCCTGCGAACATGGCGCGGCGGTGGAGCAGCCAGGCGATGATGTGCATCAGCCGCGTTGTCGTCTTCAGCGATTCGCACGCCAGCCCGACCTGCAGGATCGGATCGCGCGCCACCGCCTCGAAATCGCGATGCGCGCGGAAGGCGGCATGCGCCTCGTCGGCGAGCAGCATCGCCTCGACATAGAGATTTTCGACCTGCGCGCGCTGCACCGGCTGCGTCGCCATGCCGTTCCGGATCGGTCCCCTGAACATCGGCATCGAATGCCACGCCACGCAGCGCCGCCGCAAGGACGCTAACCATGAATTTAGGGAGCGTCCCGTTTTGAATCAGGCGATTATGTCGGGCAGCAACTGATCCTCGCACCAGCTGATCTCGTCGCGCAGCTTGAGCTTGCGTTTCTTCATCCGGGCAAGCTGGAGCTGATCGGGAACCGTCGCGTCGCCCAGTGCGATGATCGCGGCGTCGAGATCGCGATGCTCGAGCCGAAGCAGTTCCAGGCGCTGGGCGATTTCTTCCGGGTTCACGCCGCTTCCCTGCCACGATCACGGCCCGTCCGCAACGGGCACCATCTGGCCGAAACGCGACCATCCGGACGGGACAAGCGGGGCGAATCATGTTTTACTCGGAGCTGCCAACCGAGTCGAAAAGGAGAATGGCCTATGAGCAGCTCGCACCTTTCCGCCCTGAAGTCCCGCCACGCGGACCTCGACGCGAAAATTGCGAATGAAGAGCGCCGCCCCGCACCGGACATGGCCTTGCTGGCGCAAATGAAGAAGCAGAAACTCAAGATCAAGGAAGAGCTGCTCGCCGAAACCTGAGGCGAGCAGAGCGCTATCGCCCGCTGATGCCTTTCGACGCGAAACGCATCAGCGTCGGCGGTAGAGCGAAGCCTTCTTGTCCAGCGCCGAAATATAGGCCGGGACGTCCATCTTCTGAACCACCTGCCGCCGCACCGCGTGCGGATCGATCGGTCGCTCGAACGCCACCCCGAATTTGCCTTCGCCCACCCAGACGACATGCCCCGGCACAAAGCCGATATTGCGCAGTTCGATCTCGGCCGTTGCGCCTTGCGCGAGCCCCGGCACGACGGCCTCGGCCAGCATGCCACCCGCCGACAGGTTGCGCACACGCACCGTCACGGGCCTGGACTGACCCGGAAACAAAAGATTGGCCTGCATGAACAGGCTGTCGCGGTCGGCGCTGCGCGACAGCGAAGCGACCTCTTCGTCCAGCGTTGATGGTATGCGCGATTCCATGGCGACCCGTTCCCCGAATTGCGTTCGGAGCGACCCTAGGGCCCGGTACTTTACCGAATCGTAAACAGCGGCGCTTCTGTCCCGATTGGGATCAGTCTTCGCGCGAGATCCGCTCGTTGCGTTCGTGGCGTTCCTGCGCTTCCAGAGTCATCGTCGCGATCGGACGCGCTTGCAGGCGGGCGAGCGAAATCGGTTCGCCCGTCACCGCGCAATAGCCATATTCGCCCTCGTCGATGCGGCGCAGCGCCGAATCGATCTTCGCGATCAGCTTGCGCTGACGGTCGCGCGTCCGCAGCTCGATCGCCCAGTCGGTCTCGCTCGATGCACGGTCGGCAAGATCAGGTTCGCGCAGCGGACCATCCTGCAAATGGGCCAGCGTCGATTCGGATTCGGTGAGGATCGACTTCTTCCAGGCGAGCAGCAGGTTACGGAAATATTCCTGCTGCCGCTCGTTCATGAACGGCTCGTCGTCGCTGGGAACATAATCCGAATCGAGATTGGACTTGGCTTCGCGGAGAGCGTCGGCGCCTACTTCGGCAACATTGGTCGGCATGAGGAGCGTCCAAGTCCTTTCCTGATCGCCTGGCTCGCCGAGCTTGGCGAACCAAGGATTGCGCCGGGCCTATAACCAGCCCTCCGATGCGATACAAGCGCGAAGCGGACCGCTTGCCCGCGCGCGGCTGAAGCAGTGCTGAACCGGCCCGGCGGAGGCGCACTCACGACAAGCCGCGCCCCAGCTCTTTCGACCGCCGCATGCCGCTGCAAATTAACCGGTTGAGGCCATTTCGCGTGAAACACGTATTGTTTTGGGACAGTTACGCGCATTTCGGTTGATTTCGCATATCAATTCCCGCTGTCGGACAATCAAACGCGGTTAACGCAATTGCCGCGTTCACAAAGCTTTGGCCTTTTGGCGCTAGCGAAGGCGCGCACGGGTGTCGGCCAACGACATGGGGCGCACCTGCAACGGGAAAGAGAGAGTAACCTATGTCTGTCCGAATGGCCCTCGCCAAGCTTTGTGCCTGCACCTGCGGCGGCGCGATCATCGGTAGCGGCGCGATGCAGATCGCCGACGTACCGGCTGCGGCTGCGCAGGTCCAGAAATCGGGCTCCTGTTGCAAGAAGGTCGTGCGCAAGCGCCACGTGGCGAGAAAGCCCGTCAAGCGCGTCCGGCGCGTCGTCACGACCACGCGCGTGATCCGTACCGTGACCCCGCAGCAGCAGTTCGTCACCCAGACGATCCCCCTGCCCCCCATCCCCTATGCCCCCTTCCCGCCGCGCGGCGAAGGCTTTGGCGGCGGCAGCAGCGGCGGCGGCGTGACCGTTATCGGCGGCGGCTTTGGCGGCGGCTTCGGCGGCGGTTTCTTCGGCGGTTTCTTCGGCGGCAGCTCGGGTGGCAGCAGCGGCAGCGTGGTCGTCACCTCGACCACCACCGGCGGCCTCAGCTCGACTACCAGCAGCACCTCGGGAGGCGTTTCGACGTCGACGGGCGGGGTGAGCACCTCGACCTCGACCGGCGGCGTTTCAACCTCCACGGGCGGCATCAGCTCGACCACCTCGACGGGCGGCGTCAGCACCTCCACCGGCGGCGTTTCGACCTCGACCGGTGGCGTCAGCACCTCGACGGGCGGCGTATCGACCTCCACGGGCGGCGTGAGCACCTCGACCGGCGGCGTTTCGACCTCGTCGGGCAATGTCAGCTCCTCTTCGTCGAGCAGCAGCTCGTCGTCGAGTTCCTCGTCCTCCTCTTCTTCCTCGTCGTCGAGCTCGTCGTCGTCGGGCGGTGGCAGCTCGCACGGCAGCTCTGGTTGGGGCAGTTCGTCGAAAGGCGGCTCCTCGCATGGCAGCTCTGGCTGGGGCAGCTCGTCGAAAGGCGGAAGCTCGTCGCACGGCGGGTCGTCGTCGCACGGCGGAAGCTCGGGCAGCTCGGGCGGTTCGGGCAGCAGCAGCTCCTCAAGCTCGTCGTCGAGCAGCAGTTCCTCTTCGTCGAGCAGCAGTTCGTCGAGCGGCGCGACCTCGTCGGGCGCGACCGGTGGCAGCAGCAGTTTCGGCGGATCGAGCAGCAGCTCGTCGTCGTCATCTTCGTCGAGCAGCAGCTCGTCGAGCTCATCCTCCTCGTCCAGTTCCGGCGGCAGCACGAGCAGCGGATCATCCGGTGATCCAACCCCTGTTCCTGCGCCTCCGATGATGCTATTGTTCGGTGCAGCAGCAGCCGCGCTCGTCTCGCGCCGCCGCGCCGCGAATCGCAACGGCGACGAAGCTGACGCGGCCTAACGGATCCACTGGAGGTCATGGGGGGGGAGACCCAGACCACCTTCTGGGGGCCACTCTTAGGGGTGGCCCCCTTTTTTGCGTCCCGATGATATCCGCGCAGGGTTGCGCCGCGAAGGCAGCAACGCCATAGCGCGGCGATGCACGATATCCGCCTGATCCGGGAAAACCCGCAAGCTTTCGACGCCGGCCTCGCGCGCCGCGGCTTCGAACCCATGTCCGCGACGATCCTCGCCGCCGACGCCGAATTGCGTGCGCTCCAGACCGCGATCCAGGCATCGCTGGCGCGCCGCAACGAAGCATCGAAGCTGATCGGCCAGGCGATGGCACAGGGCGACAAGGATCGTGCCGAATCGCTCAAGAGCGAGGTCGCCGCGCTCAAGGAAAAGCTCCCGGCAGAGGAACAGGCCGAACGCGACCGGCTCGCCGCGTTGCAAGACATATTGGCGGCGCTGCCCAACCTGCCGGCCGACGACGTCCCCGATGGCCTCGACGAAGAGGGTAATGTCGAAATCGCGCGCTGGGGAACCCCGCGCAGCTTCGATTTCCAGCCGCTCGAGCATGCCGATTTCGGTCCCGCGCTGGGGCTGGATTTTGAGACCGCGGCCAAGATGTCGGGCGCGCGCTTCGCCTTTCTGAAAGGGCAGATGGCGCGGCTCGAACGCGCGCTCGGCCAGTTCATGCTCGACATGCAAACGGGTGAGCCGGGCTATGTCGAATGCGCAACGCCGCTGATGGTGCGCGACGAGGCGGCGTTCGGAACCACGCAACTGCCCAAATTCCGCGAGGACCTGTTCCAGACCACTGACGGCCGCTGGCTGATCTCTACCTCAGAGATGAGCCTGACCAATGCGGTGCGCGAAGAAATTCTGCCCGAGGCCGACCTGCCCGTCCGCATGACCGCGCTCACGCCCTGCTTCCGGTCGGAGGCCGGATCGGCGGGGCGCGACACGCGCGGCTATATCCGCCAGCACCAGTTCTGGAAGGTCGAGCTTGTCTCGATCGTCCGACCCGAGGATTCGGACGCCGAACTCGAACGCAAGACGCGCTGCGCCGAAGCGGTGCTCGAAGCGCTCGACCTGCCCTATCGCAAGATGCTGCTATGTGCGGGCGACATGGGATTTGCCGCGCGCAAGACCTATGACCTCGAAGTCTGGCTGCCGGGCCAAGGCGCCTATCGCGAGATTTCGAGCTGCTCGAACTGCGGCGATTTCCAGGCGCGCCGGATGAACGCCCGCTTCCGCCGCGACGGCGCCAAGGCGAATGAATTCGTCCATACGCTCAATGGTTCGGGGCTTGCGGTGGGCCGCACGCTTGTCGCCATCCTGGAAAATTATCAGCAGGCAGACGGCAGCGTCGATGTTCCGCCCGCACTCTTGCCCTATATGGGCGGGATCGCGCGGCTGGTGCCCTGATCCGCCATTGCGAGCGCAGCGAAGCAATCTCCAGCCTTCGATCAAGCGCAAATATTCCGCTGGAGATTGCTTCGTCGCTGCGCTCCTCGCAATGACATAATGACATATAGTCTGGAAAAGCCATGCGCGTCCTTCTGACCAACGACGACGGTTATCACGCCCCCGGCATGGCCGTGCTCGAAGCGATCGCGCGCCAGCTTTCCGACGACATCTGGGTCTGCGCCCCGGCAGAGGAGCAGTCGGGCGCCGGCCACTCGCTCACCCTCTCGCGCCCGGTGCGCGTGCGCGAGCATGGCGAACGGCGCTGGTCGTGCACCGGCACCCCGACCGATTCGGTGATGATCGCGATGGGCAAGCTGATGCCTGAAAAGCCCGACCTGATCCTCTCGGGCGTCAATCGCGGCGCGAACCTTGGCGACGACATCACCTATTCGGGCACCGTTTCGGCGGCGATCGAGGGTGCGCTGGCCGGCATCCCCGCCATCGCGCTGAGCCAGGTCTATGCGCGCGAAGGCATGGGTGACGCTGTGCCGTTCGAGGCGGCCGAGGCATGGGGCGCCAAGGTGCTGCGCCCGCTCGTCGCCATGGCGATGACGCCGCGAACGCTGATCAACGTCAATTTCCCCGCCATCCCCGCCGAAGCAGTGAAGGGCATCCGCGTCGTGCGGCAGGGCTTCCACGATTACAGCCGCGGCTCGATCGTCGAGGGCACCGACCCGCGCGGCTATCGCTATTACTGGTTCGGGCTGCACGGGATCGAACATTCGCCCGGCCACGACACCGACCTCGAGGCGATCGACGACGGCTATATCGCGGTGACGCCGCTGCAACTCGACCTCACCCACGACGCCTCGCTCGCTGCGCTGCGCGGCGCCTATGCCGCCCGATTGGCGTCGGATTAACCATAGTAGATTTCCCGGCGCGGCTCTGCCAAAGGACCGCGGTGGGGAAAATTCATCATTATATCGGCGCGTTGACCGGCGCCCTCGCCCTGTCGGCCTGTATTCCGGCCACCACCGCTCCGGCTCCGCGTGCGGCTGCACCGACGCAGCAGGCCCGAGCTTCCGACTTCGAGCGCGGTTCACTTGGCGAGGTTGTCGGCGGCGACGCGCGCCCGACCTGGACGCTTCAGCGCGTCGCGGCCAACGCCCGCGATATTGCCGCCTCGACCTATGTTGTGCGTCCCGGCGACACGCTGCGCGCGATCGGGGCGACGACCGGCGCGGGGTCCGAGGCCATCGCGATGGAGAATGACCTTGCGCCGCCCTATACGCTGCGCCCCGGGCAACAACTGCAGATTCCGGCGGGTCGCTACCACAGCGTCGCCGCGGGCGAGACCGGCATCGGCATCGCCCATGCCTATGGCGTCGATTGGGGCGAGGTGGTGACGATCAACGCGCTTGCCGAGCCCTATATCCTGCGCGTCGGTCAGCGCTTGCGCCTGCCTGCTTCGGCCCGGCCGCTGACCCCTGAGCAGGTCGATGTCGCCGCGCGCGCCGCCGCCTTCCGTCTCGACATCGACGATATCATGACCGGCAGCCAGCCCGCGCTCGCCGCCAGAACGCGCCCCGCCGCCGCCAGCGCCGCGCCACGCGCGCCCGTCACCACCGCCATCGCGCCGCCCGCCGCCTTTTCGGGCCGTTTCCAATGGCCGCTGCAGGGCAAGCTGATCGCACGTTTCGGTCCGCTTGCGCCCGGCAAGGTCAATGACGGGATCAACATCGCCGCCGCGCGCGGAACGCCGATCCATGCCGCGGCGGCCGGGGTCGTCGCCTATGCCGGCGATCAGATCGCGGTCTATGGCGGCCTGATCCTGATCGATCATGGCGGCGGCTGGATGAGCGCTTATGGCCATGCGGCCAAGATCGACGTCCAGCGCGGACAGGCGGTCAAGGCGGGCGAGGTGATCGGCCTCGCCGGCGCCACCGGGCAGGTGCAATCGCCGCAACTCCATTTCCAGCTCCGCAAGAATCGGATACCCGTCGATCCGATGAAGCAGTTGCCGCCGCGATGAGCCGTCGTCCGTCCGACCGACTGAAGCTCCAGCACCGGTTTCAACCGCTGCGCCGCGCGAGCAAATGGCCCGTCTGGGCGGATGTCACCGCGCGGCTCGGCCTCGCCTTCTTGCTGATCGCCTTCGTCGTCCTCGTGCACTGGATCGATCGCGCCGGACTGAAGGACAGCCACGACGGCCACATCAGCTTCCTCGACGTCGTCTATTTCACGATGATTTCTGTCACGACCACCGGCTTCGGCGATATTGCGCCGGTATCGGACCGCTCGCGCCTGATCGAGGCGCTGATCGTGACGCCGATCCGCATCGCCGTGCTCTTCATCTTCGTCGGCACGGCCTATAGTTTCGTCATCAAACGCACATGGGAAAAATGGCGCATGGCTCGCATCCAGGCAAAACTCACCGATCACATCGTCGTTCTGGGCTTCGGCGTCAGCGGCGGCGAGGCGGTTCACGAACTGATCGCGCGCGGCACCGATCCCGCTTGCATTGTCGTCATCGATCCGTCGCGCCAGCGCATCAATGCCGCCGAAGCGATGGGCTGCAACGTGCTGGAAGGCGATGCATCGAGCGACGAAACCTTGCTCGATGTGCGGATCGCGCAGGCCCGCTCGGTGCTGGTATCGGCGGGACGCGACGACACGTCGATCCTGATCGTCCTGACCGTCCGGCATCTTGCGCCGCAGGTACCGATCAGCGTCGTCATCCGGACTCAGGACAATGAATTGCTCGCGCGGCAAGCGGGTGCGAACGACGTCATCAACCCGGTCAGCTTCACCGGGCTACTGCTCGCCGGATCGGCGCAGGGCGCGCATATCGCCGATTATATGGCCGACCTTGCCTCGGTATCGGGCAAGGTGCAGCTCAACGAACGCCCGGTGCGGCCCGAGGAAATCGGCAAGAGCATCGACGAACTCGCCAGCGGCGGCCGCGGCCTGCGCATCTATCGCGGCGGTCAGCCGATCGGCTTCTGGGAAGCGGGTGCAAAATCCCTGCAGAGCGGCGACATATTGGTCGAAGTCATCCCGTGCGAGGCGTGCGAAGCCGATTAGGCTTTACGCCCAAGCAGCGGGCGCGTGACAAGGGCGCAAAAATCGCCTATGCGCGCGGCCGATCATGACAATCAAGACCCTCCCCGCCCAGCCGAAAGTCGGCATGGTTTCGCTCGGCTGTCCGAAGGCACTCGTCGACAGCGAACGGATTCTGACCAAATTGCGCGCCGACGGCTATGGCCTGTCGCCCGACTATGCCGGCGCCGACGTGGTGCTCGTCAACACCTGCGGCTTCCTCGACAGCGCGAAGGAGGAAAGCCTGGAGGCGATCGGCGAGGCGATGGCGGAGAATGGCCGCGTCATCGTCACCGGCTGCATGGGCAACGAGGCGGAGGTCATCCGCGCGCGTTTCCCCAACGTCCTCGCGGTCACCGGCGCGCATCAATATGAACAGGTTGTCGACGCGGTCCACGAGGCGGCGCCCCCGACTCAGGGGCCATTCGTTGATTTGATCCCCGAAGGCGGGCTGAAGCTCACACCGCGCCACTACAGCTATTTGAAGATCAGCGAAGGCTGCAATCACAGCTGCGCCTTCTGCATCATCCCCGATCTGCGCGGCAAGCTCGTCAGCCGCCGCATCGACGCGGTGCTGCGCGAGGCTGAAAAGCTCGTCGCGGCAGGGACGAAGGAGTTGCTGGTGATCAGCCAGGACACCTCGGCCTATGGCGTCGACATCCGGCACCAGCCGCGCGAATGGAAAGGCCATGAGGTGCGTGCGCACATGACTGAGCTCGCGCGCGAGCTCGGTCAGTTAAAGACTAGCGACGGTCGCGCGCCGTGGGTGCGGCTCCACTATGTCTATCCCTATCCGCACGTCGATGCGGTGATCCCGCTGATGGCCGAGGGGCTGTTGACGCCTTATCTGGACATCCCCTTCCAGCACGCGAGCCCGAAGGTTCTGAAGGCGATGAAGCGCCCGGCGAACGAAGCCAAGGTGCTCGAACGGCTGAAAGCCTGGCGCGCGATCGCACCCGACATCGCGATCCGCTCCAGCTTCGTCGTCGGTTTCCCCGGCGAAACCGAAGAGGATTTCCAATATCTCCTCGACTGGCTCGACGAGGCGCAGCTCGACCGCGTCGGCGCCTTCCGCTTCGAACCCGTCGCGGGCGCGCAGGCGAATGCCCTGCCCGATCCGGTCCCCGAAGAGGTCAAGGAAGAACGCTATCAGCGGATCATGGCGAAGACCGCAGCGATCAGCGCCGCAAAGCTCGAAGCCAAGGTCGGCCGCACGCTTGCCGTCATCATCGACGAAGTGGGCGAAGCCGACGAAGACGGCAGCATCGGCGCCACGGGCCGCAGCCAGGCCGACGCCCCCGAAATCGACGGGCATGTCTATCTGCGCGATGTCGCCGCGACGCTGAAAGCCGGCGATATCGTCGATGTGGTGGTCGAAGATGCCGACGAGCATGACCTGTTCGGGGTCGTCGCAGACTGATCGCCCTCTTCCTGATGCGCGCAAATTGTTGGAACGGCTTTCGCCGATCGATGTTATCTGACAGATATCGATCGGGGACAGGGCCATGCACGCGATCAAGGGGCTGATTGTTGCATCATGTCTGGCGGCTACGCTCGCCGGCTGCGATCCCGCGAAGGGCGGCGACGAAGCTCCGCCGCATGCCACCGACACGGCGCCCACCCCCTCGCAAACGTCGCTGATCGCGGTCCCGGTCAACGCCGACATCGCCCCACTGAAACGCGAACTCGAACGGGCGATCCCAAAGACGCTGTGGACGATCAACCGGCGCGAAAGGGCCTGCGTCGAACCGCAACGCGTCAAGCTGTTCGGCAAGAAGGTAAAGGTGACGCCGGCGATCCCCTGCACCATCGTCGGGCAAGTCACGCGCGGGGCGCTGCGCATGCGCGGCGAAGGAAACGAGATCGTCGTCGATGTACCGCTGCATGCGCGGATCAGCGCGCGCGACGTCGGCGGCGTGCTGAAGGGTGAAACCGCGACCGGATCGGCAATGGCGCATGCGCGCGTGCGGGTCGATCTGACCAGCGACTGGCGGATGCAGGGTAAGGCGCGGATCAGCTATGGCTGGACCAATCCCCCCGGCATCGACTTTCTGGGCCAGCGCATCACCTTCACTGACGAGGCGGATGAAAAGCTCCGCCCGGTGATCCGCGATGTCGAACGCGAAGTGAATCGTGAGATCGCCCGCATCAACATCCGCGCCCAGGCGGCCGACATCTGGCGCCAGGCCTTTACGACGATCGAGCTCAACCGCGGAAATCCCCCCGTGTGGATGCGGGTCACGCCGCAGCGTATCCTGTTCGGCGGATTCCGCGTCAATGGCCTGCGGCTCTACCTCAATCTTGCGGTCGAGGCGGTGACCGAAAGCTTCGTGTCGAACCGGCCGCAGGATCCGGCGCCGACGCCGCTGCCGCGGCTGGTGCGCGAAATGCCCAAGCCGCATTTCGACGTGCGCGTGCCGGTGATCGCCCATTATGCGCAGCTCGAACCCGTGATCGCGCGGGCGCTCGCCAAACGATCGCTGCGGCCGTTCGACCTGCCCGCCGTCGGTCCAGTCGATGCGCGCATCGGCAAGGTCACTGTCTATGGCGCGCCCGACAACAAGATTGCGGTGGGGGTCGACATGGATGTGCTGTCGGTCGGAGCGAAGCGCGCGCCCACGCGCGGCCGTGTCTGGCTGACCGCGCGTCCGGTGAACAAGCCGGGATCGGCCGAGGTGCGCTTCACCGACCTGCACATCAACGGCGACACCAACGGGATCAAGGGTGACATCTTCGTGCTGTTGGCACAGCAACCCGATTTCGCGCCGATGATCGCCGACGCGCTGACCCAGAATTTCACCCGCGATCTCACCGAACTCGAAGCCAAGATCCGCCGCGCGATCGACCAGCGACGCGAAGGCGACTTCGTCATCCGGACCCGCATCGACAGTTTCGAAACCGGCGAGATCAAGGCGTATGGCAATGGCCTCTACCTCCCCGTCCGCATGGTCGGGGCGGCGAGCATCGACTATCGCCCGGCGAAATGATCAGAACAGGCGCGTAAGCGAATAGAAGAGCGCTGCAACGATCGCACTCGCCGGGATGGTGATGAACCAGGCGACGACGACGTTGCTCGCCACGCCCCAGCGCACTGCACTGGCGCGGCGCGCGACACCGGCGCCGATGATGCTGCCGGTGATCGTATGGGTCGTCGACACCGGAATGCCGAGCAGGCTGGCGGTGAACACCATGATCGACCCGCCGGTCGAGGCGGCAAAACCCTGATGCTGCGACAATTTGGTGATGCGTCCGCCCATCGTCTCGATGATCTTCCACCCGCCCGACAAGGTGCCGAGACCGATCGCGATATAGCAGCTGATCGCTACCCAGTGGGGCACATGGAAATCGCCGGTCAGATAGCCGGTCGAATACAGCAGCACGGTGATGACGCCCATCGTCTTCTGCGCGTCGTTAAGACCGTGGCTGAGCGAATAGGCGGCCGATGAAACGAGATGCAGGCGGCGGAACGTCACTTCGGCGAATTTCGCGGTCGAGCGCCGGAACGCCCAGCTGCTGAGCAGCATCACGAGCATCGAGAGCAGCATGCCGAGCAGCGGCGAGAGGAAGATCGCGATGACCGTCTTGTTGAGCCCCGACCACTGGATGCCCTCGAATCCCGCATGGGCGATGCCCGCGCCGACGATGCCGCCGACGAGCGCATGGCTCGACGAGGACGGGATGCCCTTCAGCCAGGTGACGACATTCCAGAACATCGCGCCGACCAGCGCGCCGAAGACCACCGCTGGCGTGACCAGATCCTTGTCGATCAGCCCGGCGCCGATCGTTTCTGCCACCTTGTGCAATTGCGGAAAAGCGAGGCTCAGGAAATAGGCCGCGAAGTTGAAGAAGGCGGCGAACATCACCGCCTGCACAGGCTTCAGCAGCCGCGTCGCGACGACCGTCGCAATGCTGTTTGCGGCGTCGTGCAGGCCGTTCAGAAAGTCGAACGCCAGCGCGAGGAGGATCAAGCCAGCGAGAAGAGGAAATGCCAGTTCGTGCATGAGCGCGCGCCCCGCTTACGCGTGGTCGATAACCAGACCGTCGATTTCGTTCGCGACATCCTCGAACCGGTCGACGACGCGCTCGAGGTGGCTGTAGAGTTCGCGCGCGATCATGAAGTGGATCGTGTTCGACGCCCCATGTTCCTTGAACAATCGCTTCAGCCCTGCCGCGTGGATCTCGTCGGCATGCCCCTCCATGCGGACCAGCCGCTCGGTGAGTTCGTGCAGGCGGGTACCGTTCGCGGCGACATTGCGCAGCAGCGGCAGCGCCTCGACCGTCAGCCGCGCGGCATCGACGATGATCGCCGCGATATCACGCATTTCGGCGTCGAATTCCTTGACGTCGTACAGGTCGATCGCGCCCGCGGTCTTCTGCATCTCGTCGATCGCGTCGTCCATCGAGGCGATGAGGTCGGTGATCGCGCTGCGGTCGAAGGGGGTCAGGAAGGTGCGGCGAACGGTCTGCAGCACTTCGCGCGTGATCGCGTCGGCATCATGCTCGCGCTCGACGATCTCCTGGATATGGTCGGCCATGCCCTCGCCGCCCTGGAGCAGCCGCGCCAGCGCTTCCGATCCCGCGGCTAGCGTCGCCGCATGCGCTTCGAACAGATCGAAGAAATTGCCCTGCCTCGGGAGCAGGCGCTGGAACCAGGCAAACATGCGATTGACCCCTGTCTTTTCCGCAACGTTGAACATGACCCCCGATCGCTGCGCCGCGACGCGAAAGCCGCTGTCGCCGAACGACCGGATAAGGGCCTGAAGATCGGGTTCGTCGACCGCCCCCGCGGCCTCGTCGAAAGTGAACCAGCGCCGCTCGCGCTCGTCCATTTCCTTCCATTCGGAAAGCTCCCGCGTCACGGCGAGCGGAAACACTTCGACATTGTACATGATCGCGGCGCCGTTCGCGCGGCGCTTGCGATATTCATAGCTGCCGATCGAGGTGGGGCAGACCGCGCCGATCACCCCCGCCTCTTCTTCGGCCTCGACCGCCGCCGAAGCGTGGCGGTCCATCCCGGTCAGCGGATTGCCTTTCGGGATCACCCAGCGGCCCGTGCCGCGCGAGGTGATGAGCATGATTTCGGTGGGGCCATCCTTGCCCACGCCCGCGAATCGATAAGGAAGCACCGCAATTTGACGCATAAACCGGCCGAAATCCTAAACTACCGCCGGAGCCGCGGTGTTTCATTGCCATTCGGTGACGCCCCTATGACAATATTGTGACAGCGGCAATGGCGCATTGGCCGCGATGCCCTTTCCGTAAACGTCAATTCGATTGCAAAATGCAACGCTGTGCGTAAGCTGCGACCTTAAAGACAAATGGGAGACGAAATGATGGCAGGCATGGACAGCCCCGTGGATCAGGACGTTCTGATCGTCGGCGCCGGCCTTTCGGGCATCGGCATGGCCGCGCATCTCCAGATGCACAGTCCCGACCGCAGCTTCGCGCTGGTAGAGCGGCGGGCCAATCTGGGCGGCACCTGGGATCTGTTCCGCTACCCCGGCATCCGGTCGGACAGCGACATGCACACGCTGGGTTTCGTCTTCGAACCGTGGCGGCACGAAAAGTCGATCGCCGACGGCCCCTCGATCCTCGAATATCTCAACCGCATCGTCGACGAGCGCGGCATCCGCGAGCATATCCGCTTCAACAACAAGGTTGTCGGCGCCGACTGGGATAGTGCCGCCGCGCGCTGGACCGTGACGATGGAAGACGACAAGGGCGCGGTCAGCACGACGACCGCGCGCTGGCTCTACCTCGGCTCGGGCTATTATGATTATGACGAGCCGTTCGACGCCAATTTCACGGGGCGCGAGGATTTTGCGGGGCAGATCATCCACCCGCAATTCTGGCCGAAGGATTTCGACTATTCGGGCAAGAAGGTCGTGGT
The DNA here is from genome assembly GCF_025727575.1 of Sphingopyxis sp. GC21. Lineage (NCBI taxonomy): Bacteria > Pseudomonadati > Pseudomonadota > Alphaproteobacteria > Sphingomonadales > Sphingopyxidaceae > Sphingopyxis > Sphingopyxis sp. GC21. Next base: position 614,391 of record NZ_CP095845.1, on the reverse strand, counting down.
CATCGGATCGGGCGCCACCGCGGTGACGATCGTCCCGTCGATGGCGGACAAGGCCGCGCATGTGACGATGCTGCAACGCACGCCGACCTGGTATGCCATCCGTCCGGCAAAGGACGGATTCGCCAATTTCCTGCGCAAGATCCTGCCCGAAAAGACCGCCTACCGGCTGACGCGGTTCAAGAATATCCGCCTTCAGGACATCGTTTTCCGCCGCGCGCGCGAAAAGCCGGAAAAGGTTGCGGATTTCCTGACCAAGAAGCTGAAGCAGGCGCTCGGCGACCGTTACGATCCCGTCGCTTTCACCCCGCCCTATAATCCGTGGGACCAGCGGCTCTGCCTTGTCCCCGATGCCGACTTTTTCGAAGCGATGAAGGCGGGCAAGGCCTCGGTCGTCACCGATCATATCGAACGCTTCGACAAGACCGGCATCCAGCTCAAATCGGGCCAGCATCTCGACGCCGACGTGATCGTTACGGCGACCGGCCTCAAGCTCGCGGTCGCGGGCAAAATCCCCGTCCGCGTCGATGGCGAGCCGGTCGCGTGGAACGAGCATTTCTATTACAAGGCGTGCATGTTCTCGAACGTGCCGAATTTCTCGGTCGTCTTCGGCTATCTCAACGCCAGCTGGACGCTACGCGCCGACATCGTGTCCGAATATGTCTGCCGCATCCTCAACCATATGCGCGATACCGGCACGACAGTCGCAACGCCGCTGCTCGCCGACCCGACGAGCCTGACCGAAGAGAATATCTTCGACTTCTCGTCGGGCTATATCCAGCGCGCGCTCCACATCATGCCCAAAAATGCCGACAAGCTGCCGTGGCGGCTCAGCCAGAATTATGTCCAGGACCGCATCGACATGCGCACCGGCCCGGTCGATGACGGCGTGCTCAAATTCGGCAAGGCGGCGTCGGTATCGAAGGAGGCATCGGCCCCGGCCCTCGAAGCCGCGGAGTAATCGGCGGGTTCGGTTTTCGCCATATCAAAGGATTGGTGGCGACCGGTTGTAGACACCTTCTTCATCGTATCCCGGACTTGATCCGGGATCCATTCACGCAGCGTCGAAACAATGAATCCCGGATCAAGTCCGGGATGACGAAAGAAGGACTATGCAGCGCCACCTTGGGGAAGTGGCAGCGTCCGCTTCCCATCTGTGGACGCCCCAAAAGACGCAAGCGATTTTTGGAGGTAGTGCACGTAGTCGGATGCGGCCATCTGTCCGGCCTTGCAATGCAGCATCGGAGGCTGCGGGCCCGTATGGGAGTTCGCGGACCGGAACCACATCACCCACAGCGTGCTCGCGGCACAGTGGAAAGCCCTGGTTCTTCCGGCCCCGTCTCGCCGACTGTTGTGCCATACTCTCCTTCGACCGACTACGCCTTCCGGCGACCTCTGGTCCGCCCTGGCTTACGCCGCGGCTGCGACCGGAGCTCTGTAATCCTCTTCCTTTACAAGCACGGCCCAGATGATCCGCGCTGTCTTGTTGGCAAGGGCAACCGTGACCAGCATACGCGGCTTCCTCGCCATCATCTGCTCGAGCCATGAGCCTTGAGGCGCGCCTCGCTTGCTGGCCTGCAGGACCACCGCACTGCAACCGATGATGAGCAATCGCCGCAGCGTGCGCTCGCCCATTTTGGATATCGAGCCCAACTTCTGCTTGCCGCCCGTCGACATCTGCCTTGGCGCCAGCCCTAGCCACGCCGCAAAGTCCCGGCCCTTGGTGAAGCTTTCTGCCGGCGGTGCCAGAGCCGCCAATGCAGTGGCCGTAATCGGTCCAACCCCAGGGATCGTCATCAGCCGCCTCGCGACGGCATCCTCACGAGCCCGCCGCGCAATCTCCTTGTCGAGATCGCCGATCTTCTCGTTGAGCTCCTCCAGCAGGTCGAGCATCGTGCGGAACATCGCCCTGGCTGCCTCGGGTAGCGACGAGGCCATCTCGTCCTCAAGCAGATCGCCGAGCATCGCGACATGCGAGGGACCCTTGGGCGCTACCCAGCCATATTCGGTAAGATGACCTCGGATGGCATTGATCAGCTGGGTGCGCTGCCGCACCAGCAGGTCACGGGTCCGGAACACCAGGCCTGACGCCTGCTGCTCTTCGCTCTTGATCGCCACGAACCGCATGCTCGGGCGCTGGGCGGCCTCGCAGATCGCCTCCGCATCCGCCGCATCATTCTTGTTCCGCTTCACGAACGGCTTCACATACGCCGGCGGGATCAGCTTCACCTTGTATCCCAACCGTGTGAGCTCCCGCCCCCCAATGGTGCGCGCCCCCACAGGCTTCCAGCGCGACCGTACAACGCTGGTGCCCAGCAAAGAACTCCAGCACTTCCCTCGGCCGATCTTGCGGCTGAACAGTGCTCGCCCGCTCGCATCCGCGCCGTGCGCATGAAAAACATTCTTCGCGATATCCAATCCGATTATGCTAACTTCCAACACGGACGCCTCCTCTAGTGGTGTGATAACACCTCCACTATGGCACATCGATGCCGCCGGGGGGCGTCCACCCCATCACCCCAAAGCCGCGATCGGCCGCTTCAAGAACCACCTTGAGCGCCTTCTAATCGACGTGATCCGGCTTCCCCTTGGTCGATCCCGACGCAAAGTCTTCGAGTTCCTTTTCGCTCATCGAATCGTACATCTCCTTCGATGCACCCCGAAGCTCCGATTTCGGCGTATCGCCGCGCTTCGCGCTCAGCGCGGCGCCGGCGGCCTTTTGCTGGGCCTCGGACTTGGCTGGCATGACATGTCTCCTGCTTGCCCCCTCGTCCGACCAACGCGTGACCGGCTGCTTCAGTTCAGCGGCAGAAAATCGCGCTGATATTCGGGCTTCACCACCTTCACCAGCGCGCCGGTTACGGGGACGTTGATCTTGTAATTGCCCTCGGCATAGGGGCCGATCTCATAGGGCGCGATGCCGATCGTCAGCCGGTCGAGATATTTGCCGTCCGACGATCCCAGCCACACGGTCTGCGTCGACGCGGCGGGACATTTGTCGAAGATGCCGTCGGGATCGTCCGACGGCGCAATGCCGCGCGCGGCTTTGGCGCGCACGATCGCATCGCAGAACGGCTTGCGGATCGCGGCGTCGAACGCTTCGCCGCTGGTAAACAGGTCGAGCGGCTTCAGCCGGATCGCGCGGTTACGGTCCCAGATCAGCGTGTCGAAACTCGTCATGCCGTGCGCGCCGCCGGTATAGGTTGAAATGTCGCTCGACAGGCTCAGGAAACGCGGCGTGTTCGTCACCCGCTCCCACGCCTGCAAATGGCTGTGCGCGTGATAGGGGAAACCCTCCTTCTTCGCCGCGTCGCGGTCGCGCGTCGCATCGGCGATCAGCGCCTCGCGCTTCCTCGCGCGGTCGTTGTCGAGCCATTTCGCAAGGTCCGGAATCGCGGCGGCTTCGCGCGGATAGCTGTAGGCGAATTCGATGAGGTCGCTGCTTTCCTTGACGTCCGAGGCGGTCGCGGCCTTCGCCGCCACATCGTCGGCGGCGCCTGGCGGCGCGCCCGGAACCGACGCCGCCGCAACCTTTTCGGCCGGGGTCGGTTCGGGCTCCTTCGAGCAGGCGGAACACAGGGCGGCGGCGATCAGGACGATCGGAAGGCTTTTGCTTGTCATGACAGCTCCAACGCGGGGAATCGACAAAGTTTCCGGGGAAGCCTAGCAGAATTTGCATGACCGATTATTCCGACCTGATCCAGCCCGACAAGGGGCAGGATGCACGCACCATCCACCTTGTCGACAAGAAGAGCTATGACGACTGGCTGAAGAGCCGCAGCGCGCGCGAACGCGCCGCGCTTGCGGCCATGCGCTACAAGCCTGACGGCTATGCTCACGCCATCCTTCCGGGCGACGACGCCGAAAGCTGGTCGGTCGTCACCGCGGTCGCCAATGTCGACAATCTGTCGGCCTGGTGTCTCGCCAAAATCGCGCCACTCTTGCCCGAGGGGCGCTACCGGCTCGACGGACGCCAGCCCGGCAAGGCGCTGTTCGGCTGGATGAGCGGTCAGTATCGCTTCGACGCCTATCGCAGCAAGGAAGAGGCAGGCAGCGGCCCGCGCGTGCTTTTGACCGCCGATGTCGGCGCAATTGCGCCGATGGTGGCCGAAATGCGTGCAACGGCGCTCGTCCGCGATCTGGTCAACACGCCCGGTGCCGACATGGGGCCCGCCGAGCTTGAAAAGGTGGCCGAACGGATCGCCAAAGCGCATGGCGGCAAGCTGACCGTAACCAAGGGCGAAGCGCTCGAGCAGGGATATCCGATGATCCATGCGGTCGGGCGCGCTGCAGCAAAGCATCATGCGCCGCGGCTGATCGAAATTCATTGGGGCAAGGCGGATCACCCGCGCGTTGCGCTGGTAGGCAAGGGAATCAGCTTCGACAGCGGCGGGCTCGACATCAAACCCGCATCGGGCATGCGGTTGATGAAAAAGGATATGGGCGGCGCTGCGCATGCGCTCGCCCTGGCGCAGCTCATTATGGAAAGCGGCCTGCCGGTGCGCCTTCACTGTCTGGTTGCCGCGGCCGAAAACGCCATCTCGGGCGATGCCTTCCGGCCGGGCGATGTGCTGAAGAGCCGCAAGGGGCTGACGGTCGAAATCGGCAACACCGATGCGGAGGGCCGCCTTGTCCTCGGCGACGCGCTGACCAAGGCGGGCGAGGAAGCGCCCGAACTGCTTGTCGACTTTGCGACGCTGACCGGCGCGGCGCGGGTCGCACTCGGCCCCGACCTGCCCGCGCTCTATGCCAATGAAGATGCGCTCGCCGACGATCTGCTCGCCGGCGGTATCGATCGCGACGATCCCGTCTGGCGCATGCCGCTGTGGGACGGCTACGCCGATCTGCTCGAAACCGATATCGCCGATCTTGGCAATGCCGGTTCCTCGTCGTTTGCCGGTTCGATCACGGCGGCCTTGTTTCTCAAGCGCTTCGTGCCCGACGGCGCCGCCTGGGCGCATTTCGACACCTTCGCGTGGCGGCCTTCTGCGAAGCCCGGGCGGCCGAAGGGCGGCGCGGCGCTGGGGCTGCGCGCGGCCTGGGCGATGTTGCAGGCGCGCTACGACCGGCGCGCCAAAGGTTGAACATCCTTGATAAAGCGCCGCGCGCTGCGCTAATGGCGCGCGATTGTCCGCCGCGGGCGGATCGACCGGAAAACAGGATAGCCAGTGAACGCTGACAGTGGTGACAATCTAGCGACCAATCGCGTGCGGATGGGGCGCCCCGGCGTTGCGGGCGCGGGCCGCGACCGCTTCGGGCTCGCAGGCACCTCGCAAAGCTATGATCCGCGCATCGTCGCGATCCGTCCCGACCTTGCCGACATCGCGGTCGCCGGCAAGTATTTCGCACCGCATTATGCGGCGCCGATGATGATGAGCAGCGTCCTGCCGGCCGCCGTGTTGCGCGGCACGCCGTCGCCCGATGCCGAACAGACGAGCGAACTGCTCTATGGCGAGGGTTTCGCGCTGCTCGACCTGACCGGGGGCTGGGCCTGGGGTTATAGTCTGGCCGATCATTATGTCGGCTATCTCGCCGCCGATGCGCTCGGCGCGCCGATTGCGCCGACGCACCGCGTCGCCGCGACCGAGGCCATCTTCCACTCCGCCCCCGATGCCGCGAGCGGCGGTTCGGCGGTGCTGCCGATGGGCGCGCTCGTAATGGGCGAAATTGCCGGCGAGTGGCTCGCGACCGCGCACGGCTACCTACCGCTAGGCGCTCTGGTCGATGCAGACAGCCAGGTTGCCGATGCCGCGGTGGTCGCCGAAGCGATGATCGGGGCGCCCTATCTGTTCGGCGGCCGCACGAAGCGGGGCATCGACTGTTCTGGGCTCGTCCAGCTCGCCTGGGCGGCGGCGGGGGTGCAGCTTCCGCGCGACAGCGATCTGCAACTCGCTGCGCTCGGTGCCGACAAGGATGTCGCCCAGGGCGATTTGCAGCGCGGCGACCTCATCTTCTTCCCCGGTCATGTCGGGATCATGGCCGACGCTGACACGATCATCCACTCGAGCCGCCGTTGGATGGGCGTGAAAGCCGAGCCGCTCGCCGATGTCGTGGCGCGGTCGGCCGCCAAGGGGCATGAGCCGGCCGTCACCGGCTGCAAGCGGCCGCGCTGAGCCATGACGAGCGTGTTTATCGATGGTGCCGCCGGCACCACCGGGCTTGAAATCGCCGACCGGCTGGCCGGGCGCCAGGAATTTTCGCTGCTCCAGCTCGACGAGGCGCGGCGCAAGGATGCGAGCGCGCGGCGCGAAGCTCTGAACGCCGCCGATTTCGTCATCCTCTGCCTGCCCGACGATGCGGCGCGCGAAGCGGTGGCGATGATCGACAATGACCGCACGCGCGTCATCGACGCGTCGACCGCGCACCGCGTCACGCCCGGCTGGGTCTATGGCTTTCCGGAGGTCGTCGGCCATGGCACGGTGGCCGAAGCGATGCGCGTCAGCAATCCCGGCTGCTATTCGACCGGCTTCATCGCGCTCGTCGCGCCGCTGGTCCGCGACGGCCTCCTCCCCGCCGACTGGCCCTATAGCTGCCACGCCGTCAGCGGCTATTCGGGCGGCGGTAAAAGCCTCATCGAGCGCTTCAAGGCCGACCCCGACATTGCCTGGCGCGGCTATGCGCTGTCGCTGGGACACAAGCATGTACCCGAAATGCAGGCGCGCTGCGGGCTGACGGTCGCCCCGCTATTCTCCCCCGCTGTCGTGCCGGCGCATCGCGGCATGGTGGTCGAGGTGCCTTTGCCGCTTGGCGCGATGTCCGGCGCCGCGCCGGTCGATGAACTCCGCGCGGCGCTCGCCGACTTTTATGCGGCAAGCCCGATCGTCGTGATGGGCGACGCCCCCGCGGACGGCGAAATGCTGCTGCGCGCATCGGACCAAGGCGACGATCGCATTGCATTGTTCGTCTTCGGCGATGCCGACGGCAGCCAGGCGCGGCTCGTCGCGCGGCTCGACAATCTGGGCAAGGGCGCGAGCGGCGCTTGCGTACAGAACCTCAACATCATGGCGGGCCTGCCCGAAACGGCGGGGTTGCGGCTTTAGGCGTCAGTGCACCGTATCGAGTGCGGCATCGATCGACAGATAGGTGATCAGCCGCTCGATCTGCCGCCAGCGCGCGAAATGGACGTGGTTGCCGAGCACCCGATATTGTTCGGCGCGCGCGGCCGCCGCGAAGCCGGCTTCCTCGCCATGCTCGGTCATCAGCGCATACGCATCGTCGACCGCACCGCGGTCGGCAAGAAATGGTGCTGGAAGCTGCATGGAGTCCCCGTCCGTTGCCTCGAAACACTCCCCTAGCGCGCACGCCTGACCGCGCCGTTCCCAACCGTGATGAACAATCGGGTAAGGTTAATGCAAGCGGCTTGGCGCTTAACCATAGCCTTCGCCTTTCGCCTCTTTGCCGCGCGGCACTGCGCGTGTAAGCAGGGGGCATGCGCAAAATCCTGAAATATGTCGCCATCGCCCTTGTCGTGTTGATCGTCGCGGGCGGGATCGCCTTTTACGTCGCGTCACGTCCCGACATTGCGCGCTTTTCGACCGCCGAACTCAGCGGCCGGGTGCCGGTAATGGCATCGCAGCGCCCCGAACAATTTCCGACGATGAAAGTGCTCGAAGCCACGGGCTGGCCGGCCGGCGAAGCGCCGCGGGCTGCGGACGGGCTGACCGTCGCGCGTTTTGCCGAAGGGCTCGACCATCCGCGTTCGATGCTCGTGCTGCCCAATGGCGACGTGCTGGTCGCCGAGGCGCAGAGCCCCCCGCGCAAGGACAGCGGCGTCGAAGGCAAGGTGATGAAGTCACTGATGGGCAAGGCCGGTGCGGGCGGCCCGTCGGCCAATCGCATCACCCTGCTCCGCGATACCAATGGCGACGGCAAGGCGGAGGTAAAGACCGCCTATATCACCGGACTGAACTCGCCCTACGGCATGGCGCTCGTTGGCAAGACGCTCTACGTCGCCGACACTGACGCGCTGCTCGCCTTTCCGTTTGTCGAGGGCGCGACCGCGATGGCCGGCAAGCCGACCAAGATCGTCGATCTGCCCGCCCAGGGCACCAACCGCCACTGGACGAAAAGCCTGGTCGCGGCGCCCAACGGCTGGCTCTACATCGGCGTCGGCGCCGATTCGAACATCGGTGAAAAGGGCATGGGCAACGAGGTTCGCCGCGCCCGTATTCTGGAGGTGCGGCCCGAGAATAAATATATGCGCACCTATGCCGCCGGTATCCGCAATCCCGTCGGCCTGGCCTTCTATCCGGGCAGCAACACGCTGTGGACCGTGGTCAACGAACGCGACATGCTGGGGTCGGACCTCGTTCCCGACTATCTGACCGACGTCGACGAGGGCGATTTCTTCGGCTGGCCCTGGTATTATTGGGGTGGTTTCACCGATCCGCGAGTTGCCCCCGAAGCCGAGGACCGGCGGCAATATGTCAAGCGGCCGCAATATGCGCTGGGCGCCCATGTCGCGCCGCTGGGCATGACCTTCACCAACGGTCTGGACCTTGGCGACCGCTGGGCAAACGGCGCGCTGGTCGCGCTGCACGGGTCGTGGAACCGCGATCCGGTGTCGGGATATGACGTCGTGTTCGTCAAGTTCGGCGACAATGGCAAGCCGCTCGACGCCCTGCCCGTCACCCTGCTCGACCAGTTTGTCGCCAAGGACGGCAAGACGACCCGCGGCCGCCCGGCCGATGTCAAGGTCGCCAAGGACGGCAGCGCGCTGGTCGCCGACGATACCGGCGGGATTATCTGGCGGGTCGCGAAGGCGGGCTGATCCGCCAGATCAAGCGGACGCGGACCTACACCCGCATCGGCATCAGCACGTAGAGCGCCGGGCTTTTTTCGCTTTCGCGGATCAGCGTCGGCGCGTTCGCGTCGGCGAGATGGAGTTCGACGGTGTCGCCGTCGACCTGGCCCAGGATATCACTGAGATAGCGGGCGTTGAAGCCGATCTCCATCGCGTCGGCGTCGTAGCCGGCGGGAAGTTCTTCGGCCGCGGTACCGTTTTCCGGGCTGGTAACGCTGAGCGTGATGCGATCCTTGTCGAGCCCGACCTTGACCGCGCGCGTCTTTTCGCTGGCGATGGTCGAGACGCGATCGACGCCCTGGAACAGGCTCTTGGGATCGACCTTCAGGAGCTTGTCGTTCGCGGTCGGAATAACGCGGCTATAGTCGGGGAAGGTGCCGTCGATCAGCTTCGAGGTCAGCACGGCATTGCCGAGCTGGAAGCGGATCTTCGACGCCGACAGGCTGATTTCGACATTGCCTTCGGCTTCGTCGAGCAGCTTGCGGATTTCGCCGACGCACTTACGCGGCACGATGACGTCGGGCATGCCCGCGGCGCCCTCGGGACGCGTTACCGTATAGCGCGCGAGACGGTGGCCGTCGGTCGCCGCGGCCTTGAGCACCGGACCCGTCGAGTCTTCGGCGACGTGCAGGAAGATGCCGTTGAGATAATAGCGCGTTTCCTCGGTCGAGATGGCGAAGCGCGTCTTGTCGATGATCTGGATGAGTTCGGCGACCGGCAGTTCGAAGCTGGTCGGCAGATCGCCCTCGGCGATCACCGGAAAATCGTCGCGCGGCAGCGTCGGCAGATTGAAGTTCGAGCGGCCGGCCTTGACCTGCATCTTGCCTTCGGCGGCGGCGAGGCTGACCTCGGCGCCTTCGGGCAGCTTGCGCGCGATTTCGAACAGGGTGTGCGCCGAGACGGTCGTGGTACCCGGCGTTTCGACCTTTGCCGCGATGGTCTCGACGACCTGCAGATCAAGGTCGGTCGCCATCAGCTTGAGCTGGCCGCTCGCATCGGCTTCGATCAGGACGTTCGACAGGATCGGAATCGTGTTGCGCCGTTCGACCACCGACTGGACGTGGCCGAGGCTCTTCAGAAGCACTGCGCGTTCAATCGTCGCTTTCATTCTTATCCGCCATCCTGTGTTCTGCGGGAGAAGTCCCTGATGGAGCCGGCGCCGCGGACGCAGCGACGCCCCGATTCCCTGCCCCTGGAAATGTCTTCCTTCCTTAACGCGCGCACCGCGCCGCGCAAGCCATGCTTGCATTGCGGCGGCTTTCGCGCAACGGAAGCGCGATGCGGCGGGCGCTATTCCTTCTATTGCTGTGCATCGGCCTGCCCGCGTTCGCCTGGGCGGCACCGACCGCGCTCGGCATCTTCGATGGCTGGGGCGCCTTCCGCGATCCGGCAACCCCCCGCTGCTACGCGATCGCCAGCCCCGCCGCGATGATCGGGCGGGCGCAGGAAAAAGCGTATGCCAGCATCGGATATTGGCCCAAGGCGCGCATCCGCGGTCAATTCTATATCCGCGTGTCGAAGCCGCGCGCACCGCAGAGCGAATTGCGGCTGACGGTCGGCAGCCGCCGCTTCGTGCTGACGGGCAATGGCGTCCACGGCTGGGCCAGCGATGCCCGCATGGACGCCGCGATCATCGCCGCCATGCGCGCGGCACCGAGCATGAGCGTCGAGAGCCGGTCGACGACCGGCGGCGCGATCGCCGATACCTATCGCCTGCGCGGCGCCGCGACGGCGATCGACGCGGCAGCGCTGGGGTGCGCGAGCATCCGCTGATGCCGTTTTGGAAAATGGCAGAAAACTGCCGAACTTCATTCGCGATTCACGGTAGCGCGCCGCACTGGACCTGATCCGTGGTGGACTTCTTCGACGCGGCGCGAATTGACCCGGGATCAAGTCCTGGGTGACGAAGGTGGAAGATTTTGTGCGATCGAAAAATCGCGGAAAACCGCGCAACTTCACTCGCGTTTCATGTTGTGGAGGGGTGCCGGTAGTCATCGGCCAGTTTGAACCACAGCCGACGATTGTAGGAAAGGCATTTCCGGTCCGCGCCGCCGCCGGGTCAACTGCGCGCAAGCCGCGTCAGCGCCCCGGCCAGAAAATCGAGGACGACGCGGATGCGGGGGACGTGGCGCAGGCGTTCGTGGGTGAGCAGCCACAGGCCGGTCGTATCATCCTCCCGCGCCGGGATGCAGCGGACGAGGTCGGGTTCGCGGTCGGCGAGGAAGGCCGGCAGGATCGTCAGCCCCATTCCCGAACGCACGCCAGCGAGCAACCCCGATGCGGTATCGTAACGCATGACCACCGAATCCTCGAGCCGGTATTGCTTCAGCCACGCCCGATACGGCTCCCAGATATGGCCGCCGCCGCCGATGAAGGGATGCGTCGCCAGTTCCTCGCGGCTGTGCGGAATGCCGTGGCGTCCGGCATAGTCGCGGCTGCAATAGACCGTCCACGGATTATCGGCGACGCGGCGTCCGACGAGACCCGCCCCCGTCGGCTGCTTGCTGCTGCGGATCGCGATATCCGCGGCGCCGCTTGCAAGGTCGCGCGGCTCGTCGGCGGTGTCGAGGTCGATATGGATGCCGGGATGCGCCGCACGCAGGTCGCGCAGGATGGGCGGCAGAAGGGTGATCGCAATAATCTCCATCGTCGTCAGGCTGACGGTCCCGCCCGCGTCGCGCGACTGGGCACCCACGGCTTCGCCGAACCGGTCCGCAGAGTCGCGGACCGCAAGCGCACTCGCCAGCATCGCCTCGCCCGTCGGCGTCAACGCATAACCAGCCTGGCGCCGTTCAAATAGCGTGACGCCTGTAGCCGCTTCCAGCGCGGCGATGCGGCGCGCCACCGTCGTCTGGCTGACGCGCAGCGCCTGCGCCGCCGCAAGCGTGCTGCCGCTTTCGGCGACCGCGAGGAAATATTTAAGGTCGTTCCAGTCGAACATGGCGTCTTGTGGGGAATAATCGCCCCCGCTTCATTCTGCAATTATGCAGAACGATCGCGCAACATCGCTGCTCCTGCGGCAGCGCGCGCAGGCCTATCTAGGTCTTACCGGCTTCCTCCCCTCCCCCAACCCGCCGGTCAACGGAGACATATGATGAAGATGATGTTGACCCTTGCCGCGCTCGCCGCGGTCGCGCCCGCCCTGCCCGCCCACGCCGAACCGGCGCCCGCGCCGCGCAGCGTCGCCGTCGTCCATTCGGACCTCGACCTCAGCACCGAACGCGGCGCCGACAAGCTGGAACGCCGCATCTGGCGCGCGGTCGTCAACGTGTGCGGCAGCGCGCCCGACTATGACCTGGAAGGCAAGAATGACGTTCGCCATTGCCGCCGCGACACGATGCGGCAGGCATCAGCCGACGCCGACCGCGTCATCGCCAGCGCCGCAACTCGCGGCGAACCGATCCAGGTGACGCTCGCCAAATAGGTGCCAAATAAGCGCGCAGCGCGCCGCCGCCGCGGTCAGGTGCGGGCGTCGAAGGCGCTGCGCGCCGCCTCGACCGCGGCGAGATGGGCTTCGGCCCAGCGCCACACGCCGCAAAAGGCTTCACCCAGGCTGTGACCGAGATCGGTCAGCGCATATTCGACCTTCGGCGGCACCACCGGATAGACGGTGCGGCGGACGAGCCCGTCGCGCTCCATTGCGCGCAGCGTCTGGGTCAGCATCTTCTGGCTGATCCCCGGCACGAGCTGCGCGAGCCGCGTGAAGCGGCAGGTGCCATGCTCTTCCAATTCCTCGAGCACGAGCAGCGTCCATTTGTCGGCGACTCGGCCGATCAACTCGTTGACCAGCATCTCGACGCGCGGATCGGGCGTGGGATAGGCGGCCGCGGTGGAATTTTTCATCATGGACATGGCGGAAATCCCAATTCTCTCCATCGCGTAAGTATAGCACTTTCAGGTGCCTACTTTCCATTGGAGAGTATTGGCATAAATTGGCCGCCTCCCCAACCCCGAAACGAAGGACAATCGATGAAAACGACAGGCAACACCATCCTGGTCACCGGTGGCGGATCGGGCATCGGTCTGGCGCTCGCGCAGCGTTGGCACGATGCCGGCAATGTGGTGATCGTGACCGGACGCAATAGCGCCAAGCTGGACGCCGCGATCGCGGGCCGGGCTAATATGCACGCGGCGCCGCTCGACGTGACCGACGCCGACGCGATCGCCGCCTTTGCCGCCGATATCGTGCAGCGCTTCCCCGATCTCAACGTCCTGGTGAACAATGCCGGGGTGATGATGTACGAGGCGCTGGACGGCGAGCGCGATCTGAGCGACGCCGAAGCGACGGTCGTCACCAACCTGCTCGGCCCGATCCGGCTGACCGATGCGCTGATCGACCATCTCGTCGCGCGCGGCGACGGCGCGATCGTCAACGTAACCTCCGGGCTGGCCTTTGTTCCGCTGCCCAAGGCGCCGACCTATTCGGCGACCAAGGCGGCGCTGCACAGCTATACGCAGGCGCTGCGCGTCCAGCTTGCCGGCCGCGTCGACGTGATCGAACTGGCGCCGCCCGCGGTGCGGACCGAACTGACCCCCGGCCAGTCGACGCGCGACGCCTATATGCCGCTGGATGCCTTTGCCGACGAGGTCATGGCGCTGTTCGCCGAAACGCCGACGCCGGCGGAGATTCTGGTGCGCAATGTCCTCCCGCTGCGGAACGCCGAAGCCGAAGGCGCGGTAGCCGAACGGCTGGCGTTCCTCGCCACCCTCTGATGGCTACCCTCTGATCGCCGCCAGCGCGCTCATCCCGAAATGATGCGCCGGACGCCACATCGGCTCTTGCCGAGGCGGCGTCCGGCGCGCATGATCGACCGGCCCGAAAGGACGACGCCCGACAGAGGCGCGCCCGACGGCGAGGTTAGTGGGATGAGGAGATGGGCCAATGAATGCCATTGGCAGATGCGATGCCGCCGCACGCGAGCGGCACCGGGCGCTGGATTTCATCGGGCTGCGCGCCCATGCGACGACGGTCGGATTGATCCAGCTTTGCGAGGAATTGCTGAACAGCGGGGTGCTGAGCCCCGAGGGGCTGGAGCGCATCAAGGGCGCGATCCGCACCGAGCTGACGGTCAGCAGCAACGCGCGCATTTCGAACCATGCCGCGTTCGACGACACGCTGCGCCGTCGGATCGATGCGATCTTTCCCGCCGCCCCCGGTGAACCGCCGCTGGAGCATGTCGGGACGCTCGAAGATTTCGAAGATGCGATGGACCCCTATCACGGTGCGTGAAGGGCCGCGCTGACGCGCACAATTGCGCGAAGCGCGCATCGCGACTATAGGGCCGCGCATCATGCAGATCCCCGGCCACATCGATCCCGTTACGACGGGCACCGTTCCCCTGCGCGGCGGCAACCGCGTCGACCTTGTCGGACTGACGCGCGAGGGCATCCGTTCCGCGCTCGAGGAGGCGGGGCTCGACGCCAAGGCGGCGAAGCTGCGCTCCAAGCAGATCTGGCACTGGATCTATCATCGCGGCGTCACCGAATTCGACGCGATGACCGACATCGCCAAGGCGATGCGCCCCTGGCTCACCGAACGCTTCATCGTCGGCCGCCCGACCGTCGTCACCGCGCAGGTTTCAACCGACGGCACGCGCAAATGGCTGCTCGCGGCGGCGGACGGCCAGGAATATGAAATGGTGTTCATTCCCGACGCCGATCGGGGAACGCTGTGCGTGTCCAGCCAGGTCGGCTGCACCCTGAACTGCCGTTTCTGTCACACCGGCACGATGCGGCTCGTCCGCAACCTATCTGCCGGCGAGATCGTCGGCCAGGTTCTGCTCGCGCGCGATGCGCTGGGCGAATGGCCGAAGGGCACGATGGCATCAAGCGCCGACATCGACGACGAGGATGACGACGCGGGCCATTATACCGCGGACGGCCGTATGCTGACCAATATCGTGATGATGGGGATGGGCGAACCGCTCTATAATTTCGACGAGGTCAAGGGCGCGCTGAAGATCGTGATGGACGGCGACGGGCTGGCGCTGTCGAAGCGGCGCATCACCCTGTCGACGAGCGGCGTGGTGCCGATGATGGCGCGCGCGGGCGAGGAGATCGGCGTCAACCTCGCCGTCTCGCTCCACGCGGTGAACAAGGAAATCCGCGACGAGATCGTGCCGCTCAACCGCAAATACGGCATCGAGGAACTGCTCGCCGCCTGCGCCGCTTACCCCGGCGCGAACAATGCGCGGCGCATCACCTTCGAATATGTGATGCTGAAGGACAAGAATGACAGCGACGCCGACGCGCGCGAGCTGGTGCGGCTGATCAAGCAGTACAAGCTGCCGGCGAAGGTCAACCTGATCCCGTTCAACCCCTGGCCCGGCGCGATCTATGAATGTTCGTCGCCCGAGCGGGTGCGCGCGTTCAGCAACATCATCTTCGAAAGCGGAATTTCGGCGCCGATTCGCACCCCGCGCGGGCGCGACATCATGGCGGCGTGCGGCCAGCTCAAGAGCGCGGCGACCAAACCGTCACGCGCCGAACTCGACCGGATCGCCGAAGAGAAGCAGGCCGCGCTGGGCTGAGGCTGGCTTGCATAGCTATGCTGTGTTGCAAAAACAACACAGGTAATAAAATTGTCATTTTCTGAACGATGCGTTCATTGAAACGACAGGTGCGAACGCCATCTTTGCACACGGGACGCGACCCAAAGGGCGCCCCCTGTCAAAGAAAAGGAAAAGACAATGAAGAAGTTCGCAGTTGCTGCCGCTCTCCTCTCGGCTGTCGTTGCCACGCCTGCCCTCGCCCAGAACGGCGAAGGTCATGTCGAAGTGCGCGGCGGGTACATCACCGGCAGCGGCCTGGACGACGCCACCCTGGGCGTTGCGGGCGGCTATGATTACAACCTGGGCGACAAGGCTTTTGCCGGCGTCGAAATCGCGGGCGACAAGGTGCTGATCGACGGCGCCAAGGTCCAGTTCTCGTCGGGTGCGCGCCTGGGCGCCAACCTCGGCACGAACGGCAAGCTCTACGCGACCGGCGGCTACACCTTCGGCCAGATCGACGATCCCTATGTTGGCGCCGGTTATCAGCACAAGCTGACCCAGAACGTCTATGGCAAGGTCGAATATCGCCACCAGTTCATCAACAACTTCGACGACACCGACGCCTTCGCGGTCGGCGTCGGCTTCGCTTTCTGATCCTTCGGTCAGCGAGACGAACGGAAAGGGGCGGCCCCGCAGGGTCGCCCCTTTTCTTTTGCGCGGGAAGCCGCCACAGCAGGGCGATGCGCTACACGATCGACGCCCTGTTGACCGGCAAGGCCCGCCGCTTCGGCGCGAAAGGCGAGCCGAGCGCGATCGACAAGCGCGCGGTCGAGGGACGGCGCGCGGTCGGCGCACT
Organism: Sphingopyxis sp. GC21; assembly: GCF_025727575.1. Taxonomy (NCBI): domain Bacteria; kingdom Pseudomonadati; phylum Pseudomonadota; class Alphaproteobacteria; order Sphingomonadales; family Sphingopyxidaceae; genus Sphingopyxis; species Sphingopyxis sp. GC21. Next base: position 598,244 of record NZ_CP095845.1, on the reverse strand, counting down.
GGGCATCGCGGGCGACGAGCAGGCCGACCTTTCGGTCCACGGCGGCCCCGACAAGGCGATCCACCATTATCCGCGCGATCATTATGACTGGTGGGCCGAGACGATCGGCGACCATGCGCTGTTGCAGGACGCCGGCGCGTTCGGCGAGAATATCTCGACATCGGGCCTGACCGAGAGCGCGGCGTGCATCGGCGACCGCTATCGCCTCGGCAGCGCGCTGGTCGAGATCAGCCAGGGCCGCCAGCCGTGCTGGAAGCTCGGCCACCGGTTCGGCATCGCGACGCTGCCCGCCACCGTCGTCACCTCTCGCCGCGGCGGCTGGTATTACCGTGTCATCGAGGATGGCGCGGTGGGCGCAGGCGACGCGTTGGAGCTGATGGAGCGTCCGCTGCCCGACTGGAGCGTCGAGCGCGTCTTTCACCTGCTGATCGGCGGGGCGGGCAAGCGCGAACCGGCGGCGCTGCGCGCGCTCGCCGCGATGGACCTGCTCGCCGCCAACTGGCGCGCCCGCGCCGACAAGCTGCTGGGTTAGCGCGGCGTCGGCAGCGCCTGTTCGACGAGCGGCGCCAGCGATGCGGCGATGATTTTCACGCCCTTGGCATTGGGATGCATATTGTCGCCGAGCATCAGCGATTTGTCGGTGACGACATTGTCGAGGATGAAGGGATAGAGGCTCGCGCCATATTTGTCGGCAAGTTCGGGAAATATCGGATTGAACTTGCTCGCATAATCGCTGCCCAGATTGGGCGCCGCCATCATCCCGGTCATCAGGACGGGGATGCCGCGCCGCTTGAGCTCGGCAAGCATCGCGTCGAGATTGGCGCGCGTCTGGTCGGGGCCGATGCCGCGCAGCATGTCGTTGCCGCCGAGGCCGAGCAGCACGAGCGCGGGCTTCACCTTCGCATTGTCGAGAACATAGGACAGCCGCTGCCGCCCCGCCGCGGTGGTATCGCCCGATACCCCGGCGTTCTGGACGCGCACCATGCGGCCGTCCGCCGCAAGCGCCGCCTGAAGCTGCGGCGCGAGGCCTTCCTTGGGGTCAAGCTGGTAACCGGCGTAGAGGCTGTCGCCGAAGGCGATGACGAGCGGCGCGTCGGCGGGAAGCACGGGCGCCGCCTTTGCCGGAATTTCCTTGCCCGCTACGGGCGTCGCGGGCGCCTCCGCAGAGCCGCACCCGGCAAGCGGTTGGCAAAGGGCGATTGCAAAACCATATAGGGCGAAAGAGCGCCATCCGGCCGTTCTCATTTCCAAAGGGTCCTTTCTTGACCGACAGCCCCCGACCGCCCGTCGCGCCGACGATGGCGATTGCCGCCCATAATGTGACGCTGACGCTGGGGAGCGACAAGGCCCCCGTCGAAATTTTGCGCGGCGTCGACCTGGAAGTTGCGGCCGGCACCTCGGTCGCGCTGCTCGGTCCGTCGGGATCGGGCAAGAGTTCGCTGATGGCGGTGCTCGCCGGACTGGAACGCGCCCGCGGCGGAACGGTCATGGTCGCGGGGCTCGATTTTGCAACGATGGACGAGGATGCGCTGGCACGCGCGCGGCGCGGGCGGATCGGTATCGTCCTGCAAGCCTTTCACCTGCTGCCGACGATGACCGCGCTCGAAAATGTCGCCGTGCCGCTGGAACTGGCGGGGATCGACGACCCGTTCGGGCGCGCCGCGCGCGAGCTGGAGGCGGTCGGCCTGGGCCACCGCCTGACCCATTATCCCGCGCAGCTTTCGGGCGGCGAGCAACAGCGCGTCGCGATCGCCCGCGCGATGGCGAGCGAGCCGCAGATCATCTTCGCCGACGAACCCACCGGCAACCTCGACACCGCGACCGGACATGCGATCATCGAATTGATCTTCGCGCGGCGCGCGGCGCTCGGCGCGACGCTGCTGATCATCACCCACGACCCCGAACTGGCAGACCATTGCGACCGCGTCGTCGTGATGCATGACGGGCGGATCGAGGAACGAGCTGCATGAGCGCCGATGGTCCCCCTCCCCACCGCTACGCGGCAGGGAGGATTTGATGATCCCGCTCACCACCCTGTGGCGTATCGCGCGGCGCGATCTGGCGGCACGGATTCGCGGGCTGCGCCTGCTGGCAGTGTGCCTGTTCCTCGGCGTCGCGACGCTCGCGGCCATCGGCAGCCTGACGAGCGGCATCACCGCCGAACTGGCGTCGCGGGGGCAGACGATCCTGGGCGGCGACCTGCAGTTCGGCCTGCCGCAGCGGCAGGCGAGCGAGGCCGAGCTCGCGGGGCTGCGCGGTGCGGGCGCGACATCGGCGACGGTGCGGATGCGCGCGATGGCGAACGCACCGGGCGGCGGCGCGCTGCTCTCCGAACTCAAGGCGGTCGATGCTGCCTATCCGCTTTACGGTACGATGCGGCTCGAAAGCGGCGCGCGCCGCGGCCCGCCGCCGCCGGGGGCGATCTGGATCGGCAAGGATCTCGCGTCGCGGCTTGACCTGGCGGTCGGCGGCGCGGTGAACTTCGGCGACAAATCCTTCCGCATCGACGGCATCATCGCCGACGAGCCCGACCGGCTAGGCGAAGGCTTTACGCTGGGCCCGGTGGCAATCATCGGCCTCGGCGACCTTGCCGCAACGCAGTTGATCCAGCCCGGCAGCCTCTACGAAAGCAAATATCGCGTCCGCCTGCCCGCCAGTGCCGATCCGGTGGCCGTGGGCAAGCGGCTGAGCGCGGCCTTCCCCGACGCAGGCTGGGAAGTGACCGACCGTAGCAACGGCGCGCCGGGCACGCGGCGCTTTATCGAACGCATGGGGCAGTTCCTGTCACTCGTCGGCCTCGCCGCGCTGGTGATCGCCGGGATCGGGGTCGGCAACGGGGTCGCCAGCTATCTTGCGGGCAAGCGCCCCGGGCTTGCGACATTGAAGGTGCTCGGGGCCGACAGCGCGGCGGTGCTGCGCATCTATGGCTTGCAGATATTGGCGGTGGCCGCCGCCGCGATTGCCGCAGGGTTGATCGCGGGCGCCTTGGCCCCCGCGGCGATCGGCGCGATTGCGGGCGACGTCCTGCCGGTCAAGCCGGGGCTGGCCGTCTATCCGCTCCCGCTCGCGGTCAGCGCCGCCTACGGCCTGCTCATCGCGATTGCCTTTGCGTTGCCACCGCTCGCCGCGACGCGCCATATTCCGGCCGCGGGCCTCTACCGCGCGACGGTCGACGGCGCGGGCCGGATCGAAAAGCGCGTGCTGGCCGCCGTTGCCCTCGCCTTCGCCGCCATCGTCGCCCTCGCGGTCGGGACGGCGCGCGAACCGCTGTTTGCGCTGGGCTTTATCGGGGCGGCGGTGCTGCTGCTCCTGATCCTTGTCGCGCTCGGCTGGCTGGTGCGCCGCTTCGCGAGCCGGCTGCCGCGCCCGAAGCGACCGCTGCTGCGCCTTGCGCTCGCCAATCTGCATCGTCCCGGCGCCGCAACCGGCGCGCTGGTCGTCGCGCTCGGCCTGGGGCTGACGCTGTTCGTTACCCTCGCCGCGATCCAGACAAGCATCACCGCCGAAATCGCGCGCACCGTACCCGAACGCGCGCCGAGCTTTTTCGTGCTCGACATTCCGCGCGACCGGGCGGCGGCGTTCCGCGCGCTGGTGACGGGCACCGACGGCAAGGCGGCGATCAACATGATCCCCGCGCTGCGCGGCAGCGTCACCGAATTTGCCGGCAAGCGCGTCGACGAGCTCGCCGAACTGCCCGAAGGCGCGTGGGTGCTGCGCGGCGACCGCGGCCTGACCTACAGCCCCGTGCTGCCCAAGGGCAGCAGCCTGACCCAGGGCCAGTGGTGGGCGCCCGATTACAAGGGCCCGCCGTTGGTCAGCGTCGAGGCCGATGTCGCCAAATCGCTGGCACTGAAGATCGGCGACACGCTGTCGGTCAACGTGCTGGGGGTCGAGGTTCAGGCGCACGTCGCCTCTTTCCGCTCCGTCGAATGGGACAATTTCGGGCTCAACTATGCGCTCGTCTTTTCGCCCGGCACCTTCGACGCGGCGCCGCATAACATGGTGGCGACCGTCGCCGTCGGGCCGCAGGCCGAAACCGCGCTGGCGCGCAGCATCCCCCGCGCCTTCCCCTCGGCCTCGCTGATTCAGGTGCGCGACGTGGTGAGTCAGGTGACGAGCCTGCTGACGCAGATGAGCCAGGCGATCGCTGCGGCGGCGAGCATTGCGATCCTGGCCGGCATCGCCGTGCTGATCGGCGCGATTGCCGCAAGCCGCGAGCGACGCGTCTATGACAGCGTGATCCTGAAACTGCTCGGCGCGACGCGCGGCCAGATTCTGGGGGCGCAGGGGCTGGAATATGCGCTGCTCGCCGCGATCCTCGCGCTGCTCGCGCTCGGCCTCGGGCTCGTTGCGGCGCATTATGTGGTGGTCGAACTGTTCGACTTCCGCTTCGCCCCCGATCCTCTGGTCGTCGGCGCGACGCTGGTCGGCGGTGCGGGCCTCGCCTTCCTGATCGGCATCGCCGGAAGCTGGCCCTTGCTGTCGGCGAAACCCGCGCAGGCGCTGCGCAGCCTCTAGTTCAATATCCGCACCACCGCCGAAATCGCCGAGAGGCCGAGCACGACCGCAACCATCGCCTGCCACAGATGCGCCGGAACGCGGCCGAAGTGGCGGCCGCCGAGATGATTGCCGAGCCACATCGGCACGAACAGCAGCAGCGCGAGGATGAACAAGCGGTGCGTCGCGAGCCCGGTCCACAGCGCCGCGAGCGTCCCTGCGATGGCGGTGGCGAAAAAGATCAGCATCATCGACGCGCGCGCGGTCCGCGGATCGAGCCGGCGGCGCAGGTAAAAGGGCACCACCGGGGGTCCCGGCATCGCGGCGAAGCCGGTGAGCAAGCCCGACGCAATCCCCGTCCCGCCGATGGCGACGCGGCCGGGCCGATGTCCCTCGGGCTGTTTGGGCATCAGGATCGCCAGGAAGGCGCCGACCGCGACGAGCGTGATCATCAGGCGCGCGACATCGGGGGTGATCGCTTTCAGCGCGAGCATGCCGAGCGGCGTCGTCGCCATCGCGATCAGCCCGATCGGCACCGCCGTATGGCGGTCGGCATCGGCCAGGATGACGCGCAGCCCGACCGGACCGATCAGCAATTGCAGGATGATCGCTACGACGACCGCCTGCCCCGGCGGCACGATCATCCCGAGCAGCGGCACGAGGATGATCGCCATGCCGAAGCCGGTCAGCCCGCGCACATAGGCCGCGCCGAACGTCATCGCCGCAGCGCCCGCAAAGGTGAGCGGCGCCAGGCCGACGAGAGCCTTGATGCCGGTCAAGCGGGGCGCAGGTCCGGCGGGGTCGCTTCGCCCTTCAGCATCGCGATCGCTTCGGCGAGCGGCAGGATGCGCTGGCCATCCTGGCCGAGGGTGCGGATCGCGACGGTGCCTTCGTCGGCCTCGCGCTTGCCGACGACAAGCAGATAGGGAACCTTCTGAAGGCTGTGTTCGCGCACCTTGTAGTTGATCTTTTCGTTGCGCAGGTCGGTTTCGACGCGGATGCCCGCCGCCTCGAGCTGCGCCGCGGCGTCCTTCGCATAATCGTCGGCATCGGACACGATCGTCGCGACGACCGCCTGCACCGGCGCGAGCCATGTCGGGAAGCGGCCCGCGAAATGCTCGATCAATATGCCGATGAAGCGTTCATAGGTGCCGAGGATCGCGCGGTGGAGCATCACCGGGCGATGGCGCTCGCCATCTTCGCCGACGTAGGACGCATCGAGGCGTTCGGGCATCACGCGGTCGGACTGGATCGTGCCGCACTGCCACGTCCGGCCGATCGCGTCGGTCAGGTGGAATTCGAGCTTGGGAGCATAGAAGGCGCCCTCGCCCGGCAATTCTTCCCAGCCATAATCGTCGTTCGCCATGCCCGCGCGCGCGACCGCCTCACGCAGTTCCTGCTCGGCCTTGTCCCACATCGCGTCGGTGCCGAAGCGCATCTCGGGCCGCAGCGCGAGCTTCACGGCATATTTCTCGAAGCCGAGCTGCTTGTAGACGCGGTCGAGCAGTTCGCAGAAGGCGCGCACTTCCTCGACGATCTGATCCTCGCGGCAGAAAATATGGCCGTCGTCCTGCGTGAATTGGCGGACACGCATGATGCCGTGCAGCGCACCATGCGGTTCGTTGCGGTGGCAGCAGCCCATTTCGGCCATGCGCAGCGGCAGGTCGCGGTACGACTTGATCCCCTGGCGGAAGATCAGCACGTGCGCGGGGCAGTTCATCGGCTTGAGCGCCATCCACTCGGCATCGTCGGAGACGAGCGGGCCGTCGTCCTCGATATTCGGCACCTCGTCGGGGATGACGAACATATTCTCGCGATACTTGCCCCAGTGGCCCGACTGTTCCCACTGGCGCGCGTCCATCACCTGCGGCGTCTTGACCTCCTGATAGCCCGAGCCGTCGATCGCCCGGCGCATATAGGCCTCAAGCTCGCGGTAGATGCGATAGCCCTTGGGGTGCCAGAAGACGCTGCCGTGCGCTTCTTCCTGGAGGTGGAAGAGGTCCATCTCGCGGCCGATCTTGCGATGGTCGCGTTTCGCGGCTTCCTCCAGCCGGACGAGATGCTCGGCGAGCTGCTTCTTGTTGAGCCAGCCGGTACCATAGATACGCGAAAGCTGCGCATTCTTCTGGTCGCCGCGCCAATAAGCGCCCGAGACGCGCGTCAGCTTAAAGGCGGCGGGGTCGAGCTTGCCGGTCGAGGCCAAGTGGGGCCCGCGGCACATGTCCATCCAGCCGTCTCCCGAGCGATAGACGGTCAGTTCCTCACCCTCGGGCAGTTCGGCGGCCCATTCGGCCTTGAACGTCTCACCCTCGGCCTGCCATTTGGCGATCAGCTTGTCGCGCTCCCACACCTCGCGCGTCAGCGGAAGGTCGGCGGCGATGATACGGCGCATCTCCTCCTCGATCAGCGGCAGTTCGTCGTCGCGAAACGGGCCGCGGTCGGCGGTCGGCGCGAAATCATAATAGAAACCGTCGTTCGTCGAGGGACCGAAGGTGATCTGCGTGCCGGGAAACAGAGTCTGCACTGCCTCCGCCAGCACATGCGCATAGTCGTGGCGCACGAGTTCGAGCGCATCGGCCTCGTCGCGGCTCGTGACCAGCGCAAGGTTGGTGTCTTCCTCCAGCGGCCGCATGATGTCGCGCAGTTCGCCGTCGATCTTTGCGGCAAGTGCCGCCTTGGCGAGGCCGGGGCCGATGTCTGCCGCGATCTGCGCCGGAGTAGTGCCGCGTGCGACTTCTCGGGCAGAGCCGTCGGGAAGGGTGACGCGGATCATCTCGGACATTGGAAATCGGGCCTTTCTGGCGGAATAAACTGCGCCCCTTTGCCAGCGCGCGAAAGCAGCGGCAAGGGCCGTTTTCACCGCGAGGGCCTGCAATGATACAATGTATCATTATGTCACGCCCGCCGCCCCCCCTGTCGAAAGCCCGAACCATGTGCCTCCCCGCCCGCCCCTCGCTGCGTTCGCGCGCCGCCGACCTTATCGGAGTCGGGCTGTCGCTCGCCTGCCTCGTCCATTGCCTCGCACTGCCGCTGCTCCTGCTCGCGGCGCCCGCGCTGAGCGCCTGGCTCTCGCTGCCCGAGAGCTTTCATGCGGTGATCCTGCTGCTTGCCGCGCCCGCGGCGGCGCTGGCGCTGGCCGACGGCCAGCGGCACCACGGCCATCGCTATCCCGTCGCCGCGGCGCTGGTCGGCCTTGCCCTCCTCGCCGCCGGACTCGCCGCGCACGAAGGCTGGGTCCGCGGTCTCGCCCCCGAAACCGGCGACCGCCTGTTCACCACCCTCGGCGCGATCGCCCTCGCCAGCGCACACATCGTCAACTGGCGATTGCGGCACGCGAAAGGCTGACGCCTCCAGCGCGATTGGCTCGCTTGTCATTGTGTCAATGTTGCTTGACAAGCGCAAATCTCCGTGTCAATGTCCCTTTACTTTTTAACAAGGGAGCTTGACCGATGCCGCCGATTTTCCGTGCTCTTTGCTGGGCCCTCGCCATCATGTGCGTCGCCGTTGCGCAGATCCTCGACATCATTCCCGAGAATATCGCGACGATGCTGATCATCGTGCTGCCCGCGATCATGATCGCAACGACGCCACGCGACGGCCGCGCCTGCGCCAAGCGGACGGCGGCCTGAACCATGGCAAGCGCAACCGAAACCTCCGCCCGGCGTGCCGCAGGATTTTGGGCGATCGCCTTTCTGATCGGCATGTTCGGCACCGCATGGCTGCTGAAAACGAGCAAGGTCATCGCGGCACCCTGGGGTCTTGCGATCATGATTCTCCCGATGCTGCTGCTGATCCCGATGGTGCGCGCGACCGAGCGCATGCAGCGCGAAACTGGCTGCGCATCGGTCGTTGCCACGCGCTACAACCGCCGGATGCTGGTCGCCTCCTTCGCGTATGTGATCGGACTGGGCAGCGCGCTGCTCCTGTTTCGACAGCAGGAGGCAGCCAAACCGTTCGCCGCGCTGCTCGCGCTGCTGCCGACGCTGCCCGTATTCGGGATGATCTGGGCAATGGCGCGCTATGTCATCGAGGAGAGCGATGAGTATCTGCGCGCGCGGACGGTCAATGCGGCGCTGATCGCCACCGGCCTGCTGCTCGCGGTGGCGACTTTCTGGGGCTTCCTGACGACCTTCGGCGTTGCGCCGGCGGTGCCGATGTGGACCGCCGTCCCGGTGTGGTGTCTTGGCCTGGGGCTGGGACATTTCATCGGCAAGGTTCGCGGCCTGTGAAGAACCGCCTGAAGGTTCTGCGCGCCGAGCGTGACTGGAGCCAGCATGACCTCGCCGACCGGCTCGAGGTGTCGCGCCAGTCGGTCAACGCCATCGAAACCGGCAAATATGATCCGTCGCTGCCGCTCGCCTTCCGCATTTCCGACCTGTTCGGCCTGCCGATCGAAGCCATATTCCTGAAAGACTGAACCCATGAAACGACTTTCCATCGCCGCGCTGTTCATCCTGCTGATCGCCACCATCACACCGCGCGCCGATGCCGCGGAAGGCGCCGCCGGATGCGGCACCGGCCTGCTCGAAGGCAAGCGGATCACGGTCGAGGTCGAAGGCGACGGTCCCGACGTCGTGCTGATCCCCGGCCTGTCCTCGCCGCGCGCGGTCTGGGCGCCCACCACCGAACGGCTGAAAGCGACGCATCGCCTGCACCTTGTCGAGGTGCGCGGATTCGGCGGCGATGCGCCGGGCCTGAATGCCGAGGGCCCGATACTCGAGCCGATGATGCGCGAGATTGCGGACTACATCGACGATTGCATCGTCGACCAAGGCCGCCCCGCTCCGGCCATTATCGGCCATTCGCTCGGCGGCCTGACCGCGATGATGATCGCTGCCCGTTCCCCCAAGGAAGTCGGCCGGCTGATGGTCGTCGACAGCCTGCCCTTTTTCGGGATGCTATTCGGTCCGACCGCGACCGTCGCCGGCGTCGAGCCGCAAGCCGCTGCGATGCAGAAGATGCTCGCCGCACGGGATAGCGCCGAGGCCGACGACCGGACGTTGCAGATGATGTCGGCCACCGACGTAGGCCGCGCGCAGGTCAAAGCCTGGACGCGGGCGGCGAACGCGAAGGTCGCGGCGCAGCTGATGTATGATGACATGACCACCGATCTTCGTCCCGAGCTGAGCGCAATCGCTGCGCCGTTCACGATGCTCTATCCACTCGATGCCAGCGCGATGCCCGAAGCGATGGTCGATGGACTCTACAAGGGCGCCTTTACAACGGCCAAGACCGTGACGCTGAAGCGTATCGACGACAGCCGCCATTTCATCATGCTCGATCAACCCGAGGCCTTTGCCGCGGCGGTCGACGAATTCCTGGCGAATTAAGGCGATCCACCCTGTGCTGCCGGCATGGGGAGGCGGCAGCGGACTTCGGCTACCGGGTAGGCGCTCAGGACAAGGTCGGCATATATCTGGCGGGAGCAAGTAAGTGTTCCCCCGCGGGTAGGATCCGGATACCGCCCTTGCCTGCGCCCCGGCCGCTCGCTAGGGCAGCGGCAACCCGAAAGGAACCGCCAAAATGTTCAAGCGCCTGTTTGTCGATCATCCGAAAAGCGTAGACGAAAATTACGTCGAGCATTTCGGGGTCGCCGCGCGCTTCGGCTTCACGATGATCTGGGGCGGTCTGTGCGCGCTGGTCCATGCGGTCGTCCCCGGCTGGTGCATCACCACCGGCAGCGACACCATCCAGCGGCTCAACAAGATCATGGTCGAACAGCGCCGCGCCAAGGGCCAGGCCGTGGCGCAGATGAACACGGTCGATTGGGTGATCTGAGCGCGTTCGCGTGACCGAAACGGCGACACCCGATTATCTCGACCGTCCCGGCCGCCCGCGGCTTGCCTATCGCCATGCCAGTGGCGCAGGGCCGACGATCATATTCCTGCCCGGTTATATGTCCGACATGGCCGGGGGCAAGGCGACCGCGCTGTTCGACTGGGCGGCGGCCGAGGGGCAGGCCTGCCTGCTGCTCGATTATGCGGGCTGCGGCCTGTCCGACGGACTTTTTGCCGACCAGACGCTGCTCGACTGGCGCGGCGACGTGCTCGACCTGATCGACGCAAAGGTCGAGGGGCCGGTGATCCTTGTCGGATCGTCGATGGGCGGCTGGCTGATGCTGCTTGCGGCGCGCGAGCTGGTCGCGCGCGACGGGCCGACGCGGGTGGCGGGACTTGTCGGCATCGCCGCGGCGCCCGACTTCACCCGCTGGGGTTTCTCGCCTGAGGAAAAGGCGATCATCCTCGCCGAAGGCGCGCTGATCGAAGAAACGCCCTATGGCGATCAGCCCTATGCGACCACGCGCGTCTTCTTCCAGTCAGGAGAGTCGAATCTGCTGCTCGACAGCGAAATCCCCCTCTCCTGCCCCGTGCGGCTGCTCCACGGGCAGGAAGACGGCGACGTGCCGTCCGACATCAGCCTGCGCCTTGCCGCGGCGCTTGCGAGCGACGATGTGCAGGTGACGCTGGTCAAGGGCGGCGACCACCGCCTGTCACGCGATGGCGACATCGCCCTGTTGATCGATACTGTCGCGCGCCTCGCGACCCATCCGGACTGAAGGACAATCATGGCCCGCAGCGACTATAAATTCCATGTGCGCAAGCGCGTCCGCTATGCCGAGATCGACGCGCAGCGGGTGGTGTTCAACAGCCGCTACCTCGAATATTTCGACATCGGCATCACCGAATATTGGCGCGCGGCGGGTGTATATGATCGCTGGCCGGGCCACGACAGCCCCGAATTCCACGTTGCGCGCGCCGAGATCGACTATCGCGCGCCCATCCTGCTCGACGAGGAAATCGACATCTGCGTGCGCGCGGCGCGGGTCGGGCGCAGTTCGATGGTTTTTCACTTCGAACTGCACGGCGCGGGCGCGGACGATCTGCGCGCGACGGGCGTGCTGGTGAACGTCCATGTCGCCGAAGCGCAGGGCGCGCCGAGCCCGGTCCCCGATGAATTCGTAAATCTGTTCGAAGCGTTTGAAGGTCGCGCGCTTCGTGCCTAATATGGGGGCATGACCAAATATCTCCACACGATGATCCGCGTTTCGGATCCGGACGCCACCATCGATTTCTTCAAGCTGATCGGCCTTGAGGAAGTCCGCCGCTTCGACAGCGAGGCGGGCCGGTTCACGCTGATCTTTCTGGCCCCGCCGGGACAGGCCGGCGTTGCCGAGGTCGAACTGACCTATAATTGGCCGCCCGAGGATGGCAGCGCCCCCGAAAGTTATTCGGGCGGGCGCAATTTCGGGCATCTCGCCTATCGCGTCGACAATATCTACGAAACCTGCCAGCGCCTGATGGACGCCGGCGTGACGATCAACCGCCCGCCGCGCGACGGCCACATGGCCTTCGTGCGATCGCCCGACGGTATCTCGGTCGAGCTGTTGCAGGACGGCCATCTGGAGCCTGCCGAACCCTGGGCCTCGATGCCCAACACGGGAAGCTGGTAGATCGTGCAACCAAGGCGGCGCGCGCGCGTGTCCGTCTTGGAAGGCATGAGGCCGGCGAGACATAGGAGAAGAGCGTGAGCGCGCTGGAAATCGTCCGCATCCCCGTCCTCAGCGACAATTATGTCTGGCTGGTCCACGATCCGGCAAGCTTCGAAACGATGGTCGTCGACCCCGCCGTGGCGGAGCCGGTGCTGGCCGAGGCGAACGCGCGCGGCTGGCCGATCACCGCGATCTGGAACACCCATTGGCACCCCGACCATACGGGCGGCAACGCCGACATCAAGGCGAAGACCGGGTGCGAGATCATCGCGCCCGCGGCCGAGCGCGAGCGCATACCGACCGCCGACCGCCTCGTCGCCGATGGCGACCGGGTCATGCTCGGCGCGCATGTCGCCGACGTCTGGGCGGTCCCCGCGCACACCGCCGGGCATATCGCCTATCATTTTGCCGAGGACGGCGTGATCTTCGTCGGCGACACATTGTTCGCGATGGGATGCGGCCGCCTGTTCGAAGGCACCGCCGACCAGATGTTCGCGAACATGCAGCGCCTCGCGACCCTCGACGATGCGACGCGCGTCTATTGCGCGCACGAATATACACTGTCGAACGCGCGCTTCGCGGTGACGGTCGATCCCGACAACCGCGCGCTGGCCGAGCGCCTGAGCGCGGTCGAAACGGCGCGCGCGCAAGGCATAGCCACGGTGCCGACGACGATCGGCGACGAGCGCGCGACCAATCCCTTTCTGCGCGCGCCCAGCGCAGCGGAACTCGGCCGCATCCGCGCGCTGAAGGATGCGGCCTGAAATGGGCTGCTTCAGCCCTCGTTCAGCGTCCGTCCGCCAAACAACGCCCGTCAGGATCCCTATGATGACCATGCCCCGCTTTGCCCTTTGCACCGCGCTGATCGGCGCCGCCGCCTCGCTTGCCGGCTGTGCGCCGTCGGCAAGCGGAGCCCCCGGCGCCGCAGCGCTGACGCCCAAGCAGGCGGCGACGCTCGACAAGCAGCTCACTGGCAAGACGCCGGGCACCCCGGTCAAATGCCTGCCCAATTACCGTTCGATGGACAGCATTCGCGTGTCGGACGACATCCTGCTCTATCGGTCGGGCCGCAATCTGGTTTACCGCAACACGCTGAAAGGCAGTTGCCCCGGCCTCGCGCGCGACAGCGATATCATGGTCGTGCGCCAGTTCGGATCGTCGACCTGCGAAGGCGACTTCTTTTACCTGGTCGATCGCAGCAGCGGCATTCGCGGTCCGACATGCGTTTTTGGCGAATTCGTCCCCTATCGCAAACCGGCGGGGGACGGCGGCTGAACCAAAGGTTCGGTCACAGGCGGGGTTCCGGTTTGCGCCGAGCTTTTCGGGTCGCGCCCCCGCCTGTATCCTGACGCGAACCTACCCCTTGTAGAGAGCCGCGATCTTGTCCTCATAGACCTTGCGCAGGATATGGCGACGGATCTTCATCGACGGGGTCATCTGTTCATTCTCGATCGTGAAGGGTTCGTCGGCAAAGTCGAACTTGCGCACCTTCTCGATCACCGAAAGCTGGCCGTTGACGCGGTCGACTGCCTCGCGGATCGCGGTGCGGAATTTTTCGTGCTCGCGCAGCAGTTTCAGATCCTTGGGCAGCCCTTCGACCTCGGCCCATTCGGCCATCCATTCGGGATCGGGCACCAATATGCCGACGAGGTGCGGGCGCTTGTCGCCATAGACCATCGCCTGCAGGATTTCGGGCTGGAGCGTCAGCATCCCTTCGACCCGCTGCGGCGAGACATTGTCGCCCTTGTCGTTGACGATCAGATCCTTCTTGCGATCGGTGATGACGATGCGGCCCTGATCGTCGATATGGCCGATGTCGCCGGTATGGAGCCATGGCCCCTTGTCGGGTTCGGCCGGATCGGGAACGAGGACGCGTGCCGTTTCCTCCTTGTTGCGCCAATAGCCCTTCATGACGAGTTCGCCGCGGACGCAGATTTCCCCGTCGTCGGCGATCCGCACTTCGGTGTTCATCAGCGGCGGGCCGACGGTGTCCATCTTGAGGCCGACCGAGGGGCGGTTGCAGCTGATTACCGGCCCCGCCTCGGTCTGCCCATAGCCCTGAAGCAGCGTCAGGCCGATCGAGTGGAAGAAGACGCCGATTTCGGGGTTGAGCGGCGCACCGCCCGAAACGAGCGCTTTCATCCGGCCGCCGAAGCGCTGCTGGATCTTGGGGCGGAACAGCTTGTTGAGGATGAGGTCGACCGGGCGGTCGAGCACGCCGAGGCGGCGCTCATAATCCTTTTCGCCGACGCGCAGCGCCTGGCTGAGCATCCAGTTCGCAAGCTTGCCCTGTTTTTCGACCGACTTGATCATCCGGGCGCGGATCACTTCGAACAGCCGCGGGACGACGACCATGATCGTCGGCTTCGTTTCCTCGATGTTCGAGACGAGCTTTTCGAGACCCTCGCTGTAATAGATTTGCGCGCCGACCATGATCGGCAGAAACTGTCCGCCCGAATGTTCATAGGCGTGGCTCAGGGGCAGGAAGGAGAGGAATACCTCTTCGTCGCCGATGCCGAAATCATTGACCAGCACCTCGGCCGCGCCCGCCGCATTGTGCAGGATCGCGCCATGATGCTGCATCACCCCGCGCGGCGCGCCGCCGGTGCCGCTGGTGTAGATAAGGCAGGCGGTATCATCGCGCGTCATCGCCAGACCGCGCGCCTTCGCGTCCGCCAGATGGGCCTCGCCGCCTTCGACCAGCGGCGCCCAGTCGTGGACCGCCACCTCGCCCTGCTGGCCGACGCGCAGGCTTTCCATGCTGATGACGATATGCGCGTCGGACCGCATCACCGCGGGCATCAGGGTGCGCGCGAGCTTCGCGGTCGAGACGATGACGGCGCGCGCGCCGCTGTTGTCGAGGATATGCTGGTGATCGCGTTCGGTGTTCGTGGTGTAGGTGGGCACGGTGATGCACCCCGCCGCCATGATGGCGAGATCGGCGATGCAGAATTCGGGCCGGTTTTCGCTGACGAGGACGACGCGGTCGCCCTCCTTCAGCCCCAGCGCGCGCAGATTATGCGCGAGCGCGGCGACCTGGTTCGCAACCTGCCGCCAGCTCAGGGGTTGCCACGCGCGGTCGGCCTTGTGCCAGAGAAAGGGGCTTTCGCCGCCCCGTTCGGCACGGTCGAAAAACATCGCGACCAGACTGGGAAAATGGTCGAGATGCGGGTTGTCCAGCTTCATGCCTCTCGCTCTCCTCGGGAGGTTATTGTCGTTGGGTCGTTCTTAGGGTCAATCGCCACACGATAGAAGCCCATAACCCCTCCGTCATCCCGGCGGAGCCCGGGATCTCATCCTCGCGTCACAGCGCAGCGGCGAGATCCCGGCCTTCGCCGGGATGACGATAAAATTGGCCGTAATAATCAGTTCTGCGCCGGTGCGCCGTCGACCGACGAGGTGCCGGGCCCGCGCGGGTCGGCGGCGCCGCGCCAGCCATCGCCGACGCGTTCGATCGCGTTGAGCTTCGAGCCTAGATCGGTCGGCGTGAAGCTGTAGCCGAAGGGCTTCATCTTCGCCGCGATCGCCTTGCCGAGATCGTCATTCTCGATCAGCACGCCCTGCTGGCCGAAGAAGATATTGGGCAGTTCCATCGCATCCTGCGCGCTGAGCCCCCAGTCGAGGACGCCGATCAGCGTCTTCGTGACATGCATGATGATGCGCTTGCCGCCCGCCGAGCCGACGGCGAGGATCACCTTGCCGTCGGGCCCATAGACGATCGTCGGCGACATGGAGGAGAGCGGTCGCTTGCCCGCTTCGACGCGGTTGGCGGTCGGCTGCCCGTCCTTGACCGGCACGAAGTCGAAATCGGTGAGCTCGTTGTTGAGGAAATAGCCGTTGGCGATGAGCTGGCTGCCGAAGATGCTTTCGACGGTCGAGGTCATCGAGACGACATTGCCGTCCTTGTCGGCGACGACGAAATGCGTCGTGCCATGTTCGGGGATCGGCGGCGCGGCAGCGCGCGGCTTCGCGCCCGGCGGCGTGCCGGGTTCATAATGGCCTGCGGCGCCATAGGGCGAGATGAGCTGGCGGCGTTCGGCCAGATAGCCTTTGTCGAGCAGGCCTTTCACCGGCACATCGACGAAATCGGCGTCGCCGAGATAGGCCGCGCGGTCGGCATAGGCGAGTTGCATCGCTTCGGCCAGCAGGTGCCAGCTCATCGGATTATCCTTGCCCATCGCCTTCATGTCATAGCCCTCGAGCATGCCGAGGATGCCGAAGACGGTCGTCGCGCCCGACGAGGGCGGCCCCATGCCGCACAGCTTGTAGATGCGATAGGTGGTGCAGACCGCCGGGCGCTCCTTCGCCTGATAGGCGGCGAGATCCTTGAGCGTGAGCTGTGCCTGATTGCGCGGCGCCTTTGCCACGGCGTCGCTGATCGCCTTGGCATTGGCGCCCGCATAAAAGGCTTCGGGGCCGCGCGCCGCAATGTCGCGCAGAATGGCCGCATAGGCCGGGTTGCGGATCACGGTGCCGACGGGCGCGGGTTTGCCGTCGACATAATAGATGGCGCGGGCGGCCGGGAAATCCTTCCACACCGGCTGGAATTGTTCGAGCCAGGTATAAAGCGCGGGCGTGACCTTATATCCGTCCTCGGCCAGTTTGATCGCGGGCTGGAACAGCGCCTTCCATTCGAGCTTGCCCCATTTCTTGTGCGCCATTTCCATCAGGCGGACATTGCCCGGAACGCCGACCGACAAGCCGCCTGGCACGACGTCCATGAAGCCGCGCGGCTTGCCGTCGGGGCCGAGGAAGCGGTCGCCCTTCGCCGCCGCCGGCGCCTTTTCGCGGCCGTCGATGGTCGAGATGCTGTCGTCCTTGGCATTGTGATAGACCATGAAGCCGCCGCCGCCGATGCCGCTCGATTGCGGTTCGACGAGGGTCAGCACCGCGACCATGGCAATCGCGGCGTCGGCCGCCGATCCGCCCTGATGCAAAATCTCTCGCCCCGCCTCGGTCGCGCGCGGGTCGGCCGACGAGGTGACGCCCTGCGCCGCGGCAAGCGACGGGACGGCAAGGACGAAGAGGCTGAAAACAGCAAAGAGTCGTTTAAGCATGGGCGCGACATTGGCGCGGGGGTCTGTCGAGTGCAAGCCCTGTTCCCCCCGCCCGTCTCCCCTCGCCCGTCGGCGCGAGCACGTCAGGCGCCGGCGCCCACCGCGTCGCACACCCGCGCAAAGCCGTCGCGCGCGGCGCGATCTTCGAGGCCGTGCGCGATGCGTGCGGCCAGCCCCGGCCCTTCGAACACCATCGCCGAATAGATCTGGATCAGGCTGGCGCCCGCGCGGATGCGCGCCCAGGCCTGATCGGCATTGGCGATACCGCCGACGCCGATCAGCGGCACTGTTCCGCCGCTTGCCCGGCGAAAGTCGCGCAGGCGCTGCAGCGCAAGATCGTGAAGCGGCGCGCCCGATAGCCCCCCCGCTTCGCCCGCGTGGCGCGAGGCGAGCGGCGGGCGCGTGATCGTGGTGTTCGACACGATGACCGCGGCGAGGCGCTTGTCGATCGCCACCGCGACGATGTCGTCGATGTCGGCGGGTTCGAGATCGGGCGCGACCTTCAGGAAGACGGGCTTGGCCGCTCCCGCGGGCTGCGCCGCCGCGACGCCGTCGAGCAGCGCCTCGAGGGCGCCGCGATCCTGCAAGGCGCGCAGGCCCGGCGTGTTGGGCGACGAGATATTGACGGTGAGATAATCGGCGAGCGGCGCCATTGCCGCCGTGCCCTTCGCATAGTCGGCGATGCGATCGGCGCTGTCCTTGTTGGCGCCGATGTTGATGCCGAGCGGCACCGGCAGACCGTGGCGGCGCAGGCAGGCGATGCGGTCGGCCGCCTTTGCCTGCCCGCCGTTGTTGAAGCCCATGCGGTTGACCACCGCGCGGTCCTCGACCAGCCGGAACAGCCGCGGGCGCGGATTGCCGTCCTGCGGCAAGGGGGTGAGCGTCCCGACCTCGACAAAGCCGAAACCGAAATGGGGCATCGCATGCGCCACGCGCGCATCCTTGTCGAAGCCGGGGGCGAGGCCGACCGGGTTCGGGAAGTGCAGACCCGCCAGTTCGGTCGCCAGCGCAGGACTGGTCAGCGCGGCGCGCGCACGCGGTAGCGGCTGGAGCGCGGCGAGCGTCAGATTGTGCGCCGCCTCGCCATCGGTCGCGTGAACGACGGGGCGGACAAGGCCGTAGGCGGCATCGGCGGCGGAGGCAAAGAGCGACATGCCCCGCCATTGCGCCGGGGCGACGGCTATGGCAAGCCCCCTGCCGACCAGCCGGAAATCGTTGCAAAATGAAGGGCCTTGCCGGGCCTGCGGTCAACCGGCCAACAAAGGGAGACTATCGTGTCGCATCGCCGTTTCGCCGCCCGCCCGTCCACCGCGATCCTGTCCACCGCGCTCGTGCTGCTGGCGACGGCGGGATGTACGCCGGCGACCGTGGCGACCGCGCCGCAATCGCCCGCGGCGAGCGCACCGGCGGGCGCCGATCTTGCGCAATTCTTCGACAATTATGACGAAGCGCAGCTGTCGTTGAGCCCGCAAGGCAAGGCGTATCGCGGTATCCGCGACGCCGATTACGGCAAGTGGAACGACCCGAGCGACGACGCCGAGGTTGCCAGCCACACGCTGCAACAGGCGACTGCCGCCGCGATGCGCGCGAGCTTCGACCCCGCGAAGCTGTCGGCGGAGGAAGCGCTGTCCTTCGAACTGTTCAACGCGCAGGCGGCGCGCGCAGAGCGGCTGTTCCCGTTCCGCGACGATGAATATATCTTCGACCAGATGAACGGCGCGCAGAGCCAGATGCCCGCCTTTCTGATCAATATCCACCGCGTTGCGAATGTTGCCGAAGCCGAAGCCTATGTGGAGCGCATCCGCGGCATGGGCCCGGTGCTCGACGCGCTGTCGGCCGAATCGGCGCGGCGCGCGAAAAAGGGCGTCCAGCCGCCCAAGTGGGTCTATGCCTATGTCATCAGCGACATCGAAAATCTGATGAAGCCGGACAATGCGGTGATCGAGGATATCGGCGCGAAGGTCGGCAAGCTCGACATCGGCGCCGGCGAAAAGACGCGGCTGACCGATGCCGCGAAGGCCGCATGGGCCGAAAGCGCGGGCCCCGCCTATGGCCGGCTGCTCGCCGAAATGAAGCGCCAGCAGGCGGTCGCGCCGACGCAGGACGGCATCTGGCGCCTGCCCGACGGCAAAGCCTATTATGCCGCGCTGCTCGCCAATTACACGACCACCGACATGAGCGCGGCGCAGATCCACGCGCTCGGCCTCTCCGAAGTCGCACGTATCCACGGCGAGATGAAGAAGATCATGGCGCAGGTGGGCTTCAAAGGGACTTTGCGCGAGTTTTTCGAGCATCTGCGCACCAGCCCGCAATATTATTATACGACCCGCGAGGATTATCTGGCCGATGTCGATGCCAAGGTGAAGGCGATGGAGGCGCGGCTGCCCGCCTTCTTCCATACGCTGCCCAAGGCGCACCTGCAGGTGAAAGCGGTCGAAGCGTTCCGCGAAAAGTCGGCGGGCAAGGCCTTTTACCAGTCGCCCTCGCCCGATGGATCGCGGCCCGGCACCTATTATGTGAACCTCTATGACCTGCGCGACATGTCGAAGACCGAGCTCGAGGCGCTCGCCTATCATGAGGGTATTCCGGGACACCACCTGCAGCGCGCGGTGCAGACCGAACTGACCGGCCTGCCGCCCTTCCGCCGTTTCGGCGGCTTCACCGCCTATACCGAGGGCTGGGGCCTCTATTCGGAGGAACTCGCCAAGGACATGGGCTTTTACACCGATCCCTACAGTGATTTCGGGCGGCTCGGCATGGAATTGTGGCGCGCGTGCCGCCTCGTCGTCGACACCGGCATTCACGACAAGCGCTGGAGCCGCGAGCAGGCGATCCAGTATCTCAAGGACAATACGCCCAACCCCGACGGCGACATCGAAAAGGCGATCGAACGCTATATCGTCTATCCGGGGCAGGCCACTGCCTATCTGATCGGCAAGCTCAAGATCATGGAACTCAGGACGCGCGCGCAGGCGGCGCTCGGCGACCGTTTCGACTATCGCGACTTTCACGATGTCGTGCTCAAATCGGGGCCGGTGCCGCTCGACATCCTCGAACGCCGCGTCGATGCCTGGATCGCCGCCAGCCGTTGATAGTGCGAATCAAAATTGCGCCTTGACGCAGCCGGGCGTTCTGAAATTATGGCGGGGAAGCAACAGGCGGCAACAAAGCCACCGAAGGGTCGGTCTCGTCATGTCGGATACGTCAGCCTCATCCGGGCAGATGAGCGGCGAGCAGCCGTTCGAGCTGCACTATTTTCCGCCCGATCCCGATCTGGCGGACATGGTGTCGAGCTTTTACTGCGCGCGCATCAACATGCCGCGCTTCGACGAATATGAGCGCGCCGACCGCCCGCAGTTTCGCTTTATCACCGTCGCCGACGGCGAATATGTCTTTTCGGACGGGCACAGCAGCGCGGTACGGCGCGCCAATATCGTCGGACCGACGAGCGGGCGCGTCCGCGCGATCAGCAACCGCCCGACGCGCATCTTCGGCTTCGGCATGCTGCCCGCCGGCTGGGCCGCGCTGATGGGCAGCCATGGCGAGAAACTGACCGACCGCGCGATCGACGCGGCCGATCTGTTCGGCGACTGGATCAACGAGGTCGCCGACGCGATACTGGGCGCCGCGAACGACGAAGAGCGGCTGATTATCGGTAATAATTTCGTCCGCGCGGTGCTGAAACAGACCGAGGCGCCCGCGATGTGGTTCATCCGGACCGTCGATGAATGGCTGACGCGATCGGCGTCGCCGCAGGTGCATGACCTGGTCGAAGCGACCGGCATGTCGATCCGCTCGGTCGAGCGGATGACCAAACATTATTACGGCCTGTCGCCGCGCATGCTGGCGCGCAAATATCGCGCCGTGCGCGCCGCGGCGGCGCTGGCGCGCGGCGAGACGCTCGACCAGGCGCAGCTTGGCGACGCCTTTTACGACCAGTCGCACCTGATTCGCGAGATCAAGCGCTTTGCCGGGGCAACCCCGGGACAGCTCGGCAAGCCGACGCTTTATACCGAGGCGACGACGAAGGGCCGCAAACAGCTTGCGGGCAAGGTCAGCCCGATCGTTTCCGAAACCTGAGGCAGGAAGAAGCGGGCGGAGTGTGGCGGAGGCTCGCCCGCTTTTTCCAGATCTCGTCATCCCGGACTTGCTGATCCATTCGCCCTGCCCCACGACGGGACGGTCTTTTTCGGCGCCGAACGACGATTTGGCGTTTTGATACAATCGCGAATCAGACCCGCGACCTATCCGGAACCTGCGACCCAGAAGAGCTCTTCCTTTGACGAGGACTGAGACCTTCATCTCGGCACTCATTCGGCTCCGGCTGGATGGGTGCCTTTTTTTATTGCCGGTCCGCGACCTTGCGCCTAGGGCGCTCAGCGACTATCTAATTGGAACGAATTACTCCAATTAAGAATCATTCGCAGTTCCGCCGGAAAGAGCCATGCGCCTGTCCAACCTTGCCGATTATGCCGTCGTGCTGATGAGCGCCGCCGCGCGCCAGTGCGGATCGGTGCCGCTGCATGCGGCGATGCTGGCCGAACAGACGGGCATTCCCGGTCCGACGGCGCAGAAACTGGTGAGCGGCCTCGCCCGCGCCGGCCTGCTGGTGTCGACGCGGGGCACTGGCGGCGGCGTACGCCTTGCGCGGCCCGCAGCGGCGATCAGCATCGCCGATATTATCGAAGCCGTCGAAGGTCCGATCGCCCTCACCACTTGCGTCGAGGACGGTCGCCACGATTGCGCGCTCGAAGGCAATTGCCGCGTCAAGCCGCATTGGGGCGTCGTAAACAACGCCGTGCGCGGCGCGCTGGCACAGATCAGCCTCGCCAGCCTGAGCGGTGCCCCTGCGCCGGGCGCTGGACGTCCGGGCGACAGCGCCGGATTGCCCCCTCCAACGGCTCCCGCCTTCGCGGGAGCGACGAGTTAAGATTATGACCGATAACAGCGAAACCCCCGTCAAGGATCAGGCAGCCCGCGACGCCGCGCTGCGCGTTGCCGACTATGAGCATGGCTGGTCCTCGGCGATCGAGACCGACTTCGCGCCCAAGGGGCTCACCGAGGATACGGTACGCTTCATCAGCGCCAAGAAGAACGAGCCCGAATGGATGCTCGACTGGCGGCTGAAGGCGTTTCGCCATTGGCAGACGATGGAGACGCCCGACTGGGCGAAGCTCAACGTGCCGCCGATCGACTATCAAGACGCGTACTATTATGCAGCGCCCAAGGCGAAACCGAAGCTCGCGAGCCTCGACGAGGTCGATCCCGAGATTCTCGAGGTCTACAAGAAGCTCGGCATCCCGATCGAGGAGCAGAAGGTGCTCGCGGGCGTCGAGGGCGCGCGCAAGGTCGCGGTCGACGCGGTGTTCGACAGCGTCAGCGTCGCGACGACGTTCCGCGAGGAATTGAAGCGCGCGGGCGTGATCTTCCTGTCGATCAGCGAAGCGATCCGCGAATATCCCGAGCTGGTGAAGAAGTGGCTCGGCAAGGTCGTGCCGATGCACGACAATTATTTTGCGACGCTCAATTGCGCGGTCTTCTCGGACGGGACGTTCGTCTACGTTCCCGAGGGCGTGCGCTGCCCGATGGAGCTCAGCACCTATTTCCGCATCAATGCCGAGAATACGGGGCAGTTCGAGCGCACGTTGATCGTCGCCGACAAGGGCGCGTACGTCTCCTACCTCGAAGGGTGCACCGCGCCGATGCGCGACGAGAACCAGCTTCACGCCGCGGTGGTCGAACTGGTCGCGCTCGACGATGCCGAGATCAAATATTCGACCGTCCAGAACTGGTATCCGGGTAATGCCGAAGGCCTCGGCGGCATCTATAATTTCGTGACCAAGCGCGCGCTGTGCCAAGGCAAGCGCAGCAAGGTGTCGTGGACGCAGGTCGAAACCGGCAGCGCGATCACCTGGAAATATCCGAGCTGCGTGCTCAACGGCGACGACAGCGTCGGCGAATTTTATTCGGTGGCCGTCACCAACAATTTCCAGCAGGCCGACACCGGCACCAAGATGATCCACAATGGCAAGCGCACGCGCTCGACCATCGTTTCGAAGGGGATCAGCGCGGGCAAGTCGAACAACACCTATCGCGGCATCGTCCGCGTCGCGCCCAATGCCGAGGGTGTGCGCAACTTCACCCAGTGCGACAGCCTGCTCTTGAGCAGCACCTGCGGCGCACACACCGTGCCGTACATCGAAGTCCGCAATCCCACGGCGACCGTCGAGCATGAAGCGACGACGAGCAAGATCAGCGACGATCAGCTTTTCTATGCAATGCAGCGCGGGCTGGGGCAGGAAGAGGCGGTGGCGCTGATCGTCAACGGCTTTGCCAAGGAAGTGCTGCAGCAACTGCCGATGGAGTTTGCGGTCGAGGCGCAGAAGCTCTTGGGGATCAGCCTTGAAGGGAGCGTGGGGTGATTAGCTTTCTCTTCGCAATGGCTTTGGCAGCACAACAGACCGTCCAAAGCTCCGACGCAATTCAGATACCCAACGCGATCCGGCCGATGATTGGCGATTATATGGGCTGCCTGAATTCCGGACTGCAAAAGCGCTCGCGAGGGGATGTAGCGGAACTCGGCAAGCTCGATGACGCTGTTCTTGCCGATTGCGAACAGGTCAAGGTGCAAGCAGTTAAAGCCGCGGATCAGGCGTTGCTAGCGGAGCCGACAATCTCGGCGGAAGACCGTGATCGATATGTCAGCGGAAGCTTCGCCGCCGTCGAGGGATCGTTCCGAAACTTCATCCAAAAATTAAAATCTTCCGCCTCTTCGCCTTCCAATTTTTCAGGCCAGTAATTCCAATGCTCAAAATTGAAAACCTCCACGCCACCGTCGCCGACAAGCCGATCCTGAAAGGCCTGTCGCTCAGCATCAATGCGGGCGAAATCCATGCGATCATGGGGCCCAATGGCGCGGGCAAGTCGACGCTGTCCTATGTCCTCGGCGGGCGCCCCGGCTATGAGGTCACCGAGGGGTCAGCGACGTTCGACGGACAGGACCTCCTCGCCCTCGACCCGCACGAGCGCGCTGCTGCCGGCCTGTTTCTCGGCTTCCAATATCCGGTCGAAATCCCCGGCGTGTCGAACGTCCAGTTCCTGCGCGAAAGCCTCAATGCCCAGCGCAAGGCGCGCGGCGAAGAGCCGCTGTCGGGCGGCGATTTCCTGAAGCTGGCGCGCGAGAAGGCGGGGCTGCTCAAGATGGACATGGACATGCTCAAGCGCCCGGTGAACGTCGGCTTTTCGGGCGGCGAGAAGAAGCGCAACGAGATGGTGCAGATGGGCATCCTCGACCCCAAGCTCGCGATCCTCGACGAGACCGATTCAGGCCTCGACATCGACGCGCTGCGCATCGTCGGCGACGGGATCAACGCGATCATGCGACGTCCCGACAAGGCGGTGCTGCTGATCACCCATTATCAGCGCCTGCTCGACTATGTGCGGCCCGATTTCGTGCATGTCCTCGCCGCTGGCCGCATCGTCAAGTCGGGTGGCCCCGAACTCGCGCTCGAACTCGAACGCGAAGGCTATGCGGAGATCGCGGCGTGATCCTCGCTTTCGCCCTTCTGACGATTGCGCAAGCGCCCGAGCCGGTGCCGACCGACGAGGAAATCGTCGTGATCGCACAGAAGCTGAGCGGCATCGCGGTCCATGTCGGCCGTGATGCCAAGGGGCGCTATCATTGCGACCTCAGCGAAAGCAGCGGCAATGCGCGTCTCGACGCGCAGCTCTGCAAGACAAGCGCGACCTGCGTGAAGAAAGGCGCATCGAATCAGGCTGAAGTGAAGGCCCGCATCGACAAGCGAAAATCGACGTTGCTCGCGAACTTCCGCCGCGAATGGGCGGAGCGCAGGCCATGACCGCTCTCCCTAATCGCCGCGACGAAGCGTGGCGCTATAGCGACATCGACGCGGTCGCAGCAGCTTGGCCGCTGCCCGCGCCCGAAAATATCGTCGTGCCCGCAGGCGGTGACTTCAAGCGCGCGATTGTGCAGGATTCGGGTGACATCCAGCAGATCGAGCTGGTGCTGGGCAAGGGCGCGACTGCGTCGCTGCACGTCCTCAACATCGGCGGTGCATATGGCCGCATCGAACTCGCCGTGACACTCCACGAAGGCGCGGACTTCAATCTCGGCGCCGCGCAGATTGGCGGCGGCGAGCAGAATCTCGAGATCGTCACCACCGTCACCCACGCCGAGCCCGGTGCGACGTCGCGGCAGATGGTGCGCTCGGTCCTCGGCGGTACGGCAACCGGCACCTATCTCGGCAAAGTTGCGGTCGCGCGTGACGCGCAGCAGACCGACAGCGAACAGGATGTGAAGGCGATGCTGCTGGACCGCAGCGCGACCGCCAACGCAAAGCCCGAGCTCGAAATCTTCGCCGACGATGTGAAGTGCGCGCACGGCTGCGCGATCGGCGAGCTCGACGCGATGAGCCTCTATTATCTCCAGTCGCGCGGCCTCCCGCCCGCGGAGGCGAAGAAGCTGATGCTGCAAGCGTTCGTTGCCGGCGTGTTCGATGGCGCCGAAGATGAGGAACAGTTGCAGGCTCTCGCGCTCGCGAAGCTGGGGGAATTGGTGTGACCAACCTCCCTTCCCCGTTCGCATCGAGCGAAGTCGAGATGCCCATCGGTAACGCACGCCTTCGGGGTGTCTCGACTTCGCTCGACACGAACGGGGTTAGAGACCAGTTCCCCGGCCTGACGCCCGGCTGGCACTATCTCGACACCGCCGCGACCGCGCAAAAGCCGCAAGCCGTCATCGACGCGACGGTGAATGCGATGGGCCGCGACTATGCGACCGTGCACCGCGGTGTTTATGCGCGCTCGGCCGACATGACGCTCGCCTATGAGGCGGCACGGCGGCGGATCGCAGGGTTCATCCGCGCGAAGGAGGATCAGATCGCCTTCGTGCGCGGTGCGACCGAGGCGATCAACCTCGTCGCCTATTCCCACCCGCGCAAAGGCCGCGTGCTGCTGTCGATGCTCGAACATCACAGCAATATCGTGCCCTGGCAGCTCGCGGGCTGGCAGGTCGACGTGTGCCCGCTCACCGCCGACGGCTGCATCGACTTGGGCGCCGCCGAAAAGCTTCTCACCCCCGAACACACGATGGTCGCTTTCGCGCATGTGTCGAACGTGCTCGGCAGCCCGCTCGAGGTTGCCCGCGCCGCCGATATCGCGCACCGCGTCGGCGCCGAACTTCTGATCGACGGCTGCCAGGCCGTGCCGCGCCTGCCGGTCGATGTCGCGGCATTGGGCTGCGACTATTATGCCTTCTCGGGGCACAAGCTTTACGGCCCCACCGGCATCGGCGTGCTGTGGAGCGACAAGCTCGACACGCTCCCGCCCTGGCAGGGCGGCGGGTCGATGATCGACCGTGTGACCTTCGAACGCACGACCTACGCCCCCGCCCCCACCCGTTTCGAGGCCGGCACGCCGGCGATCGTCGAGGCGCTGGGGCTCGCGGCGGCGGTCGATTATGTCGAAGCGATCGGTGTCGAGGCGATCCACGCGCATGAATGTGCGCTGGTCGGCAGTTTGCGCGAGCAGCTCGCCCGCAAGAACAGCATCACGCTGTTCGGCCCCGACCGCAGCGCCGGGATCGTCAGTTTCGCGATGGCGGGGGTTCATCCGCACGACATCGGCACTATCTTGGACGAAAGCGGGGTCGCGATCCGCGCCGGGCATCATTGCGCGCAGCCGCTGATGGCGCATCTCGGCGTACCGGCGACCGCCCGCGCGAGCTTCGGGCTCTACAGCAATGCAGACGATGTGACCGCGCTGGTCGAAGGATTGGCGCGCGTCGAGAGGATTTTCGGATGAGCGAAGAAAACAGCATCAGGATCGAGGAAGTGGAAAGCGTCGCGCCGCCGCCCAAGGCGCGCGTCGAGGATGCAGAAACCGCGCCCGAGAAGCTGGAGCGCAAGCGCGATTATCTGGAGGGCTTTCTGGCCGCCAAGCCCGCCCCGGTCGACCCGCACGGCGTCGGCGGCGACCTGTACGAAGCCGTCGTCGCGGCGCTCAAGGATATTTACGATCCGGAAATTCCGGTGAATATCTATGACCTTGGCCTGATCTACAATGTCGAGATCGATGAAGGCCATGTCATCGTCACCATGACGTTGACCACCCCGCACTGCCCCGTCGCCGAATCGATGCCCGGCGAGGTCGAGCTGCGCGTCGGCGCGGTGCCCGGCGTCGGCGATGCCGAAGTGAACCTTGTCTGGGATCCGCCCTGGTCGCCCGCCAATATGAGCGACGAGGCGCGGCTCGAATTGGGAATGCTGTGATGACTGAAGCCAAGACACCCGAGAAGACGCGGACAGCCCGCTCCGCCGCCGTCACGCTGACGCCCGGCGCCGAAGCGCGCATCGCAAAGCTGATGGCGGCCGCGCCCGACGGCGCGATCGGGGTCAGGCTGTCGACGCCGCGGCGCGGCTGTTCAGGCCTTGCCTATTCGGTCGACTATGTGACCGAAGAGCAGAAATTCGACGAGAAAATCGAAACGCCCGGCGGCGTGTTTTACATCGACGGCGCGTCGGTACTCTATCTGATCGGCAGCACCATGGACTGGGCAGAGGATGATTTCGCAGCGGGTTTCGTATTCGAGAACCCCAACGCCAAGGGCGCGTGCGGCTGCGGCGAAAGCTTTACGGTCTGACGGTCGATATTAGCGGCAGACCGTCCACCCCGCCGTCCGCGCCGCCATATCGAGGTGGAAATGGTCGGCGTGCGCCCGGTTATAATCGGGTGACAGCAGCGTACTGAACAGCCCGCACGACCGATCGCGCACCGCGTGCAGGAAAGCTACTTTCGCACCGTGATCGTCCCAGTCGGCACGCAGCGCCACACGCGTCCCGTCAGCAAGGATAAAGGCCGAAATGTCGATTGCATTGGCGGTCGAATGTTCGCTTTGCGCCTGTCGCCCGGCAATTTTGCGGCAATTATAGCTGCCCAGATTTTCAAGGCCGACAACCTTCTGTCCGAAATGCTCCTGCGCCGCGGGCTGAACCACATCGCGCGTCCATAGCGCCAGTGCCGCGGTCACGGCGCAGCCGGGTGCGGCGTTCGCGGGACGCATCGAGGGGACAAGGCGATTGCCGGCAAGGATCATGCGCTGGCTCGCACGGCATTGCCCCGCGCCGGCCGCAGGGCGCCGCGCGTATCGCTCGCCCGCGCGGTCGAACACCGCAAAACAGGCTTCATCCTCGCCAGCCAGTCCGACGAGCTTGCGATGCGTTGCCCAGCCCAGCGGCTGCGCGAGGTCGAAGGGCGCAAAGGGATCATGTTCGGGATGCGCGCGCAGCCAGCGCCAGCCGACCAGCAAGCCCGCGCTTAGCAGCGCCAGCAGCAGCAGGGACAGAATCGGCCCGCGACGGCGTGCCACGGCGGCGCTCAGGCCGCCAGCGCAACGCGCGCCGGCGCAGGGTCGTCGTCATTTGCGGCGCTATGGCTTTCGACGGGTCGGCGCACGCGGCTCGCCCGCACCCGGCGGCGGTGCAGCCGCAGCAGCGACCCGCGGACTTTCATCGCGACCCAGGCCTTCATCGACCGGACTCGCGCGAAGGCGGAGAGCGTCCAGACGGCGACGACCAGATCGACATAGGCGGTGACATCCCACGCCATCGCCACCGCCAGTTCGGCGGGCAGAGTCATCGCGAAAGCCTGGATCGACACGAGGCCGACGACGAGGAACAGGATATGCTTGCGCTCGAGCCGGCTCGCGAGATCGAGCAGTTCTTCGACGCAATGGCGGTGAAGCCAGCGCGCCGCTGGCGTGTCCGGTGCCAGCAGCATCGCCGCCACCAGCCCCGCAAGAAAAGCCGCCAATGCCATATCCTGTCCCCCTGCCTTTCGGTTGAAAGACAGAGATAGGGCGGACGGGTCGCGGCGCAAGCCGCTGAAATCGCCGGGCGAAGATCAGAGCGGTTCGAAGGTGACCGTCAGCCCGTCTTTCGGGCGCGGGATCGGCCACATGTGCCAGTCGGGGGCATAGCCGTCGGCGATACGGATGCGATGCGTCGTCAGCACATGGTGGAAGAAGATTTTCGCCTGCATATAGGCGAAGTGCAGCCCCAGGCACATATGCGCGCCGCCGCCGAAGGGAACCCATGCATATTTATGGCGACCCCGCACCGCTTCGGGCGCGAAGCGCAGCGGGTCGAAGCGTTCGGGGTCGGGCCAATATTCGGCCATCATATGCGTATAGCTCGGGTTGATCCCGACATTGGTGCCGGCGGGAATATGGTAGCCGCAGAATTCGAAATCCCGGAGCGCGCGGCGCGGGATGGCGGGCACCGGCGGGATCAGTCGCAACGCTTCCTTGAACGCCATTTCGGTCAGTTCAAGCTCGCCGAGGCTGTTGTGCCCCACACCCTCGCCCGCCGGCGCGACGGACAGCATTTCGTCGCGCAGCCGGTCCTGCCATTCGGGATGCCGGGCGAGCAGCCAGACGAGCGAGGTGATCGAACTGGTGATGGTGTCATGCGCCGCCATCATCAGGAAGTTCATGTGGTCGACGATCGCCTCCACGCTGAGATATTCGCCGTCATCGTCCTTGGCGTGACAGATTTGGGTGAAAATATCCTCGCCTTCCGATGCCCGGCGTTCGGGCACCAGTCGCGTGAAATAATCGACGAGGAATTTGCGCCCGGCGACCCCGCGGCCCATGGCGGTGAAGGGCATCGGCACGCGTATGATGCCGATCGACGCCTGCACCATGTCGACGAACGCCTTGTTGATCCGTTCCGCCTCCGGCCCCCAAGGGATGCCTAGAAAGCTCGTCGCGGCCAGATCGAGCGTCAGCTGCTTGATCGCCGGATAGAATTTGAAGCTCTTGCCGCTCCATGCGCCGATGCGGCTGCCGATACCCTCGTTCAGTGCGCCGGCATAATGCCGCATCGGTTCGGGCTTGAAGGCGACCGACAGCGTCTTGCGGTCGGCGCGATGCTTTTCGAAGTCCATCAGCATCAAGCCGCGCGGGAACAGGAGGTTGAGCACCGGCCCCCACCCCTGTTCGGACGAGAAGATCTTTTCGCGATCGAACAGGACAAGCTCGTTCGCTTCGGGCCCGACGAGCGACACGCCGCGGCCGCCGAAGCTTTTGGCGCGATAGACCTTGCCGTGCTGCGCGACCATGCGGTTGGTGAAGCCGACCGGATCCTTGAGCTGCGCCAGCGTCGTGCCGAGCACGGGAATCCCGTCGTCGCCGGGAATATGATCGAGCGCGGTCTCCGCGTTACGCGGCATCCAGTGCGCGGTCTCGGGTCCGAAGCGGCGTTCCGACCATTCGATCTTCGTGGGGGCATTCATCGCGGCAAATCCTTCATTTTGTCCGATGTCGGCGCAGACTATCGGCTTACTGACATTGTTGCAAGTAAGTCTTATTCCGGCGGCGGCGACCATTCACCGCAAATTCAACTCGCTTCGTGCAGTTTCGATTCCGATATGGCGCCTCCATCGCGGCGCCAAGGAAGGATGGCATCATGCCCAACAGCCTCAAAAAGCCCCTCTCCCTTGCGCTCGGCGCTCTCGCCACCGCGACGCTCGGCGGCTGCTACTATGACGGCGATCTCTATGGCCCGAGCTATGCCTCGGCGGGGGTCTGCGCGAACGACTATTACGACTATGATCCCTATGCCTATTCGGACGGCTATAGCTACGACTGTTACGATCCGACCGATTATAGCGGCGGCTTCGTCCAGATCGGTTTCGGCGGCGGCTGGTACGACAATTATTATTACCCCGGCTACGGCATGTGGATGTTCGACAATTATCGCAACCGCTACCCGCTGCGCGGCCAGTATCTGAACTATTGGGGCGGGCGCCGCGCCTGGTGGAAGCATCGCGGCGACCGCGGCGACGGCCACTGGCAAGGCCGCCCGCCGTCGAGCGGCGGCGATCACGGCGGACGCCCCCATCGCCCCGGCGGCTGGCAGGGGCATGATCGGGACGGCGACGGCCAGCATGGGACGCGCCCGCCCGGCGGTCGGCCCGGCGCCGGTACCCCGCCGACCAGCGGCAACCCGGGACGCCCCGATCGCGGTCCGGGCGTCATCCGCCCGCGTCCGCCGGTGGGCAGCACCCCGACGCGCCCCTCAGGCGATCCCGTCACGGCGCCGTCGCGGCCTACGCGCGGTCCCGGCGTCCTCCGCCCGCGGCCCGCGCCTTCGGGTGAATGGACCGGAAACCGGCAGCGCCCGTCTCCGGTCATCAATACACCGCCTGCCACCAGTGCGGCTCCCGCACCGCAGCGACCCGCGCCAGCCGCGCGAACGCCGGCGCCGCCGCCGCCTGCGGCAAGTGCACCGCCGGCGCGACCCTCCCGCGATGCGCCGCGCCCTAGCCGCGGCGACCGGTCGGGACACATTCGCGAAAACTGACCGATGCCGGGCTGCCAGCCCCGATCAGGCGGGTGATGGCCGCGCTTCGTCCTTCGTGCCCGCCGACACCACGGTCGCCGCAACAAGGTCGCCAATCACGTTGAGCGTCGTGCGGCACATGTCGAGGAAGCGGTCGACGCCGAGCACGAGGCCGATCCCTTCGGGCGGCACCCCGACCGAGGCGAGGATCAGCGCGATCACCGGCAGCGACCCCGCCGGCACGCCCGCGGTGCCGATACCGCCGAGGATACAGACGAGCATCACCATCAGCTGCTGCTGAAGTGTCAGGTCGATGCCGAAGAATTGCGCAAGAAAGATCACGGTCACGCCTTCGAACATGGCGGTGCCGTTCTGGTTTGCGGTGGCGCCGAGCGTCAGCACGAAGCGCGCCACCCGGTCGGGCAGGCGCAGCCGGTCGTGCGCAACGCGCAGCGCGGTAGGCAGCGTCGCGTTCGACGACGATGTCGCGAAGGCCATCACGAACGCTTCCTGCGTCTGACGGAAGAAGGCCGTCGGCGACTTGTTCGCAAGCAGCCGCAACATCACCGGAAAGACGATGAACATCTGGAGCCCGAGCGCCAGCAGCACGACCCCGACATAAGCCGACAGGCGCACCATCAGATCCCAGCCGAACTGCGCGGCAAGATTGAACATGAAACAGAAGATGGCGATCGGTGCGAGCCGGATGACGAGGCCGATCAGCTTCATCGACACTTCGAACACACCCTCGATCGCGGTCTTGAGGGCCGCCGTCTGCGGCGTCCGGACGAGCATCAGGCCAATACCGAAGAAGAGCGCGAAGAACATCACGGCGAGCACGTCATTCTCGCTCATCGCGCCGATGAAATTGCTCGGTACGATCGCGACCAGCGCATCCATCCCCGACTTCGCCTCGCCCGCGCGGTCGGTAATCGCCCTGGCGCCCTCCGCGCCCTCGGCGATCAGATTCCGGGCCAGCGCCGGATCGACCCCCGCCCCGGGCTGGATGAGATTGACGAGCAGCAGGCTGATCGCGACGGCAATCGACGAGACGACGACCGTGTAGAGCAGCGTCCGGATGCCCACCGATTTCAACGCCCGCATCTCGCCCATTTCGGCGACGCCGACGATCAGCGCCGACACCAGCAGCGGGATCACGAGCATGAACAGCAGGCGCAGGAAAATCTGGCCGATCGGACCGGTGACGTAAGTCGTCGCACTGTCGACCCAGCCGGCGCCCGCCGCACCATAATGCGCGGCAAGTCCGGCGATCAGGCCGCCGACGAAACCGAACAGCATACGCCATTGCAATTGCTTGGCGCGCGCCTCCTCATCCCCGCCGGGCGGGGCTTTGGTTTCGGTCATGGCTCAGCTCCTTGCGCGCCCGTGGGTGGGAGCGGCCGAAAAGCTGGGCGTCAGGCGCGGTCGGCCGGGGGCGTGGTCCTATCCTCGACCATATCTTCCTGAAGGTCCAGCCCCCGCATCCCGTGATGCGACGTATGCGCCGGCGCATGCGGACGGTCGTCGAACGCCGGATCCTCGACCTCCAGCATGCCTTCCCATTTGGTGATGACGCTGGTCGCCACCGCATTGCCGACGACGTTGGTCGCGGTGCGCCCCATGTCGAGGAACTGGTCGATCGCGAAGACGAGCGCGACCCCCTCGACCGGAAGATCGAACATGGCGAGCGTCGCGGTGATGACGACCAGGCTGGCGCGCGGCACCGCGGCAATCCCCTTCGACGACACCATCAGCGTCAGCAGGATCAGGATCTGCGTCGTGATCGACAGTTCGATGCCATAGGCCTGCGCGATGAAGATGGTCGCGAAGCTGGCGTACATCATCGATCCGTCGAGGTTGAAGCTGTAGCCGAGCGGCAGCACGAAGCCCGAGATGCGGCGCGGAACCCCGAAGCGGTCGAGCTGTTCGAACAGCTTCGGCATCGCGGCTTCGGATGAGGCGGTCGAGAAGGCGATCAGGATCGGTTCGCGGATATAGCGGATCAGTTCGACGATCCGCTTGCCGAGGAAGATCGCCCCGATGCCGAGCAGCAGCGCCCACAGCACGACGAGCGACATGTAGAATTCGGTGAGCAGTTCGGCGTAGGTCGCAAGGATGCCGAGCCCATATTGCGCCACCACCTTGGCGAGCGCGCCGAACACCGCGAGCGGCGCGAGGCGCATGACATAGCCGGTGATCTGGAGCATCAGCTCGGCAAGCGCCTCGGCCCCGCGGACGAGCGGCGCGCCCTTCTCGCCGATCGCCGACAGGCCGACGCCCGCGAACAGCGCAAAGACCAGAATCTGGAGGACGTTATTTTCGCCCATCGCGGCGACGATATTCTTGGGAAAGATATGTTCGACGAATTCGAACAGGTCGAGTTTCTTGACCTCGCCGACTTCGGCCGCCGAATGGGCGCCGACGGTCAGATGCAGCCCGGCGCCCGGTTCGAGCACATTGACCATGATCAGGCCGAGGCTGATCGAGATCAAGCTGGCGATGATGAACCACGAAATGGCGCGGACCCCGATGCGGCCGAGCGCCGAGCTGTCGCCCATATGCGCGATCCCCGCGATAAGCGTGCCCAGGATCAGCGGCGCAACCAGCATCTTGATCAGATTGAGGAAAATATTGGCGAGCATCGAAAAGCCGCGCAGCCAATTATCGAAGGCCTCGCTGCCCGCGGGCACCATAACGCGCACCAGATAGCCGGCGACGACCCCCAGAACCATGCCGATCAAAATGTAAATTGTGAGGCGTTTCGCCATCAATTCGCTCCCCTGTTCCGGTCCCCGCCGAATGTAAATGGGGGGCCTAACAGCCCGGTGCCCGCGGAGCAATCGCCAGAATCTTCAGAGCCTACACAAGAAAAGTAATGGCTGCGCAGGTCGCGGCGCCGACGGCAAGCGTCAGCGGAATGCCCGCGCGGAAAAAATCGATGAAGCGGTAATTGCCCGCCGCATAGACCAGCGTGTTCGTCTGATAGCCGATCGGTGTGGCGAAGCTGGCCGATGCGGCAAACATGACCGCGATCACCAGCGGATAGGGATCGACCCCCAATTGCCGCGCCACCGCGATCGCCAGCGGCGTCACCAGAATGGCGACCGCGTTGTTGGTGACGATTTCGGTGAGCAGCACCGACAGGATATAGGTCGCAACGACCAGCCCCCACGGCGGTACGCTGCGCAGCAACGGCGTCAGTTCGCCGACGACCAGTTCGACGCTACCCGAATTTTCGAGCGCCAGCCCGACCGCGAGCATCGCGAAGATCAGGACAAGGACATTGCCATCGATCGAATCCCACGCCTCGTCGGCGTCGATGCAGCGCGTCACCAAGATCAGCCCGACCCCGATGATCGCGGCGACGCCGATGTCCATGACATTGAAGGTCGCCAGCAGGATGACGCCGACGAGCGCGCCGATGGCGATCGGCGCCTTGTTGCGGCGAAACTCGCGCTCGCTGGTCGAGCCCACGCCATAGAGGTGCGGATGGCCGTAGAGCTGTTTGATCTGGTCCGCCGGCCCCGTTACCAGCACACGATCGATCGCCTGAACGCGCGCATTGGGGAGGTCGGGGCCCGGCGTCTTGCGAAAGCGCGCCATGCCGAGGATGCGGACCTTAAGCGACGAGAGAAAGGGTATTTCGATCAGCCGGCGACCGATCGCCGGGTGGCTGGGGGCGATCATCGCCTCGACGATCGCCTCGTCATTCTGGTCGGCATTGTCGTGCCCGGCGGTCAGGCCGATAGCGACATTCTTGTTCGCGCGCAGCGACAGGAGTTCGGCAAGCTCAAGCCGCAGGACGAGGCGGTCGTCGGGCTCCAATATATCGTCGGCAAGGTTCGACCGGCGCAGCGTCGCACCGCGCTTCATCGCGACGAGCTTCACATTGGCGCGCTTGACGAAGGGCACGTCGCCGACACGCCGCCCGACCAGATTGCCGTCCTTCAGGATGCGCACTTCGGAGAGGAAGGTGCGATGTTCCTGGCTGAGCGCGATCTGCGACGGTGAATCGTCGGGCAGAAAGCGGCGCGCGATCAGCAGCAGCGCCAGCGTCCCCGCTACCCCCGCAACGAGCCCGACCGGGGTGATGGTGAAGATGCCGAAGCGATCGAGGCCATTATCCTGTGCCACCGCGGCGACGAGCAGGTTGGTCGAGGTGCCGATGAGCGTCGTCGTGCCGCCGAGGATGCAGACGAAGGACAGCGGCATCAGCAGCCGCTTGGCGCTGATCCCCAGCGCGCTCGCCAGCTTGAGCATGATCGGGATCATCACGACCACGACCGGCGTGTTGTTGAGGAAGGCCGAGGCGACATAGACGCCGAAGAACATCTCCGCGAGCGCCAGCTTCGGGTGTCGCTGCGCCCGGGCGATGATGCGGTTCGCGATCGCGTCGAGCGTGCCGGTGCGCAGCAAGGCGCCCGATAGGATGAACATCGCGCCAATCGTCACCGGCGCCGAATTGGAAAAGACCGAAAAAAGATCCTTGCCCGACAGGATGCCGAGGAAGAGGAAGGTGCAGGTCCCGAGGATCGCGACGACGGTCGCCGGGAAGCGCTCCATCACGAAGCCGACGAACATCAGGGCGAGTACGACAAGGCCGATGATCGCCTGATGCTGGGCGATAAAGGCCTGCGCCGCGGCGATCATTCGGCGACTATCCGCACTGCGCGCGCTGGAGCAGCTTGTGGTCGGCGAGGACGAGCGCCATCATCGCTTCGACCACCGGCGCACCGCGGATACCCACGCAGGGATCGTGGCGCCCCTTGGTGACGATGTCGGTCGCCTCGCCCGCCTTGTTCACCGTCGGCACAGGGGTCAGGATCGAACTGGTCGGCTTGAAGGCGACGCGCACCACGACGGGTTGGCCGGTCGAGATGCCGCCCGCAATGCCGCCGGCATTGTTCGAGAGGAAATCGGGGCGGTTGCTGCCGTCGCTCGCGGGGCGCATCGGATCGGCATTTTCCTCGCCGCGCAGCCGCGCCGCGCCGAAGCCCGCACCGATTTCGACGCCCTTGACGGCATTGATACCCATCATCGCAGAGGCGAGGTCGGCATCGAGCTTGGCATAGATGGGCGCGCCCCAGCCCGCCGGAACGCCGCTCGCGGCACATTCGATTACCGCGCCGAGCGAACTGCCCGACTTGCGCGCGGCGTCCATCAGCCCTTCCCAGCGCTGCGCCGCGGCCGGGTCGGGACAGAAAAAGGGATTGCGATCAATCTCTTCGAGATCGAAGTTCGCCGGGTCGATCGCATCGCCGCCGATTTCGGCGACCCACGCATGGATCTGCACCTCGGGCAGGATCAGCCGCGCGACCCCGCCGGCCGCGACGCGCGCGGCGGTCTCACGCGCGCTCGACCGGCCACCGCCGCGATAGTCGCGGATGCCATATTTGGCGTCATAGGCATAATCGGCGTGGCCGGGGCGATAGGCCTGGGCAATCTCCCCATAATCTTTCGACCGCTGGTCGACATTCTCGATCATCAGGCTGATCGGCGTGCCGGTGGTCTTGCCCTCGAACACCCCCGACAGGATGCGCACCTGATCGGGCTCCTGCCGCTGCGTCGTGTGCCGCGACTGGCCCGGGCGGCGCTTGTCGAGCCAAGGCTGAAGATCGGCTTCAGACAGCGCGAGGCGCGGCGGACAGCCATCGACCACCGCGCCGAGCGCCGGCCCGTGGCTCTCACCCCAGGTGGTGAAGCGCAGAACGCGACCGAAGCTGTTGAAACTCATGTGCGCGGCGTCCTGTCCATGAACTCGATGCGGTTGCCGAAAGGATCTTCGGTGAAAAAACGGTAACGCCCATCGACGGGGCTGTCATCCTTCGTCGGATGCCCATGCGCCCCGACCCGTGCGCGCAACGCGTCGAGCCCGTCGGTGGCGAGCGCGACATGCGCCTTTCTGGCAGGCCGGAAATCGCCCTCGACCC
Source organism: Sphingopyxis sp. GC21 (assembly GCF_025727575.1). Classification (NCBI taxonomy): domain Bacteria; kingdom Pseudomonadati; phylum Pseudomonadota; class Alphaproteobacteria; order Sphingomonadales; family Sphingopyxidaceae; genus Sphingopyxis; species Sphingopyxis sp. GC21. The sequence goes on along the minus strand of NZ_CP095845.1, from coordinate 560,911 downwards.
CCAGATGCAATTGCCGGTCGCCAAGCGCGAACCAGCAGCCCCCGCGCGCCGCCATGTCGGCGGGCTTGGGCAATTCGGCGAGGCCGAGAAGCGCGCCATAGAAAGCGCGCGCCCGCGCTTCGCCGCCCACCGGAATGGCGATCTGGACATGATCGAGGGCAAGCGCGAAATCCATGCCCCGCCGATGGCGGGAATCGCGCCGCAATTCAAGCGCGCTCAGCCCATCCGCGCAAAGGCAGGGGCATAATCGGCCCGGCCCGCGACCGGCCAGACAGCCGCCGGATCGAGCATCGTCGCCATCAGATGCTCGCCCGCGAACGGCGAAGCGAAGCGCGCCGCAAGATCGGCGGAAAAGCCAAAGCGCGTGTAGTAGGCCGGATCGCCAAGCACGACGCACAACGCTATCCCCTGATCGCGCAGCGCCGCGAGTCCCCCGCGGATCAGCAGGCCGCCGACGCCCTGTCCCTGCCAATCGGGAAGCACAGCTACCGGCGCGAGTCCGGCCGCAGCAAGAGGCCGGTCGTCTGCGACCGCACTCATGCGACTGAAGAGGATATGCCCGGCGACCGTACCAGCACGCTCGGCAACGAGCGAAACGAGCGCATCGCCATCGGCCTCGATCATCGCGACGAGTTCGGCCTCGCCCTGATAGCCGAAGCCGGTTGCGGTGAAAGCCTCCCGATGCACCGCCGCGATTGCCGCCGCGTCCTTAGCGCGGGCGCGGCGGACCGCGATTGCATCAGGCAAGCGCGATGTCCGGCGCGTCTTCCTGCTTCATGCCGATAGTGTGGTAGCCCGCATCGACATGATGCGTTTCGCCGGTGACGCCGCTCGACAGGTCGCTGAGCAGATAGAGCGCCGAGCCGCCGACGTCGTCGATCGTCACATTGCGGCGCAGCGGCGCGTTATATTCGTTCCACTTCAGGATCAGGCGGAAATCGCCGATTCCGCTCGCCGCCAGCGTCTTGATCGGTCCCGCCGAGATCGCGTTGACGCGAATGCCCTGCGGCCCATAGTCGTTGGCGAGATATTTGACGCTGGTTTCGAGCGCCGACTTCGCGACGCCCATCACATTGTAATGCGGAATGACCTTTTCGGCGCCATAATAGCTGAGCGTCAGCATCGCGCCGCCGCCCTGCCCCGTTTCGGGATCATAGGGCGTCATCATCGCCGCCGCGCGCTTGGCGACCGCAGTGAAGCTGTAGACGCTGATGTTCATGGTCATCAGAAAATCTTCGAGCCCGACATCGGCATAGGCACCGCGCAGCGCCTCCTTGTTGGTGTAGCCGATCGCGTGGACGATGAAATCGATCGTCGGCCAACGCGCCGCGAGCGTGGCAAACGCCTGGTCGAGATTGGCCATGTCGCTGACGTCGCAATCGATCAGGAAATCGCAGCCGAGCTCGTCGGCGAGCGGCTTCACCCGCTTTTCCATCACCTCGCCCTGATAGGAAATGGCAAGTTCGGCGCCCTGCGCATGCAGGGCCTTCGCGATGCCCCAGGCAAGCGACTTGTCGTTCGCAAGCCCCATGATCAGCCCGCGCTTTCCCTTCATCAGCCCCATGTCATTCTCCGGTCTTGTCGTTACCGACCACAATATCATCGACGCGCCCAATAGCGTCGTGGCCCAAATCCTCAACCTCGACGAGCGCTGCATTGAGTTCGGCGCCGATCACCATACCCAATCCGACGAGGTAGAAAAAGAACAGCGCGATCATGACGCCGGCAAGGCTGCCGTAGGTCGCGTCATAGCGGAACAGGCTGGCGAGCAAAGGCGGAAGCGCCAGAGTGACCGCCATCCACCACAGGGTGGTGAAGAGCGCGCCGGGCCATTTGGGAAATTGTCGCCCGCGATATTTCGACGGCGTCAGCGACAGGAAGAGAAAATAGATGGCGGCGAACAGCCCCAGCCCCGATACGCCGCGCGAAATGGCGACGACGCCCGCCGACTGATAGGCAGAGGGCAGGACGCGTTCGACGAACTGTTCGATGCCGACAATCAGTACCTGCAAGCTGAACGAGATCAGCATCAGCACGACCGCGCCGGTGATGATGCCGATCGACACCAGCCGATAGTGGAAAAAGCCTTTGGAAAAATGGGTGCCGTAGGCGCGGCGCAAGATGTCGCGGATCGTTTCGATCAGGCTGCCGACGGTCCACAGCGCGACGAGCGCGCCGAGCCAGAGGAAAATGCCCGTCCGCGCGCTCATCACCTCGGCGATCGGCCCCGCGAGCGCGCGCGCAACCGACGGCGGCATCGTCGAAAAGACGGCTTCGATCGCCCGCTCGCTGCCATAAGCGCCACCGACGAGACTGAGCACCGCAGCGAGCAGGATGAAGAAGGGAAAGAGCGCGATCAGCGCAAGATAGGCAAGATTTCCGGCGTGGATGAACCCGTCGGTGTATGTGCCGACCACCACCCGGCGCGCGACGCGAAAGATACGCGTCCCGGGGCCGAGCGTTTCGCGTCCGCGTTCGATGACGCCCTGCGCCCGCCCGCGAAGGTGCATGCGCTTGGCGCGCTCGGCGCGTGCCTCGGGCGAATGGGGCGAGTGGCCTTCGGCCAGAAATTCCCTGCCGACCTCTTCGGCGACCTGACGTTCGAGCGCTGCGGCGTCTTGCTGCCCGGGACGTTCAACCACACATCACACGCCAAGATCGGCCCGCACCGGCCGCGTATCGGTCCAACCTTCGAGCGCCTTTTCGAGCGCGGTGTCGCCCGAAGGAATGTCCACCATCAACCGGACGAGCTGGTCGCCGCGGCCGCCGCCCTTGCTGCTGAACCCCTTGCCCTTGAGGCGCATCACCTTGCCCGACGAGGAACCCGCTGGGATCGACAACATCACCGGTCCGTCGACGGTCGGCACCTTGATCTTCGCGCCCTTGACCGCTTCGTTCAGCGTGATCGGCAAGTCGAGCCGGATATTGTCGCCATCGCGTTCGTAGAAGGGATGATCCTTGACGCTGATAGTTACGATGCCGTCGCCATTGCCCCCGGGCCCCGGCTGCCCCTTGCCCGCGAGGCGCATCTGCGTTCCGGTTTCGACCCCGGCCGGCAGCTTGAGGTCGATCGTCTTGCCGTCGGCAAGCGTAATCCGCTGCATCGCCTGGGTCGCCGCGTCGACGAACGAAACGCTCAGCCGATAGGCGACATTGGCGCCTTTTTGCGGCGGTGCGCTGCGTCCCCCGCCGAAACCAAATCCGCCGCCACCACCGCGACCGCCGAACAGGCCTTCGAATATGTCGCCGAAGTCGGCGCCCTCGCCACCAAAACCGCCGAAGCCCCCCTGCGGCCCGCCGCGCGGGTCGCCCCGAAAGCCGCCGCCGCCACCTCCGAAACCGAACGGCATGGCGGGATTGCCCTCTGCATCAATTTCGCCGCGATCGAACTGCGCGCGCTTTTCCTTGTCGGACAACAGGTCATAGGCTTTGGTGACGTCGGAGAATTTCTCCGACGCCTTCGGATTTTCCTTGTTCCGGTCGGGATGCAGCTCTTTTGCAAGCTTGCGATAAGCGGATTTGATTTCCGCTTCGCTCGCGTTTTTCGCCACGCCGAGGGTGGAATAGGGATCTGCCATCTGTCTCCTGTAGCCCGATAAGTGACTGGCCGTGAAGGGCCGATTGCGAGCCATGTGGTAATGGCCGCGCAGAGGGTCAAGTTCCCGACGCTTTTGCTCGACCAGAGGCGCGACGCGGAGTATTGAGCCGGCATGACGACGACCGATCCTTTCGCGCTATTCGACCTATGGTATGGCGAGGCACGCGCGAGTGAACCCAATGACAGCAATGCGATGGCGCTGGCGACCGCGACGGCGGACGGCCATCCGTCGGTGCGGATGGTCCTGCTGAAAGGGCATGGCCCCGACGGGTTCGTCTTCTACACCAATCTCGACAGCCGCAAGGGCGGCGAACTTGCGGCGAACCCGCATGTCGCACTGCTCTTTCACTGGAAGTCGCTGCGCCGACAGATTCGCATCGAAGGCCCGGTATCGACCGTCGACGACGCAACCGCCGATGCCTATTTCGCGACGCGCAGCCGCGACAGCCAGCTCGGCGCCTGGGCCAGCCAGCAGTCGCGTCCGCTCGACGCGCGTGAAAGCTTCGAAAGCCGCTTTGCCGAAATGCAGGCGCGCTTCGAAGGACAGGACGTGCCGCGTCCGCCACGCTGGTCGGGCTGGCGCGTGACGCCCGAGCGAATCGAATTCTGGCAGGACCGGGCGCATCGCCTGCACGAACGCACGTTGTTCGTGCGCGCGGGCGATGGCTGGACGAGCGGACTGCTCTACCCATGAGCTGGCGCCGCCTGCCGATCACGCGCGTCGACGCCTTTGCCGAGCGGGCGTTCGAGGGAAATCCGGCGGCCGTCATGCCGCTTGATGAGTGGATGAGCGACGCGATGCTTCAGGCGATCGCGGGGGAGAATAATCTGTCCGAAACCGCCTTCGTCGTTCCCGACGAAACGAGCGAGGCCGATTACGAACTGCGCTGGTTCACGCCCAAGCAAGAGGTCGCGCTGTGCGGCCACGCGACGCTGGCGAGCGGACATGTGCTGCTGACCACCGCCCAGTGGCGCGGCGACATGCGTTTTCGCACGCGCCACGCGGGCATCCTCGTTGTCGCGCGCGATGACGAGGACGGATATCGCATGCGCCTGCCCGCCTATCGCCCCGAACCCAAGCCGCTGGCGAAGATCGCGGCCGCGGTCGGCGGGTCGCCGGTCGAAACGCTGTGGCATGAGGGGCGCTATGCGCTGCTCGTCTATGCCGATCCGCGCGAGGTGCGCGCGCTGGCGCCCGACATGGCGGCGCTCAAGGCGCTGGGCGACGTACAGGCGATCGCCACCGCCGACGGCGCGGGCGACCCAGCAGGCGCCGATGTCGTGAGCCGCGTGTTCGTGCCAAGCGCGGGGATCGATGAAGATCCCGTCACCGGGTCGGCGCACTGCGTCCTTACCCCTTATTGGACGCGCCGACTGGCGCGCGACCGCTTTACCGCCTGGCAGGCGAGCGAGCGCGGCGGGCGAGTCGGCTGTCATATCGACGGCGATCAGGTCGAGCTTTCGGGTCGCTGCGTCACGACGCTGACCGGCGAATTCCTGCTCTGACGATCGCGGCGTAGCGCCTTAGAGCGCGGCAGTCAGATCGGCGAGATGGCGGCGGAGCGCCGGGAACTGCTTGTCCTTCGTTATGCCGAGCCGCACCATCGTGATCCGCTGCGACGGCGACACGATGATATATTGCCCCTGATGCCCGATGCAGGCGAACAGGTCGTTCGGCCCGCGATCGGGCCATAGCGCTGCCCCCACGCCCGCGGGCCGCGCGCGATTGAGCCAGATGTGCCCGCCATAGCCGGCATCGTTGGGCGACGGCGTCAGCATGAAGCGCATCCAGGTTTCGGGGAGCAGGCGCTGGCCGTTCGCAACACCATGATTGCGCAGGAATTCGCCGAACTTCGCATAGTCGCGTGCGGTCGCGTGCATGATCGATCCGCCGACCATCGTGCCATGCGCATCGAATTCGGGGGTCAGGCTGGTCATCCCCAGCGGCTCGGTCAAACGGCCGTGAATGAAATCGAGCATCGCGTCGCGCCGCGCGTCGGGGTTCGAGGACGGGGTCAGTGCATCGGTCAGGATATCGGCAAGGATGACGCTGGTCGCCGAACTATAGTTGAAGACTTCACCCGGTTTGGCGATAGCGGGCTTGCCCTCGGCAAAGGCGGCCATATCCTGCGCGCCCTTGCCGAACAACATGTCGACCGTGTCGCCGCGCCACACCGGGTCGCCTTCCTCGACATGCTCAAGGCCCGATGACATGTGCAACAGATCCCTGAGCGCGATCGTGCCGCGCGGATCGCCGCTGCGTTGCCACGCCGCGACTGGCGCCGGGCCATCGAGCGACAATTGGCCGTCGGCGACCAGAAAACCGGTCAGCACCGCGGTGATGCTCTTGGCCATCGACCAGCTGATAAGCTTGGTATCGGGGCCGAAGCCGGCGCCATAGCGTTCGTAGATTGGCTTGCCGTCGCGCAGGACCAACAGCGCGCGCGTCTCGCCGACATCGCCGGCATCGTCGAACAGCGCATCGGCCTTCGCCTTCACCACCGGATCGAGCGCCGGGAGCGCGGGCGACGCAGCGACCGGCACGACATCGTCGATCGACGCGCCCAGCCGCGGTGCTGGTGCGGGCGGCGCCATGCTGCCCTGACCGGCGGCGTGCGTCAGCGACCAGCCACCCAGAAGCGCGAGCGCGGCACTTGCCAGCAAGAGTTTTTTCGTGATCATGGCCGCCCGTGAGTAACACCAACCCACCCGAAACGGCAACGGGCGAACCTGCCGCGGCGCCGACACCGACCGGCGAGCGCCCCGACGTGCCGCGCCGCCTGCACGGCCGCAAGCGCCGGGCGAGCCGTTGGGGCGGCTGCCTGCCGTGGGCTGCGGGGTTCGGCGCCCTGTTGCTGATCTTCCTGATCTGGCAATTTCCGTCGTTCAAGGCGCAGGCCGAACTCGGCTCGGCCTATGCCGCGCGCGTCGGTTGTTCGTGCCGCTATGTCCAGGGACGCAGCCTCGACAGTTGCCAGACGGACTTCGAACCCGGCATGGAACTGGTGTCGCTCAGCGACGATCCGGCGACGAAGACGGTGACGGGCAGCGTGCCGCTGCTCGCATCACGCAGCGCGCGCTATGCCGGCGCCAATGGCTGCCTGATCAATCCCGCACCCTGAACCGCTTCGTGATCAGCGCGAAAGCCGCGGGGACGCCGAAGACGAGCAGCCACACCGTCGCCTCCTCGTCCCAGCCATAGCCGGCGGAAAGCACGCCGAAGAGCAGATTGGCGACCGATACGACCAACCACAGGACCAGAAAAAGCCGGGTCGCGCGGGCGGCATCGCGAATGGACAGGCGTAGCAGGACCAGCAGGGCCAGCGCGGCGATGAGCATGATCATGGTGTGCGACATGGATTCCTCCCCTGAAACATCCGGCTAGGCATCGGGATCGGCGCCGAACAAGCGGCCGAGCCCGGGCGCCCAGCGCTGCCAGCCGCCGTTGAGCGATCCCCATTCCCAGATCGCGGTGAACAACAGCGCGCCGAAAATTCCCATGCCGAGCGTCAGCGGCTGCCAATGGCCGAACCAGGCCGCGGCGCCGATCGCGAGCAGCAGCGCGCAGCCGAGCATATGCGAAAAGGGCGGCAGCGGCCGATCGTTCGTCGCGCGCTTGAACCCCATATTGCCGACGAGGAAGAGCAGCGCGCCGCCGACGGCAACGGCGAGATAGGCCGGCTCGATATGCCCCTTGGGGTGGGCGAGCAGCATTTCGTCGGCGACCGCCGAGACGACGAGCCCCGCGACGATCGGGATATGCCAATAGGTATAGGCGTTGCGCGCGAGAAGGCCGGCGTCGCCGCTCACCTCGATCAGCTTGCTCCCGCGCACCGCGCCGGTGTCGAAATAGAGCCACCACAGCGCCGCGCTGCCCAGGAAGCAGGTCACGAAAGCCGTCCAGTGGAGCGCGTCCTGTGGCAACGTCGCAAAGGTCGCGCCGGTGACGAGCACCCCCTCACCCAGCGCAATGATGATGAACAGCGCGCAGCGTTCGGCCATATGCGCCCCGGCGATGTCCCAGTCAGCCGCGTTCGACCGGCCCAGCCCTGGCGTCGCAAAAAAGGCGAAGGGACCGGCATATTCGATGGCGAGCGCCGCCGCCCAGCACAGCATCCGCACCTCGGCATCGGCGAAGCAGCCCGCGATCCACAGGGGCAGGGTGAGCAGCGACCAGAAGGCGATGCGCGCGAAATTGCGTGCGCGCCCGTCGTGGATCCCCCAGCTTGCCCAGACGACATAAAGCGACCGCCCCAATTGCATCGAACAATAAGCGGCGGCGAACAGCCAGCCATTCTTGCCGAACGCGTAGGGAATGGCACTCGACAGCGCGAGCCCCGCGAGCATCAGCAGGATCAGCATCAGGCGGACATTGGCGCGGTCGGGGTTGAGCCAGTTCGCAACCCAGGTCGTGTAAATCCACACCCACCAGACCGCGAACAGCAGGATCAGCGCCTGCAACGCCCCCATCAGCGACAGATGCGCGAGCAGACCGTGCGAAAGCTGGGTTATCGCGAAGACGAAAACGAGGTCGAAGAACAGCTCGATATAGGTGACTGGCGCATGGCCGTGCGCGTCACGCGCCCGAAACAGATTGGTCCTCGCCATCGACGCTCGCCCTCCCCTTCATAAGTTTGCGCCACTGGCCGGGAGACATAGCAAGCCTGCGCCGAAACACAGAACAAAGATGCGCGTGACTCGAAAAGCCGGTTGCAAAGGCGATTTCGGCGACGCTCAGCGGCCGGTTGAGCAGAAACCAGCAGGCGCGGCGCAGCCGCTGATGCAGCACATATTGCGCCGGCGTGCGCCCCGTCGCGCGCGCGAACTGGACGATCAGATTATTGACCGACATGCCGGCTTCCTCGGCAAGTTCGTGCACCGACAGCTGGGTTTCGAGGCCCTTCTGGATATAACGCATCAGATCGTCGATGCGCCGCGCGATGCCCGGCTGTACCGGAAGCGTTGCCGTGGTTGCGAGCCGTTCGGCGATCGCGGCGATGAGCGCGTCGCCCGCCTGGGCATCGCCCGCCGCGAGCGCGCGGGCGAGCGCCGCCATCGCCGGATCGTCATGCCCCGCGATCGCCCGCGCATGGGGCGAAACGGCGAGCCGGTGGTGCGGAATTTCGACCTCGATGCTACGCACCGCGCCGCCCTGCGCCGTCGCACGATATTCGTGACCGAAGGGCGCCAGCCACATTTCGCCGGGGATCGGATCGCCAAGCGATGTTCGCCGTCCGTCGAGCCAGGTCTCGAGCCAGTGGTAGCTGCCCGCTTCGTAAAGGATCAGCATGTGACAATCGCCAGACACCGTCCAACTGCTCGGGCCGTCGATCCGGTCGACCTTGGCGATTGCCCTGACTTCTCCCGCGTTCATCCAGCGAATATGCCGAATGCGGGAGAATCTGAAAGCCTGCAATATAGGCCAAATCTATGGTTAAATCGCACCTTCAGTTTTTGGGTCGCAAACCAGTGGACGGACTGAAGGTGCACCCCAAAACCGACCCCTCCGGCGGGCGACTGTTATAGTCGTCCGCCGTTTTTCGGGCTCCGCTAAACGGCGACGCGGGTCAGTTTGCGGCGAGAAATTCGTCCATCGCGGCGTTGACCGCATCGGGCGCTTCCCAAGGCACAAAATGGCCGCAGCCCGGCACCTTCACGATGGAGATATCGGGCACCAGTTCTTCGATCCCGTCGAGATTGCACGGGGGCAGCGCGACATCGTCGAGCGCCCAGACGACCAGCGTCGGGATCGTCAGCTTCGGAAAAGGCATCGCGGGCGGCTCGGCATAGGGGTCGTCCATTGCGGGCACATTGGCGGGCGAACCGCGATACCAGTTGATCATTGCGCGGCAGGTGTCGCGATCCTCCCAATCCTTGAGCAGCCGGGCGATCTCGTCGGGCGGCTGGATCCCGCCGCTCGGCACCCTGCCCGCAAAGGCATGGGCAAGGATGCCCGCGATGCCATGCTCCTCGATAATCGCATCGCTGGCAGGATCGCGGAAGGTGCGGATATACTGGCTCGCGGCGCGCTGCTCGGCATTGGTCAGCAGCAGGCGCTGAAAGATCGCAGGGTGCGGCGCATTGGCGATGACCGCCCGCGTGACGCGGCCCGACCATTCGGGATGCAGCCCTCCTGGCTGACCGCCGAGCGCCACGCCCCACGCGATCGCCCCACCCCAATCATGCCCGACGACCGTAAAATCGCCGACGTCCAGCGCGTCGGCGAGCGCAAAGATATCGGCGATCAGCTTGTCGGGGGTGTAGGAGGCGGCGTCCTGCGGCTTCGACGACCCGCGATAGCCGCGCTGATCGGGCGCGATGCAGCGGAAATGCTGCGCGAAATGCGGCAGCTGAAAGCGCCAGGTGCGGTGCGATTCGGGAAAGCCGTGGAGGAATATCAGCACCGGCGCATCGCGCGGCCCCATATCAACAACGTCGAGTTCGACCCCCGTCGCCAGCCTGACCCGCACCTGATCGAAATCGCCGCTCATGCATCGCTCCTCTGGTTTCATTTCAAAACCGTCTGGCCGAGCGCGGCGCCGCTGGCAAGCTGCAACAAATGGCGGGTCGGTGGCGACTGCGGCGGCGTTTGGCGGATTGGCGGCATTGGGTTGGAGAGCGGACGTTGCGGCAAATCGCCTTGCGTTCGCCGGCGCAAGCCGGGGTGCAAGTCCGGGATGACGATGCCGTAAATATCGTACTTCGGTCGCAACCCGACCACCGCATCCGCTTGCACGCACCCACGCATCCGCTAAAGACGCCCGATGGATCAGATCGTCATTCGCGGCGGCCAGCGACTCAAGGGCCGTATCCCCATCTCGGGCGCCAAGAACGCCGCGCTCACCCTTCTACCCTGTGCGCTGCTGACCGACGAGCCGCTGACCCTGCGCAACCTGCCGCGGCTCGCCGACGTCGATGGCTTCGGGCATCTGCTCAACCAGCTCGGCTGTTCGACGACGATCGAAGGATCGCGGCCCGAGGATTTCGGCCGCGTGATGACCGCGCGCGGGACGACGCTGACCTCGACCGTCGCACCCTATGACATCGTCCGCAAGATGCGCGCGTCGATCCTCGTGCTCGGCCCGCTGCTCGCGCGCGCGGGCGAAGCCACCGTGTCGCTGCCGGGCGGCTGCGCCATCGGCAATCGCCCGATCGACCTGCATCTGAAGGCGCTGGAAGCGTTCGGCGCCGAGATCGAGCTCGCGTCGGGCTATGTGAAGGCCGTCGCCCCCGGCGGGCGCCTTGCCGGCGGCAAGTTCACCTTCCCCGTCGTCTCGGTCGGCGCGACCGAAAATGCGGTGATGGCGGCAGTTCTCGCCAAGGGCACCTGCGTTCTCGAAAACGCCGCGCGCGAGCCCGAGATCGTCGATCTGTGCAACTGCCTGGTCGCGATGGGCGCGCATATCGACGGCATCGGGACCGAAACGCTGACGATCGAAGGCGTCGACCGCCTGCATGGCGCGACCTATCGCGTGATGGCCGACCGCATCGAGGCGGGCAGCTACGCCTGCGCCGCGGTGATCACCCAGGGCGATGTCGAACTGGTCGGTGCCAAGGCCGACGAGATGGAAGCGACGCTCGCCGCGCTGCGCGAAGCCGGTGCGACGGTCGAGACGACCAAGGCCGGGATCCGCGTCGCTATGGACGGCCGCGCCGAGCCCGTCACGCTATCGACCGCGCCCTACCCCGGCTTTGCCACCGACATGCAGGCGCAGTTCATGGCGATGGCGACGCTCGGTACGGGCGCCTCGCTGTTCACCGAGACGATCTTTGAAAACCGCTACATGCACGTCCCCGAACTCGCGCGCATGGGCTGCGACATCCAGGTCAAGGGCCGCACCGCGATCGTCCGCGGCGTCGATCATCTGGTCGGCGCGCCGGTGATGGCGACCGACCTGCGCGCATCGATGAGCCTGATCATCGCGGGGCTGGCGGCGCAGGGCCAGACCGAGGTCAACCGCGTCTATCACCTCGACCGCGGCTATGAGCGGCTGGAGGAAAAGCTGCAGGCGGTCGGCGCCGATATCGAACGGATCAGCGCGGGCTAGTCGCTCTCGACCGGCATCGACACCATATTGCCGCTGACGGAGGGTTTGGCAGGCCGTTTCGCGACCGCGATCACCAGTCCGACAAGCGCGACCGCGCCGCCCGCGATCGACAGCGGCGCCCAGTGATACCCCTCGAGCGCGGTCGAAAAGCCCATCGCGATGATCGGTATGAGCACGCTCGACCACGCCGCCTGGCCCGGCCCCACCGCGCGGATGACGCCGAAATAGAGCGGAAAGGTCACTGCGCTCGCAATGACGCCGAGATAGAAGACGCCGCCGATATAGGCCGGCGTCGCGTCGATCTGCGGCTGACCGGTGGTGATCCACGCAAAGGCGCCGTCGGCAAGCGCGCCGAACAGCATGGCCCACGCGATCATCACGATCATCGACTGCGCGCGCGCGAAATGCGTCCCCTGCATCACATTGGAAATCGAGGCGCTGAGCACCCCCGACAGGGTGAGCGCGGTTCCGATCAGCACGGCGTGCGCGTCGAGCGCGGCGGCGCGATATTCGTGCAGGATCATCATCGCCACCCCGACGATCGCAATCCCCGCCCCCGCCAGAAAGCGCCCCTCGACCGGCGTGCGGAGGAACAGGCGGCCAAGCAACGTGTTGGGAACGATCAGCAACGCGAACAGCACCGCCACCAGCCCCGACGTGATATGCTGTTCGGCGCGGTAGACGAAATTGAAGTTGAAGGCGAATTGCGCGACGCCGAGCATGGCGGCAAATGCCAGCGCGCGCGGACCCGGCATCAATTGCTCACGGCGGACGACGGCAAAGGCGAACATTGCCGCCGCCGCAACCGCAAAACGATAGGTGACCGACCAGCTCGGCGGTACGATGCCAAGCTGTCCCTTGATGACGATCCAGGTCGACCCCCAGATCAGCGTTACCAGCGCAAAGGGAAGCAGGACGCGCGGGCTGAGCAGCGACGCCGACGGTGCGGTCATAGCGCCGCGATCGCGGCGGCGAGCGGCGCCACTGCGGCGGCATCCTGGTCCCAGCTCGTGACAAGACGAGCGGCGCCCTCGCCCCAATCGTAAAAGTCGAAGCCCCGGGCGCGCAGGTCGGCGGCTTCCTCGGCGCTCAGCCGCACGAAGAGTTCGTTCGCCTCGACGGGGTGCATCAGCCGGTCGCCGCACGCCTGCGCGAGCGCCTGCGCGCCGGCGTTGGCGGCGCGCGCATTGGCGAGCCACAGATCGTCCTTCAGCATCGCGCGAATCTGCGCTGCGACGAAGCGTCCCTTGCTGAGCAGATGTCCGCCGCGCTTCTTGAGCTCGCGCACCCCCGCCCCGCCGCTGCCACCAAAGAAAACCAGTGCCTCGGCCATCATCGCACCATTTTTGGTGAAACCGAACGACAGCGCATCGACTCCCGCGCGCCACGTCACATCGGCGGGCGAACAGCCGGCGAAGGCGACTGCATTGGCAAAACGCGCGCCATCCATATGCAGCTTCATGCCATTGGCGCGCGCTATTTCACTGATTTCGCGCACTTCGTCCGGCCGCCACGCCAGGCCATATTCGGTGGCGTTGGTGATGCTGATCGCGGCGGGCTGCACCTGATGCACATCCCTGCGGATACCGGCGATCCGCGCCTTCAGCGCATCGGCGTCGATCTTCGCGCCCGCGCCCGGCAGCGTCATCAGCTTGGCGCCGCCCGAATAGAAGGTCGGCGCGCCGCATTCGTCGACTTCGATATGCGCCTCTTCATAGCAGAGGATGCCCTGCCACGGCCGCACGAAATGGGCGAGGATGATGCTGTTCGCCGCGGTGCCGGTCGCGATCCACACCACCTCGCAAGAGGTTTCGAACAGGTCTGAAAAGGCCGCGTCGAGCGACCGGCTGATCGCGTCGCCGTCATAGGCGGTGTCGACATGATTGGCGGCGACGAGCGCCTCCATTACGGCGGGATGGACGGCGGCGGCATTGTCCGAAAAAAAGCGCATGGCGGTCATGACGTCGCCCTTAGCGCAGGATGTGACGTCATGCTAAGCCGTTATTTGTGAAATTCAGTGCCATTCGTTCGCGAAATCGAGACAATATACTTTCCAAAGGAAGTTAATGGCGACGGCGATAGATTTTCCGGCCCAGCGAGCGCGACCAGCGCACGTAATAAGCGCCGGGCAGTAGCAGGCGCGTGGCGATGCCATGCGTCGTTACGATCAGGGCAAAGCGTGGCAGCCAGACAAGGCAGGGCATCCATTCGTGACGGGCGGAATCATGGGCGGGCGGCGCATCCATATGCTGTTCTCCGAGTCCGCCCCATGCCGCAAATTAGCATAGGCGACCGGAAATGAAGACCGGAAACGGCATGTCGCGCGACCATCGGCCCGGCAATCCGGTTCAACCGCCGCTGAGACTGTTTATCGTGAAAGCGATGACGCCGATGTTGAAGACGAAAGCGGCAAAGCTCTGGACCAGCGCGATGCGGCGCCAATGCGGGCTGTGGATCTCCACATCGCTGGTCTGAAAGGTCATCCCCAGCGTGTAGGCGAAATAGGCGAAATCCCAATATCCGGGCTGGCGCTCGCCGGGAAATTCGATGCCGCCGCGATACTCGCCCTTGCGATCGGGCGCGTAGAACAGATGCGCATAGTGCAGCGCGAACACCATGTTGAAGAACAGCCAGGCGACGAGCAGCGTGCCGAGCACCAAAATCTTCTGCCAGAGCAGCGGCGCGTCGGCGCGGCCGTGGAGAATGAAGCCGACGCCGAACAGCACAAGCATCAGCACCGCGACGGTGATCGCGAGCGAGATGAGCTGATCGGGATCGTTGCGCTGGGCCTGTTCGCGGATCGCGCCATTGCCGTCGCGGAACAGCGGCACCAGCGTTGCGAAGAAGACCAGTGCTGCGGCGACGAAGCCGAGCAGCGCCGCCTCGGGCCAAGCGAAGCGCAGATGAAAGAGCAGTATGTCGGCGAGCAGGACGGTGAACAGCACAAAGCGCCACGGCACCCGGGCCTGCCGGATCGCCGTCTTGCCCGTCTGCGTCACCGATCGCGCTTCGCGAGCAACTTGAGACGCAGCGCGTTCAGCTTGATGAAGCCCGCCGCATCCTTCTGGTCATAAGCGCCGGCATCATCCTCGAACGTTACATGCGCTTCGCTGTAGAGGCTGTTCGGCGACTTGCGGCCGACGACGCTGGCATTGCCCTTGTAGAGCTTCAGGCGGACGGTGCCGCTCACCTTTTCCTGACTGTGGTCGATCGCGGCCTGCAGCATCTCGCGCTCGGGCGCGAACCAGAAGCCATTGTAGATGAGCTCGGCATATTTCGGCATCAGCTCGTCCTTTAGGTGCGCCGCGCCGCGATCGAGCGTGATGCTTTCGATCCCGCGATGCGCCCGGGCATAGATTTCGCCGCCCGGCGTTTCGTACATACCGCGCGACTTCATGCCGACGAAGCGGTTTTCGACGAGGTCGAGGCGGCCGATGCCATGCTTGCGGCCAAGGTCGTTGAGCGCCGCAAGCAGCGTCGCGGGCGACATCGCCTGACCGTTGAGCGCGACGCCATCGCCGCGTTCGAAATCGATCGTGATATATTCGGGCGCGTCGGGTGCATCCTCGGGATTCACGGTGCGCGAATAGACGTAATCGGGCGTTTCCTGCCACGGATCCTCGAGCACCTTGCCTTCCGAGGACGTGTGCAGCAGGTTCGCGTCGGTCGAGAAGGGGCTTTCGCCGCGCTTGTCCTTCGGCACCGGAATCTGGTTCTTTTCGGCGAAGTCGATCAGCGCGGTGCGGCTCGTCAGATCCCATTCGCGCCACGGCGCGATCACCTTGATGTCGGGGTTGAGCGCATAACAGGACAGTTCGAAGCGCACCTGGTCATTGCCCTTGCCCGTCGCGCCGTGCGCCACCGCGTCGGCGCCCGTTTCGCGCGCGATTTCGACCAGCCGCTTCGAAATCAACGGCCGCGCGATCGACGTGCCGAGCAGATAATCGCCTTCATAACGCGCATTGGCGCGCATCATCGGGAAAACGAAGTCGCGCACGAATTCCTCGCGCACATCGTCGATATAGATATGCTCGGGCTTGATCCCCATCAGCTCGGCCTTGGCCCGCGCCGGTTCGAGTTCCTCGCCCTGTCCCAGATCGGCGGTGAAGGTCACCACCTCGCACCCATAGGTGACCTGCAGCCATTTCAGGATGACGCTGGTGTCGAGTCCCCCTGAATAGGCAAGGACGACGCGCTTGATGGATTCGGACATGGCAGCACCTTCTGGCGGGAAATGACGCGGGCGCGGCTAGCAGGACTGCCGACGCGGCGCAACGGCCCGATCGGAAAAAGAGACGGAAAACTGCGAAACTTCACGCGCAAATCATAGTCGCGCAGCCGCTGGCGGCCTCAACGGCAGCCCAAACGCGACAAGAGAACCGAGGCGCAGGGTCAAACTATCTCCCTCTTCGCTTTAGGGGCGATCGGGTCGAAGCGGCGAAGCGGCGAAGCGGCGAAGCGGCGAAGCGGCGAAGCGATCAATATGGGTGGAAATAAACGGCATAAACAGGAGGCTAGCGCGACCCGGTTTTGTAGGACAGCGACTTTCTGGGATGAAATGGCGGCATCCGACCGGTTGCGGACTTATTTTCCTTCGTCATCCCGGACTTGATCAGGGATCCATTCACGCAGCGTCGGAATAATGGATCCCTGATCAAGTCCGGGATGACGACTGAGGTGGAGCCCAGCATCTATATGTGTTCCCCGGCGAAGGCCGGGGCCTAGGGCTTTACGGCACCGACGTCAGCGTTCGACGCCCTGGACCCCGGCTTTCGCCGGGGAACACGAAGCGGTGAGCGGCGAAGTCCCCTTCCACCCCGAAGCAGACCCCTGTCGCCCTTCCCATCGCGAGGCTAAAGATAATGCCCCTCGGCTTCAGCCATATAGTCGCGGGTCAGCGGCAGGGCGTGGCGGCTGCGGGCGAACTGGATCTGGTAATTGCCCATCCCGCCGCTTTCGAAGGCCGCGGTGGCGCCGGCCAGGTAGAAGGTCCACATGCGATAGAAGCGTTCGTCCATCATGGCGACGATCTCGCCCCGATGCGCCAGCGTGCGCGCATACCATTGGCGCAGCGTAAGCGCATAATGCAGCCGCAGCGTTTCGACGTCGGTGACGATCAGCCGGCTCTTTTCGCTCGCCGCGACCGTTTCGCTGAGCGCGGGGATATAGCCGCCGGGGAAGATATATTTGCGCGTGAAGGCGTCGGTCGCGCCGGGTTTACCGAAACGGCCGATGGTGTGGAGCAGCATCACGCCGTCGGCGGTCATCAGATTGGCGCAGGCGCGAAAGAAGGTTTCGAAATTGGCGGCGCCGACATGTTCGAACATGCCCACCGACACGATCCGGTCGAAACCCCCGACCTCGCGCTCGGCAAGGTCGCGATAGTCGATCAGTTCGAAGCGCACCCGGTCGGCCACACCCGCCGCCGTGGCGCGTTCGCGGGCGAGCGCGAGCTGTTCTTCGGACAGGGTGATCCCCAGCACCTCGACCCGTTCGAGCTGCGCGAGGGCGATCGCCATGCCGCCCCATCCGCAGCCGATGTCGAGCACGCGCTGCCCCGGCGCGAGCGCCAGCTTGGCCGCGATATGCGCCTTTTTCGCCGCCTGAGCCTCCTCCAGCGTCATGTCGGGGCGCGGCCAATAGGCGCAGCTATATTGCATGTCGCTGTCGAGGAAGAGGCGGTAGAGGTCGTTGCCGATGTCGTAATGATGCGCGACATTCGCGCGCGACGAGCGCCGGCGGTTGATCGAATTGAGCCGCGTCTTCATCCCCTCGATCCATTCGCCGAGCGCGGTCTTGTCCTTGAGCTTTGCGCCGCGGTCCCACGGCGTGTTCGCGCGCAGCAGGCCGATCAGCTCCATGATATCGCCCTGAACGATCTCCATCTCGCCGTCCATGAAGGCTTCGGCGGCGCCGAGCCGCGGATCGAGGATGATGCGGCGCATCCCCTTTCGCGTGGTAAAACGCACCGTCACTTCGGGATAGCCGGCGGCTGGCGCGCCGAAGCTTTCGCTGCTCCCGTCCGGCGACAGGACGGTCAGCTGGCCGTGACGGATGACGCGGGCCAGGAACGGGCGGAGAATGGACATGGGTGCGACCTTTTTTTGCGTCTTGCCTGCCCCCTGCGGCCCCCTAAATACCCGCATACCATTCATAATCAATGCGGTCTTCCCAGAAGCCGCCCTTCCCCGCCCCCACCTTTTCGAGGCTGGCGACCGCTTCGATGCCGGTCAGATATTTGGCATGCTTGTAACCGAGCTGCCGCTCGATCCGCAGCCGCAACGGCGCGCCGTTGGCGATCGGCAATACCGATCCGTTGAGCGCCCACGCAAGGATGGTTTGCGGATGAAGCGCATCGACCATGTCGCAGCTTTCATAATAAGCCGCGCCTCCGATCCGGTCGGCACAATGAAAGACGATATAGCGCGCCGCATCGCGCACCCCTGCCGCTGCCAACACTTGGCGCAGTTGCGGCCCCATCCATTCGGCGATCGCGCTCCATCCCTCGACGCAGTCGTGGCGGGTGATCTGCCGACGTTGCGGCATCGCCCGCAAATCGGCGAGCGACAGCGACAAGGGCCGCGCGACCAGCCCCGATACGCGAACACGCCAGTCGGCAAAGCCGTTCGCGGCGTGCGCGGCATAGTCTGCCCCTTCGGGCAGGCGGGTGCCGTTGGCGCGAAAGACGGGCGACAGGTCGGCGCGGCCATATTCGGGGGCGAGGGCGTCGCGATCCGTCAGCGCCCGCTGGCTGGCGCGGTTCATCTCCTCGCCCATCGACAGGATCTTGCGCACTGCGGGCGCCTCGTTGACCCGATCGCACGCAGCGAGCAGCGGCAGCGCGGCCGCCATACCGCCCGCGCGGACGATCAGTTCGCGTCGCGGCAGGATCAGGCCGGTCATGCGTTTTCTCCCACGCGAGGCTTGTCGGCCGGCAGACGGAACCAGCCCGTAAGCATCGAGCGCAGTTCGTTGACCGGCCCGGCGAGCAGCACCATCGCGATATGGACGAGGAAGAAGGCGACGAGCGCCCAGGCCAGGATGAAATGGATCGAGCGCGCCGACTGGCGCCCGCCGAACAGGTCGAGCAGCCACGGCGCCGCGGCGTTCATCCCCGGCGACATCGTCAGCCCGGTTGCGATCATCAGCGGCAGCAGCACGAAGATCACGCCGATATAGCTGAGCTTTTGCAGGATATTGTACCGCGCCGCCGCTTCGCCCGTCGGAAAGCGCAGCCGGGCGTGATCCTTGATATCCTGCCAGATATGCCCCGGCGACCATTCGGGGCGCCGGACGTGCAGATCCTTGCGCAAATGCCCGCCGATCGCGGTCCACAGCATATAGAGCGTCAGGCTGATCGCCAGCACCCAGGCGAAGAAGAGGTGCCAGCGCCGCCCGTCGGCAAGGCTGTAGCTGGTGGGAATCGTCGCCCAGCCCGGAAAGGCCCAGGTCTTCGTCGCAC
Organism: Sphingopyxis sp. GC21; assembly: GCF_025727575.1. Lineage (NCBI taxonomy): Bacteria > Pseudomonadati > Pseudomonadota > Alphaproteobacteria > Sphingomonadales > Sphingopyxidaceae > Sphingopyxis > Sphingopyxis sp. GC21. Next base: position 541,803 of record NZ_CP095845.1, on the reverse strand, counting down.
CATTGGCGTCGGTCCAGCGGCCAAGCACACCCGTCGTGTCGATCTCGACCGCGGCAATGCGGAGGTAGCCGCGATTCGCCTTCGACCCGATCGACAGCCACGGCTGGTCGTAGTTCGCGCCATATTGCCCCCAATAGAGGCGCGGGTGCGCGTTGAAGATCATCAGCCCGCTCATCAGCATGACGAGCAGCGTCGCGGCGTTGATCCAGTGCCAAAGCCGCGTCGGCAGCCGATGGCGATAGACGCGCGGCGGCGGGGCGGCCGCGGGGGCGACGGGGGACTGGTCCTCTTCCATATCCCTCATTCGCTCCCGCTCCCTCTCCGGTTACGCCGTCGTTGCGATCATGCCGCGGGCTGAGCCGCAAATTCCTCGCGATATTTGTTGCGCAGGCTGACCTTGTCGATCTTTTCGCTGCCCAGCTTCGGCAGCGCATCGGTTGCCATCCAGATGCGATAGGGCACCTTGAACGCCGCCAGCCGCTCCTGCAGGAAGGCCGTCAGTTCGTTTGCATCGACGCTGCTCTCGGGTTTCAGCCACACGACAGCGCCGACTACTTCGCCCAGCCGCTCGTCGGGCAGGCCGAACACCGCGCATTCGTTGACGTCGGCATGTTCGTAGATCGCCGCCTCGACCTCCTGACAGCTGATATTCTCGCCGCCGCGGATGATGATGTCCTTCTTGCGATCGACGATGAACAGATAGCCGTCGGCATCAAGATAGCCGAGGTCGCCGGTGCGGAAATAGCCATTGTCGAAAAAGGCCGCCTTGGTCGCCGCCGGATTGTTCCAATAGCCTTCGAAATTGCAGATCGACCGGATGCATACTTCGCCGACCTGTCCCTGCGCGAGCGCCGCGCCATTGTCGTCGAGGATCGCAAGATCGACGAGCGGTTTCGACGCCGGGCCGGTCGAAAGCGGCTTTTCGACGTAATTTTCGTTGATGATGCCGCAGCCCACGGCGTTGGTTTCGGTAAGGCCATAGCCGAGCAGCGGCTTGCCCTCGCCCATTTCGGTCGCCAGGCGCTTCACATGTTCGGGCGGGCGCGGCGCCCCGCCGCCGGCGTAGCTCTTGCACGTCGACAGATCGTAATTCTTGCGGTTCGGATGGACGAGAATCTCGTAGCTCATCAGCGGCACGCCGACGAAATAATTGACCTGTTCGTCCTGGATCAGCCGCATCGCCTCTTCGGCATTCCACTTCGGCATCAGCACAAGCTTCCGGCCGAGCGCGAAGCTTTGCAGGAACACGGGGATTTCGGCGGTGACGTGGAACAGCGGGGTGCAGATCAGCGTCGCGGGCTGAATATCGGACATCTGCCCGTCTTCGGTCAGAAGATGGACGATGCTCGCGGTCTGGGTGACATAGTTGAAGATCGCCTGGACCACCGAACGGTGACGCGAATAGGCGCCCTTCGACTGACCCGTCGAACCGGAGGTAAAGAGAATCGTCGCCAGATCATCACCCGTCAGCGCGGGCAAGGCGGTGTCGGCGCTGCCGCTGACCGGCGCGATCGCTTCGGCGATCGGGCGCGTGATGTCGAGCGTCACGACCTTGGCACTGTGCGTCGCGCCGGGTTCGGCCAGTCGCGCCGCGCGCTGCGGATCGGCGATCACCAGCTTCGCCTCCGCATCCTCGATTCCCGCGGCCAGCTCGCCGCCCTGCCACCAGCCGTTGAGCAGGGTCGCGCAGCCGCCCGCAAGCAGGATGCCGAGGTAGCTGACGCACCAGACATTGGCATTGCGCATCGCCAGCCCGACACGGTCGCCGCGCGCGACGCCGTGCGTTTCGATCAGTCCCGCCGCAACTTTCCGCGCGGCGGCATAGACCTGTTTGAAGCTCAGCCTTTCATCGCCTTCGACCAGAAAGGTGGCGTCGCCATGCTGCGCACAAAAAAACGCAACATAGTCGCCCAGATTCGTCGGCGCATTGGTGATGAAGGGCAGCGAACGCCCGTCCTTTTCGATGGATCCGACCTGGATCGGCCCGCCGGGGCCGGTGATCAGTTCATATGCGGCGTCCAGGCGCAGATCGAGCGCGGATGGCATCCTGTATCTCTCCTCTTGGTCTCGTGGCGCTTACCCCTTATGGGGAGGCCTCTCCTGGGGAAGGTTCCGAGAATATATGTTTCTTTTTGCAACCCTAGCCGAAGCAACGCAATATGTGAACTTCCATGACCTGATGGGAGACAATAGCGCGATTGCCTTTTCGGTATTCGGGCTTCCGATCCGTTGGTACGCCCTCGCCTATCTCGCGGGCATTTTCGTCGGCTATTGGTATCTTACCAAGCTGATCGACCAGCCGGGCTCGCCGATGGCGCGCCGTCACGCCGACGACATGATCTTCTATGCAATGCTCGGAATCATCCTGGGCGGACGCATCGGCTATGTCCTGTTCTACAATCTGGAATCCTATATCCGCGATCCCGCCGCAGTCTTCCGCCTCTGGGACGGCGGCATGTCGCTGCACGGCGGCGTACTCGGCGTGCTGGTCGCGATCTGGTATGTAACGCGCAAGGAGAAGCTCAGCTTTCTGCGCTTTTGCGACTATGTCGCGTGCGTTGTGCCCTTCGGCCTCTTCTTTGGCCGCCTCGCCAATTTCGTGAACGGCGAGCTGTGGGGTCGCGCCACGACGGTGCCGTGGGCGATCATCTTTCCCGAAAGCGGAACGATGGACCCGCGGCATCCCAGCCAGCTTTACGAAGCGGGACTGGAAGGCATCGTCATGATGGCGGTGCTCGCCTGGTTCTTCTGGCGCACCGATGCGCGCTACAAGCCCGGATTCCTGTTCGGCATGGCCGCGATCCTCTATGGCGTCAGCCGTTTCGTCGTCGAATATTTCCGCGAACCCGATGTTCAGCGCCAGTGGGTCGTCGACATGACCGGCCTGTCGATGGGCCAGTGGTTGACCGTGCCGATGCTGCTCGCCGGCATATGGCTCGTCGCGACCGCCAAGGGTCGGCGCAAGCGCGTCGAACCCGTCGCGGGGTCCGAGAGCGTTGCCTGACGGACCGCCGACCCCCGACGATTTGATGAGGGAAATTGCCGCGGCGCGGACGGTGACGGTCGCCGATTATATGGCGGCGGCGAACGCGCATTATTACGCGACGCGCGACCCGCTCGGCGCCGCGGGCGATTTCACCACGGCGCCCGAAATCAGCCAGATGTTCGGCGAAATGGTCGGCGTCTGGATCGCCGACCTGTGGACCCGTGCGGGCGGCCCCGCCTTTCATTATGTCGAATTGGGGCCGGGGCGCGGCACACTCGCCGCCGACGCGCTGCGCACCGCCGCCCGCTTCGACTGCAAGCCGCAAGGCCTCCACCTCGTCGAGACGAGCCCGGCGCTGCGCGCGGCGCAGTCGGCGCGCCTGCCGGACGCAGAGCATCATGACGAGATCGACAGCCTGCCGGACGACCTGCCGCTGATCGTCATCGCCAATGAATTTTTCGACGCGCTGCCCGTCCATCAATATGTGGCAACGAAGGACGGCTGGCGCGAGCGCATCGTCGTGCGTGGGGGCAACGGCATAACCGCTGCTCCGGACACGGTTCCCGCGGACGAGGCCATACCGCCGGCGCTGCGCGACCGCGCCGAAGGCACGATTGTCGAAACCGCGCCCGTCGCCGCCGCGGTGATGCATCAGTGCAGCGCACGGCTCGCACGGCAGGGCGGCGCAATGCTCGCGATCGACTATGGCTATTGCGGCCCCGCCACCGGCGACACGCTGCAGGCGGTAAAGGCGCATCGTTTCGCCGATCCCTTCGCCGATCCGGGCGAGGTCGACCTGACCGCCCATGTCGACTTCGCAGCGCTCGCCCATGCCGCGCGGCGCCCCGGCACGAACGTCTTCGGCCCCGTTGATCAGGGCGCGTGGTTGCAGGCGATGGGCATTGACGCCCGCTTGCAGACGTTGGTCGCTGCCTCGCCCGCACGCGCGCGCGATTTGCAGGGACAGCGCGACCGGCTGGTCGCGGGCGATCAGATGGGAACATTGTTCCAGGCGATGGCGCTGACCGGCGCCGGCTGGCCGCAGCCCGCCGGATTCGATAGTTCGGGAGAGATTGCATGACCAACGTCACGCTCGCGACCGCTGCCGACGCCGACGCGCTGTCGCGCTTTGCCGAAGCCGCCTTCGTCCATACCTTCGGTCATATCTACGATCCCGCCGACCTGGCGAGCTTTCTCGCGGACTGGAATCCGCCCGAGAAACTGCGCGCGCAGATCGCCGATCCCGCGATGGTAGTCGCGCTCGTCCGCGGCGCCGACGAGGCGATCCTCGGCTATATCAAGCTTGGCCCCATCGATTTCGATCTGCCCGATGGGCAGCCGGCGGAGGGCGCGACCGAACTCCACCAGCTTTATGTCGCCGCCGAAGCCAAAGGGACGGGCGTTGCCGCGGCGCTGATGCAATGGGGCATCGACTGGGCGCGCCAAAGGGCATCGATCCTCTATCTGTCGGTCTTCACCGAGAACCAGCGCGCGCAGGCTTTTTACCGCCGCTATGGCTTCGTCGATGTCGGCCGCAACGCATTCCGCGTCGGCAACCATATCGACGAAGACCGGATCTGGAGGCTCGACCTGTGACCCCGCCTTTCACCACCGCCGCGCCGCTCGCCGGGGTCGCGCACGGATTTTTCGGACGGCGCGGCGGCGTGTCGACCGGCGAGCTTGCCTCGCTCAACTGCGGCGTGGGATCGGGAGACGATGCCGCGCTGATTGCGGAAAATCGCCGCCGCGTCGTCGCCGCCGTGCTGCCCGGCGCTACTCTGACAGGGCTTTATCAGGTGCATGGCAATCGCTGCCATATCGTCGATGCGGACAGCGACCTTGCCGCCCGGCCCGAAGCCGACGCGCTGGCGACGCGCACGCCGGGCATATTGCTCGGCATCCTCACCGCCGATTGCGTCCCGGTGCTGTTTGCCGATCGCTCGGCGGGGGTCGTCGCGGCGGCGCATGCCGGGTGGAAAGGCGCGATCGCCGGGATCACCGACGCGGCGCTCGACGCAATGGAAAGCCTCGGCGCGCGACGCAGCGATGTCGTCGCGGCGATCGGCCCCTGCATCGGCCGCGCGTCCTATGAGGTCGATGACGGCTTCGTGCAGCGCTTCATCGCCGACGATCCCGCGAACGAACGCTTCTTCGCGGCTGGCAAGCCGGGACACGCCATGTTCGACATCGCCGCCTATGTCGCGGCGCGCCTCGCGGCCGCGGGCGTCGCCAAGGTTGCCATCGGCGGGCAGGACACCTACGCCGAAGCAGAGGAATATTTCAGCTATCGCCGCGCCTGCCATAAAAGCGAGAACAGCTATGGCCGGCAGCTTTCGGTGATCGGATTGGGGGACGGATGACGCGCACGCGCCTGCTCGGGCTGATCGGCGGCTTGCTGGCTTTCGTCGCGATGCTGGCGCTGCCGGCCCCCGCGGGCATGGAACCGACGGCGTGGCGCGTTGCGGCGCTGACCGTCCTGATGGCAATCTGGTGGATGACCGAAGCGATGCCGCTGACCGTCACCGCACTCCTTCCCTTCCTGACCGTCCCGGCCTTCGGGGTGATGGACGCCAATGCCATCGCCAAGGAATATTATTCGCCGATCCTGTTTCTGATCCTGGGCGGCGCGTTCCTCGCGCTCGCGATCGAGCGCGTCGGGCTGCACCGCCGGCTCGCACTGGCGCTGCTCAAGCGCGCGTCGCCGACCGCGACCGGGCTGCTCTTCGCCTTCATGGCGGCGACCGCGCTGCTCAGCATGTTCATTTCCAACACGTCCACCGCGCTCATCATGGTGCCGATCGCGCTGGCGGTCGTCGGAGCCGCCGGCGCCCGCGAGGGCGATACCGAGGGTTTCCCCGGCGCCGTGATGATGGGGATTGCCTTCGCCGCTTCGCTCGGCGGACTGGGCACATTGGTCGGCAGCCCGACCAACGCCATTGCCGCGGGCCTGATCGAGCGGACGCTCGGGCTGCACATCTCCTTCCTCGACTGGGCGATTTATGGCGTGCCGGTGGTGCTTGTGTCGGTGCCCTTTGCGATGATCGTCCTTGCGCGGGTGCAGCGGCTTGCCGAGCATCCGTTCGACGGGCGCGCGGCGGCGGCCGCGCTCGGCAACCAGGCAATCTGGTCGACCGCCGAGCGGCGCGTCGTGCCCGTGTTTCTGCTCGTGCTGATCGCCTGGGTGATGCAGCCCTGGCTCGAACCGCTGTTCCCGAAGGGCGCGCTGACCGACGGCACCGTCGCGGTGGCGGGCAGCCTGCTGCTGTTCGTCGTGCCCGACGGTACCGGCCGGCCGCTGCTCGTCTGGAAGGAAGCCGATCGCGCGCCCTGGGGCGTCATCATGATGTTCGGTGGCGGGCTTGCCCTCGCCGCCGCAATCACCGAGAGCGGACTTGCTGCCTGGCTGGGCGCGGTTCTCGCACCGCTCGGTTCGATCCCGACAATCCTCCTTGCGGCGGTGATTGTCGCGCTGACGATACTGATCACCGAATTCGCCAGCAATGTCGCAACGGCGAGCGGCATCATGCCCGTGCTCGCCGCGCTGATCGCGGCCACCGGCACTGATCCCGTCCTCCTTGCCCTGCCCGTCGCGATGGCGGCAAGCTGGGGCTTCATGCTGCCATCGGGAACGGGCCCCAACGCGCTTGCCTGGGCGACGGGCAACATCGCTCTGCCGCGTATGCTCAAGGCGGGGCTGGCGCTCGATCTGCTCGGCGTACCGCTGCTGATCGGCATTATCTGGGCCATCGCCGCGCTTGCCTGACCCGGCTGACCGCGAACCGGTTTCAATCGTAACCAGCCTTGCTATAGCTGCGTGATCATTTTCAGGAGCATGTCATGGCCACGCGCGGCAAGAACAAGGCGAATATCGAAGCAGTCGGCGGCAAGAAGCTGACCCCCGCGACGCAGATGATGGGGCATGGCTATGACCCCTTTCTGTCCGAAGGCGCGCTGAAGCCGCCGATCTTCCTGACCTCGACCTTCGCGTTCGAAAGCGCGGCGGCGGGCAAGCGCTTCTTCGAACATATCACCGGCAAAAGGCAGGGCCCCGCCGACGGCCTCGTCTATTCGCGCTTCAACGGCCCCAATCAGGAGATCGTCGAAGATCGGCTCGCGCTGTGGGACGGCGCCGATGATGCGCTCGTCTTTTCGAGCGGGATGTCGGCGATCGCGACGCTGATGCTGGCGCTCGTCGGACAGAATGACGTGATCGTTCATTCGGGTCCGCTCTATGCCGCGACCGAAACGTTGGTTGCACGCACCCTGTCGCGCTTCGGCGTCGGCTTCGTCGATTTCCCGGCGGGCGCGACGCGCGAACAACTCGACGACGTGCTGGCCCGCGCCCAGGCGCTCGCCGACGAAAAGGGCGGCAAGGTCGCGCTCGTCTATCTCGAAAGCCCGGCCAACCCGACCAACGCGCTCGTCGATGTCGAGGCGGTGCGCGGCGCACGCGATGCCGCCTTCCCCGGCGACCACAAGCCCGCGATCGCGATCGACAACACCTTCCTCGGCCCGCTCTGGCAACAGCCGCTCAAGCAGGGCGCCGAACTCGTGGTCTATAGCCTGACCAAATATGCCGGCGGTCATTCGGACCTGGTCGCGGGCGGTGTGGCGGGCGATCAGCGGCTGATCGACATCATCCGGCCGATGCGCAACACGATCGGCACCATCTGCGATCCCAACACGGCGTGGATGCTGCTGCGCAGCCTCGAGACGCTCGAACTGCGCATGAGCCGGGCGGGCGAGAATGCGCTGAAGATCTGCACCTTCCTGCGCGATCATCCCAAGGTCGAAGGACTAGGCTATCTCGGCTTCATTGCCGACCCGCGCCAGCAGGACATCTTCGACCGCCACTGCAGCGGCGCGGGATCGACCTTCTCGCTGTTCATCAAGGGCGGCGAGGAAGAGAGCTTCCGCTTTCTCGACTCGCTCAAGATCGCGAAGCTCGCGGTCAGCCTCGGCGGCACCGAAACGCTCGCGAGCCATCCGGCGGCGATGACGCATCTGTCGGTCCCCGACGAACGCAAGAAAGCGTTGGGCATCACCGACAATCTCGTCCGCATCTCTATCGGGATCGAGGATGCTGACGATCTGATCGCCGACTTCGCGCAGGCACTGGACGCGGTCTGAGCGGAAGCGAGGCAAGCCCTCCCGCACCGCCGGGATGACTATGTCTTCTGCCGCCAGTCGACGACGGCCCATCCCCGCTGCGGCGCCAGCTTCTTCAGCACGCGCGACGGCGTCGTCGCCACCGCCTCGTCGGCGAAGCCCAGCATCGGATGATCGGAGACATGATCCGAATAGGCGCGGATGTGCGCGTCTTCGCGGGTGATGGCATTATCGGCGAGCCATTCGCCGATGCGCGCGAACTTGGCCGCGCCATAGCAATTGTCGCCCGCCAGCCGCGCGTGGATATGATCGGCGCCGTCGGGTGCGTCGAGGCGGGTCGCCAGCACATCGTCGATGCCCAGCCGCCGCGCGATCGCATCGACATAGAGATGGAAGGACGCGGTCGCGAGGAGGACGCGGTAACCCGCCGCGCGGTCGGCCGCGATCTGGTCGAGCGCCGCCGCGTGCACGCCGCGCGCGATGACCTGATCGGCATAGCTTTCGGCGAGCGGAGCGATCTCGGCGCGGTTGAAACTCTTTCCGACCAGCAGCCGCAGATTGATCGCCTTCAGCCGCGACCGGTCGATCAGCCGCAAGGAATAGGCAGCGGCGGCAAGCGCCACCAGCGGCAGCAACAGCAGCCGCCATTGCTGGCGCCGCCGCGCAACGTGCATCAGAAAGCCGCTATACGTCCCCGACCGCGTGATCGTGCGGTCCATGTCGTACATCGCGACACGATGCGCATAGTCGCGGACGGGATCGAGCGTCGGAACCTCCATGACCCCGCTATAACCGCGCGCCCACCGCCGGCCAAGAGCGCAGCCTGCCGCAAGCGCGGCCAATTCGCTTGCCGTGCCCTGGCAAATAATCCAATGTCGCCCGCGTCATGGCGGTTTGGGCGGACTTCGAAACGAATGATGGCGCTGACGGCGCAGAGGTCCGCTTCTCGGGCCGGTTGACGCTCGCCCGGATGGGCGACCTGCCGCAGCGGCTCGACGAGCTTGGACCGATTTCGCTCCTCGATCTTTCAAATATTACCCGCATCGACACCGTCGGGGCGTGGATCGTGACGCGCACGATGCATCGCCACGACGCGAAGGTCGTCGGCGCGAGCCAGGATGCGCAGCGGCTGCTCGACGCGCTGGCGAACGACACCAGCGAGTATCGCATCCATGGCGACCGGCGCCCTGCCTGGGTGCGTATGCTCGAACAGCTCGGCACCGCAAGTGTGGCGATCTGGAACGAACTGCTTGGCATCATCGGCTTTTTCGGCGCGATGGTCGTCGCGCTGTTCAACCAGATCCGCGCGCGCCGCGCGATCCGCTGGAATGCGATCGTCACGCGGTTCCAGACCGTCGGCGTCGACGCGCTGCCCATCATCGGGCTGATGAGCTTCCTTATCGGCATCGTCATCGCGCAGCAGGGATCGGTGCAGCTCAAGCAATTCGGGCTCGAGGTGTTCACGATCAACCTCGTCGGCCGTGCCTCGATCCGCGAGCTGGGATTGCTGATGACCGCAATCATGGTCGCCGGCCGGTCGGGTTCGGCCTTCGCCGCGCAAATCGGAACGATGAAGCTGACCGAGGAAGTCGATGCGATGCGCACGATCGGCGTGTCGCCGATGGAGGCGATCGTCCTGCCGCGCGTCGCGGCATCGACGATCACCATGCCGCTGCTCGGCTTTTATGCCAGCATCTGCGCGATCATCGGAGGCGGCATCTTCTGCTGGGTCGGGCTGGAAATCCCGCCGCTGACCTATGTCCAGCGCATCCGTGAAATCATCCCGATGACCGATTTCTGGATCATGCTGATCAAGGCACCGGTTTTCGGCATCCTGATCGGCGTCACCGGCTGTTACGAAGGGATGCAGGTGCGCCAGAATGCCGAGCAAGTCGGCAAGCGGACGACCTCGGCGGTTGTCGCCGCCATCTTCCTCGTCATCGTTCTCGACGCCTTTTTCGCCGTTTTCTTCACCTCGCTGGGCTGGAACTGATGGCCGAGCTCATCGAACCCGAAAAATTCGACATTGCGATCAAGGTGCGCGGCCTGTGCAACCAGTTCGGCGATGCGGTGATCCACGAAGACCTCGATCTCGACGTGCGGTCGGGCGAGATATTGGGAGTCGTCGGCGGATCGGGCACTGGCAAGTCGGTGCTGATGCGGTCGATCATCGGGCTGCAGATCCCGACCGCGGGCGAGGTCGAAGTCTATGGCAAGACGCTCGACACGATCGTCGACGAAGAGGAATCGCGCGACCTGCGCCGTCGCTGGGGCGTGATGTTCCAGGGCGGTGCGCTGTTCTCGACGCTCACCGTTGCGGAGAATATCCAGGTGCCGCTGCGCGAATTTTATCCGCGCATGGACTCTGAACTGCTCGACGAAATCGCGGCCTACAAGGTCGCGATGGTCGGCCTGCCAAACGATGCCGGCCCCAAATATCCGGCCGAGCTGTCGGGCGGCATGGTCAAGCGTGCGGGGCTGGCGCGGGCGCTGGCGCTCGATCCGGCGCTGCTGTTCCTCGACGAACCGACCGCGGGGCTCGACCCGATCGGCGCCGCGAAGTTCGACGAGCTGATCCGCGAACTGGCCGACACGATGGGGCTGACCGTGTTCCTGATCACCCACGACCTTGATTCGCTCTACGCCACCTGCGACCGGGTCGCGGTGCTGGCCGAGAAAAAAGTGATCGCGGTCGGCACGATTCCGGAACTTCTTGCCACCGAGCATCCTTGGATACAGGAATATTTCAACGGACCGCGCGGACGCGCCGCCTCTGGCAGCAACGACGCGCTGACGCGGGCAGATAGGAAGAGCTGATGGAAACGCGGTCGAACAATGTTCTGGTCGGGGCCTTCGTCCTGCTGTTCACCGTTGCGCTCGCGCTGTTCGTGGTCTGGCTGGCGAACGACAGCGGCGGCAAGCGTCAGGAATATGATATATTTTTCAAACAGTCTGTCGACGGATTGAACAAAGGCGCACAGGTGCAATTCTCCGGCGTTCCCGTCGGCCAGGTGCGGCAGATCGCGCTGTGGCCCGACGATCCGCAATTCGTCCGCGTGCGTATCGAAGTCGACGAGCATGTGCCGGTGCTGCAGGGGACGACCGCGGCGCTGGAAGGCGTCGGCTTCACCGGCGTATCGCAAATCTCGCTCGACGGCGCGGTCAAGGGCGCGCCGCCGATCGCCGACAAGGGCCCCGCCGGCAAACCGGTCATCCCGACGCGCGTTGGTGGGCTCGGCGAACTGCTCAACACCGCGCCGCAGCTTCTCCAGCGCCTGTCGACGCTGACCGAGCGGCTGGCCGAACTGGCCGACGACAAGAATCAGGCGAGCTTCGCGGCGATCCTGAAGAATGTCGAGCAATCGACCGCGATCCTCGCGCGCAACGGACCGGCGATCGAAGCCGCGCTCGCCGACACGCGCGTTGCGATCCAGCAGACGGGGACCGCGGCCGAACAGATCGGCAATCTTGCCGCCGCGACGCAGGGCACGATCGACCGCAATGTCGATCCTGCGATGCGCAATCTGCGCGACACGCTCGCCTCCGCAAACAAGTCGATGCAGACGCTCGAATCGGCGATTTCGGACGCCCGGCCCGGCCTCAAGACCTTCAGCGAAACGACGATTCCCGAAGCGAATGCGCTGATCCGCGACCTGCGCCGCACCTCCTCCTCGCTTTCGAGCCTGACCGACAAGCTCGATCAGCAAGGCGCGGGCGCGGTGCTCGGCGGCAGCAAGCTGCCCGATTACAAGAAATGAGGATGACGACCGCCATGCCCCACCCGCTTCGCCGTCTTCGCACCCCCGCGCTGCTCGCGCTGGGCGCGCTGTCGCTCTCGGCCTGTGTCAGTTTCGGCGGCAAGGCGCCGCCCTTTCTGCTCACGCTCGATTCCGATGTCGCCCCGGTCGTCGGCGAGGCGCGCTCGGCGGGCGAAGCGCAGACGCTGACGATCCTGATCCCGAATGCGCCGCAAAAGCTGCGCACCACGCGCATCCCGGTGCAGCAGGACGATGCGAGCGTCGCCTATGTCAAGGACGCCCAGTGGGTGGAGGCGCCGCAGCGCCTGTTCCAGCGGCTCCTGTCGGAAACCGTTGCGGCAAAAACCCCGCTGGTCGTGCTCGACGAAGGTCAGTATCTGACCGCACCGGGCGAACAGCTTGCCAGCCAGCTGCTCGAGTTCGGCGTCGATGCGCGCACCAACGAAGCGGTCGTCTCGCTCCAGGCGATGCGCGTCGCGGCGGGCGGCAAGACGGTCACACAGCGCCGCTTCGAGGTGCGCGAACCGATCGGCGGCAAGATCGAGGCAAAGCCGGTCGGCGAGGCGCTGACCCGCGCCGCTAACAAGGTCGCCGCGGACGTCGCGGCCTGGCTCGCAGGCTGACGCGCGCCGCGCCTCTTCGTCGCTCCACTCTTGCACTTTGCGCGCCTGCCCCTTAGGGGCGAGCCGCGGCCGCGATAGCCGCCTCTTTCGCGCATCGCCTCTTTCGGGTTTCCGGCGTGCGCCTCCCGCACGAGCCCGCCTGACGAAAGGACTCGCGCATGGGATGGTTCATCCTGGCAATCGCCGTTTTCACCGAAATTTGCTGGGCACTCAGCCTGAAATGGGCCGCAACGCTGGGCACGTGGCAGGCCTCGACGGTGCCGATCGCGCTCAGCTTCCTCAACATGGCGCTGCTCGCCTTTGCGATGCGCGAGATTTCGGCCGGCACCGCCTATGCAATCTGGACCGGCCTCGGCGCGGTCGGCGTCATCATCGGCGGTATCGTCCTGTTCGGCGAAAAAATCGGCACCGTGCAGATCGGCTTCATGGCGCTGATCGTGATCGGCGTCGTCGGCACCAAGCTGTCGGCGCCGGCCTGATCGCTCAGCCCAGCAAGCTCTTCGACGCCTGTTCGGTCGTGTCGCGCGACAGGCCGGGCTGGGCGAGGATGCGTTCCAGTTCGGCGCGCATCATCGCGGCGCGCGCCTCGTCGAAGCGCTTCCACCGCCCGAGCGGCGGGATCATTCGCGCCGCGGTCTGCGGATTGCGCGGATCGAGCGCGATGACAAGGTCGGCGATCAGCCGATAGCCCGCGCCATCGGCCTGATGAAAGGCCGCCTGATTGCCCGTGAACGCCCCATAAAGCGATCGCACCCGGTTCGGATTGGACAGGGTGAAATCGGGATGCTCGGCCAGCTGGCGCACCGCCTCCACCGTGTCGGGGCGCATCGACCACGCCTGTACCTGGAACCATTTGTCGAGCACGAGCGGATTGTCGCGGTAGCGCTGATAGAAGATGTCGAGCGCATGGGCGCGTTCGTCGCTGTCGCCATGCGCGAGCGTCGCCAGCGCCGCCTGACGCTCAGTCATGCCGTCGGCATCCGAAAACACCCCGAAGACAAGCGCCGGGATATCGGCGATCCCCGTCGCGGCAAGATAGGCGAGCGCGACGCCGCGCAGGCGCCGTTCACCCTTGGCGTGCGGCGACAGGTCGGTCGCCGGCGGTGCCTTGCCCGCCAGTATCGCGCGCCATTCCTCCTCGAGCGCGCGGCCGATCGCGGCCTGCAGCGCCAGCCGTTCGCGGCGGATTGCGTCGGGATCGACGGTGAGCATCTGGTCGCCGATGAACGCCTCGCTGGGCAGCAGCACCGCCTCGGCAACGAAGGCCGGATCTTCGCCGCGCCCACGCAACGTCTGCGCCACCGCATCGACCACCGCCCGATGATCGACTTCATTCCCCGCCGCTGCCGCGACAAGCGTGTCGAGCATGAGCTGCTGCAAGGCTTCGTAGCGCGCGAAGGGGTCGTGATCATGCGCCGCAAGCCAGGCGAGTTCCCCCTGCGCGCGATCGAAATCGACGATGACCGGTGCCGAAAAGCCGCGGTTGACCGACAAGGCAGGGCGCCCGTCGAAGGCGCCGAGCGCGATCCGCTGCGTCGCACCGGTCAGCGTCACCAGCGTATCGGGCAGCGATGCACCGCCGCTTCTATCGAAGGCCGCGATACGCAGCGGCATCATCATCGGCAGTTTTTCGGGCTGGCCGGGGGTCGGCGGCACGGTCTGCACCACATCGAGCGCCCACTGCCCCTGATCCTCTGAAAGCGTCAGCTTGAGCCGCGGCGTCCCCGCCTGCTCGTACCAGCGGCGGAACTGGGTCAGGTCGATCGCCCCGCCCTCCTCCATCGCGCGCACGAAATCCTCGCACGTCGCGGCCTCGCCATCGTGGCGGTCGAAATAGAGGTCGGTGCCGGCGCGGAAGCGCTGCGGACCGAGCAGGGTCGCCATCATCCGGATGATCTCCGCGCCCTTGTTGTAAACGGTCGCGGTGTAGAAGTTGCTGATCTCCTGATAGCTGTCGGGCCGGATCGGGTGCGCGAGCGGCCCCGCATCCTCCGGATACTGTGCGGCGCGAAGCAGGCGGACATCCTCGATTCGCTTGACCGGTGCGGAACCCATATCGGCCGAAAAACTCTGGTCGCGATAGACGGTGAAGCCTTCTTTCAGGCTGAGCTGGAACCAGTCGCGACAGGTGACGCGATTGCCCGACCAATTGTGAAAATATTCGTGCGCGACCACCCCCTGCACCCCGTCATAGTCGAGGTCGGTCGCTGTGTCGGGATCGGCCAGGATATAACGCGTGTTGAAGATGTTGAGGCCCTTGTTCTCCATCGCCCCCATGTTGAAATCGCTGACCGCGACGATGTTGAACAGGTCGAGGTCATATTCGCGGCCATAGACGCGCTCGTCCCACGCCATGCTGTCCTTGAGCGCCTGCATCGCGTGGCCGGTGCGGCCCTCGTCGCCCGCGCGCACCCAGATGCCCAGTTCGACCTTGCGCCCCGACATGGTGGTAAAGCTGTCGCGGTTGACGACAAGATCGCCCGCGACGAGCGCGAAAAGATAGGAAGGTTTCGGCCAGGGATCTTCCCACAAAGCCCAATGGCTGCCGTCGTCACCCGCACCCTTTGCAACGCAATTGCCGTTCGACAGCAGGATCGGAAAGGCCGTCTTGTCGCCCGTCATCCGCACCTTGTAGCGGCTGAGGACGTCGGGACGGTCGGGATGGAAGGTGATCCGCCGGAACCCCTCGGCCTCGCACTGGGTGCAGAGCATGCCGTTCGAGGCATAAAGGCCCATGAGCTGGGTATTGGCCGTGGGATCGATCGCGGTATCGACCTCGACGATAGCGCGGGCCCGGTCGCCGAGATCGACGATCAGGTCGGGGCCCTCCATATGCCAATCGTTCCAGCTTTCGCCATCGACGCGCACCGCGAGCGGGGTCAGGCCGTCGCCGCGCAGCGTCAGCGCGGCCGGCGCATCGGCATGGCGCACGACCGACAGCGCCGCACCCACGCGCGTCGTATCGAGGCCGAGCGCGAAATCGAGCGCGATGTCGGGCACCTGCCATTCGGGCGGGCGATAATCGCTGCGGTGGATGGTGACGGGCGGAACGGGGGAGGAAGAAGCGTCGGTCATAATGCGGGTCTAGGCTTGCGCCGCGCGCCGCGCAATAAGGGCGGCGATGGGACATATGCTGATTTTCGGAATGGGCTATGCGGCGGGCCATATCGCCGACCGGTTGCGCGCGCGCGGGTGGGAGGTGAGCGGGACGACGCGCGACGGACGCGGCGACAGCATCGCCTTCGCCGACGAGGCCGCGGTGCTGGGCGCGCTGCGATCGGCGACGCATATCCTGTCGTCGGTGCCCCCGGCGGACGGCACCGACCCAGTGCTCGCCCGCTATGGCGAGGCGGTGGCGCTCGCGCCGGCGGGGTGGACCGGATATCTTTCCTCGACAGGCGTTTATGGCGATACCGGCGGCGCGTGGGTCGACGAAAGCGGACCGGTGAAGGGCCGCCGTCCCGACCGCAACGCCGCCGATGCGGCGTGGGCCGCACTGCGCGGCGACATGTGCGTCTTTCGGCTGCCGGGCATCTATGGTCCCGGCCGCAGCATCCTCGATCGTATCCGCGAAGGCCGTGCGCACCGGATCGATCTGCACGACCAGGTTTTCAGCCGCGTCCATGTCGACGATATCGCAGGCTGCGTGATCGCCGCCTTCCGCGGCCCGGCGGGCGTCTACAATCTTGCCGACGAGGCGCCGTGCCACCAGAACCGCCTCGTCGAATGGGGCTGCGCGCTACTGGGGGCGTCGCTGCCGCCGCTGCAATCGCTCGACGCCGCCGGCCTGTCGCCCGCCGCGCGCGCCTTCTATGCCGAGAATCGCCGCGTTGCGAACGGCAAGGCGAAACGACTGCTGGGGTGGATTCCGCGCTACCCGAGTTTTCGCGAGGGACTGGCGGCCTGTCTTTAGGCCAGCGGCTCCACCCTCCACGGGGCGACGGTCAAATCCAGATATCGATTGTGTGGATCAAAACGCCCACCAGTCCGCCGACCAGCGTGCCGTTGATGCGGATATATTGCAGATCGTCGCCGACCGCATTTTCCAGCCGGTCGGTGATCGTTTTCGCGTCCCAGCCGCGGATCGTGTCCGACACCAGCTTCAGCGCCGTCTCGCCATAGCTGTCGACCGCGCCGACGACGGCGCGGCGGGCGTAGCGGTTGAGCGTGCGTTTGATCGCCTGGTCCTCGCCCAGCATCGCGCCGAACTGCGTCACCAGCTCGCCGATCCGGCCCGCGAGCATCGTCTCTGGATCGCGCGCCGCGCGCAGCAAGGCGCCCCGCCCCTGTTCCCACAATCCGTCGAGCCAGCGCTTGACCGCCGGGTTGTCGAGCAGTTCGTCGCGCACCCGCGCAACCTTTTCCTGCATTTCCGGGTCATGCTGCAGATCGAGCGCCAGCTTTGCGAGCCCCTCTTCGACGCGGATGCGGATCGGATGGGTTTCGTCGACCGCCATTTCGCTGAGCAGCTTCGACAGGCCGGCGACGATGCGGTTCGAAATGCTCTCGTCGAGGCCGGTGAAGCGGACGATGGCCCCCGAATTGTCGTGGACCATCTGGTGGATCAGATGCTCGTTGAGGTCGAGCGTCTTCGACCCCCATTTGACCATCGCATCGAGCAACGGTTGATGCCGCCCCTCGGCCAGCGCCGCCTGCAGCGCCTGCCCGAGCAGCGGCGCGACATCGAGTTCGCGCAGCCGGTCCGCGATCGCCGATTTGACCATGCCGCCGAGCCGCTGCTGATCGAGCGCGCCGAGCCCGTCGGCGATGATCCGCGACGCGCCGAGCCTCAGCCGCCCGCCGCCCTCGGCAGGCTGCGAGAGGAATTTGCCGACTGCGCCCGCAACATCGACCGTCTGCATCTTGCGCGCGATCAGGCGCGGCAACAGGAAATTGGTGAGCAGAAAGCGCGCCAGCGTGTCGCCGATGCGATTCTTGTTACGCGGCACGATCGCCGTGTGCGGGATCGGCAGCCCCATCGGGTGACGGAACAGCGCGGTCACGGCAAACCAGTCGGCCAGCCCGCCGACCATCGCCGCTTCGGCAAAGGCGCGGACGAAGCCGACGGCGGGATGCACATCCTGATAATATTTTGCGGTCACGAAGACCGCGGCCATGAAGAGCAGCAGTCCGGTTGCCACAATGCGGACGTTGATGCCGCCGGTCGGAACGGCGACGCCCACTCCGGCGGGGTGGGCGCGCCTGCTTTCGGTCGGGGGCGATACGCTGGTCATGCCGTTCAAATGGGGCAGCCCGCCAAAGGTTGCAACCGGCGGACCGCGCGCGCGGTCGCCGGTCGCGTCCGGTTACTCGGCCGGCTGCGGCGCGGCATCGCCGTGCGGCCGCGTATCGTCGCCCTTCTTGTAGGTGAGCAGATTGCTCGAGAAGAAGCGGCCAAGGCGCTTTTCGATGCTGTCGGCCAGGCTGAAGCCTGCGGGCACGATCAGCAGCGTCAGCATCGTCGACAGGATCAGGCCGCCGATGACGACCACGCCCATCGGCGCGCGCCATGCACCGTCACCCGACAGCGACAGCGCCGTCGGCACCATGCCCGCGACCATCGCGACGGTCGTCATGATGATCGGCTGCGCGCGCTTGCGCCCTGCATCGACGAGGGCCTCGACCTTGCCGATCCCCTTGTCCATTTCCTCGATCGCGAAATCGACGAGCAGGATCGAGTTTTTGGCGACGATCCCCAGCAGCATCAGCAGGCCGATATAGACGGGCATCGAGATCGGCATCCCGGTCACGAGCAGGCCGAGCAACCCGCCGAGCGGTGCCAGCAGCAGCGACGACATGTTGACCAGCGGCGACAGGAAGCGGCGATAGAGCAGCACGAGCGTCGAGAATACGAGCATCAGGCCCGACACGACCGCGATCAGGAAGTTCTTGATCAGCTCGGCCTGCCACTTCTGGTCGCCCTGGATGACCTTGCGGATGCCCTGCGGCATATTCTTGACCGCGGGCAGCGCATCGATCTTTTGCTGCGCATTGCCCGTGACAAGGCCGGGCGCAAGATCCGCCCCGATGACGATACGCCGCGTCTGATTGTAGCGACGCAATTCGGTCGGACCGGCGCCGAAGCCGATTTCTGCCACCGATTTCAGCGGCACGGTCGTCCCGCGCGAGGTCGGCACCGGCAGATTCTCGATCGTCGCGAGGCTGCGGCGCGAATCTTCTGACAGCAGCACGCGGATCGGTATCTGGCGATCGGACAGGGAGAATTTCGCCGCATTCTGATCGATATCACCCAGCGTCGCGATGCGGATCGTCTGGCTGAGCGCCGCGGTGGTCACGCCGAGTTCGGCGGCCAGATCCATGCGCGGATTGACGATGATCTCGGGCCGCGGAATGTCGCCCTCGATCCGCGGCGCGCGCAGTTCCTTGAGCTTGCTCATTTCGTCGACGATCTTGAGCGCGTGCTTTTCCAGCGCGACCGGATCGTCGCCGCCGATCACCATCGTGATGTCGCGGCCCGAAAAGCCGCCCGACTGGCTCTGGAACGACACGCGCGCATCGGGAATCGCCGTCAACTTCGGCTGCAGGCTGCGTTCCCATTCGACGCTGCTGATATCGCGGTCCTTCTTGAGCGTCAGGAAGGCATTGCCGCCGCCGACATTGACGTCGAAAAAGGCCGTATCGACGGCGGGGCTTGCGCTGAGGATCGACGAAACCTGGTTCGCGATATGCTCGCTCTGCGCCAGCGTCGATCCCGGCGGCAGCTCATATTTGATCTGGCTGTAATCGCTGTTGATCGTCGGCTGGAACTGCTGCGGCAGCGTGGCGAACAGGACGATGCTCAGCACGAAGGCCGCGGCGCCGATGCCGACGATCCACACGCGGTGATCGAACAGCCGTGCCCAGGCGCGCTGCAGCATGAACTTGGCCCAGCCGGTAAAGGCCCATTGGCGCATACCGACAATCCAGGCGAGCGCACCGAGCAAGATCGCAAGCAAGCTGGTCGCAAGGAAGACGATCACGGTCAGCGCCGGCGTGCGCAGCAGGAAATACAGCGCCGTATTCGGCGCATCCTGACCGACCGGCACCGGCTGGAAATAGGCGTAGGCCGAATAGAGGACGAAGATGCCCGACAGGATCAGGGGAACAGCGAGGAAGGCGAGCCGGGTCGGAACCGCTTCGTAGCGGGCGCGCACCGCGTGATGCTTGCCATTGTCGAGCGTCCAGCGCAGCACGCGCTCGTAACGATCGATCCACGGCCCTTCGGCGTGCGCCTGTTCGCCATGCGCGGCCAGGAAATAGGCCGCGATCATCGGCGTTATCATACGCGCGACGGCAAGGCTCATCAGCACCGCGAACACCACGGTCATCCCGAACTGGATGAAGAACTGGCCCGAGATGCCGGGCATCAGCGCGACGGGCAGGAAGACCGCGACGATCGACATCGTCGTCGCCACAACCGCGAGCCCGATTTCGTCGGCGGCGTCGATCGAAGCCTGATAGGCCGTCTTGCCCATACGCATATGTCGGACGATATTTTCGATCTCGACGATCGCGTCGTCGACCAGTACCCCGGCGACAAGGCTGAGCGCCAGCAGCGACAGGCTGTTGAGCGAAAAGCCCATCAGATCCATGAACCAGAAAGTCGGAATGGCCGACAGCGGGATCGCCATCGCGCTGATCATCGTGGCGCGCCAGTCGCGCAGGAACAGGAAGACGACGACGACGGCGAGCACCGCGCCTTCGATCATCGCGGCCATCGAGCTGCGATATTGTTCCTTCGTATATTCGGTGCGGGTGAAGAGGATCTTGAACTTCACCTTGGGGTTGTTCTTCTCGATCTCCGCCAGCTTTTTCATCGCCTCGTCATGGACGCTGACGTCGGACGAGCCCTTCGCCTTTTCGATCGAGAAGGACAGCACCTGACGGCCGTTGATCTTCGCCAGATTACGCTGTTCGGCATAACCGTCGGTCACCTTGGCCACGTCGGAAAGCTGGATCGTCCGGCCGTTGCCGATCGAAATGCGCGTTTCGCCGAGCTGGAATGCATTCTGCGCGTTGCCGAGGACGCGGACCGCCTGTTCCGACCCGGCAATTTCGGTGCGCCCGCCCGCCGCGTTCAGATTGACCTGACGGAGCTGCTGGTTCACCTGGCTCGCGGTCAGGCCATAGCTCTGCATCCGCGCGGGATCGAGGATCACGCGGATTTCGCGGTCGACCCCGCCCGAACGGCGCACCTGGCTCATACCCGGCACCGACAGCAGCTCTTTTGCGACCGTATTGTCGACGAACCACGACAATTGTTCGAGCGTCATGTCGGTCGCTTCGACCGAGAAATAGGTGATCGGGCCGCCGGCGATATCGACACGGATCACCTGCGGCTCGAGAATCCCGTCGGGCAGATTGCTGCGGATTTGGGAAATCGCCTGATTGACGTCATTATAGGCGCGATCGATCGGTGTCCCGATCGCAAATTGCACCATCGTACGGCTGCTGCCTTCGCTGACATAGGAGGACAATTCGTCGACGCCGCTGACGCTGCGCACCGCAGCTTCGACGCGCTGCGTCACCTGCGTTTCGAGTTCCGCTGGCGCAGCGCCCGGCTGCGCGACGATGACCTGCACCGCCGGGAATTCGATATCGGGATTGTCGTTGACGTCCATCCGGTTGAAGCTGACGATCCCCGCCAGCAACAGCAGCGCGAACAGGACGATCGGCGGCACCGGATTGCGGATGCACCAGGCGGAGATGTTGCGAAAGCTCATGATTCAAACGCCCTTGTGCGCAGTCGGTCCGGGGAAAGGCTTATTGCGGCGATTTCTGGATCGTCGGCTTCACCTTGTCGCCGACGTTGAGGAAGGCGCCCGCCAGCACGACGACCTTTTCGTTGCCGGTCAGACCCGACGCGATCGACACGCCGCCATCGGTGACGGTGCCGACCTTGACCGGACGCCGTTCGATCTTGTCGTCCTTGCCGACGATCAGGACATAATTGCCCTCGGGACCGCTCTGCACCGCGCTTTCGGGAAGCAGAGGCGCCTCGGCCGAACCCGAGACCAGGCGAGCGTCGGCGAAGCCGCCGGGACGCAGTGCATCGCTGTAAGGGACGGCAATGCGCACGGTGCCCTGCCGCGTGTCGGGATTGACGACCGGCGACACCTGCCACACCTGTCCGGCGATCTGCAGGTTGGTGCCGACCGGGGTTACGGTCGCGCGTGTTCCGGTGCGGACGCGCTGGAGATCGCCCTCGGCCAGTTGCGCGAGCATTTCCATTTCGCCGGCCTTGGCCATGCGGAACAGCACGCCGCTGCCGGCGCCGACGACCTGGCCCGGTTCGACCTGACGCGTAAGCACCAGACCCGCCGCAGGCGCGACGATGTTCAGACGGCCGTTGCGCGCAACGGCTTCCTTATACTGCGCTTCGGCAACGCGAACCCGCGCGTTCGCAGAATCGCGCGTCGCGCGCTTGCGGTCGAGGTCCGCTTTCGAAATGAAGCCGCGTCCGACCAGCGCTTCGGCGCGATCGAGTTCGGATTGCGCCAGATCGGCGTCCGCCCTGGCGACGCGGATCGATGCGGAAAGGCTTGCGGCCTGCTGCGCCTGCACCGAGCGGTCGATCACCGCGAGCGTCTGGCCCGCGCCGACCCACTGACCGGGTTCGACCAGAACCCTGACGACCTGGCCGCCCTCGCCCGCGATACCGACCGGCATCTCGCGCCGTGCGGCGATGGTGCCATTGGCGGCGATGACCGCTTCGACCGACTGGCGGCCCGGGATCATCACCGTCACGGTCGGCGTGCTGGCGCCCGCAGCGGCGCCCGCGGCGCCGCCCGAGGCCGCGCCGTCGCCGGCCTTGCCCGAACCGAACGCAAACCAGGCGACGGCAAGCACGATCGCGGTCAACACCAGCGCGACGATCAGGATCGTACGCTTGCGGCGATTGTCCGCCTCTTCGTAAAAGCTTTGGGTCGAACCCGCCAGGCTATCCATCGAATCCACTTTCCGCTCGTAGTTCACATCGAACTCCCCATCCCTCCGCGCCGACGTGTGCCGCAGCCGTCAACGACGACCGCCCCCTCTTCCGAACGGTAGGACAAATATGTCGAAGGTGTATTACCCTATTACATCACCACATACAAGAGGCGATTGAGCCCGTGCACACCCCGCACACAGCTGCGCGCGACTAGGCGAAATCATCCGTCTTTTCCAGCGTTTATGCCCATGAAAAAGGGCGGCCTGCTGCCGCAGACCACCCTTTTTCGAGCCTTCGCTCCGTTTTGGAGCTATGTCGGTTTCAGCGCTTCAGCGCACCCTGCCCCGCCGGACCAGATTGACGATGGCAAGCAGGATCACGGCGCCCAGAAAGGCCGTCAGCAACGTCTTCGGATCGAACGCGTCACCACGCAAATGGCCGCCGCCGATCAGACCGCCGAGCAGAAACCGACCCAGAATAGAGCCGATGCAGCCGACGATGATATTCAGGAAAATGCCTTGTTGTGCGTCGGTACGCATTACGATGCTGGCAAGCCAGCCGATGATGCCGCCCACGACGATAGCGATGATGAAATCGATCATGACATTGACCCCCTACGATCATTGTTGCCCGCCTGTCTGCGGGTATGTGCTTGATAACGCGAACGGCCCCGATTGCCTAACGAATTGGCGGCGACCCGAAGGACGCCGCCATCGGACGTCAGCGGACGCTGCCGCGGCGCACCAGATTCACGATCGCCAGCAGGATGATCGCACCCAGCAGCGACACGAGGAAGCTGTACAGCGTAATCGCGTTGTTGATCGAACCGCCGCCGATCAGCAAGCCGCCGATGAAGGCGCCGATGATGCCGACAACGATATTGAGCAGGATGCCCTGCTGCGCGTCGGTGCGCATGACGATGCTGGCGAGCCAGCCGACCACACCGCCGACAACGAGCCAGATGATAATGCCGATCATGTTGCAATCTCCTCCTTGGACACAGTCGAACATCGATGCGGCACCCGTTCCGACGCTCGGCCGGTCGCGGTGCGACATCGCTTCAACGATGCGATCATAATGTCGATGGAGGGCGAAAAGTTCCCGGCCGCTTCCCCGAAAGGTCACGGCCGGGACAGTGGGATCAGTTCCGGTCGGGGAACTGCTCCGGGTCGCAGGACGGGATTTAGGGGGATTGGTGCGCCGCGGTTGTGACAGACATCACAGGCGCCAAAAAAAGTGCCGAAGGCAGGCAGCGGCAGCGAAATGCGCACCGCGCAAACGAAATGGGGGCCGACATCGCTGCCAACCCCCACTATCCGGTTTCGATCGTTGCGCGTCCGTTCCGCTTCATCCCGAACCGCTGGCCTGGCGACCAGCAGCCCGCCAAACGATGCGTCGCGGCGCGCGCCGGCTCGATCCGGCGATGGTTCGGTCGGCCCCCTTTCGGGGGCCGGCCTCACCCGGAAAGCCCTTCGTCATCCGGTCTGCGCGTCCGCCGAAGCGGTCGCCGTCCAAGCGACGGTCTGCTTTCCCGTACCCGATCGGGTTCGCCTCAACTCGTGGGAATCGCGGCGTTCCGTGATCGAGCTATCGGTCAATTTCCTCGTCAACCGGCCCGTTCTCTTCTGGCTAGTCTTGCAACCACCCTTCGTGTCCCGGCGGTCCGACGTCTCTGTCGTCCGATGATTTGAAGCTGACATGAAGGCCACGGAGCGCCAAATAAAAAACGCGCTTTCGCGCGCAGTACACTCCGCCTTCTGTGGATAAGTCCGGCATTAGCAACAAGCGGATTCGGTGCAGCATTTTTGTAACAGCGCTGCAGCATTTTCGGATTCGCCCAGAGGCGGTTTGACCGACGACTCGCCGATCCGACTCGCCCCGCGCGACGACGACTCGCGACTCAGCGGGCGCCCAGATCGCCCTTGCCGACGGTTCCCGACGCCATTTCGAGCATCCTGTCGAGGCTCTTGCGCGCGGCAAGGCGCAGGTCCTCGTCGAGTTCGATCTGCGGCTTCAGGTCGCGCAGCGCGATGTAGAGCTTTTCCATCGTGTTGAGCGCCATATAGGGGCAGATGTTACAGTTGCAGTTGCCGTCCGCACCCGGCGCACCGATGAAATTCTTCTCGGGCAGCGCGAGCTGCATCTGGTGGATGATATGCGGTTCGGTCGCGACGATCAGCGTATCGCCGTCGAAGGTCTTGGCGAATTGCAGGATGCCGCTGGTCGATCCGACATAATCGGCATGATCGACGATATAGGGCGGGCATTCGGGGTGCGCCGCGACCGGCGCGTCCGGATGCTGCGCCTTCAGCTTCAGCAGCTCGGTTTCGCTGAAGGCTTCGTGGACGATGCACACGCCGGGCCAGAGCAGCATGTCGCGCCCGAACTTGCGGTTCAGATAGCCGCCGAGGTGGCGGTCGGGACCGAAGATGATCTTCTGTTCGGGCGGGATCTGGCTGATGATCGTCTCGGCGCTCGATGAGGTCACGATTACGTCGCTGAGCGCCTTTACCGCCGCTGAGCAGTTGATGTAGGTCAGCGCGATATGGTCGGGATGGGCGGCGCGGAACCGCGCGAATTGTTCGGGCGGGCAGCTGTCCTCCAGGCTGCACCCGGCGTTGAGATCGGGCAAGATCACGATCTTTTCGGGGCTGAGAATTTTCGCGGTCTCGGCCATGAACTTGACCCCGCAAAAGGCGATGACATCGGCATCGGTCTCGGCCGCCTTGCGCGAAAGCTCGAGCGAATCGCCGACGAAATCGGCAAGATCCTGAATTTCCGGCTTCTGGTAATAATGCGCCAGAATCACCGCATTGCGCTCCTTGCGCAGACGATCGATCTCGGCGCGCAGGTCGAGGCCGGAGAGATTTTCGCGGACGGGAGCAGTCATGGCGGTTCCTTGTCGGTGCTTGTCGGGCGCTCCCTACACCGCCGTCAGCGCGAGGGCAAACGCGCCCGCCGCGCCATATGTCGGCTGCGGCCGGTCAGCCGCCGCCAAGGCGCCGCGCAAGCTCCTCGACCGGCGGTGCCAATGCGAGCGAGTAGACCGCAATGCGGGTTACCACGACCGCGAGCGCGACCCGGATCGTCGCCGGGTGCACGCGCCCGATCGTGCGGCGGTCATGGAGCGCGATCAGGCCGACGATCGCGAGTTCGATGAGGCCGATCGGAATGTCGGACCAGCCGATCATCAGCGGTAGCGGCAAGACGCGCCCAAGCGCCGGTTCGAGGACGATGATCGTCGCCCCCAGCATCAGGCGCCGGTGCCAGTCGGTGGCACGGCGGCGGCGGATCGCAGCATAGACAAGCACCCCGAAAGCGATCGCTTCGATTGCGGTCAGCGCGAGAAAATAGGGTGCGGTGAAAAAGGGCGGCTGGCGGTGCAGGATCACCGCGGCAAAGCCGGTGAAGATGCCAAGCCCGACGATGATCGTCGCCAGCGCGGCGCCGGTCCAGCCAAGCTGGCGGTGCAGCGTCCGGTTGCCCGCCGCCGCCAGGCGAGGCTGGACTACGAGAAGCCCGAGCCAGCCGAACATCGCCAGCGCGTGCAGATGCACCCAAATCGGTGCGGCTACCGGATCGGCCAGCCCGCGAAATGCGAACTGGGCGAATGCGACAAAGATGAAAAGCGCGAGGCCGATTGCCATACGCTGCCAGAAACGCTCGCCGGCGAGCGCGCGATTTGCGGTCGTTGCCATGCCATACCCCCCTCAGGCCGGACAGGCGGCGGAAGCTAGCGTGAAGCCCGCTCGGACGAAAGCCGAATTTCGGTGAGGCTCAGCGCCCGAAGCGCGCCGTAACCTTGGCGTCGATCCCCGCGGCTTTGAGCGGCATCGAAAAGCTTTGCTCGATCGCCGTCCGGGCGGCATTTTCGGCGAGCCGCATCGGCGTGTCGCCCCGCGCCTGTCTGATCAATTCGGCCTGCCCCGCCTTGCGATTCGCGGCATCGAGCGCCCGTTCGGCATCGGTGAGCGTCAGAAGGATCAGCCCGTCGCGATATTCGCTGATCGCGTCGATGTCGATTTCCGGGCCCGCGAGGCGTAGTGGCGGCAAGGTCACGGTCAGCGCGTTGGTCGCCGCATCCCAGTCGAGATCGGCGGACTTCAGCTTGGCGAGATCGACCTCGTACCGCACCGTCCCCGGCATGATCAGCGTCTTCTTGGCTTCCAGCCCCAGCCGGCTCTGCGTCGAGGTCACGACCGCGACATAGCGGGCGGTGAAGGGCACGAGGACATTCTGCTCCTGAAGCCCCTGCAGGCTCGCCGCGACCACGGTTTGCGGATCATAGCTCTTCTGCCACCCGTCCCACGCGCGCCATCCCAGAAAGATGGCGAGCGCCAGCAGCGCGACGATCAGGACGCGGAACGATCCCCTGGTCATGCCACCAGACGCCAGCAGTCCGCGTCGCGCGCCACCCGGCCGCGGCTTTCAAGGTCGAGAAGATGGGCGAGCACCGATCGGCCCGCGGCGCCGGTCAGGCGGGGGTCGAGCCCCTTGTACATATGCTTCACCATATCAGGGACGACGCGCGGCCCCTTTTCGAGTTCCCGCAATATCTGGCGCTCGCGCTGCCTGCGATGCCCCAGCATGCCGCGGACGAGCTGTTTGGGCTTTGCGACCGCCGGGCCGTGCGCCGGATAATAGACGCGGTCGTCGCGGTCATAGAGCTTGGCAAGGCTCGTCATATAGGCGGCCATGTCGCCGTCGGGCGGGCTGACGACGCTCGTCGACCAGGCCATGACATGGTCGCCGGTGAACAGCGCGCCGCTTTCGACAAGCGCATAGCATAAATGGTTCGACGTATGGCCCGGTGTCGCCACCGCCTCGATCGTCCAGCCATCACCGGCGATCCGCTCGCCGTCGGTCAGCACGCGGTCGGGCGCATAATCGGGATCGAAGGCCGAATCGGCGCGCGGGCCATCGTCCGAAAGCGCGAGCGGTGCGCAGCCGATGATCGGCGCGCCCATCGCCTCTTTCAGCGGCGCTGCCGCGGGGCTGTGGTCGCGGTGCGTGTGGGTGCAGAGGATCGCCGCCACACGCTGCCCTTCGACGGCGCGCAAAATCGCATCGACATGGCCCGCGCCATTCGCGTCGGGCGGATCGCCGATGCTCATCCCCGATCCCGTCGGGCCGGGGTCGATAATCGCAACATCGCGCCCGGCACCGACGATCCATGTCTGGGTGCCGGTGAAGGTATAGGGGGACGGATTGGGCGCAAGCACGCGGCGCACCAGCGGCTCATGCTGTTCGCAGTCGCCGGCACGGATCGTGTCGGGCCAGGGTTTTTCTTCGCTCACCCTTCCCATGTGGCATCGCGCGGGCGAAAGGAAAAGCCCGCGCCCGCCGAAAGAAGGGCAAAAGGGGGGGCGGAGAAAGGAAACGGGGAAGAACCGCGCTCCCTTTCCCCGCCCCTGCCGCCGATCCCAACCGGGGAGCAAAGACCGGCGTCAAAGCTGATCCGGTTATTGGCCCTTTTCGGCCTCGGCTATGGCGCGATCCATGTCGGCGATCACCTTGGCGCGCATTTCGCCGGACATCGCGCTACGGCTGTCGGCCGCCAACCGGTCGCGCGCCTTTTTGAGCGCCGCGACCCGATCGGCCTTGCTCGCCCCGGCATCGCCGCACACCATCATCACCATGCGGTTGCGGCCGCCCTGTTCCTGTTCGTCGCTGGAAAACAGCCGAACCGATTTCTGCCCGTCCTTGCAGGTGGCCGTCGCCATCGCCTTGCCATCCTTCGAGCGCCAGGCGCCTTCGCCCATCGGAGGCATCGGCGGGAGTGGCGGCATCGGCGGCATTGGAGCCAGCGCGGTGCGGAAGCGCTCGGTGCGCTTGGCTTCCAGCTTGTCCGCAATGGCCTCGGCGCGCGCGCCGCTGATGCCCTGTTCTTTCAGCGTCGCCAGAATGTCCTCGCGCGACAGATTCCCCGGCAAGTGAAGCTCGAACCGCCGTCCCTCTCCGGTACCGGGCGCCAGCGCGACACGCGCCGCCTTGCCGTCGCCATCGACGATCTGGCGCACGACCACGCGGTTCACTTCGCGCCGCGTGCCGTCGGCCGAGGTCGTCACGGTTTCGCTCTCGCCATCGCCCTTGGTGGTGACGATCATGATATGGTGCGGACCGTCCGCAACCGGCTCAAGAGGTGCGGGAGGGGCCGGGGGCGCTTCGGGCGCGGCGGGCGGTGCCGGCGGTGCGGGCGGCGCGATCACGCCGGCGTCCTGGACATGCGCGGTGGCGGTCCCGGCGGGGACGAGCGTCGCGGTCGCGCCGAGCACGGCCAGCGTTGCGCTGCCGACGAGAAGCTTTCCGGCAAGGCGTCGCTTTTTCGAAATATCCTGCTGCGTCAACATGGTCAGCCTCTCCTGCAGATTATCGTGAACCGCCATCGGGGCGGCAAGTGATAGGCGCGCACCGACCGCTGCCTTGGCGATGGCAGCGGCATAATGGGCGGTGCGCACGCGGCGTTCGGCGGTGTCGGCCATCGTCAGCACGCGCGCGTCGCACGCCGCCTCCTGGTCGAAACGAAACGCCCGGATCGCGCGCCACGCGAGCGGGTTGAACCATTGCGAGGCGAGCAGCAGCAGCGCGGCGCTGTTTGCCCACAGATCGCCGTGGCGATGGTGCGCAAGTTCATGATCGATCGCTAGCGCGCGCTCTTCGGCGGCGTAGCGGGCGAAAAAGTCGTGGGGCACCGCCACATATCGGCTGAAAAGGCCAAAGGCGACGGGACCATCGACGGCGCCGCTCATGACGAGACGGATCGATCCGATCGGTTCGAGCGCGACCGCCTGCTCCAGCACCAGCCGCCGGAAACGCATATGCCGCACGATCGCCGTCGCGATCAGCAACAGCGCGCCCGCCATCCACAGGGTGAACAGCAGCGGCAGCGCGTCGGCCAGCCCCCAACTCGGTTGCGGCATCGCCGCCGGCGTCCCGATCGTCCGCGCCGCGTCGGTCGCCTCGATCAGCATCACATCGGCCGGGACGCTCGCCGCGACCGGCGCTGCCACCGGATCGGCCAAGGGCAATGGCGGCAGCACCAGCCGCAGCGCCGGCACGAGCCAGAGCGCATAGGTCAGGCGCGGACCGAACTGGCGCGCGAAAGGCTTGCGCACCAGCAGCACCGCGAAGACGAGCAGAGCGGTGGTGACGAGCGTGTCGCCCCATATCTGGAGGATGGTCGCGCCGCTCATGATTTGAGCTTCCGGAGCAGCGCCTCGATCTCGGCGATGTCGGTGTCGGTCAAGGCTTCGCGGTCGGCGAGATGCGCGATGAGCGGGCTGACGCGGCCGCCGAAGAGGCGGTCAACGAAACGCTGCGACTCGTCGCCCACCGCCGCGTCGCGATCAACCGCCGGACGATAGAGATAACGCCGGCCGTCGGCCTCCGCCGAAACGGCGCCTTTCTGTACGAGCCGCGCGAGCAGCGTCTTGACCGTTGCCTGCGTCCAGCCATTCGCCCGGCCGACGCGCGCGGTCAGATCGGCCGCGGACTGCGGGGCGTCGTCCCACAGTGCGGCCAGCACCTGCATTTCGGATTCGCTTGGTCGTTCCGCCACGGTGAACCCCTCCCTTCGGCTGCGACAATTTATGCGACTACAAATGTAGTCAATTGACTGAACGGTCGATGAACGGGATTTTTCCGGCCGGTGTCGGGATTTTTGACAAGTCGGGCGCGCGGTAAGAAATCGCTAACCAGCGTAACCCGCTGATTTGCGCGACGGCCCGAAAATGGCACGGCACTTGTATAGTAAGATATGTTCCCGAGTGTTCCGCTCAATGGAGCGGTGGGGGGCATCGGTCTGGTCCCTGATGCCCCCTGCCCCCACCGGGACATCCCCACTTGCCCCCGACGCAGACGGGGGGCGGAGCGGCCTTCAGGCCCCGCCCCCCGGATGCATTTCCCGCATCGATTTCGCTGTTGTTACGGCTTCAGCCCGAAGCGGGCATAATCGCGTTCGGTCGACGGCGACAGCTGGCGCGCAATCGCAAGATCGGCCGCGGCATCGGTGGCGCGGCCCAGCCGCTGGTAGACGATCGCACGCAGGAAGCGGCTCGATGCGAGCGACGGCACCTGCAGCAGCGCCGCGTCGAGATCGCGCAGCGCATCGTCGTTGCGGCCAAGGCGCAGCCACACCAGCGCGCGGCTGTCCAGAATATGCGCCGTGCTGTCCGCCAGCTCCATCGCCGAGGTGCAGTCCTTGAGCGCGCTGTCGACCGCGACTTCGCGCGACGCCTTCACCCAGCAGCGTGCGTTGAGCAGGTCGGGCGACCCCGGCTTTGTCGCAACGAGCGCATCGAGTTCGTCGATCGCAGCCTTGGGATCGCCGAATTCCCCGACCATCGCCGCCTTGGCGAGCCGGAGGTCGCTTTTCGATTTGCCGCCGAGCGCGATGCGATCGTCGAACATCCGCGTCGCCGCGGCGACATCGCCCTTTTCCGCGGTCAGCATCGCGACAGCCCCGATCGCGCCCAGCGACGAGGGGTCGAGCTTGCGCGCCTCTTCGGCATCGGCGAGCGCGCCCGCAATATTCCCCAACTCCTTGCGCACTCCCGACCGGGACAGATAGGCGTCCTCCGACGGCTGCAGCGCGATCTGGCGGGTCAGCGTCTGCTCCGCCCCCTTGTAATCGCCGATGCCGCGCTGGAATGACGCTTCGCTGATCAGCGCCGACACATTTTCCTCATCGGCCTTGGCGGCGTTGACCGCATAAATCGACCGCACTGCGTCGAGCTGCGACGTCGATGGTGCGCCTTTCAGGTTCCAGCGCCGCCGCGCATCCTCGGGCGCGACCAGTCGCGGGGTCTGGCTGATGACGGTGGCAACGCGGTCGCGCTCGTCCGCGACATCCGTCGGCGCGATTTCGACGCCACTGCTCGCCAGCACCTCGTCGACGACGACATAGCCGTCGGCCATCGTCACGCTGCGCTTGACATCGACGCCGGCGAGCCGCGCGTCGAGCGCGCCTTCGCCCTCGATCTTGTAGTCACGGCCACCGTCGGGCAGCCGGACGCGCAAACGATAATGCGCATAGTCAGGCGCGCCCGTCGCTACGGGGATATTCGCCCAGGAAGCGCGCGCGCGGTCGGGCGAAAATTCGATCAGATTGCCGACGCGCGATAGCCAGCGCTCGCTGTGATTATCCTCGCGCTCCCACCCCGATCCGAACACGCCGCGCGCGGTGATCGTCACGCTGCCGTCCGCGGCGTCGGGTTTGGCTTCCAGCTTGTCGAACTGCGCCTGCCCGACGAAATTCTGCAGCAGGCCGTTCAGCATGTCCTCCTGCTCCTTGGGACCGAGCTGCGCGGTCGACAGGGTAAGCAGGCTGGCGAGCTGGCCGCGCACGACCATGTCGACCTTGATGACCGACGGAAGGTCGATGCTGGTGCTTTCGTCGGCATCGAGCGCCAGGTCGATCGTCGGACGCGCCGGACGGCGCAGCGCGATCTTCTCCAGCTCCGCTCCTTCGGCGCGCACCGGCAGGACATAGCCGAAGGCCGGCGTATCGCGAATATCGGCGAGCCGCGTGCCAAGGCCCGTCCCGTCGAGCCACAGCGGCTCGCCGCCGATGGTCGCCTTGACGATGACATGGTTGAAGGCCAGCGCCGTGGGCAGGCGGCTCGCCACCGCATCGCCAAGCTGGGCGTGCGCAAGCACCGGTTCGGCATCAATGTCCATCGCGTGCAGCATCGCGAGCAACAGCAGCGTCTTCGCCTTGCAGTCGCCATAGCGGACGTCCCATGTCTTCGCGGGCGTCTGCGGCACATAATTGCCGCCGTCCATGCCCACCGCCAGATAGCGGACCTTGTCCTGCACGATTTGCAAGGCTTTGGCGGCGCGTTCGAGCGGGTCGGTCGTCGCCGCCTTGATCGCCGCCACTTCGGCGGCGAGCGGGCTGTCGTCCGCGATGGTGCCGGCCGTCGCGTACAGCGGCGCCATCACCTTCGACACGTCGGACCAGCCCGAAAAGGTCGATGCCTCGATCAGCGGCGGGCTGCGAAAGCGCATTGGCGCGTCCGACGGCATTTCCGCCTGTTTCGCGATCGGCAGGGTGACGGGCAGCTCGTAATAGGCGCCCTTGCGCACCGGCTTCAGCGTGACGCCATTGGCGAAGGATTTCCATTGCAGCTTGTCGTCGGCGCGCCAGGACAGGCGGTAGCTGCCCGATCCGATGCGCGCGGGTTCGGCGATCAGCGGCACCGCCAGCTGCGCGTGGCCGCCCAGCGCGTCATCCTTGTTGGTAATCGACATGCGCAGCCGCAACATGTCGCCCACGCGCAGTCCCTCGACGGGCAGATTGGCCGACAGGATGCCGGTCAGCTCGCGCTGTTCGAGCGCTTCTTCGCGGCGCAATACGGTAAACTTCTGGCCGCCCGCCAGCGCGTCGATCACCTGCCCGTCGCGGATGATCGACAGTTCGTGGACGATCAGATCGCCCTTGTCCGGCGCCCAGCCGACCGTCACATTGCTGTTCTGCGCCAGTTCTTCGGGCGTGTTGAGCTTGATGACGGTGTCAGTGTAGTTCCAGACCGTCGCGCCATCGACACGCTGTTCGATATCCAGCACCTGCAACCCACCGCCCGGTGCAGCGTCGGGCAAGGTCGTGGCCAGCGCCCAGTCGGGGGCAGGCTGATAGAGCGGTTGCTCGCCCGCCAACGCCGACCCGACCGGACCAATCAGTAAAACTACACCAGCAACACGTCCCCATCCGGCCATCGGCCTTTTCCCCTAATCAAATGCCCCAAAACAAATTCCAGCCTGCATGGGCTGACGGCGCGATGCAACCGCCATTCCATGCCAGCATGGATCTATTGGTCAGCCGGCGACGGCGCGGCCCCGCGCATAAAGGAAATAGACGGCCAGACCGCCGATGTTCCAGACGAGGAACCACAGCTGCGTCTTTGCCGGCAGGCTGAAGAAAAGATAGATGCACCCCAGCACCGCGATGCCGCCGACCACCCACGGCATCGGCGCGCGGAAGGTCCGCGGTGCGTCGGGCGCGCGGCGGCGCATGATGAGCATGCACACCGACACTGCGGTAAAGGCCGCCAGCGTTCCCGCATTGGCCAGCGCCGCCAGCTCGCCGAGCGGGATGAAACCCGCCAGCACCGCGACGACTGCGGCGGTGAAGATCGTGATCCGCACCGGCGTCCCGCGCGCCGACAGCTTCGCCAGGCTGGCGGGCAGCAGGCCGTCGCGCGCCATGGTGAAGAAGATACGGCTTTGACCATAGAAGAAGGCGAGGATCACGGTCGGCAGCGCGATGACTGCGGAAATCGCCAGATAATGGGCAGCGAGCGGCTGGCCGAGTTCACGCAGGATCAGCGCCAGCGGCTCGGGGCTGTTCGCGAACCGGCTGTAGGAAATTGCGCCGACCGCGGCGACCGCGACGGCGATGTAGATCAGGACGCAGGCGATCATCGATCCGACGATCCCGATCTTGAGGTCGCGGTCGGGATTCTTCGCCTCCTCGGCGGCCGTCGCGATTGCGTCGAAGCCGTAGAAGGCAAAAAAGATGATCGCCGCCGCCGCCATTACACCGCGCTCGACGCCGTCAGGCCCCATATGCTTGGCAAAGCCGAACGGGCTGAAGGGTTCGAGATTGGCGGCGTCGAAGGCGGGCAGCGCGACCGCCGCGAACACCGCAAGCGCGACGATCTTGACCAGCACGAGAACGGCGTTGACCGTCGCACTTTCGCGCGTGCCATAGAGCAGCATGCCTGCGACCACCGCGATGATCGCGATCGCCGGCAGGTTGACGATCCCGCCGAGT
Source organism: Sphingopyxis sp. GC21 (assembly GCF_025727575.1). Taxonomy (NCBI): domain Bacteria; kingdom Pseudomonadati; phylum Pseudomonadota; class Alphaproteobacteria; order Sphingomonadales; family Sphingopyxidaceae; genus Sphingopyxis; species Sphingopyxis sp. GC21. The sequence goes on along the minus strand of NZ_CP095845.1, from coordinate 507,623 downwards.
TCGGGGCCTTGCATCAATTCCTGCGGCACCTGCGCCCATTCGTGGAGCAGCGGCGCGGCATAGCCCGACCAGCCGACCGCGACCGCGCTGACGACCAGCGAATATTCGAGGATCAGGCTCCATCCGACGATCCACGCGATCAGTTCGCCGATCACCACATAGCTGTAGGTATAGGCGCTGCCCGACGCGGGGATCATCGTCGCCATTTCGGCATAGGCGAGCGCGGCGCAGGCGCAGATCAGTCCGGCGATGACGAACGAAAGGATGACCGCGGGGCCCGCCTTGTCGGCGCCGACGCCGATCAGCGTCAAGATACCGGTGCCGACGATCGCGCCGACACCGAGCGCGACGAGATGCGGCCAGCCGAGCGTGCGCGCAAGCTTGTGTTCATGCGCGTCGGGAACGATCGCCTTGCGGCGAAATAGGCTGTCGGACATGCGGCACACTCCCCTGTGTCACGATATGGCGTGTTACTTTATTGCCGACTTTTGGAACGGTCGGCCGGGGAAGGCAAGCGCCGCCTTATGGCGCCTGTCTCGCCATCCACATCGCGCGCGCCCCCAGCCCCGCGGCAAGCGCGATCGCGAGCCCGTAAGCCAGCGGTGCCGACCACAGAACGGTGCGCGCACCGAGGACGGCACCGCCCGCCAGCCCCGCCCATAGCCCCAGATGATGACGCCACCGCCGGTCGCCCTCGCCGCGAAGCGCGTTGGCGATCTTCTGCCCCATCTGGACGAGCGTGCCCGTCATATAGGTAACGCCGACCACAGTGCCGTCGCTGCCCTCGATCGCCGCATTGACGACGCCCATCGCAAAAGCGAGGCCGAGAATGGCGACCCAGCCGGTATCGGCGACACGCAGCAGCGCCGCGACGATCAGCAATAACGTCACGCACAGCAGCACCACCGGCGTACGCCGCCGTCCGGCGCGCGCGCCGATCAACGATCCGGCGACGACGCCGGTGACGAAAATCGCGATGATGCTGCCCGCAAGCAGGGCGGCGCGATGCCCCTCCGCCACCCCGACCGCGAGGCGGGTCGAATTGCCCGTCATGAACGACACGAAAAAGCCCGCCGATTCGACGAAGCCGATCGCATCGACGAAGCCCGCCAGAATCGCGATCCCGACGGCGAGCGTGCGATAAGCCTGATCGAAGCGGATCATCGGCGGATCAGAGCAAGGCTTCGATCGCTTCCGCCAGGCGCGCGTCGCGCTCGGACAGCCCGTCGGCGTCGTGCGTGGTCAACAGGATATCGACGCGATTATAGACGTTCGACCATTCGGGATGGTGATCCATCTTTTCGGCGATGATCGCGACGCTCGCCATGAAGCCGAAAGCCTGCGCGAAATCGTCGAACCGGAACCGGCGCGTAATCGCGTCGCGCTGCGGCTCGTGCGTCCATTCGGGAAAGCGCGCGAGCAGCGCCGCACGCGCCGCATCGTCGAGTTTCTGAACCATCCGCTTTCTCCCGCTGGTAAAGACCGTGTCCCCGCCATAAGGAAGGGCGCGATGAGCGACAAGGCCGCCCTTTCCCGATTGCCCGACGGCTGGACCGGCGGCGCCCCCGATGCCGATGCCTTTCACGCGATGGCCGACGCGGCGCTGGCCGCGCTGCCCGATATTTTCAAGCCGCACATCCGCGGCGTGGTCGTCGCGATCGAGGAATTTGCCGACGACGAAACGCTCGCGTCGCTCGGTATCGAACATCCCTATGATCTGACCGGCCTCTACGAAGGCCGGCCGCTGACCGAGCGCAGCATCGACATGAGCGGCGGCATGCCCGACCGGGTGACGCTCTATCGCATCCCGATCCTGGTCGAATGGATCGAAGGCGGCGAACGGCTCGACTGGCTGGTGCGCCACGTCCTGATCCACGAAATCGGACATCATTTCGGCTTTTCGGACGACGATATGCACGCGCTGGAAAACATGGCGTGACGCTGTTGCTTAAGCTCGACCGCATTGCCTGCATCCGCGGCGACCGGCTGCTCTTCGAAGGCCTGTCGCTGGCGCTTGCGCGCGGCGAGGCGCTGTGGCTGCGTGGCCCCAACGGTGCCGGAAAATCGAGCCTGATCCGCGTTGCCGCGGGCCTGCTCCGCGCCGCCGCGGGCACGGTGACGCGGCACGAACGCTGCGCGCTGATCGACGAAGCCGCGGCGCTCGATGCCGAACTGCCGCTGCGCCGCGCGCTCGACTTATGGGCGCGCATCGACGGCATCGACGGCCCCATGACGCAGCGCGCGATGGAGGCGATGGCGCTCGGCGCCCTTGCCGAAGTACCGGTTTCGATGCTATCGACGGGCCAGCGCAAGCGCGCCGCGATGGCACGCGTCATCGGCAGCGCGGCGCCGATCTGGATGCTCGACGAACCTGCCAATGGCATGGACGACGCCGCCCGGACGCGGCTCGTCGCAGCGATCGCGGCGCATCGCGCGAACGGCGGCGCGGTATTGCTCGCCTCGCACTTCGCGCTCGACATCCCGAATCTCGCCGAGCTGGACATGGGGGCGCGCGCATGACCGCATTGCTCGCGCTCTTCTGGCGCGACCTGCGCCGCGCCTGGGGCAGCGGCGCGCTTTGGCTGCCCGTCGTTTTCTTCCTGCTCGTCGCGACCGCCTTTCCCTTCGCGGTGGGCCCCGACGCGCCGCTGCTCGCGCGCACGGGGGGCGGCATGCTGTGGGTCGCGGCGCTGCTCGCGGCGCTACTGCCGATCGACCGGCTGATCCGCCCCGATAAGGATGCGGGCGTGCTCGATCAGCTTGCGGTGCGCGGCGTCGCTGACGAGGTCGTCGCGGCGGTCAAAATCGCCGCCCATGCGATCGGCTTCGGGTTGCCGTTGCTGATTGCACTGTTACCCGCCGCGGCGCTGCTCGCGCAGGACGCGGCGCGCGTCGCGACGATCGCCACCGGCCTCGCCATCGCCATCCCCGCCCTCGCCTCGCTCGCGGTACTCAGCGCCGCGCTCACGGCGAACCTCAAGGGCGGCAATGCGATCGGCGGGCTGCTCGTCCTGCCGCTCGCGGTGCCGCTGCTGATCTTCGGCGCCGGAATGCTCGATCCATCGGGCCGCGGCGCGACGAAACTGCTCGCTGCTGCCAGCCTGCTGCTGACGGTGATCGGCCCCTTCGCGGCGGGGGCGGCATTGCGAGGCTTGCGGGAATAGCGGGTTTCGAGCGGAAGGGCGCATCTGAACAGATAGTAGTCCAGCGTCGATATTGCGTTCCCTGGCGAAGGCCGGGGTCCGGAGTGTCGAACGCTGATGTTGGTGCTGTAAAGCCCTGGACCCCGGCCTTCGCGGGGGAACATCAAGCGGTTAACGGCAACGTCTGCTTCCCACCGCCCAAAAGAAAAGGGCCGGAGTTTCCCCCGGCCCTTTCCTTGAATTGCTTTGCCTGAAAATCAGGCGCCGGCGACGTCCGCGGTGTCGATCTTGACGCCCGGGCCCATCGACGACGACAGCGCGATCTTGCGGACATATTTGCCCTTCGCACCGGCCGGCTTGGCCTTGACGATCGCGTCGACGAACGCGTCGAAATTCTGGCGGAGCTTTTCTTCGCCGAACGACAGCTTGCCGAGGCCCGCGTGGATGATCCCGGCCTTTTCGACGCGGAATTCGATCTGGCCGCCCTTGGCTGCCTTGACCGCTTCGGCGACGTTCGGGGTGACGGTGCCCAGCTTCGGGTTCGGCATCAGGCCCTTCGGACCCAGCGTCTTGCCGAGGCGGCCGACGATGCCCATCATGTCCGGCGTCGCGATGACGCGGCCATAGTCGAGGTTACCCGCGAGCATGTCTTCCATCAGGTCTTCGGCACCGACCTTGTCGGCACCGGCGGCCAGCGCCTTTTCGGCATTGTCGCCGCGCGCGAAGACCGCGACCTTGACGTCCTTGCCGGTACCGGCGGGCAGCGTGACGACGCCGCGGACCATCTGGTCGGCGTGACGCGGATCGACGCCCAGGTTCATCGCGATTTCGAGCGTTTCGTCGAACTTCGCCGAAGCGAGTTCACGGACGGTCTTCAGCGCGTCTTCGATGCTGTGCAGCTTCGTCGCGTCGACCTTGCCCTCGAGGGCCTTCTGCTTCTTGGTCAGCTTTGCCATCGGTTCAGCCCTCCGTCACTTCGAGGCCCATCGAGCGGGCGCTGCCTTCGATGATCTTGGTCGCCTGTTCGATGTCGTTGGCGTTCAGATCCTTCATCTTGATCTCGGCGATCTCGGCGAGCTTCGAGCGCGCGATCTTGCCGCCGCTGATCTTGCCGGGCTCCTTCGAACCCGACTTCAGGTTCGCGGCCTTCTTGATGAGGTAGGTCGCCGGGGGCGTCTTGGTGACGAACGAGAAGCTCTTGTCCGCAAAGACGGTGATGATGGTCGGGGTCGGGGTGCCCTTGTCCATGCCGTCGGTCGCGGCGTTGAACGCCTTGCAGAATTCCATGATGTTGACGCCGCGCTGACCCAGCGCCGGCCCGAGCGGCGGCGAGGGGTTGGCGGTGCCGGCGGGCACCTGCAGCTTGATATAGCCGCTGATCTTCTTGGCCATGATGGCCTCCTTTCTTTCTGTCGCCCCGGACAGATCCGGGGCTCAAAATAAGCGGTCAAGCAGAGGGTTATCAGCCCTCCTCCCGCGCGGAATCACGCCGCCGTTCCAAAGGAGGGCGATCGCGAAGCGCGGCCGTTAGCGGGCTTTCGCCCGAAATGCAAGGAAAGACGCGCCGCGCGGCGCGATCAGACGGCGGCGGCCGCCTGCTGGCCGCGCCGGCTCTTCCAGCGATCGCGGATCATCCGCTGGCCAGGACGTTCGATGTAGCGATAGGTGAATTCGGACAGCAGCATGACGATCGCGACGAAGAGGATATGCGCCGAAAGCAGGCCGTAGTCCCAATCACGGAACTTGCCAGCGACGCGCAACAGCACGTCCGCGACGGGAATATTGACGAGATAGATCGAATAGCTGCGGTCGCCGAGCCACACGAGCGGCGCTGTTCCCATGAAGCGCGTCCGCAGCGCCAAGATTAACGCCGCCGGCCAGGTCAGCGCGGTGAGCGGCAGCACCGGATTGGCTGTCCCGGTCGGGATCAGGAGTCCCGCCACGGCGATCGCCACGAGCACCAGCGCCGGAACGCGCGCAAAACGGTCGCGGTAGCGCCACAGCAGCACACCGATGAAAAAGCCGAAGCCGCCACGCGCGATGCTGTTGGCGGAGGTAAGCGGCTGGCCCGCGTGCCCGTCGAAAAGAAGCACTATACCGCTCGCCAGAATCGCGGTGCAAGCGACCGTAAGGACCGCCCGTCGCCCCGCGAAAGCCGCCGCCGCGAAAAGAATATAGCAAAAAACCTCGACCGAGATCGACCAGGATGGACCATCGAAGGTGCGCGCGACCGGCTCCGTAAACACCTGCAGCATGAACAGATGCGCAATGAAGGTACCGACGTTGTTATACGGCATCCACCAGAAGGTTGCAGCGCAGCAGACGAGCATGAACAGGTGAAGCGGGTAGAGGCGCGCGATACGCGCCACGGTGAAATCGGCAAGTGCGCGCGTCGACTGCAGCGACTCGCCGAAGCGGTAAACATGCGCGAAGACGAAACCCGATAGCAGGAAGAACAGGTCTACTGCGGTCCAGCCATTGTCACGCAGCCACGCTGCTACCGGACCGCCCCAGCCGTCTTCGAAAACAGCGCGTTCGAACAATATCTTGGAATGATATCCGAAGGCGACGGCGCAGGCGGCAAGCCCGCGCACACCGTCAAGCTGCTTCAATCGTCCGATGGCCGTGCCGTCTGTTCCCATCCGAAAAGCAGCCCCCTCTGCGGTCCGCGCAATCGCTATCGCGCGGCATCCGGGCGATAGCGTACCAGGCCTTCCTGCACCACGGTTGCGATCAGCGTGCCGTCCTGGCGATAGATCGATCCGCGGCACAGCCCGCGGTCACCGCCCGTCCACGGGCTGTCCATCACGAACACGAACCAGTCGTCGACGCGAATATCGTCGTGGAACCACATCGCATGATCGAGGCTGGTCGACACCATGCCCGGCGTCCAGAAGTTGACGCCGTGCGGCAGCATCGCCGACGACAAAAGCCCCATGTCGGATGCGAAAGCGAGGAAACCGCGATGGAGCAGCGGATCGTCGCCGATCGGCGCGGCGACGCGGAACCACTGGTAATGCTGCGTCGCCTTGGCCGAAGCCGGCGGGCGATAGCTGCGCACCTCGAACGGCCGCCGCCGCGCCATATGGGCAAGATGGCGGTCCGAAATATTGGGATCGGCAGCGATGAAATCGGTGAAGTCCCAGCACTGCTCGGGCGGCAGCAGGTCGGGCATCGGCACCTGATGCGACAGCCCTTTCGCCGGAATCTGGAACGATGCGGTCAGGTTGAAGATCACCTTGCCGTCCTGGCGCACGACGACACGGCGGTTCGAAAAGCTGCGCCCGTCGAAATCGCGGTGGATGCGGAAATGCAGCGGTTTGGTTTCGTCGCCGCCACGCAGGAAATATGCGTGGAGCGAATGCACCTGCTTTCCGGTCTCGACCGTGCGCGACGCCGCGAACATCGCCTGCGCGATGACCTGCCCGCCGAAAATCCGGTCGCGCGCGGTGGTCGCAAGGGCGGGATAGGTAAATTCATCCTCGACGCCGGGCACGGGGTCGAGATCGAACAGCCGCGCGACCGCCGCGACGACCTTCTCGGCCGCAACACCCGCGTTGATTTCGCGGGCGCGCGCAACACGGGCCTGAATCTCGTCCTGACTCAGACTCATGCAATTATCCCGTGCTGCGAAAAGCGACGGCCCACGGCCATCACTTCATCCGTTCGACCTGCTCGAAATCGAGCTCGACCGGCGTCGCACGGCCGAAGATCGATACGCTGACCTTGACGCGCGCCTTGTCGAAATCGAGTTCTTCGACCACGCCGTTGAAGCTCGCGAACGGGCCTTCGAGTACCTTGACCTGATCGCCGATTTCGTAATCGACGCGAATCTCGGTCTTCGGGCGCGCAGCGGCTTCTTCCTTGCTGTTCAGGATACGCGCGGCTTCGGCTTCGCTGATCGGCTGGGGCTTGCCCGACGACCCCAGGAAGCCCGTAACCTTCGGCGTATTCTTGACGAGGTGATAGACATCGTCGGTCATCGTCAGCTTGGCGAGCACATAGCCGGGGAAGAATTTGCGTTCGGACTGAACCTTCTTGCCGCGCTTGACCTCGGTCACCGTTTCGACGGGCACTTCGACCGCCTCGACGAAATCGCTGAGGCCAAGGCGCTCGGCTTCGGTGACGACCGAATCGCGAACCTTGTTCTCGAAACCCGAATAGGCGTGAATGATGTACCAGCGCGCCATCTGTGCGTGTCCTGTCCTGAAATTGGGTGTGAAGCGCGGATCAGCCCGCGAGCGACGTCAGCCAGCCGACGATCAGCTTGAATACCGTGTCAACGCCGAAGAAGAACAGCGACAGCAGGATCGTCATGATCAGAACCATGATCGTCGTCTGCATCGTCTCGCGGCCCGTCGGCCACACGATCTTGCCGGCTTCCGCCTTTACCTGGTTGACGAATTCGCCAATTTTGGGCCTCGCCATATCGATCGTCCCGTCCTTCATGCGTCTCAGTTCACGGCCAGATGGGTTGCCGCCCCCGCCGCGTCAAGCACGGCTTCAGGCAATAGTCCGCCCACCCTCGCCGAGCATGTCGGCGAAAGGCGGAAGGAAAACGGCGCATCTGTCCGAATGGGCGGCCTTTAGCCGCGCGCCAGAGCCTTGGCAAGCGATTGCCGCATGGCACCCCCGCCCCGGCCCGGGATATCGCGCCATGCACGCGCCCACAGAAAGCTGGCCGGGAATTTTCGGATCGGAACCGAGCGGCATGACGCGCCACGCCGCGCCGACGAGCCACGCGAGCCATCGCAGGAATATTATCTCGGTTTCAAGATGTTCCGGATCGGTCGCCAAGGGACCGTGGTGCCCGGGGGCGGGATCGAACCACCGACACTGCGATTTTCAGTCGCATGCTCTACCAACTGAGCTACCCGGGCAGGGGCTCCACAAGGCCGTGCGGCCTGTTCGGGAGCCGCGGCTATAGGCAGGGGTTTCGATCCTGTCCAGAGCCTTTGTTGCGCAAATTTCTTCCTGTCATTCATCCTCGAAACGGTCGCCGTCGAGGCCCCCGTCGGGCGCCTGATCGACCGGTACGCGATAGCCTTCGTCGAACCAGCGATTGAGGTCGCGGTCGCGGCAGCCGCGGCTGCAAAAGGGCTTGTAAGCCTCGTCGCGCGGCTTGCCGCACAAGGGGCAGCGGCGCGATCTGGCGGCGGCATTACTGGGCATGGCCCGTTCCTTTCACTTGCGCATCGGCGGCAATCGCAACCGCGCGCCCGGTGCGCCGTTCGAGCAGCGCGCTCCAGTGCGGGTGCGCGCCGATCCATTGGGCAACGGCCGGTCGCGCCGTGAGTTGCAGCGGTCCGGCACCAACCGCGCGCTCTGCCTGGCGCAACAGCAGCGCGGCGTCGGTCGCCACGGGATCGAAGCGGACCTGTTCGATCAGCGACGGGCGCTCGCGGCGCCGGATGATCTGCAGAAAGCCGAACCCGTTGGTCCCGGTGCGCTCGAACGGCTGCGGGAAATACGCATCGACCCAGCCATCGACCGCCCGCCGCTCGGCGCGGCCCGGCAGCGAGGGAAAATCGATGCCGATCGAACCGCCGATATCGCAGCAGCGTACAACATGCGCCGCAGCTGCCGCGCCGGCCTGCGCCAGCGCCAGCGGATCGCCGTCGCCGTCGATGTCGATGAGCAGCATCGCCGGCGTGGCATCGACCCACAGCGCGCCGCCGGCGAAAGGCCAATGGCCGGTGCGAACATGATCGATCAGATCGGACCAGCCCGCTTCCTCAAGCCGGTCGGGACCGGTCGGCGCCAGGTCGGTCACCGGCAGGCCGCTCGCGGCGATGCGCGCGCGCAGGTCGGGACCGTCATCCGGCTCGGCGTCGCTAAGCCGACCGCGCGCGGGCTTGTCGCGGCCGCGCTCGCGCAGCGCCATGCGCGTGATCTCGACCGCCAGCCGCGTGCCGAGCGGAACGCCCCTTGCCGCCACGGTCGCGACGGGGTCGCCCGGCAGGTCGAGCCGCACCACCCCCGGTTCGATCAACCGCCCGGTGATAATAGCACCGACGCGCGGCCGCTCGCCCTCGCGTTCGATCCGCGCTTCGATAATATGACCGTCTTCGATTAGCGCGGCCCGCGCCTCGCCGATGCCGGCTTCGTATAGCCACTCAGCCAAGTGGCACTCCGGCACTCGTCAGCAGCGCGCGCGTCTCGAAGATCGGCAGGCCGACGACGTTGGAATGGCTGCCCGAAAGGAAGCGCACGAACATCTCGGCCTTGCCCTGGATGGCATAGCCGCCGGCCTTGCCCATCCCCTCGCCGCTCGCGACATACCAGTCGATCTCGGCGGGCGTCAGCCGTTTGAAGGCGACGACGGTATCGGCGACGCGAACGCGCGGGCGGCCATCCGCCGCGACGACGCAAACCCCCGAATAGACATGATGGCGCCGTCCCGACAACAGGCCGAGCATCCGGCGCAGATCGGCCTCGTCGGCTGGCTTTTCGAGGATGCGGCGCCCGACCGCGACGGTCGTGTCGCCCGCCAGCACCACCTCGTCCGCCGCGCGGTCGACGGCGCGGGCCTTGCTCTCGGCGAGGCGCGCGACATAGGCGCGCGGCAGTTCGCCCTTCAGCGGGGTTTCATCGATGTCGGGAGCCGCAATGCGCGCCGGCTCGAGACCGATGCGCGCCAGCAGTTCGAGCCGACGCGGCGACGTCGATGCGAGCACGAGCGACGGTGCGGGCAAGATCGCCGCCCCGCTCACTTGAAGCGATAGGTGATCCGACCCTTGGTCAGGTCATAGGGGGTGAGTTCGACGAGCACTTCGTCGCCCACCAGAACGCGGATGCGGTTCTTGCGCATCTTGCCGGCCGTATGGCCCAGAATTTCATGGTCGTTTTCCAGCCGGACGCGGAACATCGCGTTGGGCAGAAGTTCGACCACCTGGCCGCGCATTTCGAGAAGTTCTTCTTTCGCCATCTATCCTCTATGGGCTCGAAATTTAAGGATGCGCGCCCATAGCTCCAAATGCGCGCAATTGAAAGCCATCTGTCGCCGCGGCGTCAGGACACGAGTTTCAGCTTGCGCGCGACACGCCAGCCGACGGTCTTTGCCCGGGCATAGCTCGGCCAGCGTGGCGGCATTGCGGGGTTCAATCCCATCCGGCGCAGCGCGGCGTTGGCGGCATGGGCTTCGGATTCGCGGTAGCTCCATTCGCTGCGCCAGGTGATCGAGAGCGAGATCGAGGGCGCGTCGCCGTTGCGGACATAATGCGGCGCCATCACCGGCATCAGCACCGCATCGCCCGGCGCGAGCGGGACCGCCTGTTCGGCGCCTTCAAAGCCATCATCCCACGGCAGGTTGCGGTGACCGCCGGTGTGGTAGCGCTCGTGCTCGATCCGGTGGGCAAAGCGTTCGTCGCCCGCAGGCCAGACGTGCATCACCTTGCTGCCGCGAAGCTGGAGCAGGATGTTGTGCTCGGGATCGAAGTGATAGGGCGTGATCGATCCCGGCGACGAGATGAAGACGAACCCCTGCGGCGTCAGCATCGCGCCGGTGCGCGGCGAAACAATGGGTTCCAGCTCGCCGAGCAGGTCCATCAACAGCGCCCGATAGGCATCGACCGTTTCGATATTCTTGAGTACCGCCCAACTGCGGTTGCTGTCGATGGTGCGGATCGTTTCGGCAATCGACAGCCCGTTCGATGGCACATCCTCGGGCCGGATACCGACAGGCAGATCGCCCGGATTATATTCGACCTGCGACCCCGGCAAAGTGTCGGCGAGCGCCGCCAGCGCATCGAGCGAGAGCAACGGATGGTCGGGCAGGCGGTGGTGCAGCAGCCCCGCCTGCGCCGGATAGAGCGCGGTCATACGCTCCAGCGTTTCGGGCGGAAAGACACGAACTTGGTCGGCGGATTGCGCGGTCATGACGGATCCTGTTCGATCGGCGGTTTGGGGGCGGCGCGCTTCAGACGGCGCCAGATTTTCTCGGCACGCGCCAGCGCGCGAAAGCGCCAGCGATCCGAGGCGCCCGACAGGGGCGCGTTGATCCACACCAGCCGGCGCCGTTCGCGCCAGACGCTGTCGATCATCGGATGATCGGGCGCCGCGCAGCTGTCGACCCATGCGACGCGCACGTCGCCGAGAATGTCGAGATTCGCCTGCTGAAGCAGCACGCCGGGCGAGAAGCGGGCATATTCCTCGTCGAAGGCGGTCTTGAAGGAAAAGGCGCCTGGTGGCGTCACGAAATTGATCAGCAGCGCGATCGGCCGCTCGCCAAGATCGAGCGCGCGCATGTCGAGCCGGCCCGCCTGGGCCGCTGCGGCAAGGATCGCGCGGAACCAGGCCTCGGTTTCGCTCTGGCTCGCAAGCGCCGACCCCGCGCGCCCCTTCCAGCCGCGCGCTTCGAGGTCGAGGAAAGCATCGATCCAGCCCTCGATCGCGTCGCCGCTGCGCCACTGGCGGAACGCCAGCGGCCCCAGTTCGGCAAGGCGGTTGGCCTGGCGCCGCAATTCCTTGCGCTTCTTGCCGCGCATGGCGGCTTCCCAATAGGCGGCCGGCGACAGGTCGCTTTCGAGCAGCGCGCGCTCCTCGCGGTGGACCGCTTCGGCCTCGTCGCCGCGACCGCGCACGACTTCGGCCAGCGCGCGATGCAGCGGGCCGTCTTCGGTCAATCGCGACACCTGAACCAGCGTTTGCGCCCACGGCGCAGCATCGCACCAGCCAAGCAGGATCGACCAGAAAAGCGTCTCGTAGCCCGCGCGCACCAGCGGGGCGCCGTGAAAATGATTGGGATGCGCCCAGCCGACAACATGGCGGAGCGGCAGCGGGCCGTAGCGGGCGGCGGGCGCCAGCGGCATCACGCCGATCAGCGGCCCGTCGCTGCCCGTCATCACCATCACCAGCCGCGCCTGCCGCTCGGGATCGAGCAGGTGCAGCGCCGATTGCAGGCACCAGCGTTCGACGAAGGGATTGGGCTCGCTCGCCGCCGCGGCCAAGCCGTCCCAGGCCGCGGCAAGATCGTCCGACAACGCGAGCGGCTCGACAACACGAACGGTCAGCGGCGCGGCTTCGGCGGCATGGGTCGGAAAGGCGGGATGCACCGTCATCGGCGGCGAGCCTAGCAGCGAGTTGTTAAGAAGCGGTGGCGATTCAGCGGCTTCGCACCACGCGCGCCGCCGAGAAACTAGATACCAAAAAGCTTCGCCAGCGACTTTTCCAGCATGAAAAATTGCCAGATCAGCCGCCCATGATCGCGGCGGCCCGACTGGTGCGCGACGACAACGCGTTCGATCTCCGCCATGTCGAACCATCCCGCCCGCGCAAGTGTTCCCGAATGGGCAAGCGCGCGCGCCTGTTCGGTCAGCGCGCCGCGGAACCAGTGCGACACCGGCGTCACGAACCCCATCTTGGGCCGGTACAAAATGTCGTGCGGCAGATAGCGCTCCATCGCCTGTTTCAGGATCGCTTTCCCCGTCCCGCCCTTCACCCGCATCGCGGCGGGGAGCGAGGCTGCGAATTCGACGAGCCGGTAATCGAGCAGCGGCTCGCGGGCTTCCAGGCTGACCGCCATGCTCATCCGGTCGGTCTTGGTCAAAATGTCGCCGGGCAGCCAGATCTTGAGATCGGCATATTGCGCGCGGTCGAGCCGTTCGCGCGCCGGCGCCTCGGCCATCGCCTGCCAATAGCGCGTTTCCGCGACATGATCGCCGAGCGCGCGGATCGCGGCATCGTTGAACAATCGCGCGCGCTGGTCCGGGCCGGTGACGCCAACCGCTTCGGCGTAGCCTTCGGCGCCACTCTTCGACAGGCTGGCTAGTGTCGCACGGGCGCGCAGCGGGCGCGGCGCCCAGTCCATCTGCGGCCAGATGCGGGCGAGCGGCCCCAGAAGATTGCGCCGCAGCACGGCGGGGATCAGCGACCGCAACCGTTCCTCCTGATGATGGAAGACCAGCCGGCGATAGCCCGCAAACGCCTCATCGGCGCCGTCTCCCGACAGCGCGACCGTCACCTCTTCGCGCGCCAGTTCGCAGACGCGATAGGTCGGCAGCGCGCTCGCGTCGGCGAAGGGTTCGTCGAACATGTCGGCGATGCGGTCGACCAGCGCGAAATCGGCGGCCGCGACGGTGCGGGTGCGGTGGTCGGTTGCGAAGCGGTCCGCGATCGTCGCCGCATAGGCCGTTTCGTCGAGCGCTGCCTGATCGAAACCGATGGTGCAGGTCTTGACCGCTTTCGCGCTCGCCTCGGCCATCAGCGCCACCACCGCGCTCGAATCGACGCCGCCCGACAGAAACGCGCCGAGCGGCACGTCGGCGACCATGCGGTCGGTGACCGCGGCGCGCATCAGATGGACGAGATGCTCGGCCGCCTCGCCTTCGCTGGCGCGGATGCGGTTCGAAAAATCGGGCGACCACCAGCAGGTCGGGGCCGGAAACGGCTTGCCGCGTTCGAGCAGCAGATAATGGCCCGCGCCCAATTTGCTGACGCCTGCCATCATGCAATTGTCGTCGGGCACATAGCCGAGCGCCAGAAAGTCCTCGACCGCCGACAGATTGGCCTCGCGCCGCAGCAGCGGATGCCGCAGCAGGCCCTTGAGTTCGGACGCAAAGGCGATCGATCCGTCCGACAGCCGCGCGAAATGCAGCGGCTTCACGCCCAGCCGGTCGCGCGCCAGGAACAGGCAACCCCGCTGATGGTCGTGAATTGCAAAGGCGAACATGCCGTTGAGCCGCGACAGGCAATCCGGACCCCACTGCCGCCACGCCGCCAGAATCACCTCGGTATCGCCGCTGGTGCGAAAGCGGTGGCCACGGTCTTCGAGTTCGGCGCGCAACTGCCGGAAATTATAGATCTCGCCGTTGAAGCTGATCGTCACCGCCTCGTCGTCGCTCGCCATCGGCTGCGGGCTGCCTTCGATATCGATGATCGACAGCCGCAGATGCCCCAGCCCGACGCCCGGTGCGGTCCATTCGCCCGATCCGTCGGGACCGCGATGACTCATGGGATGCAGCATCGCGCGCAGCCGCGCGGGATCGACGGGCTTGGCCGTCTCCAGATGATAAATGCCCGCGATCCCACACATATGGGAAGCAGCCCTAGCGCAGTTTCAGCGCGCGGTCAGCCATCGCCTGCGCTCCGCCCGACGCGGAAAGGAAATCTGCGATCGCATCGCGGCCGCCCGCGCGCTCCTCCGCCGTCAGAATCAGCGCCAGCGCGCGCGGATCGCCGCCGAGCAGCCGCGCCCTGAGTTCGGCCAGTTTCGCGGCGCGCGCGCTGCCCGTCGCGCGGCCGTCGACGACATACCAGGTCGCAGCGTCGCGCAGCACCGGGCCGGGATGAAGCAGCCGCTCGGTCTTGGCGCCGTCGACCGCGGGCAGCGCCGCGCTCCACGCCCATTTGCTGTCGGGGTCGATCGCGCCCTGACCGAAACCGACGACCTCGCGGCCTTCGGCCTGCCGTTCATAGCCTCCGATCGCGACCGTGACGCGGCGTCCTGCGGCATCGACGAAATGCCGGACCAACCGGCGGTCGGCACCGTCGAAGCGCGGATGCCAGGCGGCGCCCTCGCTCGCTGCGTCGTGCCAGCCCGGCGGCGGCGCCACCGCCATCGTCGCGGGCAGCGGCGCTGCGCGGCCCCCAATCAGCGCGGCCCACCCCAAAAAGGCGAGCGGCAGCGCGAAGGCGAGCGCCAGAACCGCCGGCGTCGGACCGACAAAGCGCGGCGGCGCATTCAGCCCGGTGATGTCGACCGCCACGTCGTTCGCGGGCCGGTCGAACCAGCGCCGCGCGACCAGCATCACGATCAGGATCACGATCCCGAAGAATATCCAGCCATAGAAGACATGGTCGATGCCCCCCGCGGCCTCGATCCCCCAGATTTCGGCGGCGACCATCGTACCATAGGCGCGCAGCGCATTGGCGGCGACGGTCGTCGCGAGCGCCGCTGCAACGAAGACGATCCGACGCGTCCAGCTTTTGAAACAGAGATGCGCAGCGAACACCGAATAGGCGAGCATCGCGATCAGGAAATTGACCCCCGAACAGGCCTCCGCCACCTCGAAGAAGCCGGCGCGCGTGGTGATGAACACGCCCTCGATCGCCGCGTCGAGCCCCGACAGATGAAGCAGGACGACGCTGATCCGCGCCGTCAGCGTCTGGAGCAGCGGTACCAGTTCCTCGCCGAAGGGTACGAGCAGCAGCGCATAGCCAAGCGGGAAGAGAAGCGCGCGCACGAGCTTTTCACCGAGCACCGCACCGACCGCACCCTGCAGCATCAGGACAAGCCCCAACTGCCGGAACAGGCCGACGCCCGCCGCCTCGCCCACCAGCCAGACGAAACCGCCGCCCGCCAGCCAGATCGTGCCCGGCCACCACCAGGCCGGAGCGAGCGTGCGCAGTTGTGGCCAGCGCTGCTGCACCAGCCAGCCGATCATCAGCACCATCAACAGGCAATGGGTGAATGTCGAACTATGCCACCAGATGCCCGCCATGTCGGCGGCATCGCGCGCGAACAACAGCAGGATTGCCGCCGCGAGCGCGCCAAGCGCGGCGAGATGCCGCTGCCACAGGGACCAGCCGCGCGCCGATGCGATCGGCCGGGCGGTCATTCCGGAAGCCCCAGCAAATCGCCGAGCGGTTCCAGCCGCGCGTCCCACCCGTAGCGCGCGATCATCCGATCGCGGGCGCGGGCGCCCATCTGCGCCGCGGAACCCGGATCGGCGAACAGGCGCGCGATTGCGTCCGCCATCGCAGCGGCTCCGTCGGCGACGAGCAGATGGTCACCCTCGACCGCGTCGATCCCGGTCGCGGCGGCGGCGCTCGCGACGACCGGCCGCGCCATCGCCATCGCTTCGAGCAGCTTGTTCTGCACCCCCCGCGCGAGCAGCAGCGGCGCAACGACGACATCGGCGGCGGCGAGCCACGGGCGCACGTCGGGGACTTCGCCGGTGACGGCAACGCCGGGCAGCCGGGCGAGCAGCCGCACCTCTTCGGTCGGCGCACGGCCAACGATCGCAAAGCGCGCCCGCGGTTCGCGCTGGCGCAGCAGCGGCAGCACCGCCGCCGCAAACCAGCTCACCGCGTCGATATTGGGGCGATAGTCCATCTGCCCGGTGAACACCGCCAGCGGCCCATCGCCTTCATCCACCGCCGCGAAATCCTGCGCCGGGTCGAAACGGTCGGTGTCGATGCCATTTTCGACCGCGACGGCGATGTCGCCGCCAAGGCCGCTGCGCGTCCGGAACAGCGCCGCCTCCGCCTCGCTGACGAACAGGCTGGTATCGACCGAACGTGCGACTTTCGCTTCATAGGCGCCGAGCTTTGCCGCTTCGCGCCGGTGAACCCAGTTCATCGGCTGGCGCCTGTCCTGTTCGGCATAGGTCGCGAATTTGGCCGAATCGACGTCGACAAAATCCATGATGACCGGTCCGTCGAAGCGCGCCGGAAGATATTGCGCCATCTGGCCGGAGAAGGCGACGATATGGGTAATGCGCCCGGTTGCCAGCAAGGCATCGACGTAGGAGGCGACCACGCCGCTGCGGAACAGCCGGTTCGACACCGGCTCGCCGCGCAGCACCGCCTGCGCGAGCGCGATGGGCCGCGAGGCGCGGCGCGCGTCGATGCACAGGCTTTTACAAAGCGGCGCCATTTTCGCCCGCGCCGTTTCGGCCTCGTTCGCATCGTCGGCGAGCGCCGCGACATGGACGGGCGCCAGCTTGCGCAGCGCCTCGAACATGTGCCAGCTGCGTATCCGGTCGCCGCGGTCGGGTGGCCAGGGCGCGCGGTGAACCAGGAACAGGATTTCGGCCATCGCGCCGGTCACCCCAATCCGCGCGCGATCAGCGGCCCGATGCGGTTGGCCGCCCACAGTGGCAGCTTCTTCCACAGGTCGACCTGCAACCGGTATTTGGCGCTGTTCGGGTTGGTGTCGCGCGGCGCCCGGCCTGGCGCGAGCCAGCGCGCATAGGCCAGCGGGCGGGGTTCGAACCCCCAATTCTTCTTGTAGGCGAAGGGCCCGGTGCCAAGCTTCGAACGGCCGAAATCGAAACGGGTGCAGCCGCGCGCGCGGGCATGCCCCATCAGCGCGTAATACATCAGCTCGTTGGCGCGCAGCCCGCGCGCTTCCGCCGTCCCGCCGCCCCAATAGGGCATCACCGTGCCGCGCCAATAGAGGCTGAGCACGCTCGCCACCGGTCGGCCGTCGACGCTCACGGTCAATATGTCGGCATCCTCGCCAAAGGCGTCGAGCACCGCATCGAACAGCGCCTTCGGAAAGACCGGCGTGCCGAGGTTGCGAACGCTCGTCGCGTAGATGCGGTAATGGTCGCGCCGCTCGGTGGCATCGCGCCCCGTGCTCACCGACAGATCGCCCGCCAGCGCCTTGCGCACCTCGGCGCGCTGCTTGCGCGGGACGGCGAGCAATTCGGCTTCGTCATCGGCGGCGAGGTCACGCGTGAAGCCGGCGTAGACATCGTCTTCGCAGCGCCACCCCTTGCCTTCGGGCAGCGGACCGCCGCGCAGTTCGACCGACGGAACGCCGAGCGCGCGGGCCAGGTCGGCGGCGCCCTTGGCCAGGGTGGCGGCAACCGCTGCATCGTCCGCCAGCAGCCCGCCGTCGACGGCGAAGCCGCTGCCGACCAGCGCCTGTCCGAACAGCGGCGAGCGGACATGGTGCAGCGGGACGAGCCCCGTCAGCGCGCCGTGCGCATCGCGCGCCGTGACGAGATGGCAGCGGTGCCCCGTGGCCTTCGTGATCGCTTCGCACCAGGCGCGCGTATGAAAGGGGGTCGCATCGGGGTGCGCGGCGACATAGGCGTCCCACGCCGCCGCGTCCGCAAGTGGCGCACCGGCAAAGGCGTCGCTCATCGTTTTGACGGGTGCGTTCACGCCGCGGCGCGCCACGGCCGGGCGCGCTCCTGCTGCGCCGCAAGCAACGCATCGGCGCGCGTCCATTCGAAATCGTCGAGCAGCTTCTTCAGCTTGCCCGCCATCGCGGAGAGGCCAGTATAATGCCGGACCTTCGACCGCAGCGGCGCATCGGCAACGCGCGGCTGACCGGGGTCGATCTCCCACGGGTGGAAATACAGGATCGCGGGATGCCCTTCGCGATTCATCCGCTCGATCGCCCAGCGCGTGAAACCATAAGGAAGCAGTCGCATGAAACCGCCCCCGCCCGCGGCAAGCGTCCGGCCCGCGAAGCGCGCGGTCGTCACCGGCCATTCGATCAGCGCGCTGTCGGGAAGCGGCTGCCAAGCATGGCGCGGGCTTTGCGCCCAGCCATAATGATCGTGCACCACCGGCGCGACGCTGCTCGAATAGGCATAGCCCTGTTCGGCAAGGACGGCATGCGCCCAGGGCGTGCGCGCATCGACCGAAAAGCTGGGTGCGCGATAGCCGCGCACAGGCTGGCCGCCGAGATTTTCGAGGATGGTGCGCGTCTTTTCAAGGTCGGCGGCGAATTCGCCGGCCGTCATCTGGAACACGCGCTTGTGATCATAGCCGTGGCTCGCAAGCTCGTGCCCCGCATCGACGATCCGCCGGATCAGCGCGGGATAGCGTTCGGCGACCCAGCCGAGCGTGAAGAATGTGCCCCGAACCCCGGCCTCGGCGAACAGGTGCAAAACCGCATCGCAATTCGCCTCGACCCGGCATTCGAGCGCCGGCCAGTCGGCGCGATCGATCGTGCGCTCAAAGGCGCCAACCTGGAACCAGTCCTCGACATCGACCGACAGGCCGTTCTGCATCGTCCATCACCTCTGCCGGTCGCATAGCCGAAATCGGCGCTGCCGTCAGGCCGCCCAAACCTGCGATTTTGCGGGGTTGGGGGCGTTTTCGGGATCGCGCTCGACCCATTCGATCAGCAGATCGAGAACCCGCCGCAGCGCTTCGTCCTGTTCGGCAATCCGCGTCTCTAGCGCCGAAATCTGCGCGTGCAGCGCATCGAACTGCGCCGTATCCCGCGGAACCGCGACTGCCGGCGCAGCGGCGTCTGTCGCGGGCGCCGCGAAGGGCGCGCGCTCTGCGCTTGCCACCGGCCATTCGTGCGGCACGGCGGCGTGCGGCGCGCTCGCCGTTGCGGCTTGCGCCACCACCTCCTCGACCGGCAGCGGCGCAAGGCTCGCCTCGTCGATGCCGCGGTCCGATTCGATCTCGGCAATCACATTGCGGACATGTTGGGCGTTGATGCGGTTGAGTTCCTCGACCGCGCCGAACAGCAGCAGGCGACTGACGAGGACGTTGAGCTTGCGCGGCACACCTTCGCTATAATCATACATCAGCTCGAAACTGTCGGGGCTGAAGCTCGGGTTGCCCGTCCAGCCCACCTTGCCGAGGCGGTGGAGGATATAGGGTTCGACTTCTTCAGGCTCCATCGGGTCGAGATGGTGCGTCGCGATCACGCGCTGGCGCAATTGTTCCAGCGTCGGCGAATGAAACAGCGTCTGGCGGAACTCGGGCTGGCCGAGCAGGAAGATCTGCAAAAGCGAATGGCCGCCAAGCTGGAAGTTCGACAGCATCCGCAGCTCTTCGAGCGCCGAGATCGCGAGATTCTGCCCCTCGTCGACGATCAACAGCGTGCGGCGGCCGGCGCGCGCCTGTTCGCGCAGATATTGCTCCATCGCGCGCAGCAGTTCGGCCTTGCTCTGCCCTTCCCATTCGATGCCGAATTGTTCGGCAACAAGGCGCAGCAGATCGTCGCCCTCGACCTGTGTCGACACCAGCTTGACCGCGGTCAGCCGGTTCGGATCGATCGTGTTCATCAAATGGCCGACCAGCGTCGTCTTACCCGCGCCGACATCGCCGGTGATGACGATGAAGCCTTCGCCCTGCGCCAGCCCATAGCCAAGGTAGGACATCGCCTTGCGGTGCGTTCCGCTCTCGAAATAGAAAGCGGGATCGGGCGTCAGCTGGAACGGGCGTCCGGTGAAGCCGTAGAATTGATCGTACATCGCAATAATCCCGTTGTGCTGGATCAGAAGTTGTAACGCAGGCCGACGAGCGCCGATCCGATAAGCTGGCTGTTGAAGCCATCTTGGTCGAAGGCGTTGAGTCCCGCCGCCGCCGTTCCGGTCAGGCCGCGCCAGAAGCGCCGCGAATAGGCCGCCGAGATACCGGCCGACTGGACGTCGGACGCGCCAGGCGAACCATTGTCGAAATAGTTGAGGTAGCCCGAAATGCTGAGGTCCGACGAGGAATCGAGCTGGCGCCCGGCGGAGACGAAAAGATAATAGGCCTCGTCCACCGTGCCGTTGATCGCGCCGAGTACCGATCCGGTCGGCACCAGCAGCTTGCGGCGGTCGTATCCCGCACCGACACCATAGCTCCAGCGGCCATAGCGCGACGACAGGATCGCCTGCACGCCGCTGCTGCGGAACTGCGCGGTTGTCGTATTGGCAAGCTGCGGGGCAAGGCATCCGCCACTCTGCTGCCCGAAGACGCAGGCGTTCACATCGCCGCTGATCGGGTTGCGCGTCGGGTCGAACTGCGTCGGCAGCGCCGACAGCCCTGTGGTCAGCCCGCGCCCGAAGCTCGAAAGTCCGTCATACACGCCAAGCTGGAACAGCGTCCTGTCGTCGGGACGATAGGCGAAGCTGCCGGTATAGACCGTGTCGCCATAGCGGCGGCCGACGCGTGCGGTCAGTGAGGTGCGCGGGCTCGGGCGCCACATCACGCCTGCATCCCAGATCAGCCCGTCGGTGTCGAACGAGAGCTGTCGGGGCTGCGACGTGTCGGTGACAAAACGGCCGTTCGAATCGCGCACCGGCACCCCATTGGTGTCGAGCAGCGGATCGCGCTGGCTAATCTGGACCTTTTCATAGCCCACGCCGCCCAGCAAGGCGACGCTGGGGCTGATCGGCACCGTAACGTCCGCGCGGGCATCTTTGCCCTCGAACCGCTGGTCGAGCTGATTGCTATCCTCGCGCTCATAGCCGCCCGAAACCTGCCAGCCGAAGGGCAGATCGCCCGGACGCTGGCCGAGGCTGGCCCAAGCGACATGGTTGGTCGAGCTGTCATAGGCATCGCCGACCGGAACGCCCGGTGCGAGCACCGCGGGCGTATCGATGTCGACCTTCGTATAACCGAAACGATAGCCGGCTCCGAAGTCGAGGTTGCCGATGCGCTTGGTCAGCGTCGGACCGGCATAGATGGAATAGAGATTGGCGACATTGTTCGCGCCGCCGATGAACAGGCCGCTATCGGCGCCCCGACCGTCGGCGCGCGCACGGGTCGCAAGCGCGCCGCCTTCGATATTGAAGCCCTGCATCAGTTCGAGGCGCGCCCGCGCGAGACCGCTGAGCACGTCGGCATCTCCAAGACCGCCCGATTCCCCAAAGCGATGTTCGTAGCGAATCGTGGCTGCCGCCTCGGCGCGGCGCGTCGCGATCACCGCATCGACCCCGGCCGCTACGGTCGTGTAGGTGAGCACGTCGCCGCCATTCTTGAGCTCGGCAGTGAGTACCTGGCCGATCTCGAGATAGGGGCTGACCTCGACCTGGCGGCGCTTCTTCTGCTTCTCGGCGCGCTTGCCGCCCTTGCGGTCGCTTTCGCCGGACGCCGCACCCGAAGCCGGGGCAGCATTGCTTGCGCCCGAGCCCGAGCCCGAGCCCGAACCGGAACCGCTGTCCTGCGACCATTGGGCCTGCGCGCCCGTCGCCGTGCCGGCGAGCAACAACGCCGCGATTGCGGCCACGCCGCGCAAATAAGTCCGGTCGCGCATCATGACGCGCCTCCCTGTCCGTAATAGGTGCCGAAGCGGCGGCCGCCCGGCGAGAATTTCACCCCGTTGAGGAGCAGCTGGATATGCGGGCAACCGCCCATCAGCCCGACCGCATCTCGCAGCGAGGATTCGAGCGTCTGATCGGCGCGCACCACGATGATGAGCTGGCCGACATGCCCCGCGAGCACCGCGGCCGGCGATGCGGCGAGAACCGGCGGTGAATCGAGGATGATGATCCGCCCCGGCGCACCCTGTTCGAGCTGCGCGAGCAGCGTCTCGGTTCGGGCCGATGCCAGCAGTTCGGTGTCGTGCATATGCTGCGTTCCAGCAGGCATGACCTTCAGTCCCGGAATATCGGTCTGGATCAGGCAGTCGCCGAGCGGCAAGTGCGGATCGGCGAGCGCGTCCATCAGGCCCGGCCCATCGGGCAGCCCCAGCGTTTCGAGGACGCTGGGTTTGGCAATGTCGGCATCGATGAGCAGCACGTCATGATCGGCCTCGACCGCAAGGCTGAGCGCCAGATTGACCGCGGTAAAGGTCTTACCCTCGCCCGGATTGGCCGATGCGATCAGTACGCGGTGACCGCGCGGCACGACGGGACGGTTGGCGGTGCCCGCGAAGTTGCGAATGATCTCGCGCTTCACGATACGATATTCTTCGGCGATGCCGGTGACAGGCGCGCCAGGTACCACCATCCCGCGCGCCGCGAGCCGCTCGCGATCGATCTTGCCCTGCCGGTTGGCGGCGATCGCCGGGGCGGCGCGCGCCACCTCCTTGCGCGGCGATGCCTTTGCCGCGGGCGCGGACGTGGTCTCGACCGCCGGTACCGGCGCTTCGGGCGGCAGGATTTCGGGCTGCGGCGCTTCGGCGGCAGGCTTTGCCCTCTTCCCCTTGCGCTCGGGTTCGGGCGGAAGCTGCGACACGTCGATCGTCGGGGCATGCTTCGCGGGATCGAGGCCGAACATGTCGGCCGCGCGTTCGAGCAGCGAGGGCTGGCGCTTGACGGGGCGTTGGTCGTTCATGTCCTTTTCCTCGCTCACGCGACCATGCCACGCTGGACGAATTCGGCGACCAGCAGCAGCGCATAGAGGCCGACGAGCGCCGCGCCCCCGCTGGCAAGCCAGACAAGCCGCTTGCGCCGCTCGACGTGCCGGTCGGGCGTCACGACCTCGGTGATCGATCCGATGACGGGAAGTCCGCTCGCGCGCTCGAGCTTCGCGGCGGTAGCATAGCTTGTGCGCACCTGCGCCAGGCCGAAAGCCGCGCCGATGCCGCCGCCAATCCCGGCGAGCAGGACGAGCGTCAGGAACAGCGGGCGATTGGGCGCCGCAGGGCTGGTCGGCTTCGACGGCGGATCGAGCAACTCGATCCGGATCGCGTCGGTTTCGGTCTGCACGTCGCCGCGCAGCCGCACCTGTTCGCGCTGCGCGAGCAGCTTGTCATACTGTGCCTTCTGCGCCGTATATTCGCCGTTGATCCGGTCATATTCCGCGGCAATGCCCGGGTTCTGGATCTGCTGCGAGGTGATGCGCGCGATGTCGCCAGTGAGCTGCGCCTTGCGCGCCGACAGCGCGCTGACGGTGGCCTGACGCTCGGCGCGCATCGCGGCCAGCGACGAATAGGCGGGGTTCTGCATCCCGCCGCCACCGCCATTGCCTTCGCGGTCGGCCTGCGCCTTGAGCGAGGCGATCTGGCTCTTGAGCGCGATCACATCGGGGTGCGCGTCGGTCAGCCCGCGTGCGCGCATCGATGCAAGCTCGTTCTGCGCGCCCGCAAGCTGCTGCCGCGCGACGCCGCCGCCGACACCGCCTGCGCCCGGCACCGTCGCGGGGGTCGAGGCGAGCTGGCCGTTCGCGGCCGCCAGCGCCGCCTGCGCCGCAACCAGTTGTGTTTCGATCTGGCTGAGTTCGGCGCGCGCCGCATCGACGCGCTGGGCGGGCGATCCGGCGCCGCCCGGAATCAGGCCGATATTCTGCGCCTCGAACGCGGCGCGCCGCCCCTCGATCTCGCGCAGCGATTTTTCGCGGTCAGCGATCTGCGAATCGAGGAATTTCAGCCCCTCGCGTGCATCGACGCGGCCCCCGCGCAACTGATCGTCGCGAAAGACGGTGATCAGGCTGTCAAGCACACCGCTCGCCAGCTTGGCATTGTCGGCGTCCGACAGGCTGCCGATGCCGACGCTCGACGTGATTTCGAAGATATTGTCCTGCTGCGGCACGATCTTGATATTCTTTTGCAGCATCGCGACCGCGCCCGCTTTCTCGCGCTCGCCCGCACCCGCCGGGATCAGGCCGGTGGTCGTCGCGACCTTCTCCAGATTGCGCGCGCTGGTCAGCGTTTCGCGAATCTGGTCGATCTGCTGGCGCCCGCCGAACGATCCGCCCTGCGCATCGTCGGGCAGGATCTGGTTCACATCGACGAGCAGGCGCGCGCGGCTGTCATAGCGGTTCGGGATCGACGCGATCGCCAGCCAGCCCAGGATGCAAATGCCCCAGGCGACCGCGAGCACGAGCCAGCGCCGCGTCCAGACGCTGTGCACCGCAACCCGGAATTCGTCGTAAAGGCCGTTCATCGCTTGTCGTCAGTCCTTGCTGGGCAGTGGCGGTCGGGGGCGCGCAAACGCCGTCAGAACATGCTTTCGGGGATGATGATGACGTCGCCCGGCTGAAGCTTGACGTTCGCCTTGATGTCGCCGCGCTTGATCAGGTCGTTGAGGCGAAGCCCATATTCATGCTGCTTGCCGCTGCCCTTGTCGAAGCGGACGAGTCGCGCCTTGTTGCCAGCGGCATAGTCGCCGAGACCGCCGACCGCGATCATCGCGTCGAGCACGGTCATGTTCGCGCGATACGGAATCGACGCCGGCTTTTCGGTGGCGCCGACGACGCGCACCTGCTGCGAGAAGGTGCTGTTGAAGCTGGTGACGATCACGCTGACGATGGGGTCGGTGATATATTGGCTGAGCGCGAGCTTGATGTCCTGCTGGAGCATCGTCGGCGTCTTGCCGACCGCGGGCATGTCGGTGATCAGCGGCGTGGTGATCCGGCCATCGGGACGCACCTGCACCTTGCCGCCGAGTTCGGGGTTGCGCCACACGAAGATCTGCAGCTCGTCGAGCGGCCCGATGATATATTCCTCGCCGGGCCCTTCCTGGTTCGCGACGAAATTGGCGCTGGGAAGCTGCGGCGCGGTGGTGCCGGCCCCCATGCACCCGGTCAGCGCGGTCGCGGCGATGCCGGAAATCAGCGCGGCGCGGGCGGCGCGAAGCGAGGGGAAGGACGTCATGTTCAATTCACCTTTCGAGCGGACGGGTGCCGCCGCGGCGCCAATCCCCGCAGCAACAGCCAATGCGTCAGGGTCAGCCATGCTGGAAAAGGGTGAACATACCGTTAGTATTGGGATAAGTTGTGTCCGCGCTTGTCGCACATTGTGCCGCTTCGGCACAAAATTTAACCGCGTTCGGTAAGGTTCAGACGAGCATCTCGAGCGCCGGCCCCTGTCCGAGGAATGCAGCGGGGCTCGCCGAGGCGCCATAGGCGCCCGCCTGGAACAGCGCGATCAGATCGCCGACATCGGCGCGCGGCAAGCCAACCTGATCGCCCAGCCGGTCGAGCGGGGTGCACAGACAGCCGACGACTGACACGGTTTCGACGGCCTCGCGGCCGAACCGGCCGGCAACCGCGATCGGATAGTTGCGCCGGATCACCGTCCCGAAATTGCCGCTCGCGGCGAGCTGGTGATGCAGTCCTCCGTCGGTGACGAGGAAAGTTTCGCCGTGGCTGACTTTCCGGTCGACGACGCGCATGAGATAGACCCCGGCCTCGGCGACGAGCCAGCGGCCGAGTTCCATCGCAAAGCCGCTCTCTGCCAGCGCGGCGCCTCGCGCGCCGAGCGTTTCGGCGAGCCGCGCCCCGACCGTCGCAGCGTCGACCGCGCGGTCGCCGGGGAAATAGGGAACCCCCATGCCGCCGCCCAGGTTGACGAGCGGCGGCGTGGCGCCGACCGCCTCTGCAAGCCGCGCCGCGAGCGCGACCGTCTGCGCCTGCGTATCGGCGATCGCATCGGCATCAAGTGCCTGCGATCCTGCGAAAATATGAAAGCCGCGCCAATCGGCGCCGGCATCGATCAGCGTGCGGACCAGCGCCGGCACCGCGTCGGCATCGACCCCGAACGGCTTGGCGCCGCCGCCCATTTTCATGCCCGATCCCTTGAGGTCGAAATCGGGATTGACGCGCACTGCGAGCCGAGGCCGCGTCCCGATACGGTCGGCAATGGCCAGCGCCCGTGCCCCCTCCCCCGCCGATTCGAGATTGAGCGTCGCGCCCGCTACAATCGCCGCTTCCAGTTCGCGGTCGCGCTTGCCGGGGCCAGCGAAGCTGATGTGTTCGGCCGCCATGCCGCTCGCCAGCGCCAACGCCAATTCCCCGCCGGATGCCACGTCGAACCCGTCGACGATGGTCGCCATATGCGCGAGTAGCGGCGCGAAGGGATTGGCCTTCATCGCATAATGGAGCTGCACCTCACGGGGCATTGCGGCGCGCCATTCGGCGGCGCGCGCGGTCAGCATCGCGCGGTCATAGACAAAGAGCGGCGTGTCGCCCGCCGCCTCGGCGAGGGCATCGGCACGCCGGCCCCCTATGCGCAGCATGCCGTCGGCGTCGGCAGCAAAGCCGGGCAGGATCGGGCCGTGCGGCTTCATGCCGCCACCCCTTCACCCCATTCGGCCGCGATCGCGACGCGGTCGAGCTTGCCATTGGGATTGCGCGGCAACGCCTCGCGCCACTCGACTGCCTTGGGCTGCATGAAGTTGGGGAGCGTCCGGCGCAGTTCGGCGGCGAACGCCTCGCGGTCCGCATCGGCCTTGCCGCGCACGATCAACTGGATCGCAGCGCCCAGCCGCGCGTCGGGCACGCCGAAGGCGACGGCTTCATAGACCATGCCGGTGGCAACGGCGGCATCCTCGACCTCGGTCGGGCTGACGCGGTTGCCCGCGGTCTTGATCATCGCATCGTCGCGGCCGACGAAATAGAGCAGGCCGTCACCATCGCGGCGCACCGTGTCGCCCGACCACACGGCGATGCCGCCCCACGCCGATGCGGCAGGCGCCGCGCGGAAACGCTCGGCGGTGCGTTCGGCGTCGCGCCAATAGCCCTGCGCGACGAGCGGCCCGCAATGGACGAGCTCGCCCGCTTCGCCATCGGCGGTGATGCTGCCATCGGGTCGGCAGACGAGGATTTCGGCGTGCGGAATCGCACGGCCCATCGAGGTTGGATGCGCGGCGACGAGCGCCGGGTCGAGCCAGGTCGACCGGAACGCTTCGGTCAGGCCGTACATCGGATAAATGTCGGCCTCGACAAAAGTCGCGCGCATCGCGTCGATCAGCGACGGCGTCAGTGCGCCGCCGCTGTTGGTCAGGCGGCGCAGCGATGCGGCGACATCCACCGGCCAATCGACCTCGACCAGTTGCACCCATAAGGGAGGCACCCCGGCAAGCGTCGTCGCGCCGTGCCGCGCCACCGCCTTCACCACATCGCGCGGCGCCAGATAATCGAGCGGCGCCACCGCCGCACCTGCATACCAGGCCGAAAGAAGCTGGTTCTGGCCATAATCGAAGCTGAAAGGCAGCACCGCCAGCACGCGATCATCGGCGCCAAGCGCCAGATAGGTCGCGACACTCTCGGCACCAAGCCACAGATTGGCGTGGTTGAGCATCACGCCCTTGGGCCGCCCGGTCGATCCGCTGGTATAGAGAATGGCGACCAGATCGCCGGGATCGCCCGCCGAAGGGGGCAAGCGCTCCGGATGGCCGTCGATCGCCGCCTCGACCGCAGTCAGATCGCGCAGCGCACAGCCGCCGGGAAGGCCGTCGCCCAGCATGTCGGCCCGCGCGCGATTGGTAAGCAACAGCGCTGCGCCGCTGTCGACCAGAATATGCGCGACCTGCGGCGCCTTCAGCAGCGGATTGACCGGCACATGGATCAGCCCGGCGCGCGCCGCGGCGAGCGGCATCAGGCAGGCGGCGCGCGTCTTCGCGCTCCAGCTCGCCACCCGGTCGCCGGGCCGGGCGCCCGCGGCGCGCAGCCATGCCGCCAGCCGGCCGACACCCGCATCGAGATCGGCAAACGACATCGGCGCGTCGCCGATGAGCAGCGCAGGCGCATCGGCCGCGCCGCGCAGCGCGAGATGGTCGAGGGGGTATGAGGGCGGGTTTTCGGCTTTGGTCATCGGCTGTTAGGACAGTGGTGATAGAGCGCCGCACCATGGATGGGAACGGTGAACATCACGCTAATGATGCCAAGCTGCCCGCCGCAGCACGCGGCATGGGCCATGCTTCGCCGTTCGACCGTCCCCAATGGTTCGACCTGCTCGCCGCGCACGGATTTGCCGGAGAAGGCCGAATCGATGCGGTGGGCTCCGCAGGCGAAACCGCGGCGTGGCTACCGCTTCGGCGTGAAAAATCGGGCGCGGTTTCCGGGCTTGCCAACTGGTACAGCTTTGCGATCCGCCCGCTTTATACCGGCCAGGGCGACCATATGGCGGCGCTGCGCGACCTGTTCGCACGCGCCCGCGCCGAGGCCGCACGCCTGACGATCTATCCCGTGCCCGATGCCGAAAAGGACAGCATCGCAACCGCGATGCGCGCCGCCGGATGGTGGGTGCGCGCGGTGCCGGCGGGCGATCGCCACTGGCTCGACCTGACGGGGCTCGATCATGACGGCTGGTGGGCCACCCGCCCCGGCGCGCTGCGCAGCACGGTCCAGCGCAAGGCGAAAAAGAATATTGTCGCGATCGAGATTCTGACCGCATTCGACGCCGATGCCTGGGCGGCCTATGAGCATATCTACGCCGCGAGCTGGAAGCCCGAAGAGGGCAACCCCGCTCTGCTCCGCGCCTTTGCCGAAGAAGAAAGCGCGCGCGGCACCTTTCGCATGGGGCTGGCGCGGATCGACGGCGAAGCGGTGGCGGCGCAATATTGGACGGTGGAGGACGGCACCGCCTTCATCCACAAGCTCGCGCATGTCGAGGACAGTCTGAAGGCATCGCCCGGCACCCTGCTTTCGGCGGCTCTGTTTCGCCATGTCATCGCGGTCGATGGCGTGCGCCGTATCGATTTCGGGACGGGCAACGACGCCTACAAGCGCGACTGGATGAACCGGCACGAGCCCTTGTGGCGATTGGAGGCTTTCAATCGCGGGCGCATCGCGGCATGGGGACCGGCATTGAAGGCCTTTGCCCGTTCGCTGCTCAGGAAAGACCCATGACCGAAGTCCATAAAGTCGACGCCACCCTTCGCGCCCTGCTCGCCGACGTCCTCGGCCTTGGCGCCGAACGCGCGGCAGCGCTGACCGAAGACAGCGGCCTGTTCGGCGAACTGCCCGAATTCGATTCCATGGCCGTCGCAACCGTGCTGACCGAGATGGAGGACCGTCTCGGCATCCTGATCGACGATGACGACGTCGACGGCGAAATCTTCGAAACCTATGGCAATCTGCTGCGCTTCGCCGAACGCAAGGTTCAGGGCTGACCGACATGCGAGGGGCGAATGGACGAGCATAGGCTTCGCATCGCGCCCGTCGGCACGCCCCGCGCGACGATCCTGGTCGCGGCCCCCTTGTTCGAGGAAGCGAACCGCAGCCGCCGCACTATCGTACGCGCGATGCGCGCCTTGGCGGCGCAAGGTTTCGCCGCCGTGCTTCCCGACCTGCCGGGCCAGAATGAAAGCCCCGTCGCGCTCGCCGATGTCGATTTGAACCGGTGGCAGAGCGCCTTTGCCGAGACGGCCGGTGAAATAGAGGGGCCGATCATTATCGCCGCGCTGCGCGGCGGCGCGCTGATCGACCATCAGGCCGCGGCCGCCGCATGGTGGCGGCTGGCGCCCGTCGGCGGCAGCTCGCTGCTCCGCACCCTGCTGCGTGCGCGCGTCAGCGCCGATCGCGAGGCGGGCGTGACATCTTCGCTCGACAGCCTTCAGGAACAGGCGAAAAGCGAGCCCTTGCTGCTCGCCGGCAATTGCTTGTCGCCGGCGATGGTCGCGTCCCTCGCGACAAGCGAGCCGCAGGCGGTCACGCCGCTGCGCACTGTGGCGCTGGGCAGCGGCGACGAAGCGATTGCCGGCACGCCGCTGTGGCTGCGCGCCGAACCGGGCGAAGACGCCGCCATGGCTGACGCGATGGCGGCCGACATCGCCGCATGGAGCCGGACATGCGGCATCAGCTGACCTTCCTCTGCGAAGGCGCGGCGCTGGCCGCAAGCTTCGACGATGCGCCGGGCACGACCGGGCTGCTGATCGTGTCGGGCGGCAACGAGATTCGCAGCGGCGCGCATCGCGGCATGGCGATGCTGGCACAGCGGATCGCGGCGGCGGGTCACCCGGCCTTTCGCTTCGATCGCCGCGGGATCGGCGACAGCGAAGGCGAGAATGGCGGCTATATGCACAGCGGCCCCGACATCGCCGCCGCGATCGCCGCGTTTCGCACGGCCGCGCCGCACGTCACCCGCATCATTGCCTTCGGCAATTGCGATGCCGCGAGCGCGCTGCTGCTGCACCAGCCGCTCCCACTCGACGGTCTGATCCTCGCCAATCCGTGGACTTATGATGATGCGGAATCGGATGCAGGCGAACAGCCGGCGCTGCCGCCAGCCTCGGCGATCCGCGCACGCTATCTGGCGCGGATCAAGGATCCGAAAAGCCTGCTGCGCCTGCTGAAGGGCGAGATCGATATCGGCAAACTGGTCCGCGGCCTGTCGGCGATGAAACGGACGCCGCAAGCCGCCGCACCCGACAGCCTCGCCGCGCGCCTCGACGCGGCGATGACCGCGCTGGCTTGCCCCGCGACGATCCTGCTCGCGACCGGCGACCGCACCGCGCAGGCATTCATCGCGCATTGCCGGCCCGCAAACATCCCGGTCAAGCGTCTCGACAGCGCGTCGCACAGCTTCGCGGGCGGCGACGCGGACTGGCTGTTTGCAAGGATATTGGAACGGCTGCGCTGACGGCGGCTTTGGGATCGAATGCGGACATTGCCACTTCCCCACCCGCTCACCCTGAGCTTGTAGAAGGGTGAACGGAGTGTGGTAGGCGAGCCTA
Source organism: Sphingopyxis sp. GC21 (assembly GCF_025727575.1). Classification (NCBI taxonomy): domain Bacteria; kingdom Pseudomonadati; phylum Pseudomonadota; class Alphaproteobacteria; order Sphingomonadales; family Sphingopyxidaceae; genus Sphingopyxis; species Sphingopyxis sp. GC21. The sequence continues at coordinate 476,731 of NZ_CP095845.1, read as the reverse complement.
TTCGCCTTTCGTCATCCCGGACTTGATCCGGGATCCATTGTTCCGACGCTGCGTGAATGGATCCCAGATCAAGTCCGAGATGACGGTGAAGAAAGTCGTTCGGCGCGACCCGCGAAAGGTAGGCCCTGCAAGCTCGCAATCGATCACGGATAGCCCGGCGTCTTGGGCGCGTCGGGCAGCGGGATGAATTCTTCGCTGTCGCCCGCGACCAGCGGGAAATTGCCGTCCTTCCAGTCGTGCTTCGCCTGATTGATCCGGTCGCGCGAAGAGCTGACGAAATTCCACCACAGGTGCCGCGGGGTGCGGAAGGCTTCGCCGCCGAGCAGCATCACGCGCGCGTCGGTGGCGGCGCGCAGCGTCATCGCCTGCCCCGGCTTCAATATATAGAGGCTGTAACGGTCGAGCGCTTCGCCATCGAGGGTCGCGTCGCCCATCGCGACCAGCACCGCCCGCTCATCGGCCTCCGCCTCAATCGGCAGGCTGGCTCCCGCCGCCATCAATATGTCAGCATAGATGGTCGCGGCGTGCTGGGTGATCGGCGATGTCGCGCCCCATAGCGTCCCCATGATCACGCGTGCCGACACCTTGCCGTCCTCAATCAGCGGCAGATCTTCCTTGGCGACATGTTCGAACGCCGGGTCGATCTCTTCTTTGCCGTCGGGCAGCGCCAGCCACGTCTGCATGCCCGAGATCGGCGATCCGGTCGCGCGTTCGGCCGCGGGCGTGCGCTCCGAATGGACGATGCCGCGCCCGGCGGTCATCAGGTTGCACGCGCCCGGCCGGATCGTCGCCCACGTACCAAGACTGTCGCGATGGTCGATCGCGCCTTCGAACAAATAGGTGACGGTGGCGAGGTTGATGTGCGGATGCGGGCGCACGTCCATCCCCTGCCCGATGTCGAAATGCGCCGGTCCGAACTGATCGACGAAGATGAAGGGGCCGACCATCGTCCGCTCCTTGTTCGGCAGCGTGCGCCGCACATCGAAAGCCCCGATGTCATGGGTCGAGGGGGTAATGACGGTGAACATCAGCCGATCCTTTCCAGCCTGTTGCGCGTCTTGTCGGTTTCGACCGTGCCGGTGTTGCGCGTCGATCCCGGTTCGAGCAGCAGCACATGGCACTCGCCGTCCAGCGCCTCGGGGCAATGTTCGGTTCCGTGCGGCACGATGATGAATTCGCCCGGCCCGACGATCACGTCGCCGCTACGCAGGCCCATCTTCATCCGGCCCTGCACCACCAGAAACAATTCATCTTCCGTTTCATGGTGATGCCAGTCGAACTTGCCTTCGAATTTGACCAGCCTGACCTGAAAATCATTGATGTCGCCGGCGACACGCGGGTTCCAGTGATCGTGGAAGGTCGCAAAGGCTGCGGCGAGGTTGACCTTGCCGATCGTCATGGCGCGGGCGCCCGCAATATCTTGTCCATCGCCTTGCCCTTCGCCAGTTCGTCGATCAGCTTGTCGAGATAGCGTATCTCGCGCATCAGCGGATCGTCGATTTCTTCGATACGCACGCCGCAGATGACGCCGCGAATCTGCGTGCGTGCCGCATTCATCGCCGGCGCGCCCGCGATAAAGCCGGCGTAATCGGTGCCGGCCGCGAGCAAAGCCTCGAGCTCCTGCTGGCAGTAGCCGGTGAGCCAACCGATAACCTGATCCACCTCGGCCTTCGTTCGTCCCTTGCGTTCGGCCTTGGTGACCAGCAGCGGGTAAACCTTCGCGAAGCTCATCCGATAGATGCGATGCTCGGTCATCCGCGCCTCATTCGCCCGGCGCGAGCGCCCGGATCGCCAGCGCGTGAACGCGGTTGCCCGGCATGTCGCCGAGCGCCTTGTTTACTGCCCGCTGGCGCGCGACGCGGGTCTGGCCCGCGAAGCCCGCCCATCGGATCGTCAGGCTGAAATGCGATTCGCCGCTGCCGTCATCGCCGGCGTGGCCGTGATGCGCCGCGCTGTCGTTATTCAGGGTGAAATCGGCGTCGGGGAAAGCCGCGGCGAGCAGCGTTTCCATTTCGCGTTGGGCTGGACCTTTTTGCGTCATGCCTCCATGTTGGGAGCAGATACCCAGCATGACAAGCCCCCGCTCCCCCCGATTCCACGGCCGCGTTCCGCGTGAGGCCCCTTGCGCGGTTCCCGGCTGCCAAGAGCCCGGCGAATTTCGCGCCCCCGCTTCGCCGCACCGCTCGCCCGACGGACCGCCACCCTATCGCTGGCTGTGCCTCGACCATGTTCGCGAATTCAACGCGGGCTATAATTATTTCGAGGGCATGAACGCCGACCAGATCATGGCCGCGCAGTCGCCGACCGCGGGTTGGGAGACCGAAAGCCGCACCTTTCGCGCTGCCGGCAGCGCCGACCTGCCGCCGCGCTGGGCCGATTTCAAGGATCCGATGGATGCTCTCGGCGCGCGCTTTCGCCAGCGCATGGACGAGGCGCGGCGCGAAGCCGCCGACCCGCGCTTCACCCGCGAGGAGCATCGCGCGCTGCAGCTGATGGGGCTCGCCACCGATGCCGACCGCGCGGCGCTGCGCCGCCGCTACAGCGAGCTGGTGCGCAAATATCACCCCGACCGCAACGGCGGCGACCGCAGCCATGAGGTGCGGCTGGGCGAAGTCGTCGCGGCCTATCAATTGCTGCGCAAGGCCAGGCCATTTGCATAGGAGAGGCACGGATGAGCGAACTCGACGCGGCGCGGATCGAAACGGTGAAACGCCATATGGCGCTGGAGATCACCCACGACTGGGACGGAGTGATCGCGACATTCGATCATCCACGTTACGAACTGCTCGGCCCCGGCACCGTCTTTGACGGCGAGGCCGCAGTGCGATCCTATTTCGCCGCGTCGCGCGAACCCTTTCCCGATCAGGCGAACGAGATCATCGCGATCGCCGCCGACGCAGCGACCGACACGGTGCTCGTCGAATTCTGGCTGACCGGCACGCACCTCGGCCCGCTGAAGCTGGGGCTACGAACCGTCGAGCCGACGGGCAAGGCGTTTCGCATTCGCATGGCGGCGAGTTTCGAATTCGCCCCCGGCAGCGACCGGATCGTCTGCGAGCGCCCCTATTACGACCAGTCGGCGGTGATGAAGGCGCTTGATCTGTTCTGAATAAGGCGTTGCATGGGGCAACCCATCGCGATACCGCGCTCCCAAGGTCGGCGGTACCCCGCCGACTCCTCTTCCCCGTCACCCTGAACTTGGTTCAGGGTCCATTCAGCGCTCCATTTCAGACGGTGCGCCGAATGGATGCTGAAACAAGTTCAGCATGACGAGCATGAAACTGATGGACGCGATCATGACCGATATTCCGAACAGCCTTCCCGACCATCATGGTTCGACGCTGCTGGCAGCGCCCGATACCGAGGTCGATGCGCGCGAGCTGTTCGGGGTCGACATCGACATGAAGGTGCCGGCGTTCAGCGAATCCGACGAGCGGGTTCCCGACCTCGACCCCTCCTATGTCTTCGACGGCGACACCACGCTCGCGATCCTCGCGGGCTTCAAATATAACCGCCGCGTCATGGTGCAGGGCTATCACGGCACCGGCAAATCGACGCATATCGAACAGGTGGCGGCGCGGCTGAAATGGCCGTGCATCCGTATCAACCTCGACGCGCATATCAGCCGCCTCGACCTTGTCGGGCGCGATGCGATCGTGCTGCGCGACGGCAAGCAGGTGACCGAATTCCGCGAAGGCCTGCTCCCTTGGGCGTTGCAGACGCCGACCGCGCTCGTCTTCGACGAATATGACGCGGGGCGGCCCGACGTAATGTTCGTGATCCAGCGCGTGCTGGAAGCCGAAGGCAAGCTGACGCTGCTCGATCAGAACCGCGTCATCCGCCCGAACCCGCACTTCCGCCTGTTCGCCACCGCGAACACCGTCGGGCTGGGCGACACGAGCGGGCTCTATCACGGCACGCAGCAGATCAACCAGGGCCAGATGGACCGCTGGAACATCGTTGTGACGCTGAACTATCTGCCCGCGGCGACCGAGAGCGAGATCATCCTGAAGAAGGTGCCGGGTACCGACGATGCCACCGTCGCCAATATGGTGAAGGTTGCGGATCTGACGCGTCAGGGCTTCGTCAACGGCGATATCTCGACTGTCATGTCGCCGCGCACCGTCATCAGCTGGGCCCAGAATGCGGCGATCTTCCACAGCCTGGGCTTCGCCTTCCGTCTGTCGTTCCTCAACAAGTGCGACGAGGCCGAACGGATGATCGTCGCCGAATATTATCAGCGCGTGTTCGGCGAAGACCTGCCCGAAGGCGTCGTCGGCAAATAAGGCGAGAGAGCGCGCGCCTTTCCCCTCCCGTTCAGCGCAGCACCGCCTCGGCATCGACGAGCCGGATGTCGTGCATCATGTGCAGATAGGCTTCGAAATAGCCCTTGTGCGACGCGCCGACGATGACGAGCGCACGCGCACCGGGCTGCGCCGCCATCGCGGCGCGGATATTGGCGACCATGCGCAGGTTCCGCGTTTCCCACCAGCCGGTGTAGTAGCGGCCGTAATGCTGCGGCGACGGCTCGGCGAGCGCGGCACCGAAATCGCTGTCGAACGCCATCCGCGTCGCCTCCGGGCTGTTGTAGGCGCGATAGAGGGCGAGCACGCCGTCACCGTCGAGCCGCTTTCTGAGGTCGGCGTCGATAGCGCTGCGCTTCGCGGTCACCGGATTGTCCCAAGCGCGCTGGATCGCTTCGCCATAACCCGCTTCACCCGAGACGCGATTGGTCGCCGCATCGGCGCTGTGATCGTCGACCGAATAGACACGCTCGAGCCCCAGCCGCGCGGCGAGCGCCGCGCCGATCAGGAAATTTTCGTTGCGACGCGTCGTCAGCATCGTCAGCCGTTCGGCCAGCACCGCATCGAGCCCGTCGCCCGCGCGCCGTTCGGTCGCGGGCAAGCGCAGCCATTGGACCAGCGCCGATGCCTGCTCGCCGCCGGCCAGGAAAACCGCGGCGAGATGCCGGCGCTGCGCCGCGGTGGGCTCGGCGGGCCAGTCGGCGAGGAGCCGCTCCGCCTCGACCGTCGCTGCCGGAACGTCGAGCCCCGTCGCCGCGCGCGCAGGTTCGGGGCTCCAGCAATAATCGTCATACACGCCGGGATAGATCGGCTTGTAGCGCAGCAGCATCTCGCAATCGGGGCCCGAGAGCCCTTCGATGGTGACGATCTGCGGCTGCCACGCGGCGAGCCTGGCCAGCAGCGGGTCGAGGGCTTTGGCATCGAAATCCTTGGGAAAGCCAGACAGGTGCGGCGATCCGAGCACGAGCGCCTGCCCCGGCTCGCCCGCGACAGTCTGCTTGAGCCGGCTCGGGTCGAAGCTCGGCTCATAGGCGGGAGCCGCGGGCGCGGCGGTTGCAGCGAGCATCAGCGCGGCAAGTGCGAACATGATTTTCCTTCCCTGTCGCTGCACGGCCAACCGCGCGCAGCGGAGCCACTATAACAACGTGTATTAATTCATCAATACAGCCTGAAGCCGCACTTCGCGCTTCCAAAGCCCGCTGCGCTCTGCCAGCGTCGCCGCCATGATCCGGCGATTCCCGCGCATGCCCCGCCTCCCCAAGCGCCTGTTCGCTTTCGCTCTCGCCTTCCCGCTTGCAGGATGCGCGACCGCGGTCGATTATGGCAAGGTTCCGCATTCGGCCTATGTCGCCGACGCACGCTGCACCGCGCAGGCCGGGGCGGAGGTCGATACCGCGGCGTTGCCGCTCTTCTTCGTCACGAGCCGCCTTCCCGATTGCCGGACGCCCGACATCCGGCTGACCAACAATCGCGGCGACCGCATCCGCTATGGCCGCTTCGCCGCGCCGCACGACAGAAAGGTCGACGGCAAGACGCGCTTTCTGACCCCGCTTGCGTTTCAGGAGGCGGGCGACTGGTGGGCGGGTCTGCAGGCCGAAACCGATCGCCGCCAAGGCCGCGTCCTCCTTTATGTCCATGGTTATCGCGAGACGTTCGAAACGACGTCGAAGGATGCGGCGCAGATCGCGCGGATGACGGGATTCGACGGGCCGATCGTCGAATATAGCTGGCCGTCGCAGGGCAAGCTGCTGAGCTATGCCGTCGACGAAACCAACATGTATCATGACGTGCGCAATTTCCGCCTGTTCCTGAAGGCGCTGGCCGAGCGTCCGTGGGTAAAGGAAATCGTCGTCGTTTCGCACTCGCTCGGCGCGCGGTTGGTGATACCCGCAATCGCCTATGTCGACCGGACGGCGCCGAGCGCGGACAGCAGCAACATTTCCAACATCATCCTCGCCTCGCCCGATTTCGACCGCGAGACGTTCGAGCGCGACATTGCGAACGACGTACTCGCCACCGCGCGGGTCGCGCGCGACCGACGCATCACCGCCTATGTGTCGCGCAGCGACAAGGCGCTGGCCGCATCGCGCGCGCTGCACGGCTATCCGCGGCTCGGCTCTCCCTATTGCTTCGATCCGTTCGAGGCGGCCGATCTGCGCGCAAAGGGCCTGCCCGAACGCTGCTACGCCGCCGCCATTCCGGGCCTGACGATCGTCGACACCACCGACATTTCGCGCGGATCGACGGGGCACAGCGATTTCCTGCGCAGCGCGCTCGCCTGTATGGATTTTGTCGACATGATCCGCGACAAGCGCAGCCGGCCCGAACGCACGCCCACGCATCTCGCCCATGTCTTTCGCCTCGCCCCCGATCCACAGGTGCCGAGCCGGCTCGACGAGACGATTTGCAACCGTCTCCCCGATGGCGACACGGATTAGAGCCGATGCTCTTCCTTCGTCGGTGAAAGCCCGTTAGAGCCGATTCGATGTCCGGCCAGTCTCCCCTCGACGATTTCAAGACCGCGCTGTCGAGTGTAGCGCGCGCCGTGACGCGCGATGCCGAGGTCGAGGTGGGTTTCACCGCTGACGCGCCGGTACAGATCGGCAAGCAGATCAAGGTGCCGACCCCGTCGCGCACCCTTCCGCCCGATCAGGTGGCCGAGGCGCGCGGCTTTGCCGACAGCTATGCGCTGCGCATGAAGCATCATAGCGACACGGTGCATGCCGCAGCGCGACCGGTCGAACCGCTCGCCGCCGCGGCCTTCGATGCGATGGAGCGCGCGCGGGTCGAGGCGCTGGGCGCCCGCAGCATGGCGGGTATGCGCGCCAATCTGCGCGCCAGCCTGGCCATGCGGATGCGCAGCGACCCGATCAGCCGCGCGCAGGATCGCGGCGAAGTCCCGATATCGAGCGCGCTCGAACTGATGCTGCGCGAGGCGCTGACCGGCGAACAGGCGCCGCAGGGCACCGAAACCGGGCTGTCGCTGGTGCGCGAGTGGATCAGCCAGGACGCCGGCGCCGACCTGACCGCGCTCGCGATGTTGATCGACGATCAAGCCGCCTTTGCCGAAACCGCGCGGCTGGCGCTGCGCCACCTCGACCTGATGCAGGCCGACGACCCGCTGGAGGAAGGCGCCGAGGACGGCGGCGAGGACGATCAGACCGAAGCCGAAGAGAGCCAGGAAGAACAGGAAAGCGAGGACGGCGGCACCGGCGAGAGTCAGGTCGACGCGCGCGCCGAAATGTCGGGCGATCAGGCCGACGATGGCGAAAGCGATCCCGACGCGCAGGAAATGGAAGCCGACGGCGAGCCGGAGATGGGCGGCGAAGGCGACGAGGGCATGTTGCCCGTGCGGCCCAACCGCCTGCCCACCGACGTTCCCGATTTCAACTATGTCCGCTTCACCGAGAAGCATGACGAGATCGTCGCCGCCACCGAATTGTGCGACGAAGAGGAATTGACGCGGCTGCGCGCCTATCTCGACCAGCAGATGACGCATCTGCAGGGCGCGGTGACGAAGCTCGCCAACCGGTTGCAGCGCCGCCTGATGGCGCAGCAGAACCGCGCCTGGGATTTCGATCAGGAGGAAGGCCAGCTCGACGCCTCGCGTCTTGCCCGCATCGTCGTGTCGCCGGGCCATTCGCTGTCCTACAAGATCGAGCGCGATACCGATTTTCGCGATACCGTCGTCACGCTGCTCCTCGACAATAGCGGGTCGATGCGCGGGCGGCCGATCAGCATTGCGGCGATCAGCGCCGATATTCTGGCCCGCACGCTCGAACGCTGCGGCGTGAAGACCGAGATTCTGGGCTTCACGACGCGGACGTGGAAGGGCGGGCAGAGCCGCGAGGACTGGCTCGCCGCGGGACGCCCACCGCACCCCGGCCGCCTCAACGACCTGCGGCACATTATCTACAAGCCCGCCGACGAACCCTATCGCCGCGCGCGCAAGTCGCTCGGCCTGATGATGCGCGAGGGGTTGCTGAAAGAGAATATCGACGGCGAAGCGCTGATGTGGGCGCACGCCCGCATCGTCAATCGGCCCGAAGAACGCCGCATTCTGATGGTGATCAGCGACGGCGCGCCGGTCGACGACAGCACGCTGTCGGTCAATCATGGCGCCTATCTCGACCAGCATCTGCGCCAGGTGATCGATTGGATCGAAAAGAAATCGCCGGTCGAGCTGTGCGCGATCGGCATCGGCCACGACGTAACGCGCTATTACAGCCGCGCGGTCACGATCATGGATGCCGAGCAATTGGGCGGCACGATGGTCGAACAATTGGCGGGGTTGTTCGACATAGAATGAGCGTAGCGGAGGGGGGGCGCTAGCCTGAGCAGTCCGGAGAGCTCGCTCGCCCCGCTGCCCACCGCTTGAACGATACGTCTATTGCCTCAAGCATAACGGTTGGATCATCGCGCAAATCTCGCCCTTTGATTTTGGCTTCGCCTTCCCACGACTTTTCGCACAACGACCCCGATGCGGAACTCCATTCTACCTGGATTCTAAGTTGGGATTTTGGCGCCTTCCCAATGCCCATGTACGCCGTGCACACGCTTGCCTCGATACTGACAATGCTAGGGAGGGCGTCATCCGTGCCAACACGCTCAGCCACATTGCGTCGAGACGGAAGCGCGATGTCGCGCGCCTTAAGGGCTCCCGCCGGAACGCAAACCAAGCCTTTTTTACGCCCCCTACCTTGCGTTCACCCTCGATCGCCAAATCTACTGGTAACTGGTCTCCGGTTCCCGCGAGCATCAAAAAAAATAGGGAAAAGCAACATCATTTAACCGTGAAATCAAACACACGAGCTGTCATTGCACCACCGACCGCAGCACCAGGCATCGCTTGGATGAACCCATATTCTCCGGGAGAAAGGTCGACTGTCGGCGTAACTTTATAGACGCCCGGACGAACCAGATCATAATCGAAAGACAGACGATCCTTGTCCATTACCCCCATTTTGCTGCCACCGATATTCATGCTTCCGACCCTTGCCTCACGTCGCCCCTTCTTTGGCATCAGCCCGATCAGAGAAAATTCGTTAGGCGACGCCGCAGCGGCCACCGTGGCGCCCGCCCACGGACTGACATTACTGGCTGTGGCCGGATTGGACTCGTCAAAAAAGAAGTAGAAGATGGGCCGTTTCGAAGGGGTGATGGTCCGCGCGCTTTCGTTAGCGATCGCAACCTTTATGCTCATGGACGCGATGCCCCCGGTAAGCGCATACCCAAAAATGCCACCTGTCTTCGCTTGATTTGAGACCGTGTAGTCGATCCTGTGCATCCGGGGCGCGGCATCACTTTGAAGAATATACAACCCAGCAGGGTGAGGTATCATCGGATCAGGCGAGTCGAGCGACAGTGACGAAGGTGGCGGCGCCTTCGCGGCATTCCGTTCAATCATCGCCGCGATTACCGATCCGGTAATGCCCTTGCCACTAAGTTGGATCAACGCATCGGTGGATGTATCAAATTCCGCATCCTCATTCGCGATCTTTGCGATGATCGCCTCGTCGCTGATGCCGGCATTGTGGAGCAATACGATGGTGTCGTTCGACAGCGTCTCCGCTTGGGCGGGATAGGGGGCAAGAATGACCAACCCAGTAACCGCAAGATAATTTGCAAAACGCCCCACAATATCCCCCTTAAAAACTTACAGGCGCCGATTGCCACGAAGGGATGTGACCAACAAGAGCAATTCAATCACTTTTGGATGTGCTTGAGCGCTGGTGACAACCCCTTCGCTGCCGGTTACACATTGCCGCCGGCGCCGCAGGGACTCGCAGCCCCACGACGGGACTCGCTACGCCGATTGACGGGCCGATGGTCGCCGGCACGGGCTTGGGCCGCACCGATTTGGGGTGCGCTGCTGAAGGGGGCGAGTGACCGTGAAAAAAGCATCTGACCTGTTCATCGAATGTCTGGAAGAAGAAGGCGTCGAATATATCTTCGGCGTTCCGGGCGAGGAAAATCTCGACTTTCTCGACAGCCTGTCGCGTTCGAAAAAAATCAAGCTGATCCTGACCCGCCATGAGCAGGGGGCGGGCTTCATGGCCGCGACCTATGGCCGTCACACCGGCAAGACCGGCGTGTGCCTTGCGACACTGGGGCCCGGCGCGACCAATTTCGTCACCGCTGCCGCCTATGCCCAGCTTGGCGGCATGCCGATGATGATGATCACCGGGCAGAAGCCGATCAAGAAATCGAAGCAGGGCCGGTTCCAGATCCTCGACGTCGTCGCGATGATGGGGCCGATCACCAAATATACGCACCAGATGGCCTCGTCGGACAATATCCCGAGCCGCGTGCGCGAGGCTTTCCGCCTCGCGGAGGAAGAAAAACCCGGCGCGGTGCATATCGAACTGCCCGAGGATATCGCCGACGAACATACCGAAAGCCTGCCGCTGAAGCGCAGCCATTCCCGCCGCCCCACCGCCGACGTCAAATCGATCCGCGAGGCGGTGAAGGCGCTCGAAAGTGCGAAGGCGCCGGTACTGGTAATCGGCGCGGGCGCGAACCGCACGATGACCAGCCGGATGCTGCTGCAGTTCATCGAAAAGACCGGCATCCCCTTTCTGACCACCCAGCTCGGCAAGGGCGTGATCGACGAGCGGCATCCGAAATTCCTCGGGTGCGCGGCGCTGTCATCCGGAGATTTCGTGCACCGCGCGGTCGAGGCGTCGGACTGCATTGTCAACATCGGTCACGATGTGATTGAAAAGCCGCCCTTCTTCATGCAGCGCGGCGGGCCCACCGTTATCCATGTGTCCACCAAGACCGCCGAGGTCGATCCGGTCTATTTCCCCGGCATCGAGGTCATTGGCGATATTGCCAATGCGATCTGGCAGATGAAGGAGGATATCGTGCCGAACGGCGGATGGTCGTTCGACCATATGCTCGCTTATCGCAAAGCCGAGGTCGAGCATACCGCCCCGCTCGCCGCCGACACGCGCTTCCCGATCTTTCCGCCGCATCTGGTGCAGCAGGTCCGCGACGCGATGCCCGACGACGGCATCATCTGCCTCGACAATGGCGTCTACAAGATCTGGTTCGCGCGCGGCTACACCGCCTACCGCCCGAACACCGTGCTGCTCGACAATGCGCTCGCGACGATGGGCGCAGGCCTGCCCAGCGCGATGATGTCGGCGATGGTCTACCCCGACCGCAAGGTCATGGCGATCTGCGGCGACGGCGGTTTCATGATGAACAGTCAGGAGATGGAGACCGCGGTCCGCTTGGGGCTCAACCTGACCGTGCTGATCCTCAACGATTCAAGCTATGGCATGATCCGCTGGAAACAGGCGAATATGGGGTTCAAGGATTGGGGCCTGACCTATGGCAACCCCGATTTCGTGAAATATGCCGAAAGCTATGGCGCGCACGGCCACCGCGTCGAAAGCGCGGCGCACCTCAAGGAACTTCTTGCGCATACGCGCGATACTCCCGGTGTGCACCTGATCGATTGCCCGGTAGATTATTCGGAGAATGACCAGATTTTGAACATCGACATCAAGAAGCTGTCGAAGGAACTCTGACGGTCGCGAAACCCGTTCGCCCTGAGCTTGTCGAAGGGCCGTTTTTGTCTTCAAGGAAGGACAGGGCTTCGACAGGCTCAGCCCGAACGGAGTAAGAAATGCAGCTCAAGGACGTCTACCCGCTCTATCTCAACAACAAGGCGGTGCAGCCGAACACCGACCTCAAGGTGATCGACAAATTCACCGGCGAAATCGCTTTCTGTACCGCACTGGCGACCCCCGATGTCATCGATGAAGCCATCGCCGGCGCGGTGCGCGCCGCCGAGCCGATGGCGCGGCTCGCGAGTTACGAGAAGCAGGATGTCCTCAATCATTGTGTCGCGCGCTTCAAGGAACGCTTTGACGAGCTTGCCTATGCGCTGTGCGTGGAAGCGGGAAAGCCGATCGCCGACAGCGAGGGTGAGGTCGGGCGCCTGATCGACACCTTCCGCATCGCCGCCGAAGAGGCGACGCGCAACTATGGCGAGATCCAGCCGCTCGACATATCGGCGCGCGCCAAGGGCTATATGGGGATGTGGAAGCGGGTGCCGATCGGCCCGTGCAGCTTTATCTCGCCGTTCAATTTTCCGCTCAACCTTGCGGCGCACAAGATCGCGCCCGCGATCGCGATGGGCTGCCCCTTCGTGATGAAGCCCGCCTCGATGACGCCGCTGGGCGCGATCATCATGGGCGAAGTTCTGGCGGAATGTGACATATTGCCCGAAGGCGCGTTCAGCATCCTGCCCGCGAGCCGCGACGGCGCCGATCTGTTCACCACCGATGACCGGCTGAAATTGCTGAGCTTCACCGGCTCGCCCGGCGTCGGCTGGGACCTCAAGGCCAAGGCCGGCAAGAAAAAGGTCGTGCTCGAACTCGGCGGCAATGCTGCCGTGATCGTCGACAAGGACGCCGAGCTCGATCATGCGCTCGCGCGGATCATCTTCGGTGGCTATTACCAGTCGGGGCAAAGCTGCATCCATGTGCAGCGCGTCATCATCCACGCCGACATCTACGACCGTTTCCGCGATATGCTTGCTGCCAAGGTGAAGACGCTCAAATCGGGCGATCCCAAAAAGCGCGACACCTTCATCGGCCCGATGATTTCGGCAAAGGAAGCAGAGCGGCTCAAGGGCTGGATCGACGACGCCGTCGCGGCCGGGGCGACGTTGCTCGCCGGTGGCGGCTGCGGGGGCAATATGCTCGAGGCGACACTGCTCGAAAATGTGCCCGAGGGGGCGGACGTGGTGCGCGAGGAAGCCTTCGGCCCGGTGGTCGTCCTGTCGCGCTTCACCGACTGGAACGCCGCACTGGCGGAGGTCAACGACAGCAAATTCGGCTTGCAGGCCGGGATCTTCACCCGCGACATTCACAAGATATTGGAAGCGTGGGACGACCTCGACGTCGGCGGCATCGTCGTCAATGACGTCTCCTCCTACCGCGTCGACAATATGCCCTATGGCGGGGTCAAGGATTCGGGCCTCGGGCGCGAGGGCATCCGTTTCGCGATGGAGGATATGAGCGAAATCCGCAACCTGGTGATCCGGCGCGTCTGATCCTCGATAAACTGCGTCTGGAAACGGCCAATAGTCACCGAACCGCCGCAAAACATTCTTCAAACTGTCGCGGCTTTGATTCGCCGCATGTAACAAAACTCGTGTCTAGGCCGTGGGCAGCCAAGGCTGCCTACGGAGTGAGACATGGCCTCGATCTCGACCCTGCCGATCCCGAACCGCTTTCCCGATCCCTTCACCACCGAACCGCATGTGCCCGAGCGGGTTATCGGCGAACGGCGCAATTACCGCACCGTGTGGGTCAGCGACATCCACCTCGGCACGCGCGGCTGCAACGCCGGGCTGCTGATCGACTTTTTCGACCATGTCGATTGCGAGACGCTTTATCTCGTCGGCGACATCATCGACGGCTGGCGGCTGAAGAAGCGGCACTTCTGGCCGCCCGAGCATAATGACGTCGTCTGGCGCGTGCTGAAGCGCGCGAAGCGCGGCACGCGCGTCGTCTATGTCCCCGGCAATCACGACGAGATGGTCAAGCCGTTCGACGGCTTCGATTTCGGCGGCGTCGAAATCCGGCGGGAGGCGGTTCACGAGACCGCCGATGGCCGAAAGCTGCTGATCGTCCACGGCGACGAATTCGACGCGGTAATGCTCGCGCACCGCTGGCTCGCCTTTGTCGGCGACGCGGCCTACACCGCGCTGATGAAGTGCAATGTGGTCGTCAACGCGGTCCGCAGCCGCCTCGGCCTGCCCTATTGGTCGCTGTCGATGGTCGCCAAGCACAAGGTCAAGAACGCCGTCCAGTTCATCGGTCACTATGAAGAGGTGGTCGCCCATGCGGCGCGCTCGCGCGGGGTCGACGGGGTAGTGTGCGGCCATATCCACAGCGCCGAAATGCGCGCGATCGACGGCGTCGATTATTACAACGACGGCGACTGGGTCGAAGGTTGCACCGCGCTGGTAGAACATCATGACGGCCGGATGGAAATCCTGCACTGGGCCGAAGAATTCGCCGCACGCGAATCGCCGGCACCGCTCGGCCTACCCGCTGCCGCCAAGGCCGCGTGAGCGCCGCATGCGGATATTGATCGTTACCGACGCCTGGGAGCCACAGGTAAACGGTGTCGTGCGCACGCTGCAGGCGACGATCGCCGAGTTGCGCGCGCTGGGGCATGTCGTCGGGGTGATCTCGCCCGATCTGTTCCGGTCAATCCCCTGCCCGACCTATGGCGAGATCCGCCTGGCCTTTGCGGGCAAGCGCGCCGTCGCACGGCGCATACGCGCCTTCGCTCCCGAGGCGATTCATATCTCGACCGAGGGACCGCTCGGCCTTGCGGCGCGGCGCTGGTGCATCGATACCGGCTTTCCCTTCACCACCGCCTATCACACGCGCTTTCCGGAATATGTCGCGGCGCGCATCCCGGTGTCGCCGCAGTTCGTGTGGCGCTTTATCCGCTGGTTCCATCGCCCCGCGCAGCACATCATGGTCGCAACGCGCTCGCTGAAACGCGAGCTTGCGGAGCAGGGTCTTGGGCAGACGATGATGTGGGAACGCGGCGTCGATCACGCCCTCTTTCATCCCGATCGCACGCCCCATCCCGATTTCGCGGGCCTCGCCCGCCCGATCCAGCTCTATGTCGGCCGCGTCGCGGTGGAAAAAAACATCGAAGCCTTCCTCGAAGCCCGACATCCGGGAACGAAGGTGATCGTAGGGGACGGTCCGGCGCTCGATGATCTGCGCGCCCGCTTTCCGGATGTCCGCTTCCTCGGCAAGCTCGGCGGCGAGCGTCTTGCCGGCGCCTATGCCGGGGCCGACGTCTTCGTCTTCCCCAGCCGTACCGACACCTTCGGCCTTGTCGTCATCGAAGCGCTGTCGTGCGGCACGCCGGTCGCGGCCTATCCCGTTGCCGGCCCGGCCGACATCGTCACCGACGATGCTGGCGCTCTCGATACCAATCTCGATCGTGCGATCGCGCTGGCACTGACACGCGATCCGGCCCGCGCCGCGGCCTTGGGCCAACGCTACAGCTGGCCGAACTGCACCCGGCAGTTTCTGCGCGCACTGACCTTCGTGCCCGCCGAATCCGCATCGGCGCCGGCCACGGTTTCGGCCCGCCTGGTTTAGAGTGAGTCAGGACTCTAGAAGGCCTTGCGCCACTCCAGCTCGATATAGCGGCCGAGCGGGTCAATATAGCCCGGCGCGTAGGTGAGCGGCACGACGCCGCTGGCGTCGGTGACCTTGCGCTGCGCATCGAACAGATTATCGATCGACAGGCGCAGGCGCGATCCCTTCAGGATCGGCAGCGCCTTGGTCAGTTCGGGCTTCTGATTGAAATCGACGAAGAAGCGCAGGTTGAAGGTCGCAAGATCGTGGAAGGCCAGGTCGCCGTTGGCGCCGCCGACGACGCGGCTGCCGCTGTCATATTTGGCGCTGACCCGGGCACCGACGCCCTTGTAAAAGACGCCGCCGTCGAGTTCGACCAGATTGCGGTTGCTGCCGCCACCATTGCCGATCGCCGATCCGTTCAGCAGATCGAGTTCAGGGACGCCGGGCCGTATCAGCACGCGGTCGGCCAGCTTGATCGTGTGATAGAGCGACAATTGCCAGCGGCCGCCCTGCGGTCCGCCGAACATGCCGCCCGGACCACCGCGCCCGCCGCGAAAGCCGCCGCCGGGGCCACGCGGGCGTGCAGGCGCTGCGGCGGGCGCATCGCCCGATCCGGCGGGTTTAGCGGCCTGCCCGTCGGGCGGCGGCGGGGCGTCGCCCTGCGCCGGCTGCGGACGTCGCTCGGCGCCGCCAGCCGGACGACCGCCACCGAAGCGGCCCGCACCCGGACCCGCTTGCGACTGGCCGAAACTGCGGCCGAAATTGATCCCCCAGCGAATTTGTGAATTGGTTGCGCGGTCGAAATTCACCGGGCGCTGGTCGAGCGCGACAAGCACGCCGCCGACGCGCGTCGCGCGATCCGGGAAAGCGGCCTCGATCTCGGGCGTCAACAGCGGGAAGCCGTTGCTGGTGTCGTCGCTACGGTTGCTGTTGTAGTTGATCGAAAGGTTCAACCCCTCGACCATCGGCGGCGACCAGTTGAGCCCGAGCTTCACATCGCGGCGCTGTTCGGCGAGGAGGAAAGGATTGCCGCCGGTCGTCGTCTGGATCTGCACCGTCTGGCCGGTGCGGAAGTCGTAGTAGGTGACATTGTCGGTAACCAGCGGCGCCGCGCCAAGCTGTGTCACCGAAGGCGCCGCCTCGTCGCGGTTGAAGCTTGCGAGCAACGACAGATTGTCGGTCAGCCCCCAATTGAGCGTCGCGCCCCAGCTTTTGAGCGCGGCGAAATCGCTGGGGTTTTCGACCTGGCCGTTCAGCGTCAGCGAAATGCGACCGATCTTGCCGACATCATAGTCGGGATCGAGGATCGGCACGGTCAGCGATCCGAAAACGCTCGGCGTGTCGCGCGCGAGGTCGCTCGTCGTGATGACGCCGCTGCGGTCGGCGCGGCTATCATAACGCAGGCCGGTATAAGCGCCGGTGATCGATGCGCGGATCGGGCCGGCCCATCCCTCGACCACGCTCCCCGAGATATTGGCATTGCCGCCGAAGCTCTGCTGGCTGCTGTCGAAACGGTCGCGCCCGCCACTCAGGCGTTCGGTAAAGATGCGCTGATCGCTGTCGGCATAATTGCCCGTAACCGACCAGCGCCACGCGCCGAGCATGCCGTTGGCGCTTGCCGAACCCGTCCAGTTCTGCGTCCGGCTGTCGCGGCGCAGCGGATCGCTGACACCGCCCGCGCCGGGGCCGAGAAGGCTGAGGCTGTCGGTCTGGTCGAACCGCAGGCTTGCCGACAGGTCGGTGACCTTGTCGAGATTGCGGACGATCGTGCCGTCGATGATATAGGTGTCGCTGGCGGGCAGCAGGCTGCGCCCCGTGTCGCCAAGGTCGCGCTCGCGCTCGAGCAGCATCGCCTGATGCTCCCACCCCCCGTTGAGGTTGAAGCGGCCATTCTGTCCGATCGCGACGACCGCGGGTTCCAGCTCGCTCTTGAACTGCCCGCCCTGCGTCGGCACGCCTGCCTCGCCCTCCACCGACACCTGTTTAAAATCGGGCTTGAGCACGAAATTCACGACGCGGTCGGTTGCGGCATAGCCATATTGCAGCGCGACTTCCTCGGGGAAAATCTCGACCTTGGCGATCGCTTCGGGCGGAAGGTTGCGCACCGCGCCGAAGCCGCCGATTCGGCGCCCATTGACCAGGATCACGGGCCGCCCGCTACCGCGCCCGCGTCCCGACCGCGTGATCGGTTCGAGCGCCGTCAACAATTCCTCGATCGACGAGGCGCCATAGCTGGCGATCGCGGCTTCATCGAGTTCGGCCTCGGCCGCGATATCGGTATCGAGTTGCCCCGCGATCCGCGGCGCGGTCACGACGATCTCGTCGGCATAGTCGATATCGTCGTCGGTCGGGGTCCCCGAGCTCGAAACGACGGGGACGGTCGCCTGATCCTGCGCCATCGCGGCCGGGGCGGCGGCAATCGCGGCGCCGGTCAGCAACAGGGCGCGCATGGGAAGGAGCGGTCGAAGATACATGGTGGGGAGAACCTTTATCTTGTCTTTTGGTCATCATGCCGGACCCGATTGAACCGGCGATGAAGCGAATTTCGGTCTTGCCGGGCAGCTATTCGCCAATTGTCGCAACACTATGGCATCGCGAGGGCGCTTCCACCAACGCCTGTCCCGGACCGACGAAGCGCCCGAGCGCCCGGCTTGACCCTAGACAGTCGGCGCCGGCATCCGTATCGGCCAGCCATGCCGACTCCAGCCTCTTCCGCCGCCCCCGAATCGATCCTGATCGTCGATTTCGGCAGCCAGGTCACCCAGCTCATCGCCCGCCGTGTCCGCGAAGCCGGCGTCTACAGCGAGATTGTTCCGTTCAACGCCGCCGAGGCCGCGCTCGAACGGATGAAGCCCAAGGGCGTGATCCTCTCGGGCTCACCGGCATCGGTCCCTGCGGCGGGCAGCCCGCGCGCCCCGCAATCGGTATTCGAAAGCGGCCTTCCCATCCTCGGTATCTGCTACGGCCAGCAGGTGATGAGCCAGCAGCTCGGCGGGCAGGTCGAACCGGGCGGCGCCGATGGCGAGCGCGACGGCGAATTCGGCCGCGCCTTCCTGACCGTCACCGAACCCTGCGTGCTCTTCGACGGGCTGTGGGAGGTCGGTGAACGGCATCAGGTGTGGATGAGCCACGGCGACCGCGTTACCCGCTTCGCTCCCGGCTTCCGCATCGTCGCGGTCAGCGACGGCGCCCCCTTCGCGCTGATCGCCGACGACGAACGCCGTTATTATGGCACGCAATTCCACCCCGAGGTCGTCCACACGCCCGACGGCGCCAAGCTGATCGCCAATTTCGTGCGCCATGTCTGCGGTTGCAGCGGCGACTGGACGATGGCCGAGTTCCGCGCGACGAAAATCGCCGAGATCCGGGCGCAGGTCGGTGACCAGCGCGTCCTCTGCGGCCTGTCGGGCGGCGTCGACAGCGCGGTCGCCGCGGTGCTGATCCATGAAGCGATCGGCGAGCAACTCACCTGTGTCTTCGTCGACCATGGCCTGCTGCGCATGAACGAGCGCGAGCAGGTCGAACGCCTGTTCCGCGACCATTACAACATCCCGCTTGTCGTCGTCGATGCGGAGGAACGCTTCATGGCCGGCCTCGCAGGGGTCACCGACCCCGAAAAGAAGCGCAAATTCATCGGCGCCGAATTCATCAACGTCTTCGAGGAGGAAGCGAAGAAGATCGGCGGCGCCGATTTCCTCGCGCAAGGCACGCTCTATCCCGACGTCATCGAGAGCGTCAGCTTCACCGGCGGGCCGAGCGTCACGATCAAGAGCCACCACAATGTCGGCGGCCTTCCCGAGCGGATGAACATGAAGCTCGTCGAACCGCTGCGTGAACTGTTCAAGGACGAGGTCCGCCTGCTCGGCAAGGAACTCGGTCTCCCCGACATCTTCGTCGGCCGCCACCCCTTCCCCGGCCCCGGGCTCGCAATCCGCATCCCCGGTGAGGTGTCGAAGGAGCGCTGTGACATCCTCCGCAAGGCCGATGCCGTCTATCTGGAAGAGATCCGCAATGCCGGCCTCTACGATGCGATCTGGCAGGCTTTCGCGGTGCTGCTGCCTGTCAAGACCGTCGGCGTGATGGGTGACGGGCGCACCTACGACCATGTCTGCGCGCTGCGCGCCGTGACCTCGACCGACGGCATGACCGCCGACATCTACCCCTTCGACGCGAGCTTTCTCAGCCGCTGCGCGACGCGCATCATCAACGAGGTGCAGGGCATCAACCGCGTGGTGTACGATTATACCTCGAAGCCGCCGGGAACTATCGAGTGGGAGTGACGCATCATGGGCAGCCACGAACGACTTGAGGTCGATGCGTCCGGCGGCTGCCAGTGCGGTGCGGTGCGCTATCGCGTCAGCGCGGTGCTCGACACGTCGCACATCTGCCACTGCCGCATGTGCCAGAAGGCCGCTGGCAACTTCTTCATCGCGCTGATCGGCGTTCCGCGCGATGCCATCGCTTGGACGCGCGGGATGCCCGCGACCTTCAACAGTTCGGACAAGGCGGCGCGCGGCTTCTGCGCCGATTGCGGCACGCCGCTGCTCTACGATTATTTCGAGAGCAAGCATATCAATCTGACCACGGGGTCGTTCGACGACCCCAGCCGTTTCGCGCCGCGTTTCCAGTTCGGGCTGGAGGCCCGCCTGCCCGTCTTTGCCGATCTGCCGATCCAGGCCGAAGGCACGACCGAGGAAACCATGGCCGATCTTGTCGCGGCGATCGCGGCGACCAATCATCAACATCCCGACCACGATACCGAAAGCTGGCCTGAATGACCCCCACTGCAAAGATTCTCCTGCTCGGTTCCGGTGAGCTTGGCCGCGAGTTCGTCATTTCGGCAAAACGGCTCGGCTGCCATGTTATCGCCTGCGACAGTTACGCCGGCGCGCCCGCGATGCAGGTCGCGGACGAGGCCGAGGTTTTCTCGATGCTCGATGGCGACGCGCTGGGTGCCGCGATCGAAAAGCACCGCCCCGACCATGTCGTGCCCGAGATCGAAGCGATCCGGACCGAAGTGCTGGCCGAACTCGAGGCCGAAGGGTTTCACATCGTCCCCTCGGCACGCGCGGCCCAGCTCACGATGAACCGCGATGCGATCCGCGACCTTGCCGCAAGCGAGCTGAGCCTGACGACCTCGACCTTCGAATATGCCACCAGCCGCGAAGAACTCGCCGCCGCCGCGGCGCGGATCGGCTTTCCGCTCGTCGTGAAGCCGGTGATGTCCTCCTCGGGCAAGGGGCAGAGCACTGTGAAGGACGCCGCCGGGATCGACGCCGCATGGGATTATGCGGCCGCCGGGATGCGCGGCGACCGGCTGCGCGTGATCGCAGAGGCCTTCATCGATTTCGATTATGAGATCACGCTGCTGACGGTGCGCCACAAGGACGGCGTCGCCTTCTGCCCGCCGATCGGACATCGGCAGGAACGCGGCGACTATCGCGAAAGCTGGCAACCCGCAGCCATGTCGGCGGCGGCGCTGCAGGCCGCGCAGGCGATGGCGACGAAGGTCGTCGATGCGCTCGGCGGCCATGGCATTTTCGGGGTCGAATTTTTCGTGAAGGGCGACGATGTCATCTTCTCCGAACTTTCCCCGCGCCCGCACGACACCGGCATGGTGACGCTGATCTCGCAGCAGTATTCGGAATTCGACCTTCACGCGCGCGCGATACTGGGATTGCCGATTCCGCCGGTCGACGTGCCGCACCCCAGCGCCAGCGCCGTGCTGCTCGCCGACCGCGACGCAAGTGATTTCGCGATCACCGGCCTCGCCGAAGCCCTGACGCCGCCGAACGCCGAAACCTCGGTTGACGCGCGCCTCTTCGGCAAACCCGTCACGCGGCCCTATCGCCGCATGGGAGTGGCACTGGCCAAGGTCGCGGGCGGCACCACCGAAGACGCGCGGGCAGCCGCCGTCGCGGCCGCGGACAGGCTTGCGATCCGATATCCGGGGTGATTGGGCGGCGGGTTGGCGGATTGCGACCGATTGCGGACGTTCTGGCCTATCCTGACCCGTTCGCATCGAGCCCTTCGACTGCCTTGGCAGGCGCTCAGGATAAACTTCGGCCTTTGGCCGAAGTCGAGATGCCCCTCGGGCCAGGCGTCGCGTTGACGGGTGTCTCGACTTCGCTCGACACGAACGGGAAAAGAGGTTCGTCGGCAAGCCGCCGGTTGCGGACGTTCAGTATACGATCCATCCGTCTGCCAAGTCGTCCGTGAACGAGATCAGACCACACTCCCAAGGGCCTTCCTCAGATTTCAGACGTAACTGCTGTCCACCTTCAAAGCCAAGAGTCAGGCACAAAGGCTGCACTTCAATCATTACAACCTTCTTCATGAGAAGCCTGTGTAGCAGGAGGGGCGGGCCCGCGAATGCCGCACAGTCGTAAGGGTGCACAATACGGTCTTCGCCCACATGTTCTAGATCGCCGGTGACGGTAATCTGTCCGCCCTGAGACCATCGAAATTGCACCGAGTTTGGATCAAGTGCTATTTGGGCCAGTTCTCTGCCAATTAGGAACTGCAGCTCAGGCGATTGGGGAAACTTATGCATTCCTCCTTCTCGCAATTTTGCCTTGGCGCCGCAACGTCCGCTTCCCATCTGTGGACGCCCCAAAAGACGCAAGCGATTTTTGGAGGTAGTGCACGTAGTCGGATGCGGCCATCTGTCCGGCCTTGCAATGCAGCATCGGAGGCTGCGGGCCCGTATGGGAGTTCGCGGACCGGAACCACATCACCCACAGCGTGCTCGCGGCACAGTGGAAAGCCCTGGTTCTTCCGGCTCCGTCTCGCCGACTGTTGTGCCATACTCTCCTTCGACCGACTACGCCTTCCGGCGACCTCTGGTCCGCCTTGGCTTACGCCGCGGCTGCGACCGGAGCTCTGTAATCCTCTCCCTTTACAAGCACGGCCTAGATGATCCGCGCTGTCTTGTTGGCAAGGGCAACCGTGACCAGCATACGCGGTTTCCTCGCCATCATCTGCTCGAGCCAGGAGCCTTGAGGCGCGCCTCGCTTGCTGGCCTGCAGGACCACCGCACTGCAACCGATGATGAGCAATCGCCGCAGTGTGCGCTCGCCCATTTTGGATATCGAGCCCAGCTTCTGCTTGCCGCCCGTCGACATCTGCCTTGGCGCCAGACCTAGCCACGCCGCAAAGTCCCGTCCCTTGGTGAAGCTTTCTGCTGGAGGCGCCAGAGCCGCCAATGCGGTGGCCGTAATCGGTCCAACCCCAGGGATCGTCATAAGCCGCCTCGCGACGGCATCCTCACGAGCCCGGCGCGCAATCTCCTTGTCGAGATCGCCGATCTTCTCGTTCAGCTCCTCCAGCAGGTCGAGCATCGTGCGGAACATCGCCCTGGCTGCCTCGGGTAGCGACGAGGCCATCTCGTCCTCAAGCAGATCGCCGAGCATCGCGACGTGCGAGGGACCCTTGGGCGCTACCCAGCCATATTCGGTAAGATGACCTCGGATGGCATTGATCAGCTGGGTGCGCTGCCGCACCAGCAGGTCACGGGTCCGGAACACCAGGCCTGACGCCTGCTGCTCTTCGCTCTTGATCGCCACGAACCGCATGCTCGGGCGCTGGGCGGCCTCGCAGATCGCCTCCGCATCCGCCGCATCATTCTTGTTCCGCTTCACGAACGGCTTCACATACGCCGGCGGGATCAGCTTCACCTTGTATCCCAGCCGTGTCAGCTCTCGGCCCCAATGGTGCGCGCCCCCACAGGCTTCCAGCGCGACCGTACAACGCTGGTGCCCAGCAAAGAACTCCAGCAGCTTCCCTCGGCCGATCTTGCGGCTGAACAGTGCTCGCCCGCTCGCATCCGCGCCGTGCGCATGAAAAACATTCTTCGCGATATCCAATCCGATTATGCTAACTTCCAACACGGACGCCTCCTCTAGTGGTGTGATAACACCTCCACTATGGCACATCGATGCCGCCGGGGGGCGTCCACCCCATCACCCCAAAGCAGACCCTCCGCAACACAGCACGCCGACATAGCTAGGCCGCCTTCCTTCCCCCTGCTACACCCCGCGCCATGTCACAGAAGAATCATCTCTATCTGGTCGATGGCTCCAGCTACATCTTCCGCGCCTATCATCGCCTGCCGCCGCTGACGAACCCGAACGGGGTGCCGGTCGGTGCGGTCTATGGCTACACCACGATGCTCTGGAAGCTCGCGAAGGATCTGCACGACGCGGACGGACCGACGCACCTTGCGGTCATCCTCGATCATTCGAGCCAGTCGTTCCGTAACGAGATTTACGATCAGTATAAGGCGAACCGTCCCGAACCGCCCGAGGATCTGCGCCCGCAATTCCCGCTGATCCGCGACGCGACACGCGCCTTCTCGTTGCCCTGCATCGAAATGGAGGGATTCGAGGCGGACGATCTGATCGCCTCCTATGCCGAGGCCGCGGTGCGCGAAGGGTGGGACGTGACCATCGTCAGCAGCGACAAGGATCTGATGCAGTTGATCCGCGAACCCGCGGACGGACCGCATGTCGACATGCTCGACACGATGAAGAATGTCCGGCTGGGGATCGACGCGGTGCACGAGAAGTTCGGCGTCTCCCCCGACCTCGTCGGCGACGTCCTCGCGCTGATGGGCGACAGCGTCGACAATGTGCCCGGCGTGCGCGGCGTGGGCCCGAAGACCGCGACCAAGCTGATCCAGGAATATGGCAATCTGACCGCGGCGCTCGACGGGGCGGAGACTATGAAAGCGTCGAAGCTGCGCGAAAATCTGATCGAGCATCGCGCGATGGCCGAACTGTCGCGCGTGCTGGTCGATCTGAAGCGCGATTGCCCGCTGCCCGACACCCTCGACAGTCTGAAGCTCGGCGCGATTCCGCCAGCGCCGCTCAAGCTGTTTCTCGACGAACATGGCTTTCGCTCGCTTTCCGCCAAGCTCGACAATGGCGTCGCCCCCGGTGGGCCGCCCACGCTACCGCGCGCCGGCGCTGCGCCCGCCGCGGTAGCGCCTTCCGGTCCGACGACGCCGGTGCTGCCCGCCATGCCGGCGATCGACCGCGCAGCCTATGAATGCGTGACCGACCTCGACGCGCTCGACCGCTGGATCGCGGCGGCGAAGGCGGCGCATGTCGTTGCGATCGATACCGAAACGGCGAGCCTCGACAGCGTCACCGGCGAGCTGGTCGGCGTCAGCATGGCGATCGCGCCGGGGCAGTCCTGCTACATCCCGCTCGGCCATGGCGGCACCGACATGTTCGCCGAAAAGCCCCACCAGATTGCGATGGCCGACGCCATCGCCCGCCTAGGCGCGCTGTTCGCCGACGAAGCGGTGCTGAAGGTCGGCCACAATCTGAAATATGATATCGGCGTGCTGGCCCAGCATGGCGTCCGCGTCGCGCCCTATGACGACACGCTGCTGATGAGCTTCGCGCTCGATGCGGGCCAACATGGTCACGGCCTCGACGAGCTGGCAAAGCTGCATCTCGACCATGTCTGCCTGTCGTTCAAGGAGGTGTGCGGCACCGGCAAATCGCAGATCAGTTTCGCCGAAGTCCCGCTCGCCCGCGCAACCGAATATGCCGCGGAGGATGCCGACGTCGCGCTGCGACTGTGGCGGCTGCTCAAGCTGCGCCTGCCGCTCGAAGGCGGCACCCGCGTCTACGAGATGGTCGACCGGCCGCTTGCCGGCGTCGTCGAGACGATGGAGCGCGCGGGCATCATGGTCGACCGCGATTATCTGGCGCGCCTGTCGGGCGAATTCGCGCAGGAAATGGCGCGGATGGAAACCGCGATCCATGCCGAGGCAGGACAGCCCTTCACCATCGGCAGTCCCAAGCAGCTCGGCGAGATATTGTTCGACAAGCTCGGCCTCAAGGGCGGGCGCAAGGGCAAGTCGGGCGACTGGTCGACCGACCAGAATGAACTCGAAAGGCTCGAACGCGACGGCGTGCCGATCGCGCGCATGATCCTCGAATGGCGGCAACTCGCCAAGCTCAAATCGACCTATACCGACGCGCTGCAGCAACAGATCAATGCGAAGACCGGGCGCGTCCACACCAGCTACAGCCTTGTCGGCGCGCAGACCGGGCGGCTGTCGTCGACCGATCCCAATTTGCAGAATATCCCGATCCGCAGCGAAGTCGGCCGCCAGATCCGCGATGCCTTCATCGCCGCGCCGGGCCATATGCTGATCGCCGCCGACTATAGCCAGATCGAACTGCGCCTCGCTGCGCATATGGCCGATGTCCCCGAACTCAAGGAGGCGTTCGCGCAGGGTCAGGACATTCATGCCGCGACCGCGATCGAATTGTTCGGCGAGGTCAATCGCGACACCCGCGCCAAGGCGAAGACGGTCAACTTCTCGATCCTCTACGGCATTTCGCGCTGGGGGCTTGCGGGCCGGCTTGAAATCACGCCCGACGAGGCGCAAGCGCTGATCAGCCGCTATTTCGAGCGCTTCCCCGGCATCTCCGACTATATCCAGGGCACGCTCGAGCGCGCGCGCGAGCGCGGCTATACGGAGACCTTGTTCGGTCGGAAGACCTGGTTCCCGCGCATCAAGGCGGCGAACCAGAACGAACGCCAGGGCAGCGAACGCGCGGCGATCAACGCGCCGATCCAGGGCACCAGCGCCGACCTCATCAAGCGCGCGATGACGCGCATGCCCGTAGCGCTCGCCGAGGCGGGGCTGGATGAGGTGAAGATGCTGCTCCAGGTCCATGACGAACTCGTCTTCGAGGCACCCGAGGACAAGGCCGAAGCCGCCGGCGCCGTGATCCGCCGCGTGATGGCCGCCGCCGCCGAGCCGGTCCTGACGCTGTCGGTGCCGCTGGAGGTGGAGGTCGGAACCGGCAAGAGCTGGGGCGACGCGCATTGATCGCTGCGCTCCTGTTGTTCGCGGTGCAGGCAGCCGGTCCTGCAGCCGCAGCCCCGGGCGTCGAGACGACGGCCCCGTCCCCCGTCGCCGATCAGGATCTGCGCGAATTTGCGGCGATCGACGGGCGCAAGGTCGCGGGACGGCCGACCGGTGGCCCCTATGCCAATCCCGACAAGATCCTGCTCCTTACACGCGACGGCAAAGGCTATCCCGCGGTCATGGCGAGCCTTGCCTTTCCGGCACGGCAGTCGCTGCCCGCGCCGCCGCCGGGGACGCTGGCGGTGGTGCGGCTGCATCAGCGGATGGAAACGATCATTCCCGGGCCGACCGCCGACGATCTGGCGTTCGTCGCCGCGAACCGCCTGCCGCTGTTCGTGATCGGCGAATGGGCCCGCCCGGCACCGATGTGGGAAGTGGCATGGGTCGATGGCGCGGTGCGCTTTCGCACCGTCGGCGACGTCGGCGAAATCGGCCCTTGGCAGGATTGAAACCGCACTGACCGCGCGAGACGGGCGCCGAAGCGCGCTCCGCCTGCGCCCGGCCGCGCGGGTTAAGGCTTGCGCGTAGCGGCGCGGAGCCTATGACAATTTGATGACAGGGCGCAGATATGTGATGGGGCCGGAAAAGGCGAACATCCAATGAACAATGCGGACAAGCGCGCGCCGGTGGCGACGCGTATCCAGCAGAATATTCTTGCACGCGGCGAGCGCCGCCTGCTCAACTGGCTATGCGCGCGTTTGCCCGCCTGGGTGACGCCCGACCAGCTCACACTGCTCGGCTTCGCGGGCGCCTTGATGGTAACAAGCGGCTATCTGCTGAGCTGGCTCGGCAGCGGCTGGCTGGCGCTGTCGCTCGTGGGTTATGTCGTCAACTGGTTCGGCGACTCGCTCGATGGCAGCCTGGCGCGCTGGCGCAAGATCGAGCGGCCGACCTATGGCTATTTCGTCGACCATAGCGTCGATGCGATCGCGACCTTCCTGATGGTCGCAAGCATGGGGATGAGCCCTTTCCTGCGCTTCGATGTCGCGCTGCTGGGGGTTGTTGGCTATTTCCTGCTGTCGATCCACACTTTCCTTGCGGCGAAGGTCGTCGGCGAATTTCGCCTTTCCTACCTTGCGGGCGGGCCGACCGAATTGCGGCTGATGCTGATGGCGTTGACGCTCGCGATGCCTGCGCTCGGCGACGAGCGCGTTCTGGGCAGCCATTTCTCGCCGCTCGACCTGTTCGGGCTCGGCGTGGCGAGCATTCTGGTGACGCTGTTCGTGATCCAGAGCCTGACGCTGGCGCGCACCCTGTCGCGCCGCGAACCCTGAGGCCGATCAGCCGCGGACGCGCGCCTGTGGGTAGGTACCGAGCAGACGCAGCGTCTTGGTCTGGAAATCCAGTTCCTCCAGCGCGCGGTCGACATTTTCCTCGCCCGGCGCGCCGACGATATCGGCATAGAATTTGGTCGCGGCAAAGCTGCCGCCGTCCTGATAGCTCTCGAGCTTCGTCATGTTGACGCCATTGGTCGCAAAGCCGCCCAGCGCCTTGTAGAGCGCAGCCGGAATATTCTTCACCTCGAAGATGAAGGTCGTCATCCGAGGCACATCGGCAGGCATGTCGGCGAGCGGTTCGCGCGCCAGCACGACGAAGCGTGTCATATTGTGATCGGCATCCTCGATGCCCGATTCGTGCAGCGTCAGCCCGTAAAGATCGGCGGCGTGCGGCGGCGCGACGGCGGCCAGCCCGACCTCGTCGCTGTCGGCGACCCAGGCTGCCGCGCCCGCGGTGTCGCTATGCGCGATCGGCGAGATATGGTGCGCGCGCAGCCAGTGGCGGCACTGTCCCAGCGCCTGTTCGTGACTCATCGCGCGCGTGACGGGGCCAAGATTGCGACTCATCAATCCGTGGCGGATGCGCAGAAAATGTTCGCCGACGATCGACAGGCCGGATTCGGGCAACAGGAAATGAATGTCGGCGACGCGGCCATGCAGGCTGTTTTCGATCGGAATGATCGCGCGGTCGACGCGCCCGTCGCGCACCGCCTCGATCGCATCTTCGAAGCTGTAGCAGGGCAGCGGCAGCGCCTGCGGGTCGAATTCGCGCGCCGCAAGGTCGCTGTTCGCGCCGGGCGCGCCCTGAAAGGCCAGCCCCCGCGCGGGATCGGCGAGCGCCGCCGCCGTCATCGTGTCGACCAGTCTTTGTGCCGAAGCCGAATAGCTGCCCATGAACGCCTTCCAGAAAACCGCGCCGCGGCGCATAGCGGCCCCGCGATGCGGAGGCAACCGAACGTGCGCATGCCGCCGGGACATTTCATCCCCTTGCGCCCCCGCCCATGCCCAAGTAAGGGAGCGTCCAAATCAATCGATGCGCCCGGGGTGGGCGCCAGCGAACGGGGCCTGACATGGACGACCGCAACAATACTATCGCCGGCTGGGCTCTCTTCGCCGGTATCTGCGCGCTGGGCCTGACGATCGGCACCGGCATGCTGGGTGCGAGCCATGCCCCTGAAAAGCCCGGATTTCCTATCGAAGATGCCGAAGCCGGTGGCGGCGGCGGCGCGGCGGCGGTGCCGCTGCCCAACCTGCTCGCAGCCGCCGATCCGGCAAAGGGCGAAGCGGTGTTCGCGAAATGCGCCGCCTGCCATACGATCAATCAGGGCGGCGCCAATGGCATCGGCCCCAATCTTTACGGCACGATGGGTGAAGCCATCGGTCAGGGCAAGGGCGGCTTCGCCTTCTCCGACGCGCTCAAGAGCGTCGGCGGCAACTGGGACTTCGAAAAGATGGACCATTGGCTGACCAGCCCGCGCAAGTTCGCGGCAGGCACGAAAATGTCGTTCGCCGGCCTGTCGAGCCCCGAGGATCGCGCCAACCTGATCGTCTATCTGAACGCGCAGGGTTCGAACCTGCCGCTGCCCGCGCCCGAAGCGGCACCGGCTGCCGATGCCGCCGCTCCGGCGGAGGGCAAGGATGGCGCGGCACCGGCCGCCGAAGGCGACAAGGCCGCCGCCCCGGCGGAAGGCGCGGCTCCCGCGCCCGCCGAAGCCAAGAAATAATGCGCCGCGCGCCCGTCCTTCTGGCGGGCGTTTTGGCCCTTGCCGGTTGCGGCAAGGCCGCACCGCCGGCGGACACGGCGGCGAGCGATGCGCGAGCGGCTGAAACCGCGGCTCAGGCTACGCCCGCCGTCGCGCCGACCGCGGCGATGGGCGAACAGATTTTCAAGCGCTGCGCCGCCTGCCACACGATCGACAAGGATGGCCCGAACGGTATCGGCCCGAACCTGCACGGTATCGTCGGCCGCCCGGTCGCGTCGCATCCGGGCTTTGCCTATTCGGGCGCGATGAAGGCAAAGGGCGGCGTCTGGGACGCCGCCGCACTCGATATCTATCTTGCCGATCCGATGAAGACCGTCCCCGGCACGCGCATGGCCTTTGCCGGGGTCATCGACGCTGCCGATCGCCAGGCGCTGATTCTCTACCTCGAAGACCAGTCGAAATAGCCCGATCCGTTGGGCGTTCGCTTCCCGAGGGCCAAGCCCTCGGGGTTCCTGGTCCTAGTGATGATCGGCGTTGGCGTAGAAGCTCTGGATGACGTCCCAGGCCTCTTCGGCATGTTCGACGAAGGTGAAGAGCTTGAGGTCGCGGGCGCTGATCACGCCCTCTTCGACCAGCGCCTCGAAATCGACGACGCGGTTCCAGAACTGCTTGCCGAACAGCACGATCGGGATCGGCTTGATCTTGCCAGTCTGGATCAGCGTCAGCAGCTCGAACATTTCGTCGAAGGTGCCGAAGCCGCCGGGAAAGACCGCGACAGCACGCGCGCGCAGCAGGAAGTGCATCTTGCGAAGCGCGAAATAGTGGAACTGGAAGCTTAGCGACGGGGTGACATAGCGGTTCGGCGCCTGTTCGTGCGGCAACACGATGTTGAGGCCGATCGATTCGCGCTCTTCGTCGGCCGCGCCGCGGTTGGCCGCTTCCATGATCGACGGGCCGCCGCCCGAACAGACGACGAAATTGCGATCGCCATTGGCATCGACGGGAACCTGGCTCGCCAACCGCGCCAGCTTGCGCGCCTCGTCATAATAGCGCGCCTTGGCCTTCAGACGCCGCGCGATATTGCGCGACGCATCGTCGGTCGCCGCAGCTTCGAGGCCGTCGGCCTGATCGGGTTCGGGAATACGCGCCGAGCCGTAGATGACGAGCGTCGATTCGATCTTCGCTTCGTCGAGGAGCAGTTCGGGCTTGAGCAGTTCGAGCTGAAACCGCACCGGACGCAAGTCTTCGCGCAACAGGAAGTCGGTGTCCTGAAATGCGAGCTTATAGGCTTCGCTTGCGGTCTGCGGGGTCGAGGTCGCCTGCTGGGCGAATTGTGCGTCGTCTTTGGCTTTGTGAAAACGCGAACGATGGGTCTGTTTATCTTTTGTCATTAGCGGACGGCTAGCCGCTTCGTATGACTTTGCCAAGACGCCCGCGCGCGGGCTTGGTCAGCGGCAGAAGCCGTTGCCGCTCATGTCCATGTGGAAATGATTGTAATGCGCGGCATTATAGTCGGGGCTGAGCACCGTGCCGAAGCGGCGGCATGCCGAGCTGTGCAGTGCGCGCAGGAAGTCCTGCGACGCCCGGTCGCCCTTCCATCCGCCGTCGAGCATGATCCGGCGTCCATCGGCAAGGACGAAACCCGACACGTCGATCGCATTGGAATAGGCGTGCTGCGACAGGCGGCCCGACCGGCCGCCATAGATGTTGCGGCAGCTGTAGGTGCCGAAGGTTTCGATCTTCACCACCTCTTGCCCGAAGAATTTGCGCGCCGCGGGGCGGACGGCATATTGCGCCCAGGCGGCGAAATTCTTCGCGAGCGGACAGGTCATCGGGCCGAGGTTCGTCACCGGGGTTCCGATGTCGAGCAGCTTGACCGAATCGATCGAGGTACAGCCGCCGCCATGATCCTGATCGGGCAGCGGCGTGAAGCGCACCCCCGCCTGTTTGAGATCAAAGGCGCATTGCTGCGCCTCGGGGCTGCTGAAGGATGCGGCGCCGATCGTCTGCGGCCGCTGCTGCTTGGTCGCGGCGGGGCGTTTGGCATCGCTCCGCTTCATCACGTCGGGGGTGCTGAAACAGGCCGAGAGCGTCAGCGCCGCGGTTGCGGCGACCAGGATCCGGGGCTTCAGGAACGGCGGGATCGGCATGGCGTCAATTTACCGACATCTTGGTTAACAGGGCGTAAAGCTTTGGCGCGGCTTGCCGGAAATTTCGCACGTTCCGCGCATTTTGTTTGACAGTTGCGCGCACCGGCTTAAACGCGGCGCCGGGCCACGCGGTCCCAACGCCGCGCGAGCTCTCTGCAAGGAGAGTCTGACATGACTGAAGTGCGTAAACCGCAGGCACAGCCTGCGCGTCCTTATTTTTCCTCCGGTCCGTGCGCGAAGCCGCCGGTCTGGTCCCCCGAAAAGCTCAACACCGAATCGCTCGGCCGTTCGCATCGCGCGAAGATCGGCAAGACGCGCCTCCAATATTGCATCGACCTGATGCGCGAGATGCTGCGCCTGCCCGATACGCACCGCATCGGCATCGTGCCGGGATCGGACACCGGCGCCTTTGAAATGGCGATGTGGACGATGCTGGGCGCCCGCCCCGTGACGGCGCTGGCCTGGGAGAGCTTCGGTGAAGGTTGGGTCACCGATGTCGCCAAGCAGCTCAAGCTCGATCCCACGGTGATCCGCGCCGATTACGGCCAGCTTCCCGATTTGGGCCAGGTCGACTGGTCGAACGACGTGCTCTTCACCTGGAACGGCACCACCAGCGGCGTCCGCGTTCCCGACGGCGACTGGATTCCGGCAGACCGCGAGGGGCTGAGCTTCGCCGACGCGACCAGCGCGGTGTTCGCCTATGACCTGCCGTGGGACAAGATCGACGTTGCGACCTTCAGCTGGCAGAAAGTGCTCGGCGGCGAAGGCGGGCATGGCGTGCTGATCCTGGGTCCGCGCGCGGTCGAACGGCTCGAAAGCCATACGCCGGCCTGGCCGCTGCCCAAGGTGTTCCGCCTGATGTCGAAGGGCGCGCTTGCCGAAGGCGTGTTCAAGGGCGAGACGATCAACACCCCCTCGATGCTCGCGGTCGAAGACGCGATCTTTGCGCTCGAATGGGCGAAGTCGCTGGGCGGTCTCGACGGGCTGAAGGCGCGCAGCGATGCGAACGCCGCGGCGCTCGACACGATCGTCGCCGAACGCGGATGGCTGAGCCATCTCGCCGCCGATCCCGCCAGCCGATCGAAGACGTCGGTGTGCCTGTCGGTCGCTGGGGCCGACGCGGATTTCATCAAGAAATTCGCCGGGCTGCTCGAAGCCGAGGGCGCGGCCTATGACATCGCCGGCTATCGCGATGCTCCACCGGGGCTGCGCATCTGGTGCGGCGCGACGGTCGACACCGCCGATATCGAATCGCTCGGGCCCTGGCTCGACTGGGCTTACGCCTCGCTTACCTGAATTCGGTGTGTCCCCGCGAAGGCGGGGACCCATCTCCTGCCATTTCATTCCGCAAGCATCGGGAGCTGGGCTCCCGCCTTCGCGGGAGCACACGGAAGGTTTCATTCCATGACCGCACCCAAAGTTCTGATTTCCGACAAGATGGATCCCAAAGCCGCCGCGATCTTCAAGGAACGCGGCATCGACGTCGATGTCATCACCGGCAAGACGAAGGACGAGCTGATCGCGATGATCGGCGCCTATGACGGCCTCGCGATCCGCTCGGCCACCAAGGTCACCGCCGACGTCCTCGCCGCCGCGACAAACCTGAAGGTCGTCGGCCGCGCCGGGATCGGCGTCGACAATGTCGACATTCCCGAGGCGTCGAAGAAGGGCGTCGTCGTGATGAACACGCCCTTTGGCAACAGCATCACCACGGCCGAACATGCGATCGCGATGATGTTCGCGCTCGCGCGCCAGATCCCCGAAGCCAATGCGCTGACGCAGGCAGGCAAATGGCCGAAGAACGACTTCATGGGGGTCGAACTGACGTCGAAGACGCTGGGCCTGATCGGCTGCGGCAATATCGGCAGCATCGTCGCCGAGCGCGCGCTGGGGCTGCGCATGAAGGTCGTCGCCTTCGATCCGTTCCTGACCCCCGAGCGCGCAATAGAGCTCGGCGTCGAAAAGGCCGATCTCGACACATTGCTCGCCAAGGCGGATTTCATCACGCTGCACACGCCGCTGACCGACCAGACGCGGGGTATCCTGTCGAAGGAAAATCTTGCGAAGACCAAGAAGGGCGTGCGCATCATCAACTGCGCGCGCGGCGGCCTGATCGACGAGGCGGCGCTGAAGGAGGCGCTCGACAGCGGCCATGTCGCGGGCGCGGCGCTCGACGTGTTCCAGACCGAACCGCCGGCCGCCGATCATCCGCTGTTCGGCACGCCGAACTTCATCTGCACGCCGCACCTCGGCGCATCGACCGACGAAGCGCAGGTCAATGTCGCCATCCAGGTAGCGGAACAGCTTTCCGATTATCTGCTCACCGGCGGCATTACCAACGCGCTCAATGTGCCCAGCCTGTCGGCCGAGGAGGCGCCGAAGCTGCGCCCCTATATGAGCCTCGCCGAAAAGCTGGGCAGTCTGGTGGGTCAGCTCGCCCACGACAACCTCACCACCATCTCGATCGAGGTCGAGGGGGCGGCGGCCGAACTTAACCTGAAGCCGATCACCGCCGCGGTCCTGACCGGGCTGATGCGCCGTTATTCGGACAGCGTGAACATGGTCAACGCGCCGCATCTTGCCCGCGAACGCGGCCTCGACGTGCGCGAGGTGCGCCATGATCGCGAGGGCGATTATCACACCCTCGTCCGCGTCACCGTCGCCACCGAAGCCGGCGACCGTTCGGTCGCGGGGACGCTGTTCGGTAACAACGAACCGCGCCTCGTCGAAATGTTCGGCATCAAGGTCGAGGCCGATCTCGACGGCGACATGCTCTATATCGTCAACGAGGACGCGCCCGGCTTCATCGGTCGTATCGGCAGCACGCTGGGCGATGCGGGGCTGAACATCGGCACCTTCCACCTCGGCCGCCGCGCCGCCGGGGGCGAGGCGGTGCTGCTGCTCAGCCTCGACTCGGCCATGCCCGAACCTTTGTTGTGGCAGGTCTGCCAGCTGCCCGGCGTCAAGATGGTGAAGGGACTGAAGTTCTGATCGCTCCAAGGAAATCCGTGTTCCCGAGCGAAGACGAGGGACCCGTTCGAGCGTCGCGAGAACCAGCGAGGTAGCTGCCTCGACTTCGCTCGGCAAAGCCCCTCGTCTCCGCTCGGGGATACGGCGTTGATTGAAACCTCGCTTTTCCCGCTCTAAGGCCACCCCCATGACCAAGGCCCCTGCCCTGCTGCCCGAAGGGCTCCGCGACCGCCTGCCCGCGCAGGCCGAGGCCGCGTCGCGCGTTACCCGCGCGCTCGTCGATGCGATGCGCGCGCATGGTTATGGCCGCGTTTCGCCGCCGCTCGCCGAATTTCGCGAAACGCTGGGCGGCAATGACGAACGCGCCGCGCGCGATCTGCTCCGCTTCACCGACCCGGTGTCGCAGCGCACGCTCGCGCTGCGCCCCGACATCACGCGGCAGGTCGGTCGCATCGCAACCTCGCTGCTCGCGCATGCGCCGCGCCCGCTGCGCCTGTGCTATGCTGGCCAGGTGGTCAAGCTGCGCGCGAGCCAGCTCCGCCCGGCGCGCGAAATGCTGCAGGTGGGCGCCGAACTGATCGGCAGCGACAGCGTCGCAGCCGCGCGCGAGATTGTCTCGGTCGCGATCGACGCGCTCGATGCGGCGGGTATCGGCCGGGTTACGATCGACTTCACCCTGCCCGATGTCGTCGACCTGCTCGCCGCGGGTCCGCTGCCCATTACGGCCGATCTGCAGATGCTGCGTGACGAACTCGACGCCAAGGATGCCGGCGCGCTCGCGCGCATCGGAGCCGAAGCCTATCTGCCGTTGCTGCGCGCGACGGGGCCTTTCGACCGCGCGATCGCCGATCTGCGCACATTCGACACCGCGGGCGTACTCACCAGTCGTATCAACGCGCTGGAAGAAATCGCGGCGCCGATCCGCGGCCGCGCCGATCTGACCCTCGATCCGACCGAACGTCACGGCTTTGCCTATCAAAGCTGGTTCGGCTTCCAGATCTTCGTTCCCGGCCAGGGCGACGCAATCGGCCGCGGCGGCGGTTATGCGATCCCGGTCGGCGACGATCAGGAAGAACCAGCGGTGGGCTTTTCGCTCTACCCCGACCCGTTGATCGACGAAGGATTGGGCGTCGAGCGCGACAGCGATCGGCGGATATTCCTGCCGCTCGGCCACGATCCGGCGCTCGCCGCCAGCCTGCGCGCGGATGGATGGCAAACGGTCGCGGCGCTCACCGATGCCGACGAAGCGGCGCGGCTCGGCTGCGGCTTCACGCTCGGCCCCGAAGGGCCGGTTGCCGCTTAAAAATCCGAAACGCCGAAACGCGGAATCCCCTGGTTGACGCCGGGCGGGTCGAGCACGGTCACGTCGAGCTCGATCGGCTCGCCGATCCAGTGCGCAAGGCGGGTGTGATCGGCGAGATCGTCGTCAGTGAGCGGGTGAACGAGCGCGCGCAGCCCCGTCGCCTCGATCGCGTCCACGACGGCGGCGCGATGGCGCGCGAGGAAATGCACCTCATATTGCGCGATCGGATGCGGCCCGGCCGCGCCATCGGTCATGGCCCCGACAAACAGGATTGCGGAATCGGCACCGAAGGCGTCGCGCAAGGCCGCGGCTGCCGGCCGCTCGGCAGGGTCATAATAGATATGCGCGTGATAGGGTGCGTCGGGATCGGTCATTGGCGCCTCTTTGGCGGGCATCGGCAAGCCCGCAGTTCACCGGCCTTGCGAGAAACGGCTCCGCGCAGAGGCGATCCCGACCGTAGCGGCCCCTTCTCCCCTCGTCATCCCGGACTTGATCCGGGATGACGAAATGTTGGAAGGCGTGGAGCCGTTGGTCGCCTCCCAGAAGCTATCGCCCGAATACCCGCTTCAGCCACGCGTCGACCGTCGCGGTCGCCGCGTAGGACGGATCGCCGAGGCGGCGGTTGATCTCGGCATGGCCCTTCAATCCTTCACCCGGAAAGCTGCCGAACGCGACGCGGCTGCCGCCGGCCTCGAGCGCGGCGCCGAGCGCTTTGGCCTGGCGCACGCCGTCGGGCCGCTGGACGTGCAGCAGCAAAAAGGCGGGGGCGTTGGGTGCCGCCGCCTGCGCCGTTGGCGCCAGCGCGCGCTGGCGCGCCGGATCGGTGCCGAAGGCCTGCGTATAGGTCGACTGCATGATTTGCGGCCCGTCCTTCATCTGCGCCGCCACGTCATAGGCCGCCCCGTCGATCGGTATGACACCCGCAATATCGGCAAAGGACAGGCCGGCGCCTTTCAGATAGCGCGGGTCGGTGCCGACCAGCGCGACCAGATGCGCGCCCGCGCTGTGCCCCATCAGCACGATGCGATGCCGGTCGACGCCCAGTGCGTCGGCACGCTCGACGATCGCCCGCACCGCTGCCGCAACATCGGCCGCCTGCTCCTCGACCGTCGCGGCGGGGACGAGGCGGTAGTTGATCGACGCAAAGGCATAGCCCTCGGCAGGATAATGTTCGGGTTTGAAATGCCCGGTCGCATTGTCCTTGTCGCCGCGCTTCCAGCCGCCGCCATGCACGAAGACGATCAGCGGCGCCGGACCGGCCGCGCCCTTTGCGCGCCATATGTCAAGCGTCTGGAGCGGATCGCGGCCATAGGCGATCGTTTCGCTGCCCGCGACCTTTGCCCCGGCATCGGCGCCCATGCGCTCCGCCATGCGTTCGGCAATCCGCTCGCGCAGCCGTTCCCGCGCCTCGGCGAGGGGGCCCGGCACCATCAGGCTCGCCGCGACAAACGCCGCCATGGCGGCCCATCCGGTCGAAAATCGCCGCGTCATCATCGCCTCCGTCATCATGCTGTCCGTCGGGTCACTAGCCTGCAATTGTCGCGAGGATGTGACCGCGCACCGCGATGTTATGACAAGATGTAACAGCCGCGATCTGCGCGGCGCGGCACTATTTTACGGCCTTCGCCCTTGCCTCGACAGCCAAATCCGCTAAGGCCGCGCCGGGTCGAAAGGGCCCCGTTCAGCAGGACAGCGTCATGGCAAATGTTACCGTCATCGGGTCGCAGTGGGGCGACGAGGGCAAGGGCAAGATCGTCGACTGGCTCGCCAGCCGCGCCGACGCGGTCGTCCGCTTTCAGGGCGGCCATAACGCCGGTCACACGCTGGTCGTCGGCGAACAGGTCTACAAGCTGTCGCTGCTTCCGTCGGGCATCGTCACCGGCACGCTGTCGATCATCGGCAACGGCGTCGTGCTCGATCCCTGGGCGCTGAAAGACGAAATTGCCAAGCTGCGCGGCCAGGGCGTCGAGATCAACGCAGAGAATTTCGCGATCGCCGACAATTGCGCGCTGATCCTGCCCTTTCACCGCGACCTCGACGGCTTGCGCGAAACCGCGGCGGGCGCGGGCAAGATCGGCACGACGGGTCGCGGCATCGGTCCGGCTTATGAGGACAAGGTCGGCCGCCGCGCGCTGCGCGTGTGCGACCTTGCGCATCTCGACAAGCTCGATCCGCAGATCGACCGCCTGACCGCGCATCACGACGCGCTGCGCGCCGGTTTCGGCGAGCCGCCGATCGATCGCGAGCGATTGAAGGCCGACCTCGCCGAGATTGCCGATTTCGTGCTCGAATATGCGCAGCCGGTGTGGAAGCGGCTGAAGAAGGTCCGCAAGGCGGGCGCACGCATCCTGTTCGAAGGCGCGCAGGGCGTCCTGCTCGACGTCGATCACGGCACCTATCCCTTCGTCACCAGTTCGAACACCGTCAGCGGCACCGCCGCCAGCGGCTCGGGCCTCGGCCCGTCGGCGGTCGGCTTCGTGCTCGGTATCGCCAAGGCCTATACGACGCGCGTGGGCAGCGGCCCCTTCCCCACCGAACTCGAGGACGAAACCGGCCAGCGGCTCGGCGAACGCGGGCATGAATTCGGCACCGTCACCGGACGCAAGCGCCGCTGCGGCTGGTTCGACGCGGTATTGGTGCGTCAGAGCTGCGCGGTATCGGGCGTCACCGGCATCGCGCTGACCAAGCTCGACGTGCTCGACGGCTTCGACAAGGTGCGCATCTGCACCGGTTATCGTTTGCGCGGCAAGATCCTCGACTATTTCCCGGCGCACGCCGCCGATCAGGCCGAGGTCGAACCGATCTACGAAGAGATGGACGGCTGGAGCGAATCGACCGCAGGGGCGCGCAGCTATGCCGACCTGCCGGCGCAGGCAATCAAATATATCCAGCGCGTGCAGGAACTGATCGAAACCCCCATCGCGCTCGTGTCGACGAGCCCCGAGCGCGAGGACACGATCCTGATCCGCGATCCGTTCAGCGACTGACCCCGCGAAGCGATCAGGCGTCGACGGACGCCCTGACCTCTGCATCGAGCGCCTGCGTCAGATCGGCGGCGATTTCGTCGGCCTCCTCGAGTCCCACCGACAGCCGCACGAGCCCGTCGGCGATCCCGTGCGCGCGCCGTTCTTCTGCAGTGTAGGTCGAATGGGTCATGCTCGCCGGATGCTGGATCAGGCTTTCGGCATCGCCGAGCGACACCGCGCGCTGGACAAGCGCCAGCCGGTTCATCATCGCCACGCCCGCGGCGTAGCCGCCCTTCAGTTCAAAGGCGATCATGCCCCCGAAACCCGGCATCTGCCGCCGCGCCAGATCATGCTGGGCGAAACATGCCAGCCCCGGATAATGCACCGCAGCGACCGCCGGGTGATCGTTCAGCGTCGCCGCAATCGCCGCGGCCGACCGGCAATGTTCCGCCATGCGCAGCTTCAACGTCTTGAGCCCGCGCAGCACCAGCATGGCACTGAACGGCGCCATCACCGCGCCGGTCATGTCCTTGACCCCGACCAGACGCACCTGCTGCATATCGGCGCCAGTGCCGAGCGCGATGCCGCCGACCAGATCGCCATGCCCGCCCAGATATTTGGTCGCCGAATGCACCACGATATCCGCGCCGAGCGTGATCGGCTGCGTCAGCACCGGGGTCGCATAGGTGTTGTCGACGACGGTGCGCGCGCCATGGTCGCGCGCGATCGCCGACACCGCTGCGATATCGACCAGCCGCATGTTCGGGTTGGCGGGGGTCTCGAAATAGACGATCTTCGTCGCGTCGGAGATGCAGGCTTCGAGATTGGCCGGATCGGTCAGATCGACATGGGTGACGCGGACGCCAAAGCGCGCAAGGCCGTGGCGCATGAAGGCGAAGGTGCAGCCGTACAGCGTCTGGTCGACGATGATTTCGTCGCCGCGCTTCAGAAAGGACCAGAAAACCGCCGTTATCGCGCCCATCCCCGACGCCGTCGCGACGGCGGCTTCCGCGCCTTCGAGCGCGGCCATGCGACGTTCGAGCAGGTCGACCGTCGGATTGGCGATGCGGCTGTAGAAATATCCTTCGCGCTCGCCCGCGAAAATCTCGGCGCCCGCCTCGGCGGTTTCGAACACGAAGGTCGACGACAGATGCAGCGGCGGCACCAGCGCGCCGTCATTGGCCTTTGCGTCATAGCCGGCATGAATGGCGCGGGTCGCAAAACCCGAAAGCGGAAAGGACGACATGACGGGCGCGACTCCTGCGGTGAACGAGCGCCGCTTGTATCAAATGGCCGGTGGCAGGTGCTTCCAATATATGCCATTAGCAGAACGAATATTGGAATATTCTGCCAAGGACTGCCCCATGGATCGCAAGGATCACCAGATCGTCCGCGCCTTGATGCACGACGGCCGGCTGAGCAATCAGGATCTGGCCGCGGCGGTGAACCTGTCGCCGTCGCCCTGTCTGCGCCGGGTTCGTCTGCTCGAAGAGCGCGGCGTCATCACCGGCTATGCCGCGCTCGTCGATCAAAAGGCGATGGGCTATCCGATCACCGTGTTCGTCGGCATCCGGCTGAGCAAGCATGATCAGGCGACCGTGCAGACATTCGAGCGGGCGATCGGCGCCATCGACGATATTCTCGATTGCTTCCTGATGACGGGCGATATCGACTATCTGTTGCGGGTCGTCGCACCCGACCTCGACGGCTACGAACGCTTCGTGCGCGAACGGCTGCACGCGATCGACGGCATCGCGTCGATCGACACCAGCCTGGCCTACGGCGTCGTCAAGCAGAGCCGCGTGTTGCCGCTACCCGGCTGACGCCCCGCGCCCCGCCGCGGCGACGGCTTCGATTGCAGAAACGAAGCCCGCCGGGTCATCCTCCTGGATGAAATGCCCGCCTTTCAACGTGCGGTGCGGCATGCCGGCGGTTCCAGGCACGCGGCCGAGGAACAGGGCATCGCCGCCGCGCGTGATCGGGTCGCCGTCCGAAAAGCAGCAGAGGAAGGGCTTGTCGAAGCGTTCGAGCGCGGCCCATGCGCGCTTCTGATCGGGCACCGCGACATTGTCGCCCAGCGGCACGAACGACGGATAGATGCGCGCCGCGACCTTCGACGCGCGCGTCGGAAAGGGCGCGTCATAAGCGGCGATTTCTTCGGCGCTGAGCGGGCGCTTCGTTCCCGCCTTGACGATCCGGCCGATCGGGAACAGCGGGCTGTAGCGCGAAAAGGCGCGCCAGATCGCAAAAGCGCGGGGCGCCGCCTGTCCCTCGGGCAGTCCGCCGTTCGACAGTGCGACACCCGCGAACCGTTCGGGCATTTCGGCGACCAGACGCAGCCCGATCAGCGAACCCCAATCCTGGCAGACGAGGATCATGTTCCGAAGGTCGAGCGCCTCGATCCAGGCGCGCATCCACGCGACCTGCTGCGCATAGCTGTAGGCCGACCGGTCGAGCGGCTTGTCGGAGCGACCGAAGCCGATGAGGTCGGGCGCAACAGCCCGGAAGCCCGCGCGCACCGCGGGACCGATCATGTGGCGGTAGAGATAGCTCCACGTCGGCTCGCCGTGCAGCATGAGCACCGGCTGTGCATCGGCGGCGCCCTCGTCGACATAATGGACGCGCAGGCCGCCCGCGATCTCGGCATATCGCGGTGCGAAAGGCCAGTCGGTCAGGCCCGCAAAACATTCGTCCGGTGTACGATAAACCCGCATAATCCCCCCCCTTGGTCCCGACCACTCTAGAATTGACGCGCGGCGCGGCGCAAGACGCGCTTTCGTTCGGCGGCGCGGCGTGGCACGGTCGGCCGATGAGCCGCACCATCCTGGTCTTCTACGGAAGCTATCGCCGCGACCGGCAGGGCATCAAGCTTGCCCGCTGGATCGTCGATTCCCTTGCTACGCGCGGCGACCGCGCCGAACTGGTCGATGCGATGGCGGTGGATCTGCCGATGCTCGACCGACGGCACAGCGATTTTGCAGCGGGCGAGGCCCCCGCCGCGATGGATGCGCTCGCCGACCGGATCGCCGCGGCGGACGGCTTCGTCTTCGTGACCGGCGAATATAATGGCGGGCTGCAACCGGGCCTCAAGAATCTGGTCGACCATTATCTTCCCCAATTCGCGTGGCGCCCCGCCGCCATCGCCTCTTATTCGGCTGGCCCCTTCGCCGGCATCCGCGCCGCGACCGCGTGGCGCACGACGCTTGGCGCGATGGGCATGGTGGTCACCGCGACCCCGCTCAGCCTCGCGCGCATCGGCGGTGCTTTCGATGCCGACGGCGGGCCTGCGGGCGAGGACGGCGAGCGACTGGCACGGGCCTTTCCGCGCTTCGCCGACGACCTTGCCTGGTGGACCGACGCCGCGAAGGCGCAGCGCGAACAAGCGCCGCCGCCCTTCTAACCCGATTTGAGCTCCTTCCCGAGCCGCAGGCTGGCGCGCCAGAAGAAGAAGGCCGGGATCAGCCCGAGCCACGCCGCCCCATAAAGGACATAGCGGACGCTTTCGGTGCCGAGGGTCGGCTTGAGTTCCTCCGACGCCATGCCGAAGAGGAGCGGGCCAAGTCCGAGGCCGATCAGATTCTGCAGGAACAGCATCACCGCGCTGGCCATTGCGCGCGCCTCGGGTTGCACCAGCCCGTGGACGCAGGCGAAGGTCGGCCCGTAATAAGCGGCATTGAGCACGGTCGGCACGAACAGCAGCGCGATCGCGACGTGCCATTCGGTCACGGCGTAGCCCAGAAACAGGATCGGCGCCGCGACCGCCATGCCGATCGCCGGCGTGGTGAGCATATGGCGGCGGTCGGTCTTGCCGAACCGGTCGGCGAAATAGCCGCCGAGCCAGGTTCCCAAAATGCCCGCGATGCCCAGCGCGACGCCCAGCAAAAGTCCGGTTTCGCCCGCGCTCAGCCCGTGCGATCGTTGAAACAGGATCAGCGCCCAGACGCCTTTGCCATAACCCAGGAAGGCGGTGAAGGACGCCGCGATCGCGATGTAGACGAAGGCCCGGGTGCTGAACACTTCACGTAGCGCCTGCCCGATCGACAGGGCGCCGCTCGCGCCCGTCGTTGCAGCAGTATCGGCGCCGCGTGCGCGAACCTCCTTGATGAACATCGGGACCATGAAGGCGAGCAACAGGCCAGGCACACCGACGACCATGAACGCGATGCGCCAGCCCCAGAGATCGTTGACGATGCCGCCGACGATCAGACCGAGGAGGCTGCCGATCGGAATCCCGAGCCCGTAAAAGGCAATGGCGGACGATCGTTTGGCGGGTTCGACGGCATCGGTGATGAGCGAGTGTGCCGCGGGTGTGCACCCGGCCTCGCCCACGCCGACGCCGATGCGGGCAAGCAGCAATTGGACGAAATTCTGCGCCATGCCGCACAGCACGGTCATCCCCGACCAGATCGCCAGCGACACCGAAATCAGCCCGACGCGATTGGTTGAGGGACGGTCCGCATAACGCGCGATCGGCAAACCCAGGAAGGTGTAAAAGAGCGCGAAGGCCAATCCCGTCATCAGGCCGATGTCGGAATCGGACAGCTTGAGATCGCGTGCGATCGGCTCGGCCAATATGTTGACGATCTGCCGATCGAGGAAATTGAGGATATAGACGATCAAGAGCACCCACAGCATCGTGCGCGTTTTCGCGGCGACGCTGGTTGATGCTTGCGACCCTGCACCAAGGGCAAGAGCTGGCTTTTCCGACATTTTTCTCTCCCGATGGGGGCGAAGGTGCAGACCCGGCCGCACCCTGTCAACGCCGGGGCGGCACAGCGTAAAATGGCACTTGCAATTGCCGTTACGGCTGCCAGCATTCGCGCCATGCAAAAAATTTCGCTGCTGACAGCCGCTCTGCTCGCCTCCGTCCCCGCCGCCGCCATGCCGCCGCCGCTTCCCGATGTCGCCGGCAAGGATGCCGCGACTCTGCAGGCGGAGATGACCGCGGGCGAAACGAGCAGCGAGGTCATCACCGCCGCCTATCTCGAGCGCATCCGGAATATCGATAAGGCGGGCCCGACACTCAACGCGGTGATCGCGGTGTTTCCCGGCGCGATGAGCGAGGCCTATCGGCTCGATCAGGAGCGCAAGGCGGGGCATGTGCGCGGCCCGCTGCACGGGATTCCGGTGCTGCTGAAGGACAATATCGAGGCGGCGGGGCCGGTTGCGACGACCGCCGGTTCGCTGGCCCTGAAAGACAATATCACCGGCCGCGATGCGCCGCTGGTCGCGCGGCTGCGCGAAGGCGGCGCGGTGATCCTGGGCAAGACCAACCTCAGCGAATGGGCCAATATCCGGTCGAACGACGCGACCAGCGGCTGGAGCGCCGTCGGCGGGCTGACGCGCAATCCGCACGCGCTCGACCGCAACACATGCGGCTCGTCGGCGGGCAGCGGTGCCGCGACGGCGGCCAGCCTTGCGCCGCTGACGATCGGGACCGAGACCGACGGATCGATCACCTGCCCTGCGGGCATGAACGGCGTGGTCGGCTTCAAACCGACCGTCGGCCTGGTGAGCCGCAGTCTTGTCGTCCCGATCAGCCACAGTCAGGATACGGCGGGACCGATGACGTTGACGGTGCGCGACGCGGCCACGCTGTTGTCGGTGCTGGCGGGCAGCGATCCCGCCGACCCGGCGACGGCAGAGGCCGACGCGCACCGCCGTGACTTTG
The DNA here is from genome assembly GCF_025727575.1 of Sphingopyxis sp. GC21. NCBI lineage: Bacteria > Pseudomonadati > Pseudomonadota > Alphaproteobacteria > Sphingomonadales > Sphingopyxidaceae > Sphingopyxis > Sphingopyxis sp. GC21. The sequence continues at coordinate 432,358 of NZ_CP095845.1, read as the reverse complement.
CCGCCGCGCTGTCGCCGGACGCGCTGCGCGGCAAGACGATTGGCGTGCTGCGCGATCGCATCGGCGGCCGCGCCGACATCGGCGCGCTGTTCGATGCCGCGCTCGACACGATGCGCGCCGCCGGTGCGACGATCGTCGAGATCAAGGATAGCCGTAGCGGTCTCGACGGCCTGGGCGATGCCGAATTCGAGATATTGATGACCGAACTCAAGCTCGACATGGCCGCCTATCTGGCCGGGCTACCCGGGAAGGGCGCGCCGCGCTCGCTCGCCGATCTGATCGCCTTCAACAAGGCGACGCCCGCCGAGATGCGCTGGTTCGACCAGTCGCTGTTCGAACTTGCCGAAAGCAAGGGCGGCCTCGACAGCCAGCCCTATCGTGACGCCAAGGCCAAGGCGGCGCGGCTAGCGGGACCGGAGGGCATCGACCGGCTGCTGCGCGAAAGCGGCGCCGACCTGCTGGTTGGCGTGACCAATGGGCCCGCCTGGACCACCGATCTCGTCAACGGCGACCATTATACCGGTCCCGGCGTCAGCCAGCTTCCCGCCGTCGCCGGCTATCCGCACCTCACCGTCCCGATGGGCGCGGTCGAAGGGCTGCCCATCGGCCTCTCCTTCATCGGCACCAAATGGAGCGACGGCGATATTCTGGCGGCCGGATATGCCTATGAACAGGCAAGCCGCAAACGCGTAGCGCCAACCTATCGCGCCAGCGTTATGCCCTGACGCTAGGGTCCTGACCCTAGTTGCGCTCGAGATACTCGGTCGGGATCAATATGGCGTGTGTCGCGAGGCGCACTTCATAGAGGAACATGCCGAGCGAGAGCAGCAGGAACAGCATCGCCAGCACAAAGACCAGCGATACCGCGACGCCGAGATGGAAGCCCGCCGCATATTGCAGGAACAGCAGCGACACGAGGATGCACACCACCAGCCCGCCGCAGACGGCGAACAGGATGGCGGTGTTGATGACGCGCATCCGTCGCGCGATCACGCGCAATTCTTCGACCAACCGGCTATGTTCGACGCCCGTCGTCGTCGCGTGACGTTCGGTCAGCTTGCGCGACCGGTCGATGACGCGCGCGAGGCGGCCAGTGAAGACGTTGAGCAAATTGCCCATCGCGACCAGCAGGAACACCGGCGCGACGGACAATTGGATCGTCTGGGCGATTGTCGGCGCCCCTTCGAACATCGCGTCTATCCTGCCGCGACCGACGGCGTGTTCACACCATGCATCTGGAGGAATTTGCGGACGTTGCGCGCCGCCTGACGGATGCGCTGTTCGTTTTCGACCATCGCGATGCGGACATAGCCCTCGCCGTCCTCCCCATAGCCGACGCCGGGGGCAACCGCGACCTTGGCATGGGTCAGAAGCTGCTTGGAGAATTCGAGGCTGCCCATCTCCTTGAGCGCGGGCGGCAGCGGCGCCCAGGCGAACATCGACGCGGGTGGGCTCGGAATATCCCAGCCGGCGCGCGCAAAGCTTTCGACCATCACGTCACGGCGCTTCTGGTAAAGCTCGCGGTTCTTCGCGACGATATCCTGCGGTCCGTTGAGCGCGGCGCAGGCCGCCGCCTGGATCGGGGTGAAGGCGCCGTAGTCGAGATAGGATTTGACGCGCGTCATCGCCGCGATCAGCCGCTTGTTGCCGACCGCGAAACCCATGCGCCACCCGGCCATCGAATAGGTTTTCGACATGGAGGTGAATTCGATCGCCACATCCTTCGCGCCCGGCACCTGCAGGATCGAGGGCGTTGGATTGCCGTCGTAATAAAGCTCCGAATAGGCAAGGTCGCTGAGGACCCAGACCTTGTTTTCCTTCGCCCAGGCGACGAGCCGCTCGTAGAAAGCGAGGTCGACGGCTTCAGCGGTCGGGTTCGACGGGTAGTTGACGACCAGGATCGACGGACGCGGCACGGTGAACGCCATCGCGCGGTCGAGCGCGCGCCAGTAATTTTCGTCCGGCGTCGTCGGCACGCTGCGGATCGTCGCACCGGCGATGATGAAGCCGAAGGTGTGTATGGGATAGCTGGGATTCGGTGCCAGCACGACGTCGCCCGGGCCGGTGATCGCGGTCGCGAGGCTGGCGAGCCCTTCCTTCGACCCCATCGTCACGACGACTTCGCTTTCGGGATCGAGTTCGACGTTGAAGCGGCGGGCATAATAATTGGCCTGCGCCCGGCGCAGCCCCGGAATGCCCTTCGACTGCGAATAGCCGTGCGCGTCGGGTTTTTGCGCAACCTCGCACAGCTTGTCGATCACATGCTGCGGCGGCGGCAGGTCGGGGTTGCCCATTCCCAGGTCGATAATGTCCTCGCCCGCGGCACGCGCGGCCGCTCGCATCGCATTCACTTCGGCGATGACATAGGGCGGCAGGCGCTTGATGCGGTAGAATTCATCGTCGGACATGGGGAACTAGAACAACTCCTTTTCGTAAGCGTTTAGTCGGTCGAAACGCGATCGGCACCTCGCCAGCCGCGTCGGCGGCTGTTATACGCATCGGACGAGAGGCTGACCAGCGGGAACCGGCATGAGCGACGCGGGCGAAAAAGACAAGAATGACGGCACCGCGGCCGAGGCGCCGAATCCCTTTCTCCCGTCCCCCGACGATATGCAGCATTGGGCCAGCGTGATGGCGCGCGCGCAGCAGATGATGCTCGAATTCGCGCTCGGTCAGGCCGACGAGGAAAAGGATGCGCGGCCGCTGTTCGATCCCGCCAGATGGATCGACAATCCGGCGACCCAGCTTTGGGCCGAACAGGGCGCGAAGTTGTGGGAACAGGGTGTGCATTTCTGGTCGTCGCTCGCCGCGATGCAGCCGTCCTTCATGCCCTCCGCGGCGGCCGATGCGCCCAAGGATCGCCGTTTCGCCGACCCCGACTGGACCGCAAACCCCGCCTTTGCGCTAATCCGGCAGACCTATGGCCTGTTGTCGGACCAGTTGCTCGAAACCACGCGCCAGCTTCAGGGGCTCGACGCCGATGCGCGGGCCAAGATGGAATTTGCCGCAAAGTCGATGGCCGACGCGCTGTCGCCGACGAACCTTGCCGTCACCAACCCCGAAGTCATCAAGCGCGCGGTCGAAACGCGCGGCGAAAGCCTGCTCAAGGGGCTGCGCCACATGCTCGCCGACCTCGCGCGCGGGCAGTTGAGCCATGTCGACAAGAATGCGTTCGAGGTCGGCGTGAATATCGCGACGACCCCGGGCAAGGTGATCCACGAAACCGATCTCTATCAGCTCATCCAATATGAGCCGACGACGAAAGACGTCTTCACCGTCCCGCTCGTCATCTTCCCGCCGTGGATCAATCGCTTCTACATCCTCGACCTCAATCCCGCGAAAAGCTTTGTCCGCTGGGCGGTCGAACAGGGGCTGACCGTGTTCATGGTGTCGTGGAAATCGGCCGACGCGTCGATGAAGGATATCGTGTGGGACGATTATATCGCGGCGCAGGTCGATGCGATCGACACGGTGCGCGACCTGCTCGACGTGCCGCATGTCCACGCGATCGGCTACTGCGTCGCCGGGACGACGCTCGCCGCCACGCTCGCGATGCTCGCTGCGCAGGGCGATGCCGACAAGGTCAGGTCGGTCACCTTCTTCACCGCGCAGGTCGATTTCGAACTGGCGGGCGAACTCAAGCTGTTCGTTGACGACGGCTATCTGGCGCTGCTCCAGCAATTGTCGGCCGGCGGCTTTCTCGACGGCCGCTATATGGCCGCAACCTTCAACAGCCTGCGCGGCCGAGATCTCATCTGGAATTATGTCGTGAGCAATTACCTGCTCGGCAACGACTATCCGCCTTTCGATCTGCTCTACTGGAACGGCGACACGACCAACCTGCCGGCGAAATGGCACCGGCAATATCTTGTCGACCTCTACCGCGACAACCGGATGGTCATCCCGAACAGTCTGACGGTGATGGGTACCCCGATCGACCTCAAGAAGATCACCACCCCCGCCTATATCCAGGCCGGACGCGAAGATCATATCGCCCCGCTGGCCAGCGTCTGGCGGCTGATGGACCATCTGTCGGGGCCAAAAACCTTCCTGCTTGCGGGTTCGGGTCACATCGCCGGCGTCGTCAACCCGCCCGCGGCGGGCAAATATCAATATTGGACCGGCGACAATGACGCCGCCTCGCTCGCGGAATTCGAGGCGGGCGCGACCGAAACCAAGGGAAGCTGGTGGCCGCACTGGATCGGCTGGATCGCCGATCAGGACGGCGGCAAGACGCCCGCCAAAGGCGCGCGCGTGCCCGGAAAGGGCAAGAAAAAGGCGATCGAGGACGCGCCCGGACGCTACGTCAAACAGCGGTAACATCGCGGGATTATCAATTAGCTGCGGCGGCTCATCGACAATTTTTGTGCGCTGCACAAAAATGCCCTTGAAATCGCCGATCCACTCCTATATTGTGCAGTGCAACATAAAGGAGTTGTTCCGATGGCTACCAAGATGGATAGTGCCGAAAAGGCTTTCGAAGCCGCGACGCTGGAAACCGCCGCCAAGCCGGTTGCGACTCCCGTGGCGCCTGCGGTTGCCGCTCCGGCGCCCGAAAAGACCAAGACCGTAAAGGCCAAGGCCAAGCCGGTCCAAAAGAAGGCCGCAAAGCCGGCCGCCAAGAAGGTCGCCCCCAAGAAGGCGGCCGCCAAGACCATCACCCCCAAAGCAAAGGCCGCGCCGAAGCCGGTTGCCGCCGCCTCCAAAGGATTCAAGACCATGAACGACACCGTCAAGAAGTTCGCCGAAGACGCCAAGACCCGCGCCGAAGCGATGACCGCCGAATTCAACGAAAAGGCGAAGGAAGCCATGAGCAAGAGCAGCAAGCTCGCCGAGGAAGCTGTCGAATTCAACAAGGCGAACATCGAAGCCATGGTTGAATCGGGCAAGATCGCGGCCAAGGGCTTCGAAACGCTCGGCCAGGAAGGCGTCGCCTTCGCTCGCAAGAGCTTCGAAGACACCACCGCCGCACTGAAGGGCTACACCGCCGTCAAGTCGCCGGCCGAGTTCTTCAAGCTCTATGCCGAAAACAGCAAGAAGGCGTTCGACGCCGCCGTTGCGCAGACCTCGAAGACCAGCGAAATGGTCGTGAAGCTCGCCAACGACAGCTTCGCGCCGATCTCGAACCGCGTGTCGGTCATCAGCTCGAAGATGAAGGCAGCCTAAGGGCCTTTTTCTTCCCTCGTTGGCGCGGGCTCTCTCTCCCCTCCTCCCGACCCCGCGCCGACACATACAGGGCCGCTCGTTTCCTTCGCGAAACGGGCGGCTCTTGTTTTTATCCTGATCGTCGCCCCCGCGAAGGCGGGGGCCGCAATCGACTTGGTGCACTCTTGCCAGAGGCTCCCGACTTCGCGGGGGCGACGAAAAGGGGGTTAATGCATCCCCGCCCTCTTGCGATTCCGCCCCGGCTTGCGATATTCCCGATGATGATGCTTCCCGCCTCCATTCCTCACATCGTCCGCGCCATGGCGGGCAAGGATGACGATACGCCCGGCGCTCCCGGCGTCGGCATTGCGACGCGCACGCGCGCGAAACCCAAAAAGCCCTCGATGTACAAGGTGCTACTGCTCAACGACGACTATACGCCGATGGAATTCGTCGTGATGGTGCTGCAGCGCTTTTTCAACATGGACATCGAACGCGCGACGCAGGTGATGCTACATGTGCACCAACAGGGCGTCGGAGTGTGCGGCGTGTTCAGTTATGAAGTCGCCGAAACCAAGGTCAATCAGGTGATGGACGCCGCGCGGCAGAACCAGCACCCGCTGCAATGCACGCTGGAAAAGGCATAAATTGTTCAGCCCCTCCCGTATGCGGGAGGGGCAATGAGACTTGGTTCGGCGAAGCCGGGCCTAGTCGCAATGGGGTGGGCATTGTCGCCGCATCACCCCGCCCACCCCGCTGCGAGTAGCGAACAAGTTCGCAACTCTCGCTGCCCCTCCCGCATGCGGGAGGGGTTTCAACCGCCGCTCCGCGCCGCCTGCTCGGCCTGAAGCGGCGCCGAAGGCTCGCCCTTCAAATCGCCATAATGGAGCGCTTCGCCGCACCCCGGACAGACGACCGCGGTGCCGACATCGGCGCCGCAGGCGCGGTGAATATAGCGCATCGCCGGTCCGCCTCCCGTCTCTCCCGGCGCATAAGCCCAGCGCTCGGCCCAATTGCGCATCGCGTACAGCACGTCGAACAGATCCTTGCCCTTCGCGGTCAGCCGATATTCGTGGCGAACGGGCCGATCCTGATAGGCATGACGCTCGACCACACCCTCGTGCACCAGCAGCTTGAGCCGCGCCGACACGAGCTGCGGCCCGAGGCCGGTGTTCGCGGCGATCGCCTCGAACCGCCGGCGCCCGAAGAACAGGTCGCGCAGGATCAGCAGCACGGCGCGGTCGCCCAGGATTTCGGCCGAGCGGCCGACCGGGCAAAATGTATCCGAAAGATCAGCGCGTTTGGGCATGATGTCCCTATACCCTTGTCATTCTCTTCATCGGCATTCTCATCCCACCGACAAAAACCTCTTGTCACTATGTTTATCATAGCTACAATCTGCTGCAAGAGGAGAGTCGCGCATGCCCAACCCCGCAGCCGTCATCATCGGAGCCGGCGACGCCACCGGCGGCGCGATTGCCCGCGCCTTTGCCGCCGAAGGCCTCACCGCCTGCGTCAACCGCCGGGAGCGCAACGCCGATGCGCTCGAGGCGCTGGCGCAGTCGATCCGCGAAGACGGCCATGATGCCCGCGCCTTTCCCGGCGACGCGCGTAGCGAAGAGGCGATGATCGCCCTGTTCGACCGAGTCGAGGCCGAGGTCGGACCGATCGAGGTCGCGGTCTTCAATATCGGCGCGAACGTCAACTTCCCGATCGCCGAGACGACGCTGCGCGTTTACACCAAGGTCTGGGAAATGGCGTGCCTGGGCGGCTTCCTGATGGGGCGCGAGGCGGCAAAGCGCATGGCGCCGCGCGGCCGCGGCACGATCATCTTCACCGGCGCCACCGCATCCCTGCGCGGCGGATCGGGCTATGCCGCCTTCTCGGGCGCCAAGGCGGCGCTGCGAATGCTGGCGCAATCGATGGCGCGCGAACTGGGGCCGCAGGGCGTCCATGTTGCGCATGTCGTGATCGGCGGCGCGATCGACACCGATTTCATCAAGGGACGTCATCCCGATTTCGACAATGCGAAGGCGCAGGATCTGATCCTCAACCCGCAGGCCATCGCCGCCAATTATGTGATGCTCCACCGCCAGCCGAAAAGCGCGTGGACGCACGAACTCGACCTTCGCCCCTGGGGAGAAAAATGGTGAGCAAGAGCGCAGGAAAGTCCCTCGAATTCATCTTCGATTTCGGCAGTCCGAACGCCTATCTGGCGATGAAGATACTACCCGACCTGCTCGACCGCACAGGCGCCGATCTGATCATCACCCCCTGCCTGCTCGGCGGCATTTTCAAGGCCACCGGCAACAAGGCGCCGATGATCCAATATGCCGACGCGCCGGCGAAGATGGCGTATGAAAATCTCGAGATGCGGCGCTTCATCGCGCGCCACGGGCTCACCAAATTCCGGCTCAACCCGCATTTTCCGGTGAACACGCTGCTCATCATGCGCGGCGCGGTCGTCGCCGAGGACGAAGGCGTGCTCGACGACTATATCGATGCGGTGAACCGCGCGATGTGGGAAGACGGGCTGAAGATGGATGATCCCGCGGTCGCCGCTGCCTTCCTGACAGCAAACGGCTTCGACGGCCCCGCGCTGCTGGCGCGCACGCAGGAGGATGCGATCAAGGCCAAGCTCGCCGCCAACACCGAAGCCGCGGTCGCGCGCGGCGCCTTTGGTATCCCGACCTTCTTCGTCGGCGACGAGATATTCTTCGGCAAGGACCGGCTCGGACAAGTCGAGGAAGCGCTGCTCCGCTGACGGGACGACGGTTTTGGGGTCGGGAGCGGTCCTCACCTTCTTTCGTCATTCCCGCGAAAGCGGGAACCCAAAGCTCGCGTCAGCTAACTCCACACTGGGTTCCCGCTTTCGCGGGAATGACGATGTGAAAAAGTGCAACAACGTCCGCAATCGGTCCTAATCGGCCGCCTTCCCAATCACGCTGACGATCGCGACGCGCATCAATAGCCCATCAGGCTGAGCACTTCCTTGCGGCTGCGCTGATCTTCGAGGAAGCAGCCGAGGACGCGGCTGGTGACCATGCCGACGCCGGGGGTACGCACGCCGCGGCCGGTCATGCAGCCGTGCTGCGCGTCGATCACCACCGCAACGCCATGCGGGTGCAGATTGTCCCAGATGCATTTGGCGACTTCGGCAGTCAGCCGCTCCTGCACCTGCAGGCGGCGGGCATAGCCATTGAGCACGCGCGCAAGCTTCGAAATGCCGACCACGCGCTCGCGCGGCAGATAGGCGATCGACGCCTTGCCGGTGATCGGCGCCATATGATGCTCGCAGTGCGACTGAAAGGGGATGTCGCGCAGCAGCACGATTTCGTCATAGCCGCCGACCTCCTCGAAGGTGCGCGACAGATGGACCGCGGGGTCCTCACCATAGCCGCTGCAATATTCCTTCCACGCGCGCGCAACCCGCTTGGGCGTGTCGAGCAGACCCTCGCGCGCCGGATCGTCACCCGCCCATTCGATCAGCGTCCGCACCGCGGCGGCGACATGATCGGGAACCACCACTTTGCCGTCGGGTCCGATTTCGGTCGTGCTGCTCGTCATATCCCCGCTTTCACTGTTGCTTTCTTGCCGCACATTTCGGGACGATTGCCCCGATAAGCAAGAGCGTGCACGCAAGTTTTTGTTCGGCCGCCGATGCTTTACGTTGCGGAATCCAACCCTTTTCCGATTGTGCAGAGCCGCAATTTCCTTTCGAATTTTCCCGCCAACAAGCCACTTGACGCTTTGGTAAAGTCAGCGCAGTTTTCAAACATTACAGAGTTCGCTTGAGCGGACCGTAATCCGGAGAGGCCGGCGTTTTCCCCGACGCCGGTGGGAGAGGACGATGACCAGCACCGCTGGCAGGTGGGATACTCACTGGCGCTTGGCCCCCGCGGCCCGGCGCCTTCTGGCATGCCCGGTCGAATCCCCTCCCCTGACCACAATTGAATTTGGGCGACCCCGTGGACCCGCGGGATCGAAAAAGGGAGGAATAGATGAAGTTCAAGACACTGATCGGAACGTCGGTCCTGGCCATGGCGGTGGCGAGCCCCGCCTATGCGCAGGATAGCGACAGTTCCGCCCCCTATGGCGAGATCGTCGTTACGGCGCAGCGCCAGTCCGAACGCCTCCAGGATGTTCCGATCGCCGTCAGCGCTTTTTCCGCCGAGGCCTTGGAAAAGCAACAGATCGTCAACCCCTCGGCCTTGCAGCAGACGCTGCCGAACGTCACCTTCACGAAAACAAACTTCACCTCGTCCAGCTTCACGATCCGCGGCATCGGCGACCTTTGCGTCGGCACGACCTGCGACAGCGCGACCGCGATCCACGTCAATGATATGCCGCTGCTCAGCACGCGGCTTTTCGAAAGCGAATTTTTCGACCTTGAACGCATCGAAGTCTTGCGCGGCCCGCAAGGCACGTTGTTCGGTCGCAACGCGACATCGGGCGTGGTCAACTTCATCACCGCGAAACCGGACCTGTCGGCTTTCCACGCCGCAGGCGAGGCCGAATATGGCAACTATGATTCAAAACGCATAAAGGGGATGGTCAACATTCCACTTGGCGACACGCTGGGTGTGCGCGTAGCCGGCACATGGCTCAATCGCGATGGCTATACGAAAAATCTATACAATGGGAGCCGCATCGACGATCGCGACCTCTATGCGATCCGCGGCTCCTTGAGTTGGGAGCCCAATGATGACACGCGCGTCGATCTCGTCGGCTATTATTTCCGAGAAAAGGACAATCGCAGCAGAATCCAGAAACAACTCTGCCACCGCGACCCGACCGGTATTCTCGGGTGCCAACCCGACAAGCTCGCCTATGAAACACTGAACGGCAACGCCACGCTGGCGACCATTCTGACCAGCCGGGAGTTTTTGACGATCGCCGGACTGGGCGCTTTGGCACCGGTCGCGCTCAATAGCGTGTATCAGGCGAACGATGCCTTCTCCGGTGTTGTCAACCCACCCGATGTTCGCACTGTTCGCGTCGATTACACCCCGACCTATTATGCCAAGGAACAGCAATATACGTTGAAGCTGTTTCATAACTTCGGACCCGTGAGCCTGAACCTCACCGGCGGGTATATGAAGAACAGTGTCGATTCGACGTCGGACTATAATCTTGCGGTCGGAAACTCCTATGCGACCAACGCGGGTCTGAATACGCTCAATGCGGCGGCGGTTCCGGGCGGCCCGTTGGCGGTGTTGAACAACATGCGCCAGGCTCTGATCCCCAATGGACCGGCGACAGTCTGCCAGTCGCAAGCGGATCCGAACGGCGTCGGCGTTTTCGGCGGCAATGGCATTTGCGGACCGACCAGCTTCGACTATGATCGGTCGAGAGCCGATGTGCGGCAATATTCCGCCGAGGCTCACATCGACAGCTCGTTCGACGGCATGTTCAACTTCCTGCTCGGCGGGATTTATTTCGACAGCAAGACGACCGACAATGACTATTTCGTCAACAGCTTCGGCCTCGACTATGCAGCAGGCTTGCTGGGCAGCGCACAGAGCGGTGGCGCAGCTTTCGCCGCGACGCCTTTCTATCGAAACAACACCCCGGAATTCCGCCTGAAATCATATGGATTGTTTGGCGAAACTTATTTCGAGTTCAACGACAGGCTGAAATTGACGCTCGGGTTGCGGTATAACCATGATAAAAAGACCGTCAGGGCGCGAACGACCTATCTTCAGGATACCAAAAGCCGAATCCTGCTCGATGCTGGCGGTCAACCTCTCCTCGATCGCGAAGGCAATCAGATCGTGACGACGTCAGGTGCCAGTCAGAATATCTTCGTGCCGTTCGGCGCGACGGATGCGACAAGCTACCTGAACGATCCTGCTTTCGATTTCGACTCGACGGCGCCCGGAAATCAACCATTTGCCATCAATTCCGTGAGCTTCGGCAAACTCACCGGCCGCGCGGTGCTCGATTACAAGATCACCGACGACAATCTGCTCTATGCGTCCTATTCGCGCGGTTACAAATCGGGCGGGATCAATCCGCCGCTCTCGCCCATTTTTGCCGTGCCGATCAGCTTTGCACCGGAAAAGGTTGATGCCTTTGAAATCGGATCAAAAAACACTTTCGGCAACGGTCAGTTCAGACTGAATCTGACGGGCTTCTATTATAAGTATAAGGGTCTACAACTCAGCCGCATCGTCGCGCGAACTTCGGTAAATGACAACATCAACGCCGATATTTACGGCATCGAAGCCGAAGCCGTTATCAGCCCGACCCCTGCTTTCGTTATCAATGCCAATTTCAGCTATCTGAAATCGAAAGTGTCGGATGATCGCTTCCTCGCCAACCCACGCGATCCGTCAGGTGGGCGCTCGGACGCTGTGATCATCAAGGATTTGTTCAACGCATCCAATTGCGCCATCCGGCCCGCTAGCGGTTCGGGCGCCACGGGTGCCCAGGTCAATGCGTTTGTCAACGCCGTCAACGGCGCGCTGGGTCTGCAGGGCACGACCTCGGTGCCGGGAACCAACACGACCGGCGCCTTCTCGGTATGCTCCATTCTGGCAGCAGCGGCAGCGGGCTCGGTTGGCAGCTTCAACCCTGCCCTCGCAGCGTTGCAGCCGGGTCTGCAAGCCGCGTTTAACGGCGGGGCCGCCGGCTCGTTGCCGTTCGTCGTCGATCCCAGCGGCGTGACCGTCAATGTGAAAGGCAATCGCCTTCCCAACGCCCCGACCTATAAATGGGCGGTTGGCGCACAATATACCATCGACGCCGGAGACTGGACGATCGTGCCGCGTGCCGATCTGAATTATACCGGTGGCAGTTGGGGGACCATCTTCAACAAAAATCCGATCGACAAGATCAAGGGATACGCCGTCATCAATGCGCAAATTCAATTGAACGGCCCCGATGATCGCTTCTATATCCGCGGATTTGTCCAGAATCTGGGGAATACCAACGCGACCACGGGCATGTATGTTACCGATCAATCATCGGGCATGTTCACGAATATCTTCACTGTCGAACCGCGCCGCTATGGCATCGCGGCCGGCGTGAAATTCTAAACCCGGCGGGCGGCAACGCCCGAAAAAAAGACCCCGGCCTCTCGCATGAGAGGCCGGGGTTTTCTTTTGCCCGAATGGCCGATCCGGCGGCGTATGGCGCCGCCGGGGCCGATCAGAATTTGAAGCGGCCGGTGACGCCATAGGTGCGCGGCTGGCTGGGATAGCCCGACACGCTGCCCGCCTGCGCGACGGCGTCGAACACCGTCGTCAGATATTGCGCATTGGTCAGATTGCGGCCCCACACGCCCAGTTCGAAGCCGTTGGTCAGCGCGATCGTGAATGAGGCGTTGAGCTGGTTCACTTCACGCTTCAGACCCTGAGCAATCCGGATTCCTTCGGCATCGGTAGCAAACCCGGTCAGGCCGTCGACAATCTGCGTCGGGCTTTCATACTGATAGTCGACGTGCGCGATCGCCTTCGTCCCGCCCGCGAATTCATAGGTATAGGTGCCGCCCATCGAAACCGACAGGTCGGGGATGCCCGCGGGCTTCTTGCCCGACAGATCTCCGACCGCCGAGCCGATGAAGCTATCGTACTTCGGATCGAGCCAGGTCACCGCCAGCGACAGATTCAGCCCCTGCACCGGACGGACCGAACCGTCGAATTCGACGCCCCAGGTCGACTGCTTGCCCGCGTTGGCGAGCGCGAAGCCGGTGCCGGTGAAGACGTTCGACTGGAAGCCCTTGATCGACTGCTTGAATACCGCAAGGTTCAACGCCGCGACCGACCACTGCGCCTTCAACCCGGCTTCATAGACCGACGACTCTTCCGGCGCCGCGAAACGCGAGCCCGACACGAGGTTCGGAGTGCCGAGACCGCCTGCGATGATCGCGGGCAGGTCGCTGGCCAGCGGACGGCTGTCGCGCGACAGGTTGACCGAGCTTGCCTTGAAGCCCGTCGCATAGGTCGCATAGACGTTGACCGTGTCGGTCAGCTTATAGGCCAGACGCGCGCTGTAGCTGAAGTCGCCGTCGTTGGTCTTGCCAGGTTCGACGCTGTTCGGAACATTCAGGAAGGGCGGCAGGAACTGGAACGCCTTCAGCGGGTTCAGCGGGTTCGCCGCCGGGTTGTTCTGGTTCGCGGTCGCGAAGGCCTGGAACTGCTGGAAGGTCGCCGCAGTCGCGGGGTTGGTCGCAAATGCGAGGACCGCCGCCGGATCGTTCGGATTGACGCCCGCCTGTTGCAGCGCGCCGCCGAGGATCAGCTGGTTGCGGAACGGCGCATAGGCCGGCGCATCGAGGTTGATGCCCGAAAAGACGTCAGTGCTCGTCACGTCGGTCGTGAAGCGCTTCTTGTCCTTGGTGTAGTTGCCACCGAGGGTCAGCGTCAGGCGATCGGTCACGTCGAAATCCACCGTGCCGAAGATCGACCAAGCCGTGTTTTTCATGCCGTAATATTCGTCCATGCCGTCACCGGCGCGGAAGAAGGTGCCCACATATTTGGCCGGGTCGCCTTCGAGCGTGCCAAGCGTACCTTCAAGCACCGGAACGCTCAGCGCCCCGCCGCTTGCCGCCTGGATCAGCGCGTTGCCATAGGCGCGGAAATCGTCGCCGAAATAGATCTGGCTGTGCTGCTTGATCTTCTCGTTGAAATAATAGCCGCCGATCAGGAAGTTGATCGGACCGTCGAAATCCGAGGCCAGACGCAGTTCCTGCGTGAAGGTGTTGATCGCGGTATCGTCCGACTTCTGACCGATCAGGTCGGCGCTGGTGAAGTCCGAATCCTGGTTGGTGTTGGAGCGAACCTCGCGATAGGCGCTGATCGAGGTCAGCGACATGTTGCCGAGATCATAGTCGATCTGGCCCGAACCACCGTAATTCTTGATCAGGTTCGACGACAGGAAGTTGTTGTAGACGCGATACGAGAAGGGATTGTTCGCATCGACGCTGGGGCCGCCCGCGAGGGCATTGGTGATCGCGACCGTCGGGCCGGCGATGACGTTGCCGGCGATGCAGCAATTCTCGTCGATCTTGTCATAATCGCCGATCAGGCGGATCGTCAGCGCCTCGGTCGGTTCGAACAGCAGCTGGCCGCGCACGCCCCAGCGGTTGCGATCGTTGACGTCGGTGTCGAGGTTGACGTCACGGGCATAGCCGTCGCGGCGGTTGTAGTTGCCCCCGAGCGAGAAGGCGATCTTGTCGCTAATCGGGCCGGTGATGTCGCTCTTGATGACGAAGGCGTCGTAATTGCCGTAGCTCGCCTCGACCGAACCGCCGAATTCATACTGCGGCTTCTGCGTGACGATGCTGATTACGCCCGCCGACGCATTCTTGCCGAACAAAGTCGACTGCGGACCGCGCAGCACTTCAATGCGCTCGACATTCGGAAGGTCGCCGATCTGGGCGGCCGAACGCGAACGATAGACGCCATCGATGAAGACGCCGACCGAGGGCTCGATGCCCGGATTGTTCGCGCCGTTGCCGAAGCCGCGGATGATGAAGTTGGTGTTCGCGCTCGACTGGAGCTGCGACACGCGAAGGCTGGGGACCGCCGACTGCAGGTCGATAAGGTCGCGGATCTGCGCGTTCTGGATATCGGCGGCCGAGGTCACCGAAACGGCGATCGGCGTATCCTGAAGCGTCTGCGAGCGCTTGGTCGCGGTGACGATGATGTCATTGCCATAGTCGGTGTCGCTTGCGGGCGCCTCAGCGGTGTCCTGAGCGAAAGCGATGGCGGGGGTGGTCGCGGCGCACAGCATCGTGGCGCCCAACAAAATGTTGCGCAAAGTCATGATAGTCTCTCTCTCCATACCGCCAGAGGTGACCCATCGGGCCTAAGGAGGGGATGCACTGGCGGTGACTGGTCGCTGTAATACGGCGGCGGGCCGCGTCAACGCCATCGCGGTGACAATGGCGGATTTTCCCGAAATTCGTGACCAAAAAGCAACAGTTTACGCTACGGCGACCGTTTGGGCGCTCGCGAGACCGGACAAGCCGCCAGCAAAATCTTCCGGTTGCGCCATCGGCGCCGCGCTCCCGCCGAAAGTTGCACGCCATAACCCATAGCTATGGATCACCCGCCGATCGGCGATATTTTGCTCAATGGTCTGCGCCTAGGAACCTGTCGCAACCAAACAGGAGAGGATCATCATGTCGGGACCGCCGCTTTCCCCTGCCCGCTGCGCTGGGTCGCTCGTTTTCACATCCGGACAGCTCGCGCGCGGCGACGACGGCAAGATCGTCGCCGGAGGAATCGAAGCGCAGGCCGAGCAGGCGCTCGCCAATCTGATCGCCGTGCTCGCCGCCGAAGGCTGCACCGCCGCCGATGTCGTCAAGGTGACGGCTTGGCTGACCGACGCGCGGTTCGGCGCCGCGTTCAACGCGGCCTATCGCCGCCATTTCGGCGCGCCCTTCCCCGCGCGCTCCACGGTGGTCTCGGCACTGCTCGCCGACGGTGCCCTCATCGAGGTCGAGGCGATCGCGCAGCGCGCATGAGCGTAAAGGGCACTGGACCCCAGCTTTTGCGGGAGTACAGTCGCGGCATGCGCTTTCGCCAGATCGAAGTCTTTCACGCCGTCTATACGCACGGGTCGATCAGCGCCGCCGCGCGCGCGCTTGGCGTGTCGCAGCCTTCGGTATCGAAGACGCTGCGTCACGCCGAGGACGGCCTGGGCTTTGCGCTGTTCCAGCTCGCCCGCGGCCGCCTCGTCCCGACCGACGAGGCGCATGCGCTCATGCACGAGGCGGGCGATATTTTCGACCGCATCACCTCGCTCCAGCATACCGCGCGCAATCTGTCGCAAGCGGGCGGCGGGCATATCCGGCTCGGCATCGTGCCCAGCCTGGCGCTCGACGTCGTACCGCAGGCGATGGCCCAGTTCCGCCGCGAATGGCCGCGCGTGACCTTCGAGGTGCATACGCATCATCATGACGATCTGGTGCAATCGCTGATCGAGCGCGAAACCGATATCGCGATCGCCTATACGCCGCCGCGCCATCCGCGCCTGACGCGCTCGCTGCTGGCGGAAGGCGAGCTGGTCGTCTTCTTCCCCGACGGCGCCTTCGCCGATGCCGGCCCGCGCCTTGCACTCGACCAGCTGGCCGATCGCGACGTCATTGGCGTGGCGGCAACGGGGCCGATCGGCGACGTCCTCACCCGCGCGGCGCGCGATCGCGGCATTACCTATCGCGAATCGGTGTCGGTCCAGACCTTCTTCATCGCGGCGCGTCTGGCCCAGCTCGAGGGCGGCGTCACGGTGATCGACGAATTCACCGCGCGCGCCTGGCAGTCGCCCGGCTATCGCTGGCTGCCGACCGACCCGCCGCTGGGGTTCACCGTGTCCTACGTCACGCTGGAGGACCGGCCGCCGTCGAAGATCGCGCGCCAGTTCCTGCGCACGCTCGAAGATACGCTCGAGGGGATTCGCGCCGACCGCCCATAGCTTTGGGCTATGGATGTCACAAATGTTGCATATTTGCGCTGCGTGACCCTTCGATATTCTGCCCCGCGAGCAGGCGGCGGCATTTTCCCTTTCGCCCTGCCACAGGGGGATCGGGTTGATCGATGCGGGCCACGTTCGGACAGGACGAACCGCCGCAGACAAGGCGGCCGCAGGAGCTGATCGTGATCGGCGCCGGCGTCGTCGGCATGGCGACCGCGCTGACCCTTTCCGACCGCGGGCACCGCGTCACGCTCGTCGACGCGGCCGAGGGCCCGGGCCTTGGCACCTCCTTCGCCAATGGCGCGCAGTTGAGCTATGCCTATACCGACGCGTTCGCGAGCCCGTCGACCGTCGCGCAATTGCCGCGGCTGCTGATGGGACTCGATCCGGCCTTTCGCCTCACGCCCTCGCTCGATCCCGATTTCCTCCGCTGGGGCATCGCCTTTCTGCGCAACGCCTCGGCGGGGCGGTTCCGCCGCAACACGCTGGCCGGCATGATGCTAGCGATCGAATCGCGCGCGGCGCTCGATCAGCTGACGCAGCGGCACGGCATCGAATTCGCGCGCAGCGCCCCCGGCAAGCTCATCCTCTATCGCAGCGCCAAAAGCTTTGCGGCGGCCGAGCGTGTCGCCGCGATGAAGGCCGAACATGGCGCGAATCAAATCCTGATCGACGCCGGCCAAGTCGTGGCGATCGAACCCGCGCTCGGCGCGATCCGGCCGGAAATCGCCGGCGCCGTGTTCGACGGCGGCGAGGAAGTGGGCGACCCCTATCGCTTCTGCAACGGCGCTCGGGCGGCCTTGGCGGCGCACGGACAAAGCGCGAGTTGGTTCCGCACCGACATTGCCGCGATCGAGCCCGACGCGCGGCGCCCCGCGATCGTCGCGCGGGACGGTCGGCGGTTCGCCGCCGACCGGATCCTATTATGTTCGGGCACGGGATCGCTCGCGCTGGCGCGGAGTTTCGGCGTCCGCCTGCCGATCGTGCCGATGAAGGGCTATTCGATCACCGCCGCGCCGGGCGACGCGGCGCCGACGGTCAGCATCACCGACGCTGCGAACCGGGTCGTTTTCGCCCGGCTGGGCAATCGCATGCGGATTGCCGGCCTCGCCGACCTGGCGCAGCGCGACGCCGCGGTCGATCCGCGGCGGCTCGCCACATTGATCGCCAGCGCCCGCGCCGCGCTGCCAGAAGCGGCGACCTATGACGCGATCGAATCGAGCTGGGCGGGGCTGCGGCCGATGACCCCCGATTCGCTGCCGATCACGCGGCCGATCGCGCCGGGGGTGATCGCAAACACGGGACATGGGGCCTTGGGCTGGACCTATGCCGCCGGGTCGGCCGCGCGCGTCGCCGCGCTTATCGATCGAGAGGATTAATACAAAAATACAATAGCTTATCTGCCAAATCTCAGGGAAGGGCCAATAGCATGAACAGGGGTCAAAAATTCATCAGCCTGATGGGCGGCATTTCGCTGCTCGCCAGTGCAACCGCCGCCATGGCGCAGGACCGCGCCGAACCTGAACCGCAAATCGCCGAGGATATCGAACAGGATTCGGGCGAAGCGATCGTCGTCACCGGATCACAAATCAAGGGCGCCGACGTCGCCGGGGCGCTGCCGCTGACGTTGCTCAACGAACAGGATATCGACGCCATTGCCGCGACGAGCGGTGACGATCTGTTCCGCGCCATTCCGCAGGCGGGCGATGTCGCCTTCAACGAAAGCCGCGACGCCGGCGGCATCAACGACGCGCGCGGCGACGTCGCGTCGATCAACCTGCGCGCGCTGGGCACGGGCAACACGCTCGTCCTCCTCAACGGGCGCCGCATGGTGCTGCACCCCGGCACCCAGTCCGAAAATCTGGTTCCGGTGCAAAGCGTCAACACCAACACCATCCCGGTGACGGGGGTCCGCCGCGTCGAGGTTCTGCTCGACGGCGCCGCCGCCATCTATGGATCGGATGCGGTCGCCGGCGTTATCAACACCGTGCTCAAGGACAATTTCAAGGGGCTGCGCGTTACCGGCGAATATAGCCTGACCGACGACAGCGATCAGCGCGAATATGAACTGTCGTTCGAAGCGGGCCACACGTTCAATGACGGCCGCACCAACATTTCACTGTTCGGATCGTTCAACCACCGCGATCCGCTTTATGCGCGCGAACGTTACAACTCGCGCTCGTCGGATCTGCGCCCGCTGCTCGTCGGGACGGCGTTCGAAGGCGACACCGATTTCCGCAATACATCGGTCGATACGATCTGGGGCGAATTCCAGCGTCTGACGAACAGCTACGCCCCCTCGACCACAACGGCGCGCATCGACGGCGTCGCGCTGACGACCAGCGGTATCTTCCATGTCCAGCCCGACACCAACGACGGCTGTATCGCGCCGACCCAATATGCCGGCACCTGCTGGGACAACAGCTCGCTCTCGACCGTCTCGAGCGACGAAAATCTGCGGTACGACACCAACTATCTGCGCACGATCCTGGGACGCAACAATCGCTTCAACCTGTTCGGCTTCCTGAATCATGAATTTGATTCGGGGCTGGAATTCTATGCCGAGGCAGGCTGGTATCATTCGGATTATCGCGCCTACCGCGATACCGAAACCAACCTGTCGAGCCAGCGGCTCATCATCCCCGCCAACGGCTATTGGAACCCCTTCGGTCCGGTCGGCAGCCCGAACCGGATTCCGGGTCTGACCGGCGTGTCCGATGCCGGGGTGTCGATCGAACTGATCGACTATCGCCCCGTCGATGCTGGCCCGACGATCGTCAACGTCAAGAACGACACCACCCGCTTCCTCGGCGGGCTGCGCGGCAAGCTGCTCGGCTTCGATTTCGATACCGCGGCGCTTTACTCGCGCGCCCGGACCAAGGACAGCATGCACACGATTTCGATGACGCTGTTCGAAGAAGCGCTGAGCCGTACCGATGCGACCGCCTATAACCCGTTCAACGGCGGCGATCCGCTCAATCCCGGCACGCTCGATTCCTCGCCCAATCCGCAGGAGGTGATCGACAGCTTCATGGTCGATATCGGCCGCATCAGCACGACCGAGCTTTACCTCGCCGATTTCAAGCTCAGCAAGAACGACCTGTTCGAACTGCCGGGCGGCCGGGTCGGGATGGCGACCGGCGTCGAATTCCGTCACGAAACCTTTGCGGACGATCGCGACGACCGGCTCGACGGCACGATCTTCTACGTCGCGCCCGACGACTCGTCGAACGGCAGCGACGCGATGGGCGCGAGCCCGACCCCCGACAGCAGCGGGTCGCGCGATGTGCTGTCGGCCTTCCTCGAACTTGCGGTGCCGCTGGTCTCGCCCGAGATGAATGTGCCGCTGGTCCATGCACTCGACCTGCAACTTGCGGGCCGCGCCGAATCCTATCAGGGCTTCGGATCGGTCGCGAAGCCGAAGATCGCCTTGTCCTGGTATCCGGTGCGCAACTTCCAGCTGCGCGGCAGCTGGTCCGAAAGCTTCCGCGCGCCGAACCTGCCGCAATTGTTCGAAAATGGTATCCAGCGGTCAAACACGCGCACCGACTGGATCCGCTGCGAGGCAGACCTGCGCGCGGCGCGCATCGCCAATTTCGACGAGTGCGGTCAGGCACAGGGCATCGTCAGCAACCGGTCGGGCAGCAAGGAGCTGAAACCCGAAACGGCTCAAAACCTGTCGGTCGGCGGAACTTTCCAGATGAATTTCGGCGCCGCGGGTCGTTTGACGCTGACCACCGACTATTGGGAAATCCGGCAAAAGCAGGTGATCGGCCTGTTCGGCGACTCCAATGCACTCATCCTCGACTATTTGCTCCGTCTGCAGGGTTCGTCGAACCCCAATGTTGAGCGGGCCGATCCGACCCCCGCCGATATCGACGACTTCGACGGCACGGGTATCGCGCCCGTCGGCGACGTGATCCAGGTGATCGACAATTATACCAACCTCAGCCCGCGCCGCGTCCGCGGTATCGACTTCGGCCTCTATTATCAGGTGCGCAACACGGGCATCGGCGACATCAGCCTGCGCGTCAACGCGGCGCGCCTGCTCGAATTCTATCAGGTGCCGGGCGACATGCAGCAGATGCTGCTCGATGCCCAGACGTCGGGCGACATCGATCCGACGATCATCATCTCGGGCGCCGAAAGCCTGGTGGAACAGAACGGCCGTCCGAAGTGGCGCGGATCGGCCAGCCTGACCTGGCGCTACAAGGGCTGGGGCGCGGGCTGGTACGGCAGCTATGTCGGCCCGGTGAACGACACCTCGGCGGCGCTGGCCGACGGGACGCTGTTCCGCGTCAAGGATTACATGTCGCACAGCGTTTATGTGCAATATGAGGCCGAGAAGGGCCCGCTCAAGGATACGCGCTTCCGCATCGGGGTGCGCAACCTGTTCAACGAGCTCGCGCCGCTCGCCGATCAGAGCTTCGGCTATATCGGCGATTTGTACAGCAACCGCGGCCGTCAGTTCTACGCTTCGATCAGCAAGCGTTTCTGACCGCCGCCGGGTCGCCGGGACAGGCGGCGTGGGGGCTCCCCCTCCCGCGCCGTCTTCCCGACCGGCCGTCAGAGAATAAGAAAAGGGTCCGCCGATGATCTTCCGCCGCCTGATCGCCGCTTCGCTCGCGCTGACGCTGACGCTTCCGGCGCCGCTCGTCGCGCAGAGCCGCCACCTCCTCGAATATCCGTCGATCCATTCGCCGACGGTGGGGACGCGCGGCATGGTCGTCAGCCAGAACGCCATCGCCAGCGAGGTCGGCGCGAAGATCCTGCGCGAAGGCGGCAATGCCGTCGATGCCGCGATCGCGGTCGGCTTCGCCCTGTCGGTTACGCTGCCGCGCGCGGGCAATATCGGCGGCGACGGCTATATGAGCGTCTACGACGCCGCCTCGGGCGAGGTGCGCGTGATCGATTTCCGCTCGGTCGCCCCACGCGCCGCGACCCCCGCCATGTTCGTCGACAATCGCGGCAAGGAGCGCGCGGTCGCGAGCTACGGCTATCTGGCGCCCGCGGTGCCGGGAACGGTCGCGGGTTTCGACTATGCCCATCGCAAATGGGGCAAGCTGTCGTGGGACAAGATTGTCGCTCCCGCCATCGCGCTGGCCGCCGACGGCGTGCGGCTGAGCGCCGACGAGGCTTTCGTTTTCAGCTGGGGCAAGGAGCGGCTGTCGAAGAGCGCGGCGGGCAAGGCCGCCTTCTACAAGCCCGACGGCAGTCTGTATCAAAAGGACGAGGTTATGAAGCGCCCCGACCTCGCCTGGACGCTGGGCGAGATCGCGCAGCATGGCGCCGACGGCTTTTACAAGGGCGAAGTCGCGCGCCGGATCGCCGCCGACATGAAGGCGCATGGCGGGCTTATCACGCTCGACGACCTCGCCGCCTATCGCCCGCAGGAGCGCGCCCCGCTGGTCGGCAGCTACCGCGGTTACACCATCTACACCGCGCCGCCGTCGAGCGCGGGCGGGGCAACGCTGCTCAATATCCTCAACCAGCTCGAACATTTCGACATCAAGGCGATGGGCGCCAATTCGGCGGCGTCGCTGCATGTGATGGCCGAGGCGATGAAGCTCGGCTATGTTGACCGCTACCGCGCGCTGGGCGATCCCGCCTTCGTCACCGCGCCGGTCGGCGGTTTCATTTCGAAAGCCTATGCCGCCGAGCGCGCGAAACTGATCGACCCTGCGCGCGCCAAGCCGATCGACGCCATGCCTTTCGGCGATCCGCTCCGCTACGAAAGCCCCTCGACGACGCATTTCTCGGTCGCCGACAAGGACGGCAATGTCGTCTCGACGACCTTCACGCTCGGTTCGGACTTCGGATCGGGGGTGATGATCGCGGGAACGGGCATCCTCCTCAACAACGAGATGAACAATTTCAGCCACGAACAGGCATGGGAGGCCCAGCGAACCGGGACACCGCCACCGCTCAACGCGATGGAGCCGGGCAAGCGGATGCTGTCGACGCAGATGCCGACGATCGTGATGAAGGACGGCAAGCCGTGGATCGTCACCGGAACCCCCGGCGGCAGCACGATCATCACCTCGGTCGTGCAGGTTCTCGTCAACGTCATCGATCATGGCATGAACATCGCCGAAGCGACGCACCAACCGCGCATCTATCAGGGTGCGAGCGACACGCTGCGCGTCGAACCCAATTTCAACCCGGACACCGTCGCCGCGCTGAAGGCGATGGGCCATCCGATCACCAGCGATGAAACGATGGGCAGCGAACAATCGATCATGATCGACAAGGGCCTATTCCTCGGCGCCGCCGATCCGCGGCGCCCCGGCGCGCTGGCGGTGGAACCATGATGCGCCGCCGCCTGATCCTGCTCACCGCCGGCCTGCTCGCGGCCTGCGCGCCGGTCGCGCCGCCGCAAACGGTCGCTCCACCGCCCGCTCCCTCTTCCGCCGACGAACAGGCGTTCGTCGCGGCCGCGCATCCACTCGCGGTCGAAGCGGGGCTCGACGTGCTGCGTCGCGGCGGCAACGCCGTCGACGCAGCCGTCGCAGTCCAGGCGATGCTCGGGCTTGTCGAACCGCAAAGCTCGGGGCTCGGCGGCGGGGCCTTCATGGTCTATTATGACGCCGCCACGCGCGGCGTCACCGTTTATGACGGACGCGAAACCGCGCCCGCCGGTGCGACCCCGGACATGTTCCTCGATGCGGACGGCAAATCGCTGCCCTTCCGGACCGCGGTGCTCAGCGGCCGCGCGACGGGGGTGCCGGGCGCGGTGGCGATGCTGGCAATGGCGCAGCACGACCGCGGAAAACTGGCTTGGCGCGACCTCTTCGGCAGTGCCGAGCGGACGGCACGCGAAGGCTTCACCGTCACCGCTCGCCTCGAACGCTTCGTTCATGGCCCCTATCCGCAGGCGAGCGCGCCCGATGTGGTGCGGTATTTCAGCGACGGACATGGCGGCAAGGTTCGCGCCGGCGACACGCTGCGCAATCCCGCCTATGCCGCCTTCGTCCAGCGCCTTGCCGCCGAGGGCGCCGACGCCCTCTATCGCGGCGCCACTGCCGCGCGCATTGTCGCGCGTCTGCACGAAGGCGCCTTGCCGGGCAGCATGACCGCAGCCGATCTTGCCGGCTATCGCCCCGTGGTCCGGCAGGCGCTGTGCAATGGCTATCGCGTCTATCTGCTCTGCGCGCCGCCGCCGCCGTCGAGCGGGGTGGGCTTGCTGCAGCTTATGGCGATGATCGAACATAGCGATATCGCGGCGCGCGGCCCCGACGATCCGGTCGCCTGGGTCGAATATGCCGAAGCGAGCCGGCTGATGTATGCCGACCGCGACGCCTATGTCGGCGATGTGCCGAACGTCCCGGTCAAGGGGCTGCTCGATCCCGCCTATGTCGCTGCCCGCGCCGCGCTCATCAAGGACCGGGCCGGGCCGCCGCCGTCTGCCGGAACCCCGCCCGGTGCGGTCGTCGCGGCGGCGGACGCCACCGATGAAGTTCCGGGCACCTCACACTTCGTGATCATCGACGGCGACGGCAATGCGGTGTCGATGACTACCACGGTCGAAAGCTATTTCGGGTCGGGGCGCATGGTCGACGGCTTTTTCCTGAACAACCAGATGACCGACTTTTCGTTCGTCCCCACCGGTCCCAACGCCATCGCGCCGGGCAAGCGGCCGCGGTCTTCGATGACCCCGCTCGTGATATTGCACCGTGACCGTAGCCTTGCCGGCGTGATCGGGTCGCCGGGCGGCAACGCGATCCTCGCCTATGTATCGAAGGCGCTGGTCGGCGTAATCGATTGGGGACTACCGCTGCAAAAGGCGGTCGCGCTCCCCAATCTGGTCGCGCGCGGCGCAACCTTCGCGGGTGAGGAAAGCCGCTTTCCGCCCGCAATGCGCGCCGAAATGGCGCGGCGCGGCGTCGAAGTCCGTGCCGGATCGGGTGAGGATTCGGGACTCCACGGCGTCATGATCCGGGATGGCCGCTTCGATGGCGCCGCCGACCCGCGCCGCGACGGCGTCGCGCGAACGATCACGCTCGAAAGGAAATGACGATGATGCGTTTCATCCCGCTCGCGGCGCTTGCCGCCAGCATGACCCTCGCCGTTCCCGCGGCTGCGCAGCGCGTGTCGGTCGAGGCGGTCGAATTCCCCAGCCGCGACGGCAAGACGATGATCAAGGGTTATGTCTTCAAGGCGGACAATGCCCCCGCGCAATCGCCCGCCGTCGTGATGATGCACGGACGCGCCGGCGCCTATTCGTCGCTTGCCAAGGGGAAATATGATGCGGCGACCCTCGCATCGCGGCATCGGGCATGGGGGCGCCTGCTCGCGCGTAGCGGCTATGTGGCGCTGATGGTCGATGACTTCGGCCCGCTCGGTTATCCGACGGGCTTCCGGGCCGGTACCTACAAGGATCGCCCCGCCGAAGTGAACGAGGTAACCTACCGCCCCCTCCACGCCTATGGCGCCCTGCGCTATCTTCAGCAGCGCGCCGATGTGGCGGGTACGCGCGTCGCGCTCCTCGGCTGGTCGAACGGCGCGAGCGCGACGCTCGCCGCCATGGCCGACGACAAGCCGGGCGACATGCGCAGGATCGGCTTTCGCGTCGGCATCGCGCTTTACCCCGGCTGCGGGCTCAAGCGCCGTTTCGACAAGCAGGGCTATCGCCCCTACGCGCCGGTGCGCGTCTTCATCGGCACCGCCGACGAGGAGGTGTCGCCCGCTTCCTGCGAAAAGCTGGTCGCGCGCAGCCGCGACAAGGGCGGCGACATCACGCTGACCAGTTTCAAGGGCGCGATGCACGGCTATGACACCCCCACCGAATCGCGTCAGTCGGTTGCCGCCAATGCCGCAGCCAAGTCGGCGACGGAAAGTGACGTCCTCGCCTTTCTGGCGAAAAATTTGAAGGATGAGTGATATGGCTCAGCTTACGCCCTTTCATTTTGCCTTTCCCGTCGATGATCTCGACGCGGCGCGGCATTTCTATGGCACCGTCCTCGGTTGCCCCGAGGGGCGCAGCGACAGCGACTGGATCGACTTCAACCTCTATGGACACCAGATCGTCGCGCACCGGGTCGCGCAGCGCGATGCGGTGGCGGGCCATAATCCGGTCGACGGCCATGATGTGCCGGTCCCGCATTTCGGCGTCGTCCTGCCGCCCGACGAATGGCGCGCGCTCGCGGCGCGGCTCCAGGATCAGGGCGTCCGCTTCGTCATCGAACCGCACACGCGCTTTCCCGGCCAGCCGGGCGAACAGTCGACGATGTTCTTCCATGATCCGGCGGGCAATGCCCTCGAGTTCAAGGCCTTTGCCGATCTCGACCAACTCTTCGCCAAATAAGGATTAGTGATGGCGCGACCGATGCGTTTCTGGGGACATTTGGGCGCCGCCGCCACGCTCGCCGCGGGCGTGCCGCTCACCGCACCTCTCGCCGCAGCCGCCGAAGCGCCCGCGTCGATCCGCGGCATCGACGGAACGGTCGCGGTCGTCGGAGGCACGGTCGATGTCCAGGCGATAGAAGCGCGCATCAATGGCCAGCCGGTGCCGATTGCGCGCGATGGCAGCCTTACGGCATCGCTGCCCGACGCCGCCGATTACCGGATCAGCCTGCGCGGTCCGGCGATCTTCGACGCCGATTTCGCCTTCGCCGCCGCCGAACTGGGCACGAAGGACGGCAAGCGCGTGCTGCCGCAGCTCGAAGTCGTGGCGCGCGCGCCGGGCCGCGTCGAATTCTTCTTCGGCGGCGATGTCATGATGGCGCGCCGCTATGAAAAGCCGATCTGGGGCGAACGAACATTGATCCATCCGGCGACCCGCGCCGCCGACATGGCGCGGCTGCTCGCACCGATGCGTCGTTATTTCGCGGGTGCCGACCTCGCCTCGGTCAATCTTGAAACGGTGCTCGCGGCCGAGGATCTGGGCGACGCACCCGATAAGACGGTGGTCTTCTATACCCACCGTGACGCAGCGCAGGTGCTCGCCGATGCCGGGATCGATTATGTCACGCTCGGCAACAATCATGTCTATGACTATGTCGAACCGGGCCTTGCCTCGACACTGGCGGCGCTCGACAAGGCGAAACTCCCCTGGTCGGGTGCCGGCCGGAACGAAGCGGAAGCACTGAAGGCTGCCCGCATCGAGGTTGGCGGACAACCCTATGCGATGCTCGGTTTCGTCGGCTGGAAGGGACGCGTCGAACCCAATCAGGTCGCCGAAAGCGCCAAGGGCGGGGCCGCCTTCGGCAGCGACGAGAATATCGAGACCGCCGTCACCCGCGAAGTCGCAGCCGGGCGCATGCCCATCGTCCAGTACCACGGCAGCAGCGAATATAGCGACCGCCCCACCGATATCAGCGAGCGGCGGATGAAGCTGGCGATCGACAAGGGCGCGGTGCTGGTCGTGTCGCATCACCCGCATGTGTCGCACGGGCTCGAACTCTATAAGGGGCGGCTGATCGCCTATTCGCTCGGCAATTTCGTCTTCGACCAATATTTCCCCGAAACGCAGGCGACCTATGCGCTGAAAGTCTGGATGGACGGCGGCACCTTGTTTCGCGCCGAAATTCTGCCGATCCAGCTCCTCGACTATCGTCCCGTTCCGGCGACGGGCGCGATCCGCCAGGCGGCGCTTCACCGCATTATCGACCTGTCGGCGGAGCGCGGTACGCGGATCGCCCTGTCCGGCGGACATGGCGTAATCAACCCGCAGCGGCAGCCCGCGCCGCCGCGCGAATGCGCCGCGACGTCGATTTCCGGGGTCATCGCCTACCGCTATGCGCTCGACCCGGCCGCCCCATGCGCCGCCGCCACCGGCGCGATGACCGGCCGCGACCTGATCCTGCGCGGCGATTTCGAGGCAGCGCGGTACGACGACGCCACCGACCGGAGCTGGACAAGCGAGAATGGCAGCATCGATTTCGTCGCCGGCGGCTTTGGCGGCGGGCATGCGCTCGCGCTGCGTCCCGACGCGGCGGCGTCATCGGCCACGGTTGCGCCGACGACATTCTTCCGCAACGGGAATGCGCGCCGCTACACGCTGGTCGGCCGCGCGCGCAGCGCTAGCGCCGCGACGCTCGCGGCGTTCGTCCAGTTGCAACCGAAGGGCAGCGGCATGACCAAGGCGATCGAAAGCGCACCGCGGCAGCCGATCGGCACGGCCGCGCTGACCGGCGGCGCTTGGACCGATTTCCGCTTCGACGTCGACCTTGCGCCGGGCGACGAGGAACTGCCCCTGCGTCCGCTGCTGCAAATCGACGGAAAGCCGGTGCGGATCGACGATATCGCCTTCGTCGCATGGGACGAACCGGCGAACGGCGAACCACCGGCGCCCGGCCGCTCCTACAGCCGCTAGATCAGCGCTTCGAGGAGGCCGATAAGCGGCTTGTCGGCGGGCGGCATATCGAGCGCGTAAAGCTCGACCGGCCGCACCCAGCGCAGCGCGGTCGCATGCTGCGCCACCGGGGTACCGCGCCATTTGCGGCAGACATAGAGCAGAAGCAGGAGATGCCGATCGCCGAGCATGTCGCTCGCAAAGCAAGCGGGCGCGAGGCAGCTATGATCGACGTCGATCGCCAGTTCCTCCGCAAGTTCGCGTACAAGCGCCTGCTCGGGGGTTTCGCCGACCTCGCGCTTGCCGCCTGGAAACTCCCACAGCCCCGCCATCGACGTGCCTTCGGGGCGCTGCTGAACCAGCAAGCGTCCGTCGCGATCCACCAGCGCCGCGGCGACCACCACAAGGCTGTCGGACGCGGTATTTCCGCCCTGCGATGCGGCCAAATTGTTAACCTTCCTGTGACACTTTCCCGATCCTCGGGAACTATAACTTCAGTCAGGGGCGGAACAATGAACAAGTTTCATGGGCTGCTGCGGTCGACCAGGGCCGCCACAGCCGTAGAATATGGCCTTATCCTTGCGCTGATCTTTCTGGCCGCGATCGTCACCATCACCGCCGTCGGCAAATCGACCAACGCGATGTGGACCAACGTGTCGGAAAAATCCGTCGCAGCGATGGATGGAGCCTGATGTGCTGAAACGGGACTCCCGAAACAGCATTTCGGCGCGTCGGCATTAAGAAATTCAAAACCAATTGATCCTAATCTTGCTCCGTTGACCACGACCAGACCGTCAACAGGGTAAGTGACTTGTCAGGAGACCAGACATGAAATTCTTCAAGAAGCTCGTTCGCAACAATCAGGCTGCGACCGCCATCGAATACGGCCTGATCGCCGCTCTCATCGCCGTCGCGGGCATCACCGTGATGGGCAACGTCGGCACGAGCGTCAAGGGCACGTTCGAAAAGGTCGACAGCGGTCTGAAGAACGCCGGCACCTAATCGAGCCGACATCCACCGCTTCGGCGATGGAGATCAAACAGGAAAGGGCGGTGGCCAAGCCACCGCCCTTTTTTGCGTCGGATCGTCAGCGATTGGCGTAGACGACCAGCTTTACCTTTTGCCCCGGAGCGAGCCGGCTCGTGGCCGGCAGGCGGTTGAGCACCTGGAACCGCTCCGATTGATAATTGCTGTAGGCCATGCGCTTCGCCAGCGCCGCGACGCTGTCGCCGCTTTTCACCGTCACCACATCGACGCGTCGCGGCCGGATCGCAGCAGCCTCGCTTGCGCTCAACCGCCGGACGCTTCCGAACATCGGGTTGAAGACGCCCGACCCGCCGGCCTTGGCCAAGGTCACGAAGTGAAAGGCGCTGTTGGGTGCAAATTCATAGGCAAAGACGGTCACATCGACCTGTCCCGACTGGCTATTGGCGCGCGCCGACGAAAAATAGGCGGGGATGCCGTTCACCGTCGTGCGCTGAACATTGCCGGGCGTGATCTTGGCGTCGCCCGCAACCGCCTTGAACACATTGGCAATATAGGCGGTCATGTCACCGCTATACGCCGCGGTCGAAAATTGCGCCTGCCCACCGTTGCCGCTGATCGACACCGCGCTGGTGCCGTTCTGCATTGCAAAGCCGTTCGGGACCGTGAAGCGCAGACGCAGGTCGGGATGCAGAAAGTCCCTGCCCTCGACCACGCCCTGCGCCGGGTCATCGCCATAGAGCACGCCATCAACCGACGCGAGGAAAGCGTCGGCGTTGCGCACGCCGCCGGTGCCGACCCGCGAGGCGAGCGTTTGCGCATTGCGCACGCGCGACGCCGGATCGGGATGGGTGCTCGCCCATTCGGGCAACGACCGCGCGTCGCCCCCCGACAGTCGCGCCTCGAGGTTGGTCTGGTTCGCAAGGCTCGCCAACATCGTCGACAGCGCCATCGGATCATAGCCCGCGCGCCTCAGATATTGGACGCCGAGTTGATCGGCCTCGAGTTCCTGTGAGCGCGAAAAGCCCAGCGTCGCAAGCTGCGCCACCTGCATCGCATTATTCTGCAACAGGCCGCCGAGCCCGCCGAGCAGCCCGCCATTGTCGCCGATCGCGCCGCCGAGCACCGACGCGAGGACGCCGAGGATGGTGTTGCGCGTCGCCGCCGACTGGCGCTTCTTGCTATGCTGCGCAGCGACATGGCCGACTTCGTGGCCGAGCACGCCGGCGAGTTCGGCCTCGTCGTTCATCAGCGCCATCAACTGGCGCGTGACGTAAACATAGCCACCGGGGATCGCGAAGGCGTTGTTCACCGGCGAATTGAGCAGCGTCACGGTGAAGTCGCTCGGGCTGCGCGACAGGCCCGACTGCACGGCGATATTCTGACCGATGCGGTTCACATAGGCGGCCTGCGGCCCGGCATAGGCACCGCCGAATTCGGCGAGCAGCTGCGGATGCGCCTCATCGCCCTGCTTGCGCTCGGCGGGCGAAATGCTGGTCGCAGTGCGGATTGCCTTGAGCTGTGCTTCGGCCACCCCGCCACCGACCAGCGCCGTTGCCGCCAGCAGCATCGCCAGCCGCGCCGTGATCCGTTTCGTCATCGATTTGCCTCCCTTTGGTCCGTTCTCGCCGGCTTATCCCGTCGCGGGATCAAGGCAAGCGGTCATGGGACGCCCGCCGGTCGGGAGTCGAACGCGAAGCAGGCGCGGGCGGTTCCGTTCAGGCGCGCCCCATCGCAAGGAACTTATCTTCGCGGTCGGTGCGCAGCCGCTCACGCGACTGGCCCTGCAAGCCGTCGAGTTCCTGCGCGAGCGCATCGCCGAGCGACTGGATCGCCACTTCGGGCGCCCGGTGCGCGCCGCCAACGGGCTCTGTCACGATACGATCGATGACCTTCAGCCCCAGCAGATCCTGCGCCGACATCTTCATCGCGGTTGCCGCATCGGGCGCCTTGTCGGCGGTGCGCCACAGGATCGACGCGCAGCCTTCGGGCGAGATCACCGAATAGACGGCATGTTCGAACATCAACACGCGGTTAGCGGCGGCAAGCGCGATGGCGCCGCCCGAACCGCCTTCGCCGACGATCGCCGCGACCATCGGCACGCCGAGCGCAAGGCATTGTTCGGTCGACCGCGCGATCGCTTCCGCCTGGCCGCGCTCTTCGGCCTGGATGCCGGGAAAGGCCCCCGACGTGTCGACCAGCGTCACCACCGGCAAACCGAAACGATCGGCAAGCTGCATCAGGCGGATCGCCTTGCGATAGCCCTCGGGCTTCGCCATGCCGAAATTATGCTTCATGCGCGACGGAATATCGTCGCCCTTCTCATGCCCGATCACCATCACGCGCCGACCGCGAAAGCGAGCGAGGCCGCCCAGAATCGCCTGATCGTCGCCGAAGTTGCGATCGCCCGCGAGCGGCATCCAGTCGTCGAACAGACCCGCGACATAATGTTTGAAATGCGGCCGGTCGGGGTGACGCGCGACCTGCGTCTTTTGCCAGGGCGTCAGCTTGGCATAGATATCGCGCAGCATCTTCGAGGACTTGTCCTCCAGCCGGGCAATATCGCCGTCGATATTGAGCGACGGATCGTCCCCCATTTCACGCAATTCGGCAATCTGGCGATCGAGCGCGGCGACCTGTTTTTCGAAATCGAGAAAGGCTGTCATAGGGGAGCGCTAGGCCGAAGGCGCCGCAACGTCAACGGCCCGCATCTGCGCCAGCGGATGGCGCCGGTTGACCAGCTCGACCAGCCGCCGGCTATCGACATGGGTGTAAATTTCGGTCGTCGCGATGTCGGCATGGCCCAGCATCATCTGCAACGCGCGCAGGTCGGCCCCGCCCTCCAGCAGATGGGTGGCGAAGGCGTGGCGCAGGACGTGCGGACTGACCCCCGCGGGATCGACCCCGGCGCGCGCCGCCAGTTCGCGCAGCATCTGGAACAGCCGTATGCGCGACACATGCGCCTTGCCCGACGGGAACAGCCAAGGTGTTCCATCGGCGAGCAGCGGCAGCCAGCGATCGAGCGCTTCGCGCGCCCGGTCGGACAGCGGCACCAGCCGTTCCTTGTCGCCCTTGCCGCGCACGATCAGAAATTGCCGCTCGCCCGCAACCGCACGGCGCGGCAGCGACACCAGCTCGCTCGCGCGCAGTCCGGAGCCGTAGAGCAGTTCGAGCAGCAGCAGCATGCGCATGGCGTTCGCGGGCGCTGCCTCCCCCGCTGCCTCCTCGCTAGCCTGCGCGAACAGCCGGTCGACATCATCGTGCGACAAAATGCGCGGCAGCGGACGGCGCGTGGCGGGACGCGCGATGTCGAGCGCCGGATTGTCGGTGCGCTCGCCCTCATCCTCCAGAAACGCGAAGAACTGCCGCAGCGCCGACAATTTGCGTGCAGCGCTGCTCGCCGCCAGCGTCCGATATGCGGCCATCAATGCGCGCAGCACGGCGGCGTCGGCATCGCCGAGCGAACCGCGCACCAGTTCTGCCGCCTGTTCAAGGTCGCGGCGATAAGCGAGGATGGTGTTTCGCGATGCCCCCCGTTCGGCGGACATCATCTCCAGAAAGCGGTCGATCAGGCGCGCGTCAGACACGCACCAGCGCTTCGGCCGCGATCATCCGGGCTTCGGCGTCGAGCCCGACGTCGTGGAGCGCCCGGACGATATGATAGAGGTGATAGGGCGGTATCTTGTCCCATTCGCCCTGCATCCCGGCCGCGGCAAGCAGCGCAACCATGCCGGGTTCGCGCCGCTGGGCGGCTTCGGAAATCGCACGCGTCCATCGCGTCTGCTTGCCCAGATCGACCCCCAGATCGCTGGCCGCCGATGACGCCTGCCCGGCGTCGATGCGGCCGAGGCCCGCGAGACCCGCGAGCAGGAATTTCGACCGCAAGGTTTCGGCACTGTCGTCGTCGCTGGCGAAGCTGCCGATCGACCCGGCGCCGACACCGGTCAGCGGGCGCGGCGACCCGACCGCCATGATGCCCCACCCGTGGCCGCCGACCGACAGTTTCGACACCCATTGCACCGCGCGATTGTCATATCCCGCGGTCAGCATCGATCCCAGCAACTGCCACGGATCGGCGCCGACATCGGCGCCGGTGGGCAGCGCGGCGGCGGCTCGCGCGGTGGCGACAAGCGCGGCATAGCGCGCCGTCGCGCCGGTGCCCGCGGACCAATATTCCGCCATCGCGGTATAGCGATCGGCGGCATTGGCGCCGCTGAACGCGCTGCGCAGCAGATCGGTTTGCGCCGCGAGCGCTTCGGGGGGCTCCTCCTCGCTCGACGTGGCGCTCAGCAGCGAAACATAGGCTTCGCTCGATAGCACGCCGCGCGATGCGGCATAGGGAGCGGCAGCGATGCGGTCGCCCATCGGCGTCATCGGCGCGAGTACCGTCCAGCTTCGGATCGAACCGGCCTCTGTGGCGCGCAGCGGTGCCGGAATGTCGATTCCCGTCGCGGTCGCCAGGCCAAAGCGCCAGCTCGTCAGGCGCCCGACCTTGTCCCATTCGATCGTTGTCGAACGGCGGCCGGCGCCCGTTGCGCCGAGTACGCGTTCGGCGAGCAGAATGTCGAAATTGCTGATCTTGCCGCTCGACCGTACCCGGCCGATCGCCCAGCCCGCGGGTCCGGCCTCGCCCGACATCCCGGCGCACATCGCCGCGGCGAGCCGCCAGCTTTGTTCGTCGCCATGGGCAAGCCCCGCGGGGACGTAAGGACAAAGCCCCGACGGATCGGCATTCGCCAGATAGGTCTGCTGGGCGGTCGCGACGAGCCGCGGGGTCGCGCGGTCATAATCGACCGACTGCACGATCATCCGCGCGGTGGTCGATTCGCCGAGCCGCAAGAGCAGCCCCGCGCGGTCGGCGGCAAGGTCGGCGCCGTTGATGGTATCAGGCGTGTCGATCGCCGACGCGAGCGCGCGGCGCAGCAATATCTGGCCCCAGCGCGATGCGACCTGACCGCGCATGCTGCGCATGATCGCCGCCGCATATTGGCCGCGCACCCCGAAGGCATCGGGCGCCATCCCGCCGGTTTGGGGCGTCAGCGGGCCGACCCGCGTCAACAGCCGGCGCGCGCCGGGCGGCAGGTCGTATTTGAGCTGGCCCGACGTGCCTTCCTCGCCATCGCTGGCCTCATCGCCCGCGTCGGTGTCGCCGCCGTCAAGCGTCGCGACGGCCGGCGGCGCAAGGGGCGTCGCACCAGCGGGTCCGCCCTTCGGCGCTGCGGTCGAAGAGGGCGCCGGGGTCGGCGATGGCGTCGGCGCCGGGCGCGGTGCCGGCGTGTCGGCGGGCTTGCCAAAGCCTTCGGGCAATAGCGATTCCTGCGCGACCGCCGGAAGCACGAGCGCAGCCGCGAGTGCGGTTCCCGACAATCCCAGGGTCAGCGCGAGCATTTTCTTTGTCATTGTGCCGCGCTTTCGGCAATCTTGTCGGTCACGTCCACCTCAATCATCTTCGCCTCGATCGGTCGTCCCAGCCAATAGAGGAACAGTCCGAACGCCAGCAGCAGCGCCAGGGCGAAAATCCCGGCGACCCAGCGCCCTTTTCCCGATCCTTGCGTTACGCGCAATATCCTGTGCCACCCGTGCCGGCTCGACCCAAATTTGCGCGGCGCAGCAAAATCATTGTTCCGCGCGGTTCCTGAGGTATAGCCGCGCGCACCATGTCGCGAAACCCGAAAAGCCCGGCCCCGGACATCGCGCCCGCAATTCGCGCGCGGCCGATCGTGCTCGTCGGATTGATGGGATCGGGCAAATCGACGATCGGCCGCCGCCTGGCGCAGCGCCTCGGCATGCGCTTCGCCGACGCCGACGACGAGATCGAACGCGCCGCCGGCATGACGATATCCGACATTTTCGCGCGCTTCGGCGAAGCGCATTTCCGCGACGGCGAACGCCGCGTGATCGCGCGCCTGCTCGCCAGTCGGCCGCTGGTGCTCGCGACGGGCGGCGGCGCCTTCATGAACGACGAGACGCGCGCGCTGATCCTGGGCAAAAGCCTGTGCATCTGGCTCGATGCCGACGTCGCGACCCTGGTCGAGCGCGTCGGGCGCCGCAGCCATCGCCCGCTGCTCAAGAACCGCGACCCCGGTGAGGTGCTGCGCGAACTCGCCGCGGTCCGCAATCCCGTCTATGCCGAGGCGCATATCCGCGTCAGCTCGGCAAGCAATCCGCACGAACATACGGTGCGCGCGATCCTGGAGGCGCTGTCGCAATGGAAGCCGCAATGACCAGACTGACCGTCGAACTCGGCGCGCGCAGCTATCCGATCCTGATCGGCAAGGGACTGCTCGACGAATTGGGCGCGCAGGTCGCCCCGCTACTGAAGCGTCCGCGCACGATGATCGTTACCGATACCCATGTCGCCGATGCCTATCTGGCCAAGGTCGGTGCCGCGCTGGGTGCAGAGGGCATTTCCTTTTCCTCGCTCGTCCTGCCCGCAGGCGAAGCAACGAAAAGCTGGGAGGGTCTGGCGCGGCTGACCGAATGGCTGATCGGCGAAGGCGTCGAACGCAGCGACCATGTGATCGCACTCGGCGGCGGCGTGATCGGCGATCTCGTCGGCTTTGCGTGCAGCATCGTCAAGCGCGGCTGCGCCTTCATCCAGGTGCCGACGACGCTACTCGCGCAGGTCGACAGCAGCGTCGGCGGCAAGACCGCGATCAACGTCGCCGCGGGCAAGAATCTGATCGGCGCCTTTCACCAGCCGGCGCTGGTGGTGATCGACCCCGCGACGCTGACCACCCTCCCCCGCCGCGAACTCGGTGCGGGCTATGCCGAAGTCGTCAAATATGGCCTGATCGACGATGCGGACTTCTTTGCGTGGTGCGAGGCGAACGGCGCCGCGCTGCTGGCCGGCGATACCGCCGCGCGCGCCTATGCCATCGCGCACAGCGTCGCGGCGAAGGCCCGGATCGTCGCCGCTGACGAACGCGAGATGCAAGATATCCGCGCGCTGCTGAATCTGGGCCACAGCTTCGGCCACGCGCTTGAGGCCGAAACGGGCTATTCAGAGCGGCTACTTCACGGCGAAGCGGTTGCGGCGGGCATGGTACTCGCGCATCGGTTTTCGGCGGCGAAGGGCCTGTGCTCCGCCGCCGATGCCGAACGGGTGCGCGCGCATCTGGCGAGCGTCGACCTGCCGCACAGTCTCGCCAGCGCGGGCATCAATACCGGCGGCGCGGTGCTTGCCGCGCATATGGCGCACGACAAGAAGGTACGCGGCGGCAAGCTGCCGCTGATCCTGACGCGCGGCATCGGGCAGAGTTTCGTCACCGACGAATATGGGCTCGACAGCGTAGCGGAATTTCTCGACGCGCAGGCGGCTTAGGCGCCATACGCCGGCCCGCGGACGCGTCACGCCGACTCGGGGTCGGCCGCCTGCATCGCTTCCTCGTCGCGCGCGGCGGCCTTTGCCTCCTGACGCCGCTGACGCAATTTTTCCAGCACGCTTGCCGACTCGCGGCCACCGCCGGGCTTGAAACGGTGATCCTTGCCCGCCGCGAGGTCGCCTTCGTCCATCTGCGCGGCGAGGCGCGTCGCGTCGAGCTGGCGCAGCGCCGCCTCGACATCTTCCATCTGGCGCGGGTCGACGTCGAGCTTTTCGAGCGCCATCAGCCCCAGCGCGATCGAGCTTTCGAACACCTCGCGCACCGCGCCTGCGGTTCCCGCACCCTCGATCGCCATCAACTGGCGCCGGTCGAAAACGCGCGTCAGTATCTTGGCCTGCGGGAAGGCTTCCACGATCGGACGCAATACTTCGGCATCAACCGTGGCGTCGTCGATGCAATAGATGATGACCCGCGCCTCCTCCGCGCCCGCGCGGCGGAGCAAGTCGAGCCGCAGCCCGTCACCGAAATAGACCTTGGTGTCGAACCGGCCGGACAATTCGATCTGGCTCGGCTTCTTGTCGATCAGCGTGACTGAACAATCGACCGCGTGGAGCATCTGCGCCACGATCTGGCCGAAGCGGCCATAGCCGATGACGAGCGCCGAGCCGCGCGGCGCATCGTCGGGTCCTTCGAGTTCGTCGCCATCGCGATCGGGCGAGAATTCGAGGTTGCGGGCGAACAGCATCAGGAAAGGCGTCGATACCATCGACAGTGTTACCACCGCGCTGAACAGGCTCGCCGCCTCGGGCGCGATAAGCAGCGCGTCGGCGGCCTGGGTAAAGAGCAGGAAGCCGAATTCACCGCCCTGGCTGAGCAAAAGCGCGAGGCCGAGCGCGGTTTTCCACGATTTGCCGAACGCGCGCACGAGCAGCGTCAGCACCACCACCTTGACCGCGACCAGACCCGCCGCGAGCAGCAGGACGCGCAGCGGATCGGCGAGGATCACGTTGACGTCGAGCACCATGCCGACGGCCAGGAAGAACAGGCCGAGCAGGATCAGGCGGAAGGGTTCGACATCGGCCTCTATCTCGTGGCGATACGGCGAATCGGCGAGCATCACGCCCGCGACGAAAGCCCCCAGCGCGGTCGAAACATGCAGGCTGTGCATCAGCGCCGAACTCGCCAGCACGACGAGCAGGCCGACGACGACGAACAGCTCGCGCTCGCCATAGCGCGCGACGAGGCGCAGCAGCGGATTGACGACGAACCGGCCGGCGAGGACCAGCCCCGCGATGGCGAGCAGCGTATAGAGCGTCAACAGCGTGCCCGGCGGCGCCGAAGGGTCGGCGGGCGCCCGCGACAGCGCGGCGATGATCGTGATCATCGGCACGATCGCCAGATCCTGAAACAGGAGGATCGAAAAGGCCTTCTCGCCGAAGGGCGAGTTGATCCGGCCTGAGCTTTTGAGGCTCGGCAGCACCTGCGCCGTCGACGACAGCGCGAGCGGCAGGCCAAGCGCGAGCGCCGCTGCAGGGCTGAAGCCCAGCGTCACGAAGATCAGCCCGGTCAGGAGCAGCCCGGTGACGACAACCTGCGCCAGCCCGAGCCCGAAAATGGCGCGGCGCAGCTGCCAAAGCCGACGCGGATGCAGTTCGAGGCCGACGAGAAACAAGAGGAAGGCGATGCCGATCTCGGCGATTTGCAGCTTCGATTCGCCACCGCCAACGAGGCCCAGACCGTGCGGCCCGACGAGCGCGCCGGCGATCAGATAGCCGAGCACCGCGCCGAGCCCCAAACGGCGGAAGATCAACACGAACAACGTAGCAACGCCCAGCAGCACCGCGCCTTCGAACAACAGCGTATCGGTCGGGGTGCGCGCCGCCACCTCGGTGACGGCGGGCGCCGTTGCCGCGACGAGAAAAGTCATGCCATCACCTCATCGTCCTCAAGCGCGGCGATGGCGGCATCGAAAGGCAGCAGTATAGCGCCCTGCCGCGCCGGATAGTCGCGCGCCGGCGCGAGCAGATCGAAGCCGGGCCAGTCGGGCATCGCGCCCTCGCCCGCGAACCAGGCGGCGATAGCGTCGCGCGCGGCGCGAATATCCCCGAGCGCGCGGCCGGGCGCGTGGCGTGCGACCAGCGCCGCCGACGCCTGCCCCAGCGCGCAGGCTTCGACGTGCAGGCCGACCTTCGTCACCCGTCCGCTCTCGTCAGCGTCGAGGTCGAGAATGATCGCGCTGCCGCATAGCGGCGCGCGCGCCGAGATATGATGGCGCGCCTCGGGCAGCGGCGGGTAATCGGCATTGGCGACTGCCAGCGCCAATATGTCGCGGTTATACAGCGGCGCGCTCATTTCGCAGCCGCGTCGGGCGCATCCTGCTTCGCGGTCGTGCTTTCGGCGGCGCGCGCTTCGGCCCGCCGCTCGGCGATCACCTTGCTCAGCGCGGCGCTCGTCGCGTTGAGTGCGGGATAGGTGCGGCTCTGTTCCATCCATTCGGGACGCTGCGCATTGCCATAGCCGATGTCATAGAGAAGCGTGACGAGCATGAAGCCGATCGCGGCGATCAACAGGCCCTTCACCGCCCCGAAACCCGCGCCGAGCCCACGGTCGATACCGCCGACGATCGAGGCGCGGCTGCGCTGCCCCATCGCCCGCGAACCCCATTTGGCGAGGCCGAAGACGATACCGAAGAGAAGAACGAAGGCGAGCATCGCCGCACCACCCGCCGTCCCAACCCAACGCGACACGAACTCGGTCACTGCCGGATGAAAGAAGCGCACCGCCGCGATCGCCAGCACCCAGGCGAGCAGCGTCGTCACCTCCTGCACCAGCCCGCGCGAAAAACCGAGCACTGCGCCGCCACCGACCAGCGTCAGCACGATGATATCCAGAGCCGTCAGACTTCCCATCTGCCGGTCGCTAGTCGCGCCCGAGCATCAGGTCAACGAGTTCGCCGAGCCGCGTGAAGCCGGTAACGCCGATACCGTTCACCGCTTTCATCCCCTTCGGCCCCCAGCCCGTTGAAAAACCGAGTTTCGCGGCTTCGCGCAGGCGCAGCGCGTCATGCGCGACAGGGCGAATTTCGCCCGACAGCGACAATTCGCCGAAGACGATTGCATCGGCGGGAACCGGCCGCTCGCTGAACGCCGAAATCAGCGCTGCAGCGACCGCCAGATCGGCGGCGGGATCGGTCAGACGATAGCCGCCCGCGATGTTGAGATAGACCTCGGCGCCGCCCATCTGAAGCCCGCAGCGCGCCTCGAGCACCGCCAGCACCATAGCCAGGCGCCCGCTGTCCCAGCCGACGACGGCGCGCCGCGGCGTCGCGCCGCTCGCCAGCCGCACGGTCAGCGCCTGCACCTCCACCAGCACCGGGCGCGTCCCCTCCAGCGCGGGGAAGACGACCGATCCCGGCACGTCGCGGCTGCGGTCGGTCAGGAACAGGCTCGACGGGTTGCTGACCTCGCCCAGCCCCTCCTCGCCCATCGCGAAGACGCCGATTTCGTCGGTGCCGCCAAAGCGGTTCTTCACCGCGCGCAGGATGCGATATTGGTGGCTGCGCTCGCCCTCGAACGCCAGCACCGTATCGACCATATGTTCCAGCACGCGCGGACCTGCGATCGTGCCATCCTTGGTGACATGCCCGACGAGGACGATCGCCGCGCCGCCGTCCTTGGCATAGCGGATCAGTTCCTGCGCGCTCGCGCGGACCTGACTCACCGTTCCCGGCGCGCTGTCGATGAGGTCGCTGTGCATCGTCTGGATCGAATCGATGACGACGAAATCGGCGTCGCGGCTGTCGAGCGTCGCCAATATGTCGCGCACCGACGTCGCGCTCGCCAGCGCGACCGGCGCATCGCCGAGCCCCAGCCGCTGCGCGCGCAGCCGCACCTGACCCGCCGCTTCCTCGCCGCTGATATAGACGACCGACTTGCCCGCCTTCGCGAGCCGCCCGGCCGCTTGCAACAACAAGGTCGACTTGCCGATCCCCGGATCGCCGCCGATCAGCGTCGCCGATCCGGCGACGAAGCCGCCGCCGAGCGCCCGGTCGAATTCGGCGATGCCGCACAGCATCCGCTCCGGCATCGGGCTATGCTCGCCCAGCGTCTCGAGCGCCAGCGAACGGCCGCCTTTCGACAGGTCGTGCTTGGCTGAAAAGACGGTTTCGCTCGCCTCTTCGACCAGGGTATTCCACTCGCCGCAATCGGCGCATTGCCCCTGCCACCGGTACGAGACCGACCCGCAATTCTGGCAGACATATTGACGCTTAGCTTTGGCCATGCGGCTCGCATAATCGGAACAAAGATGGAACGCCAGCGCTTTCCTCTCGGTCATTGCGAGGAGCGTAGCGACGCGGCAATCTCCCGCTCTCGACTTTGCGCAAGGCGATGGCTGGAGATTGCTTCGCTTCGCTCGCAATGACGATCAAACCCCTTTACGGCAGCTTCAAACCCGAATCACCTTCGCACAGGAAAGCTCCGCGCCATGAAATTCTTCGCCGACACTGCCGAAATCGCCGACATCAAGGAACTGGCCGCAACGGGATTGCTCGATGGCGTCACCACCAACCCGTCGCTGATCGCCAAGTCGGGCCGAGACTTCAAGGAAGTGACGAAGGAAATCTGCGCACTCGTCGATGGCCCGGTCTCGGCGGAAGTCGTCGCGCTCGACCATGAAACGATGATGAAGGAGGCCGAGATCCTCCGCAAGATCGCCGACAATGTCTGCATCAAGGTGCCGCTGACGATCGACGGGCTCAAGACCTGCAAGGCGCTGACCGGCGACGGCACGATGGTCAATGTCACGCTCTGCTTCTCGGCGACGCAGGCGCTGCTCGCGGCAAAGGCGGGCGCGACCTTCGTTTCGCCCTTCGTCGGTCGCCACGACGACAATGGTTTCGACGGCATGCAGTTGATCGCCGACATCCGGCTGATCTACGACAATTATGCGTTCGAGACCGAAATCCTGGTCGCGAGCGTGCGCCACGGCATCCATGTCCTCGAAGCCGCCAAGATCGGCGCCGATGTGATGACCGCGCCGCCGTCGGTCATCAGGGGATTGTTCAAGCATGTCCTGACCGAAAAGGGCATCGAAGGCTTCCTGGCCGACTGGGCCAAGACCGGGCAGTCGATCTGACCCCTACAAAACCCAAAACAGTCGTGTGTCCCCGCGAAGGCGGGGATCCATCTCCCGCCGGCTCAAAATGGCACCTTCCGGAGATGGGCTCCCGCCTTCGCGGGAGCACACCGTTATTTGGCTCAGCTTTCCAGTTGACGTAAACGTCAACCTCCCGCGATACTCGTCCGAAAGGGAGAGATTCGCGATGACCGACACCACCATTCTTACCGAACGCCGCGGCCATGTGCTGATCGTCACGATCAACCGCCCCGAGGTGCGCAACGCGGTCAACGCCGCGGTCCACGTCGGCATCGGCACCGCGCTCGAAACCGCCGAGAACGACCCCGAAATCCGCGCCGTCGTCATCACCGGCGCGGGCGACAAGAGCTTTTGCGCCGGCGCCGACCTCGTCGCCCTGTCGCGCGGCGAGAGCCTCGCGCCGTCGGACCCCGATCAGCTTGCATGGGGCTTCGCGGGCATGGTGTCGCACCCGATCTCGAAGCCGATCATTGCCGCGGTCAACGGCTTCGCTTTCGGCGGCGGCTGCGAGATCGCGCTGATGAGCGACATCATCGTCGCTGCCGAGCACGCCCAATTCGGCCTGCCCGAAGTCAAGGTCGGGCTGTTCGCCGCTGCGGGCGGTGCCTTCCGCCTTGCGCAGCAGATGCCGCGCAAGCTGGCGATGGAGCATATGCTGACCGGCGACCCGATCCCCGCCGCGCGCGCGGCGCAATTCGGCCTCGTCAACCATGTCGTCCCGCTCGCCGAGCTGATGCCGACCGCGCTTGCGCTCGCCGACAAGATTGCCGCCAACGCGCCGCTATCGGTGCAGGCATCGAAGCGCGTCGCACTTGGCATCCAGGACGGCCGCATCGCCGCC
Organism: Sphingopyxis sp. GC21; assembly: GCF_025727575.1. Lineage (NCBI taxonomy): Bacteria > Pseudomonadati > Pseudomonadota > Alphaproteobacteria > Sphingomonadales > Sphingopyxidaceae > Sphingopyxis > Sphingopyxis sp. GC21. The sequence continues at coordinate 390,192 of NZ_CP095845.1, read as the reverse complement.
GACGCGCCCTATTGGGAGCACAACACCCTGGAACGCAGCGCCTTGATGCGCAGCGAAGACGCGCGCGAAGGCCCGCGCGCCTTTGCCGAAAAGCGCAAGCCCGAATGGAAAGCGCGCTGACATGACCATGACCGATCCCGAGCGCATTCCCGTCATCATCGGCGTCGGCCAGGTCAACGACCGCCCCGCCGACCCCGACGAAGGGCTCGACTCGCTCGGGCTTATGGTCGCGGCGCTGCGGGTCGCCGCCGAAGACGCCGGCGTGCCGCTCGCAGAGATCGACAGCCTCGCGATCGTCGACCAGATCAGCTTTCACAGCCTTGGCAAGCTGCCCGAACCGCTGGCCGCCGCCATCGGCGCCAGCCCGGCGATCAATTACCAGTCGGCGGCGCCGCACGGCGACACGCCGGTACGCCTGCTCAACGAAGCGGCGAACCGCATCGGCGCAGGCGAGGTGAAGCTCGCGGCCATCGTCGGCGCCGAAGCGCTGCGCACCGCCGCGGGCCGCGCCGCCAAGGCCGCGAGCGGCGAGGACAAGAGCTATAACGCGATCCGCAAGGTCGCGACGCGGCGCGAGCCTGATTATGCGCAGAAGCACGGCCTCGCCGCGCCGGTCGACGTCTATCCGCTCTATGAAAATGCGACGCGCGCCGCCTGGGGCCAGAGCCTCGCCGAAGCACAGGATGAAAGCGCCGAAATCTGGTCGCGCTTTTCGGAGGTTGCGGCGGAAAACGAAGGCGCCTGGATCCGCAAGCCCGCAACGCCTGCCGACATCCTGCGCGTCGACGAGCGCAACCGGCCGATCGCCTTTCCTTACTCCAAGCTGATGGTCGCCAATTCGTCGGTCAATCAGGGTGCGGGCTTCCTCGTCGCCAGCCTGGCCGAAGCGCGGCGGCGCGGCATACCCGAAGATCGGCTGATTTACGTGGGTATGGGCGCCGCGGCGAAGGAGCCGCCGAGCATCCTCCGCCGCGATCGCTATAACGGCAGCGTCAGCATGGAAACCTCGATCAACCGCACGCTCGCGCTCAATGGCATGACCGCGCAGGATTTCGATTTCGTCGAGCTCTACAGCTGCTTCCCCTGCGTGCCGAAGATGGCACGCCGCACGCTCGACTGGCCGGTCGACTGCCCCGCGACGGTGTTCGGCGGGCTGACCTTCGGCGGCGGCCCGATCGCCAATTATATGAGCCACGCAATCGTCTCGATGGTTGAAAAACTCCGCCGCGAAGGCCGCTACGGCTTCCTCTTCGCCAATGGCGGCTTCGCCACCGACAATCATTGCATCGTGCTGGGCAAGGAGCCGATCGCCGCCGCCAGCTTCCCGCAGGATTTCGACTATCAGGCCGAAGCCGAGGCCAAGCGCGGACCGGTGCCCGATCTGGTCGAAGATTATGCGGGGCCGGCGACGATCGAGAGCTACACGATCTTTTATGGCCGTGACGGTGCGCCAAGGGCGGGCGTGGTGGTGGCACGGACTCCGGCAGGAGAGCGCACGCTCGCACATGTCGATGTGGAGGATGCGGCGATGTTGGCATTTCTGACCGACGGCAAGGCCGAACCGGTCGGTGCAGCGGGCCAGATAGTGGCGCTCGACGAAGGCTTCGGATGGCGGGCAGGCTGACGAAACTTGTCGTTGCGAGGACCCGAAGGCGACGCGGCAATCCCCAGCTATCGACCTTGCGCTAGCCGACAGCTGGAGATTGCTTCGCTTCGCTCGCAATGGCGAGGATTGCTAACCCAGATCGAAACTGACCCCCTGCGCCAGCGGCAGCGCGTCGGAATAGTTTACCGTGTTCGTCGCGCGGCGCATATATTGGCGCCACGCATCCGACCCGCTCTCGCGTCCGCCGCCGGTTTCCTTCTCGCCGCCGAACGCTCCGCCGATCTCGGCGCCCGATGTGCCGAGATTGACGTTGGCGATGCCGCAATCGCTCGCGGCCAGGAAGCGCTCGGCTTCGCGCAGGTCGGTGGTGAAGATCGCCGATGACAGTCCCGCCGCCACATCATTGTGCAGACGGATCGCGGTGTCGAGATCGTCGTAGCGCATGACGTAGAGGATCGGCGCGAACGTCTCCTCCAGCACCGGGCCGACCTGCCCGGGCATTTCAACGAGTGCGGGGCGAACATAATAGCTCGCGCCTTCGCCGACCCGCTCGCCGCTATGCACGACGCCGCCCGCGGCCTTTGCCGCCGCCAGCGCTGCCTGCATCGCCTCATAGGCAGCGCGGTCGATGAGCGGGCCAACCAGCACCGTACTCTCCAGCGGATTGCCGACGCCGACGCTGGCATAGACCGCCTTCAACCTGGCGACGAAGCCGTCATGGATGCTGTCCTGGACGAACAGCCGCCGCGTCGTCGTGCAGCGCTGCCCTGCGGTGCCCATCGCGCCGAACGCGACCCCGCGCAGCGCGAGATCGAGGTCGGCCGAGGGGGCGACGATCACGCCGTTATTGCCGCCGAGTTCGAGGATCGCGCGCGCGAACCGCTGCGCGAGGCGCGGCGCCACCGCGCGGCCCATGCGCGTCGATCCCGTCGCCGAGACGAGCGCGACGCGGGCATCGTCGACAAGCGCCTCGCCCGTCTCGCGCCCGCCGATCAGAACCTGCGACAATCCTGCGGGCGCATCGCCGAACCGCCGCAAGGCGCGCTCGAAAATCGCCTGCGTCGCCAAGGCGGTAAGCGGCGTCTTTTCGGAAGGCTTCCAAACCACACTGTTGCCGCAGACGAGCGCTAGCGCGGCATTCCATGCCCAGACGGCGACCGGAAAATTGAAGGCGGAGATGACGCCCACGACGCCCAGCGGGTGCCATATCTCCATCATCCTGTGCCCGGGTCGCTCGGTCGCGATGGTGAGGCCGTGAAGCTGGCGCGACAGGCCGACAGCAAAGTCGCAGATGTCTATCATCTCCTGCACCTCGCCCGCGCCTTCGGACCGAATCTTGCCGGCTTCGATCGTCACAAGCGTCGCAAGATCATCCTTGGCGGCGCGCAGTTCTTCGCCGAACAACCGCACCAGTTCGCCGCGGCGTGGGGCGGGCACGTCGCGCCACGCGCGGAACGCCGCACCGGCGGCAGCGAGCGCGGCATCGGTGTCGGCGGCATCGGCGATCCGCACCGCCGCGATCTGCTCACCGGTCAGCGGCGAATGGGACGGCATCGAACCCTGGGTGTACAGCGCGTGCTCCACGCCGAGCGTATCGAGCAGGCCTGCTGTCATTTTCTCGATCCCGGCCATCCTTCGTCCTTTCGTCCACGCCATCGGGCAGCCGCATAATACTCCTCCCCCGTTCGTGTCGAGCGAAGTCGAGACACTACGACGGCGCGCAATGACGATAGGGCATCTCGACTTCGCTCGATGCGAACGGCTAAGGGGATAGCAAATAGAGGAGAGATGCAGTGTCCGAACTACCCCCCTCCGAACCCTTCGTCCCCGTGCCCGCCGATGCCGCCGCGAACACGCATTGCAGCGCGGCCGATTATGACCGGCTCTACGCCGCCAGCATCGACGATCCCGACGGTTTCTGGGCCGATCAGGCGCAGCGCATCGACTGGATGACGCCGCCAACGAAGATCGCGGGCTGGTCCTACGATCCCGTCAGCATCAAATGGTATGAGGACGGCGTTCTCAACCTCTGCCACAATGCGCTGGACCGCCATGTCGCCGCGGGCCATGGGATGCGCACCGCGATCATCTTCGAACCCGACGCCCCCGATGGCGAGGTGCGGCACATCAGCTATGCCGCGCTGCTCGCCGACACGATCCGCATGGCCAACACGCTCAAGAAGATGGGTGTCCGCAAGGGCGACCGCGTCACCATCTATATGCCGATGATCCCCGAAGGCGCGATGGCGATGCTCGCCTGCGCGCGCATCGGCGCGATCCACAGCGTCATCTTCGGCGGCTTTTCGCCCGAGGCGATCCACGGGCGGATCGAGGATTGCGGCAGCGACTGGGTGATCTGTGCCGACGAAGGACTGCGCGGCGGCAAGACGATCCCGCTTAAGGCCAATGTCGACAAGGCACTCGATCGCGTCGAGGTAAAGGGCGTGCTCGTCATCGCGCACACCGGCGGCGACGTCGCGATGCGCGAAGGCCGCGACCATTGTTACGACGCGCTGTCGGCCGATGTCGACGCGGACTGCCCGTGCGAGCCGATGGGCGCCGAAGACCCGCTGTTCATCCTCTACACCTCAGGATCGACGGGTAAGCCCAAGGGCGTGCTGCACACCGTCGGCGGCTACAGCGTGTGGACCGCGTCTACCTTCTGGTACGGGTTCGATTATCGGCCGGGCGAAATCTTCTGGTGCACCGCCGACATCGGCTGGGTCACGGGGCACAGCTATGTCGTCTACGGCCCGCTTCAGAATGGCGCGACGACGCTGATGTTCGAAGGCGTCCCCAACTACCCCGATCACGATCGCTTCTGGCAGGTCGTCGACAAGCACCGGGTCAACATTCTCTACACCGCGCCGACCGCGATCCGTGCGCTGATGCGCGAAGGCGACGATTATGTGACGCGCCACGACCTGTCGACGCTCCGGCTGCTCGGGAGCGTCGGCGAACCGATCAATCCCGAGGCATGGCGTTGGTATCACCAGCTCGTCGGCAAGGGCCGCATCCCCGTCGTCGATACCTGGTGGCAGACCGAGACCGGCGGCATCATGATCACGACGCTTCCCGGCGCGCATCCGATGCAGCCGGGCAGCGCGGGGCGCCCCTTCTTCGGCGTTCGGCCGCAGCTCGTCGATGCGGATGGCGCGGTGCTTGCCGACGAACAGGTCGGCGGCGCGACCGAGGGCAATCTGTGCATCACGCACAGCTGGCCGGGGCAGGCGCGGACGGTCTATGGCGACCATGACCGCTTCATTCAGACCTATTTTTCGACCTACAAGGGCAAATATTTCACCGGCGACGGCTGCCGCCGCGATGCCGAGGGCTATTGGCGGATCACCGGGCGGGTCGACGATGTCATCAACGTCTCGGGCCACCGCATGGGCACTGCCGAGGTCGAAAGCGCGCTCGTGCTGCACGATCTGGTCGCCGAAGCCGCGGTCGTCGGCTTTCCGCACGACATCAAGGGCCAAGGCATCTACGCCTATGTCACGCTGAATGCGGGGGTCGAGCCGACCGAAGAGATTGCCGCCGCGCTACGGCAGCAGGTGCGCACGGAAATCGGCCCGATCGCGACGCCCGACCATATCCACCTGACCCCCGCCCTTCCCAAGACCCGGTCGGGCAAGATCATGCGGCGGATTCTGCGCAAGATCGCGGAAAATGACTTCGGCTCGCTCGGCGACACGTCGACGCTGGCGGACCCGAGCTTGGTCGACGGGCTGATCGAAGGCCGGAAGAACCGGTAACCCTAACCCCTCCCGCAAGCGGGAGGGGGATTTAGAAATGAAAGTCCGGCAGTTCGGCCAGGGCAATGCCCAGTGCCTCGGCCCAGCCGTGCGACACATTGTGGAAATAGGGATCGTCGCGTTCGAAGCGGCGTTCGTGGACGCCGTGGAAATCGTCGCGTTCGTGGACCTTCAGGTCGATCGGCAGGTCGACCCCGGCGTTGGCGCGGATCGTCGAATCGAACGAGACGCACAGCAGCTTGACCGCATCCTCGAACGACATGGCGGGATCGTAGGACCGCACGATGATCGGGCGGCCATATTTGGTTTCGCCGATCTGGAAGAAGGGATTATCCTCCCCCGCTTCGATGAAATTGCCCTCGGGATAGATCAGGAACAGGCGCGGTTCGGCGCCGGCAATCTGCCCGCCGACGATCAACGAGGCGCGAAAGATCGATTCGGCGGCCGGCCCTTCGGCGCCGTAGCGCAGCACGATCTGGCGCAGCGTTTCCCCGACGATCGTCGCGACCTGGAACATCGACGGCGCCTGCAGGATCGACGGCTGACGTTCTTCAGGCGCCTTGGTGCGTTCGTCGAGCAGGCTGACGACCGCTTGCGTGGTCGCCAGATTGCCCGCCGACATCAGCGTGATCACGCGCTCGCCCGGCACGTGCCAGCTGCGCATCTTGCGCACCTGCGATATGTCATCGACGCCGGCGTTGGTGCGGGTGTCCGACATGAACACCAGCCCCTTGTTCAAACGCATGCCCACGCAATAGGTCATCGAATCCCCGTCCCGCCCCTGTGCTGTCCCGATTATTGCTGCACCTGCAATTGGACAACCAGATTTTCCTGCGCCGCACCATAGCGCATGCCTCGAACCGGGGCGGCGTCGCGATAATCGAGCCCCGTCGCGACGCGGATATAGCGCTGGTCGGGCGAATGGCCATTGCTGACGTCGAAACCGATCCAGCCGATATGGTCGAAATAGGCCTCGGCCCAGGCGTGGGTGGCGTCCTGATGGGTGCGGTCGTCCATGCTGAGATAGCCCGAAACATAACGCGCGGGGTGGCCCAGATGGCGCATCGCGGCGATGAAGATATGGGCGTGATCCTGGCACACCCCGCCCTCGCCCCCCAGCGCCTGTTCGGCGGTTGTCTCGGCATCGGTGACGCCGATGCGATAGGCCAGGCGGTCGAGGATAGCCGCCGACAGCGCATGCGCGCGTTCGATATCGTTCGCGAAGTCGCGGCCCAATCCGGCGGTCAGCGCGCGCACGCCCCGTCCCGCACGCGTAAGCGGCGTCGGGCGGAGGAAGATCCACAGCGGCATCGCCCCGCGATGCGCCCCGATCACCCCGTCGGTGGTGAGCAGTTCGACCGCGCCGTGGCACCGGATGACAAGTTCGGCATCGCCGCCGTGCACCGCGATCAGATCGACGCCATTGCCGTGATGATCGACATAATGGAGCTGCTTTTCCCCGCCCTCGACCTCGATCGTCCAGTCGTGGATCCGCTGCTGGCCCGGCCGGTCCTTGGGGGTCAGGCGCAGTTGTTGCAGCGCATAGCCGACGGGAGCGTCATAGCGATAATGGGTGGTATGATCGACACGCAGGAACATCGTCACTCCACGAAACGGTAATCGCGCTCGATCTGCATCGCGAGCGCCGAATTGGCGGACAGGAAATCGGTCAGATATTCGTGCAGGCCACCATCGAAGATCGCCTGGATCGGCCCCGCGAGCTTTTGCCGGCACAGGGCATCGGCCATCCGCCCTGCCTCGGTCTCTTCGCCATAGCCGCGCTGCAGCCAGGCAAGATTGTCCTGCATCTTGGCGCAGCAAAAGGCGAGGCTGCGCGGCATCTGGCCATAAAGGATCAGGAATTCGGCGATCTTGAGCGCGCTGATCTCGGCTCCGTAGAGCCAGCGATAGGCGCGGTGCGCCGACACCGACCGCAGGATCGTCTCCCACTGCACATTGTCGATCGAGGTGCCGATATGCGCGACCGAGGGCAGCAGCAGATAATATTTGACGTCGAGGATGCGCGCCGTGTTGTCGGCGCGTTCGAGGAAGGTTCCCAGCCGCGCGAAATTATAACCATCGTTGCGCAGCATCGTGCCGGTCAGCGCACCGCGCACCTGCGCACTCTGCTGACCGATCGCGGCGAGCACGTCGGGCAGATCGTCCTCGCGCACCGGCCGCTTGAGCAGGTCGGTCAACGTCATCCAGCTCGTATTCACCGCCTCCCACACCTCGCGCGTCAGCGCGGTACGCGCGGTGCGCGCATTGTCGCGCGCGTGCTTGACGATCGACAGGATGCTCGACGGGTTGGCCGGGTCGCGCAGCAGGAAATCGACCACGCGCGCCGAGCTGTAATCATCGTGCGTCGCCAGGAACGCCTGATCGACCCCCGCGGTTTCCAATATCGAGCGCCATTCGGCGGGCGCCGTCTGCGACCGGGTGAGCGCGATGCGAAAGCCCGCGTCGATCAGTCGCGCATTATTCTCGCTTCGTTCAAGATAGCGCGCCATCCAGAAGAGGCTGCCTGCGGTTTTGCCTAGCATCGCCGTCAGTCCTCCAACACCCAGGTGTCCTTGGTGCCGCCGCCCTGGCTGCTGTTCACGACCAGCGATCCCCTCGTCATCGCGACGCGCGTCAGGCCGCCGGGGGTGATGGTGATGCCCTGCGGCGACATCAGGACAAAGGGGCGCAGATCGACATGCCGCGGCGCAAGGCCCTTTTTGGTGAAGATCGGCACCGTCGAAAGCGACAGGGTCGGCTGGGCGATATAATTGCCGGGGTTTGCCTCCAGCTTGGCGCGGAACGCTGCGATTTCCTTCCGGCTTGCGGTCGGCCCGACGAGCATTCCATAGCCGCCCGACCCGTGCACTTCCTTCACCACCAGTTCGGGAAGCCGGTCGAGCACCTCGCGCAGATGTTCGGGCTCGCTGCATCGCCACGTCGGCACGTTGGGCAACAGCGCCTTTTCGCCGGTGTAGAATTCGATGATGTCGGGCATGTAACTATAGAGCGCCTTGTCATCGGCGATCCCGGTCCCCGGCGCATTGGCAATCGTGATGCCGCCCGCGCGATAGACGTCCCATATCCCCGGCACTCCCAGCATCGAATCGGGACGGAAATTCAGCGGGTCGAGAAAGTCATCGTCGACGCGGCGGTAAAGAACGTGGATCGCGCGATAGCCCTGCGTCGTGCGCATCGCGACCCGGCCATCGACGACGCGCAGGTCATGCCCTTCGACCAGTTCGGCGCCCATCTGATCGGCTAGGAAGCTGTGCTCGAAATAGGCGCTGTTGTGGATGCCCGGCGTCAGCACCGCGACAGTCGGCGTACCGCCGCACATCGGCGGCGCACAGGCCGACAGCGATTTCAGGAGGTTGATCGGATAGTCGCCGACCTCGCGCACCGGCACTTTCGCGAACAGCTCGGGAAACATCTGGAGCATCGTTTCGCGATTCTCGAGCATATAGGACACCCCCGACGGGGTGCGGGCATTATCCTCCAGCACATAGAATTCGTCGGCACCGGTGCGGACGATATCGATGCCGCTGATATGGGTATAGACGCCGCCGGGCGGATCCATGCCCATCATCATCGGCAGGAAGGCATCGTTGCGCGCGATCAACGCGGTCGGCACCCGGCCGGCACGCAAAATCTCCTGCCGGTGATAAATATCGTAGAGAAAGGCGTTGAGCGCGCGCACCCGCTGTTCGATCCCGCGCGACAGGCGCCGCCATTCGCCCGCAGCGATGATCCGCGGCACGACGTCGAACGGGATCAGCCGCTCGTCGGCGTCGGCCTCGCCATAGACGTTGAAGGTAATGCCAGTGGTGCGAAAAAAGGCTTCGGCCTGCTGCGTCTTGCGCTGGATGCGCTGGGCATCCTCGGCATCGAACCATTCGCAATATTCGCGATAGGGCGGCCTGGTCCCGCCATCCCCGGTTATCATCTCGTCGAAGAAGGAAATGCTCCGACCCTTTCCACGCAACAGCTACGCCAACCGCGCACGATAAACGCGGCGCCCTGTTCCGACCTGCTACGTCGCCCGGCGGCTACGCGGCCACCAAGCTTATGGGAAAGATGCTAATCGCGCCGCCGCGCGATGGCAAGCGGCCTCGTCACGGCGCGAAGGGCCGCGCGCACCGGCGCGCGGCCCCGCCGTCCTATGCCGTCAAAGCTGCCCGTGGCAGTGCTTGTACTTGCGGCCCGAACCACAGGGGCACGGCGCGTTGCGGCTGATCTCCAGCGCGGCATAGGGATTTTCGCCTTCGGGAAGATCGGGGCGCGGCACCTGCATCGGCGGCAGCGTGTCGGCGATCACGCCCAGCGATCCGCCGTCTATATCGGCACTGTTGTCCTCGCCCGTGAAGGGATCGATGTGCGTCGTCAGGAAGTCCGGCAGGTCGGGTAACGGCATCGGTTCGGGTTCCTGGAACTGGAAATCGATCCGCGCCACGGTGCGCGTCACATCCTCGCGGATATTCTGCAGCATCCGTTCGAACAGCCCGAAAGCCTCGGCCTTATATTCGTTGATCGGCTGCTTTTGCGCATAGGCGCGCAGGAAGATCGCCTGCCGCAATGCGTCAAGCGTCGCGAGATGGTCCTTCCAATGATGGTCCAGCGTCTGGAGCAGGATCGACTTTTCGATACCGCGCCAGCTTTCCTGGTCGACTTGCGCCGCCTTTTCGGCGGCGGCCGCGTCGGCCATCTGCTGGATGCGCTCCTCGAAGATTTCGGCGTCGACCGCATCTTCCTGCATCCATTCATCGAACGGCGGGCTGAGGTCGAGGATGTTCGCCACCCGCTCCTTCATCGCCTCGATGTCCCATTGCTCGGGATAGCTGCCCGGCGGGCACGCATCGGCGACGATCGCATTGACCGTTTCGGCACGCATCGCCGTCATCGCGTCATCGACCGTTTCGCTGTCGATGATCTCGCCGCGCTGTTCGTAGATCACCTTGCGCTGGTCGTTCATGACGTTGTCATATTCGACCACCTGCTTGCGGATGTCGTAGTTGCGCGCCTCGACCTTCTTCTGCGCGGTCTCGATCGCCTTCGACAGCCACTTCGATCCGATCGCTTCGCCATCCTCGAGATTCTTGTTCATCATCTTGGCGAACAGCGTGTCGGGACCGAAGATGCGAAGCAGATCGTCGTCGAGGCAGAGGTAGAATTTCGACAGGCCGGGGTCGCCCTGACGGCCGGAACGGCCACGCAGCTGGTTGTCGATGCGGCGGCTTTCGTGGCGCTCGGTGGCGAGCACGAACAACCCGCCGGCGGCCTTCACCGCCTCTCGCTCGGCGGCGACTTCCTCGCGGATTCGCGCCTCGGCGGCGTCGCGTTCGGCGCCTTCGGGCATGTCCTTCAGCTCGTCCTCAATGCGGAATTCTTCGCTGCCGCCGAGTTTGATGTCGGTGCCGCGGCCCGCCATGTTCGTCGCGATCGTCACCGCGCCGGCGCGGCCGGCCTGCGCGACGATATGCGCTTCGCTTTCATGGAAGCGCGCGTTGAGGACGCTGTGCGGCACGCCTTCCTTTTCGAGATAGGAGGACAGAAGCTCGGACTTCTCGATCGACACCGTGCCGACCAGCACCGGCTGGCCGCGCTCGTTCGCATCGCGGATCGTGCGTGCGATCGCGCCGAACTTGTCGGTGATATTCTTGTAGAATTCATCTTCCTCATCGATGCGCGCGATCGGGCGGTTCGTCGGGATGGTGACGACGTTCATCTTGTAGATTTCGAAGAATTCGGCCGCCTCGGTCGCCGCGGTGCCGGTCATCCCGCTCAGCTTGGGATACATGCGGAAATAATTCTGGAAGGTGATCGAGGCGAGCGTCTGGTTTTCGGGCTCGATATTCACGCCCTCCTTCGCCTCGACCGCCTGGTGCAGGCCGTCGGACCAGCGGCGGCCATCCATCATGCGGCCGGTGAATTCGTCGATGATAACGACCTTGCCGTCCTTGACGATATAGTCGGTGTCGCGGCGGAACATCACGATGGCTTTCAGCGCCTGGTTGACGTGATGGACGACCTGCGTGTTCTCGATATCGTAGAGGTTGCTGCCCTGGAGCAGCCCGGCGTTTTCGAGCAATCGCTCGACATGCTCGGTGCCTTCTTCGGTCAGGCTGATCGACTTCGCCTTTTCGTCCTTCTCATAATCCTCTTCGCCGAGCTGAAGGACCACTTCGTTGACGCGGATATAGAGTTCGGATTTGTCGTCGGTCGGGCCGGAGATGATCAGCGGCGTACGCGCTTCGTCGATCAGGATCGAATCGACTTCGTCGACGATGCCGAAATTGAACGGGCGGTGGACCATCTGGCCGCGGTCATATTTCATGTTGTCGCGCAGATAATCGAAACCCAGCTCGTTGTTCGTCGCATAGGTGATGTCGCTGTTATAGGCGGCGCGGCGTTCGGTTTCGTTGAGGTTGGGAACGATGATCCCGGTCGTCAGCCCCAGAAAGCCATAAACGGTGCCCATCCACTCGGCGTCGCGGCGGGCCAGATAATCGTTCACGGTGACGACGTGAACGCCCTTGCTCTCGAGCGCATTCAGATAGCAGGGCAAAGTGGCCATCAGCGTCTTGCCTTCGCCCGTCGCCATTTCGGCGATTTCGCCGCGGTGGAGGACGATGCCGCCAATCATCTGCACGTCGAAATGGCGCATGCCGAGCGTGCGCTTTGCCGCTTCGCGAACCGTCGCAAAGGCTTCGGGCAGGATGTCGTCGAGCGTTTCGCCGGCATCGAGCCGGGCGCGGAACTTCGGGGTCTGCGCCTTCAATTCCTCGTCGCTCTTCGCTTCCATTTCGGGCTCGAAGGCGTTGATCTTGGCGACGGTCTTGCGGATCGAATTGACGTAGCGGTCGTTGGACGAGCCGAACAGGCTCTTGGCAATGCTGCCGAACATGGCGGATTTCCTTGGATTATCGAAAAGGGTGGCGGACGCGCCGCACGAATATGCAGAAAAAGGCCCCGATCATCGGAGCCTGGCCCGTCAGGGCAATGCCGAAAGGCTATTCGAGCGCGCGGTCGCTGCCGGTGAGGAGGCCGGGAAGATGCGGCGGAGCCGCCTTGCGCGGCTTGCCGCTACCGCCGCTCGTCGTGCGGCGGGTCGGGGCCGTCGTGGTCGGTCGGCGTTCGCTATCGGTCGCCTCGGCCTTGTTCGCGCTTTCGGCGAGCAGGACCAGCGACCCCATTGCCACGGGCGTGGCAGGCGCCGCCATCGCCCGGTCCGCAGTCGCGAAGCCGGTGAGCAGCGCCAAAAGGGTCAGCAATAACCGCAAGAATCGCCCCTATTCCAATCCAACGCGCCGCATATAGCGCGCTGGTGCATGAACATAGGGTGAAAGGAGGCGGACGTCCAGAGGCGGCGCAACGACGTGCGACGCCCTCACGCGCCGCCCGATGGGCAATCCGTGACCACCGGCCCCTTCGTCTTGGCCTTCATATCGATCGAATCGACGCGCATCGTGATGTGGCTGGACCGGAAGAATTCGGGCGAGGTTTCGCAGAAGCCCGTGACGAGGGCGTCGGAAACCTGTTGCGGCGTTGCGTCGGCCCGCCATCCGTCGGGTCCGGTGACCGTAATCACCAGCGTATTGTCTTCGGCGTCCACGGCTTGAATCTGGATACCGCCCTCGAATACCGTCCCGATTGTCGTGCGCATGGCCGCGACATAGTCGCCGATCGTCGGCGCGGCATTCGGAGCCTGTGCGGTTGCAGCCGTTGGGATCGAAACGACCGCCAGTGCGGCGGCCAAAAACAGCCTGTTCATCGTCTGACACTCCCCTGCGACCCCACTTGCTCCATATCGCCGCGCGCATCGCTGTCAAAGCCCGTTTGCGCCGGGCGCCGCGATTGCGCTTGACGGGCGCGTCAACTTCGCCTGTTCTCTACTGACAAACATGTCAGGGAGGACGGGATGGCACGGAAGGCGATATTCATCACCGGCGGCGGATCGGGCATCGGCCGTGCCACCGCGCAATATTTCGCGGCGCAGGGTTGGTTCGTCGGGATCGCCGACGTCAACAAACAGGGCATCGACGAAACCGCCGCGCTGCTTCCCGAAGGCGCCTCGTCGCGCCATGTCATGGACGTACGCGACCGCGACCAATGGAAAGCTGCCCTTGCCGAATTCGCAGCCGCGAGCGGCGGTCGCCTCGACGTCCTGTTCAACAACGCCGGTATCGGATCGGGCGGCCAGTTCCTCGACATGCCGCCCGAAGAGGCGGACCGGCTGATTGCGATCAATTTCGGCGGCGTCGTCAACGGCATCTACATGGCGATGCCGTTGCTGCGCGCGACCCCCGGATCGGCGATCCTCAACACCGGATCGGCGTCGGGCTTCTATGGCGTCGCCGGGCTTGCCGTCTATTCGGCGACGAAGTTCGCGGTGCGCGGGCTGACCGAGGGGCTGGAGATCGAGTTCGCCAAATACGGGATCAAGGTTCGCTCGCTGATGCCCGGCTTCATCGACACGCCTTTGCTCGATCAGGTCAGCGCCGACAGCAACGAGCCGGCCCGCGACCGCCTGTCGGCGAGCGGTTTCGAAATCTCGCCGGTGCAAGATGTCGCAAAGGCAGCGTGGGATGCCGTTCACGGCGACCGCGTGCATGTCCCCGTCGGCAAGATGGCGCGCCGCCTCGGCCCCCTCGCGCGCTTCTTCCCCGGCCTGATCGCCAAGCAATCGAAAAAGATCGACGGCCTCGGCGGCGCCGCGGCGCACTGACGCGCTGGTCGGCTTTCCGGCTGTGCCGAAACCTTTATAGAAAGCGGTTGGCGATGGTCCCGACGCCATCGACACCGCCTTCGACGACATCGCCCCGGACGATACGGCCCACCCCCGCGGGCGTGCCGGTGTAGATCAGGTCGCCGGGCCGCAGTTCGACATAGGCCGACAGCTCGGCAATGATGTCGGCTACCGGCCAGATCATGTCGGCGATGTCGCCCTCCTGCCGCGCCTCGCCATTGACCGACAGCCAGATCCGCGCGCTTGCCGGATGACCGACCGCGACCACGGGGACGATCGGCGACAGCACGGCGCTGTGGTCGAAACCCTTCGCCATGTCCCAGGGCCGCCCGCCCGCCTTGGCCTCGGCCTGAAGATCGCGGCGCGTCAGGTCGTTGCCGACGGCATAGCCGAAGACGTGCGACAGAGCGTCGGCCGCCGCGATATTCGCACCGCCTTTGCCCAGCGCCACCACCAGCTCGATCTCGTGATGCAGATTGTCGGTGCGCGGCGGCATCGCGATGTCGGCGGTCGCTCCGACCAGCGCGTCGGCGGGCTTCGAAAAGAAGAAGGGCGGCTCACGCGTCGGATCGCCGCCCATTTCGCGCGCATGATCGGCGTAATTCTTGCCGACGCAAAAAATACGGCGAACCGGAAAGCGATCGGCGCTGCCGGCAATCTCGGCAGTAGGTGCTGCAACGGCAAATGGCAGGGTCATGAAAAGGGCGTCCTCGATATCAGGAAGACGGATAGAGCGCCGCGCGACACTTGCCGAGGTCGGCGCCCGCAAGGCCGCCTTCCCTCACCGCATTCCACGGGCTGCCCATCTTGTCTTCGGGGCGATACCAGAAGCCATAGAGCTTGCCGTTCGCCGCGACCAGCGTCGCCGCGCCGGCGACTACAAAGTCACCCGCCGCGCCCTCTTCCAGCCGCCCGGTGGCAATCGTCTGCACGAAGCGCGCAGAACGGCGTCGATCGTCCCGACCGTTCTCATAATCTAAATGATTATATCAATCTCATATCGCATGTGGTGCGCCCGACAGGATTCGAACCTGTGGCCCCCAGATTAGGAATCTGATGCTCTATCCTGCTGAGCTACGGGCGCGTCGGCGCTCGTTTAGCGGGGCAAGGCGCGCAGCGTCAATCGGCGCGGTCAGTTGATCGCGCCGGGCGGCGCGATCGGGACGAGGAGTGGCATGGCGGCGATCCCGTCGTCATGCAGCGCCTGCGCCTCTTCGGGCGAGGTTTGTCCGTGGATCAGGTTTTCGGGCGCGCGGCCTTCGTGCATCGCACGCGCGGCATCGGCAAAATCGCGTCCGACCCAGCGCGACTGCGGCAACATCTCGGCCTGCTTCGCGGCAATCGCCGCCAGGACGGTGCGGACCATTTCGGCGGACGGCGGCGCATCGGGTGCCGGTGCGGGTGTCGGCGCGGCGACCGCCTGCTGGTTCGACTTGGCGCCGATGCGCGGCGCCATCACCGCCTTCTTCACCCGGCTATCGCCGCACACCGGACAGGCGATCAGGCCGCGGGCCTGCTGGTCGGCGAAGCTGTCGCTGCTCGCGAACCAGGCCTCGAACCGGTGATCCCCGGCGTCGCAGCAGAGATCGAAGACAATCAAGGGTCAGCCCGCGCCGAGCAGCGGGTCGAGCCCACCCCGCGCATCGAGCGCCGCCAGATCGTCGCTGCCGCCGATATGCTGGCCATCGATGAACACCTGCGGCACCGTGCGGCGACCGCCAGCCCGTGCGACCATCGCGTCGAACCCGGCGCGGTCCATCGTCACGTCGATCTCCTCGAACGCGGCGCCCTTGTTCTCGAGCAGCGCCTTCGCCCGCGTGCAATAGGGGCAGAGGAATTTGGTATAGACTTCGATCCTGGCCATGGGACTGATTTCATCCTTTCACCGCTGCATATCGGAATCGAGCGCCGCAAAGTCAAATGGCGCGGCATTGACCGGCACGTCGTGGACGACGCGCGCCCAGCAGAGCGCCGACACGCGCGCGCAGCGTCGCCCCGCTCGCATGCACATCATCGATGAGAATGAGATGCCGGCCCGCGGCGCGCGTC
Organism: Sphingopyxis sp. GC21; assembly: GCF_025727575.1. Lineage (NCBI taxonomy): Bacteria > Pseudomonadati > Pseudomonadota > Alphaproteobacteria > Sphingomonadales > Sphingopyxidaceae > Sphingopyxis > Sphingopyxis sp. GC21. The sequence goes on along the minus strand of NZ_CP095845.1, from coordinate 374,033 downwards.
TTGGCATCGGGCGCCAGCGCAAAGGCCCCCGCAACGATCTTCTCGCGCTCGCGGCGCCCCTTGCCGCGCAGTGCCGCGGTCGCCTTGCGCCGGACGAGCAGATGCGGATCATGCGCCGCGCCGGTGAGCCGCGCCAACTCGTCGGCGATCAGCGCCGCCTGATTGAAGCCGCGCGACCAGAGCCGCCAGCGGTGCAACGGAACGGGCACGAGCAGCGGTTCGGCTTCGCCCGCCAGCGCCTCGAAAGGCCGCGCCATAAGGCGCGCCATCAGCCGGGCATGGCCAAGGCGCCGTCCATATTTGAGCCGTAGCGCCACCGTCCGTGCGACGGGCCCATAGGCCAAAGCCGCTGGCGCGCCGTCGAACGGGGGCGGATCGGCCAGGCACGCCCCGCATTCGCTCGCGACGCCGGGGAGCGCCGTCGGCAGCGGCACCGAACAGCGGGCGCACGAAGGGCCATCCAGAAAATGCAGCGAATTCCAGCAATCGAGGCAGAACTGCCCGACCTCACCCACTACCAGGCCGCACCCCGGACAACGCGGCGGCAGCGCATAATCGAGCAGCGCCGTGCCCAGTCGGCGAATGCCGCGCGACAGAGCAGGTGCCGCCGGCGCCGGCGCATCATCCTCGCTGTCTTCGGCCATCGTCGCCATCGGCCTCTTGTGAAACATCGCGCCCGGCGGCACAAGCGCGCCCATGTCGCAGCCGCCGTCGCTCTTTTCCGCCGCCCGCCACCGCGCCCAGCGCGACCGGCTGGCGCGCCTGCCCCCCGACGCCAATTTCCTTGCTCCAATCTTGGCTGAAACGCTTCTCGACCGGCTGGACATGGTCACGCGCGACTTCGACCGCATCTTGCTGATCGGCGCCCACGATGCGGCGCTTGCCGATGCGCTGCGCGCGCGCGGGCGGGCGCTCGACCTCTTCGAGGCCGGACCGCGGCTCGCCGCGGCGACCGGCGCGATGGTGGGTGAGGTCGATGCGATCGACCTGCCGCTCGGCCAATATGATCTGATCGTCTGGCCCGGCGGTCTCGACGCCGTGAACGACGTTCCGGGTGCGCTTGTACGGCTGCGCGCGCTGCTGGCGCCCGATGGCCTGCTGCTCGGCGCCTTTGTCGGCGACGGCAGCCTGCCGCGCCTGCGCCGTGCGACGATGGCAGAGGGCGTGCGCACCATCGCGCGGATGCATCCGCAGATCGACCTTGCGGCGATGGGCAATCTGCTCCAGCGCACCGGCTTTGCGTTGCCCGTCGTCGATGTCGAGGCGCTGACCGTGCGCTATGCGGCGCTGCCGGGGCTTGTGCGCGATCTGCGCGCGGCGGGCCTCACGAGCCGCCTCACGCCGACGCCGCTGCCGCTGACACGCGCCGAAGCTGCGCGCATCGCGGCCGCCTTTTCCGAAGGCGCCGACCCCGACGGCCGCATCGCCGAGCAATTCCGTATCATCCATTTCAGCGGCTGGGCGCCGCACCCCGACCAGCCCCGTCCCGCCCGCCGCGGCAGCGGCACGGCGTCGCTGATCGACGCGCTGTCTCCCCGGCCCTAGGTCGGCCGCTCAGCCTAGCGCGCCTTCGCCTTGCCGTCGATCAGCACCGCCTGTTGCCACCGGCTTGGCGCCTTGTCGGTGCGGTGGATGCACCCCGCCCAGCAGCAGGGGCGCTTCTTGCCTTCCTGCAACTCCTCGACGGTCCGGCCGATGCGCCGGGCGCGCGTCGGCGCCTGCTTCGCATCTTCCACCCAGCAGATGAATTCATTGCGCCCGAGCGGCGTCAGCCCTTGCCACAGCGCGAAGACCGCCGGATCGGCGCATATCGCGGCCTGCATATCGTCGGCCGCCTGATGCACGGTGCCCTGAAGAAAATCATCGCTCACGCCAGCGTCCCTTCCGTGTCCCGCCGCGCGCCCTAGCGCGCCCTGCCGCACGCCACCGTGCCGGTGCCGACGTTGCGCACGGTGCAGACGGGGCGCCCCAGCACCACGGTCTTGCCGCTGCCGCGCGTGGTGATCGCGGCCGATTTGACCGCGTTGAAGATATGGTCGCCCGTCCCTTCGCTGTCCGAAATCAGTCCGTCGACCGCCAGCTTGCCGGCATCGACGACTCCCGAACCCGATAGCGTCATCTGCGCCTGCTTCGCCTTGCCGGCGAGCGTCAGCGTGCCGTTGCCGATCATCGCGACCGCCAACCGGTCGGTATCGACCGCGTCGACGCTCAGCTTGCCCGGACCGCGCAGTCCGAGTGCGACGCGCTGGCCCTTCATCCCGTCGATGTGAAGCGACCCCGCACCGACCAGCGTTGCCGATTGCAGCGTCGCGGCGTTGATGCGGAGCAGCACCGCGCCCGGCGAACTGCCGCGGCGGTCGTCACCCGCGAACTGGCGCATCCCGATCACCAGCCGTCCGTCGCGATTTTCGACGGTCAGCCGGTCGAGCGCATCCTGCGATCCCGTTGCCACGGCGCTCACCGGCGCGCGTGCCACCACCTCGACATCGACATCGGCGCCGACTTCGATCGCCGCGAAACTGGTGAGGCCGAAGCGCTTTTCGGCGGCGTGCGCCGACGCAGCGGACAAGAGGGCGGTCGCCGCGATCGCGGCCCATCGCATGATGCTGGTCATGCCGCTGCCTTAACCGGTTCGCGGCGGCGGCACCAGCGCGCGATCATTTGCAGGTTGCGGTTCCCGATCCCATTTCGCGCGAGGTGCAGGTCGCGCCACCGGTCAGCGTCACATCGCCCGACCCCAGGATATTGATCGACGCGGTGCCGCTCGCCTGTCCTTCGACATTGCCCGATCCCGCGACCGACACGTCGAGCGTCTGCGCCGCAAGCCCCTTGGCATCGACGTCGCCCGATCCGGTCACGCTGATCGCGCCCGAATTGACCGTACCGCCGCCGATATCGACGTCGCCAGACCCCGAGATCGCGATTTTAGCGCTCTGTCCGGTCATCTTCGCGACCTTGAGGTCGCCCGATCCGGTCACCGTCGCCTCCAGCGCGTCGCCATCGACGCTGTCGGCGTCGATCGAACCCGATCCGGTCAGGCGCAGCATCGACAGTTTCGGCATGGTGATGCTGATCTCGACACCCTCATGGTCGCGCCCGCCGAAGCTGAAGCCGTCGCGCTTGCGGCCGATCGACAATGTCGAGCCGTCGGTCACGATCTCGAGCTGGTCGAGCTCGCCTTGCGGCCCCTTGGCCGTGATGGCGAAGGCGTCGCCCTGGCGAATCGTGACATCGTCGGGGCCGGTGACCTTGACGCCGGTGAAGCCGTTCAGCGCGAAGCCGCGGGTGGTAACCGGTCCCGCATCGCGGGCACCCGACTTGCTGTCCTTGTCGCTGTCGATCGTGAAAGATCCGCCACAGGCCGCGGTCGCCATCACAAGCGCCAGCGGCAAAACGCCAATCAACCGGTTTCGCATCATCAATCTCCTCTGTATTAGTCGCCTAACACAGAGAGGACACACTGTCCAGTCCGTCCTACCAGCGCAGCAGCGGCGGCAGGATCAGGCGCCCGGCAATCGCCGACAGGATGACGACAAGCCCGTGCCACAGCGCGATATGGACCATATTGTCCGACGAACAATGAAGCGCGAGCACCGCCGCACCCGCCGCACCTGCCGCGACCCCGACAACCCAGCCGGCGCGTTCGAGCGAGGTCGGGGCACCGCCCTTCAACCACGCGAACAGCGCGGCTCCGACCCCGAGCCCGGCAACCAGTCCGTCGAGCGTGCAGCGCATCCCGCCGTGCGGGTCCATCCCGTGCATCGCCGCATGGGTATCGCCCAGCCCGACGACGAGCGCCGTCAGCGGCAGCGCGAGCGCCGCGAGCCCGGCCCAGCGCCACCCGCTATAGTCGCGCCCGACTCCGGGCAGCCCCATGCGCAAGGCGCTCCAGGTTGCGGCCAGTCCCAGCGCGACGATCAGCCAGAAGGCGAACATCGGCATCGGCGCCATAGAGGCACCATGAGCCAGATCGTGCCGCATCCCCAGCAGCCACAGCAGGGTGCCGCCGCCGATCAGCCACGCCGCCGCGGTCCAGGCCCCGCCGCGCAGCAGCCGGCGCGGCCGGATCGGCTTCAGATCATCGGCCAGGCCGTCGATCAGATCGTCGATCGATACGTCCGTCATGTCATTCGCTTTCAATATATTGGCTGAGCTTTTTCAAGCCGCGATGAATATTCACCTTCACCAGCGATTCGCTCTGCCCGCAAATCCGCGATGCCTCGGCGATCGACGCGCCCTCGATCTTGACCAGCGTGATCGCCTGCGCCTGTTTCGGCGGCAACAGCGCGAGCAGATGATCGAGGCTGAGCCGCGCATGCACCGCTTCGTCCTCGGCGCCCACGGCGGCGTCATTGTCGCCGAGCTCGGCCTCGTCACGCTGGCGGCGCAGCATGTCGATCCAGCGATAGCGCGCGATGGCGGCGAGCCACGGCAGAAAGGCGCGATCGCTGTCCCAGGTCGCCAGCTTGCGATGCATCGACACCAAAGTTTCCTGAATCAGATCGTCGACCTGATGCGGCGCGATCCGCCGCGCGAAATAGCGCGCGAGCCATGTCCGGCAATCGCCGAGCAGCGCGCGATAGGCCGCACGATCCCCCCGCTGCGAAGCGGCCATCAGGCGCGCGAGCGAAGGTTCGTCGAGGCTCATTTCCCGCGCATCCTAACAAGCAAGGCGTCGAGGGAAAACAGGCCGCCGCCGCGCACGATCAGGATCGCGGCCATCGCGGTCCACAGCGAATGGACCGGCCACCACGCGTCTGGAAAGACGAATATCTGGATGACGAGCGTCATCACCAGCAGCGCGCCCGCCGAAAAGCGGGTGGCAAGGCCGATGATCAACAGCGCAGGGAAGATATGCTCGGCCCAGGTCGTCAGCGGCACCGCGATCGATGCGTCGAGCGGCAGGCCGGAAAATTCGTTGCGGAACAGATCATAAGTGTTGGGATCGATGGTAAGGAAGCTCCCTTCGATCACCTTCGTCTGCCCCGATCGCCAGAAGACGCCGCCCAGCGCGACGCGCAGCAACAGCAGGGCGACACTTTCGGCGAGCCGGCCCGAAACGATCGCCACGCCGCGATCGTAAAATGCGACAATCTGCTTCATGCTATCCTTCTTCCTGCGCCGTTTCGAGCGCCCCGGCGGCAATCAGCGACGCGATCGCCGCGCCGCCGCCCGGATGCTTTTCGGCAAGAAGCGCGATCAGGTTACGCAGCGGGCCGAAATCATCGGCCAGCGCCAGCGCCGCGGCTTCGGCAGGGGCAAGCGCGTGAACGCGCACCTCCGCATCGGGCCGGGCGAGGAGCACGAGCCGTGCCGCCGCGAGCGCGGGGTCGAGCGCCGCCGCTGCATCGCTCGACAGGCGGACGATCCGCGCGGCGGGATGCCGCCGGACCGCCAGCGACAGCAGCGCCGCCTCGCTCTGCCCCGCCAGTTCGGCCAAGGTCAGCGCGGGCGCGTCCGCGGCGTGATAACATTCGAGCCACGCCCATTCGATCCGGGCGAGGTCCTGCGCGGGCGGCGGTGCTTTTACGCGCAGCCAGTCGGCAAAGCCGGCGCCGATATCGGCCAACGCCCGACGCCGCGCGCCGTTTGTTTCGACATAATACCGCGACAGCCGGTTGAATGTTTCGGCGCCCAGCAGATCGCGGCATAGCGGAAACGTCTCCTCCAGCGCGACGAGCCGCGCGTGCGAGATCGTATTGGCATGGACGCGCAGCCCGCGCAGGATCTGCGCCGGATCGCCCGCGAACAGCCAGTCGGGCAAATGGTCGGGCCCGCCGTTGATCGCCGCGGTGATGGCGGCCTGATCGCGCTCAAGCATCGGCGGTGACGGGTGAACAGGCCGCGATGAGCGTGTCGGCGCGCACGGCTTCGGCGTGTAGCACCGCATAATCCGGAACGTCGCTGTCCCATTCGACGAGCACCGGCGTCGGCCCTGCCCGGTGCAGAAAGCGGTCGAGCAAAGTCCAGCAGGCCGCGCCGACCGGCGATCCATGATCGTCGATGGCGATCGTGCCGCCGTCGCCATCGGGCTTTACCGCATGGCCCGCCACATGAATTTCGCCGACCAGCCGCGGGTCGAATGCGTCAAGCCAGGCTTCGGGGTCGCGATCCAGATTATGGGCGGAAACGAGAATGTTATTGATGTCGAGCAACAGGCCGCAGCCGGTCCGGCGGCACAGTTCGTGCAGGAAATCGACCTCGCACCAATTGCTTGCCGCAAAGGCAAGATAGCACGACGGATTTTCGATCAGGATCGTGCGGCCGAGCCGGTCCTGCACGCGCGCCACTTCGCCCGCTAAATGCGCGAGCGCGGCGCTGGTATAGGGCATCGGCAACAGGTCGGGAAATTTGTCACCGGGGCCGTTGCTCCAGCTCAGATGGTCCGACACCATGGCAGGCACATAGCGCGCGCACAGCGCCGCCAGCGCATCGATCTCGCCGCGATCGACGCCCCCCGACGACCCCAGCGACAGGCCGACCGAATGAAAGCTGAGCGGCATATGCTCGGCGACCGCGGTCAGCCAGCGATGCGGGGGCCCGCCCGGGCCGAAATAATTCTGGGGGTGGATTTCGGCCCAGGCGGGTGCCGTGCCCGCCTCCACCGCGGCAAGAAGCGCGGCATAATGCTGAGATTTCAGTCCTATGCCGGCGCGTCGGGGTAGCCGGGGGGTAGTGGAGGCGGACACGGCGGGGGCTCAGCTCTTCTTTTGCGGCACCGGCTTGGCATCGCCCTCATGCGCGGTCAGCGTGCCGCCCATCTTGACGCAGGTGCCCGCCGGAACCGACTTCCAGGCATTGCCCTGATAATTGACGGTCGAGGTACCGGCGCAGCTCGTGCCCGGGCCGGCGGCGCAATCATTCTTGCCCTTCAGCGCGACGCCGAAGCATTTTTCGGTCGCTCCGGCCGCAGCAGCGGTTCCCGGCGCCATCGCGCCGGCGGCCATGGCCAGAACGGCCGAAGCGGCCAGCGACAGTTTCACGACATTGCTCATTCTTCACTCCATTCACAACAAAGGGGGATGCGGGGGGATGGCATCGAAGGGAAATTCGCCGCGCCGCCCGGCAAGGTTACAGCGCGCCATCTTGTCGCCACCTTCGCACGGCAAAGGAGCCTTTCCCCTCCCCGATACCGAGAGAGAAACGTGAGCGTAGCGTTCCGCCGCGAAAGCGATGACGAACATATGGAACCGGTCTTCGAATGGCCGATCCCGCCGGGCGCCAATCTGGTAACCCCGCGCGGACACCGTCTGCTCGGCGAAGAATTCGCGCAGATCGAAGCCGCCATCGCGGCGGCGGAAACCGACGATGCGCGCAAGAAATTGCAGCGCCGCCAGCGCTATGTCGCCACGCGCCACGCGACCGCGGAGGTGCAGGCCGCGCCCGCGGACGGGATCGTCGGGGTCGGCAGCGCGGTACGCTATCGGCTCGCAGGTACCGAGCGCGCCGTGACGATCGTCGGGCATGACGAAGCCGATCCGGCGGCAGGGCGGATCGCCTTCACCGCGCCGCTCGGCCGCGCCCTGATGGGCGCCGAGGTCGGCGAGAACGTCGAATTCCAGGGCCGCGAGGATGCCATCACCGTCCTTGCCGCCGCGCCCGATGCGGAGGAAATGGCATGAAGGACAAGTTCGAACGCCACAAGCAGCCGTGGACCGCCGCCGAAATCGACAAGCTCCACACGCTGGCGAAAAAGGGCATGGCGCTCAAAGCCATCGCCAAGGCCCTGACGCGGAGCGAAGAGTCGGTAAAAATCCGGGCCAAGGCCGACGGCCTGTCGATCGCAAAGCTGCGCTGACCACCCCGCATGACCGCCACCGATTATGATGCCATCGTGCTGGGTGCCGGCGCGGCCGGGCTGATGTGCGCCGCGGTCGCGGGGCAAAGGGGTCGCCGCGTTCTCTTGCTCGACCATGCCGAGCAGGTGGGCAAGAAAATCCTGATCTCGGGCGGCGGCCGCTGCAATTTCACCAATATCCATACAGCGCCCGACCGCTATATTTCAGCGAATCCGCATTTCGCCAAATCGGCGCTCGCGCGCTACACGCCCGCCGATTTTATCGCGCTGGTCGATGCCTATGGCATTGCGCATCACGAAAAAACGCTCGGCCAACTGTTCTGCGATGGGTCGGCGAAACAGATCGTCGCGATGCTGCTCGAGGAATGTGCAAAGGGCGGCGTCGAAGTCCGCTGCGGCCAGCCGGTGCGCGCCGTCAAGCATGCGGATGGCATCTTCTCCGTCGACTTCGGCGACCGGCATGTCCGCGCGCCCAACCTCGTCATCGCTACCGGCGGCCCATCGATCCCGAAGATGGGTGCGACCGGCTTTGCTTACGATCTGGCGCGCCAGTTCGGCCTGAAAATCGTCGAGCCGCGCCCCGCGCTCGTCCCGCTGACGCTCGGCGGTGACGATGTGTTGTTCCGCGAACTGTCGGGCGTCGCAACCCCGGTCGAGGCGCGCGCGGGCAAGGCGGCGTTCCGTGAAGCGGCGCTGTTCACCCACAAGGGTCTGTCGGGTCCGGCAATCCTCCAGATCAGCAGCTATTGGCGTCCCGGCGATCCGGTGACGATCGACTTCCTGCCCGCCGCCACGCCCGGATGGCTGATCGACGCAAAGCGCGCGCGTCCACGCGCCACGCTCGCCGCAACGCTGCCCCTGCCCGATCGGCTGGCGCAGACGCTCGCCGAGCGGCTGGAGTTGGCCGGCGAGCTCGGCGCGCAAACCGACCGCAGGCTTGCCGATGCGGAGGCGCGGCTCGCGCGCTGGACCTTCCATCCGAACGGCACCGAAGGCTTTGCCAAGGCCGAGGTGACGGTGGGCGGCATTTCGACCGCGAATCTTTCGTCGCAATCAATGATGGCCAAAAGCGTGCCGGGACTGTATGCGGTCGGCGAAGCCGTGGACGTCACCGGGTGGCTGGGCGGCTACAATTTTCAATGGGCCTGGGCCAGCGGATACGCGGCGGGTCAGGCCCTTTAGGAAAAAAACCCAGATATTTCTTCGTCATGCCGAACGGGGTTCGGCATCCATGACCAGTGTTTCGATCGCGGGCGACAGACCCCGGGACGCAGACTGGGCAGCGAGGACCAAACAGCGGCGCCTTTGCTGCACAGGATAGAAGAATAAAATGCCTTTTGAAAATCTCTCGCCCGTCCTTGCGGACGCCCTTGCCGCGCGCGGCTATGAAGGACTAACCCCCGTCCAGACCCACGTCGTCGAAGCCGAAGCTGTCGGCCGCGACCTGCTCGTCTCGGCGCAGACCGGATCGGGCAAGACCGTCGCCTTCGGCCTCGCCATGGCGGGCGAATTGCTGGAGGATGGGCGCCTGCCGTTCGCGGCCGCGCCGCTGGCGCTGATCATCGCCCCGACACGCGAACTCGCGCTGCAGGTCAGCCGCGAACTGAGCTGGCTCTACGCGAAGGCCGGCGCGCGCATCGCGACCTGTGTCGGCGGCATGGATGCAAGCCGCGAGCGCCGGATGCTCAGCCAGGGCGTGCACATCGTCGTCGGTACCCCCGGCCGCCTGCGCGACCATCTCGAACGCGGCGCGCTCGACCTCGAATCGCTGCGCGTCGCCGTGCTTGACGAGGCCGACGAAATGCTCGACATGGGCTTTCGCGAAGACCTTGAGGAAATCCTCGACGCGACCCCCGAAACGCGCCGCACTTTGCTCTTTTCGGCGACGATCCCCAAGCCGATCGCCCAGCTTGCCAAACATTATCAACGCGACGCGCTGCGCATCTCGACCGTCGGCGAAGATCGCGGCCACGGCGACATCGCCTATCAGGTCGTCACCGTCGCCCCCGCCGATATCGAGGGCGCGGTCGTCAATTTGCTGCGGTTGCACGAGGCCGACACGGCAATGCTGTTCTGCGCCACGCGCGACAATGTCCGCCGCCTCCACGCCAGCCTCCTCGAACGCGGCTTCGCGGCGGTGGCGCTGTCGGGCGAGCACAGCCAGTCCGAACGCAACCACGCGCTGCAGGCGCTGCGCGACCGCCGCGCACGCGTCTGCGTCGCGACCGACGTCGCCGCGCGCGGTATCGACCTGCCGAGCCTCAGCCTCGTCATTCACGTTGAAATCCCGCGCGATGCCGAAACGCTTCAGCACCGCTCGGGCCGCACCGGTCGCGCGGGGAAAAAGGGCACCGCCGTGCTCATCGTCCCCTATCCGCGCCGCCGCCGCGTCGACGGTATGCTGCGCGGTGCGAAGATCGACGCGCAGTGGATGAACGCGCCGACGGCGACCGACGTGCGCGCGCGCGACAAGGAACGGCTGATCGAGGCGCTGCTCGCGCCGGTCGAACATGAGGCTGATGACATCGAACTCGGCCAGCGCCTGCTCGCGGAGCGCAGCGCAGAAGACATCGCCGCCGCGCTCGTCCGCGCGCACCGCGCGACGATGCCGCCGCCCGAAGATCTGATCGATAACGGCCCGCGCCCGCGCGGCGAGCGCCCCGAACGCGGTGAGCGTCTCGAGCGCGCCGATCGTGGGGCGGACCGCGAACAGTTCGACGACAGCGTCTGGTTCCGGCTCAACATCGGCCGCCGCCAGAACGCCGATCCGCGCTGGATCCTGCCGCTGCTCTGTCGCCGCGGCCATGTGACCAAGCACGAAATCGGCGCGATCCGCATCGGCCCCAACGAAACGCTGTTCAACATCCCGCTCGCGATCGCCGATCGCTTCGCCGAAGCCGTGTCGCGCACCGCGAACAAGGATGGCGAAGACGATAGCGGCGTCGCCATCACCCCGGCGCCCGAAGGCAGCACCTATCCGCCGCGCCGCGACACGCGCCCCCATAAGGGCGGGCGCCGCGACGCTGGCCCGCGCCACGACGGCCCTCGCGGCGACGGTCCGCGCAAACCGCGCGGCCCCGGCGCCCCCGGCGGCGGCACCGACCGTTACAAGCCCAAACCCTACGGCCAGCGCAACCCGCGCAAGACCGGGAAATATTAAGGCGTAGAGCCCTTGCGCCCTCTCCGCCGCCGTCCCAAATCGGGCGAACAGCAGGAGAGGACGCATGGAAGCGGTTGAAGCCTTTATCGAGAAGCAGGGCGGTCCCGACGTCATCCAGTGGCGCAGCGTCACGCTCGGCGCCCCCGGGTCGGGCGAGGTGCTGGTCCGCCAGACCGCTGTCGGGCTCAATTATATCGACGCCTATCATCGCGACGGCACCTACCCGGTCGACCTTCCTGGCGGTCTGGGGCTCGAGGCGGCGGGCGAGATCGTGGCGATCGGTGCCGACGTCCACGGGCTGAAGCCCGGCGACCGCGTCGCGACCTTCGGCCCCCGCCGCACGGCCTATGCGACCGCGCGGCTCGTCCCCGCAGCCGCGCTGTTCAAGCTGCCCGCGGCGGTCGACGACGAGACCGCCGCCGCCGCGCTGCTCAAGGCCTGCACGGTCGAGGCGCTCGTCGAACGCTGCGCCAGGGTCGAGGCAGGCTGGCCGGTGCTCGTCCACGCCGCCGCCGGCGGTGTCGGTCTGATCCTCGTCCAATGGCTGAAAGCCGTCGGCGCCACCGTGATCGGCACCGTCAGCACCGCAGCCAAGGAACAGGCCGCGCGCCACGCCGGCGCCGACCATGTTATCCGCTACCGGGACGAAGATGTCGCCGCGCACGTCCGCGAAATCACCGACGGCCAAGGCGTTCCCGTCACTTTCGACGGCATCGGCATGGCGACCTGGGCGACCTCGCTCGAGGCCACAGCGCGCCGCGGGCTGATCGTCAGCTACGGCAATGCCGGCGGGCCGGTGACCGGCGTCAATCTCGGCATCCTGGCGCAGCATGGGTCGCAGTTCGTCACGCGCCCGACCTTGTTCGACTATTATCTCGATCCCGGCGAACGCGCCGCCGGCGCCGCGCGCGTGTTCGAGATGCTCGAAAGCGGCGCGGTCGCGGTCACCATCGGTCAGCGCTACCCGCTCCGCGACGCGGCTCGCGCACACGAAGATCTGGAAGCGGGCCGGACCACGGGGTCGACGCTGTTGATGCCCTGATCTTTGCCGCTTGCGGGCGGGAGGGGAGCGACTAAACCTTCGACCGTTCGGCGTGCCAGCCGATATGCTCGGCCATGAAGGTCGAGATGAAATAATAGCTGTGGTCATAGCCCGGCTGCATGCGGATTTCGGCTTTCTGCCCCGCCTTCTCGCACGCCTCGACCAGCAGATGCGTCTTGAGCTGATCTTCCAGGAAGCTGTCCGCCTCTCCCTGATCGACGAGCAAGTCGGCAACGCGCGCGCCGCCTTCGATCAGCGCGCAGGCGTCATAGTGACTCCACGGCTCGCGGTCGGCACCGAGATAGTTCGACAGCGCCTTTTCGCCCCACGGGCATTGCAGCGGCGCGACGATCGGCGAAAAGGCCGAGACCGAGCGGAAGCGGTCGGGCGTGCGCAGCGCCACCGTCAGCGCGCCATGGCCACCCATCGAATGACCGCTGATCCCCTGCCGCGTCATGTCGGCCATCGGGAAATTGCGCAGCACCACCGACGGGAGCTCATCCTCGATATAGGAGCGCATGCGGTAATTCTTTGCCCATGGCGCCTCGGTCGCATCCACATAGAAGCCGGCGCCGAGTCCGAAATCCCATGCGCCCTCCGGATCGTCGGGCACGCCCTCACCGCGCGGACTCGTGTCGGGAGCTATGAAGATGATGTCATGCTGCGCGCAGGCGGCGCGATATTCGCCCTTTTCCATCACATTGGCATGGGTGCAGGTCAGCCCCGACAGATACCACAGCACCGGCAGCTTCGCGCCCGGCGCATGATCGGGAACGAACAGCGCAAAGGTCATGTCGGTGCCGGTGGTGTCGCTGGCATGGCGATAGACGCCCTGCGTGCCGCCATGGCTGCGATTGGTCGATAGCGTTTCGAGGGTCATGGATTGTCCTGCACGGGTATGGAAGCGATCAACGGCTCATGCCCCCAATGACGCAAGAGGTCGAGGATGGTTGCGCCCGCAAGGCCGATGGTTCCCGTGTTGCGCAGCGGATGGACGTTGACGCGCTCCGCAGCCGCAAGCCCGGCATCGAGTACCACCGTGATGGTTCCCGGTGCGGCGTTGATCGCGGCAAGCGGCGTCACCGATCCCGGGGCGATGCCGAGCAGCCGCTGCATGTCGTCGGCCTTGCCGAAGCTCACGCGCTTGCATCCGATCGCGGCGGGCAGCGCTTTCAGGTCGACGCGCGCTTCGCCCGGCACGGTGACGAGCCAGAAGGCCCCGCCCGTGTCCTTCAGAAACAGATTTTTGGTGTGCGCGCCGGGAATCGCAGCATTCACCGTGTCGCTTTCGGCGACAGTGAACACCGCGACATGCTCGTGCGCGGTGAAGGGGATGGCGAGCGCATCCAGATCCGCCAGCAATCCCGCCTCACCGCGCATAAGCCCTCAGAAAGTCAGACGACGCGGTGCAGCGCGCACAGCTTGTTGCCCGACGGATCGCGCAGATAGGCGAGGTACAGGCTGCCGAAGCCGCCTTCGCGCACGCCCGGCGGGTCTTCGATCGAAGTGCCGCCCGCGGCGACGCCGGCGTCATGCCACGCCTTCGCCTGCTCGGGCCCTTCCATCGCGAAACCGATGGTGCAGCCATTGCCCGCAGTCGCTGGCTGGCCGTCGATCGGTGCCGTCACCAGGAACAGTCCGCCATTGTGCATGTAGATAAGGCGCCCCTTGTCATCGACGATGCCCGGCTTGCCGCCGATCGCCTGAAAGGTCGCGTCGTAGAATTTCTTCGATGCGTCGAGGTCGTTCGATCCGACCATATTGTGACTGTACATCGCCCTTGGCTCCTCCTGATTTGGTTGCGAATCGGGACTTATCCTGTTCGCGTGACTAACGGAAGACCACCGTCTTGCGTCCGTCGATCAACACCCGCTGTTCGGCGACCCAGCGCACCGCGCGCGCGAGCACCTGCGCCTCGACATCGCGGCCGATACGGATCAGGTCGTCGATCCCGTCGCGGTGGTCGACACGCTCGACCGCCTGCTCGATGATCGGGCCTTCGTCGAGGTCGCTCGTCACGAAATGCGCCGTCGCGCCGATCAGCTTCACCCCGCGTTCGTGCGCGCGATGATAGGGCTTGGCGCCCTTGAAGCCGGGCAGGAAACTGTGATGGATGTTGATGCAGCGCCCCACGAGCTTCGCCGACAGATCGGCCGAAAGCACCTGCATATAGCGTGCGAGCACCAGATAATCGGCGCCGCCGCGTGCCATGACGTCCAGCATCGCGGCTTCCTGTTCGGCGCGGTTCGCGGCGCTGACGGGCAGGTAGTGGAACGGCACCCCGTGCCATTCGGTCAGGCGGCGCAAATGGTCGTGGTTCGACACCACGCCGACGATGTCGATCGCCAGATTGCCCGTCGACCAGCGGTGCAACAGGTCGTTGAGGCAATGGCTGCCCTGCGACACGGCAATCACGAAGCGCGGCTTGGCCCCCGCGTCGCTGATCCGCGCTTCCAAAGCGAACCGCTCGACGATCGGCGCGAAGGCCGCGCGCACCGCGTCCAGCGTCTGCGGAAAGCGCGGACCTGCGCCGCGAAATTCGACGCGCATGAAAAAGCGCCCCGAATCGAGGTCGGCATATTGCTGGCTGTCGAGGATGAAGCCGTCGGTTTCGGCAAGCAGCCCCGTCACCGCCGCGACGATGCCCACCGCATCGACGCAGCTGAAGGTCAGGACGAAAGCGGCCGGACGTTCGGTCGTCATGTCAGCCCGAAATCTTGTGGAATGCGCACAGCTTGTTGCCCGCCGGATCGCGCAGATAGGCCAGATACAGCACCCGGCCTTCGGTCGCGTTGCGAATGCCCGGCGGGTCCTCGGCGCTCGTCCCGCCATTGGCAAGGCCCGCGGCGTGCCACGCATCGACCGCCTCGGGCGAGGCCGCGAGCAGGCCGAGCGTATGGCCGTTTCCGCACGCCGCCGCTTCGCCATTCACCGGCTTGGTGATGACGAGCCGTCCGCCGTCATGCGCGTAGATCAACCGGCCACGCTCATCGACGCGGCCGACGGGGATGCCGAGCGCACCAAGCGCCGCATCGTAAAAGCGCTTGGTCGCCGCAATATCGTTGGCGCCGAGCGTGACATGGCTGAACATGCTGCGCGTCCTTCCGCGTCAATACACGACAACGCTGCGGATGCTTTCCCCCGCATGCATCAGGTCGAAGCCCTTGTTGATCTCTTCCAGCCCCATGACGTGGGTGATCATCGGGTCGATCTCAATCTTGCCCTGCATATACATGTCGACGATCTTGGGCACGTCGGTGCGGCCCTTGGCGCCGCCGAAGGCCGTGCCGCGCCAGTTGCGGCCGGTGACGAGCTGGAACGGCCGCGTGGAAATCTCCTTGCCCGCCTCGGCGACGCCGATGATGATCGAGGTACCCCAGCCGCGGTGGCAGGCTTCCAAGGCGATGCGCATCACCTCGGTATTGCCGGTGGCATCGAAGGTGTAATCGGCGCCGCCGTCGGTCATCGCGACGATCGCCGCGACGACATCCTCGCGGCTCATGCCCTTCGAATTGAGGAAATCGGTCATGCCGAACTTGCGGCCCCATTCTTCGCGATCGGGGTTGATGTCGACACCGATGATCTTGTTCGCACCGGCCAGCCGCGCGCCCTGGATGACGTTGAGGCCGATGCCGCCGAGCCCGAAGACGACGACATTGTCGCCGACCTGCACCTTCGCGGTGTTGATCACCGCGCCGACGCCGGTGGTCACGCCGCAGCCGATGTAGCAGCTCGACTGGAACGGCGCGTCCTCGCGGATCTTCGCAACCGCGATCTCGGGCAGCACGGTGAAGTTCGAGAAGGTCGAGCAGCCCATATAATGGAAGATCGGCTGGCCCTTGTACGAGAACCGCGTCGTGCCGTCGGGCATCAGCCCCTTGCCCTGCGTGGCGCGGATCGCGGTGCAGAGGTTGGTCTTGCCCGAAAGGCAGCTTTTGCACTGGCGGCATTCGGGGGTGTAGAGCGGGATGACATGGTCGCCGGGCTTCACGCTCGTCACGCCCGCGCCGACCTCACGCACCACGCCCGCACCCTCATGTCCCAGTACGCTCGGGAAGATGCCCTCGCTGTCGAAGCCGTCGAGCGTATAGGCATCGGTGTGGCAGATGCCCGTCGCCATGATCTCGACCAGCACCTCGCCCGCCTTCGGGCCTTCCAAATCGAGTTCGACGATTTCGAGCGGCTTCTTCGCTTCGAATGCGACGGCGGCGCGGGTCTTCATGGCAGGTCTCCTTCTCGCCGCTCCAATCAGGCAAAGCGCCCGGCAATGCAAGATACTGCAGATCCTCCCTGCTGCGAAGCCGTGGGGAGGTGGCAGCCCGCCGCCATCAAGCGACTTGCGGGCCGTTGGCCAACAATGGTCTCCAGATGAGGTCGAGCCGTTCGACGGTCGTATCGGTCAATTCGTACATCTCGGAAAGCGAAGCCTCCGTCGCTTTGACCAGATCGCGACCGCCCTCGGTGCCGAGAAAGCGTCCGGAGTGCGTATACTGAAACTTCCACCCAGCTTGCGGAATTGACTCTGCGGCGCGGATCGAAATCCACCGATCACCCCAGACCGTCAGAGCCACGATCTGCCGTTTGCGCACCTTGAATGTAACTTCCACCCGCTCTTCGGTCTTTCCATCGCGAAGCTCGATGAAGCGCTCAATTATCGGAGTTGCGTTACGATGCTTGAGCGCTTTTCCACGGCGTTTAAGGCAATCAAGCACGTCCAATAGGAATGGGCAGTCTGACCTTTCGAGCATCTCGCCTTTTAGCAAAAAAGGTTCAGTGCGCTAGCAGCCAACAGTTGAAGCTCAACACTCCACCACACTGACCGCCAGCCCGCCCTTCGACGTTTCCTTATATTTATCGCGCATGTCGCGGCCGGTCTGCAGCATCGTCGCGATCACCGTATCGAGGCTGACGACATGGGTGCCGTCGCCGATCATCGCGATGCGGCTCGCGTCGATCGCCTTGATCGCGCCCATCGCGTTGCGCTCGATGCACGGGATCTGGACCAGCCCGCCTATCGGATCGCAGGTGAGGCCGAGGTTGTGCTCCATGCCGATCTCCGCGGCATTTTCGACCTGCGCGTTGGTGCCGCCGAGCGCCGCGGTCAGCCCCGCGGCGGCCATCGAGCAGGCGACGCCGACCTCGCCTTGGCAGCCGACCTCGGCGCCCGAGATGCTGGCGTTGCGCTTGTAGAGCGCGCCGACCGCGCCCGCGGCGAGCAGGAAGGTGCGCACCCCCGCCGCGTCGCCGCGATAGCTGCGCCGGTAATAGCGGATCACCGCCGGGATGATCCCCGCCGCGCCATTGGTGGGCGCGGTGACGACCTTGCCGCCCGCGGCATTTTCCTCGTTCACCGCCATCGCCCACAGGTTGATCCAGTCCATCATCGCCATCGGGTCCGACAAATTGGCTTCGTGCCGTTCGCGGATGTCGGCGGCGATCTGCGGCGCGCGGCGCTTGACCTTGAGGCCGCCGGGCAGCGTGCCGGTGCTGCAACAGCCCGCATCGATCGAGGCGTCCATCGCCGCGGCGATCTGGTCGAGCCCCGCCTCGACCTGTTCGGGGCTGCGGTGCACCAGCTCGTTGTCGAGCATCATTTCGGCGAAACTCTTGCCCGACGCCGCGCCCATGTTGAGGAGGTCGGCGCCCGAGGTGAAGGCGAAAGGCAGCGCCACTTCGTCCTCGGCCCCGCGGCTGTTGCGCCCCGCCTCCTCCTCGTCGACGACGAAACCGCCGCCGATCGAGAAATACATGCGCTTGGCCAGTGTCTCTCCGTCACCATCGCGCGCGGTGAAGCTCAAGGCGTTGCTATGAAAAGGCTGGCGCTGCTTCATCTGGAAATGCAGGTCGCGCGCCGGCTGAAAGCGGACGCGCTGGCGGCCGAGTAGATAAAGAAAGCCCTCATTCTCGGCGCGGTCCCAATGCGCCTTGATCGCGGCGAGGCTGGTTTCGGCCGGGATTTCGCCCGCCAGCCCGGCGACCACTGCGGTATCGGCCGCGTGCCCCTTCCCCGTCAGCGCAAGCGAGCCATAGAGATCGGCCTCGACATGCGCCGCCTTGCCGAGCAGGCCGCGTTCGTCGAGCCAGACGGTGAAGCGCCGCGCCGCAACCATCGGTCCGACAGTATGCGAGCTCGATGGCCCGACACCGATTTTGAAAAGTTCGAAGAGGCTGATCGTCATGCCGCGCCTATAGGCGAGGAAATAGCCTTATGACAGAAGCCAATGCCTTGACGTCTAAAGCCGTGTCCCCCCGCGAAGGCGGGGGTCCATCATCCGTGGGCGAAAAATAGCACCGACCGGAGATGGGTCCCCGCATTCGCGGGGACGCACGGCCTTTTCTTTGACGGGAAATTACGCCGGATAAGTCCAAGCACCGTCGCGCGCCAGATTCTCAGCGGCGAAATCCCAGTTGAGCAGCTCGTCGACCACCGCGTCGACGTAGGCCGGACGCAGATTCTTGCGGTCGATGTAATAGGCATGTTCCCACACGTCGATGACGAGCAGCGGCTTGATACCCGCGGTCACTTCGGTGCCGGCGTCATGCGTGTCGGTGACCGACAGCTTGCCGTCCTTGGCGACCAGCCACGCCCAGCCCGAGGCGAAATGGTTGACCGCCGTGTCCTTCAGCTTCTTCTTGAGATCGTCGAGCGACCCAAAGTCGCGGTCGATCGCCGCGGCGAGATCGCCCGACGGGGCGGTCTTGGTCGGTAACAGGCAGTTCCAGTAGAAAGCGTGGTTCCACGACTGGGCGCTGTTGTTGAACAGCCCCTTGTTGCCCGACCCTTCGGCATGGTGGATGATTTCTTCCAGGCTCTTGCCGGCGAGGTCGGTGCCTTCGATCGCGGCATTGGTCTTGTCGACATAGGCCTTGTGATGCTTGCCATGATGCGTCGCGAGCGTGTCGGCCGAAATATGCGGCGCCAGCGCGTCCTCGGCATAGGGCAGCGGCGGAAAAGCGATTGTCATGGCAGTCTCCTTTTTTGGTGTTCGGGGGTGTAACTCGGTATGTTTGACGCGAGTTGCAACCCCGTGACGACGAATTCTGGCGTTATTTTTACGTCACCATGCCGCGCAGCGTCGCGATCCGGTCGGCTTCCTCCGCCGGCTTGTCGCGCCGGATGCGCGCGATGCGCGGGAAACGCATCGCCAGCCCCGATTTGTGGCGCTTCGATGCGTGGATCGAATCGAAGGCGACCTCGAGCACCAGCGTCTTTTCGACCTCGCGGACCGGGCCGAAGCGATCGACCGTGTTGTCGCGCACGAACTTGTCGAGCCACTTCAGCTCCTCGTCGGTGAAGCCCGAATAGGCCTTGCCCACCGGCAGCAATTCGCCCGTCTCGGTCCAGCAGCCGAAGGTATAATCCGAATAGAAGCTGGCGCGGCGCCCGTTGCCGCGCTGCGCATACATCATCACGCAATCGGCGCTCAGCGGATCGCGCTTCCATTTATACCACAGCCCCGCCCGCCGCCCGGCGACATAGGGGGCATCGCGCCGCTTGAGCATCACGCCTTCGATCGCGGCGTCGCGCGCGCCGGCGCGCAGATCGGCGAGCGCATTGAAATCCGCCGCCGCGATCAGCGGCGACAGGTCGAAATGGCTGGCGGCCAGCCGCGGCACGAAGGCCTCCAGTTGGCGCCGCCGTTCGGACCACGGCAGCCCGCGCAGATCGTCGCCGGCAACGGCCAGCAGGTCATAGACGCGCACGAAAGCCGGATAATCGGCAAGCATCTTTTTCGAGACGGTCTTGCGCCCGAGCCGCTGTTGCAGCGCATTGAAACTCGCCGCCCCACCCTGTGTTTCTGGGCCGCCCTGAACCTCGCCCCGCACCAGCAACTCGCCGTCGATCACCGCCTCCCGATCGAAGGCCGCGACCAGTTCGGGGAAAGCACTGCTGATCTCCTCGCCGCCGCGGCTGTAAATACGCGTCGCGCCGGCGGCATGGACGATCTGGACGCGGATGCCGTCCCACTTCCATTCGGCGGCGAAGTCGGCGAGGTCGACAACCTCTTCCTCGAGCGGGTGCGCGAGCATGAAGGGCCGGAAAAAGGCGACGTCGGCAAGGTCGGGACGCGGCGCCCGTCCCTCACCCCAGGCGAACAGCGGCGCATAGGGCGGCGGGATCGCGTGCCATAGCTCCTCGACATCGTCGACCGGCACCCCGAACGCCTGCGCGAACGCCTGCTTCGCGAGCCGCGCCGACACCCCGACGCGCATTCCGCCCAAGGCCAGTTTGAGCAGCGCATAACGCCCGTCGGCGTCGAGCCGGTCGAGCAGTGCGGCGACGACCGCGGGCGCATCGCTGCGGCTTGCGGCGGCCAGCGCATCGACGGCTTCGGATATGCTGAGATCCGCACTCTTGCCGGGCGCATCGGGCCACAACAGCGCCGCCGTCTCCGCCGTATCGCCAACAAAATGTCGCGACAGCCGGAACAGCTCTTCATCCACGCGCGTCGCGAGCAGCGTCCGCACCGTCCCCGCCTTCACCGCCGAAAAGTCGAGCGCCTCGGTCAACGCCGCGAGCGCCCAGCCGCGATCGGGATCGGGCGTATGCTTCAGATAATCGACGATCAACGCCAGCTTGCTGTTGCGCGAGCGCGTGTAGATCAGCCGGTCGATCAGGGCGGCGAAGCGCTTCACACCTCCTCCTCCAGGTCGCGGCCGACGAGGTGCAGCGCGCGCGCCTTGCGCTGGGTGAGTTCGCACCAGCGCAAGAGGCCGTCCTCGCTGCCGTGGGTGATCCAGCTCTCCTTGGGGTTCACTTCGGCGATCGTGGCCGTCAGTTCGTCCCAGTCGGCATGGTCGGAGATGACGAGCGGCAGTTCGACCATCCGTTGCCGCGCGCGCTGGCGCACCCGCATCCAGCCCGACGCCATCGCGGTGACGGGATCGGGGAGCCGCCGCGACCAGCGGTCGTTGAGCGCAGACGGCGGGGCAATGACGATCTGCCCCGCCATCGCCGCCTTGTCGGTTTCGGATACCAGCCGCAATTCGCCCAGATCGACGCCGTGCGCAGCATAGAGCGCGCACATCCGTTCGAGCGCGCCGTGAATATAGATCGGCGCATCCCAGCCCGCGCCGCGCAGTTCGGCGATCACCCGCTGCGCCTTGCCGAGCGCATAGGCGCCGACGAGTATCGCGCGGTCGGGCTCGGCACGCACCGCGCCGATCAGCTTGGCGATCTCGTCCCCAGTCGGCGGGTGCCGGAACACCGGCAGGCCAAACGTCGCCTCGGTCACGAAGATATCGCACGGAACCACCTCGAACGGTGCGCAGGTCGGGTCGGCGCGGCGCTTGTAATCGCCGGTGACGACGATCCGCTCGCCGCGATACTCCATCAATATCTGCGCGCTGCCGAGCACATGGCCGGCGGGATGGAAGCTGAACCGCACCCCGCCGCGCTCGAACCCGTCGCCATAGGCAAAGGCCTGATTGTGGCTCGCCTCGGCATCGACGCCATAGCGCAGCGCCATGATCGCGAGCGTCTCCGGCGTCGCGAAGACCGCGCCATGCCCGCTGCGCGCATGATCGGCGTGGCCGTGGGTGACCGCTGCGCGCGCAACGGGGCGCGACGGATCGATCCACAAGTCAGCGGGCTTCACATAGATACCGCTCGGGTGCGGCTCGATCCAGCTAGCGCCGGGCATCAGGCAGCCAGCTTTCGCGCGCGGATCAGGTCGGCGACGAACATGTCGCGCTCCTTCGCCGCGCGTTCGCGGTCGGGCAGGCGGAGCAGGAACGACGGATGGACCGTCGCGATCAGCTTCGTGCCGTCCTCCAGGTCATGCACCGACCCGCGCATCGACGCGATCGTCGCGCTTCGCCCCGTCACCCCTCGCAGCGCGCTGCCGCCCAGCGTCACGATCACGTCGGGCCGGACCAGCGCGCGCTCCTTGTCGAGCCACCAGCGGCAGATATCGATCTCGGCAGCCGTCGGATTCTGGTGCAGCCTTCGCTTGCCGCGCGGTTCGAATTTGAAATGTTTGACCGCGTTGGTCAGAAACAGCCGCCGCCGGTCCATGCCCGCTTCGTCGAGCGCTTCGTTCAGCACCTGCCCTGCCGGGCCGACGAAGGGCCGTCCCTGCAAATCCTCCTGATCGCCGGGCTGTTCGCCGACCAGCATGATCCGCGCCGTCGCCGGTCCCTCGCCCGCGACCGCCTGCGTCGCGTCGCAATAGAGCGGACAGCGCGTGCAGCGATCGAGCGCACGCGCGATCGTGTCGAGCGTATCAAGGGCTTCGGTCGAGGCGTCGTCGTCGGTCACGCGTTTGCGCCATTTCTCCGTTCGCGCATTCGCAGCCGAAACGGCCACCGCGCGCATCCGTTCCACGCGCGCCTCGGCGCCTGCCAGCAACGGCGCGATATCCTGCGCCTCGGGCAGGTTGTGCCAGTATTTTTTCGGCATTTCGGCGCGCATCGCGGCGATCTTGACGCGCGCGGGGTTGAAGATCGCGCCATAATAGGTGCGCCACTGATCCTCGACCACATCGCTCTCCGGCACTTCGTCCCGCGTCCCGCCGGGACCGTAACGCAGCGCCTCGTCCTCCCAGATCGCACGCGCGTCGGGGGTTACGATCGCCCAGTCCATGCCGGTGAAGCGGCGCTGGAAAAAGGGGGCGGTCAGCCGCAGGATGCGGTGCGCGGGCTCGAACCACGCGGCGAAGCGCTCGCGCTCGCCATCCTCGCCCAGCCGCCGGAACCGCACGAAGGCGTGCATCTTGTGAACATCGCGGCGGATCGCCTTGTCGGCCTTCATCAGCCAGTCGACATCGGCGTCGGTGCGCCGTTCAAGCAGCCGACGGTCTTGCAACGCGCGCCAAAGCACACGGTAAAGACGTGCGGGCACCGCAGCATCGCGGTAACAGATCACCCGCTCGGCGATCGCAACCAGTTCGCGCGGCAGGCTGAGCGCGCCGGACGGCGGTGGTACCGCTGCGGCCTCGCCGAACAGCGATGCGCCCTCGCCGCCGCCGCGCCAGCTGATGTCCTCGGGCGCAATCCCGTCCGCCAGCAGGCTGCGCGCGGCGCGGCGCCATTCGCCGAAATCGCCGGGCGTTTCGAGGACGACCTCCCTCACAGCGCCAGCGTCAGTTGTTCCGCGGGCGGCGCGAAGCGGGCGCGCAGGTCGGCGCTGTCGGTGAGCTTGCCCGGCCGCCAGTCGGGCGTGACGATGAAGGGCAGCAGCTTTTTGACCGACGCCGTCAGCTTGGCGAGGTCGCCGAGCCGCACCTTGCCCAGCCGCCGCGCCGCCACGATGCGGTCGACCGCGCGCGTGCCAAGACCGGGCACGCGGAGCAGCAGTTCGCGCGGCGCCCGGTTGATGTCGACGGGAAAGCTCTCGCGCTGCTGAAGCGCCCACGCAAGCTTGGGATCGATCGCCAGGTCGAGCATGCCGCAGCGCCCGCCCGCCATGATTTCGGCGCGCTCGAAGCCATAGAAGCGCAGCAGCCAGTCCGCCTGATACAGGCGGTGCTCACGCAGCAGCGGCGGGCGCACGGGGGGCAGGTCGCTGCTCGCGTCGGGAATGGGGCTATAGGCCGAATAATAGACGCGGCGCAGCCGATAGCCCGAATAGAGGTTCGTCGCCGCGTGCAGAATGTCGTCGTCGCGCGCGCCGTCGGCGCCGACGATCATCTGCGTCGACTGCCCGGCAGGCGCAAAGCGCGGCGGCGGTGCCTTGCCGATCAGCCGCCCCTTCGCGGCGTCGAGGACGTCGGCCTCGCGCGTGCGCACCGATGCCATCGTCTTGCGGATGACGCCGGGCTTCTTTTCAGGCGCAAAGCTCGCCAGTCCTGCCTCGGTCGGCAGTTCGACATTGGTCGACAGCCGGTCGGCATAGATGCCGGCAAGCGCGATCAGCGCGGGATCGGCGCCCGCGATCGTCTTCAAATGGATATAGCCCTGAAAGCGATGCTCCTCGCGCAGCAGCCGCGCGACCTCGACCAGCTGCTCCATCGTATAATCTTCGGACCGGATGATCCCCGACGACAGGAACAGCCCCTCGATATAGTTGCGCTTGTAGAAATCGAGCGTCAGCCGCACGACCTCCCGCGGATCGAAACGCGCGCGCGCGACATTGCTCGACGCCCGGTTGATGCAGAAGCGGCAGTCATAAACGCAGAAATTGGTCAGCAGGATTTTGAGTAGCGAAATGCAGCGGCCGTCCGGCGCATAGCTGTGGCATATGCCCATGCCTTCGGTCGATCCGATGCCCTTGGTCGCGGTCGAATCGCGCCGCACCGTTCCCGAGGAGGCGCAGGAGGCATCATATTTCGCCGCATCGGCGAGGATCGCGAGCTTTTGCAGAATCGATTTTCCCGACATGCCACCCGTTTAACACGAGAACATTTAAGGAACAAATCACCTCGTCGCGTTTCAGGCTTCGCGCCATTTGGCGGGCAGCGCGATTTCGACCCGCAGGCCCTCGGGGTTCCAGTGCCGCGTAATCGTGCCCCCCAAATTGTTCCGGACGCTGCGTTCCATCAGCAGCGTGCCAAAGCTGGTGCGATCGGGCGGACCGATCGGCGCATCGCCGCCGCTTTCGGTCCAGTCGAGCCGGAACAGGCGCGGCTCGCTGCCTTCGGGGTCCTGGCTCCAGCTGACATCGACCTGCCCGCGCGCGCCGGTCAACGCGCCATGCTTGACCGCATTGGTTGCCAGCTCGTTGAACAGCAGCGCCATCGCCACCAACGCATTTTCGGGAAGCAGCAGGTCGGGGCCCGACCAGCGCACGCGCGGAAAGGCAGCTTCGACCTCGCGCATCAGCGCGTGTATCGATCCGGTCATGAAATTTGCGCCGAGCAGGACGTTCTGCGCACGGTTAAGCGCGTCGAGCCGGCTGCTGATCCGCTCGACATAATCGTCAACATCGCGCGCCGAATTTTTGGTGAGCGAAATGATTGCGCCGACCGTCGCGAACAGGTTGCGCATCCGGTGGTGCAGCTCGCGCATCAGCAGCGTCGCATTTTCCTGGCGGCTCTTCTGTTCGGTAATGTCGGCGCTGATCCCGGTCAGAATGGCATCGTCGCGGCGCACATCCCAGTCCCCGCGCGCCGCGATCCAACGCACACCGCGTTCGGGATGGTCGATGCGGTACTCCATCGAATAGGGCGCGCCGCTGTCGACAGAGGCATAGAGCACGCGGCGCACCGCGTCGCGATCCTCGGGATGGACGCGCGCGAAAAACCCCTCGCCGTTCCTCAATGCGGTTTCGAAATCGGCGCCCCATAGCTCGGCGGTGGCCCCGCGCCATTTGAGCTCGTCGGTGCGCGGGTCGAACTGCCAGGTCGCAATGCACGAAAAGTCGAGCGCGCGTTCCAGCATGTGCCGTGCCTCGTCGCGCTCCATCACGGTGCGCCGCAGGTCTGCCTCGGCCATGATGATCGCCGCCAGATCCTCGAGCCGTTCGCGCTCGCGGTCCGCAAAATCGACGCGCGGCCGCCGGTCGATGATGCACAAAGTCCCCAGTACCGCGCCATTATAGGCGCGCAGCGGCACACCGGCATAAAACCGGATCAGCGGCTCGCCGGTGACGAGCGGATTGCTGCGAAATCGGGTGTCCTCCAGCGTGTCGGCGATAATCATCGGCCGCTCGCTCTTCACCACCTTTTCGCAAAAGCTGATCTCGCGCGGCGTTTCGGGGACGTCGAGGCCATAGGAGGATTTGAACCATTGCCGGCAATCGTCGACCAGCGACACGAGCGCGATCGGGGTGTCGAACAAGTCGGCGGCAAGTTTGGTGACGCGGTCGAACGCCGGTTCGGGCGCGGTGTCCAATATCCGGTATTCGCGAAGCGTTTCGAGTCGGCGGCGTTCGCGCTCGCGCATGTCCCTCGAACCCCCTTCGTCGCCCCCGTCGGCCAAAGCCCGCCCTCCGTCTTTTCCCGCCGCGCTCTTCTCCGAAGCGCCCTCGCTCGATGCCGTCGCATCGATTGCCGTGGTGGGGCGCTGTGCCATGAATCTGGTCCCTGCAAAAGCTTGTGAATGAGCGCGCAAGAAAAAGACCATCTTTCTGCTACTTACGCGGCGATCCGGTAGCGTCCCGGCAGACTCTACGCATCAGGCGCGTGGTGGTTGCAGAAAATGGGGGTGCTTTTTTGCCTCAATGCGGGAACCTGCCTCCGCGGGGCGCGTATGATCGGTTCAAAGAGGGAGGTTCCTGCATGAGCTTGGGCGAAGAAATCCGTGGCCATCTGCCGTTCCTGCGCCGCTATGCGCGCGCGCTCACGGGCAGTCAGCAACATGGCGACAATTTCGTCCACACCACGCTGGAAGTCATCGTCGCGGCGCCCCAGGAGTTTCGCACCTGTCCCGATACGCGTATCGACCTCTACCGCAGCTTTCACCGCATCTGGGAAAGCGCCTATATCGACGATGGCGAAGGCAGCGACGCCGAACTCGACCCGGTGCTACGCGCCGCGAACGACCGGCTGCGCCGGATCACCCCTCTCGGCCGTCAGATCCTCCTCCTTACCGCGCTCGAAGGCTTCTCGGCCGACGAGGCCGCGGCGATCACCGGCACCGACATCCCCACCGTGGAAACGCTGCTCGCCGAAGCGGTCGGCGACCTCGACCGCGAATCGCGCACCTCGGTCCTGATTATCGAGGACGAGCCGCTGATCGCGATGGAGCTTGAACAGATCGTCCGCGAACTCGGCCACGAGGTCGCCGGAATCGCGACAACGCACGACGATGCGGTCGCGGCGTTCGAACGCACCGAGGCTGGCCTAGTCCTCGCCGACATCCAGCTTGCCGACGGATCGTCGGGGATCGACGCGGTACAGGACATTTTGGCGATCGCCCCCGTCCCGGCGATCTTCATCACCGCCTTTCCCGAACGCCTGCTCACCGGCAACCGCGTCGAGCCGACCTTCCTGATCTCCAAGCCCTTCCGCCAGAACATGGTCCGCGCCGCGATCAGCCAGAGCCTGCTCTTCACCCCCCAACTCGCGGCATAAGGCTTCGTTGGCCTCTGGGTCGGAGGAACGGCTCGAGGGGCGGCGCTCCAGACCGAACCGCCCTCTAAGCCCTTCGCTTCCGATGTGCCGGCAATCCGGCAAACGACCATTCTCGGAAGTTTACCCGCAAGTTGAGGTTCGTCATAAGCTGCAGCTCGTTATGACAATCCACGAGCATATCCCCACCCTGAAAACAGAACATCTCGATCTGCGAGGTCCGAGAAGCGAGGATTTCCCGGTTTATCGTGATTTCTTTGCAGATGCCGCGGCATCGCACTTCTACGGGGGGCCGATGGAAGCGGACCGCGCCTGGCGTGTGCTTGCAACGGACTTGGGCCATTGGTCACTGCGTGGATATGGCCGCTGGTCGGTTGTAGAGCGCGCGAGTGGATTAATGATCGGCGGGTGCGGACTTTGGTGGCCTGAAGGCTATCCGAGATCGGAGCTGACGTGGTGGATTGTTCCATCGGCCCGCCGAAACGGCTATGCGCTGGAGGCTTCGCGTGCAGCCATTGCATTTGGATATGATATGCTGGGTTGGGACTTGGTCGAGACCCACATGAATGATGATAACGTCGCGGCGCGAGCGCTTGTCCAAAAACTTGGTGGCACAAAAATCTTGCGCGAAAAGTTTCCCGACGGACTGGAACGAGACATTTTCGGTCTACCGCGTCCACATTGAGGGCAATTCGCGAGTAAAGTGCGTCGTCCACTCCCAAACCGCCACGCAGGCGCCGTCAATCCGGCGAGGGTCCCCCGCCTGTCAGTTGGTCGACGCTGCCCATGATCGTCGCGAAGGCTTCGCTCGGGGGCAGCGGGTCTTCGCTGCGCAGCGGCATCTCGCCGCCGTCGAGGATCGCCTGCAAGGCGGCCCGGGCGCGCGAGACGCGGCTTTTCATCGTGCCGACCGCGACGCCGCAGATGTCGGCGCCTTCCTCATAGGATAATTGCCCTGCGCCGATAAGGATCAGCGCCTCGCGCTGGTCGACGGGCAGCATCATCAGCGCGCGCTGCACGTCCGACAGGTGCAGGCTGTCGTCCTGATCGTCGGGCGCGACGAGCAGGCGCTCGGCGGCGAGTTCGTCATATTCGGCGGTGAATTTCTTGCGCCGCATCTGCGACAGGAAACAGTTGCGCAGGATGACGAAGGCCCAGCTCTTCATGCTCGACGGCCCCGGAATATAGCTTGCGCGCGCCTTCCATGCCTTCAGCATCGTCTCCTGCACCAGATCGTCGGCCAGGTCGGCGTTGCCGGTCAGGCTGCGGCCGAAGGCGCGCAGATGCGGCAGCATCGCCGCCAGCTCCTGCTTGAAGCTGGCGTCGTCGAGCGGTCGGGGCGTGTCGTCGCTGATAATCGGGCCTTTATCTGGGCAATCTCTCGATGCGTATGACACCGGGCTTAGCGCGTTGAAACGTCGATGGAAAGCGGCGATCCCCGCCGCAATGGCTCAGGCGGGAACCGCGGCCGCCGGCCGGCGACGTCCAAGCGCGATGAAATTGGCCATCATCTGTTCGTCGACGGGGTCGAGCCGGCCGTTGGCGGCCAGCCGCCTCAGACTGTCCTCATGCCCGTCGAAATTGGGTTCGTAGAGCATCGACCAGTCGCCGAATTCGCGGTGGTCGATGTCGCGCCGCCGCACCTCGACCATGCCGCTGTGACGGCGGTCGTCGCGGATCGCGGCGAGGCACGCCTCGACCTTGTCGCCCGGACCTTCCAGCAATTGCATGAAATTATGCCCGTTGAAGATCAGGGCGCCGGTCAGCGCGTCGCGAGCATTGTTGCGGCGTGCCGTACCCAGAATATCGGCAATGTCGTCGGGCGTTATCAGCGGGTCCGCAACGCTGACATAAATAATCGATCGCAAGTCACGTGACTCCCGGCTTCCCCATTCAAGGAGCGTTGTGACCCCATCCGCAAACCCCTGCGGGCCTGCCCTGCCTGCTTAGGGCGCGTGTGGCACCTTGGCAACGCATTCGTCGCAAAATCGAAATTGCCGGGAACCAGCGGCGATCTTCCTCGTTGCTTCGGCATGGCTACGCATGGTGACAACAGGATCAACGGCAAGCCGCCCCACCCGGCGGAGGAAGCCGAAGTCGTGCGCCGCACGAATGGCAGCTTTCCGGGGACGGACAGCGACCAGTGGCATCGCACGCTGACCGGTCGGCAGTCGCCCGAGCCGGTGAGTGCGAAGCTGCGCATGATCTATGGCAGCGTCGTCGCCGAAAAGCTTCCCGACCAGATGCTCGATCTTTTGGCCCAACTCGATCAGAAAAGCCCTAAACTCTGATGACCCGCCCTGCTGCTGCGCCGCGTTCGCAGGAAAATCACAGCCTGTCGGACGGCGAATTCAAGGCGCTTCTCGCTGGCGTCATCCCGCATCTGCGCGCTTATGGGCGCAGCCTGTCGGGCAATCCCGATTTGGCCGACGATCTGACGCAAGACACGATGGTCAAGGCGTGGGCGTCGCGTGCGCGCTTCGAACGCGGCACTTCGATCAAGGCGTGGACCTTCGTCATCCTGCGCAACACCTTCCTTTCGCAGATGCGCCGCAACAAATTTCACGGCGAATATGACGAAACAACCGTCGAACGCACGCTGTCGACCCCGGCGTCGCAGGAAGATTCGGGCGAGATGGCGGATCTCCAGCGCGCGCTGATGGAATTGCCGCAGGACCAGCGCGAGGCGCTGATCCTCGTCGGTGCCGGCGGTCTGTCCTATGAGGAAGCGGCGCAGATTTGCGACTGCGCGCTCGGCACGATGAAAAGCCGCGTCTCGCGCGCGCGCACCGCGCTCGAAGAAATCATGGATCGCGGTCAATTCTCGCAGCGCCGATCCGACGCGGTACCGGCGAGCGAGGCGATGGATGCAATCATGGACAGCGTCGAGGAAATCACCGCGCGCCGCGAAGCCGCGAACCGCTAGCGCGCCACGCATCCTCTCGACTTTTCCGGGCGGGCGCGCCAGACTGGCCGCCCACCTCCCCAGCAAAGCGAGCCTTTTCATACAGAAAATCCCCGCCCTTGCGCTATCGGCCGCACTGGCCGTCGCCGCCTGTTCGACCGGAACGCCCAGCAACGCGGCCACCGACAGCGCCGCGCTCGACACCTCGGGCGCGCAGCCCGCGACCGCGCTCGCCGATGCGCCCTTCACGGTGCAGGAGGCAGCGGCCTTTAACGAGCCCTGGGCGATGACCTTCCTGCCCGGAACGCGCCTCGCGCTCGTCACCGAAAAGTCGGGCAAACTCAAACTCTGGGAAGAAGGCGGCGCCGCGCGCGATGTCGCGGGGACACCCCCGGTTCTCTACGCCGGTCAGGGCGGGCTCGGCGATGTAATCGTCGCCCCCGATTTCGCGCAGAGCGGTACCATTTACTTGAGCTGGGCCGAAGCCGGCCCCGGCGACACCGCCGGCGCGGTGGTCGGCCGGGCGAAGCTGGTCCAGGGCGCCGCGCCGCGCCTCGACGGGCTGGAAGTGATCTGGAAACAGGACCCCAAAGTGCCCGGCCGCGGCCATTATTCGCACCGCCTCGCCTTCTCGCCCGATGGCCGATATTTGTTCATCGGTTCGGGCGAGCGGCAGAAGTTCGATCCGGCGCAGGACATGCAGGCCAATCTCGGCAAGATCCTGCGCCTGAACCCAGACGGCAGCGTCCCCGCCGACAACCCCTTTGCTTCCGCAGGCGGCGTGACCGCGCAAATCTGGTCGCTTGGTCATCGCAATATCCTGGGCCTCGCGTTCGATGGGACAGGCCGGCTCTGGAACCAGGAAATGGGGCCGAAGGGCGGCGACGAGGTCAATCTGGTCGCGGCAAAGGCCAATTACGGCTATCCGATCGTGTCGAACGGCGATCATTATGACGGCCGCGACATTCCCGATCATCCGACCCGCCCCGAATTTGCCGCGCCGAAGCTGTGGTGGAACCCCTCGGTGTCGCCCGCGGGGCTCGTCTGGTACGGCGGCGACGCCTATCCCGGCTGGAAGAACAGCCTGCTGATGGGCGCACTGTCGGGCGAGGGGCTGATCCGTATGGCGATCGACGGCGACACGCTGCACAAGTCCGATCGCTGGGACTTCGGCGCCCGTATCCGCGAGGTCGAGGTGCGCGACGACGGCAGCGTCTGGCTGCTGACCGACGGCAAGGACGGCAAGCTGCTGAAGCTGGTCCCGAAGGCCTGACTGCCGCGCCGACGATGATCCGCAGCTATCTCTCGAGGCGCGCCCTTTGGCCGGCGCGCGTGCCCGACCCCGACGCCCCGCCGCGGCTGGCGCTGCTCTGGCGTGAGGCGGGATCGCTGCTGCGCGCGCTCGGCGGACGCGTCCGGCCGATGCCGCCCGAACCCAATCCCGACAGTGCCCACCCGCCGGTGATGGTGCTGCCGGGCTTTCTGTCGGGCGACTGGTCGACGAAGGCGCTGCGCGCCGACCTGCGCCGCGCGGGCTTTCGCTGCTATGCCTGGGGCCTCGGCTTCAACCGCGGCGCGACCGCCGACATCGTCGACCGTATCGATGCGCGCGTCGAATGGATCATCGCGCGCACCGGGCGGCCGCCCGCACTCGTCGGCTGGAGCCTCGGCGGCATCTATGCGCGCGAATATGCCAAGCATCACCCACACAAGGTCGCGCGCGTCGTCACGCTCGGTTCGCCCTTTTCAGGCAGCCGCCGCGCCAATCGCGCCTGGCGGCTCTATCATCTGATCGCGCGCCACCCGGTCGACAATCCCCCCATCGACTTCCACCCGGCGCCGCGCCCGGAAATGCCGACCTTTGCCTTATGGTCCAAGCATGACGGCGTCGTCGCGGTGAACAGCGCGCGCGGCCTGCCGCACGAAAGCGACCGGCAGATCGAGGTCGAATGCGCACATATGGGCTTTGCCTATGCCCCGACCTCGGTCGCCGCAATTGCCAAGGCGTTAACCGAAGAGATAGGCTGATGTGTGATAGGCCGGCGACAGAGCTAGCCAAAGGAATGCACCGATGCTGACGATCTTTGCAACACTCGCGCTCGCGATGCAGGGCGCCGCCGCGCCCGCCGCCTGTCCGCCCGCGGTCGTCACGGGCAACGCGCAGAGCGCCCGCGTCGCCGTTTATCGCTCGCCCAGCCTGGCCGCGCGCAAGACCGACCGGCTGCGCGCGGGAACGCGCGTCATGGTGTGCGGCGAACAGGGCGGCTGGGCGTGGGTCGCCTATGCCAGCCGCCGCAACAGTTGCGTTCCCGCGCGCGGGGCGACCTGCGCTACCGGCTGGGTCGACCGCCGCCGCCTTGCCGCGCTCGGATCCTGATCGAACCGGCCCTCAGCACCCTCAGCACCCTCAGCAAACATCGATCCGCTCGCCCGGCGCCGCGCGCCACACGAACAGCGCGCGCCCGGGGCGCCGTCCCGCGGTCCCCGTCGGTACGAAGCCGACCGCGCGCAGCAAAGCTTCGGACCGCGCATTGCCCGGCCGGCATTCGGCGACGACCGTCGCGCCGCGCCGTGCCGCCGCAATCTCGCGCACCGTCGCACCGACCGCTTCGCGCGCCAGCCCTTGCCCGCGCGCGCGCGCCGCAAACCAGTATCCGACCTCATATTCGCCCGCGCCGCGGCGGTGGACGCCGATGACCCCGGCGAGCCCCGCCGCGTCGCGCACGGCGTGGAAGACATCGTCGCCGCGCGACCGCGCGATCAGCGCGGCGGCTTCGTCCTTGGTGAAGGGTTCGGGCAGGAAATGGACCTGCGACGTCACCGACGCATCGGTGATCGCCCAGAGGTCGGCGGCATCATCGGCGACCAGCCGGTCGATGCGGCATCGCGGGGTGGTGAGGCGGATCAAAGTCTCTGTCATCGCAAGCGTCTCTTCTAAAAGGCGCGCCGTGACAGAGGGGGTGCGGTTTCATGATGATGACCATTCGCCTTCCGACACGGCGGCCATGGTCATGATGAATGATGCCATGCCGCTCCTTAGGTAAAGGAGCGCCAATACGCCTTGAATCGAAGGGATCGGTCGTTGGTCATCGCAGCGGTGCCTATCAGGCGCCGGCGCCGCGATCAAGCGCGCGATCAGCCCGCGCGCTGCGCCGCGAGCAGATAGTTCAGCGCTTCGCTGCCGCCGAGCTTGAACCCGCGCGCTGCCGATGGCGCGAGGCCGGTGCGATCGACGACTTCAAGCCCCGCCGCCGCGAGGAGCGCGGTCAATTCTTCGGGCTTCAGAAACTGGTCCCAGTCGTGCGTGCCGCGCGGCACGGCGCCGATCCGCTCGGCCGCCTCGACGAGCAGCAGCTTCGACAGGGCGGTGCGATTGGGGGTCGACAGGATCATCAGTCCGCCGGGCGCCAGGCGCGCGGCAAGTTCGGCGATGAAGGCCGCCGGATCGGCCACATGCTCGACCACCTCCATCGAGGTGACGAGGTCGAAGGTCGCGGGCGGCAGTGCCGCCAGTTCGCCCGCATGATAGTCGATTCCCAGCCCCTGCCCGGCCGCATGCGCGCGCGCCGCGGCGATATTTTCGGGTGCGGCATCAACCCCCGTCACCGCCGCCCCCATCCGCGCAAGCGGTTCTGCAAGCAGGCCCGCACCGCATCCGACGTCGAGCGCGCGCTTGCCGGCGAGCGGCTTCAGATCGCGGCTGTCGGTCAGCCAATGCGCGTCGATCCGGTCGCGAATATAGGACAGGCGCACCGGGTTGAGCTTGTGCAGCATGGCGGACGAGCCGTGCGGATCCCACCAGTCGGCGGCGAGCGCGCCGAAATGGGCGGCTTCGTGCGGATTGATTGTCGTAGCGCTCATAGAGCGCGATTTGGCACCCCGTCCGGCGCGGCACAAGACTTATCGGGATAGAATAATCGTTCGGCGGATACCGGCGCTCCTGTTGCGAACGGACAAGAAAAAATATCCTGATGGTATAATCTGTCGGCCTTGCCATCGCGCTCCCCCTTCCCTAACAGCGCGGTCGCCGCGGAAATCCTTGGAAGTTGCGGCCGAAACCAGTTTGCGAAAAGGCGGGACGAGATGGCACGGATCGTGATGAAATTCGGAGGCACGTCGATGGCGGGCACCGAGCGGATTCGCACCGTCGCGAAACTGGTCGCGCGCGAAGTGGCACAGGGCAACGAGGTGGCCGTCGTCGTCTCGGCGATGGCTGGCGAGACCGACCGGCTCGTCAATTTCTGCCGCGAGGCGAACCCGCGTTACGACCCGGCGGAATATGATGTCGTGGTAGCGGCGGGCGAACAGATCACGTCGGGTCTGCTCGCGCTCACGCTGCAGGCGATGGGCGTTCCCGCGCGCAGCTGGCTCGGCTGGCAGCTCCCCATCCGCACCGAAGAGGCGCATGCCCGCGCCCGCATCCTCGATATCGAAACGGGCGCGCTGCTCGCCGCGATGGGCCGCGGCGAAGTCGCGGTGATCCCGGGCTTTCAGGGGATGATGGACGATGGTCGCATCTCGACCCTGGGGCGCGGCGGATCGGACACCAGCGCTGTCGCGGTCGCCGCGGCGGTCGAGGCCGATCGCTGTGACATCTACACCGATGTCGACGGCGTCTATACCACCGACCCGCGCATCGTCGCGCGCGCCCGGAAGCTCGATTATGTCACCTATGAAGAAATGCTCGAACTCGCGAGCGTCGGCGCCAAGGTGCTCCAGACGCGCTCGGTCGGCCTCGCGATGAAGATGGGCGTGCGCGTGCAGGTGCTTTCCAGCTTCGTCGAGGGCGACGAGGCACCCAAAAGAGGCACGATGATCGTCAGCGACGAGGAAATAGAGGAACATCAGATGGAACGGCAGCTGATCACCGGCATCGCCCACGACAAGAATGAAGCGAAGATCATCGTGACGCGCGTCCCCGACCGTCCGGGCGGCGTCGCCAACATCTTCGGCCCGCTCGCCGCCGCGGGGATCAACGTCGACATGATCATCCAGAACGTCGGCCGCGACAAGGGCGAGACCGACGTGACCTTCACCGTTCCCGCCGCCGACCTCTTGCGGTCGATCGACCTGCTCGAAGCCGCGAAGGACAAGATCGGCTTCAACCGCATCCTGTCGGACGACAAGGTCGCAAAGATCAGCGTCGTCGGCGTCGGCATGAAGAGCCACGCGGGCGTCGCCAGCACGATGTTCCGCGCGCTCGCCGATCGCGGCATCAACATCCAGGCGATCTCGACCAGCGAGATCAAGGTCAGCGTGCTGATCGACGAGGATGAAACCGAACTCGCGGTGCGCGTGCTCCACACCGCCTACGGCCTCGACGCCGACTGATTGCGGCCCGCAGGGGAGGCTTCGGCGGCCGGGCCGGTCAGTCCTTGTCGCCGACCTCGACCAAGCCGTGGCCGACGCTGACGCGTTCGTCGAAGACGAAACAGCTGCCCTGCCAGCGGCTGTCGGCCTCCGGTATCTGCTCCAGATAGGCGAGGATGCCGCCTTTCAGGTGAACGACATCGGCGACGCCTTCGCTTTTCAGGAAGGCGGTCGATTTTTCGCAGCGAATGCCGCCGGTGCAGAACATCGCGACGCGCTTCCCGGCGAAATCGGCGGCATGGTCGCGCCACCAGCCGGGAAAATCGCCGAAGCTTTTCGTCTGCGGGTTCACCGCGCCCGCGAAGCTGCCATAGCCGACCTCGAAATCGTTGCGCGTGTCGATGACGATCGTGTCGGGATCGTCGATCACCGCATTCCAGTCGGCCGGCGCGACATAGGCACCCACCTCGCGCGCCGGGTCGACCCCCGGCACCTTCATCGTCACGATTTCCTTTTTCAGCCGCACCTTCAGCCGCTGAAAGGGCATGGCTGCGGCGGATGAATATTTGACGTCGAGCTCGGCGCAGCCGGGCAGCGCGCGGATATGCGCGATGACTGCAGCGATACCTTCGGCGCTCCCCGCGATCGTCCCGTTCACCCCTTCCCGCGCGAGCAGCAGCGTGCCCTTCACCCCCTGGGCCGCGCAGAGATCAAGTAAGGGCGCGCGCAGCGCGGCGGGGTCGTCGAACGGCGCGAAACGATAGAGAGCGGCAACAGTGAAGGTCATCGGCGCGCCCCATAAACAAAAGCCGCCGTCATTGCGAGGAGACCTTAACCGAACGGATCGTGCCGCGCGGTCGCGTAATGCGCCATCGCCATCGTCGTCCACTGCGCATTGACGCGGATGCAGGTCGGAAAGACGCTGGCGTCGGTGACGATGACATTGGTCGTGCCGTGGACGCGGCAATCGGGATCGACCACGCCTGCGTCGGGATCGACGTTGATCGCATTGCCACCGTGCGGGTGGCTGCTCGACAGCGTCACATCGTCCGATTCGCGGATCGCCGTTTCGAAGAAGCCGTCGATGTCCATGTCGGGGGTCAGCCGCTGCCCCTTGGTCAGCGCCGGATAGCATTCGATCGCTCCGGCGGCGAAATGCACCTTGGTCAGCGTCGCCATCGCGCGGCGCAGCAGCGGCAGGTCGGTATCGCGGTCGAGCTCGAATTTCAGCTTGCCGTCCTTGACCCGTCCGCGCCGGTCGGCGGGGAACAGGATGCCCGCCGAATGGGCGCGGCCATAGTTGCGCATCCGCTCGCTATGGTCGGTGAACCAGCCCGGCATCAGCGACGCCATCGCCATCGGCGGCTGGAAATGGCTTTCGAGCAGGAAATCGCCGCAATCGACGTAGCTCGACATCTGGTCCTCGTCCCAGGCATTGCAGCCGACGCCCTCGGGCATCAGCGCCACGACCGGCGAGGCGATGTTGAGCGACACATTATGCCCGGTGCCGTCGATGTCGCTGCGGTCGAGCAGCTTCGACGAGGCGATGGTGCCCGCCGCGACGACGACGCCGACCCGCGCGCGCACCGTGCGGCGGCTGCCGTCGGGCAGGATCAGCTTCACCCCCTCGGCCTCGCGCCGTCCGTCGATGCTCGTCTGCCAGACGATCCGGTCGACCTTCGTTTCCGGCACGATGCGCGCGCCATGGTCGCGGCACGCATCGGGCAGATAGGTCTGCGCCATGCCGAGCCGCCGGCCATAGGCGCAGCCCGAATTGCAATAGCCGCAATAGGCGCAGGCTTCCGGCGTGTGCGGCGGCCCGAAATTCTTCGCGAACCAGTCGGCGACCGCGCGCTGTTCATTGGGGTCCGACGATCCGGCGGCATAGGCGTGCCAGCCGTTTATCAGATGGGGGCCATTATGCCGCCCGGCGCGCGCCTCGATTGTCCCGATATGCAGCCGGTCGCGGATCGCGTCATAGCTCGCGTGAAAGGCGTCGGCATCAATCGGCGCGCCGATGCTCGCCCATCGGGCCAGCACATCAACCGCATCGGGGTGTGTCCGCCCCGCCTCGTTGACGCGCAGGCAGATGCCGTTGTTGATCGTCGACGATCCGCCGACGCAGCGCCCCTGAAAGACGATGAAGTCGCGGTTGGTCGAGGTTTGCAGCGCGCCATGCTTGTAAAGCTGCGCCACCATGTCGAGTTCGTGGTGCGTGATGCGCGGCGAGGGATAGAAGGGCCCCGCCTCGACGATCAGCACCTTGTAGCCGCGCGCGGCGACATTGTGCGCAGCGACCCCGCCGCCTGCGCCCGATCCGACGACGACGACGTCATATTCGTCGCCCAGCGTATCCGCATCCAATATATGCGCGGGATCGATCTCGCGCCCCTCGACGCGAGTGATCGCCATGTCGGCGGGGCCGCGCACGCGGAATTTGGGCAGCGTGAAACCGATCTGCTGGTGCACCGGATTGGCGGCGTTCGCCTGCTGGTCGCCTGCCTCGACCCCCGGCTGCCAATGCCCGTAATAGCAGGCGTAAACGATACCGCGCAGCCGGGCCATGTCCTGAAACAGGTCGATCTGACTGTTCTGCAGCCGGTTGCGGATGCGGTGGGCGCGCGTCTCGACATCGACCGCCGCGAACAGCGGGCCGAGCACCAGTTCGGTCGCGGTCAGCGACAGGCGAATTTCGTCGAGCTTGGTGCCGCCGACCTTCGCGAACAATTCGGTAATGTTCGCCACCACCTGATCGGCGGAGATGACCATCGGCGCGCCGTGGAACAGCGCCTCGGTCAGCGCCTTCAGAAATTTGAGTTGCCCGAAATTGAAAGGTGCCGACATCGCCCGTCCCCCGCTTCAGCCGCCCCGGATCATCCGCCAAAACCCGGCGATGGCAAGCGCCGAATTGCCGCCGCATTAACCCTGCCACACCCCCGTCAGCGCACCGCCACGGTCAGATGGGCGAGCTGGCGGATATCGGCCAGCCGCGCGCGCAGGTCCGCCGCGCTCATCGCCCCTTCGACCTCGACGATCGCCGCGCAGGCATCGGGGCCGACGCGCCAGACGTGCAGGTCGGTCAGCCGCACGCCCGCGGCTGTGTCGATCCGGCTGCGCAGCGTGGCCGCAATCGTCGCATCGGTCGTATCGAGCAGCACCTCGGCGGTATCGCGCATCAGCGACCAGGACCAGCGCGCGATCACCAGCGCGCCGACGATCCCCATCATCGGGTCCATCCACCCCAGCCCCAGATAGCGCCCGGCCAGCAGCGCCGCAATCGCCAGTACCGAGGTCAGCGCATCGGCGAGCACATGGAAATAGGCCGACTTCAGATTATTGTCGGCGCCATGGTGCGCATGATGGCCGTGCGCATGGTCGTCATGGCCATGATGATGATCGTGATGATGGTGATGCCCGCCCATCAGAAGCAGCGCGCTGACGATATTGACGATCAGCCCGATCACCGCGACGAGCGCGGCGGCCGAAAAATCGACCGCCACTGGATCGATCAGCCGCATCGTCGATTCGACCGCGATGCCCAGCGCGAAGATGCCGAGGATCAGCGCCGAGGCAAAGCCCGTCAGATCGCCGACCTTGCCCGTCCCGAAGCTGAAGCGCGGGTCGTGCCGGTGCGTCCGCGCATAGCGATAGGCGATCGCCGCCAACCCCAGCGCGCCCGCGTGCGTCGCCATGTGAAAGCCATCGGCGAGCAGCGCCATCGATCCGGTCAGATAACCGGCGACGATCTCGCCGACCATCATCACCGCGGTCAGCAACACCACCCACAGCGTGCGCCGGGCATTGGCGTCATGCGACGCGCCCAGGAAATCGTGCCGGTGTTCGCCCTCACCCACGGTCGCGGCGGCTCCTATTCGCTGCAAGCATATTTCTGGAACAACGCATTGCGGATCGAACTGACCGCCGAATATTTGAGGCTGGTCGTCCGGCCGTTCCAGTACGCGAGAACAGTGTTGCGCAGTTCGAGGGCGGTCACGCCTTCAGGCGGGCACAGATTGCTGTCGGCCATCTTCGTGTCGCCGTACAATTTGATCGCGTCGTGAACTGCCATGATGAAATAGTCGCACGCGGACACATCGGCGTCATCCTTCGACACGCACAGATCGTGGACCTCCTGCCCGGTCTTGAACACGCCGCTCGACGGCGTGCTGTCGGGCGCGGCGGTAGCCGGCCCTGCTAGTGCCAGTGCTGCGGACGCCAGCAAGGCAGAAAAAACGGAATGACGCATGGCAATTTTCCCCCGAAAAAATCGCGACCCGCGGGCTACTTAACCCGCGGATCGGGGGTTGCCAATCTCAGGCGGCGCCTTTTTTCGTTGCGCAGCAGCAACCGCGCCGGCGCTGCCCGTGAATCAGAGACAGGGGCCGTATTTCCTCTGGTTGTCGAAGCCATAGTACCAATAACGCTTGCCCGCGGTACCATTGCTCTTGGTACAGGAATCAGTGCCCGAACGGCTGGTGTCGCGTGCGTTGCTTCGCCGTCCGCTGCTCGGCTGATACATGCCGGCATCGCTCGGCGGTGCCTGCCGGTTCGCAACGGGCGGCGTCGGCCTGGCGGCCGCAGCCGAGCGGCGCTGGCTGTTGCCCAACCGCACGGCATAGACATCGGCATTGATGCAGGCGCGCGAATCGCCCCGGCCGCAGGCCTTGCGCGCCAATTCCATCGCGAACGCATTGTTCCCCGCCTCGCCCTCGAAATCGGCGGCAAGCGAACAATCCGCCGGCTTTCCGACTTGGCACAGCTTGCGATAGACGGTCGCGCGTTCCGCCGCGCCATAGGAATTGGGTTTCTTCGACATCGTGTAGGCAAGGCCGCAACTCATGCTGTCGCCGCCCATACAGCCGCGTTTCGCATAACGAGCGACCGTCGCGGTATCATTTTTCGGATAGCCCGGCTTGCTCAGCCACACCTTGCCTGCATAGCGCCCGCATTGCGCGGCATCGCCCAGATCGCACATTCGCAGATGATAGGACGCCGCCTTCACCGGATCGGCGGCAACCACGCGCCCGAAATAGTACCGCCAATACAGTTCTTCGCAGCTCGGCACCGCGCCGCCCGAACATTCGCCTTCGAGCGCTTGAACACTGCGCTTGGCGACCGGCACGCTCTCGGCCGACGTCGCTGCGGACGCCAGACCCGCCGCTGCGCACAGCGACAGAATGGATCGAAACATGATTCCCCCTTCTCGACCCACGCCAAGCATAGGGGACTCGCCAGGCAATTCAACCGCTGCGGCTTTTCGGTGCGGCGCTGCCGTTACGCAGCCTTTTTCGCCAGCCGGTATTTGTGCAGCAGCGGCTCGGTATAGCCCGACGGCTGCGTCACGCCTTCGAAGATCAGCGCCCGCGCGGCCTGATAGGCGATGCCCTCTGGCGTCAGCTTTTCGTACAGCGGATCACCCGCATTCTGCGCATCGACCTTCGCCGCCATCCGCGCGAGCGCCGCATCGACCTGTTCGGCGGTGCAGACACCGTGGAGCAGCCAGTTGGCGAGCGCCTGGCTCGAAATGCGCAAGGTCGCGCGGTCTTCCATCAGGCCGACGTCGTCGATGTCGGGCACCTTCGAACAGCCGACGCCCTGGTCGATCCAGCGCACGACATAGCCCAGAATGCCTTGGCAATTATTGTCGAGTTCGCGCGCGACCTCGGCCTCGCTCCAGTTGCGCCCGGTCGCGACCGGGATCGCCAGCAGCCGGTCGAGCGACGGCACGGCCTCGCCCGCAATGTCCTTCTGCCGCGCGAACACGTCGACCATATGATAATGCAGCGCATGCAGCGTCGCGGCGGTCGGCGACGGCACCCAGGCGGTGTTCGCGCCCGATTTCGGATGGCCGATCTTCGCGTCGAGCATGCCGCGCATCAGGTCGGGCATCGCCCACATGCCCTTGCCGATCTGCGCCTTGCCCGAAAGCCCACAGGCCAGCCCGATGCGGACGTTGCGGTCCTCATAAGCGGCGATCCAGTCCGAGGCCTTCATCTCGCCCTTCGGGATCATCGGCCCCGCGCGCATGCTGGTATGGATCTCGTCGCCGGTGCGGTCGAGGAAGCCGGTGTTGATGAAGACGATCCGGTCCTTCACCGCCGCGATGCAGGCGGCAAGGTTCGCGCTGGTGCGGCGCTCCTCGTCCATCACGCCGACCTTGATCGTGTGACGCGCGAGGCCGAGCATATCCTCGACCGCGTCGAACAGCCGGTCGGTGAAGCCGCATTCCTCTGGCCCATGCTGCTTGGGCTTGACGATATAGATGCTGCCCGCCCGGCTGTTGGTCCGGCTGCCGAGCCCCTTCAGATCGTGCAGCGAGCACAGGCTCGTGATGACCGCGTCGCACAGCCCCTCGGGCGCTTCCGATCCATCGGGGAGACGGATCATCGGCGTCGTCATCAGATGGCCGACATTGCGCACGAACATCACGCTGCGCCCGTGCAGCGTGAAGGGCGTGCCGTCGGGCGCGGTCCATTCGCGGTCGTCCGCCATGCGGCGCGTCATCGTCTTGCCGCCCTTGTCGAAGCTTTCGGTGAGGTCGCCGCGCATCAGGCCGAGCCAGTTGGTGTAGCCCAGCGTCTTGTCCTCGCCATCGACCGCCGCGACGCTGTCTTCAAGATCGATGATCGTCGTCAGCGCGGCCTCGAGCACGACGTCGGCGATGCCGGCGGGGTCGCCGCCGCCGATCGGACTCTTCGAATCGATCACGAGTTCGATGTGCAGCCCGTTGTGGCGGAGCAGCAGCCCGCCCGGCCGGCGCCCGACAAGCTGCGACGGATCGCCCAGCACCGGATCGCCGCCCTGCCAGTCGGCCCAGCTTCCCGACGCCAGGGGCGCGGCTTCGTCGAGAAACGCCTTTGCCCGCGCGATCACCGCCGCGCCGCGTTCAGGGTCGTAGCCGCCGGGCTTGGCCGGCGGCGCATCGAGCGCGTCGGTGCCGTACAGCGCATCGTAAAGGCTGCCCCAGCGCGCGTTGGCGGCGTTCAATGCGAAGCGCGCATTGAGCGCCGGCACGACGAGCTGCGGCCCCGCCATCGTCGCGATTTCGGGATCGACATTGACAGTGCCGACCGCGAACGGCGCGGGTTCGGGGACGAGATAGCCGATTTCGCGCAGAAAATCCTGATAGGCTGCGGCGTCATGCGCCTGCCCCTCGCGAGCCCGATGCCAAGCGTCGATCTGTGCCTGCAAATCCTCACGCTTCGCGAGCAGCGCGGCATTTTCGGGCGCGAAGGTGCCGAGCAACGTTGCTAAATCCGACCAGAATTTGGCGGTATCGACGCCGGTTCCCGGAATCGCCTTTTCCTCGAGGAAGGAGACGAGACGCGAATCGACGGACAGGCCGCTGCGGTCGAGGAAATCAATCATTCAAGCACCCTTTGGTCAGCGCGATTGCGCGGATGGACCCGGGGAGGAAAGGGCCGCCGCCCTATGGCGCGATTGGGGCGCGATGGCAACCGCCCTTCGCGCCCCAATCGCGCCATAGGGCCGCGTCAGGCAGCGCCTATGGCGGGCAGCGGCGGCAATTCGCCGAGCGCCACACGCACAAGGTTCCGTCCCCCGGCCTTGGCGCTGTAAAGCGCGGCGTCGGCGCGGTGGAGCAGGTCATGCAGCGTGTCGCCGCGCCCCGCCTGCGCGACGCCGAACGACGCGGTGAAACAGCGATCGACGCCGAGCACCGGAAGCCGCTGCGCCGCAAAGCGGCCGCGCACCGTTTCGGCATAGAGCCGACCGTCGGACAGCAGCGCATCGGGCAGCAGCACCGCAAATTCCTCGCCGCCGACGCGTCCGACGATAGCCCCCTCGGGCGCCGCGTCCTGCAACAGAGCGGCAAAATGGGCGATCACGCCGTCGCCCGCCGCATGGCCGTAATTGTCGTTGATCTGCTTGAAATGATCGAGGTCCGCGGCGACGAGAACGCCGCGTGTACCGCCCGCCAGCGCCGATTCCCCATGCAGTTCGAAGCCGCGCCGGTTGAGCGCGCTCGACAGTGGGTCGGTTTCGGACCGCGCGGTCATCTCGGCGGTCGCATCGCGGATCATCACGAGCAGCAGCACCATTGCCACCGCGACCAGCGTCACCGCGCCCATCGACTGCGAAATCGCGGCATAGGTTGTCGCCATATAGGCCTGCGGCGCCGCGGCGGTTCCAACCAGCATGCCGATTGCGGGTTTCACCAGGTACAGCAGCGCCGCGACGAACTGCATCCCCATCAGCAGCAGGTCGAGCGCCTGGCGCCGTCCCGACCGCAGGATGACGACCCCCGCCAGCCCCTGCATCAGGCAATAGGAAAATTGATAGATCATGCCGCGCGCGGGTGACCCGTAAGGCAGCGAAAAGGCAAAGGGCGCCAACAGCAGCGCACTCGCCCAGATCGCGATCATCGCGCCGCGCGGCGTCGGCACGCGATAGTGGCGCGAGATGCCGATGAGGCAGAAACTGAGCGCGAGCAGGAATACGACAAAGATGCTGACCGCCACCGGCGTGGGATCGGTCTGGAAGGGCAGCAGGAATTCCAGCGCGACATCGACGATGCCCAGCGCATAGCCCGCCGCCATGAAGGCGGCGCCGCGCGCCATTCGGTTGGTCGCCGCGATCACGCCGAATGCCACCGCGAAAATCCCGGCGATGCACATGTTGATGACGAGGACGAAGGCGGCTGTCATGGACCCACTCGTTGGCGCGATGCCAAGGCCCTATGCCCCGGCAGACGAAGTTTCGGTTAACGCGTTGCGATTCGGACGCTTTCGCGCGCGACATCGCCTGCCTCGTCCAGCGATGTCAGTGATTTACCGTATCGCGTGAAAGATTGTTTCGCGCCGGGGGTGCCAAAGCCGGGCGCGGGCGGCTATAGGCTGCGCATGACCATCCTGAAGCCAAGCGAAACCGCCACGCTGGAGCGTGCGGCCGATGCGCCGATGCTGGCGCAGGTCGAACGCTGGGCCGCGGTCAACAGCGGCACCGGTAATCTTGCCGGGCTGAAGACCGTCGCCGGCCTGCTCGCCGACGCCTTTTCGGCGCTCCCCGGCACCCTGTGTCTCGTCGCGCCAGATCCTGTCGAAAGCGTCGATGCCGCGGGCCGCGTCCAGACGATCGAGCGCGGCGCGCATCTCCATCTTCGCGTGCGCCCCGAGGCGCCGGTCCAGCTGCTGCTGACCGGCCATATGGACACGGTGTTCGCCGCCGATCACCCTTTCCAGTCGCTCAAATGGCTGGAGCCGGGCGTGCTCAACGGCCCCGGCACCGCCGACATGAAGGGTGGCATCGCCGTCATCCTTGCCGCGCTGTCGGCGCTCGAGGCGTCGCCGCTGGCCGAGCGCGTCGGCTATGACGTGATGATCAACAGCGACGAGGAAACGGGCAGCCACGCCTCCGCCGCGCTGATCGCCGAACTGGCGCGCGGCAAGACTGCGGCGCTTACCTACGAACCCGCACTGCCCGACGGCACGCTCGCCGGCGCGCGCCCGGGCAGTGGCAATTTCTCCGTTCTGATCCACGGCCGCTCGGCGCACGCCGGACGCAACCCGGAGGACGGCCGCAACGCGCTCGTCGCCGCCGCCGACCTCGCACTCCGCCTCAATGCGCTGAAATCTCCCGACCTCAAGGTCAATCCCGCGAAGATCGACGGGGGCGGCCCCAATAATGTTGTCCCAGATCAGGCGATCCTGCGCGTCAAC
The DNA here is from genome assembly GCF_025727575.1 of Sphingopyxis sp. GC21. Classification (NCBI taxonomy): domain Bacteria; kingdom Pseudomonadati; phylum Pseudomonadota; class Alphaproteobacteria; order Sphingomonadales; family Sphingopyxidaceae; genus Sphingopyxis; species Sphingopyxis sp. GC21. The sequence continues at coordinate 329,190 of NZ_CP095845.1, read as the reverse complement.
ATGCGGCCGATGACCCCCGACGCGATGGCCGCCGCCGAAGCGGCGCTGCGCGACGCCATCGCCGCGATCCAGCGCGACCACGACGTCCATTGCCATCTCTACGGCGGCTTCAACCGTCCGCCCAAGCCGCTCGATGCCGCAGCGACGCGTCTCTTCGAACTGGTCCGCGACTGCGGCGCGGCGCTGGGCCTGTCGATCGGCTGGAACGCGACCGGCGGCGTGTGCGACGGCAACAATATCGCCGCCTGCGGCATTCCCGTCGTCGACACGATGGGCCCGCGCGGCGGCGCCATCCATTCGTCGGACGAATTTCTGATCGTCGACAGTCTCGCTGAACGCGCGCAGCTGTCAGCGCTGACCCTAACGAAAATAGCGGAACGGGGGACTGTGTGAGCTATGTGATCCGCTCGGCGAAACCGAGCGACCTGCAAAGCATCTACGAAATGGCGAAACTGACGGGGGGCGGCTTCACCAATCTGCCGCCCGACCGCAAGGCGCTGCGCGCCAAGCTCGATCGCGCCGAGGCCAGCTTCGCCAGCGACCGCGAGTATCCGTCCGACGAGCTTTACCTGATGATGCTCGAGGACACCGAAACGGGCGAGGTGCGCGGCACCTGCCAGATTTTCGGCCAGGTCGGCCAGCGCTGGCCCTTCTACAGCTATCGCATCGGCACCGACAGCAAGCACAGCGAGCAATTGGGGCGGACCTTCCACGCGCAGGTGCTCATGCTCAGCAACGATCTCAACGGGTCGAGCGAGGTCGGCGGCCTGTTCCTCCATCCCGCGGCGCGCGCCGGCGGGCTTGGCCTGTTGCTCGCACGCTCGCGCTATCTGTTCATCGCGCGGCACCGCGCGCGCTTCGGCGACCGCATCCTGGCCGAGTTGCGCGGGGTGATCGACGAAGCGGGCGGATCGCCCTTCTGGGACGGCGTCGCCGGCAAATTCTTCGGCATGAGCTTTCAGGAAGCCGACCAGTTCAATGCCGTTCACGGCAACCAGTTCATTGCCGACCTGATGCCCAAGCATCCGGTCTATATCGCAATGCTGCCCGAAACCGCGCGCAGCGTGATCGGCGTTCCCCATCCCACTGGCCGCGCCGCCATGCGGATGCTCGAGAATGAGGGCTTCGCCTTCGAAAATTACATCGACATCTTCGACGGCGGCCCGACGATGACCGCGCGCACCGATCAGGTGTCGAGCATCCGCGACGCGCAGCATGTCGAGGTGACGCGGGTCGCCGACCGGTTGGACGATGGCGCGGACGCGCTGATCGCGACGGGCCGCCTTGCCGATTTCCGCTGCTGCTTCGGCAAGGTCGGCGAGGGCGGCAGCATCGATGCCGAGACGGCGCGGCTGCTGCAGATCGGCACCGGCGATACCATCAGTTGGATCGGGCGCTGAGCCATGATCACCGAAATCAACTTCGACGGCATCATCGGCCCGACGCATAATTATGCTGGCCTCAGCCGCGGCAACATGGCTTCCGCCAGCAATGCCGGCGACGTGTCGCAACCGCGCGCCGCGGCGCTGCAGGGCATCGACAAGATGCACCACAACCTCGCGCTCGGGCTGCCGCAGGGCTTTTTCGCGCCGCTCGACCGCCCCGATGCGGCGTGGCTCGCGGCGCTGGCGACCGATCTCGACAGCGCCGAGGCGCATCTGCGCGCGCAGGCCTGGTCGGCTTCGTCGATGTGGGCCGCCAATGCCGCCACCGTCTCGCCCGCGCCCGACAGCGGCGACGGCAAATGCCATCTGACCGTCGCCAATCTCGTCACCATGCCGCACCGCAGCCATGAGTGGCAGGGCACGCTCGCCCAGCTCCGGCTCGCCTTCGCGCACTCGGCCTTCGCCGTCCACGGTCCGGTCCCCGTGCCGTTCGGCGACGAGGGCGCCGCCAATCACATGCGGCTGTGCGCCGGCCATGACCAGCCGGGGGTCGAGATTTTCGTCTATGGCGTCGGCGGCGGACGCTTCCCGGCGCGCCAGCATCTCGACGCCTCGAAAGCGATCGCGCGCCACCACCGGCTCGATCCCGACCGGACGCTGTTCATCCGGCAATCGGACACCGCGATCCAGGGCGGCGCCTTTCACAACGACGTGGTCGCCGTCGCCAACGAGCGCGTGCTGTTCACGCACGAAACCGCTTTCGAGGACCGCGCGGCGGCGCATGCCCAGATCCGCGCGGCCTTTCCCGAGGTCGAGATCGTCGAAGTCCCAGCGAGCGCAGTCAGCCTGCCCGATGCGATCAAATCCTATCTGTTCAACGCGCAGCTCGTCAGCCTGCCGAACGACGGCGGCATGGGGCTGATCCTCCCCACCGAAGCGCGCGAAACGCCGAGCGTGTGGACCTGGCTCGAGGCGCATGTCGCGGGCAACGGTCCGATCCGGCGGCTGTTTCCGGTCGACGTGCGCCAGTCGATGGCCAATGGCGGCGGCCCCGCCTGCCTGCGCCTGCGCGTCGTCGCCGATCCGGCGACCGTCGATCCGCGGTTCATGGCCGACGAAGCCAAGCTCGACCGGATAGCCGCCGTCGTCGCGGCGCACTGGCCCGAAGCGATCGCACCCGGCGACCTCGCTTCACCCGCGCTCACCGCCGACGTCCGCCGCGCCCGTGGCCAGCTGCTCGCGGCGCTCGACCTTACCGAACTCGAGTAGGGAGTCTCCACGCCCCTTGCCAAGCCTGCCGCATGGCGCAACAAAGGGACGACAGAAAATTCCAAAGGACATCGCCATGCGCCGTCGCACGCTTCTTGCTGCCGCCCCCGCCGTCGCCCTGTTACCGACCGCCGGGCTTGCCCAGTCCGCGAAGCCGGCGCCAAAAGGCGATCCGGCGCTGCCTCCCGCGTGGGACAAGGACAGCGAACGCTTCCTGCGACCCGACGTGCATGCCGGCGACCGGCCGGTCGGTGCGAGCTTCGCCTCGCGTACCGCCGCTTACGGCCTCAGCGGCGCGGTCGGCACCGCGCATCCCCTCGCGACGCAGGCGGGGATCGACATGCTGAAACGCGGCGGGTCGGCGGTCGACGCCGCCATCGCGACCAACGCCTGCCTCGGCTTGCTCGAACCCACCGCCAATGGCATCGGCGGCGACGCCTATGCGATGATCTGGGATCCGAAGGCAAAGAAGGTCGTCGGGCTGGCGGGGTCGGGCAAAAGCCCCCGCGCGCTTGACCTCGCCACCGTGCGGTCGCGCGCGACGGGCGGCGCGATCCCGGCTTATGGCGCGATCGCGGTGTCGGTGCCGGGGACGGTCGACGCCTGGTGGACGATGCACCAGCGCTACGGCAAGCTGCCGTGGAAGGAGCTTTTCGAACCGGTCATCGCCCATGCCGAGGCGGGCGCGCCGGTCCCCGACATGATCGCTTATTATATCCGCCGCAGCCTCGCCGGTTTTCGCCAGCCGGGGCGCGGGATCGAAGAGGTCGACAATGCGCTGCGCACCTATGGCATGGCCGACGGCAAGGGGCCGCAAGCGGGACAGGTGTTCCGCAACCCCGACCTTGCGCGCACCTTCCGCCTGATCGCCGAGGGCGGCCGCGACGTCTTTTACGATGGCGAGATTGCGCGGACGATCGACGCCTATTTCCGGCGCATCGGGGGCTGGCTGCGCCGCGAGGATCTGGCCGCGCACCGCTCCGAATGGATCGAGCCGCACCGCACATCCTACCGCGGCACCGACGTCTATGCACTCGGCGCCAACACGCAGGGCATCGCGACGCTGCAGATGCTCAACATCCTCGAAAATTTCGACCTGAAGGGCGCGGGGTTCCAGTCGGCGCTGTCGATCCATCTTCAGGCCGAGGCAAAGCGCCTCGCCTATGAGGATCGCGCGCGCTACTACGCCGACCCGCATTTTTCGAACGTGCCGGTCGAATGGCTGATCTCGAAGGACTATGCGGCCGAGCGCGCCCGGCTGATCCGCCCCGACCGCATCCTGACCCCGGTCCATCCGGGGCAGGCGCCGAGCCATGGCGACACCACCTATTTCAGCGTCGCCGACAAGGACGGCATGATGGTGTCGATGATCCAGTCGAACTTCCGCGGCATGGGGTCGGGGCTTGTCGCCGACGGGCTGGGCTTCATGTTCCAGGATCGCGGCCAGTTGTTCAGCCTGCAAGACGGCCACCCGAATATCTATGCCCCCGGCAAGCGCCCGTTCCAGACGATCATCCCCGGTTTCGCCGCGCATGGCGACACGCCGTGGATGAGCTTCGGGGTGATGGGCGGCGACATGCAACCGCAGGGGCAGACGCAGATCATGGTCAACCGCATCGACTACGGCCTTGAAATCCAGGCCGCCGGCGATTCGCCGCGCTGGCATCATGAAGGATCGTCGCAATCGATGGGCGAGGATGCGTCGGGGCTCGGCCCCAAGGGACTTCTGCGGCTCGAAAGCGGCGTTCCCGCCGCGACGCGGGCCCAGCTTGCGGCGCTCGGCTGGACGATCGGCAATCCCGACGGCGGCTTCGGCCGCTACCAGTGCGTCGAACATCGCATGGACGGCGACACGCGCGTCTATGCCGCGGCGAGCGAGATGCGCGCCGACGGCTGCGCCCTCGCCTACTGACCGCGCGGTAACGCCGGGCGCCTCACCGGTCGGCCTGAAAGGGGGCGACGATCGCGTCGGTGACGCGCAGCGGGCGGCCGCTCGCCTTGTCGAGCAGGGCCCAGACGGTGCGCGCGCGGACATGCACCGTGCCATCCGCGCCGGTGAATTCCATGAAGCGGTCGAACTTCGCGCCCTGCGGCTTGTCGGCGACCCAGGTCCGCGCGGTCACCGTCTCGCCGGGGCCGAGCGCGCGCAGATAGTCGATCTCGTGCCGCACCACGACCCAGATATAGGCATCCTTGTGGCTCTGCGGCGCCGCGGCGTCCCAATGCCCCGTCGCAACCTGCTGGATCCACTGGACCCAGACCGCATTGTTGACATGGCCCAGCTCGTCGATGGCGTCGGGCGTGGCGATAAGGGCGAGGGTGAATTCTTTCATCGCGGCACCATAGCAATCCCCTCCCGCAAGCGGGAGGGGCAGTGAGACTTGCGAACTTGTCCGCTAGTCGCAACGGGGTGGGCAAGAACGCGGTGTGGCTGGCCCACCTCGCTGCGGCTAGGCAGCAAGCTGCCAAGCCTCGCCGCCCCTCCCGCTTGCGAGAGGGGAAAAATCAGGCCAGCTCCACCGTCGTGACCATATAGCCCGCATCGCGCAGCGCCGAGACGAGGCTGTCGAGATGCTCCTTGTCGCGCGCCTCGCATTCGATGTCGGTGATCAGGCCCTTGGCGGGCAGCGTCGTGAAGATGCGCTGGTGATAGATTTCGATGATGTTCACCTGCTTTTCGTTGAACACCTCCATCACCTTGAACAGTGCGCCGGGGCGGTCCTGCAACCGGATGCGCAGCCGCGCGATCCGGCCCGATCGCGCAAGGTCGCGCAGCAGCACATTCGCGAGCAGGCGCGTGTCGATATTGCCGCCCGTCAGCACCAGGCCGACCTTGCGCCCGGCGAATTCCTCGGGATGCGCGAGCATCGCCGCGAGGCCCGCGGCGCCCGCGCCTTCGACCACCGTCTTCTCGATCTGGAGCAGCAGGCTGACCGCGCGCTCCAGATGGCGTTCGGCGACGAGCACGATATCGTCGTTGAGTGCGGCGACCAGCTTGCGCGTATAGCTTCCCGGCTCCTTGACCGCGATGCCCTCGGCGAGCGTATCGCCCTCGCACGCCATGTCGACGCCGTTCAGCTCGGCATACATCGACGGGTAAAGTTCGGCCTGCACGCCGACGAGCCGCATGTCATTCTTGATCCCGCGCGCCGCGGTGCCCATGCCGGCGAGCAGACCGCCGCCGCCGATCGGCACGATCAGCGTGTCGAGTTCGGGCACATCCTCGAGCATTTCGAGCGCGACCGTCCCCTGCCCCGCCGCGACGTGCGGATGGTCGAAGGGGTGAACGAAGGTCAGCCCGCGTTCCGCCTCGAGCTCGCGTGCATGGGCGTAGGCATCGTCGAATTTTTCGCCGAACAACACGATCTGCGCGCCGTGACTCGCGGTCTGCGACACTTTCACCTGCGGCGTCGTGCTCGGCATGACGATGGTGACGGGCACGCCGAGCCGCTTGCCATGATAGGCAAGTCCCTGTGCATGATTGCCCGCCGACGCCGCGATCACGCCGCGCGCCTTCGCCTCTTCGCTGAGCAGCAGCAGGGCGTTGAGCGCACCGCGTTCCTTGTAGGCTGCGGTGAATTGAAGATTTTCGAATTTCAGCCACACCTCGGCACCGACCAGCTCGGACAGCGTCTGCGACTTCAGCGTCGGGGTGCGGACAACCGCGCCATCAATTCGTCCCGCCGCCGCCCGCACATCGTCGAGGTTTATCGCCGGAAAATCGGCGGCGGCGGTCAGGATGGATTGATCGGTCATAGCGGCAAGCCCCCTACCCTATCTGGCGCCGCGCGCAAACCATGGTTATGGACCGCGGCATGAGCGAAGAAAAATTGCGCATCGCCTTTATCGGCACCGGCATCATGGGGGGCCCGATGGCCGGCCATCTTGTCAAGGCCGGTCATGCCGTCACCGTCTATAACCGCACCCGCGCCAAGGCGGACGCCTGGGCGGCGGATTATGGCGGTCAGGCAGCGGACAGCCCCGCCGCCGCCGCCGCGGGCGCCGATGCGGTGTTCGCCTGCGTCGGCAACGACGACGATCTCGCGGCGGTGACGCTCGGCGACGACGGGGCTTTCGGCGCGATGAAGTCTGGCGCGGTCTTCGTCGATCACACGACCGTCTCCGCCCGAATCGCCCGGCGCCTGGCCGAAGAGGCCGATGCGCGCGGCCTGCTGTGCGTCGATGCGCCGGTCTCGGGCGGTCAGGCGGGTGCGCAAAATGGGGCGCTGTCGATCATGTGCGGCGCCAGCGACGCCGCCTTCGCCGCCGCCGAGCCCCTGATGCGCGCCTATGCCGCGCGCATCGTGCATATTGGCGGACCGGGCGCGGGCCAGACGACCAAGATGGTCAACCAGATCGCGATCGCCGGCGTTCTTCAGGGCCTCTCCGAAGCGCTGCGCTTCGCCCAGGCGTCGGACCTCGACACCGACAAGGTGTTCGAGGCAGTGTCGGGCGGTGCCGCGGCAAGCTGGCAGATGCTCAACCGCTGGGGCACGATGGCGAAGGACGAATATGATTTCGGCTTTGCGGTCGACTGGATGCGCAAGGATCTGGGCCTCGCGCTCGACGAAGCCCGCGTCAACGGGGCGACGCTTCCCGTCGCGGCGCTGGTCGATCAATTTTATGCCGAGGTGCAGGGCGCAGGCGGCGGCCGCCTGGACACCAGCTCGCTCGTGACGAGGTTGCCGAAATGAAGCGCCTAGCCCTAACCGTCATCGCCCTCCTGCTCGCTGCACCCGCGCAGGCCGATACGCTCGTCGACAATGTCAACGGTATCACGCTCGACAAGGACGGCAAGGTCGTGCGCTTCACCGGCATGGTGATCGGCACCGACGGCAAGGTGAAGCAGCTCCTCGACCGCAAGGACAAGCGCCCCGAACGCCCCGATTTCAAGGAAGACGGCAAGGGCCGGACGCTGATCCCGGGCATGATCGACGCACACGGCCATCTGATGGGCCTGGGCCTGTCGCTCATGCTGCTCGACCTCTCGGACACGCGCTCGCTGGCCGAGGCACAGGCGGCGATCAAGAAATATGCCGACGAAAACCCAGAACTGCCGTGGATCATCGGGCGCGGGTGGAATCAGGAAAAATGGGGATTGGGCCGCTTCCCGACCGCGGCCGATCTCAACGCGGTCGTGCCCGACCGGCCGGTCTGGCTCGAACGCGTCGACGGCCACGCCGGATGGGCCAACAGCGCTGCAATGGCGGCGGCAAAGATCACCGCCGCGACCAAGGCGCCCGAGGGCGGCCGGATCGAGATGGCGGATGGCAAGCCCGCTGGCGTCTTCGTCGATGCCGCGGTCGCGCTGATCGACAGTGCCAAGCCCAAGCCGCTCGCGCGCGACCTTGACCGCGCCTTCCTCGCCGCGCAGCAGCAGTTGCTCGCCCAGGGGATCACCGCGATCGCCGACATGGGCACGACGATCCAGGAATGGCAGGCCTATCGCCGCGCGGGCGACAAGCACCAGCTCGCGATCCGTATCCTCAGCTACGGCGGCGACATCGACAATATGGCGCTGATCGCGGGTCCGGGGCCCACGCCGTGGCTCTATGACGACAAGCTGCGCATGGTGGGGGTGAAGCTCTATCTCGACGGCGCGCTCGGGTCGCGCGGCGCGTGGCTCAAGGCGCCCTATGCCGACGCGCCGGGCCAGAAGGGCCTGCCGCTGCTGACCCCGGCGCAATTGCGCAACAAGATGGTCCGCGCCTCGATGGACAAGTTTCAGGTCGCGATCCACGCCATCGGCGATGCCGCAAATGCCGAGGCGCTCGACGCAATCACCGATCTCACTGCCGATCTGCCCGGCGAACGGCGCTGGCGGATCGAACATGCGCAGATCGTCGATCCCGCCGACATCCCGCGTTTCGCCAAGCTCGGCGTCATCGCGTCGATGCAGCCGATCCACCAGCCGTCGGACCGGCTGATGGCCGAAGCCCGCCTCGGGCCCGACCGGCTGAAGGGCGCCTATGCGTGGCGCAGCATGGAAAATGCCGGCGTCCGCCTCACCTTCGGGTCGGACGTGCCGGTCGAAAGCGCCAACCCCTTCCCCGGCATCGCCGCCGCCATCTCGCGCACCGATGCACAGGGTCAGCCGTTCGGCGGCTGGCATCCCGAAGAAGCGGTATCGCGCGAGACCGCGCTCGACGGCTTCACGCGCAGCGCCGCCTATGCCGCCTTCGCCGAGGACCGGCTCGGCACGCTGATGCCCGGCATGCGCGCCGACTTCCTGATTGTCGACACCGATCTGCTGCTCGCCAGCCCCGAGGACATCCGCAAGATGGTGCCGCTCGAAACCTGGATCGGCGGCTACCGCTACTACAAAAAGGGCGGCTGATGGATCGGCGGCGTCTGCTCGGCGCGCTCGCCGCGGCGCCCGCCGCGCTGGCGCTCGGCGCGGCGACGAAAGAACCGAAGCGCAAGGATCCGCCGCAGCCGCGCGCATCGAAACGGCGCAAGGGCGTCAAATCGCCCGACAAGCATGTTGATGTCGCGGTCGTCGGCGCCGGCGCGGTCGGGGCATGGACCGCGTGGCATCTCGTCCGTCAGGGCCTCGATGTCCGGCTGTTCGATGCCTATGGCGCCGGGAACGGCCGCGCCGCCTCGAACCTCCCGACCATGCTGTACGATCCCGCACAGGGGGGCGACGCGCTCTACGCCGACCTCGCGCACGACAGCCTGCCGCTGTGGCAGCGCCTGTCCGACAGCGCCAGCCTGCCGATCGTGACCCAGTGCGCAGCGGTCACCACACTGCTGCCGACCGACAGCGCCGACGAGCCGCCGGGGACCGACCGCACGACCGGGCACAAGCTGCGCAGCCGCTTCGGCGCGATCGGCTGGCGCGACGAGGAAGCGGCTCTCGTCGCTGACAAGGCCGCGCTTCTCGCCGGCCGCCGCGCCATTCTCGAAACCATCCTCGACGCACAGGTCGATGTAGAAGACGTCGTCATGCCCGCGCCGCTGTTCGACAAGAAGCGCGACCTTTATATCCTGCCCGACGGCGGTACCGCCCGCAGCATCGTCTATGCGACCGGCGCGTGGCTGACCGAGCTTTTTCCGCAGATATTGACGCCCGCACGGCTGTCGGCGGTGCGCTACCAGCTTTTTCACGTCGGCCCCGGTCAGGGCGATGTCCAGTATCGCCCGCCCGCGATGCCCGCGCTGGTCGACCGCGCATACGGCTTCACCCTGCTCCCCGACATCGAGGGGCGCGGGGTGCGCGTGTGGAAAACCGCCCCCGATGCAACGGTCGATCCCGACAGCTTCGACCGCCGCGCCGACGATGCCGCGCTGGCCGCGGTGCGCCAGTGGCTCGCGGGCCGCGTCCCGCATCTGGCCGAGGCTCCGGTCGTCGCGAGCGCCGCCGCGCACGACTGCCGCACGATCAGCGGCGAATTGCTGCTCGACCGCCTGCCCGGCCACGCACGCGCCTGGCTCGCCGGCGGCGCGACGGGGCGTGCCTTCGCGCTCGCCCCGGCCATCGGCGCGCGTATCGCGGCGCACATCGCCGACCCCGCGCGCGCGATCGAACCGCGCTGGGCGCTCGCCCGCCTGACTGGAGCGACCACGACATGAAGCTGACCGACTGCCACAATATCGACGATTTCCGCGCGCTGGCGAAGCGGCGGCTGCCCTGGCCGGTGTTCGACTATATCGACGGCGCCGCGGATGATGAGGTGACGCGCCGCCGCAACCGCGCCGCCTTCGACCGGTGCGACCTCATCCCGCGCGTGCTGGCCGGCGTCGAATCGATCGACATGAAGACGACGCTCTTCGGCCGCGAGGTCGCGATGCCGCTTTTCCTGTCACCCACCGCGCTCCAGCGCCTGTTCCACTGGCAGGGCGAGCGCGCGGTGTTGCGCGCTGCCGCCGATGCGGGGACCGTCGCCGGCATATCGAGCCTCGCGACGATCGGCCTCGCCGAAGCGGGCGCGCTAACCGACGGCCCCAAGCTGTTCCAGCTCTATGTCCACAAGGACGAAGGGCTCAACCATGCGATGCTCGAGGCCGCGCGCGCGGCGAAGTTCGATGCCGTCGCGCTCACCGTCGATACGATCGTCGGCGGCAACCGCGAACGCTGCCTGCGCTCGGGCTTTACCTCGCCGCCGCGCTTCACCGCATCGAACATGCTGAGCTATGCGATCAAGCCCGGCTGGGGTCTCAACTATGTCTTGCGCGAAAAATTCAGCCTGCCCAACCTTGCGACGCACGTGTCCGAAGGGTCGAGCGTGCCCAAGTCGGTCGCCGAATATTTCACCACCATGCTCGACCAGAGCCTCGACTGGAAACGTGCCGAGGCGATCCGCAAGGCGTGGGACGGCCCTTTCTGCCTGAAGGGCATCGTCGCGGCCGAGGACGCGCGGCGCGCCGCCGACATTGGCGCGACCGCGATCATGGTGTCGAACCATGGCGGGCGGCAGCTCGACGGCAGCATTGCCCCCTTCGACGCGCTGGCGGCGATCGTCGAGGCGGTCGGCGACCGGGTGGAGGTCATCTGCGACGGTGGCATCACCCGCGGGACGCATGTGCTCAAGGCGCTGTCGGTCGGCGCGAAAGCCTGCTCGGGCGGCCGGCTCTATCTCTATGCGCTCGCCGCGGCGGGCGAAGCGGGGGTGGCGCGCGCCGTCGCGCTGCTCCGCGCCGAGATGGAGCGCGGCATGAAGCTGATGGGCGCAAAAAGCCTCGCCGACCTTGGGCGCGGCAATCTGCGCTGGCATTCCGAATAGAAGAAGAAGGAGGGGGCGGCCTCCCCCCGAAGGCCGCCCCTGCCCGGCATCAGAACGACGCGCCGAGCGAAAAGACCACCGCGCCGTCGGCGCCGATCGCTTCCTTGTAACCGCCGGCCTTGGGCTCGTCGGTGTTCACATAGCTGACGCCGAAGGTCAGCATCTTGTACGAAGCCGTCGCACCGACCGACCAGTCGAACACCTTGCCGTCGAAACCGCCGGGGAAGGCGTCGCTCCATGCTTGGCCCGCATGGGCGTTCAGCGCCAGGGGCGTGCCCGGAATGTCGGCGGCGAGTTCGCCGTGCAGATAGAAGGCCGACGATTTGGCACCGGGCGCGCGGCTTGGGTCCTGCAGATTGCCGAGCGCCGACTGCTTCCACGCATAGTTGACGCCGACCTTCGCATTCACCGGCCCGACATCGGTCGACAGGTTCAGATAGGGTTCGAAGAAGTCGGCGCCCGATCCGCCGTGCTGCGGATAGAGATAGTAAAGCAGACCGCCGTCGATCGTCACGCCGCCGACATCCTTGCTGTAACCCGCGAACAGGTCGACCTCGGTGTTACCGGCAAAGCTGACGCTCGATCCCCAGGTGCCGACGTAAAAGCCGCTTTCGTGGGTCACGGTGATGCCGCCCTGGATGGCCGGGTCTTCGCTGTTCTGGGTGAAACCGCGGAAGCGATAGTCGGATACCAGCGTCACGCTGCCCGAAATGGTGATCGGATCGGAGGGTGCTTCGTTCTGGGCGAAAGCGGTGGCGGGAAGAGCGGAAGCCGCAAGGGCAAGGCCCAGGCACGCGCGGGAGAGAGTCTTCATGGGTTGATCCCCTTAACAAGGTAAAATGGATCGTCCCTGCCTGCCGCAAGACAGCCGAAGTCTTTGCTCCGGTCGGCCGTACGTGGCGCCTCTCTCCGACAATTTGCTGCGGCGCACAAACAAAAAAGCCGCATCGGGCACGATAAGGCGCGGATTGCGACTTTTATGCAACAGGTCGTTGCGCATATCCGGTTTCAACGGAAACAATATTACGCAAACGGGCGCCAACCCTCGGTCGGCGCCCGCGCTTTATCGTCGGCTCGATCTGGCCGCGCTATCAGAAGGCGACGCCGACCTTGAAGACGACGGTCGGGTCATACAGCGTATCGACTTCCTTGATCCCGGTCTTCTTGATGTCAGTATCGACATAATGGACGCCCAGGTTGAAGATGCCCGCCGTAACCGTGGCGCCGACCGTCCAGTCGAGATAGTCGCCGCCGGGCGCCAACGCGCCGAGCGAACCGCTGGTGTAGCCGAGCGACGCGTCGACCGTGACCGGCGTATTCGGAATCCCCGACGACAGGCCGAAGTTCAGATAAATATTGTCATCGCTGCCGAGCGACTTCTGGCTGGGCGCATAGGCAACGGTCCCCGTAGCGGACACGGGTCCGATGTCGTGCGACATCTTGCCGATGATTTCGACATAGTCGACCGGACCGAAGGCATCCTTGCCATCGGGATACCAGTAATAGGTCGCGCCGATATCCACCGACGTGCCGGGCGCGACTTCGCCGCCCCAGCCCGCATAGAGGTCGACCTCGACCTTGCCATATTCATCGGTCTTCGGCAGGCCAGACCCCCAGACGCCTGCATAAAATCCGCTCTCGTGGGTCAGTGTGATCGTCGGCTGGACCTCGACCTTTTCGTTCGACAGCGAAATGCCGCGGAAACGATAGTCGGACACCAGATCGACCCCGCCCGACACGGTGATCGGACCGCTCGGCGCGTCGGTCGCGTCCTGCGCCATGGCTGGCGTCGCCATCGCCGATGTCGCGAGCAGCATGCAAAAGCACGCCTTGGTAAGAAATTTCATTGGGTGAGCCCCCCCTCTCATCGATATTGAACCGAAACCGTCCATCCTGCGGTCCCCGCCCGATCCTCTCCCGATGCTCTTGCGGCCGGCGCGTGGTCAGGAACGCGCCGAAAATCGCGCAATATGCGGCAGCGCACAATTGAAAACTGCACAAATGTTACATTCGCCGCCACACTGTGTCTTTCCCGCCACAAGCGCGGCCACCGCCCACAGGCTTTGCCAAGGCGGGCGCGGGCGGCTAAAGGAGGCCATCCTCCCTCTCCTCACCGGACCCGTTTCATGAGCGATCACAATCCCGGCCTGCGCCCTTGGCGCGACATTGCGCGGCGCGACTGCCGTCAGATCATGGTCGGCAACGTCCCTGTCGGCGGCGGCGCCCCGATCACGGTGCAGACGATGACCAACACGCCAACGAGCGATCCCGTCGCGACCATCGACCAGATCCGCCGCTGCGAGGATGCAGGCGCCGACCTGATCCGCGTCTCCTGCCCCGATACCGACAGCACCGCCGCGCTCGGCAAGATCGTCCGCGCCGCGCGCGTGCCCGTAATCGCCGACATTCATTTCCACTATAAGCGTGCGCTTGAGGCCGCCGACGCGGGTGCCGCCTGCCTACGCATCAACCCCGGCAATATCGGTTCGTCGGAGCGCGTCGGCGAGGTCGTCCGCGCCGCCAAGGCGAACGGCTGCGCCATCCGCATCGGCGTCAACGCAGGCAGTCTCGAAAAGGATCTGCTCGAAAAATATGGCGAACCCTGCCCCGAGGCGCTGGTCGAAAGCGCGCTCGACCATATCAAGCTGCTTCAGGACCATGACTTCCACGAATATAAGGTCGCGGTAAAGGCGAGCGACGTCTTCCTCGCCGTAGCCTCCTATATGCAGCTCGCCGAAGCGGTCGACTGTCCGCTCCACCTTGGCATCACCGAAGCCGGCGGGCTGATCGGCGGCACCGTCAAATCGGCGCTTGGCATCGGCAACCTCCTCTGGGCGGGGATCGGCGACACGATCCGCGTCAGCCTGTCGGCCGAACCCGAAGAGGAAGTGCGCGTCGGCTATGAAATCCTGAAATCGCTCGGCCTACGAACCCGCGGCGTCCGCGTCGTCTCCTGCCCCAGCTGCGCGCGCCAGGGCTTCGACGTCATCCGCACGGTGCAGGCGCTCGAAGACGCGCTCCAGCACATCAAGACCCCGATGTCGCTCTCAGTATTGGGCTGCGTCGTCAACGGCCCCGGCGAGGCGCGCGAAACCGACATCGGCATCACCGGCGGCGGCAACGGCAAGCATATGGTCTATCTCTCGGGCGTCACCGACCACCATGTCGAAGACGCCGACATGATCGCGCACATCGTCAAGCTGGTCGAAGCCAAAGCCGCCGCGATCGACGCCGGCAGCGCGGTGAGCATGGACGTGACTCATGGCAAGGCGGCGTAACCTGGGCGACAAGCACGCAGTGGTTTCAGAATGAGAAAGGACCGGCGGCCTTTTCTTCTTTCGTCATCGACCAGGGACCGCTTTGGGGTGGGAGCGGACGTTAGTTTATGAGATACAGCACGATTGAAACGGGTACGCTAATTAGGACCGAAATGCTTAAAATTGCGACGATCCAAGCTGCCGCGCGGCCATGGCAGTCGTCCACATGCTCAATGGCCGTTTGCGCAAGATCTACGATCAAGATTTCCATATCGACATTACCGGGGCCAAACATGTCTGCAATCGGTCGTCAGGCGCCGCTCCGAAGCCAAGGCGTCGTTGCAGTAATCTCCGCCATCGCGGCGCCTTCTGTGCCGAACATCCCGGATTGATATCCGGACGACCAGTAGGTCCCGGCGATCTGATCGAACGCTTCAAAACCTCTTCATACTCGAAAAAGCCATCCGTCCGTTTGTAGACGCGCACCTTCCTCTCACTGTTCGGACTGATCATTTCGTGAATTAGGTCCATGCGGACCCTCTTCGCATTGGGGTGTAAGTTCCGCAATCGGTCGTTGGCAGTCATTCGATCCACACCGGCGGTGAACGATTGCCTCATCCGTCCGTTCGTGCGACTTGCTCGCGATGAACAGTTCGCCAGCCATCAGCGCCGCCAAACACTTCTTAAGTGTCGTATGGGATGGCGATCGGCCAGGCGACAAAACGCTCCTCGCTGCGCTGGACGGCTTAGTCGCAGCTTATCACGTAACCCCAGTTGGAGATGTGTCAGATGCTGACGTGGACGCGCCGATGCAAAACGGCGCATCTCTCTACGCCGAAGTAGCGGCACGTTTTCCAACTTATGGCGCTTATCCGGTAGTGGACCCGACTGGATCTTTAGACGACGCGCTGATGGTCGCTGACGCAATCGATGACTTGGCTGACCTTACGTTAGATATGCGCGAGGTCTTATGGCTTGCTGACCATGTCAGTCTCAATGACGCGCATTTCGCCTTCCGGCTTCAATTCTTCCATTGGGGACAGCATGCTCGCGAACTGTCGCTGTATCTGTGCGGCCGGTTGTTTGGCTGAACGCCCACAATCGGTCGTTAGCTGCCAACCTCCCGTCTACCCCGACACCCTCACCGCTCGCGATACGCCGGGGGCCGCTTGCCGAGGAAGGCGGCGAGCGCTTCCTTATGGTCTTCGGTTGCGGAGAGGATGACCTGCTGACGATCCTCGATTGCCATGGCGGCGTCGAGGCTCTGGGCGTCGATGTTGAGGTTGAGTGCCTGCTTCGACAGGCGCAGTCCCCAGGGGCTGGTCGCGAGCATTTCTTCGGCGAGCGCCAGGCCGCGGTCCAGCAATTCGTCCTCGGCGACGATCTCGCTCACCAGTCCCGCCGACAGCGCGCGCTCGGCTTCGATGAAGCGGCCGGTCAGGATCATCTCCGACGCCAGGCTGGCGCCGATGAGACGCGGCAGGAAATAGCTCGATGCCATGTCGCAGCCGCCGAGCCCGATGCGGATGTAGGCGGCGTTGCACCGGAAGCCGGGCGCCGCATAGCGCACGTCGGCGGCAAGCATCAGCGACAGCCCGCCTCCCGCCGCGGCGCCGTGCCCCAGCGCGATGATCGGCTGCGGACAGGCGCGCATCTTGCGATAGATATTGCCGATGCTCGTCTGGGTGCGCAGTGTGCGCAGCACCGGCGTCTCGTCGCTCGACCGGTCCTCCTGAATATCGAGCCCGGCGCAAAATCCGCGCCCCGCCCCGCGCAGGATGACGACGCGTACGTCGGGCCGCGCCGCCAGCCCGCCGAAATAATCGTTCAGCTCCTCGACGAGCCCCTCGCTCAGCGCGTTGAGCCGCGCGGGCCGGTTGAGCGTTGCGATCTCGATCTGGCCGCGCGCCTCGATCAGCAGTTCGCCGCTCACAGCGTCTGGCCGTCGTCGATGGTGATCACCGAACCGGTGATGCCGCGCGCCGCGTCGGAGCACAGCATCAGCAGCGGCGTGTGCAGGTCGCTCGGCGGACGCAGCCGCTGGCGCGGGAAGCTCGCGACGAATTTGGTACCCGCCTCGCTCGCGAACAGTTCGGCGGTCATTTCGGATTCGAAATAGCCCGGCTGGATGACATTGACGCTGATCCCGCGCCGCGCCCATTCGCGGGCAAGCGCCTTGCCCATGTGGCGAACCGCGGCCTTGGTGGCGCCATAGACCGAGGTCGCCGGAAAGATCTTTTCCGCCGTTATCGACCCGATGATGACGATGCGGCCATTTTCCTTGTCGCGACTGCCCGCCGCCTCGAGCCGGCGCGCGCCTTCGGTTGCGGTCAGGAAGACCCCGCGGACATTGGCGGCGAGGAGGAAATCGACATCCTCGACCGACAGGCCGAGCGCCACCTTCTCGGTCGCGACGCCGGCATTGGCGACGATCGTATCGACGGTGCCGAACGCAGCCTCGGCGGCGTCATAGGCGGCCTTGGTCGATGCTTCGTCAGTAACGTCCATACTGACCGCGACCGCTTCGCCTCCCGCTGCGCGGATCGTCTCGACCTGTTCGGCAAGCTTGTCGGCGCGGCGTGCCGCGAGCACCACCTTCGCGCCTGCTGCGGCGAGCGCTTTTGCAAAGCCCGCGCCCAGCCCCGACGACGCCCCGGTCACCAGTGCGACGCGCCCGCTGAGGTCGAATTTCGGTTCGCTAGCCATATTTCTCTCCCTTGTTCTGGCCGCCGGACGGGCGATGCGCGGGCGGCGGCAGGGCCGCACCGTCAGTTAAGTTGACGCTTACGTCAACGGCGAGCGATGGCAAGCCCTTCCGCCCCCGGGCTGACGGAAAATCGCCGCACGGGGGGTTGACCGACCATATTTGTTCTCTTATTGTTCTTTTTGTGCACACACAACCTGTTCCCCCGTCGCGGCCGCCAAGCGTGGCGGACGGGGGAAAAAGGGCCTCTGCTCCCCACCCTTAATTAGCATACCAAATCCGCAACTTTACAATGAGGCGCCCCCCACCACTATCGCATCAGCTTTTGCGAATGGGGAACGGGAAATGACGCGCGCCTTGGCGGTGATGAAGGATCAGCATTGGGGCGAATATCCGGATGCGGCCATACCGGCGGACTGCAAAGGCGAATTGAAGCTGAAGAACTGGGCGTTCGCAATTGCCGCGCGCTCGACCATGCGCATGGCGCGGATCGCGCTCGCCCGGCGCCTCGCCATCATCATGCACGCCATGCTCCGAAATGGCACTGAGTTCCAGCCGGCCTGACCTTCGGCCCCAATACAAAGACAGGAGGCCGCACCGCGCTCCCGAGCGGGAGCGAACGCCCGAGGGAGGGAGCAGATGATGGCGCCTATGCTGTAGCATGCGGCCGACCCGTCGACCGACTGCGGTTTCAACCAAGCCACGCTCGCACCCAGCTGACCCCATCAAGTGCCGATATTGAGCACGCAGAGAACGCAGGCACCCAAAGGCATCATCCGCTCAGGACCGAGTAGCCAGACCTTGACCCATTAGAGAACAGCATAGGATGAGCGATGGCGACCGCGCGCCTTGATGCGATCATTCGGTATCGGAAATGGTCGCGATCAAGGCGGACGGGAAGGTCAGCGTAAATGCTGCGCCCCCGTCCGGATGATTGCTCGCCGAAACGGCGATGCCGAGCGCGTCGGCAAAGCCCTTGACGATCGCAAGCCCCAGCCCGCTGCCGCCGTGCCGGTCGCCGCCCTTCCCTTGCTCGAATGTGTCGAAGATTGTGCCTTCCGATCCCGGTTCCAGACCGCCGCCATGGTCGCGCACGGTCAGGGCTACGGCATCGGGCGTTCGGCGGCCAATGATGGCGATGGGCCCGGCGCTGCCGCCATGCTGGATCGCATTGGCGAGCAGATTGAGCAGAATGTGATGGAGCAGCCGCTCATCGACCCGGACAAGCGGAAGACCCGCGGGAACCTGGAAATCGACATGATGTCCGCGCAGCAGATCTTTCAGATCGTGGACCACAGCCGCCACGGCGTCGGTCAGATCGACCGGCGCCACATCCAGGTTGAGACCGCCTGAATCGAGGCGGACCAACTCGACGAGATTGTCGAGAAAACGCCGCAATCGCGACACCTCCGCGCGCGCGAGCGGCAGCGCGGACGCGCCGGGGTGCTCGCTCGCCAGCGCCTCGATCGCGGCGGTCACGCCGGTCAGCGGGGTGCGCAGGTCGTGCCCGATCGACGAGAGCAGCGCGGCGCGGAGGCGGTCGCGTTCCTCGAGGACCGACAGGCTGCGCATCTCGTCCTCCAGATGCAAGCGTTCGTGCGCGAGCGCCGCCTGGCCGACGAGCGTGGCGAGCAGCGCGGCGCGGTCGGGCGAAATCGGGTCGCGGCCGTCCTCGCTCGCGATGCCGAGGATCGCAAGAACCCCGAGCCCGGTCTTGAGCGGATGAAACTGCCAGTCGGACGCAACGAGCGTATTCGTCCCGCGTCCCGCAGGTTCGCCGCTCGTCCAGGCCCATTCGGCCGCCGCCTGATCGATCGGCGAGATCGCCGCATCGACGGGCCGCGCGACCAGCGGTCGCAACAGCCCGCCCTGCTCGGCCAGAATGATGCTGCGCACGCCCAGCAAGCGCGCCACTTCCTCGCAGGTTACCGCAGCGGTGGTTTCGCGATCGGAGGCGCGCGCAAGCATCTGCGCGAAGGCGGCAAGCGACGCATTTTCCTGCGCGCTGCGAACCCCGATCCGCGCGCGCGTCCGCAGCCGGCCGGCAAGATTGCTGACCACCGCGGCGACGCCGGTAAGGATCAACATGGTGAGGACGCTCTGCGGATCGGCGATCGTGAAGGTATGCCGCGGCTCGAGGAAGAAGAAGTTGAACGCCAGCGCCGCCACGAGGCTCGCGAACAGCCCCGGACGCAAGCCGTAAAGCGTCGCGGCGACAATCACCGGAACGAGATACAGCAGGTCGACGGCCCCGGTCCCGATCCATGGTTCGGCCAGACGCGCGGCGCCCGTCATCAACGCGATGAGCCCCAGTCCGACCGCATAGCTCGACGGGCGCCCCCAGCCGCGTGTCCAGTCGAGACCCCGGCGCGGGGCAGGAGATTCGCGGGGTGACGGGATGACGTGGATGGCAAGGTCGCCCGCGTCGTGGATCAGCGCCTCGACGACCGAACCGTGGCGAAGTTCGAACCACCAGCTACGCTGTGACCTGCCGATGATAAGCTGGGTCGCGCGCATCACCTCGATCTGGCCGCGCAGTCCGGCAATAACGCTCTCCGCAGGAACGGTAGCGATCGTCGCGCCGAGGGTAGCGGCCAGTGCGAGCGACGCGGCTATCCGCCGCCGGGCATCGTCGTCGAAGGCCGCGCTTCGTGCCGTCTCGATATGCACCGCCGTCCATGGGGCGTTCAGCCCGTCGGCAAGGCGCTTTGCGGTGCGCACGAGCATATCGCTGCCTGGCTGTTCGCTGATCGCGACGAGGATCCGCTCGCCGGCCGCGAAGGTGCCCGCTTCGCCCGTCGCATCGAGATCGTGCAACATTTGCCGGTCGACGCTCAAGGCAGCTCGCCGGAGCGCCATTTCGCGCAGCGCCGAAAGGTTCGCCTTCGAAAAGAAATGGCCGAGGGCACGGCTTGCCTCGTGCGGCACATAGACCTTGCCATCGCGCAGCCGGTCGATCAGTTCGTCGGGCGGCAGGTCGACGAGCTTGATTTCGGCTCCTTCGAACACGCTGTCGGGTACCGTCTCGCGAACGCGCACCCGGGTAAAGCTTGCGACGACGTCATTCAGGCTTTCGACATGCTGGACGTTGAGCGTCGTATAGACGTCGATCCCGGCGTTCAGCAGTTCCTCGACATCCTGCCAGCGTTTGGGATGCCGGCTGCCGTCGATATTGGTATGGGCATATTCGTCCACCAGCGCGAGTGTCGGGGCGCGGCGGAGCACGGCATCGATGTCCATCTCGGTCAGTTGGTGGCCGCGATAGGCGACTTCGCAGCGCGGCACGACCTCCATCCCGTCGAGCAGTGCTTCGGTATCGGCCCGACCGTGCGTTTCCACCACGGCGACGACGACGTCCTGTCCGTCGCGCCGCAACGCGGCACCTTCGCTGAGCATCGCATAGGTTTTGCCCACGCCCGGCGCCGCACCGAGAAAAATCTTCAGCCGCCCGCGCGCCTCGCGCTTTGCCTGCCGCAACAGGGCTTCGGGTGAGGGTCTCTTGGTGGCCGATACCATGCGCCCGCTTACCCCGGTCGCGGACACAGGGCCAAGCGACAATCGGCGATCTTTATGGAATCCTTATGCGCCCGGCGAAAATCGACCGCGAAACTTTACGGCGAAGGGGCGTAGCGGCGTCGCATTCAGTCCGGCTCCCTCGGGAGTCGCCCTTTGCCGGAGACCTATGATGACCGATCTGATGTGGCTCGCCCTTACCGCGCTGCTGTTCGCAGCCACGCTCGGCTACGCGCGCATCTGCGACAAGGCCTGACCATGAGCGCTTCGTCGATGCTCGCTGGCGCCGTCGCTGCGGCGCTGTTCGTCTATCTCGTGGTGGCGCTGCTGCGCCCCGAACGTTTCTGACCGGAGGCAATCCCATGACCTTGTCCGGATGGATGCTCATTTTCACCTTCGTCGCGATCCTTGCCGTCCTTGCCAAACCGATGGGCCTCTGGCTCTTTGCCCTTTACGAAGGGCGCACGACCCCGCTTCATCGCATCCTGGGGCCAGTCGAGCGGGGCTTCTACCGGATGGCCGGGATCGACCCGACCGAAGAGCAGGGCTGGCGGCGCTACGCGCTTCACATGCTGCTGTTCAACCTCGCGCTGCTGCTTTTCACCTATGCGGTGCTGCGATTGCAGGGGGTACTTCCCGTTAATCCGCAAGGCTTCGGCGCGGTCGGCGCCGACGGCGCTTTTAGTACGGCGGTCAGCTTTACGACGAACACCAACTGGCAATGGTATTCGGGCGAGACGACGCTGTCGAACCTGTCGCAGATGCTCGGGCTTACGATCCAGAACTTCCTCTCCGCCGCCACCGGTATCGCGATTGCCTTCGCGCTGTTTCGCGGTTTCGCAAGGCGCGAAACGGGAACGATCGGTAATTTCTGGGCCGATACGACGCGCATCACGCTCTATCTGCTGCTTCCCATCTGCACGGTCTACGCGCTGTTCCTGATCGCGAGCGGCGTGCCGCAGACGCTGGCGGGATCGGTCCACGCAACGACGCTCGAAGGCGTGCGACAGACGATCGCGCTCGGTCCGGTCGCAAGCCAGGAAGCGATCAAGATGCTGGGGACCAATGGCGGCGGCTTCTTCAACGCCAACAGCGCGCACCCTTTCGAAAATCCGACCGCGCTCACCAATCTGATCCAGATGGTCTCGATCTTCCTGATTGGCGCCGGGTTGACGTGGTGCTTCGGCAAGGCGGTTGGCGACACGCGCCAAGGCTGGGCAATCCTCGCGGCGATGGGACTTATTTTCATCGCCGGCGCCAGCATTGCCTATTGGCAGGAGGCTGCCGGCAACCCCGCACTTCATTACCTCGGCGCTGGCGGCGGCAATATGGAGGGGAAGGAAGTTCGCTTCGGCATCGCCGCCTCTTCGCTCTTCGCCGTTGTCACCACGGCGGCGTCCTGCGGGGCCGTCAATGCCATGCACGACAGCTTCACCGCAATCGGCGGCCTGATCCCGCTACTCAACATCCAGCTCGGCGAGGTTGTGGTCGGCGGTGTCGGCGCGGGCATCTATGGCTTTTTGCTTTTTGCCATCCTCGCGGTGTTCGTCGCGGGCCTCATGGTGGGGCGCACACCCGAATATGTCGGCAAGAAGATCGAGGCGCGCGAGGTCAAGCTCGCGGTCCTAGCCATTGCGATCCTGCCGCTGGTCATCCTCGGCTTCACCGCCATTGCCAGCGTGCTCCCCGTGGGGCTTGCCGGGCCGCTCAACAAGGGGCCGCACGGCTTCTCGGAGATTCTCTACGCGTTCAGCTCGGGGGCCGGTAACAATGGCTCGGCCTTTGCGGGCCTGAGCGCGGGCACTCCCTTTTACAATGCTATGATCGGGATCGCGATGTGGCTTGGCCGGTTCTTCGTGATCGTGCCGGTGCTCGCCATCGGGGGCAGCCTTGCCGCAAAGCGCCACACCCCCGCTACCAGCGGCTCTTTCCCCACCACCGGGGGGCTGTGGATCGGCCTGCTGATCGGGATCATCCTGATCATGGGCGGCCTCACCTTCCTTCCCAGCCTCGCGCTAGGTCCCGTCGCCGATCATCTCTCGATGATGGCCGGCCAGCGCTTCTGAGGGATCAGCAACATGACGACTCCAACCTCGATGTTCAGCCCCGCACTGGTCGTTCCGGCGATGCGTGATGCGGTAAGGAAGCTCAATCCGCGCGAGCTGATGCGCAACCCGGTGATGTTCACCACCGCCTGCGTTGCCCTGCTCCTGACGGTGCTGCTCGCGCTCGGCGACCCCGGCCTGTCGCTGGGTTTCGAAATCCAGCTCGTCGCCTGGCTCTGGCTCACCGTGCTTTTCGGCACCTTTGCCGAAGCCCTGGCCGAGGGACGCGGGCGTGCCCAGGCGGCCTCGCTTCGCGCAACGAAAGCCGAGTTGCGCGCCAAGCTGATGCTCGGCGTCGGCGAGACTTATGAAATCGTCGCCGCAAGCCAGCTCGAAAAGGGCGAGATCGTGCTGGTCGAGACGGGCGACCTCATCCCCGCCGACGGCGAGGTGATCGAAGGCGTCGCATCGGTCAACGAAGCGGCGATCACCGGCGAAAGCGCCCCCGTGATCCGCGAGGCCGGCGGCGATCGTAGCGCCGTGACAGCCGGCACGCGCGTCATCTCCGACCGCGTCAAGGTGCGCGTCACTGCCGAGCCGGGCCAGGGTTTTCTCGACCGCATGATCGCACTCGTCGAAGGCGCCGAGCGGCGCAAGACGCCCAACGAGATTGCGCTGACGATCCTGCTCGTCGGGCTGACCATCATCTTCCTGATCGCCGTCGCGACCATTCCGGGCTTCGCGTCCTATGCCGACGGATCGATCCCGGTCGCGTTGCTCGCGGCCCTGCTCATCACGCTGATCCCGACGACCATTGCGGCACTGCTCTCCGCCATCGGGATTGCCGGAATGGACCGCCTTGTGCGCTTCAACGTGCTGGCCAAGTCGGGCCGGGCCGTCGAGGCCGCAGGCGATGTCGATGTTCTCCTGCTCGACAAGACCGGCACGATCACGATCGGCGACCGCCAGGCCAGCGAGTTCCGCGCGCTGGCGGGCGTCGATGACGAGACTCTGGCGGAGGCCGCACTACTCGCCAGCCTGGCCGACGAAACCCCCGAGGGCCGTTCGATCGTGACGCTTGCGCGCGAACGCTATGCGATCCGCGTGGTGGCGCTTCCGGTCGGGTCCGACGTCATCCCCTTCACCGCGCAAACGCGCCTTTCGGGGGTCACGGTCGCCGAGGTGACGATCCACAAGGGCGCGGTCGATTCGATCTTCAAGGCTCACCCCGACACCGTATCCTCGCCTGCCGCGCAGGAGTTGCGCCGCATAACGGACGAAGTTGCGCGCGCCGGCGGCACGCCGCTCGCGGTGGTCAGGGACGGACGTCTGCTCGGCGCCATCCACCTGAAGGACGTCGTGAAGGCGGGCGTTCGCGAACGCTTCGGCGAATTGCGCAAAATGGGAATCCGCACCGTCATGATTACGGGCGACAACCCGCTGACGGCCGCGGCGATCGCCGCCGAAGCCGGGGTGGACGATTTCCTGGCCGAAGCGACGCCCGAGGACAAGCTTGCCCTCATTCGCCGCGAGCAGGCCGAGGGACGGCTCGTTGCCATGTGCGGCGACGGCACCAACGACGCCCCCGCGCTGGCGCAGGCCGATGTCGGCGTCGCGATGAACACCGGCACGCAGGCGGCGCGCGAGGCGGGCAATATGGTCGATCTCGACAGTGATCCGACCAAGCTGATCGAGGTTGTGGGCCTGGGCAAGCAATTGCTGATGACGCGCGGCGCGCTGACGACCTTTTCGGTCGCTAACGATGTCGCCAAATATTTTGCGATCATCCCGGCGATCTTCGTCTTTCTCTATCCTGAGCTCGGCGTTCTCAACGTCATGCGCCTTGCCACGCCCGAAAGCGCGGTACTGTCGGCGATCATCTTCAACGCCTTGATCATTCCGTGCCTCGTCCCGCTTGCGCTCAAGGGCGTGCGCTACCGGCCGATGCCTGCCGGCCCGTTGCTCGCGCGCAATCTTTCGATCTTCGGCCTAGGCGGACTGGTCGCGCCATTCGTCGGCATCAAGCTGATCGACCTCGCCGTGTCCGGCCTCCAGCTTGCGTAAGGACAATTCCATGCTTTCCGAACTCAAATCCGCCCTTCGTCCCGCGCTCGTGCTGACCGCGCTTTTCGCTCTCCTCCTCGGGCTGGCCTATCCGCTTGCGCTGACGGCTATGGGCCAGCTCGTCTTTCCGGAGCAAGCCAATGGCAGCCTCGTCCGCGACGGTTCAAAGATCGTGGGGTCGAAGCTGATCGGCCAGCGATTCCTGGCCGACGCCTATTTCCACGGGCGCCCCTCGGCCGCCGGCGCCGTTGGTTATGATGCCGCCGCTTCCTCGGGGTCGAATCTCGGTCCGGCGAGCAAAGCGCTTGCGGATCGCGTCGCCGCCGACGTCAAGGCGCTCACTACAACGGCACCGGGCCGCCCTGTCCCGCCCGACCTGGTGACGACCTCCGCCTCGGGGCTGGACCCCCACATCAGCCCCGAGGCGGCTTTTTTCCAGATTGCGCGCGTGGCGAAAGCGCGCGGCATCGACGACGCCAGCCTCCGGTCACTGGTCGAGGCATCTGTCGAACACCCGCTCGCAGGCATCCTTGGCGAAAGGCGCGTCAACGTGCTGATGCTCAATCGGGCACTCGACGCGCGCTTCCCGACGAAATAGGCTGGCCGGATGGTGCCCCCGGCAAAAATCCTGATCATCGAGGACGATGCCCATATCCGGCGGCTGTTGCAGGCCACGCTGCAGCGCGCCGGTCATCAGGTGATCGAAGCCGACAGCGCCAGGCAGGCGATCGCCCTGTTCGACATCGAACGGCCCGATGTCGTGCTGCTCGATCTCGGCCTGCCCGATCGTGACGGGCTGGAATTGATCGAGCCGCTGCGGCTGCGCTCGAACGCCACGCTGATCGTCGTATCGGCGCGCGAAAACAGTGTCGAGAAGGTGACGGCGCTGGATCTGGGCGCCGACGACTATGTCACCAAGCCCTTCGATACCGAGGAATTGCTCGCCCGGATCCGCACGGCGCTGCGCCACCAGCGCGCGTCCGCGTCCGGCGAGGAACCCACCGTTGTCGAGGCGGGCGCGCTGCGAATAGACCTTGCGCACCGCCGCGTCTTTCGCGGCGCCAAGGAGGTTCATCTGACCCCGAAGGAATATGGCGTCCTGGCCGAACTTGCGCGCCGCCCCGACCGCGTCCTGAGCCACACCCAATTGCTGACCTCGGTGTGGGGTCCGGCCCAGGCCGATCGCGTGGAATATCTGCGGATCGTCGTCCGCGGACTGCGCCAGAAACTGGAAGAAGATCCGTCGCAACCGAAGCGGATCGTCAACGAACTGGCCGTGGGGTACCGGCTGCGGACCTAGTTTGGCCGATTTCGGACAGTCAGCTTTTGCCCCGGCAAATGCGATGCCGTCATGCCGGCCGCCGAGCATAGTGGCCGAAGGCAGCGATGACGGCATAGCAAGCGGCGGGAAGGAGCAGCGCGAGCCCAAGATGCCCGGTGAGGTCCGCGATTGCACCGGTCGCGAGCGGGACCACGGCACCTCCAAAGATCGCGATATTGATGATCCCTGACCCGTCGGCAGCGCGGGGACCGAGCTTTTCGGAAGCGAGGCTGAAGATCGTCGGGAACATGATCGCGTTCATCAGGCCTATGGCAAGCAGGCTGTAGCCCGACAGAGCACCGGTCGTGCTGGTGGAGACAAGGATCAGCGCGATCGCGCCGACCGCGACCCAGGCGAGCAGCTTGCCCGGACTGATGACGCGCATCACTGCCGATCCGATGAAACGCCCAGCCATCGCGCCGCCCCAATAGAGTCCGATGAGCTTGCCCGCCGCCTGTTCCTGCAGGGCCAGGACGTGCCCCTGCATCAGGTAGCTGACTATCAACGACCCGATCGACACTTCAGCGCCAACATATAGGAAGATGCAGAGAGCGCCGAAGCCGAAACGCGGACGCCTTAGCAGGTCAAAACCCGCAAGCGCGGCACTCGCCTCATGCCGCTCGCCCTTCAGGCGCTTGCGGAACATCCACACGGTCGCCGCCACGACCGCAAGCGCGACCGCAATGCCGAGATAGCCATGCACGATCGCGAGGCTTTCGGAAGTGCGATAGGCGTCGAGCTCGGCGCCCGATAGCTGATCGGCGCTCACTTTTGCCAGACCGCCGAGGATAAGCGTCGACCCTGCGACCGGGAACAGCGTGGTACCCAGCGAGTTGAACGCCTGTGCGAAGGTCAGGCGGCTGTGCGCTGTCTCAGGCTTACCAAGCAGCGAGATCAGCGGATTGGCAACGACCTGCACGATAACCACCCCGCTCGCGAGGACAAACAGCGCAAGCAGGAACAGGCCATAGGTCGCATTCTGCGATGCCGGAATGAACAGGAGACAGCCTACCATCATCGTAAGCAGGCCCGCGACCGCACCGCGCATATAGCCGATCTTCTTGACAAGCTTCGCCCCCGGTATCCCGATGAGCAAATAGGCGGTGAAGAAGCAGAACTGTACGAGCATTGCCTGCGTGTAGTTGAGAGTGAATAGCTCCTTCAGCTTCGGAATGATCACGTCGTTCAGAGACGTGATCCCCCCGAAGATGAAGAACAGCCCCATCACGAACAGCCGCAGCTCCGGTGCGTCGACATAAGCTTCCGTTCCTGCATCCCCGGCGCTGGTCCGGGCGGGCGTATGGGCCATCCTGCTTCTCCAAAATAGTCCTATCGACGATAGGTGATGTCGTTATCGCGATCCGTAGGGTCGGCCATAATCAGGACGCGTATCATTTACCCGCGGCAAGGCGCATGGCGGCGCCGCCGCCGGGCGCGAGCCACAGGGTATAGCTATCACCCTTTTTCACCTTGATCCTGTCGTATGCGATGCTGTGCCGCGCATCGGTCAGATAAGTGGCGCCGTCGCCGTCCTTATAAATCGTCGCGACGTAGGTTCTGCCCGGTTCCAGAAAGTCGAAGCGCAGCGTCAACGTCCGCGCCGTCGCATCGTTGACGCCGCCAACATACCAGTCAGCACTGTTGCGGTCCTTGCGCGCGAAAATAGCATAATCCCCGACCTCGCCCGCGATCAGGTGGCTTTCCGACCAGTCGGCCGGCACTGTCGAGATGAAATCGAGCTCGCGCGGAAACTTCTCCAGCGTTTCGGGGAAATCGGCCGCCATCTGGATCGGCGAATAGATGGCGAGATAGAGGCCGAGCTGCTTCGCCAGCGTCGAAGCCAGCGGCGCATGGTTCGCACCCTCGAGACTGAGGACCCCTGGCGTGAAGTCCATCGGCCCCGACAGCATCCGCGTATAGACGAGCGTCGGTTCGTGATCGGGGCCGTTTGCGAAGGCGCCCCAGGCATTATATTCCATGCCCCGGGCGCCTTCGCGTGCGACCCAGTTGGGATAGGTGCGGCGAAGGCCGGTGTCCTTCACCGGCTCGTGCGGATCGACCGCCACATGATATTTGGCGGCGGTCTGGACGACCTTCAGATGATGCTGCACTTGGCGCTGGCCGTCGTGCCACTCCATCGCAACGCTGTCGGCGGTGTCGCCCGGCGCGATGATGCCGCCCGCGTCGGCGACATAGCCGGTCTTGACCGTCCCGACGCCGAGCCGGCCGTACAGCTTCATCGCATCGTCGAGCTGCGCCTCGTAAACCTTGATATTCCCGCCGGTTTCATGGTGTCCGATCAGCTGGACATGCTTAGCGCGGGCATAGTCGGTAACCGCCTTCAGGTCGAAATCGGGAGTCGCCTCGGTAAAGCTGAACTCGTCGCCGTGGCCGAACCAGTTGCCGTTCCAGCCCTTGTTCCAGCCCTCGACCAGCACGCCGCCGAAGCCGTGCTTGGCTGCGAAATCGATCGTCGCTTTCGTGCGCTCGGTTGTCGCGCCATGCTTCGGCCCCTCGGCCCAGGTCCAATCGCCGCGGATCATGCCCCACCAGATGCCGACATATTTCATCGGCTTGAACCAGCTGACATCGCCCAGCTTGTTCGGTTCGTTGAGATTGAGCTCGAGGTCGCTTTCGACCAGCCCCGCCGCGCTGTCCGCAATGCGGATCGTGCGCCATGGCGTCGCGAACGGCAGGTCGCGCACGACGCGCGGCCCCTTCGACGAGGGTGCCAGCGTGGCGCGGAATTTCTGCCCTTCGGCGCGCTTCAGCCACATCCCCGAATAGTCGACGAGCGCTGCCTCGTGGAACGACAGATGCGTCCCGTCGTCGAGCCGCACGGTCATCGGGGTGTGCGCGGTGGCGACGGCATCGACCGGCGTCTTTTGATAGATTTGCTCGTACCGGTTCCACTCGCCGGCGGTGATCCACCACGCCGTGCCCTTGGGCACCAGGTCGAACTCGGTGATTTCGTCGGCAATCTTCGCGGTCTTGAGCCCCGCCTGCTCGGGGAGCTCGTAGCGAAAGCCGATGCCGTCGTCGAACAGGCGGAAGCGGACGTTCATCGCATGGCCGCCCCAGCTTTCGTTCTGGCGCAGGCGAACGAGCAGTTCGTTGTGGTGGTCGCGCACGAAGCGGCGTTCGCCCCAAGGCTGTTCCCAGCGGCTGTCAGCGCTCGCGCGCTCGATGCCATCGATCGCGAAGCCGCGCTGGAGGCCGATCCCGTCGGTGAGCAGGAAGCCGAGCTTCGACGGCGCGAACAGCAATTGCCCCTTGCGCGACAGCGACCAGGTCGGCCGCTGATCGTTGTCGGTCGCGACGGTCAGCACCAGGCTACCGTCGGGCGAGGTTGCGGTGACCGACGCGGGCGCCTCCTGCGCGACGGCGGGTGACGCGGCGAGAAGCGCGAGCGGGGCAAGGCGAAGCATGGACATCAATGTTCGATCCGGATCCAGAGGGCACCGCAAGGCGGCAAGGTGTCGGCGTCGGCCCCATTGATCGCCACGATCGGCGTTCCGCCGCGATGCTGCGCGGCAATGTCAATGGACTCCCCGCCGAGGTTGAAGAGGCAGCGGATCGTTTCGCCTCCGGTCACGCGGTCGAAGACTAGCAGGTCGCCTTCGGCTACCCAGTCGCCGTCGCGGCCGTGACGGAGCGCGGGATGCGCTGCCCGCAGCGCGACGAGCCGCCGCGTCAGGTTGAGCAGCGACGCGGGGTCGCTATCCTGCCGGTCCACCGCGAGGCCGGCGTGCGCGTCACCCAGCGGCAGCCACGGACTGGCGGACGAAAATCCGGCATGCGCCGCATCCCCCGCCCACGGCAACGGCGTCCGCGCGCCGTCGCGCGACAGGGTCAGCGGCCAGTTCTTCAGCGCTTCGGGATCCTTGACCATCTCGAACGGGATATCGACCTGATCGAGCCCCAGTTCCTCGCCATTATAGATGATGATGTTGCCGCGCAGCGCACACAGCAGCGCCATCTTCATGCGCGAATAGGCGGCGGCATCGACGCCGGCGGGCGTCCAGCGCGACACCGCGCGCGGCGCGTCGTGGTTTTCAAAGGCCCAGCTCGGCCAGCCGATACCCGGCGCGTCGGGCCATTGCTCGGCAGCTTCGCGAACGAGCTTCGGCGTCAGCCGGTCGGCGTAGAGGAAGTCGAAACCATAGGCGCTGTTCAGGCGCCGGTCGCCCACGGTGAACAGCTTCATCTCGCGCACCGCATCGTCGCCGCCAACCTCGGCGACGGTGAAGCTGCCGCCATATTCGTCGGTCAGCGCGCGAATGCGTTCGAGGAACAGCGGGATGTCGGGATGCGACTGGTTGTAGATTTTCAGCTGAAAATCGAACGGCCGGGTGCGGACCTTGTTCGACGGCGGCGCCGGCGGATTGTCGCGCAATTCGGGATCGTGCATCGCAAAATTGATCGCGTCGATGCGGAACCCGTCGACGCCGCGGTCGAGCCAGAAGCGGACCACGTTCAGCAACGCATCCTGCACCGCGCGGTTGTGGACGTTGAGCTGCGGCTGGGTCCCCAGGAAATTGTGCATATAATATTGGCCGCGCCGCGCGTCCCACGTCCATGCCGGACCGCCGAACACCGACTGCCAATTAGTCGGCGGCGAGCCGTCGGGCTTCGCATCGGCCCAGACATACCAGTCGGCCATCGCATTATCCCTGCTCGCGCGGCTGGTCGCGAACCAGTCGTGCCGGTCCGACGTGTGTGCAAAGACAAGGTCGGTCGTCACCTTCAGACCCAGCGCGTGCGCGCGCGCGACGAGCGCGTCGAAATCGTCGAGCGTCCCGAAGATCGGATCGACGCCGTAATAATCGGCAATGTCGTATCCGAAATCGTCCATTGGCGAGGGATAGAAGGGCGACAGCCAGATTGCATCGACACCCAGCGAGGCAACATAATCGAGCCGCGCGGTGATGCCGGCCAGATCGCCGATCCCGTCGCCGTTTGAATCGGCAAAGCTGCGCGGATAAATCTGGTAGATCGCCGCGCCCTTCCACCACGGCAGGTCGGCGTCGGCGACGGCGTGCGGTTGTTTGGCAAGGCTATGGTTCGTCGTCACGCGTCGTTTTTCCGCTTATTCGTTGGCCTGGCATATGGCGGTGCCGAAGGCGGGGAGAGTGAGGGACAGGCTGCCCGGTGCGGCGGCGTGCGCCGGGCAGTCGCCAAGGAGCGACGTAAAGGCCGCGCTTTTCATGTCGATGGCAATATTGGCCGAGACGGGCGTTGCAGACGTATTGAACGCCAGTAGCACTTCGCGGCCGGAGTCGGGATCGAACCGCGAGACCGCGAGCAAGCCCGGCTTTTCCGAAATGGCGCGCAGCTTCGTCGTCCCGTGCAGCAGCGCGGGCGTCTTGCGGCGGATAGCCGAAAGCGCCGCGATCTCGCGGTAGAGCGGATGCGCCGGGTCGAAATTGGCCGACGCCGTGGTCGCATCGGTGCCGATCAGATCGTTGTCGTTATAGACGTCGACCGTCGAGGCGAACATGTCCTCGCGCGCGAGCTGGTCGCCCCCGTCGGACACGAAGCCCTGCTCGTCGCCATAATAGATCGTCGGGACACCGCGCAGCGTCAGCAGCATGGCATGGCCCAGCATCACGCGCTTCAGCAGGTCGTCGGCGCTCGCACCGGGGTTTGCCTGCTTCACGAACATCGCGAAGCGGCCCATGTCGTGGTTGCCGAGGAAGGTCGGGAGTTGCAGCGCCGCGGCCGGCCCGCCCTTGTACAGCACATCGCCATCGAACAGCCGTTCGAACACGGCGGTTCCGGTTGTTCCGCCGACCGCATCGATCACCGCGCGCGCAAAGCTGAAGTCGAGCACCGCTGGCAATCCGGCGACGCGCGTGTGGCGCGCCAGCGATCCGGGGTCGACCGCGTCGTTATAGACTTCCCCGAAGATGTGGAAATTCGGAATCCCCCGCGCTTTCGCCCGCGCCAGCATCGCGGGCACGAAGGCCTGCCAGAATTCGGGGTTCACATGCTTCGCGGTGTCGATGCGGAATCCGTCGATCCCGAACGCGTCGATCCAGCGGCCATAGATGTCGATGAAGCCCTGCACGACCTTCGGATCCTCGGTCGCGAGATCGTCTAGCCCTGCAAAATCGCCATAGAGCGCAGACTCGCCAACCCAGTCGCTGTTGCCGCGATTATGATAATAGATCGGGTCGTTCAGCCACGCCGGCACCTTGGCCTTTTCCTCGCCCTGCGGCACGACGGGCGTATAGGCGAACGATGGATCGGTCAGCTTTGCCCAGTTTTCGGGCGAGCGATCACCGTCGCCGACGAAACCCCGATTGATCGCCGCGCCGCCGGCACCGCCGCGCCGTGAAAAGGGATAATCGGCAAGGCTGCGATAGCGATACCCCGTCCCGTCGCCTTCGGTGTAGCGAATGACGTCGGCGGTGTGGTTGGTGATGATGTCCATATAGACCTTCATCCCGCGCGCGTGCGCCGCGTCGACGAAGGCCCGGAATTCGTCATTGGTCCCGAAGTGCGGATCGACGCGCGTGAAATCGGTCACCCAATAGCCGTGATAACCAGCGCTTTCGTCGCCCTTGGGTCCCTGCACCGGCTTGTTCTTGAAGATGGGGGCGAACCAGATCGCGGTCGCGCCCATCCCCTGGATATAGTCGAGCCGCTTCGTCAGCCCGGCAAGATCGCCACCGTGGTAGAAGCCCTTGGCCGACGGATCGTAACCGGTTGCGAGCCGGTCGCCCGTCAGTCCGCCGCGATCGTTGCGCGGGTCGCCATTCTCGAACCGGTCGGGCAGGACGAAATAGATCACTTCTTCGGTCGCGGGGCGCGCGCGGACGTCGGCGAGGCCGGCCTGCGCCAGCACCGGAAGCGGCGCCAACATCAGCGCAAGCGCGGCGAGCCCGCGGATCACGCCGCCACCGCCGCGCGCGAGGTCGCCGCAAGGAAATCGTCATAGCTCGCCATTTGCGCGACCTCCGCTTCGACCATCGCCGCGACGCCGGCCATATAGCGCGCGAGGTCGTCGGCGCCGATCCCATCGGCGAGCGGATGCCACGCGCGCGGCGCAATCCCCTGCCCCACCAGCACTTGCAGCCAGCCCGATTCGGTGAACAGCTCCTCATGCTCGCGGAAGATGAGCCCCTGCGCGCGGAACAGCTCGATCTTCGCCGCGAGCGTGTCGGGAACCGGCATCTCTGCCCGGTCGCGCCAATAGGCCGTGTCGCGGCGTTCGGTCGCCTTGAAATGCAGGATGATGAAGTCGCGGATACGTTCCCACTCGAAGTCGCTCTGCCGGTTGAACTCGGCGGCGACGGCGGGGTCGGCAGCGCCCGATGGCAACATCTTGAGCAGCCGCGATATGCCGGCCTGCACCAGATGGATGCTCGTCGATTCGAGCGGCTCCATGAAGCCGCTGGCCAGGCCAAGCGCGACGACATTGCGGTTCCACATCCGGCGCCGCTTGCCGCTGACGAAGCGCAGCCGGTTCGGTTCCGCCTGCGCGGGTCCGTCGAGATTGGCAAGCAGGGTCGCGACGGCCTCGTCGTCCGTTACATGGTCCGAAGAATAGACATAACCATTGCCGATCCGGTGCTGCAGCGGGATACGCCACTGCCAACCCGCGTCGCGCGTCGTCGCGCCGGTCCACGGCAGCTGCGGCGTGGCGCCGTGCGCGCACGGCACCGCCACCGCGCGATTGTTGAGAAGCCAGTGCGACCAGTCCTCATATCCGGTTTCGAGCGCGTCCTCGATCAGCAAGCCCCGGAAACCCGAACAGTCGATGAAGAAATCGCCCTCGACAGACCGCCCGTCATCGCACGCGACGCCGGTGACATCGCCGGTCTCGCCATTCAGACGGACATCGACAACTTTCCCCTCGATCCGCTCGACACCGCTCACTTCAGCGCGGCGGCGCAGAAAGGCAGCGTAGAGCGCGGCGTCGAAATGGAATGCATAGGGCATCTCGAGCAGATGCGGCGATGTGCGCGGCGCGCCGCGCTGCATTCGCCGCGCGTACGCGGCCCGCTCGTTGAGAGAATAATGGTCGAGCGTTTCGGCCACCCCGGCCGCCCGCGCGCGCAACCAATAGTGATGGAACTCAAGCAGGCCGAGCCCGCGCCCGACCGCGCCGAAGGCGTGCATGTAGCGATGACCGGGCCGCGTCCAGCCGTTGAATTCGATGCCGAGCTTGATCGTGCCCTGCGTCGCGGCAAGAAACTCATCCTCGTCGATGCCGATTGCGGCGTTGAACAGACGGATCTGCGGGATCGTCGCCTCGCCGACGCCGACGGCGCCGATCGCGTCCGATTCGACGAGCGACACCGACCAGCCCGCCGGCAAAAAGCGGCGCAAGCAGGCGGCCGCCATCCAGCCTGCCGTGCCTCCGCCGATGATAACTAGCCGCATGGGGGACATAAGATCAGCCTCTGCCCTGTAGCGCAACAAGAGGACGGGGGCGGCGCGACCCGGCCGCCCCCGTCAGGGAGGGTTCAGAATTTGAACGAAGCGCCCGCGAGGTAGCGGCTGCCATAGACCTGATAGTCGATCACCGCCCGGCTATCGCGCGGATCGTCGGTGACGAAGGGCTCGTTCGTCAGATTCTGGCCCTGAATGAAGAGCGACAGCCCCTCGAGCGCGCTGCCCGGCTGGAAGTCATAGCCGATTTGGGCATCGACGATCGTCTCGGCGCGGGCGCGGCGACGGACACGATTGCCGCCGAAGCCCGACAGCTCGCCGATGAAGCTCGACCGGTAGCGCGCGCTGACGCGAGCGTTGAAGCCCCATTTCTCGAAATACGCTGTGCCGTTGGCGACCCATTTCGAATAGCCGGGAATATCCTGGGCCGGCGCACCCGGCGTCGGCTGGATCTTGGTCTTCGTATAGGACGCACCGCCCGTCACGCCGAAACCGTCGAGCGCCGATACCAGCTCACCAAGGGGCAAGGTACCCGCCAGTTCGACGCCGTAAAGCTTGCCGCCCTTGCCGTTGATCGGGACGTTCGCGGTGCCCAGATAGTTCACGATGATCGGATTGCCGTTCACGTCGAGGCCCGGATCCTGGATCGGATAGCCGGTGAAATCGAAAGCGACGTCCTGATTGTAGATATAGCTCTTCAGATCCTTGTAGAAGAGCTGCACCGCCAGATAACCCTTCGACCCGAAATATTTCTCGAACGTCAGGTCGGCGGCATTGGCGCGCCACGGACGCAGGTCCGGGTTGCCCGCGTCGCCGCGGACGACGGCGCACTGGCGGCCGACGGGGCAGACGCCATTGCCGACGTCGCCGATCGTCGTGCCATATTTCAGCGACGCGCGCATGTCGTCGAGACGCGGACGGATGATCTCGCGCGCCAGGCTGAAGCGGACCACGAAATCGCTGGCGGTGCGCAGCGACAGGTTCAGGCTGGGCAGCACATCGACATAGTCGGTGCTCGCACGCTGCGGGATGCCCTGGATGTTCGGAGAACCGTTCGCATTCTGGCCGATATAGGCGGCGCTCGCACCGTTCGAGTTCTGGTCGGTGAAAATCGCCTGCACGCCGACATTCCCGGTCAGCACCGACGAACCCATTTCCTGGTCGATGTTGGCCTGGAGATAGGTGGTCATCAACTTTTCGGACACGTCGTAGGATTTGACCACGACGTCGCCATAGGGATTGGCGACCAGCTGGTAGATGCCGGCCGCGAGCAGGTCGCGCGGGTCGTAGCTGACGACGGGGCCCAGCCCGAGGTAGGACAGGTTGGTCGTGCCGAGGCGATATTGTTCGGGGATCGGCACGCTGGTCAGGCCGTCGGTGTTGGCGACGAGACCGACAAAGGCTTCGTCGGGAACCAAGCTCTTGCTGCGATCGGTATAGTTCACGCCGAACTGCACCGATTTCAGGAAGCCGTCGAGCTCGCGTTCGACTTCGACGCGATATTGCCAGAGTTCGTCCTTGATGATGCGGTTGTTGTAATAGCCGTCCTGGCCGCCGCGGATGCGCGTACCGTCGACACCGGTCTGGTCGCCGCCCCAGCCGAGCGGGCTGGTGAGCTGGATCAGATCATAGTCGCCATAGTTCAGGCCGGGGCTGAACACGGTGCCGTTGCGGTCGCTGCTGAAGCCGATCGTATCGGTCGCGCCGACGCCCGCGCCGCGCCCGGTGCCGGCATTGCTTTCGAGGATCAGTTCGTTGCGGTCGGTCTTCGACAGGCTGATATCGGCGGTGACGTTCCAGCCGTTGTCGCCTTCCCAGCGGTTGTTCCAGCCGAAGCTGTAGAGCTTTGCCTGCCGTTCGAAGACGTCGTTACGCACGACCCCCTCGACATTGGTGAAGGTGCCCGACCGCGCGAAGACATATTGGCCGCTGCTGTCGACGTCGGTGACATTGACCCCGGCGCCGCCGAAGGCGAGGGGCAGCTCGATGCCGCGCTTGATCTGGTCGTCCTTGAAGTCCGAATAGAAGGCATCGATCGTCGAGGTGAAATTGGGGCTCGGCCGCCACTGCACCGTGCCCTGCAGGCCAAGCCGCGTCAGCTGGGTCGAGGTCGCGTAGCTTTTCGACCCGCCGATGACGACCGGGTTCGCCGCGGTACCGTCGCCGGCATAGCCCCAAGCGTTGAATTCCTGGATCTGATAGGGTTCGTCGACATAGCTCGCCGACAATGCGATCCCCAGCGTGTCGTTCGCGAACTGGTCGACGTACACCCCGTTGACGCGGTAGCCATATTTCTTCGACCCGGCGTTCAGCTTGCCGATTTCGGCCCAGCTGCCGCGCCCGCCGACCGAGATGACGCGCTTGCCATAGTCGAGCGGACGGATCGTGCGCAGGTCGACGGTACCCGAAAGCCCCTGCCCGACGATCGACGCCATCGGGGTCTTGTAGACGAGCACCTGATTGATGACTTCGCTCGGATACTGGTCATATTCGACCGCGCGGTTGTCGCCGGTCGAGGTCTGTTCGCGGCCGTTGAGCAGCGTGGTCGAGAAGTCGGGAGCGAAACCGCGGATCGAGATCGCGTTCGAGCGCCCCGATACGCGCTGCGATGTCAGGCCCGGCAAACGAGCGATCGATTCGGCGATCGAGGCGTCGGGCAGCTTGCCGATATCCTCGGCCGAAATCGATTCGACCACCTGGTCGCGGTTCTTCTTGGCATTGACGGCGCTTTGCAGGCTGGCGCTGAAGCCGGTGACCACGATCTCGCCCTCGCCGCTCGAATCGTCCGCAGACGAAGCGCCGGTATCCTGTGCCAAGGCGACGCCCGGCGCGAAGACAATCGAGGCGAGGCCAAGTGCGAGGGCACTGCCGCCGCGGCGAAGGCTTTTGTTGTTTGTCATCTATGCTCCCCTGGCTTCGACGGGTTCGCGCGCCCAGCATCAGGGGAAGCGGCTGCCAGCCGCGACTATCCTCTCCGATGCGTGGGATGATCCCATCTTTCGCCCTCGCAATTGAGGCCAATCGGCTGCGAGGGCCATAGGGTATACGTATACGCATAATATGCGCATTCCCGACGTGTCGCCCAAATGCCACAGCGGCTGTTCGAAGCGCGATGGGACTTGCAAAATCTTGGCAGGACCGCGGTCGCCGGTTACTTTGTACGCGCTGAGCGACCAACGATAAGGGCGCCGCGACCGGGAGAACAGCATGGGCCGACCACCCTCCGTCAAGCCGACGAGTTTCGACATCGCCTATCTTGCCGGCGTCTCGCAGCCGACGGTCTCGCGCGCGCTGCGCGGCAGCAAATCGGTCAGCGCTGCGACCCGGGCCAATATCGAACGCATCGCACGCGAACTGAATTACATGGTCGACAAGAATGCGTCGAGCCTGCGCTCGCAACGCACCCACACGCTCGCGCTGCTCTTCTTTGAAGATCCGACGCCTGACGAATCGATGATCAACCCCTTCTTCCTGTCGATGCTGGGATCCATCACCCGCGAATGTGCGCTGCGCGGATATGACTTGCTCATCAGTTTTCAGCAGATGCACAACGACTGGCACGTCGCCTATCAGGACAGCCACCGGTCGGACGGGATCATCCTGCTCGGCTATGGCGACTATCAGCTGTATCTCAGCAAGCTCGAGCATCTGGTCGAGATGGGCACTAATTTCGTTCGCTGGGGCTCGGTGTCGAGCGATGGGATCGGGTTGACGGTCGGGTCGGACAATGTCGGCGCGGGCGAACAGGCGGGAGCACACTTGGTGGAAATAGGCCGCCGGGCGATCGCCTTCCTCGGCGATGCGTCGGACCATGCGCCCGAATTCCAGGACCGCTACACCGGTCTGTGCCGTGCGCTTCGTGCCGCCGACATCGTGCCAGATGCCGCGCTTCAACGCGACGCGATATCCTCGGAGGCATCGGGCTATGCCGCGGCGCAGTCGTTGCTCGCTGGCAGAAAGCGATTCGACGCGATCTTCGCGGCAAGCGACCTGATCGCGATCGGCGCAATGCGCGCACTCTCCGAAGCAGGGCTGAAACTCCCGCAGGATGTCGCGATCATCGGCTTCGACGACATTCCCGCCGCTGGCCTGACCTCACCGACGCTCACGACGGTCATGCAGGACATGAAGGGCGCAGGGACGCTCCTTGTCGATGCTCTTCTCGCCAGCATCGACGGGCGACCGGTCGAGCAACGCATGTTGCCCGCCCGGTTGATCAGGCGACAAAGCACAGCAGTTTAGTCAACGTATTCGTATACGTGGTTGCCGCGCGCTTGCCCCGCACGCCACCCGCTGCAACACGTCTTGCCGACAACAGCCGTCAGCGGCCATGGGAGAGAGATGATGGAAAAGCCGCGGCAGGGTTTCGCGGGCATGTGGAACGTCAGTTTCGGCTTTTTCGGCATCCAGATTGGTTTCGCGCTGCAAAATGCGAACATGAGTCGCATTTTCCAATCGTTGGGCGAGGATATCGAGAAATTGCCCGGACTGTGGGTCGCGGCACCGCTGACCGGGTTGCTCGTCCAGCCGATCATCGGCCACATGAGCGACCGTACCTGGCTCGGCCGCCTTGGTCGGCGGCGCCCCTATTTCCTTGCCGGCGCCCTGCTCGCGACGATCGCGCTGTTCCTCATGCCCGAAAGCCCGTCCATCTGGTTTGCGGCAATGATGCTGTGGGTTCTCGACGCATCGCTCAACATTTCGATGGAGCCCTTCCGGGCGTTCGTCGGCGATATGCTGCGCAAGGATCAGCACAGCATCGGTTATGCGGTGCAGACCGCCTTCATCGGTGCCGGTGCGGTCGTCGGCTCGTTGTTCCCGGCGCTGATGGAGGCGGCAGGCGTCGCCAATGTCGCGCCACCGGGGCAGATTCCCGATACGGTTCGCTATGCTTTCTGGTTTGGCGGACTGGCCCTGTTCCTCGCTGTGTTGTGGACCGTCGTTTCGACCAGCGAATATACCCCTGCGCAGATGGCTGTGTTCGAACCCGCGAATGCAGACGATGCTCCGACCGGGCCCGCGCTGGCGGCGCGCAGCCACATCGGCAACGTTGGCTGGATTGCCGCCGGGCTGGCAGTCATCCTGATTCAGCTCGAATTTGCGCTGCTGCGCGAGGTGCTGCTGCTCGGCACGCTGTTGATCGGTTATGGCCTGGCCAGCATGATTGCCATCGCGCTCGCGCGCCGCGGCTATGAAAAGAACATGCTGTCAAGCATCGTCGGCGACTTTGCAGGAATGCCGCCGCTCATGAAGCGGCTCGCGGCGGTACAGTTCTTCAGCTGGTCTGCGCTGTTCATCATGTGGATCAATACCACGCCGATCGTCGCCCAATATCATTTCGGCACGACCGACGCGGCCAGTGCGGTTTATCAGGCGGCGGGCAACTGGGTAGGCGAGCTGTTCGCGATCTATAACGGTGTCGCGGCCGTTGCCGCTCTGACGCTGCTGCCGTGGTTGTCGCGCCATCTGGGACAGGCGCGGACGCACATGGTGGGGCTGGCCTGCGGCGCGATCGGTTTTGCGAGTTTCTTTTTGCTGCGAGATCCGACGCAGCTGATCTTCAGCGAAATTTTCATCGGTATCTTCTGGGCCTCGGTCCTTGCCATGCCCTATGCGATCCTTGCGTCGAGCCTGCCACAGGCAAAGCTCGGCATCTACATGGGTCTCTTCAACATATTCGTCGTCATCCCGCAGCTTCTGGTCGCCACAGTCATGGGGTCGATCATGCAAGCGCTTTTTCCTGGCGAGCCAATCTATACGATGGCCTTTGCGGCGCTCGCCCTGATGATGGCGCTCGCCGCCATGGCGCGTGTCGACACGGCATCGATCACCCAATAACCGCCGCCCTGCTGCGGGTCGCGGCCGAATGTTCCGGCCCTCATCAG
Source organism: Sphingopyxis sp. GC21 (assembly GCF_025727575.1). NCBI lineage: Bacteria > Pseudomonadati > Pseudomonadota > Alphaproteobacteria > Sphingomonadales > Sphingopyxidaceae > Sphingopyxis > Sphingopyxis sp. GC21. The sequence goes on along the minus strand of NZ_CP095845.1, from coordinate 288,621 downwards.
GCTTTTTGGGAAGGCAGGTGGTGGTCGTTAGGTGATGACGTGGACAGCCTCTGCACTAGCGTATCCGTGCAACGATGCGGCCGTTGTCCTCTATGTTTCTCGAACTGCCCCGCGGCGACTTCCGGACAAGCCGGGCTGCCGACGAACTGCCCGATCTCAGATGCAACTGCGAGGGTCGCCCTTGATCAGCTTAGGGAGAAAACTGGGGTTTTCCGTCCCTTGGCTGAGGCACAGCACCGGCTGGCTGGGGCGGCAGGATTCGAACCTGCGCATGGCGGTACCAAAAACCGCTGCCTTACCGCTTGGCTACGCCCCATCGGCCGGTGCGAGGGCGCTCTATAGCGTCTCGCGACCGATTGGCAAGGCGCCGGATCAGAGGCGCGTGACCCAGCCGTGCGGGTCGGCGGCGCGGCCGCGCTGGATGTCGACAAGCCTGTCCTTCAGCATCGCCGTCACCTGTCCGGGGCCGCCGGCGCCGACGGTGAAACTGGTGGCGCCGCGCGTCACCTTGCCGACAGGGGTCACGACCGCCGCGGTGCCGCACGCAAAGCTTTCGGTCAGCCTGCCGCTGGTCGCATCGGCCTGCCACTGGTCGATCGCATAGGGTTCCTCGCGCACCGTCAGGCCCGCATCGCGCGCCAGTGTGATGATGGCGTCGCGGGTAATGCCGGGCAGGATCGTGCCGGTGAGCGGCGGGGTGACAATGCTGCCATCGTCGAAGACGAAGAACATGTTCATGCCGCCCAGTTCCTCGATCCAGCGATGCTCCGCGGCGTCGAGGAAGACGACCTGATCGTGACCCTTTGCGATCGCTTCCTGCTGCGCAATCAGGCTCGCGGCATAATTGCCGCCGCATTTGGCGGCGCCGGTGCCGCCGGGCGCGGCGCGGGTATAGTCTTCCGACACCCACAGCGAGACGGCCGGCGCGCCCGACTTGAAATAATTGCCAACCGGCGAGGCGATGACGAGGAAATGATATTCGGCGGCAGGCTTGACGCCCAGAAACACCTCGCTCGCATACATGAAGGGGCGCAGATAGAGCGCGCCGCCTTGCACCTTCGGGAACCAGTCGGCATCGACGCGGACAATCTCGCGCACCGCGGCAAGGAACAGGTCCTCGGGCAGCTCGGCCATCGCCATGCGGCGGGCGCTGGCGTTGAAGCGTGCGGCATTCGCCTCGGCACGGAACAGTGCCATCGATCCGTCGTCGAGCCGATAGGCCTTCAGCCCTTCGAATATCTCCTGCGCATAATGAAGGACCGCGGTCGCCGGATCAAGCGACAAGGGGCCGCGCGGCATCACCTGCGCATCGTGCCAGCCCTGGCCTTCCTTGTAGCGGATCGAGACCATATGATCGGTGAAGACGCGGCCGAAGACCGGGTCCGCAATCGCCGCCGCGCGTACATCGTCCGCCGTCGGGTTCGGATGCGGAAGACGGGTGAAAGCGGGTGCGGACATGGAAAAACCTAACCTCTTGGCAGTGACTCGGTGCGCGCCTCTTGCCAAAGCGCGGCGCCGCGCGCAACGGTAGTCGCCATGGCCGATGAAAATTTTCTTTCACAAGTTCCCGCTGCCTCTGCCCTTTTCTTGCGTGAAGAGGAGGTGCGCCGCGGCATCGAATTCCTGTTTTTCGGCCATGGCGCGCTGTGGCGCGCGGGCGATGCGCGGCTGGCCGAAAACGGCCTCGGACGCGCGCATTACCGCGCGCTTTACTTCATCGCGCGCCAGCCGGGGCTGACGATTTCGGACCTGCTCGCGCTGCTCGGCATCACCAAACAGTCGCTCGGCCGGGTCATCAAGGATCTGGAGGCGCGCGAGATGCTCGTCACGCGCCCGGGCAACCGCGACCGGCGGCAGAAGGAACTACGGCTCACTCCCGCCGGACGCGCCGTCGAGGCTGCGGTCTTCGGGCAGCTACGCGACGCGATGAGCCGCGCCTACACCCATGCGGGTCAGGCGGCGGTCACCGGCTTCTGGCAGGTCAACGAAGCGTTGATGTCGCCGCGCGAGCGGCAGCGCGTCGCCAGGCTGGGCAGCGAGAGCTGAGCGGGCGATAGCCGCCCGGCGCTTTCACGGCCCACGCCTTTGCGGGCGCGCCGATCAATCTTCGCCGCGGGCAAGATCGGCGAGTTCGCGGCCGCGATCGCGCGCCGCGCGCAGGACATTGGTCATCAGCGCAACGAGTTCGCCGCCTTCGTCGAGGATGTCGAGCCCGGCCTGCGTCGTGCCGCCCTTGCTCGCGACCTGCGCGACGAGCGCGCCCGGCTTTTCGCCGCTGCGCGCGAGCAGGGCGGTCGCTCCGCCAAAGGTCGCGGTCGCAAGCTTGAGCGCATCGTCGCCCGAAAGGCCAAGCCGCTCGCCCGCCGCTGCATAGGCTTCGATCAGGCGAAAGACGAAGGCCGGACCGCTGCCGGTGAACGCGGTAACGAGGTCCATCATGCCGTCGTCGGGGAGCGCAACGATCTCGCCGAGCGGCTTGAGCAGCGCTTCGATCGCGGCACTGTCGGCATCACCCGTACTGGTCACGGCCGAAACCCCAGCGCCGATGCGCGCGGCCAGATTGGGAAGGATGCGGACCTGCGCCCGCGCTTCGGGAAAACGGACCGCGAGATCGGCGAGCGAGACGCCGGCGAGGATCGAGAGCAGATGCACCTCGCCACCCGCGACCGCCGCCAGATCGCCAGCGACCTCGCCCAATTGCTGCGGCTTCATGCCGAGCATGATCCAGTCGGCGGCCTGACCCGCCGCCCGCCAGTCGGCAAGCGAGGTGAAATGCGCGGTGCCTTCGCGCGGCGCCGCGAGCGGATCGACGACGGCGACCCGCGCCGGATCGAGCCCCGCGACGAGCCAGCGATCGAGCATCGCGCCCGCCATATTGCCGCAACCGACCAGCAGCATCCGGCCGGCAAATTTTCCCAAAGTCTTCGTCATGATTCCTTGTTCTTCATTCTTCTTTACGGACGGCAACTGCTTTCCGGACCCGAAAGCAGGTCGAGGCAGCGGCCATCGATCTTGGCCGCGTCGACCGGCAGGTCAATGAGCGCGGCAAGCGTCGGCATGATATCCACCGTCATCACGGCATTCGGCTGTTCGAAGGCGGTGAGCCCCTTGCGCCAGAAAAGGATCGGCACGCGGCGGTCATAGTCCCATACCGAACCGTGCGTCGCGACATAGCCGAGGCCCGATTCGGGGATCGGCGTGACGCGCGGTTTGAGCACGACAATGAAATCGCCCGAACGCTGCGCATTATAGGAAGCGCGCAGCTTGTCCATCAGCGTCCACACGTCGGGCGACCGCTTCGAGATCGGATGGTTCGCCAGTTCCTCACCGGTCACCACCGCCTCGACTTGGCGGTGGGCGCGGTAGCGCGCTACCAGCTCGTCCAGCGCCGCCCTGCGCTGCGCGGGGGTCAACGCCTTCGACAGATACATGTCGCCGAACGGGCCGTCGCCATAGAGCAGCGGCTGCGGCAGGCCGAGCTTTTCGGCCACCGCCTTGCCCATCGCTTCGGGATCGAGCGCGGCTTCGACGCGTTCAGCGGCGGGCCAGGCGTTTTGGCGGTTGCGTTCGGGGAGATCGTGACCGCCATGGTCGGCGGTCAGCACGACGGCATAGTCGATGCCGGTCGCATCGAGCCGTGCGAAGAAGTCGCCGAGCTGCTGGTCGAGCGCGTGCATCTGGATGCACATCTCGGCGCCCTCGGTGCCCGTGCTGTGGCCGATATAGTCGGTCGCCGACAGGCCGAGGATCAATAGATCGGTCGTGGTGCCCTCACCCAGCTTGCGCGCAGCGCGCAGCGCGGCGCCGGCGGCGAGCACCGCGCCGTCCGCTTCGGGCGAGGCCATGAAGCGGCGGAAATCGCCGCCATCGCGCTGAAAGCGGCCGGTGCCGACCGTGCCGCCCTTGTCAATCGGGATCGCGATATTGTGTGACGCGCAATCGGCGGGCAGGTCCATCGCGGGGCGCGCTTGGCCAATCGCCGCGGCGATCGCGCTGCTTGCCTGCTGCGCGACCAGCGACAGCGTGATGCCGCGATAGCTGGTGAGGCCGCCCGGAAACAGCCACATCAGCTCGTCCGCCTTGCGCCCGCCCATCATGATCGCGGCGCGATCCTTGCCTGCGACCGAGACGATCTGCGCTTTCGGATCGCGCGCCTTCATCAGATCGCCGAGTGTCGGGACCATCAGATGATTCACCGATGCCGCATATTTGCCGCCGCCCGAACTTGTATCCGGCACGGTTTCGTCCTCGGCGCAATAGACGCGCTTGTCGGACCGGGCGACCGAGAGGTCGAAATAATTATTCGCGATGATCCCGGTGTGCGCCGGATGATTTCCGGTCAGGATCGTCGAATGGCCGGGGCAGGTTTCGGTCGCGCCGTGCGACTGATACCCCGCCGGAAATACCACGCCCGACGCAAGCCGCGCGAGACCGCCGGTGTAATGGCTGCGATATTCGGCAAACAGATCGGCCGAAAACTGGTCGACGGAGATTGCGACGATCAGCTTGGGCGGCGGGGTTGCCGCCGTAACCTTTGCGACCGGTGGCGCCGAATCCTGCGCAAGGCCGGCTCCGGCATTTGCGAAACAGAGGGTGGCAGCGAGAACGGTGGTCAGGCTTTTGAGCTTCACGGGGAACATCTCCATGGCTGGGGTCGTCAGCGCGGGCTGTCCTCTCGACGAAAGCCGCCTATATGGCAAGCCTCGAACGACAGGCAGACACAGGACAGGCATGGATCGCGCGAAAGACGGCTTTGTGACAGACCGAAGTGCATCAGCGACGGCGCGCGCGCTGCTGGCGCTGCTCGCCCTGGTTCTGCTCGCCTTCGCTCCTTCGCAGGCGCAGACCACGCATATCGCGCCGCGGCTGGTCGCCGAATCGGTGGTACCGTCGCCCGGCGGAGCGACGACGATTGCCCTCGCGATGACCCCCGATAAGGGTTGGCACGGCTATTGGTCGAACGGCGGCGACGCCGGTTTCGGCATGCAAGTCGAATGGAACGCGCCGCCAGGCGTCACCGTAGGCGCCTTTCGCTATCCGGTTCCCGAGGCGCTGACGCTCTTTGGGCTGATGAACCATGTCTATGAACATCCCTATGCGCTGCTCGCCGATGTCCGCGTCGACAAGAGCGTCGCGCCGGGGACCGACCTGACGCTGACCGGCATCGCCAACTGGCTCGCCTGCACCGACAAGATCTGCGTTCCCGAAAAAGCGGTGATCTCGGTCGCGATGAAGGCTGGCGACGGAGCCATCGCAGCGGGCGCGCAGCAGCAATTCGACGCATGGCGCGCCAAGCTGCCGCAGCCGCTCGACCGCGCGGGCCGGTGGGAACGCCGCGGCGCGATGGTGCGCTTCGCCGTACCGCTGCCCGAGGGAACATCGTTAACGGTACCGCATCTGTTCGCAGCGACCCAAGGCGTCGTCGATTATCCGGCAGTGCAGCGCTTCAGCCGCAACGGGGACTGGATCGTGATCGAAACGGCGGGCAAGGGCAACGCGCAAGGGGAAATCGACGCGCTGCTCAAGCTCGACCAGGACCGTGGCCTTTCCGTACGCTTCGTCCCCGGCGCGGTTCCGGCGGCCGGCAAGGCGATCGCCGGGGGCGGCTCCGGCGGCGGGGCCGGTATCGACTTGGCGCTGTTCTGGACCGCGCTCGGCGGCGCGATCGTCGGCGGATTGATCCTCAATTTGATGCCCTGCGTCTTTCCGATCCTGAGCCTGAAAGCACTCAGCCTTGCGCGGTCGGGCGACGATGCACGCGCCGCGAAGGTCGAGGCTGTGGCCTATACGGCGGGTGCGGCGCTCACCGCGCTACTGCTCGGCGCGCTGCTGCTCGGCCTGCGCGCGGCGGGCGAGCAGGTCGGCTGGGCTTTTCAACTGCAGCATCCGGCGAGCGTGTTCGTGCTGCTGCTGCTCGCGCTCGCCATCACGCTCAATCTGCTGGGCGTCTTCGAACTGCCGTCGTTCGGCGGCGGCCAACGGCTCGCAAACCAGAGCGGCGCGGCGGGCGGTTTCTGGACCGGCGCGCTCGCGGCCTTTGTCGCCACGCCGTGTAGCGGCCCCTTGCTCGGCGCCGCGCTCGGCGCCACGCTGGTCCTTCCGGCCTGGGCTGCCCTGCCGATTTTCGGCGGGCTGGGTCTTGGTATCGCCCTCCCCTTTCTGGCCGTCGGCTTCGTGCCTGCGCTCCGCAATCGCATGCCCAAGCCGGGACCGTGGATGGCGACCTTCCGCAAATGGATGGCGCTACCGATGGCCCTGACCGCGCTCGCCCTCGCCGTCCTCCTGTGGCGACAGGTTGACGGGCGCGAGGCGGGGCATGGCGCGGGAATCGAAGTCTCGGCCGATCGCTATTCGGCGGCGGCGCTTGCCAAGGCGCGTGCGACGGGAAAGCCCGTGTTCGTCTATTTCACCGCCGACTGGTGCCTGTCGTGCAAGGCTAACGAGGCAGGCGCGATCAACCGCGAGGCGGTGCAGGATGCGTTCGACAAGGCGGGCGTCGTCACGCTCGTCGGCGACTGGACCAACGGCGACCCCGCCATCACGCGTGCCTTGGCCGAGCATGGCCGCAACAGCGTGCCGCTTTACCTCTGGTACGCGCCGGGAAAGTCCGAACCCGAAATCCTGCCGCAGATCCTGACGCCGGGACTTCTCACCGACCGGACAGGCGACTGATGGCGAAGCAGCGTGCCGACCAGCTGCTTGTCGATCGCGGACTCGCCGAAAGCCGGACGCGCGCGCAGGCGCTGATCCTCGCCGGCCTCGCCTTCGTCGGCGACCGCAAGATCGACAAGGCGGGGCAGCAGATCGCCGAGGATGCCGCGATCAGCGTCAAGGGCCGCGACCATCCATGGGTGTCGCGCGGCGGGATCAAACTCGACCATGCGCTGACGCATCTGGGCTGGGATATTGCGGGCGCGGTGGCGATCGACGTGGGATCGTCGACCGGGGGTTTTACCGACGTGATGCTGAACCGCGGCGCGGCACGCGTCTATGCGGTCGATTCGGGGACCAACCAGCTCGCCTGGAAGTTGCGGCAGGACGACCGCGTCATCGTCCACGAGCAGACGAGCGCGCGCATCCTGACCGCCGATCATATTCCCGAGCCGGTCGATCTCATCGTCTGCGACGCGAGCTTCATCGCGCTGTCGAAGGTGCTGCCGGTGCCGATGGCCTTTGCCAAAGCGGGCGCGCGCCTCGTCGCTCTGATCAAGCCGCAGTTCGAAGCCGAACGGCACGAGGTCGGCAAAAAGGGCGTGGTACGCGACGCCGCGGTGCACGCCCGCGTCTGCTCCGAGGTGCGCGACTGGCTGGAACGTTCGGGCTGGCGCGTCGTTGAGACGGTCGAAAGTCCGATCACCGGACCCGAAGGAAATGTCGAATTTCTGATTGCGGCTACGAAATCCGCAGCTTGACGCGGGCGGTGCGCGCCGCGACAGCATGACCGACACAGATTCGCGCGCGAAGGACCAGATGCATGAGCGAGATTGCCACCCCCGGTCAGCTACGCATGTCCTATTGGCGCTGGGCGATGTTCACCGTCCCGGCGCTCGTCCTGATCGGCAGCCTGATGGGTCTGCTCTCGAACAGCGGCTATGACAATCGCTGGTTCATGGCGCTCGACCGGCCCGCGATCGTTCCGCCCGGCTGGGTCTTCGGGGTCGTGTGGACGACGCTCTATGTCCTGCTCGGCCTGGCGCTGGCGATGATCCTCCACGCGCGCGGCGCGCGCGGGCGCGGCTTTGCGCTGGCGCTGTTCTTCGTGCAGCTGATCGCCAATTTCGCCTGGTCGCCGCTCTTTTTCGGCATGCATCAGGTGACCGCCGCGCTCTATCTCGTCATTTTCATCCTGATGGTGACGATCGCGACGACCTTTGCCTTTGCGCGGATCCGCAAGGCGGCGGCGTGGCTGCTCGTCCCCTATATGATATGGCTCAGCTTCGCGACGATCCTGAATTTCCAGATCGATCAGCGCAACCCCGACGCCGAAACCCTTGTGCCGGCCGCCGCGACCTCCCAGATAGGATGACGACCCGATTTGGGTGAATACAGGGGACGACCCCGACAAAGGACAGGATAATGCAAAGCGAAAACCGGTTTTTCGACGATCTGGCCAAGATGGTCAACGGTATCGCAGGCACCGTCGCCGGTGCCGGACGCGAAGCCGAAACCGCGATGCGCGAACGCGCGAAGGAATTCGTCGGCCGCATGGACTTTGTGAGCCGCGAGGAATTCGAGGCGGTGAAAGAAATGGCGGCCAAGGCACGCGCCGAAGCCGACGCGCTGAAGGCGCGGCTCGACAAGCTCGAAGCCGCGGCAAAGCCGGCCGCCGCCGCGAAGGCGCCGGCCAAGCCCCGCGCCGCACCCAAGAAGTAACGGAGCGGGCTTTCCCCCGCGCGACTCGCCACCCGGCCAAAGTCGCGCTAAGGGCGCAGCCATGACCGACGATATTTACGACGACGAGGACGGCCAGGAAGCCGCGCCGATGGATATGCTGGCGTCCTATTTTGCGGCGCACGACTGGCCGCACGAAATGATCGGCGAGGACGAGATCGTCGCGACCGCACAGGGCAGCTGGACGACCTATGAATTGCGCGCGGTGTGGCGGCCCGAGGACGGGGTGCTGCAACTGCTCGCCTTCCCCGACATCCGCGTCGTCGAGGACAAGCGCAGCGTCGCGCATGAAGCGCTCGCGATGATCAACGAACAACTCTGGCTCGGCCATTTCGAGCTATGGTCAAACAGCGGCACCATACTCTATCGTCACGCGATGCTGATCGGCAGCGATGCGGCGATGCCGCTCGACATCACCGAAACGCTGGTCGAAAGCGCTATCGACGAATGCGAGCGCTTTTACCCGGTGTTCCAGTTCGTGCTGTGGGGCGGCAAGACGCCCGCCGAGGCACTGGCCGCGTCGCTGATCGAGACGCGCGGCGAGGCCTGACCCGCCGCGCCGGGCGCGCTTGCTTACCGCTTTTCGAAGGGCTTGAGGCCGGGGCCGATCTGATTGGCCCCGATCGCCAGCGGCTCGCCGCTCCAGTCGGCGACGAACACCGAGGATCGGCCGATGCCCTGCGGGATGCTCGCGCGATTGCCCTCGATCACCAGCCCGCGCGACGGATTGTCGCGGCTCTCGGCTGCGACCGCGATCAGCGCCGAGTAATTTTCCTTGTCGCGCCCCTGGACGAGCAGATTGCCCGTGATCCGTCCGGTCGAACCAGAGGGCAGATCGATGAGATAATTGGTCGCGGTCCCCTGCGTATCGTCGAAACTATTGTCGCTGATTTCGACCTCGCGCGCGCGGGCCTTCAGATAATGGCCGCCGCTGCCCTTTTCGAAGCGCGTGTGCGTCACGACGACGCGTCCATATTCGCCGGTATAGACGCTGTGCGCGCAGCTCAGCCCGCGGTCGCAGCGGCCAAGGCGCGAAAAGGTCGAGCGGTCGATCGTCAGCGTCGCCGCCGGATCATTGGCGGTCAAAATCCCTTCCTCGCTGTTGCGGAACAGGCTGTTCGCCACGTCGAGATTGCCCTGTTCGAGCCGGATGCCCGCGCCATTGCCGTCGGGAACGCGCATATTCTGGAACACCAGACCGTCGACGCGCGCGGCGCGGCCGCGCAGCACCAGCGCCGCCTTGCCCTCGCAGCTCACGCCGTCGAAGATCGCGCGCCCTGCCTCGGCCGCGACGAAGGCAACGCGGCCGGCGGTCTGGACCGCGCAATCGCGATGATAGCCCGTCGCGATGCGGATCGTGCCGTCGCCATCGCCGATCGCGTCGACCGCCTCTTGAAGCCGCCCGAAGGCGCGGCCGCTTTCGGCGACGACATAGGGCGCTGCCCCCGCCTGCGCGGGCAGCGGCGCGGGCGCGAACAGCATCGGCAGGGCGAGAAGCGGCAGCATGGGCCGACGAAGGAGCATCTGGATCATCGCCGCGCCATACCCCTTTTGCGGCCCCACGTCCTTCGCGAAGCTGGTTAACGAAGGCGCTGTCCCTTTGTCGGACAGCCCTCCCCCGCCGGGTTAACCCGCCCCCTTTACCGATGTCAGTCGAGGTTCGGACGCAGCCAGCGGCGGGCGGTTTCGATATCGACCCCGCGCCGCACGGCATAGTCGGCAAGCTGATCTTCCCCCACGCGCGCGACCCCGAAATAGCTTGCGTCGGGATGGCCGAAATAGAAGCCCGAAACCGCTGCGGTCGGCAGCATGGCAAAGCTCTCGGTCAGCGTTGCCCCCGAATTGGCCCCGGCATCGAGCAGGTCGAAGAGGATCGGCTTCAGACTGTGATCCGGGCACGCGGGATAACCGGGCGCGGGACGGATGCCGCGATATTCTTCCTTGATGATCGCCTCTGGCGTCAATTGTTCGGCGGGCGCATAGCCCCACAGATCGGTGCGGACATGCGCGTGGAGCCGTTCGGCAAAGGCTTCGGCGAAGCGGTCGGCGAGCGCCTTCAGCAATATGTCGCTATAGTCGTCGTGCGCCGCCTTGAAGCGCGCAAGGTGCGGCTCGATGCCGTGGATAGCGACCGAAAAGCCGCCGATCCAGTCGCCGTCGTGGCTGACGAAATCGGCGAGGCACATATTCGGGCGCCCTTCGCGCTTCGCGATCTGCTGGCGCAGGAAGGGGATACGGACATGCCGTTCTTCCTCGGCAAGGTGAATGATGACATCGTCGCCTTCGCGTCGGCAAGGCCATAGCGCCGCGACGCCCCGCGCGTGAAGCCAGCCCTCGCCGATGATCTTTTCGAGCATCGCGCGCGCGTCGGCATAGAGGTTCGTCGCGCTTTCGCCGACGATTTCGTCGTCGAGGATCGCCGGGTAATTGCCCGCCAGCTCCCATGCGCGGAAAAAGGGCGTCCAGTCGAACCATTCGACGAGTTCAGCCAGATCCCAATTGTCGAACACATGGACGCCGGGCCTTTCGGGCGGGAACGGCCGGATATGCTCGTCGACGACGAAGCCGTTAGCGCGCGCATCGTCGATCGGCACCAGCGCGCTCTGCCCCTTGTTGGCGCGCACGTCGCGGATATGTTCGTAATCCGACTTGTAACCGCGAACGAACGCATCGCGCCCGGTGTCGCTGACGAGCGAGGTCGCGACACCGACCGCGCGGCTCGCATCGAGCACGTGCAGGACCGGCCCCTGATAGGCGGGGTCGATGCGCAGCGCGGTATGGACCTTCGACGTCGTCGCGCCGCCGATCAGCAGCGGCATCGTCATGCCGGCGCGCTGCATTTCCTCGGCCACCGTCACCATCTCGTCGAGCGAGGGGGTGATTAGGCCCGACAGGCCGATCATGTCGGCGTCATTCTCGTTCGCCGCCTCGAGGATTTTCGGCCAGGGCACCATGACGCCCAGATCGACGATCTCGAACCCGTTACATTGCAGCACGACGCCGACGATGTTCTTGCCGATATCATGGACGTCGCCCTTCACGGTCGCCATCACGACCTTGCCCTTGCCCTTCGCGCCGGGTTCCTTGGCGGCTTCGATAAAGGGCAGCAGATGCGCGACCGCCTTTTTCATGACGCGCGCCGATTTGACGACCTGCGGCAGGAACATCTTGCCCGAGCCGAACAGGTCGCCGACGACATTCATGCCGTCCATCAACGGCCCCTCGATCACCTCGATCGGGCGGTCCATCAGCAGCCGCATCTCTTCGGTATCGTCGACGACATGCGCGTCGATGCCCTTGACCAAGGCATGTTCGAGCCGCTTTTCGACCGGCCAGCCGCGCCATTCCTCGGCCGCCTTTTCCTGCGCCGCGTTGCTGCCCTTGTAGCGTTCGGCGAGCGCGATCAGCCGCTCGGTCGGGCTCAGTTCCTCGCCCTCCACCTTGCGGTTGAGGATGACATCCTCGCACGCGGTGCGCAGTTCGGGGTCGATCGTGTCATAGACGTCGAGCTGCCCCGCGTTGACGATCGCCATGTCGAGCCCGGCGGGGATTGCGTGATAGAGGAAGACGCTGTGCATCGCGCGGCGCACCGTCTCGTTGCCGCGAAAGCCGAACGAGAGGTTGGACAGCCCGCCCGAGAAATGGACGTGCGGACAGCGGACGCGGATTTCCTTCACCGCCTCGATGAAATCGACCGCATAATTGTCATGCTCCTCGAGCCCCGTCGCGACCGCGAAGATATTGGGGTCGAAGATGATGTCCTCGGGCGGAAAACCGATGGTCATCAGCAGCTTGTAGGCACGCTCGCAAATCTCGATCTTGCGCTCTTTGGTGTCGGCCTGTCCCACCTCGTCGAACGCCATCACGACAACCGCGGCGCCATAGGCCATGCATTTGCGTGCATGGTCCAGGAAAGCCTCCTCGCCCTCCTTCATGCTGATCGAATTGACGATCGGCTTGCCGGGGACGCATTTCAGCCCTGCTTCGATCACCTCCCACTTCGACGAATCGATCATCACCGGCACGCGCGCGATGTCGGGTTCGGCGGCGATCAGCTTCAGGAAGGTCGTCATGGCGCGCACGGCGTCGAGCAGGCCTTCGTCCATGTTCACGTCGATGACCTGCGCGCCATTTTCGACCTGCTGGCGCGCGACCTCGACCGCCGCGGTGAAATCGTCGGCGAGGATCAGCCGCTTGAAGGCGGCGGAGCCGGTGACGTTGGTGCGTTCGCCGATGTTGACGAACGAGGAGGAGGAGAGAGTTGCGGTCATCGAACGGTCCAAAGAGAATCAGGCAGCAAGCGGGCGGGCGAGAACGCGGTCGTCGTAGAGCTTTCCCCCGACGTTGAACTGGCGTGTCCCGACGTCGACGAAGCCCTGCTTGCGATAGAAAGCGAGCGCCCGTTCGTTGCGGGCGTAAACGCCGCGCAACAGGCGGCGATGCCCTGCCGCAGCGTCAAGAGCGCAGCGCATCAGGGCGGCGCCAAGTCCGCTGCCATGAAAACGAGACAGCGAATAAATGCGCTTGAGTTCGATGTCGCCCGCCTCGGCAGCGGCGAGGTCGGGCCGGCCGATCAGCGCGAAGCCGATCGGCGCGCCGCCCGGCTGCGCCTCGGCAAGCCAGGCGCGCGCGCCCGACGCCAGATAGGCGCGATAGGCGGCCTCCTGATGCTGCGCCGCGCAATGCCCGACGATCGCCTGGCCGTCGAGAATGCCCGCGAAGGTTTCGAGGAAGGTCGCGGCGCCGATCAATGCCAACGCGGCGGCATCAGCCTCTCCGGCCTCGCGGATCGCCCATGTCGGTCCGTCCTCCATCAGGATGCCGCCGCCATCGTGAAGGGTTCCAGCCCGGCAAGGCGCGTGCGCACCGGCACCTCGGGAATCCGGCGCGCGTGGAGGCCCTGTACGGCCTTTGCCATCGCCGCGATATGCGCCGGGGTCGATCCGCAGCAGCCGCCGAGGATGTTGACCTGACCATGGTCGGCCCATTCGCGGACCAGCGCCGCGGTCGTGTCGGGCAGTTCGTCATATTCGCCAAGCTCGTTGGGCAGGCCGGCGTTCGGATAGACCATCACCAGCGTGTCGGCGAGGTCGGAGAGCACGCGGACATGCGGGCGAAGCTGCGCCGCGCCGAACGAGCAGTTGAGCCCTACTGTCAGCGGCTTCGCATGACGCACCGCATACCAGAAAGCCTCGACCGTGTGGCCCGACAGGTTGCGGCCCGACAGGTCGGTGAGCGTCATCGAGATCATCAGCGGCAGCTCGCGCCCGACCTTCGCCTCCGCCTCGATTGTCGCGGCGATGCCGGCCTTGGCATTCAGCGTGTCGAAGATCGTCTCGATCAGGATGAAATCGGCTCCGCCTTCAGCCAGCGCGATTACCTGTTCGCGATAGACGTCCTTCAATTCGTCGAAATCGATCTCGCGATAGCCGGGATTGTTGACGTCGGGCGACAGCGACAGCGTCTTGTTCGTCGGCCCGACCGCGCCCGCGACGAAGCGGCGCCGGCCGTCCTCAGCCGCGAACTTGTCGGCCGCTTCGCGCCCCAGGCGCGCGCTTTCGTGGTTGATGTCAGCAACCAGCGCTTCGGCGCCATAATCGGCCTGGCTGATCCGGTTCGCGCTGAACGTGTTGGTCGAGACGATGTCCGATCCGGCGGCGAGATAGGCCTCGCCGATCGCGGTCACGACATCCTGCCGCGTCAGCGCAAGGATGTCGTTATTACCCTTCTGGTCGTGACCGAGGCGGAGCGATCCCGCATAATCGGCTTCGCCGAGCTTGCGGAGCTGGATCTGGGTGCCCCAGCCACCATCGGTGAGCAGGATGCGATCCTTCGCCGCCGCGATCAGGGCCTCGCGCGCTGAGATCATGCCGCCTTATCCTTTGCCGGCGCCACCGGCCGCAACCCCAGCATATGACAGATCGCATAGCTGAGTTCGGCGCGGTTGAGCGTGTAGAAGTGAAAATCGCGTACCCCGCCCGCGTAGAGGCGGCGGCACATTTCGGCCGCGACCGTCGCGGCAACGAGCTGACGCGCGGCGGGCAGGTCGTCGAGCCCCTCGAACAGCGCGATCATCCATGCGGGGATTGCGGTGCCGCACATATCGGCCATGCGCCGCGTCTGCGAGACGTTCGACACCGGCAGGATGCCCGGCACGATCGGCGCGTCGATGCCCGCCGCATCCGCGGCGTCGCGGAAGCGCAGGAAGGCTTCGGGCGAGAAGAAGAATTGCGTGATCGCGCGCGTCGCCCCGGCATCGAGCTTACGCTTCAGATTGTCGAGATCGGCCTGCGGGCAATCGGCGTCGGGATGCACCTCGGGATAAGCGGCGACCGAAATGTCGAACGGCGCGATCCGCTTCAACCCGGCGACGAGCTCGACCGCATTGGCAAAACCATCGGGATGCGCCCGATACGCACCGCCGCCGGGGACATCGCCGCGCAGCGCGACGATATGCCGCACGCCCGCGTCCCAATAGGCGCGCGCAACCTCTTCGATTTCACCGCGCGACGCCTCGACGCAGGTCAGGTGCGCGGCGGGCGGCACCGCGCTTTCGGACGCGATCCGCGCCACCGTCGCATGGGTGCGCTCGCGCGTCGATCCGCCCGCACCATAAGTTACCGATACGAAGCGCGGCGCCAGCGGCTCAAGCGTGCGGAACGTGTCCCACAGCTGCGCCTCCATCTTCTCGGTCTTGGGCGGAAAGAATTCGAAACTGACCCCGATGTCGCCTTCCAGATTGGCGAACAGCGGCGACGCCGCAGCGCGGCGCGCTTCGGCCAGCGCGTCGAGGGAAGTGGTCATGCGGCGAGCCTTTTGCCTTCGCCGTCGCCCGCGGCGACGGGGGGTTGATCCTGCTCACGGCGGCGCGCGCCAAGCCACAGCTTGACCGCGAGCGCACCGCCTTCGAGTGTTTGCGTCCGTTCGAGCGTCAGCCCCGACGCGGCGAACCAGCCGCCGATCTGCGTATCCGAAAAGCCGAGGCGCGCGTGCGCTGCCAGAGCGCGCAGCTCCTCATCCTCGTGCGGCGCAAAATCGGCGACGAGCAAATGCCCGCCATCACGCAGCACGCGGGCGGCTTCGGCGATGACCCGCTCGGGTTCGTGCGCAAAGTGCAGCGCCTGGTGGATAACCACCGAATCGACGCTGGCGTCGGCGATGGGCAGCGCGAGGAAATCACCCTGCACCAGATCGACCGGCACTGCCTGATCCGACAGTTTGGCGCGCGCGATGCGCAGCATTTCGGGGCTGCGGTCGAGGGCGGTGATCCGCTGCGCCGTTGGCGCGAAGATTTCGGCCATGCGCCCGGTGCCGGTGCCGACGTCGAGCAGATGACCCAGCGCGCGCCCGTGCATCATCGCGACCATCGCGTCCTCGACCTCGCTTTCGGCGACGTGGCGCGACCGGATCGCATCCCATTCGGCCGCATGGTCGGCGAAATAGCGTTCGGCCACCGCTGCGCGCTCGGCGCGAACCGCGGCAAGCCGGCGCGCATCCTGCGCGATCACCAGCGCCTCGCGCGCCGAGAAGGGCCAAGACCCCGCAGCAGCAGCCATGTCGGCGCCCGGCCCCTGTTCGGCGATGCGCAGGAAGACCCAGCTCCCCTCGCGGCGGCGCTCGACGATCCCGGCTTCGGCCAGGATGCGGACGTGGCGCGAAACGCGCGGCTGGCTCTGTTCGAGCACCGCCGCCAGTTCGCCGATCGCCAGCTCCATCTCGCGCAGCAAGGCAACGACGCGTAACCGCGTCGGGTCGGCCAGGGCCCGGAAAATGTCGATCAGCTCGCTCATAGCAGTATCATATAAAGACTTCTTTATATGTGGTCAACGAATTGTCGAGCAACGACGGCGCGCGCGATTGCGACGAACGCCACCCCTGGGACAAAAAGTCCGTTGCGCCCCCACTTACAACCTTGTAATTCCGGCGCCCGATCAACGGGAGCAGGATCGCATTGGTCCGGTCCGCCCGCCGGTCGAGAAGTTCAATCAAGAGGGGTATCCCAAATGAAGAAGTCGATCACTCTGTCGCTCGTCCTCGCTGCGTCGCTGAGCGTTGCCGCTTGCTCGCAGAAGGCTGCTGACGAAGCCGCTCCGGCCGACACCGCGGCCACCGAAACCGTCGAAGGCGCCGCTGACGGCGCGATGGAAGCCGCTTCGAGCGCCGCCGACGCGACCGCTTCGGCCGCGACCGACGCAGCCGCTGCCGCCGGCGACGCTGCCGACAAGGCTGGCGAAGCTGCCGACAAGGCCAGCGAAGCCGCTGCGGCCGCCAAGGAAGCGACCGATGCCGCTGCCGCGAAGATGGAAGAAGCGAAGAAGTAAGCTTCCACTTTCGCCTGCACAGGCAAGGAAATCGGGGGTCGTCGACATGCGTCGGCGGCCCCTTTTCCTTTTGCGATCAATACCCCGCGGCCACCGCGTCCCGCCGCACGGTTGCCAAGCCGGGCAGGCGCAGTTAATCTCCGCGCCCAGTGGCCGGTTATCCGGCCGCTTGCACATCGAAAGGAACATATATGCGCAAGATCATCCTCGCCTCGATGGCCGCAGCGGCCTTCAGCCTCGCCGCTTGCTCGGAAAAGGCGCAGCAGGAAACGTCTGAAGCCGGCGATGCGATCGCCGCCGATGCCGCCAGCGCGGGCGATGCCGTCGCCGATGGGGCGGCCGACGCCGCTGACGCGACCGCCGATGCCGCGAAGGACGCCGGCAACGCCGTCGAAGGCACCGTGAATGCCGCTGGCGACGCCGCTGCTGCCGCGGGTGACAAGATTCAGGAAGAAACCAAGAAGGCCGAAGCCAACGACAAGTAAGTCGTCGGCAGGCCCTTGGCCTGATAGGGAAAGAGGGGCTTCGCCGGAATGGCGGAGCCCCTTTTCGCAGGAGCCGACATGACGAAATTTCCAACCTGCGCGGCCTTGGCCGCGGCCCTGTGCCTCGTTGCCGGCTGCAGCCGCACCGACAATGAGCCCGGCCCCGGCGGCGTCACGGTCAGCGAAGCCAAGGCGCTCGACGATGCGGCCGAAATGCTCGAAAGCCGCGACGGCACCGATACGAAAGCCGACAGCGCCGCGAGCGGCGAAGACGGCGGCAAATAGGCTTTCGCCAAAGCGGTTGCCGCGATAGAAGACAGGCGTCCCGCAACTGGCGCTGAAGATGGAGTTCCATCGGGGAGCGGGACCGATGCGAGCCGCGCGCCTGGGTGATCCGTCGGAAAAGGACCATCCCGATGCTCGAAGCACCGCAAACCACCATCGTCTTTCTGCTGTTTCCCGGCATCACCCAGCTCGATTTCACCGCGCCGGCGCAGGCGCTGTGCCGCCTGCCCGGCGCGCGGTTGATCGGCGCCGCGGCCAACCTCGATCCGATATCGACCGACTGCGGCTTTGCAATCCTGCCGACTTATGATTTCGCTGCGGCGCCGCAGGCCGATATACTGTGCGTTCCCGGCGGACATGGTGTCGCCGAAGCGTTGGGCGACCCGGCAACGATCGATTTCATCGCGCGGCAGGCGGCGGGCGCCACCTGGGTGACGAGCGTGTGCACCGGCGCCTTCCTGCTCGGCCGCGCCGGGCTGCTCGGAGGGCGGCGCGCGACCACGCACTGGGCCTATACGCATCTCTTGCCGATGGTCGGTGCGCGCCACGAAGCGGCGCGCGTGGTCGAGGACGGCCCCGTCGTGACGAGCGGCGGGGTGACGTCGGGCCTCGATTTCGCGCTGACGCTGGTCGCGCGGATGCGGGGCGACGCGGCCGCGCAGGCGATCCAGCTCGCAATCGAATATGATCCGGCCCCGCCCTTCGCCGGCGGCCACCCCGACCGGGCGCCCGCCGCGGTGACCGAGGGGTTGAAAGCGCGCGTCTATGACGCAGCGGCGGCGCGGATGGCAGCGGCGCTCAAGAGCTAGAACCGGCCCCTATGCGCAGTTTGCGAGGGCGATCTCGTAGAGTTTGGGCCAATATTTGCCGGTGACGAACAGCCGCTTGCCCTTCGCGTCCCACGCGATGCCGTTGAGCACGCTGTCGCTGTCGCTGACCCCGGCGACTTTGCGCAGCCCGGTCAGGTCGATGTAGGAGACGATGGCGCCGCTGTCGGGGTCGATCCGCACGATGACGTCGCTCATCCACACATTCGCCCAGACCTGCCCGTCGATCGCCTCGAGTTCGTTGAGCATGGCGAGCGGACGGCCGCCGAAGCGAACGGTGACGCGGCGCTTTTCCGCCATCGTGGCGGGATCGAAGAAGCGCAGCGTCGGTGTCCCGTCGCTGAGCACGATCGTATCGCCGAGCGTCGTCACTCCCCAGCCTTCGCCCGAATAGGTGAAGCCGCCGACCGGCTTCAGATCCTTGAGGCGCCAGCGATGGCCGATGCCGTTCTGCCAGGTGACGCCGATAATCTGGTCGCGCCAGCGCGTGATCCCTTCACCGAACTGGTCGGCGGGGAGGGGCGTTTCGGCGAGCGCCTTGCCGGTCGCCAGGTCGAGCCGCGCGATGCGCGAATGGCCGTACTGCCCCGTCCCTTCGTAAAGATGGCCGTCGTCCCAGAACAGGCCCTGGGTGAAGGAGGACGGATCGTGCGGATAGGTCTGGACCACCCGGTAGCCGCAGCGTTCGATCGTGGCGCGCGGCGGCGGCGCAGGCGGAGCGACGGCGGCCGCGGGATCGGCGAGCAGCGCGGCAAGGACGAGAAGCAGGCTCATGACCGCCTAGCTATGCTGCGGCGCATGAACTGGCAATGGCCCGGAAAAAGGTGGGTGGACAGAAAAGGGCCGGAGGATTGCTCCTCCGGCCCCGTTTCTTGTTGGCTGAGCGCCGAACGGTAAGGACTTAGAAGTCCATGCCGCCCATGCCGCCCATGCCGCCGCCGCCCATCGGCATCGCCGGCTTGTCTTCGGGAAGCTCGCTCACCGCCGCTTCGGTGGTGATGAGCAGGCCCGAAACCGAGGCAGCGTCCTGAAGCGCGGTGCGCACGACCTTGGTCGGGTCGATGACGCCGGCGGCCTTCAGATTTTCATAGACGTCGGTCGCGGCGTTGAAGCCCTGATCCTGGTTGTTTTCGCGCAGCAGGTTGCCGGCGACAACCGCACCGTCATGGCCGGCGTTGGCCGCGATCTGACGCAGCGGCGCTTCGATCGCCTTGCGGACGATGTCGATACCGCGGGTCTGGTCGTCGTTGGCGCCCTTCAGCCCATCGAGAGCCTTGGTGGCATACAGCAGAGCCGTACCGCCGCCGGGGACGATGCCTTCCTCGACCGCGGCGCGGGTCGCGTGCAGCGCGTCGTCGACGCGATCCTTGCGTTCCTTCACCTCGACTTCGGTCGCACCGCCGACCTTGATCACCGCAACGCCGCCGGCGAGCTTCGCCAGACGTTCCTGCAGCTTTTCGCGATCGTAATCCGACGTGGTGGTTTCGATCTGCGCGCGGATCTGTTCGACGCGGGCCTTGATCGCGTCGCCTTCACCCGCACCGTCGACGATGGTGGTGTTGTCCTTGTCGATCGTGACGCGCTTCGCCTGGCCGAGCATGTTCAGCGTGACCGACTCGAGCTTGATGCCCAGGTCTTCGCTGATCATTTCGCCGGCGGTCAGGATTGCGATGTCCTGCAGCATCGCCTTGCGGCGATCGCCGAAGCCCGGCGCCTTGACGGCCGCGACCTTGAGGCCGCCGCGCAGACGGTTGACGACCAGCGTCGCGAGCGCTTCCCCTTCGATGTCTTCGGCGATGATGAGCAGCGGACGGCCCGACTGCACAACCGCTTCGAGGATCGGAAGCATCGACTGAAGGTTCGACAGCTTCTTTTCGAAGATCAGGATGTACGGATCAGCCAGTTCGACCGTCATCTTTTCGGGGTTGGTGATGAAGTAGGGCGACAGATAGCCGCGGTCGAACTGCATGCCTTCGACGACATCGAGTTCAAACTCGAGGCCCTTGGCTTCCTCGACGGTGATCACGCCTTCCTTGCCGACCTTTTCCATCGCTTCCGCGATCTTTTCGCCGACTTCGACGTCGCCATTGGCCGAGATGATGCCGACCTGCGCGATTTCCGACGAGCCCGACACGGCGGTCGAACGGCCCTTGAGGTCTTCGACGACCTTGGTGACCGCGAGGTCGATGCCGCGCTTCAGGTCCATCGGGTTCATGCCGGCAGCAACCGACTTCATGCCTTCGCGGACGATCGCCTGGGCGAGGACCGTCGCGGTGGTGGTGCCGTCACCGGCCTTGTCGTTCGCCTTCGAGGCGACTTCGCGCAGCATCTGCGCGCCCATGTTTTCGAACTTGTCCTTGAGTTCGATTTCCTTGGCGACCGAGACACCGTCCTTGGTGATGCGGGGGGCGCCGAAGCTCTTGTCGATCACGACATTGCGGCCCTTGGGGCCCAGCGTGACCTTGACGGCGTCGGCGAGGATGTCGACGCCCTTCAGGATGCGTTCGCGTGCGTCGCGCGAAAATTTAACGTCCTTGGCAGCCATGAGGATGCTCCTTTAATAAAAGCGCAGAAAACTGCGTAACTTCACACTGAAATCGGCAAACAGGCTCAGGCGAGAACGCCGAGGATGTCCGATTCCTTCATGATCAAAAGCTCTTCGCCATCGACCTTGACTTCGGTGCCCGACCATTTGCCGAACAGGATGCGGTCGCCCGACTTGACGTCGAGCGGCGTCACCTTGCCATCTTCGGCCTTGCTGCCGGTGCCGACGGCGACGACTTCGCCTTCCTGCGGCTTTTCCTTGGCGGTGTCGGGAATGATGATGCCGCCAGCCGTCTTTTCTTCGGCTTCGATACGGCGGACGAGCACGCGGTCGTGCAGCGGACGAAATTGCATGGATGTCCCTCCAGTAATGCAATGGATGTCAGACTTAGCACTCACGGGGTGCGAGTGCTAACAACCGGGCATATGGGTGGAGGGTGTGACAGCGTCAAGGCGATTAAGGGAAAATTTTCGGCGGCGCGGTACGGCGGTCAGATGGGGTGCGAGATTCCGATCATCAAGGGTGCAGATTCACCCGTCCAGCGGGACTTGCTGGAGCGCGGCGCGCGACTGCGCAGCGAACTTCTCGATGCATTCGCGCGGCTTGAGGAAACGATTGTCCGGAAACTAGCGCAGCAAGGGAAATTCTCACCCAGCGCGTCGCTGACTCATAAGCTCGACACTCTCGAAAAGGCCGCGTTCCGATATCCCGCTAAAGCTCACCAGCGGATCGCCGAAATTCGACCGTTGGTGGATTGCCGAAACGACATCGTTCATTCCACCCTCAATCTCGCGGAGATGTCTGGCGGTGAGACTGGCAGCTATTTTGTTTTCCGGAACGTTTCCGCAATTCAGGACTCCACCGGCCGACAATTTCGCGCGCTAACGCCAGAAGAGTTCAAAATGCTCGTCGGCCGAGTGAAGACGGCCACCAAGCATCTCAACGATCAACCAATGAAGGCAACAACCCCAACCGCGCCCGCATCCCCCAGCGCATCAGCAGTACCGCCGACACCACGATGAGCCCGACCGCCAGACCGATCCACACGCCAACGCCCGCAAGCGGCGTCCAGAAGCCGAGGTAGACGGCGGTGCCATAGCCCGCGATCCAGTAGCCGCAGACCGCGATGATCATCGGCACGCGCGTATCCTGAAGCCCGCGCAATACGCCCGCCGCGACCGTCTGGGCGCCATCGAACAGCTGGAACGCGGCGGCCACGAGCAGGAACTGCAGCGCAAAATGGACGAGCGCGGCGTTACGCGCCGCATCGACGTCGACGTAGATCGACAGCACGAGCCGCGGCGCGAGCCAGATCACCGCCGCGGTCACGACCATGAAACCGATACCGAGGATCAGCGACGCCTGCCCCGCGAGCGTAATGCCGCGATGGTCGCGCGCGCCATAGGAAAGGCCGACCCGGATCGTCGCCGCCTGCGCCACGCCGAACGGGATCTGGAAGGCGAGCGCCGCGATCTGGAGCGCGAGGGTGTGCCCGGCAAGCTGCGCCTCACCGATCCGGCCCATCAGGAAAGCGGCGCCGGTAAACAGCCCGGCCTCGGCCAGAATGATGAGGCCGATCGGGGTGCCGATCCGGAGCATTTCCCAGAAGCGGGGCCATTCGGAGCGCCACCAGTTGCCGAACAGATGATAGCGGCGCAGCCGCCGGTCGGTCTGGATCACGATGATATAGGCGATCAGCATCACCGTGCTCGTGATGACGCTCGACAGCGCCGAGCCCTGCAGTCCGAGGGCCGGCATGCCGAGATGGCCGAAGACGAGGCTCCAGTTGCCGAGGGCGTTGACGAACAGCGCGAGGAAGGTGATCGCGGTGGCAATCGTCGGACGTCCGAGCGCCGAAACAAAGATGCGCAACACGCTCGCTGCGATCATCGGCACCATGCCCCACATCAGGATCAACAGGAAACTGGCGGCATGTGCCGTGATTTCGGGGTCTTGCCCGGTTGCGCGCATGATCGGGCCGCCCGCGGCGCAGACGCCCATGAACAGCACGGACACGATCGCACTGAGCCACAGCGCCATGCGGACGGTGCGCCGTACTTCGCGCACGGCATGTTTGCGCCGCCCGAGTTCGGCAGCGACGAGCGGCGCTGCGGCGCCGACGAGCCCGGTCCCTGTCCACAGCAACAGGCCGAAGATCGAGACGCCAAGCGACGAGGCTGCAAGCGGCGCATCGCCGAGCCGCGCCACGAAGATCACGTCGATCGCATGGACCATCATCTGCAGCAGGTTCGCCGCCGCCAGCGGCAGGGCGAGCGCCAGCGTCGCGCGAAATTCGGCGCGGAAAGTCTGCGGTTGATCCGCCGTCAGGGGGTGGGCCTGCTCGAGCATAGCCGGCCCGGATAGGCGCGCTTTTGCGGCCGCTCAATAGCGCGCGAGCGCCGCGCGCGGTTTCGGATGCGGGGGGTGATAAAAAGGCAACAGCCGCTCTCTCATTTCGGCCTTTACCCCGCCCACATTACCGCCATCTCATAGGCGAAGGCTAGGAAGGTCAGCGTCAGGCCGACGACGAACAGGCGATAGGCATAGGCGAGGTAGCGATATTTGCGCCGCGCGAGGACGAGGCCGTTCTGATAGGTGTCGCGCAGGATCGTTTCATAAAGATCCTCCTCGGTCCGCATCCGTGCCTTGACCGCGTCGATGAACTCGTCCTCCTCCATCTGCTCGAACCGGCCGAAAAAGAGGATATTGCTATGATCCTTACCATCGCGAAAGACTGCGGGCGGCGCCTTGCCGACGCGCGGGAGTACCGCCGATATGGCGAGCAGCGCCGAGAGGAAGGAGAAGGTCGCCAGCAGCGCGAGCGGTAGCGCGAAGGCCCCCGCCCCGGCGCGCGCCTGTCCGACCGCGAGGGTGAAGACCACGAAGGTCGCGCCCATCAGGATCGACGCCTTTTGATCGGCCATCTGCGACAATTGCATCGTGATCTGCTGATTGGTGCGCACGAGATGCACCGCGTTGGGCGGAAAGGATATGGCGGGCCGCTCCGGCGCCGCGTCCGATTTTGCGCTGTCCATCCAGCCCCCTCCCTGCCCCTTCAGCTTGCGGCGACCTTCGCCCGGATGGCACGAAGGACCGCGAACGGCAAGATGCTGCCCGATTGCCGCCGCAATCGCTTGCCAAGCGGGACGGGGCGCGGCATGCCCGCCCGCAGTTTTTTCATTATGGGACGCACCCGCATGAGCACCCCCCTCGCCGACCAGATCCACGGCCTGATCGAACCTTTCAACAAGAAGGGCGTCGCCCTGACCGACGCGACGACTTTTGCCGGCGACCTTGAATGGGACAGCCTGACGGTGATGGATTTCGTCGCCGAGGTCGAGGATACGTTCGACATCATCATCAGCATGAACATGCAGGCCGAGATCGAAACCGTCGGCCAGCTCGTCGCCGCGGTGGAAAAGCTGCAGGGCTGAAAATCTTGTGCTCCCCGGCGAAAACCGGGGTCAACGCGACGTCGCGCGACCTATCTGGACCCCGGCTTTCGCCGCGGCACACGGAAGAAACGAATATGACCGACCTTTTCTCCAAATTCGATCCGCTCATCGAACAGCGCGCGGCGCTGCTTGCGACCGGCGTGACCGATCCGTTCAGCCTGGTGATGGAGAAAGTGCTCTCGCCCACCGTCGCGATCTGCAACGGGCGCGAAACGATCCTGCTCGGCACCTATAATTATATGGGCATGACCTTCGACGAGGATGTCATCGCCGCGGGCAAGGACGCGCTCGAGAAGTTCGGCAGCGGCACCACCGGCAGCCGCGTCCTCAACGGCACCTATCAGGGGCACAAGGCGTGCGAGGACGCGCTGAAGGAATTTTACGCCATGGATCATGCCATGGTGTTCTCGACCGGATACCAGGCGAACCTCGGCATCATTTCGACGATCGCCGGCAAGGGCGACTATGTCATCCTCGACATCGACAGCCACGCGTCGATCTATGACGGATGCAAGATGGGCGACGCCGAAATCGTCGCTTTTCGCCACAACGATGTCGAAGCGCTCGAAAAGCGGCTGAAGCGCCTGCCCGCCGAGGCCGGCAAGCTCGTCGTGCTCGAAGGCGTCTATTCGATGCTCGGCGACGTGGCGCCGCTGAAGGAGATGATCCGCGTCTCCAAGGAAAATGGCGCGATGGTGCTGGTCGACGAGGCGCATTCGATGGGCTTCATTGGCGAACATGGCCGCGGCGTCGCCGAGGCGCAGGGCGTGATCGACGATGTCGACTTCATCATCGGCACCTTTTCGAAGAGCGTCGGCACCGTCGGTGGCTTCTGCGTGTCGAACCATCCGAAGTTCGAGATCTTGCGCCTCGTCTGCCGCCCTTACGTCTTCACCGCCTCGCTGCCGCCGAGCGTCGTCGCGACCGCGGCGACGAGCATCCGCAAGCTGATGCACGGGTCGAACAAGCGCGCGCATCTGTGGGAAAATTCGAAGACGCTGCACAAGGGGCTGCGCGATCTCGGCTTCACGCTGGGTACCGAAGAGCCGCAGTCGGCGATCATCGCGGTCATCATGCCCGACCTCGAAAAGGGCGCGATGATGTGGGAAGCGCTGCTCGAAGAAGGCCTCTACGTCAATCTCGCCCGCCCGCCCGCGACCCCCGCGGGCATGACGCTGCTGCGCTGCTCGCTATGTGCTGAACATTCGAGCGAGCAGGTGAGCGAGATCCTCGGCCGCTTCGAGCGCGCGGGCAAGCGCGTGGGAATTATCGGCTGAACCGAGCCGCGCCGCCGACCAGCGGATTCATTTTCGGGGCGAACCGAGCGGAACACCGCGCCGTGCGGTCTTCACCGCTTTGCCCCGGAACGCTTGTTGGATAGAAGATCAGCGTGTTCGAGCGGGATTTGGATCACGACAATGAGAGCCGTCGCGAACGGCTGCGCTTCTGGCTGACCGTCGGGCTGGGCGCGGTGCTGACGGGCGTCGTCGGCGCGCTCATCATGTTGATGAGCCGTGCCAACGACAATTATGACCGCTCGCTGAGCTGGCAGGCGCACAGCCTGGAAGTGATTTCACAGACGCGCAGCCTCGATGCCGCGCTGGCGCGCGCCGAGGCGGCACTCGGCCGCTTCGCTGTCGGCCTGAAAAAGGAGGACGGTCGCGTTTTTCAGCAGCAGTGGGGGCTGTCGCAGCAATATCTCGCGCTGCTCCGCCGCAACGTCCGCGACAATCCGGAGCAGGCGGCGCTGGTCAAGACACTGACCGCCGAACTCGACCGGCGCGGGACACAGCTCGGCGATGCGGCGCTCAGCGCCAATTACAACCAGACCATTGCCGCGATCTCGAAATATAACGCCGCCGGACACGATGCCGCGCTGCTGCGCATCGACCGGCTGCTGACCGAATTGATCGGCAACGAACGCGCGATCCTTGCCAACCGCAACCAGCTTGCAGCCGCCGACCGCGCCAGCCTGAACCAGGCGATCCTGCTGTTCACCGTGCTCGCCGCCGCCGCCGCCGTGATCGCGATTGCAGCGACCGTCTCACTCGTTCGGGCCCAGAGCGAACGCCGCGCGGCACGGCGCGAACAATTGGCCGAAAGCGACCGCGCGATGCTGCTGGAGGCGGCGGTGAACGAGCGAACGGCCGAGCTTGCCGAAGCGAACAGCGCGCTGCGCAGCGAAATGGCCGAACGCGCCGCCGCCGAGGAGCAGCTTCGCCAGGCGCAGAAGATGGAAGCGGTGGGCCAGTTGACCGGCGGCATCGCGCATGATTTCAACAATATGCTCGCTGTCGTCGTAGGCGGGCTGGAACTTGCGCAGCGGTGGATCGGCGAAGCGCCCGAAAAGGCACAGCGCCACATCGGCAATGCAATGGACGGGGCCAATCGCGCCGCCGACCTGACCCGCCGCCTGCTGGCCTTCGCACGGTCCGAACCCGCGCGCCCCGAAATGACGCCGATCGACGCCTGCATCGCGGGCTTTTCGGAATTGATCGGGCGCACGATCGGCGACCGTATCGCGCTGACGCTCGACCTTCAGACCGAAGGGCTCGCCTGCTGGGTTGACAAGCAGCAATTCGAAAATGCGCTGCTCAACCTTGCCGTAAACGCGCGCGACGCGATGGACGGGCACGGGTCGCTGACGATCCGGACGCTGCGCGATGAAAAGGACGACACCGCCGCGCTGGCGGTGGAGGTGATCGATACCGGCTGCGGCATGTCGCCCGAGGTACTCAAGCGCGTGTTCGACCCCTTCTACACCACGAAACCCGCGGGTCAGGGCACGGGCCTGGGGATGAGTCAGGTCTTTGCCTTTTGTCGCCAGTCGGGCGGCGAGGTGCAGATTCATTCGGTCGAGGGCGAAGGCACGCGCGTTGCGATGCTGCTGCCCGTCGCAAAGCCGCATGCCGAAGCGGCGGCGCCCGCGGGCGGTTCCGATGCAGCGGTGAGCGAACCGCCGACGGACGCGATGCGCATTCTGGTGGTCGAGGATGACGAGCGCGTCCTGGCCGCCACCGTCGACGCCGTAACCGAGCTTGGTCATCAAGCGATCGCCTGCGACGATCCGCGCGCCGCCGCCGGGCTGGTCGAAGCGCATGGCGGGTTCGACCTGATTCTCAGCGACGTGCTGATGCCCGGCCTGACCGGCCCCGAAATGGTCGCAGAACTGAAGGAACGCTGGCCCGATCTGTCGGTGCTGTTCGTCACCGGCTACGCCGGCGATGCCAGCGAGTTCGAAAGCTTTGGCGACCATGACGTGCTGCGCAAGCCCTTTACGCTGAACGCGCTCGAACAGGCGATCCGCCGCTGCGGCGATGCGCCCGCACCGGAGCGCATCGCTTCCTAGCGGATTGCGCCGCTCTTCACGAGGCGCGGCACCAGCGTCAGCGCGGCGACGAGCGGCCAGCGGCGCTGCCACGGCTTGATCTCTATCTTGGTGCCCGCATGGCGGTTGATCTTCCAGGCGAGATAATCGATCCCGCCGGCATAGGTCAGGCTGGCCTTGGCGAGCCGCAAGATGCTGAGCAGCTTGCCCTCGATCCGCCGCCGCGCCCAGCCGCCACCGGTAGCACCGGCCGGGATTGCCGCCATCGCCGGCAGGCTGAAGCGGTCGTAGCGCGCGGCGTCGGCATCGACGACCGACTGCGCCCGGCCGGTGCGTTCGGCGCGCAATTCGACCGAATAGGTCAACGAAAAGGCGCGCCGCCACCAATCGAGCGGCGCCTCGCCATCGACCGATCCCGCCGCCGCGAGCAATGTCGGCGCGGCGCGTGCCACCGCCGATACCGCGCGGTCCCGCGCGGTATCGTCGACGGCCCAGACGAGCCGCGACGGCTGAGCAAAGCGCGCCCAGACCGATACGTTGCGCGTTTCAGGGCCGTTCAGGCGGTGAAAATCGCTTTCGCTGAGCACCGCATATTTGGCGATCAGCCCCTCATGCTCGAACGGAAAGACGTTTGGCGGGATAAGCCGGTTGGCGGCCGCGAGCCAGCGCTTCGGATAGGCATCGCCATAGTCCGAAACGATCAGATAGAAATCGAGCATCAGCCCGTCGAGTTCGCTTTCGCGCAGGCAGCTGCCGTAAAAGAGTACCGCGCGGGCGCTGCCCGGGTAGCGGGCCGCGATCGCCGCCGCCATCGCAGCGACGCGCGGATCGACCGGTGTCGAAAGCTCTTCGCGGACGAGATCGGTATGCGCCGACATGCGAGCGCTCAGGCGGCGAGGCGCAGGAAGGGTACCGGCTGGGTCGAGGTCAGGATGATCGGCCGGCCGTGCTTTGCCTCGAAAATCTCGCCGTCGAGGATCACGTTCGAGCGTTCGCCCTCGATACGGATCTCATCACCCTGTTCGAAATGGACCCCGGCGAGCTGATGCTGGCCGAGGGTCCCTCGCCAAGTGGCCCCGAGCATGCGGAACAGCGCGCCGACGCTGCGGTCGACCGCGAGCAATTTCATCCGCCCGTCGCCGCCGTGCGTATCGCTGGTGCGGATACTCAGCAGCAGCTTTTCCAGTGTCGTGACGATGAGCAGCGAGAATTTGCCCTTGAGCTGGCCCTGTCGGATCAGCGACACGGTCAGCGGCTCGGGCTTCGGCGGCAGGCGCCCGCCGCCAATGCCGAAGATGATCGCGAAAAGCCCAAGAATCGCGGCGAGCACATGCGACAGGCCGTTGGGCAGGCCGAGCGGATAGATGCGATTGCGGCAATAGAGCATCACGTCGGCCAGATAGGCACCACCCAGGAACATGCCGAGCACGGGGCGATTGCCGCCGCTGTCGAGCGCGATGAGCTGCCGTTCAATGACATGATCCTCGAGCCGGCCATTCGACACGAGTTCGACGACGCGCTCGAGCGCCTTGATCGGATCGCCTTCGGCGCCCAGATCGAGCGCGATCAGGTTGGTCTTGCCGTTCGGCAGCACCGCGACGGGCGGCGGCGAACCGCCGAAATGGCCCCCCGAATAAAGTTCGGTCAGCGCGGCCTGAACGGTGCCGTCACCGCCGTTGATCGCGACGATGCGCGGGCTGACCATCGCGATCGTACGAATCGCTTCACCGATCTGGTCGACATCCTCGACCTCGTAATGAAAAATGTCGGGGTGCGCCGCGCAATATTCCCGAACCCGCGGCAACAGGGCACGATTCCCCGTTGAGCGCGGATTGGAAAGAAGGGCGACGCTTGCCATCGAGCCCCTACATATATTTCATGTTGATCGAGATCGTCTTCGGCGCGTTGCCAACATCGAACCCCGTCTTCTTGTAGCTCGGCTTGCCGAGATTGAAGATGTTGATGCTCGGGTTGTTCGACATGCCGCCGCCGTCCGAGGTCAGATCGGTCTTGCCGTTGCCGTTGACGTCGTGGCGCACCGCAATGCCATAGTGGCCCGCTTCGGGCAGCGGCACGCAAACGGTCATCGACCCGGCCTGTGCCGGCACTTCGACACGGGTGATCCAGCGCCCCTTGGCGAGCCATTCGGACGCTGTGGCACGATAGCTTTGCACACGAATCTTGCCCGTCCCGGCCTTCACGCCGTTGATGTGGACGAGGGTGGACGGACCGCTCCGGCATTTCGACAGGTCGTTGGTGATAACCTGTCCCTCTGCGTTTGCTGCCACGGATACGGCGAGCAGAGCCACGCAGAGCGACGCCGAGATAAATTTCGACATGACGCATTAGCTCCCAGTGGTTATAGCCACGCCAGCACCGAGCCGACATGGGTCCCTGTTGCCCTTGAATCCGGATATCGGAACCATTTGCGGCCAAATCATGGTGATGGGGCGACGAAAGATTGAATAGACTGCCCGCCATCGACCGTTACATCGCGCGGCTCATCTTCTTTCCCATGCTCGGTACGCTGGTCCTTTCGGCCATGCTGCTGGTGCTGGAAAAGATGCTGCGCCTGTTCGATTTCGTCGCGACCGAAGGCGGGCCGGTGAGCGTCGTGTGGCGGATGCTCGCCAATCTTATCCCAGAATATCTGTCGCTTGGCATCCCGATCGGGCTGATGCTCGGCATCCTGCTCGCCTTCCGCCGGCTCGCGACGTCGAGCGAGCTCGACGTGCTGCGCGGGGTGGGGATGAGCTTCGGACGGCTGATGCGCATGCCCTATGCCTTTGCCTTCGCGCTGGCGCTGCTCAACCTCGCGATCGTCGGCTTTATCCAGCCCTATGCGCGCTACGCCTATGAAGGGCTGCGCTTCGAATTGCGGTCGGGCGCGCTCGGCGCGTCGATCAAGGTCGGCGAATTCACCAAATTGGGCAGCCGGATGACGCTGCGCATCGAGCAGAGCTATAACGAGGGGCGCAATCTGCGCGGCATCTTCGTGCGCGGCGAGAACAAGGACGGGCAAAGCGTTTCGGCAACCGCCGCCGAGGGACAGTTTCTTGCCACCGACGATCCCGACACGATCATCCTGCGCCTGACGCGCGGCGTGCTGATCCATGAATCGCCGAAATTCGCGGTGCCGCGGGTCTTGACCTTCGACAGTCACGACCTGCCGATTCCGCTACCCAAGATCGAGGCGTTCCGCACCCGCGGCGGCGCCGATCGCGAACTGACGATCCCCGAATTGCTCGTCGTCGGTCACGACCAGGCCGAACCGCTGGCGACGCGGCTCGAATCGCGCGCGAATTTCCACTTCCGGATCGTCGAAGTGGTGTCGATGTTCTTCATCCCGCTGATGGCGATCGCGCTGGCAATTCCGCCCAAGCGATCGACAAGTTCGCTGGGCGTCTTCCTGTCGATCGTGCTGCTCGTCACCCAGCACAAGATCAACGAATATGCCGAAGCGCTGGGCGCGCGCGGTGCGGTCGATCCGCTGCTGGCGCTGTGGATTCCGCTGCTGCTGT
The DNA here is from genome assembly GCF_025727575.1 of Sphingopyxis sp. GC21. Lineage (NCBI taxonomy): Bacteria > Pseudomonadati > Pseudomonadota > Alphaproteobacteria > Sphingomonadales > Sphingopyxidaceae > Sphingopyxis > Sphingopyxis sp. GC21. The sequence continues at coordinate 257,463 of NZ_CP095845.1, read as the reverse complement.
TCGGCGCGCTTGCGGTGTGGATGTATTATACGGTGGCGCATGTCCCCGGCGGCCAACCAATCGGCGCGCTCGAGCGCGTCGCGGCCAAGGCCGGGCAGAAAGTCCGCGCCTTCATCCGCCTGTTCCAGCGCAAGCAGCAGCATATCTGACGATGAACCAGCTCCATTTCTTTCCGTCGCGAACCATGGCGCTCTATGTCGGGCGGCTGTTTCTGGTGCGCAGCTTCGCGATCCTGTTCGCGCTCGTGCTCGTACTCCAGACGCTCGACCTTCTCGGCGAGAGCGGCAAGATCCTGTCGGTCGCAGGCAACAGCGACAGCGACGTGTGGCGCTATGTCGGGCTGCGCCTGCCGCAGATCATCGAGACCTTTCTGCCCTTCTCCGTCCTGCTCGGGACGATCTTGACGCTGATCACGCTCAACCAGAACAGCGAGGTCATCGCGATGAAGGCGTCGGGCATGTCGGCGCATCAGGTGCTGGCGCCGCTGTTCCTTGCCGCGCTGTTCGTTGCCGCGATCAGCTTCGGCTTCAACGAAAGGATCGTGACGCGCGCGACCGCGGCGCTCGCCGCCTGGCAGAAGGTCGAATATGCGCAGATTCCGAAAGACACCGGGATTCGGTCGAACATATGGGTTCGCGACGGCAACAATCTGATCAACGCCGCGACCGTCAGCGGTACCGGAACAGCGATCACGCTGCACGGCGTGCGCATCTATGAACGGTCGGGGGGCGTATTGTCCTCGATACTTTCGGGCGACAGCGCGCGGCCGGTCGCGGGTGGGTGGGAACTCACCAACGCCAAGCGCTTCCTGCGCCGCGCCGGTATCGTCCAGCCGCTCGGCACCATCGTCGCCGCGCCGGGCGTGCGTCCCGACCAGTTCACCCTGGCGCAGGTCGACGGCGATCAACTGCCCTTCACCGAGCTCAAGGCGGCAATCGGCGATCTCGAGGCAGCGGGGCGACCCGTCGATGCGCTGAAAGGCGTGTTGTGGCACAAGATTTCGGGGCCGCTGTCGGCGGTCCTGATGCCGCTACTCGGCGCCGTCGCGGCATTCGGCCTGGCGCGATCGGGCAAGCTGTTCGTGCGTGCAATCATCGGCATGGCGCTGGGCTTCGCCTATTTCGTCGCCGACAATTTCGCGCTCGCGATGGGCGACCTCGGCGCCTATTCCCCCTTCCTCGCCGCATGGGGGCCGTTCATCCTGTTCGCGCTGATCGGCGAGATGATCCTGATCCGGACCGAGGAATAGCGTCCGGACTCCGGGCGCATAGCCGCCGCTCCCCAAGCACCGCCCCGTTTCGGGCCCGGTCCAAATGTTTCGACGGGCAGGCCGAAGCCTCTCTCCCCACCCGGAGGCCGGCAGCGCCCAAAAGAAAAGGGGCCGCTTTCGCGGCCCCTTCGATTGGTTCGAGAGTCGAAGGATCAGTCCTTCAGGAAGTCGGGCACATGGCCCTGATCTTCCGGACCGTCTTCGCTGCGCTCGCGACGCGGGCCGCGGTCGCCGCCATCGCGGCGGGGGCCGCGATCGCGGCCGCCACGGCCACGGTCGCCGCGATCGCCGCCGTCACGGCGCGGACCACGATCACCGCGCGGTTCGCGGGGTTCGCGCGCCGGACGCGTGTCTTCCAGTTCCTCGCCGGTTTCCTGATCGACGACGCGCATCGACAGGCGGACCTTGCCGCGCGGATCGATCTCGAGGACCTTGACCTTGACTTCCTGGCCTTCGGACAGAACGTCGGCGACCTTTTCGACGCGTTCGTTCTTGATTTCCGACACGTGGACGAGGCCGTCCTTGCCGCCCATGAAGTTCACGAATGCACCGAAATCGACGAGGTTCACGACCTTACCGTTATAGATCTTGCCGACTTCGGCTTCTTCGACGATGCCGAGGATCCACGCCTTGGCGGCTTCGATCTGCGCGGTATCCGACGAGGCGATCTTGATCGTGCCTTCGTCGTCGATGTCCACCTTGGCGCCGGTCGTCGCGACGATTTCGCGGATGACCTTGCCGCCGGTGCCGATGACGTCACGGATCTTCGACTTGTCGATCGTGATCGTTTCGATACGCGGCGCATGCGCCGACAATTCGCTACGGGCTTCGCCGAGCGCCTTGTTCATTTCGCCGAGGATGTGCGCACGGCCTTCCTTGGCCTGCGCCAGCGCCTTTTCGAAGATTTCCTTGGTGATGCCGGCAATCTTGATGTCCATCTGCATCGTGGTGATGCCTTCGGACGTGCCCGCCACCTTGAAGTCCATGTCGCCGAGGTGATCTTCGTCACCCAGAATGTCCGACAGGATTGCGAAATCCTGGCCTTCGAGGATCAGGCCCATCGCGATACCCGACACCGGGCGCGCGATCGGCACGCCGGCATCCATCATCGCGAGGCTGCCGCCGCACACCGACGCCATCGACGACGAACCGTTGGATTCGGTGATGTCGCTGGTAAGACGGATGGTGTAGGGGAAATCTTCCTTCTTCGGCAGCACGGGGTGCAGCGCACGCCACGCCAGCTTGCCGTGGCCGACTTCGCGGCGGCCCGGCGCGCCGAAGCGGCCGACTTCGCCGACCGAATAGGGCGGGAAGTTATAGTGCAGCATGAAGTTCTGATACGACAGGCCGTTGAGGCCGTCGATCATCTGTTCGGCTTCCTTGGTACCCAGCGTGCAGGTCGCGATCGTCTGGGTTTCACCGCGGGTGAACAGCGCCGAACCGTGCGCGCGCGGCAGGAAGTGCGTTTCGGCGACGATCGGACGAATCTGCGTCGTCGTGCGGCCGTCGATGCGCTTGCCGTCCTTCAGGATGGCGGTGCGGACGATTTCGGCTTCCAGCTTCTTGGTCAGCTTGATGCCGGCCATGACTTCCTGCGGGCTGAGGCCGTCGGCTGCAAACTGTTCCTTCGCCTTCGCGCGCGCTTCGTTGAGCGCGTTCGAACGGGCCGACTTGTCGGTCAGCTTGTAGGCGGCGGCGATGTCCTTGCCGATCAGCTTCTTAAGCTTGTCCTTGATCGCGGCATTGTCGTCCGACGATGCGATTTCCCAAGGTTCCTTGGCAGCCTGTTCGGCAAGCTTGATGATCGCCTTGACGACTTCTCGGCACGCATCGTGCGCGAACATCACGGCGCCGAGCATGATCTCTTCCGACAGCTCGTTCGCTTCGGATTCGACCATCATCACCGCGTCGTGCGTCGCGGCGACGACGAGGTCGAGGTCGCCTTCGGCAACCTGTTCGTCGGTCGGATTGAGGATATATTCGCCGTCGAGATAGCCGACGCGCGCAGCGCCGATCGGACCCATGAAGGGGACGCCCGAAATGGTGAGCGCGGCCGAGGCCGCGACCATCGCGAGGATGTCGGGTTCATTGTGGCCGTCATAGCTCAGCACCTGAGCGATGGCATTGATCTCGTTGTAGAAGCCTTCGGGGAACAGCGGGCGGATCGGACGGTCGATCAGACGGCTGACCAGCGTTTCCTTTTCGGTCGCACCGCGTTCTCGCTTGAAGAAGCCGCCGGGGATGCGCCCCGCGGCCGAATATTTTTCCTGATAATGGACGGTCAGGGGGAAGAAGTCCTGCCCTTCCTTCACCGACTTGGCAGCGGTCACGGCGCACAGAACGACCGTTTCGCCCAGTGTCGCCATCACGGCGCCGTCGGCCTGACGGGCAACCTTGCCCGTTTCGAGAGTCAGCGTTTCACCGCCCCACTCGATCGATACTTTTTTCACGTCAAACATGGAATTTCCTTCGCCCGCCGGGCCCTATGCCGGGCGGGGCCTCTGTTCCGGGCAATCCGGCCCGGGCGGGTCGGGGCGTCTGTCTGCCCCTGGTTTTCGGAAGCCGGCGCCGGATTGCGGCGGCTCCTCTCCACGCCGCTCTTGCGAACGGCAAAAATGAAAGCGGCCCCGAACCCGGAGCCGCCCTCATGGTCTTACTTGCGAAGACCCAGCTTCGCGATCAGGTCGGTGTAGCGTCCCTCGTCCTTCTTCTTGAGATAGTCGAGGAGGCTGCGGCGCTTGTTGACCATCATCAGCAGCCCGCGACGGCTGTGATTGTCCTTGGCGTGCGACTTGAAATGGCCGGTCAGCGTGTTGATGCGGTCGGTCAGGATCGCGACCTGCACTTCGGGCGAACCCGTATCACCCTTTTCGCGGGCATGTTCCTTGATGAGTTCGGCCTTGCGTTCGGCGGTAATCGACATGTGTTTCTTCCTTCGAACATCCTGTTACAGATTGAAGCCCCGCACGACCTTCAGCGTTCCCGCCAAAGCCTCTATCAATGCCACGGGCCGATCGTCGGCGTCGCGTCCCCAATAGAGCCCGTCCTGCGTGCTTCCCCCGGTCCAGACACGACCCTGACGGATCGCCCCTGCCGCTTCCGGGGAAAGGTCCAGAGCCGGGATGTCGACCAGCCCTGCCTCCAGCGGCAGAAATATCTCTGATTGGGCGGCCCCTTGGCCGAAAGCGTTCAATTTGTCCAGCGAAATCGCCTGATCGAGCGCGAACGGCCCTGCCTTCGTCCGGCGCAACATGGTGACATGCCCGACCGTCCCGACCGCCCGCGCAATGTCGCGCGCGAGGCTGCGGATATAGGTACCCTTCGAAACATGCGCCGTGAGCGTGATGGAATCGAGCCGCTCCGCCTCTCCACTTTCGTCACCCCGGACTTGATCCGGGGTCCATTCGGCGCCCTCGGCAACATATGCCTCAGCAAGTCCGGAATGACGAAGAGAGTGGATCATCACCGCCCGCGCCTTCATCTCGACCGTTTCGCCGGCGCGCGCGCGGTCATAGGCGCGCTCGCCGTCGATCTTGATCGCCGAATAGGCGGGCGGCACCTGTTCCATCGCGCCGGTAAAGCGCGGCAGAACCGCAGCAATTTCCGAAAGCCGCGGCCGCACGTCGCTGGTCGCAACGACGTCGCCCTCCGCGTCGAGCCCGGCGGTCTCGGTCCCGAACTCGATCGTGAAATCATAGACCTTGCTCGCGTCGAGCATGCGCCCGCACAGCTTCGTCGCCTCGCCGATCGCGATCGGCAGCACGCCCGAGGCAAGCGGGTCGAGCGTCCCGCCATGGCCGACCTTGACCTTGCCCAGCCCGGCTTCGCGGCACACGCGCTTGACTGCGGCAACCGCCTGCGTCGAGCCGAGCCCGACGGGCTTGTCCATTATGATCCATCCGTTCATCGCCGCGCGGGCTAGGCCGCGCGGGCGATGCTTGTCAATTCGACCGGGATCGATTCGATCGGGCTCAATTCGACTTGGCGGCGTCCGCTGCGGCCTTGGCGGCTTTCTCCGCCTCGCGCGCTGCCTTGCGCTCTTCCTTGGTCGGCGGCGGCGCCGATGTCACGAAAGACGAAATCGCGCAGCGTTCACCGCGCACCAGAAGCGACGCGAACTTGTCGAGCCGCGAGGTTCCGCGCGTGTCGACGCCGATCGCCTGCGCAAAATCGATGTCGCGGCACGGACCGAAGAAGGTGGCATAATACCAGTCGCGGCGGCTGTCCTGAATCCACACGCCATCCTCGCCATCGGCCTGAAAGGTGCGGATCGTCGCGTTGCTGGGAAAGCTGATGCCGGTTTCGACGCCCAGCGCGCGCGATTCCTGCGGTGCCCCTTCGGCCGCCGCAGTTGCCGAAAGGGGAAGCAAGGCGGCGGCCAGGGAGAGTGCGAATAATCTGTTCATAACGAACCTTTCCAGATGGAGGCCCATCCCGGCACACGGCTTAGCGGGTCGATGCTGAACCGGCGCTGACCCGCTTGCCACGCTCCCACCAACTTCAGCTTCCTGTGCGCCATTCATCGGCGAGCAGCGACCACAGGCCGGTGTCGCGGACAAAGCCGGTCCAGGTGATCCGCTCAGCGCGCAGCACCCCTTCCTTGGTGCAGCCGAGCTTGGTGACGGCCGCCTGGCTGCGCTTGTTGCGCTCATCGATGCGGAATTCGATGCGGCGAATGCCGACGGCATAGGCATGGTCGAGCATCAGTCGTTTGACGCGGCCATTGAGGCCAGTCCCGCGCGCGGCGGGCTCGATATAGCTGTTGCCGATCTCCACCGTCTGCGCCGACACATCGGGACGCAGATAAGCGGTCATGCCGACCAGCCGATCGCCGTCGACGATCGCATAGGGCATCCGGCTCTCATGCCCGATCAGCGCGTTGAAGCTCGTGTCGAAATGATCGGAATCGAAGCTCGACGAATAGATCGGCCAGATATCGGTATCGGCGGCGCAGGCGGCGCGCAGCGCCTCGCGGTGCGGCTCGGCCAGCTTGACGAGCCGGAGGTCGCCGTCGGTCAGTTCGACATAAAGCCGGTCAAGCATCGGCGCCCGCCTCTTGCAAAGCCTCTGCCGCAGCCCGGCGCTTGGCCATGAAATGGCGGCGGCACATGGCGACATAGCGGTCGTTGCCGCCAATCTCGGTCTGCGCCCCCGCGACCACCGCACGGCCGGCGGCATCGACGCGCAGGTTCATCGTCGCCTTGCGCCCGCATTCGCACACCGCCTTGAGTTCGACCAGCGCGTCGGCGATACCGAGCAGCGCCGCCGAACCGGGAAAGAGATCGGCCGCGAAATCGGTGCGCAGCCCGTAACAGAGCACCGGAATATCCGCCTCGTCGGCGAGCCGTGCCAGCGCGAACACCTGATCTTTCGAAAGGAACTGCGCCTCGTCGACGAGCACGCAGGCCAGCGGGCGCTGACGATGCTCCTCGCTCACCGCCGCCCACAAATCGCTTTCGGGATCGAATTTATGCGCCTCGGCAAGCAGGCCGATGCGGCTGGTGATCTGCCCGGCGCCGTAACGGTCGTCGAGCGCGGCGGTCCACAGCATCGTTTCCATCCCGCGCTCGCGATAGTTGAAATCCGCCTGCAGCAGCGTCGTCGACTTGCCCGCGTTCATGCTGGCATAATAGAAATAGAGCTTGGCCATGGCTTGAGCGATACCGCCTCGGCGGCGCCGCGCAAGCCCAATCAGGCGACGCCGAGCAGCGCGCGAAAACGCGCCGGCTGCGGCAACAGATCGGCGAGGGTATAGCCGTCGAGATGCGCGGCGAAGGCTGCCAGTGCCCCGGCGAGCGCGCCCTGCAATCCGCAGCCGCCGCGCACCGGGCAGGCTGAAGTCGCGGGGTTCATACACTCGACAAAGCCGTCCAGCCTTTCGAGCTCGCGCACCACCGCGCCGACGATCACCGTCTCGGGCGCCCTGGCGAGCGTCAGCCCGCCACCGCGTCCGCGCTGCGCCGCGACATAGCCGAGCGCCTGCAGCCGCTGCGCCACCTTGGCGAGATGGTTGCGCGACACGCCATATTGGCCGGCGATCTCGTCGACCGACATCTGGCGCCCAGTCGCCGCCAGCGCCATCAGGATGCGCAGCGCATAGTCGCTGTGAAGGCTCAATCGCATAAAATAGGTATATGAAATATTGCTTTTATGCGCAAGGTCGATAAAGCGGCAAATGAAATGCCGTTTATCGAGTCGAGGCGATGAAGAAGACCGTCCCCGCCCACCCCCATGCCATCGCTGCGCGCGAGGACCGGCGCGCCGCCGCCATCGCGATGGGGGTCGATGAAGCCTTTATCGCAACGCTCGTCGATCGCTTCTACGCCGCGATCCGGCGCGACGCCCTGCTTGGCCCGATCTTCGACGACCGCATCCACGACTGGCCCGGGCATCTCGCGCAGATGAACCGCTTCTGGCAGTCGATCCTGCTCGGCGCCGGCAATTTCACCGGCAATCCGATGGCCCGGCATCTTGCGATCCCGACCATCGGCGAGAGCCATTTCCAGCATTGGCTCGGGCTCTTCTATGCCACGCTGCGCGATGTGGCGCCGAGCGAAGGGGCGGTCGCGCTGGTCGGCGCGCGGGCGCGGATGATCGCCGAAAGTCTGCTTACCGGCATCGCGGTCCACCGCGACCGCGACCCCGACATCACGCGCAGGATGGTGCTGCCCCACGTCTGACACCCGCCGCGCGCCGGCAGCCGTCGACACCGCAGCTTGACTCGCCCGCCCCCGCTGTCATGCTGCGCACAAAAGATGCAGCATTAACAGTGGGGAGAGCTGCAATGCGATTGATGCCGGTGACCGATGCGATGTTCCTGTGGGGGGAAAGTCGCGAAATGCCGATGCACATCGGCGGCATCAACCTCTACACGCTGCCCGACGATGTCGACGAAACCGACTGGCTGAACGAACAGCTCGCACTGTTGCGCCAGTCGGAAGGGCTGCGGCGGCCGTTCAGCGAGGTGCTGAAACTCACCCCGCTCGGCCAGTACGGCCCGATCCGGCTCGAACCCGACCGCGACATCGACATGCACTATCATGTGCGCTCGGCCGCGCTGCCCAAGCCTGGGCGCTACCGCGAGATGTTCGAACTCGCCTCGCGCCTCCATTCCAGCCTGCTCGACCGCACCCGCCCCTTATGGGAGATCACGCTGATCTCAGGGCTGCCCAATCGGCAGATCGCGACATTCAAGAAGGTGCATCATGCGCTGATGGATGGCGCGGCGAGCATCCATTTCTACAATTCGATGTTCTCGCCCGACCCCAAGGAACGGCGGACCTGCTCGCCGCTGTCGGTCGAGGCTTATGAAGCCTATAAGCGCAAATTCCCGTCGCCCAAAAAGCCGCCGCGCCCCAGCCTGACCGACATCGCCGCGATCGGCGAGTTTCTGAAGGAGCAGTGGGGCAACAGCGTCGGCGTGACCAAGGCGCTCAACCAATATGTCGCGGCGATGTTCGGGATCGGCGGCGAAGGGCTGGTCACCCCCTTTGCCGGCGTGCCGCGCACCAGCTTCAACCGCAACATCACCGGCGCCCGCCGCTTCGTTGCGCAAAGCTGGTCGCTCGAACGCGTCCGCGCGGTCGGCAAGGTCTATGACGGGACGATCAACGACGCGGTGCTGGGCATGTGCGCGGGCGCGATGCGCAAATATCTGCAATCGCTCAACGAGCTGCCCGACAAGCCTTTGAAAGCCATGGCGCCGGTCTCGATCCGCCCCAAGGACGATATCGATTCGGGTAATTCGGTGGCGTCGGTGACGGCCAATCTCGCCACCCATATCGACGATCCCGCCGAACGCATGGCGGCGATCCAGTCGTCGATGAACGCCGCCAAGGCGCAGCTGCGCGCGATGACCGCGCAGCAGATCCAGCTCTATACCGCGATCACCAATTTCCCGCAGATGCTCACCGCGCTGACGCGCACCGCCGACAGATTCCCCGCCTATTCGGCGACCATCTCCAACGTCCCCGGCCCGCGCGAGCAGATGTACTGGAACGGCGCGCGGCTCGACGGCATGTATCCCGCGAGCATCCCCGTCGACGGCATGGCGATGAACATCACGCAGGTGTCGAATTTCAGGAACATCGACTTCGGCATCACCGCCTGCCGCCGCAGCGTGCCGCACGCGCAGCGGATGATCGACTATCTGGAGGAAGCGCTGGTCGAGCTGGAGGCCGCAGCAGGGATCAAGACGCCGAAGGGAAAATAGCCCCTATCCGGTCCCACCAACCCGTCATCGGGGCTCAATCTTGAATTTCGCCCTCGCCGCCGCCCAAGTCGCGCGCCACCTTGGGGTCGCGCAGCAATTGGTCGATGTGGCTCGCCTCGTCGAAGCTTTCGTCAGCAATAAATTTGAGCTTCGCCGCATATTTCATGCGGATGCGGTGCGCAACTTCGCGCTGGAGATAGGCGGTGTTGGTGCGCAGCGCCTTCAGCACCGCCTCCTCGTCGCGGCCGAGCAGCGGCTTCACGAATATCGTGGCATGGCGCAGGTCGGGCGACATGCGCACTTCGGTCACGCTCACCGGATGCGTCGCGAGGACATCGTCATGCACGTCGCCGCGCTGAAGTATCTCGCTCAGGACATGGCGCACCTGTTCGCCCACGCGCAGGACGCGGACCGAGGGGCCTTCGGGTTTTTCGTTATGCCGCATCGCTCAATATCCTGCCGCACCCCCGCGCATGCAGGGGTGCGGCGATGGTTCGATCACAACGTCCGCGCGCGTTCCTCGACCTCGAAGACTTCGAGGTGATCGCCCGGCTTGATGTCGTTGGTATCCGCCAGCACGACGCCGCATTCCAGGCCCGCGCGCACTTCGGCGACATCGTCCTTGAAACGGCGGAGCGACGCGATGGTCGTTGCCGAGACGATGACGTCCTCGCGCGTGAGACGCGCGTGGAGCCCCTTGCGGATGATGCCTTCGAGCACCAGCAGGCCAGCGGCCTTGTCGCGTTTGCCGGCCGGGAAGACTTCCTTGACCTCGGCGCGGCCGACGACGGTTTCGACGCGTTCCGGACCCAGCTCGCCTGCCATCTCCTTCGCGACCTCCTCGGTCAGGTGATAGATGACGTCATAATACATGAAGCGCACTTTTTCGCGGTTCGCGATCTCGCGCGCCTTGGCGTTGGGGCGGACGTTGAAGCCGATGATCGGCGCATTCGTCGCCGCCGCCAGCGTCACGTCGCTTTCGGTGATCGCGCCGGCGCCTGAATGGAGCACGCGGACGCGGATTTCGTCGGTCGACAGCTTGTTGAGCGCGTTGACGATCGCTTCGACGCTGCCCTGCACGTCGGCCTTGATGACCACCGGATATTCGATGACATTGGCCTTGTCGGCGAGCGCCGAGAACATGCCTTCGAGGCTGACCGGCGCCTGCGCCGTCCGCTTCTTGAGCGCCTGTTCCTGACGATAGGCGGCGACTTCGCGCGCGCGCGCCTCATTCTCGACGACGGTCAGCGTGTCGCCCGCCATCGGGACCCCGCCGAGGCCAAGAACCTCGACCGGCATCGACGGACCGGCTTCCTTGATCTGCTGGCCCTGATCGTTGACGAGCGCGCGGACGCGGCCGCTTTCGGCGCCGCAGACGAAGATGTCGCCGACCTTCAAGGTCCCGCGGCGGACGAGGATCGTGGCAACGGGGCCGCGGCCCTTGTCGAGTTTCGCCTCGACCACCGTCCCTTCGGCCGAACGGTCGGGGTTGGCCTTGAGCTCCATGATCTCGGCCTGAAGCGCTATCGCGTCGAGCAGCTTGTCGAGCCCGGTCTTCTTGAGCGCCGAAACTTCGACATTCTGGACGTCGCCGCCCATTTCCTCGACGACGATCTCGTGCTCGAGCAGGCGCTCGCGCACGCGCTGCGGGTTCGCGCCTTCCTTGTCGACCTTGTTGATCGCCACGATGATCGGCACCCCGGCTGCCTTCGCATGGTTGATCGATTCGATCGTCTGCGGCTTCAGCCCGTCGTCGGCCGCCACCACCAGTACCGCGATATCGGTGACATTGGCACCGCGCGCGCGCATTTCGGTGAAGGCTTCGTGGCCCGGCGTATCGAGGAAGGTGACTTGGCTCCCGTCGGGGGTCTTCACCTGATAGGCGCCGATATGCTGGGTGATGCCACCGGCTTCGCCCGACTGGACGCTGGTGCCGCGCAGCGCGTCGAGCAGGCTGGTCTTGCCGTGATCGACGTGGCCCATGATGGTGACCACCGGCGCGCGGGGCTTCATCTGTTCGGGCGCATCGACGTCCTGATCGTTGCGGATATCGACATCGGCTTCGCTGACGCGTTTGATCTCGTGCCCGAATTCGGTGACGAGCAGTTCGGCGGTATCCTGGTCGATCGTCTGGTTGACGGTGACCATCATGCCCATCTTGAACAGCGCCTTGACGAGATCGGCGCCCTTTTCGGCCATGCGGTTCGCCAGTTCCTGCACGGTGATCGTGTCGGGAACGACGACTTCGCGAACCTGCTTTTCGCGCGGCCCGCTCGGCGTCAGATGCGAGCGCTTTTCCTTTTCGCGCGCGCGCTTCAGCGCGGCGAGGCTGCGCGCACGCGCGCCTTCATCCTCGTTGAGCGCACGCGTGACGGTCAACTTGCCCGACTGGCGCCGGTGATCGCCGCGATGTTCCTTTTTCTGTTCGGCGCGCTTCGGTTCGGGACGCTTCGGCGCCTCGACCGGCGTGAAGCGACGCGGCGCGGGCGCAGCGCTGCTCGTCGTGGCGGCGCGCGGCGCGGCTTCGGCCGGCTTGGCTTCGGCAGCGGGCGCGGCCGGCGCTTCGGCGGCGGGCTCGGCCGCAGCCGGAGCGGGCACTTCCTCGGAAGCCTTGGATTTTTCCTCCCGCGCTTCGGCGGCACGCGCGCGCTCTTCTTCCAGAGCACGGGCACGTTCAGCCTCTTCGCGGCGGCGCGCTTCTTCAAGCGCGGCGAGACGCGCCTCTTCGGCTTCGCGCAGCAACTGCGTCTGGCGCTCCTGACGCGACATCAGGCTGTCGGCCTTGGGCGCGGCGGGCTTGGGCGCCGGTGCGGGTGCAGCCGGCTTCGGCGCGGGTGCGGGCGCGGCCTCGACCACTTCAGCCTCAGGCGCGGGCGCCGCTTCGCCGGGACGGCCAAGCACGCGGCGGCGCTTCACCTCGACCACCACCGTATTGCGGCGGCCGTGGCTGAATTGCTGCTGCACCTGTCCGGCCTCTACCGTACGCTTCAGCCCCAGGGGCTTGCGGGTCAGAGTCGGCTTGTCCTGTTCGTCACTCATCGAAACGTCTTATTCCTTCAATACGCGTCCGAAACCGGAGAGTCCGTGTCGGGCTCCCTGGACGCCATCCCATTCCCCGCCGTGCGGGAATCCTGATCGGAAACGCGGTTGGCCGCGTCCCTAAACCATCCGGTGAAAAACTGCCAGCGGCTCAAATGCGCCAGCACCCGGTCAGCGGCACGGGCGTCGGTCACGCCCAGATGCACCGCATTTTCACGCCCCAATGCCATAGATAGGGTGTATCGGTCCACCGGCAAGACCGTCCCCTCACGGCCGGACCCTTCGTGATCCTCGCCGACCCGCCACGCCTGTGCCAGTTTCTTTCGCCCGTCTTCGCCGGCATCCTGCGCATGCAGGAGCAGGCGGACCTGTCCGCGGCGTGCCGCGTCCTCGATCCGCTCGCTGCCGAGGATCAGCATTCCGCCGCGCGCCTCAAGCCCCAGCCGGTCGAGCGTCGCACGCGCGAGTTGCGCCTCGATCCGCGCGCCCAGATCGTCGGGAATCGTGAAGGCGCCTTCGTGCAGCGCCCGCGCCAGCCCACCCTTGAGCTTGCCCTTTGCCTGCGCCGCTTCGAGCGCTTCGCGGTCGACGCCGATCCACGCGCCGCGCCCCGGCGCCTTGCCGAGCACGTCGGGCGCGATCATGCCGTCGGGCCCGAGCGCGAGGCGCACGAGCCGTCCGGCCGGCGCCACGTCGCCGGTTACCACACAGCGCCTTTCGGGCGCGTGCTGTCCGCGCTTACCCGCGCGGTCGGTTTGGCTTAGCTGATCATTGCGCGGGGTCCGCATCGGCGGCCTCCCCGGTCTGGGCTTCGGCTTCGGCAGCCGGTTCGTCGTCGAACCAGTGCGCGCGCGCCGCCATGATGATCTCGTTGCCCTGTTCTTCCGACAGGCCATATTCGCCAAGCACGCCGCCCTTGTCCTCGGCGCGTTCCGAACGCTCGCGCGCCGGGCCGCGGCGATTCTCGCTGCGCTTCTTCGCGATCAGTTCGTCGGTTGCGAGATCGGCAAGATCGTCGAGCGTCTTGATCCCGGCCTTGCCGAGCGTGACGAGCATCGCTTCGGTCAGGTGCGGCAGTTCGGCCAGATCATCCTCGACGCCAAGTCCGCGGCGTTCCTGACGTGCGGCTTCTTCGCGGCGTTCGAGCGCTTCGGTCGCACGGCTCTGCAGCTCTTCGGCCAGTTCGTCGTCGAAGCCTTCGATGCTCGCCAGTTCGTCGAGCGGCACATAAGCGACTTCTTCGAGTTCGCCGAAGCCTTCGGCGACGAGCAGCTGCGCGAGCGTTTCGTCGACGTCGAGTTCTTCCTGGAACATCGTCGAGCGTTCGACGAATTCGCGCTGACGCTTTTCGCTCGCGTCGGCCTCGGTCATGATGTCGATCTGCTTGCCGGTCAGCTGGCTGGCGAGACGGACGTTCTGGCCTCGGCGCCCGATGGCAAGGCTGAGCTGATCGTCGGGAACGACGACTTCGATACGGCCGTCATCTTCGTCGATGACGACGCGCTGCACCGTCGCGGGCTGAAGCGCGTTGACGACGAAGGTCGCGGTGTCTTCCGACCAGGGAATGATGTCGATCTTTTCGCCCTGCATTTCCTGGACGACCGCCTGAACGCGGCTGCCCTTCATGCCGACGCATGCGCCGACGGGGTCGATCGAGCCGTCATAGCTGATGACGCCGATCTTGGCACGGCTGCCCGGATCGCGCGCCGCGGCCTTGATCTCGATGATGCCGTCGTAGATTTCGGGGACTTCCTGCGCGAACAGCTTCTTCATGAAGTCGGGGTGCGCGCGGCTGAGGAAAATCTGCGGTCCGCGATTTTCGCGGCGCACCGACAGGATCAGCGCGCGGACGCGGTCGCCGACGCGCATCAGTTCGCGCGGGATCTGCTGATCGCGGCGGATCACGCCTTCGGCGCGGCCCAGGTTGACGACGATGTGGCCGAATTCGACCGACTTGACGACGCCGGTGATGATCTCGCCCGCGCGGTCCTTATATTCTTCGAACTGGCGCTCGCGGTCGGCTTCGCGGACCTTCTGGAAAATCACCTGCTTCGCCGACTGGGCGTCGATGCGGCCGAGGTCAACCGCGGGCAGCGGATCGACGATGAAGTCGCCGACCTTCGCATCCTTCTGCAGCTTCTGGCCGGCGGCAAGGTCGACCTGCTTGAAATAATCGTCGACCTGTTCGACCACCTCGACGACGCGCCACAGGCGCAGGTCGCCGGTCTGCGCGTCGAGCTTGGCGCGGATGTCGTTCTCGGCGCCGTAGCGGGCGCGCGCCGCGCGCTGGATCGCTTCCTCGATGGCCTCGATGACGATGCCCTTGTCGATCATCTTCTCGCTGGCGACGCTGTTGGCGATCGCGAGCAGTTCGGCCTTGTTGGCGGAAATGGCAGTGGCCATCAGTCCTGTCCTTCTTCTTCCATGTCGTCGGCACCCTCGATCGAGAGCGGGACGGTTGCGGCAATCAGTTTGTCGGTGAGGACGAGCTTGGCCGTGTCGATCGCGTCGAACGGCAGCTTGTGCTCGACCCCTTCCTTGTCGAAAATCGTGACGATGCCGGCGTCGATGCCGGCGAGTTCGCCGTTGAAGCGCAGGCGCCCGTCGCGCTTTTCCTTCAGCGCGACTTTCGCCTCATGCCCCGCCCAGTCGGTAAAGTCGGCGGGACGCGTCAACGGGCGGTCGATCCCGGGCGACGACACTTCGAGGCGATAGGCGCCTTCGATCGGGTCCTCGCCCGCTTCCTCCAGCGCGTCGAGCCGGTCCGAAATACGGCGCGACAGATCGGCGCAATCGTCGATCGTCAGCTGGCGCGTATCGGGCCGTTCGGCCATCACCTGCAGCGTAGGGTCTTCCTCGCCGCCGAAAAAGGCGACGCGCACGAGCGCGAGGCCCATCGCCTCGGCTTCGGGCGCGATGATCGCATTGAGGACGTCGAAATCGACCAAGCTACATTCCCAAATATCGCGACAGGAAAAGCCATGCGTTTACGGCCGCCGCGGCCCGCGGCCCCGACGTCCTATCTGGCTAGCCATGTCTAGGAGTGAGCGTGCATATAGGCGCGTTGCGGGGAGTCGGCAAGCGGAGATTGGGGTGGGCGGCTTTCCGGTCGGTTGGGGTCGTCTGGCCGGATCGGCATGGATGGCAGTTAAGGACCGATGCTGTTGAAAAAGTCGGCCGCGGCGATGCGCCTGTAGAATTTCAGTCAGAAGGATTCACGAAGCCTCGACTGCGCGAACGAGCGATGCGCATAGGCCCCTTGTTTGATTCCGATATTGCCCGCCAAAACCCCCTTCGGGCCTTTTTCAACAGCATCGACCGATTGCGGACTTAGGGACTCCTTAGGGCTTGGTCGTCATACAGGTAGCCAATTAACCAGAGGCCTCGATGCGATGGAACTGTTACTCGACTGGATCGAACTGGTAGTAGCATTGGCGCTAGTGCTGGCAGTCGGGGTTGCCTGGCTTGCTAGACCACTATTTGACCATATTGCGGGCCAAAGAATGCAGCAAAGCAACTTCGTCGTGTTTGAGGCATACGAAGTCCATTGGCAGTACCTAAAAAGCGACATGGAAAGAGCGGGTTGGCGGTCCACCGATATTGAACCTGCGCACGGTGAAGCGAACCTGTATCGCTTTCAACAATGCAGTCCTTTCGCAGAGAAGCTCGGCGATCTCGTAAACAAGGGAATGCCCGAAACAGCGAACCGCAAAGAAGGTGCCGACCTGCTAATCAAGGTCGCCGAACACGGAATTGCATGAGATCGAACTGAAAATAGCGTTGGCGGGGACTCCCCGCCCTCAAAGCGGCCTCTCCCTCTCCTTTCCCCTTCCCTCGCTCGCACGGTCATGCTCAACGCGCCGGCATGGTTGACGATTCTCCCCTGCTTGCGCTGTCGAACGTCCGCGTCATGGCCGACGAGGCGTGCATTCTCGATCTGCCTGCGCTGACCATTCCGGCGGGCGAGAGCGCCGCGATCCTTGGCGCCAACGGGTCGGGCAAATCGACCTTGGTCAAGCTGATCGCGCGCCAGCTCTATCCCGCCTGGGGTGCCGACGTCCGCATCTTCGGGCAGGACAGCTGGAACGTCTTCGATCTGCGCAAGCTGCTCGGCATTGTGTCGTCGACGATGCAGCTCGACTTCGACGCCGAGCCGCCGCTGGAGGTGCTTGACTGCGTCGTCTCGGGCTTTTTCGCCTCGCGCGGGCTGTGGGCGCATCAAAGCTATACGCAGGCGATGGTCGATGTGTCAGTGGCGGCGCTCGGCGATGTCGGCGCGCAGCATCTGATCGGGCGCAGCATGGCGAGCCTGTCCACGGGCGAGGCCCGCCGCGTCCTCATCGCCCGCGCGCTTGCGCACCGCCCTCGCGCGCTGCTGCTCGACGAGCCGTGCGCCGGGCTCGACCCCGCGGCGCGGCATCATTTCCTCGACATGCTGCGCGGCGTCGCGCGCAGCGGGGTCGCGTTGCTGCTGATTACCCATCATATCGAGGAGATATTGCCCGAGATCGACCGCATCGTGATGCTGCGCGGCGGCCGCCTCGACCGCGACGGCGCGAAGGCCGATCTGCTGACCGGCGACAGCCTGACGCGCCTGTTCGGGCTGCCGATGACGGTGACAGAGCGGCACGGCTGGTATCAGGCCGATATCCACCCCTGACCGCCGCCGCTTTCCTCTCCTGTCCCGCTGCGGGACAGCGCACAGACGGAGCAATCTTTTATTCGCACCTCGCGGCATAAGCAGGGATCGCAGCCGCCCGGGCGAATCGGCCGATCGGGCGGGGCACCGGATTTTGACGCGCGCATGAAACCCGAACTCAACCTCGACGCCCCTGGCTATGCCGATGCCCGCGCCGCCTGGCGCGGTGCGCCGCGCGCGGCCGCTGCGGCGGCGGGTCCGGGGCGCAACTTCTGGATCGGCCTGCTCGCCGCGGTGCTTGTCGCCAGCGTAGCGCTCGCGCTGTCGAGCGGGCAGTTCCGCCCGCGCGGCTTCGGCCCCTACAGCGTGTCAGTGCCGCTGACCTTCAAACCCTATGACCCGACGCGCTGGGCGGTGATGAATTCGGTCAGCTATGCCGACGCACTCAAGATCGACCCGACGCTGCCCGATCCCAGCAGCGTCGGCTATGCGGATGCGACCGCACTGCCGCCCGCCGATCCGGCGCAGCTTCGCGACGAAGCCTTCGTCGGCCCAGCGGCTAAGTCCTATGTCTTTCGCGGCGTCACCGCGCTCGACCGCGAACGCGCGCATTATTGCCTTACCTCCGCCCTCTATTACGAGGCGGCCTCCGAAAGCGATGACGGGATGCGCGGCGTGGCGCAGACGATACTCAATCGCGTGCGCCACCCGAGCTTTCCGGGCACGGTGTGCGGCGTCGTCTTTCAGGGTTCCGAACGCGCCGGCGTGTGCCAGTTCACCTTCTCGTGCGACGGCGCGATGGCGCGCGCGCCGAGCCGCGACAACTGGCTGCGTGCGAGCCGCATTGCATCGGCGGCTCTGAACGGCGCCGTGTTTCCCGGCGTCGGGCTCGCCACCCATTATCACACCACCGCAATCTGGCCGCGCTGGGGCAAGAGCCTGGTGATGACCAACATCGTCGGCGCCCATATCTTCCACCGCTGGCGCGGCCGCTGGGGCATGCCCGACGCGTTCCGCGCGCCCTATCTGGGCCGCGAGCCGGTGCCTGGCCCCTATCTTCCGGTCGCGCAGCAG
Source organism: Sphingopyxis sp. GC21 (assembly GCF_025727575.1). Lineage (NCBI taxonomy): Bacteria > Pseudomonadati > Pseudomonadota > Alphaproteobacteria > Sphingomonadales > Sphingopyxidaceae > Sphingopyxis > Sphingopyxis sp. GC21. Next base: position 239,229 of record NZ_CP095845.1, on the reverse strand, counting down.
CTTGCGATCCTGAAGAAGGGGCCGATCCCGGGCGCCCCCCTGTTGCCCGCCGCCGCGGTCGATCCCTTGCCCGCGGGCGGCCCCGCACCGCTGCCCGGCACGCTGAGCGCGCCCGCACAGACCGCGGCACCGTCCCCTTCGGCGCCCGCGGCGCCCACGCCGCCGGCCTACAGCGATCCGCGGCTCAACCAGTCGGGTCAGATCCGCGAGGAATATCAGAAGAGCGGCGAGTGGATTCGCTAGGCGTGGCGCGCTAGCTTCTTCTGCTCACAAGGCGAAGGAGGCGTTTCCATGGGGCATGTCAAAGGCATCGGCGGCCTGTTCTTCCGCGCGCGCGATCCTGCCGCGCTCAGCGACTGGTATCGCGACCGTCTCGGCGTCGGCGGCGGATGCAGCGCCGACGACAGCGCGCCGGCCAATCAATGGGTGTGGACGGTGACCGGCGGACCGCTGGTCTTTTCGCCTTTCAAGGCCGACACCGACTATTTCCCGGCCGACCGCCAGTTCATGATCAACCTGCGCGTCGACGATCTCGACGCGGTGCTCGCGCCGTTCCGCGCCGCCGGCGAGGAGGTGATCACCAAGAAGGAGTGGGACGATCCGTCAGTCGGCCGCTTCGCGCGCGTCCACGACCCCGAAGGCAATCCGATCGAATTGTGGGAGCCGGCGCAAGCGGGCTAGATCGCCGTCCCGGCGAAAGCCGGGACGACGGAAGCCTTACCTGCCCTGGCTGCGCCAGCGCTTGACGACGCGCTCCAATATTTCGGGCTCGCCGCCGGTTTCGCGCCAAAGCTGCGAGAAGAGCGGATCGCTCGACGCGGGGCGCTTGTCTTCCTCAAGCGTGTCGAGGTGAACGCGAATCGGGATCGACACGCCCTCGCCGCAGATGATGCATTCGCGGTTGCGCAGCGCCGGGATCGAATCGATGAAGCCGCGCGCGCCCTCTGGCATCGCCGCCTTGACGAAATGCTGGTCGCGTTCGTTGTTGAGGCGCATCGAGATGATCGTGCCGCACTGCGACAGCACGCCTTCGGCAAGGTCGGACGGGCGCTGGGTGATGAGGCCCAGCGACACGCCGTATTTACGGCCTTCCTTGGCGATGCGTTCGAGGATCTTGCGCACCGCCTGCCCCTGCCCGCTATCCTTCGACGGGATGTAGCGGTGGGCTTCTTCGCAGACGAGCAGGATCGGGCGCTGTGGCTCGCCGCGCGACCAGATCGCATAGTCGAAGGTCAGGCGCGACAGCACCGCGACGACGACACCCGTGATGTCCGACGGCACCCCCGACACGTCGATAATCGAGATCGGCCGGCCGTCCGACGGCAGGCGGAAGATCTTGCCGAGGAAGTTTGCCATCGTGTCGGCGACGAGCATGCCGGAGAACATGAAATTATAGCGCGGGTCGGCGCGCATTTCCTCGATCTTGCCCTTGATGCGCATGAAGGGCGCCGACGAGGTGGCCTTGTCGAGCTTGCCCATCTCGTTCTGCAGGATGTTGAGCAGATCCGACAGCAGATAGGGGATCGGCGAATCGACCGTGATCTTGGTCATGCCCTCGGCCAGACGGTTCTTGAGCCGCGCCTGGAGCAGACATTTGGCGAGCACGTCGCAATCGCCCTGGCGGTCGCGCCCCTCGCTGGTGACGAAAACCTCGCAATGTTCCTCGAAATTCATCAGCCAATAGGGCATAGCGAGATTGTCGACGTCGAACAGCGCCCCGGTGCCCTTGAACGCCGCCGAATATTCGCCGTGCGGGTCGATCATCACGATATGGCCTTGCGGCGCCAGCTCGCAGATCTTGTGCAGGATCAGCGCGGCGCTCGTCGACTTACCCGTACCCGTCGATCCAAGCAGCGCAAAATGCTTGCCGAGCATCGCGTCGACATACAGCGAACCACGAATGTCGCGCGTCGGATAGACGGTCCCGATCTCGACATGCGCCCGCTCGTCGGCGGCGTAGATCTGCTTGAGGTCGGCGCTGGTCGCGGCATAGACTTGGCTACCCGGAATCGGATAGCGCGTCACGCCGCGGCGGAAATTATGGATGCGGCCGGTCAGCTTTTCTTCTTCGCCTTCGCCAAGGAAATCGATCGCCGCAACGATCAGCCCCTCGCCGCGCTCGTAAAGCTGCTGGTCGCGCACGCTGGCGAGCAGCCAGACATTGCCGACGCGGACCTTGACCTGCGCGCCCACCTGGCCCGCCATCGCGACCGAAGGGTCGTTGGATGTCGACAAGCCCTGCAACGCCGAAGCATCGAGCAGGATGCGCGAGGCCGAGCCGGCAATGTCGATCACTTCGCCGATCAGAAGGTCGTCGCGGTGGTGCGCCTGCACCGCCGCAATCGGCGCCGCGGTTCCGCCGCCCGCCAGCCTGACATGCTGCGCAGCCGTCGCGTCGCCGGTACCAAAACCGCCCCCATGCATATCCATATTCAGCCCCGCCATATGTTTGTCCCGCGTCGACTATCGCAGGCGAGGGTAAACAAAGCGCTTATGATAGATCAGCGGCGGCGGAAAAGCGCCGATGCGGCATAGCCGAGCAGCAGCGACAGCGCGACCGCGGCAAGGCCGTACAGGAATCCGTGCCGCTGCGCCGCGAGCGCGACGAAGCGTTCGAAGCCCGCCTTGCGGATCTGGACGTCGCGCGAGGCGACCGCCAGCACGCGTCCCTTGCTGATCAGATAGGTTTCGGCGCGGTAGGTGCCCACGGGAACGCGCGCCGGCACGGGGATTCGCGCCCGATACAACACGCCTTCGGTAATCTCGACCGCCGAAGGGTTTTCGTAGAAGAGCCCCATGCGGCGATAAAGATCGACCAGCCCCGCCTCGAACCGCTCGAGTTTCTTCGCCTCCGAAAAGCCTGTCGGCGACATCGACAGATTTTTAAGGCCAAGCTCGAAGATCGCCGCGGTGCGTTCGTCGACCAGCTTGTCGACCGGGCGCGACGACCCGATCGCGTAGAAACCGGGTGAGGTGCGCAGCCGGATGCTGCTGGCGTTGACCCACATGCCCGCGATGCGCTGCTTTTCGCGCAGCACCACCGGCCGCACCGGGCCCTTCAGAACGACGACGATATCGGCGCGGTCGTCGGGCAGGCGCTGACCGGGATAGAGAATGGCGCCGAACAGCAGCAATTCCTCGCCGGTGAAGCTGTACTGGATTTCGATCGAGCGGCTCGACACGTCGGGCACCAGGCGCGGATCGACCGCCTGCGCCGCGGCGGGCAGCAGCAACAGCAGCAGCGCTGCGATCGAGGCGCCGATCCGCGTCACTGGACGGTGTAGATTTCGTCGGGACGGATGAAGAGGCCGACCGCCATGCGCAGTGCGACGAGCAGCACGATGATCGCCAGCGCCATGCGCAGATATTCGGGGCGGACCTTTTGCGCGAAACGCGCACCGATCTGTGCGCCCGTCACGCTGCCGAGCAGCAGCAGGCCGGCAAGGACGATATCGACCGCGCCCGTCGTCATCGCATGGACCATCGTCGTCGCGATGGTGACAAACAGGATCTGGAACAGCGAGGTGCCGACGACCACCTGCGCTCCCATGCCGAGCAGGAAGATCATTGCCGGGACCATGATGAAACCGCCGCCGACGCCGAGCAACATCGTCAATATGCCGACGAGCGCCCCGAGGATTAGCGGCGCGAGTGGCGAAATATAGAGGCCCGAGCGATAGAAGCGCCAGCGCATCGGCAGGTTCGCGACCATCGGATGGTGGCGGCGCTTGCGCGCCGGCGCCGGAAGCCCGGCCTGCAGCGCGCGCAGCGCGCCCCATGCTTCGCGCGCCATCAACCCGCCGACCGATCCCAGCAGCACAACATAGAGGATGTTGATCGTCGTATCGATCTGCCCCCATGCGGTGAGCAGTTCGAACAATCCGGCGCCGATCAGCGATCCGAGCAGCCCCCCGGCGATCAGCACCGCGCCCATCCGCAAATCGACTCCGCCGCGCTCGAAATGGGCGAGTGCGCCCGAGACGCTGGCCCCCGTCACCTGCGTCGCGGCCGAAGCCGCAGCGACCGTGGGCGGGATCCCATAGAAGATCAGCAGCGGCGTCGTCAGAAAGCCGCCGCCGACGCCGAACATGCCCGACAGAAAGCCGACCCCGCCGCCCAACAGCACGATGACCAGCGCGTTGACCGACAGATTGGCGACAGGAAGGTAAAGATCCATGGGCCCCGTATGCACGTCAGCGGCGCAAAACCAGCACCGATTCCGGCGACCCTAGAGGCTTTTCAGCGCAGGTGGAACCACCTGACTAGCGGGAGAAGCGCGCAAGGGGCGAATCCCCTATGCGGCCTGTGCTGGCGGCAGACGCCGGTCCCCGGACGCCCTGTTCCAAGGCCTGAAATGGGCAACGCCGCCGCGCCCCGGGCGGCGGTGAAGGTAGCAAAATCATGGCCGGCGCCCTGTACCAGACAGCCCAGCCATGCGGTCACCGCTTCCACCCGCCTGCCCCGCCCCTGTTCGTGACGTCTTGGCGTCCCATATGGTAATGGCTGATCGGCACAATCGGTTTGTAAAGCGTGACGCGGCCGTTCGAGCGCGCTACGACGTCCACCAAATGGCCCCCAGACAAAAGAGGTGTAATTTCGTGACCCGCAGTTCGTCGCCACGCTCGGCTCTCCGCGACTTTCTTGAAAGCGAGAGCGCCGGCGGGATGTTGCTGATTTTCGCGGCCGCTTTGGCAATGATTATCGCCAATTCAGCGCTGGGCGCCGATTATCACCACGCAATCCATGCGGTGACGGGGCCGACGCTGACCGACAAGCTGGGTCCGATGACCGTTCACCTGTGGGTGAACGATGGGCTGATGGCGATCTTCTTCCTGCTCGTCGGGCTCGAGATCAAGCGCGAGTTCGTTGACGGACGCCTTGCGAGCTGGGACCGGCGGCGGCTGCCGATGATCGCCGCTGCAGCGGGCATGGCGGTTCCTGCGGTCATCTACATACTGCTTGCGGGGGGCACGGCGGGCCTTGCGCAAGGCTGGGCGATTCCCGCTGCGACCGACATCGCCTTTGCGATCGGCGTGCTCGCGCTGCTCGGCAAGCGCGCGCCGACGTCGCTCAAGCTGTTTCTGGTGACCGTCGCGATCGTCGATGACATGGGTGCGGTCGCGATCATCGCGCTTTTCTATACGGCCGAAATCAACATGCTGGCGCTCGGCGCTGCGGCGCTGCTGCTCGGCGTGATGTTCGCGGTCAACCGCGCCGGAGTGAAGCATCTCGCTGTCTATCTGCTGCTCTTTGCGCTGCTCTGGTACGCAATGCTGCTCTCGGGCGTTCATGCGACGATCGCCGGCGTCCTCGCGGCGATGGCGATCCCCTTCGAACGCACGCCGGGTGCGCCCGACAGCGAAACCTCGCCGCTTCACCGCCTCGAACATGGTCTGCACCCGTGGGTCGCCTTTGCGATCGTGCCGCTGTTCGGCTTCGCCAATGCCGGTGTCGACGTGCGCGGACTGGGGGTCGACCAGATTTTCGCCCCGCTGCCGCTCGGCATCGCAGCCGGGCTGTTCTTCGGCAAGCAGGTCGGCATTTTCGGCAGCGTCTGGCTGGCCGTAAAGCTGGGGATCGCGGGCAAGCTGCGCGGTGCGACCTGGCTGCAGATCTATGGCGTGTCGGTGCTGTGCGGGATCGGCTTCACGATGAGCCTGTTCATCGGCGGCCTTGCTTTCCCGGGCAACGCGCTGCTGATCGAGGAGGCCAAGATCGGTATCCTGATGGGATCGCTCGTCGCCGCGCTGACCGGTTTTGCCGTGCTGCGCTTCGCCCCGCTCCATCCCGACCATTCGGGGATCGAGACGAGTTCGGACGCGGAAATCGCCCGCGACGGCGATGTCAGCGACACCTCCGAAGTGCGGCCCGCGACGGCTGGCTGATGCCCCGCCGCAGCGCGCTTCTGACCCTTGCGGTCCTTGCAGGCATGACCCTGTCGGGATGCTATGCGCTCGACCCCGAGATGCGACGGGTGGTGGCGCAGCGCAAGGCGGCCGAACGCGCTGCAAAGGACGCGCCAACCGAACAGGCGCCCGCGGAGCCGGCAATGGCCGTCACCATCCTGCCGCAGACGGTGCTGCCGCCGCCGATGCCGGCGCCCGCCGGAGCAGACGCCGCGCTCGATCCCACCGTGGCCGCGGTCGCTCGCCACACGCTCGACAGCGTCGCGCATGATTATGTCGGGCTGGTTCTCGAACTGGGTACGCATAACAAGAGCGATATCGACGCCTATTACGGACCGAAGGCGCTGATGGCGGCGGCCGTGACCGATCCGCGCAGCCTTGCGATGTTGGGCGAAGCCGCGCGCCAGCTCTCGGCATCGCTCGACGACGTTACGCCGCACCTGACCGCCGCCGCCGATCAACGGCGCTTGCGCGCGCTGAAGGCGATGCTGCTCGCTGCCGAGACGCGCAGCGAAATGTTGCAGGGCAAGCGGCTGGCCTTTGCCGACGAGGCCGAGCGGCTTTTCGGCGTGCGCCCGAAGCTCGAACCGCTGTCCGCTTATGACGCCGCGCTGGCCGCGATCGCGCAGCTCGTCCCCGGCGACGGCGAATTGGCCGATCGCGTCGATGCCTATTTCAACCGCTTCACCATTCCCGCCGCCCGGCTGAAGCCGACCTTCGACGCAGCGATCGCCCAGTGCCGCGCGCGCACCGCCGCGCAGGTGGCGATGCCCGAGGGCGAGAATTTCGACCTGCAGTTCGTCACTGGAAAGAGCTGGAGCGGCTATAATTTCTACATGGGCGGCTATCGCAGCATCATCCAGGTCAACACCGACCTGCCGATCCGCCTGTCGCGCGCGCTCGATCTCGGCTGCCACGAAGGCTATCCGGGCCACCATCTGTTCAATCTGCAAATCGAAGCGAAGCTGGTCCGCGACCGCAACTGGATCGAATATAGCGTCTATCCGCTCTACAGCCCGCAAAGCTTCCTTGCCGAAGGGAGTGCCAATTACGGCATCGACCTTGCCTTTCCGGGGGACGAACGCATCGCCGTCGAGCGCGGCACGATCATGCCGCTGGCGGGCATGGAACCGCCCGCCGACGAACGCTATTGGCAGCTTCTCGATGCGATGAAAGCGCTGTCGGGCGCCCGGCTGACGATTGCCCAGCAATATCTCGACGGCGCGATCGACCGGCCGACGGCGGTGGCGCTGACCCAGAAATATGGGCTCGTGTCGCGACCGCGCGCCGAGCAGATGACCGATTTCACCGAAAAATATCGCAGTTACGTCATCAACTACGGGCTCGGCGAAGCGATGGTGCGCGACTATGTCGAGCGCGGCGGGCCGTCCCGCGACATGATGTGGCGCCGCTTCCTCGGCCTTATCGGCGAACCCACCCTGCCCGCGGATCTTGCCGCGCAATGACCCCCGCGGTCGCCCTCCTCTGGCTCGGCCAGGCGGGATCGCCGCGGCGTCCGCCCGCGGGAGTGGCCCCGCGCGATTGATCCGTCGGCGCGCCCAAGCGGCGCGCCCTTTCGGTTCCATCAATCGCAAGGATTTCCCATGCACCTCGACAAACAGGATATTCACCAGCGCATCGAAGCGCCGGTCATGAAGGATTATGGCGTCTATCTGGCGGTCGACCGTCTGCTCGATTGCCAGAAGCCGCTCGCCGAGCTTTGCACCCCCGACGAATTGCAGTTCCAGATCGTCCATCAGGTCGAGGAATTGTGGATGAAGCTGATGGCCTTCACCCTCGCCGAAATCGACGGTCATATGGCGGCGGGCGAGACGATGCGCGTCCTGTCGCTCTTCGACCGCGTCAACCGGATCATGCGGCTGATGACCGATCAGCTGGCGCTGCTGGAGACGATGAGTCCGTTCGACTATCAGGCGATCCGGCTTCAGCTCGGCAACGGGTCGGGGCAGGAAAGCCCCGGCTTCCAGCTGCTGCTCACCCTGCCGCAGCCGCTGTGGGCGCGCTACAAATCGGCCTATCTCGATCCTGCCGGGCGCAGCGTCGCCGACGTCTATGACACCGGCTACCGGCACGACGAGGCCTTTATGGTTGCCGAGGCGCTGATCGAATTCGACGAGCTGTTCCAGATCTTTCGCGCCCATCACATCTATCTCATCCACCGGTCGATCGGCATGGGATCGAAGTCGCTCAAAGGGCGTCCGGTCGAACTGCTCAATGCCGGCGCACGGCATCGCTTCTTCCCCGAACTGTGGGACATTCGCGCCGCAATGACCGACCGCTGGGGCGCCGAATATGGCGTCAAGCGCGACAGCATCAGCGGCAATGCGCCGGCCGGGCACGGCAGCGGCCTGTGAGCGGCGCACTGCTGCCGGCCGCGGTGGCCGGGCGCTTTTTCCTGCCGCCCGGCGCGGTCTATCTGAAAAGCCACAGCGTCGGTTGCCAGCCGCGCAGCGCCGAGGCGCTGCTGCGCGACCGGATGCTGACGCCGTGGCGCGAGACGGGCGAAGCCTGGCCGCACTGGCTGGAGGCGATCGACGGCTGGCGCGCCGCGCTGGCGAAGCTGATCGGCGTCGAAGCGCGCGATCTGTGCCCCGCCACCAATGTCAGCGCAGCGCTGTCTCGCTACCTTTCGGCGCTGGGCACCGCGACGACGCGGCGCACCATCCTGCTCGCGCCGAGCGCCTTTCCGACGATCGGCTATGTCGCAAGCGGGCTCGCCGCCGCGGGGTGGACGACGCGCTATCTGCCTGCCGCCGCCGATGTGCGCGATCCGGCGCAGTGGGCGTCGGCGCTGGACGACGATGTCGCGCTAGTCGTTGCCATGCACGTCAGCTCGAACAGCGGCGCGCTGACCGACATCGCCGCCGTCGCCGCGGCCGCGCACGCCGCGGGCGCACGCTGCATCGCCGATTGCGCGCAATCGGTCGGCGTTGTTCCCGTCGCGCCCGCCCTATGGGGCGTCGATGCGGTGATCGGCACGAGCGTCAAATGGCTGTGCGGCGGACCGGGCGCCGCGTGGCTGTGGGTCGCGCCGCACGACCGCACCGCGCTCGATCCGATGGAGCGCGGCTGGTGGAGCCACGACAATCCGTTCGAGATGGATATCGAAAGCTTCCGCTATGCCCCCGACGCGCGCCGCTGGTGGGGGGGCACCCCCGATGTCGCCCCCTTCGTCCTGTCGACCGCGGGCATCGAAGCCATCGCCGCGATCGGCGTCGAGCGGATCCGCGCGCATAATCGCGCGCTCCAGACGATCCTCCGCGCCGCGCTTGAACCCTCGACCCCGCAGTGGTGCTGGCCCAAAGGCGACATCGGCGGGACGCTGTGCATCAACACCGGCACCGACCAGCCGCGCGTCGCCGCTGCGCTCACCGCGAATGCAATCAGCGCCGACTTCCGCGGCACCACCGTCCGGCTGTCGTTTCACGCTTATAATGGTGCCGACGACGCCGAAGCGGCCGTTCGCGCGCTCGTCTGAGGATCGCCCCTAGAGCGCCGGTCGCCGGCCGAACCAGGGCTGTGCTTCTTCGAGCTGCGCCGCGAGCTGGAGCAGCAGCGCCTCTTCGCCGAAACGACCGACGAACTGCGTTCCCATCGGCAGTCCCTCGGGCGTCCACCAGAGGGGGACGTTGATCGCGGGCTGCCCCGTCGCATTCTGGATCGCGGTGAAGGGAACATAGTCGGTCATCGCGCCAAAACCGGCGGCTACGTCTTCGCTGTCGAGCGGAAAACTGCCGTTGCGCGGCGGCGGGGCCCCGAGCGTCGGGGTCAGCCAGACGTCATGGTCGGCGTGCCACGCCGCGACCGCGCGCGCCATCTGCTGCAGCTGGAAGATCGCGCCCCACAGCTGCGGCGCGCTGATCGCCTTGCCCATCGCGTAAAGGCCGCGCGTCAGCCCCTCCAGATTGTCGGGACCGGGGGTCTGCCCGGTCATCATCGCGATGCCGTCGATCTGCATCGCCGCGCCGCTCGACCAGATCGCCATGAAGGCCGGGACCATCGCATCATTGTCGACCGGGGGCGATGCTTCCTCGACATGATGACCCAGGCTCTCGCACAATTTTGCCGCATGTTCGGCCGCGGCGACCGCCTGAGGATCGAGCGCCCGACCACCCGGAGCAGCGCGCGCAAACGCAATGCGCAGTTTGGGGCATGGCGCCTCGGCGGCCCGGCGCCAGCTCGGCGGAGCGGGCGGCGCCGCATAGGGATCGCCGGGCTCGGCGCCCGCGGTAACATCGAGCATCGCCGCGGTGTCGCGCACGCTGCGGCTGACGATATGTTCGGCGGCGAGGCCGCCCATGACGTCGCCGAGCAGCGGCCCCAAGGGGTTGCGCCCGCGCGTCGGCTTCAGCCCGACCAGGCCGTTGCAGCTTGCAGGGATGCGGATCGATCCGCCGCCGTCGTTGGCGTGCGCGACGGGCACCATGCCGCTCGCCACCGCCGCGCCCGATCCGCCCGACGAGCCGCCGGTTGAATGCGCCGGGTTCCAGGGGTTGCAGGCGGGCCCGTACAGCTTGCTCTCGGTCGTCGCGACGACGCCGAATTCGGGCACATTGGTCTTGCCGATCGGGATCAGTCCGCCCGCCAGGAAGCGCTGCACCAACGTCGCGGTAAAGGGCATCGGAACGGGCGGGGAGATGCGCGATCCGTTACGCGTCGGCCACCCGGCGAGATCGCCCAATATGTCCTTGAGCAGGAAGGGAACACCCCGGAACGGCCCGTCGGGAAGCGGCGCCTTCGCGCGCGTCCGGGCGCCGTCATAATCGGTGAAGATCACCGCGTTCAGGCGGGGGTTGAGCGCCTCGATCCGTTCGATCGCGCTATCGACCAGCTCGAGCGGCGATACCGCGCCCTTTGCGACGAGGTCGGCAAGGCCGAGCGCGTCATAGCTTTCATATTCGGCAAATCCCACAGGCCGGTCCTTTTTCGTATCAGATGTCGACGACGATCTTGCCGAAATGCTTGTTCGCCGCCTGATGGCGGAACGCATCGGCAAGGCCTTCGAGGGGGAAATGATCGCTGATCACCGGCCGGATCGCATTCGCCTCGATCCCGGCGATCATGTCGAGCTGCTGCTGGCGGCTCCCCACGGTCAATCCCTGAACGCGCAGATTTTTCGCCATCAGCAGCGCGGTCTGCACCGGCCCGGCAAAGCCAGCGAGCACGCCGATCAGCGCGACATGGCCGCCGACGCGCGTCGCGATCATCGACTGGTCGAGCGTACCGGCACCCCCGATCTCGACGACGCAATCGACCCCGCGCCCGCCGGTCAGTTCCATCGCTTTTGCGCCCCAGGCGGGAACCGCCTTGTAATTGATCAGCTCGTCGGCACCGAGATCCTTGAGCCTTGCGAGCTTGTCGTCGGACGAGCTGGTCGCGATCACCCGCGCGCCTGCGGCCTTGGCGAACTGCAGCGCAAAGATCGACACCCCGCCCGATCCCTGCACCAGCACGGTCGAACCCGGCCGGATCGCGTCATCAACGAACAGTGCGCGCCAGGCGGTCAGCCCGGCGCAGGTCAGCGTAGCGGCCTCCGCTGCCGAATAGCCCGCCGGGACGCGCGTGAACCAATGATCGGGCGTCACGACGACCTCGCGCGCATAGCCGTCGATGCCGTCGCCCGGCACCCGCGTGAAAGCACTGGTCGGCGGCGCGCCGTCGATCCAGTCGGGAAAGAAGATCGAGACGACCGGATCGCCCACCGCGAACTGCGTCACCCCCTCGCCCACCGCTTCCACCACGCCGGCACCGTCGGACATCGGGATACGCCCGTCGGCAGCGGGGATCATGCCCGCCACCACCGCATAGTCGTGGAAGTTGAGCGACGACGCCGCCAGCCGCACCCGGATCTCGCCCGGCCCCGGTTGCCCGGGATCGGCGAGATCGGTGAGCGTCAGATTGTCGAGCGAAGCGGGAGCGCGAAGCCGGACGGCCCGCATCATTCCGCCGCCATCGCGAGCTCGACGCGCTGCGGACCGCGGATCACGCCGCCCGGATAAACGCCCTGCGCTTCGCCTCCCCTGAAGGTGATGACGCCCGACTTGACCGTCGCGACATAGCCGTCGGCCTTTTGCAGCAGACGCTTGCCGCCCGCGGGCAGATCGAAAGCGAGCCAAGGCTTGCCGAGCTTGATCGCTTCCATATCGATGACATTGAGATCGGCGAGATAGCCCGGCGCCACCAGTCCGCGGTCTTCGAGCCCATAGAGCAGCGCCGTGTCGCGGCACTGGCGCTTGATCGCGCGTTCCAGCGGCACGCGCCCGCCGCGCTTGCGATCGCGCACCCAATGCTGAAGCATGAAGGTGGGCGATGCGGCGTCGCAGATCGTACCGCAATGCGCGCCGCCGTCCGACAGGCTGTTCACCGTATCATCGCTGTCCTGCAGCGCCTCGAGGAAGTCGAGATTGCCGTCGGCATAGTTGAGGATCGGCAGATAGGCGAAACCGGTCGCACCGTCGCGGCACAGCAGATCATAGGCATATTCGGCCGGATCGACACCCGCCGCCGCGGCGCGCGCCGCGATGCTGGCATCGGCGCCGGGTTCATAGTCGAAATCATCGTCCATCTCGAACTGCATCGTCCAGCCGCCGGCAACGACCATCAACAGCCCCATGATGTCCTGCGGCGCTTCGCTGAAGTCATTGTCTTCGGAAAGGAGCTGCGCCTTGAACGCGGGGTCGAGCAGCTTCGCCTTTTGCTCCTCCCACGACAGGCCTTCGATGGCGCGCCATGACGGGCGGAAGCGGAAGGGATGGACGGTGCCGCGCCACGCCATGATGATGCCGTTGCCGCGCAGCGCGATCTGCGCGACGATATTGGCGCCCTTCGCATTTTCGGCGCGCATCGTTTCGATCTGTTCGTCGAGCGGCAATTCCTTGGCGATCGACTGGAGCGCCGCAAAGGTCACGGGCAGGCCGGTTTCGCGGCTCAGCTTGCCCATCCAGTCGAACTCGTTCCATTCGCGGTTGAGGTCGCTCGCCATTTCGAACACGCCGTAACCGACGCGGCCCATCGCACGGCCGATCTCGATCAGTTCCTCGGCGGTCGCGGTCGTGCCGGGGACGACTTCACCGTCGACCGATTTGTGGATGACGGTGCGGCTCGTCGAAAAGCCGAGCGCACCGGCGCGCACCCCCTCTTCGACGATGCGCGACATTTCGGCGATGTCCTCGGCCGTCGGCACCGCGCCCGGCTGTTCGCGGTCGCCCAGCACATAGGCGCGCACCGCGCCGTGCGGGACATGACAGGCGACATCAATGGTGCGCGGCAGCTTTTCGAGCGCATCCATATATTCGGGGAAGGTTTCCCACTCCCAGCTCATCCCTTCTGCAAGCGCGGTACCGGGAATATCCTCGACACCTTCCATCAGGCCGATCAGCCAGTCGTGGCGGTCGGGCCGGGCGGGCGCAAAGCCGACGCCGCAATTGCCCATGACGACGGTGGTGACGCCGTGCCAGCTCGACGGCGCCATTTCCTGGTCCCACGTCGCCTGACCGTCATAATGAGTGTGAACATCGACGAAGCCGGGTGTGACGATCTTGCCGCGCGCGTCAATTTCCTCGCGCCCTGCGCCGAGGTCGGTGCCGACCGCAACGATGCGGTCGCCATCGACCGCCACATCGGCCACCATCGACGGACCGCCCGTGCCATCGACGACGGTGCCGCCGCGAATCACCAGATCGTACATCTCGCTCTCCCGTTATTTGGTTTCAGTGCGAAACCTATCATCAATTCAGGACAGTGCAAATAAGCGCGCACGGTGTGCGGCGAACGGCTATAGCCGTGCGACAAACCAACGGGAGTCGATGCCATGATCCGTCCCTTTACCCTTGTCGCCGCCGCCGCGGCGCTTGCTCTTGCCGCAGCTGCCGTTCCGGCCATCGCCGCCGACGCGCCCGCCGCCGATTATGCTGCAGCGCTTGCCGATCCGGCACGCCCGGCCGCCGACCGCGACCGCGACGCCGCCCGCAAGCCCGCCGAATTGCTCGCCTTCGCCGGCATCGAACCGGGCCAGAGCGTCGGGGATTATGTGATGGGCGGCGGCTATCTGACGCGCATCCTGTCCGGAGCCGTCGGCGCCGCGGGGCATGTCTATGCTTTTCAGCCCGCCGAGTTCATCGCCTTTCGCAAGCAATATGGCGACGACCAGAGTGCGGTCGCGGCGGCCTATGCCAATGTCGATGCGGTCGGGGGCGCCTTCGCCGCTCCGGCTTTTCCGGTGCCGCTCGACGCGATCGTGACGGTGCAGAATTTTCACGATCTCTATTTGAAGCCCTTCCCCGAAGGGACGGGCGACAAGGCCAGCGCCGCACTCTTCGCCGCGCTCAAGCCCGGCGGCACGCTGGTGGTGGTCGATCACAGCGCGGCGGACGGCAGCGGCACGACGCTGTCGGACAGCCTGCACCGCATCGACAAGGCCGCGGTCGTCGCGGCGCTGACCAAGGCGGGCTTTATGCTTGAGGCCGAGAGCGACCTTTACAAGCGCCCCGAAGACCCGCGCACCGCCAATGTCTTCGACCCTGCCATTCGCGGCAAGACCGATCAGTTCACGCTGCGCTTTCGCAAGCCGGAATAGATGGATAGAGCGCCCCGATGAGCAGCAACGACGACGACTATGTATATGACGAGGCGAGCGGCGAATGGCTGCCCGCGAGCGAAGCGCGCGAGCGGGCGGCGGCGGCCAATGCGCTTCCGCAAGCGAAGGACGCGGTCGGCAATGTGCTGAGCGACGGCGACTCGGTCGTCCTCATCAAGGATCTGCCGGTGAAGGGCGCGGGCCAGACGCTGAAGGTCGGCACCGTCATCAAGTCGATCCGGCTGACCGCCGATCCCGACGAGATCGACTGCCGCTACGAAGGGATCAGGGGCCTGGTGCTGCGAACGGAGTTCGTGCGGAAGCGGTGAAGCCCGCTCAGCCTCCCGATTGGCGACCTCAAATCTTCCCCAGCGTCTCCCTGCGCGGGCCGAGATAGCCAAACAGATAGGCCGCGACCTTGCGCATCTGAATCTCCTCGGCCCCTTCGGTGATCCGGTAGCGGCGGTGGTGGCGATAGATATGCTCGAACGGCTTGTGGCGCGAATAGCCGATGCCGCCATGCACCTGCATCGCGCGATCGGCCGCCTGACAGACGAGGCGGTTCGCCCAGTAATTGCACATGCTCACCTTGTCGGAGAGGCTGCGCTCGACCTCCTTGTGCGGCATATTGTCCATTTCCCATGCCGTCTTGCGGATGAGGAGGCGCAGCATTTCGGCCTGCGTCGCCAGCTCGACGAGCGGAAACTGGATCGCCTGATTCTTCGCCAGCGCCTCGCCGAAGGGCTTGCGCTCGCGCGCATAGCGCACGCTTTCCTCGATGCAGTAAACCGCCGCGCCGAGCGATGAGGCCGCCTGACGGATGCGGTTCTGGTGGACGAAACTCTGCGCGATCGACAGGCCGCCGTCGACCGGGCCGAGCCGCGCGCTGTCCGGCACCCATACGTCGGTAAAGCTGACACGCGGGTGATCGGTGGGCATGTTGAAGGTCCAAAGATATTCCTCGATCACGAGGCCCGGCGACGGGTTGGGGACGAGCAGGCAGGTGATCCCCCTGGCATCGCCGTCATTGCCGCTGGTGCGGCAGAAGGTCGCGCAGTGGGTCGCGACATGCATCCCCGTCGTCCACATCTTCTCACCGTTGATCAGCCAGCCTTCAACCCCGTCGCGGGTTTCGCGTACCGCGCGCGTTTCCATATGCGTCGCGTCGCTGCCGTGATCGGGCTCGGTGAGGCCAAAGGCGGTGCGCCGCTTGCCTTCGAAGCCGCCGAGGATGAATTCCTGCTTCTGCTCGTCGCTGGTGCCGAATTGTTCGAACATCTCGACGAAGGGGAAATTGCCGACGATGCTGTGTTCGTTCTGCAGATCATTGTGGAGACCGAGACCCTTGGCGGCAAAATGCTCGCGGATCACCGCCATCCACAGGTTCGATCCGTCCTTGCCGCCATATTTCTTCGGCGCCGAAAAGCGCCAGTGGCCCGCGGCATCGGCTTTGCGGGTCGCCTGCTTCAGCAGCTCTTCCCACTCGTGGCGCGGCAATCCCTGATTGTCCCAGTCGGTGCGCGCATGTTCGCGGCGATGGTCGAAGAAGCGGATATTGTCGTCCGCATCCTCAAGCGGCTTGATCTCCGCCGCGATGAAGGCGTCGAGTTCGTCGAGATAGGCCTGCAAATCGGCCGGAACCGCAAAATCCATCGTTTCTCTCCCCTTGTCTCTATCCGTTCCAGGCGGCCCGCGCCGCGGCGAGCGCCGCATATTTGGGACTGTCGACCGCGCATTTGTCGAGCACGGCGCGGCGCAGGCGCGCGAGCAGGCCGGGTTCGGCAAGCGTCACCCGCCCGGCCAGTATGTCCCCGGCCAGCGCCTTGTCCTCGGCACGGATGCCCGCGCCAAGATCGCGCATCACGATGCCAAGCGCGTTCATCGCGACCGCGACCTGAAATTTGCCGTGCCCCTCGGCCTGGGGCTTGATCGCCTCCCCCAGCCAATCGCGCACCGCCTGCACCATTTCCTGCGTCGTCGGTTCGCCGACCGGCGCCGCCGCGGCGGCGGGCGAAGGCGGCAGCGGCGCCCCGCGCTCGGCCGCAGGCGCCCCATCTTCGAGCAGCCGGATGATGTCGAGTTCCTGTTCGGCAGTGCGCCGCCCCACGACCACGCGTTCGACCGTCGTATCGGCGCCGCTCCGCCACGCCTGCCCCATCTGCAAACAGCCGAGCGCCCACCACAGGGTGCGATAGACGAGCCAATATTTGAAGCGGTCGCGGTCGACCGGGCGCCCACCCGCGGCCTCATAGGCGGCAAAATAATCGTCGAGGCTGCCGACCCCGAACGCCGGCTTGTCGAGCATGCCGAAGCGCCACACGGTCATGCAGCCGAAGGCCAGATCCTCATGCGCGTCGCCGAGATGCGCGAGTTCCCAGTCGAGCACAGCGGCAAGACCATCCGCGTCGACCATGACATTGCCCATGCGATAGTCGCCATGGACGAGCACCGGGTCGGCGGGTTCGGGCAGATGATCCTCGCACCATTTGACCGCGAGCGCGATCGCCGGCCGGTCGCCGCCATAGGAAAGGAAGCGCGCCTTGAGCTCCGCGAGCGCTGCGGCGGTATCCATCACCGGAATTTCGGCCGGAATCGCGGCGCGAGGCAGCGCGTGGATCAACGCCAGTTCGCGCCCCAGGTCGGCGACGAGCGACGGCGGCGGCGCGGCCAATATCTTCGCCGGGCTGACTTCGGCGATGACGCGCCGCATGACATAGCCCGTCCCCATGCCGTCGGCATCGGACAGCACCCCGATCACCTCGGGCGCCTTGACCCCGCCAGCGTGCGCCGCGCGGACCAGCGCAGCCTCGACCGGATGGCCATAAGGCCGCCCTTCCATATATTCGGCCGAGGGCGCACGGCGCAGCACATAGGCGCCGCCGCCCCAGTCGAACGCCCAGCTTTCCATATTGGCGCCGCCCGAAAGGCGGGTCAGGTTCGACAGGTCGCCGGCACCGGCAACGCGCATCATGAAGGGTGGCAGCAAGGTCGACAGATCGGACATTACTTCCCCTTGCTAAGTATTTTCGGGCTCCGCAAGCCCGTAATCGTGACAGGTGGGCTCGGCGGCGCGTCAGATGTTCGCGCGCCCCCGCTGGATCACCGCCATCCGCCGCGCCTCGACCTCTTCGGCGCGAACGGCGCGGTTCGCCGCCGACGACCGCGCATGTTCAAGCGCCATCGCATCACCGAAGGGCAGCGCATAGCCATCGTCGATCAGCCGCTTGTAGCTTCGCACCATCGCCGGATCGGCGCTGGCGATATCGCGCGCGAGCGCCTGCGCCGCGGGGACCAGCTCTTCTGGGGTAACGACGCGATTGACGAGGCCCCAGTCGCGCGCCGCCTCGGCGCCCAGGAAATTGCCGGTCAGCGACAATTCCTTGGCGCGGCCGATACCGATCAGCCGCGACAATTTCTGCGACAGGCCCCAGCCGGGCATGACGCCGACGCGCGCATGTGTGTCGGCGAAGCGCGCTGCCGTCGATGCGATCAATATGTCGCAGGCGAGCGCAAGCTCGAACCCGCCGGTGATCGCGACGCCGTTGATCGCGCCGATCACCGGCTGCGGGCAGAGCTCGATCGCCTTGACCGGATTGTCGTCGGCGTCGGTGGCATTGGCCGCGCCCAGATTGCTGGTGTCGGCCCCCAGTTCCTTGAGGTCGAGCCCGGCGGTGAAGGCGCGCTCGCCCGCCCCCGTCAGCACGATCGCGCGCACGCTGTCGTCGGCGGCAAGCTGCCGCATCACCGCCGCAAGCTCGGCGCGCAGCGCCCGCGAGAGCGCATTCATCGCCTCGGGGCGGTTCAGGGTCACCGTGGCGACGGCATCCTGGCATTCGAGGCGGATCAGCGACATGAGGAAGCCCCTTTACAATCCCACATGGAAATTGACGCTGTTGAGCCAATAGGATGCCATCGGCTTGCCTTCGGCGTCGAGCGCGGGAAGGAATTCGGCACGGCGCATGATCGATTTGCAAACCGCGTCGTCGAATTCTTTGGCGCGCGTCGTTTGCTGGATGTGACATGCGGTGGGGTTTCCGGACGCATCGACATCGAGCCGGAACTGCACCAGCGCGCGCTGCCCCTGCCAAAGCATCTCCTTGGGATATTCATCCGACCGGATCCATTGGCGAGGATCGCTCTTCGGGGTGACCGGACGCGTCATCCTTGCATGCCGCGCGACGTCAACGCCCCAATGGTCGAGCAGTTCGTCGGTGCATTTGCTCAGCGCCGCAAAGGCGTTGCCCATCGAACCCGTCTCCAGGACGAAGTTCCGACCGGCTGGGACGCCCACTTCAATCCATGTGACCGCGGCTTCTTCGGCAGGCGTAACCGTCGACCAGCGGAAGCTGAAATCGCCCGCGTCGTGCGCGGCGTCATGAGCTGCGCTTTCGGCTTCGCTGCGCGGTGCAATTCTCACTTCGCTGCGCAGCACGAGGGCCGGGGTCTTGCCATCGCCCTTGCCCGGGTAGAATCCGATCGCCTGCTCCGCCTGGTTCGGGCCGAAGCGAATTTTCGCATCGCCGTCCATCCGGCTCGTACGCGCCGGTTTGCCGAAAACGCTCATCCGCATCCCGTCGCCGGGTTCGAAGCGGTCCATGACCAGCATCACCTTGTCGTCGCCCTCGCCGAACTGGCGCGCCAGGCGGCAACTGTCGTCCGCATAATTCAGATGCCACTTCGAACTGGGCTGAAGATGCATCGGCTCTTTCGGCTTGGCGCCTGCGTTTGGAGCCGTCAGCAGCGAAAGCATCGCGACGGCGACGACGGACGAACTGCGGTAAGTCACTCTCTCCATGGCCGGAATGTCGGCGAAGAAGCTGGCCAAAGCAAGTCTTTCAGAGCGCACCCCACGACCGATAATCGGCGACATGCGCGTTGGCACGGCGGAAGCTGGTGAAGCTCATGCTCGCCGACAGGTCGAGCGCCTCGACCTGATGCCACCAACCGACGGGCAGGAAGATCGCCTCGCCCGGCCCGATCACGCATTCGAGAACCGGCGGCGTTTCGGCGGTGCCATCGCCCGCCGGCAGCGCTTCGTTGCCCCAGTCGGAAAAGCAATGGCGGCTGTTGCGCATCCGCGCAAAGGCCCAGGGCGGTGCCATGCGGACTCGCTTGCGGCCCATGACCTGTACGAGAAGATTGTTCGTCAGATCATGGTGCCAGGGCGTCAGCGTCCCTTTGGGACCGAGCCAGAAAAAGCCGTCGCGGCCGTCGCGCGGCTCCAGGAGGTCGATCGGCGCCAGATCGTCCCACAGCGCCGCGAGCGCCGCCGCGTTGGTGCCGCTGTTATAGGCGGTGAGATAAATATCGTTGCTTGCCTCGTCCCCCCGCAGCCAGTCGATCAGCTCGCCGAACCGCAGCATCCGCCGATGGGCGTCCTTGGCGAGTTCATAATCGGGGTCGCCGTCGCGCCCCACCTGGGCTTCGACGGCCGCGCCGCCCGCGACCGCCGCAAAATGATCGAGCGACCAGCGCGACAGGGCGGGCCAATGATCGACGAGGCCGGCCAGCTTCACCGGACGGTTCGCGTCATAATAGCCGCGATAAAAGTCTGCGGTCGCGATGCGATCGGCAGTATCGAGCACGAAGCCGCCTTCGCTCTCGCGCGCAAGCCGCGCCTGATTGGCGAAGAGCCATTGCTGCTTGGCGCTGCGCGACGCCTGCCGCCGCAACGCAAGCGCCATCGGGTCTTTGGCCAGCCGCTCGACCTCATATTTCGCCGAAGCCGCCGACACGCCCGCGGCGATCAGCCGCGCATGCAGCGCCGCATCATCGTCGCCCGCGGCCAGCCCGTCGGCGAGGATAAGGCGCTTGTCGGCTTGGGGCATCGAACGACTCCAAAGGGGGACTGCGCCCACCCTATGATCGCGAATGCGTCGGTATCAAGACGCCGGGTTTACCGGCGCGCCGCCGCAGGCTCTTCCCCGGTCGCGCCGTCCGCCGGCTCCTTCGGCGGTTCGGCGGGGGTGAAGCTGCCGTTTTCGATCAGCCATTGCGGGTAGCGGCCCTGGATGTCGGCCATGATGCGGTCGATCGCCGCGGCGACCTGTTCGCCTTCACCCTCGCGGTCGCGCTGGACGACGACGCGGCGCGCCTGCGCATCGACCAGCACCCGCGCGCGCGGGATGAGTTCGCCAATGGTCAGTCCGGCGATGATCCCCATGCTGTCGGCGTCACGCTGTTCGAGCGTGGCGAGCCGCTGGTTCAGCCGCTCCTCGAACTGCACCGCGGCGTTGGTCTGCTGCTTGAGCTGGACGAGGTTGACGCTGACATCGCGGTCGAGATCGCCGCGCACCTTGGTGGCGAGCTGATCGTTGAGCTGCGCCGAATATTGATCGACGAGGACGACGCCGTCGACCGCCACCTCCTCGCCCTCGGTGCGCACATTCAGGCTGTCGATGCGATCGCCGTCACCGAGGAGGCGATTGAGTTCGGACTGCACCGCCGAGCGTGCGCGGATCTCGCGCGCGATATTGTTGAGCGACAGCGCCAGCGGGATCGACAGCACGCCCAGCGTGACGATGATTCCGGTTATCTGCATCGCTGTATGCTGCGGGGTCAGCGAGGGGCCGAATTTGTTGACCCGTGCGACGATCGTCGCAGCAAAGGCGATGGCAAGCGTGTTGGTCAGGAAGAGCAGCGCCGAACCGAGCGCGAAGTCGGGGCGGCCGGTGGCCAGGCCAAAACCGATCGTCGAGAGCGGCGGCACCAGTGCGGTCGCGATCGCGACGCCGACCATCACGCCCGACAGCTTGCGCAGGATCGCATAGACGCCGGCAATGCCGCCCACGACCGCTACACCGAGGTCGAGCAGCGTCGGCTGCGTCCGCGCGCGCAGTTCGGGGGTGACGTCCTTGATCGGCGACAGCCAGATGATCAGCATCGCGACGAGCACCGCGACCGCCATCCCCGCCGCCATGGTGACGAGCGAACGCTTGATGAGATTGGATTCGAGCGTCGCGAGGCCAAAGCCGACGCCCATGATCGGGCCGAGCAGCGGCGATACCAGCATCGCGCCGATCACCACCGCCGCAGATCCTTGAAGCAGGCCGAGCGTGGCGATCGCCGCCGACAGCGTGATCAGCAACAGGAATTTCTGGTTGAGCCGCGCGTCGCGCGCGACGCTGGCCAGAATCAGCGCGCGGCCGTGAACAGCTTCCTCGTCGTCGCCCGCGCGGTCATCATCGTCGATTTCGCGCCCCGGCCCCGGCCGCGCGGACCGGCGACCGCCGGCGTTGAACGGCGCGTCGCCCAGTCCGGGCACTCCGGGATGATTGCCGGCCATATGGTCGGGCGGGTTAGATCTTGCCGGTCAGTTCGGGCACCGCGCTGAACAGATCAGCGACGAGGCCGAGATCGGCGACCTGGAAGATCGGAGCGTCTTCGTCCTTGTTGATCGCGACGATCGTCTTCGAATCCTTCATCCCCGCAAGGTGTTGGATCGCGCCCGAGATGCCGATCGCGAAATAGACTTCCGGCGCGACGATCTTGCCGGTCTGGCCGACCTGATAGTCGTTGGGGACATAGCCTGCATCGACCGCAGCACGCGAAGCGCCGAGCGCGGCGCCGAGCTTGTCGGCGAGCGGCACGATGACTTCCTGATATTTCTCGCTCGAACCCAGCGCACGGCCGCCCGACACGATGATCTTCGCCGAGGTGAGTTCGGGACGATCCTGCTTGGCGATTTCGGCGCCGACGAAGCTCGAAATGCCGGCGTCGCCGCCAGCCGAGACGGCTTCGATCGCGCCCGAACCACCGGTCGCCGCTGCCTTCTCGAACGCAGTGCCGCGCACGGTGATGACGAGCTTCGCGTCCGAGCTTTCGACGGTCGCGATCGCGTTGCCGGCGTAGATCGGGCGCGTGAAGGTCTTGGGACCTTCGACCGACAGGATTTCCGAAATCTGCATCACGTCGAGCAGCGCGGCAACGCGCGGCGCGATATTCTTGCCGGTCGTCGTCGCAGGCGCGACGAACGCGTCGTGCGACCCCATGAGGTCGGCGACGAGCGGCGCGATATTTTCGGGCAGATTGTGACCGAAGGCTGCGTTGTCGGCGACATGCACCTTGCCGACGCCCGCGATTTCCGACGCCGCCTTGGCAACGCCATCAACACCTTCACCGGCGACGAGAAGATGGACTTCGCCAAGCTTCGAAGCCGCGGTTACTGCGGCGAGCGTGGCATCCTTGACGGCGCTACCGTCATGTTCGACCCAAACGAGCGTTTTCATGAGTGCACTCCCATCGCCTTGAGCTTGGCAACCAGTTCATCGACATCGGCGACCTTGATCCCGGCCTGGCGGACGGGCGGCTCCGACACCTTGACCGTCTTGACGCGCGGCGTCGTGTCGACGCCGTAATCGGCGGGCGCCTTGGTATCGAGCGGCTTCGACTTCGCCTTCATGATGTTCGGCAGCGACGCATAGCGCGGCTCGTTCAGACGCAGGTCGGTGGTGACGATCGCGGGAAGCTTCAGCTTCACCGTTTCGAGACCGCCGTCGACTTCGCGCGTCACGCTGACATGATCGCCCTCGACATTGACCGCGCTGGCGAAAGCGCCCTGCGCCCAGCCGGTGAGCGCGGCGAGCATCTGGCCGGTTTGGTTGTTGTCGCCGTCGATCGCCTGCTTGCCGAGGATCACGAGACCCGGCGTTTCGGCATCGGCAATCGCCTTCAATATCTTCGCGATCGCGAGCGGTTCGGCTTCATCGTCGGTCTGGACGAGGATCGCGCGGTCGGCGCCCATCGCGAGCGCGGTGCGCAGCGTTTCCTGCGCCTTCGCCGGGCCGACGCTGACGGCGACGATCTCGGTCGCGACGCCCTTTTCCTTGAGGCGGATCGCCTCTTCGACGGCGATTTCGTCGAACGGGTTCATCGACATCTTGACGTTGGCAAGGTCAACGCCCGTGCCGTCCGCCTTCACCCGCGGCTTCACGTTGTAATCGAGCACCCGCTTCACGGGGACGAGGATTTTCATGGCTTTTCAGCTCCTCTCGAAAAATTGTGCAGTGCGCCATAATTGGCGTTTACGTAAACGTCAACCTGTGGGCGACCCCTTCCGCCGCAAGAGCGGAAGGGGAAAACCGGTCAGGCCGCCTTGGCAACCTCGGCGACGATCTTCTTCGCCGCGTCGCCCAGATCGTTCGCGGGAACGATTGCGAGACCCGAGTTTGCCAGGATTTCCTTGCCCTTTTCGACGTTGGTGCCTTCCAGGCGGACGACGAGCGGCACCGACAGATTCACTTCCTTCGCCGCGGCAACGATGCCTTCGGCGATGATGTCGCATTTCATGATGCCGCCAAAGATGTTGACGAGGATGCCCTGAACGGCGGGATCCTTGAGGATGATCTTGAACGCCGCGGTGACCTTTTCCTTGTTCGCGCCGCCGCCGACGTCGAGGAAGTTGGCCGGGAAAGCGCCGTTGAGCTTGATGATGTCCATCGTCGCCATCGCAAGGCCGGCGCCATTGACCATGCAGCCGATATTGCCGTCGAGCTTGATATAGGCGAGGTCATATTCGCTCGCCTCGACTTCGGCCGGATCTTCTTCGGTCAGATCGCGCAGCTCGGCGAGATCCTTGTGACGGAACATCGCGTTCGAATCGAAGCCGACCTTCGCGTCGAGGACATAGAGCTTGTCGCCCTCGTCGGTCGGACAGATGGCGAGCGGGTTGATTTCGATTTGCGAAGCATCGGTGCCGAGGAACGCGGCATAGAGGCCCTCGAGGATCTTTGCCGCCTGCTTGGCAAGATCGCCCGACAGGTCGAGCGCCTTGGCCACCGCACGGCCGTGGTGCGGCATCAGGCCGGTGGCGGGATCGATGGTGATGGTGTGGATCTTTTCAGGCGCCGAGTGCGCGACTTCCTCGATGTCCATCCCGCCTTCGGTCGACGCAACGACCGCGATGCGGCTGGTGGCGCGATCGACGAGCAGCGCGAGGTAGAATTCCTTGCCGATGTCGACGCCGTCGGTGATGTACAGGCGGTTGACCTGCTTGCCGGCCTCGCCGGTCTGGATCGTCACCAGCGTGTTGCCCAGCATGTCCTTGGCGTGCGCTTCGACTTCCTCGATGCTCTTGGCGAGGCGAACGCCGCCCTTGGCATCGGGGCCGAGTTCCTTGAACTTGCCCTTGCCGCGGCCGCCCGCGTGGATCTGTGCCTTGACGACGTAAAGCGGTCCGGGGAGCTGCTTTGCCGCCGCGACGGCTTCCTCGACAGTCATCGCGGGAATGCCCTTGGGCACCGCGACGCCAAATTTCGCGAGCAGTTCCTTGGCCTGATATTCGTGGATGTTCATGAGCTCTGCCGGGCCTTTCGACTCTGTAAGCGGGGAGATATGCGGCGCCGCATAAGCACAAGTTGCGCGGCAAGGCTACCCCTGCCGCGCCCAGAAATTCTTGACACGGACCAAAGCGGCGGCCTGATCAGCGCAGCGCACACACCGCGGCGGAGCTGGTCGTCACCGCCAATATCTCCGGATCCTTGAGCGCGCGGACCTTGCGGAAGAACTGGTCGAGCGTCAGGTCGGTGATTTCACGGTCCTTCAGGCTGCCCAGCGCCGACAGGCGGCGAAGCTGGACGAGCGACAGCCGGTCGACCATGCGCCCCGCCATGCACGTCGCCATCGTCTTCGACAGACCCGCATTCTGGAGTCCGCTGCGCAGCCGCGTCTCGGGCGTCGCGCAGGCGGACAGGACCAGCGGCAGCGCCAGCAGCGGAACCATCACCCGTTTCATCGAAGCCTACTTTCCGTGAAATTCGGCCACCGCGCCGGAGACCGCCTGCATCAGCGCCATGCGCGCGGGTATCGACGCCGATGTGTCGCCCAGCATCACGACGATGGCATAGCGCGTGCCGTCAGGCGCGGTGGCGATGCCGATATCGTTATAGCCTGCCGTCTCGCCTTTGTAATCCTGGCCGGTGCCGGTCTTGTGCATGAAGTCCCAGCCCGAGGGGAGCCCGGCCTTCAGCCGCTTCGGCCCGCTGCGCGTCCGGCTCATCACGCTCATCAGATACTGCGTCGATTCGGGCGACAGCAGCGCCCCGCGCGCCAGCCGGGTCAAGGCGCTCGCGATCGCCGCCGGCGCGGCGCCGTCCATCGGATTGGCAAGATAGGCCTCGCGTGCCGACTTGCGCGTCGAATCGGGAAGCGCGGCGCGCGCCTGCTGAAAGGCGTTGCCACGCGAATAGCTCTGCTGCCACGCAAGGCCGGCGGTCGCGCTCTGCAACAGGCGCTCGCCGGGACCGAAACGGATCGATCCCAGATCCTTCTTCGCGATGAAGCGCCGGACCGCCTCGGGACCACCCACGGTGCGCAGCAGGCTGTCGTTGGCGGTGTTGTCGCTGTGCGTGATCGCGGTTTCGATAAGCTCGCGCACGCTCATCGTCACCTTGCCTTCCGACCGCACGCGCGCCGCGAGCGGCTGATGGAACAGGGTGAGGTCGTTGGGGCCAATGTCCACCCGGCGGTCGAGGCTGAGCTTGCCCTGGTCGACCGCATCGAGCACGGTCATCGCCACCCACAGTTTCGACACGCTCTGCTGCGGGAATAATTCCCCGCCGCGTTCCGAAAAGGACCATTCGCCGTCGATGCGCTGGACGGCGATGCCGGTCTTGCCGGGGAAAGTCCGCCAAAGCTGCGAAATCCGGTCGCTCAGGCCACTCGGCGGGCGCCGGAAGCCCGGATCGACGACGTCCTTGGGGGGCGCATTCACGGCGCGCGCCGGCGTTGCGGTGCTGACCGGCGGCCCGATCGGAACGCTGACCGCACCGCGCGGCGCCGTTTGCGCCTGCCGCGGCGTCGGCACCAGTGCCGCACCGCTGACACAGCCCGCCAGCGCCATTCCGCCGATCGCCATACCGAGCAGCCGCCTGCTCGAAAATCCCAACGCCATCATAACCCCGCAACCCGCGACCAGTTTATCGCCCGACCTTTTGGCCGGCACCATGCGTCCCGCACTCCGCCTGCGCGGACCAGCGATTTGCGGTGAATGATTCCTATCGCGCGATAAATGGCGGAACGCTGAACGGCTTGCCGCGTGCGGCGCCGTTCAGGGCGCCGGGGTTGCCCGCACCCATTCGGGATAGAGGCGTTTCAGCGCCGCCAACTTAGGCGCATCCCAGCGGCGGATATAGCCATTGTCGGGATGCAGGCGCATGAAATCCTGATGATAGGCTTCGGCGCGGTAAAAGCCTTTGTAGCTTTCGACCGGGACCACGATCGGCGCCTTGAAATAATGGCCCTTGCCGATCTGCGCGAGATACGCTGTCGCAACCTGCCGCTGCGCGGCATCCATCGGCACGATCGCGGCACGATATTGGGTGCCGCTGTCGGGCCCCTGGCGGTTTTTCAGCGTCGGATCGGCGACCACGGAAAACAGGATGCGCAGCAAGGTGCCATAGCTGACCACCGACGGGTCATAGACGATGCGAACCGACTCGGCGTGTCCGGTCGTGCCGGACGAGGTCTGGTCATATTCGGCGGTGGCCTTGCTACCGCCATGATAGCCCGATTCGACCGACACGACGCCCTTCACATTGGAAAAGACACCTTCGACGCCCCAGAAGCATCCGCCCGCGAGCACCGCAACGGCGCGCTTCGCCTTCACTGCGGGATCGACGGCCGCCGCGGGGAGCTTGACGACGCCTTCCGCCTGCGCGGGCGCGCACTGCGCCAGCACCGCGGCAGCGATCAGCGCGGCGAAGGGGCGCCGCATCGCGGTCAGATCGGCATGGCGACCGCCGGCTGATTCAGCACGACGATCAAGGCGCCAATGGCGAAGCCGGCGAGCATGGTCGGAAACCAGTCGGAGCGGAACATCGAAAACATAAAAGCCTCTTTTTGTCATATTGTCGTTTTCGCGGGGGAGGCCCCCTCGGTTACAGCGACGATATGGCGCGCCCCGTGCCGCCGTGCAGTGACCGCCATCACCCATAAAGATGATGGCTTACTATCCGGTGAACCGGATGGCGGGGCAGCGTTCAGGCAGCGCCCGTCCGGCGCCGCGGTCAGCGCAGCGCGGCGCAGGCCTGCTGGATGCGGATGCACGCTTCCTTGAGCACCGCCTCCGACGTCGCATAGGAAACGCGGAAGGCTGGCGACAGACCGAAGGCCGCGCCATGCACCGCCGCGACGCGCGCGGTGTCGAGGAAATAGTCGATCAGCGCTTCGTCGCTGTCGATCGGCTTGCCGTCGGGGGTCGTCTTGCCCATGCAGCCGCTCGCGTCGGGATAGACATAGAAGGCCCCGTCGGGAACCGGGCAGTTCAGCCCTGGCGCGTCATTGAGCATCGCGACCACCATGTCGCGGCGCTTGCGGAACGCGGCGTTGCGCTCCTCGAGAAACTGCTGCGGCCCGCCGAGCGCGGCCACCGCGGCGGCCTGCGCCACCGAACAGGGGTTCGACGTCGACTGCGACTGCAGCTTGCCCATCGCCTTGATCAGCCATGCGGGACCGCCGGCATAGCCGATGCGCCAGCCGGTCATCGCATAGGCCTTGGAACAGCCGTTGACGGTCAGGATACGGTCGATCAGGTCGGGGCAGCGCTGCGCCAGCGTCGAGAAGGCGAAGTCGGCGTACCAGACATGTTCGTACATGTCGTCGGTCATCACCATCACATGCCGATGGCGGCGGATGACCTCGCCCAGCGCGTCGAGCTCTCCGGGCGAATAGGCGGCGCCCGACGGGTTCGACGGCGAATTGAAGATGATCCAGCGCGTCTTCGCGGTGATCGCGGCGTCGAGCTGTTCGGGCGTGATCTTGTAATGCTGCGCCGCCGACGCCTCGATCGTCACCGGCGTGCCGCCGGCAAAGGCGACGATGTCGGGATAGCTGACCCAATAGGGCGCCGGGATGATCACCTCATCACCAGGATCGACCGTCGCGACGAGCGCGTTGAAGAGCGTATGCTTGCCGCCGACATTGACCGTGATCTGGTCGAGCCCGAACTCGAGCCCATTGTCGCGGCGGAACTTGCCACGGATCGCTTCCTTGAGCGCGACCGTGCCGTCGACGAGCGTATATTTGGTCTGGCCGCCGCGGATCGCCTCGATCGCCGCTTCCTTGACGAAATCGGGCGTGTCGAAATCGGGCTCGCCCGCCGACAGGCCGATCACGTCGACGCCGTCCGCTTTCAGCTTGGTGACGCGCGCGGTCATTGCGAGCGTGGCCGAGGGCTGGATGCGATTGAGGGCGGCGGAGGTGTGCGGCTTCAGCGACATGACGATACTTTCCGTGGCTTGCGCGGACAGGCTGCAAAATGACAGGAAATTGCGCGGGGCCGCGCCTAAAGCCTCCGCCCGCAATAGGCAAGCCGGCGGCGCCATAAATTAGCTATGCAAGCCGAAAGTCAGCCTGCGGGCTGCGCCAGCCGTGCCGGAATCAGCCCGCGCAGCGAATTGCCGATGAAAAAGCCTTCCGCCAGATCGGCGACGCGCAGATGCGACTCGACCGCCCGTCCCTTTTCGACGAGTTCGGCGCGCAGCACGCCGGGCAAGAGGCCGAGCGACAGCGGCGGTGTGAGCAACAGGCCGTCGCGCTCGACGAAGATGTTGCTCCAGCTTCCTTCGGTCACGAATCCCGGTTCGTCGACGAACACGACTTCGGCGGTGCCGTGCGCCGCGCGCACCGCATCATAGGCGCCGCGCAGGCTGGTCTTGTGGGTCAGACGGAAATCGCCCGGAGCGAGCGGCGCCGGCGCGACGGCGACCGGTACCGGCAGCTCGGCAAGCCGCGGCAGCGGCGACACCTCGACCGCGAGCGCGCCCGAGGGCGCCAGCCGCATCCGCACGCGCGCGGCGCTGCGCAGGCGAAAAGTCGCCGACTGCAGATTGTTGCGCGCGCCGTGGCGATCGAAATGAAAACCCAGTGCCTCGGCGCTCGCCTTCATGCGCGCCAGATGCCCCTCGAGCCGCTGGACGCCGTCCACGGGATCGAAGTGCATCGTCTCGATCAGATCGAAGCTTTGCCCGGCAGCGACCACAAATTCCCCCTTGGCCAGACATTCGCGCCATTCTTCAGCCGGTTCGCTGTCGGCGACGATTCCGGAACCCAGCCCCAGCGTGGCGCAATGCGCTCCGTCGCGCAAGTCGCGCTGCGACGGAAAGACGAGCGTGCGGATCGCGACATTGAACGCCGCCTCGCCATCGGGCGCGATGAAGCCGATCGAACCAGTGTAAATCCCGCGCGGCTCGGCCTCCAGTTCGTCGATGATCTCCATCGCCCGCACCTTGGGTGCGCCGGTGATCGACCCGCATGGAAAGGCGGCGCGCAGCACGTCAGCGCCGCCCTTGTCCGCAGGGAGCGCTGCGGTAACGTCGGAGACAAGCTGATGAATCGTGGGATAGGTCTCGACGCGAAACAGTTCGGGCACCGCGACCGATCCGGCCTCGGCAACGCGCGACAGATCGTTGCGGAGCAGATCGACGATCATCAGATTTTCAGCACGCTGCTTGGGATCCAGCGCGAGCGCCCGCGCCGCGCGCGCGTCGCTTTCGGGATGGGCGCGGCGCGCGGCCGTGCCCTTCATCGGCCGCGCCATCACCGCGCCGCCGCGCAGCGTAAAGAAAAGCTCGGGCGACAGCGACGCGATCGCCTGCTCGCCGGTCCAGATGAAACCGCCATATCCCGCGCGCGCCGTCTGCCGCAGCCGCGCATAGACGGCGAGAGGATCGCCCGCGAAGGGCACGTCGGCGCGAAAGGTCAGATTGGCCTGATAAATGTCGCCGGCGCGAATATAATCGAGAACCCGCGCGACAGCGGCTTCGTAATCCGCACGCGCCACGCGCGGACGTGGTGCGCCAATCCAGGCGGCACCGGGGTCGGGTAGAAGCGACGCAACTGCGTCGGCATCGATTCGCTCAACACGCTCGAACAGGCCAAACCAGCCGAGCGGCGCATCGAAGTTCATCGGCGCGGCAGAGCGGTGCCGCGAGGCGGGCGCCAGCGCCTTGCCTCCATCATAAGCGAGGTAGCCAGCGGCGTGCAGCCCGCGCGCGCGCGCGGCCGCCAGCCCATCGAGCAGAGCCGCCACGTCCCGCACCGCGCGGGCGCAGAGGATTTCTATCGGATCGCGGAACAGCCGCGCGCACGCTGCATTCTCTGCCCGCGCGTCGTCGAGCAGTACAAAGGGCGAAGCGCCAGCCGTCGGCCGGCTCAATCGCGCGGTCGTGGTCATGGCACGGCAGTCAAAGGCGCCAGGTGGTCAGCGGTCGCGCTTCATGCGGATCGACCGCCCACCCTCTACGCTGGCAAAATAGCTGCCCATCGTCGCGGTCTTGATATGGATCTTCTGGCCGGGCTTAGGTTGCCGCGGCAATACCGTCGTATCGATCTGCGACCAGACGGCGCCGTCTTCCATCGTCATCGTATATTTCCCGGACTGGTTCATGCTCACCGATTTGATGACCGTATCGATCTCGCGCACCTCATCCTCGTCGCCGCCGAAAATGCCGCCGAGCTTGGGAAAGCTGAACCCGAACAGGCCACGGCGCGTCTTCTTGGCCGTTTCGCGGTCGGTAAAGACAATTTCGCGGGCCTCGTCCGCACTGGCAAGCGACCCAACCTCGCGGTCGAAACAGGCAAGACGCTGCGTCGGATCGGCGATGTCGCGGCAAGCATAGAGCTGTTCGATCTGCGCCGGGCGGGGCGCCGCCTTGTCTTTGTCCTTTGCAGACGCCGGGGTCACGACCAGACAGCCCATGACGGCAACGGCCGCGACGATCCGAGATGAAAGCTGCGACATGACAATCCCCCTGCAAAGACGATGGCCCTGCCTAGCCGCCGCGGCGTCGGCCCGCAAGCGCGCTGCCGATTGCGATATCGGCTTACTGACCCTAGTGTAAGGAAATTCCGCCTCATTTCCGAAAGGACGCCATCCCCCGATGGGCACGCTCTACGACTGGTCGACCGATTATCGCCATCCCGCCCCATGGAACCAGTCGTTCGCGCCCCTCTCGCTGCCTGCCATGCTCGCCGACAGCGTCGCGCGGCGCGGCGAGGCGCCGATGCTCGACTTCATGGGGCGCCGTTTCAGCTATGCCGAAGTCGCGGACGGGGTCGCCCGCGTCGCGCGCGGCCTGCAGAAGCGCGGTATCGGCAAGGGCAGCCGGGTCGGCCTGTTCCTTCCCAATGTTCCGCATTATGTCGCCGCCTATTATGGCGCGCTTGCCGCCGGTGCGACCGTGGTCAATTTCTCGCCGCTCTACACGGTCGCCGAACTCGAGGCGCAGGTGGAGGATTCGGGAACCGACACGCTGTTCACGATCAGCGCCTCGGCGCTGTTGCCGACGGCGCTCTCGGTGCTCGAGGGGTCGAGCCTGAAGCGGCTGGTCGTTGGCTCGATCGCCGGCGGGCTGCCCGCGGCCAAGTCGATCCTCTACCGCTTGTTCCGGCGCAAGGAGACGGCGGCGGTGCCCGACGATCCGCGCATCATCCGTTTTTCGGCGCTGACCGACAATGATGCGCGCCCCGATCCGGTCGCCATCGACCCGGAAGGCGATGTCGCGCTGATCCAGTATACCGGTGGCACCACGGGCACGCCGAAGGGCGCCATGCTGACGCACCAGAATCTGACCGCCAACGCGCGGCAGGTCAATGCGATCGACCCCGACCGCGACGCCGACGACCGCATCCTCGGCGTGCTGCCTTTCTTCCACGTCTTCGCCAATACCTGCGTCCTCAACCGGACGGTGCTGAACGGCGGCATGATCGCGATGCTCCCGCGCTTCGACGCGAAACAGGCGCTGCAGACGATCACCCGGACGAAGGCGACGGCGCTGCCCGGCGTACCGACCATGTATCAGGCGCTGCTCGACCATCCCGACCTTGCCAAAACCGATTTCTCCAGCTTGCGGGTCTGCATTTCGGGGGGCGCGCCGATGCCCGCCGAGCTGCGCGAGAAATTCGTTGCGGCAACCGGCGCGTCGCTCGTCGAAGGCTATGGCCTCACCGAAAGCGCCGGGGTCGTCGCGACCAACCCCTATGAGGGACCGGTCAAGGCCGGGACGATCGGCCAGCCAATCCCCGCGACCCATATCCGCCTGCTCGACAAGGAAGATCCGGTCACGGACGCGCCGATGGGCGAGCCCGGCGAGCTCGCGGTCAAAGGGCCGCAGATCATGCGCGGCTACTGGAACCGCCCCGATGCCGACCAGGACAGCTTCACCGCCGACGGCTGGCTGCGCACCGGCGACGTCGCGACGATCGACGCCGACGGCTATATCCGCATCGTCGACCGGCTGAAGGACATGATCGCGGTCGGCGGCTTCAAGGTCTATCCGAGCGAGATCGAGCACAAACTCTACCAGCATCCGGCGGTGAAGGAGGCGATCGTCCTCGGCGTCCCCGATCCCTATCGCGGCGAACACCCCAAGGCCTTCGTCACGCTGGAAGAGGGCTATGACGTCTCGGGCGACGCGCTCGCCGCCTGGCTCAACCCGCAACTCGGCAAGCATGAACGCGTGAGCGCCGTCGAGGTGCGCGATCATCTGCCCAAGACGATGATCGGCAAACTGGACCGCAAGGCCTTGCGGGCCGAAACGGGGGGATGACAACCGCCCCTCCTCACCCCTGCCTTCGCGGGGGTGACCGGAAGCGGCAGGATAGAAATGTCATAATGTGATATTGTAACCTTTGTCATGTTATGCCATATCAAGGCCTGCAATTGCTTTCCTTGGAGAATCGGGTGACGCACGTCGCCAGCCATGCCCCTGCTCTGACGCGCCTTGGCGCGCTGGTTCGGGCTGCGCGCGATTCGCGGCCGCTGACCGCTTTGACGGGCGATCAACTCGCCATCGGCCTGTCGGGCCTGTGCCTCGTCCACTGCCTTGCCAGCACGATCTTCTTTGCCTCGATCGCCTCGGTCGGCGGCGCTTTGCTGCATCCCGCCTTTCACGAGATCGGGCTGGTCGTCGCGATCGGTTTTGCGCTGGTGACGCTCGTCGCAGGGGTGCTCAGCCACGGCTATATGATGCCTTTCGCGGTCGGCAGCTTCGGGCTGGGCATGATGGCGGGCGCTCTGTCGCGGCCGCATGACGGCAGCGAAGTGCTCGCGACGATGATCGGCGTTGCGGTCGTCGCGCTCGGGCACGATCTCAATCGCCGCGCGGCGCACTGATACGCATTGCCCGCAGCTTGCGGGCGCCCCCCAAAGCGCCTACATTATCCTTATGGGCAAGCACGAACATGCGCATATCGAGGCCAGCGGCGCCTCGCTCGCCAATGCGGCGCAGGACGCGCTCGAAAAGGCCGGCGAAGCGTGGACCGACATGCGCGCGCAGATTTTCGATGCGGTCGCCGAAATTGGCAAGCCAGCGAGTGCCTATGAAATCGCCGACATCGTCTCGCAAAAACGCGGCAAGCGGGTCGCGCCCAACAGCGTCTATCGTATCCTCGACCTGTTCGTTGCCAACAATCTCGTCCGCCGGGTCGAAAGCGCCAATGCCTTTGTAGCCAACAGCCATCCCGGCTGCCTGCACGACTGCATCTTCCTGATCTGCGACAGCTGCGGCAATGCCGTCCATGTCGATAATGACAAGCTGTCTGACGGCGTGCGCGCTGCCGCCGCCGCGACCGGATTTGCCGCCGAGCGCCCGGTGATCGAGGTGCGCGGCAAATGCGCCGAGTGCCAATAGATTGAATGCGGGCGCGCCGCCAGCGGTACGCTGGTGGCTCGCGGCGCTTTTCCTCGGTTCGGCACCATAACGGTCGGCCTTTGGCTGAGCCAAAGCTTCCCGCAAGACAGCTTCGCCGCCGAGCCGGGCTACGGTGCACCGGTGCTTGCCTTCGAGTTCGCGGGTGGGCAGGACGATCTTCTCGCGATCTTCGGACCCGATAGCGACGCGCGGCAGGCCGGGCGCGTCGCCGCAATGCGGGGCCGTCCACTCCTCGTCGCACCCACCGAGCTACCCCTTCGCCCTGTCGTCCGCCCGTCCGCGCGCCGCCCGGCGAGCCCGCCCGCGACCGGTTTCGGGCGCCGCAGGCGCTGACCCCTTTCCGTTGCCGCGATGCGGGTCTAGGGAAACCGCGACTCACGAAACCGGGCAAAGGGCTGCACATGAACACCGTCATCATCCGCGAGGACGACCTCATCGAAACCGTCGCCGACGCGCTCCAGTACATCAGCTATTTTCACCCGATGGACTATATCCGCGCCCTGGGCGCTGCCTATGAGCGCGAAGTTTCGCCCGCCGCGAAAGACGCGATGGCGCAGATCCTCTCGAACAGCCGCATGTGCGCCGAGGGGCACCGCCCTATCTGCCAGGACACGGGCATCGTCACCGTGTTCGTCAAATGGGGCATGGACTGCCGCCTCGACAGCCCCCGCAGCCTGCAGCAGGTCGTCGACGAAGGGGTCCGCCGTGCCTATCTCCACCCCGACAACAAGCTGCGCGCCTCGATCCTCGCCGACCCGGCGTTCAGCCGCGTCAATACCAAGGACAACACGCCGTCGGTGCTGAATGTCGAAATGGTCCCCGGCGACAAGGTGCATATCGACGTCGCGGCGAAGGGCGGCGGCAGCGAGAACAAGTCGAAGTTCAAGATGATGAACCCGTCGGATTCGATCGTCGACTGGGTGCTCGAAATGGTGCCCCAGATGGGCGCCGGCTGGTGCCCCCCCGGCATGCTCGGCATCGGCATCGGCGGCACTGCCGAAAAGGCGATGCTGCTGGCCAAACAGTCGCTGATGGACCCGATCGACATGACCGAATTGCTCGCGCGCGGGCCGAGCAATCCGACCGAGGAACTGCGCATCGAGCTGTATGAAAAGGTCAATGCGCTCGGCATCGGCGCGCAGGGGCTTGGCGGCCTCGCGACCGTGCTCGACATCAAGATCAAGGATTGGCCGACCCACGCCGCGTCTAAGCCGGTCGCCATGATCCCCAATTGCGCCGCGACCCGCCACGCGCATGTCACGCTTGATGGCAGCGGCCCCGCCTATCTCGAAAAGCCGGTGCTCGCCGACTATCCGCAGATCGACTGGGCTCCCGACAGCGCCGCGAAACGCGTCGACCTTGACACGCTGACGCCCGAAGTCGTTGCCAGCTGGAAACAGGGCGACCGCATCCTTCTCAATGGCAAGATGCTCACCGGCCGCGATGCCGCGCACAAGCGCATCGCCGACATGCTCGCCAAGGGCGAAGAGCTGCCCGTCGAATTCAAGGGCCGCGTCATCTATTATGTCGGCCCGGTCGATCCGGTGGGCGAAGAAATCGTCGGCCCCGCCGGCCCCACCACCGCGACGCGCATGGACAAATTCATGGACATGATGCTCGATCAGGGGCTGCTCGCCTGCGTCGGCAAGGCCGAACGCGGCCCCGCCGCGACGCAGGCGATCGCCAAGCACAAGAGCGCCTATCTGATGGCGGTCGGAGGCGCAGCCTATCTCGTGGCGCGCGCGATCAAGGGCAGCAAGGTCGTCGGCTTCGCCGACCTCGGCATGGAGGCGATCTACGAATTCGAGGTCAAGGACTTCCCCGTCACCGTCGCGGTCGACAGCGAAGGCCAGAATGTCCACGTCAACGCGCCGAAAATCTGGCAAAAGCGGATCAAGGACGAAGGGCTGCTCGAGAAAGCCTAACCATCAAAGGCTGCTCTTTCGTTCCCGTCACCCCGGCAAAGATCGGGGTCTCGCCGGTGCATCCTTGCCATCTCCTCCAATTTGAAGAACACTCCCTCACGGCATACACAGCATAGGGGACGCGTGATGGATTTCCGGGAGATTGACCGATTGGACCGCCGCGCATTGCTTCGCGGCACTGCGATGCTGGGCGCGGGTGCGATGATGATGCGGCCGCTGCCGACGCTCGCCGCAAATGGTCCGATGGCGGCGATCCGCAAGGCGGCCGAGGCGGGCAAGGAGGCGTCGGTCGAGCGGCTGCGCGACTGGATCGCCCTGCCCTCGATCGCGGCGGAAAATCGCAACATGGCCGAAGGCGCGGCCTATATGGCCGAACTTGCGAGGGACGCGGGCTTTTCGAATGTCGAGATCGTTCCGACCGACGGCCAGCCCGGGGTGTTCGGCACCATCGATGTCGGGGCGCCGCGCACGCTCGGCATCTATTTCATGTACGATGTGAAGCAGTTTGACCCCGCCGAATGGTCGTCGCCGCCGCTCGAAGGCAAGATGGTCGACAAGCCGGGCTTTGGCCTGTCGATCGTCGGGCGCGGCGCGGTGAACCAGAAGGGCCCCGAGGCGACCTTCCTCGCTGCGCTTCACGCGATCCGCGCTGCCAAGGCGAAATTGCCCGTCAACATCGTCCTGATCTGCGAGGGCGAGGAGGAGATCGGCTCGCCGCATTTCCGCCAGGTCGCGACCAAACCGAACGTGCTCGCCGCGCTCAAGAAATGCGACGGCATTTTTATCCCCTTCGCCTCGCAGGACAAGACCGGCGCAGTCGATGTCAATCTGGGGTCGAAGGGTATCATCGAACTTGAACTGATCGCCAGCGGTGAAAAATGGGGCCGCGGCCCCAAGGGCGACGTTCATTCCAGCCTGAAGGCGATGCTCGATTCGCCAGCGTGGCGGTTGGTGCAGGCGCTCCAGACGCTGGTCACGCCCGACGGCAATACGCCGGCGATCGAGGGCTGGTTCGAAAATGTCCGCCCGCTTACCGAGCGCGAAAAGATGCTGATCCGAGAAGCCGCAAAGGGTGCCGACGAGGCGGCCGAAAAGCAGGCGCTCGGCGTCAATGTCTGGATCGACAACCTCAAATATGACGATGCGCTGATCCGCCTCGCGCAGGAACCGACGGTCAATATCGAAGGGTTGGTCGCGGGCTACACCGGTCCCGGCGGCAAGACGATCCTGCCCGGCCGCGCGGTCGCGAAGCTCGACCTCCGCCTCGTCCCCAACCAAACGCGCGCCGAGGCCGAAAAGAAGCTGCGCGCCCACC
This sequence comes from Sphingopyxis sp. GC21, assembly GCF_025727575.1. NCBI lineage: Bacteria > Pseudomonadati > Pseudomonadota > Alphaproteobacteria > Sphingomonadales > Sphingopyxidaceae > Sphingopyxis > Sphingopyxis sp. GC21. The sequence goes on along the minus strand of NZ_CP095845.1, from coordinate 201,838 downwards.
TCGACAAGCATGGCTTCACCGATGTCGAAATGAACGTGTCGGGCGGCTATGATCCGACCGAAGTCGCCGAGGACAGCCGCCTCGTCCGTACCGAGCTTGCCACCTACAAGGCGCTGGGCGTCAAGGCGAACATCAACGCGCGTCTGGCGGGAAGCTGGCCGGGCGCGACCTTCACCGCGCCGCCCGTGTCGATCCCCGCCGCCCATTTCGGCATTGGCCACGGGTCGGGCGCGCACGCGCCGAACGAATATTATCTGATCGATTCGACCAATCCCAAGGTCGCGGGCATGGTCGATGCGACGATGGGCTTCGCCGAATTTCTCTATACTCTCGCCGCGATCAAATGACCGGCGATCTCAACGGGGTCGCCCATGTCATCCTGACCGCCGGCGATTTCGCGCGTTCGACGGCTTTCTGGCGCGACCTCATCGGCTATCTCGAGCTCAAGGTCGTGCTCGACAGCGACGCGATGCTTTACGGCGTCGGCGGCCGCACCGCGATCGGCATCCGGACCGGCAGCCCGGAAAATGCCGGAAAACGCTTCGATCAGGGCGCGCCGGGGCTGCATCATGCCTGTTTCCGGATGCGCGATCGGGACGCGGTCGACCGCCTCTATGCCTTTTTGAAGGACCGCAGCGACATCGTCTTCGTCCACGGCCCGCAGGAGGAGCCCTGGGCGCCGGGCTATTATTCGATCCTTTTTGAAGACCCCGACGGCATCCGCATCGAATTCAACCATGTCCCCGGCGTCGGTCTGCTCGAAGCCGGCCGCGAGATCGGCGGCGCCGAAATCTTCGATTAAAAGCCGTAGACGAGCGTGAAGCGGGTCAGCGTATCGACGGTCTTGACCCCCGCCGGCGGATGGGTGTCGATGTCAGCCGAATAGGAAACCCGCGCCGAAAGCGCACCCGAAAGCTTGGCATTGAGCGCGGTCAGCGAACTGGTCGTGGTCGTGCGATCGCCGACGATCGTCGAGGCGACCTGCGTCAGCCGCAGATTCGGCGACATCTGCCATCCAAAATCGAGCCCCGCGAGCCCGGTCAACTCACTTTCGTGGCCACCGGTCACCAATTCGGTCTGTCGCCATGCCGGGCCGGCCTTCAGATTGAGCGTCATCTTCTTGCCGTCGATCAGCTTGTAGCCAAGCCCCCCCGACGCGCTCCAACGCGCATCAAACCCCTGCATCCGGTCGCGCTCCCACCGGCCCAGGCCAAAGCCAAAGGCACGGTCGCTCATGCGGATTTGCGGTTCATATTCGGCAAGATATTTCTCGATCGTCGTCTTGCCATTGGTGCGCTGATAGTCGGCCTGAACGCGGAAGCGCTGATCCCAGTCCAGCCCCTTGCGCGCCAGCGCGATGCCGGCGCTGAGCCCGGTCGATTTCGAATTGCCCGAGCTGTGCGAGGCACCGATCTGCCCCTCGCCCTTCCAATGCTGCCAGAATTTCGCGCTCGCCAGCCGCGCCCGCGCCGCATCGGCCGCCGCCTGCTTCTCGGCCGCGCGCTTGGCGCGATAGTCGACCAGCAGCGCATCGATGTCGGCGACCTGCGCGGGGCTGGTCTTCTTGGCAAGCGCGCCCACCGCTTCTACATCGTCGTCCTTCTTGCTCGCCATGGCGGCGGCCAGCATCTGGAGGACCGGATCACGCTCGGGCTCCCGCTTGGTTCGCGCACGCCAGGCCGAGAGGATCGCGTCGATTTCATCGAGCGATCGCGGATTGGTCGCCTTGGCGAGCGCCACCACGGTTTCCACATCCTTGCGCTCGCCGCTGTCGATCGCGGCGCCAATCATCGCGCGCACCGGATCGGGCAAGGGCAAGGGCCGCACCTCCATCGCCGCCGTGACCGCCGGCACCGTTGCGGCGGGCAGCGCGGGGCCGGCAACGGCGGCATGCGCCGGCGGCGCGCCGACAGCGATCAGGAGAATGGCAACCGGCAGCGGCGCGAACTGTCTCATCGAACGGGATCCTTCTTATGGGGATGCCCCGGGTATTTGTCTCCGGGACCGGTTTTCCGATCGGGCGTAGAGCCGTGCCGCCGCTCTTAACCGCAAAGCCGCTGGCATTTCCACCCATTAGGCCCCATTTGATGCGCATGTGGATCGCGATCATCGCCATTTTCTGCGCCGGGGTGGGCAATTTCGCAATGCACCGCGCCTTCATGGAAAGCGACGATCCACTGGTGCAGCAGATGGTTCGGCCGCTCGCCGACAAGGTGGGACCGCACATCACTTATGTGTTCGAATTCCTGCTCCTCGTCGGGGCCATGGCGATCGCGACGCGCAACTGGTTCACCGCGATGCTGCTTTATGGCCTCTACACCATCTTCAACGCGATGGCGTTCAGCTGGGTGATGAATCGCCCGCGGTAAGCGGCTGATGAATGCCATCATCTTGGCAGCGCAGCACCCCGCGCGCGACTGTTCCCTTTACTTGCCCATCCACCTTCCTATGTCGGTTTGATGGTCAGCCCCGCGCCCTCGCTTCCCAAATCCTTTGCGCAGCTTTCGCCGGCCGAGGCCGCCGAATTGCTCGCGGCGCGCAAACTGCCGCCGGTCGAAAGCTGGCATCCGACGCGTACGGGCGACAGCGCGATGGAAATCCGCGCCGATGGCAGCTGGTATCATGAAGGCGGCCGGATCAACCGCCCGGCGATGGTGAAGCTTTTTTCGACCATCCTGCGCCGCGAACCCGATGGCGGCCATGTCCTCGTCACCCCGGCCGAAAAACTGGCGATTGCCGTCGAGGATACCGCCTTCCGCGCCGTCGAGATGAAAAGCGAGGGCGACGGCGCGGCGCGCACGCTGCTGTTCCGTCTCGACACCGACGATCTGGTCATGGCGGGCGCCGATCATCCGCTGTCCTTCGGACACGACCCCGACCGGCCCGACCCGCGGCTCCATGTGCGCGGCGCGATCGGCAACGGGCTGGAGGCGCGCATCGACCGCGCGCTCTATTACGAGATTGTCGAGATGGCGCTGGCCGAAGGCGGCGATCCGCCTGCAATCTGGTCGAACGGCGCCTGCTTTCCGCTGGTGGGCCGCTGATGCTCTCGGCAAAGCTGCGCGATGCGCTCGACAATCTGCTTCCCGATCATGGCGAAGATGAGGGCTATCTGCTCCATCGCGGCGATTCGCTGCGCGACGCAGCAGTGCTGATCGCCTTCACCGACCGGCCCGACCCCGGCGTCATCCTGACCCAGCGGCCGCAATGGCTGCGCAGCCATGCGGGACAGGTCGCCTTTCCGGGCGGCAAGATCGATCCCGGCGATACTGATGCGGTCGATGCGGCGCTGCGCGAAGCCCAAGAGGAAATCGGCCTGCACCGCCGCGATGTCGCGGTCGCCGGGACGACCGACGCCTATCGTTCGGGCAGCGGCTATCACATCACCCCGGTCCTCGGCGTCATCCCGCCCGACCTGCCGCTCGATCCCAATCCCGACGAGGTCGAGGACTGGTTCGAAGTGCCGCTCGACATCCTGTTCGATCCCGCCAATTACGAACGCCAGCAGGCGCATTGGCAAGGGCAGGTGCGCCGCTATTATGACATGCATTGGCAGGGACGGCGGATCTGGGGCGTGACGGCGGATATCATCATCAATCTGGCGCGGCGGCTGCCGCCCGGCTGGCATCGCTGAGATGGGGGTAACGATGCTGCCCGATGCCGCGTGGCGCGGCCGCGCCGGGTTGCGCCGGATCGTCGCCGCGCTCGGCGCCGATGCGGTGAAGATCGTCGGCGGGGCGGTGCGCGATACGCTGCTTGGCCTGCCCGTGACCGACATCGACCTTGCGACCCCGCTGTTGCCGCAAGAGGTGACGCGGCGGCTCGAGGCGGTCGATATCAAGGTCATTCCGACCGGCATCGCGCACGGCACGGTGACCGCGATCGCGAGCGGCGATCATCACGAGATCACGACGCTGCGCCGCGATGTCGAAACCGACGGCCGCCGCGCCACGATCGCTTTCGCCGACGACTGGCGCGAGGATGCGGCGCGGCGCGACTTCACGATCAATGCGCTCTACGCCGATCCGCTGACCGGCGCGGTCGATGACTGGTTCGGCGGGCTTGCCGATCTGCAGGCCGGCTGCGTCCGCTTCATCGGCGATGCAGCAACCCGGATCGCCGAGGATCATCTGCGCATCCTGCGCTTCTATCGCTTTGCGGCGCGTTTCGGGGACGGCGACCTCGAACCCGTCAGCCACGCCGCGGTGACCGCCGCGCGCCAGTCGCTCAAGAGTCTGTCGCGCGAGCGCATCGCCGACGAGTTGACCAAGATATTGTCGCTTCCCGATCCGCGCGCAATCGTCGGCCAGATGGTAGCCGACGGCATCTTCACGGTGATCCTGCCCGAACTCGATCCGGGGTTTGCGACCGCGCTCGACCGCTTGCTCGCCAATGAAAGCGCGGCGGCGGCTGCACCCGCGTCGCTGCGGCGGCTCGCCGCGCTGTTGCCCGCCGACGCCGGCATCGCCGATCAGGTCGCGAGCCGGCTGCGCCTGTCGACGCGGCAACGCAAGCATCTGTCGGCGATCAGCGCGTATCGCCACGACGCGCGGCCGGTTCGTCAGCTTGCCCATGCCATCGGGATCGAGGCGGCGCGCGACGCGCGGCTGCTCGGTGGGAATGAGGGTGATGCAGCGGCTGCGGTCGCGGCGCTCGACGGCTGGACCGTGCCGCAGCTTCCGGTGCGCGGCGGCGACATCGTTGCACGCGGCATCGCGGCGGGGCCGGAGGTTGCGCGCATCCTGCAAGGCGTCGAGGCGCAATGGGTGGCGGAGGATTATCCGGACGCCGCGCGCGTCGCGGAGCTGGTCGATCAGATGATCGGGCGGAGCAGCGACTGACGCCAATAGGCGATCGCCGCGCGGGCATCCATCGGCCGCGCGAACAAAAAGCCCTGACCGAAATCGCAGCCGAGCGCCGAAAGCAGGCGCGCCTGGTCGGCGGTTTCCACCCCCTCGGCCGTGGTACGCATGCCGAGCACTTCGGCAAGGCTCTGGATCGTGCGGACGATGGCCGCCTTGTCGCGGTCCTCGACCATATGGTCTACGAAGCTGCGATCGATCTTGAGGACGTCAAGCGGCAGGCGCTGGAGATAGGCGAGGTTCGAATAGCCGGTGCCGAAATCGTCCATCGCGACCCGGGCCTCGACCGCCTTGAGTTCGCTCAGCACCGACAGCGCCAGGTCGGGATCGCCGATGATCGCGCTTTCGGTGAGTTCGATCATCAGCCGGTCGCCGCCAATGCCGTGCCGCGCCAGCGCTTCGCGGACCACCGCCGCGACATCATCACGAACGAGCTGGATCGCCGAGACATTGACCGAGATATAGCAATTGACCGGGGCATCATTCTCGCGGTCCCACGCGGCGAGCGTTTCGGCAGCCTTGGCGATTGCCCATTGGCCGAGCGGGACGATCAGCCCCGAATCCTCTGCCACCGGGATGAATTCGGAGGGCGACACCGCGCGGCCGGCGCTGTTGTTCCAGCGCGCCAGCGCCTCGAAGCCCGCCACCTTGCCGGTCGACAGTTCGACGAGCGGCTGGAAGTCGAGGTGCAGCCGGTCTTCCTCGATCGCGTTGCGCAATTCGGTTTCGAGCCCGAAGCGATTGTCGGCGAGCAGCGCCGCCTCGGGTTCGTAGATTTCGATGCGGTCGGTCTGCTTCGCCCGCTTGAGCGCGATCTGCGCGTGGCGGATCTGATCGGCGACATCGGTGTCGGGCGCGGATTGAATGGCGCACCCCAGCGCGCAATCGACGCTGACCTTCAGCTCGCCGATGCGGAAGGGGTGGTCAAAGCAGCCGCGGATGCGGCGCGCCATTTCGCGGACGTCGGCCTTGCCGCCAGCGATACGCGTCGAGATGGCGAATTCGTCGCCGCCGGTTCGCGCCAATATGTCGCCGCTGCGCAGGCTCGATTTCAGGCGCCGCGCCACGGTGATGATCAGCTCGTCGCCGGCGAGCGGACCAATATGTTCGTTGATGCGGCTGAACCGCGCGAGATCGAGCAACAGAATGGCGTGATCGCCCGCTTCCTGCTCGGCACTGCGCTGTTCGACCAGCTCCTCGAATCCGGCGCGGTTGGGGAGGCCCGTCAGGCTGTCGGAAACAAGTTCGCGGCGCAGATTGCGCTCGGTCATCATTTCCTGCGTCCGGTCGATCAGGGTCAGCAGGAACAGCGAATCGTCGCCGCTCTCGTCCGACAGCGGACCGATCGATCCGCGCAGGTCGCGCGCCGCCGGGCCTTCGCCCAGGCGGCAGGAAAATTCGTGGACGCCGCCAATATGCTGCGCGGCCTTTTCGATCGCGCGGCGCAGTTCGATCGGCGCCTCGACACCCGCCGGGGACAGGTCGAGCCGGTCGAAGGCGGCGTTGCTGGCGTGCAGGCGAAAATTGCCGCGTGCCAGCGGCCGCACAAGCGCGGCGGGGACCGGTAAGGCGTCGATCCAGCCGACAAACAAGGATGGCCGGTCTTCACCGGTTCTATCTATTGGCATAATAAAGGGTTTGATGCGACCTTTCCCCATTGGTCGATGCCTAAGTGACCGGAGGTAAAGAAGCTATTTACGGCAACGTAAATTGCGATCAGTCGAAGCGATTGTTACGCGGGAAACCGGTTGGCGGCATCCGCCCCGACGCACTGCGCGCGACGCGCCACGGCCCGAGGTCGGTTTCGGTGCGCACGCGCCCCGTCTCGCCGCCCATCGTCCAGCTCAGCCCCTCGGCAAAGACGAAGCTCGTCGCGTCGGACAGGCCGCCATCGCGATATTTCTGCAGCATCACGCCCTGACCGCGCGCCATCACCGGCACTTCGGCAATCGGGAAGACAACAAGTTTGCGGTTCTCGCCGATCACCGCGACGCTGTCATGGTTTGCCGCGATCGTGCGGACGACCGACAAGTGCGCCCTGGGCTTCAGATTGACGACATTGCGGCCCTTGCGCGTCTCGGCGATCACATCGGCCACCTGCGCTACGAAGCCGTGCCCGCTCGTCGAAGCGAGCAGCAGCCGGCCGTCGGCGCTCGCGGGGATCAGCGCTACGATACGGGCGTCGGGGTCGATGTCGACCATCAGGCGCAGCGGCTCGCCGAAGCCGCGGCCGCCGGGCAGCTTGTCGGCGCCTACGGTATAGAAGCGCCCGTCGCTCGCGGCGACAAGCAGCTTGTCGGTCGTCTGGGCATGCACCGCAAAGGCGAGTTCGTCGCCTTCCTTGAACTTGAACTCGCCCCATTGGTCCGCCGCGACATGGCCGCGCTGAGCGCGAATCCACCCGCGCTTCGACAGGATCACCGTCACCGGTTCCTTCTCGATCATCGCGTCGAGCGGAATGTCGCGCACCGGCGCGGCTTCAGCGATCGCGGTGCGCCGCGCGCCGAGCGGCGTGTCGAGGCCATAGACGGCCTTCAGCTTTTCCAGATCCTTGCGCAGCCGCGTCTTCTGGCGGTCCTTGCTGGCGACGAGCTTCGCCAGCTCTTCGCGCTCGGCGATCAGGTCGGCCTGCTCGCGCTTCAGCTCCATTTCCTCAAGCTTGCGCAAGCTGCGCAGGCGCATGTTGAGGATCGCCTCGGCCTGCCGGTCGGTCAGCTCGAATTCGGCCATCATCACCGCCTTCGGCTCGTCCTCGGTGCGGATGATCTCGATCACCCGGTCGAGGTTCAGGAAGGCGATGAGGTAGCCGCCGACCAGTTCCAGCCGATCGTCGATCTTGCCGATGCGATGCTCCGCGCGGCGAACGAGGACGATGATCTGATGCTGCAACCATTCGGTGAGCAATTGGTGCAGCCCCATCACCTTGGGCGTGCGCGTCGCATCGAGGACGTTGAGGTTTAGCGCGAAGCGGCTTTCGAGCTCGGTCAGCCGGTAGAGGCTTTCCTTCAGGATGTCGGGATCGACGTTGCGGCTCTTGGGCACCAGCACGATGCGGATATCCTCGGCGCTTTCGTCGCGGACATCTTCGAGGATCGGCAGCTTCTTGTCGGCGATAAGCTGCGCGATCGTTTCGATCAGCTTGCCCTTGGAAACGCCATAGGGAATCTCGCTGATGACGAGCTGCCATGTGCCGCCCGCCTGCTTCTCGATCCCCGTCTCCTCCCACGCGCCGTCCTGCTTGCCGGTCGAAAAGCGCGCGCGGACGCGAAAACTGCCGCGTCCGGTTTCATAGGCGTGGGCAATCGTCTCTGCGCTGTCGACGATGACGCCGCCGGTCGGGAAATCGGGGCCGCGCACATGCGTCAGCAGCTCGGCAAGCTCGGCCCTGGGATTATCGAGCAGGACGAGCGCGGCGTCGATCACCTCAGCGGCGTTGTGCGGCGGGATGTTGGTCGCCATGCCCACTGCAATGCCGCTCGCGCCATTGGCAAGCAGGTTGGGGAACAGGCCGGGCATGATCTCCGGCTCTTCGTCTTCGCCGTTATAGGTCGGACGGAAATCGACCGTGCCTTCGTCGAGCCCCTGCATCAGGTCGATCGCGACGCGCGTCAGCCGCGCCTCGGTATAACGATAGGCGGCGGCGTTATCGCCGTCGATGTTGCCGAAATTGCCCTGCCCGTCGACCAGCGGATAGCGCAGCGAAAAATCCTGCGCGAGGCGGACCATCGCATCATAGACCGCAGTGTCGCCGTGCGGGTGAAATTTACCGATGACGTCGCCGACGACGCGCGCCGACTTCTTGTAGCCCTGCGACGGGTCGAGCCGCATCGCGCGCATCGCCCACAAGAGGCGGCGATGCACGGGTTTCAGCCCGTCGCGCAGGTCGGGCAGCGACCGCGCCGTGATCGTCGACAGCGCATATACCAGATAGCGCTCCGACAGCGCGCTGCCGAAGGGGGTGTCGATGTTGCCGGGTTCAGGAGGCGGAAGGTCGTCGGTGGTGCTGGCCATTGTCGCGGCGCGATAGCAATCCTAGCGCATCAACGCAAAGGGCTTGGGAGGATCGCGTAGGGACAGGGCCCTAAGGCTTGTCGGCATAGGCCTTGACCAGATCGTACATGAAGTCGCGGCCGACATAGACCGCCTTCACTTCGACCCTTTCGTTGAGGCCATGGACGCCGTTGCCATCGGGGTCGCCCCAGATGCCGGGAATGCCATAGGTCGGGATGCCCACCGCGCCGAGGAAGGTCGCATCGGTATAGCCGTTCGCCATCGACGGGATGACCTTCAGCCCCGGCCAATAACGCGCGACGAGCTTTTCCATCGGGCCGATCACCTTGGGGTCGAGGGGCGGTGCTGGCGGCGCGGGGCGCTTGGGCGGAAGCTGCGTCACGGTGACGCCGGGGTCGCCGATCACCTTTTCCAGCTCGGCCTTGATCTCCTCGATCGGATGACCGGGGAAGATGCGGCAGTTGATATTGGCGCCCGCCCGCTGCGGCAGCGCATTGGGGGCGTGACCGCCGTCGAGCAGGGTCGCGACGCAGGTCGTGCGGATATTGCCGTGGAGGAACCGATCCTTGTTGACGATTGCCTCTGCCGCCTTGTCGGCGGGATCGGCGGCGAGCGCGGCCATCGCCTTGCCCGTTGCGTCGCCGCGCGCGGCGCCCGCTTCGCTGAAGAAGCGCCGCGTCGTGTCGGTCATTTCGACCGGAAATTCATATTCGTCGATCCGCGTCAGCGCCCGCGCGAGCTGATAGATCGCATTGTCGCGCACCGGCACCGAGCTGTGGCCGCCCGCGTTGCGGGTTTCGAGGCGGAAGTTGGCGAAGGTCTTTTCGCCGACCTGCACCGACTGGCCGATCACATGGCCCTTGCCGTCGCTGTCGCCGCCGCCGCCTTCGTTGAGCGCGAATTCGGCGTCGATCAGATCGCGCTTGTTCGCCGCCAGCCATTCGGCGCCGTTGAAGGCGCCGTTGGTTTCCTCGCCGCAGGTCAGTGCCAGCTTGACGGTGCGTTTCGGCTTGTACCCTTCCGTGCGGAAGCGGATCAGCATGTCGGTCCAGATCGCCGCCTGCGCCTTGTCGTCGAGCGTTCCGCGGCCATAGAAATAGCCGTTTTCCTCGACCATCTTGAACGGGTCGCGTTCCCAGTCCGCACGTTTCGCCTCGACGACGTCGATATGCGCGATGAGCAGGATCGGCTTGGCGGTCTTCGACGTGCCGGGATAGACGGCGACAAGGCCGCCCTCCTTCGGATGATCGGGGTCCGCGAACAGCGTCAATTGTTCGTCACCAAAGCCCGCTGTCTTGAGGCGCGCGGCCATGCGTTCGGCGGCGAGCGTGCAGCTCCCCGCCGACAGCGTGGTGTCGGTTTCGACCAGTTCCTTGTAAAGATCGCGAAAGGCGAGCTGGTCCGCGCGCGGCGCCGTCTGCTGCGCGGTGGCGGGCGCGGCGACGAGCAGCGCCGACGACAGCAAGGCGGACAAGATTTTCATTGGTTGGCCTCCCCTGAACAGGCCGCGAAAGGAGCAGAAAGCGCCGCGCGCTGCAAGCCGCTTGCGCGCGGCGCCGCTTTCGCGCAAGTCGCGCTGAGGATGGGGAGAGAGACGTGACGCCGATCGAAGACGATCAGCCTGGGCCGGTCGCGCGCGCGGTGCGCCGCCTGCTATTGCTGCTGTACCGGCTGCGCGGCTGGACCGCGGTGGGCGAGGTGCCCGAACCGCGCCGCTTCATCATCATCGCGGCGCCGCACACCAGCAACTGGGATTTCGTCAACTATCTCGGCCTGACCGCCGACCTAGGCGTGCGCGCCCATTTCATGGGCAAGCTGTCGCTGTTCAAATGGCCGCTCGGCGGCTTCATGCGCCAGATGGGCGGGATTGCGGTCGATCGCCGGAACAGCAGCAATGTCGTACAGCAGATGGTGCAGGAATTTGCGCGGCGGCGCGAGTTCATGCTGACCGTCGCGCCCGAAGGGACACGGGGCAAGGCGAAGAAATGGCGCACCGGCTTTTACCAGATTGCGCTCGCCGCGAAGGTGCCGATGGTCGTCGGCCTGATGGATTATGGCACCAAGACCGGCGGCCTGGGGCCGCTGATCTGGCCGACGGGCGATTTCCGCGCCGACATGATGAAGGTGTTCGACGTCTATAAAAGCTGTATTCCCAAAATACCCGAGCGCGCCGTCCGGTCGATCGACGACATCGTCGGCCGCCGTGAGGAAGCGCAGGACACCGAGGCAGAGAGCGAGGAGGCACGGGGCCGATGACCGACATGGTGACGCTTCTGGCGATCAATTTCGCGGCGCTGATCGCGGCGATCCTCGTCCTCTGGGGTATCGCGGTTGCGATCCGCGATGTCTCGTTCATCGATGCCTTCTGGGCTTTCGGCATGGTGCTGCTGGCACTCGCAAGCGCGGCGCAGGTCGGTATCGAAGGCGTGCACGCGGCGGCGATCCTCGCGCTCACGGCGCTGTGGGGGCTGCGCCTCTCGATCCATCTTTTCGTGCGCTGGCGCGCGCATGGCGAAGACCCACGCTACGCACGGATCATGGCGCGCACGATGGAACGCCGCGGCTGGAGCTGGGCGCAGACGGCGCTCCTAACCGTCTTTCTGACGCAGGCACCGCTCCTGTTTCTCACCTGCCTGCCCGCGCAGATCGGCATATGGGCCAGCGTGGCTGATCCGGTGCCGGCGCCTGGCGTCATCGGCTGGGCGGGCGTCGCCGCGGCGCTCATAGGTATTGCGTTCGAAAGCATCGGCGACGCGCAGCTCGATGCCTTTCGCAAGAATCCGGCGAACAAGGGCAAGGTGCTCGACACCGGCCTGTGGCGGTATACGCGGCACCCCAATTATTTCGGCGATGCGCTGACCTGGTGGGGCATCTGGCTGATCGCCGCCGACATCGGGCTGTGGGCCGCCGTGGCGAGCGTCATCGGCCCCATTTTCCTGACCTTCACCCTGACGCGCTGGTCGGGCAAGGCGCTGCTCGAAAAGGGCCTGCACAAGACGCGACCCGGCTATGCCGACTATGTCCAGCGCACCTCGGGCTTTTTCCCATGGCCGCCAAAGACCAGGGGCTAGGCGAAGAGACGGCCGCCGCCGATGCGAGCGCGCTGGGCGACGCGCCGCGCATTCGCGCGATCCTGACCGCCGCGGCGCGCGACGGACGCAGCGTCAGCTATTCCGAAGTACTCGGCGACCTGGGCTTCCGATTCACGCGGCCCAAGATGCGCGCGCTGTGCAAGACGCTGGGCGAGGTCGACCGGATGTGCGCGCTCGACGGCGAACCCGATCTCGCCGTACTTGTGGTGCGCGAGAGCGACCGGCTGCCCGGTCAAGGCTGGTGGGTCGGCGGCACGGCGCTGTTGCTCGGCTACGACGGCCCGTGGGAAGGCGCCGCCGCGGCGCGTTTCATCCGCGAACAGCAACAGATTGCGTTCGATTATTGGGCGTCGCGATAGGCCGGAAAATATCGCGGCGCGCAGCAAAGGCAGAGGCATATTGAGCGACGCCATCGCGACCTAGCCAAAAGCCGCCCTTCGCCCTAAAGAGCGCCGATGCATTTCCTCGATCAGGCAAAGATTTTCGTGAAGTCCGGCGACGGCGGCCCCGGCGCCGTTTCGTTTCGCCGTGAGAAATATGTCGAATATGGCGGCCCCGACGGCGGCAACGGCGGCAAGGGCGGCGACATTGTGTTCGAGGCGGTGAGCGGGCTCAACACGCTGATCGACTTTCGCTATACCCAGCATTTCAAGGCCCGCCGCGGCACCCCCGGCGCCGGCCGCGATCGCACCGGCGCGGGCGGCGACGATCTGGTGATCCAGGTGCCGATCGGCACGCAGATCCTGGCCGACGACGAAGATCGCAGCTTGCTCGCCGATCTGACCAAGGAGGGCGAGCGCATCGTCTTTCTGCGCGGCGGCGACGGCGGGCGCGGCAATGCGAGCTACAAAAGCTCGACCAATCGCGCGCCGCGTCAGCACGGCCCCGGCTGGCCGGGCGAGGAGATGTGGGTGTGGCTGCGCTTGAAGCTGCTCGCCGACGCCGGGCTCGTCGGGCTGCCCAATGCGGGCAAGTCGACCTTCATCAACGCCGTCTCCAACGCGCAGGCCAAGGTCGGCGCCTATGCCTTTACGACGACGCGGCCGCAACTCGGCGTCGTCAGCCACAAGGGGCGCGAATTCGTCATCGCCGATATTCCCGGCCTGATCGAAGGCGCCGCCGATGGCGCGGGGATCGGCGACCGCTTTCTGGGGCATATCGAACGCTGCCGCGTGCTGCTGCATCTGGTCGATGCCAATGATGCCGATGTCGCGACCAGCTATCACATCGTGCGCGACGAACTCGACGCCTATGGCGCGGGGTTGACCGACAAACCGGTCGTCGTCGCGCTCAACAAGGTCGATACGCTCGACGAGGAATTGATCGCCGCGCTCAAGGCCGAGCTCGAAGAAGCAAGCGGCTATCCGGTCATGGCGCTGTCGGGCGCCAGCGGCGAAGGTGTCGGTGCGGTGCTCGACAAATTGCTCGAAGCCATCGGCCCGGTCGCCCCCGCGGCCGACCATCGCGACGACGCCGACGACGAAGGCGCTTGGTCGCCGCTTTGACGTCGCGGCGGCCGGCGCGGAACGAAACGCGTCCGCGGGGCATTTGATCGCGGAACAACAAGGAGTTCCTCATGCCTCGCCACGCGTCCCGCGCCCTGCACGCGCCTCTCTCGCTCTGCCTGGCCGCGGCCACGGCGCTCACCGCCGTCCCGGCCGCCGCGCAGGACGAAGGCGAAACGACCGGCAAGCGCACCCGCGTCTTCGCCGGGCCGCAATTCTGGCCCGAAACGCCCGGATCGAAAAAGCTCGTCCTCGGGCCCTTCGTCGACCTCTCGCGCGCCAAGCCCGGCGAGGACTTCGCCTTCGAGGCCCCGGACCAGAGCTTTGGCTTCGACCTTGTCGACGACAAGAAATTCGACTTCGGCCCGACCGCCAGCATAATCCGCAAGCGCAAGCCCGAAGCCGTCGGCGGCAACCTGCCCAAGGTCGGACTGACCGTCGAAGCGGGCGCCTTCGCCCAAGCCTGGGTGGCGCCGGCGCTGCGCGTGCGGGTCGAAGCGCGCAAGGGCCTCGGCGGTCATGGCGGCTGGGTCGGCGATGTCGGGGCCGATTATGTCGCGCGCCAGGGCGACGACTGGCTGTTTTCGATCGGTCCGCGCGTCTCGCTCGGTGACAGCAAATATAGCCGCGCCTATTTCGGCGTCGCTCCTACTGATGTCGCCGCCTCGGGCCTGCCCGCTTATGATCCCAAGGGCGGCGTGCAATCGGTCGGCGTCACAGCGGGCTATATGCGCCAGTTGACGCGAAATTGGGGCGTCGCGGCCTTTGCGCGCTACGACCGCCTCGTCGGCGATGCTGCCGACTCGCCCGTCACCCGCGCCTTCGGTTCGCGTAACCAGCCAGCATTCGGGATCGCGCTGAGCTACACCTTCGGCGGCAAGCGCTAGGCCGCGCGGACAAATTCCAACGCCGCAGGGACTGCAGCTAACCGCCAGTTCGTTCGGAAAGCTACCTTTCCGGAAACGACCGTTTGCGGCCGTTCGCTTAAACCCTGCGAATTAGACGAACGAAAATTGGCAACGCGAGTGCGGCGGCGAACATAGAGCTTTGAATTAGACCGAGAAGGAGTTGCCATTCGATAGGCACATCTCGCGCATGAGTGCCGACGTCTGCGCTAAAAACCCATAATGTGACGCTGATATCGACGGCATAGAGAACTATGAAGGCGGCCACGAAATTTGGTAACGTCACGGCCTGACGATATGTGACCGTCGCAGCGATCAACCACAAAGCGCCAAAGATAATCGCGCTGATTTGGCCGGGCACTGAGACCCCATACAAGAAAGGCACCCAATGCCATTGTAAGGTCAAGGCATAGAGCATGACAGCAGGAAATTTGTTTCGGGCCATGCGGTTCTTACTAGTGGCTCAGGGTTTACAGAAAGATGTCCGCTTCCCATCCAAAACAGACGCTATTCCTTATCGTCCGGCTTGAGCAGCGCGCCTACCAGCCTGCCGCGCTGGTAGCGGCCCTTGCGTTCGTGCGGGATGGTGTAGAGCGCGGTCAGGAAGCGTTTGTCCCACTCGGTCAGTTCGCGCTTGCCTTGGCGGTCGTCGAACAGGCCGAGGATCGATTGCGACTGGGGCTCGGCGCGGATGCGGATGCCGCTCAGCGCGACGAAGGCGGCATAGTCGGTCACCGCGCGCAACGTGGCGCCCTCGGCGTCGTTGACGTCGATGACGATTGTCGCGCCTTCGATGCTGCGGAGGGTTTGCGGCCCGATCAGGCTGAGGCCGCCGCTGGTCCGGCGGACCGAATACCACCAGCGCACCGGCTTATCGAGCTCGACGAGGTCGCGGATGTCGGGGCCGCTCATATCGGCGAACTGGCCCGGATAGCGGGCCTTGAACAGCTTGATGAAATTCGCGCCGTCGTCGACGAAGAGGAGGAGGACGTTTGTGTCGCATTTGCCGTCGGCGATTCTTGCGCCGCTCGAGCGGACGGTGTCGCGAAACCAGCCCTCGACGAGCGCGGCATGTTCATCCGACAGGCCGAGCGCGCGCGGGCAGAGCCTGACCGTCCAGCGCGCGACGCTGTCCTGGGAATAGATGCCGGGCGCGACGCCGAGGGTGCGGATGAAGGCGTTGGCGCGCTTCTTCGCTTCCTCGCGCGTCAGCCGCTCGCCCTCGACGACGATGTCGTCGGGCGAGCGCAGCGTTGCATCGGCGGCAGGTTCGGCGAAGGCCGCGGGTGTCTGCGCGAACAGCGCGGCGGCAAGCAGAAGGCGGGGGAAGAGCATCGGCCTGATTCCTTCCTGTCGGGCAGCCAACCCTAAATCATTGGGATCAATTGCAGAAGCTCAATTCTCTCCGCTCTGGAGCGTTGGCAGCCGCGCGAGCATCGCGACGAGTTGCGCCTGGCTGGTCGCGCCGGTCTTGCGGAAGATGCCTTTCAGGGTGAAGCGCGCGGCGTTGAGGCTGACGGCGCGGAGCGCGGCATAGTCCTGCAGCGACTTGCCGCCGGCGAGCCAGACCGCGAGGCGCGCCTCGGTCGGGGTCAGTCCGTACCATTGCGCGACGCGGTCGATCTCGACCACCGGCGTTTCGCCGACCGCGCTGCCCATTGTGACGATCAGCGAGGCACCGAGCGCGATGCCGCCGGGGGGCGTCCACCCATCACCCCAAAGTGGACGTTCGATCAGCTTGGAACGTGTTGGCGCGCCTTAGTCTAATTTCGTTGGCGCGCAGGCATCGGCGCGCTATCGGGCGCGCATGTTGTTCGCGCCCGCCTCCTGCCCGCGGCTGATCGTCAAGATCGGATCGGCGTTGCTCGTCGATGAAGGCGGCGCGGTGCGGCGGGACTGGCTGGCCGGGATCGCCGCCGACATCGCGGCACGTTGCCGCGCCGGGCAGCAGGTTGCCGTGGTGTCGTCGGGGGCGATTGCGCTCGGCGCCCGCCGTCTCGGGCTTGCCAAGGGCGGGCGCGCCAGCCTTGAGGATGCGCAGGCGGCGGCAGCGACCGGTCAGATTGCACTGTCGCAGGTTTGGGCCGAGGTTTTGGGCGCCGAAGGGCTGACCGCAGCGCAGATCCTCGTCACGCTCGACGATCTCGAACATCGCCGCCGCTACCTCAACGCCGCCGCGACGCTCGACCGGCTGCTCACCCTGGGTGTGGTTCCGATCATCAACGAGAACGACAGCGTCGCGACCGAGGAAATCCGCTTCGGCGACAACGACCGGCTCGCGGCGCGCGTCGCGCAGGCGGCGGGCGCGGCCGGCGTCGTCCTGCTCTCCGACATCGACGGACTTTATGACCGCAATCCGGCGCAACCCGGCGCGACGCATATCGCGCGCGTCGACCGCATCGACGCCGCGATCGAGGCGATGGCCGACACCGGATCGGCATCGGGCATGGGGTCGGGCGGCATGGTATCCAAGATCGCGGCGGCGCGCATCGCCAATTCGGCGGGCGCGAGCCTCGCCATCGCGTCGGGGCGGATCGGGCGCCCCCTGTCGGCCGACGCGCGCCACACGCTCTTTGCGGCCGAACGCGGCGCAAGCGCGCGCAAGGCATGGCTCGCGGGCGGGCTCACCGCCAAGGGACGGCTGACGATCGACGCCGGGGCGGTGCGCGCGCTTGCCGGCGGCGCCAGCCTGCTCGCCGCCGGCGTGACCGATGCATCGGGTGACTTTGCACGCGGCGATATCCTCGACATCGCCGGTCCCGACGGGCGCACGATCGCGCGCGGATTGTCGGAATATACCGCCGCCGATGCGCAGGCGATCCTCGGCCTCGGCCGCGATGCGCAGGAGGCCGCGCTCGGCTATGCGCCGCGTGCGGCAATCGTCCACCGCGACCATCTGGTCCTGTTGTGACGGCGCCGGACCAGCCGCGCGTTCTGGCCATGACCGGCGCAACCGGCTTCGTCGGCGGCGCGACATTGCAGCGGGCGGTTGCGGCCGGATGGCAGGTGCGGGCGCTGACGCGGCGGGCGCAAGAACCGCGCGATGGCGTTACCTGGATCGACGGCGCGCTCGACCGGCCCGACAGCCTTGCTGCGATGATCGCGGGCGCCGATGCGGTGTTGCACATCGCCGGCGTCGTCAACGTGCCGACGCGCGCCGCGTTCGAGGCGGGCAATGCCATAGCGACCGCCAATGTGGTAGCCGCCGCCCGCGATGCGGGGGTGGCGCGCTTCGTCCACGTCTCGTCGCTCGCCGCGCGCCAGCCGGCGCTTTCCAACTATGGCTGGTCGAAGGAGCGCGCCGAAGCCGTGGTGATGGAAAGCGCGCTCGAATGGACCATCATCCGGCCGCCCGCCGTCTTCGGCCCGGGCGACACCGACATGCTCGACCTGTTCCGCATGGTGGGCCGCGGCATCGCGCTGCTCCCCCCGCCAGGGCGTATGTCGGCGATCTATGTCGACGAACTTGCGCGCCTGCTGCTGGCGGTGACGGCCGACCGCAAAGAAACCGTTGGCCGGATCTATGAACCCGACGACGGTCAGGACGGGGGCTGGACGCACCGCGAATTTGCGAAAGCTATCGGCCGCGCGATCGGGCGGCCGAACGTGCCGGCGCTGTCGGTGCCGGCGGCGGTGCTCAAGGCGGGCGGGCATCTCGACCGCCTCGTCCGCCGCGATCGCGCCAAGCTGACTCCCGACCGCGCCGCCTATATCGCGCATCCCGACTGGGTCGCAGCCGCCGGGACACAGCCGCCAACAGCGCTGTGGCAGCCCGCGCTCGCCACCGATGAGGCACTGGCCCGAACGGTGCGCTGGTACCGCGAACAGGGCTGGCTCTGACGTCGCCGGTGGGGCTTCGTCGGACGCCCGTCGAAGCTTGGATTGCCAAGGCCGGGCGGGCGGATTAGGCACGGGGGCATGACCGACACCAGCGCCACGCCGCCCCAGACCCCCGATTCCGCAGGCCCCTGGGCCATTCCGGTTCGCCGCCCGCTGCCGGGCGACGACCGGCCGCGCGGTGGCACCAGCTTTCCGCGCAAGGTTTGGAACCTGCTCGTCGCGATCAAGGACGGGCTCGCGCTCCTGTTCCTCCTGCTCTTTTTCGTCGGGCTGTTCGCGCTGCTCTCCGGCCGTCCCAATGCGTCGCTGCCCGTCAGCAAGGGCGCGCTCGTCGTCGAACTCGACGGCGTACTGAGCGAACAACCGGCCGAGGTTGATCCTTTTGCCGCCGTGTCGGGCGGCGATCGGATGAAGGAATATCGCACCCGAGACGTCGTCCGCGCTATCGAAACCGCGGCGAAAGACGACCGCGTCAGCGCCGTCGTTCTCGACCTCGATCGCTTCGTCGGCGGCGGACAGGTATCGCTTGCCGAAGTCGGCGCCGCGGTCGACAAGGTGCGGGCGGCTAAGAAGCCCGTGCTCGCCTTCGCCACCGCTTATACGACCGACAGCTATCAGCTCGCCGCGCACGCGAGCGAAATATGGACCGACAGCATCGGTGGCGTCGCCGTGGCCGGTCCCGGCGGATCGCGCCTCTATTACAAGGGGCTGATGGACCGGCTCGGCATCACTGCGAACATCTATCGCGTCGGCACTTTCAAGAGCGCGGTCGAACCTTATCTGCGTAGCGACCAGTCGCCCGAGGCGAAAGAGGCCAATCTGGCCTACGCCTCGGTGCTGTGGGACACCTGGCTCGCCGAAGTGAAGAAGGCGCGGCCGCAGGCAAAGCTCGACGCGGTGCTGGCCACGCCAGCCGCGGTGGTGAAGGCTGCGAACAATGATCTCAGCAAGGCGTCGCTCGACGCCGGCCTGGTCGACAAAATCGGCGGCCGGCTCGCCTTTGGCGAGCGCGTCGCCGAAATCGCCGGCGCGCCCGACGATAGCCAGCCCTGGGCTTATAATGCGATCCCGCTCAAAAACTGGGTCGCCGCCAACCCGCCCGAAGCCAAGGGCGCCGCGATCGCGGTCGTTCCCGTCGTCGGCACCATCGTCGACGGCAAGGCGCGCCCCGGCAGCGCTGGCGGCGATACGATCGCTGAACATATTCTCGACGCCGCGTCGGACGACGGGGTCAAGGCGATCGTGCTGCGCGTCGATTCGCCCGGCGGATCGGTGCTGGCGTCCGAACAGATCCGCCAGGCGCTGCTCGTCGCCAAGGCGAAAAAGCTGCCGATCGTCGTCTCGATGGCGAATGTTGCGGCCTCGGGCGGCTATTGGGTTTCAACCCCCGCCGACCGCATCTTCGCCGAGCCCGAGACGATCACCGGCTCGATCGGCGTGTTCGGCATCCTGCCGAGCTTCGACAAGACGCTCGCCAAGATCGGCGTCACCACCGACGGCATCCGCACGACGCCGCTGTCGGGCCAGCCCGACATCCTCGGCGGCGTCAACGAGGAGTTCAACCAGCTCGCGCAGGCGGGGGTCGAGGACGTCTATGCCCGCTTCACCGGCCTCGTCGCAAAAAGCCGCAAGCAGCCCGTCGAAAAGATCGAAGCGATCGCCGAGGGCCGCGTCTGGGCTGGCGGCACCGCGCGCCAGATCGGGCTGGTCGACCAGTTCGGCGGCCTGCCCGACGCGCTCGCGGCCGCGGCGAAGCTTGCCAAGGTCGATGGCGCCTTCCACGCCAAATATTTCGAGGAAGAGCCGAGCGAGTGGTCGAAGATGCTCGCCGCCTGGACCGGCGCCGAGCAGGATGAAACCGCGCTCGCGCCGCGTGGCTGGTTCGGTATTGCGGCAATGAACCGCACCCTCGCCGAGCGCCGGCTGGTGCAGGATGTGCAGATGCTGACGAGCAGCGGATCGGTACAGGCCGCCTGTCTCGACTGCCGCGCCTATCTGCCGCCCGTTCCGGCCGGCTCGGCAGAGGCGAAAGGCCTGATCGGGATGCTGGCGTTCCTCTGGAAATAGCGAAGCGGCACATCGCCGGGCGGATCGAAACAATATTGCTGTAAACGCCGCCGAATCGCCGGGGCTTGCCGCCATCGGCAAAGGCGTATAAAGCCGCGGCCAATGTCCGGCCGCCCCGCGAGGGGCGGCCCTTATTATTTCCGCTTTTGGAGAAGCAGTCATGGCCAATGCCGATGCCACCCCGCTGATGCCGCATGCGACCGCCGCCTGGCTGGTCGACAACACCGGCCTGACCTTTGCGCAGATCGCCGATTATTGCGGCATCCACATCCTGGAAGTGCAGGCGATCGCCGACGAGACCGCCGCGACCAAATATACCGGCCGCGATCCGGTTCGCGCCCACGAACTGTCGATGGAAGAGATTGAAAAGGGCCAGAACGACCCGAACTACAAGCTCAAGATGACGAAGCAGGCGCAGGATACCATCCGCCGCACCCGCGGCCCGCGCTACACGCCGGTCAGCAAGCGTCAGGACAAGCCCGACGGCATCGCCTGGATCCTGAAGAACCATCCCGAAGTGTCGGATGGCGCGATCGGCAAGCTGATCGGCACGACGCGCAACACCATCGGCGCGATCCGCGATCGCAGCCACTGGAACAGCGCGAACATCGTGCCCAAGGATCCGGTGACGCTCGGTCTCTGCTCGCAGCGCGAACTCGACGCGATCGTCGCGAAGGCGGCGAAAAAGGCGGGGATCAAAGCCCCCGAAGACAGCCGCTTCGAAGGCGACCGCGAGGCGCTGCTCGAGGAACTGCGCGCCGAGCGCAGCGCCGCCGCCGAAGCACGCGCGGCAGAGGATCATTCGGACGACGAAGCCTGACGCATGGCGGTCGGCGGCGACGAGGATGATATTCCGGCGGCCAGCGGTTCGCCGGACGCGTCGCTGACCCAGGACGACAGCTTCACCGCGACGAGCCACGCCGGCCTGACCTATCCCTGGGGCGACGCCGCACCGGGGATCGGCGAAACGATCCGCATCGCCGATGGCATCAGCTGGGCGCGCATCCCGATGCCGGGTTCGCTCGGCCACATCAACAGCTGGCTGCTCGACGACGCTGCGCCCGACGGCTCCGACGGGGTGGCGGTGGTCGATACGGGCATTTGCCTGACCATCTGTTCGGACGCCTGGAAAGCACTCTATGCCGGGCCGCTCGCGGACACGCGCATCACGCGCGTGTTCGGTACCCATCTGCACCCCGACCATATCGGGCTTGCCGGCTGGATCGCGAAGAAGCAGCAGGTGAAGCTGTGGATGACGCGCGGCGAAATGCTCACCGCGCGCGCCATCGTCGCCGATTCCTCCGACGTCGCCCCCGACGAGGTGCTGGCCCAGTCGCGCGCCGCGGGTTGGGACGACGAGGCGATCGAGCGCCAGCGTGCGGACGGCTGGAACATGTTTCAGCGCATGATCTTCGCGCTGCCGCGCAGCTATGTCCGCATCGCCGACGGCGACCGGATCGATTTCGGCAAACACATGTGGCGCGTCGTCACCGGATCGGGCCACAGCCCCGAACATGCGTGCCTGTGGAACGAGCGTGAAGGCGTGCTGGTCTCGGGCGATCAGGTGCTGCCGCGGATCAGTTCGAACGTGTCGGTCAACATCACCGAACCCGATGCCGATCCGCTGGGCGAATGGCTCGCCTCGATCGACAAGCTGCTCGCGACCGTTCCCGCCGACGTCGTGACCTGTCCTGCGCATGGCGAGCCCTTTCGCGGGCTGCACGTCCGCCTGATGGCGCTGCGCGACGAACACCGCATGCGGCTCTACAAGGTTGCCGAAGCGGTCGCCGAAGCGCCGATGCGCGCGGTCGACACCTTCCCGCTACTGTTCAACCGCCCGATCGGCGCCCACAACCAGAATCTGGCGACCGGCGAAGCGCTGGCGCATCTCAAGCGGCTCGAGGTCGAAGGCCGGGTGCGCAAGGAGGATCGCGGCGGCGTGTGGTGGTATCACGGGGTCGCCTAAGCGCCCGCAAACAGAGGCGTCGCGATCCTTCAGCGCGGGCCGATCATCCCCGCAGCGACGGGCACCTCGCGACCGTTGACGGCGAGCGCGAGCAGGCGGTGCTTTTCATAGGGGCCGGGCAAGTCCCACGCTCCCGTCGCGTCCGCGGTGAAGCCGAAGAAGCGGCCATAATATTCGGGATCGCCGATCATCATCAGGGCGCCGTCGGCCATCGTCCGCGCCGCTTCGAGCATATGGTCCATAAGCGCCCGGCCGTGGCCGCCGCGCTGGACGTCGGGGCGCACCGCCACCGGGCCGACCATCACCAACGGCGTCGCCCTTCCCTGCACATCGCGGTGCGCGACCGGCCAGCACTGAATCGTGCCGACCAGCGCGCCATCCTCGACGGCGGCGAAGCTGAGGCAGGGAACTGCATCCATGCCCAGGCGGATGCGATAGGCGGTTCGTCCAAAGCGGTCCGATCCGAAAGCGGCGTCGAGGAGCGCCTCGACCGCCTGCGGTTCGATTTCGGACAATGGAAGTAACTCGACCAACGCGCACCCTTTCGCTAATGCGGCGGCGCTTTAGGGTCGCCGACCGGCAATGGAAAGCCGAATGTCGCGCCCGTACGACAGGAATTTCTTGTGACCGACACATTGTGGCTGGAAGTGGACGGGCTGACCGTCGATGTGCTGACCGGCATTTACTCCGAGGAAACCCACCTTCCGCAGCCGCTGCGCATTTCGGTGCGCGCGCGCTTGGTGATGGCCGATCATTATGACCCGGCAACCCCGCTCAGCGCCTCCAAAAACTATATGAACCTGAAATTCGCGGCGACCGAGGGACTGCCCAAGGACGTCCATTTCGTGCTGATCGAAAGCGTCGCCGACCATATCATCGACACGCTGTTCCTGCAGGACGAAAAGGTCGAAGAGGTCGAGGTGAAGATCGTCAAGCTCGCGATCGCCGAGGACGGCGAAGAGATCGGCATCACGATGCGCCGGACGCGCAAATGACAGCGGCGCCGATCGCGCTCGTCACCGGTGGTCTGCACCGGATCGGCGCGGCGATCGCGGCGCGGCTTGCGCGCGAGGGTTATGCGCTCGCAATCCACAAGCGCAGCCCCGGCGAGGCCGACGCCGTGCTGGCCGAGGCGCTGGCCGAGACGGGCGCCGAATGTCACCGCTTCGCCGCCGATCTCGCCGATCCGGCCGCCGTCGATGCGCTGGTGCCCGCGGTGACCGCAAAGTTCGGCCGTGCGCCCGTGCTGCTCGTCAACAACGCCTCGCTGTTTCCCGAGGGCGAATGGGACACGCTCACCGGCGCCGCGCTGGCCGAAACGATGCAGATCAACCATCAC
The DNA here is from genome assembly GCF_025727575.1 of Sphingopyxis sp. GC21. Classification (NCBI taxonomy): domain Bacteria; kingdom Pseudomonadati; phylum Pseudomonadota; class Alphaproteobacteria; order Sphingomonadales; family Sphingopyxidaceae; genus Sphingopyxis; species Sphingopyxis sp. GC21. The sequence goes on along the minus strand of NZ_CP095845.1, from coordinate 178,251 downwards.
GCGCCGGTGATGCTCGCGCGCGCGCTGGTCGCCGCGAACGAAGGCGGCAGGCGTCCCGCGATCGTGAACATCCTGGACCAGCGCATCGCCAACCCGGTGCCCGACCAGCTTGCCTACAGCCTGTCGAAGCAGGCGCTGTGGCAGGCGACGGCAACGCTGGCGGTCGCCTTCGGCGCGCGCGCGCGCGTCAATGCAGTTGCACCGGGGCTGACCCTCCCCACCGACGATTACAGTGCGGGACAGATGACGCGGCTTGCGGCGCGCATGCCGCTCGGCGCGCTGCCGACCCCGGACGATATTGCCGACGCCGTCGCCTGGCTTGCCCGCGCCGAGGCGGTGACGGGGCAGACGATCTTCGTCGATGGCGGCGCGCATCTGGCGCCGCTGGGCCGCGATTTCGTGGCGCTGGAGCGCGATTGACGCCCCGCCTGTCCCCGCGAAGGCGGGGACCCATAGCCAGATTAGGCGAGCTTCGCTTCAGGACGCTCTGGGCTCCCGCCTGCGCGGGAGCACACGCGAAGCTTTTGGCCGCTCAGTAAATATGCACCGCCTTGGCGACCAGATAACCGTCGAGACCCTCGGGTCCGCTCTCGCTGCCGAAGCCCGACTCCTTGATCCCGCCGAAGGGCATGTCATTGGCCGAGATGACGAAGCTGTTGATCCCGACCATGCCGCTTTCGATGCCGTCGGCGACGCGGTTGATGCGGCGGCCGTTTTCGGTGAAGGCGAAGGCGGCAAGGCCATAGGGCAGCCGGTTCGCCTGTTCGAGCGCGTCTTCTTCGGTCGCAAACGGCCGGATCAGCGCCATCGGGCCAAAAGGTTCGTTGTTCATCGCATCGGCGTCGAGCGGAACGTCGGCCAGCGCCGTCGGCTGGAAGAAATAGCCCTCGCCCGTCGCAGCGCCGCCCGCGATCACCCGCGCGCCCTTTGCGGTCGCATCGGCAATCATCGCCTCCAGCGCGGGGGCGCGGCGCGCGTTGGCGAGCGGTCCCATCTGGGTGCCGGCGTCGAGCCCGCTGCCGATCTTCACGCGCGCGGTGCGTTCGGCAAAGCCCTTCACGAAGGCGTCGTAGATGCCGTCCTGCACATAGAAGCGCGTCGGCGAGACGCAGACCTGGCCGGCGTTGCGGAACTTCTGCGTCACGACGCGGTCGAGCGTCGTTTCAAGGTCGCAATCGTCGAACACCAGCACCGGGGCGTGTCCGCCGAGCTCCATTGTGATGCGCTGCACCCGGTCGGCGGCGAGCTTCATCAGATGCTTGCCGACCGCGGTCGATCCGGTGAAGCTGACCTTGCGGATCACCTCGCTGCCGAGCAGGTGGCGGCTGATCATGTCGGGATTGCCATAGACGAGCTGGACCACATCTCCGGGGATGCCCGCATCGGCAAGGCAGCGCATGATCGCGCTGGTGCAGCCCGGCGTTTCCTCGGGCGCCTTGGCGATCACGACACAGCCCGCGGCGAGCGCTGGCGCGACCTTCTTGATCATCAGATTGACAGGAAAATTCCACGGGCTGAACGCCGCGACCGGACCGACGGGCTGTTTCAGCACCATCGCGCGCTGACCCGCCGGACGCTGCACGACGCGGCCCTCGATCCGCTTGCCCTGTTCGGCAAAATATTCGAGCAACGACGAGGCCGAAAGCACTTCGCCGCGCGCTTCGGCGATCGGCTTGCCCTGTTCGAGCGTAAGCAAGGTCGCGATATGGTCGGCGCGTTCGCGGATCAGTCCGGCAGCCTTGCGCATCAGCGCGGCGCGCTCGTCAGGGGTCTTGGCGCGCCAGACCGGCCAGCCGCGCGCGGCGGCGGCAAGCGCTTCGTCGAGGTCGGCCGCGGTCGCCACCGGCAGCTCGGCGATCGTCGCCGCGGTCGCGGGGTTATAGACCGGCCGCGCCTCGCGCCCTTCGCCGCTCCGCCAGGCACCGTCGATGAAAAGCTGGAGGTCGGCGTCGTAGGTCGCGGTCATTGGGCAATTTCCTGTCTGATCCGTTCGCATCGAACGGGAAATGGAGGGTCATCAGATGGCGCCCATATAGGAGCGATTAGCGATAGTTAAAGCTGATGCTGATCCGTTCGTCCTTGCCGGCGTTCGGCATCACTTCGTGCCGCAGCCAGCTTTCCCACAGAAAAATGCGCCCCGCCGCGGGCGCGGCATAGATGAAGGGCTGCAGGCTCTCGGGCGCATCCTCGCTCCGCCCCGGCGCCGCCATCAGCATCGCGAGTCGCGGATCTTCGAGCTTCAGCGCGCCCGATCCGGACGGAACGGCGACATAGAAGGTGCCCGATACGATGCTGTGCGGGTGGATATGCCCGCTGTGCGTGCCGCCGGGTTTGAGGACATTGACCCACAGGCTGTCGAGCTTGAGCGGCTTGGCGAGATCAAAGTGACACGCCTTGGCAAAGGCCTTCACATGCTTGTCGAGCAGGCGCTTGAGGTCGTGAAAGGCGGGGTCGCGGTCGGGCAGGTCGTCAAGGCTGGCGTAGCTGGTGTAGCCGCGATAGCCGTGCGCGCGGCTCCACGCCTTGCCCGCGCCATCCTCGCGAGCGAACAGCCGGCAGCTTTCCTCCAGCTCTTGCAATAGGTCGGGCGCGGCAATGTCGGCCTCGTAAAAATTTGTGGCGAAGAGCGTGCGAACGGGCATGATGCGCGCAAAGCACAGCAAGGGCATGAGAGCAAGGGAGACGAGAATGGCCGAGTTTGAACTGATCGCCGACGGATTGCGCTTTCCTGAAGCGCCGGTGGTGATGGACGACGGCAGCGTCATCGTGACCGAGATCGAGGCCGGCCGCATCACGCGCTGCTGGCCCGGCGGCCGCAAGGTGGTGGTCGCGGCGCCCGGCGGCGGCCCCAACGGTCTGGCGATCGGTCCCGACGGCAAGCTTTACTGCTGCAACAACGGCGGCTTCGAATATACCGAATCGAACGGCTATCTGGCGCCGCACGGCATCGCGAAGGATTATTCGGGCGGCCGCATCGAACGCATCGATATCGAAACGGGCGCGGTCGAAATCCTCTACAAATCGGGCGACAACGGCGTCGTGCTGCGCGGCCCCAACGACATCATGTTCGACAGCCACGGCGGCTTCTGGTTCACCGATCATGGCAAGGTCGATTATGAAAAGCGATGTCACGACATCGTCGGCATCTTCTATGCCAAGGCCGACGGCAGTTTTATCGAGGAAGTGATCTTTCCGTCGAACAATCCGAACGGCGTCGGCCTCTCACCCGACGGCAAGGCGCTCTACGCCGCCGAGACCTACACCTGCCGCCTGATGAAGTTCAACATCACCGCGCCCGGCAAGGTCGCCCCCGACGCCGGTCCCGGCGGCCCCGGCATCCCGCTCTATCGCCCCGCCGGCTATAAATTCTTCGACAGCCTGGCGATGGAGGCGAGCGGCAATATCTGCGTCGCGACCATCGGCGAATGCGGGATCAGCGTCGTGTCGCCGTCGGGAGAGTTGGTGGAGTTCGTCGCGACCGACGATATTTTCACCACCAACATCGCCTTTGGCGGCGCCGACATGCAGGATGCCTATATCACCTTGTCGGGCACCGGGCGGCTGGTAAAGACGCGCTGGAACCGGCCGGGACTGACGCTGCAATATTGATCGGCCGCCGGTCGGAAAAGGGGAAGATATGCGCCGCGATACTCACCGCGAAACCCACGCCGTCGCGCGGATCGGATGGCTGCGCGCCGCAATCCTGGGCGCCAACGACGGCATCGTCTCGACCGCGAGCCTGATCGCGGGGGTCGCGGCGGCGGGCGCGGCGCAACCCTCCATCCTCCTCACCGGCACCGCCGGGCTGGTCGCTGGCGCGATGTCGATGGCGGCGGGCGAATATGTCTCGGTCAGTTCGCAGGGCGACGCCGAAAAGGCCGACATTGCAAAGGAACGGCACGAACTCGCCACCGACCCTGAATTCGAGCTGGAGGAGCTGACCCAAATCTATCAGGAGCGCGGGCTCGACCGTCCGCTCGCCGAACAGGTCGCCGCGCAGCTTACCGCGCACAATGCGCTCGACAGCCATTTGCGCGACGAACTGGGGCTGACCCACCATATGAAGGCGCGTCCGGTGCAGGCCGCCGTCGCATCGGCCGCCAGCTTCACTGCGGGCGCGGCGTTGCCTCTGCTGGTGGTTTTCCTCGATACGGGATCGTCGCTGCCATGGACGGTGTCCGGCGCGTCGCTCGTTTTCCTCGCAATCCTCGGCGCGCTCGGCGCGTGGGCGGGCAATGCGCCGATGCTGCGCCCCGTGCTGCGCGTTACCTTCTGGGGCGCCTTCGCCATGGCGCTGACCATCGCGATCGGATCGCTGTTCGAAGCGCCGCTGGGCTGACGGGAGAGAGAAGTATGAACGATACGGCCTGGACCATCGACATCGATCGCGACACGATTTCGAAGGCGGCACTTGCACGGGCAGATCATGCGCCGCTGCGCGCCGGCGAGGTTCGTGTGCGCGTCGACAGCTATGCGATGACGGCGAACAACATAACCTACGCCGTCTTCGGCAAGCCTGCGGGACTGTTCGGCAACGACCAGGGTTATTGGGACTTTTTCGCCGAGCGTGATGCGCCCGCCCGCCTGCCTGTCTGGGGGTTCGCCACCGTGATCGAGAGCGCCGCCGAGGGCATCGCGCCCGGCGATCGCTTTTACGGCTATTATCCGATGGCAAGTCATGCGGTGCTCAGCGCGGGCAAGATCGGCGCCAGCGGCTTCACCGACATCACGCCGCGGCGCACCACCCTGCCCCCCATTTACAATCAATATCAGCGGATCGAGGCTTTGCCCGACTATCGCGCCGATCATCATGATTATTGGCCGATCTTCCGTCCGCTCTTCCTCACCGGCTGGCTGATCGCCGACCAGTTCGAGGATGAAGGCGATTATGGCGCCGACCAGATCCTGATCGCCAGCGCGTCGAGCAAGACCGCGATCGGCCTCGGCTTCGCGCTCGCCCAGCGTGCGGGGCCCCGCCCCGTCAGCATCGGACTGACGAGCAAGGCCAATGTCGCGGCGCTGGCCGCGCAGGGCATCTACGACCGTGTGATCGCCTATGACGATATCGCTATGCTCGACGCTGCGGTGCCGTCGGCCTTTGTCGACATGGCGGGCAATGGCGCGGTCACCCGCGCGGTGCACGGACATTTCGGCGATGCGCTGAAGGTATCGATCATCGTCGGCAAATCGCACTGGGACGCCGAGGCCGACGCTGCGGCCTTGGCCAGCCCCGAACGGCAGGGCTTCTTCGCCCCCGGCCGCAGCCAGAAGCGCGTCGGCGACTGGGGCGCCGCGGGCTTCGGGCAGCGGATCGCCGAGGCATGGCTGGGCTTCATGGCGGTTGCGCCGCGCATCGCGCGCATCGACCGGCGCGAAGGTGGCGCCGCGGCGCTCGATGCCTATCGCGAAATGCTGTCGGGACGCGCCGATCCCGCGGCGGGGATATTGGTCATCCCCTGACGCAGCGCCCCCTCCTGCGTCCCCCTCCCGCTCAGAGCTTGACCGCGGCGTTGCCGCCTTCGGCCCACAGCGCCGATCCCGAAACGAAGCTCGCCATATCGCTCGCCAGAAACAGCGCCGCCTGCGCGATCTCGTCGGGCTCGGCGATGCGCTTCATTGCGTGCAGGCCGGCGGCCCATGCCTTCGACTTGGCATCGCCCGCCATCGCCGTATCGGTCCCGCCCGGGATCAGCGCATTGGCGCGAATGCCCGCCGCGCCATAATCGGCGGTGATCCCGCGCACGAGCCCGAGCAGCCCCGCCTTGGCAGCGCCGTAACAGGCCATGCCCGGCAGGCCGACGCTGTTGCCGACAAAGCTTGAGGTAAAGATCAGGGCGCCCTTGCCGCGCGCCAGCATTGACGGAATCTGCGCGCGGGCGCCCAGAAAGGCGGCGGTCAGATTGGCCGCGATCACCGCGGCCCAATTGCCCGGCGCCTGATCGGCGAGCGGGGCGAGCGCGCCGACCGTCCCCGCGTTGTTGAAGGCTATGTCGAGCCCGCCCCACGGCGCGCAGGCGGCAACCAGCGCCTCGTGCGTCGCCGCATCGGCAACGTCGCCCGCGACCGCGCGCGCCGTTCCGTTATCGGCGGCAATTTCGGCGACCACGGCATCAAGCCGCGCCCGGTCGCGTCCGCCGAGCACGAGCCGCGCGCCGTGACGCGCAAACCGCCGCGCGGCGGCGCGCCCGATTCCCGAACTGGCGCCGGTGATGATGACGGTCTTTCCTTCGAGCAGCATAAATCCTCCGGTGAATGAACAGCGCCGCGCCTTGCCGTAGCGGCAGGGGCGTGGCGTCCCGAAAGATGCGGTCAAATTCGCTTGATCTTGGACGATAGCGCGCGGCATGGCCGTCGGCATGGCTCAATATACGCATGTGATCTTCGACTTCGGCGGCGTCATCACCGCCTCGCCCTTCGAGGCGTTCAACCGGCTGGAAGCCGAACGCGGGCTACCGCGCGATTTCGTGCGCGGCGTCAATGCGCGCAATCCCGACGCCAATGCCTGGGCGCTGTTCGAGCGCGCCGAGATCGACGCCGCGACCTTCGACACATTGTTCGCCGAAGAAGCGCGCGCGCTGGGTCACGACCTCGAAGGCGAAGCGGTTCTGGCAGTCCTCGCCGGCGCGGTGCGCCCCCAAATGGTCGCGGCGCTCGACACGCTGAAGGCCGGCGGTTTCACGATCGGCTGCATCACCAACAATGTCCCGTCGGGCAAGGGCGCCGGCATGGCGCGCAGCGAAGCAATGGCGGCCGAGGTCGCGGCGATCATGGCGCGCTTCGACCATGTCATCGAATCGTCGAAGGTCGGCGTGCGCAAACCCGACCCGCGCATCTATCAGATGATGTGCGCGGCACTGGGCGTCGAGCCCGCCGCCTGCATCTACCTCGACGACCTTGGCATCAACTGCAAACCCGCCGCGGGGCTCGGCATGCACGCGATCAAGGTGACGAGCGGCGAACAGGCGCTAGCCGACCTGTCCGCCGCACTGGGCGTGCCGCTACCCTGAGGGTCCAGAAGGGGACATTGGCCCGCGTCATCCCGGACTTGATCCGGGATGACGCGGGTGGATGTGGCAGGCTTCGGTCGTTCGCCGTCGTCCAGGCCTGTCTTTCCGGCCTAGTGCGCGAGCAGCAGCGGATAGCGGCCGCCCGTCACCAGATATTGCGTGGCGCCGCCGAAGATCGTCTCGCGCAGCCGGCTGCGACCGAAGGCGCCCATCACGATCAGACCTGCATCAAGCGCGCCGGCTTCCTTTTCGATCCGCTCCTCGGGGGTTTCGGCACCGCGCTCGATCGCGCGCAGTTCGGCGTGGATGCCGTGACGCGACAGATAGCGCGCCGCATCTTCGGCCGCGAAATCGCCCTCGTCGCCGCCTATCGTGACGATCACGACCGGGCGGTCCTTCAGAAAGGGAACCGCGGCGCGCACCGCATGGGCGGCTTCGGGGCTGCCATTCCACGCGATCAGCGCCGGCTTGTCGAAATCGAGCGCCTTGCTGTCCTGCGGCAGCGCCAGAACCGGAACCGACGCGGTCAGCGCAAGATCGCCCGCGAGCATCGGCGGGCCGCTGCGGAAATCGCCCTTCGCCTTGGGCAGGCTGACGATCGCCAGATCGGCGAGCGTCGCGGCGCCCGACAAGGCGCTGACGATTTCACCGTCGGCCATTTCGATGTCCCACGGCACATCTTCCTTCGCCAGCCGGTCGGCAAGCCGGCTTTCGAGCGCCAGATCGTCGGCCTGCGCCTTCGCCAGCGCCTCGGCGGCGAAATAGGTGCCGCCGAACGGATCGAAGCTGACGAATTCGCGCAGCGGCGTCGCGATGAGCAGGCTGACATGGCCTTCGAAACGGCGGGCGCAATCAAGCGCGACCTGCAAACGTCCTTCGGACGCGGCATCGCTGTCGGCGTGAACCAGAATTGAGCGCATTGGGGGCCTCCTTTATCCAGTGAACATCAGAATAATGCGCCGCGCGAACCTATCGTTCATTGACCGGGGTCAAAAGCGGCGAATCTTCGCGTGCCGCGCTATCCCGCGGTCAGGCTGAGGCCCGCGGCCTGATCGAAGATGCGCGTCAGCACCGGTTCGGTATCGGACACGCGCATCGCGACGCGGAATTCGACCGGCGCGAGCGCGGGCAGCCCCGCCAGTTCGACGAGCGTGCCTGCGGCAACCTCGGCGCGCACCATCGGTTCGGGAAAGATGCCGACACCGCCGCCGGCGCGTGCGATGTCGATCATCATCCGGGCGTTGTTGCACAGGTTCAGCGATTTCTGCGCGATCCGCGACGCCGCGATCGCCTCGCGCATCCGGCCGTGGATCGGCGAAGGGCTGGCGAGCGACCAGACGGGCACCTGCTGTTCGCCCGTTCCGCGCTCGAACAGCGCGGCGACCGCCGGGTTGGCGAGCCAGAGCAGCGCAACCTCGCCGATCGGGCTGGTCCGAAGCGCTGGGTGCGCGATCGGCCCTGCCGCGAAGGCCAGGTCGGTGCGGCCGGTCAGCAGTTGCTGGATCAGATTCGCGGTCAGGTCGATCTCGATCTCGAGCGCGACATTGGGCATGTCGGCTTTCAGCGAAGCAACGAAGGGCGGCAGGCAGCTTGCGGCCGCGATCTCGCCCGCGCCAATCCGCACCACGCCGCTCGCCTCGTTGAAGCCGCCGCTGCCGAGCAGCGCGAGCTGCATGTCGCGCAGCAGCGGGGTGCAGTCATTGACGAGTTTACGTCCCGCCGGGGTCAGCGACATGGTGCGCCCGTCGCGGCGGAACAGCGTCGAACCCAGGCGCTGCTCCAGCTCGCGCATCCGCGCCGACACCGCGGGCTGCGTCGTGTTGAGCCGTTCGGCAGCCGCCGAGAAAGTGCCGAGCCGGTCGATCCACAGCAAGGTTTCGAGATGATAGATGGAGATGCGATTGATCGACATCGGTTATGGATAATCGAAAAATAGAACAATTAGAATTGATGATTTATTTGCGCCAAGGTCGCCGCCGATCAGTGGGCCGATCCGCGAGCCGATCAGAGGAAGGGAGTCCCGTCATGGCGAACAAGCAATATCCCGATGCAGCATCCGCGCTCGAAGGGCTGCTCTTCGACGGCATGCAAATCTGCGCGGGCGGCTTCGGCCTGTGCGGCATTCCCGAACGGCTGATCGACGCGATCCGCGACGCCGGGACAAAGGATCTCACCATCGCCAGCAACAATGCCGGCATCGACGGCGAAGGGCTCGGCAAACTGCTGCGTACGCGGCAGGTCAAGAAGATGATCTCCTCTTATGTCGGCGAGAACAAGGAGTTCGAGCGGCAGTATCTGGCCGGCGAGCTCGAAGTCGAATTCTGTCCGCAGGGCACACTCGCCGAACGCTGCCGCGCGGGCGGCGCGGGCATCCCCGGCTTTTATACCAAGACCGGCGTCGGCACCGCGGTGGCCGAGGGTAAGGAGGTCAAGAATTTCGACGGGCAGGATTATATCCTCGAACGCGGCATCTTTGCCGACCTCGCGATCGTCAAAGGCTGGAAGGCCGACGAAAGCGGCAATCTGATCTTCCGCAAGACCGCGCGCAACTTCAACCAGCCGATGGCGACCGCGGCCAAGATCTGCGTCGCCGAGGTCGAGGAGATCGTCCCCGTCGGCAGCCTCGATCCCGATTGCATCCATTTGCCCGGCATCTATGTGAAGCGCCTGATCGTCGGCGCGCCCTATGACAAGAAGATCGAATTCCGCACCGTACGCCCACGGGAAGCCGCATGATGCGCGCGCTTGCCCTTTCGGCCGGCCTGCTGCTCGCCGGCTGCGCCCAGACCGCGACAACGACGGCGCCCGCGGCGCCCAGCGCGGAGGTGATCGCCTCGCAGGTCGGTGAAAAGCCGACGCCGACCTCGCCGCCGGCGGGACAGCAATGGCTCTATGGCTCGGCGGAGGGCGCGATCGCCTCGGCACAGGTCTATCGCACCATGGCCGATTATGTCCGCATGGCCGCGATTTCGGCGGCGCCGCGCCGCCAGGTCGTGCTCGCCGAAGGATCGACGCCTGTCGCGCCGAAGTTCGACGATTGCGGGGACAAGCCGCTCGCGGCGGTGTTCGACGCCGACGAGACGCTGATCTGGAACGTGGGCGCGATGCGCTACTTTGCCGAGCAGGGGAAGGATTTCGATCCTGCCGTCTGGGACCAGTGGGAAAAGACCGGCGCCGGCAAGGCGGTGGCGATGCCCGGCGTCATCGACGCGCTGGCGATCATGCGCGGTGCGGGGGTGACGATCATCGTCAACACCAACCGCAGCGCCGCCAATCCCAAGGGCAGCGAGGATACGCTGCGCGCCGCGGGCCTCGGCGATTTCAAGCATGGTGAGACGCTGTTCCTGATGGGCGACACGCCCGACGGCGCGAGCAAGGACGGACGCCGGGCGCTGATCGCCTCGCGCTGGTGCGTGATCGCGATGGGCGGCGACCAGCTTGGCGATTTCGCGCAGGCGTTCAACGCGCGCGGTCTGTCGGTCGCCGACCGCAGGACGATGGCGACGAGCGGACCGGTCGCGGGGCTGTGGGGCCATGGCTGGTTCCTCTTCTCCAACCCCGTCTATGGCCCGTCGATCCGCGGCGGCTTTGCCGACATCTTCCCCTCCGACAAGCAATGGGAGCCGAACTGACATGGCCTGGACGCGTGATGATATGGCGGCGCGCGCCGCGAAGGAATTACAGGACGGCTTCTACGTCAATCTGGGCATCGGCATCCCGACGCTGGTCGCCAACCACATTCCCGACGGGATGGACGTTACGCTGCAGTCGGAAAACGGCATGCTTGGCATCGGCCCTTTCCCGATCGAGGGCGAGGAAGACGCCGACCTCATCAATGCGGGGAAGCAGACGATCAGCGAACTGCCGCAGTCGGTCTATTTCAGCTCGGCGGAAAGCTTCGCGATGATCCGCGGCGGGCATATCGACCTCACTGTGCTGGGCGCGATGGAAGTCGCCGAAAATGGCGACATCGCCAACTGGATGATCCCCGGCAAGATGATCAAGGGCATGGGCGGCGCGATGGATCTGGTCGCCGGCGTCAAGAAGATCATCGTCGTCATGGAACATAATGCCAAGGACGGCAGCCCCAAATTCATCCCCGCCTGCACCCTGCCGCTGACCGGCAAGAATGTCGTCGACATGATCATCACCGACCTCGCAGTGTTCAAGCGCGACGACCATGACAGCCCGTTCCGGCTGATCGAGCTCGCACCGGGGGTGACGGCGGACGAAGTCGCAGCTAAGACGACGGCCAAATATGAGGTCGCCGTCTGATCGAGAGTCCATGCTGCGTGCTTTGATGATATTGATTGCGGCCGGCGCGCTCGTTTTCGCCGGCTGGTTCGGGGTTCAGGCGCTGGGCGACAGCCAGCCACTGGCAAGCGTGCCGATTCCCTTCGCCGCTCCTGAAAATCTGCCCGACACGCCCGACAAATGGCGCGGACGGATCGACTATCGCGCGCTCGACCGGCAACTGACTGATCTCGCCGCCCGCCCCGAAATGGCAGGGCTGGCGGTGGCGGTTGTCGAGGACGGCAAGCTGAGCTTCGTACGCACCTACGGCGTCGCCGACGCCGATAGCGGCGCGCCGGTGACCCCGCACACGCTGTTCCGCTGGGCGTCGGTGTCCAAGACCGCGACCGGCGCGCTGGCCGCGGCGCTGAGCAAGGATGGCGCGGTGAACCTCGATCGGCCGGTCGCAAGCTGGCGCAGTTCTCTACGCCTCCCCGGCGGCGCCGAATCGCATGTGACGCTGGCCGAACTGCTCGCCCAGCGCACCGGCCTCACCAAAAATGCCTATGACGAAAAGCTGGAGGAAGGGCAGAGCCCGGCGCTCCTGCGCACCAGCCTCGCCGGCGCGCCGCTGCAATGCGAGCCCGGCACCTGCCACACCTATCAGAATGTCGCCTTCGACACGGCGAGCGAGATTCTGGGCGCCGCGGCGCACAAATCCTTCGGCGATGCCGTCGAGGACCGCTTTTTCCTGCCGCTCGGAATGGTCAGCGCCGGCTATGGCGCAGAGCGGCTGACGGGCGCGAAGGATTGGGCACGGCCGCACCGCGGGCGCCACGTCCAGCCGGTCAAGGAAGCCTATTGGCGCGTCCCCGCCGCCGCCGGCGTCGAAAGCGATATCGTCGATTTCGCGACCTGGATGCAGGCGATGATGGGTAATCGCCCCGACGTTCTGCCGAAGGATGTGCTGCAAATCGCCCACCAGCCGCGCGTCGGCACAGCGCGGCTCTATGGCGGCGCGTTGCGGCAGGCGATCGGCGATGCCTCTTATGGCCTCGGCTGGCGTAACTTCACCTATGCTGGGCTCCACCTCCAGGGCCATTCGGGCGCCGTGTCGGGTTATCGCGCCACGATGATCTTCGAACCCGCGACGCGCACCGGCGTCGTCGCGCTGTGGAACAGCGACTGGGGCTTCCCCTTCCGCATCCCATTTGCCGCACTCGACAGCTACCACAAGCGCGCCGATGCGGCCTGGCTCGACCTCAGCGAACTCCCCAAGGTCAAGCGCGCGCCCGTCGCGACTGCGCCGAGCGCCGACGACAGCAATGGGTGAGGAGCCACCACGCATGTATGTGCTGATCACCGCCAACCGCAATTATTCGAGCTGGTCGCTGCGCCCGTGGATGCTGATGAAAGGGCTCGGCATCGGCTTCGAGGATCGCGTCGAGCCTTTCGCCAAACCCGTCAATTACGACGCCTTCCGCAGCTTTTCGCCGACTGGTCAGGTTCCGGCGCTGCTCCACGAGGGGCGCACCGTCTACGACTCGCTCGGCATTACGCTTTATCTCGCCGACCGGCACAATGGCGTCTGGCCCGACGATCCCGACGCACGCGCCTGGGCGCAATGCGCGGTGGCGGAAATGCACAGCGGCTTTGCCGCGCTTCGCAACGATTGCACGATGAACGTCGGCGTCCGCGTGACGCCCAAGCCGATGTCGGACGCCCTCACCGCCAATGTCGCGCGCATCCGCGAGCTGTTCGAGGAAGGTTTGACGAAGTTCGGCGGCCCATGGCTCGCCGGCGCCGACTTCTCGGCCGCCGACGCCTTTTTCGCACCGGTCGCCTTTCGTATCCGCACTTACGGCCTCGACGTCGGCGCGGGACAGGCGTGGGTCGACCATATGCTGGCGCACCCCGCCATGCGCGAATGGGAGCGGCAGGCGCTCGCCGAAGAGTGGCGCGAAGAAAGCCACGAAGCCGAGCTGGCAGCAGCCGGGGTAATTACGGCGGATTACCGGACGGCCTGAGCCCTCCTCCTTCGTCATTGCGACCCCGGCGAAAGCCGGGGGAAGCAATCTCCAGCGATCGGAATTTAACGCCGCCAGCCGGAAGTTGCTTGGTCGCTTCGCTCCGCGCAATGACGAGGTTCAGTCCGCCAGCGCCTCGCGCACCACGGCGACGCCTGCTTCACGCTGCGCCTTCAATTCGGCCTTCAGCCTGGCCGGGTCGCGCGCGAAGACGAAGCCGAAGCTGACCCCGCCTTCCTTGCCGATCGTCGCATGGTGCAGCTTGTGCGCCTGCACCAGCCGCTTGGCATAGCCGCGCCGCGGTACCCAGCGGAAATAGCGCTGATGGACCAGCCCGTCATGCACCAGCGTGTAGATGATGCCATAGCAAAGGATACCGAGGCCGATCCACGTTCCTGGTTCCCACGCCGCCGCACCGAAGATCATCGGGCTGCCGATCGCGAACATCGAAATGCTCATCGCGGCCCCGACGATGGCGAACAGGTCGTTCTTCTCCAGCCGACGCCCGTGCGGTTCGTGATGGTCGCGGTGCCAACCCCAGCCGAAGCCGTGCATGATATATTTGTGGCTTGCCCAGGCGACGCCCTCCATCGCGATGACGGTGGCAAGGACAAGGGCGATGATGGCGAGCGTCGACATGGGGGAGAGTATAGGCCGGTTAAGGCAGCCGCGCCATCATCTCCTCACTCCCCGCTATGGGTATCGGCGACCGAAAATTGCGTTTTTGATCGCCACTCGCTTGCAAAGTTGTGTGGGCAGCGTAAGTGAACCCGCATGACTCGGCCCCGCACGCTTTATGAGAAAATCTGGGACGCGCATGTCGTCGAACAGCGCCCCGACGGTACCTGCCTGATCTTCATCGACCGCCACCTCGTCCATGAAGTCACCAGTCCGCAAGCCTTCGCCGGGCTTCGCGCGAGCGGCCGTACGGTGCGCCGTCCCGACCTGACGCTGGCGGTTCCCGATCATAATCTGCCGACGACGGCGCGGCGCGATGCGGCGGGCAACCGGCTGCCGATCGCCGACCCCGAAAGCGCGGCGCAATTGGCGGCGCTCGAAAAGAACGCACCCGAATATGGCATCCGCTACATCGACGCGGTGGCGCCCGAGCAGGGTATCGTCCATGTCGTCGGCCCCGAACAGGGCTTCTCCCTGCCCGGCACGACGATCGTCTGCGGCGACAGCCACACCGCCTGTCACGGCGGCATCGGCGCGCTCGCCTTCGGCATCGGAACGAGCGAGGTCGAGCATGTGCTGGCGACGCAGACATTGCTGCTCCAGCCCGCAAAGACGATGGAAGTGCGCGTCGAGGGTGATGTCGGGCCCGGCGTCAGCGCGAAGGACATCATCCTTCACATCACCGGCGTGATCGGCGCTGCTGGCGGCACCGGCCACGTCATCGAATATACCGGCAGCGCGATTCGCGGCCTCAGCATCGAGGGCCGTCTGACTGTGAGTAACATGGCAATCGAGGGCGGCGCCCGCGCTGGCCTGATCGCACCCGACGATGTCACCTTCGCTTATCTGAAGGGCCGCCCCTACGCGCCGAAGGGGGCCGACTGGGAGGCTGCGGTCGCCTATTGGCGCAGCCTCGCGACCGATCCGGGCGCCAGCTATGACAAGACCGTCGTCATTGACGCTGCCGACATTGCACCGAGCGTTACCTGGGGAACCAGCCCCGAGGACGTGGTGCCGATCACCGGCATCGTTCCCGATCCTGCGAGCTTTGCCGACCCGTCGAAACAGGCCGCCGCCGCCAAATCGCTTGCCTATATGGGCCTCGAACCCGGCACGCGGATGCAGGACGTCGCGATCGAGAACATCTTCATCGGCAGTTGCACCAACAGCCGGATCGAGGACATGCGCGCTGCCGCTGCGGTCATCAAGGGCCGCAAAAAGGCCGACAATGTCCGCTGGGCGATCGTCGTTCCGGGATCGGGCCTGGTAAAGGCGCAGGCCGAAGCCGAAGGACTCGACCGCATCTTCATCGACGCAGGGCTCGAGTGGCGCGAGCCGGGCTGTTCGGCGTGCCTTGCGATGAACCCCGACAAAGTGCCCGCAGGCGAACGCTGCGCATCGACGAGCAACCGCAATTTCGTCGGCCGCCAGGGTCCGGGCAGCCGCACGCATCTTGTGAGCCCCGCCATGGCGGCGGCGGCGGCGGTGACCGGCAAGCTCACCGACGTGCGGGAGTTGATGGCATGACCCCACTGGAAAAGGTCGAAGGCCGCGCGATTCCGCTCGGGCTCAAGAATGTCGATACCGACGTCATCATTCCCGCGCACTGGCTCAAGACCACGAGCCGCGAAGGCATGGGCCGCGGCGCGTTCGAAAGCCTGCGCGCCGATCCCGACAATCTGTTCGACCGCCCCGAGAACAAGGGCGCTCCGATCCTGATCGCGGGCGACAATTTCGGCTGCGGGTCGAGCCGCGAACATGCCGCCTGGGCGCTCGGCGACCTTGGCATCCGCGTCGTCATCGCGCCCAGCTATTCCGACATCTTCTCGGGCAATGCGGTAAAGAACGGCATCTTGCCCGTAGTGCTGCCGCAGGCGGCGGTCGACCGGCTGATCGAGGTCGCGGCAACCGATCCGATTCACGTCGACCTCGACACGCAGACGGTGACGACGCCCTTTCAGGATCGCTTCACCTTCGAAATCGACCCGTTCCGCAAGATGTGCCTGCTCGGCGGTCTCGACGAGATCTCGCTCACCGAAAAGAGCGGCGGGGCGATCGACGCTTATGAGGCCAAACTAGCGGCCGAGCGGCCCTGGCTGCAGCCCGCGCTCACCGAATAACCAACGAAACAGGAAAAGGAGACGATGATGAAGGCTCTTCTGTCGACCGCGACCGGCGGCCCCGAAACGCTCGAACTGGGCGAGGTTGCGCGCCCCACCCCCGGCAAAGGGCAGATGGTCGTCGATGTGAAGGCCTGCGCGGTCAACTTCCCCGACGTGCTCATCATCGAGGATAAATATCAGTTCAAGCCGCAGCGCCCCTTCGCCCCGGGCGGCGAGGTCGCGGGCATCGTGGCCGAGGTCGGCGAAGGCGTGACCGATTTCAAGGTCGGCGACCGGGTGATTGCGGCGTGCGGCAACGGCGGCATGGCCGAGGCGGCGCTGGTCAATGCCGCCAATAGCTATCCGCTGCCCGAAGGGCGCGACTTTGCCGAAGGCGCGGCGCTCCTGATGACCTATGGCACCAGCATTCATGCGCTGGTCGATCGCGGCCATATCGAGGAAGGCGATACGCTGCTCGTCCTTGGCGCCTCGGGCGGAGTCGGCATTGCCGCGGTCGAACTGGGCAAGGCATTCGGCGCGCGCGTCGTCGCCGGCGTATCGAGCGAGGCAAAGGCCGACATCGCACGTCAGGCCGGCGCCGACGAAGTCGTCGTCTATGGCTATCAGCCGTTCGACAAGGAGGCCTCGAAGGCGCTCGCCAACACGTTCAAGGCGGCGGTCGGCGGCGACGGCGCCAATGTGATCTACGATGCGGTCGGCGGCGATTATTGCGAACCGGCGCTGCGCTCGATCGCATGGGAAGGACGCTACCTCGTTGTCGGCTTCCCCGCGGGCATTCCGCGCCTGCCGCTCAACCTGACCCTGCTCAAGAGCTGCGACGTCGCCGGTGTCTTCTGGGGAGCCTTCGCCGCCCGCGAGCCGCAGCGCAACCGCGCCAATATCGCACGCCTGTTCCAGCTTTGGGAACAGGGCAAGATCAGCCCGCGCGTCACCGAACGCTTCGCGCTGGCCGATGGCGGCAAGGCGATCGCCAAGCTGGGCGACCGCAGCGCCGTCGGCAAGCTGGTCGTGACCATCTGAAATATCGCCCCGATCCCGCGCTGACCGAGGCGCTCGACGCACTGGCGCGGCCGACCGGCCGGATCGAGGTGCGCGTGACGCCTGGCGCGGGGCGCGACGAGGTACGGATCGAGGCCGGCGCCGTTTTGCTGCGCGTCACCGCCCCGCCCGCCGACGGCGCCGCCAACGAGGCGGTGCTGCGCCTGCTCGCGGCCGCGCTCGGCCGGCCACGCCGCGATCTGACGCTGCTGCGCGGCGCGACGGCGCGGATAAAACTGGTCGCGGTCGCGCTCGACTGATCGCAAAGCAAGGCCCCGCTTAACCATTTATCAGGGGCTCCCCCCTATCGTTCAATGCAGGACTATTGGGATTCAGGGATCAACGATGGCGGACCCCCGTTCGGCCAGTGATGGGCAGGCGATGAGCCTTGCGAATATTTCGCGGACTCGCCGTGCGCAGTTGATTGCCGAGTTCGAGGGCGAACTCGGCATCGATCACAAGGCGCGCGCGCGCGCCGCCTATGAAGAAAAGCGCTGGCGCATCATCAAGACGATCATCGTGTGGACGATCGCGCTGATGTTCTTCGCGGTTGCCTGCTACAAATTGTGGCTGATGGGCCTGCAGGTCGACAGGCCCTTTTCCGACCTCAATCCGATCGACAATATTCTGGGCAAATAGGCGGAGCGGCCGATCCGGGCACCCGAAGGCGCCCGGTCACAAACGCGTCCTCAGTAAACGCGCGCCTTCGGCTTGATATATTCGGCATCGTCGGTCAGCGTATATTCGTGGACCGGGCGGTAATCGAGCGTCACCTTGCCGTCCTTGCCGCCCCAGCCGTCGAACCAGCTGATAGTGTGCTTCATCCAGTTCGCATCGTCGCGGTTCGGGAAATCCTCGTGCGCGTGGGCGCCGCGGCTTTCCTTGCGGTTGAACGCCGAATGCATCGTCACCGTCGCCTGCGCGATCAGATTGTCGAGCTCGAGCGTTTCGACGAGGTCGGTGTTCCAGATCAGGCTGCGGTCGGCGACATGGACGTCGTTCATGCGCTCATAGGTCTTGGCAAGCTTGTCCTTGCCCTCGGCCATCAGCTCGTCGGTGCGGAAAACCGCCGCGTGCTGCGACATCGCGCGCTGCATCTCCGTGCGGATTTCGGCGGTCGGCGAACCGCCGCTCGCATTGCGGAAATGGTCAAGGCGGCCAAGCGCGAGGTCGGCGCTGTCCTTGGGCAGCGCAGGCTGCGCGGCGCCGGGCGCGACGATTTCCTTGAGCCGGTGCCCCGTCGCGCGTCCGAAAACGACCAGGTCGATCAGGCTGTTCGAGCCAAGGCGGTTCGCGCCATGGACCGACACGCACGCCGCCTCGCCGACCGCGAACAGGCCGGGGACGACCGCATCGGGGTTGCCGTCCTTCAGCGTCACGACTTCGCCATGATAGTTACAGGGAATGCCGCCCATATTGTAATGGACCGTCGGCACGACCGGCAGCGGCTGGCGCGTCAGGTCGACGCCCGCGAAAATCTTGCCGCTTTCGGTGATGCCCGGCAGACGCTCCGCCAGCACCGCGGGATCGATATGATCGAGGTGCAGGAAGATATGGTCCTTGTGCGGACCGACGCCGCGGCCTTCGCGGATTTCGAGCGCCATCGAACGCGACACGACGTCGCGCGACGCCAGATCCTTCGCCGAGGGGGCATAGCGTTCCATGAAGCGCTCGCCCTCGGAGTTGGTGAGATAGCCGCCCTCGCCGCGCGCGCCCTCGGTGATGAGGACGCCCGCACCGTAGATGCCGGTCGGGTGGAACTGGACGAACTCCATGTCCTGGAGCGGCAGGCCCGCGCGCAGCACCATCCCGCCGCCGTCGCCGGTGCAGGTATGCGCCGAGGTGGCGGTGAAATAGCAGCGGCCATAGCCGCCGGTCGCGAGCACGACCGCCTGGCTGCGGAAGCGGTGGATGCTGCCGTCTTCCATGCACAGCGCGATCACGCCGCGGCACACGCCGTCTTCCATGATCAGGTCGAGCGCGAAATATTCGATGAAGAAGTCCGCGTCATACTTCAGGCTCTGCTGATAGAGCGCGTGGAGCATCGCGTGACCGGTGCGGTCGGCGGCGGCGCAGGTGCGCTGCACCGGCGGGCCTTCACCCATATTCTGCATATGGCCGCCGAACGGGCGCTGATAGATGGTGCCATTGGCGTTGCGCGAAAAGGGCACGCCGGCATGTTCGAGTTCGTAGACCGCGGCGGGCGCCTCGCGCACCATATATTCGATCGCGTCCTGGTCGCCCAGCCAGTCGGAACCCTTGACGGTGTCGTACATATGCCACTGCCAATGGTCGGGGCTGTTGTTGCCGAGGCTGGCGGCAATGCCGCCCTGCGCCGCAACGGTATGACTGCGCGTCGGGAACACCTTGGTGATGCAGGCGGTGCGCAGGCCGGCCTCGGCGCTGCCCATCGTGGCGCGCAGGCCCGAACCGCCGGCGCCGACGACGACGGTATCATAGGTGTGGTCGATGATCTTGTAGGCTTCGGTCATATCACATGCCCCCCGGGCCGAGCGCGGCGGGCGCCAGCGCGATGCGCACGATCGCGAAAATGCCATAGGCCGCGCCGCCGAACGCATAGAAATTCAACAGGACGATCGACAGCAGACGCGTCGCTTCGCCGTGGACATAATCCTCGATCAGCACCTGCAGCCCGAGGCGCAGGTGCCAGAAGACGCTGACCACGAGCAGGATCAGCGCAAAGGCGACCATCGGCTTCGACGCCCACTGCATCAGCGCGGCATGGTCGCCGAGCGGCAAGCGGAGCAGCGAGACGACGAACCAGGTGACGAGCAGCACATTGCCGAGCGCGGTCAGCCGCTGCTGCAGCCAGTGGCCGGTACCGTGGTGCGAAGCGCCAAGTCCGCGAACCCGGCCGAGAGGCGTTCCGTTACCCATTGAGCGCCTCCTTGGCGATATAGAGCCAGGTCGCGGCGGTCGCGAGGATCGCGCCCACGATCACGACGGTCGACCAGAGCTTGTTGGCCTTGAGTTCATAACCCGCGCCGGTATCGAGGACGAAGTGGCGCAGCCCCGAAAACAGATGCTGGAAAAAGGCCCAAGTCAGACCGACGAGCACGATCTTGCCCAGAATATTGGTGACCTGATGCACGCCGCCGCCCGCAGGGTCGTGCCAGACGCAGGCGACGAAGGCCGCATAGGCCTCGGGGCCCGCCGCGATCGCGCCGAGCCAGCCGAGGAACATCAGCGCACCGACGATGGCCAGCCCGTCACCGCTGACGCGGTGAAAGATCGAGACCGCCATGTGCGGCCCCCATTTATACACCTGGAGGTGCGGCGAGAGCGGACGCCCGCTCGGTTCTTTGCCAGCCATATCAGCCCCATTCCGTGACTCTAGTCGGTCGATGGGCGCCGGTTTAGCGCCGCGCGCACGATATGCAATTGCTTAGGGGGCGATGGAGGCAAGAATTCGCAGGCAGCCGGCCCCGGGATCGAAGGATCGTCCGGGGCCGACGCGCCTTATTTGATCTTGTCGCGGTTCGCGTAGAGCAGCGCCGCAAGCACTGCGGCCGAACCGACGCCGATCCCCGCCGCCGTCTTCCAGCCGATCTTGCGGCCGCCTTTCGCCGCCTCCCGGTCGGCCGCCTCGGTCGCCTCGGCGGCTTCCTTCTGGGCCTGCTGCTCGCGCGCGGCGCGCAGCACTTCATTTTCTTCTTCGTCTTGCGGGGGAGGCGGCACTTGCTCGGTCATCGTCTCTCTTGATCCTATGGTCTGGCGTCAGGCGAGTGCCTGCTCGACAGGCACATAGTCCGTTCCCACCGCTTCGGCTACGGCTTCGAACGTCACCTTACCATTCCATACGTTCAGGCCCTGCGAAAGATGCATGTCGCGGCGCAGCGCTTCTTTCCAGCCGAGGTCGGCGATGCGCAGCGCGTGCGGCAGGGTGACATTGTTGAGCGCATAGGTGCTCGTGCGCGCGACGGCGCCGGGCATGTTGGCGACCGCATAATGGACGATGCCGTCGACGACATAGGTCGGATCGGCGTGCGTCGTCGCATGGCTCGTCTCGAAACAGCCGCCCTGGTCGATTGCGACGTCGACCAGGACCGATCCGGGGCGCATCGTCTTCAGCATGTCGCGCGTGACGAGCTTCGGCGCTTCGGCGCCGGGGATCAGCACCGCGCCGATGACCAGATCGGCCTCGGCGACGCATTCGGCAAGGTTCGCGCGGTTCGAAAAGCGGGTCTTCGCGCGCGCTTCGAAAAAGGTGCCGACGCGTTCGAGCACTTCGGGATCACGATCGAGGATCGTGACGTCGGCGCCCAGCCCCGCCGCCATCTGCGCCGCGTTGAAGCCGACGACGCCGCCGCCGATCACGCAGATTTTGCCCGGCGCCACGCCCGGCACGCCGCCGAGCAGCACGCCGCGGCCGCCGTGCGCCTTTTCAAGCGCGGTCGCGCCGGCCTGGATCGACATGCGCCCCGCGACCTGACTCATGGGCTTCAGGAGCGGCAGGCCGCCATGGGGGCTGGT
Organism: Sphingopyxis sp. GC21; assembly: GCF_025727575.1. Lineage (NCBI taxonomy): Bacteria > Pseudomonadati > Pseudomonadota > Alphaproteobacteria > Sphingomonadales > Sphingopyxidaceae > Sphingopyxis > Sphingopyxis sp. GC21. The sequence goes on along the minus strand of NZ_CP095845.1, from coordinate 156,651 downwards.
CACGGTTTCATAGGCGATGCACACCGCGCCCGATTTCATCAGATCGCGCGTCTGCTCGGGATCGGGCGCAAGGTGGAGATAGGTATAGAGAATCTGGCCTTCGCGCAGCATCGCGCGCTCGACCGCCTGCGGCTCCTTGACCTTCACGACCATTTCGCAGCTCGCGAAAATTTCTTCGGCGCTGTCGACGATCTCGGCGCCCGCCTCGACATAGAAGCGGTCGTGAGCGCCAATGCCCTCGCCCGCGCCGGTCTGGACGAGGACGCGGTGACCATGTGCCACCAGTTCGCGGGCGCTCTCGGGCGTCAGGCCGACGCGATATTCGTGATTCTTGATTTCCTTGGGGGTGCCGATGATCATGCTATCTCTCCGATTTGCCGGAACGGACGCGCGCATTTTCGCCTATCCGAAGCCTTCGGGCAAACATAACAGCGTATCGGCGGGATTTGCTTGCAAACTATCGTTCGCATGACGATAAACACGCAATATTTTTGCGTCTTTCTGGATAGACACGCGACATGATCGATCGAATCGATGCAAAGCTGCTCAACCTGTTGCAGCGCGAGGGGCCAAAACCCGTCGCTGAACTGGGCGAACGGGTCGGACTTTCGGCCTCCGCCTGCCATCGCCGCATCCGCGCGATGGAGGCGGCGGGGATCATCACCGGCTATGCCGCGCGCATCGCCCCCGACACGATCGGCCTCGGTCTCGACGTGTTCGTCGACATCAGCCTGACCTCGCAGAGCGAAGAGGCGCTCACCGCTTTCGAAAGCGCGGTCAAAAGCTTCGACGAAATCCTCGAGTGCCAATTGCTGTCAGGCGCGTCCGACTATCGGCTGCGCGTCGCCGCGCGCAATGTCGCCGATTTCGACCGGCTGCACCGCCACTGCCTGTCGCGCCTTCCCGGTGTCGCCGCGATGCACAGCGCCTTTGCCCTGCGCACCATAAAGGGCTTCGAAGGCTATCCCGTCCAACCCACCGAGCGCCGCTGAACCGAGCGAAACCGGCCGCGCTGGTTAACGGTGAATTTACCAATTTCCTTCCATATCCGGCAGACGCAGTTTGGGATGATGGCGGGCGACAGACCTGCGCGTCCCGGGGTCGGCAAGGGAACAGGATCATGGTGAAGGAAAATCCGATTCATAAGCAGCAAATCGAGCCCGTTCTGATGGCCGATCGCTTCCCGACCTATGACCTCGACGGCCGGCTCGCCGCCGACGGGGCCGAAGTGCACATGATCCTGTCGGGGCTGGAGACGCAGCTGGCGACCGCCTATTGGGATGCCTTCAACGCGCTGCCCATCGTCACCCGCAAGATCGAGGGTGAACTGCTTGAATCCTATATTCGCGGCAGCGCGCGGCACATGCAGACCAAATATGCCGACGCCGGGGGGCAGGAGGCCGCGACCATCGCGTGCCAGAACACCCATATGGCGCTGCGCGTCGGCCTGCCGATCGCGACCGTGCTGTCGTGCATCGGCGAGAGCCACAAGCTCGCCATCCATTATGTGATCGAGGCGTGCGCCGGCGACACGGCGCGCCAGACGCGCCTGACCGCGGCGATCAACCGTCTCGCGCTGCTCGAAATGGACATCATGCTCGCTTATGCCGAAAAGCTCGACCGGGCGGCGATCTCGCAGGAGCGACAGGCGCTGGCGAGCGATTTCGACCGCTCGATCGCCTCGCTGGTCCAGGACAGCGACGGGGTGCGCCAGCAGCTCGCCAAACAGGCCACATCGGCCGATCATGCCGCGCGCGGCATGATCGCCAAGACGAGCGAAGTCGCTGCGGCCTCGGAGCAATCGGCGATGGCGATGCGCGAAGCCGCATCGACCGCCGCCGGGCTGATCCGCGCGATCGAGGATGCCCGCACCGAAGTCGAAGCATCGGCCAGCGTCGCGACGCGCGCCTCTGAACAGGCGGGCGAAGCGGTGGCCATGTCCGACGCGCTGTCGCGTCACGCCGAATCGATCGAATCCATTCTGGGCCTGATCCGCGAAATTGCGGGCCAGACCAACCTCCTCGCGCTCAACGCGACGATCGAGGCGGCGCGCGCGGGCGAATCGGGCCGCGGCTTTGCCGTCGTCGCGCAGGAAGTGAAGAGCCTCGCCAACGAAACCGCGCGCGCGACCGACGATATTGCGGGCAAGATCACCGCGATCCAGCAGGCAACGCGCGGGTCGGTCGCGGCCAACCAGTCGATCCAGCAGACGATCATCGAGGTGCAGCAGTCGGCGCAGCGAATTCGCGATGCGATGGACGCGCAGGCGCAGACGGTCACCTCGATCACCGCCGCCGTCGACGAAACCGCGCTCGCGGCCGACAGCATGTCGTCGACCATCGCCAGCATCCGCAACGATTCGGGCACCGTCGCCAGCGAAATCAGCGTGCTCAGCCAGGAATTTTCCAAGATGGGCGAGCGGCTGCAGGCACTGGAAACCGCCGCGAGCGAATTCAGCCGCCGCGTCGCCTGATCCGTCGCGCCCTGCTTGGCAAGCGGCCCGCCGCTCGCCTAAGGCGGGGGGATGAAAACCCACATCCTGATTACCGGCGCGAGCCGCGGCATTGGTGCGGCCATCGCCGACGCGCTTGCGACCGACGCGGCGAAGGTCGCCGCGCTGTCGAGCGCCGACGGCGACCTTGGCGACCCTGCGATTGCGGACCAACTATGGGATAAAAGCCTCGACCGGCTCGACGGCCGGATCGACGTGCTCGTCAATAATGCCGGCGTTTTCGAAGCGAATCCGATCGACAGCAGCGACGCCGACTGGCTCGAAAGCTGGAACCGGACCCTCCAGATCAACCTGACCGCCGCCGCGCAGCTGTGCCGCCGCGCGGTGCAGCACTGGCAGGCGCGCCGGGCCGCAGGCGACACGAGCCATGGCCGGATCGTCAATATCGCCAGCCGCGCCGCCTATCGCGGCGACAGTCCCGCGCATTGGCATTATGCGGCATCGAAGGCGGGCATGGTCGCAATGACCAAGACGATTGCGCGCGGCTATGCTCATGAAGGCATCCTCGCCTTCGCCATTTGCCCGGGCTTCACGATGACCGGCATGGCCGAGGATTATCTCGCCAGCCGGGGCGGCGACACATTGCTCGCCGACATCCCGCTGGGCCGCGTGGCGAGCCCCGAGGAAATCGCCGAAATGGCGCGCTGGTGCGCGCTCGAGGCGCCGCCCTCGATGACCGGCGCGATCCTCGATGCCAATGGAGCCAGCTATGTCCGCTAAAAGTCTTGCTCTCGCCGCCCTGATGCTTGCTGCCCCGATGCTTGCCGGATGCGCGCCGCAGGCGAGCGCTCCGGCCGCGGCGCCTCCTGCCCCGACGGGCAAGGCGCTCGCCGCCGCCTGCGCCGATCGCGACGGCTGGAGCGATCCCGCGCCGCCGGCCAAGCTGTTCGGCAACACTTATTATGTCGGCACCTGCGGCATCACCGCGCTGCTCATCGACGCACCGGCCGGACCGATCCTGATCGATGCCGCAACCGCCGAAGCGGCGCCTGCGATCCTTGCCAATATCCGTGCGCTGGGCTTCGATCCCAAACGCATCCGCGCGATCCTGACCAGCCATGAGCATTTCGATCATGTCGGCGGTCTCGCGGCGCTGCATGCCGCGACCGGCGCGCCGGTGATCGCGCTTGCCGACGCCGCGCCGCAGCTCGAAAGCGGAACCCCCGACCCGCGCGATCCGCAGCGCGGCGCCCTCGATAGCTTCACCGGCGTGCCGGTCGCACAGCGCCTGCGCGACGGACAGCCGCTCGCCTTTGCCGACATCCGGATCACCGCCCACGCAACCCCCGGCCACACGCCGGGCAGCACGAGCTGGACGTGGCAATCGTGCGAAGGGTCCGCCTGCCGCACCATCGCCTATGTCGACAGCCTGACCGCCATTTCGGCCGACGGCTACCGCTTCAGCGACCATCCCGACTATGTCGCGATGCTGCGCGCGACCTTTGCCAAGGTGCCGACGCTGCCGTGCGACATTTTGGTCACCCCGCATCCCGGCGCGAGCAATTTGTTTGCGCGGTTGGCGGGCGAGGCTCCGCTGGCCGGCGCCGATGGCTGCGCCGCTTATGCCGCGGCAGCAAGCAAGCGACTCGACGATCGGCTGGCGAAAGAGGCGGCGACGCGATGAGCTGGATCGTCTCGTTGCCCTGCACGCGTGCGGAGGCCGAAGCGCTGTCGGGTGAAATCCCTGCGCTGGATGCTGCCCCCGAAGCGCCGGTCGTCGTGACGCGCGAGATCGACGAAGATGCCGGAACGTGGCAGCTCGACGCCTATATGGACGACGCGCCGGGCGATGATCTGCTGCGGCTGATCCAATCGCTCGCCCCGAGCGCGAAGGGCGTCGCGCCGACCGTCGCCGAATTGCCCGAAGAAGATTGGGTCACGCTGTCGCAGCAGGGGCTCGAGCCGGTGCGCGCCGGACGCTTTTTCGTCCACACCAGCAGCTATGCCGACCGCGTCCCGCCGGGCACGACATCCTTTCTGATCGATGCGAGCCAGGCCTTCGGCACCGGCGGGCACGACACCACTGCGGGCTGCCTCGCGATGCTCGACCGCCTCGACCGCGTGGGCGCCGCACCGCGCAATATCGCCGACATCGGGACGGGCACGGGCCTGCTCGCCTTCGCCGCCATGGCGCTATGGCCGCGCGCGCGCGTCATCGCGTCGGACATCGACCCGGCGAGCATATTCGTCACGCGTGACAATGCCGCGATCAACGATGTGCCACTGGGCCGCGGCGGCGGCCGGCTCGCGCTGGCGGTCGCGCCGGGGACCGACCATCCGGCCATAAGGCACCGGGCGCCCTATGACCTCGTCATCGCCAATATTCTCGCCGGGCCGCTCATCACTCTTGCTCCCGACATTGCCGCTGCGACCGCACCCGGCGGCCGCGCCATTCTTGCCGGCCTGATCGCGCGCCAGATGGATCCCGTAGTCGCCGCCTATCGCGCGCACGGCTTTCGCCTGTCCGCGCGCGGGGGCAGCGCGGAATGGCCCTGTCTGCTGCTCACCAAGCGGCGGCGCTACGGCTACCGCCGCAAGGAACGCGCCCTGCACCGCGCCAGCCCCTCGGACGCGAGCTTCGGGAGCTGGTGAAAATCAGGCTTTCGCCGCCGCATAGTCCTGCGTGCCGCGGGTGATGACGCTATCGTCCGGCAGGATGTCGGCGATCGGGATCGGCGGCAGCGCGGCGTTCGCGGCATAGAGCGGAGCAAAGTCGGTGTTGACCGTCGTCTCCAGAAGCTGGTCCAGACTATCGATCACGAAATAATTCTGCTGGAAATCGTCGATCCGGTAATCGGTGCGCATCACGCGCGCGAGGTCGAAACCGATGCGGTTGGGGCTGTCCGAATCGAGTGCGAAGACGCTTTCGGCGTAGGACGAGACGATCCCCGCGCCATAGATGCGCAGGTCGCCGCTCTCGCGGATCAGCCCGAATTCGACCGTGTACCAATAGAGCCGCGCGAGCTGCTTCAGCGCGTCGAACTGCAGGCTCCTGAGGCCGCCTTCGCCATAAGCGACCATATAATCGGCGAATATCGGGTCGGCGAGCATCGGGACATGGCCGAACACGTCGTGAAAGACGTCGGGTTCCTGCAGATAGTCGAGCTGCTGCGGTGTGCGGATGAAATTGCCCGCCGGGAAGCGCCGGTTCGCCAGATGGTCGAAAAACACGTCATCGGGGACAAGCCCCGGCACCGCCACGACCTGCCACCCCGTCGCCGCCATCAGCCGCGCATTGAGTTCGCGATAATCGGGGATGCCCGGCTTTTCGAGCTTGAGCACGTCGATCCCGCGCAGAAAGGCGTCGGCGGCGCGTCCCGGCAGCATCTCGGACTGGCGCGCGAACAGCCGGTCCCACATCGCATGCTCGTCGGCGGTAAAGGCGTCCCAATCCTGCGAAATCGTCCAATCCGCCGCGGCGCCCGGCGGCGGCGTGTCGTGGACGTGCGTAAACTGGCTTTCCATGCGTGCAATCTACCATCAATATGGTTTCAAGTGAAACTTTATTTGCCGACCTCGACGATTTGCGTTGCCAGCCGGTCGACCTCGGCCCGATCGTGGCTGACATAGAGGATCGGCACTTTCAGCTCGTCGCGTATCCGTTCGATCACCGTCATGATGTCGTCGCGCCGCGCCGCGTCGAGCGACGACAGCGGTTCGTCCATCAACAGGATTTGCGGCGCCGCGAGCAAGGCCCGGCCGATCGCGACCCGCTGCGCCTCGCCGCCCGACAGGCTTTGCGGCCAGCGACCGAGCAAATGGCCGATGCCCAGGAAATCGGCGGCCTCATCCAGCGTCATCCAGCGATTAGCCGGATCGGCGAGACGCCAGCCATAGAGGAGATTGGCCTTCACGCGCCGATGCGGAAAGAGGCGCCCGTCCTGAAAGACATAGCCGACGCGCCGCGCCTCGGGCGGCAGGTCGGTGGCGCCGTCGAACAATGTCCGTCCGCCGATACGGATATGCCCGCGATCGGGGCGCAGCAGCCCGGCGACCATGTTGAGTAGGCTGGTCTTGCCGACCCCCGAAGGCCCGAACAGCGCGGTCAGTCCGGCTTCGGCCGTGAACTGCGCCGCGATGACGCTCGCGCCGAAGCGCCTTTCGACGTCGATATCAATCGCCATGCCGCGCCCTTTCGGCATGGGTGCGCCGCACCAGCCACTCGGACAGGATCAGCGCACCGAGCGACAGCGCGACCGACAGCAGCGCGAGCCGGGTTACCATCGCCTCCGCCCCGGGCACCTGGAGCGCCGAATAGATGGCGAGCGGCAGCGTCTGTGTTTCGCCGGGAATGTTGGAAACGAAGGTGATGGTCGCGCCGAACTCGCCGATCGAGCGGGCGAAGCCGAGCACGAGCGCCGCCAGCACGCCGGGCAGAGCGAGTGGCAGGCTGACCGTCCGGAAGGCGTGCCAGCGCCCCGCCCCCAGCGTCCGCGCCGCGCCTTCGAGCCGCCGGTCGATCCCCTCGATCGACAGGCGCATCGCGCGTACCATCAGCGGGAGCGCCATGATCGCGGCGGCCAGCGCGGCGCCGGTCCAACGGAACATCAGCGTGACGCCGAGCCACTCCTGCAGCCGGCTGCCGATCGGGCCGAGCGGGCCGAAGGCGACAAGCAGCAGCCAGCCGGTGACGACTGGCGGCAGGACGAGCGGGAGATGGACCAGCGCGTCGAGCAGCAGCCGCCCCGGAAAGCGATAGCGCGCGAGCACCCAGGCGAGCGCGAAGGCAAGCGGCAGCGTCGCGAGCACTGCGACCCCGCCGACCTTGAGCGACAGCGCAACAATCCCCCACTCCTCGGCCGACAGCATCAGGGCGCCGTGAAGCCGTGGCGCGCAAAGATCGCGCGCGCCTGCCGCGACAACAGGAACGCGCGGAACGCTGCGGCCTCGCCGCTGCGCGACGTCTTGAGCAGCGCCAGCGGATAACGGATCGGCGGATGGCTGGCGGCCGGAAAGGTGCCAACGACGCGCACCGCGTGCGACGCCTGCGCATCGGTGGCGTAGACGATGCCGAGCGGCGCGGCGCCGCGTTCGACGAGCGCCAGTGCGGCGCGGACATTCTCGGCCGGGGCGAGCTTTTTCGCCACATCGCCCCACACGCCGAGCGCGGTCAGCGCCGCCTTGGCATATTTGCCCGCGGGCACCGCGTTCGGATCGGCAACCGCCAGCCGCCCGCCGCCGAGCGCGCGCGCCAGCGCGAAGCCGCGCGCGGGGACAAGGTGCAGCCTGCTCGCCCTGGGGGCGATCAGCACGAGCCGGTTGCCGACCAGATTGGCGCGCGTGCCGGGACGCAGCAGTCCCGCCTTGCCGACCGCGTCCATCCAGGGCTCGTCGGCGGAGATCAACAGGTCGGCGGGCGCCCCCGCCATGATCTGCCGCGCGAGCGCCGACGATCCCGCAAAGGACAGGACGGGGCGCGCATGCCCCTGCGCCGCCCAAGCGTCGGCGGCGTCGGTCAGGGATTCCTGAAGGCTGGCCGCCGCAAGAATCAGCGGCCCGCGCTCGGCCGCTGCCGCCATGGGCGCCCAGATGGTCAGGCCAAGGAGGAGGAGCAGGCGCCGGAGGATCGTCATGGCGGCGACCATAGCCATGCTACGCCGGGCGCGAAAGCGGCGGCAGGACGCGAACATGGCGATAGCCGCGCTCGATCGTCCGGCGCGCCGACAGATCGCGCAGCGCGGCGCCGAGCGTGACGCGCGAGACGCCGAGCAGATCGGCGAGCTGTTGCTGCGTCGCGCGCACCGTCATCCCGTCGGCGGCGTCGGCGGCCATCGCCGCGAGCAGCCGCGCCAGCCGTTCGGCGACGGGCAGCCGCCGTTCGGCATCGATGATGTCGAGCGACACCGCAAGCTGGCGGCCCAGGCTGCGCAGCAGCAGCTCGGCCCAGCCGATGTCGGCGGTCATCAGCGCGCGAAGCACCGGGCGGTCGATGGCAACCAGCCGCGCCGGACCGCTGGCAATCGCGTCGACCTGGCGTTCGAGCCCGGTGAAGAAGGCCAGCTCGCCGAAGATATCGCCCGGCCCCAGCACGGCAAAGGCGGTGAACGCGCCATCCTCCGCATAACGTCCGACGAGTACATGCCCCTCGATCACGGCCCAGAAGGCATCGCCAGGATCGCCCTGATGCTGAACGAACTGACCATCCGCAAAGGATCGCGGCGACGTCATCGCGAGCAGCCGGTCGCGTTCGGAGCCCGACAGGCGCGTTCGCTCGGCAAGAGCCAATTGATAACTTCTTTGCATTGTCGAGTAGGTTTCTGTGCCACCACGCCGCGAAAGACAAGTGGCACGGGGCCATAGCGGGAGAATCGGGATGCAGCTTACCTCGGCCCAGTCGAGCCTGATCGTCGTTGCAATCTATGTCGGCTTCTGCCTGCTCGAGCTGATCCGCACGCGCCTGTTCGCCAAGTCCGAACAGTCGCGCCACGACGGCATCATCGAAATCGTCAGCACCTTCACGCTGCTCATCGCGACCCAGCCCGCAATCCTGCTGATCGTCGGCGCGCTCGGCCACGCCTGGTTTCCGCAATATGAAGGCGCGCTGGCGCACGCCCCCTGGTACGCCGCGCTCGCAATGTTCCTCGTCTTTGAAGACATGATGCAATATTGGTGGCACCGCGCGTCGCACAGCACCGCTTGGCTCTACAACCTGCACCGCGCGCACCATAATGCCCGCTATATGAGCGTCCGGCTCGTCTACCGGAACAACATCATCTATTATGCGATGATGCCGAGCATCTGGTTTGCCGGGGTGCTCGTCTACCTCGGGCTCGGCTGGTTCTACGCCTTCTATCTCGTCGTGAAGATGGCGGTGATCATCGGCGCGCACAGCGACGTCGCCTGGGATGCGCCGCTCTATCGCATCCGGGCGCTCGCGCCGGTGATGTGGGTCGTCGAACGCACGATCAGCACCCCCGCAACGCATCATGCGCATCACGGCCGCCACGCCGACGACCCGGCGGTCAACTACAAGGGCAATTTCGGCAATCTTCTGTTTTTCTGGGACGTGCTGTTCGGCACCGCCAAGATCACGCGCAGCTATCCGCAAAGCTATGGCGTCGAAAATCTGCCGCCGGCCACGCTGGGCCAGCAGCTTTTGTGGCCGATCTTTCCCGAGAACAAGGATATGCATGCGGTCATCCCCGGCGCCGTGCCGGGGACCAGCGAACCGCATGCGGTCGCGGCGGGCTGAACGGGTCGCAGCACGTCCCGCCAGCGCGCGGCCCGGCACCTGTGGGGGGATGCCGGGCCGTTTGCCGGTTGGCGGTTCAGCTCTCCGCCAGCTTGCCGAGCGCCATGGCGTCAGCATTACTGAGGTCGAGGAAGCGATGACCTCAGTCTGCGGGTCATCGCGCAGGCCGCCCGCAGAAAGAACCGCAGGTGGTGGCAATTCTGTCGGCGTTAGCGCCGCTTCGACCTTGCCAAGCGACCGCCGCACCGACAGGGTGCCGCCAGCGATGAAAACCGACCTCGATCATCTTCCAGCCAACAAGCAGCGCGAGCTGGAACGCGTGAAGCAGATCATCTTCGAAGAGTTCGAGGATGCATTGGCGCTCGGCACGATGAGCTGGAAGAAGAAGGGGCGGATAGACAAGATCATCCTCTATGGCAGCTATGCGCGCGGCGGCTGGGTCGATGAGCCGCATACCGCCAAGGGCTATCGCTCGGACTTCGACCTTCTCATCATCGTCAACGACAAGCGGCTCATCGACAAGGTCGATGTCTGGTCGAAGCTTGACGACCGGCTGACCCGGGAACTTCTAATCGACCGGACCCTCAAGACACCGGTGAATTTCATCGTCCATACCCTGCAGGAAGTGAACGACGGGCTCGCGCACGGGCGGTATTTCTTCATGGACGTCGCGCGCGACGGGATCGCGCTTTACGAGGCAGACGACAAAGAACTGCACCAGCCCAAGCCGAAGACGCCCGAGCAGGCTCTGGCGATGGCGCAGGAGTATTTTGAGGAGTGGTTTCCGGCGGCGATGCGCAAATCGAAACTTGCGCAAGATGCGATAGACCAGTCGTTCTCAAAGGAGGCCGCTTTCCTCCTTCATCAAACGACCGAAACTCTTTATCACTGCGTTCTACTGGTCTGCACTTTCTACTCGCCGCATGTGCACAATCTCGGGTTTCTCCGCACGCAAGCTGAGCGGATTGATATGCGCCTCGTCGACGCTTGGCCGCGCGAACTAAAATCGGATCGGTCTCGCTTCGAAAAGCTGAAGGAGGCCTATGTTAAGGCCCGCTATTCGAAGCATTATCGCATCACCGAAGAGGAGCTGACATGGCTCGGCGGCTGCGTCGAGGAACTCGGTCGCGCGGTTCACGCGGTTTGCTCGGAGCGGATTGCCGCTTTGGAAGAGGGGGTACCCACATGACAGAGGCGTCCGAAAGCAATGATCGCGCGCGGGCGATTGCGGACCGCAAGATCGCGTTGCTGATCGATGCCGACAATGTTTCACACGCCAAGATCGCAGCGATGCTGGCCGAGCTTTCCAAATATGGGACGGCGAACATTCGCCGCGCGTACGGCAATTGGGCAAGCGATAGTCTGAAGGGTTGGAAAGACAAGCTTCACGATTTCGCGATCCGTCCGATCCAGCAGTTCAACTATTCCACGGGGAAAAATGCCACCGACATCGCGCTGGTGATCGATGCGATGGAGCTTCTCTACACCCAAAAGCTCGATGCCTTTTGCCTCGCTTCGAGCGATGCCGACTTCACGCCGCTCGTAATGCAGCTTCGCGCCAATGGTCATGAAGTCTACGGCTTCGGCGAACGGAAAACGCCCAGTCCGTTCGTCAATGCCTGCACGACATTCCTCTACCTCGATAATCTCGATGGCGTCGATATACCTGCGGCACCGTCCGAGCCATCCGAATCGAAGCCGCCAAAGGCCAAGGATTCGGCAAAGGCTGCTACGCCGCCCGCAAAGGCCACCAACAAGAAACTTGCGCAGGACACCAAGCTGGTAACGATCCTGCGCGGTGCCGTTGAGGCATCAGCGCGTGACGACGGATGGGCATCGATGTCGGCGGCCGGGAGCGCGGTCAAGCGGCAGGCGCCGATCGATCCAAGAAACTACGGGGCCAAGAATTTTCCGGCGTTGTTTGAGGCAACCGGGCTATTCGAGATCGTTAAGGGCGAAGGCGGCCACAGCTTCGTTGCCGACAAGCGGAACAAGGACCGCGCAGCCAAGCCGGCATCCTGATCGTCTCAATCTGGTTGCTGCTCGGTGACACGTCCGCTTCGCGCCTCATGTCGGCCGTAGCGGCCCACATAGATCACACCCCAAAAGCGGACGGGGTATTGATGCTGCCGGCGTGGAAAAACTGCGCCCTAAACATTACGACGTACGCGATCAGCGGGCATTATAGCGTCTTTGCGCTGCGCTCTCTGAGAGTCCATAATGCAGCGATCGCTACTGGATTTATTCTGTCGTCTTTTGCACAATAGTTGGATGAATCAGGGGGAACTGACGGATCATTTTATTGCTAGGCCGCAAGCCTTCGCTTGGTTTCTTGGCGCTGGCGCGTCGCGAATGTCCGGGCTGCCAACAGCGACCGATATCATCTGGGATTTGAAGCGGCGCTTCTATTGCCGCGAAGAGAACCAAGATGTGAGCCGCCAAGACATGCAGCTCCCAGCCGTTACGGCACGGATTCAGTCCTTTATGGATTCGCGTGGCTTTCCACCGCTCTGGGCAGACGAAGAATACAGTACCTATTTCGAGAAGATCTTCGGCACCGATCGCGAACGTCAGAGCGCTTATCTCCGCGCGATCCTCGCCGAGGACAAGGTCAGGCTCACTGCAGGCAATCGTGTCATGGGCGCGCTGCTTTCAGCCGCGCTGACCCGCATCGTGTTTACAACGAACTTCGACAGCGTCGTTGAGCGAGCCGTCGCAGAGATCAGCGGTCGTTCAATCAGCGCATTTCACTTGGAAGGGTCAACCGCAGCCAACCAAGCGTTGTCGAACGAGGAATGGCCGATCTATTGCAAGCTTCACGGTGATTTTCGGTACGAGAGCGTCAAGAATCTTTCTGTCGACCTTGCGCAGCAGGATGCGGCACTGGCAGAGTGCCTACTGACAGCCGCAGGGCGGTTTGGCTTTATCGTCGCAGGCTACAGTGGCCGGGACGAGAGCGTGATGAACCTGTTTCGACTTGCGCTTGCACGGCCCAATCCCTTTCCTCATGGCCTCTTTTGGACTGGGATGCGCGGCGCTCCCGTGTTGCCTGCTGTCGCGGAGTTGATCGAAGCGGCGGTCGCTATGGGCGTACGGGCTGCCTATGTCGAGGTGGATACCTTTGATGCACTAATGCTGCGCATGTGGAGGAACCTGCCCTCACGGCCCCCCGATCTGGATGCCAAGGTGCGCAAGTCATTGCCGGCAGCCGTCAGCATTGCTGTGCCTTCGCATGGATCGATGCCCCCATTGCTACGCTTAAATGCCGTTCCAATCGCGGTCTTGCCCAGGCGGGCTCTTGCGGTGCGGCCCCGCCAAGATATCGACTGGGCGACGCTGCGATCAATTCAATCGGAGGCGGAGAGTAGAATTCTCGTCACCAAGGCTCCGAACATCCTTTGCTGGGGCGACCCTGACGCGTGTCTGTCGTCAGAACATTTGGCGCAGATCGCGGCGTTGATTAGCGGAGCGCGGGCCTCGTCCTGGGGTTGATATTAAGCGGCGAGCTTGCGGTGCTGCAAGCGTCGGTGTTCGATGGTCTTCCGTTTGATCCTTTCGCGCTGTTGGATGATGGCGTCTGCCCTGCCGAAGTAGGTGTCGGCGGGCGTCACATTGCCGAGGCTTTCGTGATATCGGCGGTGATTATAGTGGTCGATGAAGGCCTCGATCCGGGTCTCCAGATCGCCGGGCAGGAAGTAATTTTCCAGCAGGATCCGGTTCTTGAGGGTCTGGTGCCAGCGCTCGATCTTGCCTTGGGTCTGGGGATGCATCGGGGCGCCGCGGACATGGCTCATACCGTTGGCACCGATCCATTGGGCCAGCTCCTCGGCGATGTAGCTCGGACCATTATCGCTGAGCAGCCTGGGCTTTTGCACGACCCTGGCTGACGAACAGCCCGAGGCTTCAAGCGCCAGTTCCAGCGTGTCGGTGACGTCCCCGGCGCGCATGGTGGTGCAAAGCTTCCAGGCGATGACATAGCGGGAGAAGTCGTCGAGCACGGTCGACAGATACACCCAGCCCCAACCGATGATTTTGAAGTAGGTGAAGTCGGTCTGCCACATCTCGTTCGGCCGCGTCGTCTTGGTGTGGAACGCATCGGCCGCCTTGATCACGATGAAGGCCGGGCTGGTGATCAGGTCATGGGCTTTCAGAAGCCGGTAAACCGTCGATTCCGACACGAAGTAGCGCTTCTCGTCGGTAAAGCGCACAGCCAACTCGCGGGGCGATAGCTCGGACTCGTCCAGCGCCATCTCGACGATCTGCTGCTGGATATCGTTGCCGATGCGATTCCACACCCGGCTCGGCGCCGATGGCCGATCCTCTAGCGCCTCCGGCCCGCCTTCGAGGTAGCGGTCATACCATCGATAGAAGGTCCGGCGGGGGATGCCGAGCTGGTCCAGCGTCCGCTTGGCGGGCAGATGCGACTGCTCGACGATCCTGATGATCTCGAGCTTCTCAGATGCGGGATACCTCATTCTTCGTCGCCCCCATCCGCGATCATGCTTTTTTTGAGCAGACGGTTTTCCAGCGTCAGGTCGGCCACGCATTCCTTCAGGGCACGGGTTTCGCGGCGCAGATCGTGCACCTCGCCGGTGGTCGCAGCTCGGGCGGTATCGCCGGCCAGACGACGCTTGCCCGCTTCCATAAACTCCTTCGACCAGGTGTAATACAGGCTCTGGGCGATGCCTTCCTTGCGGCACAGCTCGGCGATGCTGTCTTCGCCGCGCAGCCCCTCCAGCACGATCCTGATTTTGTCCTCTGCAGAGAAGTGCCGGCGCGTCGCACGCCGTATGTCCTTCACCACCCGCTCAGCTGGGGCCTTCGGCGCCGATTTTTTCAAGGAGGATTTGGGCTTCATCTTCGTTCCTTCGTCACTACGACGAAGCCCAAATCCTCCTTAAATCACAACCTCAAATCTGTGCCATTGGCGCTGACGGCGGACACCTGACGCGGTTGCGAAGGCATTCGAAGGACATGCCGCACAGATCGAAGGAGTAGACATCTCCTCTGATCTGATTGGTTCAGATGCGCTTCCTCTTAAAGGGTTCGTGGAGGAGGGGCTTGCAACGGCGCTCGCTCGAAGCCGTCCGTTGCTCATCCGTCGAAGAAGCAATTCGCCCATTCTCATCGCCGACGCGCACGCGCCGGATATGAGCGCACTGCAGCCCCTCTTTTCGGCAGTCGGCAAATTAACCGGACAAGTCTCAGGTGTCTTTGCGCCGATCGATGACGAACATCCGGCGCCCGAGCGGGTCTTTTGGGCGGAGGCGGCACGCATTTCGATTGCTCAGAAGCATGGTGCTTTTTGGCTTCTGGTCGATCCCGATATCTGGATTTGGCCGCCACGGGCAAGAGAGGCCGCACGCGAGTTTCTCGACGAACGTCGCAAGGATCGCCTGAACGCGAAGTTCGACGCTATTCTGACGGCTTGGATCGGTGTGCTTGCTGGCACGGCACAACGAGGGGCAGTTATCGAGGTCTCGGCATTTGGTGATGTGGAGACGGATGCCAATCCCAGCTTTACGTTCGGCAACCGGACAGGCTTTTCCATGGGATTGGGGGGATAATGGCCATCGACAGCCGCCTCCCAGGATATTCGAAGCTGCCGGAGCCAGATCTCCTCTTCCATCTCGGGCGCACACATAAGCATCCGCTCGTCGGGCTTATCGAGCATGGCCCGTTTAGCCTGAAGCTCAACATACCCGGTCAGGTGCGATTGGCCGTCGTGGCTCGACAGCGCGACATGGCGCAAGTCGGCCGCGTGATCACTGAGCTGAGCAACACGGCGCGGGCGCGGCAGGCAACTAACTATTATCCCGACTACCTTGGCTTCCAGAAGGTATTTCGTACCCCGCTCGTTCCCCCTACCGACCGCACGACAATTGCGCTGCCCGATTCCCTTGATGCTCACGCAAGCGCCGGCGCGAAAGTCGAACTCGCGCGTGAGCTGTTTCAATCGCTCGCGTTGCTACGGGGATTGCGGACAGAGTTCGACGTCGTGCTACTGTACCTGCCGCAGGCATGGGCGGCTTGCTTCGAGGGCGAGAATTTCGACTTTCATGACTATCTGAAGGCGTTCTGCGCGCCGTCAAATATTCCAATTCAAATTCTACGCCAGTCGAGCTTGGAACGCACGTGCCGTGCAAATGTGATGTGGGGTTTGAGCGTCGCGTTGTACGCCAAAGCTGGCGGGGCACCGTGGAAATTGACAGGACTCACACCTGACGAGGCGTTCGTCGGCATCAGCTACGCTATGAAAACCACTGCCGACGGTACCAGTTTCACTACCTGTTGCAGCCAAATCTTTGATCCCGATGGAACAGGCTTTAATTTCGTGGCCTATGACGTCGATGCGAACGGGTTTGAACAGGACGCTCGCAACAACCCTTATCTCTCTTACTACGAGATGCAGTCGGTCCTCTCCCGAAGTTTGAACATCTACCAGAGTGGCCATACCGGCCGGCTGCCGCGCAAGGTAACCATACACAAGAACACGCCCTTTCGCGAAGAGGAGATACTGGGCGCACTCGACAGCTTCCGCGACGGCACCGAGGTTGAACTCATTCAGATTGTGAAGGACGTCGAGTGGAAGGGCATCTGGTACAACACGAGGCAGAGCCCGTCCGCACATGGATACCCCGTGGAGCGTGGAACATATATTCCTCTCGAGAAGGACGAGGCGCTTTTGTGGACACAAGGCAATGTCAAAGGCGTGCATCTGACAAAGCCGAATGGTGATGTTTACAAGGAAGGTTCCCTGAAACCAGTGCCGTCACCGATCCTAGTAAGGCGCTTTTCGGGAAGCGGCGGGTGGCACGATACCTGTGCGGGTATTCTCGGCCTGACGAAGATGGATTGGAACAACAACACGCTGTACAAGAAGCTGCCGGTTTCGTTGGTCTATTCCAGCCGCTTCGCTTCTATTCTCCAGCAGAATCCGGACATCGTTGATAATGTCTACGATTTTCGAAATTTCATGTAGTCTTCCGAAAGAGATGTGAATGTGCGCCCATTTAAGGGCGGGGCAATTTAATGGGGAAATTATCGCGCGATGGTTGCAGAGACGCCTATGTCGGCTGCAACCGAGCACGGCAGACGACCTGTAGGAATGCGACGAGCGGGTAGTTACCGGGCTCCGCGGAAAGGACAGCCTCGAGGTCCGGCCATCGAAGCTGCAACCGTCTCGATGCAAGGGCAATGAGAAACTCCGCCGCGGCACCGCCCCGCGCGGTTCCTGCCGACAGGATGACGCGCCGAATGAGCCGCCCGAGGTCGCGGCTTTCGTCAGGCGCATCTGCGAAGTTCATTTCCGCAGGATACGCTGCGCGTAGAATGCTCGCCTGAATTATGTCGTCGTTGAACCGGCCGAAGTTGCCGGCCGCTAGGATAGTTTGTTGGAACCAGTTGCTTTTTATCGCTGGCTTTTTTCCGCGACCTGCATTTGCACGCAAATTTTGCAAAACCGAAGCGATGGTGAAGAAAATATCGGCCTCTGAATGCGGTCCGCGGGGTAGCCCATCGGGCCAGAAGACAAATCCGGGTTGCAGCGTGAGCGACCGCTTCCCTGAGTTGGCGACGAAGAGATCGGCGCTGGTGCTCGACGCGATGCGGCGCAGAATCTCGACCCGTGCGTTGATTGCCCTCTTCAGATTGTCCGGGATGAGGGCGCTGACATCCGGATCGCGAAATAGGCGCAGCTCCGCATCCCAAGCGTTGTCTTCACTCGAAGACGGGAGGACCATCTTCTCGACTTCGATCATTTGGTAGGGAAAAGGATTGACCGTCTGTTCCAAATGGCGCGACAGCGCTTCCCGCCGTGCCTCGCCCGACGTCTTGGAGAAGCCTACAAGATAAAGGAGCGGCGCCTTCGCGGCGACGCTGCGCAGATCTCGGCTGATATCGAGCAGGCTTCGACCGCTTTCGATCACCGCAGCGGCAATGAGGATCGCCGAGGTCGTATCCGCTGGGATATGTGAGAGGTCGTCCCTTCCAAGGGGCTTTATGTCCCGGCCGGCGAAGTCTGCGGCATGCCGCGCGATCGGGACAGACCATTCGTCGATCGCAATGACGTGCTCGACGCTCCCGGGGAGCGATCGGCGTAGCGCGTAATCGAGGCGGTCGCGAAAGGCCGGAAGTTCGAGCAATGCCGCATGGTTGATGCTGAATTGCCGCGCGCCCGGCTTGTTCCCGAAGCCGATTCCGAATAGGCCGCCCCCCGCATATCGTGACATCAATTCCGCAAGCCGGTCTGGTCCGTCATTTTTCCCGATGAGTAAGGGATCCTGCTGAGGCCCCGCAAATTCGAACTGGTCGCCCTTCAACTTGATCGCGAAGGAACCGCCCCGGCACATCCGGCAGCGCGCTTCTTCCTCGACCTCGGGCAATTTGTCGACGCCTTCGGGATTGCGCGTGTCCGACCGCGATAGGTCGCAGACAATCCTCGATTTGCTCTTGTCATCGCCGAGAAACAGCAGGTGGGCGATCTGCCCCGGCTCGAAGCCGTGTTGCTCGATCAGATGCCGCGCGAGGCTTCCGCTGGACGACGCGGAAATAAGCACGAATGCGTCGGCGATTTGCGTGAAGCGATAATCCTCGACGCCCGCGTAGGACGAGAAATTGTCGGCCAATATCGGCGCGATGCCCTCGAACGAAGCGAGCTGTTCGTTGATCGCGGCGACTACCGCGTAAAGCGATGGTGTATCGAGGTAAGCGATGCGGGCACCCTCAGGCACGTGCGGGAGCGCCGCGAAGCCAATAAAGGCGATCTCCGCACCGCGTGCGAGGATGTTTGAAAGCCGGATGAATCGTTCGGTATGCCGACCCGACGGGTTTTCGAAATGATAAGTCGGCGTCGACTCGACGAACCCGTGGCGAAGGTTGAAAATGCTTGTGACAGCACGCCGCCTGAAGTCGTCGAACTCAATCCGACGCGTCGCTGCGGGGCCCTTGATATGCTCGCGCCGGCACTCTTCGCCGCGCCTGTTATAGCCGGCGAGCGTGACTGTGGCGCGGTCGCGCAGGCGGGCAAGGGTTGCAGTATGGAGCGGCGCCGCCGCGAGGTCGGCCCGCGCTGCATCGAATTGCGGTTCGCGGACAACGATGAATAATTCGTCGGGCACCAGATTTGCTTCGATCTCGGCCTCAACGACGGTCGCCAGCGCCTCAGCGTCCAGCGTGGGCGTCGCCGAAAAGACCATCAACACATCGCGCGCGGAGGCTTTAGGCCCGGTGACGAATCTGAAGGCGTATACCGAGTTCATCGGCCGCGCCGCATCGGAAGGAGGATCGTCACAAGGCTGCCTGCCGCGGGGGCAAGCGGTGCCGTGCCGGGCGGCGCAAAGCGCTGCAGCGCATAGCCATCAGGAATATTGTGCGCGCCGTAATCGAGGTAGAACGATTGCCGGCCGGTCCTCAGCCTCAGAAATCCCCTCTGTCGCTGGAGGACACGCAGTACATGGGGCAGACCTTCGCCGAACCGATCTTGGCCCTTCGCGCTGCCTCTGCCGAAGCACTCGCGGACAGCCGTTTCTTCCTCCTCTTCCGACAATTCTGCCAAGGGCTTGCCGGTCCAGGTCGAGGCGAAGCCAGGCCCTGAATCAAGGATCGACAGTTCGAATAGATGCGCATGGGCGGCGTCTTGCGCCGGAGCCAGCATGGCGCAGAAGTTCGCAAGCGGCGGAAATTCGTCGGCCAATCGCGCCGCTGTGTCGGGCCTGATAGCATGATGGTCCGTTTTCACTGCACGAATGGATATTCGCAGAAGATTTCCTTCGGCGTCGACGAGGCCATGGTCTTCGGTATTTTTGAAAGTCTCGAACAGCATGGCGCCGATCGCTTCTGCTGCTTCTTGGTCGAACTGCGGTCTATATGGCTCCGGGATCGTCCGCGTCAGGAGCCAGCGGGCAAGGTCCCGAAAATTCTCTCGGGGCCTCAAAGCCCCTCTTTGATGCCGGCCGGGCAGATAAAGAAGATACGGTCGGTCGCGACCTAGATGATCCGCACAGACGATCTCCGAGGACGATCCGCGAAAGCCCAATCTCGGACGCTGCCCCTGAATGGCGTCTAGGCGTGCAAGCGCCGCGCCGATGAGCTGCTCAGTGATCGACGTGGCGCCATCCATCGCCGTGGCGGCGCTGCAGCACAAGGCCGAGGTGATGCCTGGCAACCGACGTACAAAATCATTGATTTGGGCCGGATTCGACAAAAAGGTCGCGAGCTGCGGTTCCTCCATACGCTGCGCCCAAGTGACAATAACTTGCGCAAGCGCGGCTTCACCCCCACCGATCGACGTCCGGATACGCGAAGGGAGTCGGAGCGACGCGTTTGTATCGGCCCGAGCGATATTTCGAAGCGTCTGCTCATATGCCGTGATCGTCGATTGCCCAGCGATTCGCACGCAGCCCTCCTCACCGGTGATTTGGCCCAAGCAGCTCTGCCGGTCTAGCATCTTGCTCGATTGCTGATCCGGCTCCGTACGCGTTTTTGCCGCGTGAGCCCCTCAAGCTGCGATCACGTACAACGCGACCTCGGCCGGCGGGTCAAAGAGGTGGCATTATTTCCGCTTCTTGAAATCAGCGTGCGAAAGCGGTCTGACTGCAATCGGCCAATCTCATAGTGGAGCAGGCTGGGCAGGTGCGGCGGGGCCGCTGAAACGTTTATCATCATTTCCTGAACAGGTTTATCGCGTCCTGCGAGAAGCTTGATCTCCTCAGATAGGCTGAAGGCGCCCCCGTCGCAATTAGGAGGTGAAGGGGCTTCGGCGTCGGCGGCGCGCGCCTTGACCTCCAACGTCGGCAGGGCGTGGAATTTCGAGAGGACAGCGTATCTGACGGCGGTTGGCAACTGCCTTCAAATTAGGATGAGCCTGCGAAGACCGTCCGCTTCCGGTGACACTTCGCCAAGGCAATCAATCATTGTCGAAAGAGAACGGCCGAAGGCGTAGGACTTTTTACGCCACATGGTCTCATCTTCAGTGTATATTTGGACCGCTTTTTTGGAATGCGTCAGACCCAGAAACTCTGAATAGCTCGTCAGCGCGTGGTGGACGGCCTCTTTCAGCGTGGCGGCGCTGTTTTCCGGCAAACCAAAATCAGCTGCCACGATCGCTTCCAGACGTTCGGTTGGGCTGATCGCTATCATCGCCTTGACATCGTCAGGGCGCACGCGGTTGTCCCGGGCATATACCGCCAAGAGATAGACGATCCCCGAATAACAGGTCAGCATCCGGCTAAATTTGAGCTTCAGATTCTTGATCTTGTTACGGGAATCGCCCTCTTTCCGGTGGAATTCGTAATTTACGCAGAAAGTCCGCCACATCCGGATGACGTCGTTGAACAGAAATGACGGAACAAACGCATCCTCGTGACCCGCATAGTCGCGAAAATATTTCGCAATCACAAGGTCGATCGTCTTGGCGTAGGTATCATTACCAACGAGAGGTTTGCTTTCGAGCAGCAACAGCATCCGGCCGGTCAACGTATTGCGGAAGTCATCTTCGCTGGATCCGAGCCATTCTGTGAAAGACCCAACTTTGTGCGACGTCAGAAATCGACCCCCGCCATCGAATTTGGCAAGTTTGTTCTTTTCTGCGGCGCTGATCAGCGCGCCTTTGAGCTTTATCTCATCAACAGCGTTGAGCAGCGGTTTTCCAGGCGGGCTCGGATCCGTCTCAAGGACGATGAACAAGTCTAGATCGCTATCAGGGCCGGCCTCCAGACGGCCAAAGGATCCCGTGGCGTAAACGCATGCTCTTGTTCCAAAGGCATCATTTGCGCCGGACAGGTCACGCGTTATCTGCTGCAGCCGTTCCAAGGCGCTTGCACGCGCCGAAAAAAGATAAAGCTCACTCATGGCCTTCTTCCATCACGAAGACATTCGCGAATATTTCGGCCTGTTCGATTGCGTCATCCAAAGCATTGTGCGTGTGGGGAAAGCTTGATCGCACGGTTTCCGGAATCCGCGACCGACCCGATTTGCTGATCATTCGGCGAAGTTTGATTGAGAGGGCCGTCTTGGTGTCAAATCCCCGTGAGTGAGCGAACGGCGACCCGGTCGTTGAAAATCGCATGAAGTACCAATAGAGCCACATCCAGTCGAAACTCAGCGGGTAGGCGACGATGACAGGGGATCCGATGCCTGCACGCTGTCGTACCCAATTCGCTGCGTCCGTCATGGCTGTGATCGGATCCGCACCTCGCTCGATAAGAGCAGCGCGATCCAGCCCGTTGACGGCCAGCGCTTCGCGCTCGAAATCATCGGAAATCGGACGGAGCTCGACATAATATTTCTCGAGATATTCCGGCGGCCGATAGAAGGTCGTCCCGTCATATGCTCCGGCATAGACGAGGCCGAAAGAGAGCATTGAATAAGGCCCCGGGATGGGACCATCGGTTTCGACGTCGGCCGAAAAATAGACGTCATAGCCTTGGGACGCGGCTTCGGGATATCCTACCGTGACGTTGATCGGTGCGTTAGCCGGCACGGCGCGCCCTCCCGGCATCGAGGCGTCGGGATGAAATAATCTGAGTCGGGAGGCTAGGGCTTGTCATCGGCAACCAGTGGACGAGAAGCGTGCGGCGCTCAACCTCAGAAACAACTTCGCGTCCGTTCTCTCGCCAAGGTCCTCAATCACATTGCGGGCCGTCCCGATCGCGAACATTCCGATGAGCCAATTATCGATCGGACCTAGTCCCGGTGCCTGCAGGATTCAAAGACGTTTAGGGGCGTGTCACGAAGGAACTAGACCTCCAAGATGAGGCAAAGGGCGGCGCGAGCGCCAATCGTTGCCGTGCCCGGTAGAGGCAACTCCCGAAAAAAGAACAGAAATGAGCCCGGCGGCGAAGGTCACCTTGGGAGCAGGTGGGCGGGCCTGATCGCGGCTCTCGCGCTCGCCGCTGCGAACCAGCCGCCACGCGCGGTGCGCCAGCATCGCGGATAAACACTCGAAAACGGTGATTTTCGGTCATCGTCAAGCATTTTGTCATGAACGTCTGCTTGTCGAGATTTTCGTCTCGAAAGCAGACCGACCGCAAGCGGCCACCATCAGCACGACCGCGTAAGCCTCCAAGACAGCGACTGCAGGATTGTTGCAGCGCCGGCGAGCGCCAGCCCGATTGCCACGGTCCCTGGCCATCCGAAGGCGAGCCAGGCGGGGGCAGCAGCAGCTGAACCGGCCGCGCCGCCAAGAAACATGGTGCCCATGAAGATGGTGTTGAGACGTGCCCGGGCATCGGGGCGGAGCGCGTAAACGAGGTGCTGGTTGGAAACGAGCGAAACCTGCACCGCGAAATCGAGCAGGATCACCCCGACGATCAGCCCTGCCAGCGAGGTCCAGAGACCGAAGATCGCCCAGGAAGCGAATGTCAGCGCCGTGCCTGCCAAAATCATCCGGTGCGGTCCCTGCCGGTCGGCGATGCGCCCGGCGAGCGGCGCCGCGAGTATGCCGACGGCGCCGACAATACCGAATAGGCCAGCGACATCGGCACCAAGCCCGAAGCGCGGCTCTTCAAGACGAAAGGCCAGGATCGTCCATAAAACAGTGAACGATCCGAATACGAGCGCCTGCGTCACGGCGGCGAGCCGCAAGGCCGGAAATTCGTTCCACAGATGGATCAGCGAGCGCATCAGCGAACCATAGGTCAGACTGGTCTCGGGCCTGCTTATGGGCAGTTTGCGGGCCATCCAGGCGCCGCTCAGCAAGGCGACGGGCGCAGCAATCCAGAACATGGCTCGCCAGCCCGCAGTCGAGACGATGAAGCCGGCAATGGTCCGGCTGAGCAGGATGCCGCAGAGGAGGCCCGCCATGACCCGGCCGATGATCGCTCCGCGCCGCTCGGGCGGAGCGAGATGTGCAGCAAAGGGTACGATTTGCTGGGCGACCGTCGCCGCCGCGCCGAGAAGCAGCGATGCGAGGACGAGCATGGCTGCTCCCGGTGCGATTGCAGCGGCGGCGAGCGCGAGAGCCAGGGCTCCAAACTGCATGGCGATAAGCCGCCTGCGCTCGACAAGGTCGCCGAGCGGTACGAGCAGGAAGAGGCCGGCGGCATAACCAAGTTGGGTCGCGGTCGGGACGAGTGCCGTAACCGGTCCGGGCAGATCGCGCTCCATTATCGCAAGCATCGGCTGGTTGTAATAGATGTTGGCAACCGCGATTCCGGCGGCAGCGGCCATCGAAAAGGTCAGCGCATTATCCATCGATGGGCGAAGATCGTTGGTCATGGGGATCTCCTGATCAGCAGGTTTGGTCATCTTCGCGGAACATGATCGGCCGGACATGGCGGGGTGCGGTCATGGTAGAATGCTCTCGCGATACGGGAGAGGCGAGGGTCGCTCTCCGGATTGCTGCGGAGGCTAGGCAGGGGCGGACGAACCGCCAATCATACGAAGATATGCAAACCTTTGTTTGGATTGGATGGGGCCTTTTCGCCTGTATCTAAACCTCCGCCGGACGGCATAGGGCCGCCCCGACCAGGAGAATCAAGATGGCGGATCAACACCAGCGCGCCTCGCTAGCCGAGCGCTTTCTCGGCACACCCACAGATCTCGGCACCGATGCTACCCGCGATATTTCGGCGGGTCTTGCGGGTCTGCTTGCCGACGTCTTCGCGCTCTATCTTAAGACCAAGAATTTTCACTGGCATATGAGCGGGCCGAATTTCCGCGACTATCATCTCCTGCTCGATGAGCAGGGCGATCAGATTTTCGCGATGACCGACATGATCGCCGAACGCGCGCGCAAGATCGGCGGCACGACGATCCGCTCGATCTCCGACATCGCTGGCCGCCAGCGGATCCTCGACAACAACGCCGCCTACGTCGATCCCAAGGACATGCTCGCCGAACTGCACGGCGACAACAAGCAGCTCGTGGCGGAGATGCGCCGCGTTCATGAGCTATGCGACGAATATGCCGACGTCGCCACCGCGAGCCTGCTCGAAGTGTGGATCGACGAGACCGAACGGCGAAGCTGGTTCCTTTACGAGAGCTGCCGATCGCCGAAGATCCTCTGAGGACTTCGGCCGCGGCGACCCGCCTGCCTCCCGCTCTCCCCCGGCGGGTCGCCGCATCCTCCAATCGAGAAACCTGACAGACACATGCTCCCTGTTGCTGTCGGTCTCATCTTGTTGATCACCGGCTGCCGGAATTACCAACGGCGCGGCGATCAGCGGCTTGCGCGCTTGCGATGCGGCGGCGGGTGCGAGCGATATCGCATATTTCCTGTTGCGGACGATCCTGCCGATGTGGCGAGGAAGCGCGCGATCACGGGGTTCCGCAATGCCCCCAGTGCCGCCTTCCGCGTCCGGATTGACGCGCCGCTCGGCGACAAAAAATCTCCCTTTTTAAAGCTTCGGCGTCGTCGCGGCTTCGGCGCCCCTCCATCTGATCGCGTCTTCGATCGCGTCGAGCAGGCGATCGGGGTCGACCGGCTTGGTCAGGAATCCGCAAGCGCCTGCCCTCGTCGCCTGGTCGCGGGCGGCGTCGGTTGGATAGGCGGTCACGAGAATGAAGGGCGTCCGCCAGCCGCGCGCGCCCATTTGGGCCTGCAACTCCAATCCTGTCATCCCGGGCATGTGCAGATCGGTCACGATGCAGGCGAGCTCCTCATGCCCGCCGCTCGCCAGCATCTCTTCGCCACCCGCATAGCAGCGCGGCGTCATGCCGGCCGAGCGGAGCAGACTGTCGAGGCTGCCACGGACATCGGGATCGTCGTCGACAATGGCTATGATGGGGGAAGAAGACACGAAAGCAATTCCAGTGAAATAGCGGCACGGGGGCACGGGGGACTTTCTGAATGCGCCCGCCCACGCCGTTTTTCCATCATACTCAGATGTTAAACCGGTGGATGCTGTCGTCGCGCACGCCGAGCTGTTCGGCCATGCGGACGAGGTCGGCGAGCGACTGCGCCGCCATCTTGCGCATCACATTGCCGCGGTGGATCTTGACCGTGATCTCGGACAGATTCAATCGCGCTGCGACCTGCTTGTTCATGAGGCCGGTGACGACCAGCGCCATGACCTCGCGCTCGCGCGGGGTGAGCCTGTCATGGGCCTCTTTCACGGCAATAGCTTTGGCGGCTTCGGCGCGCTGCGTCCGGCTGGCTTCGATCGCCGCCGCGACCGCCGTCAGCATCTGATCATCGCTGAACGGTTTGGGGAGGAAATCGACCGCGCCTGCCTTCATTCCCCGCACGGTCATCGGAATATCGCCATGTCCCGTCATCAGGATGACGGGTATCTGGATTCCCTGCTTGGCCAATCGCTCCTGGAAATCGAGACCGCTTTCGCCGCGGAGCCGGATGTCGAGGACCAGGCAGCAGGCCGTATCGGGTTGCCCGGACGCGAGGAAATCCTCCGTTTCTTCATGAAGCGCAACGTCATGGCCGGCAGAGCGCAAAAGGCTCCCCAAGGCGCCGCGCACCTCGGCATCGTCGTCGATAACATGAACGCGGGCCGCATTGCTCATATCGCTTCGGCTCCCTCGCGCGCGATCGGCAGACGAAACCAGAATGTCGCGCCGCGATCGCCATTGTTCGCGGCACCAAGCGTGCCGCCATGCTGCTCGATAATCGAGCGACAGATCGAAAGGCCCATGCCGAGGCCAGTCGTCTTGGTGGTAAAGAAAGGCGCAAAAAGGCTTTCCGGATCGGCCGCGATACCCGTGCCCGCATCGCAGACGTCGATCCTCACCGCGTCGCCATCGCGGCGCGCTTTGAGGTCCAGTGTTCGACGCTCGACCGGAACCTCGCTCATGGCCTGCTCCGCATTCAGCATCAGGTTCATCAGCACCTGCTGGACCTGGACCCGGTCGCCCGCCACGCGGGGAAGATCGCCGGCAACAGTCAGCTTGATGGCGACCCCATGCGTTTGCAGGTCGCGCTGCAACAGGGCAACCGTTTCTTCGATCAACGGCGCAAGCGCTATTGCCTCCCGGCGCGGGTCGGCCTTGCGCGCGACATCGCGGATGCGCGCGATCACATCGGCGGCGCGTGTGCCGTTGGCGGCAATATGATCGAGACAGTCGGACACCTCGGCGGCATCCGGCGCCTCGCGCGCGAGCCATCTCTTGCCCGACTTGGCATAGGTCACGACCGCCGACAGCGGCTGGTTGACCTCATGCGCAATCGAGGCGGCAAGCTGGCCGAGCGTGGTGAGACGCGAGACATGGGTCAACTCGGCCTGTGACTGCGCGAGCCGCGCCTGCGCGCGTTTGCGTTCGGTAATATCGAGCGCCATCACAAGAACCCGTCCCCAGCCATCGCTGCCGGGCGGAATAGTGACACGCAACAAGACGTCAACGGGCTCGCCGGATGCATCGAGGAACTGGGTTTCCTGCTCGATCGTCTGATCACCCGAGGTCAGCGCCCGCGCGATATCGCCAAAGGTCGCCTCGGCCGCGGGGGTGTGATGCGGCGCGAGCGTCTGACCAACCAGTGCGTCACGGCCCTTCAAGCCGAACAGGCGCGCCGCTGCTTCATTTGCGTCGCGTATGACGGCCGCTCGGGCTGCGCGCTGGATCCTGGCTGGTTCCGGCTCATCGACGTCTGCCAGAAGGCTGTGAGCCGCCGACCAGTCGCTTTCCCAGATCGGCAGACCGGCAGCGTTGAAGATGGTGCGATACCGTGTTTCCGAGCGCCGGCGCGCTTCGGCCAATAGCTGATGTCGTACGCACAGCAAGGTCGTGATGCCGATCGCGACGAGGCTGACGGCGAGGCGCATCGCCGCCGAATCGAGCGGTTCGCCCCAATGGCTGATGTAATAGCCCGTTACCGCGAGCAGGATCGTCAGGCTCCCGGCCGCCCATATCAGCGCGCGCATCTGACTGCGCGATGCGACAAGCACAACGGTCGTATAGAGCACCGCTACTGCACCCTGCAGCGGGCTCAGAATATCGAGGGCAAAAATAACGAGCGCGAGGGTCGCCGCCATCGCGCCGTGCAACTGCGCGCCCAGCCTCCTGGCGTCCGCATCCCCGCGCATCAAAGCCTCCCGCAGCTGGCCCGGCGAGGAGAGCCGGCCCCAGGGGAAGCTGGACGAGCCAGGGCGCAATCGCAACAGCGAAGGCGGCTCGAGACCGAAATTCAACGTGGTTCGACGCATAATGTGAACCGCGTTCCTGGCGCGTTATCGTGCCACCCATGCGCCGCTCGCATACGCCGCGCCATTATCGCTACGAGCTGCGAGCCGATGCCGGTGCCTCGGGACGGCTGGCCGCGCACCATGCCGCGGCCGCGGTCCGAAACCTCGAGCCAGTAGCCGCCGTGCGGCAGAGCGCGCAGAGCGATCCTGACGTGACCCGGCGCGCCCGGGGCATAGGCATATTTGAAGGCGTTGCCGACCAGTTCCGAGACGATGATCCCGACCGCGGTCGCATCTTCGGCGGGGACATCGACCGCAGCCGGCTCGACCCGGATCCGGCTTTCGCCTTCGATAGCGGCTGCCGCCCCATCAAGCTCTTCGGCTAGCTCGCAAAGATAGGCGCCGAGGTCCACGAAGGCCTTGTCAGGTGCAATATAGAGCTGGCGGTGGACATTGGCGATCGCGCCGATGCGCCGCTGCACTGTGGCGAACCAATCGCGCATCTCGGGGTCGGCTACCCGACGGGCGTCCAGCGAAATGAGCGCGCTCAGCAACTGGAGATTATTGGCGATGCGGTGATTGGCTTCGTCGGCACGGCTCGGTCCCCGCAGGGGCGGCAGGACCGCGACAGGGGACGGCGCAAAGATCGGGACTTGATGTTGCTGGGTCATCGGGCATCCTTTCGGTCCGCCGCCAAGCGGCATGCCCCCCTTGTTTCCCGATCGCGCGGACAGGCGCCATCATACCTAGGTTTGCCGGCATCAACGGGCGACCCGAAACCTGCGTATAATATCGCCGCGGAGCCGCAGCGCCGATGGTTCGATCACCGGACGGACACGTCTTGCCGTCCGCTGCATTCACAGGAGACGATCATGGCTTTTGTTACCACGCCCGACGGCACCGAAATCTTCTACAAGGACTGGGGTCCGAAAGACGCTCAGCCGATCATGTTCCATCACGGCTGGCCGCTGTCCGCCGATGATTGGGACGCGCAGATGCTCTTCTTCCTTGCCCATGGCTATCGCGTGATCGCCCATGATCGCCGCGGACATGGCCGGTCATCGCAAACCGACATCGGCCATGATATCGATCATTATGCGGCGGACGCCTCGGCTGTCGTCGAGCATCTCGATCTTCGGGGCACGGTGCACATCGGGCACTCGACCGGCGGCGGCGAGGTCGCGCGCTATGTCGCGCGGTTCGGTCAGCCGCAGGGGCGCGTCGCCAAGACCATTCTGGTGGCTGCGATTCCGCCGCTGATGCTGCGAACCGACGCGAACCCGGGGGGAACTCCGATCGAGGTTTTCGATGGTTTTCGCGAGGCGCTTGCGGCCAATCGTGCCGCCTTCTTCCTCGATGTCGCCGCCGGGCCCTTTTACGGCTTCAACCGTCCTGATGCCGTCGTGTCGGACGCGGTGATCCGCAACTGGTGGCGGCAGGGCATGATGGGCAGCGCGCTGGCGCATTATGAAGGCATCAAGGCATTCTCCGAAACCGACCAGACCGAGGATCTCAAGGCGATCTCCGTGCCGACGCTGGCGGTGCAGGGCGATGACGACCAGGTGGTGCCCTACACCGACGCCGCACTGCTTCAGGTCAAGTTGTTGCAGAACGGAACGCTGAAGATATACCCGGGCTTTCCGCACGGCATGCTCACCACCCACGCCGATGTCATCAACCCCGACCTGCTCGCCTTCATCACGCAATGAGCTTTGCATGAGGGGGCGGCGCGCGGCGCCGTCCCCCATCCATCCAGGGAGATGATCATGAGCGACCCCGATACCCGCGCACCCCAGATGTTTCCCGTTCTGAGCCATGCGCAGATTGAGCTTGCGCGGCGTTTCGCCAGCGGTCCGGAGCATCGCTTTGCGCCCGGTGAGACCGTATATGCGATCGGCGAGCGCGGCGCGCCAGCCTGGCTCATTCTCGATGGCGAGATCAAGGTGACGCGCGGTGACGGGCTCGATCGCACGGCGCCGATCACCGTCCATGGCGCGGGGCAGTTCACCGGAGAGGTCAATCAGCTTGCCGGCCGTCCGTCGATTGCCGGGGGACACGCAGGCGACCTAGGATGTACGGCGCTCCCCTTCGATCCCGCGCATCTCCGGGCCTTGATGATAGGGTCTGCCGAGATCGGCGAAATCATCATGCGGGCGCTGATCCTTCGGCGCGTCCGGCTTATCGAACAAGGAGGCGCCGGCACGATCCTGATCGGTATTCCCGGGAGCGCCGAGATTATCGCGCTACAGGAGTTTCTGACCCGCAGTGGATTGCCCAATCTTGTTCTCGATGTTCGCGTCTATGGCGAGGGACGCGCGCTGGTCGAACAGGCTGGGGTTTCGTCTGACGAGCTTCCCCTCGTCGTCTGCCCCGGCGGGGCGCTTCTTCGCCGGCCGACGAGCGTGGAGCTTGCCGCCTGCCTGGGGATCATCCCGGACCTCGATCCCGATCACCTCTACGACGTTGCGGTCGTCGGTGCGGGCCCCGCAGGTCTCGCAACCGCGGTCTACGCCGCCTCGGAGGGGTTATCGGTTATCGTTCTCGATGCGCGCACCATGGGCGGACAGGCGGGGGCCTCGGCCAGAATTGAAAATTATCTGGGCTTTCCCACCGGCATCTCGGGACAGGCGCTTGCCGGACGCGCCTTCAATCAGGCGCTCAAGTTCGGAGCCGAAATCGCGATCCCCGTCGCCGTCGAGCGGCTGGTCTGTGACGCAGGTCCGCTGACCCTGGTCTGCGCGGAGGAACGCCGTGTCAGCGCGCGCTCGGTGGTAATTGCCTCTGGCGCGCAATATCGCCGGCCCGACGTCCCCAATCTGGCGGCCTTCGAAGGAAAGGGTGTCGCCTATTGGGCGTCGGCGATCGAGGCACGGCTATGCGCAGGCGAAGACATCGCCCTTGTCGGCGGCGGCAATTCGGCGGGACAGGCAATCGTATTTCTCGCACCCTTTGTGCGTACGCTCCGCCTGTTCGTTCGGCGCGATCTTTCGGAGACTATGTCGCGCTATCTGATCGACCGCATCGCTGCGCTCCCGAATGTGGAAATCCATTCCGGCGAAGAATTGTCTGCACTTGAAGGAGATGAGGCCGGAAATCTCGCTGCGGCGACGTTTCGCAGAGCGGCCGACGGCGAGGCCCGCCGTTACGCGCTGCGACACCTTTTCCTGTTCATCGGGGCCGACCCCAATGCCGGCTGGGCACGCGATTGCGTGGCCACCGATGAGGACGGCTTTATCGTCAGCGGTGCCGGCAGCCGATCGCTCGAAACGAGCCGCGCCGGCGTCTTTGCAATTGGCGATGTTCGTGCCGGATCGACGAAGCGCGTGGCCGCCGCGGTCGGCGAGGGCGCGGCGGTCGTTTCGCAGATTCATTCTTTGCTCGCACAATCCTGAAGGAATTCGCTGTGTCTGGATGTTCTCACCTGTCGCATGTTCACGACGTTACACCGAGTGCACGGGGCTGCGAGGAATGCCTCAAAATTGGCAGCCCATGGGTGCATCTGCGGCTCTGTCGCGAATGCGGACATGTCGGTTGCTGCGACCAATCGCCAAATCGCCATGCCCGCGCGCACTTCGAGCGTTCGGGCCATCCGATCATCGAGGGATATGATCCGCCTGAAGGTTGGGGCTGGTGCTATGTTGATGAGGTCCAGGTAGCGCTTCCTGATCAGACCAGCCAAATCGGGCCCATTCCTAGCTTTATCTAGCCCTTGTTTCTGACACCGGGATTGCGTTGCAACTGTCCACTGTTCTCGATTCTTCACTGAAATCTGCCAGTCCGAAACCGGCCACCTCAAGCCCAACGCAGCAAGAAGTTGGTCAAGGCGACGTGCGGATATCGGGCGTCGTCCCAAGGGATCGGGCGGTCGAGGGGATCTTCGTTCAGCGGACCATCGATATTCTGGAAATCGAGCGACAGTCCGGTGAGCGTCCGACCTGCTTGCATCATCGCGAGCAGCCGGTCGAAGGCGGCGGGCGACAGATCGATCGAAACCACATAGTCGGGCGCGTCGGGGGTACCTGTCCCGAAGGCGCTCCGGCGGATGCTGCCGCTCCAGTCGGAGCCGTCCTCTTGGGCGTCGAGGACGACCAGCATTCCTTGTAGCGCGCCGATATGCTGCGCTGCGCTGGTGATCGGCTGGCCCGCGATTCCACTGAGCGGAGCGGTCATGCACCGCTCCAGCCGTTCATACTCGCCATGCGCACCGCCCAGTTCGAGGCCGATCGCGCCGACCTCGAAACGGAGGAAATCCGGAACGATGGCGTAGGTGGCCGGGTTCGTCATGCCATCGTCCGATGGCGTGACGACGAGCTCTTTTCAGAGATCACGGACTTTTTTCCAGTAGAGCGCCGAAATCTGGCTTCCATCGTCGGCCGTATACCAATCGACGACCGCCTTGCTGTGCTCGACCCGAAAGACGCGGTAGCCCTTCTCCGTCCGCAGATAGTCGACCTTTTGTACATAGCCATATCCAGCGACCATCTTGCTTTCTTCGGCGCGTTTGGGATCGGCGATGCGGCGCAGCGACGCGGACATGTGGATCGTGGAAGGATAGTCGCTGCGGAGCCAGTAGAGGAGGATGGTATCCTCCAGCATCGCACGAGACCGGGCGTTCGGATCAGCTGCAACGGGCGTGAACCGGATAGAGTCGTATATGCGCGTTGAATCGGCGGGAACGTCGCCGGCGTCACCCCATACCCAGTTGAATGTGTAAAGCTTGTTTCCTCGCGCCACGATCAGATAGCGGTGGGTTGCCGGGGTGTTGAAATAGTCGATGGCGAACGAGAAGATGACCTCGCGCGCCGGGAGACCCTGGAAGGTCAAGGGACGGTTTTTCAGGACCTTGAAATTGTTGAGGCCGCCGCTGGCGATCTGATCGGCCTGGTCCTTCAGAAGGCCGGCGACGTCGGAAATTTCATAAATGCCAAAATCCACGACCCCGAAGTTGAAGCTGCTGCAGCGGCCGCCGATCTCTTTCCCGGGCCGCGCGCGCTCGGTTACCTCGACATTGACGAAATCTTCGGCCCCCAGGCTGTAGGTTTGATGCACATCGGTGCTGACGTCGAGCGTCACGCCGAGCCGCGGATCGGTGAAGTGTTGCCATTCCGGCCCGTAGCAATTCATCGTCGCGGCGGCTGGTGATGCGGCCAACACGCCCGCGAGAGCCACGAGGCCAAGGTGCCATTTCGTCATTTTCATTTCCCCAAAGCGCTTGCGATTAGCAAAAGCAGCAACCCCTTGGTCTGCATTGCCTATCTCGTCGCCGTTCGCAACATGCCTGTCTCTCGATGATGACGCTCTGCCTGCCGCGATCTTAGTCCGCTGCATCGGGCGGACGGTCGATGGCGGCTGTGGATCACGCCGTCACCGGCCGATCAACCGGCATATCTTCGATTGGCTTCGTAGGCCTCGAGTTCGAGTGGGGATTTGTCGTGGCCATGTTGGATCAATTCCGAGACATATTGGCCCGCATAGGCCGCGAAGCTCGTGCTCCGCTCGATCTGCCACACATGAACGAGCTCATGTGCGAGGCGCGGCTGGTCGAGCGTGAAGCCCTTCCGCACCCAGATTGTGTATCCAAAGGCCTGGGCGTTGTTGACGATGCCCGGACCGATGAAACCGAACGTCTCGCCGGCAAGCTTGATCTCGGGATTTTCCGTCGGGAAAGGGATTTCGTCGACGAAAACGAGGCGCACTTTTTCGGGATGTTTTATGCCGATCTCTGCGGCGAGGCGCACCTGGTCCGGATCGAGAGGGATGCCCGTCGCTTGGCCGCGCGCTTCAATTTCCTCCGCCCATTTGACATAATAGGCCATGAATTTGCTCAGAAACTCTTCCTGGTTGGCCGAGACCGCTTTCTGACCTGCCTGCACTTCGGCTGCCAGAAGTGTGGCTGAGGGGGGCAAGGTGCACCCAACAAGTGCCGCGACCATGATGGCTTGCCTCAGCACGGAATGACGCTCTGGCCGTCCTGCAAAAGCAGGATGGGTGCTGATATGCTGCAATTTTTCGGCCTCCTGTTATGGAATGGTCTTCAGTGTTTGCGGGCGGCGTAGGTGCCGCGCCGCCGTCGACGGATGGAGCCGGCTGCTACGGCTTATTCATCGCTTCGTCGAGACGGGAAGCGCGAATGGCTCGCAAAGTCATTCATGCCATTGCAGCTGCGAATCCGGCGAGCCTGCTTCAGTTCGCAAGCTGGACCGAGGGGTTGGTCTGCAATAACGGCTTTTCGCAATCCTGTGGCTTTCGCCCCCGCGCCTCTCCAAGCTTATCTAGAAAGTCACCCACGCGCGCCACGACCTTTTCTCTGCCCTCGGGCGCAATGGCCGTGAAGGTCAAGCCCGCTGTGGCCATGAACTTATACTCTAAAAACCTCCCGCACCGCCGGAGCCATTCCCAGCCAGCGCGCCACCCGCGGCAGGCGCGGCAGGATCAGCCGGTCGACGAGCCACAACAGGATCAGCGACGCCGCAAGCAGCGGCAGCAGCGCGGCAAGGCACAGCACGATCGCCGCCACACCCTTAAGCCGCGCCGGATCGCGCGGCATGGGCGGCGCGCCGATCGCATCATAGGGCTTGCGGCGGCGCCACATCAGGAAACCCGACACGGCAAGCGTGATCATCGCAAGCGCCGTTGCGACGCCGACGAGTTGATTGACGACACCGAATAGCTGCCCTTCGTGCCAGGCGATGCCGTAGCCGACGGCGCGGTCGATCACATGCTTGTCGGCAAAACCGCTGCGCCCCACCTCGATCCCGGTCACCGGATCATAGCTGACCTTGCGCACGAGCGGGCGGTTCTGCGTCTGCGTCGTCAGCGTCCACACATTGCCGTTGGGCGGCCCGAACATATTGGGCGCCCCCGGCG
The DNA here is from genome assembly GCF_025727575.1 of Sphingopyxis sp. GC21. Classification (NCBI taxonomy): domain Bacteria; kingdom Pseudomonadati; phylum Pseudomonadota; class Alphaproteobacteria; order Sphingomonadales; family Sphingopyxidaceae; genus Sphingopyxis; species Sphingopyxis sp. GC21. Next base: position 122,006 of record NZ_CP095845.1, on the reverse strand, counting down.
GCTGGATGATCGCCGGCGCGGGCATATGTTCGGCCTGCGCGCGCAGCACGATCCGATCGAGCTTGACCCGCGGCGCATCGTTTGCATTCGCCATCCGATGCGCCGGCGTCGCCCCGTTCATTGCCTTGGCCATCGCGCCATGATCGTGCGCGGCGTGCGGATCTAGCCCCCCCTTCCAGTCCTGCACCCCCGACACCCAGCCCATCTCGGCGCGCACGGCGCGAAAGCCCGTCGCCCAGATGTCGGTCCACGGCAGCGCGGTGGTGAGGAGGACGAGCGCGAGGCCCGAAACCCAGAATCCCGTGACGGCGTGCAGATCGCGCAGCGCCGCGCGTCCGCCAAGGCGCAGCCGCGGCCAGACGACCCCGGCCAGTCCCCGCCCGCGCGGCCACCAGAGATAGAGGCCGGTCAGGATCATCACGATTGCCCAGCTTGCGGCAAGTTCGACCAGAATGCCGCCGCCCAGCCCAAGGAGCAGCTTGCCGTGCAACCGCGCGAGCCACGCCGTCCAGCGCAGCTCGGGATCGGCCGACCCGATGACGCGCCCCTGCGGCAACACCGCCACATCGCGCATTGTGCCGCCGGGCAGGCCGAGGTGGATCACCGCGGCGTCGCCCGGCGCTTCCGGGATGCGATAAGAGTGAAAGGCCGCGCCGGGAAAGGCGGCGAGCGCCGCCGCGACCTGCGCATCGGCATCGACGGGCTGCGCGGCGGAGAGCCCGCGCCAGTCGCGCTCCTCCCACCGGTCGATCTGCGGCTTGAACAGATAGGCCGCGCCGGTCAGCGACAGGATCAGGATGAAGGGGATGACGAACAGCCCGGCATAGAAATGCCAACGCCAGATCGTGCGATAGAGCGGCATGCGGCTGACGTCGGTCATCCCCCTCCTCCCCCTCAGAACCGCGCGCGAAGGCCGGCCGAAATGGCACGGCGTTCGACGGGGTAGTAGATCGCCGACGCCGGTGCCGCGGTGATCGTCGCGCTGATATCGCCGATGGCCTTTTTGCCGGTGATGTTGCGCACATCGACGAACGCGTCGATGCCGTCGGTAATCCGCGCACCGCCGGTGATACCGATCAGCGCATAGCCCGGCGTCCGCACCAGATTGCGATAATCGGCAAAGGGGCCGTCGGGTACCCATTCGACATTCGGAGCGACGTGCAACGCCTCGCTCCCCAGCCGCAACTCGGCGCGATAGATATGCTTCGGCACCACCGGCAGGCGGTTGTTGCCGAACTGGCTGTCGCCGCGGAAGCGGAAGTCGCTGTAGGTATAGATCTGGCGCAGCCGCACCCACGGCGCGAAATTGAGCTCGAGCGCCGCCTCTATCCCCTGATGCAGCGTCCGGTCGGCGTTGAAGGTCGCGGCCGGAATGCTGCTGTTCGTCGAGAATTGCAGCATCTCACCGGTCAGCGTCGAACGGTAGAGCGCCAGATCCCCATGCGCGATGCCGACGCTGCCGCGCGTACCGATCTCGGCCGTCCACGCGCGCTGCGGGCGGATGGCGGAGATGACGGCGCTGGTCGGCGGGGTGCCGATCGTCTGGAACAGCTCGCCGAAACCGGGGAATTCGGCCGAACGACTGTAGTTGGCGAAAATCTGGATGCGGCTCAATGGTTCGAACAGCAATCCGAATTTCGGCGAAAAGGCGTCGAGATCAACGCGCCCGTCGGTCGCCGGAGAGGCCGAAAAATTGACGTGCCGCTTGCGCCAGCCATCGGCATAGACGCCGCCCGCGATCAGCGAAAGCTGCGGCACCGGGCGCACGCGGACCTCGCCATAGAGGCTCGCCGTCTGCGCTTTCTGGTCGGCATCGAAGGTCAGCGCGCCGCGCGACCCGCTGATGTTGACGAACTGCTTCGCCTTGGTGCTGCCATGGCGAATTTCGCCGCCCAGCGTCAGTTCGACCGGCCCCGCCGCATAGTCGAGCCGCGCGAAGCTGCCGACATCGGTCGATTTCTGGTCGATCACCTGAAAGATCGGGTGGAACAGCGATTTGGCGTTGATGAAGCCGCCAACCTCCAGCGTCGCCGATCCGAAATCGAAGGTCGTGCGATTCTGCAGGCGCAGCGAATCGATGTCGCGCTGCTGATCGCCCGCCGCGCTGCCCGCGTTCGCCATTTTCGGCGTCGTCAGCGCCTGATCATAGGTCAGCGCGCCGGGAAGCTGCTGGTTGATATTGTTGAAGCTGGCGTAAAAGTGCGTCGAGACGGTATCGCTGAGCCGCAGGCCAACATTGGAATGAAAGCGAAAGCTCCGCCGCTTCGCATGATCCCGATCCCCGTCGGACGTGTCGGCGCTGACCGCGCCCCAGGCATCGACCGCTTCGCTCGCCACCCCGGCCGAGACGAGGCCGCGCAGCATCGAAAAGCTGCCCGCGTCGGCGCGCAGATAGACGCCCTCGGCGGTGCGGCCGGTCGGCGTCACGCCATTGATCGCGCCGCCCAGCGTGCCCGACCCGAAGCGCAGCGCGTTGGCGCCGCGATAGACTTCGAGATGGTCGAAGAAGATCGGTTCGAGTTCCTGAAAGTCGCCATTGTCGTCGGCGAGGTTGATCGGCACGCCGTCCTGGAGCAGCGTGATGCCGCGCATGTGGAAACCGCGCGACAGGCCCGAACCGCGGATCGACAGGCGCACTTCCTGCCCATAGCGCGGCTGGAGATAAACGCCGGGTGAAAAGGCGAGCGTGTCGCGCAGGCTGACGATCGATTTGTCGGCATAATCTTCATAGGAAACGACATCGGTGCCGCCGGGCGTCCTCGCGGCGCGCGCTTCGGCCGCGTCGGTAAGCTGCGGCGCGGTGACGATGATCGTCGACTGGTCTTCGGTGTCCGCGGCATGGGCGGCAGGCGCCAGGGAAATGGCGAGCGCCAGCAACGGCGCCGCACGGGTAACGTGACTCTTCATGGAAAATCCTTCGCTTGAACACAGGCAGAACCGCGCCGCGCGAGGTGCGCGGACGGTAATCAAACCGGGTCAGGCGAAGGCGGGTGGTCCGGTGCTTGGCGGTAGCGGCGACGCGATCCCGGGCGCATAGCCCAGCGCGGGAATCGCGACCGGCGCGGGATCGGCCGCGGCGAGCGCGACGGGGAGCACGGGCGTATCGGGAACGATCGGCGCGACCGCGAGCGCGCCCCACGGACAATGCTGCTGCCCCTTGCCGCTGTCGTGGTCGCCCGCCTTTTCAATGGGGATGGTCAGCGTCGCGCCGGGATTGGCGGGGTCCGAACAGACGCGCACCGTGATCGCGCCCTTTGCGTCGCTTTCGATCATCCAGCCGGGCGCGACGAAGACGCGCGCCGCCAGCGCCAGCAGCACGGGTAGCAGCAACAGGATGCCGGGACGGCGCAAGACGGCGAGAACCCCCACGCGCCGCGCCTTATGCCCGTCCACGCGCGCTGGCAAGCGGGCATGAGCCCTATTCGGCGGGCGCCTCGTCGATCTTCTTGCCCGTCCGCGTCCACGGATAGAGGAACTGGCTGCCATAGCTGCGCGGTACATCTTCGGGGATGCCATAATTTTCGGGCCAGCGATCCTTCGGCAGATGAAAGGTGCCGAACAGCTTGTCGAGAAAGGGAAAGTGGATCGCGAAATTGACGTCGAACGCCTCGCGTTCCAGCCCATGGTGCCAATGGTGAAAGCGCGGCGTTGCGATCCAGTGCCCCAGACGGTTGAAATCGCCGCCGACATTGGCGTGGAGCAGCGACGACCAGACATAGACGAAGCCGATATAGGCCTGCATCACCGACGGGCTGAACCCGAGCGTGAACAGCGGCAGCGAGGTGATCGAACGCAGGAGGATGATCTCGACGAAATGCATCCGCGATCCCGCGAGCCAGTCCATCGATTTTGCGCTGTGATGGATCGCGTGGAATCCCCACAGAAAGGGGATTTTGTGGAACAGCCGGTGATACCAATATTGCGCGAGGTCGGAGGCGAGAAGGACGATGGCGAACTGCGCGATCCACGGCAGCGCCGCGACCCCGGCGCGGAATGCCGCCCAGCTGCTCGTATGATCATTGACGAACGCCTGCGGGGCGAGCGCAAGAAAGCCCAATATCTGCACGAACATCGTGCTGACGAGATAATAGAAAAGATCCTCGCGCCATTCGATGCGGAACAATCGCTGCGCACGGCGGTGCGGAAAGGCGCGCTCGAGCGGCGCGAACATGAAGCCGGTGACGAGCAGGTTGACGACGAAAAAGTCGAGCCCGAAGAAAATGCCCCAGTCGCGCGTCTCGGCGGGCTGGACATTGGCGCCGCCCATCAACGCCGCCGCAAGCCCGATCATCAGCGCGGTCAGCCCCAGCACCTTGCGCGGCCGCAGCAGCAGGCTGAGCAGCGACAGGCCATAGCTAGCGAGCAAAGTCAGGTGGACCATCCCGCGAAATCCGGTCCAGCCCTTGACGATCTCGAGCTCGGGCGTCGCGAACCAGTCGGGAAAGCGCAGCGCGACGACCATGAAAAACCCGCTGATCGCAAACAGCAATCCGAAGAAGCCCGAAAGCCACCCGCTCCCGAACCGTCGCACCTCGGTATGCGATTCCAGATCGCGCATGAGGCTTTTCAGATAGTCGCTCTTCGCCATTTTGCCCCCCTCGCCCCCTCCGCATGACCAACCATATGCGCCGCGGTGCTATCCCGCCGCCGCCACAATTTCCGCCCACGCCGCTTCGTCGATCACGCGGATGCCGAGCGCGGCCGCCTGCTTGAGCTTCGATCCCGCGCCCGGCCCGGCGACGACGAGGTCGGTCTTGGCACTCACCGATCCCGCCGCCTTGGCGCCGAGCGCCTCGGCCTGCGCCTTCGCTTCGTCACGGCTCATCGTCTCGAGTTTGCCGGTAAATACGACCGTCTTGCCCGACACCTCGCTCTCGCGGGTTTCGACGACATAAAGCGGCGGCGATACTTCGCTGAACAGATCGTCCCAGAGCGCGCGGTTGTGCGGCTCATGGAAGAAATCGCTCAGCGCCTCGGCGACCGCGGGACCGATGCCGTCGGCGCGCACCTCGAGGATGGCCTTGATTGCGTCGAGCTTGCGGCTTGCATATTTGCCGTCGGATTCGTCCGAATCTTGCGGGTTCGCCTCGGTCCAGGCCCGCAATTGCTCGGCCTTTTCGGGCAATCGCCGGATGTCGCCGATCCCCTTGAGCAGATCGCGCGCGGTTACTGCGCCGACATGACGGATCCCGAGCCCGAACAGCAGCCGCGCAGCATCGGGCTGCCGCTTTGCCTCGATTGCGGCAAACAGCTTGTCGACCGATGTTTCCTTCCACCCTTCGCGTCCGAGCAGTTCGTCCCGGTGCGCCTTCAGGCGGAAGATGTCGGCCGGGCCCTTGTCGAGCCAGCCAAGGTCCATGAATTCCTGAATGCTCTTCTCGCCCAGCCCCTCGATATCGAGCGCGCCGCGGCTGACGAAGTGGCGCAGCCGCTCGAACTTCTGCGCCGCGCAGATCAGCCCGCCGGTGCAGCGGACATCGACCTCGCCCTCCTCGGCAACCGCTTCGCTGCCGCAGACGGGGCAATGATCGGGGAAGATATAGGGGTCGCGCGCCGTGTCGCGGGTGAGATTGTCGACCACTTGCGGAATCACGTCGCCCGCCCGCTGGACAATGATGCGGTCCCCCGGCCGGACACCGAGCCGTTCGATCTCGTCGCGATTGTGCAATGTCACGTTCGAGACGACGACGCCGCCGACGGTAACGGGGGTGAGGCGCCCGACGGGCGTGAGCTTGCCCGTCCGGCCGACCTGGATGTCGATCGCCTCGAGCGTCGTCTGCGCGCGTTCGGCGGGGAATTTATGCGCAATCGCCCAGCGCGGCGCCTTGGCGACGAAGCCGAGCCGCGCCTGCCAATCGAGCCGGTCGACCTTGTAGACGACGCCGTCGATATCATAGGGCATCTCGGCGCGCTCGGCCTCGATCGTCCGGTAGTGCGTCAGCACGCCCTCGACGCTGTCGAAACGCTTCAACAGCGGCGATACGGGGACGCCCCACCCCGCGATACGCTTCATCATCGCATATTGCGTCGCCTCCGGCACCGCGCTGACGTCGCCCCAGCCATGTGCCAGGAAGCGCAGCGGGCGCGACGCGGTGACGCTGGCGTCCTTCTGACGCAATGATCCCGCCGCCGCGTTGCGCGGATTGGCGAACTGGCGCGCCTTTTCGGGATCGTCAGCCTCGGCAAGCAGGCGCGCGTTGAGCGCCGCGAAATCGGCCTTGGCCATATAGACCTCGCCGCGGATCTCGAACACGTCGGGTACTTCGCCGCTCAGCATTTCGGGAATGTCAGCGATGGTGCGGACATTGGCGGTGACATCCTCACCGACCGTACCGTCACCGCGCGTCGCCGCCTGAACCAGCTTGCCCATTTCATAGCGCAGCGAGCAGGACAATCCGTCGATCTTGTCCTCGGCGGTCAGCGCAATCGCCTCGTCCGCGTCCAGATTGAGGAAACGCCTTACGCGCGCGGCAAATTCTTCGACATCTTCCGCCGCGAAAGCATTGTCGAGGCTCATCATCCGCACCGCATGCGTCACCTTGGCGAGGGGCGACGCCTCGACTGCCGCGCCGACCAGCCGGTTCGGACTGTCGGCGCGGACGAGATGCGGGAACGCCGCTTCGATCGCATTGTTGCGGCGGACGAGCGCATCATAATCGGCGTCCGAAATCTCCGGACTATCCTCGGCATGATAGAGTTTATTGTGATGCGCGATCTGTTTCGCGAGGCGCATCAGTTCGTTGGCGGCGTCGGCTTCGGTCAGCGATTCAATGTCGATCATGGACGCGCTTTTGCCACCGGCACGAACTCGGCGCGAGCGCCAAATCCGGAAATCAGCGGTCGCCCCTTCGCAATCGCCGCCTGCACCGACGGCAATTGCAGCGAGGCGGCATGAGCATCCTTGTCAGCCCAGAGCTCGACGATCCACAGCGCATCCGGATTCGCGCTGTCCTCGCCGACCAGATAGGCGAAATTGCCGGGCATCGCGTCCGTATCCTCGGTCAGGATCGCAGCCAGCGCGGCGCGCTGGCCGGGCAGCGCGATCATCTGGCCGATCAGGCCGTAATGGGGCTGTTCTTCGTCCATGATCGTCTCCAAGGCCAGCAGGTCGCGCGGTGCCAGAACGGCTGCTGCGAACGTCGCGAGCGCGGCAAGATGGGTGCGTCTGCCGATCACCGTGCAATCACCAGCACATGCACCTGTCGCCGTTCCCGAAAGCCGAGCGATTCATACAGCGCGATCGCGCCTTCATTGTCGGCATAGCTGTGCAGAAAGGGCATCTCGCCGCGCTGCGCCATCGCGCGCATGACATGGCCGATCAACGCGCGCGCCAGTCCGCGGCCGCGGCAATTTGCCCAGGTCGCGACGCCGCTGACCTCCGCCATGCCGGGAACAAGCATGCGTTGCCCCGCCATCGCAAGCAGGCGCCCCTCTTCGCGTACGCCGAAGAAGGGGCCGTAGAGATGCGTCTTCGGCCCCCACGGCCCCGGCTTCGCATGCTCGGCGAGTGCGGTCATTTCAGCCGCATCGGCCTCGCCCAGCGGCACGATGGGGGGATCATCCGCGCGCGGTTCGGGCGGCGGTCCTTCCGCAACCATCTGCGTCAGAATGGCGCGCTTGATCTCGCGGGTTCCCGGCGGCAGCGGCCAAGCCTCGCCTTCGACCAGCCACAGCTCGCCGTGCTCAGGAACAAGCGCAGCGAGCGCGGCTTGCGCCGCCGCGCCGGTGTCGGCGGCGGCACCGAACGGGCCGTAGTCCCCATCGATCCGCACCGCCCGCGCGTCGCCCTGTGCCAGATGTGCCTGTCGGCCGGTCAGGATGCTGAGGATCGGCCGATCGAGGGGGTGCGCGCTCACCCCGCAACCTCGAGCAACCGGTCTGCCTGTGCCCGCGCCTCCGCGGTCACTTCGGCCCCCGACAGCATCCGGGCGATTTCTTCGCGGCGCCCCGCTTCGTCGAGCGCGCGGACGCCGGTGCGCGTCACCGTTCCTTCGCTCGACTTGGCGATCATGAAATGCGTCGCGCCCTTGGCGGCGACCTGCGGGCTGTGCGTCACCGCGAGCAATTGCTTGCCCCCGCCCTTTCCGCTTCCGCCGGCCAGCCGCGCCAGCCGCTCGCCGATCGCGCTCGCGACCGCACCGCCGACACCGCGGTCGATCTCGTCGAAGATGATCGTGTCAGCGCCGCCCTCTTCGGCAAGCGCAACCTTCAGCGCGAGGATGAAGCGCGACAATTCGCCGCCCGAGGCAATTTTGGCGAGCGGAGCAAAGGGTGCGCCGGGATTAGTCGCGATCAGAAATTCGACGCGGTCGATACCGTCCGCACCCCAACGCTCGGCAGGCAGGCGTTCGACGAGCGTGCGGAAGCGCGCCGCATCGAGCTTGAGCGGCGCCAGTTCGCCGGCGACCGCCGCATCGAGCCGCGCCGCGGCCTTCGTCCGCTGATCCGACAGCGCGGTCGCGGCATGGGTGTAGGCGGCGGCACCTTCGGCGACCGCTGCTTCGAGCCGGGCAAGCCCCGCGCTGCCGCCTTCGATCGCATCGAGCCGCGCGGCAAGGTCGTCGGTCAGCGCCACCAGTTCGTCGGGCTGGACGCCATGCTTGCGCGCCATCGCGCGCAGTTCGAACAGCCGCGTCTCGGTCGCCTCGAGCCGATCGGGATCATATTCCAGGGCGCGTGCCGCCTCGTGCAGCTTGGCCTCGGCATCGTCGGCATCGATGATTGCGCGATCAAGGCTGGCGAGCGCTTCGGCAAGCAGCGGATGGTCGCCCGCCAGCCGGTCGAGCCGCCGCGCGGCACCGCGCAGCAGGGCGGGACCGCCGGCGCTGCCGTCGAATGCCTCCATGATCGCCGACAGGTCGCCCGCAATCCGCTCGCCCTTCTGCATCGCGGCGCGCGCCTCGGCGAGTTCGGCTTCTTCGCCCGGCTGCGGTGCCAGCGTTCGCAACTCGGCGACGCAATGTTCCAGCCATTCGCGGTCGCGCTCGGCCTCGGCAATCGCGGTCCGTGCAGCCGCCAGTCGCTCCTCGGCGCTGCGCCAACTCGCATGCGCCGCCGCCACCGCGCCGGCATCGGCGCGCGCATAGGCATCGAGCAGCGCGCGATGCCCCGCGGGCGCGAGCAGGCCGCGATCATCGTGCTGCCCATGAATTTCAACGAGATAGCTGCCGACTTCGCGCAGCAGCGCCGCCGAACAGGGCTGATCGTTGAGAAAGGCGCGGCTGCCGCCGTCGGCCTTGACGGTGCGGCGGATGAGCAGCGGTTCGCCATCCTCCAATATGACATCATTGTCGGCGAGCAGCGCGGCGAGCGGCGTGCCTGCTGCCGGCGGCGCAAAGCTGGCGGTGACCTGCGCGCGGTCGCTGCCCTGCCGCACCAGCGCCGTGTCGGCGCGCGCACCCAGCGCAAGTCCCAGCGCGTCGAGGAGGATCGACTTGCCGGCGCCGGTTTCGCCCGTGAGCACGCCCAGCCCGCCCTCGAAATCGAGGTCGAGCCGTTCGATCAGAACGATATTCGATATGGACAGCGCGGTCAGCATCCGGCCCCGCCTTACAATAGAACAAAGCGCGAATCTATCGCGCGATGCATCAGGCGCTGGGCGCGTGCTTTTCCATCAGCTTGTACGCGCGTTCGTACCATTTGCTGCCGGGATAATTGGCGCCGAGGACGGCCGCCGACTTCTTCGCCTCTTCGGGAACGCCGAGCGCGAGATAGCATTCGGTCAGCCGGAACAGCGCCTCGGGGGCGTGGCTGGTGGTCTGATATTTGTCGACGACTTCGCGGAAGCGGATCGAGGCCGCGAGCCAGTTCGAGCTGCGCTCGTAAAAGCGGCCGATTTCCATCTCCTTGCCCGCCAGATGGTCGCGGACAAGGTCAAGCTTCAACCGCGCATCGGCGGCGTAGCGGCTGTCGGGATAGCGGCGCACAATCTCGCCCAGCGCGGCCTGCGCCTGCTGCGTGATCTTCTGGTCGCGGGTCACGTCGCTGATCTGCTCATAATAGCTGAGCGCGATCAGATAATAGGCGTAAGGCGCATCCTTGTTGCCCGGGTGGATCGACAGGAAACGCTGCGCCGATTCGATCGACGGCGTATATTCGCGGTCCATATAATAGGAAAAGGCGCTCATCAGCTGCGCGCGGCGCGCCCAGGGCGAATAGGGGTGCTGACGCTCGACCTCGTCGAACAGCGCCGCGGCAATCTTGTACTGGCCGCGGTCGAGACGATCCTGCGCGGCGCGATAGAGCGTATTCACGTCACGCGCGACGTAGCGCGTGTCCTTCTTGACCCCACCCCCGCCGGCGCAGGCCGCGAGCAGCGGCGAAATCACGAGGGCGGCGGCGATCAGGCGCACGGCGGCGCGAGAGGAAGGGCGCTGAGTCATGGGCGCGGTATAGCCACAGCGCAGATGAACGCAAAATAAATGATCATGTCTTTCGTCGGCATCGCGAACCAAATCGTCCGGCGGCGCCCGGGGGCGTCACGGCGCCGGAACCGGGGGCGCCTTCACCACACAGCCTTTGGGTGCATCGGCAGGCGCCGGAACGCGGCGCGCCGACAGGATGGTCACGGCCGGATCGAGGATCTGGCCGCGCATCACGCCCTCGCCCGCGGTCTCGGAAACCGGCATCGCGAAGATTTTTTCGGCGACGTCGCGCCCCGAAGCAATCTCGCCGAATACCGCGAAACCCGCCCCATCGCCGCCGGGCGCGTCGGCGTCGAAGCCCTTGATGCCGGACAGCAGCAAAAAGAAATCGGTCGTCGCATCGCCCGGGCGCAAATGCGCCATCACCAGCGCACCATCGCAATTGGTAAGGCCGGTTTTCGTTGTCGGCTCATGCGCGATGGGTGGGAAGTTGGTCCGCGGGTCGCCGCGGTTGCCCGCCTGAATCAGCTTGTTTCCCTCGCCCCAACTGCGCGTGGTTCGATAGAATTTGAACCCGTCCATCCGCTTGCTGTCGACATAGCGGAGGAAATTGGCGCTGGTGATCGGCGCCCGCTTGTCCTCCAGCCGAACGACGATCGTGCCCGCGTCGGTCTTGAGCGCCACATAAGGCCGCGTATCGGGCGCCGCGACTTCGACCGGGGGCGTCACGGCCGCCGGAACGGGCGGCGGCGGCGGGGGCAACTGCGTGGTCTGGGCTGGAACCAACTGCACCGCAAGGACGAGCGACAGGATCAAGGGAGCGAACATGGATCTCTCTGCGGACCTCTCTCTGGTTGGCGGGGGGTCAGGCTAGACGCCCCGGCAGCGAACGCCAAGCCTTTGCGCCGACACCTATTCGACGAAGGCCGCCGCCACGGTCACGCCCTCGGGGTTCCAGGCAGGAACCGCCTGCGCGGTCATCGGCACCATGAAGCGCTTCGGCTTGTGTCCCGCTTCGGCCGGACGTTCGATTTCCAATATGTCGCCGGCGCCGAAATTCTCGACCGCCACGACATGGCCGACAGCCTCGCCGTCGGTCGAAACGCAGGGCAGGCCGATCAGGTCGTGGTGATAATACTCCCCTGGCGCGAGCGACGGCAGCGCCGAGCGCGGGACCGTCAGCACCGTGCCGCGCAGCGCTTCGGCGGCGCTGCGATCGGCGATTTCGGCAAAGCTTGCCACCGCCCCCTGATTGGCGGGGCGTACCGATTTCAGCGTCAGCTTGCGGGCGCCGGCGTCGAAAACGGAAAAGGCGCGGAGAGCCTCCGCGCCTTCACCGAACAATTTGAGCCGCACCTCGCCCCGGACCCCGTGCGCGCCGGCAATGGCGGCCAGGGTGACGGGACGATCGGCGGCGGCCAAGGGTTTAGCCTTCGGCCTTTTCTTCGCCGGCTTCGGCGACGGGGCCGCCTTCGGCAACTTCTTCGGCGATCGCAGCCGCGTCGTCGGCGCTCGCGTCGGCCGGAACTTCCTCGGCAACTGCGTCGGCAACCGCTTCGGCGGTTTCTTCGCTCTTCACCGAGCCGGTCGCATCCGATTCAGCCGCTTCGGGAGCCGCTTCTTCGGCCGGAGCCGGAGCCGCAGCGGCGGCCGCCGCAGCTTCTTCGGCCTCGGCCAGCTTCGCGGCCTTTTCTTCGGCGCGTTCCTTGGCCTTTTCACCCGGGACAGCCTTGTTCGGGTTGTTGCGGGCCGAACGTTCCTTCACGCCTGCGGCGTCGAGGAAGCGGGCGACGCGGTCGGTCGGCTGCGCGCCAACCGAAACCCAATGCTTCGCACGTTCGGCGTCGAGCTTGACGCGGTCCGGATTATCCTTGCCGAGCAGCGGGTTGTAGCTGCCGATGCGTTCGATGAAACGGCCGTCGCGCGGGCTGCGCGAATCGGCAACGACGATCTTGTAATAGGGGCGCTTTTTCGAACCGCCGCGCGAAAGGCGAATGGTGGTAGCCATGATATTTTCCTTCTGACTTGCTAACTTTGACTTTGATTTTTAAGGGTTATTTCTTCTTGTTCAGCAGATTGGCGAGATCGGGCGGAAGTCCGGCACCGCCAAGGCCGGGCAATCCGCCGGCACCGCCGCCGCCGCCCATGCCGCCGCCGCCCATGCCGCCGCCGCCCATTCCGGGGATACCGCCGCCGCGGCCGAGGAGAGCGCCAAGGCCCTTGAGGCCGCCCATCTTGCGAATCTTCTTCATCGCGGTGGACATTTCCTGATGCATTTTCAGCACCTTGTTCACCTGCTGCACCGTGGTACCCGACCCGTTGGCAATGCGGATCTTGCGCTTCGCATTGATGATTTCGGGTTTCGCGCGTTCCTTTGGCGTCATCGAGCCCATGATCGCGTCGAAATGGACGAGCACCTTGTCGTCGGTGCCGCTCTGCGCCATCGCCGCCTGTGCTTTTTTGAGGCCGGGGATCATGCCCGCCAGCGCACCTAGCCCGCCCATGCGGCGCATCTGGTTCAATTGCGTGCGAAGATCGTCGAGGTCGAACTGACCCTTCGCCATCTTCTTGGCCATCGCCTCGGCCTCTTCGGCCTGAATCGTCTCGGCGGCGCGTTCGACGAGGCTGACGACGTCGCCCATGCCGAGGATGCGGCCCGCGATGCGCGAGGGCTGGAAGACTTCAAGGCCGTCAAGCTTTTCGCCGGTGCCGGCGAATTTGATCGGCTTGCCGGTGACGGCGCGCATCGACAGCGCGGCGCCGCCGCGCGCATCGCCATCCATGCGGGTGAGCACGACGCCGGTCAGCGGCACCTGTTCGGTGAAGCGCTGCGCGACCTGCACCGCGTCCTGACCGGTCAGGCTGTCGACGACAAGCAGCGTTTCGGCCGGATTCGCCGTGCGCGACACCGCCTGCATTTCGTCCATCAATTGCTGATCGACGTGGAGGCGGCCCGCAGTATCGAGCATCAGCACGTCGAAGCCCTGAAGCTTGGCCGCCTGCATGGCGCGCTGCGCAATCTCGACCGGCTGCTGCCCGGCGATGATCGGCAAGGTCGCGACGTCGATCTGGCTACCGAGGACGGCGAGCTGTTCCTGCGCGGCGGGACGATTGACGTCGAGCGACGCCATCAGCACCTTCTTGCGCTCCTTGTCCTTCAGCCGCTTCGCGATCTTCGCGGTCGTCGTCGTCTTGCCCGACCCCTGAAGGCCGACCATCATGACAACGGCGGGCGGCGTGACGGCAAGGTCAAGTTCAGCAGCTTCGGAGCCGAGCATTTCGGTCAGCGCGTCGCTGACGATCTTGACGACCTGCTGCCCCGGCGTGACCGAGCGCAGGACATTCTGACCGACCGCAAGTTCGGTGACCTGGTCGACGAAGCTGCGCACCACGGGCAGCGCGACGTCGGCTTCGAGCAGTGCGATGCGCACTTCGCGCATCGCCGCGCGCACGTCGGCCTCGGTCAGCGCACCGCGGCCGCGGAGCTTCCCGAATACATCGCCTAGCCGATTGCTCAGACTGTCGAACATGCGCTTCCAAATCCTTCTCTCGATCCGCAACGCAAAAGACGCCGGTGAGCGAAACCTCGCCAACCAGCGGCTATCCGTGGACAGAAATTCCGTCGCGGATGTCGATATGCCCACCCGAATCCAATAGGCGGACAGCGGCTCCCTAGGCGAGATCGCCCGCAAAGGCAAGTCGGACCGCCCGCTGGCTTCGCGATCGCCACCAAGCCCCACTTAACGCAAATTTCACCGCTTTGCCGGCATATGCGAGGGAATGGTGGGGACTATAGCATGAATTCGACGATGAAGCCGCGAAACCGTAGCGAGGACGCCCGACGCGACATGATCGCAGGGGGAATCGTCGTCGCCGCGATCGTGATGTTCGTCGGCACCGGCGGCAATGTGATGCAGGCGGTGGTGCAGACGCTGATCGGCATCGGCGGCGGGCCGGACAAGGTCTTGTCGGCGGCGCTGATCCTGAATGTCGCGCTGATCCTGTTCGGCTGGCGCCGCTACGAAGACCTCAACCGCGAGATTCGCGAGCGCACCGAGGCCGAACAGCGCGCGCGCTATCTGGCCGACACCGATCCGCTGACCGGATTTCTGAACCGCCGCGCGCTGATCGTTGCGGGGCAGCAGCTCATCGCCAGCGCCGCGGCCGAAAAGCGCAATGTCGCCCTGTTCCTGCTCGACCTCGACCATTTCAAGACGGTCAACGATATTCACGGCCATGCCGCGGGCGACCGTGTGCTGCAGGTCGCGGCCGAGCGGATCACCGCCATCCTGCCGCCCAATGCGACCAAAGCGCGGCTCGGCGGCGACGAATTCGTCGCGATGATTCCGTTCGAGCCCGCCGCGCGCGCCAACATCGACGCGCTCGCCGCGGCACTGGTTTCGTCGCTCGAGGATTCGGTCGCCCATGATGCGCAGCATATCCGCATCGGCGCCTCGCTCGGCATCGCACTTGCCAATGATGCCAGCATGACGATGGAGACGATGATCCGCCAGGCGGACATCGCCATGTATCACTGCAAGGACGAGGGCCGGAACCGCTATTGCTGGTTCGAGCAGGGCATGGAAATGGCGGTCCAGGTCCGCAACCAGATCGAAAACGGCATCCGCGAAGGCATGCCGCGCGGCGAGTTCATTCCCTTTTTCGAGCCGCAGGTCGACATCGCGACCGGCCGCCTTGTCGGCTTCGAAATGCTGATGCGCTGGGATTCGCCCGAATATGGCATGATCCCGCCCGAACGCTTCATTCCAATCGCCGAGGAAAGCGGGCTGATCGGCGAATTGTCCCTGCTGGTCATTCGCCGCGCGATGGAAATCGCCAAAGGCTGGGATCCGTCGATCATTCTCGCGGTCAATATTTCTCCGCAACAGCTCAAGGATCCCTGGTTCAGCCAGAAGCTCACCAAGCTGCTGGTCGAAACGGGCTACCCCGCCAGCCAGCTTGAGGTCGAGATCACCGAAAGCTCGCTGTTCGAGAATCTGCCGCTGGTCCGCTCGATCGTCACCAGCCTCAAGAATCAGGGCGTTTCGCTCAGCCTCGACGATTTCGGCACCGGCTATAGTTCCTTGTCGCACCTGCGCGCGCTGCCCTTCGACCGCATCAAGATCGACCGCAGCTTCGTCGCCGCGATGCGGGGCAGCCCCGATGCGCAGGCGATTGTTGTGGCAATTGTCCGCCTCGGCGAAAGCCTGGCCATGCCGATCACTGCCGAGGGCGTCGAAGACGAAGCAACCGCCACCGAACTGACGCGGCTCGGCTGCGCGAAGGGTCAGGGCTGGTTCTACGGCCGCGCCGCATCGGCCGACGACACGGCGCGCATGCTTGCCGACCGCGGCCTGCTCCGCGCGCCCGCGCTGCCACAAACGCCGTCCCCCGACGTCGACGAGGAAGTGCTGCGCAAGACGGCCTGACGCCGCCACATCGCTAGACTTCGCCCGTCGGCGCCCTTACATGCGCGGACTATGGCGGACCGCTTCACCAAGATGCACGGCCTCGGCAACGACTTTGTCGTGATCGATGCGCGCGCGAACAGCGTCGAGATGACGCCGGCGCGGGCGCATGCGATTGCCGATCGCCGCCACGGCATCGGCTGCGACCAGCTGATCCTGCTCGAACCGTCGTCGAAGGCCGACGTCAAAATGCGGATATTCAACGCCGACGGCAGCGAGGTCGAGGCGTGCGGCAACGCGACGCGCTGCGTCGCCACGCTGATCGGCAAGCCCGCGGTCATCGAAACGCTGGGCGGGATGCTGCGCGTGACCCCCGCCGACGGCGGCGCCGAAGTCGTGCTGGGTGAACCCGTCTTCGATTGGGAGCATATTCCGCTCGCCATGCCGATGGACACCCGCGACATGCCCGTCGCGTGGGACGAACTGGAACATGGCGCGGCGGTCAATGTCGGCAATCCGCACATCATCTTCTTCGTCCCCGAAGCCGATGCAGTCGCACTGGGCGACCTCGGCCCGCGGATCGAGACCGACCCCCTGTTTCCCGAGCGGGTCAACGTCAATGTCGCGAGCCTCGACGGCGAAAATCAGCTCCAGCTTCGCGTCTGGGAACGCGGCGTCGGGCTGACGCAGGCGTGCGGCACGGGCGCGTGCGCGACCGCGGTCGCCGCAATCCGCGCCGGCATCGTCAAATCGCCCGTCACCGTGTCGCTTCCCGGCGGCGATCTGGTGATCCGTTGGTCGCCCGGCGAGCCGATCGTGATGAGCGGCGCGGCGACCCGCGTGTTCGAGGGCGAGACCGACTGGGCGCAATTCGGATGAGCGTTGCCGAAGCCGGCCGGGTCGAGGTCGTCAATTTCGGGTGCCGGCTGAATCTGGCCGAAGGCGAAGCGATCCGCGCCGCCGCAACGCGCGCCGCAGCGCCCGACACGATCGTGTTCAACAGCTGCGCGGTGACCGACGAAGCGGTGCGCCAAGCTCGCCAGGCCGTGCGCCGCGCGCTGCGCGAGCGCCCTGACACCGCGGTGGTCGTTACCGGCTGCGCCGCCGAACTGGAGGCCGAGCGCTTTGCCGATATGGGTGCGCGGGTGGTCGCCAACGATGCGAAGGGGCTAACGGCAAGCTACCAAGTCGAAAATATTGCTTCGGCAAGCTCGGCACGAGCGGAGATGGATGACGCAGCTCCTCCTCCACCCTTCGCCCTGAGCCTGCCGAAGGGCCGTTCTTCCCTCCCCTACCTGCCTGCTCTTTCCGGCGCTGACCACGCCCGCGCTTTCCTGGGCGTCCAGACGGGCTGTTCGCATAGCTGCACTTTCTGCGCGACGGTGCTGGCACGGGGAACCGCCCGCTCGGCCACGGTCGGTTCGATCCTGACGGCGGCCCGAACGGCGATAGACCGCGGCCAGCGCGAGATCGTGCTGACCGGGGTCGATCTTGCCAGCTATGGCGACGACAGCGGCACCAGCCTTGCTGCGCTCGTCGAAGCCTTGCTGCGCCTGCCCCTCGAACGCCTCCGGCTTTCGTCGCTCGATCCGGACCGCATAGACGATGCGCTGTTCGCGCTGCTGACGCAGGATGCGCGGATCATGCCGCACGTTCATCTCTCGCTGCAGGCGGGCGACGACATGGTGCTGACGCGCATGAAGCGCCGCCACCGCCGCGCCGACGCGGTGCGGCTGGTCGAAAGGCTGAAGGCCGCGCGCCCGGAAATCGCGATCGGCGCCGACCTGATCGCCGGTTTTCCGACCGAGGATGCCGCCATGTTCGCGAACAGCCTGGCGCTGATCGACGATTGCGACATCGTTTTCGGTCACATCTTTCCTTACAGCGCGCGCAGCGGGACGCCCGCGGCGCGAATGCCGCAGGTCGGACGCAGCGCGGCGCGCGACCGGGCGGCGCGGCTGCGCGAGGCCAATGCGCGGCGGCGTCATGCCTGGCTGGACCGACTGACGGGATCGACAACAACCATGCTGGTCGAGCGCGACGGCCGAACCGGCCATGCCGAAAATTTCGCCGCGCTGATATTGGCCACGCCCGCCGAGCCGGGCGCCATCGTGCCGGTCCGTGCGGGCGCACGCGACGGCGACAGAATGACTGCGGAAAGGATATCGGGATGAGCGGACCGAGCTGGAGCGAGCGGCTGCTCGGCGGCTTTCGGCGCACGTCGGAACGGCTTGGCGAAAATCTGGCCGGGCTGACGGGCAAGTCGCGCCTCGACGAAGACGACCTCGACCGAATCGAGGAAGCGCTGATTACCGCCGACCTTGGCCCCGGCATGGCGGCGCGTATCCGCGACCGCCTGTCCGAACGCCGCGACATTGCCGCTAACGGCACCGACGAATTGCGCCGGGTCGTGGCCGAGGAGATTGCGGCGGTGCTGCGTCCGGTCGCCGAGCCGCTGGAAATCGATGCTTTCCCGCGCCCCCAGGTCATTTTGGTGATCGGGGTCAACGGGTCGGGCAAGACCACGACCATCGCGAAGCTCGCGCATCTGTTCCAGGAACAGGATTATGGCGTGATGCTGGTCGCCGGCGACACCTTCCGCGCTGCCGCGATCGGCCAGCTCAAGGTGTGGGCCGAACGGCTGGGCGTGCCGATCGTCACCGGACCCGAAGGCGGCGATGCGGCGGGCATCGTGTTCGATGCGGTCAAGCAGGCGACCGCGACGGGCATCGACGTGCTGATCGTCGACACCGCCGGGCGGCTTCAGAACAAGCGCGAACTGATGGACGAGCTTGCCAAGATCAAGCGCGTGCTCGGCCGCCTCAACCCCGCAGCACCGCACGACGTCGTGCTCGTTCTCGACGCGACCACCGGGCAGAATGCGCTATCGCAGATCGACGTGTTCCGTGACGTGGCGGGCGTGACCGGGCTCGTGATGACCAAGCTAGACGGCACCGCGCGCGGCGGCGTCCTCGTCGCCGCGGCCGAACGCCATGGCCTGCCCATCCACGCGATCGGCATCGGCGAAACGATCGACGATCTGCGCCCCTTCGACCCCGACGAGATCGCGGGCATCATTGCAGGAAATATCCGATGAGCGAACCGCTCGACCAGCTACCCGGCGGCCCCGAAGCCGTCCCCGCCGCGCCGCCCGCCAAGCATGGCTGGCTGAACTTCGCGATCGATTTCGGGCCGCTGCTGGTGTTTTTCCTGACCTACAAGTTCACCGCCGGCGGCCAGGGCGCCTTCGCGGCGACTGCGGGCGCGATCAAGGGCACGATCGCCTTCATGGTCGCGATCCTCGTTGCGATGGGCATCTCGAAATGGAAGCTCGGGCGGATTTCGCCGATGCTGTGGATGTCGGGTATCCTCGTCATCGGGTTCGGCGCGCTGACCGTTTATCTTCACGATCCCAAGTTCATCGTGATGAAGCCGACGATCATCTATGCGGTCTTTGCGCTGATGCTGCTCGGCGGCTGGTGGTTCAAGAAGCCGATGCTCAAATATCTGCTCCAGTCGGCGCTCGACGGGATGACTGAACGCGGCTGGCTGCTGCTGTCGCGCAACTGGGGCCTGTTCTTCGCCGCGCTCGGCATCGCGAACCATGTGATGTACGTGCTCATCGAAGCCGGGCGGATGAGTTTCGATACTTGGCTGACGATCAAGGTCTGGGGCGTGACCGCCCTGTCCTTCCTCTTCACGCTGACGCAGGTACCGGTGATGCTGAAGAACGGGCTGGCGGTTCCGGAAGAAAATTAACGCCTCCCTCCCCTCCCGCAATCGGGAGGAGGGAAGATTCAGCCGTCGATCGCCGCCTTGTGCATCCGTCCGTTGAGGACATAGTGGGCAACGCCCATCTGCATTCCCGCCGCCTGCGCGTCGCCGATTTCGCGCACCCGGCGCGCGGGCGACCCGGCCCATAGTTCGCGGTCGGGAATCTCTTTATTCTCGGTCAGCAGCGCGCCCGCCGCGAGCATCGCGTCGCTGCCGATGCGGCAGCCGTTCATCACCGTCGCCTTCAATCCGACGAAGGCGCGGTCGGCGAGCATGCAGCCATGCACCATCGCCATATGACCGATCAGCACATCCTCGCCGATGATCGTCGGATAGCCTTCGGGGCGGCCCGGCATCGGGCCGTCGCAGTGCACGACGCTGCCGTCCTGAATATTCGACCGCGCGCCGATAACGATATGGCTGACGTCGGCGCGCAGCACGCAATTATACCAGATGCTGACATCGGCGCCGATCGTCACGTCGCCGATGATCCGGCAACCCGGCGCAATGAAGGCGCTCGGGTCGATCTGCGGCGACTTGCCGTTGACGCTGATGATGCTGACGTCGGTGTAGGTCATTCATGTTTCCCGATCAGATTGCCCCAGAGAAGTATCGGTAGCGTGGACGCATAATCGTCGGTCCAGCGCTCGAACCCCGCCTCGCTACGCAGCGCGACCCAGGTATCGTTCGCGGCGGCATTCTGACGGGGGCGCAGGCCGTGCGTCAACTGGCCAAGGCGGGCAGGCGTCGCCGTCAGCGCCACCCAGTTCGATCCGGTGAGATCACCGAACTCGCTATCCTCCGGGCCGGGGTCGAGCCGGATCGCCGCGCTCCACCCGCGGCCTCGCGCCTCGGCGGCGAGCACGGGTTCGAGATCGAAGAAGCGGTTCGAGATATGGACGAGCAGGATGCCGCCGGGGCGCAGCGCGCGCGTATAGGCGTCAAACGCCTCGCGCGTCAGCAGATGCAGCGGGATTGCGTCCGACGAAAAGGCGTCGATGACCAGCACATCGAAGCGCGCGGGCGGCAGCTTCGCGATCTGCAGGCGCGCGTCGCCGATCACGATCGGCGTATCGGCGGCGCAGCGCGACAGGAAGGTGAATTTGGTGGGATCGCGCGCGATATCGGCCATGACCGGGTCGATTTCGAAGATCGTCCAGTGCTGCCCCGCCTTGCGATAGCAGGACAAGGTTCCCGTCCCCAGGCCGACGATGCCGACCGCGGCATCGGGCCCGGCGAGTTCGGGCAGCCTGTCGAGCGTCAGGCCGACCCCCGACTGATGGCCATAATAGGTGGTCGGATCGAGTTCGTGGCCGGGCGTCGTGCGCTGGAGTCCGTGCAGCGTCGTGCCATGCGCGAGCCGCCGCTGCTGATGATAGCGATCGTCGGTGACGGTGTAGATGCCGAAATAGCTGCGCACCCGCATCCCGTCGCGCCCCTTTTCGAGCGTCTGGACGCCCCCGAATCCGAGCATCAAGAGGAAGAGCGCGGCAACATAGGCCCAGCGCCAGCGAATGACGAGCAGACCGACCGCCACGATGATCGCCGCCCAGACGACATGCGCGCCGTGCAGCGTCCCGTCCCAGCTCGCCACAAGCTTCCACGATGCGAAGGCGGCAATCGCGACCAATGCGACGACGACGGGTAGCGGGCGGCGCAGTCCCAGCCATTTTTCCCACGGCAGCAATGCAGGCAACGGCAAAAGCATCGCCGCGGCAAGCACGAGCACCGGATGCTCATAGACCCAGTTGAAGACGAGCGGCGCCACCAGCGCCGCGAAGGCGCCGCCAAGGACGCCCCCCGCCGACATGATCAGATAGAACAGGGTCAGATACCGCGGTCCCGGCCGCAGGAAATAGAGATAGCCGTGAAGCGCGGTCGCGACGACGAACAGCATGACGAGGCTCGCCAGCGCAACGAGCATCGTTCCGCCGCCCGTTCCGAGCAGCGCCTGTCCGCCGACGACCAGCAGCAGCGCCGGGGCGATCGTGACGATGACGTTGGTGAGCGACGTCCAGCTGGAAAAAGCGATCACGAAGCTGAACAGATACAGCCCGAGCGGCAATACCCAGAGCAAAGGCATCGCGACGATATCGGTCGTAAGATGCGTCGTCGTCGACAGCATCAGGCCCGACGGAACCGCGGCGATCAACAGCCAATGCACCTGTCGCCGCCAGTCCGGCCTGGCTTCGTCGCCGGCCGTGTCAGTCGGCTGGGCGCTTTCCGGGCCGCGCCCCCAGCGCGCCGCGGCGGCGGCCGCAACCAGCATGAACAGCAGAACATAGCCCAGCGTCCAGCCGATGCTCTGCTTCTCGAGCGGCAGCAGCGGTTCGACGAGCGCGGGATAACTGATCAGCCCGGCGAAGCTGCCCAGATTCGAAGCCGCATAGAGGAAATAGGGATCGCCGGCGCGCGGATCGGCGGCGAACCAACGCTGCATCAACGGCGCCTGCGCCGAAACCGCGAAAAAGACCGGTCCGATGGAGGCAAAGAGCAGGAGCGGCACCCACAGCGCCTCCTGCCCCGGCGCCGGCGGTGCGATCCGTGCAAGGCCGACCGGCAGCCACAGCGCGGCAACGAGCAGCAGGCCGAGATGGATCATCGCCTGCCGCCGCACCGCGAAACGCCCGAGCCAATGCGCATAGGCATAACCGCCAAGGAGCAGCGCCTGATAGACGAGCATCGCGCTGTTCCACACCGCCGGCGCCCCGCCGAGCCGCGGCAGCACCATGCGTGCGACCATCGGCTGAACGAGGAAGAGCAGGAAACTGCCGACCAATATGGTCAGAACGAACAGGAGCCGACGCGGCCCACGGTCGGCGACGGTCATACGCGAAGCCAATCTGCGCGAGAAAGCGAATAGGTAACATGGCGGCGCAATCGGTCGCCCGCGTCGAGCTTGGGATGATCGAAGTCGAGCCCGGTGCAATAGCCCATACCGAGCCGCTCCATCACCGCGCGGCTGCGACCATTGCCCTCCCACGTGATGGCCCGAATTTCGTCATCGTCACGATTGGCGAAACTCCACGCCGTTGCGGCCTTGGCAGCCTCGCTCGCATAGCCGGCGCCCCAACAATCGCGTGCCAGGCGCCAACCGATTTC
Source organism: Sphingopyxis sp. GC21 (assembly GCF_025727575.1). Classification (NCBI taxonomy): domain Bacteria; kingdom Pseudomonadati; phylum Pseudomonadota; class Alphaproteobacteria; order Sphingomonadales; family Sphingopyxidaceae; genus Sphingopyxis; species Sphingopyxis sp. GC21. Next base: position 99,358 of record NZ_CP095845.1, on the reverse strand, counting down.
GAGCTTGTCCCGCACCGGATCGATGTCGCCGCGGATCACGCCGCACCATCCGATCAGCCGCGCATCGTCGCGGCGTTCGAGCGCCCAGAAGCAATGGCCATGCCCGCTTTCGTGCCGCTGCATCCATTCGATCCGCGTCGCCGTAGCCGCCATGTCGAGCGGTGGCCCAAGCGTTGCCATCACATCGGGATCGCTGCAAATTTGCTGAAAGGGCGCGAGATCGCTTTCGCGCCAAGACCGCAAAACCAGTCGCTCGGTTTCGATCATGCAGCGAGGAGCCTCGCCGCGTGCAGTGCGTGATAGCTCAGAACCCCCGACGCGCCGGCGCGGCGGAAGGCGAGCAGGGTTTCGAGGACGAGCGCGTCGCGGTCGCCCGCGCCTGCCGCGGCGGCGGCCTCGATCATCGCATATTCGCCCGACACCTGATAGGCATAGACCGGCACCGCGAAAGCGTCCTTCACCGCGCGCACCACGTCGAGATACGGGAGGCCCGGCTTGACCATCACGCTGTCTGCGCCCTCGGCCAGATCCTGTTCGACCTCGCGCAGCGCCTCTTCGACGTTGGCGGGGTCCATCTGATAGGTTTTCTTGTCGCCCTTCAGCAACCCGCGCGACCCCACCGCATCGCGGAAGGGACCATAGAAGGCCGACGCATATTTGGCGGCATAGCTCATGATCTGGACATGACCGAAGCCCTCGATCTCCAGCGCTTCGCGGATCGCACCGATGCGACCGTCCATCATGTCACTGGGCGCGATGATGTCGGCGCCCGCGCGCGCCTGGTTGAGCGCCTGGCCGACCAGCACCTCGACCGTTTCATCGTTGAGGACATAGCCCGCCGCGTCGATGAGCCCGTCCTGCCCGTGGCTGGTATAGGGATCGAGCGCGACGTCGGTCAGCACGCCGATCGCATCGCCGAGCGCGTCCTTGATCGCCGCGGTTGCGCGGCACATCAGATTGTCGGGATTGAGCGCCTCGGCGCCGTCTTCGCTGCGCCGGTCGGGCTGCGTATAGGGAAAGAGGGCAAGACAGGGGATGCCCGCATCGACCGCATCGCGCGCGCGCGCCACGAGCAGGTCGACTGACCATCGCGAAACGCCGGGCAGGCTGGTGATCGGTTCTTCGACGCCGTCACCCTGACAGACGAATAGCGGCCAGATCAGATTGGCGGAAGTCAGCTGCGTCTCGCGCACCATTGCGCGGCTCCAGGCGGTTCGGCGGGTGCGGCGCAGGCGCAGGTCGGGGAAAGCGGCATGAGTCATGCCCGTGTGCATAGCGGCGCTTGGTCGCCGGGCAAATGGATATTGGATATCGGTGCGCCCCGCGCACCGACGGGAAAGCCCGACGTCAGATCCCTTCGCCGGCCCGCTTCGACGCAGTGTCGGCGAGCGAACCGAGCTTCCGTCCTTCGGCAGGCCGGGCGGCGACCGGCGCCAGCGCGGCGCCGACCGAGACCGAGGTGAGCTGGCGAATGCGGGCACGGAAGTCGGCGAGCGCCTTGCCTTCGAGCTGTGCGCGCGTCACGAAGCTGACCGACAGCGGGTTCACCGCGACGCCGTTGCGATAGACTTCATAGTGAAGATGCGGGCCGGTCGACAGGCCGCTCGACCCGATATAGCCGATGACCTGACCGCGATTGACATGCTGGCCGGGGCGCACCGCAATGCGGCTCATATGGCCATAACCGGTGCCGAGACCGGCGCCATGGTTCAGTTTCACATAATTGCCGAAACCGCCGGTCCGCCCCGCGATCGTCACCACGCCGTCGCTGACCGCATAGATGGGCGCGCCGTAACCGCCGCCGAAATCGACGCCGCTATGCATGCGCGTATAGCCGAGGATCGGATGGCGGCGCATGCCGAAGGTCGAGGTGATGCGGCCGTTCGTCGGACGGATCATGCCGCCGCGCTGCTGCCCGATGCCCGAGGCCTCATACCATTGGGTTCGGCCGTCGACGGTCCATTCGATCATCGACAGCTTCGGCTTTCCGCCGCGCACCAGCCCGGCATAGAGCAGCTTGCCAGTCTCGCTCTCGCCCGTTTCGGCGCGGCGATGGTCGAGGATGATGTCGAATTCGTCCGATGAGCGAATATCGCTGCCGACCGAAATCTGGCGGCTGATCACGCGCAGATAGGATTGGATCGCCTCGGGCGGCGCGCCGGCGGCGCGCGCCGAGCGATAGAGGCTGTCGCCGACCCGGCCGCGAATGCGCAGCGGCGTATTGTCGACCGCGATCGGGATGCGGCGCATCACCAACCGGCCGTCGATGCGCTCCATCTCGATCCGCAGATCGAAACGCGCGCGCATGGCAAGCGCATCGACCGGGCGCGGCATCGTGCGCGCGGCGCGGCGGCCGAGGATCAGGTCAATGCGCGTTCCCGCGGCAATATCGGCCAGCGGGACGGCGCCCGCGACCTGGCTGGCGATCGCCTGCGCATCGGGGCTGCCGACGCCCGAGCGTTCGAGTACGCGAGCGAAGCTGTCGCCTTGCCCCAGTGTCGCGGTGAGTTCGATCTGCGGCCGTTCGGGCGTCTGGGCCAGCGGGCGCACCGCGTCGGTTGCCGCCATATGGCGCCCGGTATCGCCGCCATAGGCGATCGGCACGATCATCTGCGCACGCGCTTCGTTGAAGTCCGATGCGTCGAGCGCCGGAGCGCCGCCGATCTCGAGCGGTTTCAGCCCCGGAAAGGTCGATATGGCCGTGCCGCAGAGCAAGGTGAGCGTGGCCAGCCCGCGCCACCATTCCGCCGATCCGATATTGTCGCCAAGGTCGGGGACGAGGTCGATATGCGCGAAACGGTCGCGCAGCGCGTCGATCCAGGACAGCGCGCGGGGCGGTTCGTCGGCAGCACGGCGCAGCGAAATCGCCTGCGACATCGACAGGGTCGCGGCATTGCCCGACATACCCGCGATGGGTTCGTGACGCTGAAACAAATCGCAATCCCCGCTCGACGGGCCCCCAAAGCCCGGCCGTCGATCATGTTTTCGACCCGAGGTCTGTAAACAAAGGCCGTTAAAGTCAATTTAACGGCCACGCGAACGCGCGGGCTTGCGGCCAGTCGTGGCGCGTGCGGGTTATAATGTGCCGCAATCGGGAAATCGACCGGATCGACCCGCCTTCGTCGATCCGCTGTTGCGCCGCCGCGCCGCCCGTGCCAGCGTTGCATCCAAGAAAATGCCGTCCCACTCCTCCCACCCGGTCAAGGCTGTCCTTGGCCCCACCAACACCGGCAAAACCCATTTGGCGGTCGAGCGCCTGACGGCGCACGCCAGCGGAATGATCGGCTTTCCGCTGCGCCTGCTGGCGCGCGAGGTCTATGACCGGGTTGTGGCAATCAAAGGGCCGGCGCAGGTCGCGCTCGTCACCGGCGAGGAACGCATCTGGCCCGCCGAAGCGCGCTATGTGCTGGGCACGATGGAGGCGCTGCCGGTCGACCGCGACGTCGCCTTCGTCGGCATCGACGAGGCGCAGCTCGGCGCCGACCCCGAGCGAGGCCATGTCTTCACCGACCGCGTGCTGCGCGCGCGCGGCCGCGAAGAGACGATGATCCTTGGTTCGGCGAGCATCAAGGGGCTGGTGCGCGATCTGGTTCCCGAAATCGAGGTGATCAGCCGGCCGCGCTTTTCGACGCTGAGCTATGCTGGCGCCGCGAAGCTGTCGCGCCTGCCCAAGCGATCGGCGATCGTCGCCTTCTCGGCCGAGGAGGTCTATGCGATCGCCGAGATGCTGCGCCGCTTCTCAGGCGGCGCCGCGGTGGTCATGGGGGCGCTCAGCCCCAAGACGCGCAACGCGCAGGTCGCGATGTTCGAAGCGGGCGAGGTCGACTATCTCGTCGCCACCGACGCGATCGGCATGGGGCTGAACCTCGACGTCCAGCATGTCGCTTTCGCGAGCCTGCAGAAATTCGACGGCCGCCGGGTCCGCCGTCTGACCATATCGGAAATGGCGCAGATCGCCGGACGCGCCGGGCGGCACCAGCAGGACGGCAGTTTCGGCACTGTCGGTCAGCCACAGGGCGGCTTCACGCCTGAAGAAATCGCCGCGATCGAAGGGCATCATTTCCCGCCGCTGACCAGCCTGTTCTGGCGCAATCCGGCGCCGCGCTTCGATACGCTCGACACGCTGATCGCCGACCTTGCGCGGCCGCCGGAGCACAAGGCGCTGCGCCCCGCCCCCGAGGCCGTGGATATTGCGGTGCTCAAGCATCTGGCGAGCGACATGGAGGTGCGTGCACGCGCTGGCGAAGCCGCTGCGGTGCAGCGCCTGTGGGACGTGTGCGGCCTCCCCGATTTCGAACAGCTCGGCCCCGAACATCATAGCCGCACCGTCCTCAAGCTGTGGCAGTGGCGCACGAGCGGCAACGGGATGATCGACCCCGACTGGTTCGCGCGCCGCCTCGCGCGGCTCGACCAGGTTGACGGCGATATCGACCAGCTCGCAAGCCGCATTGCCGCGGTCCGCACCTTATGCTTTATCGCCCAGCGCGGCGACTGGATCGAAGGCGGCGCCGGATGGACCGAGCGCACGCAGGACCTCGAATCGCGATTGTCCGACGCGCTGCATGCGGCGCTCGCGCAGCGCTTTGTTGATCGCCGCCTTGCGCTGCTGATCCGCGATGCGGGGCAGCGCCACGCCGCGCTGCCGGTCGCGGTCGGCGCCGACGGCACCGTCGCCGTCGACGGCGAAGCGATCGGGACGCTCAAAGGCTTTCAGTTCAAGGTCGACCCCGGCGCGCGCGCCAGCGATCACCGCCTGTTGCTCGCCGCCGCCGAGAAGCATCTGCGCGCCGAACTCGCGCGCCGCGCCGCGCTGCTCGCAAGCGGCGAGGACAAGGCGATCGAACTGGTCAGCGAAGCCGGCGCCCCGCCGCGGCTCGCCTGGCACGGCCAGACGATCGCGACACTCGCGCGCGGCCCGACGCTTGTACAGCCGGCAATCCAGATCGACCCGTCGCTGCGGCGGCTCGAACCGCAGCAGGCGCAGGCGATTGCCGAGCGGCTGCAGATTTTCGTCGCCGAACAGCTCGCGCGCCACGCCGCGCCGCTGGCCGCGATGGGCGAAGCGGCCGGCGACCTCTTCACCCCGCCGCACGTCCGCGCGCTGCTCGCCGCGCTCGTCGATGGCGGCGGCATGGCGCCGCGCGCGCAGGTCGAGGCGCAACTGGGCGCGATGAGCGCGGACGAACGCCCCTATCTGCGCAGGCTCGGGCTGACCGTCGGGTCGCTCGACCTATTTCATCACCTGCTGCTCAAGCCCGAAGCGGTGCGCTGGCGCGCCGCGCTGCTCGCGGCGCAACAAGGAAGCGCGCCAATCCCGGCGCTGCCGCCGCAGGGCGCGGTGCTGCAGAAGACCGGCAACCACGGCGGGCTGCGCATTGCAGGCTTTCGCCGCTGTGCTTCGGGCTGGCTGCGCATCGACATGGCCGAAAAGCTGGCGCGCCAGGCCCATGCCGCGCGCCTGAAGGCCGCGCACCCGCCGACCGAGCCCGTCGCGGGTGCAGCCGAACATCATGCCGACCATTCTGACGGCGCAGACGAAGGTCAGGGGGTTTCGGCCGCGCCGCCGCCCGGTTTCGTCATCGACCCGGCGCTCGCCACATCGCTCGGGCTTGACGAGGAAACGCGCCGCGCGCTGCTGCAGGCGTTCGGCTTTCGCAGCGTCGGCGATCCCGCGCTCCAGCGCTGGCGCTGGTCGGGGCTTAAGGCCGCCGACAAGCGCAAGCGGCGCAAGCACAAGGTGGGCGACAATCGGCCTGAAGCAAAGGCCGCGCCCTCTACCGACGGACACCCCGCGCGGCACCGAGCCAAGCCGGGCAAGACCGACAAGCCGACCACGGCAAAGGGTCAGCGGCCCCAAGGACAGCAGCAGGGCAAAGCCGGGGTGCGGCCACCACGAACCGACCGTCCCGAGCGCCCGGTCCGGCGCGGCCCGTCGCCGAACAGCCCCTTCGCCGGGCTGGCCGCGCTAATGGCAGAGGCGCGCAAGGACTGATGGCGAGCCCCGGCGCAGCAGGCAGCATCCGGCTCGACAAGCTGCTCTGGTATTTGCGCTTCGCGCGCTCGCGCAGCATCGCGCAGGCGATGGTCGCGGCGGGCCATATCCGTCTCGACGGCCGCCGTGTCAGCCGCGCGTCGGTCGCGGTCCATCCCGGCGCGACGATCGTGCTGCCGGTCGGCGAACGCATCGAGGTGATCCGCCTCCTGACCCTGCCGCCACGCCGCGGTCCCGCGCCCGAAGCGCAGGCTTGTTACGAACGACTGGCCCCTGCGCCGGCCTCCCGGGGAAATGAGAGTGATTCGCAACTGGCGGCGGACCATTGACGCATCGCCGCCACGCGGCATAGGAGGCGGGGAATCGCAACAAGGGGCGGCAGCAATCCGCCACGAAGGGAGCCCTTACCCATGACCTATGTCGTCACCGACGCCTGCATCCGCTGCAAATATATGGATTGCGTCGAGGTTTGCCCCGTGGACTGCTTCTATGAGGGCGAGAATATGCTCGTCATCAACCCCAATGAATGCATCGATTGCGGCGTGTGCGAACCCGAATGTCCCGCCGAGGCGATTCTGCCCGATACTGAGAGCGGCCTTGAAAAATGGCTGGAAGTGAACAGCAAGTTCAGTGCCGAATGGCCGAACATCACGACCAAGAAGGACAGCCCTGCGGACGCCGACGAATATAAGGGCGTCGACGACAAATATGAAAAATTCTTCTCGCCCGAACCGGGCGAAGGCGACTGAGACCCAGAACAGGGCGAATTGTTAAGTTAAGACTATGTGATTGAAATAATTTTTCAAATCACATCCGCGTAATTTCAGACCCACACGGCCCCACCGCGCATCTGAATTCACGATACAGTCCGTTCCGTTCAATTCCTCTGCTATTATTGTCTGAGATTGTCTATTCTACTCCATCGCGCAACGACAATAGGCCAAAGTATTTATCGCCATAAGATTTGAGGTCTGAAGTTGTCATGCGCAGCCTCGGGGGAGCGACCAGCGGGGAGGCGCGCGATGGGTAGGATTGGCCGATTGCGCTCGGGCGGCTTTCAGTGAGCAGACAACGAGAACGGACGTTCTGAGTTGCTGGAGAATGATTAGTCGAAAGCCGCCTCCCAAGTGCGACCGTCAATCAATCAACGCGCGGCGGGCAGCTCGGCCGTTGCCTCGCCGTTCAGCGCCCGTGTTACGAGGTCCGCGAGAAACTCGGCAAACGGCACAATATCCTGCTCGCTGCTCGCTGCTTCCAGTGCGACCATATAATCCTTGCGACGCTCGACCGGAATGACAGTCCAAGGGTAGCCGCCGGCCGCGAGCATGAGATTCATGAGGAAGCGGCCGGTTCGTCCGTTCCCGTCCATATATGGGTGAATATAGACGAATATGAAATGGCCGAGCACGACACGAACCGAGGCGTCTTTCTCCTCTCTCAAAAGCTCGAAGAACACTGGCATAGCATCACGCATCGCATCCGGACTCAGCGGTACATGAAGCGCTCCGCTCAGATAAACCTGTCCGCTGCGATATCCCGCAAGATCCTTCGCTTCGACCAGCCCCGCCTGAACGTTGGGGCTGAACATCGCCCGGTACCAGTCGCCATGATCCGCATCAGCGACTTCGCCGGGATTGGCACCGCCAAGCACATCGCGGACGCTATCCAGAACCGCTTGATAGGCGAGCCAGTAGCCGCGGGCTGCGAGGCCGTTCTTTAGCTCGCGGTCGGCGGCATCGGCATCGGGGTTCCAAGCGCCGCTGCGCACACGGTCGATAAGTTCGGGGCTTACGCGATATCCCTCGATCGACAGCGAGTGATAAGCGTCAGTAATATAATTGTCCTGAACGCTTTTGAGAAAGGCCTCGACGTCACCCGGAAGCCCGGGCGCCCTCGGAAAGCGCTCGATGATCGGGCCGCGCATCATATCCCACATGAGCCGAATGCGCCCGGCATAGGGCGAACGCTCGCGCGGCGGCATAACGGAAAGCTTTTGCTCGAACGGATCGGTTTCTCGAACCCGGTATCCCGCCCCGTCCATCGCCTTTAGAATATCGTCTGCAATCCGCCCGCGCCCGATGTTGCGGAATGCGCCGGCAAGCCGACCGGCAACGGTACTTTGCCCTTTATCCAGCAGGCGCTCGAGAAGCTCCGACGCGTCACGGATCGTCGCCAGCGCCGCGCGCGCGTCGATTGCATTGGCTTCGAAATAGCCCGGACTCGCCGCGATCAGCGCAGCGGGGATCGAAAAAAGCCTTAGCCCGTCCTGCACGACGAGGTCGTTTCCTTCAGGGATCGCAGCCCTCGTGTCGAAGAGCGATGTGCCGAGTAGTAGCCCGGTTGCCTTGTTACCGGCTTTCTTGGCCCGAACGAGCAACTGGCGGGGAATAGTCCGGTTGCCGGTCTGCAATGCGAGAGAAAGCTCGGGCGTAAGCGACCATGTTTCGCCGAACCGCTCGGCGAGATATTGGGCGCAGAAGCTCCAATAGGCGGTGTACCAGATACCGCTTTCGCCTTGCATGGTTTCCGGCGGGCTGGCGATGTACCAGCCTTTCATCACGGGCCCTAGAAACCCGCGCCGAATGAGGAGTTCACGCTGCGGCCTGTCGAGATCCTCGCTCCGAATTGCCACACGCCCATCATTTTGCAGCTGATGAAGCGCTTCGAGCGCGTTGGCCAATTTTTCCTGCGGGGTCGCCATTTGCATCTCTTGGAGTGATTTTAGGTTATTCGGTGGCACAGTTTTTAGGTTATTCAGATGTACGCTTTTTAGGTTATTATGCAAGACGAATTTTAGGTTTTCTTGTGGAGCGATTTTTAGGTAATTAAGATAGCCGCGAACAGCCGAGTCCACTACTCAGCTTGGCTGCAGGTCACGCTCATGGCTGCGCGGAAAGATGGCGCGCTGAGCGAGGAAGATTATCTGCGGGCCGTTCGGTGATCTTGCTTATATTCTGGCTCATCTGACACCCACCGGAGCAGATATCTTTTGGATCGAAAGCCCGGCTGGAGTGATATCGCACGATGACATAAGGACGGCTTACAAAGCAGGGCAGATTCATCGCGTAAATTAGCCAGTTGCTGACCACCTCGCGGGAAGCCGTCGCGCAACAACCGCGAGGATCGAGAGTGATGCGATAGGCCGAATTGGCGGCAGATACCCGAAACGCCTCTCGACCCCGCAGCAAAGCTGGAGTTCTGAAAAACAGTTCGGGACTATAGGAGATTAGAAGGCCGCGGACAGGGCGGATTTCCCCGCCCTTTTCTTTTGCAGTTCCCGCCGCTGATACGGGGAGTGCTGCAAGGCCGCGCACCGCCTGTCGTTGAAGCGCCGCGGCACGGCGGCACCGAACGGGCTTTGCGCCATGGCTATGCGCGCCTATATCATGCGCATGACAAGCCCCACCGATCCCCGCCGCTTCCTGTACCGCACCGATGCGCTCGACCCCGATCTGGCGCAGAAACTCGCGCGCGAGGCACTGGCGAAGGCCGACGATGGCGAGCTTTATCTGCAATATCGCGCGACCGAGAGCTTCGGCTTCGACGACGGGCGCCTGAAGACCGCCGACTATTCGACCGACGCCGGCTTCGGGCTGCGCGCCGTGTCGGGCGAAATGACGGGCTTTGCGCACGCCAGCGACGTCAGCGCCGGCGCGATCCGCCGCGCCGCCGAAACGCTCGCGTTGCTCGATCCCGCAAAGCAGGCACCCGCCGGCCCGCCGCCGCGCACCAACCGCCACCTCTATGACGAGGCGAACCCGCTCGACCTTATCCCCTTCGCGAAGAAGGTCGACCTCTGCCAGAAGATCGACGCCGCCGCGCGCGCGCGCGATCCGCGCATCGTCCAGGTCTCGGTCGCGCTCGCGGGCAGCTGGTCGGTGGTCGAGATCGTCCGCGCCGACGGTTTCCTCGCAACCGACATACGCCCGCTCGTCCGCCTCAACGTCTCGATCGTCGTCGAGGAAAACGGGCGGCGCGAGAGCGGCTATTTCGGCCTTGGTGGCCGCTACATGTACGATCATCTGTTCGAGGATGCGCAGTGGAACCGCGCGATCGACGAGGCGCTGAACCAGGCGCTCGTCAACCTGCGCGCGGTCGACGCCCCGGCGGGCGAGTTCACCGTTTTGCTCGGCCCCGGCTGGCCAGGCGTGCTGCTGCACGAAGCGGTCGGCCACGGGCTTGAGGGCGATTTCAACCGCAAGGGCACCAGCGCCTTTTCGGGCCGGATCGGCGAGCGCGTCGCAGCGGCGGGCGTCACGGTGGTCGATGACGGCGCGATGGAAAGCCCGGTCGGCGGCGGCCGCCGCGGGTCGCTCAGCATCGACGACGAGGGCACGCCGACCGGCGAGACGATCCTGATCGAGGACGGCATCCTCAAGGGCTATATGCAGGACCGCCTCAATGCCCGGCTGATGGGGGTCGAGCCCACCGGCAACGGCCGCCGCGAAAGCTTCGCGCACGCGCCGATGCCGCGAATGACCAACACCTTCATGCGGGGCGGCAACGACGATCCCGCCGAGCTGCTGAGCCGCGTCAAGAACGGCATCTTCGCCAAGAGCTTCGGCGGCGGACAGGTCGACATCGTGTCGGGCAAGTTCGTCTTCAGCTGCACCGAAGCCTACAAGATCGAGAACGGCAAGATCGGGGACTCGATCAAGGGCGCGACCCTGATCGGCGACGGGCCGAGCGTGCTGACCAAAGTCAGCGGCATCGGCAACGACATGGCGATCGACGAAGGCATCGGCATCTGCGGCAAGGGGGGCCAGAGCGTCCCTGCGGGCGTCGGCCAGCCGACGCTGCTCGTGAACGGCCTGACGGTGGGCGGGACGGCGTGACAATCGCCTGACTGCGAGGAAAAGTGAAGAAGCAATCTCGATCGGCTGGCCTTGCGTGGCGGCGATGACTGGAGATTGCGTCGCTTCGCGCGCAATGCCGAAGACTGTGACTGCCCTCACTTGGCGTTCGCCCGATCCGCGCATATAGAGGGGCAAACAGAATAGATTTCGGTCGCATCATCCGTGGGGCACCCCCACAACAGGGAGGTTTGCATGCGTTCGAGTCTGCGTTTCGTGTCCGTCGCCGCCGTTGCCGCGATGCTCGCCGCCGTTCCGGGATCGGCGCAAAAGACCACCGGCCCCAAGGAACGTTATGAAATGGACGTCGCGACGATGTCCGGTTTCGCCGCAATGGCCGGGGGCGGTCGCGGCGGCCTGGGCGGCGCGATGAGCATGATGTTCGGCGGCGACCCGTCGAGCCGCGTCGCCTACACGCTCAACCTTCGTCTCGGCTCCGATCAGTCGCCGACCGCGCCGCCGCCCAAGGGCGATCATTATTTCGAACCGCAGGCCAAGCTCGGCAAATCGGTGCCGCTGATCGCGCCGCCGCGCGCCGAAGGCAGCTACACCACCGAATTCGAACGGCCCAAGGGGCGACTGCTGCTCTATTGGGGCTGCGGCGCCAAGGCCGGTCCCGGCCAGCCCGTCATCATCGATTTCGCCAAGGTCGCGGCCGGACAGGTTCCGCCGGGCCTCTTCTCGAGCGCGGTGCCAATCATTCGCGAGGTCAGCCAGGCGAACAGCAAATCCTATGTCGACTGGCCGAACAGCAAGGGCGGCAAACAGCCGCAGGCGGGATCGTCGCTGATCGGGGCGCACCGGATCAACAGCAATGTCGGGTCGGACATCAATTTCAATCTGGCGCAGGATTATATGCCGGGACTCCAGGCGTCGACCGCGCAACAGGCCGACGGATCGGTGATGATCCGCTGGGGGTCACTCCAGCCCGCGACCGGTTACGTCGCATGGACGATCGGCGGCATGGACCGCGGTGGCGGCAGTGGCGACATGGTCTGGTGGACGAGCAGCGCATCGAAGGAATTCGGCGGCGGCCTGTGGGATTGGCTCCCCCCGTCGGTCGTCGCCAACCTGATCACGAAAAAGATCGTGATGCCGCCATCGCAGACGAGCTGCCAGATCCCGGCCGAGGTCAAGAAAGCGTCGGGCGAAATGATGATCGGCAACCTCAACGCCTTCGGCCCCGAAGCCAATTTCTCCTATCCGCCCAAACCCGCGGGCAATGCGGTGTGGAATATCGACTGGACCGCCAAGGTGCGCTTCCGGTCACACACCATGCTGCTCGTCGGCGCCGATATGGGCGGCATGGGCGCGATGGGCGGCAGCGCCAGCACCCCCGCCGAACCGCCCAAGAAAAAGAAGTGCAAAGGGCCGCTCGGTATCCCGCTGCCCGACGGCGCCTGCTGATTTCCCCCGGCGCTTTCAGGCTCGGTTCACGCGTCTCCGTCTATGGGGTGGGGAAGGGTAGGACAATTCGAACCGCAGGAGCCCTGTCATGCGTCCGCTGATTACCGCCATCATCGCCGCCGCCGCCGTAGCGGCGGTTCCCGCTGCCGCCACCGCGCGCGAAAAGCTCGCGCCCGAGGCGCAGCTTGCCAAGCTGCTCGAAGGCCGCGTCGCCGGCAAGGCGCGCGACTGCATCTCGCTCTCGGCGGTCACGAGCAGCCAGGTCATCGACAAGACCGCGATCATCTATCGCATCGGCGACACCCTCTGGGTCAATCGGCCCAAAAATGCCGACAGCCTCGACGAGGATGATATACTGGTGACCAAGACAACGACGTCGCAGCTCTGTTCGATCGACACCGTCGAACTGCACGACCGCAGCAGCCACATGTATAACGGTTTCGTCTCGCTCGGCGAATTTACCCCCTATCGACGCGCGGGATCGAACTGATAGATAAGGGGAATGTTCGACGACGACCTCCCCTCTCCCCCGCCGCCGCCCGCCGACTGGCCGCATCGGCTGCTCGCCTTCTGGTTCGACAGCCACGGAATGGACGACTGGTACGGCGGCGGGGCTGATTTCGATGTCGCAGTGCGCGATCTGGCAGCCGACTGGCTGGCGGCGCTGCGCAGCCAGCCTGCCGAAGTCTTCCTGACCGACCCCGACACCGCGCTCGCCGCGACCATCCTGTTCGACCAGGTGCCGCGCAACATTTTTCGCGGCAGCGCAGAAGCCTTTGCATCCGACGATCTGGCGCGCCAGATCGCGCGCGGCATCGTCGCGCAGGGCTGGGACCAGCACTGGCCCGACGCACGGCGTCAATTTGCCTATCTGCCCTTCGAACATAGCGAGGATATCGCCGATCAGCGCGAATCGCTGCGCCTGATGTCCGAACTCGCCGATCCCGTCTTCCACGACTATGCGCAGAAGCATTTCGACATCATCGACCGTTTCGGACGCTTCCCGCACCGCAATGCTGCCCTCGGCCGTGAAACGCGTGCCGATGAGAAGGGCGCGATAGAAGAGGGCAAGAATTGGTGATAGACCGGCGGCCGAACGGAGCTTTGCCATGGCCGAATTTTTCGACGCGCTGACCGAAAAGCACGTCGCTTTCATCGAGAAGCAGCCCATATTTTTCGTCGCGACCGCGGCCGCCGACGGGCGCGTCAACCTGTCGCCCAAGGGCTATGCCGACAGCTTCCGCATCCTGTCCGGCAGCCAGGTCGCCTATCTCGACCTCGGCGGGTCGGGGAACGAAACCCATGCGCATCTTGCGGCCGAACAAGCCGAGCGCGGACGCATCACGATCATGTTTTGCGCCTTCGACCGCAGCGCGCTGATCCTGCGCCTCTATGGCCGCGGCCGTGCGGTGCTGCCGCAGGATGAGGAATGGGATGCGCTCGCGGCGCATTTCAGTCTGCTCCCCGGCACGCGCCAGATCTTCGTCATCGATATCGACAGCGTGCAGACGAGCTGCGGCTGGGGCGTGCCGATGATGGAACTGCAGCACGAGCGCGACACGCTGCAGAAATATCATCGTCAGGCCGATCCGGTCGAATGGACCGAAAAGTTCAAGGGCCGCACGCGCAGCATCGACGGACTGCCAACCCGGCCGACCGACCGCTATATCGCGGGCGAAGCCTGAATGGCGCTGGTCGAACTGGTGCGGATGCCGAACGGTGCCGAGGCCGAATTGCTGCGCGGCCGCCTCGAAAGCGCCGGGGTTCCCGCTGTCTGCTTCGACGCGGGGATGAATATCGCCGAAAGCGTCGGCCTCGCGATTCCCGTCCGCGTCATGGTGCTCGACGAGGATCTCGCCGACGCGCGCGCCTTGATGGCGGAGTTCGGGATCGCTTAGGATGCGGATGACGGCTGCAACCCGGAGCCGCCGCCGTTCGTCTTTACCGCAATGAAAGCAGCCCGCCCTCTCCCATGATCCCGCCCCCTCCCACGATCAAGGTCGCCAGCTACAATATGCGCAAGGGCATCGGCCTCGACCGTCGCCGCGATCCGGGGCGGGTGCTGTCGGTACTCGGCGAACTCGATGCCGACATCGTCGCCTTGCAGGAGGCCGACCGCCGCTTCGGCACGCGCGCGAGTGCGATCCCGCCGCACATGTTCGAAGATCATAGTGACTATGTTCCCGTCGACCTGCTGGACGGCCGCCCCTATGCGATCGGCTGGCACGGCAATGCGCTGCTCGTGCGCAAGGGCGTCGTGGTCGAGGAGAGTCACGCGCTCCATCTGCCGACGCTCGAACCGCGCGGCGCGGTCGCCGCGACGGTGCGCGTCGGCGATACGCGGCTCCGCGTCGTGGGCATGCATCTCGACATTTCGGGGCTGCGTCGGCGCCAGCAGGCGCGCGCCATCCTCTCGCATGTCGCCGAGGGCGAAAAGCTGCCGACGGTGCTGATGGGCGACTGCAACGAATGGCGCAATCGCGGCGGCTGCCTCCATGATTTCGGCGAGCATCACCGCCTCGTCGACACCGGCCACAGCTTCCACAGCCGCAAGCCCGTCGCGCGCCTCGACCGCATCTTCGCCTCGCCCGATCTCGAAGCCCTGGATGCCGGAGTCCATCAGAGCGCGCTCGCCGCGCGCGCATCCGACCATCTGCCGATCTGGGCGCGGTTCAAGCCCGCCGGCTGACCGGCCGCGCCCTCCCAAGTCGGGCGGACAGGCATAAGCGCGAGGAGCGCATCGCTGCTCAAAATTTAGGCAAATGCCTGCCTCGCCTGCCCAGGTTGCGACCGATTGCACCTGCGGGGCGGTTGAAAATCGTCACAAAATGTTAACTTTCCCGCCCTCGCCGCAATTTGGCACGGCTGTTGCACCGCAACATGGTGCCATAAGCAAAAGGGGGCATCATGAAGCTGATCCTTGCTATCATTAAACCGTTCAAGCTCGACGAGGTGCGCGAAGCGCTGACCGGGCTGGGCATCGCGGGAATGACCGTCACCGAGGTCAAGGGGTTCGGCCGGCAGAAGGGCCAGACCGAAATCTATCGCGGCGCCGAATATGCAACCAACATGGTGCCCAAGGTGAAGATCGAGCTCGTCTGCGACGATGCGCTCGCACCGCGGGTCGTCGAAACGCTTCAGCAAAGCGCCGGAACCGGGTCGATCGGCGACGGCAAGATTTTCGTCCTCGACGTCGGGCAAGCCGTGCGCATCCGCACCGGTGAGACCGGCGAGGCGGCGCTGTGATGACGAAGGGGGAAAATATGACGTTCGCAAAGAAAATGGGGGTCGGTAAGATCGCGGCGAGCGCCGCGGCTGGCGGCCTCGCGCTGTTCGCGGCGCTGCCCGCCTGGGCGCAGGAAGCGGCCGAAGCTGCACCCGTCGTCGACAAGGGCGACACCGCCTGGATGATGACCTCGACCGTGCTCGTCCTCGCGATGATCCTGCCCGGCCTTGCGCTTTTCTACGGCGGCCTGACCCGCAGCAAGAACATGCTTTCGACGATGACGCAGATCGGCGCGGTCGCCTGTCTCGCGATGATCGTCTGGGTTTGCTACGGCTATGGCCTTGCTTTCGGCCCCGAAGGCAATGCCTTCATCTCGTGGGGCAAATTCTTCCTCGCCGGCGTCACGCCCGACAGCCTTGCCGATACCTTCTCGGACGGCTTCAAGCTGCCCGAATATGTGTTCATCTGTTTCCAGATGACCTTCGCCGCGATCACGCTGGCGCTGGTCCTGGGCGCGACGGTTGAACGCATGAAATTTTCGGCGGCGCTCGTCTTCGGCGTCATCTGGCTGACGATCGTCTATTTCCCGATCGCGCACATGGTGTGGGCAGCCGGCGGCTTCCTTTTTGAAGGCAAGATGTTCGGCACCGACCTTCCGGCGGCACTCGACTTTGCCGGCGGCACCGTCGTCCACATCAACGCGGGTGTCTCGGCGCTCGTTGCGGCGATGATCCTCGGCAAGCGCATCGGCTATCAGAAGGAAATCATGGCGCCGCACTCGCTGACGCTGACGATGGTCGGCACCGGCCTGCTGTGGGTGGGCTGGTTCGGCTTCAACGCCGGCTCGGCGCTCGAAGCCAATGGTTCGGCGGCGCTCGCGATGATCAATACCTTCGTCGCCACCGCCTCGGCCGGTCTCGCCTGGATGCTCGCCGAAAAGCTGGGCGGTCACAAGCCGTCGGCCCTTGGCTTCTGCTCGGGCATCATCACCGGCCTCGTCGCTGTCACTCCCGCGGCGGGCAATTCGGGTCCGTTCGGCGCGATCGTCCTCGGCGCGGTTGCAGCGTTCATCTGCTTCTATGTCGTCACGGTCCTCAAGCCCAAGCTCGGCTATGACGACGCGCTCGATGCCTTCGGTATCCACGGCGTGGGCGGCATCGTCGGCGCCATCGGCACCGGCATCGTCTACGCGCCGAGCCTCGGTGGTCCCGGTGGCGAGGATTTCGCGATGGGGCCCCAGGTCGTTACCCAGATCGTCGCTGTCCTCGTCGCGATCGTCTGGGCCGCCATCGGTACCGTTATCGCGGTCTATGTCGCCAAGGCGCTCACTGGGCTCCGCGTCACCGAAGAAGTCGAACGCGAAGGCCTCGACCTCGGCGAACATGGGGAACGCGCCTACAATATGTAATCACGAGACAGGATACCCGCCGCCGCTCTCTCCTCTTTCAAACGGGCGGCGGGGTTCTAACCAGGTTCCTCCTGCGAACCACTCATGGCCGGGATGCGAAAGCGCCCCGGCCATTTTTTTGTGCGGATTGCGCTGCACAATAAAAGGGCAGCGCTGCCGCGAAATTAGGCCTTCCCATCATGACATTAATATGGCATTCAGCCTGTCAACAGTTTCAGGAGGGGAGAGCCTGAAAGGCTGGGCCAGGACGCAAGTCCTGGCCCTCTTTTTTTGCCCATTTCGCAGGCACCCCCGAAAAGCCGGGCTTTTTCAGGCCTCTCGAATAGTGAGATATCGCTGAGGGCTGCATGCCCCGGTCCGCCGAATCGGTCGCGCCCAGCGCCTCCGCCGCGAAAGACTCCGGCCGCCGCGATGCTTTTGCGCGCGGCGGCAAAGGCCGCTTATTGCAGCGCGGATTTGACGAAATCGGCGGCGCGTTCGCCGATCATGATGCTCGGCGCATTGGTGTTGCCGCTGACGAGGCGGGGCATGATGCTCGCATCGGCAACCCACAGGCCATCGACGCCATTCAGCTTCAGCGTCGGGTCGACAACCGCGTCGGCGTCGCTGCCCATGCGGCAGGTGCCCACCGGGTGATAGACGGTGTCGGCGCGGCTGCGGATCAGCGCGTCGAGCGCGGCGTCATCGTCGATATTCACCGGATGGCGATCGACCCCGGCATAGTCGGACAGCGGCGGCGCAGCGACGATGCGGTGCATCATCCGTACCCCGGCGCGCAGCGTTGCCATGTCGCGGTCGTCGGTCAGGAAGCCGGGATCGATCAAGGGCGCCGCCGCTGCATCGGGCGAGGCGAGCGTCACGCTGCCCCGGCTTTCGGGGCGCAGGACGCAGGCGTGGCACGAAAAGCCATGCCCCTTCACCTTGGTACGACCATGATCCTCCAGCATCGCGGGAACGAAGTGGAACTGGATATCGGGCGCGGCGACGTCGGGCCGCGACTTCCAGAAGCCGCCCGCCTCGGCGAAGGGCGTGGTCATGATGCCGGTACGCCCGGTGCGATGTTCAAAGATCGCCTTCAGCATTCGCCAGCTGCCCGCCAGACTATCGCCGAAGGGGTCGCCCGAGCGCGTTTCCCAGCTCGACACATAGTCGATATGATCCTGCAGATCGGCCCCCACCGCCGCACGGTCGGCGACCGGATCGATCCCCATCGCCTTCAGATGGGCGGCGGGTCCGATGCCCGACAGCATCAGCAGCTGCGGCGACCCGAAAGCACCGGCGGACAGGATCATCCCGCCCGCGGCGCGCAGCGTCTCGCGCGCTTTGCCGCGGCGGATCGCCACACCCGTCGCGCGGCCGTTTTCGACGATGATTTTTTCGACCAGCGCGCCGGTGCGAATGGCGAAATTGGCGCGCCCGCGCAGCGGTTCGACATAGGCGCGCGCCGCCGACCAGCGCTCGCCGCCCTTCTGCGTCACCTGATACAGGCCAAAGCCTTCCTGCTGCGCGCCATTGAAATCGGGGGTGCGCGGCAATTGCAGCGCCGCCGCGCTCTCGACGAAGCGGCGGCTCGTCACATTGGGCCAGCGCTGGTCCATCACGTTGAGCGGGCCGTCGCCGCCGTGCCATTGGTCGGCGCCGCGTTCATTGCCCTCGCTGCGCTTGAAATAGGGCAGCACGTCGGCATAGCTCCACCCGCTCGCGCCAAGCGCCGCCCATTGGTCGTAATCGAAAGCGTGCCCGCGAATATAGATCATCGCGTTGATCGCGCTTGATCCGCCCAGCCCGCGCCCGCGCGGCTGATATCCTGTGCGGCCGTTCAGCCCCTTTTGCGGGAGCGTATCATATTGATAATTCGACTTCTTGGGGATGAAGGGCATGAAACCGGGCGTCTTCACCCACATATTGTCGTTCGATCCGCCGGCCTCGATCAGGCAGATACGCCGCGTGCCGTCCTCGGCAAGCCGCCCCGCCGCCGCGCTTCCGGCGCTGCCGCCGCCGATGACGATGATGTCGAACTGATCCATAAAGCCGCTCCCCTCGCCACCCGATCGGTGGTCAATTGCGACTTACATGAATGTCATTAGCCCGCGAGGCAAGCGCGTTGTCGCGGCGGGCGAGGACTATTCCGCAGCCGGCTCCTCGGCGGGGCGCCCCCCTGCCCATCGCTCCTTGATCATGGCGCTGGTCATCCGGCTGCCGTCGTGGCTCCAGCCGGGTTCGCGCCAGATATAGGACAGCTTGTGCCGCCACGGCGCGCTCCACACGTCTTTGGCGATCCCGACCCATTCGTGGACCGCCGCCCACAAAAGGTTGAAGCTGCCGAGCTGTTTGACGATGCCATAGCGAACCGGATCGTCGTCGCGTTCGGGAACGAAGCTGCCGAACATCCTGTCCCACACGATGAAGACCCCGGCATAGTTGGCGTCGAGGTAGCGCGGGTTGACGCCGTGGTGGACGCGGTGGTGCGATGGCGTGTTCATCACCGCCTCGAACCAGCGCGGCATCCGCCCGATCGCCTCGGTGTGAATCCAGAACTGGTAGATCAGGTTAAGCCCGCCGCAGAAGAAGACCATCGCGGGTGGAAAGCCGATCAGGAACAGCGGCAGACGGAACAGGAAAGCCAGGCTGAAAAAGCCGGTCCAGGTCTGCCGCAGCGCGGTCGACAGATTATAATGCTGGCTCGAATGATGGATGACATGGCTCGCCCAGAACCAGCGGACGCGGTGCGCGCTGCGATGAAAGGCATAATAGGCCAGATCGTCGAGGACGAAGCAGAGGATCCACGCCCACCACCATTGTTTGAGCGCGATGCCGATGTCGAACAGGTGGAATTGATAGACCCACACCGCCATGCCGACGACCGCCGCGCCGACCGCTGCACCGGCCACTTGACTACCGGTACCAAGCAGAAGCGAGGTCAGCGTGTCGCGCGTTTCGTACCGGCTCTTGTCGCGGCGCAGCGACACGATCATCTCGGCGATCAGCAGCAGGATGAAGGCGGGCACCGCATAGGTCACCGGGTTGGGAAGATCATCCATGCGCCACATCCCGCATCCGCGCCGCCCAGACGCCCGCCTCTTTCCCGAGTTGCAGCGTCACCGACCCGAAGCTTCGCTCGGGCATCGTCAATGTCAGGAAATCCTTGTCGAGCCGCCCGACCACGGCGGCATCGACCGGCCGCGCCGCGAAATGATTGCCGTGCGCACGCACCAGCATCATCTGACCGGCGGCGTTGCGGACGATCGCCGCAAAGCCCGCGCGGTCGCGCGCGACCTCTACCCCTCCGAACCCCGTCTCGGCCTCGTCGGCAAGGCGGATCGCATGAGCGGCGTCGGCAATCCGCGGATCAGCGCCCAGACCCATGCGCTTGACCAGCCAGGCGACGAACAAGACCGCCACCAGCGATCCCGCGAGCTGGATGAGGTCGCTCACCGTCATGGCTAACCTGCGAGCGCGTCCATCATCGGCCGCAGCGCCGACAGATCATAGCCGCCGTTCGCGGCCGCATCGCACAGCATGTCGATATCGTCGCCGGCCCGCGCGCGCGTCAGCGCCCACAAATGCGTCGAGCGCGTGCCCGACCGGCAATAGGCGAGCACGGGCCCGGTTGCATCGCCCAGCAGCGTATCGAGCGCGTCGAGCTGCGGATGGCTGAACCCCGAATGGCCGATCGGGATGGCGGCATAGGCCATTCCCTCGGCGGCGCAGGCATGCGCGATGGCATCGCCCTGCGGCGCACCCGGGTCCTCGCCGTCGGGGCGGTTGTTGACGATCATCGCAAAGCCAGCCGCCTTCGCCGCGGCGACGTCCTCGATGCTGATTTGCGGCGCGACCGAATAGGTCGGGGTCAAGGCTCGAAAGTCGCTCATGCCGCGATCTATAAACCTGCGCCGATTGCTGACAAGCGTGAAGGTGGCAACAAGGTCGGGCGATAACGATCTTTCCTAGAACCGCCGGATCACCTCCAGAAAGGCATCGCCCCACGCTTCGAGCTTCTTGGCGCCGACGCCGGGAATTGACGCAAGGTCGCTGCGCGAGGCGGGACGCTCGCTCGCCATCGCGCGCAGCACCGCGTCGTGGAAGATCACATAGGGCGGCACGCCCGCCTCGCTCGCGAGATCGCGCCGCGTCGCACGCAGCGCATCGAACAGCGGGTCTCCGACCGGGTTCGCCGCCGCGCCGTCGCCGCGCCCGGCGCGCGACAGGCGGCGCGCGGGCGGCTCGGCCATCAGTACGGGCACCTCGCCCTTCATCACCGCGCGCCCGGTGGGGCCGAACATCAGCCCGCCATGTTCGGTCGCGGCCAGCGCCTCGCGCGCCATCAGGCTGCGCACCAGCGGTTTGATCAGCCGCGCATCCTCCCCCTCGACGATGCCGAACACCGACAATTTGTCATGGCCGCGCGCGGCGATGCGCTCGTCACGCCGCCCGGTGAGCACCGCCTCGACATGCCCCGCGCCATAGCTTTGCCCGGTTCGATAGACCGCCGACAAAAGCTTCTGCGCCAGCACCGTCGCATCGACCTGCTTCGGCGGGTCGATGCAATTGTCGCAATTGCCGCAGCGCAGCGGCGGGTTTTCGCCGAAGTGGCGCAGCAGCAGCGCGCGGCGGCACTCGACCGTCTCGACCAGCGCCGCGAGCGCATTGAGCCGGGCGCGCTCGCCCGCCAGCCGGCCTTCGGGCAAATCGCCCAGCCGCATCCGCGCCCGCGCGAAATCTTCGGCGCCCCACAGCATCAACGCCTCGGCGGGATCGCCGTCGCGCCCCGCGCGCCCGGTCTCCTGATAATAGCTCTCGATCGATTTCGGCAGCCCGGCATGCGCAACGAAGCGCACGTCGGGCTTGTCGATCCCCATGCCGAAGGCGACCGTCGCGGTGACGATGCCATCTTCCGAAGCGACGAAATCATGCTGCACCCGCGCGCGCCGTTCGGGATCGAGCCCGGCATGATAGGCGGCGACGCTGCGCCCGGTGGCGGCGGCGAGCTTCGCGGCCATCCGTTCGGTCCCGTCGCGCGTCGGACAATAGACGATCCCGGGTCCCGGATTGGCGGCGATGAATTCGGTAAGCTGTTTTGCCGGCGCGCCGCGCGGCGCGATGCGATAGCGAATGTTCGGTCGGTCGAAACCCGCGAGAATCAGCCCTTCGGCGGGGATGCCGAGCTGGACCAATATATCCTCGCGCGTGTGCTTGTCGGCCGTCGCGGTCAGCGCGAGCCGCGGCACCGCTGGAAAGGCGTCGAGCAGCGGGCGGAGCAGGCGATAGTCGGGGCGGAAATCATGCCCCCATTCCGAAACACAATGCGCTTCGTCGATCGCGAACAGCGCGGGCGCACGCGCCGCCACCAGCGACCGAAACCCCTCCCCCGTTGCCCGTTCGGGCGCGATGTAGAGGAGGTCGAGCTGTCCGTCGCGATAGGCCTGACGCGTGTCGGCGAAATCGGCATCGACGCTGGTGAGACTGGCGGCGCGAATCCCCGCCGCACGCGCACCGCGCAGCTGATCGTGCATCAGCGCGATCAGCGGCGATACGACGACGACACAGCCGTCGAGGGCGACAGCTGGAAGCTGGTAGGTCAGCGACTTGCCGGCGCCCGTCGGCATCACCGCCAGCGTATGCGCGCCCGCCATCACCCGCGCAACGACATCGGCCTGTCGCCCGCGAAAGGCGTCGAAACCGAATGTGGATTTGAGCAGGGGGAGAAGAGCGTCGGGAGACATCGCTCGGGGCGATAGGGAAGATCGGGATCGAGGGAAACCCCAACCGCGCCTTTGCCGGCGCTCAGGCTCTGGCCAGCATCGCGCGTTCGGCCATCCGCGTCGCGGTTTCGCGTTCCGCCATCACCACATGGTCGGCGCCGCGGCGGACGAGATCGCCCACCTCCTCGTCCGAATGGGCTCGCGCTACGATGACCAGCTGTGGGTTGATCGCCCGCGCGCGCCGCACGATCGCGCCCGCCTCGACGCCTTCAGGGATGGCGATCAGCAGCGTCGCGGCGGTGTCGATCTTCGCTTGGCGCAGAACGCTTTCCTTGGTCGCGTCGCCGACGATCACCGTCGCCCCCGCGGCGCCGGCGGCGGCGGCCATATCCTTCTGATCTTCTATCACCACCAGCGCCTCGCCGCGCGAACAGAGCAGGGAACAGATATGGCTGCCGACGCGGCCGAAGCCGATCAGCACGGTGCGTGACGGCTCAGCCGCGGGCAACGCGGCCGCTTCTTCGGCAATATCGGGAAGATGCTCGGCGCGCACACGGCGAACGACGAGCGTGAAGAAGATCGGGTTGAACAGGATCGACAGAATCGACCCCGCCAGGATCAGGTCGCGCGCCATGTCAGGCATGACCTTGAGCCCCACCCCCAGCCCGGCGAGGATGAAGGAGAATTCGCCGATCTGCGCCAGGCTGACCGAGATCGACAGCGCGGTCTGCGTCGAATGACCGAAGGCGCGCACGATGGCAAAGGCCGCGAGCGATTTGCCCACGATGATGATCGCAACGGTCGCGAGCACCGGTACCGGATGCTCGATCAGCACCCAAGGGTCGAACAACATGCCGACCGAGACGAAGAAGAGGACCGCAAAGGCGTCGCGCAGCGGCAGCGTTTCCTCGGCAGCGCGCCGCGAAAGCTGCGTCTCGCCCAGAATCATTCCGGCAAAAAAGGCGCCCAGCGCGAAGCTGACATCGAAGATCACCGCAGCACCGAAGGCGACCCCGAGCGCGGTCGCCAGTACCGCGAGCCGGAACAGCTCGCGCGAGCCAGAATGGGCGACCCAGTGCAGTACCCACGGCAGGATACGGCGCCCGAGGACGAGCATCATCGCGACAAAACCCGCAACCTTCAGAAAGACGATCCCTGCCGACTGAAGCAAGGCGGCGCTGTCCCCCGCGCCGCCCTCGTCGCCGCGCGCGCCGAACATCGCGGGAAGCAGGACGAGCGCCAGCACCATTGCCAGATCCTCGACGATCAGCCAGCCGACCGCGATCCGCCCCTTTTCGGTCTCGACCATGTTGCGCGCCTGGAGGGCGCGCAGCAGAACAACGGTACTCGCCACCGACAGCGCCAGACCGAAGATCAGGCTGCCGGCGAACGACCAGCCGAGCCACAGACCCAGCGCGGTCCCGAGCGCGGTCGCGGCAGCAATCTGCACGATCGCTCCGGGCACCGCGATCCGGCGCACCGACAAGAGATCCTTGAGCGAGAAATGAAGGCCCACCCCGAACATGAGCAGGATCACGCCAATCTCCGCAAGCTGGAGCGCCAGCCCAGTGTCAGCGACGAAACCCGGCGTGAACGGCCCGACAAGCACGCCCGCCAGCAGATAGCCCGCAATTGGCGAAATGCGCAGCCGATGCGCCAGCGCCCCCATCAGAAATGCGACCACAAGGCCCGCGACGACGGTTCCGATCAAGCTTGTGTCATGCGGCATAGGGCAGCGTAAAAGCCGCGAATGCGCATGGTCAAGCAACTCAAGCGATTTTGTTGCATTTTAGGGCTTAGTCGCGTGTAGGAATGGCCGCTTTGAGGTGGGTTTCAGCCGGTCTGCTTTTCCGATAGCGATGCAGAAAGCTGACATAGACAAGCGTAAAAACGGAAGGATAGGCAATTGGAGTCGCGGAAGGACAAGTTGCCTAAGGGTCGCTCATATCCTTTGAAGCCATCAGAGCTTGAAAGGGCAGTCTTGGAGAGCGGGCTACAGCTAAGGGTGGAATTTACAAGATGGGACAAGTTCGAGGCCGTCCTACAAGCCAATTACTATCCTGATGGCAGTTGGTCCGGTCGGTCAGGAGACTTTATCTGGATTTACTGCAAAGCGGTGGAATCAGGCTCTGCAAACGCCATCAATGCCCGCCTGCTAACCAAAGCACTTCCACGGCTTCTAAAATGGGCAAAGCACATTGAGGGCTTGGATACGCGTTCGCCAGTTCGCCGAGAGAAGCAGAGCTTCAGCTTTCCGCTTGAGGTAACTACCAACTGAGCGTCCGCAATCGGTCGCTAGCCGTCGAACCTATTATCGCGTTCGTTTCGAGCGAAGCCGAGACACCCATCGGCGCGACGCCTAGCCCGAGGAGCATCTCGACTTCGGCCAAACGCCGAAGGCTGTGCTGAGCGCCTGCGAGGGCCGTCGAAGAGCTCGATGCGAACGGATCAGGATAGACCAGAAATTCCCCTCCCGCTCGAAAGCATCCGCCCGACTTCCATTCTCCCAGCCTAAACCGTGCCCTCTTCCTTTTCGGCCTGCTGACGCGCCCACATGTCGGCGTAGAGGCCGCGCATCGCGAGCAGTTGGTCGTGAGTTCCCGTTTCGGCGACGCGGCCGCGATCGAGAACGATGATGCGGTCGGCGCTCGTGACGGTCGACAGGCGATGCGCGATCACCAGCGTCGTGCGCCGTTCGGCGATCCGTTCGAGCGTGTCCTGAATCGCCGCCTCGGTCCGGCTGTCGAGAGCACTCGTCGCTTCGTCGAGGATCAGGACCGGCGGATTCTTGAGCAGGGTGCGCGCGATCGCGACGCGCTGCTTCTCGCCGCCCGACAATTTGAGCCCGCGCTCGCCGACTTCGGTCTCATAGCCCTGCGGCAGCATCGCGATAAAGCCATCGATCGCCGCGCCCTTCGCGGCCTCGGCGATCTCTTCGACGTGCGCATCGGCGCGGCCATAGGCGATATTATATCCGATGCTGTCGTTGAACAGCACCGTATCCTGCGGGACGATCCCGATTGCGGCGCGCAGGCTCTGCTGCGTTACCGCGCGGATGTCCTGCCCGTCGATCAGGATGCGGCCGCCCTGCGGATCGTAGAAGCGAAAGAGCAGCCGCGCGATCGTCGATTTGCCCGCGCCCGAAGGGCCGACAATAGCCAGCGTCTCGCCTGCGCCCACCGCAAAGCTGACGCCGTTCAAAATGGTGCGGTCGGCCTCATAGCCGAAGACGACATTCTCGAACGCCACGGCACCGCCCGCGACGTGCAGCGCGGGGGCGCCCGGCGCGTCGGTGATCTCGCTCGGCGTGTCGATCAGGCGGAACATCGCCTCCATGTCGATCAGCCCCTGGCGGATCGTGCGATAGACCATGCCGAGCATGTCGAGCGGACGGAAAAGCTGCGCGAGCAGCGTGTTGACGAGCACCACGTCGCCGACCGCGAAGATGCCGCGCGACCAGCCCCACACCGTGTAGCCCATCGCCCCCGCCATGGCGGCATTGGTGATGAAGCTCTGCCCGATATTGAGCCAGGCGAGGCTGTTCTCGCTTTTGACCGCGGCGCTCGCATATTGGCCCGCAACCTCGCGGTAGCGCGCCGTCTCGCGCTCCTCGGCGCCGAAATATTTGACCGTCTCGTAATTGAGCAAGCTGTCGACGCTGCGCCCGACGGTCAGCGTGTCGAGGTCGTTCATTCGCATCCTGAGCGCGGTGCGCCAGTCGGTCACCTTGCGCGTGAAGGCGATGTAGACGACGACCATCAGCGCAGTCGCCGCGGCAAGGCCGAGGCTGAATTTGGTCCAGAAGATGACGATGACCGCGGTCAGTTCGATGATTGTCGGCGCGATATTGAACAGCAGGAAATAGAGCATGGTGTCGATGCTCTTGGTTCCGCGCTCGATCACCTTGGTCACCTCGCCCGTCCGCCGCGCGAGGTGGAAACGCAGCGACAGTGCATGCAGGTGAGTGAAGGTGGCGATCGCGAGTTCGCGCGTCGCATCCTGCCCGACGCGTTCGAAAACAACATTGCGCAGATTGTCGAACAGCACCCCGGCAAAGCGCGCGCCGGCATAGGCGACGACCAGCCCGATGGTCAGCGCGATGCCTTCCTGCATCCCCGGCGCCATACGGTTGATCGCTGCGCCATAGACGAAGCCCATCGACAGTTGCACCGCCTTTGACGCCAGCACCAGCAGCCCGGCCCCGATAATGCGCAACTTGTGCTCGCGATGCCCCGCCGGCCAAAGATAGGGCAGGAAGCGCCGCAGCGTCGCCAGGATCGGCGGCTCGCTGCGCGGGCTGGCGGAAGAAGCGGTGTCAGGCGGCATGAGCGCTCCATGTAGGGCGCCGGTCCCGCTTCGCCAAGCATGGGCGAAGACAATGCTCCCTTTTGCGTGAAAGGCGCGTGATTCCGGTCCGCCGCCGCCCGATCACGGGAATCGGGCGAGCGGGCATCCTGTCAGCCGCCGTTGGCGCGAATCCATTTTTCGACGACCGGTGCAATCTCTTCCCGCCACTTGCGGCCGTTGAAGATGCCGTAGTGGCCGACGCCTTTTGCCATCAGATATTTCTTCTTGGCGGTCGGCAGTTCGGTGGCGAGGGTCAGCGCCGCCTTGGTCTGGCCGATCCCCGAAATATCGTCACGCTCGCCTTCGATCGCGAGCAGCGCAATATCGTCGATCTTGCCAAGGTCGACGATCTTGCCGCGATGCTCGAATTCGCGCTTGGGCAACAGATGGCGCTGGAAAACCGCATCGACCGTCTGGAGATAGAATTCGGCGGTCATGTCGCAGACGGCGCGATATTCGTCATAGAATTCCTTGGTCTTGTCCGCACTCTCGCCATCACCGTCGACCAGATGCTTGAACATTTCCCAATGGCTCATCATGTGATTGCCAAGGTTCATCGACATGAAGCCGGCAAGCTGCAGGAAGCCAGGATAGACGCGGCGCCCGGCGCCCGGATACCAGGCCGGAACCGTTGCGATCACATTTTCTTGGAACCATGCATAAGGCCGCGTCGTCGCATGCTGGTTCACCGCGGTCGGCGCCTTGCGCGTGTCGATCGGCCCGCCCATCATCGTCAGCGTGCGCGGGCGGCACTTGTGCTTGTCGGCCGCCATGACAGCTGCGGCGGCGAGGCTCGGAACCGAAGGCTGGCACACGGCGAGCATATGCGCACCCGGCCCGATATGCTCGAGCCAGCCGATCAGATAGTCGATATAGTCATCGAGATCGAATTTGCCCGCTTCGAGCGGGACATTGCGGGCATCGCGCCAGTCGGTGATCCACACATCATGGTCGGGGATCATCCGCTCGACCGTGCCGCGAAGCAGCGTCGCATAATGGCCCGACATCGGCGCGACGATCAGCAGCTTGGGCTTGCCGACGCTTGCCGCGTGCCGGAAATGCTTGAGCTGGCCGAAGGGCTTGCGCGCCTCGATCGCTTCATCGACGCGCAGCGTCTCGCCATCGACGAGCGTCTCGTACAGTTCGAACCCCGGTTTGCCGCGCGGCGCCGAGGCGTGTGCAAAGACCTCGAGCGCCGAGGCGAACATCGGGCTCGCGCTGAAATAGCCGAGCGGATTGGCGGGATGCTGGATGACCTGCGCGCCCGCGGTCGCCAATGCGCTCGCGCCCGCGAGCCAGCTGCGCTGCATGTCAAAAGCGTGGTACAGCATAATCTGAATTCCTTGCGTCCGGTCGGGCGCTCTTCCGGCATCCCTGTTGGAGCACAGTCTAGGGCAACATCGCCATTGTGCAATGCATCAAAATCATTGCGCGGCGCCTGATGGATAATATTCCGGGACAGCGGCGGCCTCGGCCTGTTCGAGCACCTTCCGCCGCCGCGGCTTCATCGCTTCGCGCAGCGGCATGCCCTATCGCATCACGCAGGCGGGCCTGCGTGCGGTGCCGGCGCGCAACTCGACAATCACTGAGCCGCAGGGCACGCGGGCAATCCGGCCCCGCGCTCCCTTTACGCAGCCTGGCTTCATGGTCCTTGAAGCAGATCGCCATTCTGCATCGTTGAGCGGCATCGGCGCGGCTGCTAGGGCGATGATCAATGGCGACCAAATCCGATAAACCGAACCCACCCCGCAAGCTATCGAGCCTGCGCATGGTCTGGCATCATGCCAGCCGCTATCCGCTCCAGCTGCTGATCGCGGCGATCGCGCTCGGCATCGCGGCGATCGCAACGCTCGCGATCCCCTATCAATTCAAGGAGATGATCGATTCGGGCTTCGTCGCCGGCGGCGGCGATGTCAGCCCGCATTTCCGGTTCTTCTACGTGATCGTTCTCATCCTCGCGATTGCGACGGCGCTCCGCTTCTATTTCGTGAGCTGGCTCGGCGAACGCACCGTCGCCGATATCCGCGAGGCGGTGCAGCGTAACCTTCTGCGCCTGGCCCCCGGCTTCTTCGAAGAAAACCGCCCCTCAGAAATCGCCTCGCGCATGACGGCGGACACGGCGATCATCGAACAGACCGTCGGAACCACGGTTTCGGTCGCACTGCGCAATACCGTTATGGGGATCGGCGGGATTGCCTATCTCTTCTCGCTCTCGCCGAAACTTACGGGCGGGATTCTGCTCGGCATCCCGATCATCATCATGCCGATCGTGCTGCTCGGGCGCCGCCTGCAAAACGTCTCGCGCTCAAGTCAGGATCGCGTCGCCGACATCGGTGCAACCACGGCCGAACAGCTCGGCGCAATGAAGATCGTCCAGGCCTTCGGGCAGGAAACGCGCGAGGCCGAACGCTTCACCAGCGCCGTCGAAGCCAATTTCGCCACCGCCAAACGCCGCATCCGGCTCCGGGCTACGATGACCGCGATTGTTATCGGGCTGCTGTTCGGAGCCATCACCACTTTGCTCTGGTACGGGGCCGAAGGCGTGGCCGCGGGCACGATCACGGGCGGCACCATTGCCGCCTTCGTCCTGACCGGCGGCCTTGTCGCGGGTGCGTTCGGCGCGCTGACCGAAGTCTATGGCGATCTGCTTCGCGCGGCCGGTGCCGCCGAACGCCTCAATGAACTGCTGATCGCCGAGCCGAGCATTGCCCCGCCGCCGGCCCCTCGCGCTCTGCCGGAGACCGCGACCGGTACGCTCGAATTTGATCATGTCGAATTCCGCTACCCGACGCGCCCCGACGCGCCCGCGCTGCACGATTTCAGCCTATCCATTCGCGCGCGCGAAACGGTCGCGATCGTGGGCCCCTCGGGTGCCGGCAAATCGACGCTCTTCCAGCTCGCCGAGCGCTTCTACGATCCGCAAGGCGGCGAAATCCGCCTCGACGGCGTCGCGCTGCCCGAGCTCGACCCCGCCGACCTGCGCGCCCGGATCGCGATGGTGCCGCAGGAAACGGTGATATTCGCGGCGTCGGCGCGCGACAATCTGCGCTATGGCAACTGGCTGGCCACCGACGACGAGCTATGGGCCGCCGCGCGCGCGGCCAATGCGGAAGAATTTCTGCGCAAGCTTCCCGATGGCCTTGATACTTTCATGGGCGAAGGGGGCGCCCGCCTGTCGGGCGGCCAGCGTCAGCGTGTTGCAATCGCCCGCGCGCTGCTCCGCCGCGCGCCGCTACTGCTACTCGACGAGGCCACCTCGGCGCTTGACGCCGAGTCCGAAAAACTCGTTCAGGATGCGCTCGAGGCGCTGATGCACGACCGCACCACCGTCGTCATCGCGCACCGCCTCGCGACCGTCCGCGCCGCCGATCGCATCATCGTGATGGACGAAGGCCGTATCGTCGAGGAAGGTCGCCACGACGATCTCGTCGCCGCCGACGGGCTCTATGCACGGCTCGCGCGCCTGCAGTTCCAGGATAATCTTGCCGCCGATCAGGCAGCCGTGATGGAGAAATAGCGATGTCGCTCTATGATCTGACCGTTCCCGCCTACGTCAATGCGCTCGGCGCGCTCTCGGCGCAGCTTGCAAAGGCGCAAACATGGGGTGCCGACAATGCCGTGGGTGAGCTGCAATTCGCCGCCGGCCGGCTGGCCCCCGACATGTTTCCCTTGCCGACGCAGATCCGTTTCGCCTGCGGCCAGGCCGTCAGCGGGCTTGCCCGGCTCGGTGCATCGGGCGGCCCCGATTTCCCCGATGACGCCGCGGACTTTGCGGAAATGCAGGATCAGATCGCGCGCACGCTGACTTTTCTCGATACGATCGACCCCGCGTCGCTCGGCGAGGACGATGATCGACCGGTCAGCTTCGATCTGCCCAACGGCATGGTCTTCGACCTTACCGCCGCGACCTATGTTCGCGACTGGGCGCTGCCGCAATTCTACTTCCACGTCGTCGCGGCCTATGCCGTCATGCGTCATCTTGGGGTACCGCTCGGCAAGGCCGATTATGCCGGCTATATGATGCAACATCTACGCCCCGGCACAGCGCCGGCCGCCTGACCGGCGCGCCCGACATCGGATACCCGCGCAGGGGGCTGTAAGTCAGACCAGACCGCCGTACCGCTGAATGCCGGGAAACGCGATCTTGCTGCCCCCGTTGCGACGGATCGCGCCGATGGCCTGATCGACCCGCAGATAGCGCGCCTGCGCGTCGGGTTCGAACAGCAGCGTTGCCGGAACCGCCCGCTCGGACGCTGCCTTCACCAGTTGGCCCAGTTCGGCGAGGTCGACGGCGTTGCCGTTCCAGCGAATGATGTCGCTGGTGTCGATGCTGACGCGATTTTGGTCGCGAACTTCGAAAGGCGCCGGACCGGCGGGCAGCGTGACATCGACCTTGTGCGTCGGCGGCGGAATGGTGATGACGAACATCACCAGCATTACGAGCATGACGTCGATCAGCGGCGTGGTGTTGATGTCGGGGCTGCCGTTCGGATCGGCGCGAAAGATGCTGCGGCGTCGACGCATTCTGTCTCTCCCTGTCCATCGGGAGCGCCAACATTTCATCCTCGCGTGCCAGCGCGCCCGCCTTGTCCGAGGCAAACCCGTTCATCGAGGCGCCTCACAGATATGATATATCATTTATCCTGAGGAGCAAGGCTCAAATTCTGCGTCGTCGCCCCGGCAAGCCCCGCCATCAGCCGCAGGTGTCATCGAAGAGCCCAAATAAAGAAAGGGCGGCACCTTGCGGTACCGCCCTTCTTTTTCGTCCAATCCCCGTCGGGGATGGAAACCGGTCTTACATGCCCGAGTTCGGACCGTAAGTGATTTCCACGCGACGGTTCTGGTCGTTGCGGACGCCATCGGCGGTTGCAACGGCCGGGCGGGTTTCGCCGAACGCCTGCGTCGTGATCGAGCCATCGGCGACACCACGAGCCGTCATGTACGACTTCACGGCATCGGCGCGACGCTGCGACAGACCGACGTTGTACTTGGCCGAACCCGAACGGTCGGCGTGACCGGCGAGCATGACCTGCTGGCCACTGCAGCCACGGTTGTAAGCGCTGATCGCGTTGTCCAGAGTTGCAGCCGCTTCCGGCGTGATCGCCGACTGATCCCAGTCGAAGTACACGATATACGGTCCGGGTTCGCAAACCGGCGGCGGCGGCGGCGGCGGCGGCGGAGCCGGCGGCGGCGGCGGCGGCGGCGGCGGCGGAGCCGGCGGCGGCGGCGGCGGAGCTTCTGCGCCACCGAAGTTGTAGGTCAGCGTTCCGAGCAGCGAGTGCGAGCGGAAACGACCCGAAACATCGCGGCCAAGCTGATCGACCATCTTCAGATCGCTGACATTGAAGAAGCGATACTTCAGACCGGCATCCCAATGCTTGGTCAGCGGTGCACGAACACCGGCGATTGCCTGCCACGCGAAGCGCGTGTCGGAATCGTCGAGGAAGTTGGTTGCGAAGACCGGCTGAACCGAAACGCGTGCAACACCGGCACCACCGCCGACGAAGCCCTGCAGGCCATCGTCGTCACCGAAGTCGAACATACCATTGGCCATGAAGCTCAACGCGTTCGAATCGCCGTTCAGCGGCGTATTGCCGGTGAAGAGCCCGCCCGTCGAGCTCGCCGGAATCCCGGGAGTCGAAAAACGACCACCGGTGATGTCGGCTTCACGATAGCCGACTTCGACTTCAGCGCGGAAACCGCCGAAGTCATAACCGACAGTGCCTTCGAAATCATAACCGGTACGATGATCGAGCGTTCCCGCATTAGCGACGGTGCCGATATCGAGGTCGATGTCCTCGACGATCATGACACCACCACCGACACCAACATACCACGAGTTGTCGCGCGCCATAGCAGGCGACGCAAGGGCAGTGGAGGCCAACGCCACAGCGACGGCAAGCTTCCTCATAATGGATTCCCCTTTCAATTGAGATTACGTCTCGACAGACGTCCTACTCGTGCCTTTGGTTCCACGCAAGTAAACAAATCGACAATCTGTTGCCAAAAAGTCGCACTTTCTGCGCGAACAGAAGCAAAATCAGTCAGCGATCATAATACCATGCGCCACCATAAGCGCAAGCAGCGCGTCTATTGCCGCACGCGCTTCCAGGTCGATCGTCGTGCCCCCATCGGGATTCGCAATAGCGATGGGTAGAGTCCATTTGGAGCCGCCGAAACGTAACGCGGCACCGTCGCTGATCCGTCTGACACGCATCCCGGACAAGGGCGCGACAATTCGCCATCCGCCCGCGGTCCAGAGCGCCAGCCGACCCGCCTCGCTGGCCCATGCACCGGTCGCGGCTCCATCCACGATCCAGCAATTGCCCGCGGCAGGGGCTTCGGGCGGGGTTGCCAGCGGCCCATCAACGGCGGCGGGGAAAGGCGGAAATCGCCGACCTGTTGAACGGAAAGCGCGCTTCCCGCCGGTATTGCTGCCAGCAGCGCGGCATCCAGGACCAGCTGGGATCCAGTGCAATCCCACGGGCCGAGCCCCGGCATCAAGGGCACCAGCATCGTCTGCCACAGCTCGCGGCCCTCGCCGGGCGGATCGACCTGGCCGCGCCAGCCGTTACTGGCGCGGCTACGCCGCACCCTATGCGCCTCGATCGCGCCATCGGCAGCCGCGCACACATCTCCATGCAGCGGCGACAGCGGCCGCAGCGCTCGCGCCGCCGATGGCACCGGCACATCGACCAGTTCGATGCCACCTTGCGCCGTTGCCGATCTGCAGCAGAAAGGCGCTCCCATTTTTAATAGCCATCGTCTACATCTCTTCGCACATAATCATCCGCAAACTGGGGAGTCGCAGGATGCTTGTTTTTTCCATTCTTCTCGCTGCCATGGCGCCGTCGCCCGCCGCCGCCGTCGACAATTCGCGTGCGGTCTTCACCAAATGCCTGCGCGATCACATGAAGAAGTCGCTCGAGGCAAAGATGGGCGAAGCCGAATATGAACTCGCGCTCAAGGAAACCTGCGGCACCGAACGCGATGCGTTCCGCAGCGCAATAGTCGCGCTCGATCGCGCCGATGGCGACACTGCCGCCGAAGCGGCCGAAGACGCCGATTCGCAGGTCGAGGATTACCACGCGACCTTCATCGACAAGTTCAAGGATTATACCGAAACCAAGACAATGCCCGCCGACTAGACGCGGGACGAGGCGGGCGGACCAATTCGGACCGTCCGGCCATCACCCGCCATGCGGTGGCGAACGACCCGACGGGTCTCGGCCGGTTGCGGAATTTCTGCCACCCTCCCGCAGGGGGGAGCGGTTGGCGGTGGGCTTGCGACTTTGAATATACCCACTGCGCTGCGGCTAGCGAGCAAGCTCGCAACGCTCACTGCCGCTCCCCTTTGCGGGAGGGGAGGACAGCGGACGCTTCAAGGCTCCGCTTCCCATCCCATCCCCGCCGCACTTGATTATTCCCTACCCTAACCATCCCCAAACAGGCAGCGGCATCGCAGCGCCATCTCGTGCCGCCAGCCG
The DNA here is from genome assembly GCF_025727575.1 of Sphingopyxis sp. GC21. NCBI lineage: Bacteria > Pseudomonadati > Pseudomonadota > Alphaproteobacteria > Sphingomonadales > Sphingopyxidaceae > Sphingopyxis > Sphingopyxis sp. GC21. The sequence goes on along the minus strand of NZ_CP095845.1, from coordinate 64,936 downwards.
CCGTCGCGCCCGAAGCGCGTTCGCGTCCGTTCGACCCGCGCCCCCGCCATCGCCCGGCCGTCGGCACCGCCGCGCAGCGCCCCCGCGATCGCCCCGCCGCGCCGGCAATCGTATAAGGGAAACATCTAGCGACAGGCTCGGCGCCCGCGAACCGGCGTTGGCCGGGCACCGCGCCGCTCGGCGTCAGCGAGCCGGTCCCGCCCTCGTTGCACAGCGCGCGCACCATATCGGCGAAAAAGGGGGTCGGCATGGCAGGACCATCCTGTCGAATATTGACCTAATTTTGGAGTGGAATGCCGGCCGGTAGGCGCCCGGCCCGTCCCGAAAGGGAAGGGAGCCGGGACCGGGCGCCCTCGCGCACCAGCCGCTTTAGCTGGCGGCGAACTTAAACAGCTTGATGGCGTTCGAATCGATGATCGCACCGCCCACCCTTTTGGTTGCATAGAAATGCACGAAAGGCTTGTTGCTTAACGGATCGCGCAAGATTCCCGTCACCCGCGCCGACGCCGCGACATTCGACGATTCTGCCAGCGATGCCAGAAAAATGTCCATCTGACTGCGAGCCGGACGTGGCCTGCCACCCGTCTCCCAAAACAAAGGGCCGGAACGCCCCTCCCGCATCGAAGGGTGCCAGCCCCAAACGCAGTTCTTCATGATGTGGCCTCGTGCCATAAGAGCGTGGTAATATCAATAGAAAATAACCTATATGGCTATTAGCTTGTCCGACCAGAAGATGGCGCCAAGGTCGCGCGCTGATTTCCCCTCCTGCAGGCGGGAGGGGAGGAGAAAATCACAACCCACCATCCCTTTCCCACCCGCTCGATTGACGCGCCGCGCCAGATGGTTACACCCTCAACCATCCACCGGAAAAAGGGGCACCCATATTATGCGCAAACTCGCCTTGCTCGGCGCGAGCCTTCTCACCCTCGCAGCGCAGCCGCTTCACGCGCAGCAAGGCGCCGTTTCCGAGCACGCGAGCGCTCCCGCCGCAACCGCCTCCGCGCCGGATGACGCAACCGGCAGCGCACAGACCGGGCCGCAGCGCCGGTTCACCGGTGAGGATCTTTTCGGCCTCGCCGCCGCATCGGACCCGCAGATCAGCCCGGACGGGCGCCACATCGCCTATGTCCGCCGCGCGAACGACATCATGTCCGACCGCGCGGTCAGCACGATCTGGCTGGTCGACACCCAGACCGGCGCCGAAGTCCCCGCTGCGGGACGCGGCGGTGATGCCTTTTCGCCGCGCTGGTCGCCCGACGGCAAGCGGCTTGCCTATGCATCGACCGAGGGCGGCAGCGTCCAGCTCTGGGTGCGCTGGATGGACGGAGGCGAGGCGGTAAAGCTCACCGGCCTGCCGACCAGCCCGTCGAGCATCACCTGGTCGCCCGATGGCCGGTCGATCGCCTATACGATGCTCGTCAAGGACGATGCGCCGCGGTTCGGCAAGGCCCCCGCGAACAAGCCCGAAGGCGCCAAATGGGCCGCGCCGCTGGAGGTCCACGACCTGCTCACCTACCGCGCCGACGGCCAGGGCTATATCGAACCGGGGTTCGAAAAGATCTTCCTTGTCTCGGCGACCGGCGGCGCGCCGCGCCAGCTGACCTTCGGCCCCTATCATGACGGCGGTCCGCTCAGCTGGTCGCGCGACGGCGCGATGCTCTATTTCAGCGCCGACCGCCGCCCCGACTGGGAAAGCGATCCGCTCGAAAGCAACATCTATGCGCTCGACGTCGCAAGCGGCTCGATCACTCAGCTCACGACGCGCAAGGGCCCCGATGCCAATCCGCTGGTATCGCCCGACGGTCGGATGATCGCCTATCTCGGTTTCGACGACCGGCTGCGCGCCTATGAAAACACCGGCCTCTACGTGATGAACCGCGACGGATCGAACAGCCGCCGCATCGCCCCCGACTGGGATTTCAGCGTCGACGGCCTCGCGTGGGACGCCGACGGGCGGGGCCTCTATGCCCAATATGACGAGCATGGCGAAACCAAAGTGGCACGCATCGGCCTCGACGGATCGGTCCGCACCGTCGCCAGCGGATTGACGAGCAGCGGACTCGACCGGCCCTATTCGGGAGGCAGCTTTTCGGTCGCCGACAATGACGCGATCGCCTTCACCGGCGGCGGCCCGGCGCGGCCGGCCGAAGTCGAACTGGCGGCCGGCGGCAAAACGCGCGTCCTCACCGACCTCAACCGCACGCTGCGCGAGGTGAAGGCGCTGGGCGAGGTGCGCAAGATCACCGCCACGTCGAGCGTCGAGGGGCTGTCGATCGACGGCTGGCTCACCCTGCCGCCGGGCTATCGCGAGGGGCAGCGCGTACCGCTGATCCTCGAAATCCATGGCGGGCCGTTCGCCGCTTATGGGCCGCATTTTTCGACCGATAACCAGCTTTATGCCGCGGCGGGCTATGCCGTCCTCTCGGCAAACCCGCGCGGCTCGACCAGCTATGGCGCGGCCTTCGCCAATGCGATCGACAAAAATTATCCCGGCAATGATTATTTCGACCTGATGAGCATCGTCGATCGCGCGATCGACCTCGGCATCGCCGACCCCGACGCGCTCTTCGTCACCGGCGGGTCTGGGGGCGGCGTGCTGACGAGCTGGATCGTCGGCAAGACCGACCGCTTCAAGGCCGCGGTAGCCCAAAAGCCTGTGATCAACTGGACGACGCAGGCGCTCACTGCCGACGGTCCCGCCTTCTTCGGCCGTTACTGGATCGGCGCGATGCCGTGGGAGGATCAGACGCCGTTCTGGAGCCATTCGCCGCTGTCGCTGGTCGGCAACGTCAAGACCCCGACCATGGTCGTCGTCGGCAGCGAGGATTATCGCACCCCGGTCAGCGAGTCGGAGCAATATTATACCGCGCTGCGTCTGCGCGGCATCCCGACGGTGCTGGTCAAGGTGCCGGGCGCCAGCCACGGCGGCATCGCAGCCCGCCCGTCGCAGGCTGCCGCAAAGGCATCGGCGATCCTCGCCTGGTTCGAAAAATACAAGAAGGGGTGGACGCCGGCCGCCAAGGATTGAGCGCGGGCTGGCGCCCGCGCGAGACTTGCTTGGTCGGACAGGTGGGCGCCTCTCGCCCCCGCCGCTCTACGGCGGTTCCAATTGCCGCGCATCCTGCTAGGGTCGGCGCTTCCCCAACCAACGGAGCCCGCTCCCCTGATGTTTCTGCGCCCTCTCGCCGCCCTGCTCGCTGCCGCCTTTGCCGTCCCCGCGCTTGCGCAGGATATCAGCACCGCCAATCTGACCGAGACTGTCCGCACCCTCGCGTCGGACCAGTTTCAGGGCCGCGCCCCCGGAACGGTCGGCGAAGAGCGTACCGTCGGCTATCTGATCGGCCGGCTTCAGGCGCTCGGACTCGAACCCGCCGGCCCGAACGGCGAATGGACGCAGCCGGTGCCGCTGCTCCATACGCGCCTCGGCACCCCGACCGCGCTCGCCTTCAACCGGCAGGGCAGCGCCACCCCGCTCACCCTCGGCACCGACATCTATGTGTCGAGCCAGCAGGACAAGGATGTGGCGGCGATCGCCGATGCGCCGATGGTTTTCGTCGGCTATGGCGTCCACGCGCCCGAACGCGGCTGGGACGACTTCAAGGGCGTCGACCTCAAGGGCAAGGTCGCGGTCTTTCTGGTCAACGACCCCGATTTCGTCGCGACGAAGGGCGAAGACAGCTTCGGCAAATTCGGCGGCCGCACGATGACCTACTATGGCCGCTGGACCTACAAGTTCGAAGAAGCGGCCCGCCGCGGCGCCATCGCGGCGCTGATCGTCCACGACACCGACGGCGCAGGCTATGGCTGGAACGTCGTGAAAAGCCCCGGCGGCGAAAACTACAGCCTCGTCGTACCACCCGAAAAGGCGACCAGCCTTGCGCTTCAGGGCTGGATTTCGGGCGAGGCCTCGACCCGGCTGTTTGCATCAGCCGGTCAGGATCTCGCAAAGCTGCGCATTGCGGCCCGGCGCAAGGATTTTCGTCCCGTCGACCTCGGCACCGGCTTTCGGGCGTCGATTCCGGTCACGCATGAGGTCGTGCGCAGTCAGAATGTTCTCGCCAAAATCTCGGGCACCGACCGTGCTGACGAGGTCGTGATGTATGGCGCGCATTGGGATGCCTATGGCGAGGGCAAGCCCGACGAAAAGGGCCGCATCTACCGCGCCGGTGCGAACGACGACGCGCTCGGCGTTGCGGCGCTGATCGAAATCGCACGCGGTTTCAAGGCCGCACCGCCCACCGATCGCACGCTGCTTTTCGCCTTCTGGACCGCCGAAGAGCGCGGCCTTCTCGGGTCTGAGGCCTATGCACAGGCGCCCGTCTATCCGGTTGAAAAGACGGTCGCGAACCTTGGCATCGACATTCTTCAGACGGCAGGCAAGTCAAAGGACGTCATTCTCGTCGGCAAGGGCCAGGGCACGCTCGAGGATGATCTCGCCCGCGTCGCCGCGATGCAGGGCCGCACCGTATCGCCCGAAAGCCTTCCCGAACGCGGCCTCTTCTTCCGCGCCGATCATTTCAGCATGGCCAAGCGCGGCGTCCCCGTGTTGCTGCTCATGGGCATCGCCGGCGTGTCCGACCTTGTCGAAGGCGGCAAGGAAGCAGGGCAGAAATGGGTCGATGACTATACCGGCCGCTGTTACCATCAAGCTTGCGACGCATGGGATGAAAGCTGGAACTTGGCAGGCGCCGCGCAGGATATCGCGCTCTTCTACACGATCGGCGACGAGCTCGCGCGCTCGGGCAAATGGCCCGGCTGGAAGAGCGGCAGCGAGTTCAAGGCGCTGCGCGACCAGACCGCCGCTACCCGCAAATAGCATCTTGGCTGCGAGGCGGCCGGGCGGTCGGTAGAGAGAGAAGACGCCCCGTCGCCGCGCCTTGCCCGGCGCTTCGCCTGCGTATAACTCCGGCCCATGACCACCGACAAGATCTACATCAGCGCCAACGACCTTCTTGCCGATTCGTTGCGGCTCGGGATGCAGGTGATCGACAGCGGTTTTGCGCCGACACATCTCGTCGGCATCTGGCGCGGCGGGGCGCCCGTCGGCATCGCGGTCCAGGAATTGCTGGAATATCACGGCGTTCACAGCGACCATATCGCGATCCGCACCTCATCCTATCACGGCATCGACCGCCAGGACACGCAGGTGAAGGTCTTCGCGCTCGGCTATCTGATCGATACACTCGATCCCGAGGACCGGCTGCTCATCATCGACGATGTTTTCGATAGCGGTCGCAGCATTCGAGCCTTTCTCGCCGAACTCAGGGCGCGATGCCGCCACAATATGCCGCGCGATATCCGGATCGCGACCGTCTATTACAAACCGCGCCGCAACGTCACCGATCTCAAACCCGATTTCTTCGTCCATGAAACCGACCAATGGCTGATCTTCCCGCACGAAATCGACGGGCTGACGATCGACGAAATACGCCGCCACAAACCCGAGGCGGCGATCATCCTGCGCGAAGAAACGGAGACGCCGCATGGCTGACGATTTTGCCACCCCCGCAGACCGGGCGGCCTTCATCGCCGCGCTCCCGAAGGCGGAGTTGCACCTGCATATCGAAGGATCGCTCGAACCCGAACTGATGTTCGAACTCGCGCGGCGCAACGGCATCGCCATCCCGTTTGCGACGATCGATGATGTCCGCGCGGCCTATGCCTTTTCGAACCTGCAGGATTTTCTCGACATCTATTATCAGGGGATGGGCGTCCTGCAGACCGAACAGGATTTCTATGACCTGACGGCCGCCTATCTCGCGCGCGCGCATGCCGATGGCGTTCGCCACAGCGAGATCTTCTTCGATCCCCAGGGCCACACTGCGCGCGGCATCCCCTTCGCGACCGTCATCGGCGGTATCACCCGCGCGCTCGACGATGCGCAGGCCCGTTATGACATGAGCTCGCGGCTCATCATGTGCTTTCTGCGCCATCTCAGCGAGGAGGAGGCCGAGGCGACGCTCGACGAAGCGCGCCCATGGCTCGACCGGATCGACGGAGTCGGTCTCGATTCGTCCGAAGTCGGCCACCCGCCCGCCAAGTTCCAGCGCGTCTTCGCCCGCGCCCGCAACCTCGGCCTGCGCCTCGTCGCCCATGCGGGCGAGGAGGGGCCGCCTGAATATGTGCACGAAGCGCTCGATCTGCTGGGCGTCGATCGCATCGACCACGGCAATCGCAGCCTCGAGGACGAAGCCCTTGTCGCGCGGCTCGCCGATGACGCGATGTGCCTGACCGTGTGCCCGCTTTCCAATCTCAAGCTTTGCGTCGTCGACGACATGACCGCGCATCCCCTCAAGACGATGCTGGATGCCGGGCTTCTTGCTACCGTGAACAGCGACGACCCAAGCTATTTCGGCGGCTATGTGAACGCCAACTACACCGTCGTCGCCGATGCGCTCGATCTGTCGCGGGACGAGCTTGTCACGCTCGCCCGCAACAGTTTTCTCGGCGCCTTCCTCGATGACGACGCCAAGGCGCGTCATCTCGCCGCGATCGACGCCTACGCGGCCTAGAATTTCCCGCGAACCGAGAAAGCGAAGATCGGCCCGATCAACCGGTCGCGCTTTTCGACGAAGGCAATCGGGCTTTCGCCGCGCAATCCCGTCCATACCGTGCGGTCGCGCTTCGACCTTGCATTGAGGATGTTCGCCACCGTCGCACGGACCGTCAGACCGAACACATCCTTGTTCTCGACAAAGATGTTGGCGAACACAGGCCCTTCCCACGCGGTGTCGATCTGGTTGCGGCGATAGACCGGCTGGTAATGCGAATGGTTGGCGCTTGCGCCCCAGGCCCAGTCGCTACCGGGAATATCGTGGCGCAGACTCAGCTCGACGACCCGGTCGGTGAAGCCGTTCCACTGGCGCGTCTCGCCGGTGAAGGGGTCGCGCAGCGAGCTTTTCTGAAGTAGCAGCCGGGTTTCGATCTTCATGCCCTTGATGCCGGCCGGATCGAGATTGATCGTCGAGGTCCAGTCGATCGCGCCGGCGCGCGCCTTGGCAGTATTGCCGACGCCTTCGCCATCGCCGATCGGGATCACGTCGACCCGGTCTTCGACATCGCGGTACACGAAGAACAGCTTTGTCGATCCCCACGCCCCGAACCGCTTGTTGACTTCCAGTTCATAGCTCCAGTCCTGCTGCGGCCGCAGATCGGTGTTGCTGCCATTCTGGTTGTCGTCGTTCAGGAAGGCGCGCGCGAGGAAATCGTAGAAGCTCAACTGCAGCACGCGGCGTCGGATCTTGAGCGACATGTCGAAATCGGGCGCCGGTGCCCAGGCGATCGACAGCGATCCCTTCGGTCGGAAGAAGCTGCGCGTCAGGCCGTTCGCGCCGCTTTGCGTGATCGTTGATCGTTCGGCGCCCGCAACGATCTGCACGTTCAGCTTGTCGGTGATCTTGCGGCCGAAGCTCAACAGGCTTTCGTAGCGATCCTCCTTCACGCCCCCGGTACCGCCCGGGAACGGAAGCTCGACGAAAGCCCCTGTCGGATCGAGCGTATAAAGCGCCGCAACATTGTCGAGCGTGTTGAACGCCGCCTCCCCCGACAACTCCCAATCGCCCCCCAGCATCTTCCACTGATATTCGCCGCGCGCGATCGTCTCGCCGATATCGCCCGTCTGGGTGAAACGATCGCCGACTGCGGGCGATCCGTCCGAAAAGCTGGTGATTACTTCCTGCGAATAGGGTTCGTGGCTGAAGCGGCGCAGCCCGATCAGCTTCAGCTTTCCGGGGCCGACCCCGAACTGGTAATCGCCGTTGACTTCGTAATTCCAGCTGTTCGGATTTTCGCGAACGGTGCGATATTCGTCGGGGGCGCCATCGCGCGTCCGACGTCCGAATTCGACATAGGGATTATAGATGCGCTGATAATGGGCGCCCAGATGGCCTACCGTATCGGCGGGGCCGTCCCAGGTCAGCCGCCCTGAAAGCTTGGGCGTGTCATAGGGACTGCGCCAGACATCGTGGCGGCGCTCGATGATGTTGCCGTCGCCGTCGGTGATGATCGTCGGCCCACCCGCGGAACTGCGCGCCGAATCATTGTTATAGAGACCCAGTTCATATTCGATCGCTCCCTTGCGGCCGCGGACCGAAATGTCGCCGCGCGTGTAGAGCGGATGCGCATAATGAGCGCGAAACTCGGGCTTCCACGCAAATTGACCCGAAAAATTGTCGGCGCGATAAACGATATTGGCCACCTGACCCGATAGACCCGGGATATCGAGCGAGGCGCCGTCGACGATTTCGATGCGTTCGACATTCCCGGCGGGAATGCGCGACAGCAATGTCACCATATCGTCCGACTTCGTCGAGGGACGCTCGCCGTTGAACAGGACATTGCCTGTCGCCTGCCCGAGCCCGCGGAGCTGTTCATTGTCGCGGATCGAAAAGCCCGGAACCTGATTGAGCATGTCATAGGCGTTCTTGGGCGCGTAGCGGACGAAGTCGGCGGGGGTGAAGACCTGCCGCGCGCTGCCGCCACTCGCCGGAGCGGCGGCCGGAGCCGGGACCGGCGGCGGGGCTGCGCTGTCGACCGCCGCATCCTGCGCGCACGCAGTCGTCGCCGACATCGATGCGGCAAGGGCGGCCGCCAGCGCCATTGCGCTCGTCATCCGCATCACTGCGTGCCTCCGGCTGCCGCATTCATCGAGCGCGCATAGTCGGGGGTAATTCCCAACGCCTTCATGCTGATCACCTGGTCGGAGGTCAGCTTTGCATATCCGGCCGCTGCCAGCCCGCGCACATAGTCGCGGTCGACGCCCAGCGCCTTGCACGCGATCGCATCGTTGATCGAGGTGAGCCGAAGCGCGCCCGATTGGAGGTCGCGGACATAGGCGGGCGTCACCTTCAACGCTGCCGCCGCGACAAGTTCGCCGGTGTGCGGACGAAGCCCCGCGTCGATCAGGCCGTCGGCCAGTTCCACCGTCGCATCGACCATCAACATGGCGAGTTGTTCCTTGCGCGTCGGCGTGCCGACACCGCGGCTCTCCAGCGCGGTCGCGAAGCCGGCATCGGGCGCAAAGCGGCATTGTCCCTCGCCCTCATAGGCTGCGTGCAGACTGCCCGTGCAATCGAGGCGGCCCGCCGCGTGCACCACGCTGAAGCTGACCGGGCCGCGCCCGCCGCCCAGCGTGTCCCGCGCCGCGGAAAATTCCGCGCGGGCACCGTCGAGAGCGACACTGCTGGTTGATTGCTTGGCGCGAAGCTGCAGGCGCGGATCGCCGTCGCCGTCGTCGGGCTGCGAGACATCCCAGCGGATCGCGCTGCTCTCCTGGGCCGAGGCCGCGGTCGGCTGCGCAGGGGCGGCGCAGGCGATCAAGGTCAACAGCACGCTGCCGGCGGCGACGAACAATGTCTTCGATTGCGGTTTCATTGGGGGCACTCCTCCTCCGTGCGCCGGGCGAGCATCATCGCTCGCCGCCGCAGCGGCGTTTCAAAATCAGGCTTCGATGAGCGGCGGCTTGGCTTCGGCCAGTGGCCGAAGGGTCAGTCCTGCGGCGCCGCGGGATTTTCGGGCGGCGCTGGCGGGCGCGGCGGACTTATCCGCGTGACCTTGCCGTCGGCGCTGCGCGCCTCGAGCGTTCCGTCCGAGCCGATGCGCGCGGTCGCGCCCGAACTGGACCGGACTTCGCTATAGGCCCCGCCCCAATTGCCCAGCGCGCGCGCCTCGATCGCGTCGTCGGGGTCGCGCATCGCGCGGCCCGCGGCACGCATCTGGCGGACATAGTCGCCGGTGACGCCCATGGCCCGCATCGCCGTCAGATCGTCGAGATTCACATCGGGGAAATAGCGGCGCATGTCGCGGGCATAGGCCGGGTCGATGCCCACCGCTTTCGCGCCAACCAGATCGCCGACGTCGGCGTTCGGAAAGACACGGCGCATCGCGTTGATATAGGCCGGGTCGACGCCGGTCGCCTTGGCCGCGATAATGTCGTCGGCATCAGCATGGCCGCTTTCGCGCATCTTGCGGACATCGTCGGGTGTCACGCCGACCGCGCGCATGCCGACAAGATCGTCGGGCGACAGCGGCTTGCGGGCAGTAGCAGGGGCCGGCTTGTCGGTCCGCTCGCCCGCCGAACCCACGGCCGCGGCGGACTGCAATGCCGCGGCCGGGGCGGTTGCGACAGGGGTGTGGACAGGCCCCGACGCGGACGGTGTGGCAGTCGCGGAAAAGGCGGCGAGCGGCGCCGATACGCCGGCGAGCAGCACCAGGCTCATCAGAACCCAGCTCGCGCTGGCGGGTCCGCGCTTCAGGCTGCCGTCGAGGACGCGGGTGATCCGGCGCTTCAGGCTGTTCTGCGCCGGCGCGACCCCGTGGGCGGCAAGCAGCGCGCCCTGATTGTCGTGACGCGCCGCGCCGACGAGCAGCGAGGCATAGTCGGGACCGTCGATGTCGGCGAGCAGCACGGCATCATCGGCCGCTTCCTCGCGCAATTGATGGCTCTCGCGCGCCAGCATCCAGACGAGCGGATTGAACCAGAACAGCGCGCAGGCAAGGCGCGCCGCGAGCAGTTTCGCCCAGTCGAGCCGCGCGACATGCGCCAGTTCGTGCGCGATGATCGCCTCGGCCTCGGCCACGGCATCGACGGCGGCCGGGTTAAGCACGATCGTCGGGCGGACCACGCCCCAACTGATCGGCGAGCGCAGTTCGTTGCTGACCAGCAGCGCTGTCCCATGCTTGAAGCCCATCCGCCGCTGCGCTTCGGCGAGCGCCGACAGCCACGAAGGCTGAACCAGCACATCGGCTCGGCCGCGCATCGCGAACAGCCGCACCACGGCAACCGTCATCAAAAGGGCAAGCAGGAACAGGGGAAAGCTGTACACCCAGATGGCGAGGTCGGCCATCGCGGGCAGCGTCCAACCGGCATCGGCTTTGCTATCCGCAGCCATGGCCGGCGCCGCAGCGCCGGGCTGAGCCGCCGCCGCGGGAGGCGCCTCGACGACCGCCGGTGGCGCCGACATTGCAGGCGCAGATGCTTCGACCCAGTCGGCGGGCAGCGGGGCCCATTCGGGAAGCGCCAGCGTCGCCACGGGCAGCAGCAGCAGCGCCGCCAGCCCGGCATGCGCGATAAGCGAACGCTCGCCTGCCGAACGCGACCGCGCGAGGCGCAGCAACAGCAGCGTCAGCCCGGCGATGATCGCCGATTTCCAGGCAAGACCCAGCAGGGTCGCGGCGGTGATCATCATTTCGTCCTCCCTTCGCGCGCTTCGGCGATCAGCTTTTCCAGCTCATCGAGATCGCCCGCACTCATCTTGTCCTGCATGCCGAGCAGCGCCGCGGCGGCGCTGGTCGCCGATCCGTTGAAAAAGACGCGCACCACCTGGGTCAGCGCCGATTTGCTCGCCGTCTTCTCCTCGACGCTCGGCGCATAGAGAAAGCCGCGATCCGATGCCTCGCGCACAACGAAGCCTTTGGCCTCGAGCCGCTTGAGCATCGCGCGGATCGCCGATCCGGACAGTTCGGCGGGCAAAGCCTCGCCGATTTCGGTCACGGTCGACGCGCCACGTTCGTAAAGAATATCGACAATTTCGCGTTCCCGCGGGGGCAAGCTCGACAACATGCGAATCACCTTTCGCGCTACATTTGTAGCGTGCTACATTTGTAGCGCATGCTTGGCAAGGGGTTTTATTCGACCAACACACATGCTTGCGGCAAAGCCCCCGAAACCATAGGGTCGCGGCATGATAGGAGAACAACCATGATCGATTTCGCACTGGATCGCCGGACGCTGCTGGCGGGCATGGGCATGGCATCGGCGGGGCTTGCGATGCCGGCATGGGGTGCGGACAGCGCCGACGCGCGCCTCGATGCACTGCTCACCCGCCAGTTCGATCAGGCGCTGATCGATGACCCGACCCGCGCCGCGAGCCTGGGCCTCGATATCGGTGCGCGCGCCGGGCTGCGAGCGCGATTTCCCGACTGGTCGGCCGCCGCGCGGACCGCACGCGACCGCCGGATCGACACCGACCTTGCCGCACTACGCGCGATCGATCGCGGTGCGCTCGGCGATAATGCGCGGGTGGCCTATGACAGCGCCGAATTCGATCTTGTGGCCCGCCAGCGACTGGCCCGCTTCCCCTATCACACCGGCGGCTTTGCGCACCGCGCCGGTCCCTATGCAGTCACGCAGCTCGGCGGCTTCTATACCGGCGTCAGCACCTTTCTCGACAGCCAGCATCCGGTGAAGACCAAGGCCGACGCCGATGCCTATATCGCGCGAATGGAGGCAACGCCGGCGCTCCTCGACGATGATAGCGCGATCGTGCGCGCCAATGCCGCGATGGGCGTCGTCGCGCCGCGCTTCATCATCGAACAGGCCCTGCAGCAGCTCGGCCGTTTGCGTGACGGCGATGCGGCGTCGAAGACGATCGTCGCCTCGCTCGCCCGCCGCGCCAACGCCATCGGCCTCACCGGCTATGATGCGCGCGCGCAGGTGATATTCGAAGGTCCGATCCGCGCTGCTCTGACGCGTCAGATCGAGGTGCTGACGGCGCTGCTGCCTAAGGCCGGTGACGAGGCGGGCGTATCGCGCCTTCCGGACGGTCCCGCCTATTATGCGGCGACGCTGGCGCAGCACACGACCACCGACATGACCGCCGAGCAGATCCATCAATTGGGGCTCGACCAGCTTGCCGATCTGCACGCGCGCATGGACAAGCTGCTCACCGCGCAGGGCTTCAAAGAGGGCAGCCTACGCCAGCGGCTCGACGCGCTGACCGCAACCGACGGCCAGTTGTTCGCCAATGACGATACGGGGCGCGCGGCGCTGCTCGCCTATCTCAACGATCGGCTCACCACCATTCGCGCCCGCCTGCCGCAAGTGTTCAGCCGGATGCCGCGCGCGCCCTATGAAATCCGCCGCGTCCCGCCCGAGATCGAGATCGGCGCTCCTGGCGGTTCGGCGCAGGCCGGCACCCCCGACGGGTCGCGCCCGGGCATTTTCTTCATCAACCTGCGCGATACGCACGAGTGGCCGCGCTACACGCTGCCGACGCTCGCCTTTCACGAGGGAGCGCCGGGGCATCTGTTCGAAAATGCCCTGAAGTTCGAGGACGCGGCATTGCCGCTTTACCGCCAATCCTCTTACGTCACGGCCTATGGCGAAGGCTGGGGGCTGTATGCCGAGCAGGTTGCCGCCGAGCTCGGGATGTACGGCGACGATCCGCTCGGCGAGATCGGCTATCTGGCGTCCTATGCGTTTCGCGCCTCACGCCTCGTCGTCGATACCGGGCTGCACGCCAAGGGCTGGAATCGCCAGCAGGCGATCGAATTCATGGTCGAAAACTCGTCCGAAACGCCAAGTTCGGCGCGAACCGAGATCGACCGCTACATCGTCTATCCGGGGCAAGCCTGTTCATACAAGGTCGGTCAGACCGCGATCAGCCGGCTGCGTGATGAGGTTTCGTCGCACCGGGATTATGACATCAAGCGCTTCCACGACGTCGTGCTCGGGGCCGGACGCATCCCGCTTGCGGTGCTCGAACGCCGCGTACGCGACGCCTTTCCGGCCTGAGTTATTTCCCTCGGCCGCCCGTGCCGCTATCTGCAGCGGGCAGTCGAGGGAGTTTGACGATGCCGATCAAGGCCGCCCGTCTCTATAATGATGGCAAGCTCGTGCGTGAGCTGGGCCCGAACGAGGCCATTCCCGATCATTGCGATCCGGGCGACTTTTTCTGGCTCGGCCTGTTCGAGCCGACCCCCGGCGAGCTGGAGGGGATCGCCAGGCGCTTCGGCCTGCATCCGCTGGCGGTCGAGGACGCGCTGAAGGCCAACCAGCTGCCAAAGGTCGAAGCCTATGGCGAGCAATTGTTCGTCGTCGCCAGCACCGGCAATCGCGATGGCGACACGATCCAGTCGGGCGAAACCGCCTTCTTCCTTGGTCGCCATTTCATCGTAAGTGTCCGTCACGGGTCGGCGCGGACGCACAGCGAGGTGCGCGCGCGGCTCGAATCCTTGCCGGCGAAACTGGCGCACGGCCCCGATTATGTACTTTATGCGATTCTCGATTTCATCGTCGACGGCTATTTCCCGGTGATCGACGCGATCGAGGACCGGCTGCTTACGGTCGAGGAAAGCGTCATGGACACGCCGCTCGACGCCGACGACATCCGGCATCTTTACGGCCAGCGGCACGAGATCATCCGCTTTCAACGCCTGGTCGGATTGATGAAGGATGTCGCATCACGCCTGACCAGCGATGCCGACCTGCCGTGCATCGACGATGCCGTGCGCCCCTTTTTCCGCGACATCTGGGACCATGTGCAGCGCGCCGAATTCCGCCTCGTCGGATTGCGTGATGTCGCGGCGTCGGTCGTCGACACCAACAATCTGCTCGAACAGCAGCGGCAGGGCGCGATCACGCGCCAGCTTGCGGCCTGGGCCGCCATTCTGGCCGTACCCACCGCGATCGCCGGCATTTACGGCATGAATTTCGAGCATATGCCCGAACTCGGCTGGACCTTCGGCTACCCCTTCGCGCTTGCCTTGATGGGCAGCGTGTGCGCGCTCCTCTATTGGCGCTTCAAGCGGATCGGCTGGCTCTAACGTCGGCCCGCTCTTGCCCGGTCGCCACCGGGACGTTATCTGTCATCCGTCATCTTTTTAAGGAGTCGGAGGATCATGGACCGCAACTGAACGCATCGCCCCTAGCCTTGCCTTCAGGAAAGCCTTTTCCATGTCTACGATCACCCTCTCCCGCCTCGGCTGGTCGACCCCCGACGGTCGCCGCATATTTTCCGATCTCGACCTTCAGTTTCGCCCGGAACGCACGGGTATCGTCGGTCGCAATGGCGTCGGCAAGTCGACCCTGTTGCGCCTGATCGCGGGTGAGGCAACGCCGACAAACGGCGCGATCAGCCGCGGCGCGCGCATCGCCATGCTGCACCAGACGGTGCAGGTTGCCGCCGATGCGACAATTGCCGACCTGTTCGGCGCGCGCCCGGCGCTGGCCCTGCTCGCGCGCGCCGAAGCGGGGACGGCGTCGCTCGACGACATCGCAGAGGCCGACTGGACGCTGGCTTCGCGGATCGACGAGGCGCTGGCCGGTGTCGACCTGCCGCTCGATGTCGCGACGCCGCTTGTGCATCTTTCGGGTGGACAACGCACGCGCGCCGCGCTCGCCGGCGCGATATTCGAGCAGCCCGATTTTCTGCTGCTTGACGAACCGACCAACAATCTCGACCGGCAGGGCCGGGAGGCGGTGCGCGCGATCCTGCGCGACTGGCAGGGCGGCGCGATCGTCGTCAGTCACGACCGCCAACTGCTCGAGGAGATGGATGCGATCGTCGAACTGACCGCGACGGGCGCCGCGCGCTATGGCGGCGGCTGGAGCGCCTATTCCGCGCGCAAGGCGGTCGAACAGGCGGCCCTTGAGGCCGAGCTTGCCACCGCAGAGAAGCGCGTCGATCAGGCCCAGCGCCAAGCGCAGGCCGCCGCCGAGCGGCAGGATCGCCGCGATTCGCGGGGCCGGAAAAATGCGGCGCGCGGCGACATGCCGCGCATTGTGATGGGGGCAATGCAGCGCCGCGCCGAAGAATCACGCGCTGCCGCCGGGCGGCTGGCCGAACGCCAGCAGGGACAGGCCGAGCAGGCGCTCGCCGCGGCGCGCAGCCGGATCGAGATCGTCGATCCGCTGGCGATCGCGCTGCCGTCGACGGGTCTCCCGGCTTCGCGGACGGTCGTTGCGTTGGAGCATGTCCGCGCGGGCTATGACGGCGGCGCACCCGTCATCGATGATTTGTCGTTCACGATCACGGGACCCGAGCGATTGGCAATCACCGGCCCGAACGGATCGGGCAAATCGACGCTGCTCGCGCTGATCGCCGGAACACTGACGCCCTGGTCGGGGAGCGTGCGCGTCGGTGTGCCGTTCGCGCTGTTCGATCAGCGCGTCGCGCTGCTCGATCCGCTACTTTCGATCGCCGACAATTTCCTGCGGCGCAACCCCGGGGTCGGCAACAATGCCTGCCGCGCCGCGCTCGCACGCTTCCGCTTTCGCGCCGACGCCGCCGATCGCATCGTCGGCACGCTCAGCGGCGGGCAGGTGCTTCGCGCCGGGCTCGCCTGCGTCCTCGGCGCGCCGCAGCCACCGCAGATGCTGATCCTCGATGAACCCGGCAATCATCTCGATCTCGATTCGCTCGCCGCGATCGAAACCGGGCTCGCGGCCTATGACGGCGCGCTCATCGTCGTCAGCCACGATCCGGCCTTTCTGGATGCGATCGGGGTGAACCGCGAGCTGGCGCTGGGCGACGACTGCGGCCTGCCCTCACCCGGCTGACACGCCAGCGACTTGCCAGCGACGTCTGGCTGTGGCAGGGGCGCCGCTCCCACGGCGTGGGGCGCTTAGCTCAGTTGGTAGAGCATCTCGTTTACACCGAGAGGGTCGGCGGTTCGAGCCCGTCAGCGCCCACCATCCCCGGCCGGACCCGAATGGGGCGGGCCGCGTCTCTTGATCCAGCGCAATGACCGCGCGCCGCGCGCGCGTCAGAACTTCGGTGTCGCACATGCAATCGGGAGTCTGGAGATGTTTGCACGCAATGTTGGCACAATCGACCGCCTGCTGCGGATCGTCATTGGCGTAATGCTGATCGTTCTCGCCGCGTACGAGCGTATCGGCCCGTGGGGCTATATCGGGGTGGTGCCGCTGCTCACCGGCCTGTCGAGCCGCTGTCCCGCCTATTCGCTGCTCGGGGTCAGCACCTGTCCGCGCGGCTGAGGCGGCGCACGTTCCACAGCGTGAAAAGGCCGATCGCGGCCCAGATGATGTTGAGGCCGGCGGACGGCAGGGCACCGTTATAGCCCGAATTGATGACGAAGCCGGTGGCGCCGACGACGTTCATCCATTGATAGGCCGCGCCGCGCGGTTCGAGCTTGCCGAGCGAGAGCAGCACATAGCTTGCCAGAATGATCGCGGCCGCGGTCCAGCCGATCACCTCGATCATGATCTGAAGCAGGTTCATCGCCCTATTCCCAAAGAAAACGCCCGCCCCGGTAAGGGGGCGGGCGCGTGTTGCCGATTATCCTGCGGCAATCAGGCCGCGAGCTTGCGCAGCACATAGTGCAGGATGCCGCCGTTCATATAATATTCGACCTCGTTCGCGGTGTCGATGCGGCACAGCGTATCGAAGCTGAAGGTCGAGCCGTCGGGGCGCGTGACCTCGACCGTCACCGTCTGGCGCGGCTTGATGTCGGCGATACCCGTGATGGTGAAGCT
Organism: Sphingopyxis sp. GC21; assembly: GCF_025727575.1. NCBI lineage: Bacteria > Pseudomonadati > Pseudomonadota > Alphaproteobacteria > Sphingomonadales > Sphingopyxidaceae > Sphingopyxis > Sphingopyxis sp. GC21. Next base: position 47,721 of record NZ_CP095845.1, on the reverse strand, counting down.
GTCGTCGCCGGTCAGGCCCAGCGTCTCGCGGGTCTGCCCCTCGAGGAACTGGAGCGGCAGCACGCCCATGCCGACAAGGTTCGAGCGGTGGATGCGCTCGAAGCTTTCGACGATGACGGCGCGGACGCCGAGCAGGTTAGTGCCCTTCGCCGCCCAGTCGCGCGACGAGCCGGTGCCATATTCCTTGCCGGCGATCACCACGAGCGGGGTGCCATCGGCCTTGTGGCGCATCGCGGCGTCGTAGATCGGCATGACTTCCTGGCCATAACGCGACATGCCGCCTTCGATGCCCGGGACCATTTCATTCTTGATGCGGATGTTGGCGAAGGTGCCGCGCATCATCACTTCGTGGTGGCCGCGGCGTGCGCCATAGCTGTTGAAGTCGGCCTTGCTGACCTGATGTTCCATCAGCCATTTTCCGGCCGGCGAGTCCGCCTTGATGCTGCCCGCCGGAGAAATATGGTCGGTGGTGATGCTGTCGCCGAGGATCGCAAGCGGCTTTGCGCCGACGATGTCGCTGACCGGTGCCGGCGTCATCGACATGCCCTCGAAATAGGGCGGGTTGGCGACATAGGTCGAGCCAGCGCGCCACTGATAGGTGTCGCTGCCCTCGACCTCGATCTTCTGCCAGTGCGCGTCGCCCTTGTAGACGTGCGCGTAGCGCGCCTCGAACATGTCGCGGTCGACCGCGCCGGCGACCATGTCGGCGACTTCCTGGTTGGTCGGCCAGATGTCCTTGAGGAAAACGTCCTGCCCGTCCTTGCCGGTGCCGATCGGGGTGGTGGTGAAATCCTCGATCACCGTGCCCTTGAGCGCATAGGCGACAACGAGCGGCGGAGAGGCGAGGAAGTTGGCGCGCACGTCAGGCGACACGCGGCCTTCGAAGTTGCGGTTGCCCGAAATGACCGCCGCGGCGACGAGGCCGTTCTCGTTGATCGCCTTCGAAATCGGCTCGGCAAGCGGACCCGAGTTGCCGATGCACGTCGTGCAGCCATAGCCCACGAGGTTGAAGCCGATATTGTCGAGATGCTTCTGCAGCCCGGCCTTTTCGAGATAGTCGGTTACGACCTGCGATCCCGGCGCGAGGCTGGTCTTGACCCACGGCTTGGGCTTCAGGCCCAGCTCGTCGGCCTTTTTGGCGACGAGCCCCGCGGCAACGAGAACGCCGGGGTTCGAGGTGTTGGTGCAGCTGGTGATCGCGGCGATGGTGACGTCGCCGTCGCCGATGTCGAAATCCTTGCCCTCGACCGGCACGCGCGTCTGCGCCTTGTTATAGACCTTTGCCATGTCGGCATTGAACACATCGTCGACATCGGGAAGCGAGACCCGGTCCTGCGGCCGCTTCGGCCCGGCGAGCGACGGGACGACGGTCGACAGGTCGAGTTCGAGCGTGTCTGTGAATACAGGGTCCGCCGCGCCGTCGACGATCCACAGCCCCTGCGCCTTCGCATAGGCTTCGACCAGCGCGATATTTTCTTCGCTGCGGCCGGTCAGGCGCATGTAATCGATCGTCTTGTCGTCGATGCCGAAGAAGCCGCACGTCGCGCCATATTCGGGCGCCATATTGGCGAGCGTCGCGCGGTCGGCGAGGCTCAGCGAAGCGAGGCCGGGGCCGAAATATTCGACGAAGCGGCCGACGACGCCCTTGGCGCGCAGCATCTGCGTCGCGGTGAGCACGAGGTCGGTCGCGGTGACGCCTTCCTTCAGCTTGCCGGTGAATTTGAAGCCAACGACTTCGGGGATCAGCATCGACACGGGCTGGCCGAGCATCGCGGCTTCCGCTTCAATCCCGCCGACGCCCCAGCCGAGGACGCCGAGGCCGTTGATCATCGTCGTGTGGCTGTCGGTGCCGACGCAGGTGTCGGGATAGGCGACGGTGGTGCCGTCGGCATCCTCGCTCGACCACACCGCCTGCGCGATATGCTCGAGGTTGACCTGGTGGCAGATGCCGGTGCCGGGAGGCACCGCCTTGAAGTTCGACAGCGACTTCGACCCCCATTTCAGGAAGTCATAGCGTTCGCCGTTGCGATAATATTCGATCTCGACATTCTGCTCGAACGCCTTGGGCGTGCCGAATTCGTCCACCATGACCGAGTGGTCGATGACGAGGTGGACGGGGACGAGCGGGTTGATCTTGGTCGTGTCGCCGCCGAGCTTGGCAATCGCATCGCGCATCGCGGCAAGGTCAACGACGCAGGGAACGCCGGTGAAATCCTGCAGCAGCACGCGCGCCGGGCGATACTGGATTTCGCGGTTCGAATGGGGATCCTTCTGCCAGTTGACCAGCGCCTGGACGTCATCGGTCGAAACGGTGAAGCCGCCGTCCTCGAAGCGCAGCAGATTTTCGAGCAGCACCTTCATGCTGAACGGCAGGCGCGAAACATCGCCCAGCTTTGCTGCCGCCTTTTCGAGCGAATAATAGGCGTAACTCTTGCCGCCGACATTCAGCGTCGAGCGGGTTCCGAGCGTGTCGTGGCCGGTGGTGGTCATAGGTCAGCAGTCCCCATGTTGGCGCGGCGGGGAATGACGGCCGGCCGCCCAAGCCAGGAGAGCGGGGCAAGCGGAGTCGCACGCGCGGGTTTATGTCCGCGCCGCCTTACGCCGGAAGGCAGGAATTGCAAGGGGGTGGCGGTGGACGATGCACGCGAACCCGGCCTTTCGTCCACGGGCGGCGCCCGAAATTTCCCCGGACCAGGACACAAAGCGCCGCGGTCCCGAAGCTTTGTTATTCGGGATGACGATCCCGCCCGAACAATCGCGTCAGGCAGTACCGCGCACCGCGAGGCGGACGGGTATGCGGGTGCCGTCGCGGGCGTGGGCATCATCCTCCAGCGCCATGGCGACGAGCGCCTCACCCGCGGCGTCGAGATCGGGCTCGATCGTGGTGAGCGCTGGGTCGGCGAGCGTGCCGGCGCGAATGCCGTCGAAGCCGATCAGCGCGACGTCGCCGGGCACGCTGCGCCCCATATCCTTGATCCCCTGTAGCACCCCCAGCGCGAGCATGTCGCTGGCAGCGAAAATACCGTCGATGTCGGGATGCGCGGCGAGCAGAGCACGCGCGGCGGCGATGCCCTCTGCATGGCGATCTTCCGCCGGCGGCGGCTCGGCGAGGATGGGGGCGAGGCCTTGCGCGGCGAGCGCTGCGGTGAAGCCGTCGCGGCGCTCGTCGAACTGGCGCTGCGGCGAGCGCTGCGGGCCGACGAAGGCGAGGCGGCGACGGCCTGAGGCGACGAGATGATCGGCGGCGAGGCGCCCGCCCACCTCATTATCGCTGCGCATCCAGTGGAAGTCCCCGCCGGGGCTGCCCCAGCAGGTGAAATCATGCCCCGATGCCTGCGCCGCGGCGAAATAATCCCACGCGGCGCGGTTGCTGGTCGTGCCGATGACGATCATCGCGTCGGCGAGCCCCGAGCGAACGAAATCGGCGCGGAAATTGGCTTCGCTCTCCTGAAAGGAAACGAGCAGGTTGAAGCCGCGTGCCGAGGTGGCGGCGGCGATGCTGCCGAGGAGCGCAAAGTAGAAAGGGTTGATCGCGCTGCGGTCTTCGCCTGGGCGGCAGATAGTAACGAGCGCGATCGTCTCGCTGCTTTTGAGGCGGAGCGACGAGGCGTGGCGATCGACAACATAGCCAAGCTCGGCCGCCGCCTGCGCGACGCGGGCGCGCGTTTCGGCGTTGACGCCGGGGCTGCTGCGCAGCGCGCGCGAGACGGTCGACTGCGACACGCCCGCGCGCTCGGCGACGTCGAACGATGTCGGGCGCAGGGTTTTCATGTGCAGTCCGTCTCCCCTCTTACGCCGTCTCTTGCGTCCACGCCGGGGCTTGTCAATCGGCGAGGCCGTCCAATGCCAGGAGCGCGAAGCTCGCGAGCCAATGTTCGCCCATATAGTCGCCGGTGACGTGCGGGAGCGCGGCGGCGAGGTGCTGCTCGGCGGCAGCTTCGGCGACGGGGGCAACGGGGTGCGCCGCGCCGAGCTTGGCGGCGATCGCACGCCAGCACCAGGCGCGGCTGAGATTGAGGCCGTCGAGATGCGCGATCTTGCCGTCGCTGCGGTCCGACACGGTGGCGGGGGTGAAAAGCGTTGCGGGTTGATGCGCAGCGGCGCGGGGCAGGAAGACCTCGAACCACACCGGGAAGGCGTCGCCGAGCACGACCGCCATCAGATGCGCCTCGGTCAACGCCGAGGAGAGAAATTCGTCGCCGCCGGGTTCCCATGCCTGACAATCGCGGTCGCCGGCGAACCAGTCGCGCGCGCGGGCATCGATAAGCGCGACGAGCGCGGGGTCGCGGAGCGCGGCCCAGTGGCGCGCGAGGAGCAGCGCGAAAGCGATGTTGAAATGGGTGCCGACGCGCAAGGGATAGGTGAGCTTGGGCAGGAAGGCGTGGAAACGCGCCGCAAAGGCGAGCGCGAGCGGTTCGAGCGCGACGGCCCAGGGGGCGTTGTGCTGTTCGGCCTCTGCATGGAGCGCGAGGAGCCACGCCCAGCCATAGGGACGTTCGAAACCCGCCGACATCGGCCGGTCCAGAAAGGCAAGCTCGCCCGCGACCTTGCCCGGCACGAGCATCGCATCGGCGCGCGCGCGGATCTCGGCCGCAACGGGAAGATCGGGATAGAGGCGCGCAAGGCGAAGGATCTGCCACCAGCCATGGACGCAGCTATGCCAGTCGAAACTGCCGTGAAAGATCGGGTGATGCTCGCGCGGGGGCCGTGCGTCCTCCGGCCCGTTCAGCACCAGGTCCATCTTGTAGGGATATTCGCGGCCGAGATGCGACAGGGTCGCGGTGGCAAAGCGGACGGCGTGGTCGGGGGTGAGGTCGGTCATTACCGGAATTTCTCTATCCGTTTGTGCTGAGCTTGTCGAAGCACCGTTCTTCTCTTTCGACGCTGCAGAATGAAGAATGGCCCTTCGACGAGCTCAGGGCGAACGGAAATTTGAAAGCGGCGCTAAAACGCAAACAGCCAGATGAAGAGGATATTGACCGCGAGCAGCGGGATCGCGGTGCCGATCTGCACCTTGATGACGCCATAGGGGTTTTTCAGCTCGAGCAGCGCGGCGGGGACCAGGTTGAAGTTCGCCGCCATCGGGGTCATCAGCGTGCCGCAGAAGCCCGCAAGCATGCCGATCGCGGCGACGACCGCGGGGTTGCCGTCATATTGCTTGATGAGCAGCGGCATGCCGACCGCCGCGATCATCACCGGAAAGGCGGCGAAGGCGTTGCCCATCACCATGGTGAAGAGCGCCATGCCGAGCCCGAAGGCGACGACGGCGCCGAACAGGCTGCCTTGCGGGATCGCGGCGCCGATCAGGTCGCCGACGACTTCGCCGACCCCGGCGAGCGCGAACACCGCGCCGAGGCTGGCGAGCATCTGCGGCAGGATCGCCGCCCAGCCGACCGCGTCGAGCAGCCGCCGCCCCTGCTGCGCCGGGAGCAAGAGCGCGGGCCGCAGCTGCGCCATGCCTACGGCGAGCGCGATCACCACGCCGATGCCGAGCGAGATCAGCGTCGCCTGCTTCGGATCGGCGAGCCCCGGCACCCATTTGAAGAGGAAGGTGCCGGCGAGTGCGACCGCCGGGATGATGAGCGCGACGACAAGCAGGAAATTGCCGTATTTCGCTGCGCGTTCGGCCTGCACGCCCGCCGCCACGTCGCCGCCCGGCGCGCGGCCGATCTGGCCCGCCCCGGCGATCGCGACGAGTGCAAGCACGAGCAGCCCGTTGCCGAAATCGCCGAGCCGGTCGCCCGCGAGCATCGACAGTGCGAGCAGCCCCCAGAAGGCGGCGTTGCCAAAGCGTTTGGGATTGCTGCGATCACCGAGGCCGAGCGCGGCGAAGATCGCGAAGGTCAGTCCGGCGAGGACATAGACGAAACCGAGCGTGATCATGCGCCGATCCCTTGCCCCGGCGCGCGCAGCATCCGCTTTTCGAGCAGCCGCAGCCGGAAGCCGTGGATCAGGAAGGCCGCGATCGCGGTCGGGATCGCCCAGACCGAGAAATGCAGCGGTTCGATGACATAGCCATAGCCTTCGAGCAGCCCCTTCATCAGCAGGATCGACCCGATGGCGAGGAAGATATCTTCGCCGAAAAACAGTCCGACATTGTCGGTCGCGGCCGCATAGGCCCGGATCTCGTCGCGCTGGGCATCGCTCAGCGCGACGCCCTGCGCCTCCGCGGCGGCTTCGGCCATCGGCGCGACGAGCGGACGCACCGTCTGCGGATGCCCGGCCACCGACGTCAGCCCGACCGCCGACATCGCCTGGCGCAGCAGCAGATAGGAGGCGAGCAGCCGGGCGAGCGTCGCGCCCTTGATCCGCCCGATCAGCGAGCGCGCATGCTGCTGAAGCCCATAGGCTTCGAGCAGGCCGATGACGGGGAGCACGATCCAGACGATGCTGACATAGCGTGTGTCGTTAAACGCCTTGCCGAAGGCGGCGATGATCGCGGTGACGTCAAGCCCGGCGGCCAGACCCGTCGCGAGCGCCGACGCCATGATGACGAGCAGCGGATTGAAGCGGAGCAGGAAGCCCGCGATGATGATGGCAATCCCGATCAGGACAAGCATCTAATCCCCCTCCGCTTCGCCATAACCGCCGCCGCCGGGGGTTTCGATGACGAAGGCGTCGCCCGCGCTCAGGTCCGCGCTGGCAGTCGCGCCCAGTTCTTCGGTCGTCCCGTCCGCGCGCTCGATCCAGTTGCGGCCCGGTGCGCCGTCGGCCCCGCCCGCAAGGCCGCACGGCGCGATCCGACGACGATTAGCGAGAATATTCGCAGCCATCGGTTCGCGAAACCGGATGCGGCGCGTAGCGCCGTCGCCGCCGTGCCAGCGGCCCGCACCGCCCGAACCTTTGCGGATCGAGAATTCCTCGACGATCACCGGGAAGCGCGCCTCCATCACTTCGGGATCGGTCATCCGGCTGTTGGTCATGTGCGTCTGGATCACCGCGGTGCCGTCGAAGCCGAGGCCAGCGCCCGATCCGCCGGCGATCGTTTCATAATATTGGTAGGCCTCGTTGCCGAAGGTGAAATTGTTCATCGTCCCCTGCGCTCCCGCCATCGCGCCGAAGGCGGCGAACAGCGCGTCGGTGATGACCTGGCTGGTCTCGACATTGCCCGCGACAACCGCGGCTGGAAAGCGCGGCGAGAGCATTGAATCGTCGGGAACAATCAATGTCACCGGCGCCAGGCAGCCCTCGTTCATCGGTATCGGGTCGTCGAGCATCGTGCGCAGCACATAGAGCACCGCCGCGCGCACGACCGGCAGCGGCGCGTTGAAATTATCGGGGAGCGTCGCCGACGAGCCGGTAAAGTCGATGGTGACGTGGCGCGCCGCGCGATCGACTGACACGGTGACGACGACTTCGGCGCCATTGTCCATCGCATAGCGGAAATGACCATCGCCCAGCCGCGCGACGAGCTGACGCACCGCCGCCTCCGCCTGACGCTGACCATGTGCCATATAGGCGGCGACGGTCGCGCTTCCGTGCGCGGCGGCGAGGTCGGCAAGGCCGCTGGCGCCGCGCTGGCAGGCGGCGACCTGCGCCTTCAGATCGGCGATGTTGAGCGCCGGGTTGCGCGCCGGCAGGTCGCCTGCGGTCAGATGCTCCTGCACGGCGGCGTCGCGGAAATGGCCGTCATCGACGATCAGCATATTGTCGAAGATGATGCCTTCTTCTGCGATATTGCGGCTGCCCGGCGGCATCGATCCGGGCGCTATCCCGCCGAGATCGGCGTGGTGGCCGCGCGCCGCGACGAAAAAGGCGGGGGTATCGGCACCCGTATCGACGAACACCGGCATGATGACGGTGATGTCGGGCAAATGGGTGCCGCCGTCATAGGGGGCGTTGAGCGCATAGGCATCGCCGCGCCGGATGCCGCGTCCGTCGCGCGGGCGACCGTCGGCGCCCGGACCGCGCTGGCGCAATATGGTCCGCACGCTTTCGCCCATCGACCCCAGATGCACCGGCATGTGCGGCGCATTGGCGACGAGCCGCCCTTCGCCGTCGAACAGCGCGCAGGAGAAATCGAGCCGTTCGCGAATATTGATCGACGAAGCGCTGTGCTGAAGCGCGCCGCCCATTTCCTCGGCAATCGCCATGAACAGGCTGTTGAAGATTTCGAGGCGCACGGGATCGGGTGCTGCAGGATCGTCACTGCCTCCTTGCGATGGCAAGGCGACGGGACGAATGGCCGATGGCTTTGCGAGCCGCAGCGTCCCCTCGGGCTCGACCGTTGCCGTCCAGCCGGGTTCGACGACGGTCGTCGACAGCGGATCGACGATGATCGCCGGGCCAGTGATGCTGCGGCCGGGAGCAAGCGCGCTGCGCTGATGAAGTGGGACGGCGCAGGGTCCGCCCGCGAGCCAGGCGGTGACGGTTTCCGCCTCGACCTCGGCCGCTGGCGCGGGCGCGGGAAGAGCCGCGGGCGCGCCGCCCGCTTCGGTCAGTTCGACACGGATGCGATCGACGACCAGATCGTCATGCGGCGCATAGCCGAAACGCCCGCGGAAGGCGTCGATGAAGGCAGCGCGCACCGTGGCGGGATCTCCGGTCGGCAGCTCGATCGCATTGTCGCTGTCGGCAAGACGCACGAACAGCAGGGTTTCGTGCGTCACCGTTACGTCGGGTGCAAGATCGCCGCGCGCCTGAGCGACGAGTTCGGCCTCCGCGCGGTGCAGCGGTTCGACGCAGCTCGCGCCGAGCGGCAGCGCAAGCGTGCGCTCGCGGATCGCCGAGGGCCGTGCGAGGCCCATACCATAGGCTGACAACACCCCGGCGAGCGGGTGGAGCAGGATCCGGTCGATCCCCAATGCGTCGGCCACGAGGCACACATGCTGCCCCGCGGCGCCCCCGAAGCCGACGAGATGGTAGCCCTGTGTCACATCATGTCCGCGCGCGATGGTGATACGTTTGATCGCGTTCGCCATCTGCTGAACCGCAATCGCTAGCAGCCCCTCCGCAAGCGCCTCGGGCGTGATGTCGTCGACTTCGGCCGCCAGCGCAGCGAATTTTTCGGCGACGATGGCGCGATCGAGCGGCTGGTCGCCGGCCGGTCCGAAGAGCCTGGGGAAATGTTCGGGCTGAATCTTGCCGAGCAGCACGTTGCAGTCGGTGACGGTCAGCGGCCCGCCGCGGCCATAGGCGGCGGGGCCGGGATTGGCGCCCGCGCTTTCGGGTCCGACGAGCAGGCGCGCACCGTCCCAGCGGCAAATCGAACCGCCCCCGGCGGCGACGGTGTGGATACGCAGCATCGGCGCCCGGATGCGCGTGCCCGCGACGATGCTTTCGTTATCGCGTTCGAGCCGCCCGGCATAATGGCTGACGTCGGTCGAGGTGCCGCCCATGTCGAAGCCGATGAGGCGATCCTCGCCCAGCGGCGCGGCGCTGCCGACCATGCCGACGATGCCGCCCGCCGGACCCGAGAGAATCGCATCGCGGCCATGGAACGCCGCGGCCGATGCGAGCCCGCCCGAGCTTTTCATGAACTGCGGACGGCTATCGTCGCCAAGCTGGGCGCAGAACTGGCCGACATAGTGCCGCAGCACCGGCGACAGATAGGCGTCGGCAAGCGTCGTGTCGCCGCGCCCGACCAACTTGATCAGGGCGCTCACCTCATGGCTGACCGAAATCTGCGCGAAGCCGAGTTCGGCGGCAATCTCTGCCAGGCGCCGTTCGTGCGCGGGATAGCGATAGCCGTGCATCAATATGATCGCGATGCTGTCGATTCCCGCCGCACGCGCCTTTTGCAGCGCGGTGCGCGCGGCGTCTTCGTCGAGCGGGATCAGCAATTCGCCGTCGGGACCGACGCGCTCGGCGATTTCGGCAACTTGGGCGTGCGGCGGAGGTGTGCGGTCGAGCCGGCGCGCGAACAGGTCGGGGCGATCCTGATAGCCGATGGTCAGCGCATCGCCGAAGCCGCGCGTGATCGCGAGGAGGGTCGGCGCGCCCTTGCGTTCGAGCAGCGCGTTGGTCGCGACGGTCGACCCCATGCGCACCGCGAGCGGCGGCAGCGCGCCTGTCCCGGCGCCGGTCAGGTCGCGGATCGCACCCACCGCCGCGTCGCCAGGGCGCGCCGGGTCTTCGGAGAGATATTTGGCAGTGACGACCGCGCCCGCCGGCGAGCGCGCGACGACATCGGTGAAGGTGCCGCCGCGATCGATCCAGATATGCCAGCGCGGATCAGGCGGTGGCGACACGATCGGGCCAGCGAATGACGATGGACAGGCCGTGATCGGCGGCGGCGCGGGTCCATTGCCCCTTGAGCTGGCGTTCGATCAGCGAGCGGATGAACTGGGTGCCAAAGCTTTCGCTTTCGATGTGCGGGGTTTCGGGCAGGCCGCTTTCGATCCACGACAGCTCGACATCGCCGCCGTCGCGGCGCCAGCCGACCGCAAGATCGCCCTTCCCGCCGAGCGCGCCATATTTGACGCTGTTGGTCACCAGTTCGTGCACGGCAAGCGCAATAGCCTGCGCGCCCTCTTCGTCAAGCCGCACGTCCGGGCCTTCGACCGCGGCAAGCCGCTGTGCGTCCCAGCCCGCAATGTCGAGCTCGCGGCGGACGATACGGCCTAGGTCGACCGTATCGACCGCGCCGGTAACCAGCATCTGCTTCGAATCGGACAATGCGCGCAGTCGCCCGTCGAATTTCGTCTCGAACGCCTCGAGGCTGTCGACCTCGCGCAGCGTGATCCGCGCGAGCGCGCCGATGCGGGCGAAGGCGTTTTTCATGCGGTGCGCCATTTCGCCGATCATCAACTCACGATCTTCGGCATGACGCTCCTTCTCCTCCGCCAGCGCCTGCGCCGCGCCGAGGCGGCGATGCTGCAAGCGGTGCAACTGCACCGCGAGCCAGGCGAGCGCAGCGCCGAACAGCAGGATCGCGAGCGGACGGCCCAGCCGGTCGATGAAGCGGCCGTAGGACAGCCGCATCGTCCAGCGGCGATCGGCGACGCGCAGCGTCTCCTCATGCGCGTCCCAGCCAACCTTGCCATGACGGAAGACGAGCGGCGCCGACGGGCCTTCGCCGGCATAAACTTCGATCCCGTCGACCGTATCGAGCTGGTTTCCCAGCACCGCGCGCATCAGATTCTCGATGCGGAACGGCGCGTAGACAAAGGCCTCGATCGGTTGCCCGGCCGAGGGCGGCGGCACCGCCGAAGGCGCGGCGTCTGCAGCCACGGGCGGGTTGGCGTAGACGGGCACATAGATCAGGAAGCCCGGCTGCTTATGCTGCGCACTACGTTCCTGGATCAGTTCGACGATCCCGCTCGCTGCCGGCTGACCGGTCTGCCAGGCGCGGCGCATCGCCTCGCGCCGGATCGATTCGCTGTACATGTCGTAGCCGAGCGCCCCGCGGTTGCGAGCATTGTCGGGTTCGACAAGGACGATGGGAAAGCCGATCGGCTCACTTGTCCGCGGCCAGACCTTGATCTCCCTGCCGTAATTTTCGAGCAGCTGCGCTTCGGCCGCGGCGGGAGTATCCTGCTGGATCGCGACGGCGATGCCGACCCCCTGCATCCCCGGCGCGCGCACCTGCGGCCGCAGCGCCGCGAGGAAGGCGCGAACTCCCGGCCCGCTCGCCGCCGTGTCGGACTGATAGAGCGCGCGCACCCCTTCGAGCACCGCGAGCTGATCGCGCAGCCGGACGTTGACCTGCATCGCGACGCGGGTCGCCTGCTCATCCTCCTGCGCCTTGTTGTAGAAGAAGCTGGCGACCGCCGCGGCTAGGGCCGCTGCCAGGATGCCGAGCCCGACGAAGCGGACCGAAAGGGCCATCAGCCGATCTGCCCAGAGCGAAGGGCGCATTACACATATCCTGATGATTGCTGCCGTAGCAGCGCCCCCCTCTGTCACAAATAGGAGCATGCCAAGCGACCGATAGCAAGCAGCATTTCTTGCGCATCGCTGCAATCATCGAACAGGTTGCAGTGAGCAACCGACCGCCTATGCTCGGGCTGGAATCAGGAGGATGTCATGATGATAGTCTATGGGTCGATCGTATCGCCGTTCGTACGAAAATTGCTGGGGTTTCTGGGCGAAAAGGGCCTCGATTTCGAGCTCAAGGGCGTCGGCATCGGCGATCCTGATCCCGGCTTTCGTGCCGCTTCGCCGCTCGGCAAGATGCCGGCGATCGACGACGACGGCTTCCTGCTCGCCGATTCGAGCGCGATCATCCACTATCTCGAAGCGAAATATCCCGAACCGGCGCTGATCCCCGCCGACCCCGAAGCGCGCGGCCGCACCGTGTGGTGGGACGAGTTCGGCGACACCGTGTTCGCGGCCTGCGGCGGCAAGATGTTCTTCAATCGCATCGTCGCCCCCAAATTCCTGGGCCGCGAAGGCGACCTCGCCGCCGCCGCCGAAGCCGAAGCCGACGAACTGCCAAAATTGCTCGCCTATCTGGAAAGCGCGATCCCGGCGTCAGGTTATCTGGTCGGCGACCGGCTGACCCTCGCCGATCTGGCGGCGGTGTCACCGCTGGTCAACGTCCGTCACTGCGGCGTAACGATCGATGCCGCAACCTATCCCAAAATCGCCGCGTGGAGCGAGGCGATCCTGTCGCGCCCGAGCATGGCGCCCTGGATCGCCAAGGAAGAGCGGATGATGGCGAAGGTGCTGGCGGGTTGATCCGGACCGGCGCGGCGATCGCGGGCGCGCTGGCGCTCGCATCCCCGGCGGCCGCGCAACCGTCGATGCCGGTGGCTCGTGCCACCGACGCCGACCGGTTGCTCGTCGGCCTCGCGGACGAAGCGGCGGGCGAAGCGATCGTAACGCTGCGCCATGACGAAGCGAGCAACGCGCCGACGTGCAAGGCTGGCAGCGTGCGAGGCGGGCCGGCGATCGCCGATGCGTCCTGCGCGCTCGCGCTCAAAAAGCTCGGCTGGGCAGCGGCGGGGGTCGATCGCAACGGTAAACGGCAAGCATTGCCGCGCCTACGCATCGCCTGGACCAAGCCCGACAAGGCAGGCGCCGAGCCCGACGCCACCGACGACGATGGCCTGACGCCAATAAGCCCCGAGCGCTGGGTCCTGCCTGCCGATTATCCCGGTACACGGGCGCAAGGTGCCAGCGAGTTCATACTGGATGTTGCACCTTCGGGCCGCCCGACCGCTTGCCACATCACAAAATCGGCCGGCAGCGACATCCTTGATCGCAAGACCTGCGAGGTCCTGATGCGAAGCGGGCTGTTCCTGCCCGCCCTCGACGCGCAGGGAAAGCCGCGCCCCGCGCAGTTCCGCTCGCGGCTGAGTTGGGCCATCGAATAGCGGGGGGGGGGGGGGCGGCCAGCGAGACGCAGCGTGTGCCGCTCTCGTCATCCCATGCGCTATCCAGGAAAGCGAAGCGGCAAAGGAATTGCGTTCGGCCAAACTTCGCCTTGAAATCCCTTGCATTTGCGAATCAGTCGCACTAGCGGCCTCCTCAACAGGAGTTGAGAATGATTCGCAAAATTGTCACTGCGGCGCTTGCCTGCACCGCACTTTCCTCCCCCGCGCTCGCGCAGTCCGCGGCGCCTGACACGAACGCCGAGGAACATATCGTCGTCACCGCGGCGCGCACGATCCTACCGCCCAACGCCCTGCCGCTGACGGTCGATGTCATCGGCAAGGACGCGCTCGATCAGCAGGTGCTGATTTCGGGATCGGTCACCGACGCGGTCGCAACGCTGACCCCCAGCTTTTCGCCGACGCGGCAGAAATTGTCGGGCGCGGGCGAGACGCTGCGCGGGCGCTCGCCGCTCTATGCCATCAACGGCATTCCCCAATCGACCCCGCTGCGCGACGGCAGCCGCGACGGCTTCACCATCGACGGCTTCTTCATCGACCGCGTCGAGGTCATTTATGGTTCGAACGCGCTGCAGGGGATCGGCGGCACCGGCGGCATCGTCAATCAGGTGACGGTCGGCGCGCCGAAGACCGAAGGCGTCAGCGGCCGGCTGCTGCTGCAGGGCACCGCCGACGACGAATTTTCCGAAGCCGGCATGGGCGGCAAGGCGGCGGGGCTGATCCAGTATCGGGCCGGTCGCTTCGACGCGTCGGTCGGCGCCGCCTATGAGGTGCGCGGGATCTTTCGTGACGGCGAGGGCCGCCCGGTCGGGATCAATCTGACGCAGGGCGAGACGCAGGATTCCAAGACGCTCTCGCTGTTCGGACGCTTTGGCTACGAGGTCACGGACACGATGCGGCTCGACCTGATCGCCAGCCGTTACGAGTTGAAGGGCGACGGCGATTATGTCGCGGTGGCAGGCAATCGTGCGACCGGCCTGCCGACCAGCGCAGCGCGCGGCACCCCGCCCGGCGATCCCGCCGCGAGCCGCACCGAAAGCCTGGCGCTGTCGTTGACCGACAGCAACCTTGGCGGCGGGAATTTCGTCGGCCAGATTTTCTGGAACCGTACCCGCGACACCTTCGGCGGCGAACCCAATCCGATCGCGACCTTCCAGGACGTCCAGATCGCGCCGGTCGGAACGCTGTTCGATCAATCGCAGAACCGCAGCCGCAAATATGGCGCCAAGCTGAGCTATGAGCGTGCGGTGCCCGGTTTCGAGGCACTGACGCTGATCGCCGGTTTCGACGCGCTGTGGGATTCGACCGAGCAGCGGCTGATCGCCACCGACCGCGTCTGGGTGCCGCCGACCGATTTCCGCAGCTTCGCGCCGTTCGGACAGGCCAATCTCAAATTGTTCGACGGGCTCGTCCGCGTCGCCGGCGGCGCGCGCTACGAGAATGTGAAGATCAGCATCGACGATTATACCACGCTCGCGAGCGCCGGCCGCACCTTCGTCAAGGGTGGCAGCCCGAGTTTCGACGACGTGCTGCTGAACGGCGGGGTTATCGTCGAGCCGATCCCCGGCATCCGCGCCTATGCGAGCTATGCCGAGGGCTATACCGCCCCCGACGTCGGCCGCATCACCCGCGCGGTGAGCACGCCGGGGGTCGAGATCGACAATTTCCTCAACATCCGTCCGATCGTTTCGAACAACCGCGAGATCGGTGTCGAGGTGAAGCGCGGCCCGCTCGATGCGAGCGCGACCTATTTCTGGTCGTCGAGCAAGGAGGGGCAATTGCTCGTCGCCCGGCCCGACGGCATTTTCGACGTGCTGCGCCAGCGCGTCGCGATCGAGGGACTGGAAATCAATCTGGCGGTCAAATTGCCGATCGACGGTCTGACCGTCTCGGCCGGCTATGCCCATCTCGACGGCAAATATGATGCCGACGGCGACGATGTGGTCGAAACCGACCTTGACGGTGCGAATATCTCGCCCGACCGGCTGAACCTCGCCGCCAGCTACGGCAAGGGGCCGCTGTCGGCGCGCGTCCAGACGCAATTCTATCTGGCGCGCAGTTTCACTGGCCCGACGCGCGACCCGCGCAACGATTTCGAGGGCTATAATCTGACCGACGCCTTCCTGCGCTACCAGACGCGGATCGGCGGCATCAGCCTGGCGGTGCAGAATCTGTTCGACCGGCAATATATCGCCTATGCGAGCGACACCCAGCGCCCGACCGACAATTTCTTCAACTTCGCCGGGCGCGGACGCACCTTCACGCTGGGCTGGGATTATCGCTTCTGATGCAGTTGCTCGACACGCTGCACCGCTGGACCGGCGGGCTGATCGGACTGGTGCTTGGCCTGCTCGGCCTCACCGGCGCGATCCTCGTGCACAAGGATGCGTGGATCGGGCTGCCGCATAGCGGCGATCCGCTGCGCAGCGACCTTGGCAGCGTGACGCGGGCGACCGAGGCGATCATGGCGCAGCCGGGCGCGCAGGGCATCATCTATGCCCGCGACGGCTTCGGTCTCCACCAGACCCGCTTCGACGAAGGCGCCGGCGCCTATGCCGACCAGACCGGACAGATCGTCACCCGCTGGGCGAGCCAGTGGGAGCGGCCCGAGCTGTGGATCTTCGATTTTCATCATCATCTCTTCGCCGGTGACAGCGGCGAGTGGGTGATCGGCATCGCCGGCCTGTGCGGGCTGTTCTTCATTGTGTCGGGCGTCATCCTGTGGTGGCGGACGCGCCGGACCTTCCGCCTGCGCCTGTGGCCCAAGCGGATGAGCCGGCCGGCGATCGTCACGCATCACCGCGACCTGGGGATCGTGATGGCACCGCTGTTGCTGCTTTCGGTCGTCACCGGGACGATGATGATCTTTCGCCCCTTCGCGATGGCTGTCGTCGCGCCCTTCGGTTCGATTGCCGCGGCAGAGAAGTCGATGGCGCCGCCCCAATATAAGGGCGGCCCGCTGGCTGCGAAGCCCGACTATGCGGCGATGCTCGCCGAGGCGCGCCGCCGCTTTCCGGACGGCGAGTTCCGCATCCTCAGCCTGCCGCGCAAGGCGGGCGACCCGATCATGCTGCGGATGCGCCAGCAGGCCGAATGGCTTCCCAACGGCCGGTCGACGCTTTGGTTCGATGCGCAGACGGGCGAGTTGCTCGGCGCGCGCGACGCGCTCGCCATGGCGCCCGCCGCACAGGCGTTCAACAAGGCCTATCCGCTGCACGCCGCCAAGGTCGGCGGACTCGGCTATCGCATCGTCATGACCCTGTCGGGGCTGACGATGGCGATGCTCGGCAGCTTTGCAGTGTGGACCTTCTGGTTCCGGCGACCGAAGCCCGTCCGCTCCCGTCCGCGCCGCACCGTCACCGCCTGATCTCCCGATCCGCCAGCGAAATCGCACCGCGCGGTGCCTGTCTCAATAGTTAGTCATTGACCTAAGTATTGGACCGAGCTAGGAGGGCGGGCGAAAGGAATGCGCCATGTCGACCATCCGGCCCGACGCCCCGATTGCGCCCGAACCGGCGATGATCGACGGCATCTTCCGCGCCCTCGCCGACCCGACACGGCGGCAGGTCCTCGAACGGCTGGGCGAACGACCGGCCTCGGTCAGTGAACTTGCGGCGCACCACCCCATGGCGCTCCCCTCCTTTCTCGCGCACCTCAAGGTGCTCGAAGGCTGCGGCCTCGTCCATTCGCGCAAGCTTGGCCGGGTCCGCACCTACAGCCTTGCCCCCGACCGGCTGCGGCTGGCCGAGGACTGGCTCGCGACCCAGCGCCGCCTGTGGGAAGGCCGGCTCGACCGCATGGATGCCTATCTGCTCTCGCTCAAGAACAAGAAGGAGACCTTCGAATGACCTTTCCGCTCAGCCCGGTCGACCCCGACCTCGACCTTGTCCTCGAACGCGTGATCGACGTGCCCGCCGACCTTGTATGGAAGGTCTGGACCACGCCCGAGCATCTGGTGCACTGGTTCGTGCCCAAGCCCTGGACGGTCACCGCTTGCGAGATGGACCTGCGCCCCGGCGGCGTCTTCAGCACGACGATGCGCTCGCCCGAGGGTGAGGAGTTTCCCAACAGCGGCTGTTATCTGGAAGTCGTGCCGGGCGAACGGCTGATCTTCACCGACACGCTGCTCCCCGGCTTCCGGCCGGCGCCGGCGCCCTTCTTCACCGCCGGCCTGTTCCTGACCCCGCAGGGCGACAGCACCCTCTATCGCGCCGTCGCGGTCCACGGCGACAGCGCCGCGCGCCAGAAGCATGAGGAAATGGGCTTCCACGACGGCTGGGGAACCGTGGTCGGCCAGATGGTCGACTATATCAAGGCGATGTGATCCGCCGGCGCACGTCGGCAGCGGACATCGGGTATCGGCTCGGCGAGGCATAGCGCGCTTTCCTATTTTCGCCGCGCTCCTATATCGTCATCGCTTCCATGACCCGCGCCCGCGTCCTCCTTCTGACCGCCGCCCTCGGCCCGCTCGACTATCGCGTCCCGCACGGCAGCGACGCGCCGCTCGGCAGCGTCGTCGTCGCGCCGCTCGGCCCGCGGCGGCTGGGCGGCGTGGTGTGGGAGGATGAAAGCTTCGGCGCCCCCGAACCCGTCGGCGACAACCGCCTGCGCAATCTGTTCGAGGTCGTGCCGGTGCCGCCGATCCGCGCCCCGCTGCGCCGCCTCGTCGAATGGACGAGCGACTATTATCTCGCACCCCCGGGATCGGTGCTGCGCATGGTTCTGCCCGGCGCCGCCTTTGCCGACGCGCGGCGCCCCATCGTCGAATATCGCGCCACGGGAGAGCTGCCGGCACGGATGACGCCGCAGCGCACCGTGGCGCTCGAAAAGATCGGCGCGCGCCAAGGCATTGTGCGCGAACTCGCGGCGCTGGGCGAAGTCAGCGAGGCGGTGATCCGCGGCCTCGTCCAGACGGGCGCGCTCGAGGCCGTGAGCGTGTCGGCCGATCAGCCCTACCCGGAGCCCAACCCCGGCTTCGCGCCGCCCGACCTCTCGGACGAGCAAGCGGCCG
Source organism: Sphingopyxis sp. GC21 (assembly GCF_025727575.1). Lineage (NCBI taxonomy): Bacteria > Pseudomonadati > Pseudomonadota > Alphaproteobacteria > Sphingomonadales > Sphingopyxidaceae > Sphingopyxis > Sphingopyxis sp. GC21. Next base: position 29,433 of record NZ_CP095845.1, on the reverse strand, counting down.
CCGCCGGGCAATTGCGCGACGCCGTCGCCGCCCGCGGGTTCGAGACGCTGCTGCTCGACGGCGTCACGGGATCGGGCAAGACCGAAGTGTATATGGAGGCGATTGCCGCCGCCATCGAAGCGGGCAGGCAGGCGCTGGTCCTGCTCCCAGAAATCGCGCTTACCGAACCGATGCTGACGCGCTTCGCGGCGCGCTTCGGCTGCGAGCCGGTGGCATGGCACAGCGGGCTGCGGTCGGTCGAGCGGCGGCGCGCCTGGCACGCGATCGCAAGCGGCGAGGCGAAGATCGTCGTCGGCGCGCGCTCGGCGCTGTTCCTGCCCTATGCCGATCTGGGCGTGATCGTCGTCGACGAGGCGCATGAAACCAGCTTCAAGCAGGAGGATGGCGTCCATTATCACGCGCGCGACGTCGCGGTGATGCGCGGCCATTTCGAGGGGCTGCCGGTGATCCTTGCGAGCGCGACTCCGGCGCTCGAAAGCCTCGCGCAGGTCGAGGCAGGGCGTTACCGCCATATCGTGCTGCCCGCCCGATATGGCGGCGCGACACTACCCGACCTGGCAGCAATCGACATGCGGCAGGATCCGCCAGATCGCGGCCGCTGGCTCGCCCCGCCGCTCGTTGAGGCACTCGCCGACCGGTTGCAAAAGGGCGAGCAGAGCCTGCTTTTCCTCAACCGCCGCGGCTTCGCGCCGCTGACGCTGTGCCGTACCTGCGGCCACCGCATCCAATGCCCTAACTGCACCGCGTGGATGGTCGAGCACCGGCTAGTCCATCGCCTCGCCTGCCACCATTGCGGCCATGTGATGCCGCCGCCGCGCCTATGCCCCGAATGCGAGGACGAGGACAGCCTCGTCGCCTGCGGCCCCGGCGTCGAGCGCGTCGCCGACGAGGTGAGCTTACGTTTTCCCGAGGCGCGCACCGCGATTGTCACCAGCGACACCTTATGGTCGCCCGCGAAGGCGGCCGAGTTTGTCGAGGCGGTCGAGGGCGGACTCGTCGACATCATCATCGGCACCCAGCTCGTGACCAAGGGCTATCATTTCCCCAATCTTACGCTCGTCGGGGTGGTCGACGCCGATCTCGGCCTCGACGGCGGCGATCTGCGCGCCGCGGAGCGGACCTTCCAGCAGATCGCACAGGTTGCGGGACGCGCGGGGCGCGGGGTGAAGCCCGGCGAGGTGCTGATCCAGACACGCGTGCCCGACGCGCCGGTGATGGCGGCGCTGGTCGCCAACGACCGCGAAGGCTTTTATGCCGCCGAAACGGCGGCGAGAAAGTTCGCCGGGGCGCCGCCCTATGGCCGCTTCGCCGCGCTCGTCATTTCGTCCGAGGATATCGAAGTCGCGCGCGGCGTCGCGCAGCGGCTGGGCGAAAAGGCGCCTGTCGCCGATGGTCTCGCTATCTATGGCCCCGCGCCCGCGCCGCTTGCGATGCTGCGCGGCCGCCACCGCTTCCGCCTCCTCCTCCACGCGCCGCGCAGTTTCGACCTGCAGGGCGCGATCCGCGACTGGATCGGTCGGATAGATTGGCCGGCAAAGGTGCGCCTCGCGATCGACGTCGATCCCTATAGTTTCGTTTAAGGCGAATCGGCATTTACAGGGCCGACATTGGGGCTAGACCTTTGTCATGTCCCGCTTGACCCTGCGCCTTGCGCTCGCCCTCGCCACCGGCCTCGTTGCCGTCAGCGCCACGCCGCTTCTTGCCGAGCCAATCGCGGTTCCGGTCGTCACGCCAAAGGATCTCGGCGATGAGGGCAGCGGGCGCCTGATCGTCTTCGCTCAAAAGGTCGAACCCGGCGCAAAGCCCCAGGACGCGGTCGACACGTCGCCGTTCGAGCCGACCGGCACCGCGATCGCGGCGATCGAAGTGAGCAGCCTCAAGCCGGGCCGGACCGCAATCGTCGGCACCGACGTCGATGCCTTTCCGGCCGCCTGGTCGACACTGGCGCCGGGCGCGTATCGCATCCAGGCGGTGTTCGACCGCAACCATGATTATAATTATGGCGGGCGCGGCGCCGGCGATCTGGTTTCGCCCGTCGTCGAAGCCCGTCTGCCAGGGCCGGTGCCGACCTTGTCCCTCGATCGCGAGATCGCGGGCCAGGATTTTGCAGCCTGGCTTGCCGCGCTATCGCCCGAGGCGCGGGCGGGTATCGAACCCGGGCTGACGTCGGTCGAGCCGCTGTCCGTCCACAGCGCCGCCCTGTCGCGCTTCTGGGGTCGCGACACAGCGATCGAGGGATGGGTCGCCTTGCCGCCGGGCTATGCCAAGGGCGGCGACACCTACCCCACCGTCTATTCGGACGGCGGCTTCGGCAGCACGAGCGACAGCGCGCACGCAAGCGCTGCGCGCACAGCGGCGATGATGGCGAAGGGCGACCTTCCTCCGATGATCTGGGTCTTCCTCGACCATCATATCGCGACCGGAACGCACGAATTTGCCGATTCGGCCAACAACGGCCCGTGGGGAACGGCACTGACGACCGAGGCGATCCCCGCGCTGGAAATGAAATATCGCATGGACGCCCGTCCGTCGGGCCGCTTCCTGACCGGGCACAGTTCGGGCGGCTGGTCGACGTTGTGGTTGCAGGTCGCCTATCCGAAGCTGTTCGGCGGAAGCTGGCCGACCGCGCCCGACCCGAGCGATTTTCACGATTTCACGAATATCGACCTCTATGCGCCTGCCGCCAACGCCTATGCAGGCAGCGACGGAAACGACCGGCCGCTCGTTCGCGAGGACGGCAAGGTCGTCGCGACCTTTCGCCAGTTCGCCCAACTCGAGGCGGTACTCGGTCCCTATGGCGGCCAGCTTGCAAGCTTCGACTGGGTCTTTTCGCCCAAATGCCCCGATGGACGTCCCTGCCCGATGTTCAATCGCGTGACCGGCAAGATCTATCCCGCCGTCGTCACCTATTGGCGCGATCATTATGACATAGCGCATATCATCGCGCGTGACTGGGCACGGCTCAAACCCGATCTCGACGGCAAGATCCATCTTACCGTCGGCACCGCGGACACTTTTTATCTCAACCAGTCAGCCGAGCGGCTGAAGGCCGTCCTCGACGGCCTCGGCGCAAAGGCGAGCTTCCGCTTCGTTCCCGGCCGCACCCACTTCGATCTCTACAAGGAAGGCGACGATCGCTGGGCGCTCACCAAGACGATGGCAAAGGAAATGTACGCCGTGGCGCGGCCCGCAACGGCCACTCAATAATCGGGTTCGCCGCCGCCCAGCACCTGCTGCGCCTGACCGGTCAGCCACGCCATCGCCGCCGCCCACGGCTGATGCCCATGACTGATCCGCGCGACGCCGAGCGCCGCCAGTTCGGCATGGGTCGGCCCCGCCTTGGCGCGCAGGATATTGACCGGTAGCGGCGACGCCGCGCAAATCGCGCCAATGCAGCGCGCATCGCCGAGGAAGGGGACGAACAGCGAGCCTGCGCCGGCATCGGCATAGGCGCGGGCGCGCTCGAGCACGGCGGCGACGAGCCGGTCGCCCTCCTTCGCCGCATCGGCGCCGCGAAAGACATCGCAGCGGGCGTTGACGAAAATTCCGGTATCGGCCGCGGCACGGTAGCGCGCCTGCGCCTCCGCGATCGGCAACAGATCGTTCCGGCCGGGCATCCGGTCCTCCATATTGATCCCCGCCGCTCCCGCCGCCCTTGCCCGCTCGACCGAGGCGCCAACGCTGGCGGGATCGGCGCCATAGCCCGATTCCATGTCGATCGTGACCGGCAAGTCGGTGACCGACAGGATGCGCGCGAGATTCTCGAACACATCGGCGAGCGGAAAATCCTCGCCATCGGCGCGGCCCTGCGCGCCGGCGACGCCATAGCTTCCGGTCGCGATCGCCTTGACCCCCGCGGCGGCGACCGCCTTCGCGCTGCCGGCATCCCAGATATTGACCAGAATCAGCGGGTCACCGGGAATGTGAAGCGCACGGAAGGTCGCGATTTTGTCGGTCATTTAATTTCCCTTTTCAGAAGTTCGCGCTTGATCGGCAGGCCATAGGCATAGCCGCCGAGCGAGCCGTCGCTGCGCACGACGCGGTGGCACGGGATGAGGACCGCGACGTTGTTCGCACCATTGGCGCTGCCCGCGGCGCGCACCGCCTTGGGCTTGCCGACCGCGGCCGCGATGTCGGCGTAGCTGCGCGTCTCGCCCGCCGGTATCTTGCGCAGTTCGCGCCAGACCGCTTCCTGAAAGGCGGTGCCCTTCACATCGAGCGGAATATGGTCAAAACCGGCCGCCGGCGCCTCTACCGCATCGACCACCTGCTGCAGCAGCGCGGTGAAATCGGCGCCGCCCTCGACCAGTTCGGCGGCCGGGAAGCGCGCCTCAAGCGCATCGCGCCCTTCCGCAAAGCTGAGGCGGCACACGCCCTTTGCGGTCGCCGCGACGAGCATGTCGCCAAGGCTCGTCGATACCACCGCCCAGTGAATCGTCGCGCCCTTGCCGCCATTCACCCATGCCGAAGCGGTCATTCCCATGCGTCCCTCCATCGTGTCGTAAAAGCGCGACGGCCCCGAAAAGCCCGCGTCATAGATGGCGTCGGTCACGCGCCCCGCCTCGCTCAACGCCGCCCGGGCGCGCTCCTCGCGCAGCGCCCTTGCATAGGCAGCTGGCGAAAGGCCGGTGTGACGGGTGAAGACGCGCTGAAAATGGGTCGCCGAATAGCCGGTACGCGCCGCAAGATCGGCGAGCGCGAGCGGCTCCTCGCTGTCCTTGATCGCGGCGATGGCGGCGATCACGGCGCCTTCGTCGCGCGCGACATCGTCTGGCAGGCAACGCTTGCACGGGCGCAGTCCGGCGGCGCGTGCTGCGGCTCCGTCGGCGAAGAAGCGGACATTCGCGCGCGCCGGATGCCGCGCCGCGCAGCTCGGCCTGCAATAGATGCCCGTCGTCAGCACACCGGTGACGAAGCGTCCGTCGAGCGCACGGTCGCGGCGCTGCACCGCCGCCCAGCGATCGGCATCGGTCATGCTGTCGGCGCTCATGGCTCGGCTCCCTCGCTCGCATCCCGCTCGATCCGCGCGGCAAAGCATCCGTACGCGGCATTATGGGCGTCGATATAGGCGATGCCGGCGTCCGCGAACAGGTCGCGGATTGCGGCATCGGCTTCGCCCGGCCCTGCGACCCGCGCGGTTCGCAGCATGCCGTCGGCACCAAAGGCACGCATCGCGAGCGGGCGCCCCTCGAACACCGGCGGCGTCCGGTCGCGCCACATCGTGCGCGCCGCGCCGCGCCGGACATAAATGGCATAGGCGCTGCGATAGGGCGTGGCGACGTCGTGGCTGAGGTGATGCAGCAGTACTAGTTCCTCGCCCGCCCTTGCGTCCTCCAGGCTGACCCGGCAGGGAAAGCCGCGGTCGGCGGTGGCAATGACGCGGCGGGCGTTCCGCGCGCTCAGCGCCTCATCGTCGAGCGCGAAAAGCGGGGCGAAGGGCGCGGGGTCCAGCCCCTGAATTCGATAGCGCATTCGATCAGTCATATGCGGCTCCTTTGTCTGCTCGCCGATTTGTCATGCCAGGCGCGGCGATGCGTCCCGATGCTTGCGCTCAAAGCCGGACGATGCGCTCGCCTCTGATTTTTTCCACCAAACCAACAGTTTCGATGCCCGGCATCGACGGATGACATCGGAGACTATCGAATGACGACCATCGACGTATCGCAGACCGGCGGAAAGCGGGCGGCGCCGCGCGACTGGCTCCGGCTTTCCGCTACCCTCTGCTTCCTGTCGATCGCGGCGGGCCAGTTGCTCTTCACCGCCTTCATCCTGCTTTTCTACTACCCGTCCTCCTTGTCGGGTGACTTCGCCGCGTGGAATGCCAAACCGCTGATCAAGGGCTTCGTGCCCGGCGATGTGGGCGGCAATCTCTTCTTTGCGGCACATGTGCTGATGGCGGCGGTCATCACCTTCGGCGGACTGGTGCAGTTGGTGCCCGCGATCCGGGGACGCTGGCCCGCCATCCACCGCTGGAACGGCCGGCTCTATCTGCTCAGCGCGCTGGTGCTCGCGCTCGGCGGGCCCTGGCTGACCTGGGTGCGCGGCACTTGGCTGCACTGGGCGGGCGCGGTGGGAATCAGCCTCGATGCGCTGCTCATTCTTCTCTTCGGCGCGCTTGCATGGCGGGATGCCCGGGCGCGCCGGTTTGCGGCGCACCGGCGCTGGACGCTACGCCTGTTCGCGGTGGCGAGCGCAGTCTGGTTCATGCGCGTCGGCTATATGACCTGGGGCATCGCGGCCGGCGGCGCGGGGATCGGCACGGCGATGGACGGCCCGTTCGACATCTTCCTGGCTTTCGCCAACTCGCTGCTGCCGCTCGGCGTGACCGAACTCTATTTGCGCACCGGCGCGCGGGGCAGGCCCGCGGTGCGATCCGCCGTGACCGTAGTGCTGGCGACGAGCGCGATCGCCATTCTGGTCGGCAGCGCCGGGGCATGGCTGATCATGTGGCGCCCCTACCTCTAACTTGCCTTCGCGCGCGCAGCGACTAGGTTCGCGGCCATGACCCGTCTTCTCGCATTCTTCTTCGCCCCCCTGCTTGCCCTCGTCGCCTTCGCGGTTCCGGCCCGCGCTGCCGACGATATCAGCGCGGTTTCGCGCAGCGTCGTCCGCGTCGTCACCGTAGCGATGGTCGATGGCGAAGTCGTCGGCTTCGGGCATGGCAGCGGCATCGCCATTTCGCCGACCCGCATCCTCACCAACGCCCATGTCGTCGAATCGGCGGCCAAATATCCGAACAATGTCGCGCTCGGCGTCGTCCCCTCCGAAGGGAAGAAAAGCTATGCCGGCAAGCTGATCGCGATCGATACCAAGCGCGACCTGGCGCTCATCGAAATGACCGAGGGGCACGTGCCCGCCGCGGTCATCTATTCGGGGCCGTTCGAGGCGGGGGCAGAGGTCGTCGCGCTCGGCTATCCGGGCAATGTCGACCTTGCGACCGCGCAGAGCGCGACCGATTATATCACCCCGCGCAGCCCGGTGCGAAGCGAGGGCAATCTGTCGAACACCCAAGCGATCGAGGGCATCGCCACCTATGTCCACACGGCGAAGATCGCGCGCGGCAATTCGGGCGGACCGCTCGTCGACAGTTGCGGGCGCATCGTCGGCATCAACACCTTCATCACCCGCGCCGACGACGGCGATTCGCCCTTCGCCTTCGCGATCGCGGGCCGCGAGGTGACGCGCTTCCTTGGCGACGCCGGACAGAGTTTCGCGAGCGTCGGAACGCCGTGCCTGACGATGGCCGAGGCCGACGCCCGCGACCGCGCCGCGCTGGAAGCCGATGCCCGCGCGCTGGCGCAGGCCAATGCCGCGCGCGACGAAGCGGCGAAGCTCGACCATGACCTCAAGGCCGCGCGCGCCGAGGAAGCGGCGATGACCGCGCGTGAGAACCGCATGGCGCTCGCCGGGGTGCTGTTCGTGATCGGCGCGCTCGGCGCCGGGGCGGCGCTGATCTTCTACAATCAGAAGAATATGCGCCGCGCCAAGATCGCAGGGAGCGCCGGGGCCGCGCTGATGCTGTTCGCGGCGCTGCTCTTTGCGACGCGGCCCGATGCGCATGCGGCGCTCGACGCGGTCGAAGGCGATACGGCCGATACGGCGAAGCCCGAAGGGGCCAAGCTTGCCGAAGGCAATTATCTCTGCACGATCCGCCCTGACCGCAGCCGCATTACCGTGTCGTCGACCACCGACGTGCCGGTCGCGATCGCCGCGAACGGCTGCGTCAACGACCGCACCCAATATGCGATGGGCGCCGATGGCCGTTGGCAGCGTATCCTGGTGCCCAATGAGGAGGCGACCGTGACCGTCGCGTCGATCGATCCGGCGGCGAAGGATTATCGCGTCGACCGCTATCTGCTCGATGCCGACACCATGAAGCTGGCGCGCGAGGCGCGGGCGGGGATCACGCTCAAGGCCTGCACCACCGACCCCGACGCGCTTGCCGGGCTCGCGACGCAGCAGGATGCAATTCGCGCCGTACTGCCCGCCAGCCCGAACGAGCGGCTCGTCTACCAGTGCCAGAAGGCGGCGGCAGGGGCGGGAGCAAAGCCAGCGCCCTGATGCTGCGCGGGGTCGTGGCAGCGTCTGCTATCCCCCGCACGCCTTGAACAGCATGAGTGTGCGGTCCCTCGCGAGGTCGGCGCTCGGTTCGTGATAATCCTTGCGGCGGTCGCTGTTGAAGCCGTGGCCCGCCTCATAGACGAAGATTCGCGCGGTCGGATGATCGCGCGCGATCAGCGTCTCGACGCCGTCCATCGGAATGCCGCCGTCGAAGCGGCCGAAATGGGCGATGGCGGCGCACCCCGGCGCCTCATCCTTGAACATTGTCGGGACGAGGCTGCCGTAATAGGAGGAAGCGGCGGCCAGATCGGGGCTGATCTGCGCCATTCGCCACGCGACCGACCCGCCGTAGCAATAGCCGGTGATGAAGACCGGCCCCTTCGCCTTCAGGGCATCGATACAGGTCTGCGCGTCCTTTAGACTCTGTTCGAACGGATGGAGTTCGCGCGCCAGCTGCACCGCGCGCTCGAACTGCGGCCCCGAATAGTCGCTTTCGAACCCCGGATGCTCGCGGTCGAACAGCGCGGGCGACAGCACCTCATAGCCGTCGGCCGCATATTCGTCGCACAGCTCGCGAATATGATCGGTGACCCCGAAGATTTCCTGGATCAGGACGAGCCCGCCGCGGCGTTCGCCGACTGGCTGGGCGTGATAGACCGCGATTTCCGCGCCGTCGTCCATTGTCATACGGATCATTTCGCCCATCGGCCTTGCCCTCTTCCGTGCTTGCCGCGCCAGTCGTGGCGCGATCCGACTTTCGCGCCTGTTTGGAGAAAGTCGGCCGCTTCGACAAGCGCGACGCAAAGGGGGGCGGAAGGTGAAGCGGATTCCTCCCACCCCCACCTTGCATTGCAACAGAATCGTTGCTAGGCGCGCCGCGACTTCGCGCGGGGGTGGTTCGTCGAATTTCCCCGAAAACCGCGCGACCAAATCCCCCACGGGATCGTAGAGAAGGACTTTCGCGCGTGGAGAATTCCGGCGGCATTCAGGGCAACATCACGGCGGGCCTCGCGGGCCGCTATGCCAGCGCGCTGTTCGATCTGGCGAGCGAATCGAAGGCAATCGACGGCGTTCAGGCGAGCCTTGCAACGCTGCAGACCGCGCTGACCGATTCGGCCGATCTGGCGACCCTGATCTCGAGCCCCGTCGTTACCCGCGGCGATGCCGAAAAGGCAATCGAGGCGGTGGCCAAGGCGTTGAAGCTCGATTCGCTGACCGCCAAATTCCTGGGCGTGCTCGCCGAAAATCGCCGCCTTGCCGATCTGCCCGCGATGATCGACGCCTATCATGCGATCGTCGCGGCGCACCGCGGCGAAGTGACCGCCAAGGTCACCAGCGCCCACCCGCTGAGCGCCGAGCAATTGAAGGCGCTCGCCGCCAACCTCAAGACCCGTGTCGGCCGCGACGTGAAGATCGCGACCACCGTCGACCCCGCCATTCTCGGCGGCCTCGTCGTCCAGCTGGGCAGCCAGCTGATCGACGGCAGCATCCGTACCCGTCTCAACAGTTTCGCCCAGGCGATGAAGGGCTGAAAAGCCCGACGCCAAATTGCCCGATGAAAGGCTGAATAATGGAAATCCGCGCCGCTGAAATCAGCAAGGTCATCAAGGACCAGATCGCCAATTTCGGGACCGACGCCACGGTCAGCGAAATCGGTTCGGTGCTCTCCGTCGGTGACGGCATCGCCCGCGTCTATGGCCTCGACAATGTCCAGGCCGGCGAAATGGTCGAATTCGCCAATGGCGTGAAGGGCATGGCGCTCAACCTCGAAGCCGACAACGTCGGCATCGTGATCTTCGGCTCGGACAGCGAGATCAAGGAAGGCGACACCGTCAAGCGCACCGGCACGATCGTCGACGTCCCCGTCGGCAAGGGTCTGCTCGGCCGCGTCGTCGATGGCCTCGGCAACCCGATCGATGGCAAGGGCCCGATCAAGGCCGACAAGCGCATGCGCGTCGAAGTCAAGGCGCCGGGCATCATCCCGCGCACCTCGGTTCACGAACCGGTCCAGACCGGCCTCAAGGCGCTCGACGCGCTCGTTCCCGTCGGCCGCGGCCAGCGCGAACTGATCATCGGTGACCGTCAGACCGGCAAGACCGCCGTCGCGATCGACACATTCATCAACCAGAAGGACGTCAACAAGGGCGACGACGAATCGAAGAAGCTCTACTGCATCTACGTCGCCGTCGGTCAGAAGCGTTCGACCGTCGCGCAGATCGTTCGCCAGCTCGAAGAAAATGGCGCGATGGAATATTCGATCGTCGTCGCCGCGACTGCGTCGGAACCCGCGCCGCTCCAGTATCTCGCCCCCTATGCCGGCGTGACGATGGGCGAGTTCTTCCGCGACAACGGCATGCACGCCGTGATCGTCTATGACGATCTGTCGAAGCAGGCCGTCGCCTACCGCCAGATGTCGCTGCTGCTCCGCCGCCCGCCGGGCCGCGAAGCCTATCCGGGCGACGTTTTCTATCTGCACAGCCGCCTGCTCGAGCGCGCTGCGAAGATGAACAGCGACAATGGTTCGGGCTCGCTCACCGCGCTGCCGATCATCGAAACGCAGGCGGGTGACGTTTCGGCGTACATCCCGACCAACGTGATTTCGATCACCGACGGCCAGATCTTCCTTGAAACCAACCTGTTCAACGCGGGTATCCGTCCGGCGATCAACGTCGGCCTGTCGGTGAGCCGCGTCGGCTCGGCCGCGCAGACCAAGGCGATGAAGAAGGTGTCGGGCTCGATCAAGCTCGAGCTTGCACAGTATCGCGAAATGGAAGCCTTCGCGCAGTTCGGTTCGGACCTCGACGCCTCGACGCAAAAGCTGCTCAACCGCGGCGCGCGCCTGACGCAGCTCTTGAAGCAGCCGCAGTTCCAGCCGATGCCGTTCGAAGAGCAGACCGCATCGATCTTTGCCGGCACCAACGGTTATCTCGACGCTGTCGCGACGACCGACGTGTCGCGCTACGAAGCGGCGATGCTCGCCTATCTGCGCAGCGACCATGCCGATGTGCTGAAGGCGATCCGCGACACCAAGGATCTTGGCGACGACACCAAGAAGAGCCTGGTCGCGGCGCTCGACGCCTTCGCCAAGATTTTCGCGTAAGCCAAGTTACCGTGAGCCCGGCCTCCTGCGCCGGGCTGACGAACAAGAGGGGCCGTAATGGCATCGCTTAAGGAACTCAAAGGGCGGATCGTCTCGGTCAAATCGACCCAGAAGATCACCAAGGCCAAGAAGATGGTTGCCGCCGCCAAGCTGCGCAAGGCGCAGGCCGCGGCCGAAGCTGCGCGGCCCTATGCCGAGCGGCTCGAAGGCGTCGTCGCCAGCCTCGCCTCCAAGGTCGGCGCGTCGGATTCGGCGCCCAAGCTGCTGTCGGGTACCGGCAAGAGCGACACCCACCTGCTGGTCGTGCTCAACAGCGACCGCGGCCTTGCCGGCGCGTTCAACTCGAACATCGTCAAGGCGGCACGCGACAAGGCTCTGGCGCTGCAGGCCGAAGGCAAGACGGTTCGCTTCTTCCTCGTCGGCCGCAAGGGCCGGCCGGTGATCGCCCGCCTCTTCCCCGGCCAGATCATCGAGAATTACGAAACGACCGGCATCCGCGATATCGGCTTCGATCAGGCGAACGAGATTTCAGCGAAGGTGATGGAGCTTTACGAAGCCGGCGCCTTCGACGTCGCGCACCTCTTCTATTCGAAGTTCCGCTCGGCACTGCTTCAGATCGCAACCGGCCAGCAGATGATCCCGGTTCCGCCGCCCGCTGACGTTCCGGCGTCGAGCGGCGCTGCGGTCGAATATGAACCGGGCGAGGAAGAAATCCTTGCTGACCTCTTGCCGCGCAACGTCACCATCCAGATCTTCAAGGGCCTCCTTGAAAACGCCGCGTCCGAACAGGGCGCGTCGATGACTGCGATGGACAATGCGACGCGCAATGCGGGCGAGCTGATCAACAAGCTGACCATCGTTTACAACCGCACGCGTCAGGCGGCGATCACCACCGAACTTATCGAGATTATCGCGGGCGCCGAAGCGCTCTAACCGATCAACCCAAGGAAGAAGACCATGGCTACCGCTCCCGCTGAAAAGAAGGCTCCCGCCAAGAAGGCCGCCGCGCCCAAGGCTGCTGCGCCGAAGAAGGCCGCAGCGCCGAAGGCTGCTGCGACCGGCACCGCGACCGGCCGCGTTGCACAGGTCATCGGCGCCGTCGTCGACGTCCAGTTCACCGGCCCGCTGCCCGCCATTCTGAACGCGCTCGAAACCGACAACAATGGCAACCGCCTCGTCCTCGAAGTTGCGCAGCACCTTGGCGAGAACACCGTCCGCACGATCGCGATGGATGCGACCGACGGCCTGACCCGCGGCCAGCCCGTCACCGACACCGGTGCGCAGATTTCGGTTCCCGTCGGCCCGCAGACGCTCGGCCGCATCCTCAACGTCATCGGTGACCCGATCGACGAGCGCGGCCCGGTGAACAGCGACATGACCGCACCGATCCATGCCAAGGCTCCCGAATTCGTCGACCAGTCAACCGAAGCGGCGATCCTGGTCACCGGCATCAAGGTCATCGACCTGATCGCGCCCTACGCTAAGGGCGGCAAGATCGGCCTGTTCGGCGGCGCCGGCGTCGGCAAAACCGTTCTCATTCAGGAACTGATCAACAACATCGCCAAGGGCCACGGCGGCGTGTCGGTGTTCGCGGGCGTCGGTGAACGCACCCGCGAAGGCAACGACCTCTATCACGAATTCCTCGACGCCGGCGTTATCGCCAAGGACGCCGACGGCAACCCGACCCCCGAGGGGTCGAAGGTGGCGCTGGTGTTCGGCCAGATGAACGAACCCCCGGGTGCGCGTGCTCGCGTCGCGCTCTCGGGCCTGACCATGGCCGAATATTTCCGCGACCAGGAAGGCCAGGACGTTCTGTTCTTCGTCGACAACATCTTCCGCTTCACGCAGGCGGGTTCGGAAGTGTCGGCGCTGCTCGGCCGTATTCCTTCCGCCGTGGGTTACCAGCCGACCCTGTCGACCGACATGGGCGCGCTTCAGGAACGCATCACCTCGACCACCAAGGGCTCGATCACGTCGGTGCAGGCCATTTACGTCCCCGCGGACGACTTGACCGACCCGGCTCCCGCCACCTCCTTCGCTCACTTGGACGCGACCACGACGCTGAGCCGCGCGATTTCGGAACTCGGCATCTATCCCGCGGTCGACCCGCTCGATTCGACCAGCCGCGTGCTGACCGCCGCGACGGTCGGCCAGGAGCATTACGAAACCGCCCGCCGCGTTCAGGAAACGCTGCAGAAGTACAAGTCGCTGCAGGACATCATCGCGATCCTGGGCATGGACGAGCTTTCGGAAGAAGATAAGCTGGTCGTCGCCCGCGCGCGCAAGATCCAGCGCTTCCTGTCGCAGCCGTTCCACGTCGCCGAAGTCTTCACCGGCATCCCCGGCAAGTTCGTGCCGATCGAGGAAACGGTGAAGTCGTTCAAGGCCGTCGTCGACGGCGAATATGACCATCTGCCCGAAGCAGCCTTCTATATGGTCGGCGGCATCGACGAAGCGGTCGCCAAGGCCGCGAAGCTCGCCGAAGACGCGGCCTGAGGATAACGGCCCCTCCCTTTCGGGGGAGGGGTTGTAGGAATAGAGATATGGCTCTGAAGTTCGAACTCGTTACCCCCGCCCGCCTCGAGCGGTCGAGCGACGTCTATATGGTCACCGTGCCGGGCAGCGAAGGCGATTTCTCGGTGCTCGAAGGCCATGCGCCCTTCATGGCGACGCTGCGCAACGGCCCGCTGACCATCTATGCGACGAACGGCGCCCAGCCCGAAACGATCGAGGTCGAAGGCGGCTTTGCCGAAGTGAACGAAGCCGGCCTCACCGTCCTCGCCGAACATATCGCCGGCTGACGCCGCGCGTCGCTTGCCGGATCGAAAAGGGGCCTTGCGGTCCCTTTTTTTGTCGGCGGTGCCGGGGCGGGTCGCCTAATCGCGCTGCGCCGCGAGGCGATCGAGCGCCGCAGGGTCGCGGATGGTAATGCGGTTGTAATCGATGGCGATCAGCCCCGCCTCCTCGAACCCGCGCAACAGCTTGTTCACGCTCTGGCGCGTGACGCCGAGCATCGCGCCCAATTGCTCCTGAGGCAATCGCAAACCCAAGTCGGTCCCCTGTTCGCCCGCGATGCCGTGGATGCGCGCGAGGTCAGCGAGCGTCCACGCCATGCGCTGGTCGAGCGATCCGAGCTGCTGGTCGTTGAGCAGCCGCAGGCTGTCACCCTGCCGCGCGCACATGAGCAGCGCGATGTCACGCCACAGGATCGGATCGGTGTCGAGGATCGCGCGCAGCCCGGCCACCGGCAGATGCACCAGCGTCGTATCCTTATGCGCGCGGTAGGCGAAACGGATCGGCGGATTGTCGAGCAGACGAACGAGCGCGAGCACTTCGAACGGTCCCGACAGGCTGAGCACGAACTTGCGTCCGGCGGCGCTGCCCCGGCTGACCTCGACCCCGCCTGCCGCGATCACGAAAATGTCGCGTTGTTCGGGATCGCGCGCGAAGATTTCGGCGCCGCGCGGATAGTCGGCGGTGCGCGCGATGCGGGCGAGGTCGGCAAGCCGCGCCTCCGGCCAGGCAGCGAAGAGCGGACAGCGGCGCAGCACGGCCAGCCGGTCGCCGTGCGTCGGCGCTGTGTCTTCCCCCACGCTTTCCCGCGACCGCGACGCCATCACCCGTCCTCCCGGCGCCCATAGTAGGATGCGGCGGCAATTTTCCCAACGAGATTGTCGGCCCGATGACAGACTGCGCCCGCCTGCCCCGCTACGGCGCCAATGCAAAGGTGGAAAGAGGAGTGAGGTCCTATGAAATATCTGTTGGCGCTGCTGGCGATGCTCGCGGGCACGCTGTCGGGCCCGGCCGTGCAGGCGGCCCCCGCGAGCGAGGAGGAGGCCTATGAGATCGGCCTCGACGCCTATACCTATGGCTATCCGATGGTGCTGATGGACACGACCCGGCTCGTATCGACCAATGCCGGTGCGCCCGGACGGCTGCGCGCGCCGATGAACGATTTCTCGCATATGCGAACCTATCCCGACGCGACCTTCAAGGATGTCGTGCGCCCCAACGCCGACACGCTTTATTCCTCGCTATGGTATGACGTCGGCAAGGACCCGCTCGTCCTGACGCTGCCGAAGACCGCCGGCCGCTATCATGTGGTGCCGATCATGGACATGTGGACCGAGGTGTTCGCGACACTGGGCACGCGCACCACGGGCAACGACGGTGGTACCGTCGCGCTGGTCGGTCCGCATTGGCAGGGCAGGCTGCCCCAGGGGATGCGGATGGTGCGCAGCCCGACCGACATGGGGTGGATCATCGGGCGCATCCAGACCAACGGCCCCGCCGATTACGACCATGTCCACAGCCTGCAGGCAGGCTATGATGCTGCGCCGCTGTCGCAATGGGGCAAACCGCGCGCCGTCACAATGCCGAAGGTCGACAGCAGCGTCGACATGAAGACCCCGCCGGTGATCCAGGTCGCACAGATGACGCCCGGCGCCTTTTTCGCGCGCTTCGCTGAGGTGATGAAGCGCAATCCGCCGCACGCGACCGATTACGCGATCCTGCTGCGCATGGAGCGCGTGGGTCTGGTTCCGGGACAGGATTTCGACCTCGCAAAGGCCGATCCGGCGGTCCAGCGCGGCCTGACGCGCGCCGCGGCCGACGCCTATCAGCGGATGCTCGATCGCCGTAAACGGCTGGCGCTGACGCGCAACAATTGGGTTGCGCTGGGCAATGCGCTGGGCGTCTATGGCAATGACTATCTGCAACGCGCCTTCGTTGCCTATGCCGGGCTGGGTGCGCTGCCGCCCGAGGAAGCCATCTACCCGATGGCGCCGCTCGACAGCGAGGGCAAGCCGCTGACCGGTGCCGCACGCTATGTGCTGCATTTCGACAAGGACCAGCTTCCGCCCGCCGACGCCTTCTGGTCGCTGACCATGTATGGCGAAGATCAGTTCTTCGTCGACAATCCGATCGGCCGCTATGCGATCGGCGATCGCGACAAGCTGGCGTTCAATGCCGACGGATCGCTCGACCTCTATATCCAGAAGGACGACCCCGGCGCCGACAAACAGGCCAACTGGCTGCCCGCCCCCGCCGGGTCCTTTTCGATGAACCTGCGCCTCTACCTGCCCGAGCGCGCGGCGCGCGAAGGCCGCTGGACGCCGCCCGCAATCAAGCGGCTGCCCTGAAGCGGATTGAGGTAAGGCGAAGCGGGCCTGCCGCGCCGACGGCTATTTGTCGACGACGAGGCAGGCCTGTCCGCTCTTCTGGAGCGTAGCGCAAAAGCCCTGGGCATCGGCGCGGGTGGCAAAGCCAGTGGCGTGAAGCCGCGTGACCGACCCCGCCTTGACATAGGCGGGGGTCTGGGCCGCGACGGCGGGATATTTGCGCGCCAGCGTCGCCCACAATTTCTTCGCATTGCCATCGACCGCAAAGGCGCCGAGCTGTGCGCGCCACGGGCCGGAGGTTGCGACGCGCACCGGCGCGGGCTTGGCCGCGGCATCGGGCGTCGCCGCCGGTTCGACGCGGATACGCTTGGGCGCCGGAGCCGCGGCCGGGGTTGCCGGCAGCGGGCCCGCCAGCGGCGGCGCAGCATAGCTGGTCCCTGGCTTGGCGGCGGCCGTCGCGGCGACGCCATCGGCTCTCGCTTCGCTCGCGGCGGTGGCGGCGTCGCGCGACTTGGCGGGCTTCGCGGCGGAGGGCTGCGGTTCGATCAGCGGCGGCGGCGTATAGCTCGCGCCCGGTTGGGAGGCCGGCAGGCTGGCCGTGCGGATCGTCGGCGCGGGCGCTGCGTCGGGCGCCGGGGCGCCCGCACTGACCGCCGCGAGACGCGCACGCGCTTCGTCCTTTTCCATCTGCGGCAGCATGGCGAGCCCGCGCTGACGCTGGTCGAGCGGCACGAGCTGGTCGAGCTGGACCAGCCGCGCCGAGGCGACAGTCAGCCCGGCATCGCTGGCGCGTTTCGTCAGCGCATAGCTGCGCGGCCAGTCCTTGGCGATGAGGTCGCCGTTGAACAGCGCGGTGCCGAGTACATATTGCGCGCGCGGCTCGCCGCGTTCGGCCGAGCGGATGATATAGGGCATCGCCTCCTTCTGCCGCCCGGCGGTGAAGATGACGAGGCCAAGATTATCCTCAGCCTGGAGATGGCCCTGTTTTGCGGCGCGGCGATACCAGCTTTCGGCCTGCACCAGATCGACCGCCACACCGCGCCCGAGCTTGTACGCCTGGCCCAGATTGAACTGCGCATCGGCATCGCCGGCGAGCGCCAGCGGCCGCCATTCGGCCACCGCCTTCGCAAAATCGCCGGCCTGCCACGCGTCGACGCCATCCTTGACGTCCGCGTGAGCGGGCAGCGCGAAAGCGAGGGCCGAAGCGATCGGGAGCGCGAGGCGCAGCGCGGTGCGAAATGAACGCATCTTATTCTCCAATGACTTGCGCCGCACCGGGCGGGCGGCCGTCGCGGCAGCCGGTCCTAACCCCAAATGGCTAACAGCCCCTTAGCATAGAGGCCGGGCGCAGCGAAGTTGCCCCGCTTCGGCACATGTCGTTACTGACGCCTTGTTAACCAGATTTCTGCGCAATTCGTTCACCTTCTTTTTATCATCGTTAACCCAATTTTAGCTCCCTGCATGGCATTCCCCCGCCAATTCGTTGATTTTTTCAGGGGGACAGCAGTGCGCGTTCTGGCATTGGCTTCACAAAAGGGCGGGTCGGGCAAGACGACCCTGTCGGGGCATCTGGCGGTGCAGGCCCAGCTTGCAGGCGCCGGTCCGGTCGTCCTGATCGACATCGATCCGCAGGGTTCGCTTGCCGACTGGTGGAATGAACGCGAGACCGATCTGCCGGCCTTTGCGCAGACGACCGTCGCGCGGCTGGCGTCCGACCTCGAGATATTGCGCCAGCAGGGCTTCAAGCTCGCGGTCATCGACACACCGCCCGCGATCACCATGGCGATCCAGAGCGTGATTTCGGTCGCCGAGCTGATCGTCGTCCCGACGCGTCCGAGCCCGCACGACCTGCGCGCCGTCGGCGCCACCGTCGACCTGTGCGAACGAGCGGGCAAGCCGCTGGTGTTCGTCGTCAACGCGGCAACCCCGAAAGCCAAGATCACAAGCGAAGCGGCGGTTGCGCTGTCGCAGCACGGCACCGTCGCGCCGGTAACGCTGCACCATCGCACCGATTATGCGGCTTCGATGATCGATGGCCGCACGGTGATGGAGGTCGATCCGAACAGCCGTTCGGCCGACGAGATCCGCCAGCTTTGGACCTATATAAACGACCGGCTGGAAAAGAATTTCCGCCGCACCGTCTTCTCCGCCCCGATGCCGGCACAGCCCGGCTACGGCACCGTCCGCCCGATGGGCGGCGGTTTCGGCCGCCGCATGGCCGGCCAGTGAACGGGGGAGTAGAAAAAATGGGCGAACCCAAACCCCTCGCATCGCTGAGCGCCGGACTGCTGGCCCGCAAGGGCGCTGCACGGCCTGCCATGCGCCGCCAGCCACTCGGCAGCGGCCCCGCCGCGACCTTCGGCCAGCAGGGCTATGACGATCTGGGCTGGAACGACATGGGCTATGATGTCGATCCGCAGCAGTCGACGGAACCGGCACGTATGGTCGATCTGAAGCCGCTGCTCGCCGGATCGGTGCTCGATCACAATGCCGCTGCCGAACATGCGGTCGACGCCAGCACCGGCCACGAGCTGATCGCCGAAGAAACGGCCGACCTGACGCCCGCCGACATGGCGCCGCTCGATCCGACGCCGGTCGATCTGACTGGCGCGCCGGCGGCCGACTTTGCTCCCGAAGCAGTCGAAGTTCCCGAAATCGTTCGCCAGCAGGAATCGCTGATCGAGCGCGTCGCGGCCGTCGCCCGCAAGGTCGAGGCGCGGCCCGAGCCCAAGGCGAAGAAGGACAAGGCGCCGCGAACGCAGCGCGCTCGCGAAAAAGCGGCGTTCACGCTCCGCCTCGATGCCGAACGCCATTTGCGCCTGCGCCTTGCGAGTGCGGTGACCAACCGGTCGGCGCAGACGATCCTGACCGAACTGCTCGACGATTATCTGTCGGCCTTGCCCGAAATCGACGCGATGGCGAGCCGCCTGCCCGCCGCGCGCCCGCTGCGCAAGTCGGCCTGATCCGGACCAGATAAAGGGGGACCTGACATGAACCGCAACATGCTGATGAAGCTGGCCGTTTCGGGCTTTGTCCTGGGCGTTACCACGACCGGGTGCGCCGCACCGGGCAAGGTCGCCGCGGGGCCGAACGACGCCGCGGGCAAGCCCGAGGTTGCCGCCGCGTCGGCCGAGAAGGCGCGCGCCGCCCTTGAGGATGGCAAGGTCAGCAAGGCGGTCGGTCTTGCCGAAGCCGCGGTCGCGGCGAGCCCACGCGACGGCCATTACCGCGCGCTGCTCGGTCAGGCCTATCTGAACGACGGACGCTTCGCCTCGGCGACCGACGCCCTGTCGGAAGCGATGGAGCTGGGCGTCAAGGACAGCAACACGGTGCTCGCAATGACGCTGGCGCATATCGCGCAGGGCAAGACATCGCAGGCGGTGTCGCTGCTCAAGGAAAATTTCGATACCGTTCCGGCCCCCGACCTCGGCCTCGCGCTCGCGCTGGCCGGAGACACCGAATCGGCAATCTATATCCTGACCGAAGCCGCGCGCGCCGAAGGTGCGACCGCGCGCACGCGGCAGAATTTGGCGCTGGCGCTTGCCCTGTCGGGCCGCTGGGCGCAGGCGCGCATCGTCGCGTCGCAGGATCTGTCGCTCGCGAAGGTGGAAACGCGCATGGCCGAATGGTCGAAACTGGCCGAACAACCCAATTCGCAGCTTCGCGTCGCGAGCCTGATCGGCACGACGCCGCAACAGGATGCCGGTATGCCGGTGCGCCTTGCGCTCAGCAACTTCGCCGGTACGCAGATGGCCGCCGCCGATACCGCGCCGGCCGCCGACGCCCCGGTTCTGGCGAGCGCCGATCCCGCGCCGGTCGGTCAGTTTGCGCCGCCGCCGCCGCTGCTCGCCAGTGCCGACAGCGCGATCCGCACGGTCGAACTGCCGATGCCGCAGCGCGACGCCAATGGCGTCGTGCCGGTCACCGATCTGCCGCAGCCCAAGGCCGCGCCCGTCATCATGGCCGACGCCAAGCCCTATCGCGCCGCGCCGCGCGTCGCGGGCGATTTTGTTCGCAAGCCGTCGCCCGAAGCGAAGGAACTGGCCGCGAAGGTCATGCCGCGCGTCGCCGCCTTCGATGCCGCCAGGCCGCAGGGCTGGGCCGTCCAGCTCGGCGCCTATGACAGCCTGGGCATCGCCAAGGAAAAGTGGGGCGTGTTGAAAAAGCGCAACGGCGTGCTGGCCGCTTATCCGGCTTCGAGCCATTCAGCGGTCGTCGATGGCCGCACCTTCTTCCGCTTGACCGTCAACGGTCTCGGCTCGCGCGCCGACGCCGTGAAGCTGTGCCGCAGCCTCAAGGCCCAGGGCCAGAGCTGCTTCGTCCGCGAAATGGGCGGCAGCGAGGCGATCCAGTGGGCATCGGCGGGCAAGCCGGTGCGCATGGCCGCGCGCTGAACAAAGTTATCCCCTTCCACCAGAGGAAGGGGTTGAGGGGGGAAAGGGGCGTAGCCGGGGGGCCGCGCCCCTTTCGCGTCTGCAGGCGCTCTCCCTGGCGCGCCAGCGCCTATTCGCCGAGCGCCGACAGGCGGTAAGAAGGTCCGATCGGAACTTGTTTTGTTCTCATCGCCGTGCCCCCTTGGCGACGATCCCTGTCGCCGACAGGCAGCGATGCGATCAACAACGGGCGATCGCCGGCTTTGCGCCACGCGCTTTTACGGCTAGGGCGAGCGGATGAACGGACTTTTCCCTGTCATGGTCGGCGGTGCGATCGGCGCGGGTGCGCGGCACCTGGTCGGCCAGATCCTGCTCGCGCGGCTTGGCCCCGGCTTTCCCTGGTGGACCTTGTCGGTCAATATCGCCGGCAGCCTGATGATGGGGCTGCTGATCGGCTGGCTCGCGCGTAGCGGCGGCAGCGATCAGGCCCGACTGTTCCTGGGCGTCGGGGTGCTGGGCGGCTTCACCACCTTCTCGTCGTTCAGCATGGAGTTTTGGACGCTGTTCGAACGGGGCCAGATGGCGCAGGCGGCGGCCTATGTCGGCGCGTCGGTCATCATCGGTATTGCGGCGTGCGGCGTCGGAATGGCCATGATGCGGCAGCTTCCCGCATGAGCGGCGACAGCGCCATTGTCGCCGAGGAGGATGACGGCATCCGCCTCGACCGCTGGTTCAAAAGGCACCGGCCGGGCACGCCCCACGCGCTGATCGCGCGCTGGGCCCGGTCGGGTGAACTGACCATCGACGGGCGCAAGGCCGATGTCTCGGACCGGATCGAGGCGGGGCAGACAATCGCGATGCCGGTACCGCCCACGGCGCCAACCGGCCCCCGGCCGCGCAAGGAAAAGGCGCTGTCGCCCGCCGATATCGCGCTCGCCGAAGCGATGGTCATGCACCGCGACAAGAGCGCGCTGGTGCTCGACAAGCCGCCGGGCCTCGCGACGCAAGGCGGAACCAAGACCGACAGCCATGTCGACGGCCTGCTCGGCGCCCTGCAGGGCGATGCCGCCGTGCGTCCCAAGCTGGTCCACCGGCTCGACAAGGATACGTCGGGCGCGCTGCTCGTCGCGCGCACTCCGCGCGCCGCCGCCTGGTTCGCCAAGGCCTTTTCGAACCGCAGCGCTCGCAAGACCTATTGGGCGATCGTTGTCGGCGTCCCCGACATCGCGCAGGGCGAGATCGACCTGCCGCTCGCCAAGCAACCCGGATCGGGCGGCGAGAAGATGCACGTCGACGAGAAAGGCCTGCCGTCGAAATCGCGCTATCGCGTCATCGAACGCGCGGGGAACAGTGCGGCGTGGGTCGAACTGCAGCCGCTGACCGGCCGCACGCATCAATTGCGCGTCCATATGGCGGCGATCGGCCATCCGATCGTCGGCGACGGCAAATATGGCGGCAAGGGCGCGTTCCTGACCGGAACCATCAGCCGCAAACTGCACCTGCACAGCCGCCGGCTGCGCATCGACCATCCCGACGGCGGCGCGATCGACATCAGCGCGCCGCTGCCGCCGCATTTCGCCGAAAGTCTGGAGGCGCTGGGCTTCGACCCGCTGCTCGGCGACCTGCTGACCGAAGAGGCGCCGCGCGTATCGACCAAGACGGTGCAGAAGGCGAAGGCCAAGGCGCATGCGAAGCAGGTGCGCAAGGCACGACGCGGCGAACGGCGCGGCCGTGCCGAGGCGAAGGTCCAATCGAAACCGGGGACGGCGAAAGCAGCGAAGTCGAGACCGGGGACGGCGAAATCCGGCGCACCGAAGCCGGGCGGCAAACCGTCCGCAAAGCGCGGCCCGGCGAAGCCCGGCGCCGCCAAGACGGGCGCCCGTGGTCCGGCGCCGCGGAAGCCGCGCTGATGCACCCCAATCCGGCGTTCCGGCCCCGGCAGGACGATCTCGCCGCGCTGCTGGTGCGCGAGATCGGCTTTGCCGCCATTTTCGCGGCGACGCCCGACGGTCCGCGCGTCGCCCACGCGCCCGT
Source organism: Sphingopyxis sp. GC21 (assembly GCF_025727575.1). NCBI lineage: Bacteria > Pseudomonadati > Pseudomonadota > Alphaproteobacteria > Sphingomonadales > Sphingopyxidaceae > Sphingopyxis > Sphingopyxis sp. GC21. The sequence goes on along the minus strand of NZ_CP095845.1, from coordinate 6,745 downwards.
CGTGCTCAGCGCCGACGCGACGACGCTGCAATTCCACCTCGCGCGCGGTAACGGGCTGACGAAGCATCTTGCCGGCGCGCCGGCGCTCGCGGTGGTGCAGGGCCCCGATGCCTATGTCAGCGCCAACTGGTACACCGACGCCGCAACCGCGGTGCCGACATGGAATTATGTCGCGGTCGAGATGGAAGGCGTGCCGCGCAAGCTCGGCGATGCCGAACTGGTCGCGCAGCTCGACACGCTGTCGATGCTGCACGAGGCACGCGTTGGCGAAAATCCGCCGTGGACGCGCGCCAAGTTGGACGCCAGCTATTTCGCGCGGTTGACCAGCGCAATCACCGGCTTCGAGATGCGGATCAGCGCATGGCGGCCGACGGTGAAACTGTCGCAGAACAAGGTTGCCGCCGAGCGCGAGCGCGTGGCAGCGGGAATCGAGCGGACGGGCCACGGCGCCTTGGCGCATTTGATGCGCCAGCTCGCAGGCGATAAGGCGGGGGCATGAGCAACGAACAGGACCGGCTGGCCAAGAAGCGCTTTTTCGCGCTGTCGGCGATGCGAATCGTCGGCGCGCTTTTCATCATGGCGGGCTTCGTGCTCATACGGGGCGGCTGGGCAATCGCCGGTCAGCCCACCGATCGCTGGATCGGTGTGATCGTTGTCCTGACCGGCGTGTTCGATTTCGCAATCATGCCGCGCATCCTGGCGCGCCGCTGGCGGACACCGCCCGCGCCATGAAACGCTTCTGGAAGAATGCCGCGACCGTCCCCCAGGACGGCGGCCGAGGCATCGCGCTCGACGGGCGCCCGGTGCGCACCCCCGCGCGCGCGCCGCTGGTGGTGCCGAGCGAGAGGCTCGCCGAAGCGATCGCCGCCGAATGGAATGCGCAGGGCAGCGACATCGACCCGGCGGCGATGCCGATGACCGGTATCGCCAACGCCGCGATCGATCTGGCGACGGGCGACCGCGCGGCCTTTGCCGAGACTATCGCCGCCTATGCCCAGACGGATCTACTCTGCTACCGCGACGACCGCGATGCCGCGCTGCAAGGCGAACAGGCTTCGGCGTGGAATCCGCTGCTCGCCTGGGCGGAGGCGCGGCACGGCATCGAATTCGCGCTGGCACAAGGCGTGCTGCCGATCGACCAGCCCGCCGCGACGGTCGCGGCGCTGCGCGAGGCGGTGCACGCGCTCGATCCCTTTCGCCTCGCGCCGCTGTCGCCTCTCGTCACCATCGGCGGGTCGCTCGTCGCCGGGCTCGCGCTCGTCGAGGATGCCTTCGCCGCCGACATGCTGTGGGAGGCGGTCAGCCTCGACGAACTGTATCAGGAACGCCGCTGGGGCGCCGACAGTGAAGCGCAAAAGGCGCGCGACCGCCGCGCCGCCGACTGGGGCAACGCGGCGCGGTTCTTGCGCTTACTCTGACGAATCCGATGCTCTGACGCCTCCGCTCAATCGGCGAAGTCGGGCTTGCGCTTCTGCATATGGGCCATCACCGCCTCCATCTGATTGGGGGTGCGGATGACCTTTATCTGTTCGTCGCTTTCGGCCTGCAGGATTTCGGCATCGCTCGCGTCGGCGAGCATGTTGCACAGCCGCTTGGCGCCGCGGATCGCATGTGGATTCTTGCCCGCGATCACCCCCGCAAGTTCCATCGCCTTGGCGAGCGGTTCTTCGGCGACATGCGTCGCAAAGCCCAGCGCCTTTGCCTCGACGCCGTTGAATTCGCGGTTGGTGTAGATCATCTCGCGCAGCACGTCGTCGGCGACCTGGGTGCGCCACAGCGCCATGCCGGCGACATCGGGGACAAGGCCCCAGCGCATTTCCATGATCGCGATCCGCGTATCGGGATGAACGATGCGGATATCGGCTGCGGCCATGATCTGGCTGCCCGCGCCAAAGGCGACGCCGTGCACCGCCGCGATCACCGGCACCGGCAGTTCGCGCCAGCCCCAGGCGGCATATTGCGCGTTGTTGGCAAGGCCGCGCGTCCGTTCGGCGAGCCCGCCGCCGGCGCTGCTCGCGCCCGGATCGCGCTCGCCGCCGAGGCTGGAGAGATCGAGCCCGGCGCAAAAGGCGCGCCCCTCGCCCGACAGGACGACGACGCGCAGCCCCGCGGTCGCCTTGAGCTGGTCGACCGCCGCTGCAAGCGCCTCCCACATCGCGCCGTCGAGCGCGTTCATCTTGTCGGTGCGGATCAGGCGGACGTCGGCGATGCCGTCGTCGAGCATGGTGATCGAAATACGGTCCTGCATGGAGAATCCTCTCAGGCTTTCAAAAGCGCCGCTTCGACGAGCGGCAGTTGGTCGTTGCCGAAATACATATCATCGCCGTCGACGAACATCGACGGCGAACCATAGCCGCCGCGCGCGATCACCTCGTCGGTATTGGCGCGCAGCCGCGCCTTGACCGAATCGCTCGCCGCCGCGTCGCGGATCGCCGCGCCGTCGAGGCCCGCGCGCGTTGCTGCCGCTTCGAGCACCGCGGGGTCGTCGAGATTGTCCTGCGCGCCGAAATAGGATTCGAACGCCGCCCGGGCGAAGGCGATCAGCGCCGGCTGATCGGGCTCGAGCGCGGTGGCGAAGCGCATCGCCGCGACGCTCTTTGCCGGATGCCAGCGGGAGGGGAAATTCATCTCCACCCCCGCAAGCCGCGCCCAGTCCCCCAGCACCTTCCAGCTATGTTGCAGCTTGCGATTGCCGCTCTGTTCGCGCGCCGCGTAGACCGATTGGTTCACAGCGTTGAACACCCCGCCGACCAGGATCGGCCGAAAGGTCGCGCTGGCGCCGGTGCGCGCGATCAGCGGCTGGACGTTGGTGAACGCCAGATAAGTCCAGGGCGACGATAGGTCGAAAAAGAATTCCAGCTGGCGCGGCATGATCGATCCTTCGGAAATGGAGGGGCGCGTCAGCCCTGCAGGTCGGCCTGTTCGATCGCGCGGTGGAAGCGGCGCGCCGCAGCGGGATCGAGCCGGTCCTCGAACAAGGTCAGATGCCGTTCGACGGTCCAGCGCGCGCTATCGAGGTCGCCGACCGCCGCCGGATCCATCTCGCGCTGATATTCGAGACCGAAGCGCAGGATCACCAGCGCATTGGTGCAAAGATCGCCGAGCCGCGCGCGCGACCAGTCGAGGTGGCCGCGATCGATCATCGCGCCGAGATAGAGCATCAGCTGGCCGTGCACGCGTTCGTACCAGCCGTCGATGTGGTCGAGAATGATCGGGCTCGATTCGCCATAATCGGCGCGGTCGCGATAGAGAAAGCGGAAGGTATGGAGTTCGCGCTGCATGCAGGCGAGCAGTGCGACATATTCTTCGATCAGATCGCCATCATCGGACGGCTGCAGTTGTAGCCGCTCTTCGATCGCCTCGGCGAAATCGGCGCTGATCGCGTCGAGGAGTGCGCGCTTGCTGCGGAAATGATACCAGAGATTGCCCTCGGCGATGCCGACATCGGCGGCGATAGCCGCGGTGGATACGCTGCCGAAGCGCTGTTCGTTGAACAGGCGCAGCGCGGCAGCGAGAATGCGGTCGCGCGTCTTGACGCGGGGTGCGCTCACGCCTTTTTTTCCCAATATTGGTCGCGCAGCAGCCGCTTGTAGAGTTTGCCCGTATCGTGGCGCGGCAGCGCCTCCATGAAATCGATCCGGCGCGGCACCTTCACGCCCGACAGTTTCTGGCGCGCATAGGCGCCGAGCTCGTCGCGGAATTCATCGGTCGCGTCGGCCATGTCGGCGGGCTGAATCACCGCGATCACCTCCTCGCCCATTTCCTCGTGCGGGCCGCCGACGACCGCGACATCGGCAACCCTGGGATGGGTGACGAGATGGTTTTCGATCTCCTGCGGATAGATGTTTACCCCGCCCGAAATGATCATGAAGCTCTTGCGGTCGGTGAGATAAAGGAAGCCGTCGGCATCGAGCTTGCCGACGTCGCCGAGTGTCGACCAGCCCTTCGAATTGCGGCTCGACGCGGTCTTTTCGGGGTCGTCGTGATATTCGAAGACATTGTCGCTTTCGAAAAAGACCGCGCCCTCCTCGCCGACCGGCACTTCGGTTTCATTATCCTCGCCGACGATGTGGACGGTCCCCAGGATCGCGCGGCCGACGGTGCCCTTGTGCGCCAGCCAGTCCTGGCTGGTCGCAAAGGTCATGCCATTGCCCTCCGACCCCGCATAATATTCGAGAAGCACCGGCCCCCACCAGTCGATCATCGCCTGCTTGACCGGAACCGGGCACGGCGCCGCAGCGTGGATCGCGCTCTTCATCGACGACACATCATATTGCGCGCGCACCTCCGCGGGCAATTTGAGCATGCGGACGAAATGGGTGGGCACGAACTGCGCCGCATTGCAGCGATAATGCTGGATCGCCGCCAGCGCGGCTTCGGGGTCGAATTTCTTCATCAGTACGACGGTGCCGCCAAGCCGGTGGATCGTCATCGACCAGCGGAGTGGCGCCGCGTGATAGAGCGGCGCGGGCGAAAGATAGATGCTGTCGGCGTTGATGCCGAACGCCGCCGAAGCGAGCATCACCAGACTGTTCGGCGCGTCGATCTCCTCCTCTTCGGGGAGCGGCACCTTGACCCCCTTGGGCCGGCCGGTCGTCCCCGACGAATAGAGCATGTCGACCCCGGCGCGTTCGTCGGCGATACGCGTCGCGGGCATCGCGGCCAGCGCGTCCTCGATTCGGGGCCATCCGTCAATCGCGCCACCCATCGAATAGCGTTCGATCCGAGTTTCGAGCTGGAGTGCCGCGGATGCGAGGCTGGCCGAGACGACGAGCATCTTCGCGCCCGAATTTTCAAGGATATAGTCGGTCTCGTCCTGCGTCAGCCGCGACGAAATGCAGACATAGCGCAGCCCCGCGCGCTGTGCCCCCCAGGTCAGCCCATAATAATGCGGCGTGTTTTCCAGCATAAAAGCAACGACATCGTCATGCTTCAGCCCGTGGCTGCGAAACAGCTGCGCGGCGCGGTTCGACGCTGCGTCGAGTTCGGCATAGCTGATCGTCTCACCGGTTTCGGCGACGATTACTGCGGGTTTGTCGGGCGAGCTGGCAGCATGAACAGACGGGTGCATCGGGCATCTTCTCCAAGAGACTTTTGGTTTCTTTATGTCCCGCGATCAGTAGCAAGCTGAAACTTTCGGTCAAGCCGCCGTAGGGTGAAGACCCTAGGATATGCCGATGTCAAAATGGGCGCAGTTTCGCTACGGCCGAAGCGCCCGCCGATCCCGGCAAAAGTCCGGGGATAAGCCCGGTATAAGTCTGTGGATCAGTTGTTGAGGCTGCGCCGGATCGCGGCGATTTCGCCGTCGAGTTCGCTGTCGGTCACGCGCAGCGCCTCGACCGTGCGGACCGCGTGGATCACCGTCGAATGGTCGCGCCCGCCAAAGCGGCGGCCGATCTCGGGATAGGAGCGCGGCGTCAGTTCCTTGGCGAGATACATCGCGACCTGGCGCGGGCGCGCAACCGCGCGGACGCGGCGTTTCGACGCCATTTCGGCCTTGTCGAGCCGGTAATGGGCACAGACCGCACGCTGGATTTCCTCGATCGTGATCCGCGGGCGCGCGCTGCGGACATTTTCGGCAAGCCGATCTTCGGCGAGCGCCAGATCGACCTTGGCGCCCGTCAGCGCTGCATAGGCGAGCAGCTTGTTGAGCGCGCCTTCGAGTTCGCGGATGTTGCGCGTGAAATGGCGGACGAGATAGGCGACGACGTCGTCGGGCACGTCGACCATCGGCATGGCGGCAAGGCGCTGGCGGATGATGCGTTCGCGCAGATCGTCCTCGGGCGCCTCGATATCGGCGACAAGCCCGCCCGACAGGCGCGACAGCAGCCGCGCCTCGACCCCGTCGAGCATCGTGGGCGGCCGGTCGGCGGTGACGACGAGCCGCTTGCCCGCGGTCATCAGGTCGTCGATCGTATGGAGCAGCTCTTCCTGCGTCGAATTCTTGCCGATCACGAACTGCAGATCGTCGAGGAGCAGGAGGTCGGCGGCGCGGAGCCGCGCCTTGAACGCCATCATGTCGCCGCCGCGCATCGCGCCGACGAATTCGAGCATGAATTTTTCCGCCGACATCAGGATGATGGTCGCGGTCGGGTGCGCGGCAGCATAGTCCTGCGCGATCGCCTGCAGGAGATGCGTCTTGCCCTGCCCGGTGCCCGAGCAGAGATAAAGCGGGTTGAACTGCGGCGTTTCCACCATCGCCATGCGGCGCGCCGCATTGGCAGCGAGAATGTTCGAGCGCGCAACGACGAAGCGGTCGAAACAGAGCCGCGGATCGAAGCCGAGCAGCGCGGGATTGGCGGCGGGCGCGGCGACTTGCACCGGCACTTCGAAGCTGGGAAGCGGCGCCGAGGCGAGCACGCTCGCCCGCTCGGCAGCGGCAACTCCGCCGCGCACCGACACGCTGCGCACCGCGGGCAGCAGCTGGCGCCACGCCAGTTCGAGGCGCTCGCCGAATCGTTCGTTGATCCAGTTGGCCGAAAAGCGGCTCGCGGTTTCCAGCGTCACGACGCCCGACAGGGTGCAATATTCGGCGAAACGGACGGGCTTCAGCCAATGATCGAAGGTGCGCGCACCCAGATCGCGGCGCAGCCCTTCGGCCACGCGCGGCCAAAGCGTCGCGGCATCGGCGTTCATCGTTTCCATGCCTGCCTTGTCGTCACGCCTGTCCCCGCTTTGCACCACAATCCATGCCCCCAATATGCCCCCACGGCGGCCCGATCGCCCCGCAGCCCACCACATGCCG